>OY969703.1:0-2739614 GCA_963702075.1 uncultured Actinomycetes bacterium | reverse complement strand
ACAGGAATGAGCGAGTTCAGGGAATCTCCTGCCTGGACCCAGCTGCAGGACCATTTCGAGCAGATCCGCGACACGCACCTGCGCGACCTCTTCGCCGCCGACCCCGAGCGCGGCGAGCGGCTGCGGGCCGAGGGTGCCGGCCTCTACCTCGACTTCTCGAAGAACCGGATAACCGACGAGACGCTGATGCTGCTCGGCGGCCTCGCCCAGCAGCGCGGGGTGGAGGAGCGCCGCGAAGCGATGTTCCGCGGCGAGCACATCAACGTCTCCGAGGACCGCGCCGTCCTGCATGTGGCTTTGCGGATGCCGCGGGGACGCTCGCTCGTCGTCGACGGCTCCGACGTGGTCAAGCAGGTGCACGAGACGCTCGACCGGATGGCGGCTTTCTGCGAGCGGGTGCGCTCGGGCGAGTGGCGCGGCCACACCGGCAAGCCGATCCGCAACGTCATCAACATCGGCATCGGCGGCTCGGACCTCGGCCCGGTGATGGCCTACGAGGCACTCCGCCACTACAGCCGCCGCGAGGTGACCTTTCGCTTCGTCTCCAACGTCGACGGCACCGACTTCGCCGAGAAGACCTGCGACCTCGACCCTGAGGAGACGCTCTTCGTGATCTCCTCGAAGACCTTTACGACGCTGGAGACGATGACCAACGCTCGCACGGCCCGCGAATGGTCTCTGGCCGGCCTCGGCGGCGAGGAGGCCGCGGTCGCCAAGCACTTCGTCGCCGTCTCGACCAACGCCGACGAGGTCTCGAAGTTCGGCATCGACACCGACAACATGTTCGGCTTCTGGGAGTGGGTCGGCGGCCGCTACTCGATGGATTCGGCGATCGGGCTCTCGACGATGCTGGCGATCGGGCCCGGCCGCTTCGAGGAGATGCTGGCCGGGTTCCACGCGATGGACGAGCACTTCCGCACCGCCCCGGCGGCCGAGAACCTGCCGCTGCTGATGGGCCTGCTCGCGGTCTGGTACGCCGACTTCTTCGGCGCCGAGACCTGCGCGGTCCTGCCCTACGAGCAGTACCTGCACCGCTTTCCGGCCTACCTGCAGCAGCTGACGATGGAGTCGAACGGCAAGCACGTCACCCTCGACGGCGCCCACGTCGACTACGCGACCGGCCAGATCTACTGGGGGGAGCCGGGGACCAACGGCCAGCACAGCTTCTACCAGCTGATCCACCAGGGCACGCGGCTGATCCCCTGCGACTTCATCGGCTTCGCCAACTCGCTGAACCCGCTCGGCGACCATCACGACATCCTCATGTCCAACGTCTTCGCCCAGGGCGAAGCGCTCGCCTTCGGCAAAACGGCAGAGCAGGTACGTGCCGGGGGGACGGCGGAGGAGGTCGTGCCGCACCGGGTGATGGAGGGCAACCGTCCCTCGAACACGATCCTCGCCGAGCGGCTGACGCCGGCGACGCTCGGCTCGCTGGTTGCCCTCTACGAGCACAGCGTCTTCACCCAGGGGGCGATCTGGGGGATCGACTCCTTCGACCAGTGGGGGGTGGAGCTGGGCAAGGTGCTGGCGGTGGCGATCATCCCCGAGCTCGAGGCCGCCTCCGAGCCCGAGCTGCGCCACGACAGCTCCACCAACGCGCTGATCCGCCGCTACCGCGCCCAGCGGCAGGCGTGAGCAACTTCATAGTCGCCGCCCGCCCCCGTCGATAGCCTCAGGGCCATGCCACCGCTCGACCCGCTCCCCCTGGCGGCGTCGGCGTCCAATCTGCTCGCCGCCCGGGAGCAGATGGCGTTCACGCTCGGCTTCCACATCGTCCTCTCCTGTCTCGGGGTGGCGCTGCCGGCAACGATCCTCGTCTCCAACTACATCGGCCTGAAGAAGGGCGACGAGGCGGCGATCGAGCTCGCCAAACGCTGGTCGAAAGCGATGGCGGTGACCTTTGCCGTCGGCGCCGTCACCGGCACCGTCCTCAGCTTCGAGTTCGGGCTGCTCTGGCCGAACTTCATGGACCGCTTCGGGGCGGCCTTCGGGGTCGCCTTCGCGATCGAGGGGATCTTCTTCTTCCTCGAGGCGATCTTCCTCGCGATCTACATCTACGGCTGGAAGCGGCTCTCCGGCTGGGCCCACTTCTGGTCCGGGGTGCCGATGTTCATCACCGGCATCGGCGGCGCCTTCTCGGTCGTCGCCTCCAACGCTTGGATGAACCAGCCGCAGGGTTTCACCCTCGACGCCGCCGGCAAGGTCGTTGACGTCGAACCGCTGAAGGTGCTCTGGAATCCGGCGACCGGCTACGAGGTGCCGCACATGATCCTCGCCGCCTACATGGTGGTCGGCTTCCTCGTCGCCTCGATCTACGCGGTCGGGATGCTGAAGGGCCGGCGCGACCGGCTGCACCGGCTGGGCCTGCTGATCCCGCTGACGATCGGGCTGATCGCGACCCCGATCCAGCTCTTCGTCGGCGACACCGCCGCCCGCGCGGTCGCCGACCATCAGCCGGCCAAGTTCGCCGGCATGGAGTGCATCCAAAAGACCGGCACCGATCAGACCGAGTACCTCGGCGGCGTCTGTACCCACCACGGTGTCGAGGGCGGGATCGGGATCCCCGGCCTCGACTCCTTCCTCGTCGGTTTCAGCACCCACACGAAGGTGACCGGTCTCAACAGCATCCCCGCCGACGAACGGCCTCCCGCCAACACGCTGCTGCACCTCGCCTTCGACCTGATGGTCGGCATCGGGACCGCGCTGCTGGGGCTGGGGGCCTGGTTCGCGTGGGTCTGGTGGAAACGGCGCGACATCCCGAAGACGCCGTGGTTCCTGCGCGCCGTCGCGGTCAGCGGCGCCGCCGCGATCGCCGCCCTGTGGTGCGGCTGGATCGTCACCGAGGTCGGCCGCCAGCCCTGGATCGTCCAGGGCTACATGCGTACCTCCGAAGCGGTCACCGACGCGAAGGGCATCTGGTTCAGCTTCGGCCTGGTCCTGCTGGTCTACGCGGCGCTGGGGACGATCGCGATCATGGTCCTGCGCTCGATGTCGCGCCGCTGGCGCGAGGGGGGAGAGAGCGAGGAAGCCGGTGCCCCGTACTCGCCTCCGCCGGAGGCGGCCCCATGAGCAAGGCCGACGCCGCGGCGGCGATCCTCTGGGTCGGGGCGACCTTCTACGCGCTCTTCGGCGGCGCCGACTTCGGCGGCGGTCTCTGGGACCTCGTCGCCGGCGGGCCGGAGCGGGGCGAGCGGCCGCGGGCGCTGATCCAGCGCTCGCTGACCCCCGTCTGGGAGGCCAACCACGTCTGGCTGATCTTCGTCCTCGTCGTCCTCTGGACCGCCTTCCCTCCGGCCTTCAGCGCGATCTTCACGACGCTCTACGTGCCGATCGCCCTGGCGGCGCTGGGGATCGTCCTGCGCGGCGCCGGCTTCGCCTTTCGCAAGTCGATCGTCGGCTTGCGGGAGCGCCAGGCGATGGGCGCGACCTTCGCGATCTCCTCGGTGCTGACCCCTTTCTTCATGGGAACCGTGGTCGGCGCGATCGCCGCCGGCAACGTCCCGGCCGCCGGCAACGGCGACGCCTTCTCGACCTGGCTGGCGCCCCTGCCGCTGCTGATCGGGGCGATGTTCGTCGCCAGCGGCGCCTACCTCGCCGCCGTCTTCCTCGTCGGCGACGCCCGGCATACCGGTGACGAGGAGATGGAGCGCTACTTCGAACGCCGCGCGCTCGGCGCCGCCGTGGTCGCCGGCGCTTTCGCCGTCGCCGGCCTCTTCGCCCTCCACAGCGAAGCCCGCTACGTCTTCGACCGCCTCACCAGCCAGGGCCTACCGCTGGTCGTCCTCTCGCTGCTCTGCGGCATCGCCCTGCTGGCGGTGCTGCTGCGCGGCCGCCGCCGCCCCCTGCGCCCGCTCGCCGGCGGCGCGGTCGTCGCGGTGATCTGGGGCTGGGGCGTCGCCCAGTTCCCCTACCTGCTGCCGACCAGCCTCCGCATCGACCAGGCCGCGGCCCCTGACGCGACGATGACGATCATCTTCATCGTCTTCGCCATCGCCGCCGTCCTCGTCCTGCCCTCCCTCGGCCTGCTCTACACGCTCGCCCAGCGCGACCTGCTCGAGAGCGAGCACTAGGAGCACGGGGTGGGCGAGAAGTTGGTTGAACGAATCGATCCAAGGGGCGAGGCCCGTCATCGCCCGGTCGATGGGGCCGTATGCGCAAGCTCCGGGCGATCGCCCTCCCATCAGTCATCCTCGTCCTCCTCCTGCCCGCCGGCGCCTCAGCGGCGGGTCCCGAACTGAGCCTCTCGCCGAGCCCGGTCTCCTTCGGCAAGACCGCCGCGGGCGAAGAATCGAATCCGGTCGCGGTCGAAGTCCAGAACGTCGGCGATACCGGCGTCTCGATCGAAGGCAGCGCCCTCGAAGGCGAAGACAACGCCGCCTTCAAGCTGGGCGGCAGCGACTGCGGCTGGGTCGAAGCCGGCCAGCACTGCACCGTCTCGGTGAGCTTCGCCCCCGGCAGCGCCGGCGAAAAGAACGCGGTTCTGGCCGTGCGCGCCAAGGAAGGACCGGAAGCGACCGCGGCATTGACCGGCACCGCCGTCGAACCCCAGCTCTCCTACAACCCGGCGAGCCTCGACTTCGGCATCCAGCGGGTCAACGAAACCCGCAGTCAGAGCTTGCAGGTGACCAACACCGGCGAAGCCGCGGTGCGGATCGGCTCGACCGGGATCGAAGGCAAAGACACCGGCAACTTCTGGACCTCCTACAACGACTGCTGGAACGGCCGCCGCCTGGAAGTCGGCGAAAGCTGCTCGATCCAGGTCTATTTCAACCCCTGGCAGATCGCCGAATACGAAGCGGCGGTGACCGCCTACGCGGCCGGCGTCCCCTTCAGCGCCGCCCTGCGCGGCACCGGCGGCGAAGCGGTTCTGGCGCCGGCGGGCAATCCGGTCGAGTTCGGCGCCACCGCCGTCGGCGAGAGCTCGGAGCAGACCATCCCCTTCAGCAACGAAGGCAACTTCGCGGGCGGCTACTTCATCGCCGTGGTCGCGGGAGGCGACGTCGGCAGCTTCCAGCTGATCGACGAGAACTGCACCGGCGAGCCGATCGCTCCCGGCGCCGGCTGCGTAGCCCACGTTCGCTTCGAGCCGGTGGGGACCGGGGTCAAGACGGCCCGCCTGGCGTTTTTCGGGGAAAGCAACGGCCCGACGATGGTGACCCTGCGCGGTGAAGGCCGACCCGCGGCGCTCCCCGACTCGGAAACCGCGGAAGCCGAGTCCCCGCCTGCGCCGCGGGCGATCGGCTCGCCGCCCGCGTCCGCCGCGGCAAGGCCGGTCGCCACCACCTCCCCTGCGTGCGCGCCAGGGTCTGTCACCGGCGCGAGCTCTTCGAGGCGCGCCGGGTGCGCGGCGGCTGACGCTGCGGCGTTAGGGTGCGCGTCTTGATCGAGGCGGTCCTCTTCGACATCGACGGCACCCTGCTGCACACCGGCGGGGCTGGGGCGGTCGCCTGGCAGCGGGCCTTCCTCGAGCTCTACGAGGTCGAAGCGAACATCGCCGAACACACGCACGCCGGGATGACCGATCCCGAAATCGCCGAGATCGTCTTCCGCGAGGTGATGCACCGTGAGGGCTCGGCGGAGGAGCGGGCGGAGGCGATCGGCTGCTACCTCGGCCACCTCGCCGACGCCGTCGCCGAATCGGATGGCTACTTCGTGATCGAGGGGATCGAGGCGCTGCTGCCGCGGCTGGTCAGCGAGGGCATCCTGCTCGGCGTCGTCACCGGCAACATCGAGCCGGCCGCCCACATCAAGCTCGCCCGCGGCGACCTCAACCGCTACTTCACTTTCGGTGGCTACGGCTCCGACTCCCGCGACCGCACCGAGCTGACCAAGAAGGCGCTGGAGCGGGGCGGGGAGGCCTCCGGCCACCCGCTCGACAAAGACGAGACGATCGCGGTCGGCGACACCCCGCGAGACGTCCGCGCCGGGCACGGCGCCGGCATCAAGGTCGTCGGCGTCGCGACCGGCTCCTACGCAGTCGACGAACTAACCGACGCCGGCGCCGACTGGTCGATCGAGAACGTCAAGGAGAGCTTCCCGGCCTGAGGAAGCTCAGGCCTTGCTGCAGCGCGCCTGGTAGATGTTCAAGAAGCGGCTGTCGAAGCCGTTTCTCGCCATCCGCAGGTAGAGGCGCCAGACGCGGATCCGTTCCTCGCCGGCGAGCCTCGTCGCCTCGGCGAGGTTGTCGTCGAGGTTCTGGGCCCAGTGCTTCAGCGTCTCCGCGTAGTCGGGGCCGAAGTCCTCGACGTGGTGGGCGATGAAGCCGGCCCGTTCCAGCGCCAGCAGGTTGCGCGAGAGGTGCAGCGGCGCCGCGTCGGGGAAGACGTAGCGCTCGGAGAAGTCGCCGGCCTCGGGGTCGGTGTGGCGGAGGCGGGTGATGCCGTGGTTCAGCAGCCGGCCGCCGGAGTCGAGCAGGCTCGCCAGGGTCTCGGCGTAGAGGTCGATGTTGGCCGAGCCGACGTGCTCGACCATGCCGATGCTGGCGATCGCGTCGAACTTCTCGCCGAGCGAGGGCAGGTCGCGGTAGTCCATCACGCGGATGTCGACGCGGTCGGCGACGCCGGCCTCCTCGGCCCGCTGCCGCGCCCGTTCGGCTTGCGGCGGCGAGAGGGTGATGCCGACGACGTTGGCGCCGTACTTCGTCGCCGCCCAGAGCGGGAAGCCGCCCCAGCCGCAGCCGACGTCGAGGACGCGCTCGCCCTCCTTGATCGCCAGCTTGCGGGCGACCGTGTCGAGCTTCTCCTCCTGGGCCTCCTCCAGCGTCTTCTTCTCGCCGTCGCGCCAGATCGCGCAGCTGTAGACCATCGTCGGCCCGAGGAAGAGCTCGAAGAACTCGTTGGAGACGTCGTAGTGGTGGCGGACGGCGCGGGCGTCGCGCTCCTTGCTGTGGCGCTGGCCGCTGGGGCGCAGCTCGGCGGCCGGGCGCTTCGGCGGCAGCGTCAGCCCCATCGCGCGGACCGCGCCCAGCATCAGCGCCCGCTGGTCGGCGCCATCGAGCGAGGGCGGCTGCCAGCCCCCCAGCACCCGGATCACGGCGTCGATGTCGTCGACCTCGATCTCGCCGCTGACGTAGGCGCGGCCGAGCCCGAGCTGACCCGGCGCGCGCAGCGCGTGCGCCAGCGCCTTCGGTGAGCGGACGCGGAAGGTGGGCCCGTCCTCGGCGGTTGACGGAACACTGCTTCCGTCCCAGAATTCGATCGTGAAGGGCCGCTCGGGGAGGCGGGTTTCGATCTCCCGCCGCAGCGGCGCGGTGTTTGCGAACGGCATGGTCGGGGCACCCTACAGACTCCGGATCGGCTGGCTCGCCGACCGAAAGATCCCAGGAAGCCCTCAGCTTCGACCCGTATGATCGGCCGCCATGACGACCGTAGGACCCCTCCCCTCAGACATCCAGCCGGTTGAGAACGAGACCCGGGACCGGATCATCACCGGCCTGGTGACGGTGATCCCGTTCATCGCCGTCGGCGTCGCCGGTTGGCAGGTGTGGGGGAGCGCCCTGAACTGGACCGACGTCATCCTCTTCGTCGTCATGTACCTGCTGACCGGGCTCGGGATCACGGTCGGCTTCCACCGCTTGCTCACCCACCGCTCCTTCAAAACGAAGCCGTGGCTGCGCGGCCTCTTCGCGATCCTCGGCTCGGCGGCGATCGAGGGGCCGGTGATCTCCTGGGTCGCCGACCACCGCAAGCACCACGCCTTCTCCGACGAACACGGCGACCCCCACAGCCCCCACGTCGATCACGGCGGCGGCTGGAAGGGGGCGATGAAGGGGCTTTTCCACGCCCACGTCGGCTGGATCTTCATCCACACTCAGCGTGGGAACAAGGAGCGTTTCACGCCTGACCTGCTGAAGGACCCGGTGGTCTCCTGGGTCGACGGCACCTTCATCTACTGGGCGATCCTCGGCCTGTTGCTCCCCTTCTTCCTCGGCTGGATCATCGGCGGCACCGTCGTCGCCGGCCTCACCGGCCTGCTCTGGGGCGGCCTTGTCCGGGTCTTCGTCCTGCACCACTTCACCTACAGCATCAACTCGCTCTGCCACACCTTCGGCCGGCGCGAATTCGAGACCACCGACGAGTCGCGCAACCTGGCCCTGATCGCGATCCCGACCCTTGGCGAGGCCTACCACAACAGCCACCACGCCTTTCCGACCTCCGCCACCCACGGCCTGCGCTGGTGGCAGCTCGACATCTCCTCGCTAGTTATCAACGGCCTCGAGAAAGCCGGCCTCGCCTGGGACGTGGTGCGGGTGAGCCCCGAGCGGCAGCAGGCCAAAGTAGCCGGCTAGCTACGGCGCTTCTTCGGCTTCGTACCAGTCGATCCACCTGTCGCAGGCCTGCGACAGCGGCACGGTGCGGTGGGGTTCGGCCGGGACGGCGATCAGCTCGCCGACGTACGCCTTGCCGTCATAGCCGCTGAGGCTCTGCAGAGTGCTGGCGTCGGCGGTCGAGAGCGTGAAGCGAGTCTTGCCGCCGCTGCTCTCGTAGCGGCCGGCGGGCCAGAACTGGCCGCTGTTGCCGAGGCTGATCGTGTTCGGCCGCTGGCCGTCGAGGGCGGCCTTCAGCGTTTCGTTGAAGCCGGGTGCCGCGAGCGTCAGGTCGAAGGGGGAGAAGTACTGGATCGAGAGGTTCCAGTTGCCTGCCGGCAGGTTCAGCGACTGCGAGGTTTCCGCGCTGGTGCCGAGGATGCTTCCCTCGTCCCAGCTCCCTTTCTGGCCGATTACCGCGTCGGGGAAGAGTCCGGCCCGTCCTTTGCCGCCGAGGAGGACGCGGATCTCCGGCGCCGCACAGCCGGCGAAGGCGCCGGCCTCGGTGCCCTCCAGCAGGACGTGGCGGTTTTCCGGCGTCGGGCCGGTCTGCTTCCAGAGCACGTAGGAGGGGGTGGCGGCGACGCGCTTGAAGTTGGGCGGCGCCTGGCTGTTCCAGGCGGCGCGGCTGGTGATCACGTAGGGGAAGCGGTCGAGGGTTCCGCGGGAGAAGGAGTCGAAGTCGATCGGGCTGTAGGCGTCGCCGGTGTCGAACGGCTTTTCCGGGTTCGGCGAGACCGCGGGGTCGGGGAACTCGACCAGCGGCACGTGAGTATCGGCGCCGAGCAGCTCGTAGGCGGCGTAGCGGTCCTGGCCGGCGTACAGCACCGGCTGGCCGTGGACGATCGGCAGGAACGCTTGCAGCTCGGCGCCGTGGCCCGGTGGGCCTATCGGGGCATCTCGCAGAGCTAGGAAGCTGGAGTAGACCGCACCGGCGATGAACACGGTTGCCAGCGCCGCCCAGGCGATTTGGAGCGTTGGGGGGGACGGGGAGGGGGTCTCGCCGGACAACAGCGGGGAGGGTCCGGAGAGACCCCCTCCCCGTCCCCGGAAGCGCGGGAACTCTTCGAGGAGGGGACGGATGGCTACGAGCATTGCCAGGGGGGCGATGATGATTAGGGCCTTGGCTTGGGAGTAGTCGCCGCTGGTGGGGAGGGACGCGAGGTATAGGAAGGCTCCGGCGCCTAGGGCGATCGGGATGGTCGGTTGACGGCGGTTTATCCACCAGGCGACGCCGACCAGGAGGGCTAGGACCGCGATCGCTCCTGCTAGCCACGGGAGCTGGGCGCCTCCGGCGGCGTCTAGGCGGTAGTTGGCCGCTGGCCAGATGCCTAGGGCCTCGATCGGGGAGACGGGGCCGTAGGTGTTGCTGCCGGCGACTTTGTTGAAGCTGCTGGCGAAGCCGAAGGGGCCGACGGTGACCAGCACCGCGATTCCGAGCAGAGCGGCCAGGGCGACGAGGGTCAGCGGTCGCAGGAGGAAGCGCAGTAGTGCGCGCGGGCGCAGCGATGCCCGCACCTGCGGGAGGGTCAGGCTCCAGAGGATCAGCGTCACTACCGGCCAGGCGATGCCGGCGAAGCTGTAGGAGAAGAAGATGCCTCCGGCTAGGGCCAGGGGTGGAAGGTAGGCGAGGAGGGAGGGTCCTCCAGACACCGCTCGCCGCGCTCGCGGTTGAGTGTCTGGAGGACCCTCCCTCCTCGCCTCAGCCGGTCGCGTGCGTGCGGCATCAAGGGTGGTTAGCCAGATGGCGAAGGCGAGGACCAGGAGGGCCTCGGCTAGCTCCTTGAAGGCTGCTTGGGCGAAGTAGGAGGCTGCCAGGTAGGGGAGGGCCACGAGCGAGGCGGCGACGGTGCGCCGAAGAGGGCTCATGCCGCGCAGGGCCCCCAGGGCCGTCAGGCCGGTCATCACACCGATCGCGATGATCTCGCCTAGGAAGGCCTGGGCGAGGTTGATCCCCGGCACCACCGCGGTCGCCACCGCGAGGCCATGGGGTCCGAGCGGATAGCCGGGGTCCGGAGCGGGGCCGAAGCCGCTGCGCAGCCACTCGGCCCAGGCCAGGTGTAGGCCGAGGTCGTTGTTGAAGCCGACCCCAAGCAGCCCCCAGCGGCCGCTGACCGCGAACGGGATCGAGAGCGCCAAGAGGACGACGAGCGCCACCGGCAGCCCTTCCCGCCAAGGACTAGTCCCGGCGTTCGTCCTTTCTCGGCTATCTCCCGATAAAGGACGAACGCCGCGCCAGAGGACCGCCGCCGCGACGAGGATCAGCAGCGCCAGGGCCAGCGTCGAGGAGGTTCCGTGGCCGGGCGCTCGCGCCACCAGGCCGGTCGCCGTCAGCACCGCGCCGAAGCCGACTGCCGGCTCCAGCCACGTCCATTCGTCCCGTCCCGCCAGGGAGAGGATGGCCCGGCCGACCAGCAGCGAGACGGCGCAGATCAGCGCCGCCGAGGCGTAGGTCCCGATCATCAGGCGTGGAACTTAAGGCAGCGGGCGCTTTTCAGTACTTCTCGGCGGCTCGTTCGAGCGTCTCGCGCAGGTTCTCGCCCCGCAGCGGCTGCTCGTGACCGGGGGCAACGACCTTCGGTTCCAGCGCCGCCAGCTTGCGCACCGACTCCTTCGCCTTGGCGTGGTCCCAGGCCCAGGCGGGGTGCGGCACACTCGCCTCGCCGTGCGGCAACGGTTTCAGCCGCGTCGAGTCGACCAGGTAGACGACGTCTGAGACCAGCGCAACCCGGTCGCTCTCGCGCCAGAGGCCGATCAGCCCCGGGGCGTGCCCCGGGAAGTGCAGGACCTTGAAGCCGGCGACCTCGTCGCCTTCGATCACCGTGTCGGCGATCTTCACGGCGCCGCCGTCCCAGCGCTTCAGCAGGAAGGGGTAGAGCCGGCGCACCCAGGCGACCGGCAGCTGCGAGAGATCCATGTAGGGAGCGATCGCGGCGTCGCTTTCGGCATCGGCGACTTCGTCGGGGTGACAGAGGACCGGCACGTCCATGTACGGCGCGGTGCCGCGGTGGTCGGCGTGGGCGTGGCCCAGGACCACTCGTTTGAGGCCGCCCAGCTCCGCCGCCGCGGCCTGCGCCTTCTTGCGCATCGACTTCGTCCCGGCGTCGAACTGGACGACTCCGTCGCCGTCCTCGAGGAAGTAGACGTTCATCGCCCCGCGGAAATCCCCGCGCAGCAACCAGACTCCGTCCGCGACTTTCTCCAATGCCATGGCGCCACCTTAACGCGGGCGCCGTTCGCCGCAGCGCTCTAGGGTCCCGCCCGTGCCCCTCGCATGGAGAGCCTCGATCGCGATCCTCGTCGCCTGCCTGCTCGCGGCGATGGCGATCGGCATCATCCGTCTCGTCGACACGCCGACGGAAATCCTCGGTGACGGCTTCCGCGGCTTGCCTGCCAAGGAACAAGACGCGTCGTCGGGGCAGCGTTAGTATCGGGCGCGTCCAGCGACCGAAGGAGGCGGCGTGTTCAAACGCATCGTGGTGGGGACCGATGGCTCGGAGACTGCCGCCGAGGCGGTGCGCCAGGCGCTCGAGCTGGCGAAGATGACCGGCGCCACGCTCAGCCTCGTCAGCGCCTACCAGCCGGCCTCCGGGCGGCGGGTGCAGGCCGAGCAGGCCGAAGCTCCCGCCGACGTCCAATACGAGATCGGACCGCGAGAGGACGTCAACCTGGTCCTTGACGCCGCCGCCGCGGACGCGAAAGGGCAGGGGGTCGAAGTTCAAACGCACCCGGTCGAGGCCGACCCCGCCGACGCCATCCTCAACGTCGCCGAAGAGACGAAGGCCGACCTGATCGTGGTCGGCAACAAAGGCATGACCGGCGCCCGCCGTTACCTGCTCGGCAGCGTCCCCAACAACGTCTCCCATCACGCTCCCTGCAGCGTGATGATCGTCAGAACCACCTGACGCTCCGTTAGGGGTGCAGGATCGGCTTGGTCGCTCTGCCGACGTCCAAGAGGCCGGCTCCCTCTTGAGATGAGGGCAGGCCGAGGTCACGGGCGGTCTGCCGCAGGCGCTTCGTCACCTGGTCGACGCGCAGGCGGGGCTCGAGCTTGGGGTCGATCGCCTTGCTCGCCAGCACCAGGGCGGCGGCGCCGGAGACGTGCGCGGCGGCCATTGAGGTGCCGACGTAGTTGACCGGAATCGAGAATTCGCTGGTGCTGCCCGGGCGCAGCGTCACCTGGTAGATCGGGCGCGAGGAGACCGACGGACAGCCGGCGCGGGGGAACCCGCCGCCTGGCGCGACCAGGTCAATCGAGTTGCCGGCCAGGGAGTAGGAGCCGAGGCAGCCGCCCTCGGTGGTGCCGCCGACGCCGATCACCCGCGGGCCCGTCGCCGGCTCCGAGACGCAGCCCTCGGAGCCCAGGTTGCCGCCCGCGGCGACCGTGACGACCCCGGCGAGGTATGCCTGATGCAGCGCTTCGTCAACCACCGGCACCCGCTTGCCGCAGGGGAAGTTGAAGCTCATGTTGATCACGTCGGCGCGGTGGGCGACGGCGAAGCGGATTCCGCGGGCGATTGCCAGGGCGTCGCCGCGGCCCTGCCGGTCGAGCACCCGAACAGGCATCAGCTTCGCTCCGTAGGCGAGCCCGGTCAGCCCGAAGCCGTTGCCGGTCTTCTCGGCAATCGTGCCGGCGACGTGCGTGCCGTGGCCGTTTTCGTCGAGCGGCAGGCGATCGTGGCCGACGAAGTCGTAACCCGGGACGAACTGGCCGGGGCCGAAGTCAGGGCTGCGCCGGAATTCGCTCCCGTAGGAGCGGTAGGCGATGCCGCTATCGAGCACGGCGACGACGACGCCCGCGCCGCCGGGCCGGCCGGCTTCGGCCAGGTTGCGCCAGGCGGTGGGGGCGTCGATCCCGCCTGGCGAGATCGGCAGCGCCGCCGTTTCGGGACCGTCAGGGGCGAGGAAGTTCCACTGTTTGTAGGACCATTTGCCGGATTCGCCGGCCGTGGCAGCGGTCGCTTCAATCGAGCCGGAGTCGTTGGGATCGAACGGGGCGCCTTCGACAGCCGAGGCGGTGGCGATGTAGTTGGGCTCGGCGTAGGCGACGCGAGGGTTCTGCCGCAGGATCGCCGCCGCCTGCCCGACCGCGGTTCCGCGAGGAAGGTGGACCGCGCGGGCCAGCCGCTGCCCCTCGAACTTGACCAGCAGCTGCCGCGGCGCGAACTCGTGGGCCGGTGCAACCGCAACCGGGCCCGCGGTGGCGGCCGCCGGCACAGCAGCGAGGGCCAGCGTCAGGGGTAGGAGAATTCGCAGAAGTCGTCTCATCTTTATTCAGGTCGCCCGCCGCGCCCCCGCGTCCGACCGGCACCCTGTGAACACCGCGTTGCCGCAGAAGTTGTCGGCGGACATACTCCCCCATCGTGAATGTCGGCAATTTTCCTTCGCCGGACGTTGCCTTCCACGCCCAGGCGATGGAGGTCGCACTCGAGGAGGCGCGGCAGGCCGAGCGCCATGGCGACGTCCCGATCGGCGCCGCGATCTACCGGGAGGGTGAGCTCCTGGCGCGGGCGGGAAACGAGCGCGAGCTGCGCAAGGACCCGACCGCCCACGCCGAGGTGCTGGCGATCCGTGCCGCCGCCGAGCGGCTCGGTGGCTGGCGGCTGCCGGACACGACCCTTTACGTGACCCTCGAGCCCTGTGCGATGTGCGCCGGCGCGATCGTCCTCGCCCGCATTCCCACCGTGGTCCTCGGCACGCCCGATCCAAAGGCAGGCGCTGCCGGCAGCGTCCTCGACGTCCTCGCCGAGCCCGCCCTCAACCACCGTCCCCAGGTCATCCGGGGGGTGCGGGAAGAGGAATGCGCCGCGGTGCTGCGCGAGTTCTTCGCCACCCGTCGCAGCTGAAGCGCCGATACCCTGTGGGAATCCGGAGAGGTGTCCGAGTGGCTTAAGGAGCGCGATTGGAAATCGCGTGGGCGGGGTTAACCCGCCTCGTGGGTTCGAATCCCACCCTCTCCGCTCGCAGGTTAATCGAGCGTTTTGCGGCAGATAGTTTCTAAGGTACCCTGCGAGTACTTGCGGAGAACTCTATATACTCAAGAAGGTAATGGAGTGTCTGAGTTGAGCTTCGTTACAACCCGAGAGGGTCGGCATTTCTTGGCCGATAATGCCGACCCTCTCCTCCCGCAGTGCAGATCGATCGAAAAACCGCTGCGTTGGAAAAGAATACTGATCTAAGCCTGCCGTAGGGCCGGGATCGAGGGTCGCAACGGGATCGGCCCCGGTTCGCGGTAGTCGTCGAGAGAGACGATGATCGCCTCCTCCTCCGCAAGTGCTCCGGCAGGCCGGTGGCCGCGCAGGCGCTCGTGGGTGCAGACGACGTAGCACCACTCCATCAGGCGCAGCCTGGCGTCGGGATCGATCTCGAGGATCGTGGCGCCGATCAGGTGCTTGCCGCCGACTTCGCGGCAGGTCCGCACTTCCAGTTTGGCGGCAACCTCGTGCATCGCGCCGCGGGCGTCGGCCAGTTGCAGGAGGACGGCGGGATCGCTGCCGAGCTCCAGTGGTGCCTCGGCGACGAGGCCGACGCCGGCGGCCGAGGCGTCGACGAGGCGGGCGGGGGTGTGGGCCTCGGTGCTGTAGAGGTGGGCCTCGGCGTCGCCCTCGAAGCGGTAGACGAGGCGGCGCTGGCGCCTGCGCATCACCGCGGAGCTGGTTGCCAGCAGGCGCCTCAGCTCATAGATGCCCAGCAGCGGCACCACCACGGCGGCGATTCCGGGCAGATCCGGAAGCGGTCCGATCCCAGCGAGGTCGAGCAGGCGCATCGCCGTTCCCGTCGCCAGCAGGACCGTGCAGAAGAGAACCAGGTGAAGCTTGCGCAGCGAGTCGAAGCCGCCGCCGTCGCGTCCCTGCTTCGGCGTCACCTTGAAGGCGGTTCTGCCGGGGCGGAAGACGCAGCGCAGCGCCCGGGTGTAGATCTCCATCGTCAGCAGCTCGTAATGGGCGCTCTCGGGGATCCGCATGTAGCCGCGGGCGAGCGCGGCGCCGGCGCTGAAGTTGAGGACCACCGACGGCAGCCAGAGCGCCGCCAGGGCGACGACGCTGATCTTCATCGGCAGTGCGCCGGTCCAGAGCACCGCCCCGAGGGTGAGCAGCAGCAGCAGCCGCATTGGCGGCGCCAGGTAGGCGAGCAGGCTGGCGAGGAACGAGAGCCGCTGCTTCGTGCTCAGCGTCTTCGCCCGCAGCGGCGACTCCGGCAGGGTGAATACGGCGAGGTTGCCGCGGGCCCAGCGGTCTCGCTGCAACAGGTAGCCGTCGAGGTCGTGCGGCGCCAGCCCCTGGACCAGCACCTCGTCGTGGTAGCGGCTGCGCCAGCCTTGTCGCAGCAGGCGGATCGTCGTGTGGAAGTCCTCGGCGATGGTCTCGGTGGCGACGCCGCCGATCTCGAGCAGGGCGTGGCGGTTGATCAGCGCCGCCGAGCCGCACCAGTAGGCGGCGCCGTGGCGGTCCTTGCCGGGGCAGACGACGCGGTAGAAGAGCGACTGCTCGTGGCGGCCGACGCGGTAGTGCTGGACCGAGTCGTGGTTGAAGAAGTCGTGCGGCGTCTGCACGATCGCCATCCGCTCGTCGTCGAAGTAGCCGACCAGGGCGTCGAGCGCGTCGGGCATCGGCACGTGGTCGGCGTCGAGGACGAAGACGAGGTCGCCCTCGGTCCGCGGCAGCGCCGCGTTGAGGTTGCCGGCCTTGGCGTGCGAATTGTCGGGCCGGGTCATGTACTCGGCCCCGGCCAGCTCCGCGATCTCCCGCATCTCCGGTCGTCGGCCGTCATCGAGCAGGTAGGTCGTGTGCGGGTAGGTCAGGGCGCGGCAGCCGGCGAGGGTGGCCATCACCACCTCGGCCGCCTCGTCATAGGTGCAGACGTAGACGTCGACCTTGCGGCCGGCGGTCGTGGCAGGGCGCGGCGAGGGCGGCCGCGACCAGGAGAACCAGGTGAGGATCCCGAGCGCGTAGAGGCCGTAGACCTCCGTCGCCAGCAGCATCGCGAAGACGATCGGGTTGGCGCCTTCGCCGCTCCATCCGACCCGCCAGGTGAGGTAGCCGACTCCCCAGATCAGCGCGGAAAGCGCCAGCGCTCGCAGCAGCCGCGGTCGGCGGTCGAAGAACTGCCCGAGCCTGGTCTGCTCGTCGCTGGCCACAGGGCTTCTTCGGCGCCGTCGGCCAAATCCTTGAACTGGCCAAGGGCCCTTGCGACCGCTCTGGCGCTCCGCCAACTGGCCAACGTCGACCAGAGACGACTCTCCCTAGAATCCGCTGTTCCACGGAGGGGTGCCGGAGCGGTTGAACGGGGCGGTCTCGAAAACCGTTGGCCGTCGTAAGGCGGCTCGTGGGTTCGAATCCCACCCCCTCCGCTCCGCCGAAGGCCCTCTGTCACCCCAATTTTGGTGGGACAACGCGGTTTGGAGAGGCTTTTCAGATTGCTCCAAAAGATTGCAGTTTGAGCTTCCAGGGGTATCGGGAATAGGTGGGCAATGCGACTGGACTGGCTGGCTAGCAAGACCGCGCTCTCTCACCGTAGAGGCCGCTATCGGGAAGTTGTGCAGCCAGATATTGGGCTGTACTTCGTGTCCAATTTTAGTACTCTGGATCTAGTTGACCGCGAACGCTTCACCCGCTGCCTCATGACCCTCGTAAGGAAGAACCACGAAGTACATCAGCGAGGGAAGAAGTGCTTCGAGCTGGTCGTATTCCTGTTTGCAGAGACGCGAGTAGAGAAGCGATTCGACTCCGCCGATGATGCCCGAAGCGGTGACGGCGGTTCTCGGTGGCGGGGTGGAGAGCAAGTCCCGGGCCTCTTCGTCGAGGCACCGGGCGAAGTCGTCCAGAAGCTCCACGCGGCGCCTGACGGCCGTTTCGCTGGCGGCTCGCGCCTCGACCACGAGAGTGCGCGCGGTATCGGGCTCGCGGCTGGCGAAACGCAACAGGGCTTCGAGGCCGCAGCGCACCCGGTCGCGCCAGAGGTTGCCTCCCTCGCGAGCGGCGGAGTGGACCGACTTCCGCAGCCGCTCGGCGCTGGAATCGAAGGCGGCAAGGAAGCAGTCCTCTTTGTTGGAGAAGTGCTCGTAGAAGGTCGGACGGGAGACGCCGGCCCGGTCGATCACGTCCTGGACATTGGTTTCCAGGTAGCCGAGCTCGGCAGCAGCGTTGAGCATCGCGACGAGCAGGCGCTCGCGCTGGATCGCTCGGATCAGCTCGGGGGGAAGACGGCGGACGCCGGAAGGGAACTTGCCGCTGCTGTTGGCAAGCAGCTCGAGCGCCGCCTCGACCTGCTCGGGAGGCCAGTCGTCACCTACCGCGGCGAGGAGGGTTTCTTGGCTCAGCTGGATTCGATCAAAGGCCACCGAAGAACTCACAAGTTTTCATTAAAAACAACTCAGGTTTCCTCACGGTACCAGAACAATGGTGCGGAGGACGCGCCATTGGATACCCCCTCTGTTCCCTGGAGCGCAACGGCGCGCCCCGTGGGGGCGATTCGATGAGCCCGACCCGCCCAGAGCTGCCGCGCGAGTTCGTAGCCGGGCATAAGCGGCGGCGGATGATGGACGCGATCGCCGAGCTGACCGCCGAACAGGGCTACGAGGCAACCAAGATCGCCGACATCGTGCGGCGGGCCGCGGTAGCCCGGAAGACGCTCTACGACAACTTCGACGGCAAGGAGGATCTCTTCCTCTCCGCGGTCGACGCGACCCTGGGCGAAATGCGGGCTGCTGTCGAAGCGACGTGCGAAAGCACCCACTCGCCGGAAGACCAGGTCGTCACCGGCCTCGAGGCGCTACTCGACTTCGTCGCCGAGCATCCGGCCGCCACCCGGATGTGCATGGTCGAGTCGATCTCTGCCACCCGCAGCTCCGCCCGTCTCTATGACGCCGGTATGCGCGGCTTCGTACAGCTGCTTCGCAACAGCGCTCTGGACGGCAGCGAGCTTCCGGAGACGATCGAGGAATCTCTGGTCGGCGGTGTCGCCTGGATTCTCCAGCAGCAGATCCGGCGAGGCCGAGCCGAGCAAGCTGGCGAGTTGCTGCCAGAACTCTCGCAGTTCGTCCTATCGCCGTACCTCGGTGTAGGCAAACCGAGAGAGGCCGCGCGGCGAAAGTAACAGTACGGTGGCAGACTCCATTGCTGAATGGACCGGCTACCGCGGGGACGTCACGGGCTTTCACCTGAGTTTGTCGCGCGCAATCAGCGCGAGCGGCTGATCGCTGGCCTGACCCAGGCCCTCTACGAGGTCGGGTATCAGAAAACCACTGTGTCACTGATTGGCCAGCGCGCCGCGGTGTCGAAGAGTGACTTCTACAAGCACTTCGAAAGTAAGGATGACTGTTTCACCGCCGCTTACGACGCTGCGCTGGCGCGGCTCCGGGACCGGGTCGTCGAGGCGTGCGGGGCCCTCGCGGGTGGGTCCTGGGCCCTGCGGGTCAGCGCCTCCCTCGATGCGCTCCTGAAGCTCTTCACCACCGAGCCGGCGCTGGCAAGCATCGTCCTGGTGGAAGGGCTGCGGGCGGGTCGGGGCGTCTACGACCGCTACCAGGGAGGGATCGAGTCCTTTGTCGGCTACCTGCGGGAGGGAGCTCCGGAGACCCCGGGGGGGACCGAGGTGCCGGAAGCCACCGACGAAGCGGTGGTCGGCGGCGTCGCCTCGATGCTCGGCCGCCGCGTGCTCGCCGGGGAAGCAGAGCAGTTGGGTCAGCTATTTCCGGAGATTCTCGAGTTCATCCTCTCCGCCTACCTCGGCGCAGAGGAGGCGCGCCGAATAGTCTCCGCGGGATGAGCGAGGCGACCAGCGGCGTCCTCCCTTCGCAGGCGCTGAACCGGGCGATCGAAGCGGAGTGGGTGAGCTCGGGGGACTACCGGATCCGGCCGGAGGCGGTGCAGCCGGCCAGCGTCGACCTGCGGCTGGGCGACTTCGCCTGGGCACTGCGCTGCTCCTTTCTCCCCAACGTCGAATCGACGGTCGAGGAAAAGATCGACGGCCTCGCCTTCCAGCGGGTCGACCTGCGCGACGGCGCCGTGCTGGAGCGGGACCGTCCCTACCTGGTGCCGCTGCTCGAGGAGCTGAACCTGCCCGATGACGTGCGGGGAAAGGCGAACCCGAAGAGCTCGACCGGGCGCCTAGACGTGTTCACCCGGGTGATCACCGACCGGCACCATCGCTTCGACGACATCCGCAGCGGCTACCGGGGCAAGCTCTACCTGGAGATCGTGCCGCGCTCCTTCGCGATTCAGGTGAAAGCGGGCCTCTCGCTAAACCAGCTGCGGCTCTCGCGCGGGGACGTGCGCCTCTCCGACGACGACATCCGCGGCCTCCAAGACGAGTTCCCGCTGCTCTACCTCGACTCCCATGCGCTGCGGCAGTCGGAGATGGCGGTCGCCGACGGCCTCTTCCTCAGCCTCGACCTCTCCGGCCCGACCGACCGGGTGGTCGGCTACCGGGCGAAGAAGAACAGCCTCCCGGTCGACCTCTCGCGGATCCGCGCCTACCGCTGGACCGACTACTGGGACCCGGTCTATCCCGAGCCGGGGGGACGGGTGGTGCTGGAGCCGGAGATCTTCTACCTGCTGCTCTCGGCCGAGGGAGTCTGCATCCCGCCGCAGATCGCCGCCGAGATGATGGCCTACGACCCGACGGCGGGCGAGCTGCGAACCCACTACGCCGGCTTCTTCGACCCCGGCTTCGGCTACGACCCCGAGGGTGGACGCCACGGCAGCCGGGCGGCGCTGGAGGTGCGTGCCCGCGATGTCTCCTTCATGGTCGAGCACCGTCAGCCGGTCTGCAAGCTGGGCCTGGAGCAAATGGCGGCGCCGGCGGAGCGTCTTTATGGCAGCGGCCTTGGCTCCAACTACCAAGGGCAGGTGACGATGCTGAGCAAGCACTTCGAGGAGCAGACGGCGTCGGTTGGGGGGGCGGCGGACACCCCTCCCAAAACGCGCGCCTAGCGGCGCGCTTGAGTGTTTCGGGAGGGGTGTCCGCCGCCCCCAACCTCGCGTAAGAGAGATTTCGCTCGCGTCCGTCGTTTAAGCAGCTCGTCTTCGAGTTTTTTGATCTCGTCGCGGCGGCGGCGGACCAGGTCGAGCTGGCGGGTTATGTAAGTGAGTGATTCCTCGAGGATCTCGCGGCGGCGGACCGGGTCTTCGACGCCGCCGTGCCACTCGCGGCGCAGCTCGGCTCGCGCCCCCTCGGCCTCGATCAGCTCCTTCAGCTCCTCGAGGGAGATGCCGAGCAGGTCCTTCAGCCGCAGCAGCTCGGTCAGTCGCTCGACGTCGGCCTCGGCGTAGGTGCGGTGGGCCCCCGGCTCCCTGCCTCCGGCGGCGGGGAGCAGGCCGATCTCCTCGTAATAGCGGATCGTGCGGGGGGTGGTGCCGGCGAGCTTCGCCACCTCGCCGATGCGCATCTCCTCGTTCATGGAGTGGCTCGAACCTCCTCGGCGAGCGCCTCCTCGAAGGCCTCGGCCGGCGGGCAGGGGGTTTCCTGGAGCGAGGGTTCGTGCTTCGGCCGCAGCAGCGAGACGCCGGCACCGAGGACCGAAGTGGCGGCGAGGACCCAGAGCGCCTCGTGCATGTTGTGGATGAAGGGGTCGAGCTGGGCGCTCGAGAGTCCCGAAGCGAGGCCGGAGAAGATCGCGAAGAGCACTTCTTTCGGGATCGAGTTGGTGACGATCGCGAGGACGAAGGCGATCGAGATCACCGCGCCGGTGTTCTGCAGCATCGTCCGCGCACCGGCGGCGATCCCGCGCCGCTCGGTCGGCACCGTCCCCATCATCGCCGCCGTGTTCGGCGAGTTGAACATCCCCGAGCCGATCCCGACGAGGGCCAGCCAGAGGCCGCTCTCCCAGTAGGGCGAATCGGCCTGCAGGGTGGTCATCAGTCCGAGGCCGAGGGCGGTGACGAGCATTCCGGCGGCGGCCAGGGTGCGGGAGCCGTGGCGGTCGGCCCAGATCCCCGCGAGCGGCGAGGCGACGAGCATCCCGATCGCCATCGGCGCCAGTTTGATCCCGGCGGCGATCGGGTCGTCGCCCTGCGCGCCCTGGAAGTAGAAGACGAAGATGAACATCAGCGCGAATCGGGAGAGGCCGTTGATGAAGGCGGCGCCGGTCGCGGCGGCGAAGAGGCGGTTGCGGAAGATCGAGAGATCGAGCATCGGCGCCTTGCCGCGGTGCTCGATCAGGACGAAGAGGGGCAGGAGGAGGGCGGCGAGGATGAGACCCCCGATCACGAGTGGATCGATCCAGCCGGAGATGCCACCGCGGGAGATCCCGTAGACGAGCCCGGTGAGGCCGACGACGAAGGTCAGCGTTCCGGCGACGTCGAAGCCGCGGACGCTGTCGCGGCTGGAGAGCTCGCGGAGGACGAAGGCGCCCCAGAGGCCGCCGGCCAGCGCCAGCGGCACGTTGAACCAGAAGACCCACTGCCAGGAGATCGCAACCAGAGCGCCGCCGAGGACCGGGCCGATGACGAGCCCGATCGCCGCGACCATCGTGTTCGTCCCCATCGCCATGCCGAGCTGCTCGCGCGGGAAGGCGTCGGTGACCAGGGCGGGGCCGTTGGCGAAGATGAAGGCGCCGCCGATTCCCTGCACGATCCGCCAGAGGATCAGCTGGGTGCCGTCAGCGGCGAAGCCGGCGCCGAGCGAGGCGAGGGCGAAGATGACGAAAGCGCCGACGAAGGCGCTCTTGCGGCCGAAGAGGTCCGACAGCCTCCCCGCCGTCAGCACCAACACGGTCGAGGAGATCATGTAGGCGAGGATCACCCAGACCAGTTCCAGCAGGCTCGTCCCCAGCGCCCGCTCCAGGTCCGGCAGGGCAATGATCAGCGTCCCCGAGTTGGTAGCGACCAACAGCATCCCCAGCGACGTACAGGAGAGCGCCCACCACTTGTAGTGCTCGTGCGAGGCGTCGACTCCCGCGCGCCCAGAGAATCTCTTTCTTACGTTCACGTCAAATACGGTAGCACGGTTAGGATGCGGCCATGAGCGAGCGGACCTGGAGCGTCTACCTCTCGGGCGAGATCCACAGCGACTGGCGCGAGCGGATCGAGCAGGGCGCGCGCGAGGCGGGCCTGCCGGTCGTCTTCTCGGCCCCGGTCACCGACCACGCCGCTTCCGACGACGCCGGGGCCGGCACCCTAGGCGACGAGAGCGAGCCCTTCTGGCGCGACCACAAAGGGGCGGGCGTCAACGCGATCCGCACCCAGACGCTGATCCGTGACGCCGACGTCGCCGTCGTCCGCTTCGGCGACAAATACCGTCAATGGAACGCGGCCTTCGACGCCGGCTTCGCGGCTGCCCTCGGCAAGCCGATCGTCACCCTCCACGACGCCGAGCTTGACCACGCCCTGAAGGAGGTCGACCGCTCTGCCCAAGCCACCGCCCGCACCGCGGAGCAGGTCGTCGCCGTCCTCCGCTACGTAATCAAAGGCGACCTGCCCTAGCTCAGCTGTTCCTTTTGCCGGTATAGCGAGGAAAAGGAACAGCTGAATCGTGTGCGAACATATGTTCGTATGCGGTGGGATGAGCAGCGAGTCGAGAACGACCTGCGATTGCCGGGGGTTGGGGACGGGACCGTCGTCCGCACCTTCGACGCGCCGGAGGCGATGGGGATCAACTTCCACGAGGTCCGCGCCCGCTCGGCGCTGAACCACGTGCCGGGGGACCGCTTCGGCTTCCGCTGGACGATCAACCCCTTCCGGGGATGCACTCATGCCTGCAAATTTTGTTTTGCCCGCAGCACTCATAACTACCTCGACTTCGGCCCCGGGGAGGACTTCGAGCGGGAGATCGTGGTCAAGGTCAACGTGCCGGAGCTGGTGCGGGCGGAGCTGAAGCGACCGAGCTGGCGGCGGGAGCTGGTGGCGCTGGGGACCAACACCGACCCTTACCAGTGGGTTGAGAGCCGCTACCGGTTCATGCCCGAGATCCTCGAGGCGCTGGAGGAGGCCGAGACCCCGGTCACCGTGCTGACGAAGTCGCCGCTGGTGCTGCGGGACATCGAGATCTTCGAGCGGATGGCGAAGAAGGTGCCGGTCTCGGTCAACCTCTCGGTGCCGACCTTGGACGAGGCGGCCTGGCGAGCGACCGAGCCGCATACGCCGAGCCCGGCAGCGCGCCTCGACGCCGTCGCCGAGCTGCGCGCCCGCGGCATCGAATCCGGCGTCCTGGTCGCCCCGCTGATGCCCGGCATCAACGACCAGCCTGAGCAGGTCCAACCGATCCTCGAACGAGCCAAAAAAGCCGACGCCAGCTTCCTGACCGGCGTCGCCCTCCACCTCCGCGGCGAGGTCAAGGACGTCTTCTTCGCCTGGCTAGAAACCAAACGCCCCGACCTACTCCCGAAATACGAACAGCTCTACCGAGGAAGGTCCTATCTGCAACCTGAGCAACGCCGCCGCACCACCCGCGCCCTCAAGAGCTGGGGCCGCTCCCGAAGAACGACGCCTGGGCAAGCCGCACCTCGGGCGGGTGGCGACGATCGGGAGGACTCTCCCGGTAGGGAGAGCCCCCGATCGGAGACAGGACCCGCCCGCCAGAGCGCCCCCGTCCAGCAGGCTTTTTTCTAGCCCCCTTCATCCAACTGCTCGAACCTGCACTCCCTCGGCGCTTTGTCGTCCCGAAACCGATGGAACCGAGCTCCATGTCGAATCCGCCCCGAAGCCGCATGGTCATAACCAACCTCGATCACCAGCTCCGGCCGCAACTCGACCCACTCCAGCTCCCGCCCGCCAGTCCACCGGCTCGGCTCAGCCGCCCCGCTCTCGCCCGTCTCCAGCGGCGCCAGCATCGCCCGCATGCTCTGTTTCGCCGCTTTGGAGAAGCCGGAGATATGGCCGACGGTGCGCAACTCGTCGTCGTCGTAGAGGCCGAGGATCAGCGAGCCGACGGTGCCCTCTTCTTTGCCGGGCCGCCAGCCCATCACCACGCAGTCGATCGTCCGCTCCCGCTTGACCTTTGCCATCCCTTTGCGCTTGCCCTGGACGTAGGGCGCACTCAGGTCCTTCGCCATCACCCCCTCGATGCTGCCAAGCCACCTCTCGGCCTGCGCGGCATCGGTGGTGAGCGGGGTCAGCTCCAGATCCGCTTGCTTAGCGATCGCCTCCAGTCGCTCGCGCCGCTCCCGCAGCGGCCGCTCGCACAACACCTCGTCCCCCTCGGCCAGCAGGTCGAAGACGATGTAGCCGGCGGGGATCTCCTCTGAGAGCTTTTCGATCCGCGACTGCGCCGGATGGATCCGTTCCTGCAGCGAGTCGAATTCGAGGTTCCCCTCAGCATCCCGAATCACCAGCTCCCCATCGAGCACCCATCGCCCCGGCGCAAAGCTCAGCTCGGGGAAATACCGATTCAGGTCTTTCCCTCCGCGAGACTGGATATACGCCTCATCCCCATCGACAAAAACAATCGCCCGAAACCCATCCAACTTCGGCTCATAAGCCCAATCCTCCCCCTCGGGCAGCTGTTTGCGGGTAAGCGCAAGCTGCGGCTTGATCGGCGGCGAAAGCGGCAAACCCATCAAACGCGACCTTACGAAACTGTGAAAGGGAGCGCGGGACCCCCTCCCCTAAACCTTCGCCTCTCTGCGTTCCCGGCTCTCGCGCGGGTCCGGGATCGGCACCGCCGCCAGCAGTTTCTTCGTGTAATCGTCCTTCGGGTGCTCGCAGACCTGATCCGCCGTCCCCTGCTCGACGATCCTGCCTTCGTTCATCACTGCGATCCGGTCGGAGATGTGGCGGACGACGCCGATGTCGTGGGCGACGAAGAGGTAGGTGAGGCCGAGCTCGTCCTGGAGGTCGTCGAGCAGGTTGACGATCTGCGCCTGGATCGAGACGTCGAGGGCGGAGACCGGCTCGTCGCAGATCACCAGCTTCGGTTTCAGCGCCAGCGCCCGGGCGATCCCGATCCGCTGCCGCTGGCCACCGGAGAACTCGTGCGGGTATCGATTCACATGCTCGCTGGCGAGGCCGACGCGCTCGAGCAGCTCCTGCACCTGCCGCCGCAGGTCCGAGCCTTTCGCCACCCCCTGCAGCTTCAGCGGGTCGCCGACGATCTGGCCGATTCGTTTGCGCGGGTTGAGCGAGGCGTAGGGGTCCTGGAAGATCATCTGCATCTCCCGCCGCAGCGGCCGCATCTGGCGGCGGCCGAGGCCGGCGATCTCGCGGCCTTCGAACTTGACCGAGCCCGAGGTCGGCTTGATCAACTGCAGCACCGCCCGACAAGCGGTCGACTTGCCGCTGCCGGACTCTCCGACCAGGCCGAGCGTCTCGCCGCGCTGGACGTCGAAGCTGATCCCGTCGACCGCCCGCACCTGGTCGACTTCGCGGTCGATCAGGATCCCGCGCTTGACCGGGAAGTGCTTGACGAGGTCGCTGACCTCGAGCAGCGCCCCGCTGGGGTTTCTCCCGTCCGCGCTCATCCGCGCGAGACCGCCTCCGGCGCCTCGAGCCCGATCTGCCCTTCGACCTGGCGCTTCTGGCGCTTCTCCTCGGGGTTCAGCCAGCAGCGGTCGCGGTGGTCCGGCGCCTCGGTCAGCCGTGCCTCCAGGCCGGGGTACTCCGAGCACTTGGAGAACTCGTGCGGGCAGCGGGGCCGGAACGGGCAGCCCTGTGGCAGGTCAAGCAGCGAGGGCGGTGAGCCGGCGATCTGCGGCAGCCGGTGCGGCCGCGGCCGGTCGAGCCGGGTCAGCGAGCCCATCAGGCCCCAGGTGTAGGGGTGCTGGGGGTCGTAGAAGATCTCGTCGAGCGTCCCTTCCTCGACCACCCGCCCCGCGTACATCACCAGCACCCGGTCGGCCACCTCGGCGACGACGCCGAGATCGTGGGTGATCAGGATCGTCGCCAGGCCGCGCTCGCGGTTGAGGTCCTCGAGCAGGTGCAGGATCTGCGCCTGGATCGTCACGTCGAGGGCGGTCGTCGGCTCATCGGCGATCAGCACCTCCGGCTCGAGTGCCAGCGCCATCGCGATCATCGCCCGCTGTCGCATCCCGCCCGAGAACTCGTGCGGGTAGCTGTCGACCCGCCGCTCCGCGTTCGGAATCCCGACCGACTCGAAGAGCTCGATCACCCGCTGCCGCGCTTGCTGCTTGCCGATGTCTTCCCGGTGGGCGCGGATCGCCTCGACGATCTGGGCACCGAGGCGGTAGACCGGGTTGAACGAGGTCATCGGATCCTGGAAGACCATCCCGATCTTCTCCCCCCGCAGCCTCCGCATCGTCGCGTCGTCCGCCTCCAGCAGCTCCTCGCCCTCGAGCTTGACCGAGCCCTCGATCCGTGAATTTTTCGAGCGGGTGAGGCCGATCATCGTCTGCGCGGTGACGCTCTTGCCCGAGCCCGACTCGCCGACGATCGCCAGCACTTCGCCCGGGGAGAGGTCGAAGTTGACCCCGTCGACCGCCTGCAGCAAGCCGCCTTCGGTCGCGAAGCCGACCCGCAGGTCGCGGACGGAGAGGATCGGTTTGGCACTCATCGCGCCGTGCTCCCCAGCCGCACCCGCGGGTCGAGGTAGGCGTAGGCGATGTCGACGAGGGCGTTGATGAAGACGACGAAGAAGGCCCCGTAGAGGGTGATGCCCATGATCGGCGGCAGTTCGAGTTTGCCGATCGATTCCGCCGCGTAGCTGCCGATCCCTTCGATGTTGAAGAGCACTTCGGTGATGATCGCGGTGCCGGCGATGGTGGCCCCGAAGTCGAGCCCGAAGAGGGTGGTGATTGGGATCAGCGAGTTGCGCAGCACGTGCCGGGTCATCACCTTGCGCTCACTCAACCCCTTCGCCCGGGCGGTCCGCACGTAGTCCTCGTTCATCACGTCGAGCATGTTCGAGCGCAGGACCCGGCTGTAGAACCCGATCGAGAGCACCGCCAGCGTGAACCAGGGCAGGATCATGTGCTGGAGCCACCCCCACGGGTCTTCCGTCCAGCCGACGTAGCCCCCGTTGGGGAAGATTTCGAGCTTGTAGGTGAGGAAGTAGATGAGAACCGGGGCGAGGAGGAAGACCGGGATCGAGATGCCCGCCACTGCCACGCCGGTGAGGATGCGGTCGAGCCAGCCACCCGCCCTGATCGCCGACATGTAGCCGAGCAGAAGGCCAAAGGCGAGCCAGATGATCCCGGCGCCGATGCTGAGCGAAAGGGTCGCCGGAATGCCTTCTTTGATCCGGTCATCGACCGGGATACGCGGCGAATACTGGATCAATTCGCCGTTGAAGACCTTCTTCATCATCGTCGTGTACTGGGTCGGCAGCGGTTCGTCGAAGCCCCATTCTTCTTCGATGCTCTTGACCAGGGTGGGGGTCGCGTTCTTGCCGGCCAGCCGCTGCGCCGGCGGCGAGTTCGGGATCACGTTGAAGATCAGGAAGACGAGGATGGAGACGACGAAGAGGACGAAGACCATTCCGACCACACGCCTGACGATGAAACGGAGCATCAGATGGTGGCTCCCTCGGGCTCTGCGATCCCGGTTTTGGCCTCGAGCCGCACCTTCGAGCGCGGGTCGAGCGCGTCACGTAGCCCGTCGCCGACGATGTTCAGCGAGAGCACGGTCAGCATGATCATCACCCCGGGGATGATCGCCAGCAGCGGCTGCGTGGTCAGCAGCTCCTCGCCGACGGTGATCATCGTCCCCCAGGAGGAGTTCGGCGGCTGCACGCCGGCGCCGAGGAACGACAGCGCCGCCTCGAAGAGCATGTTGTTGGCGATGTTGAGGGCGAAGAAGACGACGATCGTCGAGGCGAGGTTGGGGAGGAGCTCGCCGAACATCACCCGCAGCGGCCCGGCTCCCTGGGCGACGGCCGCCTCGACGAACTCTTTTTCGCCGAGTGAGAGGACTTCGCCGCGAATCGGACGCGCGACGTAGGGCGTGTAGAAGATCGAGATGATCAGGATCGGCACCCAGATCGAGCCGCCTTCGATGTGGATCGGCCCGATGCTGACCCCGCCCAGCGCCAGCGAGGTTCCGATCGCGATCCCGAAGAGCAGTACCGGCAAGGACCAGAGCACGTCGAGCGTCCTCGCGATCACCGCGTCGACCCAGCCCTTGTAATAGCCGGCAAGGAGGCCGAGGACGACGGCGAGGAGGGTCGTGATCAGCCCCGAGATCACCCCGATCAGCAGCGAGGTCCGTCCCCCGTACATCAGCCGCACCATCTCGTCGCGGCCGAGCCGGCTGTCGGCGCCGAGGAAGAACTTGCCGTCGGCTTCGAACAGTTGGGGGCCGATCGGTTTCCCTTCCGGCGTGACCACTTCCCGGGCTTCGCCGTTGACGTGGAGTTTTTCCAGCGTGTGGGTCTCGTTCGGACCGGTGTGGGCGACGTGGTGCGCCCACAGCGGAGCCGCCAGCACGAAGAGGACGATCAGGAAGAAGAGGACGAGGAAAGCCACCGCGACGCGGTTGCGCAGGAAGCGCCGCAGCGCCAGCCGCCAAGGGCCGTACCCGGCGGAGCCGCCTTCAGGCTCCGCCGGGACTGCGGTCGGGGCGCCCCCAGCCGGAAGCGCTGCCTCGGGCTGGGGGTCGATCGCCACTTTTGCCCCTCCTAATTCCCGGCCCTATTCGTTGAATTCGAAGCTGGTCAGGTAGTGACCGAACGTCGGATTGAAGATGACGCTTTCCAGGTCGATGGCGCTGGAGACGAAGGTACTTAACGTGCGCTGCCCGTAGGGAGCCCACGGCGCCAGTTCCATGTATTTCTTGTCCAGTTCGGAGTACTTCTTTTCCTGTTCGGGTTCGAGCAGTTCTTCCCTGAGTTCGGTGATTTCCTTGTTCAGGCTCGGTTCGTCGATCTGGGCGAAGTTGCCGTTGTTGGTCTTGAGGATGCTTTCCCCGGCCAGCAGCGGCTGGAAGAAGTCGTTCGGGTGCGGGTAGTCCTGGAACCAGTCCGACCAGCCGGTGTCGAGATCGGGGGTCGAGAGGTTGCCGATCACCGTGAAGTAGTTGTCGGCGTTGATCTCCTTCAGTTTCGTCGTGAAGCCGAGTTCGCTGAGCACCCCTTCGTAGTATTCGCCCGCTTCTTTGTTCGGGCTTTCGGTGTCCGTCCAGACCGTGATGTTCTTGTCCGACGGATTCGCTTCTTCGAGCATTTCTTTGGCTTTCGACATGCTGTGCGGGTAGAGGTCGAACGCCTTGTGCCCGGGCATCCCGTTGGGGAGGATCTGGTGACTGGCTTCGATCTGGCCGGCGTAGATCCGTTCCAGCGCCGCCGGGTCGATCGCGTAGTTGACCGCCTGCCGCACTTTGGGGTCGTTGAACGGCGGCGCCGTCGTGTTCATCCAGAAGTAGTAGGTGCTGATCGTCGGGACGACCTTGAACTGACTGCCTTCGAACTGTTCTTTGACCTGCGCGTAGCGGCTCGCCGGCGGCGGGTTCTCCATCCAGTCGTATTTGCCCTGTTCGATGTCGTTGACCTGGGTGTCCGGGTTGCGGACGATCGTGATCTTGGCCCCGTCGACGTTGCCGCTGGGGTATTCCGGCATCGCTTTCGAGTTGGCTTTCGCCCAGTACGGGTTTCGTTCGTATTCCCAGCCTCGGCCCGGCTGCGATTTGGTGATCATGTAGGGCCCGGTGCCGGGGGGCGGCTTGGCCGAGAGGTCTTCCATCGGCGTCCCCTGCGGAACCGGGGCGACGAACATCAGGCCTAGCTCGTTGTTGAAGGTGCCTCGCGGTTTTTCAAGTTCGATTTTGATTTCCCCGGTCTTGTCGTTGGTTTTGATGCCGGGGATGCCGCCCTGCTTGGTTTCGGCGAACTTCTGGGCGCCGACGATGCTCGTGTAGAAGACCGAACCGCCGGAGTTGAGCTTGAAGCAGCGTTCGACGGCGTAGGGGAAGTCAGAGGCTTTGACCGGTTCGCCGTTGGAGTATTTGAGTCCCGGTCGGAGGAAGAGCGTGTAGGTCTTGCCGCCATTGCTGATCTTCGGCATTTCTTTCGCCAGGCCGGGGATGACTTCGCTGCCTTCCGTGCCTTCGGCGTGTTTGTAGGTCAGCAGGGGGATGTAGACGTCCCCCATCGCGGTCCAACCTTCCTGCGTGTAGGAGAGCTGTGGGTCCAAGTAGTCCGGGAAGGAGGCATAGGTGGCGTTGAGGACACCGCCTTCTTTGCCTTCCCCGCTGCCCCCGCTGCTGGTGGAGCTGCTGCCGCCGCTTCCGCACGAAACCAGTCCAACTGCTGCGACCGCTGCAACAACGAGAACCGCGATAACTGCCCCAAACTTCTTCAAGGTCCCTCCTCCGTAGTCGGGTTGCCAGAAATGGCCCCGGGGATCAACTCCACCACAACGTCGTCACGGTCGTCAAGCTCAGCTGCATCAAAGCTCTCACCGCGCTCTAGCCAATTCGCTCCAAGGATCGGAGCCATGACGACAACGATGACGATTACCCCGCAACCCGCCACTAAAAACGTCATTCGCGGGCTGACCAGGGCAGCGACCAGGCCGCCGAGCGCAAACCCGATGCCGGGCATCGCCGCCCCGATCGACTCGAGCACGCTCATCACCCGCGCCTGCATCGTTTCCGCCGTCAGCTCCTGCACGGCGGAGATCGCCGCCACCCACTGGACTCCATTGCCGGCGCCGCCCAGCACCGAGGCCGCGCAGGCGACCGCAAGCGTGGGGGCAACGGCCAGCCCTAGATAGCCGACGCCGATCGCCAGAGTGCTGAAGAACAGCTGACCGGCGAGAGAGGTCTCGCGGATGCGGGCGAAGATCAGGCTGCCGAGAACCATGCCGACCCCCCAGCTGGCCAGCATCAGGCCGTAGCCGGTGTCGGTGGAGCCCAGCGATTCCTTCACGTAGACGACCTCGACCGGGAGCACGGCGGCGAAGAAGACGAAGGCAATCCCCTGGGCGAAGAGGATCCGGGCGAGGACGGTCTCGCCGCGGATGTAGTCGAGGCCGGCGCGGACCCGGTCGCGCATGCGGCCCTCTTCGGGCTCGGCATGCGGCATCGCCCCGGCGGTGAAGAGGATCCAGGCGACGACGTAAAAAGACACGGCGTCCAATAGCAGGGCCGATTGGACGCCAAAGCCGGCTACCAGCAGGCCCGCCAGCGCCGGGCCGATCGCGGCACCCCCGGTGAAAGCGATGTTTAGGAGGGCGTTGCCGGCGCGCAGCTCGCCGGTCGGCTCCAGCGAGGTGGCGACGACGGCGCGGGTCAGCGCCCGCCCGGCGAGCGCCAGGGCCCCGTCGATTGCCGCCAGCGCGATCACCGGCCCGAGGGAGAAATGGCCGGCTAGAAGCGCCAAGGCGCCGAAGACAGCCGCCTCCCCGCAGTAGATCACCGGCAGCGCGAAGCGCGGTGGAGGGCGCTCTGCCTGAGCGACGAGGGCGGGGGCGAAGAGCGCCGGGAGGAAGCGGGTGCCCAGAAAGAGGGCGGCGGTCGCCAAGGCGCTGTCGGTGCGGTCGAAGACCAGCACCGAGAGGGCGATGATCCCCATCCAGTCGCCCAGCTCGTTGACCGTGTACGAGGCCGCCAAGCGTCGGAAGAGCGGTCTGCGCAGGGGATCGGTTAGCCGGGGCTCAGGCATAGGTGGCCGGTCGTCTTACTGCATTTCTGCACAACTTTTCCTGCAGATGCACAAGTTTTCGCCAATCTGTGCTACAAACTGCCCAGATATTGATCGTTTCCACGATGCGACGCACAACGTTGCGGGCTTCAACGACTACGGAAGGGGCAAGGAACATGGGCTACCGTCACTAAGATTTTCCAAGCAGACCAGCCAGTCACCAGGTCTGCACCAGACTTCGAAAGGGCGTCCCCGAGGGGCGCCCTTTCTCGTTTTCGGGGCTGCGGGGCGACGCCCTGCGTACCGGCCTGAAGCCGCCGCTGTGCGCGGATGCGATTTTTGGGCGAATTTGGCCATGCGGCTAATGGTCTTGCCGATTCCCCACCTGGCGGGCTAACTTTGGAGTTCGCAAATAGCGGAAACGTCAACCGAGGCCCCTGGCGCAGGGAAACGCGCGGCGCCCGGGAATTGGTTGACGGATCCTGTCAAGCCTCGTTCCCCGTTAGCCGATTCCAAACCAAGAGATGGCTCAGCCCCGGCCCACCCGACTGGCAATAGCGACGATGGTCGCCGGCCTCGTGCTGGTCGCCGCAGTCGGGGTCTGGCGCGCCTCGAGCGCCAACTGGGACGTGCCGCTGTTCTGCATCCTGCTCGGCTTCTCGGTTTTCAGCGACCTGACCGCGATCAGCACCACCTCGAAGGTGAAGATCTCCGGCAGCTTCCTCGCTCTGGTCCTGGCGATGGTCTTCCTCGGCGGTACCCCGGCGGCGGTAATCGGCGTGATGACGATCCTCGCCGGCTGGCTGCGCTGGCGCGATGCCGGCCACTACCTGCTGAACAACGTCCTCACCTACGCGACCTTTCCGCTGGTCAGCGGGATCGCCTTCCACGAGGTCGTCGACAACGCGCGGGTCGCCGAGACCGACGCCGCCTTCTACGCGCTGATCTTCGCCGTCTTCCTCCTCGCGCTGGCGATCAACTTCACGATGATCGCCTCCTACTCCTGCTACCTCGATCGCAGCTCCTTCTTCGTCAAGGTGCGCACCGCCCTCTTCCCGCTGCTCCCGTCGGAGCTGGCGGCGGCGCTGATGGCGGTCGGGGTCGCCTACCTCTACGTCCAGCTCGGCCTCGCCGGGGTCGCGATGTTCGGCGTCGTCCTCGTCACCTTCCAGTACCTGCTCGGCGCCCTGCTCGTCTCCCAGCAGCGAGCGGAGGAGTTGGAGCTGCGCTCCAAGCAGCTGGCGAGCTTCCAGGTCGGGATGTTGAGCGCGATGCTGCGCACTCTCGACCTGCGGGACCAGATGACCGCCCGCCACAGCGCCGCCGTCGCCCGCTACTCGCGGGCGATCGCCCAGCGCGCCGGCTACTCGCGCCGCGAGGAGGAGCTCGTCCACATCGCCGCCCTCCTCCACGACATCGGCAAGTTCATCCTTCCCGACCGCATCCTCAAGGCCAACGTGCCGCTCACCGACGAGGACTGGATGCTGATCAAGCGCCATCCCCAGCAGGGTGCCCGGGTCGTCTCCTCGCTCGACGGCTACGGCCCGGTGGCGGAGATCATCCTCGCCCACCACGAGCGGATCGACGGCAAAGGCTATCCGCGGGGTCTGGCCGGGGACGAAATCCCCGAGCTGGCGCGGATCATCTCGGTCGCCGATACCTACGACGTGATGACCGCCCGCGACTCCTACCGGACGCCGATGTCGTCCTACGACGCGATCGTCGAGCTGCGGCGGGTCGCCGGCAAACAGCTGGATGCCCGCTTCGTCGAGATCTTCATCGAGCTGCTCGAGGGCAAAGACGTCTCCTTCCAGCACGGCGAGGCCGCAGACTTCGAGAAGGAGCTGGCGCTCGAGGCCCGGATCGAAGAGACCGCCAGCCCCGGCGGCGAAAAAAGCCGCTTCCAGGTCGCCGGCGTCAACTGAGGGTCCGGTAGCGTTCGGCGCCGCATGCGCGCCGTCACCTTCCAAGCGCCCGAGCAGGTGCGGATCGAGGAGAAGCCCGATCCCGAGCTCACCGCCGCCGACGACGCGCTCGTCCGGGTCGAGGCGAGCGGCATCTGTGGCTCTGACCTCCACATCTACCACGGGCGGGTCCCGGTCGAGCCGGGCTTCACGATCGGCCACGAGTTCGTCGGCACCGTGGTCGCAGCGGGCGAAGAGGTCGAGCGGGTCGCCGTCGGCGACCGCGTGCTTGGCACCTTCCATACCGCCTGCGCGACCTGCGCCTCCTGCTTGCGCGGTGACTATCACCGCTGCCGCAAAGGGCAGACCTTCGGCCACGGCAAGAACCTCGGCGACCTGCAGGGCGCCCAGGCGGAGCTGCTGGCGGTTCCGCGCGCGAACCTGACCCTGCGTCGAGTCCCGGAGGGGATGTCGGCCGACGTCGCCCTCTTCGCCGGCGACGTGATGGGGACCGGTTACCACGCGGTCGCCCACGCCGAGATGCGAGCCGGCGACACCGTCGCAGTGCTGGGGCTGGGACCGGTGGGTCTGTGCGCAGTACAGGCCGCCATTGCCGGTGGCGCGGTCGAGGTCTTCGCGGTCGACACCGTCGCCGAACGCCTGGAGATGGCCCGGCGCTTCGGCGCCACGCCGCTGCACCTGAGCGAGGACGATCCGAAAAAGGCGGTGCGCGCGGCGACCGACGGGCTCGGCGTCGACGTCGTCGTCGACGCGGTCGGCGACCCCGGCCCGCTGGCACTCGCCGTCAGCCTCGCCCGCGACGCCGGCACCGTCTCCGGGATCGGCGCCTATGCCGGCAAGGGCGAGGTGCCGCTCGGCCTCGCCTGGCTCAAGGGCCTGCAGCTGCGCCTCGGCCTCGCCAACGTAATCGCCCACGTCGACCGGGTCCTCGCCCTGATGGAGGCCGGCAAGCTCGACCCCGGCCCCCTCGTCACCCACCACATGCCGCTCGACCAGGCAGCCGAGGCCTACGAGGTCTACGACAACCGCGAAGCCCTGAAGATCGTCCTCACTCCCTGAGCTGAGCTGCTCCCCGGCTGTTCTAGTTGACTCGTACAGTTCTGGGAATTAGTGTGCGAGCTGGTGACACAGCTCGAAGAGACCCCGTTCCTGCTCGACCCCTCCGATGAGCTGCCGGTCGGGTTGCAGCTGAGCTGGCGACTGCGTGCTTTGATCCGCACCGGCGAGCTGGGGGCGGGGGAGCGATTGCCGAGCTTTCGCCGTCTCGCCGGCTGGGCCGGGGTGAACGTGGGCACGGTGCGCTCCGTCTACGAAGCGCTCGAGCGCGACGGCCTCGTCGTCACCCGCCACGGTCAGGGGACCTTCGTCGCCGAGGGGGTGGAGGCGGCCCCGGAGCTGGAGGCGATCGCCGCCGAGGCGCTGGAACGGGCTCGTGACGCCGGCTTCGGCCCGCGCGAGCTGGCGGTGGTGGCGATGGCCTGCGCGGGTCTCCCGGAGGAGCTGGGAGGTGAGGCGCCGGGGGAGATGCCCGATCCCGCCGCGGAGAGCGAAGCGATCGAGGTGCGCCAGGAGCTGCGCCGGCAGATCGCCCGTCTCGAGACGGAGCTGGCATCCCACACGGCTCACCTCGCCGAGGAACTGCCGACTGCTCCCCGCCGCGCCGTCGCCCACGTCGCCGGGGTGGAAGAGCTGGAGCAGACGCGCGACACCCTGATCGCCCAGCTTGCGGCGGCACGACAGGAAAGCGAGCAGCTGGTGCAGGAGCGCGCGCACGGCTGCGGGCCCCTGGGAAGGGCGATGAGCCGGTGGCGAGCAGAACGCTGAGCCGGGGACTGCTCCCCGTCAAGGGGATGTTCGAGCAGGTCGGGGTGATGATGATCCTCTCCGTGAGGACCTTGATCGCGGCGGCGAGGTCCCCCTATCCCTACGGAGAGGAGCTCGTCTGGCAGTTCCTCTTCGTGCTGAGGCTCTCCTGGTTCCCGCTCGTCGTTTCGACCTTTGCCCTCAACCTCGGGGCCCCCGGCCTGCAGGCGGCGGGGATCCTCTCGCTGTTCGGCGCGCTCGATCGCCTCGGCGGGTTCTTCGTCGTGATCGCGATCCGCTGGATCGGGCCGCTGGTCACCGCGGTAGTGGTGGCGGGCGTGGCGGGGACCGCGATCACCGCCGATCTCGGTGCCCGCAAGATCCGCGAGGAGCTCGACGCCCTGCAGGTGCTCGGCGTCGACCCGGTCAAGAACCTGGTGGTGCCGCGCTTCCTGGCGCTGATGGTCGTCACCGCCCTGCTCGACATCTTCGCGATCGTCATGGGCCTCAGCGCCGGCATCGTCGCCGAGCTGCTTTACCACCAGCCGCTCGGCGGCTTCTTCGCCACGCTCTTCACCAACGCCACGATCACCGACCTCTGGACCTCGATCCTGATGTGCACGATGTTCGGGGCGATCGTCGCCGTCGTCTGCTCTTACAAGGGTATGTCGGCGTCGGGAGGAGCCGCCGGCGTCGGCCGGGCCGTCAACCAGGCGGTGGTGATCGCCCTGGTCGCGGTCTTCTTCTTCCAGTTCGTGGTCAGCTCGGTCATCCTCGCCACCAACCCCGAACTGCAGGCGGTCCGGTGAACGCACGATGAACGCCTGGCTGGAAGCCCCGCGCAACTGGCTCGAGTCCTTCGGCGAGATCGGCCGCTTCGGCCTGCAGGTGGCGGGACAGGTCTACTCGGGCAGGGTCTTCAAGTTCTTCGGCGAGAGCCTGCGCCAGGCGGGCATCCTCGTCTTCGGTTCGGCCCTGATCATCTGGGCCTTCGTCTTCATCCTCGGGCTCCAGTGTGGCCTTCAGGGCGCCTACTTCAACCGCTCGATCGGCGCCCCGTCCCTGGCCGGGCTGTTCTCGGCCTACTGCGATCTGCGGGAGGGTCTCCCGTACGCCTTCGGCTACATCCTCTCGGCCAAGGTGGGGACCGGGATCGTCGCCGAGATCGGGGCGATGCGGATCTCCGACGAGATCGACGCGCTCGAAGTGATGGGGATCCAGCCGATCACCTTCCTCTGCGCGACCCGCCTGCTCGGGGCCTGGATCGCGATCCCGTTTCTCTACCTGATCGGGATCGGGTTGATCTACGCCGCCAGCTACCTCTCGGTGGTGCAGCAGGTCGGGGACGTTTCCTCGGGCGGCTACCTGCTGATCTTCTGGATGTATCAGAGCCCCCCCGACCTGCTATTCAGCCTGATCAAGGGGATGGTGATGGCGACCGTGATCGTGCTCGTCGGCTGTTACTACGGCTATACCGCCTCCGGCGGCCCCGTCGGCGTCGGCACCGCCACCGCCAAATCGATGGTCTTCAACATCGTCGCCGTCCACATCATCGGCATGCTCGGCACCGTGGTCTTCTGGGGCGCCAACCCCCGAGCGCCGATCGGCGGCTAGCCGCCTTTGACCAGGATCGTGACCATCAGGATCACCCAGCTGGTGGCAGCGCCTAACACGAGGCGGTTGAAGGCGTCCTGAAGTGCGGCGAGCCCGGTTCTCACCTCGCGGATCTCCTCTTTGACTTCGCGGATATCGCCCTTGAGTTCACCCTTCAGGTCCGGGATACCAAACTCCCTCAGCTGGTGGAGGTCGCCTTCGACGCGGTCGAATCGTTGTTTGGCTTCTTCCCGTCCCTCGCTGATCCGGCGGTTGACGTCGTCGAAGCGCTTGTCTACCCGCTTGAACTCGCGATCGACGTCGTCGAAGCGCTTGTCCACTCGTTGGAACTCGCGATCGACGTCGTCGAAGCGTTTGTCCACTCGTTGGAACTTTTCGTCGTAGCGCTGCATCGGCGTCTCCCTCGTCTCGGCGACCGTCTGCATGCTGCGAGGCTAGCGAATCAGATGTAACTTTTTGTCGCAGAAACGAAATCTTCTCAGGCAGCTCTGTGGAGGAAGTGAAACTTCTAGCGGTGACGCTGGAAAGTCTCTTCCACCCAGCGCCAGCCGGGGCGGTTGCTGAGGCTCTGGCGGAAGCTCTCGAGGCCGGCGGGGCGCGGGAGGTCTGGTGAGAGCGGGCCCTCGGGTGGGACGACGATCGGGTAGAAGAGCGAGGCGGCGGTGACGTCGGCGACGCTGAGGTTCTCGCCGACGAGGAACTCGCCGTCGCCCTGCTCCAGCTCGGCCTCGAGCTTGTCGAAGGCGGCGACGATCGCCTCGCGCGCCCGCCTCGCATCCTCGTCGCTGTTGGCCCCCCAGCGCAGGCTGGTGTAGGCGCGGGCGTAGGCGCCGACCGCCGGCTTCACCTTCCCCAGCGGCCCCGGCACGCTCTCGGCAGCGACCTCGGCGAAGAGCGCGGGCTCCTGGATCAGCTCGTAAAAAGGCAGCAGGCGAGTGTGGGGGCCGAGGTTCTCGTCGAACCAGTCCTCCAGCGCGAGGGCCCGCTCGCGCTCGTCCGGCTTCGACGGGTAGAGCGGGCGGTCGAGGTACTTGGCGTCGAGGGCGGCGACGATCGCGGTGGAGTCGCCGATCGCCCGCCCGTCCAACTGCAGCACCGGCACGGTGGGCTGGGCACCGCGGGTGAGGAAGAGCGCGATCGGGATGTGCGAGCCCGGAAGCAGCGAGCGGCGGACGTGCTCGACTTCCTTGTAGTCCAGGGCCCAGCGCGCCTTTTCGGCGTAGTGGGAGATGTCGATCTGCCAGAGGACCGGTTTGTCGCTCGATTGCACAGGCATCGCTCGCCTGCCAGCATAAGCGCGTGGCGCGGTTGAGCGATGCAGAGGTGGAGGAGAAGCTGGCGCGGCTCTCCGGCTGGACCCGCTCGGGCGAGGCGATCGAGAAGAGCTTCAAGCGCGGTGACTTCGTCGGCTCGGTCGAGTTCGTCTCCAACCTGGTCGAGCCGGCGGAGGGGATGAACCACCACCCGGATCTGGCGATCTCCTGGGACACGGTGACGGTGACGATCTCGACCCACTCCGAGGGCGGCCTCACCGCCGCCGACTTCGAGCTGGCCGCGAAGATCGACGCGCTGGCCTAGCTAGACGGCGATCCGAAGGTGGCGAAGCGCAAGAAGCAGCGGCGGCCGCGCGAGAAGGCGCTGACGGTTGACTACAGCGATCCGGAGGGCAACGTCCTCAGCCTGCGGCAGACGCTCAGCGCCGCGACGATTGCCAAGCTGGGCGAGCCGCCGAAGGGGGAGGCCGCATCGCAGGAGGATGCCTGGCGGCGCCGCTCCGAGGCGCTCTTCGAGCGGCTCGCGGTGCGCTGGGAGATCGCCGGGCTGCCGCTCGACGACCAGAAGATGCTGCTCGGCCGCTACCGGATGGCCGACGCCGAGACCCAGCGCTGGGTGCGGCAGACGATCGCCAGGCACCTCGAGCAGCACATTCCCGAGCTGGCCGGCTGAGGTGGCGGAAGAGCTTCGCATCAACCGCGGGCTGGCGCTGCCGCTGGCGGAGGTCGAGCTGCGCACCAGTCGCTCCTCCGGCCCCGGCGGCCAGCACGCCAACGTCACCGCCTCCCGGGTCGAAGCGGTCTTCGAGGTCGAGCGCTCGCAGGCGCTCGACGAGGCGCAGCGGGCGCGGTTGCTGGAGCGCCTCGGGCCGACGGTCACCGCCGTCGCCCAGGATGCGCGGGGGCAGGCGCGCAACCGCGAGCTGGCGCTGCAGCGGCTGGCGCAGAAGCTCGCCGCCGGCCTGCGGGTGCAGCGCAAGCGGCGGCCGACGCGGCCGACCCGGGCCTCGAAGCAGCGGCGGCTCGAGCAGAAGCAGCGGACCGCGAAGAAAAAGCGCGAGCGCCGGCGGCCGCCGATAGAGTGAAGACAATGCTTGGAGAGAGCAAAGCGACCAGTGGGTTCGCCGTCAACGACCTCGACAAGGCCAAGGAGTTCTACGAGGGGGCGCTGGGCCTGACCGTCGAGGTCCTCGCCGAGGAGCACGGGCTGACGCGGCTGCATCTGGCGGGCGGAGGACAGGTCCTGATGTACCTCAGCGCCGACATGACCCCGGCCAGCTACACGATGCTCAACTTCGAAGTCGACGACATCGATGCGGCGGTTGACCAGCTGGGCGAGCGCGGCGTCAGCTTCGAGCGCTACGAGGGTTTCGAGCACGACGAGAAGGGCGTGGTCCGCGGCCCCGGGCCGCAGATCGCCTGGTTCGAGGATCCGTCAGGGAACGTCCTCTCGGTGCTGCAGCAGCCGTAGGGTCGGGCACCGTCCCCTTTGCGGCGCTGCGTGACTAAGGAGCCGGCAGATCCTCGGGCTGGGGGACCTCCTGCGGCGGGCGGCCCTCGCCGCCTTCCTCCCAGCTCCCCCAGGCGCGGCCGTCGCGGCCCTGATGCTCTCCGGACCCGCCGATCGCAAGCAGCAGGACTGGAGCTTCCGAGCGGTTGGCGATTTGCCGCCGCACCTCCGGCCCGATCCTCACCAGCTCTTCCTTGCCGAGCGTCCGCTCCTCGTCCTCGAAGATCAGCGTCAACTCCCCCTCGAGCACGAGGTAGACCTCCTCTTGGCGCTCGTGGCGATGGACGCGTCCGCGCTGCCGAGGGTGCAGCGTGATCAGGTTGAGGCCGAAGCCGGTGATGCCGAGCTCGCGGCGGAGCAGTTGGAACTGCTGCTCTCCTGGTTCGAGCTTCGCGTAGCTGACTTCGGACATCACCGAGATCCTATGCGGGTCCTCCGGATCCGGTCGGCGCCAGCTCCCGCGCCACCGCATCGCGGCGGTAATCGAAGATCTGCTTCAGGTCCCGCCGCACCAGCAGCCGGTGCGCGAGCTCGCCCAGCGGCCCGAAGGGAATCGAGTAGCGCACCCGGTCGTGGATGATCGTCGCCCCCGGCCCGTCTTCCTCGAAGGTGTGCGTGTGCTCCCAGAGCGCGTAGGGCCCGTTCACCTGCGCGTCTACGAACCGCCGCGGCCGCTCCCAAGCCTCGATCCGCGTCCGCCACCGCACCGGCACCCGATGCAGCCGCAGCTTGTATTCGATCAGCGTCCCCACGCCCATCTCGATCGGCCCCGGCGTCGTCACCTCGAACTTCAGCAGGGGCGGAGTGATCCGCTCGAGGTTGTGGGCGTCACCGTAGAAAGCAAAGGCCTCGTCGATCGGAAGCTCGACCCGCTGGCTGCGTTCGAGGATGTGTATTCGGGCCATGCGAGCCGCTAGGCCAATCGGATTTCTTGCAATGGGTTCAGCCAGCGCTCCACTTCGGGCGCAACTGCTTCGGCGACATCGGACATTGCTTCGACCTCCCCGCGGCGCCAGCCTCGCCTGATGTGAAGTGCCGGTCTTTCGGTAGTGGGGTCGAGTCTCGGACGCATGCCGTCGAGCGTGATGACGACGTTGGAAGGCGCGGTTCCAGCGATCGGAAAGCGCTCGCGAAGTTCTCCTGGCGCACCTTGGAAGGTCGCCTTTCCGCTCGGACCTATGTGAGCTTGCCGGACGAAGATGAGCAGGTCCCAGCCCTCCAGCGTTCGCAGTACCTCCCTCGCTTTTCGAGTTCGAAACCAGCGTTCTACCTTTTCGAGCTGGGGATCGAACCAGCCCACCAGATTGAGTGAAAGCTCCTCGGCTTCTACCTCCAGCGTGAGGTTGACGAGGTCACCTTCGTGGTTGCCGTTGGTTTGGGTCCAGCCGCCCGCCGCCCGCCTTCCAAATTTGCCAGCGCGTGCCTCTTCGAGGACGGGATCGAATCGTCCTGCGCCGATCCGATTGCGCACTTCGCTCCAGACGTCGAGAAGGTACGCGGTTGCCTCTTTGCTGTAGCTCGTATCCCGCTGGTCGACAGGCAGGTTGAGCCACGTGAATATCTCCTTCGAGGTCGCCATGTTCGGCCTCCCAGATCGGCAGCGTGATCAGAGAGGGGATGGGCACGGCTGGTTTCGAACCAGCGACCTCTCGCGTGTGAAGCGAGCGCTCTCCCACTGAGCTACGCGCCCGGGTGCCGGGATTGTACGACGGGCGGCCTGCGGCTAGGCGACGAGGCCGGGCTGGGGGATCGGTCCCTCTCCCTCCGGGAACGGGCCGGTCGGCTCCGGTTGCTCGGCTTCTCCCTCCAGCGCGTCCTTGCGCAGAGCCATCGCGACGAAGGGGTAGATGAGGGTCGAGAGCATCGCGGCGCCGACCAGGCCGGCGGCGGTTGACGGCCGCATGTGCCCGTCCTCGATCGCGATCGTCGTGATCGCCACCACGAGGGGAAGCTCGGTGGCGCAGTAGAAGGCGAGGGCGGCGCGGTCGCGGAGGCCGAGGACCCTGCGGTAGAGCAGCAGCGCCGGGACGCCGCGGACGATGAGGAAGAGGACGAAGAACAGCAGCAGCTTGCCTAGCGCGGCTGCCGAGCCCAGCGCGGCGAGGTCGAACTCGATTCCGCTGGTGACGAAGAAGAAGGGAACGAAGAAGCCGAAGCCGACCGCGGTCAGCTTCGACTCGAAGATCGCCAGCTCGTGGCCCTTCAGCGCCAACCGCGTGATCATCCCGGCGACGAAGCCGCCGAGGAGGACGTCGAGGCCGAGGTTGCTGGCCAGCAGCACCAGGCCGAAGACGAGGACCACGGTCACCCTCACCGCCAGCTGGCTGCTCGCCTCGAAGGTCCGTTCCAGTGCCGGCCAGCCGCGCCAGGCATAGCGGACCGAGACCAGGGCGAGGGCGAGGGCGAGGGCGACGAAGGCGAGCAGGATCACCGACTCGTGGAGCGGGTTGGTGGTCGAGAGAACCAGCGTGACCAAGAGGATCGGACCGAACTCCCCGGCCCCGCCGGCCGCCAGCAGATAGGTGCCGAAGCGGGTCTTCAGCTCGCCGTTGTCGCGCAGGATCGGGATCAGGGTCCCGATCGCCGTCGTCGCCATCGCAGAGCCGGTGTAGAGGAAGGAGACCACCACCCCGCCGGCCGCCAGCGCGCCGCCGATCCCGTAGGCGAGAAGGATCGACAGCAGCCAGCCGAGGGCACCGAGCTCCATCGGCCTGCCTTTGATCCGCTGGAAGTCGATCTCGTAGCCGGCGAAGAAGAAGAGCATCCCCAGGCCGAGGTTGGAGAAGAATTCGATGAAGTCGCCGGAGTGGGCGAGGCCCAGGACTTCGGGGCCGATCAGGATCCCGAGGAAGAGCTCCAGCACCACCACCGGCGGGGCGAAGCGTTTGGGGGCGACGGCGACGGTGATCGCGGCGAGGGCGGCGACGACGACGATCGCGAAGAAGGAGCCGCTGTCAACGGTGGTCGCGGCGACGGGCAGGGAGGTCAAGGGCGTCATCCTAAGCCGGGGCGGGTAGGATCACCAGTGGACCGTGCTAGGTGGGGAATCAGCGGTGCCCTGTCACCCGAAATCCGCTTAGCGGGGCCGACTACCGTTCCGAGGAACTGGCCGTCGGGGTCAGTGCCGTGGTGGCGGCGATGACGGCCGGGTCCTGCGCGACGTGGGCACGCGAATCAGGTCAGGTCCGGAAGGAAGCAGCCTTAAGCGGATGCCGCGGGTGCCGCAGGAGAGCCCGACTTGAGCCTCAAGCTACGGACACGCCCGGTGACCTCGTTTCAGAGGACGGGCGCACGGTCCATAACTTCAGCGCAAGCGGCTAGTCGATCAGCCGCTTGCGCATCTGGTGGATCGCCACCCGCCAGGTGAGGAGGGCGAAGGCGACGAGGAAGGCGAAGCGGGCGATGTCGGCCCATTCGAAGCCGAAGGCGCCGCCGCGGACGAGTTCGACAAGCTGGTGCAGGGGGTTGACCTGGGCGATGATCTGGAACCCGTGCGGGAGCCCTTCGATCGGGAAGAAGGTGCCGGCGACCAAAAACAAGGGCGTGATGCAGAGCGCGGTGACGTAGTTGAACTGGTCGATCTTGGCCACGGTCGCCGCCATCGCCACCCCGAAGCCGGCGAAGCCGAGGGCGGTGACGAAGCAGAAGAGCGGCGTCAGCAGCATGCCCGGCGCCGGGTCGAGGCCGAAGGCGATCGTCACCAGCAGCGGCACGCAGCCGTAGGTACCGGAGCGGATCCCGATCCAGAGCATCTCGGCGCTGACCAGCTCCTCGACGTCGACCGGGGCGGCGAGGATCGCGTCGTAGGTGTTCTGGAACCGGTGCTTGACGAAGGTGCCGAACATCGCCGGCAGGGCGGAGGAGAAGATCACCGCCGTCGCCACCATCCCGGTGCCGACGAACTGGATGTAGGGGACGCCGTTGACTTCGTCGACCAGGGTGGCGCTGAGGCCGAGGCCGAAGGCGAGCAGGTAGACCAGCGGTTCCATCACGCTGGAGAAGGTCGTCCCCTTCCAGTAGGTGCGGAAGTTGGCGACCTCGCGGCTCATGATCCCGGCGATTGCCGTCGGTTCCAGGCGTCGCATCCGGCGGGGCTCGGCGGCGGCGTTCATTTGCCTGTGCCTTTTGCCCGTTGTGCCGGCATAAGGAACAACTACTCCGCCTCCTCGCCGGTCAGCAGGACGAAGACGTCCTCGAGCGTCGCCGCCCGGGTGACCGCGTCGTCGGGGATCGCCCCGTTCTCCGCCCGCTCGGAGCCGACGATCGCGATCGCCGGACCGGCCGGCCGCACCGCCAGCCCCTGCGCTTCGGCTTCGGCGCGCGTCTCCGCCAGCCGTTGGGGCGGCCCGTAGACCTCCGCCGTCTGCCGGCCCGCGTGCTCGGTGATCAGCTCGACCGGGCGACCGCGGCTGATGATCTTGCCCTGGTGCATCACCGCCACCTCGTCGGCCAGGCGCTCGGCCTCCTCGATGTAGTGGGTCGACATCAGGATCGTCGTCCCGCGGGCTTTCAGCTCGCCGATCAGCGTCCACAGCTCGGTGCGGATCTGCGGGTCGAGGCCGACGGTCGGCTCATCGAGGAGGATCAGGCGCGGCTCGTGGACGAGGCCGCGGGCGAGTAGCAGGCGCCGCCGCATCCCGCCGGAGAGCTCGTCGACGGCGTCGCGGCGGCGCTCGCGCAGGCGGGCGATGTCAAGCGCTTTGTCAACCGCCTTGCCGACGTCCGGCACCCGGTAGAGGCGGGCGAAGATCGCCAGGTTGTCCTCGACGGTGACGTCGACGTCGAGGTTGTCGAGCTGGGGCACGACGCCCATCTGCCCTCGCGCCGTCTTCGCTTCGGCCGGCAGCTCGTGCCCGAGCACGCGCAACTCGCCGGAGTCGGCGATTGCCTGCCCGGTCAGCAGCCGCATCGTCGTCGACTTGCCGGCGCCGTTTGGGCCGAGCAGGCCGAGGCAGATGCCTTCCGGCACCTCGAGGTCCAGGCCGTCGACGGCCGTAATCGGCCCGAAGGTCTTGACCACGTCTCTTAGCTCGATTGCCGCCATCACCCCCGATGGTTTCATGACCGCACCTTTTGTTCAGTGACGGTCGGCCGGGCGTGGCTGAAAGACTCCGTGCCGATGCTCGACGAGCGCTGGATCCGGTCGCTGCACGTGGAGTCGATGCGTCACGCCGACCTGCATGAGGAGCGCGAGCCGCACGTCCTCTTCCAGGCGTCGACGATCGGGGCGCTGCTCGACGGCGGTTTCGAGGGCGACCTCAGCTTCGCCGAGTTGGCCGAGCACGGCGACCTCGGGCTGGGGACGCTCAACCACCTCGACGGCGAGATGATCGCGATCGACGGCGGGTTCTTCCGTGCCGACGTCGACGGCAACGTCACCCCGGTCGAGCCGGAGGAGCGGACGCCGTTCGCCGTCGTCACCAGCTTCGAAGCGGCCGTAGACGAGCAGCTGACGGACCAGGAGCTATCGCACGAAGAGCTGCTCGCGCGCCTCGATGAGCTGGTACCGGCCGGCGCCTCCTCCTGCGCGATCCGCCTCGACGGCCGCTTCGGCCTCGTCCGCGCCCGCTCGGTTCCGCGGCAGGAGCCGCCGTACCGACCCTTGACCGAGGTAGTCGCCGACCAGCACGTCTTCGAGCTGCACGAGGTCGAGGGGACGATGCTGGGCTTCCGTTTCCCCGCCTACGTCGAGGGGCTCGAGGTCGCTGGTTACCACCTGCACTTCATCAGCGCCGACCGCAGCCGCGGCGGCCACGTCCTCGACTCCCGCTCGCACGGGCTGCGCGCTCGGCTGGACCCCTCGAACGACCTCCACGTCGAGCTGCCGCCGCGGGTCGACCTCGAGGACCCAGTGCTGGCGGCCCAGACCCATGCCGCGGTCGAGCTCGTGGAGCGCGGCTAACAGCGCCGGTAGACGCGCCAGCTCTCGTTGCGGGCGACTTCGCTGAACCCGTTTGGCGCTTTCGAGGAGATGCGGGTCGGGTCGTTGGGGTCGAGGATGAAGTTGTGGATGACGAAGGGGCTGGCGGGAGCGACGAAGTAGCCGCGGGGAGCAACGGGTTCCTCGCTGGCGCTGATGATCTGCGTCGGCTTGACGTCGAGGCCGAAGGCGAGGCGGGGGACGGCGCGGTGGTTGGGGACGGCGACCTTGCCGCAGAGCGGGTCGAAGGCCCCGGCGTCGACCAGGTCGGTGAGGTCGTTCTCGATTCGCCCCTGGTTGGTGAGGTCGGAGTCGACGCGGGAGTCGAGGTCCCATTGGTTCGGCAGCCAGAGGACGAACATCAGCGCGACGACCGCGGCGAAGACCTGCCAGGGGCGGCGGGCGGGATGGCCGGGCTCGAGCAGGCGCCAGCCGAGCAGCGCGACGGCGACGAAGATCGCGAGGATCGCCGCCGCGAGCATCGTGTAGCGGGCGATGATCGCCAGTCCGGCGGCGCCGAGGAAAGCGAAGGCGAGCAGGGCAAGAAGGGCGGCGGCGATGCCGAGGATGGAGCGGCGGCGTAGGTAGAGGAACCCGAGGACCACGCCGCCGAAGGCGCCGACCATGCCGGGCCACTGCAGCACTTCGCCGAGGGCGCGGGGACCGTAGATGACTACGTCTACCGGGCCGGTGCGACGGTCCAAAGTTTCCACCGTCGCCTGGGTGCCGGTGAGCGAGTAGAGCGGTTCGCCGGTGGTGATCGCGTCGAACAGGACCCACAAGATCGGGGCCGCCAATGCAAGCAGCACCAACGTCAGTGGAGGGGGCGAGAATGCATCCCTTGCTCGGACAAAAGCCGACCTAGTTAGGCCGGCTTTTTGAGTATCCGCCCGCTCAAGGGATGCATTCTCGCCTCGAGATCGTCGGAGCTTGTCCCAGTCGAACGAAAGGTAGATCAGGTATGCGATTGAGAAGCCCCAGGCCTCGGGGCGGAGTAGGCCGGCTAGGGCTAGAAGAGTTAGGACGGGCCAGCTGGCGCGGGGGCGCTTGGCCTCGATGGTCAGGGCTCCCAGGCAGAGGGCGATGTAGGGGAGGTCTACGTAGGCGCGGAGGCCGTTGGAGAGGAAGGGGGCTCGGGTCAGGACTATGGCCGCGGCGGCGATGCCGATCCAGCGGTCGAACCAGATCGTGCCGAGGCGGTAGACGAGGTAGCCGCAGAGGGCGAGGGAGACGTAGGCGACGATCATCGTTACTGTGATCGCGCCGTCGCCGATCGGCGTCGTGACCAGGCCCAGCAGGTCGGCCAGCGGGTGCGGCGTCGGCGGCAGCGCCGCGCCGTAGTCGGGGCTGGCACCGTGGGCCAGTTCCCGCCCCCAGACCAGCGCATAGATCGTGTCGTAGTTGGGGAAGCCGTACGGGAAGAGGAGCAGCAGCGCGGCGCTCACCGCGGCGACCCAGGCGGCGGGCGTCAGCCAGTTGCGGACCCCCTTCGGCACGCGCGGCACGGTATCGGAGGGGGTGACTGAGTTCCCCCCACATATATGTCGGGAAAACTCAGTCACCCCCGAGAGGAGCGCCCGTTGCCCCTGGATACACTGGCCAAGCACCTGATGAGCGAGTCGACTTCCCTCTATCGCCGCCACCGTCCCGGGTCCTTCGACGAGGTCGTCGGCCAGACCCACGTCGTCCGCACCCTGCGCAACGCGGTCGAGCAGGGCAAGGTGCATCACGCCTACCTCTTCGTCGGCTCGCGCGGCACCGGCAAGACCTCGATGGCGAAGATCCTCGCCCGCTCGCTGAACTGCGAGCGCGGCGGCCCGACCGTCACCCCCTGCGGCGAATGCGAGTCCTGCGTGACGATCGCCGCCGGCACCTCGATGGACGTGATCGAGATGGACGCCGCCTCCAACCGCTCGGTCGACGACGTCCGCGACCTCCGCGAGCGCGTCGCCTACGCGCCCTCCGGCGGCCACTGGAAGGTCTACATCCTCGACGAGGCGCACATGCTGACCAAAGAGGCGTGGAACGCTTTCCTGAAGACGCTCGAGGAGCCGCCGCCGAACACCGTCTTCGTCCTCGCCACCACCGAGTCGCACAAGGTGATGGCGACGATCGCCGACCGCTGCCAGCGCTTCGACTTCCAGCGGCCCTCGCTGGAGCAGATCTCCGAGGTGCTGAACCGGGTCGCCGCGGCGGAGTCGATCGAGGCCGACGAGGGGGCGGTGGCGATGATCGCCCGCTCGGCCCAGGGCAGCTTTCGCGACGCCCTCGGCACCCTCGACCAGCTGGTCGCCTTCGGCGGCGACCACGTCGAGCTCGCCAGCGTGCTGGAGATGCTCGGCGCCGCCGATGCCGAGCTCCTCTTCGACGCGGTCGACGCGGTCGTCGCCGAGGATCCGAAGGGGGTCCTGCTCGGGGTCGAGAAGATGGCCCGCTCCGGCCGCGACCCCTCCCAATTCGCCCGCGACCTCCTCGCCCACCTCCGCCACCTCCTGATCACCCAGACCACTGGCGAAGTACCAACCACCTTCGTAGTGACGGCAACCGACACCGCCCGCATGCAAGCCCAGGCGAAGGCGATCAACCCAGCCAACCTGATCCGCACCATCGACGAGCTAGCCGATGCTCTTACCGCAGTAAGAGAGGGCGACGACGCCCGCCTAGCCGTCGAGATAGCCCTCCTCAAGGCCGCGCGTCCTGATCTCGATCCGGATACCGCCAGCTTGCTCAGGAGGATCGAAAGACTGGAGAGCGGGAGCGCCAGGCCCGCGGGTCCTGCCGCCGCAGGGGACCCACCGTCTCCTGCAACTACGCAGGAGACGGTCCCCCCTACGACGTCACCCACGGGAGAGTCCGCCCCAGCTGACGACCCACCTCCGGCCGAAGAGGAAGAGGCCGAAATAGCTCCTCCGCCTGAGCCCGAGGCCGAAGCTGCTCCGGCGCCCGAACCCGAGCCGTCTGCAGCTGCGGAGCCTCCTGCGGGTGGCGCCGATTTGGGGGACCGCCACTCGCCAAATGCGAGTGGTGGTGGGACCAAATCGGGGTCAGGACCCGCAGGCCAGGAGCCATCGTCCGACGAGCTGTCGTTCAGCGACATCCAGGAGGCCTGGCCCGCGGTTCTGCAGAAGCTCGCCGAGACCGCCCCGGCCCTCGCCGCCACCTTCGAGGGCGCCCGCCCGACCAGCTTCGACGGTGCCGCCCTGCAAGTCGGTTTCCCCGCCACGATGACCTTCAACAAGAAGAAGGCCGACAACCCCGAGCGCCGGGACACCCTAGCAGCGGCCTTCGCGGCCGTCACCGGAGTCGGCCTGCGGCCCACCTTCGTGGTGCTTTCGGAGGAAGAGGAGGCACAGGCACCGCCGCCGGACACGCCGGCGCCCGGTAGTGATGAGATCGACGAGGAAGAGCTGCTGGAGCGGCTGAAGAGCGAGTTCGACGCGGAGGAGGTCGGTTAAGTGGCGCGAGGAGGCGGACCCGGAGGCTTTGACATCCAGGGCCTGATGAAACAGGCCCAGCAGATGCAGGCCGAGATGATGGAGGCGCAGGAGAAACTGAAAGACGAGGTCGTCGAGGCGAGCGCCGGCGGCGGCATGGTCAAAGTCAAGATGGGCGGCGACCTGACCCTGCGCGAGATCGTCATCGACCCGGAGGCGATCGACCCCGAGGAGGCGGAGATGCTTCAGGAGATGGTGCAGGCCGCCGTCAACGAGGGGCTGCGCGCCGCCCAGGAGCTCGCCAGCTCGAAGATGGGCGGGATTGCCGGCGACGACCTCGGCGGTCTCGGCGGGATGCTGGGAGGTTGAGCGAGGGCCCGGCACCGCTGGCTCGGCTGGTCGCCGAGCTCTCGCGCCTGCCGGGCATCGGCCGGCGCACGGCTGAGCGCCTCGCCTTCCACCTCCTGCGCGCGCCCGACGACGAGGCCTTCGCGCTTGGCGACGCGATCCGCGAAGTGAAGGAGAAGGTCGGCCTCTGCGAGGAATGCTTCAACCTCGCCGAGGGTCCGCTCTGCCGGATCTGCGCCGACCAGAACCGCGACCGGGCCTCGATCTGCGTGGTCGAGGAGCCCGCCGACGTGATCCCGATCGAGCGCACCCACGAATACCGCGGCCTCTACCACGTGCTCGGCGGTGCGCTGTCGCCGATCGACGGGGTCGACGCCGAAGACCTGAAGATCGGCGAGCTGCAGCGGCGGGTCGAGCGCGGTGGCATCGGCGAGGTGGTGCTGGCGACCAACCCGACCACCACCGGCGAGGCGACCGCCCTCCACATCGCCGACCTGTTGCGCGGCCAGGTGACGGTGACCCGGCTCGCCAGCGGACTGCCGGTCGGGGCCGACCTCGAGCACGCCGACGAGGTCACGCTCGGCAAGGCCCTCGCCGGGCGAAGAAGCCTGGAATAAGCGGCACCGGACATCCGTCCTGGACGACCATCGTTTCGCAAATAGCGGACTTTTGACGAACCTGCGTCCGTTGGTTTCGACAAGGTCATTCCGTGTCAGACCAGTCGAAAGCGGGGCAGGGGGCTGACGAGGGTTCGCCGGCGGGGCGGATCGCTCTCAAGGTGTCAGCGATGCACGCCGATCTTCTCAAGAGCTTGCACGAGGAGATTGGAACCAATGGAGGGAGTTTTGCCGACGCCGCCCAGCGGTTGGCTGGTGAGTTCGGGTCGGTGACCGCGGCGGCCGTCGAAGCGGCTCAAGGTGCGGGGGGGCGCCTGGGTGACGTTCGGCGGCCTCACAGCGGGGAGGGGCCGGCGAACGTCACCCAGGCGCCCACTAACGGGAGCGCGGCGGTTGCTCCCGTGGAGACGGAAGAACTGCCGAGTCTTTATCGGCCGGGGCATATGCGGCGCAGGTTGGAGCAGTTGCTGGAGACGAACCGGCGGTATGGGCATCCGTTTGGGTTGGCGGTCTTCGATGCCTCGGGTCCTGGGACTCGGCCCGGCGACGTTGCCGGGGGACAGGAGACTGTGCTCTCGATCGTCGGTGCCGCCCTGCGCGACAGCATTCGCATCGTCGACGAAGCCTTCCGTCTCGAGGAGGACGCTCTCTGTGTCCTCGCTCCGAACATCGGCACCGTCGAAGGGGTGCAGATGTGCGAGCGGCTGTTGGGACAACTTGACGAGCTCGAGCGGGCGGGGGGGCTGCGGATCTGCGTTTCGGCCGGTGTCGTCGCCTGCCCCGAGCACGGGACCGATGCCGAAGAGCTCCTGCATAAGGCCGATGCGGCGATGTGGCGGGCGCGCGCCGTCGGGCAGCCGGTGGGCGTTGGCGCCTTGCAAGATCGCTGACAGATTCCCGTAAATCTGTCCAAAAGCCTCACCGAGGGTGGGAGAATCGGCGCAGCCTGTCGAATTGACACGCAGTCCACCCCACCCCTCTTCAGCCTGATGCCCGGAATCCGAACCAACGCCGCCGCCGAAGTCCTCGGTGTGAGCCCCAATACCCTGCGCAGCTGGGAGCGCCGCTACGGCTACCCGACCCCGAAGCGCACGGTCGGCAACCACCGCAACTACGAGCTGGTCGAGCTGCAGGCGCTGCGCGACGCGCTGACCGAGACCGGCAACATCTCCTCGGCGATCGAGCTGGCCCGTCAGCGTCAGGCCGCCCCGGCCAGCGACGACAGCCTCCTCGCCGCCTTCGAGAGCTTCGATGAGCCCGCCGCCGACCGCGCGGTCGAGGAGAGCCTGGCGCTGCGCTCGCTGGAGCGCACGGTCGAGGAGCTGCTGCTGCCGGCGATCGACAAGCTCGCCGCCGACACCGAGCGCGAGGCCGAGCTCGAGTTCGCCTCCCGCTGGGCGACCGGCTGGCTGCACGGCGCCCGCCGCCTCGCTTCCACCGCGGCACGTCCGGCCGGGATCCTGCTGCTCGACTCCAGCCACGGCCAGAATGCCGAGGAGGTCTACACCCAGGCCCTCGACCTCGCCCTGCGCCGCGCCGGCTTCCGCGTCCTCGTCCTCTCCAACGAGCTCGGCGACGAGCGGCTCGGCCGCGCCCTCGGCGCCCTCGACCCGACCGCGATCGTCCTCTGCGGCCCCGGCGCCGACACCCAGGGCGCAGTCCGCCTCGTCCGCAAGATCCGCGAGCTCGGCTTCGTCGCCCCGCTCTACGGCTTCCGCGCCGACGGCCTAATCGGCGCCGCCGTCCCTTCGGCCGGCGACCGGCCCAGCGAAGTAACCGGCATGCTCAACGCCGACCTGCGCCGCCGCTCCGCCCAGTTCGCTTAAGACTCAGTCGAGCAGGATCAGCAGCGCGGTCAGCAGTCCGAGGCCGATGCCGGCGACGCTGAGCGTTCGTAGCGGCCAGGTGGGGGCCTCGTGAAAGCGGCCTTCCCGCAGCGCTTTCTCCATCGCCTCGCGGTTGGCGGTCCCGCAGGCGATCGCGAAGATCCCCCAGAGGGCAAACCCGACGCCAGCGAGCGCGTACGGCCAGCGAGCGCCGCTGCCGCTCAGCTCCGGGACCACGCGTCCAACTCCGATGGCTACCGCCAGCGCGGCCAACCCCGTCCGCCACCAGGCCAGCTGCGTCCGCTCGCCGGCCAGGTAGGTCCGCCGGCTCGCATCGACCAGCTGCGCGAAATCCGGCTTCGGTCTCATCGGCTCGTTGGCGTCCATATCCGAACTGCATCAACTTATCCACCTGCTGGATAGAAAAGTTGATGCAGTTCGCTTAGCGCGGCTGAGGGACGGGGGTCGACTCGCTGATTCCCCAGCGTTCGTGGAGGCGGCGGAGGGGGCGCGGGGCCCACCAGTTCCACTTGCCGAGCAACTCCATTAGGGCGGGGACGAGGAGGGCGCGGATGATGCTGGCGTCGATCAGGACCGCCAGGGCGACGCCGACGCCGTTCTCCTTGATGAAGATGATCTGGGAGGTGGCGAAGGCGAACATCGCCACCGCGAACAGAACCGCGGCGGCGGTGACGATGCGGCCGGTCCGCTCCAGGCCCATCGCCACCGACTCCGAGTCCGAGGCGCCGTTGTCGCGCGCCTCCTTGATCCGCGAGAGGAGGAAGACGGCGTAGTCGGTCGAGAGGCCGAAGGCGATCGCGAACATCAGGATCGGCATCGTCTGCTCGATCGCGCCCGGGCTGGTGTAGTCGAGGAAGCCTTCGAGCCGACCGTCCTGGAAGATCAGCACCAGCAGGCCGAAGACGGCGCTGAGGTTGAGGAAGTTCATGATCAGCGACTTGATCGGCAGCACCACCGAGCCGGTCATCAGGAAGAGGATCACCAGCGTCGCCGCGATCACGATCGCCAGCGCATAGGGGAGGTGGCTGGAAAGGCTCGCCTGGAAGTCGACGAAGTCGGCGCTGGCGCCGCCGACCATGACGCTCGTCCCCGCTGGCTCGGGCAGGTCGCGGATCGCCTTCACCGTTTCCTTGCTCGCCTCCGAAGCGAACGGATTGGCGGAGATCGCCTGCAAGGCGGTGATGCCCCCGCCGAGCCGCTGCGGCGGCAGCACTTCGGCGACGCCGCCGACCTTTTCGACCTCGGCGGTGAGTTGCGCCGCCGCGCTCGGACCACCGCCTTCGAGGTCGATCCAGATCGGGGACTCGTGGTAGGGCGGGAACTGTGCGCTGACGGTGTCGTACGCCTGTCGTGCGCTCGCCGATTCCGGCAGGACGGTCGGGTCGACGACGTTGAACTTGATCGCGAGGAAGGGCAGCCCGAGCACGATCAGGAACAAAGCCGAAGCGGTCGCGACCGGGATCGGCCGCCGCATCACGAAGCGCGAGAGCCGGTACCAGAAGCCCTCCTGGGCGGGACGCGCGTCGGCCTCGGCACGGCGCTGGAGGAACTTCGGCGCGCCGGCGTTGACTCGGTTGCCCAGCAGGGTCAGCACCGCCGGCAGCACGGTCAGCGAGATCAACGCCGCAAACAGCGCTACCAGTGCGCCGCCGAGCCCCATCGAGTAGAGAAAGCGCTGGGGGAAGACGAGCAGCGAGGCGAGCGCCGCCGCCACCGTCAGCGAGGAGAAGAAGACGGTGCGGCCGGCCGTTGCGAACACCCGCCGCATCGCCGCCAACCCGGGTCCGTCCTTGGCGATCTCCTCGCGATAGCGGGAGACGATGAAAAGGCTGTAATCGATCGCCAGGCCCAGCCCGAGGGCCGTCGTCAGGTTGAGGGCGAAAATCGAGATCGAGCCGAATTCACTGGCCAGGCGGAGGATGAGGAAAGTGCCGACGATCGCCAGCCCGCCGATCATCAGCGGCAGCACCGACGCCACCAGGCTGCGGAAGAAGAGCAGCGAAAGCAGGAAGAGCAGCGGGAAGGCGAGCATCTCCGCCTTCTGCAGGTCTTTCTCGACCTGCTTGTTGACTTGCTCCTGGGCGACTGCCGGACCGCCGACCACGACGCCCTTCTGAGCCGAAAGCTGGTCGGCGATGTCGGCGCCAGCTTCCTGGGCCTGCTTGTCGGCGGTCGTCTTCAGGGCGACCGTGAAGTAGGTGGTGTCGCCGTCGCGGGAGACGAAGGCGGGGGAGCGGGTGTCGTAGTAGCCGGCCACCGAGGCGACGTCGCCTCGGTGGCGCACTTCGTCCTCCAGCGCCTCGACCCGCCGGCGCGTCGCCGGCGCCGCGACCGGGGCGTCTTCGACTACAGCGACCACTGCCGGCATCCGCAGGCCCGCTCCCTCGAGCCGGTCCATCGCCTTCACCGTCTCGGTGGCGGGATCGTCGGCGCCGTAGGGGTCGAGGCGGTCGGCAACGGAGCCGCCAATCGCCCCGGCGAGCAGGAAGAAGGCGGCGGCGAAGAGGGCGATGCGACGGGCCTTGCCGTCGGCAAGCCTGGCCAGGGAGTCGAACATCAGCTGCTCCTTTCGTTGGCGACGGTGGCGAGGATTTCCTCCTCCATCCGCTCGCACCAGTCAGCGAACCACTGGGTGAACTCGATTCCTCCCCGCAGTACGATCTTCGGGTAGGGGTCGTCGATCTCGCCTTTCAGCGCCTCGATCGAACGCAGCTGCGCGTTGACCTCGAGCCGGTGGGCGCGCATCGCCCGCACGATCGCCACCGCCTCGCCGGGCGGCAGCGCGTCGGCGAAGAACAGTTTCAGCAGCCCTTCCTCGCGCATCTCGAAGGTCTTCGGCGGCCGCCGCAGCCAGGCCCGCAGCTCCTCCTCGCCGTCGGCGGTGATCTCGTAGACGGTGCGGCGGCGGCCTCCGGTGGGGGAGTCGGAGCCGATGATCAGTCCCGCCTCGGAAAGGTGCTTCAGCTCGGGGTATATCTGTCCATAGCTCGCCGCCCAGAAGAAACGGGTCGAGTTATCGACCAGGGCTTTGATCTCGTAGCCGGACCGCGGCTCTTTGCGGACCATGCCGAGAATCACGTAGGCGGTCGGGCTGAGCTGCTCCATCAGCCGACCATATATCAGATCGATATATCGTCAAGTGACATGCATCACTTCGCCTATGGTCAGTTTTCGCAAGCCAGTGATCGACGGAGAAGGGAGCACAGATGTCGCTTGACCAGAGCAAGGTCGGCCGGGTCGTCGCCGAACAGATGGAGGCGATCGAGAACGACTACGGCGAGGACTGCGAAATCGGCGACGTCTGCACGATCGTCGAGGTGGTCGGCCCGCACGGCTCCCACGTTCGTGTCCGCAGCAGCGACATGCGTCCCCACAGCGGCCTCGGCCTGATCCGGATGGCCGAACAGGCGATGCTCGGCAACCTCGGCGGTGCCGCCGAGTAGAAGGGAACCGCAGCCGCGCGCTGACTATCCTCAGGGGTCGATGAGCGGGGACGGATCAGACATCGTCGTGATGAAGTTCGGCGGCACCTCGGTGGCCGGCGCCGAGCAGATCAAGCGCGCCGCGGGGCGGATCGTCGCCGCTCGCGAGGCCGGTAACCGGGTCGTCGCCGTGCTTTCCGCCCGCGGCAAGACGACCGACGAACTGGTCGCGGCCGCGCACGAGATCTCCGAGCGGCCGGTCGCCCGCGAGATGGACATGCTGCTTTCCACCGGGGAGCGGATCTCCTGCGCGCTGGCGGCGATGGCGATCCACGATATGGGCCATGAGGCGATCTCGCTGACGGGATCCCAGGCCGGGATCGTCACCGACTCCTCCCACACCAAGGCGCGGATCATCGACGTCCGCGCCGACCGCATCAGCGCCGCGCTGGAAGAGGACCGGATCGTCCTCGTCGCCGGCTTCCAGGGCGTCTCGACCGAGAGCCGCGACGTCACCACGCTCGGCCGCGGCGGCTCCGACACCACCGCCGTCGCCCTCGCGGCGGCGCTGCGGGCGAGCGTCTGCGAGATCTACACCGACGTCGCCGGCGTCTACAGCGCCGACCCGCGGATCGTCCCCGCCGCCCGCAAGCTGCCGGTCGTCTCCTTCGAGGAGATGCTGGAGATGGCGGCCTCCGGGGCGCGGGTGCTGCAGCTGCGCTCGGTCGAGTACGCCCGCAACCACGGCGTGCGGATCCACTGCCGCAGCAGCTTCGAGGACGGTCCCGGTACCCTCGTCGTCTCGGAGGAAGAGACCATGGAGAACCCTTTCGTAACCGCAGTCACCCATTCCGACGCCGAGGCGCGCGTGACCCTGCACGGGCTTCGCGACGAGCCCGGGGTCGCCGGCCGCATCTTCGGCGCGCTTGCCGACGCCAACGTCAACGTCGACGTGATCATCCAGAACGAGCCGGTGGGCGAGGACCAGCTCGCCGACCTCTCCTTCACCGTCGACCGCAATGACCTGCCGACCGCGAAGGACACGATCGCTGCGATCGGCGACGTCTCGCTCGAGGTCCTCACCGACGAGCAGATCGGCAAGGTCTCGATCGTCGGCGCCGGTATGCGCTCGCACCCCGGCGTCGCCGCCAAAGTCTTCCAGGTGCTCGGCGAGCGCGGGATCAACATCGAGATGATCTCCACCTCCCCGATCAAGATCTCATGCGTCATCCCCGCCGACCGCGTCAGCGAGGCGGTCAACGCCCTGCACGAGGCCTTCGAGCTCGACGCCGACGCGATCCAGCCCGAGGACCCGACCGGCCCCGGTCACCGTCCCACGGTCGCCGGCTAACCCTCGGCATACTCGACCGATGGCCGGCGATGGCTACAAAGTAGGCGTGCTGGGGGCTACGGGCCTGGTCGGCTCGACGATCCTCGAGCTGCTGGCCGATCGCGACTTCCCCGTCGCCGAGCTGAGGCCGCTGGCCTCCGAGCGCTCGGCCGGCAAGGAGATCGAGTGGCGGGGCGAGACCGTGACCGTGCAGGCGGTGAGCGAGGACTCGATCCAGGGCCTCGACCTCGTCCTCTCCTCGGCCGGGGGGTCGGTCAGCGCCGAGTGGACGCCGAAGATCGTCGCGGCGGGCGCCACCGTCGTTGACAACACCAGCTACTGGCGCATGCACGACGACGTGCCCCTGGTCGTCTCCGAGGTCAACCCCGACGCCCTCGCCGGCCACAACGGGATCATCGCCAACCCCAACTGCTCGACGATGCAGATGGTCGTCGCCCTGAAACCGCTCTACGACGCGGCCGGGATCGAGCGGCTGGTGATCTCCACCTACCAGGCGGTCTCCGGCACCGGCAAGGCGGCGATCGACGAGCTGCGCGCGCAGGCGCGGGCGCTGGTCGGCGGCCACGAGCTGCCCGAGCCGCAGATCTACCCGCACCAGATCGCCTTCAACGTGCTCGCGCACGCCGGCAACTTCGCCGACGGCGACGACCACACCGACGAGGAGCGCAAGCTGATCAACGAGACCCGCAAGATCCTCGGCGACCCCGAGATCAAGGTCAGCGCCACCTGCGTGCGGGTTCCAGTGGTGACCGGCCACTCCGAGGCGGTCAACGTCGAGACCCGCGAGCCGCTCGACCCCGAGCGGGCGCGCGAGCTGCTCGCGGCCGCGCCGGGCGTCACCGTCGTCGACGATCCCGCTGCCGGCAGGTACCCGATGGCGGTCAAGGCCGCCGGCGCCGACGACGTCTACGTCGGCCGCATCCGCCGCGACCCCGGCAACGAGCGCGCCCTGGACATCTGGATCGTCTCCGACAACCTGCGCAAGGGCGCCGCCACCAACGCCGTCCAGGTCGCCGAGCTCCTGGTCGAGCGCGGCCTGGTGAGCCAAAAGCAGGTCGTTTAGAGATCAAATTCACCACGGCGTGGGTGAAAATCACCCACGCCGTGGTAGATTTGCTCCATGTTGAAACGCGCTTTGGAGGGCCCCTTGCGGGCTGCCCTGGCGGATACCCCTGTGGTGATGCTCGTTGGTGCTCGGCAGACGGGTAAGAGCACCCTCGCGAGCGGGCTGATCGAGGGCGGCGATTACCTGACCTTCGATGATCCAACGCTGCTTTCGGCGGCTCGCGCAGACCCCATCGCCTTCCTCGGCGATCTCAGCGCAGCGGCGGTCTTGGACGAGGTGCAGCGGGTGCCTGAGATCTTCCTTCCGATCAAGGCCATGGTTGACCGCGACCGACGGCCAGGCAGGTTCCTGCTCACCGGGTCTGCCAATCCACTCTTCATCCCGGAGGTGGCGAGTGCTCTGGCGGGCAGGATGGAGGTATTGACGCTATGGCCTTTCTCTCAGGCAGAGTTGGCTGGGCACCCGGAGACGTTCTTGGTCCGCATGCTGTTCGACACGCAGATACCAAGCACGAGCGCGTCACCATCGGGCCGGGACGAGCTAGCGGTTCGCATAGCTCGGGGCGGTTTCCCAGAGGCTGCCGAGCGAGGGGGCGGAGAGCGACGGGATCGGTGGTTCTCCAGCTACCTGACCACGATTCTGGAGCGCGATGTAAGGGCGCTGGCGGATATCACTCGCCTCGAGCAGCTCCCGAATGTTCTGACTGCCCTGGCACTTCGGAGTAGAGGACCCGCGAACAAGAGCGCGCTGAGCCAGGATCTCGGCATTCCCGTCAGTTCGTTGGACCGTTATCTGCTCCTGCTGGAGCGCATCTTTCTAATCCGACGACTTCCGGGCTGGCACAGCCGGCTGGGACCGCGACTCGTTAAAGGTCCCAAGCTTCTACTTTGCGATTCCGGCTTGCTCTGCCACATGCTGCGTTGGGATGAGGAGCGGCTGCTCTCGGATCCCACGACTTTCGGACTGGCCCTCGAGAACTTCGTCGGGATCGAGCTTGCCAAGGCAGTCGATCTCGATAGCGGCCCCTCTGGCTTGATGCACTACCGGACCTCAAAGGGCACCGAGATCGACTTCGTTCTCAAAGCCGGCGACGGACGTGTCGTCGCGATCGAGGTGAAGGCGACCAGCGCCATAGAAGCGGCGGACTTCCGTCGGTTCGACCGCTTGCGGGAGACCTTAGGTCCCCGATTCGTGCGGGGGGTCATTTTCCATACCGGCGAGAGGGTCCTTCCGTTTGGTGACCGTCTTGAAGCCTGGCCTGTTTCGCTTCTGTGGGACAGAGCATGAGCCTCGACTTCGGCCAGGCAGTGCTGATCTTCGGAGCCCTGTTCGCCGTCGTCGCCGCCCTCTCGGGGGTGATGAAGGGAACGGTGCTCTCGGCCTCGGTGCTCTCGGTGGCGCTCGGCTTCGGGCTCGCGGTCACCGGGGTCATCCACGTCGACGCCACCGACCAGGCGGTCGTCCAGCTGGTCGAGCTGGCGCTGATCCTCACCCTCTTCTCCGACGGGATGTTCGTCGAGCGCGAGCTGCTGCGCAGCCACTGGGGCCCGACGGCGCGGGCGCTGGTGATCGCGATGCCGATCACGATGGGCTTGCTGGCGCTGGCGGCAAAGGTCCTGTTCCCGGACCTGACCTGGGCCGAGGCCTTTCTGCTGGCGGCGGTCCTCTCGCCGACCGACCCCGTCGTCACCTCGGCGGTGGTGACCTCGCGGCTGGTCCCGAGCAAGGTCCGCCACACGCTCAACCTCGAGTCCGGGCTCAACGATGGCCTGGCCCTGCCCTTCGTCCTCTTCTTCCTCGTCCTCGCCTCGCCCGGCGGCGATGCCGGCACCGAAGCCCTGAAGTTGGTCGGCGAGGCCGTGGTCGGCGCGGCGATCGGCGTCGCCCTCGGGGTCTTCGCGGGGCGCCTGCACTTCAGCCTGCCCGGCGGCGGCATCACCCCCCGCTACGAGGGGATCTACTCGGTCGGCTTCGCCCTTGCCGCCTTCGGCCTCGCTGAAGTGACGATCGGCAACGGGTTGATCGCCGCCTTCGTCTGCGGGATCGCTCTGGGGGCGAGCGAGCGTGAGGTGCCGGACGGCTTCGTCGAGTTCGCCGAGAACAGCAGCGCGATTCTCCAGGTCCTCACCTTCTTCGTCTTCGGCGGCCTGATCTACGCGACCGGCTTCCACCACAGCGTGCCGCCGCTCGTCCTCTTCGTCGTCTTCGCCCTTCTGATCGCCCGACCGGTGGCGGTGATGCTCTCCTTCATGCGCACGGGCATTCCGAAGTCGGAGAAGCTCTTCATGGCCTGGTTCGGCCCCAAGGGGGTCGCCTCGATGCTCTTCGCCCTTTTCGTCCTCAAGTCCGACGTCGGCCACAACAACCTGATCTTCGACACCGCCGCGATCGCGATCATCGTCTCGATCGTCGCCCACGGTCTAACCGACACGATCGGCGCCCAATGGCTGGCCCGGCGGGTGGGACTGACGAAGCAGGTGTAGAAATGTTTTGTCTGTTACAATTCCAGCATGAGCGATTGGCGAGTAGAACGCCACGACGAAGAGATCAGGCGCCTTGAGAAGCGGCTTTACGCGGCGGAGGACAAGATCCGCACCCAGGTCGCCCCGTTCTGGATCTACGAGATCGTCAGCAAGAACCACTAGCGACGAAGAGCCGATGATCGAGCACCTCTGACGTGCTCAATAATCGGCTCGTTCAGTTGCTAAGCAGCGACGCCGGAGGTGAGGCGCTCTTCGACCCAGCGGGTCGAAGCGACGTGCTTGCCCATGCCGAGCTCCTTCGGCTCGGCGCCGAGGGCGAGGCCGACCAGCTGGGGGAGGTGGAGGACGGCGAGGCCGAGGTCGCGGTTGACGACCTTGGCCGCCTCCGGCTGTTGCATGTCCAGGTTCAGGTGGCAGAGCGGGCAAGGGGTGACCAGGCAGTCGGCGCCGGCGTCGATCGCGTCGCCGACGTGGGTGCCGGCCTGCCGCAGCGAGGTGTCGCGGTTCATCGTCACCACCGGGAAGCCGCAGCATTTGCGGGCCCCGTCGTACTCGACGACCTCGCCACCCAGGGCCTCGATCGCCTTCTCGAGGTAGATGTCCCGGTCGGGATGCTCGCCGTAGCCGAGCCGTTCCTTCGGGCGCACGATGTAGCAGCCGTAGAAGGGGCCGACCTTGAGGCCCTCGAGCGGGCGCTTCACCTGCGCGCGGAGACGGTCGAGGCCGTAGTCCTCGACCAGCAGCCAGAGGAAGTTCTTGTTCGTGAACCCGTTCTTGTCCTTCTCGTAGGCCAGGCCCTGGCCGGAAAGAGCCTCGTTGACGTGGGCGCGATAAGCCGAGTCGGCGTCGAGGCGCTGCTGGCACTCCGACTGAGCGCCCTGGCAGGTCGAGCAGATGTTCATCATCGAGAGGCCGGTCTGCTGGGCGAGGGCGAAGGTGCGGGCGTTCAGCGTGTCGGCCAGCTCCTGGTTGTGCTCGGCGATGACGCCGGCGCCGCAGCAGTTGGCGCGATCGAGTTCGACCAGCTCGATGCCGAGTTTCTCGGCGACCAGCGCCATCGAGCCGTGCAGCTCGGGGGTGAAGCCGCGCGAGACGCAGCCGGGCCAGTAGGCGACCTTGATTTGATCGGCCATCATTTCGCCTCCGCGTTGTCGGGATCGGTGGAGCGCTCGATGCCCTTCTCGACGTTCTCGTCGACGAGCTCACCCTCCTCGCCCTTGATGTAGAGATTGAATTCCTCGTTGTGCTCCTCGGCGTGGGCGTAGATCGCCTTGACGTCGTTCATCGCGTCGCCCGGGAGCTTGTGATGAGTGCCGGGGATCGCCTGTCGCAGCTTGACCTTCCGTTTGCGCAACGGCCGGAGGATCGTCGGCAGCGATTTGATCGTTTCTCGGATGGCGCGCTTGCTCGGTTTCAGCTTGCCTTTGATGCCGGGTGCGTAGGACTCCTGGACCAGCATCGCCTCGTCGAGCGTGCCCTTCTTCTCGATGATCTTGACGAAGGCGACCTCGTGGGCGTGGCCGGCGTTGGGGTCTTCGATCCCCTCCTCGCCGGCTTTGCGGCGCAGGCGCATGATCTGGTCCATCGGCGCCACGCCCTTCGGGCAAGCGTCGATGCAGCTGAAGCAGTGGGTGCAGTCGTAGATCCCGTGCGGGTCTTCGGCGAGGTCGTGCAGTCGCTCGGCGGTCTCGGCGTCACGCGGGTCGCCGACGAAGCGGTAGGCCTTGGCCAGCGCTGCCGGGCCGATGAACTCGGGATCGGCTTCCATCGAGAGACAGGAGGAGACGCAGGCGCCGCACTGGATGCAGGCCATCGACTGGGTGATGTCGATCATCGATTCCGGCTCGACGACGTACTCGCGCTCGGGCGGCTCGCCATGGGGGAGGAGCCAGGGGGTGACGCGGCGGATCTTGGTCCAGTGGGTCGACTCCATGTCGGTGATCAGGTCCTTGATCACGGGCATGTTCCCCATCGGCTCGATCACGATTGGAGCGTTCTCGACCTTCTCGCCGGCGACGCTGGCCTTCTTGTTCGCCAGCTCTTGTGCCTCGCCGAGCTGGGTCTTGCAGCCGAGGCCGGACTGGCCGTTGATCTTCATCCCGCAGGAGCCGCAGATCGCGGCCCGGCAGGAGCAGCGCACGGCCAGCGAGCCGTCCTCGTTGTCCTTCGCCTGCAGCAGCCCGTCGAGGACCGCGAGCGAGGGCTCGAGGTCGACGTTGAACTCCTCCCAGTAGGGCCCCTCGCCGTTCTCGGGCTGGAAGCGCCGGACTTTGATCGTGTACGCGGCCATTAGTAGGTCCTCTCTTGCGGTTCCCACTGGGTGATCGTGACCTCGGAGTAGGAGAGCTCAGGGCCCTCGTCAGTCCGCTCGAGGTCGATGTGTTTGAGCCAGTCCTCGTCGTTTCGCTCCGGGTAGTCGGTGCGGTACTGGGCGCCCCGGCTCTCCTTGCGCTCCAACGCCGCGACGCAGGTGCACTCGGCGTTGTCGAGCATGTACCCAAGCTCGATCGCGGCAATCAAGTCCTGGTTGAAGACGCTGCCGTGGTCGTCGATGTAGGCGGTCTTCGCCTCCTCCTTGAGGCGCTTGACGATCTCCAGCGCCTCCTGGATCCCGGCCTCGTCGCGGAAGACGGCAACTTTGCCGTCCATCGTCTGGCCCAGCTCGAGCTTGATCTCGGAGATGCGGCGGCCGGAGCCTTTCTCGCGGGACATCAGGTCGGCGACCAGCGTCTCCTCGTCTTCGAGCACCTGCTTCGAGATCCGCGAGTAGTCGTTGCGCTTGGCGCGGGCGGCGGCGTCGCGGCCGGAGCGCTTGCCGAAGATCAGGGTGTCGAGCAGCGAGTTGGCGCCGAGGCGGTTGCCGCCGTGGACCGAGACGCAGGCCGCCTCGCCGGCCGCGTAAAGGCCGGGGATGTCGGTACGGCCGTCGACGTCGGTCTTGACTCCGCCCATCGTGTAGTGGTTGCCCGGCTTGATGTGGATCGGTTCGCGGGTGATGTCGACGCCGGCGAAGTCGCGGCCGACGAGGACGATCTCGCGCAGCGCCTCGTGGACGCGCTTTTTCGGAACGACGGTGATGTCGAGCGCGACGGTGCCGTCGGGGAAGCCGCGGCCCTCGTTGATCTCGGTCTGCTCGGCGCGGGAGACGACGTCGCGCGAGGCCAGCTCCATCTTGTTCGGCGCGTACTTCTCCATGAAGCGTTCGCCGTTGGCGTTGAGCAGATGGGCACCCTCGCCGCGAGCGCCCTCGGTGATCAGGAAGCCCTTGCCCGCCAGCGTCGTCGGGTGGTACTGGATCATCTCCATGTCCATCAGCTTGGCGCCGGCGCGGTAGGCCATCGCGATGCCGTCGCCGGTGCAGATCAGGGCGTTGGTCGTCGGTCGCCAGACCTGGCCGTTGCCGCCGGTGGCGAGGATCACCGACTTCGCCTGGAAGAGCTCCACCTGCCCGTCGGCGACGTTGCGGGTAACGACGCCGCAGCACTCGCCGTTCTCGTCCAGCGCCAGCGAGCTGCAGAACCACTCCTCGTAGCGGGCGATCTGCTCGGAGTACTTCATCAGCTGCTCGTAGAGAACGTGCATGATCGCCTGGCCGGTGATGTCAGCGACGTAGTAGGTGCGGGCGGCGGAGGCGCCGCCGAAGGCGCGGGTGCCGAGCTTGCCTTCCTCGTTGCGGTGGAAGGTGACGCCGAGGTGCTCGAGGTGGAGGATTTCCTCCGGCGCCTCGCGGGTCATGATTTCGACCGCGTCCTGGTCGCCGAGGTAGTCGGAGCCCTTGATCGTGTCGAAGGCGTGGGACTCCCAGGAGTCGCCCGGGTTGAGCGCCGCGTTGATTCCGCCCTGGGCGGCGTTGGAGTGGGAGCGGACCGGGTGGACCTTGCTGATGATCCCGACCGATACGCCTTCCTCGGCGGCGGCGAGAGCGGCCCGCTGGCCGGCGAGTCCGGCCCCTATTACGAGTACGTCATGGGATGGCACGGGCGCGGATGCTATAGCGCAGAAGCCCGAGTGCGTAGTCGGGATTCGTCACTTTGTAATCCGTCACGTTGGGCGGGTGGGGGGAGGCGGGGGTGCCCCTCCCCGGACAACAGCGGGGAGGGTCCGGGGAGGGGCACCCCCGCCTCCATCTACAGCCAGTGGTGGCTCAGGCGACGGACTGCCTCTTGGGAGAGATGGATGGCTCTCTCCAAGGTTTCGAAGTTGACGTTTGCTGCGACGTCGTTGGGCCAGTGGTAGCGGCCGGGTTGTTTTTGGTCGGTGCAGCTGCAGAGGGCGACGGTTTCGTAGCCGGCTACCCGGGGCTCGAGGGCGTCGGTGCCGTTGTAGGTGCGGAGGTTGGGGTAGAGCCAGATGTCGAGGTCCTCGGCGACCCCCTCGACGAAGGCGAGCGCGCGGGGCGGGTAGTCGCGCATCTTCAAGAAGCCCTCGCCCTGCAGCGCCAGCAAATGGGTCGCGCCGAGCGTCTCCAGACAGAGAAAGAAGGTGCTGTCCTTCGGCAATGCCTCGAAGTGGCGCTCGCCGAAGGCTTTGATCCCCTCGCTGAAGCTCTCCTCCGAGCCGGTCGAGAGCAAGATCACGCGGATCCCGGCGGGAGGCTCGGCGAGGAAGCGGCGGGCAAGCGCTAACAGGGCGACGACGGCGGTCCCGTTGTCGTTGGCCGCCGGAACCGAGTCGCGCCGGCCGATGTCGGCCATCGCCGCGATCGTGCCGAGGCCGAGGAGGAGGCCGAGCTTGGTCAGCCGCCTGCTCCCGGTGGCGGCCCCCAGCGCCGTCGCCATGGGCCCGCCGACCACCGGCGCCATCAGCGGCGGGCTGGTATCGGTGCGATCCAGCAGCCCCAGCCGGTCGGCCATTTCGGGCAGGGCCGGATGGAAGACTAGGCCGGAGTGGGCGGCGTCGTGGTGGGCGCTGAGGACCACCGTGCGCTCGGCGTCCGGGTCGCCGAGCTCGCAGACGACGTTGTAGGTCGTGCGGGTGGGGAGGAGGCGGCGCAGCCGCCGCTTTCCGGGCGGGAAGTCATCGGCAATGGAGGCAGCGCCCGCCGTCCCGAGCAGGGTGCCCAGGAGCCGACGCCCGCGCAGCCCCGCGATGGCCCCGACGGTGCCGAGGGCAGCGCCGATCCCCAGCGGCCACCAATAGGTGCCGTGAGCCGGCTCGGCCTCGACCCGCGCCTCGGCCCCCAGCTCAGCGAACTGCCGGACTATCCACTCGGCCGCGCGGCGCTCCCCCTCGGAAGCCGACGGACGTTCGATCTGCTCGAGTTCCTCGAGCCGCTCCCGCAGCCAATCAGCTTCGCCAGGCATGGCCCAAGACGCTAGCCGCATACCATGGGGTCATGCTCGGCGGTGGGTCGATCACCCTCTTCCACTTCCGCGGGATCAGAGTCAGCGTCGACTGGTCCTGGTTCATCGTTCTCTTCCTGGTCATCCTCTATATGGCCAACTTCTTCGAAGGGCTGCTCGACGAAGGCGGGACGACGCCGTTCCTCTTCGGCATCTTGAGCGCGATCGGCTTCTTCGGCTCGATCCTCCTGCACGAGTTCGGGCACGCGGTGGCGGCGCGGCGCAACGGGATCGGCATCTCCGGGATCCAGCTCTGGATCTTCGGCGGGATGGCGCGAATGGACCGCGAAGCCGACTCCCCCGGCACCGAACTGAAGGTGGCGCTGGCCGGGCCGGCGGTGACCTTTGCGATCGTCGTCGTGCTCACGCTCGTCGGGATGCTCGCCTCCGGCTGGACCGACTTCCGGGAGGCGGCGATCCAAGAAACTCGCTCCGACGTCTCCCCCCTGATGGCGTTGATCGCCTGGCTGGTGACGATCAACGCCCTCGTCCTCGTCTTCAACCTGCTGCCCGCCTACCCGATGGACGGCGGCCGCGTCGCCCGTGCGATCTCCTGGTGGCGCAGCGGCGACCGCACCGCCGCGACCCGTTTCGCCGCCAACCTCGGCCGCCTCTTCGGTTACTTCTTCATCGGCGCCGGCCTCGTCATGCTCGCCACCGGGGCGGTGATGACCGCGTTCGGCGCGGTCTGGCTGATCCTGATCGGGATGGTGATCAACGGCTCCGCCCGCGGGGCGGCGATGCAGACCGCGATCAGCAGCCGCATCGGCGACGTTCGCGTCGCTGACGTGATGGACCGCGAGCCGGTGACGATCCCCGGCGAGCTCAGCGTCGAGCAGGCCCTCGACGAGTACTTCCTCCGCTACCGCTGGCCCTGGTTCCCGGTTGTCGACACCGCCCACCGCTTCCTCGGCCTGGTCATGCGCGACAAGGCCGACGAGGTGCCCGAGTTCGAGCGCGCCGGCTCCAACGTCTCCGACCTGGTCGACCACGACATCGGCCTCTTCGTCCGCGACGACACCCCCCTCGACTCCCTACTCGCCAACCAGAACCTCCGCCGCCTCGGCGCCCTGATGGCAGTAGACGCCGAAGGCCGCCTCAGCGGCGTAGTCACGGTCGAGCAGGTGGGCCGGGCGCTGCGGGACTCAACCGCCGGACGCTAAAGACGCGTCGTCCAGACCCCCATCTTTCCACCTGCGCCCTCGACGAGTTCTCGGGCGATTTCGTGCGCTTCGCCGAGTCGCACAGCACCCATCGAGCTCCCATATCCCACCCCCACGAAGTTGACCAAGCTGCCGTTTAGTCCCTCCAGCTGGGGGAGATATACCTTGAGGTAGCTGCTGCGCTCGCTACGGCTAATGCCGTCTTGGAGGCTGAGCGCGGCGTCTGCCCATTCGCAGTTCGTGAACAGATAGACGGTGCACTCTCCGCTTGCCTGTTCACATTGACGCGCCATCACCGCGAGTACTTCCCCCAGCGGCATCCCCCGGTCCTTCGAATGGCTCTTGACTAGCTTCCAACGGCGGCAGGATTTTTTCAGCCTCGAGAAGCACGGGAGTGGGGATCTGAACACCCCCACGGGAAGCACCGAATTTCTTTCGAACCGCCCAATCGACCCTGCCAGTTGCATTGACTCCGCAATCATCGGCGTAGAAGTCCTCACTCTGGGTCGCCGCTTGGTGGGCCACCTTAAATAGGTCTGGCAAATAACTGACCCGCACGTGGTTAGTCGATGCGCTCGAGTCGACACAGACGATGACCGCTTCGCTGTCGGCCTGAAACAGGTCAAGGTGGGTGACCGCCAGCGCCACGACTCCTGCCACGACGGCAATACCAATTGCGGTCATCACAGCGATTTGGCGCTGTTGCGCCGAGCCGTTGTCTCGAGATTGCGATCGGACAAAATCGAACGCTGCCTGTTCGGCTGCGGCTTTCTCGGCAGAACCCCCATCCCCATCGGACTTCTGTCCGTGCAGCAGCAGCGCAGCGGCGAAGGACAGCGCTCCTAGGCCTCCCGCTGCAATCCAAACGACATCAGGCGCTCCAAGGCCGGCGGCCGCAGCGGTGCTCAGGGTGAACCCGATTCCGACGTAGGTAGAGGAGCGCTCGGCGGGCACTCGGCGGCTCTGATCTTGCTAGCTGACCGGTGAGTGCCGCTCGATGATCCGGCCGAAATCGGTGCCTGCCGGGAGGGTGCCGAAGGCTTGGCCCCAGTCGCCGGAGAGGCGGGAGGCGCAGAAGGCGTCGGCGGTTGCTTCGTCGCCGTAGCGGACGAGGAGGGAGCCCTGGAGGGCTAGGGCCATCTTCTCGACGAGGCGGCGGGCGCGGGACTCGATCGTCTCCAGGTCGCCGGGAAGCTCGTCGCGGAGCTCGGTGGCGAAGGCGGCGAGGCGGGGCTCGGCTACGGCGCCCTCCTGGACCTCGGCGAAGAAGGCCTCGAGCGCGGCCGGTGACTTGACCATGGCGCGGAGGACATCGAGGCATTGGACGTTGCCCGAGCCCTCCCAGATCGAGTTGAGCGGGCTCTCGCGGAAGAGGCGCGGCATCCCCGACTCCTCGACGAAGCCGTTGCCGCCGAGGCACTCGAGCGCCTCGCCGGCGTGGACCACCGCGCGCTTGCAGACCCAGTACTTGAGGACGGCGTTGGCGACGCGCTTGAAGTTCTGAGCCTCCTCGTCGCCGGCGATCGCTTCGTCGTAGGCGCGGGCGAGGCGCAGCGCTCCGATCGTCGCCGCCTCCGACTCGATCGCCAGGTCGGCGAGGACGTTGCGCATCAGCGGCTGCTCGACCAGCTCGCGGCCGAAGACCGAGCGGTGGGTGGTGTGGTGGATCGCCTGCGCGACACCGACCCGCATCCCGGTGGTGGCGCCGAGGACGCAGTCGAGGCGGGTGTGGTTGACCATCTCGATGATCGTCCGCACCCCGGCGCCCTCCTCGCCTACGAGCCAGGCGGAGGCGGAGTCGAACTCGACCTCGCTGGAGGCGTTGGAGCGGTTGCCGAGCTTGTCCTTCAGCCGCTGCAGGCGGAAGCGGTTGCGGGCGCCGTCGGGCGTCCAGCGCGGGAAGAGGAAGCAGGAGATGCCGCCGTCGGCCTGGGCGAGAACGAGGAAGGCGTCGCACTGCGGCGCCGACATGAACCACTTGTGGCCGCTCAGCTCGTACTCGGCGCCGGGGCCGCCGCCGTTCACCGGGCGGGCGATGGTGGTGTTGGCGCGGACGTCGGTGCCGCCCTGCTTCTCCGTCATCCCCATTCCCGCCAGCGCACCGGCCTTCTGTGGCGCCGGCGCGTTGGCCGGGTCGTAGGTCGGGGAGAGAAAGCGCGGCTCCCACTCGGCCGCCAACTCGGGCTGCGTGCGCAGCGCCGGGATCACCGAGTAGGTCATCGAGGTCGGGCAGCCGACCCCCGCCTCGGCCTGCGAGAAGCACATGAAGGCGGCGCCGCGGGCGACGTGGGCGCCGGGTCGCGGGTCCTTCCAGGGGGAGCAGTGCAGTTCGTGCTCGACCGCGAGTGCCATCAGCTCGTGCCAGGCGGGATGGAAGTCGACGGTGTCGACGCGATTGCCGTAGCGATCGTGGGTCTTCAGCCGCGGCGGGTTCTCGTTCGCCTGCACCCCGAGCGCCTGTGCGTGCTCGCTGCCGGCGATCTCGCCAACGGCGGAGATCCGCGCCTCGTCCCAATCTGCACCCTCGCGCTTGACCGCCTCGACCAGGACGCGGTCCGCCGCGTAGACGTTGTAGTCGACGAGTGGCGGCGGCTGGTTCGCCACCTCGTGGGTTCCGATGCCGGGGCGTTCGATCGTTGCCATCGCCTGCGGATTCTGGCACGACCTTGGCCGCTCAGCCAGGGCACGGTGGCGACGGCAGGCAGATAGCATCGCCCTTCGTGGCCAAGATCAAGGTCCAGAACCCGGTCGTCGAGCTCGACGGCGACGAGATGACCCGGATCATCTGGTCGTTCATCAAAGAGCAGCTGATCCTCCCCTACCTCGATGTCGAGCTCGAGTACTACGACCTCGGGATCGAGAGTCGCGACGCGACCGAAGACCGGATCACGGTCGACGCCGCCGAGGCGATCAAACGCCACGGCGTCGGCGTCAAGTGCGCGACGATCACCCCCGACGAGGCGCGGGTCGAGGAGTTCAGCCTGAAGGAGATGTACCGCTCGCCGAACGGGACGATCCGCAACATCCTCGGCGGCGTCATCTTCCGCGAGCCGATCGTGATCGCGAACGTCCCGCGGCTGGTGCCGGGGTGGACGAAGCCGATCGTGATCGGCCGCCACGCCTTCGGCGACCAGTACCGGGCGACCGACCTGGTGGTGCCAGGCGAGGGGACGCTGACCCTTACCTATACGCCCAAGGACGGCTCTGAGCCGGTCGAGCTCGACGTCTACGACTTTCCCGGCGGCGGCATCGCGATGGCGATGTACAACCTCGACGAGTCGATCCGGGAGTTTGCCCGGGCTTCGATGCGCTACGGCCTCGATCGCGGCTTCCCGGTCTACATGTCGACCAAGAACACGATCCTCAAGCGCTACGACGGCCGCTTCAAGGACCTTTTCGCCGAGGTCTACGAGGCCGAGTTCAAAGCTGACTTCGAGGCCGCCGGCCTCACCTACGAACACCGCCTGATCGACGACATGGTCGCCGCCGCGCTGAAGTGGGAGGGCGGCTACGTGTGGGCCTGCAAAAACTACGACGGCGACGTCCAGTCCGACACCGTCGCCCAGGGGTTCGGCTCGCTGGGGCTGATGACGAGCGTGTTGATGAGCGCCGACGGCAAGACGGCCGAGGCCGAGGCCGCCCACGGCACCGTCACCCGCCACTACCGCCAGCACCAGCAGGGCAACCCGACTTCCACCAACCCGATCGCCTCGATCTTCGCCTGGACGCGCGGGCTCAGCGCCCGCGGCCGCATGGACGACACGCCCGAGGTCTCGCGGTTCGCCGAGACGCTCGAGCGCGTCTGCATCGAGACGGTCGAAAGCGGCAAGATGACGAAAGACCTGGCGCTGCTTGTGGGCGGCGGCCAGGAGTACCAGACCACGCAGGAGTTCCTCGCTTCGATCGACGAGAACCTCCAGCGTGCGATGGCCTAGAGATCTTCGAAACCCAACTCCGAGGAGAGTATTTAGTGAGCACCCCCGTCAAGGTCACCGTTACCGGCGCTGCCGGCCAGATCGGCTACGCGCTCCTGTTCCGCATCGCCAGCGGCCAGATGCTCGGCCCCGACACGCCGGTCGAGCTGAGCCTGCTGGAGATCCCGCAGGCGATCAAAGCCGCCGAGGGCACGGCGATGGAGCTCGACGACTGTGCCTTCCCGCTGTTGCAGCGGATCGACATCAGCGACGATCCCAAGCAGGCTTTCGAGGGCGCCAATGTCGGTCTCCTCGTCGGCGCTCGCCCGCGCGGGCCGGGCATGGAACGCTCCGACCTGCTCGAGGCCAACGGCGGCATCTTCAAGCCCCAGGGCGAAGCGATCAACGCCGGCGCGGCCGATGACGTCAAGGTGCTGGTGGTCGGCAACCCGGCCAACACCAACTGCCTGATCGCGATGTCGAACGCGCCCGACGTTCCCCGCGAGCGGTTCACCGCGATGATGCGCCTCGATCACAACCGGGCGATCTCGCAGGTTGCCAACAAGCTCGGCAAGCCAGTGACGGCGGTCGGCAACATGACCAGCTGGGGCAATCACTCGGCCACCCAGTACCCCGACCTCGTCAACGCCAAGGTCGAGGGCGCCAGCGCCTGGGACGCCGTCGACGACGAAGCTTGGATCGCCGACGAGTACATCCCCCGGGTGGCAAAACGCGGGGCCGAGATCATCGACGCCCGCGGCGCCTCCAGTGCCGCCTCGGCAGCGAATGCCGCTATCGACCACGTCCACGACTGGGTGCTCGGCACCCCCGACGGCGACTGGGTCTCGATGGGTGTTCCCGCCGACGGTTCCTACGGGATCGGTGAGGGGATCGTCTGCGGCATGCCCTGCACCTGCAGCGGCGGCGAGTGGAGCATCGTCCAGGGCCTCGACGTTCCGGACTTCTCCCGCGAGCGGATCGACCGCAGCGTGATGGAGCTGCAGGAGGAGCGGGACGCGGTCAGCCAGCTCGGGCTGATCTAAGCGCGTCACCTGCACCTAGAAAAAGAGGCCGGCAGATGCCGGCCTCTTTTTTTGCTGCAACCGCCTGCAGTAACGGTGGGTACCGATCAACCGCCAGCTGGGTAGTACTGGCGACCGTTCTTTTTCACGCGACCCTCTTTCTCGAGGTCGCCGAGCACGCGGTACAGATAATTTGGCTTGATTTTCATCGTTTTGGCGACGTCCGAGGCGCTGATCCCGGGCTGACTCTCGATCAGGCTTACGGCCTGATCGGCACGGGTGCCGCCTCGCCGTTTGCGGCGCCGGCGCGGAGCGGTGGTGCCACTGCCACTGGTGGTTTTGTTGGTGCTGCCTTTGGGGCGGCCGGGCCCGCGGCGACCGGGGGCGCGGCGGGTGACTTTGCCACCGAGCTTCTCGAGGGCTTCCTCGGCTTGGCTCAGCTGCTCACGAAGCTCACGGACTGACCTCTCAAGGGCGTCACGGGCCTCGTCAAAAACGTTAGCGGGGGGCATCTAGTTCCTTTCCATCCAAAGTTCAAATCTACCCTGAAGGAGAGTCTGTCAGAGTCACACATACTGTGACAGTCCGCAAGCGGCTGTCGAACAGATATTTCAAATGTGTGTCTAGGTCCGGCTGGGAAAATCGACCGGAAACCGCTCCGGATTGTTGAAGAAGCGAATCCCCTGGACGGTGCCCTCGGCGACCTCGATCGCGATGATGCTGAGGAAGCCGTCGGTTTCGCTGTCCATGCGGACGCCGGGATCGCCGTTGACCAGGACCGGCGTGTAGACGGGATCGTCGGGGAAGTGGGACTTGCGCTGGACGCCGACCATGAAGCGGGCGATCTTGTCGCTGCCGTAGATCGGCTTGCGGGCTGCGGTGACCACCCCGCCGCCATCCGTGTACATGATTGCGTCGGCGGCGAGCAAAGCGCGGATCTCCTCGACGTCGCCGGAGATCGATGCTGCGAGGAACGCGGTTGCGAGCCTCTGCCGTTCCTCCTCGCCGACTGGCCGGCGGCGGGTCGGGTCACCGGCGTGCTCGCGGGCGCGCTTAGCGATCTGCCTGACGTTGGCGGGCGTCTTCTCGAGGATGTCGGCGATCTCGGCGTACTCGAGGTCGAAGACATCGCGCAGGACGAGGACCGCGCGCTCGACCGGGTTCAGCCGCTCGAGCGCGCCGAGCAGTGCCAGGCTCAACCGCTCGGCCTCGATCGCCTTCGACTCCGGCGTCTCGGGGTCGGTGACCAACGGCTCGGGCAGCCATGGGCCGACGTAAACCTCGCGGCGGGCGCGCGCCGAGCGCAGCCTGTCGAGCGCCAGTCTCGTCGTCACCGTGACCAGGAACGGCTCGGCGTTGCGGACGGCGCTGCGGTCGGCCTTCTCCCATCGCAGCCAAGCGTCCTGGACGACGTCTTCCGCCTCGGTCAGCTCCCCGAGCAGGCCATAGGCGATGCCCAGCAGCCGAGGGCGGCAGGCAGCGAAAACATCGGCGTTCATGCCAGCGCTGCCACCGGCTTCTCCAGCGCCGCCGCCGCAGCGGCAGCTCCGCTGGCGATCGCCGCGTCGACCAGCCAGCCTTCGGGCCCGACCCAATCGCCAGCCAGGTAGAGGCCCTCACCGCGGTCGACCGCCGGCCGGCCGGCAAGCCCGCCGGTCGCCGGCGTGGCGATCGCCGTGACCGGGATCATCCGTGGCAGGAACCGTTCGAGGGTCAGCTGCTCGCGCCACCCCGGCTGGAGAACGTCGGCCGTATCTTCGAGCGCCTGTCGTGGTTCACGCGCGTAGCTGGCGAGGCTGAGCAGGGCGCCGTCGCGTTGGTCCGGTGGCGAATGGCGGGAAAGATAGGTCGGCTTGTCGACGCCCAGCGCGAACCGGCGAGTCCGGCGCGGCAGGCGCCGCAGCCCCAGGTCAAACGTGCTTATCTCGGCAGCCGGTCCCGGCGCCGGCGGCGTTTTCTCGCCGAGCAGCTTGGCGACGTCTTCGGGGCCGCCGGTGGCAACGACCAAGACGTCGGCGTGCAGCGTCTCCTCGTCAAGCGCCACCGTCCAGCCGCCGGCCTCGCGGTGGAGGAGCCGGACCGCGGCGCGGGTCCGCAAGGCCGCGCCAGAGGCTTCGGCCTTGGTGGCTAAAGCATCCACCAGCGATTGCCACCCTCCTTCGAGATAGCGGACGCCGGGCCAGAGCCCGATCTTCAGCTGCGTGGCAGCGACATCGGCGCTGAGCTGGTCCTGGTTGGCGATGAAGGTGGTCACTCGGACGAACGCAGCTGCGGCTTCTCGCGCCTTCTCCGAGCGCAGGCTCTGCCGCAGCCATTCGGTCGTCGAGAGCTCAGCCAGCTCCTCGATCGGCCGGCGATAGATCTGCCGGAGCAATGGCGCCATGCCGAGGACGCCCCCTGGCGACCGGCGCGATTTGCCCCCGCGCACGAAGACCGAGCTGGGCGAGACAGGGTTCCACCACTCCAGCTCGATTCCCATCGCCTTCAGCTCCCGCATCGCCGGCCCGCCTACATAGAGGGCGTGCGGGCCCTGGTTCAAAAAGAACCCATCCCGCCGCTCCGAAGCAGCCCGCCCCCCGAACTGCGACGCGCCCTCCAGGAGAGTCGTCTCGACACCACCTTCAGCCAGCCGAGTCGCAGCCACGAGCCCAGCCGGCCCTCCACCGATGACTATGCCCTTCTTCGATCCGTTCATGCCCTCTAGACGAGAGAGCATGGCGGGTTGTGACAGCTGGGGTCAGGCGTTCTCTTGCAGGGAGGGATGGGTATCCCTCTCGAGACCTGGGTTGCCGGCCTCTAAGTTGCCCGTCTCTCGCTGAGTGGTCTGTGCCGGCAACAGGACGCCGGCCCCGAGAGGGACACCCATCCCTCCTAGCGACACGCTCTGGTAGACGCCGTCAACCAGGACGTGTTGGTAAGGGGTCCGGTCGTCCTCCGCGGGAATGTTAAGAGGCCGGCGCCTCGAGCCACTCGCGCATCGTTAGGTGATGCGGGCTGGGCTGGCCCTGCAGGACCTCGGCGCGGAGCTCGGCGAGGGTGCCGTAGCGCTCGGCAACGACGTTGTGGCGGTGGATCGTCTCGAGGTTCTCCTGGCGCGCCATCACGAAGGTCTCCTCCGGCAGGTCGGGGTAGTCCTCGACGACCTGGCGGACCATCTCGCGGACGCAGTCCTCGACGAAGCGCGGGTTTTCGTGGGCTTTGACGACGACCGACATCTCGTCGCTGCGCTTCATCAGCTCGTAGATCTCCGAGCTCATCGAGGTCTCGACGATTCGCAGCAGCTCCGGTGCCTCGATCCAGGCGGGGCCCCCCTCGGGGCAGCCGACGTAGAGGGTGCCGACGCCGCGCTGGTTGTGGGTGGCGATCGGGACGAGGTCGATGATCCGCTCGATCTCCTCGGCGTTGAAGCCGTCGCCCGCGAGGCGTTCACGGGCCAGGCCGGCGACCATCTCCTGCGCGCAGGGACAGGCGGTCATGCCCTGGGCCTCGACCCCGGTGAGGGTGCGGGTGCCGCGCTCGGAGGCGACGGCGGTGCCGTAGAGGACGTAGATCTCCTGGGTGCTCTTGTCGGTCTCCGGCGTCTTCGCCGTCTCCGGGTAACGGGCGGCGACCGAGACCTCGGCGCGCTGGCCGCCCTGGCGCTCGCGCACCCGCTCGGCGACGTGGGCGGCGAGCACCTCGGCCTTGAACGCCTCGCCGAGCACCACCTCGTCGATCGCCTCGCCGACGATCTCCTCGAACCGAGACATGTGGACGCCCGCCTGCTGCGGGTTGAGGTCGACGAAGCACTCGAACTCGGCGTAGAAGAGGTTCTCGACGCCGTCGGTCTTGACCCGGATCACCTTCTCGACGCCGGTGACGCCGACGCGAGAGAGGCCGACCTGCGTCGCCGGCAACGAGGCCTGGACGTCCGGGGCGGCTGGGGTGGCAATCGGCTGGCTGGCCATCGGCTTATGAATAGTAAGCGACCGCCCGTTCGGACCATCGAACCGTTAGCAAATTTTTTCTCCGTATAATCCGGCGCGGTCGGAGCTTCAGGGCCGGCCAACCCTCGAAGGGAGAAGGGAACGCAGCGAGGGCAAGTGGCTATCGAACCGTTGGAGAGTACGGCTGAGGTCGTAGAGCGTGACGAGGAAGCGAACCCGATCGGGGAGATCGAGGAGCTTCAGGGACTCATCGCGAAAGGTCGCGAGCGCGGCTACCTGACCTTCGAGGAGATCTCATCCACACTCGAGGAGGTCGAGATCACCAAGGAGCAGGTCTCCCAGCTCCACGCGCACCTCGTCGAGCACGGGGTCGACGTCGTCGCCGAGGACGGCGTCAGCGCTTACAAAGCCCAGCGCAGCAGCGATAGCGGCGGCGCGGCGAAAAAAGAAGAGCTCGACCTGACGGTCGAGCCGAGCCTCGACTCGCTGCGGCTCTACCTGCGGGCGATCGGCCAGGTCGACTTGCTGACCGCGCAGCAGGAGGTCGACCTGGCGAAACGGATCGAGCGCGGCGACATGCTGGCGAAGCGACAGATGGTGGAGGCCAATCTGCGCCTCGTCGTCTCGATCGCGAAAGGCTATTTGGGTCGCGGCCTCAGCTTCCTCGACCTGATTCAAGAGGGTTCGCTGGGACTGATCCGGGCGGTCGAGAAGTTCGATTACCGCCGCGGCTACAAGTTCTCCACCTACGCGACCTGGTGGATCCGGCAGGCGGTGACGCGGGCGATCGCTGACAAGGCGCGGACGATTCGCATTCCCGTCCACATGGTCGAGAAGCTGAACCGGGTCGCCCACGTCGAACGGCAGCTGGTGCAGAAACTTGGGCGCGAGCCCGAGCCGGCGGAGATCGCCGAGGAGCTGCGCTGGCCGGTCTCCGACGTGCGGGACATCCTCCGCGTCGCTCAGCTGCCGGTCTCGCTGGAGAAACCGGTCGGCGATGAGGATGAATCCGAGCTCGGAGACTTCGTCGCTGACGACGCGGTGCTCGAGCCCTTCGAGGAAGCCAGCGAGCACCTGCAGAAAGAGGGCGTGCGCAAAGCGCTCGACGCGCTGCCGGACCGCGAGCGCCAGGTGATCGAACTTCGCTACGGCCTCTCCGGAACCGAGCCGTTGACGCTGGAGGAAGTCGGCAAGGCCTTCGGCGTCACCCGCGAGCGGATCCGCCAGATCGAGAACAACACGCTGAAGAAGCTGAAGCGTCTGCCCGAGGCTCAAATGCTTCGGGAAGCTTCTTAGCTAGCGCGGTTCTAGAACGAAGACGCCGGGCTGCCGGTCGAGTTTCGACTCGTAGTAGTCCCAGCCGGTGTACTGCTGCATGTGGCGGCGCCAGAGGTCGTCGCGCTCCTCGCCCTCGGCCATCCGTGCCCGCACCTTCGTCTTCGTGCCACCGACCTCGACTTCGGCCTCCGGGTTGGCGCCGAGGTTCAGCGACCAGGCGGGCGTTTTAGCGTTGCCGGCGTTGGTGTTGATGACGACGAAGCGATCGCCGTCGGCGAGGTAGAGGACGGGCGCCGTCCGCGGCTGGCCGGATTTGCGGCCGGTGGTGGTGAGCAGCAGTACCGGCCCGTTGCCGACCTTGCCGCCGATCCGGCCACGGCTGGCGCGGTAGAGCGGGACGTTCAGCTTGCCGACCAACCTCAGGCCCGTCGCTCCCAGGGCATGGGACATCCGCGAATAGAAGCGATCGCTCGGCACGAGGCGGAGTATCCCACCGGGTGGAGCTACAGTGGGCGGATGGCAGAGCCGCACCCTTTCCGCCGCGCCGCCGAGGCCAAGGACTTCGCGCTGCTGACGGAGACGCTGCGCGAGGACGTCGTCCTCCACAGCCCGATCCTCTTCCGCGGCTTCGAAGGCCGCGACACCGTCGCCACCGTCCTCACCCACGTTGCCGCAACCCTCGAGGACCTCACCTACGTCGACGAGCTGAACGACGGCAGGACCGTCTGCCTCCGCTTCAAGGCGACGGTCGCCGGCACCAGCCGCGAGCTCGAGGGCATCGACTTCCTCGAGCTCGACGAGGACGGTCGCGTTGCCGAGCTGACCGTCTTCATGCGCCCCTTCTCCGCCCTGACTGCATTCAACGAGCAGATGTCAGCGCGGCTGGGAGCTTCGGAAGGCTAGACCGGCGGGTCGGCCGGTTCGGCGCCGATTTTCTCGAAGACGATCCGACCGGGACCGTCGGCGGAAACCCGTAACCGGTCGCCTGGCAAGATTCCCGCTTCTTCGCAAGGAGCCTTGGGAAAAGTCGCCTGTCGTTTCGGCCGCAGAAGGATCTGACGATTCGCAGAAGGAGAGGATGGGGGAGGCAGGATTCGAACCTGCGTAGGCATAGCCGTGTGATTTACAGTCACATCCATTTGACCGCTCTGGCACTCCCCCGGTAACGGTGGGACAGTTGAGATTCTATTGGCCCCAGCCTCTCCGTAGATGAGTGCTTCGAACGGAGTGCCTCGCTCGATCTCAAACTCCGAATACTTCAAGCCCCCGAGTGTCACCTCGCGGGAAGCCTCGACATAACAGGCGGGAATAAACCAGCGCCGGCCATCGCCCACGAGAACGAATAGGTAGTCCACTTTCGCCGAGTCGAACCTCTTGGTCAGCCCAGTCCAGCTCTGATTCCCGCCATTGGTGCAGATAGAGACTTTCCAACGGTCTCCGCCGGTTTTTGGCTGCCATTTGAAGGTCGACGTTTTCACCTGGACCTTGATCGGACCTTCGTCCCACTCCGCCATTAGGTCGACATGGGGGCTATGGGTGAAGGGAACCCAGACCGTCGCGTTCTTGCTCGCCAGCCACTCCATCGCCGACAGCTCGCCGATGTCTCCTTGAACTCGTCGGTTCACCGCTCGCTTGCGGCGATGGGGGTCAGTTACCGAGGCGGTCTCCATGCGGAAGATCATTGCAGGAAGCGCAGACGGAATATTGCCGGACAAGAAGTTGCTTCGAAGGTGTTGCGAAGATGTGCGGATGCTTGAGAATCGTGTGATCGCGATTGCCGGCGTCGGCGGTGGCCTCGGCCCGGTGGTCGCGGAGCGGCTGGCGGCCGATGGCGCCGTCGTCGCCGGGGCCGAGCGCAGCCAGGAGGCGCTCGACTCGCTCGCCGCCGATCTCGGTCTTTCGCCCGAGCGCTGGGATGGACGCGCCGTCGATCTCCTCGACGAGGAGGCCGTGCGCGCCTGGTGCGCCGCGCTGGTCGACCGCTACGGCCGCGTCGACGCTCTGCTCCACCTGGTCGGCGGTTGGCGCGGTGGAGAACCGCTCCACGAGGCGCCGCTCGAGGATTGGACGCTCCTCCACGACCTTCTCATCCGCACCGTCCAGCACACGACCCGCGCCTTCCATGAACAACTCGTAGCCAGCGAGCACGGCCGCTTCGTCCTCGTCTCCGCCAAGCAGGCGCAGAGCCCGACCAACGCGAACGCCGCCTATGCCGCCGCCAAGGCGGCGGCGGAGGCCTGGACCCTCGCCTTCGCCGACGGTTTCGAGCCCGGCGGCGCGACCGCCAACATCGTCGTCGTCGACGCGATCCTCACCCCGCGCATGCGTGAAGAGAGCCCCGACAAGGAGTTCCCGACCTTCACGCCGGCCGAGGACGTCGCCGCCGCGATCGCATATCTCTGTTCGGAGGCCGCCGAGAAGATGAACGGCCAGCGCTTCGCCCTTACCATGAGGTGATGGCCAACCAGAAGGGCCAAGGGGAAGCGCCCGACGGCAAGTTGACGATCGGGGAGCTGGCGCGGCGAACGGGGATGACGATTCGCAACATCCGCGCCCATCAGACCCGTGGCCTCTTGCCGCCGCCGGAGGTCCACGGTCGCACCGGCTACTACAACGAGGATCACGTCGCCCGGATCGAGCTGACCCGCGAAATGCAGGCCGAGGGCCTCAACCTCGAGGCGATCCGCCGCGTGCTCGAGAGCAGCGAGGGCTCCTCACGGGAGATGGTCGACTTCGCCCGCGCCGTACGGGCGCCGTTCGAGGACGAGACCCCGGAAATCTTCGACGAGAAAGAACTCGCCGCTGCCTGGGGGGTCGAGCGCTTCGACCCGAAGCTCCTGCGGCGGACCGAAAAGCTCGGCATCCTGCGTGAGCTTCCCGACGGCAAGATCGAGGTGATCAGCCCCCGCCTTCAGCTCGCCGGCACCGCTCTGGTTGAGCTGGGCGTCTCCCCCCAGGCGGCGATCGAGACCGCCGCGCAACTGCGCCGCCATTCCGAGGGCGTCGCAAAAGTCTTCGTCGAGCTCTTCGTCAAGGAGATCTGGGAGCCGTTTGACAAGGCCGGCCGGCCGGAGGAGGACTGGCCGAAGGTGCGTGAGGCGCTTGACCGCATGCGTCCTCTCGCCTCCGACGCGCTGCTGGCGATGTTCCAGATCACGATGGGCGAGTCGACGGAGAAAGCCGGCGAACGGACCTTGCGCGACGCCGCCAAACCTGGCCGCCGCGGATCCTCGCGCAGCCGGCGGAGCAAGCGCGGCTCCCGCTAGGGCACGATCGTCCGCATCGCTTGTTCCAGTTCCGGAACGCCGTAGGCGCCCTCGATGCGGTCGCGGATGATCCCGTTGCTGTCGATCAGGAAGGTCCAGGGCTCGGTTTCGAGATTGAAGGCTTCCAACTGCGGTCGGATCCCCTTCGAGATTTCGTTGTCGTTGTAGACCTCCATGTGGATGAAGTCGGCCTTGCCTTTGTACTCGTCCGCCACCTGCTGGGCGACGTCGACAACCGGCCCGCAGACCCTGCTCTGACAGAGCGCCGGCGTCGCGAAGACGAGGACGATCGGTTCCTTGCCGAAAACGTCGGCGTAATCCACCTGGTGCATCTGGTCGTGGGGGATGCGGGTGTCGATCTTCGCGAGGTCACCACCGACGTCGGCGGCGGTCGGCGTGTGGATCAGCGGGGCCTTTTCACCCACCTGCGGAACCGAGTTGGCACCGACCACCGGGCTCGGCACTCGCGAGGCTTCTAGCCCTCCCGGGCCCTTCAGCATGGCGAGCGCCACCCAGGGTCCCTTGCGTTTGAAGTCGACTTTCGGCACCACGTAGACGTTCTTGGCCTGGTCCGGATCTTCCCCGGCGGCCCGGTACGCAGGTTTAACTTCCAGCGAGGTCACCTGCGCCGGCAACGGCCCAGTCACCGCCCCGTTCTTTTCGTCCTTGGCGAAGTAGAGCGCAACGTCAGCGTCGTTCACCTGTTCGTTGCCGCGGGTGAAGACGCCGAACGGGTAGCGGTTCTCGCCCACGTCGAAGGCCGCGGCCGCCGGCGCGATCACAATCTTTGCCGGCTTCGCCCCTGAGTTGCGCAGCAGGTCGGCGATCGACTTCCCCTTCGCCGAGGGAAACTCCGCCGCCGAGGGCGCCGCCCGCGAGCCTGCTTCGCTCGAGCTCCCGCAACCGGCGATAAAAAGGGCGAGGAGGCAGAGGGTCAGGAACGGCCGGGCCAGGATGCGCATCGCCGGAAAGCTATCGAGACAAACCCAAATTGACATAAAGCCCGAACCTTGCTTTAGTGCCCGGCGCGGACTAGGGACCCGCGCATGAGACTCGATCTGGTCGCCTTGGGGCGGGGGCCTAAGCAATTTAGGGAGGGCCAGATGCGGTGCAGGAAGCTCGTGTTCTCGTTGGTCTGTCGGCAGAAGTTCCTCTAGATGACGGTCCTGAGCGGCGCCAAGACCCCTCAGGAGAGCACCCGCGCCTTCGCGGCATCGATCAGCCGCGGCGATCTCGATGCTGCCGCCTACTGCTTCGCCAAGGATGCCTGCCTGGTGACGCCGGATGCGACCGCGGTTCGCGGTCGCGACGAGATCCGCCCGATCCTCCACCAGCTGATCGTCCTCGGGTCCCGGATCGAGGTCGAGGAGAGCTCGATCTTGGATGCTGGCGAGGTCGCCCTCGGCACCGAGCGCTGGATCGTCACCTCTCCCGGATCCGAAGGCGGCTCCTTCACCCGCCCACTGACGCCTATGGTCGTCCTGCGGCAGTTGGAGGACGTCTGGAAACTGGCGGTGGCGCTCCCCTGGTGGCGGGCATAGCCGATCGGCGGCCACCGTCTAGAATCATCCTGAGTGACGGCTTCACAGGGGGCCGACCCGCCCGGATAGCTCAGTTGGTAGAGCACTTCCATGGTAAGGAAGGGGTCACGAGTTCGAGTCTCGTTCCGGGCTTCGCGAGCTAAAGCGGGAAGCGCATCCGCAGTTCGGTCCCTGCGGGGCTTTGGTCGACGTCCAGCTCGGCGCTCATGTTGGCGATGATCGAGAGACCGACCCCCAGTCCGGGATGGGCGGACTCGCGAAAGCCGAGCCCTCGATCCGAGACCGTGATCTCCAGGAGGCCGTCGCCAGCCGATCCCCGCAGCCACATGGTGCGATCGCTCGCTCCCGGTTCATAGGCGTGCTTGACGACGTTCGTCACCGCCTCGGTGACCGCGAGAGCGACGGCTTCGACTACTTTCGGAGCCGCGCCGTTCGCCGTTGCGAAATCGCGAGCTCGATGGCGCATGGTCGGAATCAGAGCCGGGAGGGCTTGGCCGTTCAGCTCCAGCGCAGTGGGAGCCGGTGCCTTGACGGCATACCCGTCTGGTTTCTCGGTGCCGGTCATTCGCTTCGCTGATCGGCCTTCTCGGCCATCTCCTTGGCTTCGGGCTCCTTCTTGACCACGACCAGGAAGCCGGAGTGCTCCTCGACCACCTGGTCGACTTCGGCGATCTGGTGACCGGGAACGACGAGAAAGCGATCGAAGTCCTGGCGCACGGACTCGTAGGCCGGAATCGAGAGCGTGACCTTGGCCTGGCAGCCGAGGTTGCCGCACTCGCAAACGAAGACGGGGCTGGGGCCGTCCGTTCCCCGCTCGATCGCCTCGTTGACCCGCCGCCCATTGATCTCAGCCGCCGCAGCTCGCCGCTTCCACGGCGCTTGCTCGCCCGGGCTAGAGGTGGGTTCCGAAGGGGTCATTTAGGCGCCGTGGCGGGATGTGGGCAAGGTACCCGTGGAAAGGAAGCTCAATCTAATGGGGGCCTCGGTCCGTGAGGGGCGTTCCCATCGATAGGCTGGCGCCGTGGATTTCGCTCTCAGCGACGAGCAGAAGGACTTCGTCGACGCGATTCGGGACTTCTGCGACCGCGAGTGCGGGACGCCCGACCAGCGCGAGCGACTGACCGACGGCTACCGCGAGCACCACAACTTCGACCTCTACAACCAGATGGCGGAGCTGGGCTGGCTCGGGGTGACGATCCCGGAGCAGTTCGGCGGCTCCGGCGGCTCGATGCTCGACGCCTGCCTGTTCATGGAGGAGACCTCGCGCGGGCTGGCGCCGATCGGCGGCTACGCGACGACGCTGATCGTCGCCGGAGCCACCCAGCGCTTCGGCACCGAGGGCCAGAAGGAAGAGATCCTCGGCGGCATCGCCTCCGGCTCGGTCGAGGCGATCGCGATGACCGAGCCCGAGGCCGGCTCGGACGTCGGCGCCCTCTCGTGCAAGGCCGAGCGGGTCGACGGCGGTTTCGTCCTCAACGGCCAGAAGGTCTTCTGCTCCAACGCCCACATCTCCGACCACATCCTCGTCGTCGCCCGCACCACCCGCAGTGAGGACAAGCACGCCGGGATGACGATGATCTGGGTGCCGCGCGAGGCCGACGGGATGGAGGTGATTCCGATCGAGACGATGGGCGGCCGCGAGACCAACCACCTTTACTTCACCGACTGCCCCGCCCGCGAGGAGGATGTGCTCGGAGAGGTCGACCAGGCTTGGACGCAGCTGATGGCCGGGCTCAACGTCGAGCGCCTGATCCTCGCCGCGACGATGCTCGGGATCGCCCAGCGGGCGATGGACGACCTCCTGCTCTACGTCAAGGAGCGCCGCCAGTTCGGTCGCCCGATCGGCTCCTTCCAGGCGCTCCAGCACCGCATCGCCGACCTCGTCACGGACCTACAGGCAGCGCGGCTGATGACTCACTGGGTCGCGACCCTGGTCGACGAGGACCCCGACCGGATGCTGCCCCAGCAGGCCTCGATGGTGAAGCTCTTCGTCACCGAAGTCACCAAGCGGGTGACCCTCGAGGGCATGCAGATGATGGGCGGCTATGGCTACTCCTCTGAGTACGACATGGAGCGCCTCGTCCGCACCTCGCTGGTCTCGACCATCTACGGCGGCACCTCCGAGATTCAGCGCACGATCATCGCCAAAACCCTCGGGCTCTGAAGCACCTCGATCAGGCGGCCGCCGCCGCCTTGCTGCTCTCGACCAGCGCCGGTTCGCCGATGTGGAATCCCTGCGCGTAGTCGATCTCGAACACCCGCACCAGCGCCAGGGTCTCCGCGTCCTCGATCCCCTCGGCAACCGTCTCCTGGCCGAACGCCTTGGCGAACTGGACCAGCGCCTGGACGAGCCGCTGGTCGGTGGGGGAGCGCGGCAGCTCGCGGATGAAATCGATGTCGATCTTCAGGTGCTGGATCGGCAGTTCTTTCAGGTAGCTGAACGAGCTGAAGCCGGTGCCGAAGTCGTCGAGACCAAGGCCGCAACCCATCTCGGTGACAGCCAGCGCGAAGGCCCGAGCGTGGTCCATGTTCGAGATCGCCGCCGTCTCGGTGATCTCGAAATCGAGCCAAGCCGGATTGAGCCCGTCCGCGATCGCCGCCCGCACGTCGGCGATCAGCCGCGGGTCCGAGAGTGAGGCGCCGCTCACGTTGACCGCGATCGGCTGCGAACGGCCCGCCAGCTCGACCGCCTTCGCCAAGACCAAACGGTCGATCTCCGTGATCAGGCCAAGCCGCTCGGCGGTCGGCAGGAAGGAGGATGGGGGGATGACGTCGTCGTTCTCGTCGAGCATCCGCACCAGCAGCTCCTCCCGCGCTACGCACTCCTTCCGCAAATCGAAGATCGGCTGCGCGTAGACAACGATCCGCTGCTTGTCGATGGCCTCGCGAATGCGATCGGCCCAGGTCAGTTTGAGGTTAGGGCCGTTGGCGGCCTCGACCGCGCGGCCGCCGCCCGCTTCCTTTGCTTCGCAGAGGGCGATGTCGGCGGCGATCATCAGCCCTTCGGCGGTGACTTCCTCACCGCTGCCGCCGAAAGTCGCGATCCCGACGCTGGCCCCGACGGCCGGTTGGCCGCGCTCTCGCACCAGCGCGATCAGCCGCTCCGCGGTTGCGGTCGCCTGCATCGGCGTGGCGCGTGGCAGCAGCAGGCCGAATTCGTCGGCGCAGATGCGGGCCGGCAGGTCGTCGGCGCGCGACTCCTGGCGCAGCGCCGCCGCCACCGTCTCCAGCAGGCGGTCGCCCGCCTCGTGCCCCAAGGAGTCGTTGACGATGTGGAAGGAGTCGATGTCGAGGAGCAGGAGCGCCCCTGGCTGCTCGGCGTGAAAGGGATCGAGGATCCGCTCTTCCACCGCTTCCACAAAGCTGTCGCGGTCATAGAGACCGCCGCCGTTATCGATCGCCTCGCGCATCTGGCCTCCGAAGTGCCCGCAAACTTTGGCTAGAAAACGACTTTACAAAAAATTGGGTAATACGTGGAGAACCTCTGTGACTGGGTCCCGGCTGCCAGTCACTGGGCGTCGCCGGGCGCTATCCTTCGCTCAGCCTCGCGCTTCGGCCCGGGGTTTGTTTTTTGTAACGGCTTCTGTAACGACTACCTCAGGCACGGAACGAGGGAGAAGATGGCTCGCGGAGATGTCCGCATCGCGGTGACGATGGCTTGCGAAGACTGCAAGCGTCGCAACTATCAGACCAACAAGTCGCGGCGCAATACGCCCGACCGCATCGAGATGCGGAAGTTCTGCCGCTGGTGCGGCCGTCACACCGCGCACAAAGAGACCAGGTAGTTCCCGATGGCGAAAACCCGTGCACAGCGCAAGGCCGAGCGCCGGGCTCGGGAAGCCGAACAGGGGAAACGCCCGCGCGGCCATGAGAGCCCCTCGCAGGCTCAGCACGACACGCAGGTCCCGGTCTCTGGGGAGGTAGCCGAGGTCGAGGCGGTCGAGATGGGGATTGCCGCCGGCGCCCCCGAGTCGCAGCTCGAGACCCCCGACGCTCCCAAGCCCCGTTCCGCCCGCCGCGCCGAAGCAAAGGCTGCCAAGGAAGCGGAAAAGCGCAAGCGCGACGAGCAGAAGCGGCGCGAGCGCCAGCAGCTCGACAAAAAGCAAAAGCAGGCGAAAGCCGAGCGCCAGCGGACCGGCTTCATCGGCTTCCTCATATCCTGTTGGCAGGAGCTGAAGAAGGTCCAGTGGCCAGACCGGGAGACCCTGGTTCAGGCCACGGCCGTCACCATCCTCTTCGTGGCCGTCGCGGCTGCCTACCTGGGCGCCCTCGATGCGGCTTTCAACTGGCTCATCAAGCAGATCCTCTAGCGGGATCCCGAACAAAAGGCTTCTAATAGATGTATCGCTGGTACGTGATTAACACCTACTCCGGGCACGAGAACAAGGTCAAGCACAACCTCGAGCACCGGGTGGAGACGATGAGCCAGAACCGCAATGTGCGGCAGGTCGTCGTCCCCACCGAAGAGGTCTCCGTCATGAAGGACGGGAAAAAAGAGTCGAAGACGAAAAACACGATGCCCGGCTACATCCTCGTCAACATGGAGATGACCGACGAGGCCTGGAGCTTGGTGAAAAACACCCCCGGCGTGACCAGCTTCGTCGGCGCCGAGCGCAACAAGCCGGTGCCGCTCTCCAAACCGGAGGTCGACCGCCTGCTCCACCGCGAGACTGCCGAGCGACCGCGCACCCAGGCTCAGTTCGCGATCGGCGAATCGGTCAAAGTCATCTCCGGCCCGCTCTCTGACTTCTCCGGCGAGATTGCCGAGATCAACGAGGATGCCGCCAAACTCAAGGTGTTGGTCTCGATCTTCGGCCGCGAGACCCCGGTCGAGGTCGGCTACGACCAGGTCAAGAAGATCTAGGTCGCAAAAGACCGCTACCCTCCCGAACCCCTCATGGCGAAGAAAACCCTCACTGTCATCAAGCTGCAGATCCAGGCGGGCAACGCCAACCCGGCGCCGCCGGTCGGCCCGGCCCTGGGTCAGCACGGCGTCAACATCATGGACTTCTGCAAAGCCTTCAATGCCCAGACCCAGGGTGAGGGCGGGACGATCATCCCGGTTGAAATCACGGTCTACGAGGACCGTTCCTTCACCTTCGTCACCAAGACGCCGCCGGCCGCCGTCCTGATCAAGGAAGCGATCAAAATCCCGAAGGGCTCGGGCGAGCCGCACGTGAACAAGGTCGGCACGATCTCAGAAGCACAGATCCAGGAGATCGCCGAACGGAAGATGCCCGACCTCAACGCCAACGACATCGACGCCGCGAAGAAAATCATCGCCGGCACCGCCCGCTCGATGGGCGTCGACGTCGCCTAGGAGAACTTCATGGCCCACGGCAAACGATTCCGCGCCCAGTACGACAAGGTCGACCGCGACCGCGCCTACCCGCCGGCCGAGGCGATCGCGCTGATCAAAGAGACCGCCAGCGTCAAATTCGACGAGACGGTCGAGCTGCACGTTCTGCTCGGGGTCAACGTCCGCCACGCCGACGAGCAGCTGCGCGGCACCCTGGCGCTGCCGCACGGACTTGGCAAGGACGTCACCGTCGCCGTCTTCGCGCAGGGCCAGCAGGCGCGTGACGCCGAGGCCGCCGGTGCGGACTTCGTCGGCGGTCAGGATTTGGTCGAGAAAGTCCAGGAGGGCTGGACCGGCTTCGACGTCGCGATCTCGACTCCGGAGATGATGAAAGGCGTCGGCCAGCTCGGCCGCGTGCTCGGCCCGCAAGGCCTGATGCCGAACCCGAAGGTCGGCACCGTCACCGACGACGTCGAGAAGGCCGTCGCCGACTCCAAGTCGGGCAAAGTCGAATATCGAACCGACCGCCAGGCGATCATCCACATGGCTATCGGCAAGGCTAGCTTCGACGGGGACAAGCTGCTGGAGAACTACCAGACCGTTATCGAGGAGATCGTGCGGGCTAAGCCCGCTGCCGCCAAGGGCAAATACATCGTCTCTGCAACCCTGGCGACGACGATGGGTCCCGGCATTCGCGTCGATGCCACCGCCAAAGTCGACCGCGATAGCGCTGGAGCCGGCTCCGAGACCGCACCGGAGCCGGTAACCGCCTAAACTGCGTCGCCGCTAACCGGAGACCACCGGCAGAGCGCAAGCTCTAGAAGCCCGGTGCAGGTGAGACCATGAACCGCGAAGAAAAGTCCGCAGCCATACAAGAGATCGCCGCCCAGATCGAGGAATCTGAGGCGATCTTCGCTGTCGATTACCGCGGTATCAGCGTCCCCCAGGCGGCCGAGCTGCGCTCGAAGCTTCGCGAAGCCGACGCCAGCTTCCGCATCGTCAAAAACCGGCTGACGAAAATCGCCGCCGACCAGGTCGGCGAGGAGCGGCTGCCGGAGCTGCTGCAGGGGCCGACCGCGCTCACCTTCGTCCGCGGCGACACCGCCCAGGCCGCGAAAGCGATCACGACCTTCAACAAAGAGCACGAAGTCCTCACTTACAAGGGGGGCTTCATGGACAAGACCTCGCTCGACGAGGGCGCGTTCAAATCGATCGCCAAACTGCCCGGCCGCGATGTGCTCAACGGCCAGCTTGCCGGCGTCGTCGCCAGCCCGCTTACGGGCCTGGTCCGCGGCCTCGGCAGCATGATCCAGGGTTTGGCGTTGCAGCTCGGGCAGATCGCGGAGAAAGGGTTGGTGACCGGAGAGGCGCCAGCCGCTGGGGCCGCGGGTCCTGTCTCCGATACGACCTCGCCGCCGACCGGCGACGATCCCGCATCGTCGCCACCCACGGCAGAGGCCGAGGAGGCAGACGAGGCTGCCCCGGAGGAGGGGAAAGCTGAGAAAGCCGAAGAGGCCGCCGAGGAGCCGGAGCCCGAGGCAGAGACTTCAGACAAAGAAACTTCAGATTCAAACGAGGAAGAGGGGTAGCGACTGATGGCAACCAAGACTTCAACCGAGGACTGGATCGAGGAGCTGAAAGGCATCTCGGTCCTCGAGCTCTCCGAGCGGATCAAAGCGCTCGAGGAGGAGTTCGGCGTTTCCGCGACGGCCGTAGCGGCCGCGGCCCCGGCCGCCGCCGCCGGTGGCGGCGACGAAGGCGGTGGCGCCGAAGAGTCCTCGACCGTCGACGTCGTCCTCAAAGAGGTGGGCGGGCAGAAAGTCCCGGTCATCAAGGTGGTTCGTTCCGCGACCGGCCTCGGCCTCAAAGAGGCGAAGGCGCTGGTCGACGAGGCCCCGAAAGCGATCAAAGAGGGTGTCGAACGCGACGAGGCCGACAAACTCAAAGCTGAACTCGAGGAGGCCGGGGCCACCGTCGAGCTCGCCTAGGGCTTCGACCGGGGCTCCCGAGCCCGCTCGGGAAGCCAAACTTGAAGGCGCCGGCGGCGGTATGTTATTTTCCGCCGTCGCGCGCCATTTGAGTTCCCCTGCCCAGATTTGCGCTGTATCCACGTCCCTCTGACCGTCCGAGGAGTCGCCGACTTTGGCACGTTCCAACGCTGCCCCCGTAACCCGTAGGAGCTTTTCCCGCCTAGACAATCCTCTCGAGGTACCACACCTGATCGACATCCAGCGACGTTCCTTCGAGGAACTGACGGATCCGAAGAGCGGTGGGCTGAGGGAGACGATCAACGACATATCCCCGATCGAGGACTACACGGGGAACCTCCAGATCGTCTTCGGCGATTTCAAATTCGAGGAGCCGCCGCACTCGATCGAGGAGTGCCGCGAGAAGGACATGACCTACTCGCGGCCGCTGACCGCGACCGTCGCCTTCCAGAACAAGGAGACCGGCGAGATCCGCGAGCAGGCCGTCTTCATGGGCGACTTCCCGTGGATGACCGAGCGCGGGACCTTCATCATCAACGGCACCGAGCGCGTGGTCGTCACCCAGCTGGTCCGTTCCCCGGGCGCTTACGTGATGGCGCCGAAGGATCCCGAAAAGCAGGTCTTCATCGCCAACCTGATGCCGGCCCGCGGCTCCTGGCTGGAGCTCGAAGTCGACAAAAAAGGCAAAGTCTTCGTCCGCATCGACCGCAAGCGGAAACTTCCGGTCACGGTCCTGCTGCGTGCGATGGGCTATGTCGAGGACCAGCAGCTCCTCGACATGTTCGACAACTCGGTCTACATCCGCCACACGATCGAGGCGGACACCGAGGCGACCCGCACCGAAGAGGGCGCCCTGGTCGAGCTGTTCAAAAAGCAGCGGCCGGGCGAGCCGCCGTCGGTCGACGCCGCCAAAGCCCTGCTCGAGCAGCTCTTCTTCGACCCCAAGCGCTACGACCTCACCCGGGTCGGCCGCTACAAGCTGAACGCCCGTCTCGACCTCGACATCGACCTCGAGACGCGGGTGCTCACCCACGACGACATCATCGCCCTCGTCAAGGAGCTCACCTCGCTGCCGAAACTGCTCGGCATCCCGGAGGAGATCGACGAGGAGAACCCGATCAAAGACTATGCCGCCGAGGCGATCACCTACCCGCGCGAGCAGGTCTACGACCACCTCGACGAGTACGAGCACTTCGGCAACCGCCGCCTGCGCACGGTCGGCGAGCTGATCCAGGAGGCGTTCCGGATCGGCCTCTATCGGATGGAGCGCGTGGTCCGCGAGCGCCTCACCACCGAGGACTCCGACGCGATCACCCCGCAGACGATCATCAACATCCGCCCGGTCGTGGCGGCGATGAAGGAGTTCTTTGGCTCCTCGCAGCTGTCGCAGTTCATGGATCAGACCAACTCGCTGTCAGGACTGACCCACCGGCGCCGTCTCTCGGCGCTGGGTGCCGGCGGACTGACCCGCGAGCGGGCCCCGATCGAGGTTCGCGACGTGCACCCGACCCACTACGGCCGGATGTGCCCGATCGAGACCCCGGAGGGACCGAACATCGGCCTGATCGGCTCGCTCGCCTCCTACGCGCAGATCTCCGAGCACGGCTTCGTCACCACCCCTTACCGGGTGGTCGAAGACGGCGTCGTCAGCAAGGAGATCGTCCACTACGACGCGACCCAGGACGAGGACAAGGTGATCGCCCAGGCGAACTCCGAGTTCGATCCGAAAACGGGCAAGTTGAAGGGCCCGCTGGTGCTGGTCCGGGCTGGCGAGCAGGAGTACGCAACCGCCGCTCCAAAGGAAGTCGACCTGATGGACGTCTCGCCGTCCCAGATCTGGTCGGTGGCGACCTCGCTGATCCCGTTCCTCGAGCACGACGACGCCAACCGGGCGCTGATGGGCTCGAACATGCAGCGCCAGGCAGTGCCGCTGCTGAAACCGGACCCGCCGCTGATCGGGACCGGAATGGAGCGCAGGGCCGCGGTCGACACCGGCGACGTCGTCCTCGCTGAGGAAGACGGGGAAGTCACCCATGTCGACGCCGAGCGGATCGTCCTCACCAGCGGCTCGAAGAAACACGAGCACAAGCTGCACAAGTTCATGCGCTCGAACCAGGGCACGATCATCCACCAGCGGCCGATCGTCACCAGCGGTCAGCAGGTGAAGGCCGGCGACGTCCTCGCCGACGGCTCTTCCACCGGCGGTGGCGAGATCGCCCTCGGCAAGAACTGCCTGGTCGCCTTCATGTCCTGGGAGGGCTACAACTTCGAGGACGCGATCATCCTCTCCGAGCGCCTGGTCAAGGACGACGAACTCACCTCGATCCACATCGAGGAGTACGAGATCGACGCCCGCACGACCAAGCTCGGCGACGAGGAGATCACCCGCGACATCCCGAACCGCTCCGAGGAGAGCCTGCGCAACCTCGACGAGCGCGGCATCGTCCGCGTCGGGGCCGAGGTCGTCTCCGGCGACCTCCTGGTCGGCAAGGTGACGCCGAAGGGCGAGACCGAGCTGACCGCCGAGGAGAAGCTGATCCGCGCGATCTTCAAGGAGAAGGCGCGCGAGGTCCGCGACACCTCGCTGAAAGTGCCGCACGGCGAGGGCGGCGTCGTCATCGACGTCCTCACCTTCAGCCGCGACGACGGCGACGACCTGCCGCCCGGCGTCAACGACCTGGTCCGCGTCTACGTCGCGACCAAGCGCAAGATCGCCGAGGGCGACAAGCTCGCGGGCCGCCACGGGAACAAGGGTGTGATCTCGAAGATCGTGCCCGAGGAGGACATGCCTCACCTCGCCGACGGCACCCCCGTCGACGTCATCCTCAACCCGCTCGGCGTGCCGAGCCGGATGAACATCGGCCAGATCCTCGAGACCCACCTCGGGTGGGTCGCGGCGAACGGCTGGTACGACGACGGCTCGGAGGCCTACAAGCAGGCCCACTCCGAGGGCGACGGCCGGGTCTACGTGGCGACGCAGGTTTTCGACGGGGCGACCGTCGAGGACGTCGACGACGCGCTCGTCTCCTGGCAGCAGGAGAACGAAGACCGCGGCATCGACCTCGGGCTCGACCTGAATGCCCGCCCCGGCGCTCGCGCCTCGGGCACCGCGCAGCTGTACAACGGCCGCACCGGCGAGCCCTACGAGGGCAAGGTCACGGTCGGCTACATGTACATCCTCAAGCTGCTGCACCTGGTCGACGACAAGATCCACGCTCGTTCGACCGGCCCCTACTCGCTCGTCACCCAGCAGCCGCTGGGCGGCAAGGCGCAGTTCGGCGGGCAGCGCTTCGGCGAGATGGAGGTCTGGGCGCTGGAGGCATACGGCGCCGCTTACACCCTGCAGGAGATGCTCACGGTCAAGTCCGACGACACGGTCGGGCGCGTCAAGGCCTACGAGGCGATCGTCAAGGGCGAGAACATTCCCGAGCCCTCGATCCCGGAGTCCTTCAAAGTCCTTTTGAAGGAGATCCAGAGCCTCTCGCTCGACGCCAACGTGGTCTCCGAGGGGACCGACGTCGAAATCTCCGACGAGGAAGACGACCTGCTGAAAGCAGCCGAGGAGCTGGGGATGGACCTGACCGGCGTTCGCGCCGACTCCTCCAACGGAGCCGCGGACGAGCAAGAGGAGCAGGTGGTCGCCGAGGGCGAGGCTGGAACTGATGGTGATGGTGCCGGTAAAGCCGAAGAGGCCGCGCCGGCCGAGGTGGAGGACTGATGATCGACATCAACAATTTCGACGCGATCGAGATCGGGCTCGCGTCTTCGAAGAAGATCCGCTCCTGGAGCTGGGGCGAGGTCACGAAGCCCGAGACGATCAACTACCGGACGCTGAAGCCCGAGAAAGACGGGCTCTTCTGCGAGCGCATCTTCGGTCCGACCAAGGACTGGGAGTGCTACTGCGGCAAGTACAAGCGGGTCCGCTACAAGGGCATCGTCTGCGAGCGCTGCGGCGTCGAGGTGACCCGCTCCAAGGTCCGCCGCGAGCGGATGGGGCACGTCGACCTCGCTTCGCCGGTCTCGCACATCTGGTTCTTCAAGGGCGTCCCGAGCCGGATCGGCTACCTGATCGACATGGCTCCGAAAGAGCTGGAGAAGGTCCTCTACTTCGCTGCCTCGATGGTCACCTGGGTCGACGAGGAGGCCCGTGACAAAGACATCGGGAAACTGGAGAAAGAGGTCAAAAAAGTCGTCGACTCCTACGAGTCCGAAAAACAGAAAAGGACCCAGGAGCTGAGCGAGTCCCTGGAGCGCCGGATCGCCTACCTGGAGAACGGCACCCAGGACAAGTTCGACGACGAAGACCACATCTGGGCCGACTCGCTGAAACTGACGGCGGCGCAGCTGCGCAAGCTCAAAGACGACGACCGCGCCAAAATGATCAAAGAACTGCGCAAACAGTTCGACGCGGAGATCTCCGACACCGAGGCCTACCTCGAAGAGGCGGCGGAGCGGATGCAAGAGGTCTGGAAGATCTTCACGGAGATGAAGCCGAAGGACGTCATCAACGACGAGACCGTCTTCCGTGAGCTCAAAGACCGCTTCGGCTCCCCGTTCGGCTGGGGCGAGTATTTCCGCGGCGGCATGGGCGCCGAAGCGGTGCGCGACCTGCTCGAACAGGTCGACCTCGCGGCTGACTGCGAGGAACTGGAGCAGATCATCAACAGCTCCAAAGGCCAGAAACAGGCACGCGCGGTGAAGCGGCTGAAAGTCGCCAGCGCCTTCCTCAACTCCGACAACCAGCCCGCGTGGATGGTCCTCGACGCGGTGCCGGTGATCCCGCCGGAGCTGCGGCCGATGGTGCAGCTGGACGGCGGCCGCTTCGCGACCTCCGACCTCAACGACCTCTACCGCCGGGTGATCAACCGCAACAACCGGCTGAAAAGGCTGCTCGACCTCGGCGCCCCCGAGATCATCGTCAACAACGAGAAGCGGATGCTGCAGGAGGCCGTCGACGCGCTGTTCGACAACGGCCGTCGCGGACGCCCGGTCACGGGCCCCGGCAACCGTCCCCTGAAGTCGCTCTCGGACATGCTCAAGGGCAAGCAGGGTCGCTTCCGCCAGAACCTGCTCGGCAAGCGCGTCGACTACTCCGGCCGTTCGGTGATCGTCTCCGGGCCGAGCCTGCGGCTGCACCAGTGCGGGTTGCCGAAGCTCATGGCGCTCGAGCTCTTCAAGCCGTTCATCATGGCCCAGCTGGTCGAGCGCAAAGCGGTCCAGAACATCAAGGCCGCGAAGAAGATGGTCGAGTCGATGATCCCGGAGGTCTGGGACGTTCTGGAGGAAGTCATCCACGAGCACCCGGTTCTGCTCAACCGGGCGCCGACCCTGCACCGTCTCGGCATCCAGGCCTTCGAACCGGTCTTGGTCGAGGGCAAGGCGATCCAGGTTCACCCCCTGGTCTGCCACGCCTTCAACGCCGACTTCGACGGCGACCAGATGGCGGTTCACGTGCCGCTTTCAGCCGAGGCTCAGGCCGAGGCGCGGATCCTCATGCTGTCGGCCAACAACATCCTCTCCCCGGCTCACGGGGCGCCGCTGGCGACCCCGACCCAGGACATGGTGCTCGGCATCTACTACCTGACCTACGGGCCGGAGGCCGACGAGCTGGCAACGGTCGACGAGGCCTTGAAGTCCGGCAAGGGCGGCAACGGCTCCGCGCCGGCGGTGAAGGTGTTCCGCTCCGCTCAGGAGGCCGAGCTCGTCTACGAGAACGGCGGCTGCAAGCTGCACGACCAGGCCGAGTACCGGCGGGCCGGGCGCGGGCACTTCCTCACCACGGTGGGCCGGATCATCTTCAACGAAAAGATCGAAGGCGCGCTCGCCGACGCTCTGGAGGAGGACTTCGATCCGGAGCAGTTCGAGTTCATCAACCGCTCGCTGAAGAAGAAGGACATCAACCAGATGGTCTCCGACCTGGTCGAGGCTTATGGGGCGCCGGCGGTCTCGCAGGTGCTCGATGCCTTCAAGGACCTGGGCTTCCACTACGCCAGCCAGGCCGGGATCACGGTCTCCAAGAACAACGTTGTCTCGCCGCCGGAGAAGCCGGAAATCCTCGATCGCTACGAGAAGGAGACCGAAGCGATCCAGGCCCAGTACGACGACGGCTACATCACCGCCGAGGAGCGTCACGAGGCTGTGACCGCTCACTGGAACCGCGCCACCGACGAGGTCGCGCAGGCGATGGAGGACAACCTCGACGAGCTCAACCCCATCTTCATGATGGCCAACTCGGGCGCCCGCGGATCGTTCAAACAGATCCGCCAGCTGGCCGGGATGCGTGGTCTGATGGCCAACCCGAAAGGGGAGATCATCGAGCGGCCGATCAAGGCCAACTTCATGGAGGGCCTCTCGGTGCTCGAGTACTTCATCTCCACCCACGGCGCCCGAAAGGGCCTCGCTGACACGGCGCTGAGGACGGCCGACTCCGGTTACCTCACCCGCCGCCTGGTCGACGTCGCCCAGGACGTGATCGTCCGTGAGGAGGACTGCAAGACCAAAGACCACATCGAGATGGACCTCCGCAAGGACGACGGCTCGCTCAACGACAACCTGTTCGGGCGCCTGGCGGCGAAAAAGCTCGAGACCAAACGCGGTCGCGAGCTGCTCAAGCGCAACCATGAGATCACCCAGAAGGACGTCGAGGAGATCGCCGAGGCTTTTGGCGACGAGGACGCCAAGATTCCCGTCCGCTCGGCCCTCAAGTGCGAGGCCGAGTCCGGGGTCTGCCGCTCCTGCTACGGCATCGCGCCGGCGACCGGTTCGACGGTCGACATCGGCGACGCGGTCGGCATCATCGCCGCGCAGTCGATCGGCGAGCCTGGGACCCAGCTGACCATGCGCACCTTCCACACCGGAGGCGTCGCGGGCCAGGACATCACCCAGGGTCTGCCGCGGATCGTCGAGCTCTTCGAGGCTCGTAAACCGAAGGGCCTGGCGCAGATGGCCGAGGCCGCGGGCAAGGTCTCTGTCGAAGAAACCGACAAAGCGCTGAAAGTGATCGTCACCGAGTCCAGCGGCGAGGAGCACAGCTACTCGTTCCCGCTGCGGACTCGGCTGCACGTCGCCGACGGCGACCGCGTCGAGGTCGGGCAGCCGCTGAACGAGGGCTCGCTCTACCCGGCCGACCTATTGGCGATTCGCGGCCGCACGGATGTCGAGGTCTACCTGGTCGACGAGGTGCAGAAGGTCTACCGGGCCCAAGGTGTCGACATCAACGACAAGCACATCGAGATCATCGCTAGGCAGATGCTGAAGAAGGTGCGGATCGAGTCGAAGGGCTCGACCAGCCTCCTGCCCGGCCAGCTCGAGGATCGCGGCAGCCTCAAACGGCTGAACAAAAAGACCAAGGAAGACGGCGGGACTCCGGCGAAAGGCGAGGAGGTCATCCTCGGGATCACCAAGGCCTCGCTGGCGACCGAGTCCTTCCTCTCGGCGGCCTCCTTCCAAGAGACCACGAAGGTGCTCACCGACGCCGCGCTCGAGGGCAAACGCGACAGGCTCGTGGGCCTGAAGGAGAACGTGATCATCGGCAAGCTGATCCCGGCCGCGACCGGCCTCAAGCACTACCGCACGGTCGCGATCGAGCCGGCCGAACCGATCGCGCCGCCGGCCGACGACGCCCTGCTCGAAGACGACGAGCTCGCGGCCGAACTCGGCGCCGACGGCGCCGATGCCCCGGTCGAGGGCTTCGGTACCTCTTTCGCGGAGGAGCTCGAGGAGCTCGCGCAGGAGATCGAGTCAAGCTCCGAAGAAGCCAAATAAGTAGTCCGAAGAGCCCGCGGTGAGGGTTCGCTTCTCAAACGCCGAGCGGTCGGGACCCAATCCCGACCGCTCGGCGTTTGGTTGAAGCTGCCGCGACCGAGCTTCTGGCCAGGCAGCCAGTTCGTTAGATTGCCCCGCATGTCCGCGACGCAGAAGGTCTGCATCATCGGCGCCGGCAGCTCCGGGATCGTCGCCGCCCAGGTGCTGAACGCGCGTGGGATCCCTTTCGACTGCTTCGAGAAGGGTTCGCAGATCGGCGGCAACTGGCGTTTCGAAAACGACAACGGGATGTCGTCGGCCTACCGCTCGCTGCACATCAACACCTCGCGGCGGGTGATGGCGTTCAAGAGCCTGCCGATGCCGGATCACTTCCCGGACTATCCGGACCACTTCCAGATGGCGGCCTACTTCGACGAATTCGCCGATCACTTCGGTCTGCGGGAGCAGATCAGCTTCCGCACCGAGGTGACGAAGGTCGCGCCGGCCGACGGAGAGTGGGCGGTGACGACGAAGGCGGAGAGCGGGGCGGAGGCGACCGAGCGCTACCGGGCTGTCCTCGTGGCCAACGGTCACCATTGGGACCCGCGCTGGCCCGAGCCCGCTTTCCCCGGCTCCGAGGAGTTCGAGGGCGAGCAGCTCCACGCCCACCACTACCGCGAGCCCGACGTCCTGCGCGGCAAGCGCGTCCTCGTGCTCGGCCTCGGTAACTCGGCGACCGATATCGCCGTCGAGTCCTCGCGGATCGCCGATAAGACCTTCCTCGCGGTGCGCCGCGGCGCCTACGTGCTGCCGAAGTACCTGAACGGCAAGCCGATCGACGAGGCGGTCCACCCGCTGGCGTCCTACCTGCCGCTCTCGGTGCAGCGCTTCTTCGCGATGAAAGGGCTCGAGATCGCCGCCGGGGACATGGAGACCTACGGGCTGCCCAAGCCCGACCACAAGCTCTTCGAGGCCCACCCGACCGTATCCTCGGAGCTTCTGCCCCGGTTGGGCCACGGCGACATCGCGGTCAAGCCGAACATCGAGCGCTTCGCCGGCGGCCGCAACGTCCGCTTCGTCGACGGCAGCGCCGAGGAGATCGACCTCGTCGTCTACTGCACGGGCTACAAGATCACCTTCCCCTTCTTCGATCCGAAGGTGCTCTCGGCGCCGGAGAACAGACTGCCCCTCTACCGGCGTGTCGTCTCGGTCAAGCGCTCGGGGCTTTACTTCATCGGCTTCATCCAGCCGCTCGGCCCGATCATGCCGCTGGCCGAGGCGCAGGCGGAATGGGTCGCCGACCTGCTCGGCGGTCGGGCGCAGCTACCGCCGGCGGGGGAGATGAAGCGGGAGATCGCGAGCGAGGAAAGGAAGCAGGCGAAGCGCTTCGTTGCCTCTAAGCGTCATACCGTCGAGGTTGACTTCCATCCCTACCTGCGCGAGATCCGGCGCGAGCGAAAGCGGGTTGCGCAGTCGGCTTGACCACGCGGGTGCGTCCGCCGGGCGGGCAAGGAGGCGCCGGCACCGCGGCACCGCCGCCGTGAGGACCGCGACGTGGGCCGCGGGGCAGTCGCGGTTGCGGGCGCCGGCGTTTGCCGCCGCCACCGCCCTCGTCGGTCGCCGCCTCCGGTTCGTCGTGCTGCTTGGCCGCCCAGTAGACGAGCCAAAGCGACCCCAGAACAGGGATCTTGAGGACCACGAGCAGGAAGAAGATCGGCCAGAACCCCGTCATTCACTCAGTGTAGAGAGGTAGCCCAGGCGTTCAGCGCCTCGACATGCCCCTCCTCGAGACCGAGATGGGGCTCGGTCGGGACCAGCAGCGTCGGCCACGCGCGCCGCTCCGCCCACTCGTAACAGCTCTCGTCGAAGTTGTCGTCGATCCAGGCGATGGCCCGGTCCTCGGCGTAGCTCTCGATCGCCGCGAGCTTCCAGTGTGCCCCGCCGCTGCGGGCCTCAATGTCGAAGGAGACATGAGGCAGCTCCGGCAATCCCAGCAACTGCGGCAAATAGAAGTTTGCTTTGTCCTCCCAGCCACTGGCCCAGACCAGCTCAAAGTGCTCCGAGAGCCGCAGCAATCGATCCCCAACCGGCAGCGAGATGCAATGCGGCACCCCATCAACCAGCTGAAGCTGCGTAAGTGGCGGCCGCTCTTCCCACCCAAACAGACTGATCACCCCATCGATGTCAACGGCGAGTAGCGGCCGGTCGGGGGACGGGGGATGGCCCTCGGGCTGGCGGATACTCAAAACGGCGGCCTAATTAGGCCGCCGTTTGTCAGAACGAGGGCCATCCCCCGTCCCCACCCCCTACCAGCGGTAGTGAGCGAACGCTTTGTTCGCCTGCGCCATGCGGTAGATGTCGTCCTTCCGCTTCCAGGCGCTGCCCTGCTGCTGGTTGGCGTCGAGGATCTCCCCGGCGAGCCGCTCGGCCATCGAGTACTCGCGCCGGGCCCGGGCGAACTGGACGAGCCAGCGGACCGCGAGGGTGCGGGCGCGGCGGGCGGGAACCTCGACCGGCACCTGGTAGGTGGCCCCGCCGACGCGGCGGGAGCGAACCTCGAGCACCGGGGTGAGCGTTTTGATCGCCGACTCCAGAACCTCGACGGCGTCTTCGCCGCTGCGCTCGCCGACGATCGCCAGGGCGTCGTAGACGATCCGCTCGGCAAGGCTCTTCTTGCCGTCGCTCATGACCTTGTTGATCAGCTGCTGGACGAGGCGGTTGCGGTGCCTGGCGTCCGGTTCGATCGGCCGGATCTGTGCTGCCGAGCGACGGGGCATTACGAAGCTTTGACGCCGTAGCGGGAGCGGGCTTGCTTGCGGTCCGAGACGCCGGCTGCATCGAGGGTGCCGCGGACGACCTTGTAGCGGACGCCCGGCAGGTCCTTGACGCGACCACCCCTGATCAGGACCACCGAGTGCTCCTGGAGGTTGTGGCCCTCGCCCGGAATGTAGGTGGTGACCTCCATCCCGTTGGTCAGGCGCACACGGGCGATCTTGCGCAGAGCCGAGTTCGGCTTCTTCGGCGTCACCGTGGCGACACGGGTGCAGACGCCGCGCCGCTGCGGGGCGGCTACGCGCTTCTTGCGGCCCTGGCCCGACTTGAGGCCCGGCGTCGTGGTCTTCTTCTTCGGGCGCTTGCGGCCCTTCCTGACAAGCTGATTCGTATTCGGCACGGCCGCGCATAGTAGAGCAAGCCGGCCAAGAGCATCCCCCCAGCTGACGCGAGCTCTGCGTAGAAGCCGTCCTCGAGCACCGCGGCGGTCCCGGCGAAGACGGAAGTTTGGCTGCCCTCGTCGAGGCCGGCAGGGAGGTCGACCAGGAGGATCACCGCCAGCGAGAGCAGGCCGAGAGCGGCAACCAGGAGGCCAAGCTTGCGGCGCTCCCGCACCAACGCCAGCAGCCCGAGGGCCATCGCAACGATCCCGACCGGCAGCAGCAGGTAGGCATGAGCGTCGCCAGCGGTGCGAACCGCTTCGGTGGGAACGGCCGCGACTTGGGGCAGTCCTTCGTAGCCAGGCTGTCCGATCTCTACCGCGCGGTAGTCGATGAACTGGGAAACGGCGAGGCAGGCTCCGGCGGCGATCAGGACTACGGCCGCGGCTCGAGCGGGGGTGACGACCTCGCTGGCGGCACCGGCAAGACGCACCAGCAAAGCGCAAACCCAGCGGATCCAGCGCTCGATCAAGGCCACGCCGCGGAAGAAGAGAGCGAGGAGCGGCCGCAGCTTTGGCCAGAGCCAGGCCCATGCCAGTCCTGCGTAATGGCGCGCCCGTACGACCCCCGGATGGGCCCGCTCCAAGCCACGATCGCCGACCCGATCGACCGCTCGCGACCAGCGGCGAAGCGCTGCTATCATCGCCCCTCGCTCAGGCAGTTTTCGCTGTTTTTTCGCAGGACGCTTCGCCGGGCCCCCTGGGGCCTTTTTTTGCGGCTTACTACGACTACTCGACTTAGGAACCATGGCACGCAGCTTTCCACTAGAGAAAACCCGGAACATCGGGATCATGGCGCACATCGACGCCGGTAAGACGACGACGACCGAGCGCATCCTCTACTACACCGGGCGCACCCACAAAATGGGCGAGGTCCACGAGGGCGCTGCCGTCATGGACTGGATGGAACAGGAGCAGGAGCGCGGGATCACGATCACCTCGGCCGCGACCGCCTGTGAGTGGAAGGACCACCGCATCAACATCATCGACACGCCCGGACACGTCGACTTCACGGTCGAGGTCGAGCGCTCGCTGCGCGTGCTCGACGGCGCGATCGCCGTCTTCGACGCCGTCGCCGGCGTCGAGCCGCAGTCGGAGACGGTTTGGCGCCAGGCCGACAAGTACGGCGTCCCGCGCTTCGCCTACATCAACAAGATGGACCGCACCGGCGCCGACTTCTTCAACTCGGTGCAGACGATGACCGACCGGCTCGGCGCCAACCCGCTGCCGATCCAGCTGCCGATCGGCGCCGAGGACAACTTCAAAGGCGTCGTCGACCTGGTGAAGATGAAGGGTCTGGTCTGGACCGACGAGCTCGGTGCCGCCTACGAGGAAATCGAGATCCCCGACGATCTCACCGACCAGGCCGAGGAATACCGCACGGCTTTGATCGAAGCCTGCGCCGACTACGACGAAGAGCTGATGGAAGCCTTCCTCGGCGAGGAAGAGATCCCGCAGGCCAAGCTGATCGACTCGTTGCGCGAGGCGACCCTCTCGACCAAGGTGACCCCGGTCCTCTGTGGCACCTCGTTCAAGAACAAGGGTGTGCAGCCGCTGCTCGACGGAATCGTCGAACTTCTGCCCTCGCCGCTCGAGGTGCCGCCGGTCACCGGCGTCATTCCGGCAGGAAAGGGGCAGCCGGAGGATATCGAGGCCGAGCGCGAAGCCAGCGATAGCGCCCCCTTCGCGGCCCTCGCCTTCAAGGTCATGTCCGACCCCTACGTCGGCAAGCTCACCTACTTCCGCGTCTACTCGGGCAAGCTCGAGAAAGGCGGCCGTGTCCTCAACGTGAAAACCGGCAAGACCGAGCGGATCGGGCGGCTGCTGATGATGCACGCCAATAGCCGCGAGGAGATCGACGAGACCTACGCAGGCGACATCTGCGCCGGGGTTGGCCTCAAGGAAACGGGCACCGGCGACACCCTCGCCGCCCCGGACGCCCCGATCGCCCTGGAGAGCATCGAATTCCCGGAGACGGTGATCGCGGTCGCGATCGAGCCGAAAACCAAAGCCGACCAGGAGAAGATGGGCAACGCCCTGCAGCGGCTCGGCGAGGAGGACCCGACCTTCCGGATCGAATCCGACGAGGAAACCGGCCAGACCCTGATCCACGGGATGGGCGAGCTCCACCTCGAGGTGATCGTCGACCGGATGCTGCGCGAGTTCAAAGTCGAGGCCAACGTCGGCAAGCCTCAGGTCGCCTACCGCGAGACGATCCGCAAGCGGGTCGAGAAGGTCGAGGCGCGGTTCGTCCGCCAGACCGGCGGTCGTGGCCAGTTCGGCCACGTCGTCATCAACCTCGAGCCGGCGCCCGAAGAGGGCTTCGTCTTCGACAACAAAATCAAGGGCGGCGTCATCCCCGGCGAATTCATCGGCCCCGCCGAGCAGGGGATGCGCGAGGCGCTGGAAAATGGCGTCAAGGCCGGTTACCCGATGGTCGACGTCAAGGCCGAACTCGTCGACGGCTCCTACCACGACGTCGACTCCTCGGAGATGGCTTTCAAAATCGCCGGTTCGATGGCGATCCAGGAAGGCGCTCGCAAGGCGAACCCGGTCCTGCTCGAGCCCGTGATGGCGGTCGAGGTGGTTACGCCCGAGGACTTCCTCGGCGACGTGATCGGCGACCTCTCCCGGCGCCGCGGCAAAGTCCAGGGCCAGGACCAGCGCGGCAACGCCCTTGCCGTCCAGGCTTACGTCCCGCTCGGCGAGATGTTCGGGTACGCGACCGAACTGCGGTCGATGACCCAGGGCCGGGCGACTTACACGATGCAGTTCGAGCGCTACGAAGAGGTCCCCTCGAACATCGCCGAGGAGATCGTCGAGCACCGTTCGGGTGACCCGGTGGGTGCGGCATCGTGAGCCCAACCGCAGACGGGCGCTGAACCTGGCTATATTTCCCGGGTTGCCCGCAGGCAGCAAAAGGCTGCCGCGAACGAGCCGCCCACAAAACTCAAGCAACTAGACCAGACAGAACACAACTTTCGAAAGGCAAACGGAGAGAATGTCGAAGGAGAAATTCGAGCGCGATAAGCCGCATGTAAACGTCGGCACCATCGGTCATATCGACCACGGGAAGACGACGCTGACGGCTGCGATCACGAAAACGCTCTCCACCGTGGGCGGTGCCGAAGCACACAGCTTCGAAGAGATCGACAACGCTCCGGAGGAGAAGGAACGCGGCATCACGATCGCGACCTCCCACGTCGAGTACCAGACCGAGAACCGGCACTACGCCCACGTCGACTGCCCGGGCCACGCCGACTACGTGAAGAACATGATCACCGGCGCGGCGCAGATGGACGGCGCGATCCTGGTCGTCTCCGCCGCCGACGGCGTCATGCCCCAGACTCGCGAGCACATCCTGCTCGCCCGTCAGGTCAACGTCCCGCACGTCGTCGTCTTCCTCAACAAGATCGATCAGGTCGATGACGACGAACTGGTTGAGCTGGTCGAGGAGGAGGTCAAGGAACTCCTCGACGAGTACGACTTCCCGGGCGACGAGACGCCGATCATCAAAGGCTCGGCGCTGAAGGCGCTGGAAGGCGACGAGGAGGCCCAGAAAGCTGTCTTCGAGCTGGCCGCGGCGCTTGACTCCTACATCCCGGAGCCGGTCCGCGAGCTCGACAAGCCCTTCCTGATGCCGATCGAGGACATCTTCTCGATCACCGGCCGCGGCACCGTCGCCACCGGGCGTATCGAGCAGGGTGTCGTCAATACCGGCGACGAGGTCGAAATCGTCGGCATCCACCCGGACACGAGCAAAACCACCGTCACCGGCGTGGAGATGTTCCGCAAGATCCTCGACGAGGGTCAGGCGGGCGACAACGTCGGCTGTCTCCTGCGTGGCACCAAGCGCGAGGAGATCGAGCGCGGGCAGGTTCTCTGCAAGCCCGGCTCGATCACGCCGCATACCAAGTTCAAAGCCGAGGTCTACTGCCTGAAGAAGGAGGAGGGCGGCCGTCACACCCCGTTCTTCTCCGGCTACCGGCCTCAGTTCTACTTCCGGACCACCGACGTGACCGGGATCGCCAACCTCCCCGAGGGGACGGAGATGGTGATGCCGGGCGACAACGTCGAGATGACGATCGAGCTGATCCAGCCGATCGCCATGGATCAGGGTCTGCGGTTCGCCATCCGCGAGGGTGGCCGCACCGTCGGCTCGGGAGTCGTCGCCGAGATCGTCGAGTAGCGACTCCCGGGGCGGGCCTCCACCCGCCCCAACCCCGCCCACGGGCGGGTTTGACAACTGCAAGGACATACGACCGGGGCGGCGCCCCATCAAAAGGGGCCCCGCCCTCTTTGCGCGGTAAAGCGAAGAGAAAGACAAGAGAAGCACCAAAGTGGCAACCATCGCGGCACAGAAAATCCGGATCCGACTTAAGGCGTACGACCACGACGCCATCGATCGGGCTGCCAAAGAGATCGTCGAGACCGCCGAGCGCACCGGCGCCAGCGTCTCCGGTCCGGTGCCGCTGCCGACCGAGAAAAACGTCTACTGCGTGATCCGCTCGCCGTTCAAGGACAAGGACTCGCGCGAGCACTTCGAGATCCGCACCCACAAGCGGCTGATCGACATCCTCCAGCCCTCGCCGAAAACCGTCGACTCGCTGCAGCGCCTGGACTCGCTGCCGGCGGGCGTCGACATCGAGATCAAGCTCTAGGTGGATGTGGGATGGCGGCGATTCTCGGCAAGAAGCTCGGTATGACGCAGGTCTTCAGAGAGGACGGCAGCGTCGTTCCCGTCACCGTGATCGAGGCCGGTCCCTGCAAGGTGACCGCGGTTCGCGACGCCGACCGTGACGGCTACAAGGCCGTGCAGCTCGCCTTCGGCGAGGTCAAGCAGGGCAAGCTGACCAAGGCCGAGGAAGGCCACCTGAAAAAGGCCGGCGCAGCCCCCTCGCGTCACCTGGTCGAGTTCCGCGACGAGGACCTCGGCAGTGAGGAGGGCCCGAAGGTGGGCGACGACGTCACCGTCACCGTCTTCGAGCCAGGCCAGAAGGTCAAGGTCGCGGGGATCTCGATCGGCAAGGGCTTCCAGGGCGGGATCAAGCGCCACAACTTCAGCCGCGGCCCGGTCAGTCACGGCTCCCACAACGTACGCGCCCCGGGTTCGATCGGCGCCAGCGCCTTCCCCGCCCGCGTCTTCAAAGGCATGCGGATGCCGGGTCAGATGGGCAACAAGCGCGTCACCCAGAAGGGGCTGGAGATTGCCGACGTCGACGCCGACCGCAACCTCCTTCTGATCAAGGGCTCTGTGCCCGGCTCACGCAACGGGATCGTCGAGGTGAGGACCGATGGCTAGCGCCAAAGCAGTCGTCCTCGGCAAGACCACCAAAGCGGACCTGCCGAAAGAGCTGTTCGCCGAGCCCTTCCACCAGTCGCTGGTGCACGAGGCCGCTCGCGCCGACCTCAACTCGCGCCGTCGCGGCACCGCCTCGACCCTGACCCGCGGCGAGGTTGCCTTCACCACCGCCAAGGCCTGGCGCCAGAAGGGCACCGGCCGCGCCCGCGTCGGCACGCTCGGCGTCCCCAACCGCTTCGGCGGCGGCGTCGCCTTCGGCCCGAAGCCGCGCAAGTACACGGTCAAGGTCAACCGCAAAGCACGCCGACGGGCGATGCGCTCGGCGCTCTCGGTCCACGCCGAGCGCGGCTCGGTGGCCGTCCTCGATGCCTCCACGCTCGACACGCCCTCGACCAAGACCGCCGCGCAGGCGCTGGCGAAATGGGGAGCCAAGGGCTCGCTGCTGGTGATCGTCACGGCCGAGGAGGTCGGGGCGATGAAGAGCTTCCGCAACCTGAAGCGGACCCAGGTGCTCGAGGTGGGCGCCGCTGGGGTCGCCGACGTGATCGGCGCCGCTGCCGTCGTCATCTCCGAAACCGCGCTGGAAGCGCTGAAGGAGAGGCTCGGCTGATGGACGCGCGCACGATCCTCATCCGCCCGGTGATCTCGGAGAAGAGCTATGCCCTGATCGCCGAAGGCAAGTACACCTTCCGAGTCGACGATCGCGCTCACAAGACGCAGATCGCCCAGGCAGTGGAAGAGGTCTTCAATGTCGACGTCGCCGGAGTGCGGACCGCGAAGGTGCGCTCGAAGCCGAAGCGCCGCGGCCTGACCAAAGGCAAGACCCGTGCCTGGAAGAAGGCGATCGTCCAGCTCGCCCCGGGCGAGCGGATCGAGCTGTTCGAGGGCGCCGAGACCGCCTAGGAGATTTAGAGATGCCGAACCGCAAAACCAAACCGACCAGCCCCGGCCGCCGCTTCGCGACCTACCCCCTGCGCGAGCAGGTGACCGCTTCTGAGCCGGAGCGAAAGCTGACCGAAGGGCTGAAAAAGTCCGGCGGCCGCAACGTCAACGGCCGGGTCACCGCCCGCCACCGCGGCGGCGGCGCCAAGCGGCGCTATCGCAAGATCGACTTCAAGCGGCTCAAGGACGGCGTGCCGGCGAGGGTCGCCTCGATCGAGTACGACCCCAACCGCACCTGCTACATCGCCCTCGTGCACTACGCCGATGGATTCAAGGACTACATCCTCGCCCCGGCGCAGCTCGCGGTCGGCGACGTCGTCAAATCCGGTCCCGACGCCGACATCAAACCCGGCCACGCGATGGCCCTGGGCCAGATGCCAACCGGCACGATCGTCCACAACGTCGAGCTGATCCCCGGCCAGGGTGGCAAGCTCGGCCGCTCTGCCGGCACTTCGATCCAGCTGGTGGCGAAGGAGGGGGAGATGGTCACCCTGCGGTTGCCGTCCTCGGAGATGCGGTTGGTCCGCGCCGAGTGCCGCGCCAGCATCGGCGTCCTCTCCAACGCCGAGCACCAAAACCTCAAGGTCGGCAAGGCCGGCCGCAGCCGCCACAAGGGCAAGCGCCCGCAGAGCCGCGGCGTTGCGATGAACCCCGTCGACCACCCGCACGGCGGCGGCGAGGCGCACCACACCCCCGGCGGCCACCCGGTCACCCCGTGGGGCAAACCGACGCTCGGCTACCGCACCCGCAAGAAGGGCAAGCAGTCCGACCGCTACATCGTCCGCGGCCGCCGCCGCGGCAAGAAGAAGGGCCGTTAGAGATGGGACGTTCGACGAAAAAGGGTCCGTGGGTCGAAGAGCGCCTGATGGGGCGGATCGCCGCACTGAACGAGGCCAACAAAAAACAGATGGTGAAAACCTGGTCGCGGACCTCGACGATCTTCCCGGAGATGGTCGGTCACACGATCGCCGTCCACGACGGAAAAAAGCACGTCCCGGTCTTCATCTCGGAGTCGATGGTCGGGCACAAGCTCGGCGAGTTCGCTCCCACCCGCACGTTCCGCTCGCATGGCGGCAAGGACTAACGATGGCCGACGACAAAGAGAAAAAAGCCAAAAAACCGGCGGCGAAAAAAGAGTCGAAAGCGAAAAAAGCTCCGGCGAAAAAAGCCGAGCCCAAAAAAGCTGCGAAAAAAGAGCCGAAGGCCAAAAAAGAGGCCAAAGGCAAAGAGAAAACCAGCTCCAAAAAAGCCAAAGCCAAAAAAGAGCCGGCCAAAAAAGCTGCTCCGAAAGCTCCTGCGGCGCCCCCGATAGTCAAGGCCAGCGCCCGCTACGTGCGCGTCGCTCCGCGCAAGGCCCGGCTGATCGCCGACCAGGTGCGCGGGATGCACATCGAGAGCGCCCGAGCACTGCTGCAGTTCTCGCCCCGCGGTGCCGCTCATCCGATCCACAAGCTGATCAACTCCGCTGCAGCCAACGCGGAAAACAACCACGACCTGATCGGCGATGAGATGCGTATCTCCTCGATCACGGTCGACGAGGGGCCGACCCTGCGCCGCTTCCGCCCACGGGCGATGGGGCGCGCGACCCCGATCAATAAGCGAACCAGCCACATTCGTGTGGCCCTGACCCCGGTGGAGGACTAAGCATGGGACAGAAGATCCACCCCGAGGGTTTCCGCGTCGGCTACATCCACGACTGGAAGTCGAACTGGTACGAGGACAAAAACTTCGCCGACGTCCTCCAGGAAGACCTGCAGATCCGGGACCACATCGAAAACAAGCTTTCCCACGCCGGGCTCTCGAGCATCACGATCGAGCGCCGCGGCGAGGTCGCCGTCGACATCCACACGGCGCGACCGGGGATCGTCATCGGCAAGTCGGGCAGTGAAGTCGACGCTCTGCGCAAGGAGCTGCACAAGCTCACCGGCAGCCCGGTGAAAGTGAACATCCGCGAGGTCAAGCGCCCCGAGCTCGATGCAAAACTGGTCGCCCAGTCGATCGCCGAGCAGCTGCAGAACCGCGTCGCCTTCCGGCGGGCGATGAAACGCGCGCTGACTTCGGCGATGCGCTCCGGCGCCAAGGGCGTCAAGGTCCAGGTTTCCGGTCGCCTCGGCGGCGCGGAGATGGCGCGGACCGAACAGTATTCCGACGGCCGCGTGCCGCTGCACACGCTGCGCGCCGACATCGACTACGGCTTCTTCGAGGCCCGCACGACGACCGGCCGAATCGGCGTCAAATGCTGGATCAACAAGGGCGAGGTGATGCCCGAGGGCTTCCGCTCCGACCTCGTCTCCGGCGACAGCGCCAGCCCCCCCGATGGTGGCCGCGGTGGACGCCGTGACGACCGGGGCGGCGGTGGACGCGGTCGTGGACCGGGAGGCGACCGAGGCGGTCGTGGCCCTGGCGGCGATCGTGGCGGCCGGGGCGGCGGCGGACGCGGCGGCGGTCCGGGCGGCAATCGCGGCGGTGGCCGCGGCGGCCCGCGTGGTGGAGGTGGTCGCTGATGTTGATGCCGAAACGGGTCAAGCACCGCAAACAGTTCCGCGGCCGCATGCGCGGCAACACCAAGGGCGGCAGCACCGTCGCCTTCGGCGAGTACGGGATCAAGGCACTCGAGCGCGGCTGGATCACCAACCGCCAGATCGAGGCCGCCCGGGTAGCGATGACCCGCAAGATCAAACGTGGCGGCAAGGTCTGGATCAACGTCTTCCCCGACAAGCCCTACACGAAGAAGCCGGCTGAGACGCGGATGGGCTCCGGCAAGGGCAACCCCGAGGGCTGGGTCGCCGTCGTCAAGCCGGGCAAGGTCATGTTCGAGTTGGCCGGCGTGCCGGAGGAGCTGGCGCGCGAAGCGCTGCGCTTGGCCGGGCACAAGCTTCCGGTGAAAACCAAATTCGTCATGCGCGAGGGGGCCGGCGAGTAATGAAGGCCGCCGAGGTGCATAACCTCAAAGACGACGAGCTGGTGGCGAAACTGATCGACGCCAAGCAGGAGGCTTTCAACCTCCGCTTCCGGCACGCGACCGGAGAGCTCGAGAACACTTCCCGCCTTGGCGCCGCCAAGAAGGACATCGCAAGGCTGCTGACCGTGGCCAAGGCCCGAGGGATCGACGTTGAGAAAGAGACGCGACGGATATGAGCGACGAGGATCAGAAAAAAGAAGAGACGACTGAGGAGCCCCAGGTCGAGGAGGCGCCCGCGGCGGAGGAGACTCCCGCGGAGGACGCTCCCGCCGCCGAGGAGGCTCCGGCGGAGGAGGCAGCTGAGGAGGCGCCCGCTGCTGAGGAGGCTCCGGCGGAGCCGAATCCTGAAGATGACCTTCCCTGGAAGGAGCGGCGTCGGCTGCAGAAGTCGCGGCGGGCGCGGAAGGCTCGTGCTTCCACTCCGGAGGAGCGGAAAGCGGAACGGGTTACCGAGCGTAAGCGCAAGGCGGACCTGCGGCGCAAACAGCGTGCGGCAGTCAAGACCACCCGTACCCCCGGCACCGGCACCCCGCCGGCCGAGCGCGAGGCGAACGCGGCCAAGGTCCGTCAGGGCATCGTCGTCTCCAGCAAGGGCGACAAGTCGATCACCGTTCGTATCGACATCGCCCGCCGTCATCGCACCTACGAGAAGATCGTCCGCAGCTCGACCAAGCTGCATGCCCACGACGAGCGCAACGAGGCCGGCGAGGGCGATGTGGTCCGCGTGATCGAGACCCGTCCGCTCTCCAAGACCAAGCGCTGGCGCCTCGTCGACGTGGTGGAGAAAGCCCGATGATCCAGCAGGAGTCCAGGCTCAAGGTCGCCGACAACTCGGGTGCGCGCGAGATCCTCTGCATCCGCGTCAAAGGCGGTTCGCACCGCCGCTACGCGAGCGTCGGCGACGTGATCACCGCGACCGTGAAATCGGCCAGCCCGCAGGGCGGCGTCCGCAAGGGCGAGGTCGTGCAGGCCGTTGTCGTCCGCACCCGCAAGCCGCTCAGCCGCCCCGACGGCACCTACATCTCCTTCGACGAGAACGCGGCGGTGCTGATCGATCCGGCCAGCAACAACCCGCGCGGGACCCGCATCTTTGGTCCCGTCGCGCGCGAACTGCGCGACCGCAACTTCATGAAAATCATCTCGCTGGCGCCGGAGGTCCTCTGATGGCCAAGAGGATGCGCATCCGCACCGACGACCAGGTCGTCCTGATCGGTGGCAAGGACTCCGGCAAGACCGGCCGCGTCGTCCGCACGGACCCGAAAAAGCGTCGCGTCTACGTCGAGGGCCTGAACATGATCAAGCGCCACGAACGACCCCGCTCGCAGGGCGACCTCAAAAACGCCCAGGCTGGCGGCATCGTTGAGAAGGAGGGTCCGATCGACGTCTCCAACGTGATGCTGCTCGATCCCAAAGACAACAAACCGACCCGCGTCGGGGTCCGCGTCGACAAAGGCGGCAAGCGCGTCCGCTACGCGAAGCGGTCGGGGAAAGAGATCAGCTGATGGAGGCGACCGTGGCACCGACCTCTCAGGCGGCCCCGCCGCCGCGCCTGCGCGAGCGCTACGAGCAGGACATTCTGCCGGGGCTGACCAAGAAATTCGGCTACTCAACGCCGATGGAGGCCCCGCGCCTGGAGAAGATCACCCTCAACATGGGGCTCGGCACCGAGAAACAGGACAAACGGTCCTTCGAAGCCGCCCAGCAGCAGCTGGCGACGATCGCCGGCCAGCACCCGAACGTGCGCCGCGCCCGCAAGTCGGTCGCCTCGTTCAAGCTGCGCGAGGGGATGCCGGTCGGCGTCTCGGTGACGCTGCGCCGGGCCCGGATGTGGGAGTTCCTCGACCGCCTGATCTCGATCGCGGTGCCGCGGATCCGCGACTTCCGCGGCCTCAACCCGCGCTCCTTCGACGGTCGCGGCAACTACTCGATGGGCGTCAAAGAGCAGCTGATCTTCCCCGAAATCGACTACGACTCAATCGACGTCGTGCGGGGGCTGGACGTGACGATCACGACTTCCGCTAAAACTGACCTCGAGGCTTTCGAGCTTCTGCTTGGTCTCGGGTTCCCCTTCGCCCAGGAGGGCCGGCCCGGTCAGGCCGAGCGCGAAGCGAAAGAAAAAGAAGCCGAAGAGGAGCAGCTCAAAGAGGAAGCCCGCCAGAAGGCCGAAATCGAGCAGGCGGCGCTCGAGCAGCTGAAAGAGGAGAACCCTGAGGCCTACGCCAAGCCGGAAGGCGAGGACGAGGGCGCCGCCGAGAGCGGAGACGACGACGAGGCCGGCGAGACGGCCGAGGAGAGTTCAGAGAATGGCTAAGACTTCGATGAAGGTGAAGCAGGCGCGCGATCCGAAGTTCAAATCGCGCGGTTACAACCGCTGCCGCCGTTGCGGCCGCCCGCGTGCGTACTTCCGCAAATTCGGCCTCTGCCGGATCTGCCTGCGCGACGCCGCCCACGAGGGGTACATCCCCGGGATGACCAAGTCGAGTTGGTAGGACCAGAGCATGCACACTGACCCGATCGCCGATTACCTGACCCGGATTCGCAACGCGATCCGCGCCGGCCACGACGAGGTGGAAATCCCCCTCAACGGCCTCAAGCTGGAGATGTCCCGGATCCTCAAGGAGCAGGGCTACATCAAGGACTTCAGCCGCAGGCCGGCTGCCGTCGGCGAGGCGATCAACGTCGAGCTCAAGTACACCGAGGACCGCCGGCCGGTGATCCTCGGGATCGAACGAGTTTCGCGCCCGGGTCGCCGTCGCTACGTCGATCACAAAAACGTCCCCCGCGTCGACGGCGGGACCGGAACCGCGATCGTCAGCACCTCCGCCGGCGTGATGACTGGCCACGAAGCTCGCAACAAGGGAGTCGGCGGCGAGGTTGTCGCCTACGTCTGGTGATCTGAATGAGCCGCATCGGAAGAAAGCCCGTTCCCGTTCCCGACGCCGTCACGGTTGAGATCGCGCCTGGCAACGTAGCCGTCAAAGGCCCGAAGGGGGAGCTCAGCCAGATCCTCTCGCCCGACATGAAGGTCGAGCAGGAGGACGGCGCCGTCACCGTCGCTCGCCCGACCGATCGCGGCGAGCACCGCGCCCTGCACGGCCTCACCCGCAGCCTGATCGCAAACATGGTCGAGGGCGTCACCGACGGCTTCGAGAAGCGCCTGGAGATCCAGGGCGTCGGCTACCGCGCTGCCCTGAAAGGGAAAAAACTGGAGCTCGCGCTCGGCTACTCGCACCCGGTCGCGATCGACGCCCCCGAGGGCATCGACTTCGAGGTCCCGCAGCCGACCGAAATCGTGATCAGAGGGATCGACAAGCAGCTGGTCGGGCAGGTCGCCGCCGACATCCGCAAGCGGCGCCCGCCGGAGCCCTACAAGGGCAAGGGCATCCGCTACAAGGACGAGCAAGTGCTGCGGAAGGTGGGTAAGCGCGCATGAGCGTTCTCACCAACCGCGAACGCCGGCTCAAACGCCGCCGCCGGGTCCGGGCCCGCGTCAGAGGCACGGCCGAGCGGCCGCGGCTCTCGGTCTACCGCTCCAACAAGGGCGTTTTCGCCCAGCTCGTCGATGACACCAAGGGCCACACGCTGGCCGCGGTCAACTGGATCGAGCCGGACCTGCGCAAGCTCAGTGCCGCAGAGCAGGCGAAGAAGGCGGGCGAACTGCTGGCCGAGCGCGCCAAGGGCGCCGGCGTCGAGTCCTGCGTCTTCGACCGCGGCGGCTACCAGTACCACGGCCGGGTCAAGGCGCTGGCCGAAGGTGCGCGAGAGGGGGGTCTGGCTTTCTAGGGCCGTAGTTCCGCTACGGTGAGCCGCTGCTTATGAAGGGCATGAACGCACAAAATGTCGAGAACGTCAGCCCCCGCGGGCTGGATCTGCAGGAGCGGGTGATCGAGATCAACCGCGTCGCCAAGGTGGTCAAGGGCGGCCGTCGCTTCTCCTTCACCGCCCTCGTCGCCGTCGGCGACGAGGAGGGCGTGGTCGGGATCGGCTACGGCAAGGCCCGCGAGGTCCCGCTGGCGATCCAGAAGGGCGTCGAGGACGCTCGCAAGAACTTGATCCGGGTGCCCAAATACGGCAACACCATCACCCACCGCATCATCGGCCGCTTCGGCGCTGGCCACGTCGTCCTGCGCCCGGCCAGCCCCGGTACCGGCGTCATCGCCGGCGGCGGCGTCCGCGCCGTGCTCGAGCTCGGCGGCGTCCGCGACGTGCTGACCAAGAGCATCGGGACGCAGAACCCGATCAACCTCGTCAAGGCGACGATGGACGGGCTGGTGCGGTTGCGGCGGCCTGAGGAGGTTGCCGAGCTGCGTGGGCTGACGATTACGCAGGTTCTGGGGTTGGACGGGGGCAACGGGGCCGCGGGTCCTGTCTCCGATACGACCTCGTCGCCGACCGGCGACGATCCCGCATCGTCGCCACCCGCGGCAGAGGCCGAGTCGGCTGACGCCGAGGAGCCCGTCGCTGGAGCTGGGGCTGCGGTAGAGAAAGCTGCTGAGGGTGCGGAGGCTGAGAAGCAGGAGAGCGGGTCGTGAGCAAAGTGAAGATTCGGCAGACTCGCTCTGCAGCCAAGACCAATCCGAACCAGAAAGCCACGCTCAAGGCGCTGAAGTTGGGGCGGATCGGCAAATCGGTTGAGCTCAAAGACTCCGATCAGCTGCAGGGGCAGCTGCGGGTCGTCTCGCATCTGGTGGAGGTCGACGGTGGCTGAGAAAGCCGAGAAAACCCCCTCCAAAAAAGAATCAAAAGAGACCTCGCGCAGCGAAGAGATCGGCCTCCACAACCTGAAGCCGAAGCCCGGCTCGAAACGGCCGCGCAAGCGGATTGGCCGTGGCGAGGGCAGCGGCCTCGGCAAGACCTCCGGCCGCGGCCACAAGGGCGCCGGCTCCCGCTCGGGTCGTAAGCGCAAGGCTGGCTACGAGGGTGGCCAGAACCCGATCCACATGCGGATGCGAAAGCTTCGCGGCCCGCACAAAAAGCAGTCGATGCCCTTCGAGAACTTCCGCACCAGGACCCAGCCGATCAACCTCTCCGATCTCGAGGAGCGCTTCGACAGCGGCACTGAAGTCACTCTCGAGAGCTTGAGGGAGAAGGGTCTGGCCAAGCGCAAGGACCCGGTCAAGGTGCTCGCCCGCGGTGAGATCAAGAAGAAACTCGAGGTTCACGCGCACGCTTTCAGCGCGGCTGCGAAAGAGAAGATAGAAGCAGCCGGCGGTTCCTGTCACACTCTGGAGCCGTAATGCTCAGAACCATTCTCAACGCGTTTGGCGTTGCCGAGATCCGCAAGAAGCTTGCGTTCACGGCGGCGATCCTCGCCCTGTACCGCCTCGGCGCCTATATCCCGGCTCCCGGAGTCGACGTCAACGCTGTCAAGGAAATCCAGAGCAACTTCGGCGGCTCCGGCGTTCTCGGCTTCCTCAACATGTTCTCCGGAGGCGGCCTCTCCCGGCTCAGTCTCTTCGCGCTGGGGATCATGCCCTACATCACCGCCTCGATCATCCTGCAGCTCTTGACCGTGGTGGTGCCCTCGCTCGAGCGCTTGCAGAAAGAGGGCGAAGTCGGGCAGCAGAAGATCACCCAGTACACCCGCTATCTCACCGTCGGACTGGCCTTCGCTCAATCGATCGGCTACGTCTTCCTCTTCAAATCCTTCGGAAACACCGCCGGGACGAAGGTGCTCGACCCCACCTTTGGCAGGGTCTTCTTGATCGTGTTGTGCCTGACCGCCGGCTGCACCTTGCTGATGTGGATGGGCGAGCTGATCACCCAGCGTGGGATCGGCAACGGCATCTCGCTGATGATCTTCGCCTCGATCGCCTCCTCGATCGTGCCCGGGCTCTCGAAGTGGTGGAACAACCCGGATCAGGTCTTCGTCGTGATGATGCCCTTCATCGCCCTGGCGGTGATCGTCGCGATCGTCTTCGTCCAAGAGGGCCAGCGCCGGATCCCGGTCCAGTACGCGAAACGCGTCGTCGGGCGGAAAATGACTTCGGGCGGCTCGACCTATCTGCCGCTGCGGGTCAACATGGCAGGCGTCATCCCGGTCATCTTCGCCGCCTCGATCATGGCCTTCCCCTCGACGGTGGGACAGCTGCTGAACACGAACACGGCGCTCGACTTCGCCTCCTTCTTCGGGCCTAACAAGTGGCCCTACGTGATCGGCGAGATCTTCTTCATCATCGTCTTCACCTACTTCTACACCGCGGTGACCTTCAACCCGGTCGACCAGGCCGACAACCTGAAGAAATACGGCGGCTTCATCCCCGGTGTGCGTCCGGGCAGGCCGACGGCCGAGTACCTGGACCGGATCCTTTCCCGGCTGACCTTCCCGGGCGCCCTCTACCTGGGTGCGGTGGCGGCGTTGCCGACGATCCTGATCAGCCAGACCTCGGCCAACTTCTTCTTCGGCGGCACCTCCATCCTGATCATCATCGGCGTCGCGCTGGAAACGGTGAAGCAGCTGGAGGCGCAGCTGATGATGCGCAACTACGAGGGCTTCCTCAAATAAGCTGCCCTCCTAGATGTCCGAGCTGAATCTCGTCCTACTCGGCCCTCCCGGTTCCGGCAAGGGAACGCAGGGGGAGCGCCTCAACGAAGACCTGCGGCTGCCCTACTACGCGACCGGGGACATCCTCCGCGGTGCGGTGCGTGATGAAACCGAGCTCGGGCGGACGGCGAAGGAGTACATGGACCGCGGCGATCTGGTGCCCGACGAGGTGATCGTCGGGGTGATCGCCGAGCGGATCGACTCCAGCGAGGCACGCGACGGCTTCATCCTCGACGGCTTTCCTCGCACCACTCCCCAGGCGGAGGCGCTCGACGCGAAGCTCGGTGAGCTGGGCCGGACGGTGACGGCGGTCGTCCTGATCGACGTCACCGACGACGAGGTCGTGCGCCGGCTCGGTGGCCGCCGCACCTGCGAGGCCAACGGGCACGTCTTCCACGTCGAGTTCGAACCGCCGCAACAGGAAGGCGTCTGCGACATCGACGGCTCGCCGCTGATCGTCCGCGACGACGACAAACCCGAGGTGATCCGCAAGCGGCTGGAGAACTACCACGAGAAGACCGAGCCGCTGGTCAGCTACTACGACAGCCGCAGCGTCCTGCGCCGGATCGCCGGCGAGGCGGCGCCGGAAGAGGTGGCGGAGGAGATCCGCCGCACCCTGGCGACGCTGCGGATGGAGCAGGACGAGACCGTCTAGCCAATTTCGTCGCGGATCTGCCGTCGCCGACCACTAGCGTGTACCGGATGATCATCAAAAAGACGCCGGAGCAGGTCGAGAAGATGGCCTCTTCCGGAGAGGTCCTCGTTCGCTGCCTGAAGATGCTGGCCGCGAAGGCGCGCGTGGGCACGACCACCGCGGAACTGGACGCTGCCGCCGAGAAGTTCATCCGCTCGCAAGGGTGCGAGCCGGCCTTCAAGGGCTACCGCGGCTTCCCGGGGTCGATCTGTGCCTCGCCCAACTCGATGGTCGTCCATGGCATCCCCGACGGCTACCAGCTGAAGCGTGGGGACGTGCTCTCGATCGACGTCGGGGTAATCAAGGACGGCTGGGTCTCCGACGCGGCGATGACGGTGCCAATCGGCCCGGTCAGCCCGGAGGCGCAGAAGCTCCTCGACGTCACCAAAGCCGCGCTATTCGCGGGGGTCGAGCAGATGCGTCTGGGCAACCACCTCGGCGACGTCTCGACGGCGATCCAGCGCTCGGTCGAGCTCGAGAGTCTCTCGATCATCCGCACGCTCGTCGGCCATGGCATCGGCCGTGACATGCACGAGGAACCGCAGGTACCGAACTTCGGCGAACCCGGCCGAGGCCCGGAGCTGGAGGAGGGAATGGTGCTGGCGATCGAGCCGATGGTCAACGCCGGTGGCCCGCTGGTGCGAATGGGCGACGACGGTTGGGCCGTTTACTCCGAAGACGGATCGCTGGCCGCCCACTTCGAGTTCACCGTCGCGGTGACCCCCGACGGCCCGCGCATCCTCACCCCCTGGCACGAGGCGGAGTAGCTCAAAGTCACAGCTCTGGCTCGAAGCTGTTACAGAACTTTTTGTCGGAGGTGTAGTCTCGTGCGCCTTGCTCTGGGACGATCTCGACATGGAGCTGGAGAGGCAGCGCTGGGAGCGCGACCAGCGGCTTGAGCAGATGGGCCGAGAGATTCGTGAACGGATCGAGAAGGTGGAACGGCACTGCAAAGAGTCCGAGGAAGCTCGCCGCAAGGACTGGGAACAACTCGAAGGGCGAGTGATGACCGCAGAGGAGAAACAGGAACGCCGCAGCGATGGGTTCTTACGGCTGATCAACGCGGTGGCGACCGAGCACCTCAAGATCATTGCCGACCTAGGCGACGATATGGCCCGTAGGTCTGAAGAAGCCCGCGGCGAGAATCGCGCTCACACTGAAGCGCTTCTGAAAGTGCTCGACCGGCTGCCGCCGGCCTAGGCGCCGACTTCGATCTCTTCGATCTGGCCGCCCCCCAGCGGGTTCGACTCACCGGGGATCAGCTTGCGGTGGGCGATCCAGCCCTGGAAGTTGCCGCTCCGCTCGCTGCGCTCGAGCTCGGCCGGGGTCATCGGCCGGGCGACGTGCTCCATCGGCGACATGTGGCCGCTTTCGGCCAGCCGGTCGTAGAGGGCGACGTCGGCGGCGAGGTCGCGGCTGCCGGCATGGGTCAGGTAGCTGACCCGGGCGCAGCGGCCGATCGAGATCTTCGCCAGTTCCTCCGGCGAGGAGGTCTCTTCGCGCTCGGCCTCCCCGACCAGGGGCAGGTGCCATTCATCGGGCTCGAGGCGGGTTGGGACCGAGCGCTCGAAGGCATCGCGCATCTTCGTCGCGATCAGGCGGATCTCCGGCTGGGCATCGGGGTGGCAGCGGAGGTTGAAGAAGTTGTCCCAGGTCGTCGAGGAGACGATCACGGTGTGCCACATGAAGGGCTCCAGGAGGCGGTTGGCGACCTGCTTGTGGACGTTCAGCCACTCGGCGGGCGGTTGCTTCAGTGATCCCTGCGCTGCCTCCAAGCAGGCGTGGAGATCGTCGTAGTCGGAGACGCTCTCGGGGCTGGTGATCAGCCCCAGCACGTGGCGCACGGCGTCGTCGCGCGCTGCCAGCCACTCCGCCTCGGCGTCGTCGCGGGCCGCACCGGTCAAAGCCGGCCCCGCCTGCATCCCGGGTTTGTTGGAGCCGAACTCGATCGGCACGTAGGGGTCGTCGAGCACACGCCGCAGCTGTTTGGCGACCGGGATCGCCCGCGAGCTGGCGCTGTTGCGCGAGAAGACGCGGTGGGTGTTGAACTCGGCGAGGACGAAGCGGGGGAAGGTTGCCTCGAGCGTGGTCAGCCGGTGCCCGGCGGGCGAGACCGAATCGGCGAGGACTTTGGCGTCGAACCCCATCGCCGGACACTCTGCCATGGCTCTCCGACAGAATCCAATCGATGGAAGAACAGGTCTTTGCGGAAGTCGACCGCTTCATCGGCGAGACGATCGTCGCCGAGGATGAGGCGCTGAGCGGGGCGGTGGAGGCTGCCGAGGCGGCTGGGCTGCCCTCGATCCAGGTCTCGCCGCCGCAGGGGAAGCTGCTGCAGCTGCTGGTCCGCCTCGTCGGGGCGGGGAAGATCCTCGAGTTCGGCACGCTCGGCGGCTACAGCGCGATCCTGATGGCGCGAGCGCTGGCGCCGGGCGGGCGGCTGATCTCGCTGGAGGCGAAGGCCGAGTACGCCGAGGTGGCGCGCCGGAGCATCGAGCGGGCCGGAGTGGGGGACCGGGTTGAGGTGCGGGTCGGGCCGGCGCTGGAGGCGCTGCCCCAGCTCGAGCAGGAGGGGGCCGGACCCTTCGACCTCGTCTTCATCGACGCCGACAAGGTCAACACCCCGGACTACTTTGCCTGGGCGCTCGAGCGGACCCGTCCCGGTGGGCTGATCGTCGCCGACAATGTCGTCCGCGGTGGCACGCTCGGCGACCCCGCCGATCCCGAGGAGGCGACGAAGGCGCAGCGCCGCCTACACGAGATGCTGGCCGCGGAGCCGAGGGTCGAAGCGACTACGATCCAGACGGTAGGCATCAAGGGCTACGACGGCTTCCTGATCGCCCGCGTCGAAGTCGCCTGACCAGGCGTCCCCGAAAGCCCGCCCCTGCTATCTTTCTCCGTCGGCCTTATTGGCCGGTGGTTAGCCCTACCGTCCGACTCATGGGGCGTGTGGGAATCCTGTTGTCGATACGAAATCCGGAGCGATGAAGGTCCGAGCTTCCGTCAAGCCGATGTGCGAGAAGTGCAAGGTAATCCGCCGAAATGGGGCGGTCCTGGTGATCTGCCAGAACCCGCGCCATAAGCAGAGGCAGGGTTAGCGTGGCACGGATCGCCGGCATCAACATCCCGGTCAACAAACGGACCGAAATCGGGCTCACCTACATCTTCGGGATCGGCCAGTCGACGGCAAAGCAGATCCTCAAAGAGGCGGGCGTCGACCCGGACACTCCGGTCAAAGACCTGACCGAGGAAGAGGTCATCAAACTTCGCGAGGCGGTCGAGAACCGCGAGGTCGAGGGCGACCTCCGCCGCGAGCGCTCGCAGAACGTCAAACGGCTGATGGAGATCGGCTCCTACCGCGGCCTCCGCCATCGTCGGGGCCTGCCGGTCCGCGGCCAGCGGACCAAGACCAACGCTCGCGGGCGCAAGGGCCCGCGGCGCCTCAGCGTCGCCGGCAAGCGCAAGGTATAGGGGGACCCGGCATGGCTGAGAAAAAACCCGCCAAAGGGCGCACGCGGCGCCGCGTCAAAAAGAACGTCACCTACGGACAGGCGCACATCAAGACTTCTTTCAACAACACGATCGTCACCCTGACCGACACCGATGGCAACGTGATCGCCTGGGAGTCGGCTGGCTCGGCCGGGTTTAAAGGCTCCCGTAAGTCGACCCCGTTCGCCGCGCAGGTCACCGCTGACGCCGCCGCCAAAAAGGGCATGGAACACGGCCTCGAGAAAGTCGAGGTCTTCGCCAAGGGGGCCGGCTCTGGTCGTGAGACCGCGATCCGCTCGCTGCAGGCCGCCGGGCTCGACGTCACCACCGTCAAGGACGTCTCCCCGCAGGCCCACAACGGCTGCCGGCCGAAGAAGCGGAGGCGGGTCTAGTGGCTCGCGATACCGCCCCCCAGTGCAAGCAGTGCCGGCGCGAGGGCCAGAAACTCTTCCTCAAGGGTGAGCGCTGCTTCACCGACAAGTGCGGCGTCGAGCGTCGCTCCTACCCGCCCGGCGAGCACGGCCGCGGCCGTCTGCGTCAGTCCGAGTACCGGGTGCAGCTGCGCGAGAAGCAGAAGACCCGCCGCTACTACCAGGTGCTGGAGAAACAGTTCCGTGCCTACTACGAAAAGGCCGCTCGCCAGGAAGGCGTCACCGGCGAGAACCTGCTGCGGCTGCTCGAGTCCCGCTTCGACAACGTGCTCGTCCGCCTCGGCTTCGCCGCCTCGCGGCGCCAGGCACGGCAGCTGATCACCCACGGCCACTGGCAGATCAACGGCCGCCGGGTCAACATCCCCTCTTACCAAGTTCGTCCCGAGGACATCATCTCGATCAAGGCCGGCTCGTCCGCCACCGACACGATCCAGCGGGCCACCGAACTCGTCTCGACGGTTCCGGCCTGGCTGCAAGCCGATCACGATGCCCTCACCGCCAAGGTCCTGCGCTACCCCGAGCGCTCCGAGATCTCGGCGCCGGTTCAGGAGCAGCTGATCGTCGAGCTGTACTCCAAGTAGTCCGGAACCCCATTTCAGAACACGCAACGAAGGAACTCATGACCACTGATTTCCAGGTCCCTCGCATCACCTCCGAGAAAATCGATGACCGCCGCGGCACTTTCACGATCGAGCCGCTCGACAAGGGCTTCGGTTACACCTTTGGCAACAGCCTCCGCCGCGTCCTGCTCTCCTCGCTGGGCGGCGCCGCCATCACCAGCGTCCGCATCGAGGGCGTAGCGCACGAGTTCTCGACTGTCCCCGGCGTCAAGGAGGACGTCACCGACATCGTCCTCAACCTCAAGGACTTGGTGGTCCGCATGCACACCGACGCCGACGAGGTCGAGGCCCCGCTGGTCGCCACCGGCCCGGGTGAGGTGAAGGCAAAGGACATCGACCTTCCGTCCGGCGTCGAGATCCTCAACCCCGATGCTCCGATCGCGACGCTCGAGAAAAAAACCAAACTCGAGGTCTACCTGACGATCGGCCGTGGCCGTGGCTACTCGCCGGCCGAAGAGAACAAGTCCGACGAGCAGCCGATCGGCGTGATCCCGATCGACTCGATCTTCTCGCCGATCCGACGTGCCTCCTACGCGGTCGCCGCCGCCCGCGTCGGTCAGCGCACCGACTTCGACAAACTCACGCTCGACCTCGAGACCGACGGCTCGATCGAGCCGGGGGCGGCGCTGCGCGAAGCCTCCGAGATCCTGATCAAGAGCCTGGCGATCTTCACCGACGCCGACCGGGTCGAAGAGCTGACCGCGCGTGAACCGGTCCCGGCCGTGCCGGCCGATGGTTTCTCCTCCAGCGCCGACAACGGCGGCGCCGCCAGCAACGGCCTCGACGAGATCCTGATCGAGGAGCTCGAACTCGGCGTCCGCTCCTACAACTGCCTCAAGCGCGCCGGCGTCCAGACCGTCGGCGACCTCGTGCGCAAGTCGCGCGCGGAACTGAACGCGATCCCCAACTTCGGTCAGAAGTCGATCGAGGAAGTAATCGAGACCCTGCACTCCCGCGGCCTGGATCTTCAGGCAGACTAGGGAGCATCGGGGAAAGGGACGGAGCGGAGCGATGCGGCACAAAAAGAAGCGGAACAAGCTGAGTCGTGACAAAGCCCATCGCTCGGCGCTGCTCTCCAACCTCTCGAAGCAGCTGATCGAGCACGAACGGATCCAGACCAGCCAGGCGAAGGCCAAGGCGGTCAAGCCCGAAGTGGAGAAACTGATCACCCTCGCCAAACGCGGCGACCTGCATGCCCGGCGCCAGGCGCTGGCGACGCTCCACAACGACAAGTTCATCGTCCACAAACTGTTCGACGAGGTGGCGCCCCGCTACGCGACGCGCCCCGGCGGCTACACCCGCATCGTCAAGCTGGGCCCTCGGCGGAGTGACTCCACCGAGATGGTTTACCTCGAGCTCGTTTAGCGCTGGGAGAGGGCGGGGGCACCCTCGTTCTGACAAGTCGCAGTGCTAATTAGCACTGCGACTTTGAGTATCCGCCAGGCCGAGGGTGCCCCCGCCCTCTAATACGAGACCGACTCTAGGTACAGGCCATGTGGGGGTGCAGTGTCTCCTGCCTCAGTTCGAGGGGCTCCCCCTAGGAGCTGGACGAAGTTCTCCACGGTTCTTCTCCCGCTGGCTACTTCCAGCTGGGTGCCGACCAGAACGCGGACCATGTTGCGCATGAAGGCGTCGGCGGTGATGCGGAAGCTGAGGACGTCGCCTTCGTCGGTCCAGCCCGCGGCAAGGACGTCGCGGTCGAAGCGAACGTGGTCGGTCTGGGTGGGGGTGAAGGCGGTGAAGTCGTGGGTGCCCGGCAATGCGGCGGCACAGGCGTCCAGGGCCTCTCTATCGACCTGGTGGGGCCACCAGAGGGCCTTACCGCGCTCGAAAGGGCTCGGGGCGGAGCGGGCGAGGAGGCGGTAGCGGTAGTCGCGGGCCCTGGCGTCGTGGCGGGCGTTGAAACCGTCGGCGACGGCGACGGCGGCGACGACGGCGACGTCATCGGGGGCGAGGCCGTTGAGACGGCGCATCAGGTCCTCGGGCGGCTGGGTGGCCGTCTCGAAGCTCGCCACCTGCCCCAGGGCGTGGACGCCGGTGTCGGTGCGGCCGGCGACCGTCAGCTCGATCGGCTCACGCAGGACGGTCGCCAGCGCCGTCTCCAGCTCGCCCTGCACCGTTCGCAGGCCGGGCTGACGCGCCCAGCCGCGGAAGCCGGTGCCGTCATATTCGATGTCGAGCCGCACGGTGGGCACGGCGGCAGTATCTCGCCAGCGGCAGCGGCTTCCCCGACACCTAGAATCGAGGTGGTGCGCATCCTCCTCACCAACGACGACGGCATCTCGGCGCCGGGGCTGCAGGCTGCCCGGCGGGCGCTGGTCGAGCTAGACGGGGTCGAGGTCGACGTGATCGCGCCCGACTCCAACCGCAGCGCCACCGCCCGCAGCATCACCACCCGCAAGCCGCTCAGCATCGAGGAGGTCAGCTTCGACGACGGCCGCCTCGGCTACGCCACCGACGGCACCCCGGTCGACTGCGTCCGCTTTGCCGAGCTGGGCCTGGTCGGCGGCCGGCCCGACCTGATCGTCTCCGGGATCAACCACGGCGCCAACCTCGGCGACGACATCACCTACTCGGGCACCGTGGCGGCGGCGCTGGAGGGGATCATCCTCGGCATCCCGGCGATCGCCGTCTCCCAGCAGTCCTCCGCCGGTGGGCTCGGCTACGTCAGCGGCCAGTTCGACTTCTCCGTCTCTGCTCCCTTCACCGCCCAGCTGGTCTCGCGCCTACGCGAGGAGTCGATGCCGGAGGCGACGCTGATCAACGTCAACTGCCCCTCCCGCGAGCCGAGCGGGATCGAGGTGACGAAGCTCGGCAAACGGATCTACAACGACGAGCTGAAGCTGGTCAAGGAGAGCGACGGGCGTCGTCACTACGAGATCTACGGCTGGCAGCCGGGCTACGAGGAGATCGAGGGGACGGATCTGAAAGCGGTTGCCGACGGGCGCATCGCGGTCACCCCGATCCATTTCGACCTCACCGACCACGGCGGTCTCGAGCGGCTCCAGGGCTGGGGCTTCGAGGAGATGCTCGCCGCCAGCGCCGCGACCGCGTGAGCGCCTCGCCGGAGCAGCGAGCCGGGGAACTGCGCGAGATCCTCGGCCACCACAACCACCTCTACTACGTCCTCGACGAACCGGAGGTCGGCGACGACACCTATGACGAGCTGCTGGACGAGCTGCGGGCGATTGAGGCCGATCACCCGGAGCTGCGTACGCCGGACTCGCCGACCCAGAGGGTGGGCGCGGCGCCGCTCGAGGGGTTCGAGCAGGTCGAGCACCTGGAGGGGATGCTCTCGCTCGGCAACGCCCGCAACGAGGAGGAGCTGCGCGCCTGGGAGAACCGCCTCGCCAACTACCTCAAGCGCCTCGACATCGCTGCCTCGCAGTTCAGCTACACGACCGAGCCGAAGATCGACGGGCTCGCCGTCACCCTCACCTACGAGGACGGGGTGCTGGTTCGTGGTGCCACCCGCGGCGACGGCCGGGTCGGCGAGGACGTGACCCAGAACCTGCGCACGATCGGCTCGGTGCCGCTGCGGATCAAGGGCGCCGCTCCCGATCTCGTCGAAGTGCGGGGCGAGATTTACCTGCCGATCGCCGCCTTCAAAGCGCTGAACGAGCGCCGGGCCGAGGCGGGCGAACCGACCTTTGCCAACCCCCGCAATTCGGCAGCCGGCTCGATCCGCCAGCTCGACCCCAAGCTCGCCGCCGAACGGCCGCTCTCGACCTGGTTCTACGGGATCGGCGCCGTGCGCGGGCTCGACCTGCCGACCCATATGGCCGAGGTCGAATGGCTGCAGGCCCGTGCCTTCAAGGTCAACCCCGACACCGACCACCATCAGGGCGTGGAGGGAGTCGTCAAGCGCTGCCACTGGTGGGAGGAACGGCGTGAGGAGCTCGACTACGAGATCGACGGCGTCGTCGTCAAGGTCGACGAGAAGGCGCTCTGGCGCGAGCTCGGAGTGGTCGGGCGCGAGCCGCGGTGGGCAATCGCCTGGAAGTTCCCGCCGACGACGGCGGTGACGACGTTGAAGAAGGTTGTCTGGAACGTCGGCCGCACCGGCCATCTGGTGCCCTTCGCGATGCTGGAGCCGGTCCACGTCGGCGGCGTCACCGTCACCACCGCCACCCTCCACAACGAGGAGGACCTGGCGCGCAAGGGCGTGCGCGAGGGCGACGAAGTGGTGGTGATGCGGGCCGGCGACGTGATCCCCCAGGTGGTCTCGCCGAAACTGCCGCGCAAGCACAAGGCGGCGCGCAAGCCGAAGCCGCCGAAGAAATGCCCGTCCTGCGGGACCGAGACGGTCAAACCGGAGGACTCGGTCTTCACGATCTGCCCCAACCGCCGCGGCTGTCCGGGGCAGTCCTTCCAGCACGTCAAACACTTCGTCAGCAAGGGCGCGATGGACATCGACGGCTTCGGCGAAAAGCAGGCCTCGCGTTTCCTGGGGGAGGGCCTGATCGAGGACGTCGCCGACATCTACGACCTCAGCGAGGGGCGGCTGCTGTCGCTCGACCGCTTCGGCGAGACCTCGACCCGGAACCTGCTGGCCGCGATCGAGGGATCGAAGCAGCGGCCCTTCAAACGCGTCCTCTACGCGCTCGGCCTTCCCGGGGTCGGCTACGTCACCGCAGAGGCCCTGGCCGACCACTTCGGCTCGATCGACGCCCTGCACGAGGCCGACCCCGAGGCGATCGAGGAGGTCGAGGGAGTGGGTCCGATCATGGCGGTGCAGATCAACGAGTCGCTGACCGACGAGGCCACCTGGGCGCTGGTCGAGAAGCTGCGGGAAAGGGGCCTGCGGCTGGAGGCTGCCGATTCAGAACGGCGCCGGCAGGGCGGCCCGCTGGAAGGGAAGACTGTCGTCCTCACCGGCACCCTGCCGGTGCTGACCCGCGAGGCGGCGGCGGCGCTGGTCAAGTCCGCCGGCGGCAAAGTGACCAACTCGGTCTCGAAAAAAACCGACTACGTCGTCGCCGGCGACAACCCGGGCTCGAAGCTCGCCAAAGCGGAGAAATACGGCACCGAGATCCTCGACGAGACGGGGCTGCGCGAGCTGGTTGGCGGAGCCGCCTAGTAGCCGGCGACGGCGCCGGCGATCCGGTCCTGGTCGAGGTGGGCGAGGCTGAGGTTGCCGACGCCCGCCATCAGGATCGAGAAGGCCATGATCCGGCCGCTGCGGTTGAAGCAATAGCCGGAGAGGTTGCTGACACCGGTGATCGTCCCGGTCTTGGTGCGGCAGCGGCCGTAGGCGGCGGTGCCGTGCATGCGGTCTTCGACGGTGCCTTCGTGCCCGGCCAGCGCCAAGTCCTGGATGAAGTCGTCGCCGGCGGGGTCCTGGCGCATCGCCAGCAGCAGGTTGACCAACTGGCGTGGGGTGGCGCGGTTGGAGCGGGTGAGCCCCGAGCCGTCGACGGCGTGGACGCCGGAGCCGTGGGAGCGGGCAAAGGACTCAACCACGGCTGCTCCCGCAGCCGTGGTGCCGGCGCCGCCGAGGCGGGCGCCGAGCAGCTTGATCAGCATCTCGGCGAAGAAGTTGTCCGACCAGACGTTGGTGGTGTCGACGATCTGGCTGAGGGTGGGGGAAAGCACCAGCGCCACCCGTTCGGCGTAGGCCGGAGTCGGTCGCAGCGCCACCTGGGAGGGGATGCTCACTCCCGCTGCTCGCAGCGAACGGGCGAGCGTGGTGCCGGCGAGCTTCGCCGGGTCGGAGGCGAAGCCGCTGGAGCTGGTCGAGCCGCGGAAGCCGGAGTTGAAGTCGAGACCCGAGAGCGGGCCGATGTAGGAGCTGGTCGCGTAGCCGGAGTCGGCGACGCCGCGCAGGCGGTCGAAGACGGTGTCGTCGGCGTAGAGGCGGCCGGTCACCGAGGTGATCCCGGCGGCCTTGATCTGCGGCGTCAGTGCGAGCAGGTTCGTGCCGAGCCCGGCGAGGTAGCCGTCATAGAAACTCGGCGTTCCCAGGGCCGGGTCGCCACCGCCCTGGAGGTAGAGGCTGCCATGCAGGACCCCGCGGGAGTCGATCGGGCCGTCGCGGAAGACCTTGGTCGGAATCCGCGTTTCCGGGCCGAGCCGCGAGAGCACCGTCGAGGTCGTGAACAGCTTCATGTTCGAGGCGAGGGGGCGCTGCCGGCCCGGTGCGGCGGCGCAGACGGTCTTGCCGGTTTCCGCGTCGACGACGACCAGGCCGCTGGCGCTGCCGCCTCCCTGGCGCAGCCAGGAGCGCATCTGACTGCAACTGCCGCTTGCCTGGGCGACACCTGCCCAGAGCAGCAAAAGGGCTGCTGAGGCGACCAAAAAGGAGAGCAGGATGCGTTTCACCGGGTTTCCCAACACGCGAGATGTCGAAGGTAGCGGTCGAGGATGACCTCTAGCCCTGGAATACTGCACGTATGGGTGAAGTCGTAGACATCGAGTCCAAGCCGCGAAAGCGCAAAGGCGGTCGCAAAAAGCCGTCGAAGACCGCGCTCGTCCTCGGCGGCGGCGGTTTCACGGGCGGCGTCTACGAGATTGGCGCCCTGCGGGCACTCGACCTGCTGGCGGTGAACAGCACGGTCAACAACTTCGACGTCTACGTCGGCACCAGCGCCGGCTCCTTCGTCGCCTCGATGCTCGCCAACGGCGTCACCCCCGAGGAGATGATGCAGGTGATCAACTCCCGCATTCCCTCGGACCTCGAGGACCTCGACCTCAACCGCGTCCTCAAGCTCAACTATCTCGGGCTGCTGAGCAAAGCGGCGGCGCTGCCGCTGCGCACCGCCCAACTGCTTCGGCAGCTGACCCGGATCGGCGATTTCTCGATGATCGACATCGGCGTCGGCCTGGCCGAGGCGCTGCCGACCGGGCTTTACTCCGGGCGCGGCCTCTCCGACTACGTCGAAGAAGCGCTCGGCGACGACGGTCGGGTCAATGACTTCCGCCTGCTCGACAACGAGCTCTACCTGACCACGACCGACCTCGACACCTGCGAGCGGATCGTCTTCGGCGAGGAGGGCTGGTCCGACGTGCCGATCTCCAAAGCGGTCGAGTGCTCGACCTGCCTGCCGCTCGTCTACAAGCCGGTCGACTTGAAAGGGCGCCAGTTCGTCGACGGCGGCATCCGCTCGACCACGAACGTCGACATCGCGGTCGAGAAGGGCGCGAAGTTCATCGTCGTCGTCAACCCGCTGGTGCCCTACGTCAACGACTTCGAGAAGACGATCCCGACCGTCTTCGGCCGCCGCGTCCGTCGCGTCTCTGACATGGGGCTGCCGGCGATCGCCAATCAGACCTTCCGCCTGATCGCCCACCAGCGCCTGCACCAGGCGGTCGAGCAGTGGCAGGAGAAATACCCCGGCGTCGACATCATCCTGCTCGAGCCCGACCCGACCGACGAGCTGATGTTCGGCACGCCGATCATGGACTACTCGCGGCGTCTGCAGATCGCCAAGCACGGCTTCGAAACCGTCACCGCGACCCTGGCCAAGGACTACGACCGCTACAAGGAGATCGCCGAGCGCCACGGCCTCGAAATCTCCGAGCGCCGCGTCCGCCGCGTCGTCGAGAAGGCGACAGACGAGGAGCCCGAGGAGACCTCGACCTGGCGTCGGGTGCTCGAGCAGACGACCTCGGTCCTGCTGCGGCAGTCGGGCGAAGCTGCGTCTTAATCAGGCGGTTTGCCCTGCGGCTCAGGCCGCGTAGAGCTGCTCGATCGCGTCTTCGTGCTTCTGGGCGACGACGGCGCGCTTGACCTTCAGGGTCGGCGTCAGCTCGCCGGATTCCTGGGAGAGGTCGTGGGGGAGGATCGAGATCTTCTTCACCTGCTCGACGCGGGCGAAGTTCTGGTTGATCTTCTCGACGTGGGCCTCGATCGCGGCCTTGACGTCGGGGTTGGAGGCGAGCTCGGTCGGGTTCTCGGAGAGGTTGTGCTCCTGGGCGTATTTGACCGCCTCTTCGGGGTCGAGGGTGACCAGCGCCACCAGGTAGGGGCGGCGGTCGCCGACGACTACGCATTGGGAGACCAGCGGCTGCTGCTTGATTTCGGCCTCGAGGTTGGCGGGGGTGATGTTCTTGCCGCCCGCGGTGATGATGATGTCCTTTTTGCGGCCGGTGATCTTGATGAAGCCGTCGCTCTCGATCTCGCCGATGTCGCCGGTGTGGAGCCAGCCGTCGACGATCGTCTCGGCGGTCGCCTCCGGGTTCTTGTGGTAGCCCTGGAAGACGTTGGGGCCCTTGACGAGGATCTCGCCGTCGTCGGCGATCTTCACCTCGCAGCCGGGGAACGGCTTGCCGATCGTGCCGACCTTGAAGTCCTCGGGGGTGGAGATCGTCGCCGCAGTCGAGGTCTCGGTCATCCCCCAGCCCTCGAGCACGAGGACGCCGGCGGCGTCGAAGAAGCGCAGGATCTCGGGGTTGATCGGCGCCGCGCCGGAGACTGCGAGGCGGACCCGCCCGCCGAAGAGGTTGCGGATTTTCGACAGCACCTGCTTGTCGGCGAAGGCGTAAGAGCGCTGCAGCAGAAACCCTGGCTTGCGGCCTTCGTGCTCGGCTTCGCGGTACTTCGCGCCGACCTTGATCGACCAGTCGAAGATCGCCTTTTTGAGACCGCCCTCTTTTTCCATCCCGCTGGTCGCGGCGGTGTAGATCTTCTCGAAGATCCGCGGCACCGAGGGGAAGTAGGTCGGCTTCACTTCGGCCAGGTTGGGGAGGATCTTCAGCGGATCCCGCTCCCAGTAGGCGATCGTGGTGCCGAGGTCGAAGCTGCCGAGCTGGATCAACAGGGCGAAGGAGTGGGCCAGCGGCAGGTAGAGGTAGGTGAGGTCTTCGTCTTCGATGACGCTGACCCCGTTGACCATGTCGAGCATCGAGCGGTAGTTGCCGTGACTGATAATGCAGCCCTTCGGCGGGCCGGTGGTGCCGGAGGTGTAGATGAAGGTGCAGATGTCCTCGGGCGCGACCGCCTCGTAGAGCGTCTTCCAGGTGGCGTCGTCTCCGCCGGCGCCTTTGGCGCCGAGATCCTCCATCGAGATCGCGTCCTCGGCGCTGCCGGTCATCAGGACGACGTGCTCCAGCTGCGGCAGCTGGTCGCGGACCGCCCGCACCTTCTCCAGCTGTTCGGCGTCCTCGACGACGACGACCTTGGAGTCGGAGTTCTCGAGGACGTAGCGGCACTCCTCGGGCGAGTTGGTCTGGTAGATCGGGACTACGGTGGCGCCGATCGAGAGCGCGGCGAAGTCGAAGTAGGTCCACTCCGGCCGCGTGTTGCCGAGGATCGAGACGCGGTCGCCTTTCTCGATGCCGAGCGTCACCAGGCCGAAGGCGAGGGGGCGGACGATCTCCAGCACCTCGTCGAAGGTGCGGTCGATCCAGCGATCGCCCTCCTTGTACTTGACGGCGACGGCAGAGCCGTACATCGCCGCCGCACGCGGCAGCAGGTCCGCAAGCGTCTTCGAGTTGGTGCCTCTCCCCGCCATCTGCGGGGGAGTTTAGTTCAGCGCCGCGCCGAGGGCGAAGGTCGTCCGGGCGGCGAGTGGGAGATGCTGCGCAGCGAGGTTTCGAAGAGCGTTCGGTCGATACGGCCGTGGTAGATCGGCACCCCCAGTTCAACGCATTTGCCGATCACTTCCTGTCGTTCCATCTGCAGCTGGTCAGCGAGCTGAGCGGGGGTGAGGTGATGGGCCATCGATGACCTCCAGGTCGTTAGAAATGGGTAGCGACCATGTTCATCGGGACGCGCGGCGCTGTCAACTGTAGAAGCCCGCAGCTTGGGGAATCAGCCGAGGCGCTTCGCCAGCGATAATGGTCGTGGATGTCCTCTGAAGTCGCCGTCAAACCGCTCCCTCGGCGGGGCAGGATCTGGGTCGCCCTCCTGCTCGCGCTGGGTCTCTTCGCCCTCGGCTACTCGATCGTCAAGCTCTCGACCCAGAAGGCGGACAAGGGAATCGTCCACGTCTCCGGTATCTCCGAAGCCCAGGAACTGTTCGGCGGCGTGCCGCAGGAAGGCGACCGGCTCGGCTCCAGCGACGCGCCGGTGACGATCCAGGTCTTCAACGACCTGCAGTGCTCGAGCTGCCGCGACGACTTCCTCAACACCGTTCCGGGGATGATGGAAAAGTACGTGCGCTCCGGCGACGTCAAGCTCCTCTGGCGTCATTACTCGAACTCCGAATCGCCGCAGGAGCTCGGTTTCTACGGCGCCGAGGCCGCTGCCGAACAGGGCTACGGCTGGCAGTTCATCTACCTCTTCTTCCGCACCCAGGAAGAAGCGGACCGGTTCAAAACGCCGAAGCTCTTCGAAAACTTCGAGAGGTCGATCGCCGGCGGGGTCGAGGAACTGGAAATCGAAGAATGGAACAGCGAACTCGAAAAGGCCAAGGTCTCCGACAGCCCGATCCAGAAGCGGCTCGAAGGCTACGAGGAACTCGGTCGTGACCTTGGCATCCGGGTCGGTCAGGGGATGGTCGTCACCGGCCCGAACGGGACCGAAACCCTGCAGGAAGGCCCGTCGCTGCGGGAAGTGGAAAAGGCGATCGCCGCCGTCGAATAGGGCTCAGGCGACGCGGCGCAGGCGCGCCCGCCGGCCGATCACGTCGCGCCACTCGGAGTCGACGATGTGGGCGGGAGCGGTCGTCTCCATGAAGCTGCCCAGAATCGTCGCCAGGCCCTCGGGATCTTCGAGGTTCGGGAAGTGGGCGGCGCGGGGGAGCGTCTCGAAGCGGCAGTTGGGGATCGATTGCTGGGCCTCGAGGCCGTGCTGGAGCGGGATCGTGCGGTCGCGCTCGCCCCAGACGATCAGGGTCGGCATCTCCCCGAGCAGGTAGAGGCGGTCACGGGCACTCACCTTCTGGCCCTGGACGTCGATCACCGAGCGCAGCGTCTGCAGGAAGGCGCGGCGGGAGCCGGGCTCCTGCAGCGGGCCCAGCGCGCGAGCTACCGCCTGCAGGTAGACCCCCGTGTTGTTGCCGCGCGCCCGCAGCCGCCCTCCCGCAGCGGCCAGGGCGCCGACCACCTGGGGCCGCGTCGCCAGGCGCAGGAGCGCCGCCGAGCCGGGCAGGGCGGCGCCGCGCAGCAGCGGGCTGACGTCGTCGCCGAGGCCGCCGCTGGAGATCAGCACCAGGCGCTCGGTGCGCTGGGGGAATTGGTAGAAGAACTGCATCGCGACGCCGCCGCCGAGCGAGTGGCCGACGATCGTCGCCCGCTCGACTCCGATCGTCGTCAACAGGTCGCGAATGCTCGCCGCATGGGCGCCGAGCGAGTAATCGCCGCGCGGAGTCGCCGCCTCGCCGTGTCCGATCAGATCCGGCGCGATCACCCGGTAAGACCCGGCAAGCCGCCTGGCCACTTCCTCCCAGTGCCGGGAGGAGTTGATCATCCCGTGGATCAGGACCAGGTTCGGGCCGTTGCCGATGACCCGGTAGACCGCACGGTGGCCATGCAGGTTCGCCTCGTGGACCTCGAAGGCGGGGGTGGTCTCCATTCGGGAAAGACCCTAGCGTCCGCTAGAGGCGGCAGGGCCTAAATGTTTGCCTAGTTGGTGGGTTCGCCGATCAGGGCGAGATCGCCAGGCAGTTCCACGGCGCTCAGCGAAAAGTCTTTTTGCGCCGGCCACCTGAAGGAGTCGATGCCGGTTTCCAGTTCCTTCAGCAGTCCGGGTGGCAGGTTGACCGGTATTCGGAGCTGGGTGATCACGACCGGGACGACCACCGCCAAGACGATTGCTATCAGTGCGCCCACGGTGCCGAAGGTCAAGGCGACTATGAAGGAGATGATTACCCAGCCCGCAGCGCTGCATTCGATTTTCGCCGACCCCTCGTTGGCCGTGGTCTTGAAGGTGAGGCTTTGGCTGGAGAGGTCAAGCTCGGGCGTGACGTAGACGTTTCCCGTGACCTTGAAGTAATAGGTTTCGCCGAGGTTGAATCCCGGGTGCGCGGCGACGGTGTACGCGCCTTGGATCTGCCCGTTGCCGTCGACCTCCAGCCTCAGCCCGGTCAGTTCGGATTCGTATTCGTCGCCGAGATCCTTCTTGCCGCTGAACGTCGCCGAGGAGAGCTCCGTCGAGCTGCCGGAGAGGCTGAAGCTGGATTCGGACACCTTCAGCCCTTCCGCGAGCGACGGCACGGCGACCTTGTCGATCAGCAACCGGTTCGAAATGTAGACGGCCGCCGACTGTCCGGCCGGGACGAGCGATGGCGCCGAGCCAAAGTCGGGATTGCCGGCTTTGCCGCTGGGAGTGAGCATCAGCAGCAGCAGCACGTTCTCGGCTGGTTCCGGTCCCGCCTGGACTGCGAAGTCAGATTTCCCGGCCGGAGCAATCGGCGCTTCTGCTTTGGGCACTTCTACCTCGCCAACGAAAAAGGCCCCGGGCGGCTGCCTGCGGAGGAAGCCGAGGATCCCTTCCTCGAGCAGTTTGGTCCACGCCGGATCCCACCCCGCCTGGTCGATCGTGACATTGCAGACAGTCTCTCCGCTGGTGAAGTCGAGGGCCAGTCGTTCGATCGTGGCTTCTTCCTGGCCTGGAAACTGGACGAAGGAGAGAACCGTGACGACTTCCAGCTTGCCCGAGGGAATCGGGGCATCGACCGGCCCTTTGATCGAGCCCGATTCGATCTGAGAGGTGATCCCGACGACGCCTTTTCGCCCCCCGGCGGTGGTGGGATCGAGATCGATCGAAGGGGCTCCGACGTTCACCGTCACCTCGGTCGCGCCGATTCGTTCGGTGAAGGTTTTCGGGATCAGACCCGCCGCGAAGAGAAGGGCGAAGGCGTTGTTGAGTGCTTTTTGAGTGTTCGCAGCGACCAGGTCCCAGCCCTGCAGCTTCAGCGTCGGCGTACCTGCCGCGGCCGCGGGGCTGGGACGGCGATCGCCGGGAGGGGGCGTGGGGTCGGCGACCGAGGTCGACCCGGCGAGATCCTCGGCGACGCTTCGCAGGCGTGCGACCGTCTCGGCGCCGATTCCGAGACCGGCTTTCTCGAGCGCCGCCAACGGATCCTCGAGGAACAGCTCTGCGTTCTCAGGGGCGCGGCCCATCCAGTCGAGCAGGGCCTTCTCGTGCTCTGCAAGGTCCTCCACGAGGCCGGTGACCTCATCGGCGGACCGAGTGGAACTGGCCGCCACCGTTTCGGCGAGCGCTTGGCGGTCCTCCACCGAGCTCTCGAAGAACACGGCACTGTCCCCGGCGCTCACTTTCGTTACGGACATCGATCCTCTCCTCTTCCAGCGTCACCAAAGGGTGGAAGAGGAGTTTAGGAAAGATAAAAAAATCTTATGTAAAACTCCGCGACGGCTGTCACCCCGGGCGGCGGCTCGAAATTTCGCTGGACGACGGCAGATTGGCCGGATGCTGTTATCTACATCGGGGCGCCCGGATTTGAACCGGGGACCTCACCGACCCGAACGGTGCGCGCTACCAGGCTGCGCCACGCCCCGAGAGCAGTTGATTATGCCGGACGGTGGAAGTGGGAGTCCGGCGGCGGTGTGCCGCTACTTTGGGCGGGTGGGCGGTTCCATTCGATGACGATGGCACGGGGCTTGATTTCGACGATCCTGGCTGTGCTGGCGCTGACGGCTCTGCCGGCGGCTGCGCCCGGCTACCTGCCGCCCGGCTTCATCGGCATCTCGCCGCAGAGCGCGAGCAGCGCCAAGGACTACGAGCTGATGCGGGAAGCCGGGATCACCAGCGTCCGGCTGCCTTTGTTCTGGGGGGCGGTCGAGCCCGAGAGCCCCGCCTTCTCCGAGCGGCAGTGGAGCGGGTTCGACCACGAAGTGCGGTTGGCGGCGCACGCCGGGCTGTCGATCTTCCCCGTCCTCACCGGCACCCCGAAATGGGTGGCGCCGCTGGGGATCGACCTGCCGGTGAAGACCGCCCGGCAGCGCCGCGCCTGGGCCTCCTTCGTGCGGGCCGCGGTTGCCCGCTACGGGCCGGGCGGCTCGTTCTGGCGCGAAGAAGACGAACTCCCGTACTTCCCGATCCGCCGTTGGGAAATCTGGAACGAGGAGAACCTGGTCACCTTCGCCACCCGCCCGGAACCGGCGCGCTTCGCGACCCTGATCCGGATCGCCGGCGGGATCATCCACCGCCACGCACCGGGGTCGCAGGTGATCCTCGGCGGCCTCTTCGGCCGGCCGCTGCAGATCCCCCCCAACATCGCCTCCGGCGACTTCCTCTCGCGCCTCTACCGCTCCCGCAACGTCAAGAGGTACTTCGACGGGGTCGCCCTGCACCCCTACGTCGCCGACGCCACCGCGATGGGCGCGCAGCTGCGCAACCTGCGGCGGATCATGCGCCGCCATCACGACTTCGGCACGCCGCTCTTCGTCACCGAGCTCGGCTGGGGATCGGCCGACGGCCCGAGCCGCTGGCAGCGCGGCCTCTTCGGCCAGGCTTTCCAGCTTTCCAAGTCCTTCGCGATGCTCTCCGCCAACCGCGTCCGCTGGGGGGTCGGCGGCGTCTGGTGGTTCACCTGGTCCGACGAAGGCGGCAACTGCATCTTCTGCGGCTCCGCCGGGCTGCTGACCAGGGAACGGGAGGCGAAGCCGGCCTGGTACCGGTTCAACGAATGGACCGGGGGCGATGCCGCCGCGGTGCCCCGGATCGGCACCGACAAGAAGGGCGAAGTCGAAGGCTCGGCACCGGTCGAAGAAGCGACGCCGGAATAGCTAGGCTCCGAGGCGGACTTCAAACCGCGAAAAGGAGCTGCGATGGCTTTCTCCGTACCTGACCTGCCGTACCCCTACGACGCGCTCGAGCCTCATATCGACGAGGCGACGATGCGGGTCCATCACGACAAGCACCACCAGGCTTACGTCGACAAAGCCAACGCCGCCCTCGAGGGCACCGAGTGGGCCGACCGCGACGTCGAGGACGTCCTCCGAAACCTCTCGGCGCTGCCGGGCGACAAGCAGGCGGCGGTCCGCAACAACGCCGGCGGCCACTACAACCACACGCTCTTCTGGGAGATGCTGAGCCCCGACGGCGGCGGCGAGCCGAGCGGCGAGCTGGGCTCCGCGATCGGCGACACCTTCGGCTCGTTCGACTCCTTCAAGGAGGAGTTCAAAAACGCCGGCATCGCCCGCTTCGGCTCCGGCTGGGCCTGGCTGGTCAAAGACTCATCCGGCCTCGCCGTGATCTCGACCCCGAACCAAGACTCGCCGATCTCCGACGGCACCACGCCGCTGCTCGGCTGCGACGTCTGGGAGCACGCCTACTACCTGAAGTACCAGAACAAACGGCCCGACTACATCGACGCCTTCTGGAACGTCGTCAACTGGGACTACGTCGCCGAGAGGTTCGCCTCGTAGCTGGGCTCTGAGGCTGCGGGAACCTCGCTCATCGCGTGCTCGGCGAGGGCGGTGATCGTCAGGCTGGGGTTGACGCCGACGTTCGCCGGCACCGCCGAGCCGTCGCAGACGAGCAGGTTCTCGTAGCCGAAGACCCGCTGGCGGGCGTCGACGACGCCGTCCTCGGGGCTGTGCCCGATCACCGCGCCGCCGAGGATGTGGGCGGTGCTCGGGACGTTGAAGAGCGCCTCGGTGACCGAGCTCTGGGCGAGGCCGCCGGTCCGTTTGGCGAGCCATTCGGCGGCGTCGTTGGCGACCGGGATGAAGGTCGGGTTCGGCTTCTCGGGATCCTGTTCGGTCTGCAGCCAGACGTTGCCCGAACGTTTCTGGCGGGGACGCAGGGCGATCGCGTTGTCGAGCGTCTGCATCACCAGGAGGATGATCGTGCGGCGCGACCAGCCCTTGGGGTAGAGGGCCTTGGCGAAGTTGAGCGGGTGGCGGAGGATCTGCCCGACCAGCTTCAGCGGCCGGGTGACGCGGGTGCCGTCGCCGACCAGCAGCGTGTAGAGCAGCCCCATCGAGTCGCCGTCTTTGCCGTAGGAGACGGTCTCGATGTGGGTGTTGGGATCGGGGTAGATGCTGCCGCTGATCGCCACCCGTTTGGTCAGGTCGTCCGGGTAGTCCTCCGGGACGGTGACCGCGAGGATCATCTCGCTGTTGGTGCGGACCAGCTCGCCGAGGCGGTTGGAGATGCGGGGCAGGGCGCCGCCGAGGCGGCAGCGCTGCAGCAGCTTGTTGGTGCCGAGGGCGCCGGCTGCGACGACGACGCCGCGGGCCTTGATCGTGCGACGGCCGCGGCCGGGGATCATCCCGGAGCGTTCGCTGGCGATCGAGTAGCCCTCTGAGCCGTCCTCGGCGCCGAGCGGGCGGATCTCGGTCACGGTGCGGTCGGGGATCACCTCGACGCCGCGCTGTTCGGCCAGATAGAGGTAGTTCTTGACCAGCGTGTTCTTGGCCCCGCGGGGACAGCCGACCATGCAGCGCCCGCAGTAGGTGCAGCCGGTGCGGTCTGGCCCTTCGCCGCCGAAGTAGGGGTCGGCGACGGTCTTTCCGGGCTCGCCGAAGTAGATCCCGACCGGGGTCTTGCGGTAGGTGTCGCCGACGCCGATGTGCTCGCCGTACTCGCGCAGGAGCTCGTCGGCGGCGTCGTCGGTCTCGACCTCGGCGACGCCGAGCATCCGCTGCGCCTCGGCGTAGTGCGGCGCCAGCTCGCTCTCCCAGTCGGCCATGTCGCCCCACTGCGGGTCCTCGAAGAACTTCGCGGGCGGGACGTAGAGGGTGTTCGCGTAACCGAGGCTGCCGCCGCCGACGCCGCTGCCGCTGACGACCGAGACGTCCTTGAAGGTAGAGAGGCGGAAGATGCCGCGCAGGCCCAGCCGCGGCGCCCAGAAGTAGCGGCGGATGTCCCAGGTCGACTTCGGGAAGTCCTTGTCGGTGAAGCGCTTGCCGCACTCCAGGACGGCGACCTTGTAGCCCTTTTCGGCCAGGCGCAGGGCGGAGACCGAGCCCCCGAACCCGGAGCCGACAACAACCCAGTCGTAGTCGTACTGGCTCATCAGCCAGTCAAGCCTAGCGGCGGCTTAGGCCTCGCCCGGCTCCAGAGGGCGGAAGTCGGTCGTGCGGGCGCCGCAGACGGGGCAGAACCAGTCTTTGGGGATGTCCTCGAATGCGGTTCCCGGCGGGATGCCGCCGTCCGGATCGCCGATCGCCGGGTCGTAGATGAAGCCGCAGCTCTCGCAGATCCACTGCGTCGCGTCCTTGGTCTCGGTAGTCATTGCCATCGGATTCTAGGGTGCTGCGGGGAGCGGGCTATTTGCCGAAGCTGACCTGGGGCGTGGCGCGGTCGGCCTCGTCGATCTCGAAGTACTCGCGAGGGGTGAAGCCGCCCTGGTTGGCGATGATCGAGCCCGGGAACTGCTGGATCGAGGTGTTGTAGGACTGCACGTTGGAGTTGTAGATCCGGCGCGAGGCCTGGATTTCGTCCTCGAGCTCGGAGAGGTTGCGGCTCAGCTGCTGGAAGTTCTCGGTCGCCCGCAGGGTCGGGTAGTTCTCGGCGACGGCTTTGACGTCGGCCAGCGCCTGGGTCAGCTGCTGCTCGGCTTTCGCGGTCTCCTCGACCCCCTGCGCCTGCATCGCGGCGGCCCGCGCCTGGGTCGTTTTCTCGAAGGTCGCGCTCTCGTGCTCGGCGTAGCCCTTGACCGTCTCCACGAGGTTGGGGACGAGGTCGTGGCGCCGTTTCAGCTGCACGTCGATCCCGCTCCAGGACTCGTCGACCCGATTGCGCGAGGCGATGATCGAGTTGCGCTTCCCGATGTAGTAGAGGACCGCGAGGATCAGGACTACGACGACGACGATGATGACGATGGTCATTGGGGCTCCTGTTGGGGGACCGGACTCGAAGGCATCCTAACGCCGACAAATAGGATCGTGGCGTGGGTGCCAAGACCGAAGCGCAGGAATGGGCCGCGACGGTGAGCCGCTACGGCGAGCGCAACGGCCTCACCTACGAGCCGGTGGGCGGGATCAACCCGAAAGACGGGCCGGTCGCGCTCTGCGTCGGCGGCGTCAACCGGCTGACGGGCCAGCTGACCGAGGGCTTCTGGGGCTCCTCCTGCGACGCCGACGAAAAGGAAGTCGGCGGCTTCTTCAACAAGGCGGTGCTGCCGACGGCGCTCCTAGCCAAGGCCCACATGCCGGACCTGGCGCAGGTGGCGCCGGCCTTCAACGTCGAGTCGATCGAGGGCCACGAGGTGGTGACCCAGCGCTTCCAGCGCAAGGTCGAGTTCGAGTCGATCGACTTCAACAAGCGCTTCCTGGCGACGGTGCCGAAGGACTACGACCCGGTGGCGCTGCGAGAGCTCTTCAGCCCCGGCTTCCTCGGCTGGGTGACGACGATCCAGGGCGAGGTCGACTTCGGCGTCAACGACCGCCAGCTCTGGTTCCTCTGGCGGCTCGGCGAGCGCAGCGAGGCCGAACTGAAGGCGGCGCTGAAAAACGCCGGCCAGCTGTTCCGGCGGCTGCAGGGCGAGATGGACGAGAGCGGCATCCACACCTACCCGCCCGGCCCTTGGCACGCGGGCCTGGCGCCCTTCCCTTCCTGAACTGCATCAACTTTTCTATCTGCTGGGTGGAAAAGTTGATGCAGTTCGATCAGGTGGGGTAGTCGGGGTCGCCGGGGAGGACGACGCGCGGTTCGGGGCCGTCGTCGGCGATCACCTTGGGGAGGATCGGCTCGAGGGTGCGCTCGCGGTAGGCGGCGATTGCCTCGTCGGAGGTGCCGAACTCGGCGAGCCAACCGAGCTGGGTGAGGGTGGGGAAGGAGAGCACGAGCTCACCGGCCTCTTGCGCCGCGAGCGCGGCGGCGGGCTCGAACCACCGGGCCTCGGTCGTCTCGACCCCGTCCGGTTCGGGAGGGGAGTGGGCGGGGGCGAGGGCGAGGAAGAACCAGGCATCGAAGCGGGTCGCGATGACCTCCGGGGTGATCCAGCGGGTGAACGGCACCAGCTCCTCTTCGGGCGCGAGATCGATCCCGGCCTCCTCGGCCAGCTCGCGCACCGCGCAGGCGCGCAGGCCGGCTTCCTCGGCGCCGTCGGCCTCGTCCAGGGAGCCGCCGGGGAAGACCCAGACGCCGGGCATGAACTTCGCCTCTTCGCTGCGCTTCAGCATCAGCACTTCGAGCGCCCGCTGCGAGTGCTTGCCGCCGCGCCGCAACAGCACGATCGAGGCTGCCGGCCGCGGCGACGACGGCGGCCCGAAGTTCGGCATCTCCGCCGGCCCCCGGCGTCGCTCCTCCATCGCGCAAATCTACAGGGGGTGTCTGAGCTTGACCCCCATATATGGCGGGGGAACTCAGACACCCCCTAGCTGAGGACGCGGCGGCGCTCGCGGCGGACCCAGGCGCGATGGGTGAGCCAGGCGAGGAGGGCGATCAGGGCGATCGGGCCTAGGACGGCGAGAGCGACGAGTATGACCGCGGCGGCGACGGTGAGGACGTGGCCGGCGTCGTGGAGGGCGTCGTCGATGCCCCAGGCGCCGCCGCCGGAGGATGCGTCGGCGCCGCCGGTTTCGATCCGCAGCGAGACGCGGGAGAAGTCGGCGCGCTTGTGCAGGTGGGTGAGTTGGGCAGCAAGGCGGCTGGCGTGGCGGCGCTCGTGGCGCAGCTCGGCTTCGATCGTTTCGCGCTCTTCTTCGGTTTCCGCCACCTCGAGCTGGCTCAGGAGGCTGTCGATCCGGGCCCGCGATTCCTTCAGCAGTTCGCCGGAGGTGACGGTCGGGGCGGTGATGTCCGCGGTCGCTTCGTGGCGCGAGCGCACGTGGTCGATCTCGGAGAAGGCGGCCATCGCGTCGCCGAGCTTGGCCGACGGGATCAGCAGGTCGAAGGTGGCGCCGGCTTCGCCCGCGTGGCCTTCCTGCGTGGAGGAGCGCATGACGATGCCGTTTTGGGCGTGCACCGCTTCGAAGACCTTGCCGGCGTCGTCGGCGACGTCCTGGGGCTCGGCCGCGAGGGTGATCTCGGCGGAGCGTTCGACGGCACGGTGATGAACACCGGGGTTGAAATTCGAGTTGGCGCCGGGCGATGGCGCTGCGACGCTAGGAACCGCTTCGCTTTCGTATTCGACCCCGCTACTCCCGGCAGCGCTTGCCGAAGGGGCTGCCTTCTCTTCGGAGAAGGCGTGGACCGAACTGAGAGGACCCGCTTGGTGTTTCGAGCGCGCCTGGGGTGGGGCGACGGCCACCTGGTCCTCGCTCGCTCCATCTCTTCCCTGCCCCGTCATCAGCGCGGCAGTAGCAATGGCAATGGCGACGACTGCGAAGCTGGCGGCGGGGATCAGCATGCGCTTCGGCGAGAGGTCGCGAAGGCGGGAAGTGGCGGGCAGCCGCGAGCGCCGCGGGAAGCCCGCGGCGGCGCGCTCGTCGAGCTTGTCGGCGAACTGCGGCCGCGGGGTCGGGCGCAGAGCCCGGAGGTCGGCGATCAACTGGTCGTCTCTATTCGGCTGCATCGCAGGCCTCCCTCAGCTTGGTCATGGCTCGGTGCAGCTTGGTGCCGGCGTTCGACTCGCTGAGGCCGAGGACCTGGGCGATCTCGGCATTGGCGAGGCCGGCGAAGAACTTGAGCGCGATCAGCTCGCGCTCGCCCGGCTGGAGGCGCTCCAGCGCGGCGGAGACCGCGAGGCGGCGCTCGCGGTGCTCGGCGCCCTCTTCGGCCCCAGCGTCGGCGACGTCGGGGGGCTCGGCCGCCAGCTCGGCCTGGCGGCCGCGGCGCCGCAGCTCGTCGAGGGCGGCGTTGCGGGCGATGCCGAAGAGCCAGGCGCGTGGCTCTCCTCGCTGCGGGTCGAAGCGGTTGCGCTTGCGGTAGGCCCGCTCGAAGGCGGCCGCAGTCACTTCCTCGGCCGCGGTGCCGTCGCGCAGCAGGCCGGCGACGTAGGCGTAGACGTCGTCGCGGCTGGAGCGGTAGAGGCGGTCGAAGGCGAGGTCGGCCTCTCGCGGCGCGTCCTTGGCTTCGGCGACCAGCGTCTGCTCCATGCCCGTACTACGAGGCACTTCCCCATCCGTCACAGACGGAGTATCGACTTATGCAGCCTGGGGAAGTTCGATCGGGGCTGACGTTACCGCCGCCTTGATCGACTCAGTGGCGATCGCGACCAGCTTTCGCAGCTCGTCCTCGGAAATCGAGAGGGGGGGCATGAGGACGATCGTGTTGCCGAGGGGGCGGATGAAGGCGCCGCGCTTTCGCGCCTCGACCGTAACCCGGTGGCCCATCCGCAGCGAGGCATCGTGGGCGCCGAGGTCGATCCCGACCATCACGCCCTTCTGGCGCACCTCCGCCACCTTGGGCATCGTCGCCACCTCGGCGAGCAGCTCTTCCAGTAGGGCGATCTTCGGCTGCAGGCGCTCGAGCGTCCGCTCCTGCTCGAAGACGTCGAGGCTGGCCAGCGCCGCGGCACAGGCGAGCGGGTTGCCGGTGTAGGTGTGGCCGTGGAAGAAGGTCTTGAACTCCTCGTAGTTGCCGAGGAAGCCCTCGTAGATCTCCTCGCTCGCCAGCGTCGCCGCCAGCGGCAGGTAGCCGCCGGTGATCCCCTTCGCCAGGCACATCAGGTCGGGTGAGACGCCTTCCTGCTCGCAGGCGAACATCGTCCCGGTGCGGCCGAACCCGGTCGCCACCTCGTCGCAGATCAGCAGCACGCCGTGGCGGTCGCAGAGCTCGCGGGCGGCGCGGAGGTAGCCGGGCGGCTGGACGAGGATCCCGGCCGCGCCCTGGACCAGTGGCTCGACGATCATCCCGGCGATCTCCTCCCCGTGCGCCTCCAGCACCCGCTCGAGGTCAGCGGCGTCGCCCGGCTCAGCGACCTGGGTCTCGAACAGCAGCGGCCGGTAGGTCGAGTGGAAGAGGTCGATCCCTCCCACCGACACAGAGCCGATCGTGTCGCCGTGATACGCCTCGCGCAGACGCACGAACTTGGTCCGCCTGGAATGCTCGCCGCTGCGCTGCTGCTGATACTGGAAGGCGATCTTCAGCGCGATCTCCGCCGCGGTCGAGCCCGAGTCCGAATAGAAGACGCGCGATAGCCCCTCCGGCGCGACCTCGACCAGCCGGGCCGCCAGCTCGGTCGCGCCCGGGTGGGATAGGCCGAGCATCGTCGTGTGAGCGACGCGGTCGAGCTGTTCGCGGACGGCGCGGTCGATCGTCGGGTGGCAGTGGCCGTGGACGTTGCACCAGAGCGCCGCCGTCCCGTCCAGGTAGCGCCGACCGTCGGTGTCGAAGAGGTAGGAGCCTTCCCCTCGCTCGATCATCAGTGGCTCTTCCTCGCTCCACCCCTGCTGCTGGGTGAAGGGGTGCCAGACGTAGTCGCGATCGAGCTGTGCGTGGTCCGTCGGCATCCATTCGCACGTTATTCCGGGCCTCGGCGGCAGCCGGTGGCCTCGAAAGGCGCTGTTTGCGTTGCTAGCTTCGGCGCATGAAGAGGATCAACATCGCCGCTCCGCAGTTCGAGTACGACAAGGAGGACCCGGACGGCTTCCGCAGCGGCCTGGCCCGTCTCGGCAAGCTGCTCGGCGGTCCCGAGGAGTCGGGGATCAGCGTTTACGAGCTGCCGCCGGGACAGGCGGTCTGCCCCTACCACTACGAGGTCGGGGAGGAGGAGTGGCTGCTGGTCCTCGAGGGCAATCCAACGCTGCGCGACCCGCAGGGGTCCGAACGGCTCGCGCCTTGGGACGTCGTCTTCTTCGAGAAGGGCGCGGAGGGCGCCCACGGCATCCGCAACGAGACCGAGGAGACCGCTCGCGTGCTGATGTTCTCAACCGTCGTCATCCCGACCGCCACCGTCTATCCCGACAGCGACAAGGTCGGGGTCTGGACCGGCGACCCCGAGGCCGACGTGATGGTCCGCCGCGAGAGCCGCGTCGACTACTTCGACGGCGAGGCCTAAGCCGCCGGGTCCCCTGCTCCGTCGGGGAGCAGCAGGCGCGTGATATGCATCACACGAGCAACTATTGCTCTTTCGAAAAGGTTGCGCGCGTGCAACTATTGTTCTCATGCACGCGACGGACATCAAGGCGATCGCCGAGGCCTCCCGCAAGGAGACCGGTCCGGCTGAGAAGGAGACCGCGGCGCGGCTGACCGCGCTGATGCACCACATGTTCCTCTACGACCGCGGCAATCAGCTGCGGGTGATCGAGGAGACGGGTCTCTCGATGACCCAGTGCAAGGTCCTCCTCGAGCTGGGCGGGCTGGGGCACTCCGCCGAGGCCTGGCAGGTCAGCGACCTGGCCGAGCTCTTCGGCGTCTCGGTCCCCTCGATGAGCCGCGCCGTCGATGCGCTGGTCAAGGCGAAACTGGCGACCCGGGTCGAGGACCCGAGCGACCGCCGGGTGCGCCGGGTAAAGATCACGGCCAAGGGCAAGAACCTGGTCGCCACCCTGGTCACCGTCCGCCTGACCGGAATCGAATCCTTCGTCGCGACCCTCAGCGCCGCGCAGCGTCGCAAGCTCGACGCCGCCGTCGAGTCGCTGCTGGACCGCGAAGACCTCGCCCAGACCTACGAGCACCTGAAGGGAAGTGATCGCTCTTGACGACGCGATACAGCCACCTGATCACCGACGAGAACCGCAAGTGGTGGACGCTTGGCGCGATGTGTTTCGCGCTGTTCATGATCATGCTCGACAACACGGTCGTGAACGTCGCCCTGCCCTCGATCCAGAAGGACCTGGGGGCGTCGATCAGCGGGCTGGAGTGGACGATCAACGGCTACACGCTTTCCTTCGCGGTGCTGTTGGCGACCGGCGGCCGGCTCGGCGACATCTTCGGCCGGCGGCGGATGTTCCTCGCCGGCGTGGTGATCTTCGCGCTGTCCTCTGCGACGGCGGGCTTCGCCGTTGACGAGACCGCGCTGGTGATCAGCCGCGTGGTCCAGGGGGTCGGCGCGGCGCTGATGATGCCGGGCACGCTCTCGATCATCACCGACGCCTTCCCCGCCTACGAGCGCGGCAAGGCGATGGGGACCTGGGCCGGCGTCTCGGCCCTGGCGCTGGCGATCGGGCCGGTGCTCGGCGGCTTCCTGACCGAGCACGTCAGCTGGCGGGCGATCTTCTACATCAACATCCCGGTCGCGATCGGTGCTGTGCTGGCGACCCTGTTCGCGGTGCGCGAGTCGCGCGACACCTCGGTCGGGCGCGACGTCGACTACGCGGGCGTCGGCGTCCTCACCGCGGGCCTGACGGCGCTGATCCTCGCCCTGGTCGAGGGCAACAGCTGGGGCTGGGGCTCGACCGAAGTCGTCGCCCTGCTGGCGGCCGCCGCCGTCTCGCTGCCCCTCTTCGTCTGGGTCGAGAACCGGGTCAAGGCGCCGATGGTGCAGTTCGACCTGCTCAGCGACCGCAACTTCCTCGGCGCCGTCGTGGTGGCGATGATCATCAGCTTCGCGATGCTGGGCGTCTTCTTCTTCCTCGCCCTCTACATGCAGGACATCCTCGGCTATTCGCCGCTGGAGGCGGGGGTGCGGTTCCTGCCCTCGACCCTGATGATCGTCGGCGTCGCCCCGGTCGCCGGGCGGCTCTCGGATCGCTTCGGACCGCGCTGGCTGATCGCCGGCGGCCTCGTGATCGTCGCCGCCTCGCTGTTCAGCTTCAGCCGCATCGCGGTCGACTCCGGCTACCTCGACCTGCTGCCCGGGTTCATGCTGCTCGGCATCGGGATCGCGATGACGATGTCCCCGATGACGAGCGCGGCGATGAACGCGGTGCCGGTGCAGAAAGCCGGGATCGCCTCCGGGGTGCTCTCGATGTTCCGGATGGTCGGCGGCAGCCTCGGCGTCGCCGTCACCGGCGCGATCTTCCAGGGCCTGGTCAGCTCCAGGCTCGACTCGCTGCTGAGCGGCAGCGGCGTCACCGCGGCCCAGCGCGACGCCGTCTCCGAACAGCTCGGCGGCGGCTCGGTCGCGAAGGTGCCGGGACTGTCGGTGGCGCAGGCGAAGGAGGTCACGACCGCCGGCGGCGAAGCCTTCGTCTACGCGCTCGGCCACGCGATGACCGTCTCCGGCTTCGTCGCCCTGCTGGGCGCGGTTATCGGTGCCACCGCGATCCGGGCCAAAGCGAAGGGCCACACGTCCGTCGAGGCCGCGGAGGCCGAGGCCAACCCCGGTGGCGAGGCGATCCTCGCCGAGGAGGCGCGGGAGGCGGCGCAGGTCGCCTGAGCCCTCGGGCTCGCCTTCGCATCGGGCGGCATAGGCTGCCGCCCGATGCTGGTCCTGCTGCCGCCCTCCGAAGGGAAGGGCCACCCGGAAGCGGGTGGGCCGGTCGACCTCGGCTCGCTCGCATTCGCGGGGCGGCTGGGTGAGCAGCGCGAGCAGGTCCTCGATGCGCTCGACCCGGAGCTGAGGAAGGCGCCGGCCGCGCCGGCAGCCGCGGTCTACACCGGCGTCCTCTTCCAGCGACTGGAGCTGCCCGGGCTGCCGGCGAAGGCGCGGCGGCGGGTTTTGATCGCCAGCGGCCTTTGGGGCGTGGTGCGGCCCGACGACCGGATCCCGTACTACAAGCTGTCGCCGAAGGAGAAACTCGACGGGATCGGGCCGCTGGCCAAGTACTGGCGCCCGGCGCTCGCCGAGGCGCTGCCCGACGAAGAGGGCAAGCTGATCGTCGACATGCGCTCGGGCGCCTACTCGGCGATGTGGAAGCCGAAGCGCGCGACGCTGCTGGCGGTGCGCGCCTTCACCGAGCGCGACGGCGAGCGCAAGGCGGTCTCGCACATGGCGAAGGCCGTGCGAGGCGAGGTCGCGCGAGTGTTGCTCCGGGCGAAGGAGCCGCCCGACGATCCCAGGGGCGCAGCTGACCTCGCCGAGGGAGCCGGCTTTGCCGTCGAGCTGAACGACAGCAGCCTCGATGTGATCACCATCCTCGATTAGTTAGCAGGTATTGATTTAACTCTGAGCGAGTGGTATAGCTCGCGACTATGAGGTTCCCGATGGCCCTGACGATCGTGGTCGTTTTAGCTACCGCTGCAACGGCTCTCCTCAGCTCAGCATCTGCCTCGGCGACCGTTCTCTGCAAGGTCGAAGAAGAAACCTGCTCGCTGGAAAACAGGTTCGCCACCGAAACGAGCGTGAGCGCGAGCCTGAAAGCGGGGACGACTGCGGCGCTCGGCCCCGCGACCTGCAAACAGTCGAGCCTCAAAGCGAAAACGCTGTCCAACGAAAGCGAACCGCTGCCCGCGACGATCTCGGAAGTGACGTTCGGCGAATGCACGGTCTTCGGCAGCGCTTGCACCGTGTCGGTACTGCACCTTCCCTACGAAGCCTCGATTCAGTACGGCTCCGCAGGCGATGGGACGATGGCGGTCAAAGCGGGCAAAGAAGGGTCGGTCGCAGCCAGCGCGAACTGCGGGTTCGGGAAATGTACCTACAGCATCGAAGCGACTCTCGATGCGGCCGGCGGCGAACCAGCCGAACTGGTTGCCAACAAAGAGTCGATGAAAAAGACCGAAGGAGGCTTCCTCTGTCCGGGCGAAACGACTTGGAGCGCCACCTACACGGTCTCGGCCCCGGAATGGGTCTTCGTCCAGAAAAAAGCTGCGCCGACCAACACCGTGCTTTGCAAAGCCCTGCCGCAGCTGGTTGGCGGGACGCTGGTTTGCAACGGTGGAACCTACAACGGCCAGGTGCAGGCCTCCATAAACGCAGGCAAAGACATCCAGTTCCGGGTCAACGCCAAAGAATGGATCTCCTGTAGCGAAGGCGGCTTCACGGGGGTCTTCAACGCGGACGGCTCGAGCTTCCCCGGGGGAGGAGGAATGAGAACGATCACGCTCGAATCGGGCAAAACCGGTCTCTGCGCAACCAACCTCGGCGGCAAAGCCCCGGCGGCGAGACTCTCTTTCAACGCGCCCTTCAACACCTCGAAATTCCGATATCTCCAAACGAATGCCCCCCAATCCTTCCTCGCGGTGGAAGGCGGCGCCGGCGGCACTCCGAGTATGGCCGTCGAAATACAGGGTGGGCCGATCTGCGTATTCACCCTGACCGAAAGCACGGCGTTCTTCAATCATCTGGCCGGGACCCTTGCCTGGGAAGGAGCCTGGGCGCTGAATGCCGGGGAACCGTTGACCTGCCCGTTGAGCCTTGCGCAGACGGGAGCGGCCCTCACTCTGAACCGCACCGGCGGCAACCTCTACGTGGCGGAAAAATAAGAGGCGGAGCTCGCCCAAGCCCACGGTTTGCGTGGATCCGGTACTGCGAGGCTCAAATTCGAATCGGCGGCCAGTTTGCGGGGTGGCTGAGATCCAGCTGGGGGATGGTGGCGACCCGTACGTCGCCGATCCTGGTGATGATGCCACGGTTGTCGAACTCGATCTCGGTTGGATGCTCCGGCCAGGGATTGAGGACCACGGCAGCGACATCTAGGTCGGCGGCGCGGGCGGTTTCGAGGGTGAGCAGGGCGTGGTTGATCGTGCCGAGGCCGGGGCTGGCGACGATGACCAGGGGATAGCCCAGGTCGACGGCTAGGTCGCGGACTAGGTAGGTGGGGGTCAAGGGGACGAGGAGGCCACCCACGCCCTCGCAGACCAAGATGTCGGCGCCCTCGGCGGCGGCGCGGGCGGCCTGCCGCAGCCGTTCGGGGTCGATCTCCTCGCCGGCCAGCGCCGCGGCGAGGTGGGGGGAGGCCGGCGGCTGGTAGCGGTAGGGGGCGATCTGCTCGTCGCTCTGGCTCGAGCCGGAAGCTCGGCGCAGCAGCGCGTGGTCGGTCTCGCCCTCCTCTTCGAGCCCGGTCACCGCCGGCTTGAAGACGGCGACGCGCTTGCCTTCCTCGGCGAGCGTGCGGGCGAGCACCGCGGCGACGACGGTCTTGCCGACTTCCGTGCTGGTGCCGGTGACGAACAGGCCCGGCGTACCCGCCACGGCTAGGCGACCCGGGCGGTCAGGGCCTGCGAGGTGGGGGCGAGGCCGACGTCTCGGGCGGCGGCGCCGATCTGGCGGGCGGCCTGGGCCAGGTCCCCGGCGGAGTGGGTTGCCATCACCGTGCAGCGCAGCCGGCAGGCGCCCTCCGGGACCGTCGGCGGCCGGATGCCCTGGGCGAAGACACCGCGCTGAAGCGCGGCCTCGCAGAGGTCCATCGTCATCTCCGCCTCGCCGACGTGGACCGGGACGACCTGGGTTTTCGCGGCGCCGACGCCGAGCCCCTGGCCCGCCAAGGCGGTCCGCAGCTGCCGGGCGTTCAGCTGCAGGCGGTCGACCAGCTCCGGCTCGGCTTCCAGCAGCTCCAGTGCCGTCATCGCTGCTCCGACGGCCGGCGGCGGCGGGGCGGTGGAGAAGATGAAGGGACGGGCGGTGTTGACGAGGAAGTCGATCGTCTCGGCGTTGGCGCAGGCATAGGCGCCGTAGGAGCCGAGGGCCTTGCCGAGGGTGCCGACGACGACGTCGACCTCGCCGCTGAGGCCGGCGGCGGCGACCGAGCCGCGACCGCCGGGGCCGATGGCGCCGGTGGCGTGCGCCTCGTCGACCATCAGCCGCGCCCCGTGCCGCCGCGCCAGTTCCAGCAACTCCGGCAGCGGCGCCAGGTCGCCGTCCATCGAGAAGACGCCGTCGGTGACGATCAGGGCCGGCCGCCCGCGCTGGTGGTAGAGCGCCCAGGCGAGGTGTTCGAGGTCGCCGTGGCGGTAGACGAAGGTCTCGGCGCGACTGAGCCGACAGCCGTCGACGATGCTGGCGTGGTTGAGCTCGTCGGAGAAGACGACCTCCCCCTTGCCCGCCAGCGCCGCCACCAGGCCGGTGTTGGCGAGGTACCCGGAGCCGAACAGCAGCGCCGCCTCGTAGCCCTCGAACGCCGCCAGCCGCCGCTCCAGCTGCCGGTGCGGCTCCATGTTCCCGGAGATCAGCCGCGAGGCGCCGGCGCCCGCGCCCCAGCGCAGCGCCGCCTCGGCGGCGGCCTCGCGCACCTCGGCGCGGTCGGCGAGGCCGAGGTAGTTGTTCGAGCAGAGCAGCAGGACCGGGCGGCCGTCGAGCGTGACGCTCGGCCCCTGGGGTCCCTCGATCAGCCGCAGTCGCCGGTAGAGCCCGCGCTCGCGGAGCTCCTCGAGCCGCTCGGCGACGTCGGTCACGCCGCCTGTGGGTAAGAGGGAGTCTTGCCCTTCTTCTTGACGACCCGCAGCTGGGTCGAGGGGTCCCAGAAGTTCGCCTCCGCCTGACTGTCGACCAGCTCGTCGATCGGCGTCGCCGGCGCCTCGCCCTCGAGCCAGCCGGAGCGGTTGTCCGGCCGCGGGTTGGCGCCGTTGTCGGGCTGGCGGGCCACGTTGAGGCCGAGCTCTTCGAACATCGCCCGGTCCTCGGCCGGCTCGGCGCCGAGGGTGGTGAGGAAGTTGCCCATCATCACCCCGTTGAGGCCGGCCTTGACCGCCAGCTTGTGCATGCTGCCGAGGTTCTCGACCCGGCCGCCGCAGAGACGGAAGAGGGCGCCGGGGATGATCAGGCGGAAGATCGCGATCCACTTCACGACCTCCCAGGGGTCCATCACCTCGCGCTCGCCGAACTTCGTCCCCTCCTTCGGGATCAGGAGGTTGATCGGGACCGAGGTGGGGTCGATCTCGGAGAGCTCGAAGGCCATCTCGACCCGCTGCTCCTCGCTCTCGCCGAGGTTGAGGATGCCGCCGACGCAGGTCTCGAGGCCCGCCTCCTTGACCGCCTGGATCGTCCGCAGCCGGCCCTCGTAGCGGACCGTGGTCGAGACCTCCGGGTAGTAGGAGCGGGCCGACTCGACGTTGTGGTGGACGCGCTGAACGCCGGCCTCCTTCAGCGCCTTCGCCCGGTCGGCCGACATGTGGCCGATCGAGGCGCAGCGCTTGAGGTTGGTCTGCTCGGCGACCAGCCGGGTGCCCTCGAGGATCTTCTCGAAGTCCCGTTTGGAGAGGCCCTGGCCCTGCGTGACCATGCAGAAGCGGTGGGCGCCGGCGGCCTCGGCCGCTTTCGCGTGCTCGAGGATCTGGTCGGGCTCCATCATCGCGTGCATCGGCGTGTCGGCCTCGGCGTAGCGGGACTGGGCGCAGAAGCCGCAGTCCTCGGCGCAGCCGCCGGACTTGGCGTTGACCAGCGAGCACATGTCGGTCGAGTCGCCGAAGTTCTCCCGCCGCACCTCCCAGGCCCGTTCGACCAGGGCTTCGATCTCGGCGTGCTCGGTCTGGCGACCGTAGGCGAGGGCCTCCTCGGCGGTGATCAAGGGGGGCATCGGGGCGCAGCCTAGGAAGCGGCCCGGACGCCTAGGATCGGGCCATGCAGCGGGCGGTCAAGCGGCGGCGCCGGGCGGCGATGGGGACGCTCTCGTGTCTGGCGATCCTCGCCTTCGTGGTCGGCCTGGCGCTGGGGAAGGGGCCGGCGGGGAGCGACAGCCACACGGGGTTCGGCGGCGGCGATGCGTCCAAGGGCGAACGCGCGAGCGCCCTTTCGCCCGGCCGGCTCGCGGGCGAGCGGATCGTCGTCGGGCTCAGCGGCACCACCGTTCCGGCAGAACTGAAGCAGGCGATCCGCCGCGGCGACCTCGCCGGGGTCGTCCTCTACGCCGGCAACTTCCCCAGTCGCCCCTCCGGCCGGCGCCTGATCGCCCGGCTGCAGGCGCTGCCGCGGCCGGCCGGTCTCAGGGATCCGCTGCTGATCTTGCTCGACCAGGAGGGAGGGCTGGTCAAGCGGGTCGACGGCGCCCCGAGCGTCTCGGCGCTGGCGATGGGCGAGCGGGGCCCCGCCTTCAGCCGCCGCGAAGGCACGCGCACCGGCGAGAACCTGCGCAGCCTCGGCGTCAACGTCGACATCGCCCCGGTCCTCGACGTCGCCAGGCCGGGCTCTTCGACCGCGCACTACTACCGGGGCTTCGGCTCGACGGCGACCAAGGTGACCGCGAACGGCGTGGCGTTCGCGGCGGGTCTGCAGCGGGCCGGGGTGGCGGCGACCGCGAAGCACTTCCCGGGGCTCGGCGCGGCTCCCGAAGACACCGACGTAGAAGTCGGCCGCATCGGCCTCTCGAAGGCGCAACTGCGGCGGATCGACGAGGCCCCGTACGCGGCCTACTCCCGCATCGGCGGCGACATGGTGATGGTCAGCACCGCGATCTACCCGGCCTTCTCCGACGCCCCGGCGGCGTTCTCGCCGGCGCTGGTCACCGGCGAGTTGCGCGAGCGGATCGGCTACCGGGGGGTGGCGATGACCGACGCTCTCAACACCGTCGCGGTCGGCGCCTATGGAGGACCGGCGAAGAGCGGCCTCGCCGCCGCCCGTGCCGGCTGCGACCTGCTCCTGTTCACCGAACTCGCTCCGGCCGAGGCCGCCCGCCGCGCCCTGGTCCGCGAATTGAGCTCCGATGCCCTCGACCGGGGCCAGTTCGAAGCCGCCGCCGAGCGCGTCCTCGCCCTGCGGGGGGACCTGGCTCCCTAGCTGCGGTCGAAGTCCTCGCGCACCGCGACCGGATCGAACACCCGCACGCCGTCGCGCCCTTCGTCCTTGGCCGCGTACATCGCCGCGTCGGCGTCGGCGACGATGGTGGCGACGCTGGCCTTGGGGTCCTCGCCGAAGCGAGCGATGCCGATGCTCACCGTGAGCGGGTCGAGGCCGTCCTCGGGGTGATGGCGGCGGATTTCCTCGGCGATCGCCTCGGCGGCGACCAGTGCCTCCTCGCCGCTGCAGCGCGGCAGGATCACCGCGAACTCGTCGCCCCCGAGCCGGGCCAGCGAGTCGCTCGTCCGGGTGCGGCGGCGCAGCGCCTCCGCCACCTCCCTGATCAGGCGATCGCCGGCCGGGTGCCCGTGGGAGTCGTTGACCTGCTTGAAGCGGTCGAGGTCGAGCATCAGCAGGGCGCCGGTGGTGCCGTCGCGCCGGCTGCGCGCCATCGCCGCCGCCAGCTCTTCCTCGAAGCGGCGCCGGTTCCCGAGCCCCGTCAGCGCATCCTGGCCGGCCTGCCGTTCCAGCTCGCGCATCCGCTCGCCGCGATTCCAGCCGACGACCAGCGAGGCGAGCAGGGCGGCGAGGGCGATTCCCAGCACCGCCAGGGCGATCGGCAGCCCGACGGGCGGCCCACCCGGCTCCTTGACCGTCAGCAGCCAGATACGGTCGGCGATGTGGACGGGCGCGGTGGCCGCGTCTTCGAGTTCTCTCGGTCCGAACGCCACCCGCCGGTCGACCCGCAACTGCGCTTCGACGTCGTCGGGCAGGACCGCCAGCGCGGCGGCGGCGATGTCGTTGACCCGGAAGCTGCCGGCGATGAACCCGATCAACGCCCGGCGGCGCTCGGCGGTCGTCGCCACCGGGGCGCCGTCACGGTAGATCGGGCGGAAGACGTTGATTCCGGTGCCGCCGATCAGGAGCCCCACCAGCGGCGTCGCGACCGCCTGGCCGGTGTCGCGGGCGCGGCGCAGGGAGCGGGCGCGCAGCGGATCCGAAGCGAGGTCGAAGCCGCGCACCCGCTGCGGCTGTTCGGCTTCGCTGGTCCCGACCGTGATCGGGAAATAGTCCGGGCGCGCCGCCGCTTTCTTCAGCAGAGGCCCGAGGCGGCGTTCGCTGATCTCGAACCCCATCCGCCGTTCGAAGGCAGCCCGCTGCGCCGCGGATACCCGGGGGACGTAACCGGCTCCGTCGAGCGCGCCTTTGCCGAGCAAGGAGCGGCCGATCACGTTGAATTCATGCCGGTCGAGTCCGCCCTGGGTCTGGGCGAATGCCGCGGCGGTCGAGAGCTTGCCGATCGACAGCTCCGCCACCGCTTCGGCTTGATGGGCGGCCCGCGCCGCGTCGTCGCTCTGCACGCGGTCGAAATCGCCCTCGTCGTTGCGGTAGACGCCGACTGCGGCGATCACCGAGCCGAGCGCGATCGCGGCGATGGCGGCGATGCTGATCCAGAAGCGGGTTCTCATGAGGGGACGGCGGCCAGGGACTCCCAGAGATAGAGGCTGGCGAGGCTGCGGTGGGGGCGCCACGGCTCGCCGATCTCCAGCACCCGGGTCGGGGTCGGCATCTCCGCCAGGCCGTACTCGACCTGGATCGCTTTGCGGATCCCGAGGTCGCCGCCGGAGAGGACGTCGGGGCGCTGCAGGTGGAAGAGCAGGAACATCTCGGCGGTCCAGCGGCCGAGGCCGCGGACGGCGACGATCTCCTCGATCACCGCCTCATCCTCGAGTTCCTCGAGGATGTCGAGCTCGAGCTCGCCGCTGAGGACGTGGCGGGCGAGGTCGCGGACGTATTCGGTCTTGCGGCCGGAGAGCCCGCAGCCGCGCAGATCCTCCTCACTTGCCTCCAGGAGCTGCTCGGGCGAAGGCGTGGTGCCGCCGAAGAGGTCCAGCACGCGCAGGTAGATCGTCCGCGCCGCTTTAGTCGAGAGCTGTTGGCCGACGATCGCTCGCAGCAGGGCGCCGTAGGCGTCGGGGGGCCGCTCCTCTTTGCGCCGCCGCAGCCGCGTCGCGAGGTCGATCTTGCCGATCCGCTCGATCAGCTCCGCCATCGCCGGATCGGCGGCGGCCAGCGCTTTGCGCGCTTTCGCGCTCACCGCCCCTGCCACTGTGGGCGGCGCTTCTCGCCGAAGGCACGGATGCCCTCGCGGAAGTCCTCGGATTCAAAGCAGGACTCGCGCAGAGCGACCAGCCCCGCCTCCTGCTGCGCGGTCAGTTCGGCGACCTCGCTCAGCAGGTTGATCGCGTGCTTGTTGCCGCGCATCGAGAGCGGCGCGTTCGCGGCGATCGCCGCCGCCAGCTCGATCGACTCGCGCTCCAGCTTCTCGGCGGCGACGACGTCGTTGACCAGGCCGATCTGCTCGGCGCGGGTGGCGTCGAAGTTGCGGCCGGTGAGGAAGAGCTCCTTGGTCCGCGGCAGGCCGACGACGTCGAGGAACTTGCGCAGCCCCGTGTGGCCGTAGATCAGGCCGAGCTTGGCCGGGGGCATCCCCAGCTTGGCGCCCTCGGCGCAGATCCGCAAGTCGCAGGTGATCGCCAGCTCGAGGCCGCCGCCGAGGCAGTGGCCGTTGACGGCGGCGACGGTCGGCCAAGGGTGCTTGGCGATCGCCTCCAGCGCCGCGTGGAAGGGATGGGCGACGAGCGCCTCGGCGTCGCGCTCGAAGCTCTCGTCGGGGATCCCGGCGATGTCGTAGCCGGCGGAGAAGAGCGGCGGTGCCCCGGTGATCAGGAGGCAGCGGTTCTCGATTCCGCGGTCGAGCTGCGGCACGACTTCGGCGATCGCGTCGAGGATCTCGTGGTCGAGCGCGTTTCGGCGCGCCGGGTTGGAGATCGTCAACCGCGTGACGGCCTCGGCCGGCTGGTCGAGCAGGAGCTTGCCGCCCGCGAGCTGCCCCTCCACGGCCGCTACTCCAGCACTACGAGGACGTCGCCTTCGCTGACCGACTGGCCCTCCTCGCAGCGGATCTCCTTGACGACGCCGTCGTCTTCGGCCTCGACCGGGATCTCCATCTTCATCGACTCGAGGATGACGACGGTGTCGCCGTCGGACACCTGGTCGCCGACTGCCACCTCGATTTTCCAAACGTTGCCGGTGATGTGTGCCGCGATGTCTGCCATGGCCGGGGACAATAGCCCGGTGATGGGACTTAACCCGGGACCTGAACCGGCGGCGGGGGAAGGGGAAGGGCTGGCGGCGATCGTCGCCGCCCGCAACGAGGCCGACCGGGTGGGGGAGACGGTGCGGTCGCTGCGCGAGGCATTTCCCGGGGCCAGGGTCTGGGTCGCCGACGACGCCTCCGAGGACGGCACCGCCGAGGCGGCGATGCTGGCGGGGGCGGAGGTGGTGCGGCGCGGCCGCTCCCACGGCAAGGGCGGCAATGTCACCGCCGCCGCCGAGGCGGCGCTGAGCGTGCCGTCCCCGCCGCGGGTCGTCCTCCTCTGCGACGGCGACCTCGGCGCCTCGGCAGCCCGTCTGGCGCCGCTGGTGGCGGCCGTGGAGCAGGGTGAGTGCGACCTCGCGGTCGCCGCCTTCAGTCGGCGCCTGGGCGGCGGCTTCGGTCTCGCGCTCGGGTTCGCCCACTGGGCGATCCGGCGCCTCTGCGGCGCCGAGGCGACGGCGCCGATCTCCGGCCAGCGAGCGCTCCGCGTCGAGACCCTGCGCGCGACCCTCCCGTTCGCCAAGGGCTTCGGGATGGAGATCGGGATGACCGTCGACGCCGTCCGCGGCGGCTACCGCCTGCGCGAGTACGAGCTCGACCTGGAGCACCGCGCCACCGGCCGGGACCTCAGAGGCTTCCTCCACCGCGCCGGCCAGCTCCGCGACTTCGCCCTAGTGTTCCTCTCCCGCCTATTGCAGCGTCGTTAGGAAAAGGGAGGCGCAGATTATCCGCGCCTCCTCGTAAACATCCTGAACCCTTACGGCATTACACGCATGTAATTTTGCCAGCTTCGTTGGATTTCAAGATTGTTGTGGAATCGATAGACGCTGTCACGGCGGCGCCACCATTCATCGTCACGGTCAGATCCTCGGTCGACCCTGTCCCTGTTACCTGCATGTACTTCTGAACGCCGTGGGCAACCGATTCAAACACAAACTTATGTTCTTTGGTTTCGGTATTACATTCGAGCTCGGAGTCGCCTAAGACTGTTCCCCTGACTACAACCTGCACCAGCCCACCGGCGCAACTGAAAGTCGCATAGTGCTCTTCGGATCCCGTGCCTCGAATTGTGATCCCGGGTGTCGTCTTATTGTCGGTGAGGTAGGTGTTTGTAAACGTCATTTTTGTAGTTGTGATCGAGCCAGCGGGCTGACCCGCCGAATTGCAGTTGGCGCCGAAGACCGACTCCTTGCATCCGTTCAGCGTCAGCTCGATAGTGCCGGTCGTCTTTGATCCTGCGTTGTACGCGCCTATGCCTTGCTCAGCGGTGCAGGTAACTGTTCCATTATTGCCCGCTGTCAAGACGGTATTGCCGACGCCGTTGACCGCAAAGGCCCATCCTGCAGGATCCATTTCCCACTCTCCTGCAAACGCTACCGCTGGGAGAATTAGGATGGTGGTGGCGAGCGCAGTAATTGAGAGTACTAATAGCCTTTTCATAATGGCCTTTCGTGTTGAGGAGCCCTGCTTGAAACCCTCGTATATGGGACGGGCCCCGGATTCCTCCACCGGTCTAACGCCTTTCGGTCGGGGGGTCAAAGACACCTGAGTTCGTTGCGCACGAAAGAGGTCGACTGTGCCTGTCTGGGTAATTCGGCACTGAGAAGGTCGACCGGCGTTAGTCTGGCTCGATGCAGCGGAGGGGAAAGAAGGTTGTCGTGCTCACCAGCCTCATGATCGCGGGCCTCCTCGTCGCGTCGATCGCACGAGCCGAGCTGGTCGAGCGGGGGAACCTCTTCGTCAAGTTCGACGGCGGCATCGCCCCGACGGCGCTGCCGCGAGTTGAGCGGGCGCCGATCGCGGTTCGGGTCGACGGCACGGTCAGGGTCCTCTCGGGCGAACGGCCGCCGGCGCTACGCCACATCTCGATCGCGATCAACCGTGGCGGCGTCATCGACACCCGCGGCCTGCCGACCTGCCGCCGCTCGCAGATCGAACCGGCCACCTCGCAGCAGGCGCTGGAAGCGTGCCGGCCGGCCCTGGTCGGCGAAGGCCGCTACCTCGGTGCCCTCGCGTTGCCCGAACAGGACCGCTTCCCCTTGCAGGGGCGCGTCCTCGCCTTCAATGCCGTGATCGACGGCCAGCGGGCGATTCTCGCCCACGTCTATGGCGGCGACCCGGTGCCGAACAGCCGCATCATCGTCTTCCACATCCATCAAGCGCACGTGGGCGCCTTCGGGACGACCCTCAGCGCCGCCCTGCCCGCCCGCCTCAATCGCTCGGGCTACCTGAAGAAGATCAGCCTCGAGCTGCGGCGAACCTTCGTCTACCGGGGGCAGAAGCACAGCTACCTGAGCGCCGCTTGCTCAGCCCCGGCCGGGTTCACCAGCGCGACCTTCCCCTTCTCCAAGGTCTCGATGACCTTCGCCGACGGGCGCAAGCTTTCCTCGACCTTGATCCGCACCTGCAGGGTCCAGAAGTAGCGCCCCGTGATCCTCGCGATCGACCAGGGGACGACTGGAACCACCTGTCTCGTCTTCGACCGGGACGGCGCGATTGCCGGTCGCGCCTACTCCGAGTTCGAGCAGTTCTTCCCGCGGCCGGGGTGGGTCGAGCACGACGCGAATGAGATCTGGGAGGTGACGCGGCGGGTCGCCGTCGAGGCGATCGCCGACGCCGGCGGCCCCGAGCTGGAGGCAATCGGGATCACCAACCAGCGGGAGACGGTCGTCGCCTGGGACCCGCAGACGGGCGAGCCGATCCACCGCGCGCTCGTCTGGCAGGACCGCCGCACCGCGGCGCGCTGCGAGGAGCTGAAGCAGGCGGGGCACGAATCGCTGGTGCGGAAGCGGACCGGTCTCACCATCGACCCTTACTTCTCCGGCACCAAGATCGAGTGGCTGCTGCGCAACGCCGAGGGGGTCGAGCGGGCGCTCTTCGGGACGATCGACTCCTGGCTCCTGTTCAAGCTGACCGGCCGCCACGTCACCGACTACACGAACGCCTCGCGGACGATGCTGTTCGACATCCGCAAGTTGGCCTGGGACACGGAGCTCTGCGGGCTGCTCGGAGTCGACCCGGCGCGGCTGCCCGAGCCGCTGCCCTCGTCCTGCGTCTTCGGAACCACGAGCGAGTTCGGCGGCGAGGTCCCGGTGGCGGGGGTCGCGGGAGATCAGCAGGCCGCTCTTTTCGGCCAGGCCTGCCACCAGCCGGGGATGGCGAAGAACACCTACGGCACCGGCAGCTTCGTCCTCCTCAACAGCGGCACCGAGCCGCCCCAGGCGCCGGAGGGACTGCTGGCGACCGTCGCCGCCAGCACCGGGGAGGAGGTCTCCTACGCGCTCGAGGCGGCGATCTTCGTCACCGGCGCGGCGGTGCAGTGGTTGCGGGACGGCCTCGGGATCATCGGGGAGGCGGGGGAGACCGAGGCGCTCGCCGCCTCGCTCGACTCCAACGACGGCGTCTACTTCGTCCCCGCGCTCACCGGCCTCGGCTCCCCCTACTGGGATCCGTATGCACGCGGCACGATCGTCGGCCTCACCCGCGGCAGCGCCCGCGCTCACCTGGCGCGGGCGGCGCTGGAGGCGATCGCCTACGAGACCGTCGACGCGGTGCGGGCGCAGGAGGCCGCCTGCGGCGAGCGGCTCGAGCTGCTGCGGGCCGACGGCGGCGCCACCGTCAACCGTTGGCTGATGCAGTTCCAGGCCGACGTGCTGGGGGCGCCGGTCTCGGTTCCGGAGATCGCCGAGACGACCGCCCTCGGCGCCGCCTACCTGGCCGGGATCGCCACCGGCCTCTGGTCCCTGGAGCAGGTGGGGCAGATGTGGCGGGAGGCGGACCGCTACGAGCCGCGGATGGAGGAGGCGCAGCGAGCGGCGTTGCTGGCGGACTGGGGCCGGGCGCTGGAACGCTCCCGCGACTGGGCGTAACCCGCCGGATCGGCCTGGGTAGGCAGAAGCACGGCGACCACCCTCGCCGCCACCCCGATATGGCCGAGATGAAGCCACAGGTCTACAAGGACCCGCGCCCGGCGGAGTACTTCACGCAGTTCCACGAGGCGGCGCGCAAGGGCGTCGGCTGGACCTACACCTTTGCCCGCATCGTCCTCACGCTCCCGACGCTCTTGATCTACCGGGTGCGGGCGATCGGGGTCGAGAACGTGCCGAAGGAAGGCCCGCTGGTCCTCGCCCCCAACCACCTCAGCCAGATGGACCACTTCTTCGCCGGCCTATACCTGCGCCGGAAGATCCGCTTCATGGCCAAATCCCAGCTCTTCGGTCCGCCTGTCCTCACCTACGTCTACAAGCACGGGGGCGTCTTCCCGGTCCGCCGCGGCCACCACGACGAGGTGGCGATCACGACCGCGCGGATCCTGGTCGAGCAAGGGGAGATGCTGCTCGTCTACGCCGAGGGCGGCCGCTCCCGCTCGGGCGAGCTCGGGGAGCCGAAGCCCGGGATCGGCCGCATCGCGCTCGAAACCGGGGCGCCGATCGTCCCCGTCTGCATCTACGGCTCCGAGCGGGTCCGCAGCTGGAAGCGCCTGCGCTTCCCCAAGGTCACGGTCCAGTTCGGCGAGCCGCTTACCTTCCCGGTCGAGAGCGAGCCGAGCCGCGAGCGTCAGCTCGAAGTCGCGACCGAGGTCTTCGGCCGCGTCCGCGCGATGCACGACGCGCTCGCTACTCGTAGCGCTGCTTGATCTGGGCGTAGAAGTCCGGATCGTGGCCGGGCGTGACGATCGAATCGGGGAACTGGCGGCGGAAGAGACGCAGCTCCTGCAGTGAGCGGCGGTAGTTATGGGCGTCTTGGGGGCGCGGTGGCCCGGCCTCGTCGCCGTCGAGCTGGGCGAGCATGTAGACGCAGTCGCCGCCGATCACGAAATCGCGCTCGGCGAGATGGCAGATGATCGACATGTGGCCGGCGCTGTGGCCGGGGGTGAAGGCGAGGCGGATCGAGCCGTCGCCGAAGAGGTCGAAGGTGCGGCCGAAGCCGGCGTAGGAGGAGATGTTGGCGCGGTCGAAGTCGACCGTGCGGTACTCGAAGGCGTAGTCGAAGTGGGCCCGGCGGTAGCCGTTCATCAGCGGGTTCGGGCCGTGGGCGGCCGCCTGCCACTCGGTCTCCGAGACGACGAAGGTGGAGCTCGGGAACTCGGAGATCGCCGAGGTGTGGTCGAGGTGGAGATGGGTCATGACCACGACCGGGATCTCGCCCGGCTCGAGCCCGCGCTCGCGCAGCTGCGAGGGGACGTCTTCGCCCGGCTCCAGGGTGATCTTGCTGAAGCGGGCGGCGAGCGAGCCGAAGTTCTCGCGCGGGTCGGTCGCGATCGAGGGGTGGAGGCCGGTGTCGACGAGGATCGCCCCGGCGCTCGGATGTCGGATCAGGAAGGCCGGCACCGGCACCGCGATGGGGTTCTGGTTGGTCAGCAGCGCGCGCAAGAGCTTCGCGGTCAGCATCCCGCCGCCGGGGCTGACCATCATCGCCCGCGACCATTCGACGTGCCCGGCGACCAGGGGTTCGACCGCCACGGTGGCGCCGCGGGTGCCGCCGGCAAGCGGCTCGTGCAGGGGGTGTGGCTCGACGCTGATGCTCATCGTGAAGGGGATTCTTGCGGCTCGGCGCGGCTATAGGCTTGGCCGTCGATGGCTGAATGCGACCGTTCGCGGGTCTTCAGGGACGGCCTCCTCGAGGGGCAGGTGTGTGCGGTCTCCGGCGCCGGCAGCGGTCTCGGCCGGGAGACGGCGCTGGAGCTGGCGCGCCTGGGCGCCACCGTCGTCGCCTGCGGGCGGCGCCAGGAGCCGCTGGCTGAGACGGCGGCGCTGGCGGCCGAACTGCCCGGCAGCTTCGAGTTCGAGACGCTCGACATCCGCGAGGAGGAGCCGGTCGGGCGCTTCTTCGACGGCCTGCTGGAGCGCCATGACCGCCTCGACGTCCTCGTCAACAACGCCGGCGGCCAGTTCTTGAGTCCGGCCGAGTCGATCAGCCCCAAAGGCTTCAAGACCGTGATCGACCTCAACGTGCTCGGCACCTGGTTGATGACCCACGCCGCCGCCACCAAGGCCTTCATCCCACAGGGTGAGGGCAAGGTCTTGAGCGTCACCCTCTCGCCACACAACGGGATGCCGGGGATGGTCCACTCCGGGGCCGCTCGCGCCGCGGTCGAGAACATGATGCGGACGCTGGCGGTCGAGTGGGCGCGGTTCGGGATCAAGACCGTCGCCCTCGCCGCCGGTCAGTTCGCGACCGAGACGCTGCTGACCAAGTATCCGCAGGTAGTCGTCGACAACCTCGAGCGCTCGATCCCGATCGGCCGCGCCGGCCGGCCCGAGGAGATGGCCTGGCTCGTCGCCTACCTCGCCTCGCCGGCGGGCGATTTCTACTCCGGGACGACGATCACGATCGACGGCGCCCGTGACAACTGGGCCGGCCCCTGGCCGCCCGAAGCGATTGCAGACGAGGCAGGCACCCCCGTCGCCGAGGAGCGCCGCGCGAAGTAGGCGCCGCTAGCGCGGCTCGAGGACGACCAGCGGAATCTCGCGGCCCTTGCTGCGGGCGGCGTAATCGTCGTAGCCGCGGTATCCCTTGACGGCCAGCGCCCAGAGCCGCGCGCGCTCCTCCGGCTTCGCGGTCCGGGCATGGACGGCAAGCGTCTCGTCCTTGACCTGCACGGTGGTGTCGGGATTGGCCATCAGGTTGTGGTACCAGGCCGGGTGCTTGGGGTAGCCGCCTTTGGAGGCGACGACGACCAGGTCCTTGCCGTCGCGCACGTAGAGCAACGGCGAGGTGCGCTTCGTCCCGCTCTTGGCGCCGACGTGGTCGAGCAGGAGCATCTTGCCCGGCACGCCCGGGAGGGTGTGGCCGAGGCGCCCACCCGTCCTCCGGTAGAGGAACGTGTGGGCGCCCATGAAGCGGCGCGTGGCGGGCCAGATGTGATCCCCCACGTCGAGGTAGCGCGGCGGGCGCCGCGCCCCGGTGTCGCTCAGGTGTACATCCCCCCGAACATGCCGCCGGTCACGTTCAGCACCTGGCCGTGCATGTAGTCGGCGAGCGGTGAGCAGAGGAAGAGGACCGGGCCGGAAGCCTCCTCCGGGGTCGCCGGGCGGCCGAGCGGGATGATCGCCGAGGCCATCGCCCGCATCTGCTCGGGGATCCCGAGCTCGATCTTCTCGCCGCCGGGGGCGGTCATCTCTTCACCGGCCTCTTTGGCGCCGGTGAGGCGGGTTTCGACGAAGCCGAAGGCGACCGCGTTGACGTTGATCTTGAACTGGCCCCACTCCTTGGCCAGCGTTTTCGTCAGCCCGACGACGCCCATCTTCGCCGCCGAGTAGTTGACCTGGCCGGCGTTGCCCATCATCCCCGAGGTCGAGGAGGTGTTGACGATCTTGCGGAAGACCTCTTTGCCTTCGCCGCGCTCGGCCTTCGCCGCCTCGCGCCAGTGTGGGGCGAGCGCTCGGGCGACGCGGAAGGGGACGATCGTGTGGATGTCGAGCATCGCCTGGAACTGCTCGTCGCTCATCTTGTGGGCGACGCCGTCCCAGGTGTAGCCGGCGTTGTTGACGCAGATGTCGACCGAGCCGAAGGCGTCGACCGCTGCCTTGACCAGGTCGTCTGCAGCGCCGGTCTTGGTCAGATCGCCGGCGAAGACCGCGGTCTCGCCGTCGATCTCGCCTGCCGTCTGCTCGGCGACGTCGGCGTCGAGGTCGTTGATCAGCACCTTCGCGCCCTCGCTGACGAACAGCTCCGCGGTGGCGCGGCCGATGCCGCGCGCCGAACCGGTGACGATTGCGGCTTTCCCATCCAGAAGTCCCATTACTCCGCCTCTCCTTCGATTCGTAGAAAGTCGGGCCGGGAGGCTACCGGGAACCGGCGATCCTGGTTGACCGGCCAGTCAGCCACTGGCTGCCCGCTCAGCCGAGGCGGATGCCGCCGTCCTCGGTGACGGTCCAGCGCGGGTTGTGTGCGACCTCCCACGGATGCCCCTCGGGGTCGACGAATACGCCGCTGTAGGCGCCCCAGAAGGTCTCGGCCGGCTCGCGGCCGATCTTCGCGCCGGCGGCGCGGGCTTCCTCGATCACGGCGTCGACCTCCTCGGGCGAGCCGAAGTTGAGCGCCAGGGTGACGCCCCAGCCGCCGCCGTCCTCGACGCAGCTGTCCTCAGCCAGGCGGGCTCGGTCCCAGAGCGCGACGACCATGTCCCCGGCCTGGAAGAAGGCGACGTCGTCGCCGGGCTCGGCGTTGGTGTTCCAGCCAAGCGCTTCGTAGAAGCCGCGGGCGCGGGCGAGGTCGCCGGTCCCGAGCGTGATCAGGTTGACGCGCTGCTTCATCGGGCGACCTTCTCTTTGCCGGTCCGCGCCAGGTACTCGTCAAGGGCCTTGGACTGCTGCGTGTCCTCGTAGACCTCGTAGGCGCGCATCTTGCCCCAAGCCATGTGACCCCAGATCACATAGCGGTTGTCGTAGACCCGGCCCTCCTCGGGATCGTCGAGGTGGATGTGGCCGCGCACGCAGACGGTCTGGCGCCATGGGAAGCCCTTGAGGACAACTTCGTCGGGGTAAATCTTCAGCCCCAGCGAGACGAACCGCTCGAGCCACTGCGTCAGCTCGCGTTTATTGCTCGCCCCGGGAGCGAAGGAGCTGTCGCCGGGGAAGGTGAAGTGGACGTCCTCGGCATACATACGCACGGTCGGCGACGGGTCGCCTTCCCTCAGCCTCCGCATGTTGTGGGCGATTAGCTTGCCTGCCAGCCACGAGAGCATCCGCGCCTCCTTGCGTTGGTGAGGCCCCAACGTAGCGCGGTTCACGTCACCCGGGACAACCGCCGTGCCTTCTGTGGCGAATGCACGATGCGACACCCTGTCCAGTAAGGCACAATCGGGAGCGATGACAATCCTCGTCGCCTACAGCTCCAAACGCGGCTCCACCGCGGAGATCGCCGAGACGATCGCCGCGACCCTGCGGCGAGAGGGGCTGGGAGTCTGCCTCGAGCGAGCCGAAGACGTCCAAAGCCTCGACCCCTACGACGCAGTCGTCCTAGGGAGCGCCGTCTACATGAAGCGCTGGCGCGGCGACGCCCGCCACTTCCTCAAGAAGCACCGCAAGGGCCTGCGGCAACTGCCGCTCTGGGTCTTCAGCTCCGGCCCCGTAGGCGACCCCTCCAAGGACAACCCCGAGTGGACCGAGCCGCCGGAGATCACCGACAAGGTCGAGGAGCTGGGCGGCAGGGAGCACGTCGTCTTCGGCGGCTGCCTGCCGGCGGAGCCGCACGGCTTCATGGAGAGGGCGATGGTCGAGGGGATCCCACGCGAGTTCCGCGACCGCCGCGACTGGGCCGAGATCCGCGACTGGGCAAAGCAGATCTCAGCCGCTCTGACCGCCGCGCACGTCTAACCCCACTTCGCCAGCTTCCCGCGCGCGCCGCCTTAGTTTTGCTTTGAACATTCTCGTCTGATCAGTACGTTCATCCCGTTTCAGGATCAAACAAAGCGGGAGGAGACGAAGCACGATGTACAGGCTGATCATGGTTATAGGAGTGGTAGCAGCGGTTTGCATGGCAGCTGGCTGCGGAAGCTCGGGAGACGAAGCAACGTCGGCGCCTCTCACCAAGGCACAGTTCATCAAGCAAGCCGACGCGATCTGTACGAAGGCAACCCAGGAGCGGGAAGCCGCGGCCGATGCCTGGAGGAAGGAATTACCCGGCGGCCCCGCTGAAGCTGAAAGCAAGCTTGAAGACGGTTTTCGTGAAGTAATCGCGCCAGCGCTGAAGGGCCAGGCGGAACAACTGGAAACCCTTATGGCCCCCGAAAAGGATCGAGCCGAAGTAGCCCACATGGTCAGCACGCTGTCTCACGCGAGCCAGATGATGGAAGAAGAACCTAAAAAGGCGCTCCAGTCAAGCGTCCCTCAGTTCGAGCGCGAAGCAAAGGCTTACGGCTTGAAAACCTGCCCTCGGATCCTCTGATCCGCCAGCGCCGACCTAACTTGAGGGCACAGTTCTGCGAAAGCTAAAGATTGGTTTTGGCCTATTTGCAGGGGTAGTGCGTAGGCCCGAACCAACGGATATCCCTGAATGAACAGGATGCCTTGATCCATTAGTTGCGTCTCGGCTAGGGATGTAGAGGAAAGAGCGGGTCGACGGAAGCGTCCGCCGACCCCGCACAACTGGTCCGGCAAGAACAGGTTCCAGACCATCCTGCCGAGACCTGAATCGAAAGGTAAAGCATGAGCAAGAAGATCATCCTGCTCGCCCTCTCGGCGATCAGCGCAGCGATGTTCGCCCTGCCGGCGGTTGCGTCGGCCGGGGAATGGAGCCTCGATCCGGCGAGCGGTAGCTTCCCGGTTGCGTTCAATCTGGCCAGTATCGGGAACACGACCCTGACAACCGACGGTTCGAGCCTGAAAGTGACCTGCACCAGTGCCGCCGGTAACGGCTCACAGACCTCGGCCACGACATCGAGCAACGTCACACTGACGTTCAGCGGCTGCACGGAGAACCTCTTCGGCAGCAAATGCACGTCCACCGGCCAGGCCTCTGGCTCGATCAAAACGACAGATCTGATCGGGCACAACGTCATCCTCGAGAAAGGGCCGCCCGAGGTCCGCGGCATCTTGCTCACACCGAACGCCGGGCACTTTGCTTCGTTCTCCTGCGGCGGGGGACTCGTTGCCGTTGTCGTCAACGGCAACGGCATCATCGGTGAAATGACCGCGCCGACCACGTGCGGCGCAGTACAGAAAACCGCGACGGTGAAGTACGAATCGCCGGCGACCGGCACACAGAAGTGGACTCAGGTCACAACAACCGGCACGAAATTCGCTCTCACCTCGAGCCAGAACGGAGGCGCAGCTACGACGGCTTCCCAGGACGGCGAAGGGACTGTGACGTTCGCCGAAAACATGACGTTTACATGCTAGGAAGTTGACGATCTAGCACTGAATAATGAGCCGGGGGCCAGTTGTCCCCCGGCCTTTTTGTGGTTCCGCTCACCAATAGGAGTCAGGTTCATGCAGAACTCAATTAGGCGTGCCTTTGCGAGGGTGATGTCCCGTTGTTCTGGGGAGTGCGGGGACATTCCGCTAGGTGATCACGTGACTGCGCTAAAAAACTCAGATATCTTTGTGCTCTTAGCCGTGTGCGGCTAGAGATGTGGGGGAAAGGTGGGTTGGCAGACGAAAGAGCGGCCGACCCGCACACAATAGTCCGGCAAACAGATCGCAGATCTCCTGCCGAGACCAGACGTGAAAGGCAAACATGAGCAAGAAGATCCTCCTGCTCGCCCTCTCAGCGATCAGCGCAGCGATGTTCGTCCTGCCGGCCCTGGCTACGGCCGGAGAATGGAGCCTCGATCCGGCGAACGGTAGCTTCCCGGTTGCGTTCAATCTGGCCAGTATCGGGAACACGGTCCCCGTAACAGCCGACGGTTCGAGCCTGAAAATGACCTGTACCTCTGTCGCCGGCGCCGGCCAGCAAACCACGGCCACGACATCGTCAGAAGTCACACTGACGTTCAGCAACTGCACGGAGAACCTCTTCGGCAGCAAATGCACGTCCACCGGCCAGGCCTCTGGCTCGATCAAAACGACAGATCTGATCGGGCACAACGTCATCCTCGAGAAAGGGCCACCCGAGGTCCGCGGCATCTTGCTCACACCGAACGCCGGGCACTTTGCCTCGTTCATCTGCGGGGGAGGTTTGGTGAGCGAGGTCATCAACGGCAACGGCATCATCGGTGAAATGACCGCGCCGACCACGTGCGGCGCAGTACAGAAAACCGCGACGGTGAAGTACGAATCGCCGGCGACCGGCACACAGAAGTGGACTCAGGTCACAACAACCGGCACGAAATTCGCTCTCACCTCGAGCCAGAACGGAGGCGCAGCTACGACGGCTTCCCAGGATGGCGAAAGGACGTTGACTTTCGCTCAGAATATGACGTTCACATGCTAGACCGATATCAAGCAAGGAAGTACGGATTGAAGGGGCGGGGCCGCATAGGTCCCACCCCACCCCATTTAGAGACATGAAAAGAGGAGCTGTCGAGGGCTCAGGGATGCACGTGCGAATATTTGCTGTAGTGATAATTCCAGGAACTTTTGAGCCCGCTGCCAAGGACAGAACTTTTGTCTGGGCTACAAAGTTTCCCCGTTTGCTCCGGAGTCGTTAGGTTTCTGAGTGGGAATCAGCTCAGCTCATCCCTCAAGGGGGGGAACCGGCTCGGGGACGCGAGTCGCGGGGCGTATCGGTCGGTTACACCGGCGAAGGAAGGGGAACAGTTCATGCGAGCACGCCTCTTTAGCGGCGGGGCACTGTTGATTGGTTGCCTATTGATCGTCCTCAGCGTCACGGGGTCGGCTTCTGCGGCCGAATCACCCGAATTCAGCGGCAGCTTTGGACCTGACGGGATAGGTCCAGGCAGTTTCGTAGAAGCGGGATCGATTTCAGTTGATCAGCAAGAACACTGGGTCTACGTTCTCGATCGCGGCAACGGCTCGCTGCTGAGATTCGACTCGGGAGGAGAACCGGCGAACTTTGGAGGGTCCGCTGGCTACATCTCGGGGAACGTGATCGGCGGTCTAGGTCTCTCTGCGGGATCGGGTGAGAGTCAAGTGGCTGTCAACTCGACCACCCATGAGTTCTACGTCACCGACGCCAATTCCCTGCGTGTCTTCCAACCGGACGGGGAACCGGCCGAGTTCACGGCCGGTTCCGACGCCGGTACTGATCGACTTACTGGCTTCGCCAAACTCACGGGCGTGGCCGTGGACGCGAATGGCGATATCTACGCAATCGACACTCTCGCCGAAACGGTGACGATCTTTGCCTCAACCGGTGAACAGATCACGGTGTTTTCCACTCCCCATCCTGCCAACGGCGCTGTCGACATGAATGGCGACCTGTTTCTCAATCTTGGAAATGCCGCCGGAGCACCCGTCCTTAAGTTCACCCCTTCGGTGTATCCGGTTACGCCTCTAACGACGTACACTGCCGCCTCGGAACCTGTCGATGCGACAGCTGCCTATGCGGTGGGGGTCGATCCAGCAACGAATGACGTCTACGTTGCCCAGAAGGTGTCCGATCCCAAGATCGCATGGTATGACGAAGCGGGAAACCTGCTGGCGACCTTTGCAGGAGTGGGCGAGGAAGGTGAAGTCGAATTTGCCCAAGGAGTTGGAATCGACGGTGAAAACACGGCTATCTTCGTCGCCAACACGGTGACCGGCGAGCCCTCCCGGGTCGAGATCTTCAAGCCCAGAGAAAAATATGAGGGACCGCCTCGGGTCGAACATATTTCCGTCACCGAAGTCAGCGGCGACTCGGCGACGTTGACTGCTGAAATCAATCCCGGCTCTCACGAGACGACCTACGTGTTCCAATATGGGCTCGAAGACTGCTCGCTCGACCCCTGCACCTCAGTTCCTGCCACTGCCGTGGATATTGGCAGCGGCGACAAGGGTGTCCGCGTGTCCCAGGCTCTAACCGGCCTCGCCCCCAACACGGTCTACCACTACCGGGTTCTCGCGGAAAACTCAGAAGGAAGCAATCTGGCCCTGGAATCCAACCACACGTTCAGAACCGAGACCAGTTCGCTCGGTTTTCAGCTGAGCGACTCGCGAGCCTGGGAGATCGTGTCGCCTCCGAATAAGCATGGCGCGGTGCTCCAGGGCTCGCAAAATGCCCATGTTCAGGCTGCCGCGAACGGGGAAAGCATCGTCTACGCCAGCCGCGGGTCGATCGAACCAGAGCCGGCGGGGAACCGAACGGCTGAAGCTTCGACGGTCTTTGCTCGCCGGGCCGCAACGGGGTGGAGTTCCAAGGACATCACCCTTCCCAATGGCAGCGTCACCCAGATTCCAGTTGGCTCGCTGAGCGAATACAAGCTCTTCGGCCGCGACCTGTCTGCGGGTTTGGTCGAACCGCGCACCACCGTGGGGCTTTCTTCCCAGGCGACTGAAAGAACCCCGTATCTCCGGCAGAGCACGGACCCGCCTGTCTTCACGCCGCTGATCACCGCAGGGAACGTTCCCGGCGGTACGGAATTCGGTGGCGATCCACGAAACCCGCTCGGCCCCGTAAACATCGCAGGGGCAACGCCCGATATGGCGCACGTGGTCCTGAATGCTCAGGTGCCGCTTGTCGAGGGGGCGCCGCCGCCGCCGTTCAACAGCCTCTACCTATGGAGCGCGGGAGGGCTGCGGCCGATTAGCGTTCTGCCCTCGACGGAAGGTGGTGGGCTCGCGGATACCGAAACCCTCGGCTCGGGAGGCCATCAAATCTCGACCGGCCACACGGTTGACAACGCGATCTCGAGCGACGGGTCGCGCATCTTTTGGAGCGCTCACAACTTCACCGCGCTCTACCTGCGCGACACGGTGGCCGAGGAAACGGTTCGGATCGACGTACCCCTTGGGGGAGGCGGTTCGGGTGCGTCAGAACCGATCTTTCAGGGGGCGAGCACGGATGGAACCGCGGTCTTCTTCACCGATTCCCAGCAGCTGACGGGCGACGCCAGCCCGAGCGGACGCGACCTCTATCGGTGTGAGATCCCGGCTGGCTCGGTCGCATCTGGTTGCAGCAGCCTCGTCGACATCAGTGTTCCCGCCGGGCTCTCCGGAGAAAGCGCCGAAGTCCAGGGCCTTGCGCCCGGCGTCGGCGATGACGGTTTGACGGTCTACTTCGTTGCTCTTGGGGTTCTGGACCCTGCCCCCAACCAAGAGGGTGAAACCGCCGCCCCCGAAAAGCCAAACCTCTACGTCTGGCGCAAGGGCGAGGGCGTACGTTACATAGGAACTCTCTCCAAAGAAGACGAACATGACTGGGGTACTTCGCAGGGGATCGCCTCACGCCTGAGTGCCGCCGCATCGCCCAGCGGCCGCTTCTTTGCCTTCGCCTCCGAGCGCCCTCTCGCCGGCAACGACAACCTTGATTCCAAAACCGGCGAACCAGTCCAGCGGGTCTATCGCTACGACGCAAACGTCGACCAATTGGCCTGTATCTCCTGTAAGCCGAGTGGCGCCGCTCCCGAAGGAGAACTGGCGGGGGTGATCAAGCTGGTGGATCCACGCCGCCAGTGGGAAGGGGACCAGATCGAGGCCGTTCTGCCCGAGCCCACGGTCTCCGATGTCTTGAGCGAGATATCGCTCTACTCCCCCCGGGCCGTGCTCGACAATGGTCGCGTTTTCTTCAACGCTGCGGATTCGCTGGTGCCAGCCGACGCGAACGGCGGATGGGATGTCTACCAGTACGAGCCCGCGGTCCTGGGCAGTTGCAGCCAGGCCTCCGGCGATGCGGCTACCGCGAGGAGTGCCGGCGGCTGCGTGTCGCTGCTCTCCTCGGGCACCGGGAAAAGCGAAGCCGGATTCCTCGATGCCAGCGAAAGCGGCGACGACGTGTTCTTCATGACGCCGGCGAGGCTCAATCCTGTCGATGAAGACTCGGAGCTGGATGTCTACGATGCCCGCGTTAACGGCAGTCCCGGGAGCCTCACTCCTCGCGTCGAATGCCTCGGCGAAGCATGCCAGGCACATGGCACGCCGCCGAATGACCCCACGCCGTCGAGCTCGGTCTTCTCTGGGCCAGGCAATGTCGGGGCGGCAAAGGTTCACTGCCGAAAGGGCGAGCGGAAGGTGCGCCGTCACGGCAAGTCTCGCTGCGTCAAGCACAAGCACCAGCACAGGAAAGCCGGCCACGGCCGAAAGGCCTCGCGATGAGGCGCGTGCAGCAGACCCCCGATCTCGATCGTGCCGCAACCAGGGAGTTCTCGACCATGTTCCTACGGCTCAGGCAGCTCACCCTCGTCATCCTCGCTTTCGGCGCCCTCGCGGTGCTGCCTGCCCAAGCCTCCGCGGCGCCTCAACCTTGGTGGCAGGTTCTGACCGGTAGTCGGCCGACGAACCTCTGGGAGCCAACCGACAACGTCCAGGAAATCGAAACCGGAACCAAGGAACTCTTCGGATCTCAGATCGCGGCGATCGAACTCAGGGTCGGGGGCAAACTGATCGGCTGCCTCGGCACCGCGAACTTCTTCGGGGAAGTCTTCTGCGAAAACAACACCGGCTTTCCGCCTACCGAAACTGCGGCACAACTAAAGGCGCTTCTTGAAGTCGCATTCGGCACGAATGCTGTCAAAGTTACGGGCGGGCCTGTCGGCGGTGCCCCGTTCGTGATCACGGTTCCGAAGCATGCCGAGCCCGTCATTAGTGTCAAGCCAGTCGAAAACGAAGTTTTCGGAAATCTGGGGAGCGCGAAAGCCAAAATTCTGGAGAACGGTGGCAGCGGCCGGCTCGTCCTGACCCTGACGAACCTTGGCGATGCTCCGGTTGATGCCACGGAAACTCCGGTTACCATCGTCGATCACCTGCCGGAGGGTGTGGAAGCAGCTGGAGTCGAAGCGTTCGCCGGTGCCCAGGGAACGATCGGCGGAGTGGACTGCACGGTCGAATCGCCGGTAGAAGTCTCCTGCACCTTCGAAAAGACGCTCCCCTCCTATGAAGCGATCGAAGTCGAAATCCTCGCCAACCTGATTGGGGAACCGCCGGTCGCCGGGGCGCCGGGCACTGTCACCGTTTCAGGCGCAAATGCCCCCTCGCTCTCGGTCCCCCAGGTCGTCAAAGTCAGCCCGGAACCCACCCCCTTCGGCATCGAACAGACCTCCTCACAATCAGAAGAAGAGGGCGGCGCTCCCACGACCCGGGCTGGAGCCCATCCTTTTCAGCTGACGACGACCATCCAGCTCAACACGGCGGCCCTGAACGGAGGCAACCGCAGAGACGCTTTCATCGAACAGCCGGGGCTCCCCCGAAACGTGCGGTTCTCCTTGCCGGCGGGTTTTGTGGGCAGCGCAACCGCCACTCCCAAATGCCCGATGGTGAGCTTCCTCACCACGACCGAAGAACTGACTAACGAATGTCCCGATGCCACCGCCGTCGGGGTCACTACGGTCACCATCATCGAACCGGCGACCTTCGGCCTGCTCCGCGTTGCTGTGCCGGTTTTCAATCTTGTGCCCGCCGAGGGAGAGCCGGCCCGCTTTGGCTTCATGGCAGTCGGGACCCCGGTGGTCATCGATACGGCTGTTGATCCCGACAACGGCTACCGCATCGTCGCATTGGTCAACAACGCGACCCAGGTCGCCAACTTCCTCTCGAGCACGGTGAGCCTTTGGGGCTCGCCGGGGGACTCCCGTCATGACAGCGCGAGGGGCTGGAACTGCGTGTACTTCCGGGCACAGGGAACCTGCGGGCGGCCGAATGGCCTCGGTGAAACCGCTTTCCTTCGCCAGCCGGTCTCCTGCGCAAGTCCTCTCGACTTCCGAGTCGAACTCGAACCCTGGAATGTCCCGCTCGGAACCGTGGTCCAGCAAGCGAACTCGACGCAGCCGAACATGGTCGGCTGCAACCAAGTGCCTTTCAATCCGAGCATCGCGGCGTCTCCGACCAACCCAGATGCCGGAACGGCGAGCGGACTTGATTTCCGCGTTGACATGCCAAACTCTGGGCTGCTGGACCCGAACGCGAAGGTCGCCGAAGGGCAGGCGAAGAAGGTTGAAGTGACGCTGCCCGAAGGGATAACGGTGAATCCGTCGCAGGCAAATGGGTTGGACGCCTGCACGCCGACGGATTACGCGCGGGAGAGGTTCGATTCGACGCCCGGTGAAGGTTGTCCTGAATCCTCGAAGATCGGGAACGTCGACATCACGACGCCGCTGCTCGAAGAGGAAGCTCACGGATCTGTCTACGTGGCCGCGCCTTATGACAACCCCTTCGGGTCGTTGCTCGCCCTCTATGTGGTGGCGAAGATTCCCGACCGCGGAATCCTGGTCAAACAAGCTGGCAAGGTGGAGCTGAACCCGGCTACGGGGCAGTTGGTTTCCACCTTCGACAACCTGCCGCAGATCCCATTCAGCACCTTCAACCTGCACTTCAAAGAAGGCGATCGGGCGCCGCTGGTCATGCCGGCGACGTGCGGCAAGTACGACATCACGGCGAAGTTCACGCCTTGGAACGCTGCGGATCCGAACAACCCACAGCCAAACGAGATCGTCACCAGGACGAGTTCGTTCACGGTCGATCATGGGCCCAACGGGAGTGCTTGCCCGAGCGGGACGCCGCCGTTCAAGCCGGGCTTCACCGCCGGGACGGAGAACAACGCTGCCGGTAAATACTCGCCGCTGGACGTGCGACTGACGCGACAGGACGGGGAACAGGAATTCACGACCTTCTCCCTGAAGCTGCCGAAGGGCGTGATCGGGAATCTGTCCGGCATTCCGTTCTGCTCGGATGCGGCGATTGCCGCGGCCCGCACGAGGACGGGGCCGAACGGCGGTCAGGAAGAGCTCGAACACCCGAGCTGCCCGGATGCCTCGCAGATCGGGCGGACCCTGGTGGGTGCCGGAGTGGGGCCGACCTTGACCTACGCCCCGGGCAAGGTCTATCTCGCCGGCCCGTATAAAGGGACCAAGCTGTCGGTCGTGGCGATCACGACGGCCAAGGTCGGTCCTTTCGACCTCGGCAACGTCGTCATCCGCCAAGGGCTGAAGGTCGATCCGAACACGGCCGAAGTCTCGACCGACGGCTCGAGCGGAGACCCGATCCCGCACATCCTGCAGGGGATCGTCGTCCACGCGCGGGACATCCGGATCTACGTCGACCGCAAGGACTTCGTCCTCAATCCGACCAGCTGTGAACGGATGACCGCTTCGGCTTCTGTTTCCGGCCTTTCGCCAGTTGACGTCACCTCGCCCTTCCAGGCCGCCGACTGTGCCCGTCTCGGCTTCAAGCCGAAGCTGGCGCTGACCCTCAAGGGCGGGACCAGGCGCGGAGCCAATCCGGCGCTCAAAGCCGTTCTCACCGCCCGCAAAGGCGACGCCAACATCGGGGCAGCCGTAGTCAAACTTCCCCACTCCGAGTTCCTGGAACAGGGGCACATCGGCACGATTTGCACCCGGGTCCAGTTCGCGGCTGGCAACGGCAACGGCAGTCAGTGCCCCAAGCGGTCCATCTATGGCCGCGCGAGAGCGGTATCTCCTCTACTCGACGAACCGCTGGTCGGGCGCGTCTACCTGCGCTCGTCCAATCATCCGCTACCCGACCTCGTAGCCGCGCTGCACTCGGCGAAGGTGGACATCGACCTCGTCGGTCGGATCGACTCGGTCGACGGAGGGATCCGCAACTCCTTCGAAGCGGTTCCCGACGCCCCGGTGACCAAGTTCGTCCTCGAAATGCAGGGCGGCAAGAAGGGCCTGCTCGTCAACAGCACCAACATCTGTCGAGGCAACCACCGTGCGAAGGCCAGCTTTACCGGGCAAAACGGCAAGCGGCATGTGTTCAACCCGCCGCTGAAGGCTCGCTGCGGCGGCAAGCGCTCTAAGAAGAGCCGCTAGGGGAGCCAGAAAAGCCTGCCTCGCGAGGGGGCGCCAGCAGCGCTTCGGTGCCCCCTCGCCCTCGCTGCGTCCGGGCAATAGATCATCTTTCTGCTCCAAATGCGGGAAATTCGGCGTGTGATCTTCAGGTCTCCGTTTTGTTAGCCGATACACATGATTAATATGCGCCCGATGCGTTTGCCCCCTGGCCGCAGGCTGCTGGTCGGCTTGGTCGCGGTAGTGGCCCTCCTGGCACTTCCGTCCGCCGCCACGTCTGTCTCCAAAATCGTCATCTTCGGCTCCCACAAGGGGTCGACGCTGAGGCTGCACCCGCGCGGCCACAACAAGCTCGTGGTCAAGGGCAACATGGCCCACCACCACCCACGCGGCTGCCACTTCACCCGCGGCCACCGCAAGGCCGTCTGCTCGACTCGCGGCGTCGGTGCGATCGAAGTCAAGATGGGGCCGAAGGGCGACATGGTCAAGGTGACGAGGACCCTGCCCCTGCCCCTGGTCGTCCACCTCGGCCGCGGCTCGGACAAGTTCGTCGGCAAAGGCGAGCGGGACATCTGCTTCTCCGAAGGCTCTCGCCGCAACCGCTGCATCGGCGGGGGCAACAACGACGTCTGCATCACCGGCAACCGCAACAGCGACTGCGTCGGCGGCCGCGGCAACGATTTCTGCCACCACGGCGCCGGCAGCGACGGCTGCTGGGGCGGCCCCGGCCGCGACATCTGCATCATGGGCCCGGGCCAGGACGGCTGCCATGGCGGCGCCGGTAACGACCGTCTCTACGGCGGCCGCGCCGCCGATCAGCTCTACGGGGGCCCCGGCTTCGACTACTGCAACGGCCAACGCGGCTGGGGCAGGGACCACGGCTGCAACACCGGCCCCCGCCGCTGAGCGCCGCGCCCGATCAGCGAGGGACCAGCTGCAGGATCGGGATCGTGCGACCGCTGCGCCCGGCGCGCTCGCGATAGTCGGCGAAGGGCGGGAACACCTGGTCGGCGAGCCCCCAGATCCGAGTCCGCTCACCATCGTCTTCGACCACCTCGGCGCGGAACGGCTGGCCCCCGAAGCGGACGTCGGGGTGGGCGCGGGCGTTGTGGAACCAGGCGGGGTGCTCGGGGGCACCGGCCTTGGAGGCGACGATCGTCACCTTCTCGCCATCGTGAAAGTAGATGACCCCGTTGCGTCGAAGCTGCCCCGACCGTGCCCCGCGCGTTTCCAGTAGCCCGGTGGGGATGATCAGCCCGGTTCCGATCCGTCCCCCGGTCATGCGAAGCAGGTAGGGGTCGACTTTCCAGCTGATGTTGCGCGACAGCCAGAAGCCGAAGCGCGAGGCCGAGAAACGGGCGAACCAGCGGTAGACCGGACCGCGTGAGGCCCGGGGATCCACGCACCGCACCGTTCCACCGGAACGCATGCCGAGGACTCTAGTCCCTAGTCCGCTGAACAAATAGAGGGCGGCACTTCGTCGGCGCCGCCCTCTCAGGAGAAATAATGAAGCACCTCTATGTCGTAGGAAGTACCTCGAGATCCATCAGACCCGATTGGGCGTGGGCTTCCAAATCTTCAGGTGAAGTCAGCTGGGTCGACCGTCGAGGTGCATGGCAGGGAGTGTGATCTCCCTGCAAAGAGCAGATTTCTGCGCGCCGACGCGTTTCGATTCGCGAAGGCGTCAATTCGGGGACAAAGCGCCTCGAAGTTCCCTCAGCGCATTGGTGACCGCCATCGAAAGAGACAGGTCGCCGCCCATCTCGAGCTGGCCCGAGGGTCCGCCGTTCATTTGGCGCATCCAGGCAAGGGCGCTGCCCGAGGCAGACGCCTGGACGTCGCCATCCAGGCGAGAGGTGCAGGAGACGACCTTGCCTTCCTCGATTGCCACGATTGCTCCAGCCATGGCGGGGGAGGAGCCTCCCCGTATCTCGACCGACAGCCGACAGCGACCGCTGTGCCCGGGGTCAAGCTCGATCAGCGGGAGAGACAGCAGGAGTGCCGCCTCGACATCGAGGCGGCCTATAGGGGTTGCCGACTCGGAGGCGAACTTCCGCTCCCACGCCGAGGCGGAGGCGAGAGGAATCATCGCCTGGCGCAGCCAGACCGTGGGTCCGCATGGGGTGCCGCGACCGCTGCCGGGCTGCGGTTCGACCAGGCTCGCGCTTCTCATCGCGCTGAGCTTGCGCTCGAGGCTCGGGTAGCTGATCTTGGGGATCAATACGTTGAGTTCGGTCAGCGAGAGGGCCCGTGCCGCGACGGCCCGGACGATGTGGGAGGACCAACCACCGACCAACGCCTTGACTCCGCTCTTGGCTGCCATGCTCCCGAGCAGGATCGGCCCGTTTGGCGCAGTCAACAGCCACTCCTGCAAGAGGCCCGCGACCTCCAGCAGAGATTCTCCCGCCGGGGTTATCGAATACTCGGCGGTCGCCGGAAATTCGTTCTGGCGCCGCCTTTCGAGCACCCCCAACTCCTCGAGTGTTCGCGTGTAGACGCGCATCGTGCTCTGGGGTGGCGAGCCAACCGCGCGATGGAGATCGAGGAGCCCCTTGGGTCCCTCCTCGAGCGCCTTGAGGATGTGCACGTGGAGTGGCGCAGCCAGCACCGTCAATGCACGTGCTCCCGTCCGTGTCATATAGAGGCCCCTCTCCTGAACTAGCTAACGAGCTTCCGGGTGACAGGAGGTACCTAGCAGCCTTGTCACCCGTGCCCATAGCATGCCATAGATTGGTACGAATGGGTATCTCGCACGGGTGACAAATGTTGCGAGTTCGGAATTGGGGCGTCTAGAGACCCATCGTCTTGCCGATGATCTCCTTCATGATCTCGTCGGTGCCGCCGCCGATCGGGCCGAGGCGGGCGTCGCGGACCGCGCGCTCGATGCCGTACTCGCGCATGTAGCCGTAGCCGCCGTGGATCTGGAGGGCCTGGTCGGCGATCTCGAGGACGGCACGCTGGGTTATGAGCTTGGCCATCGAGACCTCCTGGATGCAGTCCTGGCCTTCGTGGAAGAGGCGGAGGCCGTTGTAGGTGAGAGCGCGGGAGGCCTCGGCCTTGGTTGCCATCTCGGCGACTTGGTGGCGGATCGCCTGGAACTTGCCGATCGGGCGGCCGAAGGCTTCGCGCTCGAGCGCGAAGGCGACGGTGATCTCGATCAGGCGCTGCATCGCCCCGACAGCGCCGATCGCCATCAGCAGCCGCTCCCAGGCGAAGTTGGCCATGATCAGCTTGAAGCCGCCGTTCTCCTCGCCGAGCAGGTTCTCGGCCGGAACCTCGACGTCGGTGAAGGAGATTTCGCCGGTGTCGGAGGAGTGCCAGCCCATCTTCTCCAGCTTGCGGCTGACCTCGTAGCCGGGCATCTCCCGCTCGAGGACGAGGAAGGAGATGCCGCCGTGACCGCCCTCCTCGCGGGTTTTGCAGGCGCAGACGAGGAAGTCGGCGCGAACGCCGTTGGTGATGAAGGTCTTGGCGCCGTTGACGACGTAAGCGTCGCCGTGGCGCACGGCGGTGGTGGCGAGCGAGGCGACGTCGGAGCCGGCGCCGGGCTCGGTGATCCCGAGGGCGCCGATCTTCTCGCCGGCGATCCCGGCGGGCAGCCAGCGCTGCTTCTGCTCCTCGGTGCCGAACTTGAAGATCGGCGGCATCGCGATCGAGGCGTGGGCGTTGAGCCCGGCGGCGACGCCGCCGGAGCCACCGGAGCGGGCCAGCTCCTCGACCCAGACCGCGTCGTGAAGATGGGTGCCGCCCTGGCCGCCGAGCTCCTCCGGAAACTTCAGCCCGAGGAAGCCGAGCTCGGCGCAGCGGCCGAACAGCTCGCGGGGGAATTCCCGCGCCGCCTCCCACTCGTCGACGTGGGGCCCGATCTCGTTGGCGACGAAGCGGGCGACGGTCTGGCGCAGCTCCTCATGCTCCTCGCCGAAGGGCGGCAGGGTGGCGCGGGCGCCGCTGTCCTTGACGACGGTCATCCCGCGTCCTCGAGCATCGTGTAGCCGCGGCCCTCGTGGTCGAAGCCGAGCAGGTCGCCCTGCGGGTTCTTCTTGCCGCCGTGGTGGTAGGCGCGGACCTCGGCGATCCTGCCGTCGCGGATCAGGAAGAACTCGGCCCCGCGGTCGAGCCGCCGCTCGCCCTTCTCCGGGTCGCGCCAGGTCATCGTCCACTCGATCGCCACCTGGTCGCCCTGCTCGATCAGGTTCTCGAGGTGCCACTGGGCGTCGATCTGCTCGACGCCGAAGGCGGCGTAGCGGCCGATCGTCTCTGCTCCCTCGTGCGGTCCGAGGCGCGTGTAGTAATGGACCGCGTTCTCGGTGAAGTGGGCGGAGACCGCCTCGGCGTCGCCCTTGTTCAGGGCCTCGTAGTAGGCGCGGACCCGCTCGGCCCCGGTCATCGATCCCTACAGCCCGTAGCTCCGCCCGATCACGTCGAGCATCACCTCGTCGGTGCCGGCGCCGATGCGGTTGAGGCGGACGTCGCGGTAGGCGCGCTCGATCTCGTACTCCTTCATGTAGCCGTAGCCGCCGAGGATCTGGATGCAGTCGTCGGCGACCTCGCAGGCGATGCGGGAGGAGAAGAGCTTGGCCATCGTGATCTCGCGCACCGGGTACTCGCCGTTGCCGAAGCGCCAGGCGGTCGCGTAGGTGAACTGCTTCGCCGCCTCGGTCTTGGTCGCCATCTCGGCGAACTTGTGGCGGATCGCCTGGAACTTGCCGATCGAGCGCCCGAAGGCTTCCCGCTCCTTCGCGTACTCGAGGGTCTTCTCGATCATCCGTTCGCAGCCGGCGTGGGAGCCGGCCGCGGCGACCAGCCGCTCGCCCTGGAGCTCCCAGGCGATGTGGTAGAAGCCCTTGCCGACCTCGCCGAGCACGGCGTCGGCGGGGACGCGGACGTCTTCGAAGGCGAGTTCGCCGGTGTCGGAGGCGTGCATCCCCATCTTCTCCAGCTCGGCGGAGACGGTGAAGCCGGGGACCTTCTCGCCGTTCTCGTCGCGCAGGTCGACGACGAAGAGGGTGATGCCGGCGTGGCGCTCGCTCGGGTCGGTCTTGCAGACGAGGACGATGAAGTCGGCCCGCGGCCCGTTGGTGATGAAGGTCTTGGAGCCGTTGATCACGTATTCGTCGCCGTCGCGGATCGCCGTGGTGCGGATCCCGGCGACATCGGAGCCGGCGCCCGGCTCGGTGATTCCCAGCGCGCCGATCTTCTCGCCCTTCAGCCCCGGTTCGAGGTACTTCTTCTTCTGCTCCTCGCTGCCGAGCAGGTGGATGGGGGGGAGGACCATGTCGGTCTGGACCGCGAAGCCCATGTTGGTGCCGCCGGAGCCGGAGTAGCTCATGCACTCGGCCCGGACCAGCGAGTAGAAGTAGTCGCCGCCCTGGCCGCCGTACTCCTCCGGGAAGCAGAGGCCGAGGAAGCCAAGCTCGCCGGCGCGCTTCATCTTCTCGCTCGGCCAGTAGGTGTCCTCCCATTCGTTGCGGTGAGGCCACATCTCCTTTTTCACCCACGACTCCATCGACTCGCGCAGGTCTTCGTGCTCCTGGCTGAAGATGAAGTGCTTGCGCCCTGCTGCGTGGTCGGGCTTGATGACGCTGGAGTCGTTGGTCGCGGTCGCCACTATCTCTCTCCTCTGGTGAAATTGCGGGACCGCTCCGGTCCCCCGAATGCGAAGTGGACAGTAGCACTTCCTACTTTCAGTTCGGTGCTATCGTGCCCGCCGATGGCCCAAGGAGATCCTCAGTGGAGCGGCGAGAAAGTCGCCTACGCGGTGGCCGACGGCGTCGCCACGGTGACCCTGAACGACCCGGAGAAGCGCAACATGCTCTCCGGCCAGATGCTGAGCGAGCTGGTCGAGGCGATGAAGCTCGCCAAAGCCTCCGATGAGGTGCGGGCGGTCGTGCTGACGGGGGCGGGGGAGAAGGTCTTCTGCGCCGGCGCCGACCTCGGCGGCTTCGCCGCCGACGCGCCGCTGGTCGCCAAACACTTCGCCTCCGACCTCTTCCTCGAGTTCTTCCGGTTGATGCCGCGCCTGGGGAAGCCGTCGCTTTGCGCCGCCAACGGCCACGTGCTCGCCGGCGGGATGGGCCTCGCCCTCTCCTGCGACCTGGTGATCGCCAAGGAGGGCGCGACTTTCGGCACGCCGGAGATCAACGTCGGCGCCTTCCCCTACATGATCATGTCGATCATCTACCGCAACGTCCCGCGCAAGAAGGTCAACGAGATGATGCTGCTGGGCGAGCGGCTCTCGGCCGAGCAGGCGGTCGAGTACGGGCTCGCCAATAAGGTGGTCCCGGCGGGGGAGTTCAACGCGGCGGTCTCCGAGTGGGCGGCCAAGCTCGCCTCGAAGAGCCCGGTGCTGATGCGGCTCGGCCACGACGCGATGTACCGCCAGCAGGACATGGCGCTCGACGACGCGCTCGAGTTCCTGCGCTCGCAGCTCTCGCTCACCTTCACCACCGAGGACATCGTCGAGGGGGTCACCGCCTTCTTCGAGAAACGCGACCCGCAGTGGAAAGGACGCTAGTGGCGACCGAGGAGAAGTCCCCGAACCTGCTTCCCGGCACCGCCTCCCTGGCCGATCTGACCGCCCAGATGCACGAGCGCCGCGCCAAGGCGAAGCTCGGCGGCGGCGAGGAGAAGATCGCCAAGCAGCACGATCGCGGCAAGCTCACCGCCCGCGAGCGGATCGACCTGCTGGTCGACGAGGGTACCTTCGTCGAGATGGGCATCCACGGTCGCCCGCACTTCGCCCAGCGGGCGATGGACGGAGTCGAGGCACCGGCTGACGGCGTCGTCACCGGTTGGGGCGACGTCGACGGCCGCGCCACCTGCATCGCCGCCTACGACTTCACGGTGATGGCCGGCTCGATGGGGATGACCGGCGAGCTCAAGGTCACCCGGCTGCGCGAGATGGCGCTGCAGAAGCGGATGCCGTTCGTCTGGCTGCTCGACTCGGCCGGCGCCCGCATCCAGGAGGCGGCGGGCTCGCTCTTCGCCGGCTCCGGCCACCTCTTCCGCGAGGAGGTGGAAATGTCCGGTGTGATCCCGATGGTGGCGGCGATGATGGGGCCGTGTGCCGCCGGCACCGCCTACATCCCGGCGCTCTCGGACTTCGTGCCGATGGTCTCCGGCCAGGGGGCGATGGCGCTCGCCGGCCCGCACCTGACCAAAGCCGTGACCGGCGAGGAGATCTCGATGGAGGACCTCGGCGGCGCCAAGGTCCACTGCCGCAAATCCGGCGTCGGCGACCTCGAGGTCGCCGACGACGAGGAGTGCATCGCCTCGGTCCGCAAGTACCTCTCCTACTTCCCGGGCAACTGCGAGGAGCGGCCGCCCGTCGTCGACGTCAGCGACCCGATCGAGCGAGCCTCCGAGAAGCTGATGGAGATCGTGCCGGAGTCGCCGCGGCAGCCGTACGACATGTACGACGTGATCCGCGAGATCGTCGACGACGGCGACTGGTTCGACCTGAAGCCGAAGTTCGCGAAGAACGTGATCACCTGCTTTGCCCGCTTCGGCGGCCAGCCGGCGGGGATCGTCGCCAACCAGCCGAAGCAGCTGGCCGGCGTCCTCGACAACGACTCGGCTGACAAGGCGGCGCGCTTCATCAACCTCTGCGACGCCTTCAACATCCCGCTTGTCTTCCTCCAGGACGTCCCCGGCTTCATGGTCGGCTCGAAAGTCGAGCACGCCGGGATCATCCGCCACGGGGCGAAGATGCTCTACGCGGTCAGCCGCGCCACCGTGCCGAAGGTGACCGTCGTCGTCCGCAAGGCCTACGGCGCCGGCTACTACGTGATGTGCGGCAAGGCCTACGAGCCCGACCTGATCGTCGCATGGCCGGGGGCGGAGATCTCGGTGATGGGGGCCGAGGGCGCGGTCGAAATCATCGGCCGCTCGGCGATCGAGGCCTCCGAGGATCCGGAGGCGACCCGCGAGGCGATGCTGAACGCGGTTCGCCAGCAGATTGATCCGTACATCGCCGCCGGCAACGCGGTGATCGACGACATCATCGACCCGCGCGAGACCCGTCCGACGATCGCCAAGGCGCTGCGGATGGCCCGCAACAAGCACGTCGAGAAGCCGAAGAAACGCCACGGCGTGATGCCGGTATGACGTTCAGTTGTTCCTTTTGCTCGTCATGCAGGCATAAGGAACAGAAGAAGGAGGCGTTGTGAGCTCATTCGACGACCCCGTGATCATCAGCTGCTCGATCAGCGGTGTGATTGCCAACCGCGACCAGTGCCCGGCGATCCCCTACACGCCGGAGGAGTACGCGGCCGAGGCGCGGCGCGCGGTCGACGAGGGCGCCTCGCAGATCCACATCCACGCCCGCAAACCCGACGGCACGCCCTCGTATGAGATCGAGGACTTCCAGGCGATCACCGAGGCGATCCTGGCCGAGGTCGGGGACGTGATCGTCAACTACTCGACCGGCGCAATTGGGATCCCGATCGAGAAGCGGATCGAGTACCTGCGCGCCTGCCGCCCCGACGTCGCAGCCCTGAACATGAGCTCGATGAACTACGCGAAGTACTCGCGCCGGCGCAAGGACTTCGTCTTCAAGGCCGTCTTCGAGAACAGCTTCGACACGATCATCGAGTTCCTGACGGCGATGAAAGAGCTCGGCGTCAAGCCCGAGCACGAGTGCTTCGACTCCGGCCACGTCGCCAACCTCGACCCGCTGGTCGACATGGGACTGCTGGAGCCGCCGCTGCAGATCTCGCTGGTGATGGGGGTGACCGGCGGCATCCGCCCGACCCCCCGCAACGTCACCCTGATGTCCGACCAGATCCCCGGCGGCCCCGAAGGGCCGAATCAGTGGCAGGTGATCGGCATCTCCCGCGACCAGTGGAAGCTGCTCGCTTCCTCGCTGGTGCTCGGCGGCAATGTCCGTGCCGGGGTCGAGGACAACCTCTACCTGCCGAACGGCGAGATGTGCAAGTCCAACGGCGAGCTGATCGCCAAGGCGCGGCAGATGGCAGAGGACATCGGCCGACGCGCAGCCAGCGTGGCGGAGGCGCGGGAGCTGCTGGGGGTGCCGAAGCGTGAGCGGTCTACCGCTTAGCGACGTCAAGGTTCTCGACCTCACCCGCCTGCTGCCGGGCGGCTTCTGCTCGCTGCTGCTCGCCGACCTTGGCGCCGAGGTGCTGAAGGTCGAGGACACCGGCATGGGCGACTACATCCGCTGGGCGCCGCCCTACTACGGCTCCGAGGAGCAGCAAGCGCTCGGCACTCGCTCTTCGCTCTACCTCTCGCTCAACCGCGGCAAGCGCTCGGTCCGGCTCGATCTCAAGCAGGAGCAGGGGAGGGAGGCGCTGCTGCGGCTGGTCGCCGGCCACGACGTCGTCCTCGACGGCTTCCGCCCTGGCGTGCTGGACCGGCTCGGGGTCGGCTACGAGCGGATGCACGAGGCGAACCCGCGGATCGTCTTCTGCGCGATCACCGGCTACGGCCAGGACGGTCCCTACGCCCAGCGCGCCGGCCACGACATGAACTACCTCGGCCTGGTCGGCCTGCTCGGGCTGACCGGCGCCAAGGACGGGCCGCCGGTGCAGTCGGCCGGCCAGATCGCCGACCTCGGCGGCGGCGGGCTGATGGCCGCCTTCGGGGTGATGGCGGCGCTGCACGAGCGCCAGCGCTCCGGCGAGGGGCAGATGGTCGACGTCTCGATGGCCGACGGCGCCCTCTCCTGGCTGGCGATGGTCGCGGGCCGCTACTTCTGCGACGAGGAGGTGCCGCGGCGCGGCGAGCAGCAGCTCGCCGGCGGGTTGATTTGCTACCTGCCCTACGAAGCTGCCGACGGCTGGGTTACCTGCGGAGCGCTGGAGCCGAAGTTCTGGGCCGCCCTCTGCAACGGCGTCGGCCGTCCCGACCTGATCGAGAAGCAGTTCGAGGCGCCGGGCTCGGAGGCGTGGGAGGAGATCGCCGCGGTCTTCCGCTCCCGTACGCGCGACGAGTGGCTTGCCTTCAACGACGAGCACGACTGCTGCATCGAGCCGGTCCTCGACCTCGACGAGGCGCTCGGATCGGAGTTGGTCAAGGCCCGCGAGATGGTCGTCGAGCTCGATCAGCCGGAGCTCGGCAAGGTCCGCCAGCTCGGCCACCCGGTGAAGCTGAGCCGCACCCCAGCCGACCCGACCCGGCCGGCCCCGGCCTTCGGCGAGCACACCGACGAGGTTCTGGCGGAGGCCGGCTACTCGGCCGCCGAGATCGTTGCGATGAAAGAGTCGGGCGCGGCCGCCGGCCCCGCCGCCGAGTCGCAGGGAGAGTTCCGCGCGTGAGCGCCAACGGAACCCCGGACACCCAACAGAGCAACGGCGAGGGCCTGCTGCGGATGCGCGAGCTGGCCGCGGCCTCCGGGGTGCCGGGGCCGACGATCAAGCACTACCTGCGCGAGGGCCTGCTGCCGGAGCCGGTCAAGACCAGCCGCAACATGGCCTACTACCCGCCCGAGTTCGTCGAGCGGATCAAGCTGATCAAGCGCCTGCAGGAAGAGCGGTTCATGCCGCTGAAGGCGATCAAGAACGTGCTCGACGAGGACCCCGACCGGGCCAAGGCGATGCTCGAGCTCGGCGATCAGATCCTCGATCGGGCGCTGGCCGGCGAGCGCTCCCGCACCAGCGCTACCGAGGTCCGCAAGCGCTACGGCGTCCCCAAGGAGGCCCTCGACCGCCTCGCCGAGATCGGCCTCCTGACCCCGAACAGCCGCGGCTACACCCCCTCCGACGTGGCGATCATCGAGGCGATCGGCCGCTTCCGCGCCGGCGGCTACGACGAGCAGATCGGCTTCACCGTCTACGACACCCTGCGCTACAAAGCGGCGCTGGAAGAGTTGGTGCGCCAGGAGGTCGACGTGGTGATGGACCGTCTAGCCGGCGAGGTGCCGCCAGAGCGGGTGGTGGAGCTGCTCGAAGCCGGCGCCCAGCCGCTGAAGGACTTCATCGCCGCCCTCCACACCAAGCTGATGGTCGCCGAGCTCGAGCGCCGGCGCTAGTAGGCGCCGCGGGTACGAACTCCCAGCGGCCCACCTCCGCCCTCCAGCGCCTCTCGTTCGGCGGTTATGTCGATCATCAGCGTCTCGGCGCCGGTCTCCAGGGCGACCCGCTCGGCCTCGGCCAGCGCCTCCAGCGCGCCCGGCCGCCCAGTAGCCGTAAGCGCCCGGGTCAGCGCCAGCATCGCCGCCGGGTAGGTCCACAGCAGACCCCGCGAGCGAGAGGTCTCGGCGGCCCATTCCGCGGCCTCGACGGCCTCCTCGGCACGGCCCACCTCGCGCAGCGCCTGCGAGCGCAGGTGGGCCCGCCAGGCCGCCATCTCGCCACCTTCGTCCATCAGCTCGCGGTAGAGGCGCTCGGACTCTTCGATCGACTCCAGCGATCCCTCGGCGTCGCCGCTGTTGAGCTGGACCCAGGACAGGTTCGAGAGCGCGAGGCTGCGTGAGAACACGTCGCCGAGCTTTTCCGTCAGCTCGACGTTTCGCATGGCGATCGCCAACCCGGCCTCGGATTCGCCGCGCATCGCGAGCAGCCCCGCCTGGTTGCTCCGGACCCAGCTCGCGGTCTCCGGATCGTCCTCCTCCAGGGCGATGCGCAAAGCTCGCTCGAACAGCTCCTCGGCCGCGTCGAATTCGACCCTCTCCCGGCGCACCATCCCCTTGCCCATCAGCCCCCAGGCGACGGGGCTGCCGAGGATGATGTTGGCGCCGATCGAGCCGTCGTCGCCGACCAGCTCCAGCACTTCGTCGAGCGCCGCCTCGAAGCCGTCGAAGTCTCCGGTCATCAGAAAGGCGAAGCCGCCGGCGCAGCGGATCGCCACGCGCAGGTGGGGGTCGCCGGCTCGGTCGGCCAGCTCGACCGACTCGCGAACGGCAGCGAGCCAGGTCTCGGCGAAGTGGTCGAGGCCGGGGCGGACCGCGGTCGCCACTCGCAGCAGCGCCAGCGAGTGGAGATCCTCGCGCCGGGTGGCGATCTCCTCCGCCTCGGCCGCGAGCCGTTCCTGCTCCTCGCGACCCATGCCAACCCGGAAGGCGTAGGTCAGCTGCTGCAGGCGGGAGTGGATTGCCAGGGCGGCGACCTCCTCGTCCTCCTCCAGGCCGTCGGTCAGCTCCATCACGTCGTGCCAGAGCCGCAGCGAATCGCGGGGTCGGCTGTGACCGGCCCAGTAGGCGGCGCGGGCCGACCAGCGCGCCGCTTCCAGCCGCTCGCCGCCCTGCCTCAGGTGATCGGCGATCAGGGCCGAAAGCTCGTCCCAGCGGTCGGGTGGGTTCAGTGCGATCAGCGATTGCGCCGCCTTGGCATGGGTGGCCGCCCGCTGTTCGGCCAGCTGGGTGCCGTAAGCGACCTCGCGGGTCAGCGGGTGGCGGAAGGCGAGCAGGCGCTGCGGGTACATCTCCGCTTCGAAGAGGAAGCCACCGTCGATCAGCTCGCGCAAAGCCCGCTCCATCAGCGCCTCCTCCTCGAGCCCCGCCGTCGACCCCAGCGCCTCGCCGCTCACCTCCTTGCCGAGCACGGAGGCGACCTGCAGCAGCCGCTTGGCGTCGCCGGCAAGACGGTCGATTCGCGCCCCCAGCACGGCCTGCACGGTGACCGGCACCCCCGCGCCCTCGATCGGCTTGGCGAGCCGGTACGCACCGCGCTCGCCCTCCAGGTAGCCGGACTCGGCCAGCTCGCGGACGATCTCCTCGATGAAGAACGGGTTGCCGCCGGTGCGCTCGTGGATCGGCTCGTCGAGGCCGTCGAGCGAGGGGTCCCCGCCGGCGAGGTCGCGCAGCAGCTCGCGCGTGTCCTCCTGGCGCAGCGGCGCCAGCTCGAGCGCCTGCCAGCAGGGATTCTCGTTCCACGGCGGGGCATACTCCGGCCGGTAGTTGGCGAGGACGAGGGTGCGGGTGTCGGCGAATCCCTCGATCAGGCCCTGCAGCATCGTTTGGCTGCCCTCGTCGATCCAGTGCAGGTCCTCGAAGACCAGCATCAGCGTCTTCTTCCGGGTCGGGTTGCCGACCAGCTTGCAGAGGACGTCGGCGAGCGCCCGCTGCCGCGCCTCCGGGCTCATCTGCGGGACCGGCCGCTCGGGATCGGGAACGCCGAGGAAGTCGAACAGCAGCGGCAGGTCGTCGGCGAAGGTGGCATCGAGCAGCAGCGCCCGCCCGGCGATCTTCTCCCGCGCCAGCTGTTCGGCATCGTTGTCGCCGATCCCGAAGAAGGCACGCAGCATCTGCAGGATCGGCATGAAGGGAATCGACTTGCCGTGCGCCTGGCCCTGCGCCTGGAAGACCTCGGTCCCCTCGCTGCGGCAGCGCTCGGCGAACTCGTGGTAGAGGCGGCTCTTGCCGATCCCCGGTTCGGCGACGACTCCGAGCGCCGTGGCCTTGCCGCTCTGCGCCCGGGCGAGCGCCTCCTCCAGCGCCACCATCTCCCGCTCACGGCCGACGAAGCGGGAGAAGCCGCGCTCGCGGGCGAGATCGAGGCGGCCGCGCGCCTGGCCGACCCCCGCTAGCTCGAAGACCCGCACCGGCCGGCTCGCGCCCTTGATCTCGAACTCGCCGAGGTCGGGGAGGTCGAGGAAGCCGCGCGCCAGCTCGGCGGTGTGTTCGGTCAGGTAGGCCTTGCCCGGCTCCGCCAGCGCCTCCATCCGCTGCGCCAGGCCGACGGTGTGGCCGATCGCGGTGTAGGAGCCTTCGCCGCCGCCGATCGCGCCGGCGACTACCTCGCCGGAGTTGATCCCGATCCGGGTCGAGAAGTTGAGCCCACGCTCGCGCCGCAGCTCAGCCGCATATCCGGCGACCTCGTCGAGCATCTGCAGGGCCGCGTAACAGGCCCGTGGCGCGTGGTCCTCGTGGGCGACCGGGGCGCCGAAGATCGCCATGATGCCGTCGCCGGTGAACTTGTCGACGGTCCCCTCGAAGCGATTGACCGAGTCGGCCAGCAGCGAGAAGAAGCGCTGCATGATCTTGCGCCACTCCTCCGGGTCCTCCTGCTCGGCGAGGTCCATCGAGCCGCTGACGTCGGCGAAGAGGACCGTTACCTGCTTGCGCTCGGCATCGTCCTTGAGGGGGTCGTTCACGACGTCACAAGGTTACGCCTCCTGACCTGCGTTCAAGCCCCGCATCGGATTTTCGCCCCAGCGGGCTGTGGTCAAAATCGGGTGCGCTTCCGAAGTATCGCGATCGTCTTAGTGAGCGCCGCGCGGACGCGATCGGGTTCGTAGCGGACCTCGTAGTGCGTGAAGCGCAGAGGAGTCATTCCAGCCATCACGTGTGCCCGGTCGCGGCGGGCGTCCCGAAGCTGCGCCGAGGGCGTTCGGTGATAGCGGAGGCCATCGATCTCCACAACGAGTCCGAGGTCAGGCCAGAAGAAGTCCACTTCGAACCCGTTCACCCAATGTTTGGTGAGCGGTATCGAGATACTTGCCACATTGACGATGTGGCGGAAATAGATCTCCAGGTCCGAGTCTGAGAGCCGGAAGAAGAGCTTGTCGAGCAGGTGGCGCAGGACACGGATGCCAGGTTCGCCGCTATGACGCGAGAGGTCTTCCCGTAACGCTTCTGGATCGATCAGGTCGCGCTTGTCGGCATCGTTCACCGCGCGCTCCAGCGCGACGGGGTCGAGTTCGGTCGCGAGGTCAACAAGCGTTTGCACCGGCGAGGTGACCGGAATGTCGTCCCGGAGCACAACGTCATCGGGCGCCAAGCTCGGGCGGCCGCGGAACCGAACTCCCTGGCGTCGCAGTTCACAGCGCCGTCGAACACTGACAACGATCCCATCGCCCTCGTTGCCGATTTCCACAGCGCCGCCGCACTGCGATGGCTCAGAGCCGTGTCCTTCCCGCCCGCCAGAACCGCTGCCATCCACCGTCTCTTCTGATTGAGCGCCGGCCAGCCGACCGCGTAGACGCCGAGGCTCACGGTGAAGAGGCGCCCACGTGCTACCCGATGTTCGATCGACCTTCGTCCGAAGCCCAACGCCAGCAGCTGTCGGCGGGTGACGACGCCGTGCTGTCGCGCCGCGAGCTCCCACGCTCGCTTGCTTCGCGTATCCGATTCTTGCCCCACTCTGTTGTGTCAAGAATCGGAAGGGCCAAATCTCTCCCCCTCGTAGATCCTGGGAGGCGCTTGTTCGGGAGCTTGATGGGCCCACGGTTGCTCATGTATAGCCTCATCGGATGCAATCGGTCCTCGTCACCGGAGCCTCGACTGGCATCGGCCGCGCCACTGCGCTGCGCCTCGACGCCTCCGGCTGGAAGGTCTTCGCCGGCGTGCGCAAGGAGGAGGACGCCGCTTCCCTGCGCGCCGAGGCCTCGGTGCGGCTTGCGCCGGTCACCCTCGACGTCACCGACGCCGAGCAGATTGCCGCCGCGGCCGAGTTGATCGAGCGTGAGACCGACGGTGGCCTCGACGGCCTCGTCAACAACGCCGGAGTTGCGGTCCCAGGACCGCTGGAGACGGTGCCGCTGGATGATCTGCGCCACCAGCTCGAGGTCAACTTGATCGCTTATGTGGCGGTGACGCAGGCGATGCTGGCAGAGATCCGCCGGGCCGAAGGGCGAGTTGTCTTTCTCAGCTCGATTGGCGGCCGGATCGCCTTTCCCTTCGGCGGCCCTTACCACGCTTCGAAGTTCGCGACCGAGGCGATCGGCGACGTCTTTCGCCAGGAGCTGCGCCCCTGGGGCCTGAAGGTCGCGATCGTCGAGCCGGGCTCGATCGACACCCCGATCTGGGAGCGGGGGCAGCGCAAAGCCGAGGACATCGAAGCCAAGGCGCCGAAGACGAACCTGCTCTACGGGGCGGCGCTGGACAAGTTCCGCAAGGTGATCGAGGACACCGCCGAACGCGGGATCCCACCGGAGAAGGTGGCGAAGGCGATCGCCCACGCCCTCGAATCGCCGCGACCCAAGAGCCGCTACCTCGTCGGGCTCGACGCCAAGGTGCAGGCACGGGTGCAACCACTGATTCCCAGTCCCCTGTTCGACTGGATCGTCGCTCGCCAGCTGAACCTCTAGCGCCGCGCCAAGCGCCTAGGCGCTCATATACTGGGATAGCCGATTGACGGGTCAATCAACCGGAGGACAGACCTGGTGCGCGTAGCCGCGGTACAGCTGAATTCAAACGGGGACAAGCAGCGGAACCTCGCCGCGGCCGAGCGCCTGGTGCGGGAGGCAGCGGCGGGCGGAGCCGAATTCGTCGCCCTGCCCGAGAAGTGGAACCTGCTGGCCGGCGGTGAGGAATTGGTCGCGGGGGCCGAGCCGCTCGACGGCCCGAGCCTGACTGCGGCCCGCGGCTGGGCCCGCGAGCTCGACATCCATCTACTCGCCGGCAGCATCTCCGAGCGTGGCGCCGACGGCGAGAAGGATTTCAACACCTCGGTCCTGATCGGTCCCGACGGCGAAGACCTCGCCGTCTACCGCAAGATCCACATGTTCGACGTCGAGGCCGGCGGCGTCTCCTACCGCGAGTCCGAGCACGAGCGTCCCGGTGCCGAGCCGGTCGTCGCGCCACTCGGCGACCTCGTCCTCGGGATGACCGTCTGTTACGACCTTCGCTTCCCGGAGCTCTTCCGGATCCTCGCCCTGCGCGGCGCCCGGATCGTCGCCGTCCCCTCCGCCTTCACCCTCGCCACCGGTCGCGACCACTGGGAAGTGCTGCTGCGGGCGCGGGCGATCGAGGACCAGGTCTTCGTCGTGGCCCCAAATCAGTCCGGCGAAGCGCCGCCGCACTACAGCTCTTTTGGCCGCTCGATGGTCGTCGACCCCTGGGGCGTGGTCCTCGCCACCGCCCCCGATGGGGAGGGCTTCGTCGCCGCCGAGCTCGACCTCGCCGCCCAGGACCGGGTGCGCGAGTCGCTGCCTTCGCTTGCCGACCGCCAGCCGGACGCTTACATATGGCCGCAGGCGACGGAGTCCCACAGCTGATGGCGCAGGCCCCGCCCGCCGACAAACGGCGCCTCATCCTCGACGCCGCCGTCCGCGTCTTCGCCCGCCAGGGCTTTCACTCGACCCGCGTCTCCGACATCGCCGACGAGGCCGGGGTCGCCTACGGCCTCGTCTACCACTACTTCAACTCCAAGGACGAGGTCCTGAACGAACTCTTCATCGAGCGCTGGTCGCTTCTCCTGGCGGCGATCGAGGAGGCCGACCGCAAGGAAGGCGGGCCGCGGGAGAAGCTGGGCACGGTAGCCGGCTTCATCTTCGACTCCTACCGCCACGACCCGGAGCTGATGAAGGTGATCATCGTCGAGGTCACCCGGGCGGCCAACTCGTTCGGCCAGACCCACCTCGAGCAGATCCGCCGCGCCTACGAGGGGATCGCCAAGATCGTCGTCGAGGGTCAGGAGAGCGGCGCCCTGCGTGGCGACGTCGCGCCGATGTTCGCCTCGATGGCCTTCTACGGCGCCGTCGAGCAACTGCTCTCGGGCTGGATCTTCGGCACGATCCCGGCTTCGGAGACCGATTTTGACGAGGCGCGCGATCTCCTGGTGACGACGATCTGCGACGGGCTCGAGCCGCGGTAATAGTCTTGGCGTCATCTTCTAGCGCCGCCGGGCCGAATGGTTTACTGCCGCGTCCTCGTGGGGAAAGGTTTGAGCTGAGTGGATAACGAGCTGGTCAAACGTCTGGTCTGGAGCGGCTTGCTGGCCGCGATGGGCGCCCTGGCGAGCATCGCCGCCTCGCGGGCCGCGGCAATCGCCTATCGCCGCATATACAACGAGGACCCGCCGGAGTAGGAGCGACCGATGGCCGACCCCGTACAAAACCCGCCGCCGATCCCGCCCCCCGGACCGCCGCCCCCGCCCGACGAGCGCTCGCTCGCAGACCTCGTCGTCGACGTCTCCGAACACGCCTCGACCCTCGTCCGCGAGGAGATCGAACTCGCCAAGGCCGAGGTCTCGGCCAAAGTCAGCAAGCTCGCGAAAGGGTCGGTCGTCGGCATCGCCGCCGGCACCTTCGCCTTCCTGGCGCTGATCCTGATCCTGCACGGGATCGCCTGGCTGCTCGGCGAAGAAGTGTTCAGCGGCAACATCTGGGCCGGCTACTTCGTCACCGCCGGGATCTTCCTGCTGATCGCCGCCCTCGCCGGCTTCATCGCCTACCGCGCGGTCAAGGCGGGGTCGCCGCCGGTGCCCGAACAGGCGATCGAAGAGGCGAAGCTGACCAAGGAGATGCTCGAAAAGGAGGCTTCGTGACCACCGGTGCTCCAGGACGTTCCCCGGCAGAGATCCGCCGCGACATCGACTTCAAGCGCCGCGAGCTCGGCGGCTCGGTCGAGGCCCTGCGCGGTCGGGTCAACGAGCTGACCGACTGGCGCCGCCAGGTCGAGGAGCACAAACAGCAGCTGGTTATGGGCGCCGCCGCCGTCGGCTTCTTCATCGGGGCGAGGGCAATGCTGCGCCGCCGCAAGCGGCGCGGTTAGCCGCTCAGGCAATCAGGTCGGTACGCACTGACCCAACGCCGAGTAGGCCGGGGCCGACGTGGGCGCCGAGCACGGGACCGACCTCGGAGATGAAGGCCGGCTCACAGCCGAAGATCTCGTAGCAGTCTTCGACCAGGGCGTCGGCGGTCTCTTTGTCTTGGATGTACTGGACGACCCAGCCGTATGCACCGGATTCCTGGCGTTGGCGCGCGTAGCCCCGCAGCCGCTCCAGCGAGCGGGCGCGGGTGCGGACCCGCTCGACCGGGGTGATCTCCTCCTCGAGAGTGAGGATCGGCTTGATCTTCAGCGCCCCGCCGATCCAGGCGCGGGCGCCACCGATGCGACCGCCGCGACGCAGGTACTCGAGGGTGTCGATCGCGAACCACATCTTCAGGTTGTTTCGGGTCTCTTCGGCATTGGCGAGGCAGGCGGCCGCGTCGGCGCCGGTGGCCGCGGCCGAGGCGGCGCCGAGGGTGCATAGACCCATGCCGCCGGCGGCCGAGCGCGAATCCATCAGGTGCAGGCGCTCGCCCCCCTTGTCTTCCTCGATCAACCGCTCGCGCGCCTGCCCGGCCGCCTCGAAGGTGCCGGAGATGCCGGCGGAGATGTGGATCGAGACGATTTCGCGCCCTTCGGCCAGCAGCGGCTCGTAGACCTCGAGGAAGTCGCCGATCGAAGGCTGCGAAGTCGTCGCGCTGCTTTCGGAAGCCCGCAAGCGCTCGTAGAAGTCATCGAAGTCGCCGATCTCCGACTCCCGTTCTTGCTGGCCGTCGACCGAGACATAGAGGCTGATCGTCTTGATCCCCCGCTCGGCCACAAGCTCGGTCGGCAGGTAGCCGGTCGTGTCGCAGACGACCGCGGTCTCGGCGAGCGAGCTCACAAAGGCGATTCTAGACGTGCTGTCGCATTGGGCCGCCGACGTGGTAGTGGGTCAGTTTGAATCTGACCTAGGCGGCGACTGATGTCACGCCGTCGAGACTGTCCGCGTTGGGCGGATCGATCAGATCGAGGCGCATCGAAACGCTCCGCTCGGTATCCGTTCTTTCAGCCTCGCGCTGTGCCTGGTTCCTGACAAAGCCGGCTGATTCGTAGAACCCGATCCGCTTGACGTTGGCATCTGCCAAGAGGAAGCGCACCGCGATGTCCTGGGAGAGTTTCCGGGCGAGCCCGGTGATGGCCTCCAAGAGGATTGAGCCGCAGCGGGTGCGCTGGTGGCGATGATCGACGCCGATCATCTGGATGCGGATCGCCCCGAACTGGGCGATACCAATTAGCTCCTCCATCTTCTTCTTCTCCGAGTTCGTCAGTCGTACCGAGTCGAAGGTCAAGGTGGCGTAGCCGATCAAGGCGGGGTCCTTCTCAGGATCGAGCAGGAGATAGGTGGAGCTGATTCCGTGCTTTAGCCCCTGCTCGCAGCGACCGTCGCAGAGGAAGCCATTGACGTTCTTGGCCACCAAGTCGTCTTGGTGGCCATCTCCCAGACAGTCGAACTCCCCTACTACTCGGGAAAGTTGCTCGTCAACGGGGAGCGCTAGGCGCCGTAACTGAGCTGCCAAGGACTACTTCGAGGGAGGGAGTTCGCTGATTGGCTCGGGAGAAAACAGGTGCTCGTAAGCCCTGTCCGAGCGCTCTAGATGCGACAGGCGCCGCTCGTCGGTAGACGGATGAGCGACCTCATTTACGAAGCGCGCAGCGTCCTCCCCGGAAAGGGACACGCTCTCGCCAAAGCCACCGGTTGCGCCGATTTCCACCGCCATCCTTTGAGGACCTTATCGGCAGGCGGAGATAGAAGTCAAGGTGAGTGGTCAAAGGCAATTGTGCATTCTAGTCCAGCAGCGCTGCGATTTCTTCCAGCGACCAGATGTGATCGGCAATGCCGGCAGCCATCGCCGGGGTCCGCGGGTAGCGCTCTTTCAGGGACCGATGCGGGCGAGCGAAGTTGTAGTGCATGAAGTGCAGAGAGACCGCGTGAGCAAGGTTCTCGACTTTGCGGCTGAAGCCATTGGTGAGCCGCGTGAAGCGCCGCATGCCCATCCGCATCGTCAGGTTCTGGCGCTCCACGTAGCTGGTGGAGATCCGCGCAGGATCAGGGTCGCCCTTCATCGGTCGCCGCTTGGTCCCGGTGCAGACAGGCGGGCTGTATTTGCCGCCCTGGTTCGGGTCGGCGGCGTAGTTCTTCTGGATCACTGCCCAGTCGACGTTGACCCCGAACGCCTGCCGCACCGACGATTCGTACATCGAGTGCCCGTCCGTAGATAGCTGGATGCGCCCGGCCATCCGGCCCGCCAGGTCTTCGAGGAAGTAGGTCGCGTCGTACATGGTGCGCTCGCCGACCAGCCAGGAGGGGACGAGCTTCGTGTCGGCGCAGACGGCGGTGAAGGTCCACACGTCCCCGTATCCCGGCGTCCCCTTGAACTGCTCGGGCACGTTCTTCTGCTTCGCGTAGCAGTAGGCCCAGATCTCATCGGCCTCTACCACCTTGCAGGGGAGCTGCTGGAACACGCCATCCTGGTAATCGGCGCAGGCTTCGCCGAGATCCGCCAGCAGCTTGACGATCGTGTTCTTGGCCGCGCCGGTCATCCGCACGGTGGCGCGGATGCTGTTGCCCTCTACGAGGCAGCCGATGATCTGCGCTCGCTTCTCCGTGCTCAGCCTGTTCATACTGACCATTTTGCTTGAGCGAGCGGATGGAAAAGCTCGGCAATTGCGCGGCAGCGCCCAAAATCTGGGCTTTACTGCTCGTTCTAGCCTCTATATTGCTCTTTCATGGAGATGCTCGACCCCCGAGATACCCGCAAAGCGGCGCCCCCTGAACTTCCTGCGCCACCTTCGCGCGACGCGCTAAACCACGCTTTCACTCCATACAAGCCGGTGCATCTCCCGGAGTTCCTTGCTGGTCGCTTGCGCTTTCTAGACCAGGCAACCGACGCCGTCAACACGGAGGGGCAGCACGTTGTCCTCTTCGGCGACCGTGGCACTGGAAAGACTTCGCTGGCTCGTGTGATCGCCTTCCAGGTGCAGGAGCCTGAAGCGCCGCAGGGGAGGCGCTCAATCTTCGTCTCTTGCAGTTCCGAGGACAATTTCTCGTCCATCTGGAAGAAGGTTTTCCAGGAGATCCAGGTGACGCAGCGCCAAATCGGGTTTGTTCAGGATGTCGCTGCATCTGTCGTAGGGCGACTTGAGATGCCCGATGCCGAGATCGAGCATCCGAACGACGTTCGACTCTACGTTCGGTCGTTGCCAAACCCGCCGGTCATCATCATCGATGAGTTTGATCGCGTTGCCGTGAATGGAGGTACGACTCACAAGTTGATGGCGGACACGATTAAGCTGTTCGCCGACACCGACACCGACGCGACGATCATGGTCGTCGGGGTCGCCGATTCCCTGGCCGACCTGATGGCGGGGCATGAGTCTGTCGCGCGGAACATTGCGCCGGTTCAGGTCTCGCCTATGCCTGTTGAGGAGCTAGCGGAGATCGTCCAGAAGGGATTTCGCTTTGCCGGATTGAGCTATGAGCGAGGGGTCGACACCCGGATTGCTGAACTCTCCCAGGGATACCCGCATTACACCCATCTTCTCGGGCTCTGGGCTGGCCGCAGCACGATTGACAGCGGGAATAGCACGGTTAGCTTGAGCCATCTAGATGCGGCCGTCGTAGCAGCCCTCCAGCATGCATCAGGAGCCGTAGAGCAGGAATACGCGAAAGCGGTGGCGTCGGTCCGGAAAGGCACGCTGTTTCGCTATGTGCTGCTTGCCTGCGCATTGGCCGAGAAGGATTTCCTAGGGCGCTTTTCCGCCGTTCAGCTACGCGAGCCACTGAGCAAGATGACGGGCCGCGACTACACGACTGACGCCTTTCAGAGCCACCTCGCCAAGTTCACGGAAAAGCAGAGAGGGCCTGTACTTAAGAAGAGCGGCGTAAGGCGGAACTACCGGTGGCAGTTCATCAATCCCCAGCTGATCCCCTATGTCCGCTTAGAGGGGATTAGATCCGGGCTGTACACGGACTAGTCGCTTCGCTGCCACCGTGCTCGCGCTGCCTTGCGGGCGGCCTGTGAACGTGCCTCCGGCGTCATTTGACCGGCTCGCGCCTTGCCGCCTTTCCTTCCGCCAAGGCGTCCGGCCCGAGCCTGCTGGCTTTCCGTTTTCTGGGCCGTCTCGTCGGTCGCCTCGCCGACGATGGCGGCGGCGAGGCGGTTGAGGTCAGCAGGCTTCTTGCTCCGCTTGGCCATAGCTCAAAGCCTAGGGCAGGCTCAGGCGCTCCATGTGGGCGATGGCCTTGGTGGGCCGCACAGCCGAGCCGTGATTTTCCAGCAGCCCGAGCTGGATCAGCTCTATCACCGACCGCGTCAGCGCCCCGCTGGCACCGATCTCTCGGGCCAGCTCGGGGATCGTGCGCCAGTGGGGGTAAGCCTCCAGGGCCAGCGCCATCACCGGCCTCTGGAGGGGGATGCGATGCGCCGGCCAGTGCTTGCGGCTCGGGGGCACCGCCTACTCGATCCCCCGCAGGAGATCGGTCAGCGGCACCTTCAGATCCCGGGCGATTGGCATGAGCGTGGTGAGCCGAGGGCAGCCAACCCCGCGCTCCAGCCGGGATATCTCGTTCGGGTGCATGAATAGACGAAGGCCGAGTCGATATTGCGAAAGCCCCGCCTGCCTGCGAGCCTCGGCGATGTTGCGCCCGATCTGCTTGCCGACCTCATCGCAGCTCATCCGAGGTCCATTCCGCCGACGTAGACCGCTGCCGGGGTCGGCAGGACGCACTTGCCGTCCCGGTAGAGCAGGCCGACCTTGACCAGTTCCCGCACCGCTCTTTCAACGGCGTCCACGGGGTCTGAGTCGCCCAGTTCGGGCCGGACTTCGCGGGTGAGATCGCACAACCGCAAGACCGTCGGTTGCGCGATCAGGACGTGCCTGAGGACCGCCTGCTCATATATGTCGTCTTCATCAAACGGCGCTGCCGTACGCTCTGCCTGCATCGGAAGGTTCCGCCTTTCGGTGCCAGGCGGGGGGCTGTTCCACCAGCGCCCCCGCCGTTATTTCGCTTGGACGCGGCGGAACCTATAGCGGTGGAGGCGGCTTGCGGGGGGCAGATTCAAACTGACCCACTACCGCCGACGTTTGACGCTACACTTTGTGAAGTGACCGATACGCCCCAAGCCGCGATCACCCTCAGTGACAAGGCCGTCGAGAAGATCGGCGAGCTGCTGGGCTCTCAAGCCGACGCGGGTGAGCAGGCGCTGCGGGTTGCCGTCCGCGGCGGTGGCTGCTCCGGCTTCCAGTACGCACTCGCCTTCGACAAGGCCAAGGAGGACGACAACCTCTTCGAGGTCGACGGCGTCGCCGTTGTCGTCGACAAGGTGAGCATGCAGTTCGTCTTCGGCTCGGAGGTCGACTACGTCGAAGGCCTGCAGGGCGCCGGCTTCCAGGTCAACAATCCGAACGTGGTTGCGGCCTGCGGCTGCGGCTCCTCTTTCCAAGTCAAAGAGGACGCAGCGGAATCAGCAGCAGCGGTTTAGTCAGACCGCAGAAGCTTTTTATTCGGGTTATTCGATCTGGAGAGGCGGGGACTGCGCCGGAGGCGCGGCCTGCGGCACTTGGGCGGTCTCGGGCTGCTCGGCACCTAGGGCTTCGGCCAGCTCGCCGGACTCGAACATCTCCTCGATGATGTCGCAGCCGCCCAGCAACTCGCCGTTGACGTAGAGCTGGGGGAAGGTCTGCCAGTCGGAGATCTCCGCCGTCACTTCGCGCAGCGGCTGCAGCGCGGGGAGGACGTCGATCGCGCCGTAGTCGACGTCGATCTGGTCCAGCACCTGGACAACGCGCATCGAGAACCCGCAGCGCGGCATGTCCGGGGTCCCTTTCATGAACAGCAGGACCTGGTTGGCGGCGATCAACTCTTCGATTTTGCTCTTCAGCTCTGGGTCGGCCATGGGGGCATTGTAGGGAGAGGCCTTGCTCGGCTCACATCTGCGTGAGGATCAAGCCTGCGAGGCCCATGAAGCCGCTGACCATGATGACCACCAACGCGATGAAGGCCTGCACCATCGTGTGCTGAAGGGTGTCGATCCGGTGAGTCTGGTGGTCCACGCGCTGTCCAAGCTCTTTGAAGTTGGCGTTGACTTGATCCTTGAAGTCGTCAAGCCGGGAATCGGTCCAGGTAGATCTCAATCTCATGGCTCCAGCGTAGGCGGATAGATCGCACGTATGGCGCGCAAAATGTAACATTTTGTCGTAGAGATGCGCGCGTAGGTGTGAAATTCAGCCGGGAAGGCTGGTCTTCACCGAGAGCGCGTGGATCGTGCCGTCGTCGAAGCGCTCTTTGACCGCTGCCTTGACCAACCGGTGCTGGTCGATCCGGGAGAGGCCCTCGAACTGGGGGGCGACGACCGTGGCGCGGATGTGGTCGCCGGTGCCGGTTTCGTCGCTCACCTCGGCGGCGGCACCGGGCAGCGCCAACTCGATCATCCCCTTCAGCTCAGAGAGGTCGGCGGGCACTAGCTCGCGGCGGGCTCGCCGAGGGTCTCGAGCATCTCCTCGACCCGGACGAACTTGACCCGCGGGCGGCCGTGCGGCTCGCCGCGGCCGACCTCGGCCTGGTCGATCGCCTGCCAGTCCTCGAAGCTGACGTAGCGAATGTTGCGCTCGCGCAGCAGGTCCTCGACGGCGACCGGGTCCGGCTTCTCCGGGCTCAGCAGCTTCTCCGCCTCGACGTCCTGGAGTAGGTGCTGGACGGTCTCGAGCGCGTCTTTCTTGTTGGTCCCGATCACGCCTGAGGGCCCGCGCTTGATCCAGCCGGCGGTGTAATGGCCGACCTTGTGGCCGGCGTCGTGGGAGTCGAGGATGCGGCCACCCTCGTTGAGGATCAGGCCCCGGCTCTCATCGAAGGGAACGCCCTCGATCGGGATGCCGGTGTAGCCGACCGACCGCAGGACCAGCCCGCACTCGAGCTCTTCGCGCTCGCCGGTGTCCTTGGCACGCAGCGCCCCGCCATCCTCGACCAGCTCGTTGCGGCCGACCACGATCGATTCGACCTTGCCGTCGCCCTTGATCTCGACCGGGGAGGAGAGGAAACGGAGGACGATCCGCTGCTTCTTCCCCTCGGGCTCACGCTCGGAAAACTCCTTCAGCGTTTCGACGTTGACCCGGGTCGTCTTGTCGACCTCGTCGGACTCGAGGAAGGCCCGGCTGGCCGGGTCGAGCTCGACCTCCTGCGGGTCGACGACGACGTCGGCGTCCTCCATCTCCCCGAGCTCTTTGATCTCGGGGTTGGTGAAGGCGGCTTGGACCGGGCCGCGGCGGCCGAGGACGACGATCTCGCGGATCTGCTTGCGATCTAGGACCTCGATCGCATGGTCGGCGGTGTCGGTCTGGCGCAGCTCGTGGTCGGTCAGGGCCAGCATCCGGGCCACGTCCATCGCCACGTTGCCGTTGCCGATCACGACCGCGCGCTCGCTGGAGAGGTCGAACTCACGGTCGGCGTAATCGGGGTGGGCGTTGTACCAGCCGACGAAGGCGGTGGCGGCGTGGCTGCCGGGTAGGTCCTCGCCCGGGATCCCCAGTTGCCTGTCGGTCTCACAGCCGACCGTGAAGACGATGGCGTGGTAGAGCCGCTCCAGCTCTTCGACCTCGACGTCGTGGCCGATCTTGACGTTGCCGAAGAAGCGGAAGCCGTCGCGGGCCGCGGTTTTTTCGTAGACCCGAATTACCGACTTGATCTTCGGGTGGTCCGGGGCGACGCCGCCGCGGACCAGGCCGAACGGGCTGGGGAGGCGGTCGAAGAGGTCGACCTGGGCGTGCAGGTCGCCGTCTTTGAGGATGTGCTCGGCGGCGTAAAAGCCGCTGGGGCCGGCGCCGACGATGGCGACGCGCAGGGGGGTCTCTTCGGTTCCGATCTTGCTCATTGGAGCGCGAAAGAATAGGGAAAGACGATCGTCAGCCGAGCGCCGGGGCACCGGCGCCGACCGCGCTGGGGGTCCCGTCGAGGGCGTCGAGCGCCTTCGCGACCGACATCGCCACGCAGGTGAAGATCGGCGTCTCCCGCTCGGTGTACTCGCTCGACTCGGTTGGCCGCAGCTCGTTGACGAGGTCGAGGAACTCGCCTGGATCGTCGCCCTCGAAGCAGACGACGAACTCCTGGTCGTCGATCCCGTATGAGTAGGTCGTGTTGATCGTGATCTCCGGGTGGCGGCGGCCGACCTCGATGTGGCTTTTCATGATCCGGCCGCGCTCCTCCGGCGGCAGCCCGTACCAGCGCCGCTGCTTGACCATCGGGTAGAGGAAGAGGTACTTGCGCTCGCTGGTGCAGATCTCCGGACGGGCGTCCTCGGCCGAGTAGGGCGAGCGTTTGGTCATCGAGAGGAACGAGTGGGGGGTGGTGGTCCATTTCGCCAGGCCGCTCTGGCCGAGGACGACGTGGAAGGTGTGGATGTCGCTCAGGTTCGGGCTCTGCGTCAGCAGCACCAGGTCGACGTCGCCGCGCGTGCCTATGGTTGAGTAGGCGCGCAGCGAGCGGTCGACGGCAAAGTCCTCGCAGGCGGCGAGGAACTCTCGCTTGTCGGCCGCGCGGAGCTCGGCGTCGCGACGGCGCCAGGCGGGATCGATCTTGAAGAAGCTGAACTTGGCAAAGGTGCGATCGGCCATGGGAGCCACGATAGCGCTGCTTCTTACGGGACTAATGGTGGCCCCGGCGCCCGCCGCCGCCCAACCGCAGAGGGCGATCTTGGCCTGGCTGCCGAGCGATACGACGGTCGAGCAGCTGGCGGACGCCGGTCTCTCGCCGGGGGTGATGAGCGCCGGACTCGGGACGGTTCCGCCATTGCAGACGTACCTCGACGTCGGCCAGGGAAACCGGGTCTTCGACTCCCTCTACGACCGGCCACTGCCGGAGCACAGAAGTGGAGCGGGCTGGTTCCTGGAAGTGGTGGAACGGGCCGAATCCGCGCCCGCCGACATCGTGCCCGATCTCCTGAAGAGAACGCTGAGAGAAAACAACGTCCGCTCCCAGTTCTCGGAAATCGCCCGGACCTCCCTCGACCGGCTGCCCCCGCCAAGAAGCGATGCGCTCCTGATCGCGATCGCCTGGCCTACGGGTAAGTCGGATGAACCGGTTTCAATCGGCATCGCCGGCGGGGGCTTCCACGGCAACCTCACCTCGGATAGCACGCGCACGGATGGGTACGTGCTTTCAACTGACGTAGCGCCGACGATCCTGCGGCACTTCGGAATTCCGGTGCCAAGCGAGATGTCGGGGCAGCCGATCCGTTCGGAGGGATCTGTTGACCCGGCGGCGATCGGATCGCTGGTCGACCGCATGGACGTGATCTCCTCGCGGCGCGGGCCGGTGATCGGGCTGAGCGCCGTCATCTGGCTGGTTGCCCTGCTGCTGGCGGCGGTTCTCAGCCGCGGGCGGCGGGCCCGGGCGGCGGTGAAGGTCGTCGCGCTCGCGATCGTCTACCTGCCGCTCGTCCTCCTGCTCGGAGCGGCGCTTGAACCGGGGGAGAGCGCCGAACAGCTGCTGGTGCTGCTCCTATCGCCGCTGCTGGCGGCGCTAACGCTCTGGGCCTTGCCTGGCTACCGAGCGCTCGCGATCGCTTCGGCGCTGACGGTGTCCGCCTACGCCGTCGACGCGATCGCCGGGTCGTCGCTCACCTCGCTCTCGCTGCTGGGGCCAAATCCGGGACTGGGGGTGCGCTTCTACGGAATCGGCAACGAGCTCGAGGCCCTGCTGGCGGTGCTCGTGGTCGCCGGCACCGGCGCCGCTTTAACCGGGTTCGCGCGAAGCGCATCCGAGCGCGCTCGAGTGGTTGCCTTCGTGGGGGTGGGTCTGCTCGCCGCCTTCGTCTTCGCCGCCGGTCGGTTCGGAGCCGACGTCGGCGCCGCGATCGTCTTCCCGGTCGGGGCCGTGGTTGCGGCCGTCACGGTCGCCGGCCGCGGCCGGCGCACCGCGGCCCTGGCCGTGATCGCCGCGCCGTTTGCCGTGCTCGCGCTGCTCGCGCTGATCGACCTGCTCAGCGGCGCCAACGCCCACTTGACCCGCTCTGTGCTCGACGCCGGCGGTCTCAGCGACCTCGCCGACGTCGCCCAGCGGCGCCTTCAGCTCTCCGCCCACAGCTTTGTCCGACCCGTCCTGCTGGCGTTCCTGCCCGTGGTCTTCGTGCTCGGGGCGCTCGCCTACCTGCGGCGGGAGCGTTTGAGCGCCTGGCTGGAGGGACGCCCGGCGATGCGAGCGGGACTCCTGGGCGCGCTGGCCGCCACCGCGATCGGCACCCTCGCCAACGATTCAGGCGCCCTCCTGCTCGAGATCGGCGCCGCCTACCTGCTCGTCTTCACCGGCTTCGCCTGGGCAGAAAGCAGTGCAAAGAGCGAGAAAACATCGTCACAGACGAAAAGTTACACTTCTGTGACCCAAATTTGAGCTTTTGCTCCCTAGGCTGGAGGCATGGAGGCAATGAGGTCCACTTGGACGGATTCCCGTCTCGACGATCTGAACGGACGCGTCACCGAGATCCGTGACGACGTCCGGGAACTTCGGGGCGAGGTGGCAGCCCTGAAGCGGGTTCTCATCCAGATTGGCTGGGGCCTCGCCGGCACGGTCGGGGTCGGCATCCTCGGCCTGATCGGCACCGTTCTGGCGCTGGCCTGGCGCTGACTGCTCGTCGGCGCCTGCCGACCGATGATCTACTCTTGATCGCCCGTGCGCATAGGTCTCGTCTCGCCATATTCCTGGTCTTACCAGGGGGGCGTGAACCGGCACGTTGAGGCTTTGGCCGAGGAGTTCCTCGGGCGTGGCCACGATGTCCGCGTCCTCGCTCCCGTCGACCCGCCTGGGCGGGTCAGCCGCGTCCTTCACCGGGCGCAGGCCGAACGCCGCGAGCTGCCCGAATACCTGATCCCGCTCGGTCGCACGGCCGGGTTCGGGGCCAACGGATCGGTCTCCAACCTGGCACCTTTCCCGGCCGGCGGCGTGGTCGCGCCACGTCGCGCCGTCCGCGCCGGCGATTTCGACGTCATTCACGTCCATGAGCCGCTGGTGCCGCTGGTCGGCTGGAACGCGACCCTTGCCGCCCACGACCCGGTCGTCGGCACCTTTCACGCTTATGCGACCAAGCCGCTGCCGAACTACATCGCCACCGCCGTCGGCGCCCGTCGGCTTTTCAACCGCCTCTCGGCCCGGATCGCCGTCTCAGAGGCCGCAGCCTGGACGGGCCGCCGCTGGTTCGGCGGCGAGTACACGATCATCCCCAACGGGGTCGACGTCGAAGCCGCGCCGACCGACCCGGTCGCGCCTTCCGAGGAACTGCGGATCCTCTTCGTCGGCCGGCCGGAGGAGCGCAAGGGTCTGCCGATTCTCCTGACCGCCTTCAACGCGCTGGTCGAGCACGTGCCATGCAAGCTCACCGTGATCGGCGCCGAGCGGGAGGATGTGCTCCGCTACGTCGCCGACCCCGACCTGCTGCGCTTCATGGACATCCGCGGCCGGGTCTCCGGGCCAAGCCTCTGGGATGAGCTGCACCGCGCCGACGTCCTCTGCGCCCCCTCGCTGTCCGGGGAGAGCTTTGGGATGGTCCTGACCGAGGCCTTCGCGGCCGGCACCCCGGTCATCGCCTCCGCCATCGCCGGGTACAGCGACGTCGTCAGCGACGGGGTCGACGGCTTGCTGGTGCCCCCGGGCGACCCCCAGCGCCTGGCCGAAGAGCTGCAGCGGGTCCACCACGAGCCCGAGCGCCTGCTCGAGATGGGCGCGGCCGCGCGTCGCAGCGCCCGGCGGTACGCCTGGCCACGGGTGGCCGATCAGGTGACGGCGGTCTACGAGCGCGCGATCGCGGCGCCGAAGCCGGCGACGGCGGGAGAAAAGTTCGCCCATTGGGCGGGGATCCGGCCCGCCGACGGCAATCCGAAGCGACGGGCGGAGCGGCTGCCCTCGCTCGACCCTGCGCCTGCTCAGGCCGGCAACAGGGGCCGCGTCGTCGCCAGGCGGGTTGGGCTGGGGGTCGCAGGGCTGCTGGGGGTAGGCCTCACGCTCTTAGCCGCGCAGAAGATCGGCATCGACAACGTCGTCGAAAGCATCGTCCGCTCGAACCTAACCTGGGTCCTGATCGCCTGCGCGCTGATGGCGACTTCACTCTTCTTCCGTGCAGCCTCCTGGTACTGGATCGCCCGGGCGGCGCTGCCGAACCGGCCGATCCGCCGCCGCGACGTCACCTCAGCGACGATGATCGGGGTGCTGATGTCGGCGACGCTGCCCGCGCGCCTGGGTGAGCCTGCGCGAGCGCTGACCTTGGCCCGACGAAGCGGGCGAATGCGGGAAACGTTCCCGGTCCTGCTCGGGACCCTGGTATCGCAGACGATGCTGAACCTGGTCGCGCTGGTTCTGCTCGGGGTGATCATCGTCTCGACCACGCCGCTCTTCCACTCGGGGACGAAGCAGATCTTCGCCTTCAGCCTGTTGCCGGTGCTCATCCTCTTGGTGCTCCTGATTGCGCCACTGTTGATGCGCCGCAACGGCAATGGCCGCCTGGCCCGCCTGGGTGGGGCGATTCACCGGGCGCTGGTGCAGGTTCGCGCCGGGCTCACCGTCTTCCGCGATCCGCGCCAAGGGTCGGCCGCTGCCGCCGCGCAGCTCGGTGCCTGGGCGATCCAACTTTGCGCCTGCTGGGCGCTGCTCTATGCCCTCGGGCTCGACGGCAAGGCCGGGATCGGAGCCGCCGCAGCGGTCCTCTTCGCGGTCAACGTCACCGCGGTGGTGCCGGCGACGCCCTCCAATATCGGCGTCTTCCAGCTTGCCGTGATCAGCGTTCTGCACACCGGTTTCGGGATCAGCACCGCCGACGCCCTCGCCTATGGCGTGATCCTCCAGGCGGTCGAGATCGCCACCGCTGTGGGCCTCGGCCTGCCGGCGCTCGTTCGCGAGGGGCTCACCTGGAGCGATCTGCGAGTGCAGGCGGTCCAGACCGCTCCGGTGCGGCTCGAACCGCACCCGCGCGCCCGTTCCGGCGGCGCCAAACGCGGTGGCGTCGCCTAGTCTCGATAAAGGGCACACGGCCCGCCTTCGAGGGTCTCAGGCGCGGGCTCGCATGACTTCTTAGCCAGATCGACAAGGTTCCTTGACGAATCCACAGTGGTGTGCATAGAGTCGAGCAATCGGCCAAAACACTCACGCGAACTTGGGAAGGGGAGCCGTGAGATACGACTCGGCAGTATTGGAGAGGGTCGCGCAGCGCTTCCGGCGCGACATGTGGGACTCGGTAGTTCCGGAAGCAGTTTCTGAATCAGGAGTTGAAGTGGAGACGTTCGGGCCGGTGCAGGCCACCGCCTTCGGCGACCTGCCCGAAGTCCACTTGCTGCAGCAGATCCAGGGAGCGGCGGAGCCCACCGCCGTCGCCGATGGTCATCTGGCGGCAGCGGTGGAATGGATGCGAGCCCGCGAAGTCGACTACCGGATCCCGGTTGCCGCCGGCAGGCCCGGCGCGGGGGTGGCGGAGGCTTGGCTGGACGAGCGCGGCTACGAGCAGGGAACGGGCTGGGTGAAACTGGTCCGTGACGGCTCGCCGCCAGACTTCACCATCGATCCCAGCATCGTCATCTACCGGCTGGGAGAGGACGAAGCCGAAGGCGAAGGGCTGAGCACGATCGCCGCCGAAGCCCTCGATATGCCGCTGGTAGCGGGGACGCTGTTCTTCTCGCTGCCGCAGCAAGACGGGTGGCATTGCTACACCGCGGCGCTGGGGCCGGAGGAGATCCCGGTCTCGACCGGTTCGATGCTGATTGCGGACGGGGTCGCACAGCTCGGGGCTGGTACGACGCTCGAGCACGCGCGGGGGCGCGGCTGCAACGCGGCCTTGCTGCACCGGCGTTTGCTCGACGCCCACCGGGCGGGATGCCACACCGTCTTCGTCGAGGTCGGCGAATGCGATCTGGCGTCCTGGTCGGCCATCGTCCACAACCTGGAACGGGCCGGCTTCGAGGAAGCCTACGAAGGCCGCAACTGGCAGCGCCCGGCGCTGCACCCGGCAGAGATGCCGGAGCGCTTCAGCGGCTGAGCTCGGGGGCGGGGGTCTCTTCGGAGCCCTCGCCCCCGTCTGCCGTCTCCGGGTCCGTCTCCGGGTCCGCCTCCGGCGGCAGCGTGCCGCCGCGCTCGGTCCCCGCGATCAGCTCGTCCGGTGCCTTGTCCTCGGGGATGAAGCCGGACTTCATCCCGAAGTAGACCGCTTGCGGGTGGTGGGCGACGATCGCCACCGTCGACTGCTCCGGCATCACCGCGTAGCCGCCGGAGAGGGTCATTCCGATCTCTTCGAGGTCGAGCAGGCGCCAGACCTTCTCGTGCTCGGACTGATCTGGGCATGCGGGATAGCCCCAGGAGTAGCGACGGCCTTGGTCGCGGTCGATCGCGAGCTGGCGTCGGGCCTCTGAGTGCAGCCACTCGGCCAGGCCCTCGGCCGATTGCACGCCGAGGCCGTGCACGTAGAGCTGCTCGGCAAACTCACCTTCGCTCTCCAGCCGCTCGATCAGCTCGGTTACCTCGGGGCCGACCGTCACCCCCTGCAGGGCGACGACGTCGCGTTCGCCGCTCTCGAGCGGGCGGTAGAAGTCGGCGAGGCAGATGCGGTCGTGCCGCGGCTGCCGCGGGAAGGTGAGCCGCTCGAGCTCGCGCTCGGGGTCCTCGGGGTCGAAGACGACGAGGTCGTTGCCGTCGGCGTTGCACGGGAAGTAGCCGAGCCGCGCCCGCGGGTGGAGGTAGTCCTGCTCTCGCCACATCCGCTCCAGGCGCGGGGCGAAGCCCTCCTCCTCGGGCGTCCCCTCGACCAGCTGCCGCCAGGCCTCGCCCTTGACGCCGCGGCCGCCCCAGTGCAGCTTGAAGAGGACGTGGCGGTCGAGATAGGGGAAGACGTCGCCGAGGTCGACCGGCACCTCGCGTGCCCCCCAGTAGGGCGGCTCGGGGATCGGCACGTCGGTGCGGGCGTCGGAGCGGGCGCTGGCATCGGTGACCGGGGGCGAATCGTCGACGACGACCGGCTTCTCGCGCAGCTGCTTCGCCTCGGCCTTGATCCGGTCGACGAGCGAAGCGCGGGCCTGCTCGTCGACGAGCGCGTCCATCGTGTCGAGGCCCTGGAAGGCGTCCTTGCAGTAGAAGACGCCGGCCTCGTAGACCTCGTCGGACTCTTTGCCCTTCGGGTAGAGGGTGCGGCGCCCGAAGTCGCGGTTGATCGCGGCGCCGCCGATCAGCACCGGGAACTCGAGGCCGCGCTGGTGCAGCTCGGCGACGCAGGTCGGCATCTGCTTCGAGGTCGAGACGAGCAGGGCGGAGAGGCCGATCGCGTCGGCATCGTTCTCCACCGCCGCGTCGATGATCGCGTCGACCGGCACCTGCTTGCCGAGGTCGATCACCGTATAGCCGTTGTTGGTGAGGATCGTGTTGACGAGCGACTTGCCGATGTCGTGGACGTCGCCGAAGACGGTCGCGATCACGACCTTGCCCTTGGTGTGTCCCTCGATCCGGTCGAGGTGGTTCTCCAACTGGGCAACCGCGCGCTTCATCACTTCCGCCGACTGCAGGACGAACGGCAGGATCAGTTCGCCGGCGCCGAATTTGTCGCCGACCTCCTTCATCGCCGGCAGCAGCACCTCGTTGAGGGTGGGGACGGCACCGATCTTCTCGACCGAGCGCTCGATCCAGTCCTCGACCCCGTCCTTCTTGCGGCGGAGGATGTGCCAGTGCAGGGCCTCCTCGGGCTCCATCCCCGCGGTCGGGTCGGCGACCTCGGCCTCGGCTTCCTCGCCCTGGGACTCGAAGTGCGAGATGAAGCGCTCGAGTGCATCCTCTCGGCGGTTGAAGACGAGGTCGTCGGTCAGCTCCCGCTCCTCGTCGGGGATCTCGCTGTAGGGGGTGATGTGGTTGGGGTTGACCATCGCCAGATCGAGCCCGGCCTCGACGCAGTGGTGGAGGAAGACCGAGTTGAGGACCGCGCGCGGGCGCGGCGAGACGCCGAAGGAGACGTTGGAGACGCCGAGTGAGGTCTTGACGCCGGGGATCTCCGCCTTGATCCGGCGGATGCCCTCGATCGTCTCTACCGCCGAGGGTCTCCACTCCTCGTCGCCGGTGGTGAGGGTGAAGGTGAGGGCGTCGAAGACCAGCGCCTCGGGGTCGAGGCCGTGCTCGGTGCAGGCGATGTCGCGGATCCGTTCGGCGATCTCGACCTTGCGGTCGGCGGTCTTCGCCATCCCCACCTCGTCGATCGTCAGCGCGATCAGCGCCGCGCCGTGGTCCCGGGCCAGCGGGATCACAGTGTCCGCCTTGTCGCGCCCCGCCTCGAGGTTGATCGAGTTGACGATCGCGCGGCCGGGAATTTGCTCGAGTGCGGCCTTGATCACCTCGGGCTCGGTCGAGTCGACCTGTATCGGGGCGGGCTGGGTCAGCGAGATCCGCTTTACCACCGCCTGCATCTGCTCGTCCTCGTCCTGGCGCTCGGTCAGGGCGACGCAGGTGTCGAGCACGTGGGCGCCGCCTTCGACCTGATCTTCGGCGACCTGGACGAGGCCGTCGTAGTCGTCGGCGAGCAGTAGTTCCTTGGCCTTTTTCGAGCCTTGGGAGTTGACCCGCTCGCCGACCAGAGTCGGCCGCGGCTCCTGCACCAGCGGCGTCGAGGTCATCATCGAGGAGACCTCGATCGCGCCCGGTTCCGGGCGCTCCCCGGGGGTGCGGCCATCGACCCGCTCGCGGATCGCGGCGATGTGCTCGGGCGTGGTGCCGCAGCAGCCGCCGACGATGCCGACGCCGAAGCGCTCGACGAACTCGCCGAGGGTCGCGGCCAGCGGCTCGGGCTTTTCGGGGAAGATCGTCTCGCCGTCGGGGCCCTGGAAGGGCAGCCCGGCATTGGGGATGCAGTGAACCGGCAGGGGGGAGACCTCGCCGAGGAAGCGGATCGCGTCGCGCATGTCTTCGGGGCCGGTCGAGCAGTTGAGCCCGATCACGTCGATCTCGAGCGCGGTCAGCGTCGTCAGCACCGACTGGATGTTGGTCCCCAGCAGCATCTTGCCGCCGTTCGGGAGCAGCGAGACGCTGCACTGGATCGGCAAGGTGCGGTCGGTTTGCTTGAACGCCTCGCGGGCGCCGAAAATCGCCGCCTTCACCTCGAGGATGTCCTGCGCGGTCTCGATCATGATCAGGTCGGCCCCGCCTTCGACCAGCCCCCGGGCCTGCTCGGCGAAGACCTCGACCAAGCGCCCGAAGGAGATGTTCCCCAGCGTCGGGTCGGTGGAGGCGGGGAGGAAGCCGGTCGGCCCGATCGAGCCGGCGACGAAGCGACTCTCGCCCGCAGCTTTGCGAGCGATTTCCGCTGCCTTCGTGTTGATCTCGAGCGTCTGCTCGCCGAGCCCCCACTCTTCGAGCTTCAGCCGCGAGCCCTGGAAGGAATCGGTCTCGACCACCTCAGCCCCGGCCTCCAGCATCGAGTTGTGAACCCCCTCGATCACGTCGGGCCGGTTAAGCACCAACACCTCATGGCACTTGCCCGCCAGCCCCCCGTAGTCCTCGGCCGAGAGCTCAAACTGCTCCAACGTCGCGCCCATGCCGCCGTCAAAGACGACAACGCGCTCCTTGGTCGCAGCTATGTAATCCCGCTCAGGCATGAACCTACGAGGGTACCGGGGTCCGTACGCACGGCTCCTGTACAGGGGGTCGGCACCCCTCCTCCGGAATTGACCTCCCCTCCGCTTCGCTGCGGGGAGAACCTGATGCGGCTTCGCCGCAAAAATCAGATTGCATATAGCCGAACATTCCTACGGAGGGGTGCCGACCCCCTTTACGACACGCAGCTACAGGACGACTGAGACACCGAGCTTTTAAGGCCGCTTCCGCCCTTGAGCGTCTGTCAGGGACTGTCGCTCGGAGGGGTGGGTGTCCCTCTCGGGACCGGCGTCCTGTTCCTCGCACAGACCACTCAGCGAGAGACAGCTACTTCGAGGCGAGGAACCCAGGTTTCGAGAGGGACACCCACCCCTCCCTACAAGAGAACCTCCGTCCCTCAGCGCTTGAGCCCGAGCCGCCGGCGCCAGTCGCGAGCGTTGAACGCCTGGGCGACACGGTTGATCAGGCCCCGGCGGGCCTTGGTGTAGGGGTACCAGGTCGGCTCGCGCTTGCCGCCGACGCGGGTGACGAGGAGCGACTCCGGCCGGCAGTACTTCTTGATTCCGTACTCGCCGTGGCGGAACCCGATCCCTGACTGCTTCCACCCGCCCATCGGCACGTCCATCGCGACGTAGTTGACGATCACGTCGTTGACGTTGACGGCGCCGGCCTCGATCCGCCGTGCAATCTGCTCCGCCCTCTGCTTCTCGCCGAAGACCGAGCCGGCGAGCCCGTAGCGGGTGTCGTTGGCGAGGCGCAGCGCCTCCTCGGAGTCGCGCACCTTCATCACCCCGACAACCGGCCCGAAGGTCTCGTCGCGCATCACCTTCATCGAATGGTCGACGTCGACCAGCACGGTCGGCTCGAAGTAGTCGCCGGGGCCGTCCATCGCCTTGCCCCCTACCAGCGCCTTGGCCCCGTTGGCGACAGCGTCGTTGACCTGGTCCTCCACTACCGCGATCTGGTTGGGCGAGGTCATCGCGCCGACGTCCTTGCCGAAGTCGCGCCCGTCGGCCCCTTGTTTCAGCTTGCCCACAGCCGCGGTCAGCTTCGTCACGAACTCGTCGTAGACCGGCTCCTCGACGTAGATCCGCTCGACCGAGAGGCAAACCTGGCCGGAGTTGTACATCCCGCCCCAGGTCGCGGCATTGGCGGCGCGGTCGATGTCGGCGTCGTCGAGGACGATCATCGGATCCTTGCCGCCGAGCTCGAGGCTGACCGGGGTCAAGGTGTCGGCAGCTCGGATCATCACTTTGCGGCCCGTGCGGTCGGAGCCCGTGAACTGGATGAAGTCGACGTTGTCGATCAGCGCTCCGCCGGTGTCGCCGGTCCCATGCACACAGTCGAAGACGTCCGGCGCCCCGATCTCCTGCTTCCAGGCCTCGATCACCTCGGAGATGCCCAGCGGCGTGAACTCGGAGGGCTTGATCACGACCGCGGCCCCGGCCTGCAAGGCCGGGATCGCGTCGCCGAGCGCCAATGCCAGCGGAAAGTTCCAAGGGCTGATCACGCCGACCACGGGGTAGGGGCGGTAGACGACGCTGAGCTTCTTCGAGGCGAGGAGCGGCGAGTGGGGGCGGACGCTTTCCTCGCCGATGAACTTGGCCGCCTTCTTGCCGTAGAAGTTGATCAGGTCGGTGAGGTAGATCCGCTCGGCGCCGATGTCGCCGCGGACCTTGCCGGTCTCGATCTGCATCGTGTCGGCGACTCGCTGCTCGTTGTCGAGCAGCCAGTCGCGCAGCTTGCCGAGCCAGTGGTAGCGCCCCTCGATCCCGATCGCCTCCCACTCGGGCTGGTTGGAGCGAACGCGCCGAACGGTCTCGGCGACCTTGTCGGGCGGATCGATCGGGACGTTCTCGATCACCGCTCCCGTCGCGGGATTGCGGACCTCGATCGACTCCTCAACGGTCCTCACAGCAGTTGCGCTCTCCACCCCGATGCTCCCTTCGTCGCCGTTTGGCTGGTCAGCCAAATGTACCCGGCTGGGAGTGGCACGCAACCCTCAGCCGAGGTAATGGGTGGCGATCAGGCCGATGAACGCAGCGATCAGCGTGAAGTTCAACCTGTCGAAGCGACGGTTGAGCTCGCGGATGTCCTCCTTGAGCTCTGAGCGCGTGGACCGGATCTCGGCTTTGACCTCGCGGAAGCCCTCATCCATGTGCTCCTTGAGGTCGTCGAGGCGCTCGTCAGTCCACTTTTCCCTTGCCATGACTGCCATGGTTGCAAGTGTAGACAGAAAACCTCATACGGAATGCGCGCAGAACGCAAATTTTGTGCGTCTAGTGTGAGACGAGACGGTAAACCGGGCCTTCGAGGGAGGCCACGTAGAGGCGGTGCTGGTCGTCTTCGCCAAAGGAGCTCGGGCTTTCGACCTGGAGGCCGAGCCTGTGGTCGTCGCTCGCCCGCTTCAGGTGCGGCACCAGCGCGCGCAGCTGGCCCTCGCAGAGGTCGGCGTAGACGTAGCGGCCGCGCAGTCCCGGCAGGCGGGGGTCGCGGACGACGTAGCCGCCGATGATCGAGCAGCTGCCGCCGCCGCGGCTGTGGCTGTAGGCAAAGATCGGTTTGACGGTGCCGCCGGGATCGGGCGTGCCGCTGTTTTCGTCCGTGTACTTGGAGAAGCCCTCGAAGGCGTCCCAGCCGAAGTTGGCGCCACCGGCCCTGGAGACGGTGGTGTAGTCGAGCTCCTCGAACTGGTTCTGGCCGACGTCGCCGATCGCGATCCGCGGCTGCTTGGACGAACTCGTGTCGAAGGAGAAGCGGAAGGGGTTGCGCAGCCCGTAGCTGTAGATCTCGTCGCGCCCCGGCCTGCCGACGAAGGGGTTGTCGCTCGGCACCGAGTACGGCTTGCCGCCGGAGGGCCGCGGGTCGATCCGCAGCAGCTTGCCCAGCAGCACGTCCTTGTTCTGGGCGTTGTTCGGCGGATCGCCGCCGGAGCCGCCGTCGCCGGTCCCGAAGTAGAGGAGGTTGCCGAGGAACTGCAGCTGGCCGCCGTTGTGGTTCGAGTTGACGGGGTGAGGGATCAAGATCACCTGGCGCTGCGAGCTCCGCTTCGCCCGGACGGCATTCCCGCGCTTGAATTCGTCGATTCGGATGTTGCCGTCGCTGTCGGTGTAATAGACGTAGAAGCGCTTGCTGCGCGCGTAGTCGGGCGGGAAGGCGACCGAGAGCAGCCCCCGCTCGCCGCCGTAGTTGACCTGATCGCGCAGGTCGAGGAATGGCTTGGACAACTGCTGGCCGTTTCGCAGCACGACGATCTGCCCGGGCTGCTCGACGACGAAGAGGAGCTGTGGGAACCCGGGGGCCCCGGTCACGTAGACCGGGGCGTCGAAGGAGCCGATCTTCTTCAAGGCGACGCCGCCCGGCCGCCCCCGCTTCGACAGCGAAGCGGGGGTCGATGCGGTGGGGGAGGTGTCGCTGGCCGAGCCGCAGGCGGGCAGGACGAGGGAGAGCAGCAGTGCCAGCGCCGCCGCCGCTGTCGAGGCGCTACTTGCCTTTCTTGACTTCAACGATTTCGCCGCTGTCGGTGACTTCGGTTTCCGGCAGACGTTCGCTGATCTCGGTCGCGAACGAGCCACCGGGCCGGACGCCGTTGTCGGTCTTGGCCTTCGCGTTCCCGCTCAGCCCGGCGTCGATGTTGTAGAGCAGCGTGTATTTGCCGGAGCGCACCGCGCTCAGCTTCCAGACTGCATCGGTGGTGGCGCCGGGCTTCAGTTCGCCGAGCGAGAAGGTCTTCGGGCTCGAGGTCGAGGCGCCACCCGGTTTCGAAGAGCCGTGGAGGCGCGGATAGGTCTGCGCGAGCACCCACACCGGTCGTTCCGGCTGCGCCAGTTCGGGCTGGGGATCGCGGACGCCGAAGGGCAGGGAGGAGTCGACCCCCTGCTTGCCGGCGATCGTAAAGGTGACGGTCAGCGCCGGCACGGGGCGCTTGCCCGTGTTGCGGACTCGCAGTTTCAGCAGCGCGGTCTGACCGAGCTTCTGCGCCGTCGGGAAGCTCGCTTCGGCGACCTTGACGTGGAAGGTGCCGGTCGGTTCGTTGTCCGAGGACGATCCCCCGCCGCAGGCGCCGAGCAGCGCCGCCGCCGCCAGCGCGGCGAACCCGGTCGCGATGGCCTGGAGACGGGCGCGCCGGGAATGTCTTCCGGTCCCCCGCAAAGCGGCCCGAACATAGCACGGCGTTTGGCCGCTTTCGCAGGCATTTCAGGGCGCGCCGGGCGATTAGCGCGATCTCAACATGCCGCCAACAGAGAGGGCGGTTCGATCCCCTAGACTCCCGCCTGAGCGGGGCGTTCGCGCGCGTGCGGCGCCAGCTCGACGGAGGAGCAGATGGTCGGATCCGCGGTCAACAGGGCATTTCTGCCCGCCAAGTCCCTGTTCGAACAGGTAGGGGAGCTGATGATCCTCACCGCGCGGACGATCGTCTCCGCGGTCAAGCCGCCCTACCCCTACGGCGAGGAGTTCATCGGCCAGTTCCTCTTCGCCCTGCGCCTCTGCTGGTTCCCGCTCCTGGTGTCCACGGTCGCGATCTGCCTCGGCGCGCCGGGCCTCCAGGGCGCCAACGCCCTCACCCTCTTCGGCACCCTCGACCGGCTCGGCGGTTTCTTCGTCCTCGCCGCGATCCGAGAAATCGGGCCCTTCGTGACGGCGGTCGTCGTCGCCGGCGTCGCCGGCACGGCGATCACCGCCGACCTCGGCGCCCGCAAGATCCGCGAGGAGCTCGACGCCCTGCAGGTGCTCGGGGTCGATCCGATCAAGAACCTGGTCGTCCCCCGCTTCCTGGCGCTGATGCTGATCACCGGGCTGCTCGACATCTACGCCTTGGTCTTCGGCCTCTCCGGCGGCATCCTCACCGAGCTCCTCTACCACCAGTCGCTCGGCGGCTTCTTCGCCACCCTCTTCTCGCAGGCCTCGATCACCGACCTCTGGGGCTCGGTGATCAAGTGCACGCTGTTCGGCGCGATCATCGCCGTCGTCTGCTCCTACAAGGGCATGACCGCCTCCGGCGGCGCCGCCGGCGTCGGCCGCGCGGTCAACGAGGCAGTGGTGATCTCCTTCATGACGGTCTTCGCCTTCAACTACGTCTTCACCCAGACGCTGCTGGCGACCAACCCCGAATTGCAGACGATCCGGTGAGCGCCCTGTGAACGCCTGGTTCGAGGTCCCGCGCATGTGGCTCGACTCGGTTGGCGAGATCGCCCGCTTCAGCGCCCGGATCGCCGGCATCGTCTACTCGGGCCGGGTGCTGCGTTTCTTCGGCGAGAGCCTGCGCCAGGCCGGCATCCTCATCCTCGGCTCGGCGCTGATCATCTGGGGCCTCGTCTTCGTCCTCGGCCTGCAGTGCGGGATCGAGGGGGCCTACCTGCTGCGAGCCCAGGGTGCCCCCGCCTATGCCGGCCTCTTCTCCGCCTGGTGCGACCTGCGGGAGATCCTCCCCTACGCCTTCGGCTACATGCTCGCGGCCAAGGTCGGGACCGGGATCGTCGCCGAGCTCGGGGCGATGCGGATCTCCGACGAGATCGACGCGCTCGAGGTGATGGGCGTGCCCCCGGTCACCTTCCTCTGCGCGACCCGCCTGCTTGCCGCCTGGATCGCCTTCCCGTTCATGTACCTGGTCGGGATCGGGATCATGTACCTGGCCAGCTACCTCGCGGTCGTCAAACAGATCGGCGACGTCTCCTCCGGCGGCTACTTCCTGATCTTCTGGCAGTTCCAGAACCCACCCGACCTGATCTTCAGCCTGATCAAGGGGATGTTCATGGCGACGGCGATCGTGATGGTCGGCTGCTATTACGGCTACACGGCCTCCGGCGGGCCGGTCGGGGTGGGGACCGCGACGGCGAAGTCGATGGTCCTCAACATCGTCTTAGTCCACATCATCGGGATGCTTGGGACCCTGGTCTTCTGGGGAGCCAATCCACGTGCGCCAATAGGAGGCTGACTTGCCGAGCGACGAGCAGGAGCGTTTCAACGAGGGCGAGGGGATCCAGTACGAGGAGGAGACCGAGACCAGCGCCGAGATGGCGGAGCCGGTCGAAGCCGAGCGGCCTGTGGCGGCCCATCCGGAAAGTGCCACCGCCGACGGCCCCTACGTGAGCGAGGACGGTGCCGTGATGGGGCGCGACTTCGTCATCCCCGGGGTCAATCCGCGCGACCACGATCCCTACAAATTCCACACCGGCGTCAAGCGCGACCACGGCGGCGAGGACGCGATCGAGATCATCGACCTGGTCAAGCAGTTCGGCCGCGCCCGCATCCTCAACGGCCTCAACCTCGGCCTGCCAGAGGACCAGGTCTCGATGGTCCTCGGCCCCTCGGGCACCGGCAAGAGCGTGTTGATCAAGCACATCGTCGGCCTGCTCTACCCCGACTCCGGCGACGTCCTGGTGCACGGCGAGTCGATCCCGAACATGACCGACGACGAACTCTTCGAGGTGCGGAAAAAGTTCGGCCTGCTGTTCCAGGACGGGGCGCTGTTCGGCTCGATGAACATCTACGACAACGTCGCCTTCCCGCTGCGGCAGCACACCGACAAAGGCGAGGAAGAGATCGGCGAGATCGTCAACCGCCGCCTCAAAGAGGTCGGCCTCACCGAGGCGACCTACAAGATGCCGAACGAGCTCTCCGGCGGGATGCGCAAGCGCGCCGGCTTTGCCCGGGCGCTGGTGCTGGAACCGGCGATCGTCATGTTCGACGAGCCCGATTCCGGCCTCGACCCGGTGCGCACGGCGCTGCTCTGCGAGCTGATCCGCGAGGTCCATGCCGAGAACGGCGGCTGCTACCTGGTGATCAGCCACGACCTCGGGACCGCGCGGCGGATCGCCGACTTCATCGCCGTGCTCTGGAGCGGCAAGATCGTCGAGTCCGGCCCCAAAGAGGAGCTGTTCGACTCGAGCAACCCGTTCGTCAGCCAGTTCCTCAACGCTGACGTCAGCGGGCCGCTCTCGATGGACTGAGTTTGCGGGTCGGTACCTGGTTCGGGCGCGTCGCGGCGTGGGCGGCTGCCCGGGCGAAGCCGTTGCTGGCGGTCACGGTTCTCGTCGCTGTCGGGGCCGCGGTGGGGGCGACCCAGATCCCGACGGATGCCGGCGTCGGCACCCTCGCCGACTCCGATTCCGCCACCTACAAGGCAACCGAAGAGGTCCGCCGGGAGTTCGGCGAAGAACCGGTGGTCGTCCTCGTCAAGGGGGAACTGCCGCAGCTGCTGCTGACCCCGAACATCTTCAAGCTGCTGCGGTTGGAAGGCTGCCTCTCCGGCAAGGTCCCGAAGGGAGCGACGCCGATCCCGGGACCGTGCGCCGAACTCGCCGAGATGCACGCGGTCGAGTTCCTCACCGGCCCGGGGACCTTCCTCAACGAGTCGGTGGTGCAGATCGAAGACCAGCTGCGCCGGCTGGCCGAACACGTGCCGGCGGAAAAATTCCGCGAATACCTGTTGGCGGTGGCGACGAAATACGGGATCACCAGCGCTCCCAGCATCGACAACGAAGAATTCGTCGCCACCGTCGTCTTCGACCTCGCTCGGCCGCGCGGTACCCCGAAGGCGCGTCTGTCCTATCTCTTCCCCAACGCAAAGTCGGCCCAGATCGTGATCCGGTTGAAGCCGGACCTGAGCCAGTCCGAGCGCCGCCGGGCAATCGAGCTGATCGAAGCGGCGGTGGCGGAAACCAAGCCTCGCAAGGCGTGTGGAGAAGAAGGGAAGGCTGCGCCGTGCTTCACCCTCGACCGCGGCAGTTACGTCGTCTCCGGGGCGCCGGTCGTGATCGAAGGGGTCGCCCAGGCGCTGAAGGACGCGCTGCTGATCCTCTTTGCGATCGCGCTGGCGGTGATGGCTGTCGTGCTCTTCCTCGTCTTCCGTTCGCGCTGGCCGTTGCTGCCGTTGGCGGTCGCGCTGATGGCGGTGGCGATCACCTTCGGGCTGCTGGCGCTCGTCGGGGGATCGCTAACGATGGCCTCGATCGCGGCCCTGCCGATCTTGATCGGGCTTTCGGTTGACTACGCGATCCAGTTTCAGGCGCGATTCGACGAATCCGGGTCGGCGCAGGAAGCGGCGGTTGCCGGCGGACCGACGATCGCCACGGCTTGCCTGGCGACGGCGGCGGGGTTCCTGGCGCTGCAGCTTTCGCCGATTCCGATGGTGCGCGGGTTCGGCTGGCTCTTGATCGCGGGCATCGCTGTCGCTTTTGGGTTGGCGCTGACCACCGGCCTGGGGACGTTGACGCGCTGGCGGCCGGCCCCCGCGTCCAAGCCGGGGAGGCGCCTGCCCATGGAGCGTCTCTTGTCCGTGGCGCGGGCGTATCCGGAGATGATTCTGAGCGTGGGGGTGGCGCTGGCGCTGGCTGGATGGGTTGCCGGTACGCAGGTCGAAACGGTTTCCGATATTCGCTCGCTGGCGCCGCAGAACATCAAGGCGGTGGAAGGGCTTAACGAACTGCAGGACACGACTGGGGTCTCGGGGGAGCTGGACGTGCGCATCCATGCCGAAGACCTCACGGACCCAGCGACCATCGCCTGGATGGCGGGGTTCAAGCAACGGGTGCAGGAAGGCAGCGGGTTCGAAGGGGAAGACCCGAGCTGCCTGACCGCGGAAATCTGCCCGGGGCCGGCGCTGTCCGATTTTTTGGTCAGGGGAGACGAAAAGCCGACTCGGAAGCGGATTGAAGCAACCTTGGCGGCGCTATCGCCCTACGCGCTGCGGCAGGTCGCGCCGGTCGATCCGCAGACCGGGCAGGTCGGCCATGTGGCATTGATCTCGTTTGGGATCCGAGCGCAGTCGCTGGAAGATCAGCAGCACCTGGTCGAACGGGTGCGGTCTGAGATCGGCGAGCCGCCGCCGGGGGTGGAGGTTCAGCTGGCGGGATTGCCGGTGATCGCGGCGCAGTCGGCCTCGGACCTTTCGAGCAGCAGGTACTGGCTGACGCTGGCGGGGTTGGCGGCGGTGGCGGCGGCCCTGCTCCTCGTCTACCGCTCATGGCGCCGTGCCCTGATCCCGCTGGTGCCGACCGTGCTCGCCACGGGCTGGGCCTCACTGCTGCTCTGGATCACCGGCATCCCGCTCAACCCGATGTCGGCGGCGCTGGGCGCGCTGACGATCGCGATCGCGACGGAGTTCGGCGTGTTGCTGGTCGGGCGCTTCCATGAGGAGCGCGGCGTCGGCGTGAAGGCCGAAGAGGCGCTGCGCCGCGCCTACGCCCGCACCGGCGCCGCCGTGCTGGCCTCCGGCCTCACCGCGATCGCCGGGTTTGCTGTCCTGATCGCCAGCGACGTGCGGATGCTGCGGGACTTCGGTCTGGTGACGGTGGTGGACCTCGGCGCCGCGCTCGCTGGAGTCCTCCTGGTCCTGCCGGCGGTCCTGCTCTGGCTGGAGCGGGAATGAGGGATCGCTACTCGATCCTGGTCGGCCTCCTCTTCTTGGCGGTGATTCTCATTGCCACCGTCCACTCGCTCGAGGGGGGTGGAGGGGAGACGCTGGGGCTCGACCGGCTGCCGGCGCGCTGGCCGCTGCCGGAGTTCGCGGTGCCCGCCGCTGCCGGGCAGCTCGAAGGCGATGCGAACGTCGCCCAGGACGACTGCGAAACCTCCGAGCTCCCCTGTTCCGAAGCGGCAACACGCGAGCCCGCCTGCCAGATCCACACTGCCGGGGCGATCCGCGTCTGCGACCTCTTCGACCGGCCGCTGGTGATCTCGTTCTGGTTCACCGAAGGCGACGGCTGCGTCGACCAGCAGGACGTGGTCCAGCAGGTCTTCGAGCGCTACCGTCACCGCGTGGGCTTCCTCTCGCTGGACATCCGCGACGATCGCGGCAGCTTGCGCGAACTGATCCGCCGCCACGGCTGGACGATGCCGGTCGGCTATGACCGCGACGGCGCCGTCGCCGGCCTCTACGGCATCGGCGGCTGCCCGACCTTCGCCTACGTCTACCCCGGGGGCACCCTGCAGAGCGCCAGCATCGGCGACCTCACCGTCGCCGAGCTGAGCGACCGGGTCGAGCAGCTGCTCGCCGCCAGCAGGAAGGCGGAACGCGGGTGAGATGGCCGGCACGGCTGCACAGCGGATGGGGTGGGACCCGCCGCCGCGGCAGGGCTGGGTCGCCCCCCATGTCGCCTCCGAGTTCCCGGGCCTTGGCATCGCCTGGGTGGAAGTCGACGCCAAGCCCGGCCGCAGCCCCGAGGCGGTTCGCCGGCGCCTGCGAGACCTCTCCGACCGCACCTACGGCGCCCAGGCGATCCACCTGCGGGAACGGCCGATTCCCTGGGCCTACCGCGTCTTCTACCGTCAGATCGGGCTCGACCCCGACCGCACCCGCACCCCCGTCGAGCAGCTGACCCTGGACCGCCTCTTCGACGGTGGCTTCACCACCCACGGATTGCCCGCCGACGCGCTCAACATCGCGATCGTCGAGACCGGCGTGGCACTCCGCGCCTTCGACGCCGACCGCCTAGTCGGCCAGCTCTGCATTCGCGACTCGGGGCCGGGGGAGACGCTGTCCGGAGCCCCCGGCGAGCTCGCCGGGGGAACGCTGACGATCGCTGACGAGGAGCGACCGGTCGGTCTTCTCTTCGGCGCTACCGCGGAGGGCTGCGGAATCGAGAGCGGCACGCGGCGCGTCGCCATCACCGCGATCCAGGTCAAGGGGGTCCCGCAGATCGCCGTCGAGGAGGCGCTGTGGATGGCCGCCTCGACCTTGGGGTCCGCCTGACCTACAATTTCCGGGATGCCCACTCTGCTGCAACGTCAGGAGTTCGCCGGGTTCGGGATCGGGATCGACGAGCGCGGGGCGCGGATCGAGCTGCGCCGCCAGATCGGCCGTCTCGAGGCGGAGCTGGCAAGCCTCTTCGGCGAGGCCTTCGGTCATACCGCGGTTCCGCACCGGATCGACGCCGTCGCCGCAGCGCCCCGTCTACTCGACCTCGGTGAGCTGGAGTCGATTCGCGACGAGCTCAGCGACCGGGTCGCCGACGCCCGGCAAGCCCTGGTGGAGCGAAAGCAGGTCGAGGACGAGAACCGCGAGCTCGTGGAGCGGATGCTCGCTGCCCCCCAGGACTTCAAGTGGGTCCGAATCTCCAGGCAGGACCTCGGCCTCAAAGGTTGCGGTCATTGGCACTCGCGCCCTCGCCTCGGGCCGATCGGGATGCTGATGGGCTGGTGGCGCGTCAAGGTCTCCTCTGGATGTCCATTAGCCGGGCGGCTCGCGGCCGTTGACGACGAAGTCCAAGCGAGATGCGCGGAGACCCGGCAAACGGGTTTCCGCTCCTAACGAGCGACCGCCGGCCCCGTGGGGCAATGCTCCGCTCGCCGAGCTGGTCATCCTCGCCGGCATCGTCGCGCTGGCGATCGGGGTGATCGGCGGCCACCCCACCGCGATCGGTGTCGGTGTGGCGCTCGCCGGCCTCGGCGGCCTCGAGGTGGCGATCCGCGAGCACTTCGCCGGCTTCCGCTCCCACACCACCCTGCTGGCCGGCGCCGCTTTCGTCCTGGTCACCGGCCTCGTCTTCTATGCCGCCAACACGATCCTCGCCGTGGCGCTGGGCATAGGCGCGGTAGCCTTCGCCATCATCTTTTACCTGGCCCGCCGAGCCTTCCAACGCGCCTCAGGCGGCCTCAGCTACAGAATCAGCTCCCGCGTCTGAGGGTCTCGCGCGGGTGGCGCAGGTCGGCGGGAAGGAGGTACCGAGCATCCAGCGCAGGTGCCTCCTTCCCGCCCCCACCTAAGAGCTAAGCCGCAACCACCTCACGTGCCGACGAGCGGGTCGCCAGCTCCTGCGCCAGCATCCGCCGCTGCCGCTCGGTCAGAGTCCCGAGCTGCTTGTTCTCGTTCAGGGCCAGAGGGACCAGGAACTTGCGGGCGCGGGTGCGACCCCAACGCCGCTGGCTGGTCAGCAGCTCGGCGATGGTCATGCTCTCGGTCTCCCAGGGGCAGGCGCGAACCACCTCCGCGGCATCCATGTCGCCTCGCGCGATCGCGCGCTTCAGCTCGGCTCTTGCCAGCCGCACCATGTTGGCCCTCTCTAGTGCCCTCATGTGCTGCGGAGCCTCACTTGAGGCGATGTTCGATGGTGGTGCCGTTGAGGCAGCTTCCACTGGGACTCCTCCCTTCAAAGGAATCGGATAACTGGGGTATGTCGTGTCCGGCCGAGGACGGACCCTCCCTGGGCCTGGTCCTACCGGACCGACTTCGTCTTTCCGAACGTCCCGCCCGGGTCATTCGGCGAGGTGGCCAAGCTACGTCTTCGGGGTACGCGCCGTCAACCCGGCATCACCTGTTTTCCGTCCGACCCATTCGCTAAGAGCAACAATTTCGGGTCCGCGGAGCTGTTATCCAAAAAGCAACAAGCCCGAAACTACCCCCGCCGGGGGATGTCAAGAAAATGTGACCAATAGTCAGGCTCGCGGAAGGTCGGGGAAATTCTCGATCACCCGCGCGATCGTCCCCAGCGCGCCGTCGAGATGCTCGCGCTCGTGCGTCGCCATCAGGCTCGTCCGCAGCAGCGCCCCACCTGGGGGCACAGCCGGATGGATGGCGACGTTGGTGTAGACGCCGTTGTCGAAGAGCGCCTTCCACAGCAGCACCGCCTGCCAGTCGTCGCCGACCATCACCGGCACCACCGGGGTGGTGGCGACGCTGCCGTCGGGGAGGGTTCCGGGCTCGATGACCTTCAGCCCCAGGTGGCGGAGGCCCTCGCGCAGGTACTCGGCGTTGGCGAGTAGCCGCTCGAAGAGCTCGGGGCCGTCACTGCGGATCACCCGCAGGGCGGCGAGGGCGGCGCCGACCGCTGCCGGCACCGCAGAGGCGCTGAAGATGAAGGAGCGCGAGGAGACCCGCAGGTACTCGATCACGTCGGCCGGCCCGACGATGAAGCCGCCGCAGGAGGCGAGGCTCTTGGAGAAAGTCCCCATCCGCAGGTCCACCTCGTCCTCGAGCCCGAACAGCTCGCTGGCGCCGGCGCCGCGGGCGCCAAGTACGCCGGCCCCGTGCGCCTCGTCGACCATCAGGCGGGCGCCGTAGCCCTTGCAGAGCTCGACGATCCGCGGCAGGTCGCAGACGTCGCCCTCCATCGAGAAGACTCCGTCGACGACGACGAGGACGCCGCCGCCATCCTCGGCTGCCCGCTGGAGCATCTTCTCCAGCTTGTCCATGCGGTTGTGGCGGAAAGGGCGCAGCTTGGCGCCGGCGAGGCGGCAGCCGTCGAGGATCGAGGCATGGTCGCCGGAGTCGCAGACCACGGTGTCGGCGGGGCCGAGGATCGTCCCGATGCAGCCGACGTTCGACTGGTAGCCGGTGGTGTAGACGATCGCGTCTTCGGTCCCCATCCACTCCGCCAGCTCCCGCTCCAGGTCGAGATGCAGAGGCGTCGTCCCGTTCAGCAGCCGCGAGCCGGTGACGCCGGTGCCGTAGGTCTCCAGCGCCTCTCGCGCACCCTGCTTCACCCGCTCGTCGCCGGTGAGGCCGAGGTAGTTGTTGGAGCCGAGCATGATCGTCTCCCGCCCCTCCATCTCGACGACGGGGCCGGCCTGCGAGGTGAGCAGGCGGAAGTAAGGGAGGAGGTCGTGCTCCTTCGCGGCTTCGAGCTGCTCGAGGCGGTCGTGGCTGCGTGCCTTCTCGAAGACGTCGACGGGAGCCTTGGCGGTCTCGCTCATCGGACGAAAGTGTAGGTTGCCCACCTCATGGGAAGCCTGACGATCCGACCTGTGCGGAGTGGGCGCGACCTCAAGCGGTTCATCGATCTGCCCTACCGGCTCCACGCGGGCACGCCCTGGGTCCCGCCGCTGAAGCTCGAGCGCCGCCTCTTCCTCAACCGCCGGCTCAACCCCTACTTCAAGCACGGCGAGGCCGAATACTTCCTCGCCCTGCGCGGCGGGCGGGTGGTCGGCCGGGTCAGCGCCCAGCTCGATCACGCCTTCAACGAGTTCCACGACAGCCGCTGGGGGATGTTCGGCTTCCTCGAGCTGGAGGACGACCCTGAGGCGATGACGGCGCTGCTCGGCGCCGCCGAGGACTGGCTGCGCCAGCGCGGCTGCGAGCGCATGGTCGGGCCGATGGACTTCTCGATGAACGAGGAGAGCGGGGTGCTGATCGAGGGCCACGAGCTGCAGCCGCTGATCAGGCAGCCCTGGCACCCGTCCTACTACCAGCGCCTCTGCGAGGAAGCAGGGCTCGCCAAAGCGATGGACCTCTTCTCCTGGTTCCTCGACATCAGCGATCGCGAGGACATGCTGCCGATCCTCTTCGACCTCGACAAGCGCGCCCGCGAGGAGCACGGGGTGACGATCCGCCGGATGTCACGTCGCCACCTGCGCAAGGAGATGGACCGCTTCGCCGAGATCTACAACGCCGCCTGGAGCGAGAACTGGGGCTTCGTCCCCTACTCCAAGGAGGACCTCGACACCTACACGATCGACATGCACCTCGCCTTCTCGCGGGACTGGTTCATGGTCGCCGAAAAGGACGGCGAGACGATCGCCGCGGCGATCACCCTGCCCGACCTCAACCAGGTGCTGAAGAAGATGAAGGGGCGCCTGCTGCCGTTCGGCTGGTGGCACTTCCTCCGGCGCAACCGCATCTGCGACCAGGTGCGGGTCGGCTTCCTCGGGGTCAAGCCCGAGCACCAGCACACCGGGGTCGCCGCCTCTCTCTACGTCGAGCACTTCGACACCGCCGCACGGGCGCGGCAGGACCACGGCGAGGCGGGCTGGATCCTCGAGACCAACGAGGCGATGAACCGCGGCCTGGAGGCGATGAGCGGCGAGATCGTCAAGAAGTACCGTGTTTACGAGCGATCGTTGGGCAAGAGCGACTCGTAGGAGTTCTTCTCCGGCGTCACAATTTCGTGACACAGGATTTCCAGAAGTTTTAAGCCCACGCCTTGTTCTGTGACAGCCGGAATCTGACGATCTCGGGATGCCGCAGATATGCAGCTTCTTTGGGATCACGATCTGGATGTACTACGACGAGGCCCACCATGGAGGGCGCCCCCATTTCATGCTCGATACGGCGAGGCAGAGGCGGCCTTCGACTTCGAGAATCTGGCGGTCCTCGCTGGTCACTTGCCGCCCCGCGCGCGACGTCTCGTGAGCGACTGGGCGGCTGCGCGTCAAGCTGAGTTGCATGACAACTGGAGGCGGGCTCGCGAACATCGACCGCTGATCGCCGTTGAGCCTTTGCAATAGGCCCTTTACCATCGTCCCATGCGCAGCACGCCCCTTCTGATCGATGCAAGAGTATCCGAGGGCTATCTGGTCAACGTTCAGTTCGACGATGGCCTTACCGCAGAGGTCGATATGTCTTACCTCCTTGACTACGGGGGCGTCTTCGAGCCCCTTCGGGATCTGGATTTCTTCCGACGGCTGCGCGCCGACGCCGAGGCGGGCACGATTGTTTGGCCAAACAAAGCCGATATTGCGCCGGAGACGCTGTATGCGCATGCCCAGCGGTGCGGGGCTGCGACCGCCTAGTCCGAAGTTCCGGGAATTAGGTGATAACTGCAGAGACCCGACCCCCGGTCCCGTTAGAGTCGCGCCGGTGGACGAGTTGCAGCTAGACGGCGAGGTGATCGCCGAAGAAGACGCCGGCTCGGGCGAGGCCACCGACCCCGTCCGCCCGCTCCCTTCGACCTTCGAGGAGCGGCCCGGCACCTCTCTGGCCCTGCGGCCCGAGGTGCGTACCGCCGCGCTCGCCGCCGCGGGCGGCGTGCTGGCGGGAGCGGCTACGGTCGCCGCCGTGCGCGTGGTCAGCAGCGCCGCCGCCAAGGTGCGGCCCCAGCGCCGTGCCGGTCGTGGCCGCTCGCGCGAAAACGTCGTCGCCAGCCGCTCGTTCTTGATCGACGTCCATCTGCTCGGCCGCTAGCCGTGGCGACGGGCCGGAAGTACCCCTATATGGAGGGCAATCGTCGCGTCGACGTCGAGGTGCGGCCGCCTTCGCCCTTCCGGATGCCACGGGGGAGCGCCGACCGCACGCTGAGGGTGCGCGGTGGAGTCGCGACCAGGCTCCTCCACGTCGACGGCTGCCCGGTGCTGGTCCGGGCCTGGCAGCCGGCGCGCGACCGGGTGCGTTTCCGGGCCGAGGCGGTCGACCCGGAGCTCGTCTCGGTGCCGCCGATCGCCGGCGGCCCGTGCGGCAACGGGGCCGGCCGCGAGCAGCTCGAGCGGGCGATCGAGCGGATGCGCTGCGCCCTCTGGGTTGACGTCGACCTCTCCGACTTCTATCGCCGCTTCCGCGGCGACCGCCTGATCGGGCCGCTGATCCGCCGTATGCCCGGCTTCCGGCCGCAGGGACGGCCGTGGCCCTGGGAGGCGCTCGCCGCCGCTGTCGTCGGGCAGCTGATCGAGGCCCAGCGGGCGGCGCTGATCGAGCGGCGGATCGCCGGTCGCTGGGGGTCCCGGCTGGGCGAGGGACGGACGGCGCTGCGCGACGTGCCCGGCCCGACCGTGATCGCCGGTCGCGCCCCGGCCGAACTCGAGTCGATGGAACTGGTCGGCAAACGGGCGGTGGCGCTGCGGCGGCTCGCCCGCGACGTCGCTGCCGGTCGCTGCCGGATCGAGGACCCGGGGGGCGACGGCCGGCTGCTGGCGATGCCGCAGATCGGCCCCTGGACGGTCCAGTGCCTGGGCCTCTTCGGCCGCAACCAGCTCGACTCCCTGCCGGCCGGCGACCTCGGCTACATCAAGCTCGTGGGCCGCCTTGCCGGCCGCGGCCGCAGGGCGACGATCCCGGAGGTAGAAGAGTTCTACGCGCCGTATGAGCCCTACCGCGGCCTTGTCGGCGCCCTCAGCCTGGCGGGGCTTTACAAGCTGGTCCCCCAGGGCCCGCCGCTGCGCCTCGCCGCTTAAGAAGGGGAAGCTCAAGCGGCCTCCGCGCCGAGTCGATAAGCCAGGTGATGCACCGCCCCGCGGACAGGAACTGGCCCGAGCACGAGGTCAAGCGGTTCGTCGACGAGCTCGCCGCGGGCGGTCAGGACTTCCGTCGCCTGGTCGAGCGGCTGCCGGTGATCGTCTACACCGCCGAACTCGGCGAACAGGGCTGCTGGCGCTACGTCAGCCCGCAGGTCGAGGAGATCCTTGGCTATAGCCCGGAGGAGTTCGTCCGCGATCCCGGGCTCTGGGCGAGGCTCCTGCATCCCGAGGACCGGGACCGGGCGCTCGCCGTGGAAAGCGAGGAGCATCTCGGTCGACGCAATTCGACGCCGATCGCCTATCGCATGTACAGGCGCGACGGCGAGGTGGTCTGGATGCAGGATGAGGCGGTGCTGGAAGCCGACGAGGACGGGGTGCCGGTCTGGCACGGGGTCCTCTACGACGTCAGCGAGCGCAAACGGGCCGAGGGCGAGCTGCAGCGCTCGCTTTCTCAACAGGCCGTGGTGGCCAGACTCGGCGAGCGCGCTCTGCAGAACGGCGACCCGCAGGAGCTGATGGAAGTCGCGACCGAGCTGATCCGCAAAGTCGAGGGCATCCACAGCGCCTGCATTTGGGAGCTCGATCGCGACGGGCGCAGGCTCAACCTCCGTGCCGGTCTCGAGGATGCGGCGATCGGCGCCGGGCGCCGGGTCTCGGCCTCCCGCGACTCGCATGCCGGGGCGGCGCTCGATACCGGCACCCACGCCGTCGTCGCCGACTGGGAGCAGGAGACGCACCACACGATGCCGCCGGTCCTGCGCGCCTTCGGCGCCGCCAGCAGTCTTGCCATCGTTATCGATGGCAAGAACACGCCCTTCGGCGTCCTCGACGTCCACGCGACCGAGCGCCACCGCTTCAGCGCCAAAGACGTCCCCTTCGTCCAGGCTGCCGCCAATGTCCTCGCCGACGCGATCGAGCGCCACAACGCCGACCAGGCGCTGCGCTACCGCGTCCTCCACGACGCCCTCACCGGGTTGCCCAACCGGCTCAGCTTCGTCGACTCCCTCGGCGACTCCCTCGCCAAGGCGGCGATCTCCGGCTCGCCGGTCGGGATCCTCTTCCTCGATCTCGACCATTTCAAGCTGATCAACGACAGCCTCGGCCACCACGCCGGCGACGCGCTGCTGCGGGCGGTGGCGCCGCGGCTGCGCTCGCACCTGCGGCCCGGCGACGTCGTCGCCCGCTTCGGCGGCGACGAGTTCGGGGTTCTGATCGACCGCCTCGCAGACGAAGGCGAGGCGATGGCGATCGCCGACCGGGTCGCCGCCGCCTTCGCCCAGCCGTTCGCGATCGACGGCGTCGAGCACTTCGTCAGCGCCAGCATCGGCATCGCCGTTGCCGGCGGCTCGGGCGAGCGGCCGATCAACGCCGAGCTGCTGATCCGCAATGCCGACGCGGCGATGTACCGGGCGAAGGAGAACGGGCGCTCTCGCTGCGTGCTCTTCGACGCCGAGATGCGGGCCGCGGCGATGAAGCGGCTGGAGATCGAACGGGACCTCCGCCAGGCCATCGACCGTGACGAGCTAGCGCTCTACTACCAGCCGGTCGTCAACCTGCGCTCCGGAGAGATCAACGGCCTCGAGGCGCTGGTGCGCTGGCGCCATCCCGAGCGCGGCATGCTCGACCCGGCGGAGTTCGTCTCGATCGCCGAGGACAGCGGCCTGATCGAGCCGATTGGCCGCTGGGTGCAGGAGCGGGCCTGCCGCCAGGCGCTGACCTGGCAGCAGCTGCGTCCCGACGCCCGTCCTCTCGACGTCGCCGTCAACCTCTCCGCGCGCCAGGCTGCCCACCGGGACCTGCCGAGCGTCGTCGAGGAGGTGCTCGCCCGCACCGGCCTCGACCCGGTCCATCTTCGCTTCGAGATCACCGAGAGCGTCCTCGTCGACGAGTCGGCGACGGCGATCGCCTCCCTGCAGGCGCTGAGCGAGCTCGGCGTGCGCCTGGTCCTCGACGACTTCGGCACCGGCTACTCCTCGCTCGGCTACCTCAACCGCTTCCCTTTCGACGCGCTGAAGATCGACGGCTCGTTCATCGAGGCGCTGGGGATCGAGCAGGAGGCGACGGCGATCGTCGAGGCGATCATCGGCATGGCGCGGGGCCTCTCCCTCGAGGTGATCGCCGAGGGGGTCGAGAGGGAGGTCCAGCTCTCCGAGCTGCAGCGCCTCGGCTGCGACTACGCCCAGGGGCACCTCTTCCACGCGGCTATGCCCGAGCGCGAGGTGAGCCGGCTGATCGCCGAAGGGGCCCTGCGCTATTCGGGAATTTCGCCCGAAGGCAGGTAGCCGTTGTCGAGCAGTTCTTCGGGCTTCGGTAGCGAGTCGATCAGGTTGTTGTCGCGCATCCAGCCGGCGAATTCTTCCCACTGCTTCGGATCCATGTAGCCGTAGGGCTGGTCGCCGGTCTGGGCGCTCAGCAGCGGCAGCGTCGCTTTCACCTCGGCTGCGGCCAGTTTCGGTTCGAGATCGGGATTGGCTTCGGTGATCGCCGTCGTTGCCTCGCCCGGATTTTCGGCGGCCGCGTCGGTCCCGCGCTGCACGGCAGCGAGGAAGAGGCGGAACTTTTCGGGGTCTTCTTCGAGCTCTTCGCGGCGGGCGACGAAGACGAGCTCGTCGTAGGTCGGGACGCCGAGCTGGTCGACTGGGGTGACCACCGGCGCTTTGCCGCGCTCGCGCAGGTCGACTCCCTCGACGTTGCTGTAGCCGCCGAGCATCGCCTGGGCCGAGCCACCGACCAGAGCCGGCAGGAGGCCGAAGCCGACGTTGACCGCCTTGACGTCGTCGGGCGTCAGCTTGACGCGCGCGAGGATCGTTTTCAGGAAGGCTTCTTGGTAGGGGATTCCGGCGGTGGCGACGGTCTTGCCTTTGAGGTCGCCGACGCCTTTGATCCCGGATTCCTTCAGCCAGATCAGCGAGGTCAGCGGGCGGTTGACGAGGGCACCGATCGCGACCACATCCAGTCCCTGTTCGCGGGCGAGCGCCACCTCGGGCTCGTAGGTGATCGCCAGGTCAGTGTCGCCGGCGGCGACCTGCTTCACCGGCGCCGCCGGGTCGGAGGGGGCGGCGATGCTGACGTCAAGGCCGGCTTCTTCGAAGTAGCCGAGCTTCTGCGCCGTGTAGATCCCGGCGTGGTCGGGGTTGGGATAGAAGTCGAGCGTGAGGCTGAAGCTTTCGCGTTCGCTGCCGCCTTCCTCGCTCTTGGCGCCACAGGCGGCGAGGGTGAGCGCGAGCGTCAGCACGGCGAGGGCGATCGCCGGGAGTCGGAGGCGCGTCATCGCAGAAGTTCTATCGCCAACGGACGACGCGTCGCTCCGCGAGCATGGTGAGACCCATCAGGAGCAGCGCCATCGCCGAGAGGACGACGACCGTGGCGAACTGCCGGGCGACTTCGAGATAGGCCGTATCCGACTGGATCAGGTGGCCGAGGCCCGAGCTCGACCCCGCCCACTCGGCGAAGACGGCGGCGAGGGGGGCGAAGACGACCGAGATCTTGACGCCGGTGAAGAGGCTGGGCAGGGCCGTCGGCGCTTCTACCCGCCAGAACTGCTGCCAGCGCGAGGCGTCGAGGCTGCGCATCAGCTTGATCGCTTCCGCGTCGACCGAGCGCAGGCCGTCGAGCACGTTGACGGTGATCGGGAAAAAACAGAAGAGGGCGATCAGCACGATCTTCGGCGTCAGCCCGTAGCCGAACCAGACCACCAGGATCGGGGCGATAACGACGATCGGGATCGTTTGCGAGGCGACGACCAGGGGGTAGCTCGCGTCGCGAAAGATTCGCCAGCGGCTCATCGCCACCGCGAAGCCGACCCCGACGCAGGCGGCGGCGAGGATGCCGAAGACGATCTCGCGCAGCGTCACCCAAGCGTTTTCGGCGAGCAGACCGCGGTTCTCCCAGAAGGAGCTGGCGATTTCCGTGGGGGAGGGGACCAGATACGGTTCGAGGCTGAGCAGTTCGGCGATCGCGCCGGTCGAGGTGGCTATCTGCCAGGCCCCGATCAGGGCGGCGAGAAGCAGCGCCGGCAGCGCCCATCGCCTCACCGCGAACCCTCCCTCAGCGCCCGCAGTGCCCCTTCACGGACGGCGACGAAGGCCGGATCGGTCACCGCTGCGTCGCGATCCTCCGCCCGCCGCGCCGGCGCTCCTAGCTCGGCGACGATCCTCCCCGGGCGTGCCGAGAGCACAGCCACGCGGTCGCAAAGGTAGAGCGCCTCCTCGACGTCGTGGGTGACGAGGACGACCGTGCGCGGGTCGGTGCGAAGCGCCGTCGCCAGCCACTCCTGCATCTCGGCTCGGGTGATCGCGTCGAGGGCGGCAAAGGGCTCGTCCAGGGCCAGTACCGGCTTGCCGGCGATCAGGGTGCGCAAGAAGGCGACCCGTTGCCGCATCCCGCCGGAGAGCTCCGCCGGCCGCGAGGCCTCGAAGCCGCCGAGGCCGAAGCGCTCGAAGAGGTCGCGAGCTGCAGTCCGCGCCGGCTCGCGGCCCATCCCTTGGTTGCGCAGGGCGAGGGCGGCGTTGTCGATCGCCGAGTACCACGGCAGCAGGAGGTCACGCTGGGGCATGAAGGCGCAGCGGGCGAGGCGGTCGCGGGCTATCGTGCTGCCGCCGATGGCGATCGTGCCTTCGCTTGGCTCGCGCAGGCCGCAGATCAGCTCCAGCAGCGTTGACTTGCCGCAGCCGGAGGGGCCGACGAGGCCGACGACGCCGCCCGCTTCGGCGTGGAGATCGACCGCGGCCAGGGTCGTGAGCTCGCCGTAGGCGTGGCTCACACCACGCAGGGAGAGCTCGCTGCCGGGATGTCTTTCCGCGGACGAAATTCGATCGGTATCCGCAAGCTGCGGCTTCATTTGCTGGTATCCTGCCGGACTCCGCACACCTGACCAAGGAGGTCAGGAAAGTCGAAATCAGTTTTGTGCGGTGCTACTGGAGCAGATTATGGACCCGGCAATCGTCCTCTTCGGATTGGGCATCGGCGTACTCGTCGGCATGACCGGCATGGGCGGCGGCTCGCTGATGACGCCGCTGCTGATCCTCATCTTCGGGATCCAGCCCACCACCGCGATCGGCACCGACATCTTCTACTCGGCGGTCACCAAGACCGTTGGCGGCTGGCGCCATTTCAAGATGAAGACGGTGAACATGGAGCTGGTCCGTTGGCTCGCCACCGGCAGCGTTCCCGCCGCGGTCGCCGGCGTCGCCCTCGTCTCCTGGCTGCAGGGGCAGGTCGGCGAAGACCGCCTCGACGAACTCGTCTACGCCGTGCTCGGCGGCACCCTGCTGATGGTCGGAGTGATCACCCTGGCGCGAGCGCTGATCTTGCGCAACCTGATCGAGGAGCGCGATCGCTTCGACGTCGAGCGCCGCCACAAGGTCGCCGCGATCGTGATCGGCGCCACCACCGGCTTCGTCATCGGCGTCACCTCGGCCGGCTCCGGCACCGTGATCGCGATCCTGCTTATCGCCGTTTACCGCCTGGCGCCGAAAAAAGTCGTCGGCACCGACGTCTTCCACGCCGCGATCCTGCTTTGGGCCGCCGGCATCGCCCACTGGGTCGGCGGCAACGTCGACTTCGTCCTCGCCGGCAACATCCTCATCGGCTCGGTGCCGGGCGTGGTGATCGGCGCCGCGCTGTCGGATCGGGCGCCGCAGGGGTTCATCCGCACCGCCCTCGGCGTCGTCCTCATCGGCTCCGGCATCGTCACGATCCAGAAGGGCGATCCGGCCGTCTGGCCGATCGCCGCCGGCATCGCCGCGATCGGCCTCGGGCTGATCCTCTTCGCGCCGCACTGGCTCAACCGTCGCCGTGAGGGAGAACGGCTCCGCGAAGCGGAGCTGGCTCAACAAGAGCTGGACCAGGCAGGGGCGCTCGGCCGCACCCTGCCTGCGGACTGATTTACTAGACACATGCGAGTTTCCGCGAAGGCCGACTACGCGGTGCGGGCTGCTGCCGAGCTTGCGGCCGCCGGCGACGAGGGGCCGGTCAAGGGCGAGCGCCTGGCCGAAGCCCAGGACATCCCCCTGCAGTTTCTCGAGCACATCCTGCTCGAGCTCAAGCACCACGGCATCGTCCGCGCCCGCCGAGGCGCCAAGGGCGGCTACTGGCTCGCCCGTCCCGCCGACGAGGTGACCGTCGCCGAGATCGTCCGCGCCGTCGAGGGCCCGATCGCCCACGTGCAGTCGACCCCGCCCGAGGACATCGAGTACCGCGGCAGCGCCGAGCACCTGCAGGCGGTCTGGATTGCCGTCCGCGCCAGCCTCCGCAACGTGCTCGAGGAGGTAACCCTCGCCGACCTAGTCTCCGGCGAACTGCCGGACATCGTCGGCGACCTCACCTCTGCGAAGGACGCCTGGGTCGCGCGCTAAATCCAGACCCGTTCCCTTAGGTGAACCGCTAATAGCGGAAAGTGGGTTGCTCAGAAAGGCTAGCTGTACCTGAAGGCGTTGTAGCTTGTTTAGGAACGCAGTGAGTCTTTATCTCTTCGAAATGGCCTTTCCGGCTCCACAGTGGGAGCAGTGGGTGGAGAACCCTGGTCCTCTGCTTCGCCGCTTCGATCAGGAGCTGCGTCCGGGCCCTGGGGAGGGATCGCTGGAGATCCTGCTGGTCTGGCCCTCTAAGGGAACGGCCTGGGTGGTGGTCGAGGGACCCCGGTCCGTTGCTGCTCGACTCGAAACGGCGATCGATGCCATAGGTGCGGAAGGGGGGCGTAGGCGCCTGCTTCCATCCGACCTTCCCGATCGAGAGGAACAACCCCAGCAATGGCTCGACGCGATCGTGGCGGCGGCGCCGCTCGAAGGGAAGCGCTGCCCCGGTTGTGGGAAAACGCGTCCCCCGCATGGCAAGGGGTGCAGATTCACACAGCGCGGAGAAGGAAACTTCATGCTCGCTAAAGGCGAGCTGCTTACCCGCTGATCGCCGGACGGGTAGCCGATTCCAAGATGAAGCCAGAGGCCTTTCCCCAACCGACTTGGGACATCCCCGACCCCCCAGGATACCCCGCTGCGCTGGAGAGCGCCGGCAGCATCGCCACCCCGCTTCTGGCCGGCTTCGGGTTCACGTTCGCGGGGCTCGTGATCACGAACACCGGCGATTTCCGTTATGTCGACTGCGCCGCGTTTCTGCTTGTCACTGCCACCGTCTTCCTGATTTACGCCGTCCAGTTCGGTTTCTTCGCTCGGCAGTACTCGGTTGCACCCGCCGAACTCGAAGCCTGGTGGCCTGATCTCGATGTCGAGGAGAGGCGCGAGCAGGTGCGCAACGAACAGTGGGAGGCGCGTGGCCTATATCGGAAGTGGTCCTTCCGTTTCCGGATGACTTACCACCTCGGAATCGTCTTCCTCTTGGCCGGGCTCGCGGTTGCCCTGATCCCGAAGACGGGCGCAAACGTCATTGATTTAGGAGGTTTTCGGCTCGCGGCCGTCGTGGTCGCCGTCACGGCCGCGGCTACCGAGCTGGTTTGGATCGGATCGATTGCAAAGGAGAGACGCGCCGGGAAAGAGTGGCTTGATTCAGGCCCGGCTGAACCCAGCAAAAGGAAAGGATTCATGAGCTCACTTAGAAACCGTGCCGTCCAGGTCTCACCCATCAAGGCACCGGCGATGAACATCACTCTGGGCACTGCAGGAGTGCTTTCGCTTGCGGCCGTGCTGACCGCCTGGAAGAAGGGGTTCGAGTTCATCTTCGGCGACAGTGGCGATGTCCCCTTCGGAGTGCGTGAGGGGGTCCTGATCGCCACGATCGCTGCGATAGTCGTCGTGGCCGCGGCGGACATGCTGGCGCGAGCCATCGCGGCCCGGAGGGACACCACCCACGTCGTTCCTTGGAGCAAAGGATGGAAGGCGACCTGGACGAAACCGGAACCGAGCGAGGGTGACTTCATCGTCGCCGGAATGAGAGTGGCCGCGTCGAATCCCGACAAGGTCGAATACCTGCTTGTGAAGGAGGATCAGGCACCCAGTTGGCGCGTCGCGGAAGAGGTAGTTCTCGATCCCCCGAGCTGAGTCGACTCAGGAGGCTTTCCCTTCGACCGGCACCGGGTCGAGGTCGAAGTCGCGACCCAGTCGCAGCTCGCTGTAGCGCCTGGTCCAGTCGTCATTGACCTTGTCCGACTGCTTCTTCATCCGTGGCTCGAACTCGAAGCCCTCGGGGCAGGAGAGGCTGAGGCGCTCGAGCAGGTTGTGGGTGCTGGTCTCGTAGTCGGCGGCGAAATTCTCGTAGAGGACGAGGACCGGCTTGATGCCCGAGTGCTCGAAGAAGGCGTCCCAGGAGGCCTCTTCGATCAGTAGTTGGTCGAGCAGGTGGTCGATCGCCCGGTAGTGGAAGCGCAGTTGGGGCCGGTGCTCCTCGATGAAGCTCTGGTAGGCGGCCCCATTGCCTTCGATCGAGGCCACCTCGGCCCCGGCGCTGTCTTCGCGCCAGGTCGCCGTCTGCACCGCCTTCCACAGCGAGACCGCCTGCCTCACCTTGTTGGCGCGGACGATGCGGACGAAGGTGAGGTCGGGGAAGACAGTCGGGAGGAGCTCGGCCAGCGGCACGTCGCGGTAGGCGGGAACGTTGCGCAGGAGGCTGACGAACTCGCCGAAGTAGCCCCACATCAGCTTCGCCCCGAAGACGCCGTTCTCGGTGGTGCCGGTCTCGAAGGCCCACTCGAGATAGCGGTCGTAAGCGGCGCGGCTCCAGAGCGGGGAGCGGGGAGGCGGGTCGTTGCCGACGCTGCGCTCGCCGAGGTGGTCGCGGATCGACTGGTCCTCGACGCCGAGGAAGTATTCCTCCGGCCGGCGCGGGCGGCCGCTGTGGCGGAGGGCCTCGAAGTACTCCTCGGGGCGGCCGGCGACGCCGGTTTCCTCCAGCGCGTGGCAGACCAGGGTGCTGCCGCTGCGGGGCGTGGCGCAGACGAGATAAGAGCGATCGGGGTGCCTAGCGGTCAAGATACTGTTCCTAACTATCCTTATCAACAAACATATAAACAAGGTGGGATCGATAACCTGAAGGGACCATGCGCCCTCCGAACATCCTCTATATCCACTCCCACGACACCGGCCGCTACGTCCAGCCTTACGGGTTCCAGGTACCCACTCCGAACATCCAGATGCTGGCCGACCAGGGGGTCCTGTTCCGCGAGGCCTTCTGCGCCGCGCCGACCTGCTCGGGCAGCCGCGCCAGCCTTCTCACCGGCCTCTACTGCCACAACAACGGCATGCTCGGCCTCGCCCATCGCGGCTGGAAGCTGAACGATTACGGCCAGCACTGGGTCCACACCCTGCGCGGGGCGGGTTACCACTCGACCCTGATCGGCGAGCAGCACATCTCGATCGAACCTGAGGTGATCGGCTACGACGAGATCGTCCCGGTCGATTCCAACCACGCCTCCTTCGTCGCGCCGCTGACGATCAAGGCGCTGAAGGAGGCGCCGCCGGAGCCCTGGTTTATGTCGGTCGGCTTCTTCGAGACCCATCGCGACTTCTCGGCCCCGACCTCGGTTCGCGACACGCTCTACTCGCTGCCGCCGGCCAACCTCCCGGATACCGCGGTGACCCGCCGCGACATGGCCGCGTTCAAGGCCAGCGCCCGCTCGCTCGACCAGGGCGTCGGAGCGGTGCTCCACGCCCTGCACGACTTCGGCCTTGTCGAGGACACGCTCGTCCTCTGCACGACCGACCATGGGATCGCTTTCCCCGGCGCCAAGGCGACGCTCTTCGACCGTGGCACCGGGGTGATGATGATCATGCGCGGTCCCGGCTTCGCCGGCGGCAAGGTGATCGACGCGCCGGTCAGCCACCTCGACGTCTACCCGACCCTCTGCGACCTGGCCGGGACCGAGCATCCCGACTGGCTGCAAGGCGCTTCGCTGATGCCGCTGGTGCGGGGGGAGGTCGACCGCCTCCACGACGCGATCTTCAGCGAGACGACCTACCACGCTGCCTACCAGCCTCACCGGGCTATCCGGACCGAGCGTTGGAAGTACATAAGGAAGTTCGACGAATACCCGCATCCGGTGCTGGCTAACTGCGATGACAGCGACACCAAGGAGCTGCTGGTCGCGGCGGGGTGGGGGGACCAGGTGGTCCCGGAGGAGCAGCTCTACGACCTGGTGCTCGACCCGCAGGAGGGACAGAACGTCGTCGAGGACCCCAGGCAGGCCGAGGTGCTGGCGCAGATGCGCGAGCGGCTCGAGGCGTGGATGCGGGAGACCGACGATCCGTTGTTGGACGGGCCGGTGGTGCCGCCGGAGGGGGCGATCGTCACCCCGCAGGAGCAGGTCTCGCCGGACACGGTGCAGATTTTCAGGGGCGACTCCACGGCCGCTCCATCCAGGTGAGGCAGGTCCAGCCGGGGATCGGCTGACCCAGCGGGTCGCGGCTCTCGCCGTGGGCGAAGACCGAGAGGCCGCAGTTGTGCGAGCCGAGGTTCCAGATCCCGGCGGCCATCTCAGGCGCGAAACGATCGCCGAGGACCGAGTCGAGGAGGAAGAAGCGGGTGAAGATGCCGTGGGTGACCAGCAGCGGCAGCTCGCCGGCCGCGCCCGCCTCGAGCTCGGCCTTCAGCCGCCGTACCCGCTCTATCGCCTGTTCGAAGGTCTCGCCAGAAGTGAGCTCGCCCACGTAGTCAATTTCCTCGGCGTCGAGGTCGAGAGCGTCGCCGATCGCCTGCGCCGTTTCCCGCGCCCGCCGCAGGGGGCTGCTGAGCAGGCGGGTGACGCCGTACTCGCGCAGGGCGGCGCCGGCCGCGCGTGCCTGGTCGACTCCCTTCTCGGTCAGGCGGTCGCCGTTGGAGTGCGGCGCCGGCTCGCCGCTGCGGGCGGCGTTGTGGACCGACTCGCCGTGGCGGAGGAGAAGCGCCCGGCTCATTCGGCGGCGGGCGAGGCGCCGGCGACCACGTTGACGAAGTTCTCCAGGTGTTTGGTCGTCCAGCACTCGAAGGCGCCGTCGCAGTAGCGCTCGTAGGCGGCCATCACCGAGTCGCCGTAGTTCCAGTAGAGCTTCGGCTCGGGGTTGAGCCAGAACAGGCGACCTGCCTTTTCGGCGACCCGGGCGAAGACCTCGGCGTGGGGCTCACGGCCGTTGGTGCGGGCGTCGCCGAGCACGATCACGGTCGAGCGCGGGTCGAGGTCTTCGGAGATCTCCTCGAGGAACTCGAGCCAGACGCGGCCGTAGTCGGTGTAGCCGGAGACGTCGGCGACGCCGCCCTCGCTGGAGATCTTCTGGGCGACGGTGGCGAAGTCGCGCTCATGCTCGAAGACGTCGGTGACCTCGGAGATCCGCTCGATGAAGACGAAGCTGCGCAGTTTCCGGAACGAGTCGTGCAGCGCGTGGAGCACCGAGAGGAAGAAGACGCTGGCCGAGGTGACCGAGGTGGAGACGTCGCAGAGCACGTAGATCTCCGGGCGCCGCGGTCGCTTCGGTCGGTAGCGCAGACGCAGCGGCACCCCGCCGGTCTCCAGCGAGGCGCGCATCGTCCGCCGCACGTCGACCATCTGCCCCTTGTTGCGGCCGCGCTGCTCGTGCCCCAGCGTCGCCAGCCGGCGCTTCATCTGCCCGACGGCGCGGTGGACGGCGGCAAGATCCTGCGTCGGGCTGGTCGGTAGCGCCCGGTCGAGCTCGGCCAGGGGTCGCGAGGGGGGTAGCGTCTCGGTGCGCTCGATCAGGTCGCGCTCGAGCTCGCGCCGCAGGTGGCGCTCGAAGCCGGTCAGCTGCTCGCGGTCGATCGGCGGGCGCTCGCTGCCGTCCTCGGCGGGCGGCTGCTGGCCGGCGGTCAGCCCGAGGGTGCGTCGGATCCGCTGCACGTCGACGCCGACCACGCCGGATCCCTCGGCGCGGCCGAAGGCGGCGATCGCCAGCCGCGCCAGGTCGCGCATCCGGTCCTCGTCGCCGGCTTCCATCGCCTCGCGGATCGCTTCGCTCAGCTCGCTCATGTCGAAGCGCTCGCCTTCGCCCGCCGGGGGAGCCCCCTCGCTGTGCTCGGTGATGTCGCGCTGGACCGCCTCGGCCTCGGCGGTGCGGAAGAAGTAGCGCTCGAAGAGCAGCTCGAAGACGCGGCGGTCGTCCTGGGACTTGGCGATCGTCGCCGCCAGCGCCTCGCGGAAGTCCTCGCGCCGGGTCCAGTCGACCTCGCTCAGCGCCGCGAAGGCGTCGAGCATCTCCGAGGTGCCGACCGCGACCCCCTCGCCGCGCAGCTCCTCGCAGAAGCCGAGCAGCTTCGCCGCCAGCCCCGGCGGCCCGGCGTCAGCCTTCGGTCCGTAGGGGGTCGGCAAGTTTCACCCCGACCCGCTCGGCGACCAGGTCGATGTCGGTGCGGTGCTTGACGATGATCGACATCGATTGGGTGAAGGTCTCGCGGTCGATGTCCTCGGCTCCCATCAGCAGCAGCGTCCTCGCCCAGTCGATCGACTCGGCGATCGAGGGCGGCTTTTTCAGGTCGAGGTCGCGGACCATCCGGATCACCTCGACCAGCCGCCGCGCCAGCGTCTCCGGCAGCTCGGGGGAGTGCAGGCGGACGATCTCCATCTCCCGCTCCAGCTCGGGGTAGTCGAGCCAGAGGTAGAGGCAGCGCCGCTTCAGCGCCTCGGTCAGCTCGCGCGAGTCGTTCGAAGTGAGGACGACGATCGGCATCGTCGTCGCCTCGATCCGCCCCAGCTCGGGGATCGTCATCTGGAAGTCGGAGAGCAGCTCGAGCAGCATCGCCTCGAACTCCTGGTCGGTCTTGTCGATCTCGTCGATCAGCAGCACTACCGGCTCGGGGCTGGAGATCGCCTGCATCAGCGGCCGCGTCAGCAGGAACTCGGAGCTGAAGATGTCGTCCTGGACGTCGTCCCAGTCGCCCTGAGAGCCGCCGGCCTGGATCCGCAGTAATTGCTTGCGGTAATTCCACTCGTACATCGCCTTCGCCTCGTCGAGGCCCTCATAGCACTGCAGCCGCACCAGCTCCCGGCCGGTGGCGCGGGAGAGCGCCTTCGCCAGCTCGGTCTTGCCGACCCCTGCCGGCCCCTCGACCAGCACGGGCTTGCCCAGCTTCTGGGCGAGGAAGGAGACCAGTGCCGCCGGCTCGTCGGCGAGGTAGCCGACCGCGGCGAGCGCTTCCTTGACCTCTGCGACGGACCCTTGTTGCACGGGCCGATGATAATCAGGCGCTCGTGCTCGACCTCGTCCTTCCGCTGGCGGCGCTCCTTCCGCAGAGCGTCACCCCTTACATAGCGGTGATGCTCGCCGGCTTTGCGGTCGGGACTCTCGGCCACCTCGCGGGGGCGCGCTGGCTCGTCGCGGCTGGGGTGGCCTTGATCGCCCTGGGTGCCTTTCTGCTCCCGTTCTTTGCCCACGTGACGGCCTGACAACGGGCGGCGCCGATCGAACAATCCCGGGGTGACAGCGGCGGTCAGCGCCGCCGCGCGCCTTAAGTAGTACGGATTAGAATACTCGCGCTTTTACTGTTCAATAAGGGAGAGTCGGGGTGAGGGTGAATCGCGCGGGGGCTTTGGTGATGGTGGTGTTCGCGATCGTCACGGCCGCGATCGCCGGTTGCGGCGGTGGCAGTGGTGGTGGCGAAACGGTCGCGGAACTGCCGGCTTCGCCCGCGGGTAAGGCCGAAGTCGCCAACTTCGACGGCGTGCACAGCGGCGAAATCGAACTCGCCTTCGAGGTCGACCGCTACAAGAAGCACCCTGAAGAAATCAACATGCGAATCCTCGGCAACTTCATGGGAGCGGGAGAAGAAGCGCTGCCGCAGGTCGATCTGGCGATCGAATCGAACGGCGATCTCGCCGGGCACAACGTCGAATTCCTCGGCAGCCCGCTCTTGCGGGCGGACAAGTGGATCGTCAACTTCGCCGGCAAGGTCTACGAACCCGACCATGCGAGCTACGAAGAACTGAAATCGAAGTTCGAAGCAGCCCAGGAAGAAGAAGGGGACGCAGGCAACGCGATGGCGTGCGTCGAAGCGGCGGACGGCTTCAACGTCACCAATGCCGTCCACCACGTCTCCTACGAAGGAAAGGGCGAAACCCTCGACGGGGTGAAAGTGGAGACGGTGGGCGCCGATCTCGACGCCTCTGCCGCCATCGAAGAGCTGATCAAAATGGGCGAAGAGTCTCCCGGCTGCCAGGCGCAGCTGGAAGCCGTCGGCGTGCCGCCGGCGGCGGAGCTGGAAGGACTGGCCAAGGAACTGGAGGGAAGCTTGACGGCGGCCCGGCTGACGCTCAGCGTCGACAAACACGGGGTCGCCCGCTACTTCAAGATCCTCGCCAACGTCGAACTGCCGCGCAGCGAAGAACTCGAAGTCGAACTCGTGATGCGGCTGAGCCATGTCAACGAAGTGACCGAACTTCCCCAAACGCATGGGTACAGCCCCTACGCCTCGCTCCTGAAGCAGTTCGGCCTGACCAGGCAGGACGTGCAGCAGGCCGACGCCGGGGAAATCTACGTCGGCGTGCTCGGCGTGCTCGCCGATCGCCTCTTCGGCCGCGAAACCGGCTGAAGGGGGCGGTGGGCCGCCGCCAGCCGCGCCCCCTAGAATCCGAGTTCGGTCCTGTTCTCCGATCACGAGGAGCCCCATCTCTTGAGCCGCATCCGCATTTTCGCGCTGTTCGCGACCCTGGCCGCTCTGGCGGGCGTCTTCGCTGCCTGCGGTGGCGGTGGCAGCGACAGCAGTAACGAAGATCCGCAAAAGGTCATCGAAAAGGCCAGCCTCGAAGGCGTGAAGAGCGGCGAATTCGACATGTCCCTGAACGTCAACGCGGAAGGCGACGAAGGCGGTGAGTTCGAAGCCAGCCTCTCGGGCCCCTTCGAAGCAGGCGCCAAAGGTGAACTCCCGCAGGCCGAAGTGAAGGTCGAAGCCAGCGGCAACGCCCAGGGCGAAGACATCGCCTTTGACGGCGGCCTGACGCTTCTCACTGACCGCGCCTTCGTCGAATATGAAGGCACCCCCTACGAAGTCGACCCGACGACCTTCGGTTTCCTCAAGTCCGCCTTTGAACAGGCCCAGCAACAGGAAGGCTCCGAAGCCGACGTGACCGCCTGCCAGGAAGCCGCGGAAGGGATCAAGTTCAGCCAGTTCGCCGAACACCTCGAAAACGACGGTTCGGAAGACATCGACGGAACCTCGACCACCAAGGTCAGCGGCGACCTCGACGTCAACGGCGGGATTGACGCGCTGATCCAGCTGACCGAAGACCCCGCCTGCAGCTCGCAGCTCGAAGCCGCCGGCCCGCTGCCGCTGAACGAACTCGAAGAAGCCAAGGGCGAACTCAGCAAGGCGATCAAGAAGTCGCACGTCGAAATCGCCGTTGGCGACGACAACATCGTCCGCAAGTTCGCGATGGAACTGACGGTTGAACCGCCGGAAGCCAAGGGCGAAAAGGTCGAACTGGAAATGGAAATCACCCTCAGCGGCGTCAACGAGGAACAGAGCTTCGAGGAACCGTCGAACGCCAAGCCCCTGGAATCGCTGTTCAAGCAGCTCGGGGTCAACCCGCTCGAACTGCTGGAAGCCGGTGGCAGCGGCGGCCTTGGTGGCCTGCTGGAAGGGCTGATGGGCGGGTCGTCCTCCGGTGCCTCCTCGGGGGGCGGCAGCTCTTCGGGCAGCAGCTCGGAACTCGGAGCCAGTGCCGGCGCCCAGAAGGCATACGTGCAGTGCCTGCAGAAGGCCCAGACGCCGGCCGATCTGCAGAAGTGCGCAGGCCTGCTCGAATAGCCGAGCAGGCCGCGCCTCATGAACCAGGCAGGGCCCCGCCTCGACGCGTCCTTCCTAAGGACGCCGACGGGCTGGCCCTATCTGTTGACGCCGCTGATCCCGGTCGCGGTGGTGCTGGAGGTCCTCGGCGCGCCGGCGACGGTCGTCTTCGCCGCCTCGGCGCTCGGGATCATCCCCACCGCCGCGCTGATGGGGCGGGCTACCGAGGAGCTGGCGGCGCGCTCCGGTCCAGGCATCGGCGGCCTCCTCAACGTCACCTTCGGCAACGCGCCTGAGCTGATCATCGCCCTCTTCGCCCTCGGTCAGGGCCTGCAGGAGGTGGTCAAGGCCTCGATCGTCGGCTCGATCATCGGCAACATGCTGCTGGTGCTGGGAGCGGCGATGTTGGCCGGCGGCATCGGGCGCGACAAACAGCGCTTCAGCCGCACCAGCGCCAGCATCCAGACGACGATGCTGATGCTGGCAGGTGGGGCTCTGATCATGCCGGCGATCTTCGAGCTGGTTGAGGGCAAGGGGCTGCCGGAGCCAGGCTCGGAGGCGATCCACTACGGCGGCACCGTCGAGCATCTCTCACTGGCGGTGGCGATCGTCCTCATCGTCACCTATGTGATCGGCCTCTTCTTCTCGCTGAAGACCCACCGCGACCTCTTCAACCCCGAGTACGAGGACGAAGACACCTGGGGCTGGTCGACTCGCACCTCGGTGCTCGCGCTGGCGATCGCGGGGGTCCTGGTCGGGGTGATGTCGGAGGTGCTGGTCGGCTCGATTACCGAGGCTTCGGAATCGATCGGCCTCTCGGAGTTCTTCATCGGCGTGATCGTCGTCGCCATCGTCGGCAACGCCGCCGAGCACTGGGTGGCGGTGCTCGTCGCGATGAAGGACAAGATGGACCTGGCGGTCAACATCGCCGTCGGCTCGAGCGCCCAGGTCGCCCTCTTCGTCGCTCCGGTCCTCGTCATCGCCTCCCTTTTCATCGGCCCCTATCCGCTGGCGCTGGTCTTCAACGGCTTCGAGCTCGGTGCGATCCTGCTGGCGATTCTGGTCGGCAACCACGTCACCGCCGACGGCGAGTCGACCTGGTTCGAGGGCGTGCAACTCCTCGCCTTGTACTTCGTCTTCGGGCTCGCCTTCTACTTCGCCTAAGCGCGCTCGGGACCGGCTAGTAGCCTGCCCCGATGGACGCGGTCCTCCTGCTCCTGGCCTTCGCTGTCGTCCTCGCCGGGGCCCTGCTGTTCACCAACGCGGTCGAGTGGATCGGGCACAAGCTCGAGGTCGGGGTGGGGGCGGTCGGCAGCATCCTCGCCGCGGTCGGCACGGCGATGCCGGAGACGCTGATCGCGATCGTCGCCCTCCTCGGAACCGAGGCGGGTTCCGAAGACGTCGCGGTCGGCGCGATCGTCGGCGCCCCCTTCCTGCTCGGGACGCTGGCGATGGGGCTGGTCGGTCTCTTCGCCTATCTCTACCGCGACAAACGCGACCAGGGGCTGCAGCTGAACGTCCACCGCCCGACTCTCGAGCGTGACCTGCTCTTCTTCCTCGTCCTCTTCGCGATCGCCGGGGCGCTGGCCTGGGGACCGCCGGCGCCGCTGCGGATTGCCGTTGGCATCGCCTTCCTCGTCGCCTATCTCGGCTACATCGCGCTGACCCTGAAAGGCGGGGGAGAGGTGCAGAGCGAAGAGTCGCTCAACCCGCTGATCTTCGAGCGCCGCAGCGAGCGCCGCGAAGACCCGTCGATGCTCGTCTGCGTGATCCAGCTCCTGGTCGGTCTGGGGGCGATGGTCGGCGGCGCCCACCTCTTCGTCGAAGAGCTGCTCAGCCTGGCCGGGAGCATCGGCGCCGAGCCGCTGGTCCTGGCGCTGATCCTGGCGCCGCTGGCGACCGAGCTGCCAGAGAAGGTCAACAGCTTCTTCTGGGTGCGGGAAGGGAAGGACGCGCTGGCGCTCGGCAACATCACCGGCGCGATGGTTTTCCAGTCGATGATCCCGGTCGGGATCGGCCTGATCTTCACCAGCTGGGAGCTGAACTGGCACGCCGTTCTCTCGATCGGCCTCGGTCTAGCCGGCGGCCTCCTTGCCTACGAGAGCCTGCACCTGGGGCGTCGCTTCAAACTGCCCGCCGTCATCGGCTGGTTCGCGCTCTACGCCAGCTTCATCGTGGCGGTGGTCGTCAGCGCCTGATCAGGCGGCGGCGATTTCGCTGAGCGCCTTCAGCACGAGATCGTCGTGCTGTTTGGGCGAAACCTTCGGGAAGACCTTGGCGATCTTGCCGTTGGGGCCGACGATGAAGGTCGCCCGCTGCACGCCCATGTACTTCTTGCCGTACATCGACTTCTCGACCCAGGTGCCGTACTTCTCGGCGACCGCGTGGTCGGCGTCGGCGAGGAGGGTGAAATCGAGGTCGAACTTGCCGGCGAACTTATCGACCGCCTCAACCTCGTCGGGTGAAATCCCGATCACCCGCGCGCCGGCCTTCGCGTAGTCGGCACGGCGATCGCGGACCCCGCAGGCCTGGGTGGTGCAGCCGGGGGTGTCGGCACGGGGGTAAAAGTAGAGGACAACGGTCTCGCCCTTGAGGTCCGACAGCCTCACTTTCTCCCCGTTCTGGTCGGGCAGCGTGAAGGCGGGCGCCTTGTCTCCCTCGCCGAGCACGCCTACTCCTCCTCGTCGAGGGGGACGCCTTCGGGACGCTCTTCCTCTTCTTCGAAGTCGTCGTCGCTCTCTTCGAGGACCTCCGGGGAGAGCGAGTCGCTCGGGGGGCGGGTCTGGAAGCTCTCGAGGGCGCGGTCCCGCCCGTCTTCGTCGACCGGAACCTCGTCGGAGACCCGCACCCATTCGGTGCCTTCGTAGCCCTCGAGGTTGTCGAAGACCTCCTGGTCGGGCGAGGCGGAGTCGTCGACGACGACCACGACCTCGGTCTGGGGGTTGAAGTAGGTCCCCGGCTGGACGAGCATCTCCTCGACCTCGTAGAGGTTCTCCTTGCCGCTGGCCATTCAGGGCGATCCTATGAGATCGGCCAGTTGCTTTTCGGTCTCGACCTCGACGTCGAGCGGCTCCAGTCCTTCGCGCAGACGGCGTTCGTTGCGGACGACGACCAGCTGGCGCACCTCCGCTCGCAGCTCCGCGTCGATTGCGTCGGCACCCCGGGGCTGCTCGGCGGCGGCAAGCAGCCGCTGGGTCTCCGCTTCGACGTCGAGCGGAGCCTCGCCGCGCTGGCGGCGGCGCTCGGATTTTGCCTCCAGCATCTGGCGCACCTCGGCGGCCTGGATCGCCGGGTCAACTTCCGGCGTGCCGCCGCCCGGGCGTTGCCGCGGGCGCTCGTCGAGGATCGCGAAGGGGCCGCCGCCCATCGTCTCCCAACCACCGGCGACCCGTTTCAGCAGCAGCCCGATTAGCGGCGCGACGACGCCCGTGAAAAGCAGGACGATGACGCCCTTCTGGAGCGCCGAGAGAGCCAGCGGCAGTGCCATCGGACAAGGGTAGAGCGCCGATTCCGGCCGCATGTCCGCTAACCTTGAAGGCTGATTGACTGACGAGTCAATCAGTGGAACGCCACCTGCCGGCGGCGCTCCCGCAGACTTCATAAGAACCGCGAAGAAAAGGAGCACCGACCGGTGGTCGATTTCAACCTCACCGATGAGCAGAAGGACCTCCGCGAGCTGGCCCACAGCTTCGCCGAGAAAGACATGCGCAACGTCGCCTGGGAGTACGACAAGGACGGCGCCTGGCCCCAGGACGTGATCGAGAAGGCCTGGGAGGTCGGGTTGATGAACACCCACGTCCCCGAGGCCTACGGCGGTCCCGGCCTCGACTACCTCTCCGGCTGCCTGATCGAGGAGGAGTTCGGTTGGGGCTGCTCGGGTATCGGCACCTCCCTGGCGGCCAATGGCCTCGCCTCGGCCCCGATCACCCTCGGCGGCTCGGAGGAGACGAAGAAGAAGTACCTGGGGATGCTGACCGAAGCCCCCAAGCTCTGCTCCTTCGGCCTCACCGAGCCCGACGCCGGCTCCGACGTCTCCGGGATGAAGACCAAGGCGGTTAAGAACGGCGACAAGTACGTCCTCAGCGGCTCCAAGTGCTTCATCACCAACGGCACCTACGCCGACTACTTCACCGTCTTCGCCAAGACCGACCCCGAGGCCGGTCACCGCGGCATCAGCGCCTTCGTCGTCGACGCCGACCTCCCCGGGGTCTCCGTTGACAAGAAGGAGGACAAGATGGGGCAGCGGGCCTCCAACACCGCGACCATCTCCTTCGACGAAGTCGAGGTCCCGGCCGAGAACCTCCTGGCCGAGGAAAACAAGGGCTTCAAATTGGCGATGATGACCCTCGACCGGACCCGTCCCGGCGTCTCGGCGATGGCCGTCGGCATCGCCCGCGCCGCGCTCGAGTACGCGACGGACTACTCGAAAGAACGGGTCCAGTTCGGCGTCCCGATCGCGATGCACCAGGCGATCCAGTTCATGATCGCCGACATGGCGACCAAGGTCGAGGCGGCCCGCCTGCTGACCTGGAACTCGGCGTTCCTGCTCGACCAGGGCGTCCGCAACTCGAAGGTCTCCTCGATGGCCAAGCGCTTCGCCGCCGACTCGGCGATGGAGGTCACCACCGACGCCGTCCAGGTCTACGGCGGCTACGGCTTCATCAAGGAGTACCCGGTCGAGAAACTGATGCGCGACGCGAAGATCATGCAGCTCTACGAGGGCACCAGCCAGATCCAGCGCCTCGTGATCGCCAAAGAAGTCCTGCTCCCCCGTCAGGAAAGCGCCCCGGCCCCCGCGCCGAGCGCCCCGGAGTCCGAGCAGAGCCAGTCCGAGCAAGCCGCCGCGACGGTCTGAGCGGCACCGAGCGCAGCTCGAGCTCAAGCGTCTCCGAAAGCCGCCGGCCTCTGGCCGGCGGCTTTTTGCGCTCGGAGCGCCTTCGAAGCACGAACAACCGGCTGGGTAGGGGGAGAGATAGAGGCGCTCCCTTCCTTTGTTCCGCTATGCGAGACAAAGGAAGGGAGCACTCGCGGATTGGCCGACATGACGCGCTTGCGGCTCTGGCGAAGAGGCAGCACGGGGTGGTCTCGATCCGTCAGTTGACTGGCCCACTCGGTTATTCCAGGGCCGCCGTCCACCGAGCCTTAACTGCGGGACGTTTGCACCGGCTCTACCGGGGTGTCCTCGCCGTCGGTCACACGAACCTCTCGCTTCACGGCCAGTGTTTGGCGGCCGTCCTTGCTTGTGGCCCCAATGCGCTCTTGAGCTACTTCTCGGCAGCTTGGCTCTGGGGCCTAACGAAAACCTCCCCCTTACCTGCTTCTGTAACCGCTCCGGGCTATCGCAAGCCTCGGCCTTCGCTTCGACTTCACGAAGCTCGCTCCCTCGCTGTCGAGGACCGGGCGCTGCGGGACGGCATACCCGTCACGGCCCTACCGCGCACTCTCCTCGACCTCGCCGCAACTGTTCGTTTCGAGTGGCTGGAGAAGATGGTCGAGCGCAGCGAAGATCTGGAGCTGTTCGATCTGCGGGCGGTCGAAGAGCTTCTCGATCGGACCGTCGGGCACCAAGGCCACGGTCGATTGCGCAAGGCGATTGCGCTCTACAAACCGTCGAGCTTCACCCGCTCTAGCCTGGAGAAGCGATTCTTGGAGCTCTGCCTCGAGGCTGGTCTGCCGCAGCCAAGGACGAACTTCGTCGCCCATGGGTTCGAGCTGGACTGCTACTGGACGGAGTTCCGCTTCGCGGTCGAACTCGACGTGTTCGAGACGCACGGCTCGCGGGCGGCGTTCGAGCGGGACCGCAAGCGGCAGGAGGATCTGTTGCTAGCCGGGATCGCGATGACGCGGGTTACCGGGCCGCGTCTGCAACGAGAACCCGCCGAGGTGATGGACCGGATCGGGAGGCTGCTGGCGCAGCGGCGCTAGCGCGCCGGCGCTTTGTCGCGCTGCTTTGAGGTCTTCAGGCGTTTGATTTTGTCGAGCTCGACCTTGCGCAGGCGGACTTCCTCCGGGGTGATTTCCACGCACTCGTCCTCGCGGACGAACTCGATCGCGGCTTCCAGGGAGAGCCGGGTCGGCGGTGCCAGCCGGACGAGAACGTCGGCGCTGGCCGCCCGCATGTTGGTCTGCTGTTTGGCCTTGGTCGGGTTGACGTCGAGGTCCTCCGAGCGAGAGTTTTCGCCGATGATCATCCCTTCGTAAACCTCCTCGCCCGAGCCGATGAAGAGCTTGCCGCGGTCCTGCAGGCTGATCAGCGAGTAGCCGGCGGTCTGGCCGCGGCGATCCGACACCAGCGAGCCCGTCTGGCGCGTGCGCAGCTCGCCCGCCCACGGCTCCCAGCGGTCGAAGACGTGGTGCAGCAGGCCGCTGCCGCGCGTGACGGTGAGGAACTCGGTGCGGAAGCCGATCAGGCCGCGGGCAGGGACCAGGTACTCCATCCGCACCCAGCCGGTCGAGTGGTTGACCATCTGCTCCATCCGCCCTTTGCGCGCCGCCAGCATCTGGGTGACGTCGCCGACGTGCTCCTCGGGCACGTCGATCGCCAGCCGCTCGACCGGCTCGTGCATCTGGCCTTCGATCTCCCGGGTCACCACCTGCGGCTGGCCGGCGGTCAGCTCGTAGCCCTCGCGGCGCATGATCTCCAGCAGGACGACCAGCTGCAGCTCGCCCCGCCCCTGGACCTCCCAGGCGTCGGGGCGCTCGGTGTCGTTGACCCGCAGCGAGACGTTGCCGACCAGCTCGGCGTCAAGGCGCGAGCGAAGCTGGCGGGCGGTGAGCTTGTCGCCGCCCTGGGTTCCCGCCAGCGGCGAGGTGTTGATCCCGATCACGACCGAGAGCGAGGGCTCGTCGACGGTGATCACCGGCAGCGGCCGCGGGTCCTCGGGGTCGGCCAGGGTCTCGCCGATCGTCACCTCTTCGATCCCGGCGACGGCGATGATTTCGCCCGGCCCCGCCTCCTCGGCGGCAACCCGTTCCAGTCCCTGCGTCACGTAGAGCTCGGAGACGGCCGCCCGCTGCACGCTGCCGTCAGCCCGGCACCAGGCGAGCTGCTGGCCGGAGCGGATCGTCCCCTGGCGCACCCGGCAGATCGCCAGCCGCCCGACGTAGGGCGAGGCGTCGAGGTTCGTCACGTGTGCCTGCAGCGGCGTCCCCTCGTCGTACTGGGGCGGCGGGATCTTCTCCAGCATCAGGTCGAGCAGGGGGGAGAGGTCGCTTCCCTCGACGCCCTGCTCCATCGAGGCCCAGCCGGCTTTGGCGTTGGTGTAGACGATCGGGAAGTCGATCTGCTCGGAGTCGGCGTCGAGATCCATGAAGAGCTCGTAGACCTCGTCGACGACCTCGTCGATCCGCGCGTCGGGCCGGTCGACCTTGTTGACGACGAGGATGATCGGCAGCTTGCTCTCCAGGGCCTTGCGCAGGACGAACCGCGTCTGCGGCAGCGGCCCCTCGGAGGCGTCGACCAGCAGCAGCGCTCCGTCAACCATCGTCAGCGCCCGCTCCACCTCGCCGCCGAAGTCGGCGTGGCCGGGCGTGTCGACGATGTTGAACTTGACGCCGTCGCGACTGACCGCCGTGTTCTTGGCGAGGATCGTGATCCCCTTCTCCTTCTCGAGGTCCATCGAGTCCATCACCCGCTCGGCGACATCCTGACCCTTGCGGAAGGTGCCGGTCTGCCACAGCATCGCGTCGACCAGGGTCGTCTTCCCATGATCGACGTGGGCGATGATCGCAATGTTGCGCAGGTCTTCTCTAGCGGTGCTCATGGCGAGTTGGGAGAGTAGGGGACGCGGCTCTTTGGCTACCTGCACGAAGAAGCCCGCCTAGTGGCGGGCTCCGTACTGCTGGAAGCGTTTAGCGACTACTGCTGCTGAACGCTCGCGGCGGCCGGGCCTTTGGGGCCTTCTTCGGACTCGTAACTCACTTTGGCGCCCTCGGTCAGAGAGCGGAAGCCCTCGCCAAGGATGGCGCTGTGATGAACGAAGACGTCCTTCGAGCCGTCGTCGGGCGTAATGAACCCGTAGCCCTTGTCGTCGCTGAACCACTTAACAGTTCCAGTGGGCATGCATTGCCTCCACTTCATGTGCTGCGAACGCGGAGGATGCAAAAGCAACGACTGCGAGCGCTACGCACAACTTTCGCCGGTATCAACCGGCCCTAACGGAGAGGACCGTAGCAGGATCAAACGGCGGTGACTTCCAGCACTCGCACCTTCAGGCGAGACGCGATCGCGGCCGATAACAATGTGGACGATGTCCCAAGGGTTTCGCATCAGCCGTCGTGCGGTGAGCTCGTTCTTACTCGTGGCCGCGATCGTCGGCGCACTGCCCGCCGGTGCCGGCGCGATGGTGCCGTTGGCCAAGAGCGATGGGCCGCTGTCGCCGCTTCTGGCAGAGCTCGCGAAGCCGGCGCTCGCGGAGAAGGCGCCGAAGGTCCAGGAAGAACTGCTCGGAGTCAGCGCCGAAGGTCCCGGCGGTCTGATCCGCGACGGCGAGAGCCTGCAGGTGAACGTCCGCTTTGCCGGTAGCGCCATCGCCGACGTCCCGCAGCTGCGCGACGCCGGCGCCCACGTCCTCGGCGCCAGCCGCAGGCAGCAGACGGCGACGCTTGCGGTCAACCCGGATGACCTCGCGGCCGTTGCTTCCGTCCCCGGCGTCAAGGCGGTCTGGCAGGCCCGTCGGCCGGTCGTCTACGGCGTCGGCGAAGGACCCTGCGAAGGCGGCTCGGTGATCTCCGAGGGCCTCGGGCAGCTCCACGTCGGCGAAGCCCGCGAAGCCTTCGACCTGCGCGGCAGCGGGATCACCGTCGGCGTCCTCTCCGACTCCTACGACGCCGCCACCGAAGCAGTTGCCACCCGCGCCCAGCAGGACGTCGCCGCCAACGACCTTCCCGGCCTCGCCAGCAGCTGCTCCGATCAGCAGCTCCCGGTCGACGTGCTGCAGGAGTTCTCGCCGGGGGCGGGAGAAGAAGCCGGCGACGAGGGTCGGGCGATGCTGCAGATCGTCCACGACCTCGCGCCGCACGCCAAGCTCGCCTTCGCCACCGCCTTCGAAAGCGAAGAATCCTTCGCGACGAACATCGAAGCGCTGGCGGCTCCCGTATCCGCAGGCGGTGCCGGGGCCGACGTGATCGTCGACGACGTCGGCTATCTCGAGGAGCCGTTCTTCCAGGACGGGCCGGTGGCCGCGGCGATCGACAAGGTCACCTCCGAAGGGGTCACCTACCTGACGGCGGTCGGCAACGACAACCTCTTCGACGGCAGCGGCAACGAGATCGCCTCATGGGAAGCACCTGAATTTCGGGACTCGGGCGCATGCCCGGCGAAGGTAGCCGCGCTCGAAGGATTCCACGGCAGCCACTGCATGGACTTCGACCCGGGAGGGGAAACCGACCGGACCTTCGGGATCACGGTCGAACCCGAAGAAACGCTGTCCCTGGACCTGCAGTGGGCGGAACCGTGGAACGGCGTTCTCACCGATCTCGACGCGGTCCTTCTCTCCGCTTCGGGCAAAGAAGTCCTGGCGGGCTCGGTGGAATCCAACACTGGTTTCAAAGGCACGCAGCGCCCGGTCGAGATCGTCGAATGGACGAACGAAACGAATGCTTCGGAAACGGTGCAGCTGGTGATCAACCGCTTCTCCGGTCTCAGTCCGCGCCTCAAGTTCATCCTGATGGAGAACGGTCGCGGCGTCAGCGCCACCGAGTACCCGGTCTCGAGCGGGGGCGACGTCGTCGGTCCGACGGTCGCCGGCCATGCTGGCGCCGCCAGCGCGATCTCGTTGGCGGCGGTGCCGTTCAACAACAGCGCCAAAGTCGAGAGATATTCCTCGCGCGGCCCGGTCACGCATTACTTCGGACCGGTGAACGGGGAAGCGCCGGCGCTTCCCCTGGGGTCGCCCGAAGAAGTGGCCAAGCCCGATGTCGCGGCCACCGACTGCGGGGCCACCAGCTTCTTCGCCGCTCTCACTGGAGGGATCTGGCGGTTCTGCGGCACCTCTGCCGCGGCGCCGCACGCTGCCGCGGTGGCGGCACTGGTGCGCCAGGCGAAACCATCGCTGACCGAGCCGCAGGTTCGGGATGCCCTGACCGAAACGGCGGCCCCCGTCGGCATCTTCGGCCCGAGGGCGGCCGGGGCCGGCCTGGTCAACGCATTCGCGGCGATCGACGGTCTTCCCGGTCCGATCGAAGGTGGAGACGGTCCGAGCGAAACCGTCGCTCCGCTGGAAAAAATACCCCTGGGCGAAAGCACCGAGCCCCCGGCGAGCGGCGGATCGGCGGTGCCGACCCCGACGCCTTCGCCCCCGGCGACCGCTCCCGAGACGACGATCCTGCGGCACCCGCCGAAGGTGGTACACACGCTCCGCGCTGGAGCGTTGGTGGTCTTCCGCTTCGGGTCCGACCAGCGGGGATCGACCTTCCTCTGCAGGGTCGATCGCTCGGCGTTTGCCCCTTGCCGCGCTCGAATCGTCCGCAGGCTCGCGCCCGGCGCTCACGTGCTGAAGGTAGAGGCCCGCAGCGTCGGCGGCCTCACCGATCCGACGCCGGCGGTCTTCCGCTTCCGGGTCAAGCGTCGCTAGCGCTCGTTCGGCGCGCGGCCCGGTGGCCGATGGCGAGCAGCGCTAGCAGCGCCAGGGCGCTGCCGAGGACCAGCGGGTCGGTCAGCGACAGCCCCTCCAGCCGCGTCCCGAAGTAGACGGCGATCGCGGTGATCGGCAGGTAGCCGACGGCCGTCGTCCAGACGAAGCGCCAGAGCGGCACCCGCGCCGCTCCCGCCGCGTAGGAGACGATGCTGAAGGGGAGGATCGGGATCAGGCGCATCGCGATCAGCAGCGAGGGACCGCCGCGCTCGATCGCCCGCTCGACCCGCTCGAAGCGGGCGCTGCCGAACCAGCGGTCGAACAGGGGACGGGCGACACGTCGGCCGATCGCCCAGCAGATCAGGCCGGAGACGACCCAGCCGAAGGTCATCAGCGCCAGCGCCGGGAAGAAGCCGTAGGCGTAGCCCGCCGCCGCGTCGACGATCTCGGCCGGGTAGAAGATGACCGCGTGGAGGAGGGTGAGGGCGAGGATCAACAGCGGCCCTGCGGCTCCCAGCCGGTCGATCTGGTGGCGGACCTCGTCGTGGTCGCCTTGCAGGGCCGCCTTGACCGCCTCGTGCAGCGGGTCGACCGCGAAGGCGAGACCCGCCAGGAGAGCGATCCCGACCAGGGTGACCGCGATCTCTCGCCACGGTATGCGGGTCTCTTCCACCCGCCTAGGCTAGATGCAGCTCAGACGCTCCCTCGTCCCGGGGAGGGCTGCCCAGCCGCTCCGCCAGCCCGGAGTGGCGGCCGCCGCTGTCGTCACGGTGGACGGCGGCGGCGAGGACCGCCCGGTCGCCGACCACGACGCAGCTGCTGCGGGCGCGGGTGATCGCGGTGTAGAGCAGCGGGCGGTTGAGCATCCGCGAGTGGGAGCGGTGGCAGACGGCAACCACCACCGGCACCTCGCAGCCCTGCGCCTTGTGGACCGAGATCGCGTAGGCGAGGCGCAGCGTCCCGGTCTCGCCGTAGGGGACGACGAGGCTGCCGCCGTCGTCGGTGTCGAGAACGACCTCTTCTTCGCCTGGATTGTCCTCGCGGAGGAAGACGATCGAGCCGTTCATCAGGCCGAGCTCGTGGGAGTTGCGGGTCTGGATCAGGCGATCGCCGATCCGGAAGCGGTCGTTGAGGGCGGGCTTGCCGTGCGGGTTGAGCTCCGTCTGCAGCCGCTCGTTGAGGGCGTCGATTCCGACCACTCCCCGGTACATCGGCGCCAGCACCTGCACCTCGCGGATCGGGTCGACGGCGAATCTCGCCGGCGCCCTTTCCGAGACCACCTCGACCACGGTCTCCAGCGCCCGCTCCGGCGTCCCGCGCTCGATGAAGAAAAAGTCGTGTTCCTGCTCGGGGCCCGGCTCCAGGTGCGGCGGGCGGCCCTGGTTGATCTCGTGGGCGGCGGTGGTGATCATCGAGCGCGCGGCCTGGCGGAAGATCTGGGTCAGCCTCACGACCGGCACCGCGCCGGAGGCGATCAGGTCCTCGAAGGGCTTGCCGGCACCGATCGGCGGCAGCTGGTCGGCGTCGCCGACGAAGACGACGTGGGTCGTCTCGGCGAGGCCGCTCAGGAGCACCTCGGCGAGTCGCAGGTTCAGCATCGAGGACTCGTCGACGATCACCAGCTCGACCGGGAGCGGGCGACCGGGGCGGAAGGCAGGTTCGCGGCCGGGCATCCACTCGAGCAGGCGGTGGATCGTCTTCGCCTCGTGTCCGGTCGTCTCCTCCAGCCGCCGCGCCGCCCGGCCGGTCGGCGCGCAGAGGGCGATCGTCGCGTTGGCAGCATCGGCCTCGGCGACGATCGCCCTGGTCGTTTCGGTCTTGCCGACGCCGGGGCCGCCGGTTAGGACCGAGACCCGGGCCTCGAAGGTCGCTCGGACCGCCGCCCACTGCTCGTCGGTGAGTTTGTCGCCCGGTTCACTCCCCGGGTCGTGGTCGAGGTGGGGCGCAGCCGCGGCGCGGGTGGCGAGGGTGGCGGCGACGGCCCGCTCGCTCTCCAAGGTCGGTTCGCGGTAGATGCGCCCTTCCTCGTTGGCCAGCCCCGGCGCCTGCGCGAGCACGTCGGGGTCGGGGGCGATCCCGGTCAGTCGCGCCGTGCGCCGCGTCAGCTCCTCCAGCGGCAGGTAACTGTTGCCCTGGCCCTCGGCCTCGATCAGCGCGTAGAGGGCGGCGGCCTGGGCGCGCCGGCTCGATTCCGGGGGCACGTCGGCGGCGAGGGCGATCTTGTCGGCACGGGCGAAGCCGACGCCGGGCACCTCGGTCAACCGGTAGGGGTCCTCGTGCAGGATCGCCATCGACTTCTCGCCGTAGCGGGCGTGGATCGGCGCCGCCAGGTGGGCGAGGCCGTGGGGAGCCAGCTGCACGTGGAGGTCGCGGATCGCCCGGCTCGCGTACCAGGACTGGGCGGCCGCGGCCGCCTGGTCCCCGCTGACCCCGCGCAGCGAGCCGAAGACGCTTTCGGGGTTGGCGGCGATCCTCTGCAGCACCTCCTCGCCGTACTCGTCGCAGAGCTTCTCGGCCCGTTTGAGGCCGATGTGGCGCAGCGAGCTGAGGTAGGCGACCTGCCCGTCGCGATCGGCCGGGTCCAGCGGCAGCGCCCCCTGCGCCCGCAGCTGGCGGCCGTAGCGGTTGTGGGTCTGCCACTCGCCGCTGACTTCGGCTCGGCTGCCCGGATCGAGGTGGGCGACCGGGCCGACCAGCGCGAACCCCTCGCCGGACTCGACCTCTTGGACCTCGAGCACCGCGTAGCCGTCGTCCTCGGCGCAGTAGATGACGCCGAGCACCTCGATCGTCCCGGTGTAGGAGGCGGCGTCGGCGTCGAAGAGGGTCGCTGCTCTGGTCACCCTTAAAGGCTAGGCCCCTGCGAGGCGGGACAGGCCGTTGGCGAGCTCGCAGTTTGCGGCGGCCGCGGCAAACGATGATCTAGTTTCGGGGCATGGCGCCACGACCCGAGACCGGCCTCTGCGACCGCTGCCGCCACCAGCAGCTGGTCCCCAACACCCGCGGCTCGGTCTTCTCCCTCTGTCAGCGCTCCCGCACCGACCCGGCCTTCCCGCGTTACCCGCGACTGCCGGTCCTCAGCTGCCCGGGCTTTGAGCCGGGGCAGGCGTCGGCTGGTGGGGCTGACGCGCGGCCCCGATAGCGGCGCCGATCAGGCCGAACCCGAAGACCACGGCGGCGATGCTGACGAATCCGCCGACGATCGGCACGAGGGCCAGCAGGCGGAGGATCGCCAGCCCGCCGAGGAAGGAGAGGAAGCGGTTCCTGGGTTCCTTGACGATCCGCCGTCCCAGCGCCCAGGCCGAGGTGACATAGGCGACCGCGGCGAGCGGCAGCAGGGCGAGGAGGATGGCGATCCCCAGCGGGATGCCAACCACCGTGATCGCGGCGATCACCGCCGCCACCGGCAGGCTGATCGCGATCCCGATCCCGATCGCAATCAGCGGCCCGACCCGTTCCCGCGAGCGCTCGTAGATCGCGTCGGCGGCGCGCGGGGCGATCAGCAGGAGCAGGCAGCCGAGCAGCACCGCCGATCCGCTCATCAGCAGCCAGAAGCCGATGCCGAGGGCGAAGGGGAGGAAGTCGATCGAGTCTCCCCAGTTCTTTTCCGTGACTTCGCCGCGGACGATCGCCCGCCCGGCGACGATCGGGCGCTCGTCGCCGTAGTTGACGTCGCCGCTGACGTAGGCGCTGGGCAGCAGCCGCGCCCGGCCGCTCGCCATCACCAGGTCGCCGTCGATCCTGCCGCTGACCAGGGCGTCGCCCGAAAAGACGACGACGTCGCCGTCCGAGCGGCCGGCGATCCGCACGTCGCCGCTGGCGACGACGACGCCGTCGACGGTTTCGCCGCGGGGGACGGTGACGTCGCCGCTGACCACGACGACGGTGTCGCCGTGGTCGCTCTGGGCGCCCGCCGCAGCCCCGCTCGGCAGGGCGAGGGCGCCCAGAGCGATCAGGACGAGCAGAGACGTGACACGGCGCACGCCCCCAGCCTAACCGCGCCTGCCGCTAGTTCTTCATCGGGTCCGGTTCGCCGAGGTGGCTGATCGCGGGCGCCTCGTAGACCGCTCCCGGAACGCCGCCGATGATCACCAGGCGGATGCCCTCGTTGCCCGGCCAGACCTTTCGCTTCGTCCCGCTGGCTACCCTGACCATGTGCTCCGGGTCGAGCGGGAAGCGCTCGCCTTCGATCTCGATCTCGCCGCCGCCGCGCAAAGCGAAGAAGACCTCCTCCTGGCCGTCCTCGGCGTGGTCGTGCTCGGGGTAGCCGTCAAAGCCCGGCGGCATGTCGATCACCTGCAGCCCGAAGGACTCGACGCCGAGCTCGGCCCGTGCCCGTTTGAAAGCCCCGAGGTAGACCGCCTCCATCTCGTCGATCTTCTTCACCGCGTAGTCACTCATCTGCGTCTCTCCTCCTCGATCTGCCGGCACCCACCGCGCCAGCTCATAAACGAACGTTCGTGCTTTTCTATACTCCGCGTCTGTGACTCCCGTCACCGAAAAGGGGACGCAGACCCGTGAGGCGATCCTCGATCGCGCCGTCGACCTGGCTTCCGTCGAGGGGCTCGAGGGCCTGACGATCGGGCGGCTCGCCGCGGAGCTGCAGCTAAGCAAGAGCGGCCTCTTCGGTCATTTCGGCTCCAAGCAGGACCTGCAGCTGGCGACGATCGCCGCCGCCGCCGCGCGCTTCAAAGCGGCGGTGGTGGACCCGGCGCTGGAGCTGCCAGAGGGAGCGCCGCGGCTGCGAGCGCTCGCCGAGCGCTACCTGGAGCAGCTCGACACCTACTCGGGCGGCTGCTTCTGGGCGGCTACCTCGGCCGAGTACGACGATCGACCCGGCCCCGTCCGCGACGCGATCGCCGCCTCGCTCGACGCCTGGCTGGGTGGGCTGGAGAGCCAGGCCCGGATCGCCGGCGTCGAGCACCCCGAGCGACTCGCCTTCGAGGTCTACTCGCTGGCCCTTGGCGCCAATGCGCGCTATCGCCTCACCGGCGACCCTCGCGTCTTCGCCTACGCCCGCGAGGCGATCGGGCAGTTGCTGCCTTCTTAGCCGGCGAAAGTGGGTAGCTAGGGTTTTCGAACCCACCAGATTCCTCGTCGGAAGGAGCTTGAGATGAAGGTTGCGATCGGTCTTCCCAATGCCGTCCCTGGCACCAGCGGCGAGCAGTTGACGGAGTGGGCGCGGCGGGCGGAGGCGCGCGGCTTCTCCAGCCTCGGCACGATCGACCGCGTCGCCTACCCCAACCTCGAGCCGCTGGTCTCGCTGGCGGCTGCGGCGGTGGTGACCGAGCGGATCGGCCTCGCCACCACCGTCCTGCTCGGGCCGCTGCGGCGCAACCCGGTGGCGCTGGCGAAGCAGGTCGCGAGCATCCACAAGCTCTCTGGCGGGAGGATGACGCTGGGGATCGGGCTCGGCGGCCGCGATGACGACTACGAGATCACCGGCGTCGAGATGGGGAGCCGAGGCAAGGAACTCGACGCGATGCTCGAGCGGATGAAGGAGGTCTGGGAGGGTGACGAGATGGGCCCCGACCACGGGACGTTGCCGCGGGTGCTGGTCGGTGGCTCGGTCGATGCCTCTTTCGAGCGCGCCGCCCGCTTCGGCGACGGTTGGATCGCCGGCGGGGCGCCGCCAGACCAGTTCGAGGAGATGCGGAAGAAGCTCGACGCGGCTTGGTCCGAGGCGGGGCGCGAGGGGCAGCCTGAGAATGCCGGACTCGCCTACTACTCGATGGGCGATCAAGCCGAGGAGCAGGCCCAGGCCTACCTCACCGACTACTACGCCTGGCTCGGCGAAGAGACCGCGGGCTACATCGCCAACTCGGCCGCGAAGGACGCCGAGACTGCCAAGCAGTACGTATCCGCCTTCGAGGCGGCCGGCTGCCAGGAGCTGTTCTTCTTCCCGAGCTCGAGCGACCCAAAGCAGGTCGACCTCCTAGCCGACGCGCTTGGCATGTAGGGATGGCCGACGAGCTGCCGGTTCATCTCTTCGCCGGCCCGGGGGAGATGGAGGAGTGGCTGGAGGCGAACCACGACTCCTCGCAGGGCGTTTGGCTGAAGATCGCCAAGAAGGGCGCCACCGTGCCGAGCGTCACTTATGACGAGGCGGTCGAGCTGGGGCTCTGCTTCGGCTGGATCGACAGCCAGGTCCGCCGCTTCGACGATCAGCACTACATCCAGCGCTTTACGCCGCGGCGGCCTCGCGGGCGCTGGTCGAAGATCAACCGGGAGAAAGCGGAAGCGCTGATCGCGGCCGGCAAGCTGCGCCCGGCGGGTCTCGCCGAGGTCGAAGCGGCAAAAGCCGACGGCCGCTGGGAGGCCGCCTACGACGGCCAGCGCACGGCGAAGGTGCCGCCGGACCTGCAGCGCGAACTCGATGCCAACCCTGCCGCACGCAAGTTCTTCGACTCCGTCAGCAGCGCCAACCGCTACGCGATCATCTACCGCCTCGACGACGCGAAAAAGCCGGAGACCCGCGAACGCCGCCTGAAGAAATTCATCGCCATGCTCGAGCGCGGCGAGAAGATCCACGGCTGAGTCGTCCGTACACTCGCCGCATGGACCGCGAGTTGCTCGTAACGACGCTGGCCGAGACCGGCGAGCCCTCCTACCGCGCCAAGCAGGTGTGGGAGTGGGTCGCGCGCGGGGGGCGCTCCTACGAGGAGATGACGAACCTGCCGGGGGCGCTGCGCGAGCGGCTGGAGGCGCAGGTGCCGCTTTCGACGCTGAGCGTCGGGGCGGAGGCGAAGTCCGACGACGGCACTGTCAAGACCCTCTTCCACACCGCGGACGGGCGCCCGATCGAGGCGGTGCTGATGCGCTACCGGGACGGCCGGCGCTCGGTCTGCCTCTCCTCGCAGTCAGGCTGCCCGCTGACCTGCACCTTCTGCGCCACCGGGCAGATGAAGTTCGGCCGCAACCTCAGCGTCGACGAGATCCTCGATCAGGCGCTCCACTTCCGCCGCAGCGAAGACATCGACCACGTCGTCTTCATGGGGATGGGGGAGCCGACGATGAACATCGACAACGTCCTCGCCGCCTGCGCGCTGCTGCCCGACCTCGGCGTCACCCCCCGCCGCACCGCGATCTCCACGGTCGGCTGGGTGCCGGGGATCGACCGCATCGCCGAGTGCGAGATGCTGGTCAGCCTCGCCCTCTCTCTGCACGCGCCCAACGACGGCCTGCGCTCGCAGATCATGCCGGTCAACGAGCGCTACCCGATCGCCGAGGTGCTCGCGGCCTGCGAGCGCTACCGCGCCGCCCGCCGCCGCAAGGTCTTCGTCGAGTACGTGATGCTCGACGGCGTCAACGACCATCCCGAGCACGCCCGCGAACTCGCCGCCCTGCTCGATCCCCGCGGCTACAAGGTCAACCTCATCCCCTACAACCCGACCGGCAGCTACGACGGCTCCTCGCCGGAGCGGATCGAGGCCTTTCGCGCGATCCTCGCCGAGCACCGCGTTACCGCCACCGTCCGTCTCACCCGCGGCCGCGACATCGACGCCGCCTGCGGCCAGCTAGCCGCCGCAAACGCCTGAGCTTCGAACTGCATCAACTTTTCCACCCAGCAGATAGATAATTTGATGCAGTTCGAAAACTGGCCAGTTGGCCAGTTAGGATTTGCCCGTGGCCACGGTCGATACCACCGCGCCTCTCGCGCGGCCGCCCGAGATGTCGGGGAACCCGGTTCGGCGGGTTTTCAGCGACCTTTGGGAGGAGTGGCGGGAGCGGGGGAAGTTTCCTCCGGGATTCACCGACTTCAGCTGGGCACGCACGCACCAGATCGCCCACGACCCGCTGCCGCTACTGCTCTCGGCCTATGAAGAGTTCGGGCCGATCTTCAGCCTGCGGCTGCTGCACTCGCGGGTCGTCTTCATGCTCGGACCGGAGGCCAACCACTTCGTCACCGTCGCCCACACCGAGAACTTCCACTGGCGCGAGTCGAGCTTCGGCGACCTGATCCCGCTGCTCGGCGACGGCCTGCTGACCGTCGACGAGGACTACCACGATCGCGCCCGGGCGATCATGATGCCCGCCTTCCACCGCGAGCAGGTCGCCGCCGCCACTGAGGCGATGACGATCGAGGCCGACCAGGCGATCATGGCGCTCCCGGTCGGCGAGGTGACCGACGTCTACGAGTGGATGCGCAACCTGGCGATGCGGATCGCGATGCGGGCGCTGCTTGGGCTCGACCCCGACGAGGCCGGCAAGGGCGCCGCCGCGGCCGCGCACTTCGAGCGTGCTCTCGGCTACTACGGCATCGACTTCCACTGGCGGCTGGTGAGAGGGCCGGGCTCACCCTGGCGGAAGATGAATCAGTCGCGCGAGGTGCTCGACCAGATCGTCTTCAGCGAGATCGCCCGCCGCCGCGCCCAGCCCGACTCCGGCCGCCGCGACATCCTCAGCCTCTTGGTCGGCGCCCACGGCGAGGGGGGAGAGGAGTTCAGCGACCGTGAGATCCGCGACCAGGTGATGACGCTGATGTTCGCCGGCCACGACACCTCCACCTCGACCCTCACCTTCATGCTCCACGAGCTGGCCCGCCACCCCGAGGTGGTGCGGCGGCTGCAGGAGGAGCAGGACCGCGTCCTCGGCGATGCCAGCCCCACCGCCAAGCAGCTCGAAAAGGAGATGCCGTACCTCGAGATGGTGCTCGACGAGGTCCTGCGCCTCTACCCGCCGGCCTGGATCGGCCCGCGCCGGGCGATCGCTGAGTACGAGTTCGGCGGCTACACCGTCCCTCGCGACGCGTACGTCAACTACTGCTCGTGGGCCAGTCACCGCCTGCCCGAGGTCTTCCCCGAGCCGGAGGCCTTCATCCCCGAGCGCTTCACCCGCGAGCGCAAGGCGGCGCTCCCCCGCGGCGCCTACGTCCCCTTCGGCGGCGGCTCGCGCATCTGCATCGGCAAGCGCTTCGGCCAGACCGAGGTGAAGCTGGTGGCGACGAAGCTGCTGCAGCGTCTCCGCTTCGAGGCGCTTCCCGGCCGCACGGTGACGATCCGCCAGATGCCGACGCTCTCGCCCGTCGGCGGCCTGAAGATGCGCGTTAAGGAACGGACGTCATGATTCCGCCCCGTGCTTCCTGCTGCAACTGAGGCCTGGCCCGCAGTCTTCGGCGGCCTGATCCCGATCATCGGCCTGGCCGCCATCGGCTACGTCATCTACCGAGCAGTGAAGGACGACGGCGACGACAGTCCCTAGTCAGCTCAACCACAAGCGCCCCTGCCGCGGGTGGCGACGATCGGGAGGACTCTCCCGGTAGGGAGAGCCCCCGATCGGAGACAGGACCCGCGGCCCGAGCGCCCCAAGCACTACTTGATGAAGAGCATCTCCTCGTACTTAGGCAGCGGCCAAAGGTCGTCGGCGACCACCCGCTCGAGCTTGTCGGCCGCGTCGCGGACGCTGTCCATCGCCGCCAGCTGCTTGTCGCGGGCGTGGACCGCCATCTCCAGACCCTCGAGGCCCGGGGCGGCGTTCGCCGCTTCCAGCTCGCCGAGGCCTGCGACGAGCTCGTCGACGAGCCCGCGCACTTCCCCCTCCAGGGAGGAGACGCCGGCCTCGCCGATCAGCGCCAGGTGGCGCAGGGCCGCCGGCAGGATCATCGTCTTCGCCATCGAGAAGGTCGTCTCCGCCTCGATGTTGGCCCGCAGCCAGTACTGCTCGACCCAGACCTCGTAGCGCGACTCCAGCTCCCCCTTGGAGAGGACGTTGTAGTTCTCGAAGGCGGCGATGGTGCTGTCGTCGAGCACCTCCGGCAGGGCGTCGGGGGTCGTGCGCAGGTTCTTCAGCCCGCGCCGCTCGGCCTCCTGGTGCCACTCGTCGGAGTAGTTGTCCCCGCCGAAGCAGACCTGCTTGTTCGCCAGGTAGCTCTCTTTGACGATCTCGATCACGGCCTCCGGCATCTGCGCGCCGCCGTCCAGCTTCGCCTCGAGCTTGCCGGCGAGCTCGTCGATTGCCTCGGCCGCGATCGTGTTCAGGACCGTGTTCGGGAAGCCGAGCGACATGCTCGATCCCAGGGCCCGGAACTCGAATTTGTTGCCGGTGAAGGCGAACGGCGAGGTGCGGTTGCGGTCGCCACCGTCCATCGGCAGCGGCGGCAGTACCGTAGCCCCGAGGTCGAGGAACGAGGCCGGCGTGTTGGGATCGCCTTCGCCGGTGGCGATCGCCTCGAAGACTTTTTCGAGCTCGGCGCCGAGGAAGATCGAGATGATCGCCGGCGGCGCCTCGTTCGCCCCGAGGCGATGGTCCTGGCCGATGTTGGCGACCGAGGCCCGCAGCAGGCCCTGGTGCTTGTTGACCGCCTGGATCACCGCGGCGCAGAAGAACAGGAAGTGGATGTTGTCCGCCGGCGTCTCGCCCGGGTTGAGCAGGTTGGCGCCGGTGTCCGTCCCCATCGACCAGTTGTTGTGCTTGCCGGAGCCGTTGACGCCGGCAAACGGCTTCTCGTGCAGGAGGCAGACGAGGCCGTAGCGGCGGGCGACGTTCTCCAGCGTCTGCATCAGCAGCTGCTGGTGGTCAGAGCCGACGTTCGAGTTCTCGAAGATCGGCGCGATCTCGTACTGGGCCGGCGCCACCTCGTTGTGGCGGGTCTTGACCGGGATGCCGAGCTTCCGCATCTCCAGCTCCGACTCCATCATGAAGGCGAGCACCCGCTCCGGGATCGAGCCGAAGTAGTGGTCGTCGAGCTCGTGGCCCTTCGGCGGCTTGGCGCCGAAAAGGGTGCGGCCGGTGCTGATCAGGTCGGGCCGCTCGAAGTAGTACTGCTCGTCGATCAGGAAGTACTCCTGCTCGGGGCCGACGGTGGTGAAGACGCGCTGGCTCTCCTCGTCGCCGAGCAGCCGCAGCGCCTTGATCGCCGAGCGGCTGAGCGCGTCCATCGAGCGCAGCAGCGGGATCTTCGCGTCGAGCGCCTCGCCGGTCCAGGAAGCGAAGGCGGTCGGGATGCATAGCAGCGCCCCGTTCGGGTTCTCGAGGATGAAGGCGGGGCTGGTCGGGTCCCAGGCGGTATAGCCGCGGGCCTCGAAGGTGGCGCGGACGCCGCCGGTCGGGAAGGAGGATGCGTCGGGCTCGCCCTGGATCAGCTCCTTGCCGGAGAAGTCGGCGATCGCGTTGCCTTCGCCGCCGGGCTCGAAGAAGGAGTCGTGCTTCTCAGCCGTCGAGCCGGTCAGGGGCTGGAACATGTGGGTGTAGTGGGTGGCGCCGTTCTCCAGCGCCCACTCCTTCATCGCCTCGGCGACAGCGTCGGCGAGGCTGGGATCGAGCGCCTCGCCCCCGTCGAGCGTCGTCTGCAGCTTCTCGAAGACGTCCTTGGGCAGCCTTTCCTTCTGGGCGGCGACGGAGAAGACGTTCTGCCCGAACGGGTTGTTCTCCGGGAGCGTCAGGTCCTGCGCGCCCAGAGCCCCTCCGTTGGAGCTCCACTGGGCTGCGGTCACGTTGTGCTGGCGAATGCGGGTCATCGGTTCTTGGATCTCCCCCAATAGGCGCGCGCACGGGGTCGTCCCAGCGCGTATTTGTCGAAAGTCTCAGTCCTCGAAAGGCGCAGCACAGAGCCTAATGGGACCGCCTCAATCGCGCCTTTGTACCGCCGTACAAAGCTCGGGCCGCAGAGGTTGTCCCTGGTGTCGCTAGGCGTGGGGGGTGGGGGGAGAGGGGGTCGGCACCCCTCCTCCGGAATTGACCTCCCCTCCGCTTCCGCTTCGGGGAGAACCTGCTGCGGCTCCGCCGCAAGAACCAGATTGCATATCGCCGAACATTCCTCCGGAGGGGTGCCGACCCCCTCCACAACACGCAGCTGCAGGACGCCCCAGGGTCAAGCAGCTGTCTTAGAAAGAGCTTCCGCCCTAGGGCGTCTAACTGAGACTGTCGCCAGGAGGGGTGGGTGTCCCTCTCGGGACCGGCGTCCTGTTCCTCGCACAGACCACTCAGCGAGAGACGGCCACTTAAAGGCGAGGAACCCAGGTCTCGAGAGGGACACCCACCCCTCCCTACAAGAGGAGCTTGTCCTGCGATCCAGCCGCTAAGCGAGCGGGGTCGCCTTGAAGATCCCAAGCGGATGCCGCAGGCGGAAGCCGCCGGTGGGGCGCATCTCTTCTGACCAGCCGGGGCCGGTGCGATCGCCGTCTTCGCTGAAGGAGGTGTCCCAGCGCAGGCCGGCGATCACCGCGAAGACGTGTTCGTGGTTGGCGTAGATGCGGACCCAGCTGCCCGCGCCGCCGCTGCCCCAGCGCATGAAGCCGGTCGAGTCGAGCGGCCATTCGAGCAGGCCGGCGGCGTGCATCACGTAGCTGACCGAGCCCGAGCAGTCGTAGCCGCGCGAGTTCCAGTGGCGGTGGCCGCCGCCCCAGACGTAGGGCCGGTGGCGAATCCGGTTGGCCGCCTCGATCATCGACTTCACGGCGGGCGGGGCGGACGGGGGAGCGACCGCGCGACCGTCGGGCAACAGCCGCGCCTGCGGCACCGCGGCCGCGGCCGGCGTCCCGCCTGCCGCGCCGCAGACGAGCAGCGCCGTGAGAACGGTGAAGAGCTTCCCCTGCCTTCGCATCTGCAGGGTTATCGACAACCTCCGCAGCGAATTTAAGGGTGGCGATCAGGCGCTCGGAGAAACGTCCGGCATCGCGCCGGCCGCGACCAGCGAGCCCATCAGGACGCCGAGCAGGAGGTCGCGCAGCTCCTCGCGCTCGACCCCGCGGTGCTCGATCCAGTCGAGACAGGCGCCGTCCATGAACCAGAGCCAGCCGCTGACCGCGATCCGCGCTTTCGGGGGTGGCTCACCCTCGTAGAGGCCGTCGAGAATGCGCTGCGCGGTCGCCCGCCGCACCTCTTCGACCAGGTCGCGGATCGCCGGCACTGCCGTCGCGCTCTGCATCAGGTTGCGGTAGGCGACGGAGTTCTCCTCGACCAACGAGAGGAAGCCGTCGAGGCTGCTCGTCAGCTGCTCGACGGGGGAGAGGTCCGGGTCCGGTTCGGTGCGCTCTCGCAGGCGCTCCGCCCAGGCGCTCAGGGTCTCCTCGAAGAACGCTTGCTTGCTGGGGAAATAGTGGTAGAGCAGCGCCTTCGAGATCCCCACCTCGGCGGCGATCTTGTTCATCGAAAGCTCGTCGTAGGAGTGGCTGGTGAAGAGCTCGGCACCGCGCTCGAGCAGCTGCCGGCGGCGCTCGTCGACGTCCATCCGGCGGTATGCGGGTTCGCTCATGGGCGGAAGTGTACCGGCTTATTGACCGATGGTTGACAAGATTGCTACGGTGTTGACCGTCGGTCAATAAGCGAGAGGAGAAACCCATGAATGACGAGTACGTACCGCCCGCTTTCAGGAATCGCCCCGAGGAGCCCCCGCACCACGCCCCGCCGCCACCGCCGCCCCTGAACCCGATCTCCCGGATCGAGTTCGAGCGCGTCTTCGGCGGCCGCGTGCTCGCCTGGGTCGGCGGCCTGGCGACCCTGCTCGGCGTCATCTTCTTGATGCGCAGTGCCGTCGACAGCAGCTGGTTCACGGAGGAAGTCCGGGTCTTGATGGCCGCCTTCGGCTCTCTCTTGCTGCTCAGCGTCGGCCTCTGGCTGCACGAACGCAAGGGGCGCCTCGAGGTGGCCCGGATCGCGGTCGCGATCGCGATCCCAGGGCTATATGCGACCACCGTCGTCGCCGCTCAGACCTATGACTTAATTTCGCCCGTCCTCGGCCTCGAGGCGGCGGCCTTGATCGGCGTCCTCGGCGTCTTCATCGCCGTGCGCTGGTCTTCGATGCTGGTCGGCAGTGTCGGCATGCTGGGCGCGCTGGCGGCGCCGATCCTGGTCGGGACGACGCACGAAGGGGGCTCGATCGCCTACGTCGCCCTGGCCCTGGCCGCGAGCGTCGGCGTTCTCCTCTGGCAGCGCTGGAACTGGCTGGCGCTCGGCGCCTTCGCCGTCTCGGCGCCGCAGCTAATCGCCTGGATCTACACCAACGGATTTATCTCTGTCGAGGGGATCGGCGAACCCTCCGAGCCCACCCTGCTCGTCCTCGCCGTCCTGGTCGGGTTCTGGATCCTCTATGCCGCCGCGGCGTTCGGCTACGAGTTGCGGATGCGGGGGGAGGAAAGGCTGTTCATTTCTTCCTGGCTGCTCCTGCTCAGCAGCAGCGTGCTGGTCGTCGGTGTCGGCGGCATCGTCATCGGCGGCGATTCCGCCGCCCTGGACGGGTGGATCTTCGGCTTCGCGATCGCCCATCTCTTCCTCGGAGGCGCCGCGATCCGCTTCGGCATTCACCGCGAAATCGGCTCGTTGCTGATCGGCGGTGGGATCGCGATTGGCAGTTTCGGGCTTGCCAATGCCTTTAACGGGCCCACTCTGGTTGCCGCTTGGGCGGCTATGTCGGCTGCGCTCGCCTACCTGGCGACGCGTGTCGATCGCACCTCCGCGTCGACGCTCTCGGACGCCCAGCGGCTGCTGCTCGGGGCGCTCGGGTTCCTCGGCCTGGCGATCCTGCACATGCTGGTCGTCGAGGCGCCGCCCACGGCGATCGCTGAAGGGGTCGACGACCTCGGCGCCTCGCTGATTGCGATCGCCTGCTGCGCCGGCGCCGCGATCGCCTGCTGGTACTGGGGCCGCGAGATCGAGCCGAAGGCCGCGACCGTGACCGGCTACATCGGCGCTGCCGGCTTCGTCTACCTCGGCTCGGTCGCGATCATCGACGTTATCGGCGACACCGCCGGCGGCGAAGCTCGCCAGATCGGTCAGTCCTGGCTCTCGGCCTTCTGGACGGCGACGGGGTTGGGCGCGGTCGTCTGGGGCATGGTGCGGCACTCGCCGAAGGCCCGCCTCGGTGGCCTCGCCCTGCTGATGGTCGCGATCGCCAAGGTCTGGACCTACGACCTCTCCGAGCTGGAAGAGCTGGCCCGGGCGCTGTCCTTCGTCGCCCTCGGCCTGCTGCTGTTGGCCGGCGCCTTCGCCTATCAGCGGTTCAAGCCGGAGGAGGAAGAGGAGCCGGTCGAAGAGGTGGAGGAGGGGGCGCCGCAGGCTTATCTGTAGGGCCGATCAGCGGGAGCCGCAGGCATCTGTATAGCCTGCGGTCTCCCGCGGCCCGCGCCGCATGACCAAGCCGAAAACGGAAGGAATCGCCCCTCTATGTTCGTCTCCAAAGCCGCCGTCGTCGGCGGCGGCACCATGGGCGGGGAGATCGCGCAGGCGATCGCCGCCGCCGACATCCCCGTCGTCGTCAAAGACATCGACCAGAAGTTCGTCGACGCGGCCGTCGAGAAGGCCCGCGCCGTCACCGAGGGCCAGTTCGCCCGCCTCGTCAAGAAGGAGAAGCTGACCCAGGAGCAGGCCGACGCGCGGCTGGCCGAGGTGATGGGGAACATCACCGGCACCGTCAGCTACGAGGAGTTCGGCGACGTCGACTTCGTGATCGAGGCGGTGCCGGAGAAGATGGAGATCAAGCAGGCCGTCTTCCGCGACCTCGACGCGGTCACGCCCGGGCACGCGATCCTCTCCTCCAACACCTCCTCGCTCTCGATCACCGAGATCGGCGAGGCGACGCTGCGGCCCGACAAGGTCGTCGGCTTCCACTTCTTCTACCCGGCCTCGATCATGCCGCTGGTCGAGGTGATCGTCGGCGAGGACTCCTCGCAGGAGACCGCCACCGCCGCCTACAACTTCGCCCAGGCGATCAAGAAGCAGCCGATCGTCTGCGGCGAGGTCCCCGGCTTCGTCGTCAACCGGATCCTGATGGCGACGATGGGGGAGATCTGGCGCGCCCAGGAGGAGCACGGCCTCTCGCTGAAGGCGATCGACGAGGCGATCGCCGGCGCCCAGCTGGCGCCGATGGGCCCGTTCTTCCTTACCGACCTGCTCGGCCTCGACACCGTGCTGCACGTCGCCGAACACCTGAACGAGTCCTACGGCGAGCACTTCTACGTCCACAAGGGCCTGCAGGGCCTCGTCGGCGAAGGCAAGCTCGGCGCCAAGACCGGCGGCGAGGGCTTCTTCAAAGACGGCGAGCAGAACGTCCCCGGCGATGCCCAGCCCGACGGCGAGGAGCTGGTGGCGATGTTCTCCAGCCGCGCTCTGATCGAGGCCTGCCTGCTGGTCGAGGAGGGGATCTGCTCGGTCCGCGACATCGACCTCGGGATGATGGCCGGCGCCGGACTCGACCCGCGCAAAGGCCTGCTGCCGCCGTTCTGGAAAGCCGACGTCACCGGCCTCGACCAGGCGCTGGAGACGATCGAGAAGCTGGAGGAGAAGTACGGCGATCGCTTCACCCCGCCGATCACCCTCAAGCGCCTCGTCGCCCAGCGCCGCTACGGCCTCTCGACCGGCCAGGGCTTCTATCCCTACCCACAGGCAGACGAGGGCGAGCAGACCGACACCGTCAAGCTCGAGACCCGCGGCAACGTCGCGATCGCCTGGTTGGCGAACCTGCCGATGAACTCGCTCTCGCCACAGGTGATCGCGGACCTGGAGACGGTCTGGAACCGGATCAAGGAGGACGACGGGATCGGGGCGATGGTGATCGCCTCCTCGGTCCCGATCGTCTTCTCCGCCGGCGCCGACGTCAAGGCGTTCACGACGTTCGACCAGGAGAGCGGCGCCGAGCTGATCAACAGGGCGCACGCGCTCTTCCGTGACTTCGGCAAGGCAGGGGTGGCCACGATCGCCGCGGTCAACTCGATCGCCTTCGGCGGCGGCTGCGAGCTGGCGATGGCCTGCGACGTGCGGATCGGCGCCGAGGCCGCGGTCTTCGGTCAGCCCGAGGTGAAGCTGGGGATCATCCCCGGCTTCGGCGGCACCCAGCGGCTGGCGCGGCTGGTCGGGCCCAACAAGGCATTGGAGATGAACCTCGTCGGCGACGCGATCCTCTCCGAGGAGGCGCTCGAACTGGGCCTCGTCAACCGGGTCGTCCCCGACCAGGAGCTGTTCGAGACGGCGCTGATGTGGGGTCGCAAGCTCGCCGCCCAGGCGCCGATCGCCGTCGAGCAGATCAAGACCGTCTCCCACCAGGGCGACATCGACGACGGCATCGAGGCCGAGAAGGTCGGTTTCGCCACCGCCTTCTTCAGCGAGGACGCCAAAGAGGGCATCGGCGCCTTCCTCGGCAAACGCACCCCGAAGTGGAGCGGCAAGTAGCAAGCAGAGATGTGGAGCGACTGGCCGAGCTGCTCGGCCAGTCGCGCCGCACCGTTGTCCTGACGGGGGCCGGGGTCTCGGTGCCGTCGGGGATTCCGGACTTCCGCACGCCTCAAACTGGTCTGTGGGCGAAGGTCGACCCGATGGAGGTCGCCCACATCAGCGTCTTCGAACGCGATCCGGAGCGGTTCTGGTCCTACTACCGGCCGCGCTTCCAGGCGCTCGGGGATAAAGAGCCGAACCGGGCGCACGAAGCGCTGGCGGAGCTGGAGCGGCGGGGGCTGATCGAGGGCGTGATCACGCAGAACATCGATCGGCTGCACCGGGCGGCCGGCTCGGAGAACGTGATCGAGGTGCACGGATCGATCGAGACCAGCTCTTGCCTGGAGTGCGAGACCGCCTTCGGGTTGGACGAGGTGGATGGCCTCTTCGACGAGCGCGGCGTCGCGATCTGCGCCGAGTGCGGCGGCGCCGTCAAACCCGACGTCGTCCTCTTCGGCGAGCTGCTGCCGGAGGAGGCGATGGCACGGGCGACCGAGCTGGCTGAAGGGGCCGAGGTGATGCTCTGCGTCGGTTCCTCGCTGGCGGTGCACCCGGTGGCGGGGCTGCCGCGGCTGACCCTCGAGCACGGTGGCGCGCTGGCGATCGTCACCAAGGGCGCGACGCCGTACGACCGCTACGCCGAGCTGAAGCTCGAGGGCGAGGTCGACGCCGAGCTCGCGGCCCTCGTAGCCGCGCTCAGCTAGCCGCTAACCGGTCTCTATTGGATCGGGTCTGACGGTTTAGCGCTGCCGGGCTTGCCGGTCGTCGGGATCCCTCGGTCTTCGCAGGCGGCGACGATCGTCCGCGAGCGCGGGTCGTCGAAGCGGGCGGCGTGGGCGCACCTTGCTTCCGCCTCGGTGCCGCAGGCGCTGACCGTCTGGGCGCCGACGATCCCGGCGACCGAGGCGCTGAAGCAGCCGGGGGCGAGGGGGGCGCCGCTGTCGCCGGCGGTGGCGATCACGACGCCCAGCAGAGCGACGACGGTGACCGCGAGCGTGGCCAGGGCGGCCTTGATCTCGCGCGGGCTCAAATTGTAGAGCGGCGTGGTCTGCCGCTCGTAATGACCTTCCAGTGGCATGGACGGCAGTCAATCACCCCGCCGCGGAGGCCGCCATCGCCGATCGGGCGAACGATCGACGCCGATCTTTAGACACTCGTACGTAGAGGTGCGGCCTCCGCGGCGGCAGGGTTAGCGGCGTCCGAGAAGTGCTTACTGAGAAAGGGAGTCCCTCTTAATGGAATGGTTGAGCGAAGGCGCGAACTCATGGCAGATGACCGCCGCCACGCTGGTCGGGTTGATGAGCATCCCCGGCTTGGTCGTGCTCTACGGCGGCGTGATGCAGAAACGCTGGTCGGTGAACTCGATGATGATGGCGTTCGTCGCCTTCGCGGTCGTGCTGGTCCTCTGGGTCCTGGTCGGCTTCAAGATGGGGTTCGGCGAGCCGGTCCACGCGGTCAGCGACAGTGGTTTCTTCGGGAACTTCATAGGCAAGCCAGGAGCGATCTTGGGCAGCAACGAACTGCTGAAGCAGGCGCACATCCCTGAGCTTGCGGAAGAAGAATTCCTCTTCCCGCAATCGACGCTCGCCTACTTCCAGATCGTTTTCGCGGCGATCACGCCGATCCTGATGCTGGGCTCGGTGCTCGGGCGCTTCAACTTCAAGGCGTGGATCCCGTTCGTCGCCCTCTGGACGCTCTTGATCTACACGGTCAACGCCTTCCTGATCTGGGGCGGCGGCTTCTTCGCCCAGCAGGGCGCGATCGACTACTCCGGCGGTTACGTGATTCACCTCGCCGCCGGCGTCTCCGGCTTCGTCGCCGCAGCGGTGATCGGTCCGCGTCTGCAGCGCGACCGCGAGATCGACGCGCCGAACAACCTGGCGATGGTCGCCGTCGGCGCCGGGCTTCTCTGGATGGGCTGGAACGGGTTCAACGGCGGTGACTGGTACAGCGCCGGCGAAGTCGCCTCCGCATCGGTGCTCAACACCAACCTCTGCACCGCGGTCGCCTTCCTGGTCTGGGTCGCCCTCGACTACGCCACCGGCCGCAAGCCGAGCCTGATCGGCTCCGTCAACGGCATGATCGTCGGCCTCGTCGCGATCACTCCCGGCGCCGGTTTCGTCAACGGCTGGGGAGCCATCGCGATCGGCGTGATCGCCTCGGCGCTTGTCTACCTGGCGCTCAACTACCTGAGCCGGACGGCGCCGTTCCGCAACGTCGACGACACCCTCGGCGTGGTCTACACCCACGGGTTCGCGGGCGTGGCCGGCGGTCTCCTGGTCGGCATCTTCGCCAACAAGCTGATGGCCGGCGAACACGAAGGCCTGATCTCCGGTGGCGGGCTGCACCTGCTCGGCGTCCAGGCTTACACGGCTCTGTGGGTGATCGCCTTCTCGGCGATCGGCACCTACATCCTGCTGAAGCTGGTTGGCCTGGTCGTGCCTCTGCGGATGACCGACGAGGAAATGGAGGTCGGCGACATCGCCGTCCACGGGCACGAGGTGTACCCGTCGGATGTGCCGTCCCTGGGTTACCCGGACGGTGTTCCGCCGGCCCAGCCCGCGGCGCGGCCGGCCCCTGCCGGAGGCACCGCCTAGACGGGGAGGACGAGATCAGAGCGGAACCGCCCTTGACTCTCCCCCGGGGCGGTTCCGCTTCTGTCTCTCGGCGCTCTAGCCTGGGATCACCCACTTCCTTCGGAGGAACCCGAATGTCACTGAAGATCATCGTTTCCTACGACGACACCGACATGGACCGGGACGCGCTGGCCCTCGGCCGCCTCTTGGCAAATGCCGGCGGCGAGCTCGCCCTCGCCTACGTCCGCCACTCGTTCGGCGAATCGCTCGAGCAGCAGCAGGCCGAGGAGTTGCTGGCCCGCGGAGCCGCCTCGGTTGGGGCCCCGGAGATGGCCCAGCACGTGGTTGCGAACCCGGCGACCAGCGTCGGGTTGACCGAGCTGGCCGAGAAGGAGAGGGCCGACGTGATCGCCTTCGGCTCCGAATATCGGACCTCTCCGGGGCTTGTGAAGCCGGGAATCTCGGCCCACAAACTCCTCCTCGGCGGCCCCTCGGCGATCGCCGTCGCCCCGGCTGGGTTCCATTCCAGCCCGGTCGTGACGGTCAGCACCGTCGGCGTCATCGACGAGGGCGACGCGAGCGCCCGCGCGACGGCGAACAGCCTCGCTGGTGCATTGGGTGCGCAGTGCGCGGACTACGGCTCCGGGAAGATCGACCTCCTCGTCGTCGGCTCGCGGCCGGAGGCGCCGGACGGCCGGGTCGTCTTGAGCGCAAAAAGCGATTACGCGGTCGAGGACGCTCGCTACCCGGTGCTGGTGATCCCGCGCGGTGTCTCGATCGACTTCAGCGCCGCGCCCACCGCTGCTTAGGCGCAGCAGCGCTCAGCGCTGACGCTGGACGACGATGATCACGGCTGCGACCTCCGGGTCGCGGCCGTCGATCCGCTCACTCAGGCTCTCCAGCTCGACCGGGCGGGCGCCGTGGGCGGCGGCGAGCTCGGCGACGGTCTTCACCGCCGAGTCGGTCTCGATCACCAGCGCCGCCGGACCGGCCGAAGCGCCTCGGCTCTCCTGCGCCGCGCCCAGCACCCGCGCCGTCACGTCCTCCGACGAGCGCTCCGCGTTCGCCCAGCCCTGGCCGAAGGAGAGCTCCGGGTTGCTCAGCTCAGGGCCCTCCAGCACTCGGAGCTCGCTCTCTTCGGGGTTCCATTTGCGATCCCCCAGTTCGACGGTGCGGCGCGACAGCCAAGGGTCCAATACCGCCTGCCGCACCTCGTCGGCGCTGAGGTTGAAGACGCGGGCATGGCGCAGGGCGGTGCTGACCTCGACGTGGAAGGGCATCGCGCGACGCTAACGGTTTCGGCGCCGATGATGGGATGATCCCGCGCCCATGCCACCCTCCTTGCCCGATGCCGTCGTCTTCGACAACGACGGACTCCTCCTCGATACCGAGTTGGTCTGGACCCGCGCCGAGCAGGACCTCTTCGAGCTCCGCGACACCGAGTTCACCCCCGCCGACAAGCTGGAGCTGGTCGGCACCTCGGCCGAGATCGCCGGCGGCATTCTCGAACGACGCCTTGGCGCGCCGGGGCGAGCGGCAGAGCTGATCGAGGAGCTGAACGAGCTCGTGGTCGCCGAGCTCGAGCACGGGGTGGAGGCGATGCTCGGCGCCCGTGAGTTGCTCGAGCGCCTGCGCGAGCAAGGAGTCCCGCTCGGCCTTGTCTCCAACTCGCCCCTGCGCTTTGTCCGCCGCTCGATCGAGCTTGCCGGCTTCGAAAGCTTCTTCGACGTCATCCTCAGCGCCCACGAAGTGGCGGCGCCGAAGCCCGCCCCCGATCCCTATCTGGAGGCCTGTCGGCGGCTGGGAGTGGAGCCGGGTCCCGAGGTCGTCGCCCTGGAGGATTCCCCCACCGGTGTCGCCGCCGCGCGCGCGGCGGGGTTGACGGTAATCGGCATCCCCTCGGTCGAGGGGGTCCTACTCGAAGAAGCTCACCACCTGGCCGAGTCGCTGCGGGACGAAGTGGTCGCGCAGCGCCTGGCGATCTAGCTGCGCAGAACGCGGCGACGGCGCAGAACGCGCTCCGCGATCGCCAGCAGCTCTTCGACCTGCGTCTCCTGCTGATCGGCGAGCGGGCCGGCGATGGCCGTCTCCGCGGCGCCGATCGCCTTCGCCTTTCCTTCCCGTAGCGTCGCCAGGTCGGCTGCATGGCCGGGATCTTCGACGGCGCCGTCCAGCTCGACCAGCAGCGCTTCGAGGCCCACCCGCAGTTGCAGCGCGGCCTCGCGGGTGCGGCCGGCGTCGAGGTCGGCGCGGGCTCGCAGGAGCAGGGTCTCGCAGGCATCGAATTGCTCGCGGCCGCGAAGGATGGCGGTGACCCGCTCCTGAGGGCGCAGCTCCTCCTCGCGCTGGCGGCGGCGGGAAGCGGTGCGGGGTCCGAGGTCGACCGCCCGCGCATCGGTGAAGAGCCCGTCGGCGGTCTCCTCGCCGCTGCCGTAGCCAAGGAGCACCCGCTCAGCCTGCTCGGGGGAGAGCTCGATGCCGCGGGGGTCGGCGGCCGCCACCGCCACCGCGTGCAGAGCCCGGTTCAGGATCGCGACGGCTTTGGCCGCGAGCGCGTCCAGCGCGTCGTCCGTCCCGCAGGTTCGATCGAGCCAGCGGGCGGCCTCTGCCGGATTCTCGAACGGAGAGGCAGCGTGAATCGCGGTCACGCGGCTGAGGCTCACAGGTGCCGGCTCTGGCTCGGCGGCAGAGCTACGCCGACGCCCGCGACGGCGCTCGGCTCGCGCGCTCGTGCCGAGCCGCTGCAGGACGAGAACGGTCTCCTCGCCACTTCCAGGTGAGCCCGCGAGGTAGCGCCCGTCGGTGAGCGGCAGCGTCCCGGCGAAGTCGAACTGGACGAATCCGAAGAGCTTGGCCAAGGGGCGGATTCTCGCCGCTCAGCCCGGGAGGCGCGAGCTCAGTCGCCGGCGCCGGCGGCGATGCCGCCGTTGCTCTGGTCGGGCACCGCGTACTTGGAGGGCTGCACCGGCACGTCCGGGTTTTCGATCTGGCCGAGGCGGTTGATCAGGCGTTGCCACTGCTGCGGTTTCAGCAAGGCGGTGAACTGAGCTTCCGGGCCGCCTTCGATCGGGTGGTAGCCGATGTGGACGTGGTCATAGTGGTCGGGCAGGGCGAAGCTGGTTTCGCCCGGCAGGTCCTCGAGCGAGATCACCTGGTGCGGCTGCATCGTGCCCTGCAGCTGCAGGACGTCTTTGATCAGTTCGTCGGTCATCGTTCCCGGGCCCTGGTGGCCGGTGACGGGGATGCCGTTGATGACGGCGATGTCGACCGCGTCGCCGGTGCTGTGCTCGGAGATGTTGCCGGAGGTGGTCATCAGGCTGTGTCCGCACTCCAGCGCCGTGATCGTCAGTTTGAAGCCCTTGGTGCGCAGGTACTCGAGCACGGCGAGGACGCGGCGGTCGATCTTGCCGCTGGCGATGTCTTCGCGCCCGCATTCGTAGATTTCGAGCCCCTTGTCAGCGAGGACGCGTTTCTGCAGCGCTTCCTTGGAGAGCAGGAGGACGCCGGCGCCGCTGAGGTTGGCGAAGGGGGTTTTGCCTTTGGCGCGGTAGACGGCGGTCGCTTCGAGCAGCTTCCAGCCGTCGAGGATCGGCTTCGGATCGATCCGCGGCGCCCCTTTGCCGGCCGGGCGGATCGAGAAGTTGATGTGGGGGTCGACCCCTTCGGCGCCCGTGGCGACCCGCGCCAGCATCGTCCCGGCGATCACTTTCGAGCCCACCCGGATCGAGCCCTCGCCGCTGGCGGCCAGCGCTGCTTCCAGCTTGTCGGTCGCGCCGTTGCTCTTGCCGCGGCCGGGGTAGGCGCGCAGCCGCGGGCGCAGGTTCTGGCTTTCGACCGGCACCCGCTTCTCCTTGCCGGTCGGAGTCACCACCAGGCGGTGGTCGCGGACCAGCTTGCCGAGCTCGGCGTAGGTGTAGCGGTTGCCGTAGGTGTCTTCGAGGACGATGAAGTTGCCGAGCTTGGCGGAGTGGCCGAGCTTGCGGACCACGCCGTCGTTGACGGCGACCACCGGCGCTCCCTCCTTGGCGAAGATGTTGATCCCGCGTGGGGTGGGGGAGGAGGAGATGACTTCGGCGGCGCTGCCGATCTCCTTGCCGTCGTTCAGCGCCTGGCGCGCGGCGATGTCGTCGGCGTAGCGGGCGTTGGCGGCGATCGGGAAGTGGGCGCCCTCGGTGAGCCCGGTCAGCGAGCCGACCAGGTCGGAGGGAAGGCGGCCGTAGGCGCGGGCGTAGAGGAGGACCTCCTGCACGTACCAGTCGGCGTGGTTGTAGGCGAAGATCGCCTGGTAGAGATCTTTGTCGCCGCCGGCGAGCTTCAGGTAGTGGGCGGCGGCGCAAATTGCGTCGACCGGGTTGTAGGGATCTTTCTTCCCGTCGCCGTTGGCGTCGAGCCCGAACTGTTCCCAGCTCGAGGGCAGGAACTGCATCCAGCCGACCGCGCCGGCGCTGGAGACGTTGGTGTTGGTGCCGAACGCGGTCTCGATTTTGTTGATCGAGGCGAGCACCTCCCAGGGGATGCCGTATTCGGCTCCGCAGGCCTGGTAGATCGGCAGCAGGAAGGGCGGGATTTCGAAGGAGTCGATAACGAAGTTGGGGACGCCGATCGGGGCGGGTCCGAACGGGGCGATCGTCGTCGTCGGGTTGGCGGTCGTGGGAGCGCCGCCTTCGGTGAACTGGCTGCCTCCGTTCGAACCCTCAGGTAGAGGTTGAGACCCGCCGCCATTTGCGCTCGGAGCGGTGAGGCCGCCGTTTTCGTTGCCGCTCGGCGCGGCGAGTTCGTCGTTGCGAGTGGCGCCACTCTTCTTGCCGGCGCTACCCGTCGTGGCGGGGCTGCCGATTTCGCTGCCGTGCTTGATCCCGCCATTCGATTCTCCCGCTTCTGGGCTCGGGGCAGGCGCCGGCGCCGCGACTTCTTCGCCTTTGCTCGCTTCGGTCGGGGCGACCGGCGGTTCCTCCGTGGTGTCCGCGGAAGATTCGCAGTCCGGGTCTTCGGTGTCGACGAGGCCGTCGTGATCGTCGTCGATCCCGTTCGCGCAAGCGGGTGCGGCCAGGGACGGGACCGCCGTGGTCGTCGTCGCGGCCGGAGGAGTGACGGCGCTGCTTTCGGAGACCGGCTCAGCGCCGGCCAAGGCCGCGGCGACGGCCGTGACCGCCATAAAGCCGGCAAGTGCGGCGAGAATGGATGCGAACTTTGATCTCATGCCGAGGGCTCTCTGCCCGCGCCGGTTTCCCCTCCCCGGGCAGCAACCAAGTTGCAGGCTACCCACTAGTCCTAGGGTCCACAACGGCTGGGGGCGCTCCCAACAAGTCCTTAATCAACGTCTGCAACATCTTTGTGGCGGGAGATTTTCAGTCGCGCCGGATGCGCTCGTTAAGCTGCTGTGACTTGAGCTTCGAGGAATACGAGCAGGACGGGCTGCGAGCGCGGGCCGAGCAGGCGCTCGGAGAGCTGGCACAGGCCCTGATCGACAACCCTACGCTCCATGACGCGGTCACCGCTGCCCTGGGGGCGCGGGAGAAGGCGTTGGAGGCCCAGCAGGCGGCGATGAGCGCACTAAACCTGCCCTCGGCGACCGACGTCGAACGGTTGGAGCGCCGCCTGCGCTCCTTCTCCCAGCGGCTCGAGGACGTTGAGGAGGCGATCGACGACCTCAGTCGCGACCTCGGAGCGATGCGGCGGGAAAACGCGAAGAAGTCGGAGAAAAAAGCGCCGAAGAAAGCTGAGTCTAAGTCTCAACCTTAGGCTGAGAGTACACCGCAGGCGATCCGTCCGGTTCGTTTCGTCACCGCTTCCAGCTCTTCGTCCCGCAGTTGCCCCGCGTCGCTCCTCTCAGCGGCAATCAGAACCGCCGCGGCTGCCACATCCTGATCCTCTGCCGCCCGCAAGAGCGCCGCCGTTTGCATGTCGGCGCCCTCGGCCACCATCGACGGGAGCTCGGCCTCGGGCCGGTGCAGAGAGTCGAGACTGACGACGACGCCTGGAGTGGCGTCTTCCAGCGCTTGTTCCAGGCCAAGCGTCAGCCCCGGCTCTGGAAGCGAGCGGCTCCCTCCGGGCGTATGCGCCTCGGTGACGATCAGGAGGTCGCCTAGGCCGAGGCTGCCGAGCGAGGTACAGGTGCCGATCCGGATCGCCCGCCGTACACCGAGCTCGGCGAGGTCCCCGAGCACCACCGTGGCGCTCGGTCCACCCATCCCGGTCGCCTGGATCGTCAGCTCCTCGCCCGTGGGGGTCACGCCCGAGTAGCCCCAGAGCCCGCGCGCGTGGTTGCTCATCTTCGGCTGCTCGAGCAGCTCCTGGGCCAGCATCAGCGCTCGGCCGGGGTCGCCGACGAGGATCGCGTCGGCGGCGATCGGGGCAGTGGGGCGGAGGCGGGCCGGCATCTAGGCCGACCCTAGTCGGCTGCGGCGGTGACGTTGCCGCGCCTTCGCTGGTTAGCCTCGCCGTATGCCCGATACGCGAATTTCCCTCAGCGAGGCAGCCCGGCGCTCGGGAGTGCCGGCAAGCACGCTGAAACGCTGGGCGGAAGAGAAGATCGTGCCGGTGCGGCGTGGGCGCTGGACGGCGGCGGCGGCCGCTCAGGCGCGGGTGGTGGCGCGGATGCGCGAGCGCGGCTACTCGCTCGAGGACCTCAAAGAGGCGGGGCGCGAGGGCCGGCTCGCCTTCGGTTTCACCGAAGAGCTCTTCAGTGACCCCGATGAGCGCCGACTCAGCGTCGATGAGGTGGCAGCGGAGACCGGGCTCGAGCCGGAGCTGGTCGAGCGGATCCTGGTCATCCTCGGGACGCCGGCCGATCGGCGTCGCGACGTCGGCCCAGAGGACGCGGAAGCGCTCCGGCACTGCGCGCGGGTGCTCGACGCCGGCTTCCCCCTCGTCGCCTTCCTGCAGCTGGTCCGGGTCTACGCCCAGTCGATGCGGCGGATCGCCGACGCCGAGGTCCGCCTCTTCCACCTCTACGTGCACGAGCCGCTGATCCGCGACGCGGTGCCGGAGCTGGAAATGGCCGAGGAGATGGGCGAGCTCGCCGCCGACATCCTGCCGCTGGCGGCGCCGCTGACCGATTACCTGCACCAGCGCTACCTGCGCTACTTCGTCGAGCAGGACGTGGTTGGGCACATGGAGGCCGACGCGACCGCCGTCGACACCGCCGAAATCGAGCTCGGTCACGTCCACGTCAGCCTCTGCTTCATCGACCTCACCGGCTTCACCCGCTACACCGAGGAGGAGGGGGACATCGAGGCGCTCGACGTGGTCGAGAACTTCGTCGCCTCGGTCGAAGCGACTCTGCCGCGCGAGGCGACGATCGTGAAGACGATCGGCGACGAGGTGATGGTCGTCTCGCCCGACCCGCTCTCGCTGACCGAGTGGGCGGTCGACTTCCTCGCCCGGTTCGAGCAGCGGCCGCAGCCGCGGGTCGGGATTCATTACGGCGACGCCGTCTACCGCGACGGCGACTACTTCGGCGGTCAGGTCAACCTCGCCCACCGCGTCGTCAACCGGGCGCTGGCGGGGGAGGTGCTGGTTACTGACTCGGTTTGCCACTCGATCGCGGCGAGCGATCGGCTCAAGTTCGAGGGGATCGGCCGGGTCAGCCTCAAGGGCTTCCCCTCGCCGACCGAGCTCTTCGTCGTCCGCGGCGCATGATCGCCACCGCGCTGCTGGAGCGCATCGAGGCCGAGGGCTTGCTCGCTGGGCCGGAGCCGCTGGTGGTGATGCTCTCCGGCGGCCGGGACTCGGTCTGCCTGCTCGACCTCTGTGCGCGGCTGCGCGCGCCCGGGACCGTTAGCGCTTTGCATGTCAACTACGGCCTCCGAGAGGAGGCTGCTGGAGACGAGCGCTTCTGCCGCGAGCTCTGCGAGCGGATGAATGCGGCGCTTACGGTGGAGCGACCGCAGCGGCCCGAGGGCTCGGGCAATCTGCAGGCGTGGGCGCGCGAGGCCCGCTATGGGGCGGCGGCGCGATTGGCGGAGGAGGCGGAGTCGACGATCGTCACCGGCCACACCGCCGACGACCAGGTCGAGACGATCCTCTACCGCCTCGCCTCTTCGCCGAGCCGGCGGGCGCTGCTGGGGATGAGTCCGCGCAACGGCCTCGTGGCGCGGCCGCTGCTCGGCGCCAGCCGTACGGAGACGACCGCCTATTGCGAAGAGCGCGACCTGGCCTGGCGAGACGACGTCACTAATGAAGGAGACGCCTACGCGCGCAACCGCATCCGGCAAGGTCTACTCCCGGAGCTCGAAAAGGTCCACCCGGCGGCGAGGGACAACGTGCTGCGTACCGCGGCGCTGCTGCGCGAGGAGGCGGAGCTGCTCGATTCGCTGGTCGATGCCGAGCTTGCCGGCGGGGAAGGGGTCGAGCCGGGGAGGATCCGCCATGCCCGCTTCGCCCAGCTTCACCCCGCCCTGCGCCGCCTCGTCCTCCAGCGCCTCGCCGACGAGGCAGCCGGGCGCCCGGTCGCCGGCGCCGCCCGCTTCGCCGAGCAGGTCGCCGGCCTCAGCCGCGGCGGTTCCGTTCTCGACCTCGGCGGCGGCGTCCGCGCCGTCCTCGAAGCCGGCACCCTCCGCGCCTCCCTCTCTATCTAGACTGCGGCGCGTGGCGGACCCCGCAATCGGCGAGACTCTTGTCGCCCGAGACGACCTGCAGCGCCGCATCGCGGAGTTGGGGAGGGAAATCAGCCGCGACTATGAGGGCAGGGAGCTGATCTTGGTCGGGGTGCTGAAGGGGGCGGTCCTCTTCCTCGCCGACCTGATGCGCCACATCGAGGTCCCCTGCGAGATCGACTTCATGGCGGTCTCCAGCTACGGCTCCCAGACCGACTCCTCCGGCGTCGTCCGCATCCTCAAGGACCTCGACGCGCCGATCAAAGACCGCGACGTGCTGATCGTCGAGGACATCATCGACTCCGGGCTGACCCTGCAGTACCTGATGCGCAACCTCAATGCGCGCGAACCCGCCTCGCTGCGCGCCTGTGCGCTGCTGACCAAGCCGGAGCGGCTGCGGGTCGACCTCTCGCCGGCCTACGTCGGCTTTGAAATCCCCAACCGCTTCGCGATCGGCTATGGCCTCGACCATGCCCAGAAGTACCGCAACCTCGACTTCGTCGCCGCCCTGGCCGAATAGCGGAAAAAGCGCCCTGGTACGCTGATTTCTCCTCGTGAGGCGTTTTTTCAAAAGCGCGGCGTTCCCGATCTTGCTGGTCGTGATTCTGGCGTTCATCGCCCAGAAAGTGATCAGCGGCGGCAGCGGCTCGGAAGCCCCTGGCTACCAGGAACTCGTCGCGCCCAAGAGCGGCCTGATCGCCACGAAGCAGATCGAAGAAGTCGACGTCAACACCAAGGACAACACGCTCGACGTCAAGCGCACCAACGGCGAAAGCTTCTCCACCGGCTACCCGCCGAACACCGAGCAGAGCCTGCTGAACGAGCTCGAGACGGCGGAAGTGAAGACCGACGTCCACGGCTCCGGCAGCTCCGGCCTGCTCTCGCTGCTGACGCTGGTCCTGCCCTTCGTCCTCTTCTTCGGCTTCTGGATCTTCCTGATGAACCAGATGCAGGGCGGGGGCAGTCGGGTCATGAACTTCGGCAAATCGAAAGCCAAGCGAATGTCTGTGGACGCGCCGAAAATCACCTTCCGCGACGTCGCCGGCGTTGACGAGGCGGTGCAGGAGCTCGAGGAGATCAAGGAATTCCTCGAGAACCCGAAGAAGTTCCAGGCGCTCGGCGCTCGGATCCCCAAGGGCGTCCTTCTATATGGACCGCCCGGGACCGGCAAGACCCTGCTCGCCCGCGCCGTCGCCGGCGAGGCGGGCGTCCCGTTCTTCTCGATCTCCGGTTCGGACTTCGTCGAGATGTTCGTCGGCGTCGGCGCCAGCCGCGTCCGCGACCTCTTCGAGCAGGCGAAACAGAACTCGCCCTGCATCATCTTCATGGACGAGATCGACGCCGTCGGCCGCCACCGCGGCGCCGGCATGGGCGGCGGCCACGACGAGCGCGAGCAGACGCTGAACCAGCTCCTCGTCGAGATGGACGGCTTCGAAATGAAGGACAACATCATCTTGATCGCGGCCACCAACCGGCCCGACATCCTCGACCCGGCGCTGCTGCGGCCCGGCCGCTTCGACCGCCAGGTCGTCGTCGACCGTCCCGACCGCAAGGGGCGCAAGAAGATCCTCGAGGTGCACACCCGCGGCAAGCCGCTGGGCCGGGAAATCGACCTCGACACGCTTGCCGGTCAGACCCCCGGCTTCACCGGCGCCGACCTCGCCAACCTGATCAACGAGGCGGCGCTGTTGACCGCTCGTTCGGGCAAGCGCGAGATCACGATGCAGGAGCTCGAGGAGGGGATCATGCGCGTGATCGCCGGCCCGGAGAAGAAAACCCGGGTGATGAGCGAGAAGGAGCGTCTGATCACCGCCTACCACGAGGTCGGACACGCGATCGTCGGCCAGCTGCTCGAGCACACCGACCCGGTCCACAAGATCTCGATCATCAGCCGCGGCCAGGCGCTTGGTTACACGATCAGCCTGCCGACCGAGGACAAGTTCCTCACCACCCGCGCCGAGCTGACCGACACGATGGCGATGACCCTGGGTGGTCGCGCCGCCGAGGAGATCGTCTTCGGCGAGATCACCACCGGGGCGTCGAACGACCTCGAAAAGGTGACCGAGACGGCGAAGCGGATGGTGATGCGCTTCGGCATGTCCGAGCGCCTCGGCCCCCGCGTCTTCGGCCACGATCGCGGCCAGCCGTTCCTCGGCCGCGAGTTCAGCGCCGAGCCCGACTACTCCGACGAGATCGCCCGCGAGATCGACGACGAGATCCGCCGCATCGTCGAGAGCGCCCACCAGACCGCGAAGAACCTGCTGAACGAGCGCCGCGACGACCTCGAGAAAGTCTCGAAGCTGCTGCTGGAGCGCGAGACGATCGACGCCGAGCAGTTCGTTGCCCTGCTCGCCGGCAAAGCGCCGGAGGAAGTCTTCACCGACGAGGAGGAGCCTTCGCAGCCGGCACCCCCGGCGCCGACCGCCGAACGGCCCCAGCGCGAGGGCGCCCGGCCGAACCCGCGCCCGCGTCCTGGGTTCGCGGGCGGCGACGCGTCTTAGACGGAGTCCCGATGACCCAGCTGATGGGGGTCGTCAACGTGACCCCCGACTCGTTTTCTGACGGGGGGCTGTACCTCGATCCCGAGGCGGCGGTCGCCCACGGCCGGGAACTGACCGAGGCGGGGGCGGAGATCCTCGACGTCGGCGGCGAATCGACGCGGCCGGGGGCCGAGCCGGTCGGCGAGGAAGAGGAGCTGCGGCGAGTGGTCCCGGTGATCGAAGGGCTTCGAGGCGGCGGCTCCCGGATCAGCGTCGACACCTCGAAGGCTGCGGTCGCCGAGGCCGCACTCGAAGCCGGGGGGGAGATCGTCAACGACGTCACCGCCCTGCGTGCGGATCCCGAGATGGCCGCGCTCTGCGCCGAGCGCGGCGCCTCCGTCGTCCTCATGCACATGCTCGGCGAGCCGCGGACGATGCAGGACGATCCGCGCTACGACGACGTCATCGACGACGTCAAGGCGTTCCTCGCCCAGCGCCTGGAAGCAGCCGTCGCCGCCGGGATCGACGAGGAGCGGGTCTGGCTCGACCCCGGGATCGGCTTCGGGAAGACCGGCGCCCACAACATGGAGCTGCTGCGCCGCCTCGGCGAGCTGCGCGAGCTGGGGCGGCCGCTCGTCGTCGGCACCTCCCGCAAGAGCTTCATCGGCAGGGTCGACGGCTCGGCCGCCGACCAGCGCCTCGGCGGCACCATCGCCTCCTCGGTTCTTGCCGCCGCCGAGGGCGCCGACGTCCTTCGCGTGCACGACGTCGCCGAGGTGCGCCAGGCACTGACGGTGGCCACGGCGATACTCGGGTAGCGTCCCCGGTCATGGAGAGCCACGGCAACGGCATCGAGTCGAGCGCGGAAATCGAGCTGCGCGGGCTCTCGATCTACACCCACCACGGCGTCTCCGAAGCTGAGCAGGAGGTGGGGCAGCGGCTCGAGTTCGACATCTCCTTCGACGTGCCCGACTGCGACGCGGTGCTGACCGATCGGCTCGAGGACACCGTCGACTACGGAGCGGTCTCCGACATCGTCACCCTTGCCGCCACCGAGCGCAGCTACAAAACGCTGGAGCGGCTGGCGCAGGTGGTGGGGGAGCGGCTGATGGAGCGCTACGGCTGCGAGTCGGTCCGCGTCCGCGCGGCCAAGCCGGAGCCGCCGCTGCCGCTGGCGATCCAGGAGGTAGCCGTCGAGGTCACCCAGGAGCGGGCGGTCGACGAAGACGACGAAGCCGAGGGCTAGCGGGTTGGCCGAGCGGCGGACCGGCTACCTCGGCCTCGGCTCCAACGTAGGGGACGCCGCCGGCCATCTCCGCGCCGCGGTCGAGCTGCTGGAGGCGGAGGGGATCGAGATCGACGCCGTCTCCTCCACTTACGTCACCGAGCCGGTCGGCGAGATCCTCGACCAGCCCGACTTCCTCAACGCCGCCGTCCGCATCCGCACCGCCCTCGAGCCCGAAGAGCTGCTCGACGCCTGTAAGCGAGTAGAGGCCGAGCGCGGCCGTCAGTTCGACCTCCCCCGCCACAGCCCCCGGCCCCTGGACGTCGACCTGCTCCTCCTCGGCGAGATCCAGATGAGCAACGAGCGCCTCACCCTCCCTCATCGCGAGGTGACGACCCGTCGCTTCGTCCTCGTCCCCCTGCTCGAGCTCGACCCGGAGCTGGCGCTGCCGGACGGGACGCGGCTGAGCGATGCCCTAGACGCCCTCGGGCCGAAGCAGCGGGTCGAGCGAGCGAACCTCCTCTAGGTGTCTTGGGCCCTTGTCAGACTGAGGAATATGAAAGGGGGAGCGATGACCAACAACGTTCATGTGGTTCCCAACGACAGCGGTTGGGCGGTCAAGATCGAGGGCCGCGGCCGCGCCGAGCACTTCTCAACTCAGAACGAGGCAATCGAGGCGGGGCGGAAAATCGCCCGAAGTAATCGGTCCGAGCACATCATCCATGGGCGAGATGGACGCATCCGGCAGCGCGACAGTTACGGCCGGGACCCGTTCCCGCCTTGCGGCTGACATCGTCGAGTCCGCCTGCTACCTTCGTGTAGCTGGCTAAGAGCAGGTTCGCACTAGCGAGCTTCGGGCTTCGGTCCTTGGTCGGCACATCTTCGGGCCCCGCTTCCGGCGGGGCCTTCCTTTTAGGTGGGATGCCAAACTTCGTCGGCAAAGATGAAAGGGTCGATTCGCTCATCCCAGAGGCGTTCGATCGCTTCGGCGGAACTTCCGCGGGCCACGATTCCATTGCTGATCTTTCGCATTCTGGAGGCAACGAAGGTGGCGCAGTCAGCGATTTGGATCCCACAATTGGTGTGAGAGGGGACGAAGTGGATCGTGTCGACGATGCGGTTGATCCGCTCGGTCCGGAAGCCCCAGGCGGTTCCCAGCTCCTGGTAGTTGGCAAGATCCCTAATCGCCGCATGCTCCACCTCTTTGGCCTCGTCGGCGATCAACAGAACCCGACAATCTCGTTCCCTCGCAACTCGCTCGATTGACTCGATCGTGAACATCAGCGCGATGTCGTGTGGGTGAAACGGATTTGGATAGCGGCGCTTCAGACCGACCTTGTCCACTCCCCGCACGATCACCTCCGCTTCGGCGAGCGCGATCCCCTGGAGCAGCTCATCGAAGATCTCAACCCTCTCCGCAGGTGACCGACCCGCGAAGCTTCCTCTTCCAGAGAAGAGGTCTTGTCCGTGGAACTCGAAGTCGTACTCCGCGCAGTCACGGGGACAGTGGCGGCGGGCAATCTCCCGGACATGCTCATGGAGAAGAACCACTTTTGACTCGTCGACGACCAAGCTGAGGATCAAATGGGTCGGTTGGTTCGGATCGTCGCACCTGCGACCCGTGTTGCCCGCCTCGTCCATGTACGCCAGCCGCATCTGTTTCCTCCCGCGCGCCCTTTAGGCGCGGGGAGCCTAGCGAGCGCTTGCCGCGCCGTGAAGTGGTGCCAGCCACTCGGCCGGTAGGACCGCCGGCATGCGGCCCGGGTAGTTCGGGACGACTCGTTTCGCTAGCGCCCCAGCCGGGCGGCTCTCGATTGCCGGGCGGAGGTCGTCGAGGGTCATCATCAGGCCGATGCTGGGAGCGATCTGGAAGTCGGCGGCGTTCAGCTGCTCGCCGCCCAGGGTGCCGTCCTCGATCCAGGCGTCGACCTTGTCGAGGAGGGCGGGAAGTTTCGCCGCCGCCGCTCGGGCGTTCTCGTCGCTTGCTTCGTTGAAGCGGGCGGAGAGTGCGACCAGAGGTCCACCGGTTTTCACCGCGAGGCCGATCGGGACGCCGAGCTTTGCACCCTCCGAGTAGCTAGCCAGCGGGTAGCGGTCCTGCTTGAACCCCCACCAGAGCAACTGGCGGATCGGGTGCTGCAGCTCCTCGTCGCCGAAGCGCTCGGCCTCTTCGACCTTGGCGCGCCGGTCGGCGTCGGCGGGGAGGAGCGGCGGCTCGGGACGCAGGCGCTCCAGCTCCCGAACGATCTGGCGCGAGCCCTGGACCTTGTCGCCGTCGATCTTCAGCGCCGGCACGGTGTTGCCAGGGAAGCCGACCGCGCGCAGCACCCCCTTGGAGACAACTGGCATCAGATCGGTGCGCTTGTAAGCGATGCCCTTGTGGTCGAGCATCAGCTGCACGGCGATGCTCGGGTGCGAGGCCGGAATGACGTAGAGGCGAGCTTTCATCGGGCGATCCTATGCAGAACGGGAGCAGTTTGGCTACCCAGCCAGTTCGGTCCCGGGATAATCGTTCGATGCTTCTCGCGGTCGACGTCGGCAACACGCAAACCCACCTAGGCGCCTTCGAAGGCGAGGAACTGGTCGAGCACTGGCGCTTCCAGACCCGCTCCGGCGCCACCGGTGACGAGCTGGCGGAGCGGATCGCCGGCCTCTTCTCGCTCTGCGGCAGGTCCTTCAGCGAGGTCGACGCGGTCTGCGTCTCCTCCGTCGTCCCGCCGCTCGGCAGCCAGTTCGAGGAGCTGGCGCAGCGCTACCTCGACGCTCCCTGTCTGACGATCGGCCCCGGTGTAAAGACCGGGATGCCGATCCGGATCGAGAACCCGCTCGAGGTCGGCGCCGACCGGCTCGTCAACGCGATCGCAGCCTATGAGCGCTTCGGCGCGGCCTGCGTCTCGGTCGACTTCGGCACCGGGATCAACATCGACGCCGTCTCTGCCGAGGGCGAGTACCTCGGCGGTGCGATCGGCCCCGGCCTCGCCCCCTCGCTCAGCGCCCTGATCGACCGCGCGGCCCGGATCACCCGGATGGATCTCGAAGAGCCGACCGAAGCGATCGGCCGCTCGACCCGCGCCGCGATCAACTCCGGCTTCATCTTCGGCTTCGCCGGCCTGATCGACGGCATCGTGCGGCGGATCGAAGACGAGCTCCCCAACCCGCACGTCCTCGCCACCGGCGGCTACGCCGCCGCGGTCGTCCCCTTCACCGAGACGATCGACGAGGTCGACGATCTGCTGACCTTGAAGGGCCTGCGACTGATCTATGAGCGCAACCGATGACACCGGAGCCGTCCGCCCGGCCCTGACCGACCCTTTCGAGATCGGCGGGGTGCCGATCGCCAACCGCGTTCTGCTGGCGCCGCTGGCGGGGATCGGCAACTGGTTCGTCCGGCTGCAGGCCAAACGCCACGGCGCCGGGCTCGCCGTCTCGGAGATGGTCTCGAGCTTCGCCCTGCATTACCGCAACGAGCGCACCCTGCGCGACCTGATGCGGATCCATCCCGACGAGCACCCGGTCTCGATCCAGCTTTTCGGCCACGACGCCGAGGTGATGCGCTCGGGGGCGGAGATCGCCGCCCAGGCCGGCGCCGACCTGATCGACATCAACATGGGATGCCCGGTGCCGAAGGTGCGGCGGACCGGTGCCGGCGCCCAGCTCCTGCGCGATCACGATCTCGCCCTGGCGCTGGCCCGCGGCGCCGCCGAGGGCAGCGGCCTGCCGGTGACGGTGAAGCTGCGCTCGGGGATCGAGGCCGGCGACCGCTCCGGTTTCGAGCTGGCGGTGCGTCTCGCCGAGGAGGCGGGGGTCGCCGCGATCGCCTTCCATCCCCGCGTCGCCAGCAAGGGCCACAAGGGCTCGCCCGACTACGCGCTGGCTCGCGAGCTCGCCCGGCGGATCGAGGTGCCGGTGATCATCTCCGGCGGCCTCTCCAGCGCTGCGGCCGCCCGCCGCGCCTTCGAGGAGTCGGGCGCCGACGCGGTGATGATCGCCCGCGGCTCCTTCGGCAACCCCTGGGTCTTCGAGGAACTGACCGGTCGGCGCGTGTCTCCGCCCAGCCGGGAGGAGATGGTCGCCGAGTGGCTGTGGGTGGTCGATCGGGCCGAAGAGCACCTCGGCCCCGAGCGCGCCGAGCGCTATTTGCGCAAATTCCACCCCTGGTACGCGGAGCGGCTGGAGGCGCCGAGGGAGGTCGCCGAGGAGCTCCAGCGCAGCGCCGATCTGGCTCGGGCACGGGAGCTGATCGGCGCCCTCGCGGCCCCCGCGGCGGTCGCCTGAACAGGGCGTCCAGAGCCCACCTTGGCCGGCCGGCCACCCCGCTATAATCCCGCGACTCCGTGCCTGGGATGCCGCCGTCGCTGGCCGCATCAGGCGCGTTTTTTTAGGTCTGAGGGGACCGGCCAGGCTCCCCTTTTCAATCCAAAGCGAGGTCGTCAAGTGCGTCAGGCCGTCATCACTCCCGAGGGACTGGAAAAACTGAAAGAGGAGATCGAGTTCCTCTCGACGACCAAACGGCGCGAGGTCGCGGCCCGGATCAAGGAGGCGCGCGAATTCGGCGACATCTCCGAGAACGCCGAATACGACGACGCCAAGAACGAACAGGCCCTGCTCGAGGCGCGGATCGCCCAGCTCGAGGAGAAACTCCGCCGCGCCCAGGTGATCGACGAGAAGGCGATCAGCACCGACGAGGTCGCCTTCGGCTCGATCGTCCACGTCAAAGACCAGAAGACCGGCGACTCGCAGAAATTCCAGATCGTCGGCTCGACCGAGGCCAACCCGCTGGAGCACAAGCTCTCCAACGAGTCGCCGATCGGCAAAGCGCTGATCGGGAAAAAGCGCAACGACATCGTCACCGTCGAGGTCCCGCGCGGGCCGAAGAAAAAACTCAAAATCACCAAGATCGAGAAGGCTTGAGGGACGGTAGGCTCGCCCCTCGATGAGCGAGCCCCCTTCCCCGCAGGAGCAGCAGCAGGACCTCTCGCAGGTCCTCGAGGACCGGCGCGCGAAGCTGGAGCGGATTCGCGAGGCCGGGATCGAGCCGTTCCCGCACGAGTTCTCCGGGCGCGAGGAGATCGTCGAGGTGCGGGCCGCGCACGAGGGGCTGGCGCCGGGGATGGAGACCGAGTCGCGCCACCGGGTCGCCGGCCGGATCGTCGCCCGTCGCGGTCACGGCAAGGCCTGCTTCCTCGACGTCCGTGACGGCAGCGGCCAGATCCAGCTGCACGCCCGCCAGGACCTGCTCGGTGAGGAGGCCTACGCGCTGCTCGTCGACCTCGACCTCGGCGACATCGTCGGCGCCGAGGGCACGGCGATGGCGACCCGCCGCGGTGGTGAGCTCTCGCTCTCGATCGACCACTGGCGCTTGCTGGCCAAGAGTCTGCGCCCACCGCCCGACAAGTTCCACGGCCTCGAGGACACCGAGACCCGCTTCCGCCGCCGCGAGCTCGACCTGATCGCCAACGAGGAGAGTCGCCGCGCCTTCCGCACCCGCGCCCGCACGATCTCCGAGATCCGCCGCTGGTTCGACGAGCACGGGTTCGTGGAGGTCGAGACGCCGGTCCTGCAGCCGCTCTACGGCGGCGCCCTGGCGCGGCCGTTCACCACTCACCACAACGCCCTCGACCGCGACTTCTACCTGCGGATCGCGACTGAGCTGTACCTGAAGAAACTGGTCGTCGGCGGCATCGACCGCGTCTACGAGCTCGGTAAGGACTTCCGCAACGAGGGCGTCTCCCACAAGCACAACCCCGAGTTCACGATGCTGGAGTGGTACGAGGCCTACGCCGACTACGAGAAGACCGCCCACGACCTCGAGCTGGTGGTCGCCGAGGTCGCCGAGCGGGTGCTGGGGACGACGAAGGTGAAGCGCGGCGAGGTCGAGGTCGACTTCCGGCCGCCGTGGCGGCGGATCACCCTGCGCGAGGCGATCCTCGAGCGCTCCGGGATCGACATCGTCATGCACCCGACCCGCGAGGCGCTGGCCAAGGCGATGGGGACCGAGCCGGACCCGAAGGAGGGTTGGGGCAAGCTGGTCGACGGGCTTCTCTCGAAGGAGGTCGAGCCCGGGCTGATTCAGCCGACCTTCGTCTTCGACTACCCGGTCGAGCTCTCGCCCTTCGCCAAGCGACATCGCTCCGAGGAGGGGATGGTCGAGCGCTGGGAGGCCTTCGTCGGCGGCGTCGAGGTCGCCAACTCCTTCACCGAGCTCAACGATCCCGACGAGCAGCGGCGCCGCTTCGAGGAACAGGCCACCGAGGGCGAGCGCGGCGACGAAGAGGCCCAACCCTACGACGAGGCCTTCGTCGAAGCGCTGGAACAGGGGATGCCGCCTACCGGCGGTGTCGGCCTCGGGATCGACCGCCTGGTGATGATGTTTACCGGCGCCAAAACGCTACGGGAAGTCCTGCTCTTTCCAGCAATGCGGACCTGAGGTACACGGTCTGCGCCTGCATTCGGGCGCAAACGTGACGAGTCCCGCGTGAAAAGTCGCTCTTAGCGCCCTAACTGCACCCGAAGCCGGACGTACGCGCCCGGTAGAGTAAAGGGACAGATGGGCGCCTCCCGATAAAGGGAACAGGGTGTCCGGCGGTACGAATCCGGGTTTCCCGGGTTTGTTCAACCAGGAAGAGGTCTTCATTGTTCGAGCGATTCACTGAGAGGGCTCGCCAGGTCGTCGTCCTAGCGCAGGAGGAGGCCCGGACGCTCAAGCACAACTACATCGGCACCGAGCACATCCTGCTCGGACTGCTCCGCGAGGAGGAGGGCCTTGCTGCCCGCGTCCTCGAGTCGCTCGACATCACCGTCGAACGAGTGCGCTCTCAGGTCGTCCGGATCGTCGGCTCGGGCGAGGAGGTCACCTCCGGCCAGATCCCGTTCACCCCGCGCGCCAAGAAGGTGCTGGAGCTGGCGCTGCGCGAGGCGCTCTCCCTCGGCCACAACTACATCGGCACCGAGCACATCCTGCTCGGCCTCGTGCGTGAGAACGAGGGCGTTGCCGCCCGCATCCTGCTCGACTTCGACGCCGACAGCGACAAGATCCGCAACGAGGTCATCCGCATGCTGTCGGGTCCCGGCGGCCGCCGCCAGGGCGGCGGCAGTGGCGGTGGCTCGGGCGAGGGCAAAAAGTCTTCGAAACTGCTCGACCAGTTCGGGCGCAACCTCACCCGCCTCGCCGAGGAGGGCAAGCTCGACCCGGTGATCGGTCGCGAAACCGAGATCGAGCGGATCATGCAGATCCTCTCCCGCCGAACCAAGAACAACCCGGTGCTGCTGGGCGAGCCGGGCGTCGGCAAGACCGCCGTCGTCGAGGGCCTCGCCGCCCGCATCAACAAGGGCGAAGTCCCCGAGCTGTTGAAGAACAAGCAGATCTACACGCTGGACCTGGCCGCCCTGGTCGCCGGCTCCAAGTACCGCGGCGAGTTCGAGGAGCGCCTCAAGAAGGTGATGAAAGAGATCACCCAGCGCGGCGACATCATCCTCTTCATCGACGAGCTCCACAACCTGGTCGGCGCCGGCGCCGCCGAGGGCGCGATCGACGCGGCCTCGATCCTGAAGCCGGCCCTGGCCCGCGGCGAGCTGCAGACGATCGGCGCCACCACCCTCGACGAGTACCGCAAGTACCTCGAGCGCGACTCGGCGCTGGAGCGTCGTTTCGCCCAGATCAAGGTCGACCAGCCCTCGCCCGAGGACACCGTGAAGATCCTCGAAGGGCTGCGCGAGCGCTACGAACAGCACCACCGGGTGACGATTCGCGACGACGCGCTCGAAGCCGCCGCCGAGCTCGCCGACCGCTACATCTCCGACCGCTTCCTGCCGGACAAGGCGATCGACCTGATCGACGAGGCCGGCTCGCGGATGCGGATCAAGTCGATGAGCTCTCCGCCCGTCTACCGCGATCTCGAGGAGGAAATCGAGACGACGCGGCGCGAAAAGGAGTCCGCGATCGAGGCCCAGGAGTTCGAAAAGGCCGCCAACCTGCGCGACACCGAGCGCCAGTTGACCACCCGCAAGCGCCAGCTCGAAGACGAGTGGGCCGAGGGTGAGAACGGCGAGCGGCCCGAGGTCGGCGAGGAGGAGATCGCCGACATCGTCTCGATGTGGACCGGCATCCCCGTCTTCAAGCTGACCGAGGCCGAGACCAAGAAACTGATCCGCATGGAGGAGGAGCTCCACAAGCGGGTGATCGGCCAGGAGGTGGCGATAACCGCCGTCTCGAAGGCGATCCGCCGCTCCCGCGCCGGGATCAAGGACCCGAAGCGGCCCGCCGGCTCATTCATCTTCCTCGGCCCCTCCGGGGTCGGCAAGACCGAGCTCGCCCGCACCCTCGCCGAGTTCCTCTTCGGCGACGAGGAGGCGATGGTCCGGATCGACATGTCCGAGTACATGGAGAAGCACGCGGTCAGCCGCCTGGTCGGCTCGCCTCCTGGCTACATCGGCTACGACGAGGGCGGCCAGCTGACCGAGGCCGTGCGGCGCAAGCCGTACTCGGTGCTGCTTCTCGACGAGATCGAGAAGGCGCACCCGGACGTCTTCAACATCCTCCTGCAGATCCTCGAGGACGGGCGCCTCACCGACGCCCAGGGCCGCACCGTGGACTTCCGCAACGCGATCGTGATCATGACCTCGAACATCGGCGCCGGCGAGATCTCGAAGAACACCTCGATCGGGTTCACCGTTTCCGACGAGACCGGCATGTCCTACGGCGACATGAAGAACCGGATCATGTCCGACCTGAAAAAAGTCTTCCGGCCGGAGTTCCTCAACCGGATCGACGAGGTAATCGTCTTCCACAAGCTCGCCAAGGACGAGGTCAAGGAGATCGTCGACCTGATGATCAACCGCGTCCGCGTCCAGGTCGCCGAGCACGAACTGCAGCTGGAGCTGACCGACGAGGCTAAGGACCTCCTGGTCGACAAAGGCTGGGACCCCTCGATGGGCGCCCGCCCGCTGCGTCGGGCGATCCAGCGCTACATCGAGGACCCACTCGCCGACGAAGTCCTGCGCCAGGGCGAGATGACCCCCGGCTCGACGGTGATGGTCAGCCGCGACGAGAGCGGCGACGAGGAGGACAAACCGCTCAGTCTCGAGATCATCGTTCCGAAGAAGCCGAAGCGCAAAGCCCAGCCGGAGCGCGAGAAGGTCGGCGTCGGGGCGAAGAAGGACGACGGCGAGGGCGGGTCCGACGAGGACAGCGCCGACTCCGCCGCCGACGTCCAGCCCTAATCGGAGCAAGATTGTGAAGGAGCCGGGTCGGGCCGCGATCGGCACCTGGAGTGGAGGGCGTTTCCTCCACTTCGGGGAGGCGATCGCCGAGGAGCGGTTGGAAGCGCTGTTGAGCCCCGGCAACGGCATCGACACGGTCCTGACCGCCGACGCCTACGGGCAGGGTGAGGCCGATCGGGTCCTGGGGCGGGCGCTGGCGGGGGTGTCGCGCGACGAGTACTGTCTGATCGGCGCCGTCGGGCATGACTTCTACGAGGGCGAACGCGACGGGCCGAAAGGCTTTCCGCGCTTCACCGACCCGCGCCTGCGGAAGGCGGACGGGTATGGCGACTACCTGCGGATGGCGACGGAGAAGAGCCTGGAGCGGACTGGCGCCGACTCCTTCGACCTGCTGCTGCTCCACAACCCCGACCGCATCGGCTACTCCAGCGAGGTTGTCTGGGAGGCGATGGCGGCGCTGCGCGAGGAGGGCCTGGCGAGCCGGATCGGCGTCGCGCCGGGACCGGCCAACGGTTTCACCCTCGACCTGATCGCCTGTCTCGAGCGCTTCGGCGAGCAGATCGACTGGGCGATGATCATCCTCAATCCGCTCGAGCCCTGGCCCGGCGAGCTCTGCCTCGACGCGGCCGCCAAGCACGACGTCAAGGTGCTGACCCGGGTCGTTGACTACGGCGGCCTCTTCTGGGGCGACGTCCGTCCTGGGATGGAGCTGGCCGAGCACGACCACCGCAAGTTCCGCCCGGCGGGCTGGATCGAGGCGGGCCTCGCGAAGCTCGACCGCCTACGCCCGGTCGCCGAGCGCCACGAGCTCACCCCGATGCACCTCGCCTGTCACTGGAACCTCGCCCACGCCGCGGTCGAGTCCGTCTCCCCGACCCTGATCCAGGAGATCGGCCCCGAGGCGCGCCCGATCGAGGACAAGCGTGCCGAGCTTGCCGCCCTTCCCGCCGAGATCCGCCTCACTGACGAAGACCTCGCCGAGATCCGCGCGATCGGCGACAACACCGGCTGCATGGCCCTCAAGGGCGCCAATCCCGAGCACGAAGGCGAAGAGCGCCCCGACCGCTGGCCCCTAACCGACGACCTCGCTGCCGTCGGTACCCGCTGGGGCATCGATCCGCAACGCGACCTCGTCGGGTCTCATTAGCTGAGGGACGAACCGCTCCTGTACAGGGGTCCGGTTGTCCTCCTCCGGAATTGACCTCCCCTCCGCTTTGCTGCGGGGAGAACCTGCTGCGGCTGCGCCGCAAACATCAGATTGCATATCGCCGAACATTCCTCCGGAGGACAACCGGACCCCTCTCCAACACGCTCTGACTGACGGCGTCTGCCTGAGCGTGTTGCTGGAGGGACGGGTGTCCCCTGGCCGACCGGCGTCCTGTTCCTCGCACAGATCACTCAGCGAGAGACGCTCAGTTAGAGGCGAGGAACCCCGGGAGGTCAGGGGATACCCGTCCCTCCCTACAGGTGCGCTCTCGTCCTGAAGCGTGTATAGCGTCGCGTCGGCGATGGGGATCACCGACGCGAACCGGAAGTGGTGGACCTTGGCGGGGGCTTGCGCGGGCTTGTTTTTGTTGATGCTGGACTCGACCGTGGTGGCGCTGGCGCTGCCGGCTATTCGGCATGACGTGGATGCGAGTTCGGAGGGGTTGCAGTGGGTGATGAACGGCTACCTGCTGACGATTGCGGTGCTGGTGGTGACCGCGGGGCGGCTGGGGGACATGTTTGGGCGCAAGCGGGTCTTTCTCGCCGGAATGGTCTTCTTTGCGCTCGGCTCGGTCGTTTCCGGTGCTGCGGGGGATCAGGATGCGCTGATCCTTGGCCGCGTCCTGCAAGGGGTGGGGGCGGCGCCGATGCTTTCGCTCTCGTTGGCCCTGGTCTGCAACGTCTTCCCAGCGGAGGAACAGGCGCGGGCGCTCGGGATCTGGGCTGCGGTCTCGGCGGTGGCGCTGGCGATCGGCCCGCTGGCCGGCGGTCTGCTGATCGAAATCGACTGGCGGGTGATCTTCTGGATGAACCTGCCGGTCTCGGCGCTGGGGATCGCGATCACGCTGGCGGCCGCCCCCGAGTCGACCGACCCCGGCGCTGGCAATCGGATCGACTGGCCGGGTCTCGCGGCACTAAGCGTCGGTCTCACCGCCGTCGTCTTGGCACTCGTCCAAGCCGACGCATGGAGCGCCGAAGCAGTCGTCGCCCTCGTCGTCGTCGGCCTCGTCGCCCTGGCTGCCTTCTGGGCGATCGAGCACCGGGCCCGCGCCCCGATCGTCGAATTCGGCCTCTTCCGCAACGGCCCCTACTTCGGCGCCAGCGCCGCTGCCTTCGCCCTCGTCGGCGCCTACTGGGCGGTGATGTTCTTCCAGCCCCAGTACCTCCAGGATGTCCGTGGCCATTCGCCGATCCTCAGCGGCCTGATGATCCTGCCGGTCACCGTGCCGATGATCTTCATTTCGCCCTTCTCCGGCCGCCTGATCAAACGCTTCGGTGCTCGTCACCTGATGACCACCGGGATGGCCTGCGGTCTGATCGGTCTTCTCGTCCTCACCCGCCTCCAGGCCGACAGCCCCTACGCTCTCCTGCTGGTCGGGTACCTCCTGTTTGGGATCGCCCTCGGACTCGTCTATGCGCCGATGTCCACTGCGGCGATGGCGGCGATGCCGGCAGACAAAGCCGGTATCGCCTCTGGTGTCCTCGCGATGGACCGCGTGCTCGCCGGCGCCGTCGCCCTCGCAGCCACCGGCGCCGTTTTCCACGCCCTGCTCGGCGACGGCCACTCGTTTGCCGCCTCGGTCGCCGGCTCCACCTGGGTCGCGGTGGCGTTGACCGCGATCGGCACCGCACTAACCTGGGCTTATGTCCGGGACCCGGGCGAGCCTGCCGCAGAGGACCAGCACCATATGCACCACCGGCGATTTCACCTCTGAGGCGCACGACTTGACAAACGCCATTCCGACCTGTCCACTCGGAATGCAGCAGACCGCATTCCAGAGCCGTTTCTGCCATCCTCTTAGGCGATGCCTTCATTACCTGGGGATGAGCTTCAAGAGCTTTCAGAACGCCAAGATCCCCGGCTCCTCAGAGCACTCGATGTAGTCGCGCCTGGTGGCGCCCTGCGAGAGGGAATCGACAACATCGTCCACTCGCGGACCGGCGGTCTGCTCGTGGTCGGCGACCTCGACGACATCTCCCACCTGCTCTCCGGCGGCATCAAGCTCGACGTCGACTACACGCCGGCGATGCTTTACCAAGTGGCAAAGATGGACGGCGCCATCGTCCTCAACGGCGAGGCGACGAAGATCGCCTGGGCCAACGTCCAGCTGATGCCGGATCCGACGATCCTCAGCTCGGAGACCGGTACCCGCCATCGCACCGCCGAGCGCGTCTCCAAACAGACCACGGCACTCGTCATTGCGATCTCCCAGCGCCGCGACGTCGTCTCCCTCTACGTCGAGGGCACGAAGTACATCCTCCAGGACATCCCGGCCGTGCTCGCGAAAGCGAACCAGGGCCTCGCCACCCTCGAGAAGTACCGCCAGCGCCTCGACCAGGTCTCGGCGCGGCTGACGCAGCTCGAGTTCGACGGCGGCGTCGTCCTCCACGACGCGCTCTCGGCCCTGCAGCGGGCCGAGCTGGTGACGCGGATGGCGGTCGAGGTCGAGCGCTACATCGTCGAGCTCGGCACCGAGGGCCGTCTGATCGAGATGCAGCTGGAGGAGACGATGGTCGGCGTCGCCGCGGACAAGACCGCCCTGATCCGGGACTACTCGGTCGAGGATTCCGAGCAGAACCTGACCGGGGTTCTGCAGGCGCTCGGCCGCATGCCCCACCAGGACGTTCTCGACTTCGGTCGTCTCGCCGAGTTGCTCGGCTACGACCGCAAGGTCAACACCCTGGACCTGGCGGTCGGCCCGCGCGGCTATCGCGTGCTGGGTCGGGTCCCTCGCATCCCCAAGCTTGTCGTCCAGAAGATCACCCACGAGCTGGGCGGGCTGGAGGAGGTCCTTGCGGCCTCCGACGAAGAGCTCGCCGCCGTCGACGGAGTCGGCGCCCAGCGCGCCAAGGACATCCGCGAGGGCCTGCGGCGGCTCCAAGAGGTGGATCTGGTCGACCGGTATTTGCAGAGCTGACGGCAACCCCTGCCGTCGATAACGAAAGGAGTCACGATTTCCGAGCTAGACGAGGCCACCGTGGAGGCAGTCTTCGAGGAGGACGTGGAATACGTCTGCGACTTCGAGATAGGCGACAAGGTCGTTTACCCGCATCACGGCGCAGGTTTGGTGATGACCAAAGAGACCCGCGAGCTGATGGGTGAGGAACGCGAGTACCTCACGATCAAGATCCTCCACAACGAGCTAACGGTGATGGTGCCCTGCGAAAACGCCGGCAAAGCGGGCTTGCGTCGCATCATCGACGAGGACGAAATCAAGAAGGTGACAGGAGTCCTCACCGACGACGTGTTGGAGATGCCGAAGAACTGGAATCGGCGCTTCAAGTACAACCGCGAGAAGATCAAGACCGGCGACGTCTTCGAGCTGGCCGAGGTCGTCCGCAACCTCGCCATCCGCGAGATGGAAAAGGGCCTGTCCACGGGCGAGAAGCAGATGTACACCCGGGCGAAGAAGATCCTCGCCTCGGAGTTCATGTACGCGCTCGACAAGGACGAGGAAGGCGCCGAGGAATACCTCGACGGCCTCCTCGAGGAGCGGTTCGCCGCCACTGCGACCGCCTAGAGCGCCAGCTGTAACCGCAGTCATCGCGGCCGCCGGCTCCGGGGAGCGTCTCGGAGCCGGCGGCCCGAAGGCTTTCGTGCCGGTCGCCGGGCGGCCGATGATCGAGTGGTCGATCGACGCCTTCCGGGCGTGCGAGAGCGTGCACTCGATCGTCGTCGCGGCCCCGCCGGGGCACATCGGCGCCCTCGCCGGCCACGACCTCGGCGTCGTCCCAGGCGGAGAGACCCGAGCGCAGTCGGTCGCCAACGCTCTGGAGGCGGTCGGCACCGCCTACGTCGCGATCCACGACGCCGCCCGGCCGCTGCTGACGCCGAAGCTGGTCGAAGCGCTGGTCGCCGTACTCGACGCGGACGAGAACGCAGCCGGCACGATCGCCGCCGCCCCCGTCACCGACACGATCAAGCGAGCGAGCCTGCAATCTCCCACCTCAGAGGGGGGAAATCGCAGTCTCGCGATCGAGGCGACCGAGGATCGCTCGCGGCTGTGGAGGGCGCAGACGCCTCAGGTGTTTCGGACGGGGGCGCTGCGCGAAGCGCTGGCTGCTGCCGAGCGGCCGGAGGAGGCGACTGACGAGGCGATGCTGATCGAGGCGGCCGGCGGCACCGTCCTCATGCACCCGGTCGCCGAGCAGAACCTCAAGGTGACGACTCCCCTCGACCTGCGCATCGCCGAACTGCTGCTAACCGAGCGCTAGGGGGAAGCCGGGAGAGTGCCTCCCGGACCCTCCCCGCTGTTGTCCGGGAGGCACTCTCCCGGCTTCAATCCCGCATCAACACGTAAACCAGCAGCGCCGCGAAACAGACCTGCGCCACGCCGAACGCCGTGCCGAGGTTTTTCGCCCCGGCCAGCAGGGCGATGACGGTGGCGGCCGCGAAGCCGAGCAGGAGGAGCGCGAGCTGACGGCTCATTCGTCGCGAAGTTTATGCTCGCTCCATGCTCACCGATTACCACCTGCACCTGCGCCCGGACGAGGAGGGGACCAGCTTCGAGCGCTACTTCACGGCCGAGAACGTCGAGCGCTACCTTGCCGCCGCCGCGGCGGCCGGGATCGAGGAGCTCGGGGTCTCCGAGCACGTCTACCGCTTTCGCGCGGCGCTCGACCTCTGGCAGCACCCGCTCTGGGTCGAAAACGCGGTCGACGACCTCGATGCCTACTGCGAGTTCGTTCGCGGCACGCCGCTGCGGCTGGGGATCGAGTGCGACTACATCCCCGGCGCCGAGGAGCGGATCGAGGGCCTGCTGGGAGCCCGCGACTTCGATTACGTGGTCGGCTCGGTCCACTTCATCGGCGAGGGCGACGCCGCGATCGACCACAAAGGCTTCGACGTCTGGGAGGGCGACGGCGACGCCGACGAGGTCTGGCGCCGCTACTTCGAGATGCTCGCCGACGCCGCCCGCTCCGGCCTCTTCGACATCCTCGCCCACCCCGATCTGGTCAAGGTCTGGGGCCGGGCGACCCCGCTGCCCGACCGCGACCTGCGCGCTTTCTATGAGCCGGCGGTGGAGGCGATCGCCGAGAGCGGGATTGCGGTCGAGATCTCGACCGCCGGGATCCGCAAGCCGGTCGGCGAGCTCTATCCCTCGCGCCAGTTCGCCGAGATGTGCGTCGAGGCCGGTGCCCCCTTCGCGCTGTCTTCCGACGCCCACCTGCCCGAGCAGGTCGGCTTCGAATACGAGCGGGCGGTGCGGTTCATGGACGAGCTGGGGATCGGTGAGCTATGCGTCTTCGAGCAGCGCCGTCGGAGCCTCGCGCCCCTGGGCAACCGGGTCCGCTGAGGATGGTCGGCCTCGGCTACGACAGCCACCGATTCGCCCCCGGCCGGCGCCTCGTCCTCGGCGGCGTCGAGATCGAGCACGACCAGGGCCTCGAGGGCCACTCCGATGCCGACGTCCTCAGCCACGCGGTGATCGACGCCCTGCTCGGCGCCAGCGGCGGCGGCGATATCGGCGAGATGTTCCCCGACGACGATCCCGCCTTCGAGGACGCCGACTCGATCGACCTCCTGCGCACCGTCGTCGGCACGATCGCCGGCCCGATCGTCAACATCGACGCCACCCTGATTTGCGAGCAGCCCCGGCTCGGTCCCTACAAGGCGGAGATGGAGCGAACGCTGGCCGAGGCCACCTCTGCCCGCGTCAGCGTCAAGGCGACCAGCAACGAGGGCATGGGCTTCATCGGCCGCGGCGAGGGGATCGCCTGCATCGCGGTGGCGAGCGTCGAATCCGAATAGTCTTCCCGCTGGGTATGGCGATCTCGCGTCTCAGTCCGGCAGCCGTCCGCGGCTCGATTTCCGACTCGATCTTCCAGGCGAAGGTGCTGCACGGAGCCGGCATCCTCGAGCCGATGCGCCCCGACAAGGCGCTGAAGATCGGCGGCACCTTCCTGCGCTGGGGGGCCTCGCCGGCGACCGGCGTCACCACCGCGGCGATCCACCACCCGCACGAGTTGGCGATCGTCGACGAACGCGGTGCGCTGAGCTGGCAGCGGTTGCACCTGCGCTCAAACGCCCTCGCCCACTCGCTGGGGCAGATGGGGATCGGGCCCGGCGACGGCGTCGGCGTGATGTGCCGCAACCATCGCGGCTTCGTCGAGACCACCCTCGCCGCCGCCAAGCTCGGCGCCAGCGCGCTCTACCTGAACACCATGTTCGCCGGCCCGCAGCTGGCCGAGGTGACCAAGCGCGAGGGGCCGAAGGCGCTCGTCTACGACGAGGAGTTCACCGACCTGCTCTCCGCGGTCGACCCCTCGGTGCAGCGGATCGTCGGCTGGTGTGACGGCGAAGTCTCCGAGCCGACCCTCGAGAGCTTGATCGAGAGCGGCGACGAGTCCGACCACAAGCCGCCGCCGGAGAAGCCGAAATTCGTCATCCTCACCTCCGGCACCACCGGCACCCCTAAGGGCGCGCAACGCTCCAGCCCCGAAGGCCTGATGCCGATCGCCTCGCTGATCGAGAAGATCCCCTTCCACAGCCGGATGACGATGATGATCGCCGCTCCGCTCTTCCACTCCTGGGGCTTCTTCCACTTCGTGATGAGCCTGCCGACCGCCTCGACGATGGTGCTGCGGCGCAAGTTCGACCCCGAGGAGACGCTGAAGGCGATCGAGCAGAGCCGCGCCGACGTGCTGGCGGCGGTGCCGGTGATGATCCAGCGCATCCTCACCCTGCCCGAGGAGACGCTGGAGCGCTACAGCCTGCCGAGCCTGCAGATCACCTCGCTCTCGGGCTCGGCGCTGCCGGGCGAGCTGGCGATCGAGTGGATGGACCGCTTCGGCGACAACGTCTACAACCTCTACGGCTCGACCGAGGTTGCCTACGCCACGGTCGCCACGCCGGAGGACCTGCGCGCCGCCCCCGGCACCGCCGGGAAGCCGCCGCGCGGGACCAAGATCTGCCTCTACGACGAGCACGGCAAGCAGGTCCCCCAGGGCGAGGTCGGCCGCATCTTCGTCGGCAACGAAATGGCCTTTGAGGGCTACACCGGGGGCGGCGGCAAGGAGGTGATCGACGGCCTCTACTCGAGCGGCGACGTCGGCCACATCGACGAGAACGGACGCCTCTTCATCGACGGCCGCGACGACGAGATGATCGTCTCCGGCGGCGAGAACGTCTTCCCGCGTGAGGTCGAGGATCTGCTCGCCGACCACCACGCGGTCGAGGAGGTGGCGGTGATCGGAGTCGAGGACGATGAGTTCGGCCAGCGGCTGAAGGCGTTCGTCGTGGTCCGGAGTGGGCTGGAGGTCTCCGAAGGGGAGCTGGCGACCCACGTGAAGGCCAACCTGGCTGGGTACAAGACGCCGCGGGAGGTCGAGTTTCTCGATGAGCTGCCGCGGAATGCGACCGGGAAGGTCCTCAAGCGGGACCTTCACGCTCGCGAGAAGCAGCAGTCCGCTTAGTTTGTGGGAGCCGGGGGAGTACCTCCCCGGGCAACAGCGGGGAGGGCCCGGGGAGGTACTCCCCCGGCTCTACCCGGGCGTCTCGGAATTTGCGGGCTTTGGGTGGAGGAGTGGGGCTCTTTGCCTCCGGTGCCGCTAGTAGGTTGCCGGGGGATGGGTGAGCCAGCTCGGCAGCTGAAGCAGGTCGGTGACGCGACGCGGGCTATGCGTGGAGTTGCCGATCAGGCGCTGGAGTGGGTGCGGGTCAGCGAGGGGCGCGTGGTTGCGGCTGAGAAGCGGGCCGATGCGGTTAAGGAGCGGGCGATGTTGACCCTGCGCAAGGTCTCGGCAGAGGCGCGGGAGAAGATCGCCGCGGAGCGCAAGGGGCGGAGCGAGGCGGAGTCGCGGATTGCCGCCGCCGAGGCGGCGCGGGACCGGGCCGAGCGGGGCTTCGAGGAGCTGCAGCGGCGCTCGCAGCGGGAGCGCGAGGAGATCGTTGCGAAGACTTCACGGGCGCGCGAGAGCGCCGAGCAGGCGGCGCGCGAGGCGACGGCGGAAGCCGAGAGCGCGATGGCCAGGGCGAGCGCTGCGGCGGAGAAGACGATCGCCGAGGGGCGCAAGGCCGCCGAGCAGGAGCTCGACCAGCGGCTGGAGGAGGCGCGCCAGGAAATTCAGGCCGAGGCCGACAAACGGATTGCCGCCGCCGAGCAGCGGGCGGCCGACGCCGAGCGTGAGGCGGCACAGTCGCATGAGGCGGCGGTGCGGCTGGAGACCGAGATCGAGCGCCGGGTGATGGAGGGGACCGAGGACGTGCGGCGTGAAGCCGAGGAAAGCGTCAAGCACTTGCTCGAGAAAGTCGAGCGCGAGGCCGAGGATGCCGCCCGCAAGCGCGCAGAGGACCAGATCCGGATCGAGTCCGACCGGATCCGCGTGCAAGCCCAGAAGCGCGAGGAGCGGCTGCGCGAGGCGACCGAGGACGAGATCAAGGCCAGCGTCAGCAAGGCCCGCCGCGAGGCCGAAGCGGCCGCCGAGGAGACGGCGCCCTCCTGGCTGCGCAGCGAGTCCAAAGCGTCTACCGCCGGCTACCGGACTTTTTGATCTAACCTCGCCTGCGCAATGCGCGAGGTGAGGATCAGGGACACGCTGACCGGCGAGGTGCGCTCGCTGGAGGAAACCGGAGAGGTCGGGATCTACGCCTGCGGCCCGACCGTCTACAGCCGCATCCACATCGGAAATGCGCGCCCTTTCGTCGTCTTCTCGCTCTTCGCTCAATTTCTCCGCAGCGAGGGCTACCGGCCGAAGCTGGTCGTCAACGTCACCGACATCAACGACAAGATCTACGTCGCTGCGCGGGCGGCCGGCAAGCCCTCGGCCGAGTTCGCCGCAGAGATGAAGGAGGCCTACTTCGAGGACACCGACCGCCTCGGACTTGGCCGCCCCGACTCCGAGCCGTCGGCGACCGAGACCGTGGCGGGGATCGTTTCCCTGATCCAGGAGCTGGTCGACTCCGGCCATGCTTACGAGTCAGGGGGCGACGTCTACTTCCGGGTTCGCAGCTTCGGCCCCTACGGCAAGCTCTCCAACCGCCGGCCGGAGGACATGGACCAGGGCGAGGATGCCGGCTCTGCCTCCCTCAAGGAGGATCGCCTCGACTTCGCCCTCTGGAAGGCGCACAAGCCCGACGAGGACACCAGCTGGGACTCGCCCTGGGGCCCCGGCCGCCCGGCCTGGCACATCGAGTGCTCGGTGATGGCCGAGCAGGAGCTGGGCGCCGCCTTCGCGATCCACGGCGGCGGCTCCGACCTTGTCTTCCCCCACCACGAGAACGAGATCGCCCAGTCCGAGGCGGCCGGGCGGCCCTTTGCCCGGGTCTGGATGCACAACGGGATGATCGAGACGAGCGACGCGAAGATGTCTAAATCGGAGGGCAACATCTTTCAGCTCTCCGAGGCGCTTGATCGTTATGGGCGCGAGGCTGTTGTTGCTTACCTGATTTCCGGGCACTATCGGCAGCCGTTGGCCTTCGGCGAGGAGCAGATGGAGGAATCTGTCGCCAGGGTTGAGCGCATCAGGAACTTCTTTCGGGACAACCCGCTGGGAGCGCCGGGGGAGGGGTCCGGCGGACAAAATGGGGAGGGTCCGGCGGACCCCTCCCCCGGCGCTCGGACGGGGACGGCCGCGCGGCTCGAGGCGTTCAAGGATGCGCTTGCTGATGACTTCAATACGCCGCGGGCTCTCGCTGAGGTGTTTGAGCTGGTGGGCGAAGCTAATCGGGGTGAGGTTGATGGGGGGGAGGCAGCTGGCGCTCTTGCGGAGATGCTCGACTTGGTCGGCCTCAGCACCCTTACTCAGCCAGATGAGGGTGCTGAGGCCGACCCCGAAGCTCAGAAGCTGATGGAGGATCGGGAGGCGGCTCGGGCGGGTAAGGAATTTGCTCGGGCTGACGAGCTGCGGGATCGGTTGGCTGAGATGGGTTGGACCGTGCGGGATTCTGCTGATGGACCGCAGTTGGTTCCGAAGGCCTGATGGCCAATCAGTTCATCTATGGGCGTCGGCCTGTCGCTGAGGCGGAGCGGGGGAGGCGGCGGGTGCATCGGACCTGGCGGGCGCCGGAGACTTCGGGGGAGGAGTTGGAGCGGCTTTGCGGGTCGCCGGACCATCAGGGGGTTGTGGCCGAGGTCGATCCCTATCCCTACGGGGATGCCCGGGGGATGCTTCGCGAGGGCGCACTGTTGATTGCTCTCGACCAGGTGCAGGACCCGCGCAACCTCGGTGCCGTCTGCCGCTCGGCCGAGTTCGCCGGTGCGGCCGGCGTCGTCATCCCCGAGCGCCGCTCCGCCGCGATCACCCCCGCCACCTGCAAGGCCTCCGCCGGAGCCGTCGAGCACCTGGAAGTAGCCCACGTCCGTAACCTCGCCGACTGGCTGGCCGAAGCAAAGGAGAAAGGCTTCTGGATCTGGGGTGCCGACGCCGAGGCGACCCAACTCCCCTGGTCAACCGACCTAACCGGCTCCACCGTCCTGGTCCTAGGCGGAGAGGGCAAAGGCCTGAGACCCCGCGTAGCCGACAGCTGCGACGCCCTAATCGCCCTCCCTCAGCTGGGCAGAGTCGACTCGCTCAATGTTTCAGCAGCTGCCACGGCCTTGCTTTTCGAGGCCCTGCGACAACGCTCCTAGCCCTTCTGCTGCAACCCGATTTGCATTTTCGCAATTTGGGGGTTGACAGAACACCGCAAACCAGTAAGAGTGCCCCTTGCAAATAAGGGTGAACCTCAACTTGAGGCTCACCTTGTAGAAGGCGCCTGCCAGGGGAGGTAAGCGGCGCCACGACCCTTCAGCAAGGAGAAGGATCTGTGGCTCTATCTACGCCTACGCAGGAATCGCCGCTGCCGGTTGCGCAGGGCACCCCTCGTCTCGCCGCTTCTAACCCTCAAGCTGAGCTTGACGATCACTACCTCGTCGCCCTGGCCAAGGATGGCCGGACCGATGCCTACGACACGATCGTCAAACGCTATCGGGGGTTCGTCCGCCTCAAGGCCTCGTCTTACTTCCTCCTCGGAGGGGAGTCGGACGACCTGATTCAGGAGGGCCTGGTCGGCCTCTACAAGGCGATCCGCGACTACCGCACCGATCGGGAGTCGAGCTTCCGCAACTTCGCCGAGCTCTGCATCACCCGCCAGATCATCACCGCGGTCAAGACCGCGACCCGCAACAAGCACACGCCGCTCAACCAATACGTCTCCTTCAGCCAGACCCCGGCGGCCGCCGGCGATTCGGAAACGACGCTGGACGAGATCCTGCCCGGGCCGAGCGTCCACGACCCGGTCAACCAGGTGATCGCCTCCGAAGAGCTGGAGAGCCTCGTCTCCTGCCTCTCGGGCGTCTCCGGAGTGCTCTCCGACCTCGAGAGCCGGGTGCTCTCGCTCTATCTCGACGGTTACTCCTACGAGGTGATCGCCGAGCGCCTCGAGTGCGACACCAAGACCGTTGACAACGCCCTCCAACGCGTGAAGCGCAAGGTCGGCACCCACCTGGAGTCACGAAACGTGCTGCTTTAGGGGGACTGCACCGCCTGGGGAAGATCGCCAATCACGTATGCCAGCAGCTCCTGCCCGTGGTCCGAGGCGACGGCAACGTCGTCGGCCTTGACTCGGACCCGGTGCAGCGACTGCATCCGCAGGACGTCGCCGTCGCAGTGGTGGTTGGGGAAGATTCCCGAGTAGGAGACGCCTAGGCGCTCGAGGTGGTCGGCGACGAGGGCGGTCGCCGGCCGCTCCAGCGGCAGGTCGATGTAGATCGCGTCGAGCTTGGCGCGATGGAAGAGGTGGTGGCGCTCGGCGCCGATCGCCTCCTCCAGGTCGGCGCCGGGGGTGTGGACGGTGATCCGCGCCAGGTTGTGGTCTGCGTCGATCTCGACGTGGAGATCCGACCGCTCCTCCAGTTCGCATTCGGCCGGTGGGGCCGTCAGCTCCCCCCGCAGCTCGCAGAGCGCGATCGTCTGGGCGACGATCTCCCGGTGGCGCTCCGGCGCGTACACCGGGCGCTCGTGTCCGTCGTTCAGCTTCGTGTAGAAGAGCGCCGCCGACTGGCGCCCGCGGCGGCCCTCGGCGGCGTCGTTGCTGACGCTCGCCGGGATCCAGCCGAGCAGGAAGCCGGTCTCGTGCGCGCCGAGGTCGATGTTCGCTTTCTGGCTGTAGGGGTGGGCGGCGGTCGCCTCGCTGTACATCCCGGCCAGCCCGCGCTCGCGGGCCCAGTCCATCAGCCACTTCTTCGTGCGGGTGAAGAGGTGCTGGCCGCGGGCGGCCGGCAGGGTCACCGCCTGGCCGGAGTGCGCGACCGCGTCACCAGCCGCGCCAAGGCTCATCCCCATGTGGCAAAGCAGCTCACCTGCAGGGGATTCGGCGACGCAGGAGACGTAGGTGCCGGCGGCGATCCGGCGCCTGACCTCCTCCGGTTCGTAGACCCACCGCACGTCATAACTTTGACCATAAGCGGCCTCGATCGCGCCCGTCAGCACGGTACCCTCCTCGGACCCCAAGAGTCTGAACGTCACGTCCATTAAGGACATCATCGCCACCACGCCCGCCTAGCTCAACCTGGGAGAGCACCTCATTTGTAATGAGGAGGTTGCCGGTTCGATTCCGGCGGCGGGCTTTTTGTCGTCTTTTTAGATTCGCGTTCCGGCGCGGGTGTAGGGTCGAAAGCCAGGCAGGGTCACTAGGAAAAGGAGGCCCTGATGGCCGCAGAAGTGAAGAGATTCGACTCACCCGACGAAACGCGGGAGTTCGAAGGCAAAGGCGAGGCGAAGGTGGTGGAGCTGGCGGGCCACAGCGTCGGCCTTGGCACCTTCGAGCCCGGCTGGAAATGGTCGGAGAACGTGAAGCCGATCGCCGGCACCGACTCCTGTCAGGTCGCCCACTTCGGGTACGTGCTCTCCGGCAGCATGCGCGTGCACATGGACGATGGCCAGGAGATCGAGATCAACCCGGGCGACGTGGTCGCGATCCCACCCGGTCACGACGCGGAGGTGCCCGGGCCGGAGGCCTGCGTGATGGTCGACTTCGGCGAGATCGGCGACTACGCCAAACGCTGAGATCTGCGCCGCGACTCGCGGCTCAGGAGGGAGAGCCGCCGCCGAGCAGCCGCGCCTTCTCGGCGGCGAACTCCTCTTCGGTGAGGAGGCCCTTCGCGCGCAGCTCGCCGAGCTTTTCGAGGCGTTGCAGGCGGGCGTCCTCGGCGTCGACCGGCACCGTCGCCGTGGGCGCCTCGGCCGATCCCGACGCCGCGTCTTGCTCGCCGTTGCCCGGTCGACGGACGTCGGGCAGGCGCAGCTTCGAAGCCTGCTCGCCGACCCGCTCCGGGATGTTGGCGTCCTTGACCGCGGTGACGACTTTGTCGCGGGTGCGGCCGAACGAGTCGCCGTAGCTGGCGTTGGGGAATTCGTCCTCGGTCTGCTTGCGCAGCTCGTGGATTCCGAAGGCGGCCATGCCGGCGATGATCAGCGTGGTCAGGAAGGTCCGCAGTCCCTGGGTCGGTCCGGTGAGGAAGTAGAAGCAGACGAGGATCGCCAGGCCGGTGTAGACGTAGGCGATGTGCAGCCGCAGGGTGGGAGCCATGTAGCGGCGGGTGGTGCGAGCCCCGCCGGTCGGGGAAGCGAGCCAGCCGGCGGCAACGAAGAGGGCGCCGACGACGATCACCGTGGTGGCGATGCTGATCATCAGCGAGGTGCCGATCGACCAGGCCGCTTCGCCGGCGGGCTTGACGCTGTCGTTCGTGACCAGCTGGCCGACGACGATGCCGCCGGCGACGTGGCGGAAGACGATCGCGGCGAAGGCGGCCGCGATCAGGCCGATGCCGCTGTAGAGGACGGTCAGCCAACGGCTGCCGCGGGAGAGGTAGATCGCCCCCCCGAAGGCGGCGAAGGTGAGGATCGAGAGCACCAGCGCAAGGCCCTTGACGGCGACCGTGATGTTCTGGGCGGTCTTCAGCTGATCGGACTTGAGGATGTGGATCTGGCCGGCGTCCGGCGGCAGCTTTTCGGCCAGGTCTTCCCCGATCCCGACCTGGGAGGCGAGGTTGGTGAGCAGGCTGCCGAGGTTGAGGGTGACTTCGCCGTTTTCGGTTTCGACGGCTTCTTTCTTGTTTTCCAGGACCGCCAGCAGCTGTTCGTGGGTGGCCCGGTTCGCGTCTTCCCACAGTTCCTGTGCGGTCGAGGTTTCCAGCACTTTTTCGGCGCCCTGGCCGGCGACCTGGCGCAGCCCTCCGGCTGCCGGCCCGGCGAGTTCGCTGACTTCGCCGGGGAGGATGTCTTCGAGTTCCTTCTTGACGTCGACGTTTTCGTAGAGCTGGTCGACCAGGTAGTTGCCCACCGCTTCGCGGATCTTCGCGTTGTGGAGGAGCTTGCCGCTGGTTTCGACCCAGTCGTTCGTGTTCAGCGCCTGGCGCTCGATCCAGATCGCGAAAACGCTGAGGAAGGCGAGGACCGAACCGAGGACGATCAGTGCCCTGACAGTACGTCGCCGTCCGCGGCTCATAGCCGGATGCTATACGTGAGCAATGAAGCTAGAGGGAATTCACCACATCACGGCGATCACCGAGAACGCCCAGCGCAACGTCGACTTCTACGCCGGAGTGCTCGGATTGAGGCTGGTCAAGAAAACGGTCAACCAGGACAACCCGACCGTCTACCACCTCTTCTTCGCCGACGAGAACGGCGACCCCGGCTCCGACCTGACCTTCTTCGAGTATCCCGGCGCGCCGCAGGGCAGGCCGGGCGCCGGCATGGTGCACCGGGTCGTCTGGCGAGTCGCCTCGGCCGACGCCTTCGGCTTCTGGGAGGAACGGCTGCGGGACAACGGCGTCGCCTCCCGGCGCGAGGGGGAGGGCCTGGTCTTCTCCGACCCCGAGGGGCTCGACCATGAGCTTCTCGTCGTCGAGGTGCCCGACCCGCCGCTGATCGCCGACCACCCGGAGATTCCCGGCGAGCTGGCGCTGCAGGGCTTCCACGCGGTGCGGGCCTACGCGGTTTCGCCCCAAGCCAGCAGCCACCTGCTCGAGGCGCTCGAGTTCGAGCAGGTGGACGGAGGGTGGGAAGCGCGCGGCACCCAGCGCGGCGGCCGCTACCTCTTCGACGAGCCGCCGAGCGAGCGCGGCCTGCAGGGCGCCGGCAGCGTCCACCACGTTGCCTGGGCCTCGACCCCGGAGGAGCTGCTCGACTGGCGCGAGAAGGCGCAGGCGGGCGGGGCGCAGCCGACGCCGGAGATCGACCGCTTCTACTTCCGCTCGGTCTACTTCCGCGAGCCGAGCGGGGTGCTGTTCGAGATCGCCACCCTCGGCCCCGGCTTCACCGTCGACGAGCCGCTCGAGCACCTCGGCGAGAAGCTCTCGCTGCCGCCGGACTTCGAGCACCTGCGCGACGAGGTCGAACCACGATTGCGACCGGTCGAGAACCCGCGGGTCCAAACGCAGGGTTGATCGCCGACTTCACCTGGCGGGATGCCGGGCGGACGGTCGTCTTCCGGCGCGGCGGGGTCGGCGCGGCGGTTGAGGTTCTGCGCGATCAGGGGATCGGCGAGTTCGAACTGCTGAGCACGAGGCGGGCTATGGCGGGAGCGCCGGCGCTCACTGAAACCGCAGGCGGGGTGCACGAGGTGCGGTCCGGGCAGGTCCCGGCCGCCGCCGCGGCGCTGCTGGACGCGCTCTCACCCCCTCACGATGCAAGTAAGGGGGTGAGAGCGCGTCCCCTCGTGGCGCTGGGCGGCGGCCGGGTTGTCGACGTGGCGAAGGCGGTGGCGTCGGTGTCGGGAGCGGAGGTGGTCGCGATCCCGACGACGATGTCGGGGGCGGAGATGACCGGGTCGCACCGGCTGCCCGAGGGCGCTGAGGATCGCGTGAAGGCGACGGTGAGGCCGCAGTTGGTGATCGCCGATTGGGAGGCGATGACGAGCCAACCGGAGAAGCAGCTGCGGGCGAGTTCGATGAACGCGCTGGCGCACGGGGCCGACACGCTCTACCTGCCGCTGTCCAGCCCGGTCTCGGAGATGACGGCCCTACGGGGCGCGGGGCTGATCGGGATGGCGCTGGACGAAGCTCGAGAGGGGCGGGATCGAACCGGGCTCGCGCTCGGCTCGATCCTCTGCGGCTACGCAATCGATTCGGCTGGCATGGGCCTTCACCATCTCGCCTGCCAGACCCTGGTGCGGCTGTGCGGCACGCCGCACGCGGAGACCAACGCGGCCGTGCTGCCGCATGCGGTGGCGTTGCTGGCGGGCCGAGCGCCGGAGGTGTACGAGCGGCTGGCGGCTGCTCTTGGGACCGAACGCGCCGGGCTGCCGGAGCGGATCGAAGCGCTGGGCAGACCGAGACGGCTCAGCGAGGTCGGTGGCGATGCTTCGAAGCTGGACGAGGCGATCGAGGCGATGCTCCAACGTCCGGAGCTGCAGCGGGTCCCGCAGCCACCGGATGGGGCGGAGCTACGGGAGTTGGTCGACGCGGCCTGGTAGCCCGCCGTTCTTCTCCTTCTCTTCTATCTATCTCCCAGCAGCAACCGCCGAAGATCAGAGGCGATCGCCTCCGGTTCATCGTCGAGCTGGTTCCACGTCAGGCGCGTGACCGAGTAACCGGCGGCGGTCAGGGCGCGGTCGCGAGCTCGATCGTCTCTGAAGGCCGAGCGGGTGCGGTGGCCCTCCCAGCCGTCCAGCTCGACGATGCGGTCGGTGCCGGGCCAATGGCAGTCGACCCGGTAGCGCTTGCCGTTGATGAGGATCCAGTCGTTGAAGCGGGGTAGGGGCAGGGAGTGCCGGCGGAGGAAGGGCGCGAACCGTTCCTCCAGTTTCGAGTGCTTTCGACCCGGCGGTTCCTCCTTGAATCGGCCCAGGGAGGCCCGGACCTTGCGGGAGCCTCGTCTCCCCGGATAGCGCTCCAGGAGGTAGGGGAGCGACAGCCGATCCCAGCGGTTCAGGTATTCGGCCTCCTTGATCATCGCGACCACCTCGTCCACCGAGACCGTCGCGCCGAGATCGAAGATCGTCCGGTGAACCGAGGTGACCGAGATCCCCTCCTCCACCGCCCGCTCGTCCTCGGGCACGACCGAGAAATGCCTGCGAATCCGCTTCGTCGAGGTGCTCTTGTGCGGCACGGTCACATGGATCGCGCGGCCCGAGTCCCCGCGAAGACCCCAGAGCGCCGCTGCGGTCTGATGACTAAGGAGCGCGTCCGGTCCTGAGGCAAGAACCGCCGCCATCCAGCGACCCTGGCGAGAGAGCAGCTGTCGCGGTCCCAAGGAGTAGACACCCGCATGGACCCGGTGCAGGCGCCCAGCGCGAAGACGCCATCTGATCTCCGCTTCAGACCATCCCTCTTCGATCAGCCGCCGCCGGGCCAGCACTCCGTGCTGGAGCCGAGCGAGCTCTGCAATCCGGTGATCGTTTCCGCGAGTCCGTGAAAACGGCTGCTCTACGACCGGTTTCACAGACTCGCTTTGCACGCCCCCGATCGTGTCGAGGCAAGGCGCACGTGTGGCGCGCACATTTGAAAATTTCTGAAACGAGAGTGGGCCGTAACCGTGCGGTTCTCGCCGTGTAGCGCTGTGCGTGACCCCTGAGCCTTTGAGCCCGGAGCGGCTCGCCTCCTACCACGCCTATACGCGCAAGCACAGCGTCAACTGGCCGATGTACCACGTGGCGCGCGCGTTCCTGCTGCCTTTCTTCCTCGTCTACTTCCGGCTCGCTCGGCTCGGTCGGGACTATGGGAAGGCGAAGGGCGGGGTGATCGTCGCCGCCAACCACCGCAGCTTCTTGGATCCGTTCGTGGTCGGCGCTTGCCTTCCCTGGCGGCGGCCGATGAACTACATGGCCAAGGTCGAGCTGTTCGAGCGGCGCTGGCAGGGATGGGTGCTCTCGCGGCTCGGCGCCTTCCCGGTGCGGCGGGGTGAGTCCGACGAGGAGGCGATGCTGACGGCGCGGATGATCGCCGAACGCGGCGGCGCCGTCTGCCTCTTTCCCGAGGGGACGCGGATCCGTCGCGGCACGCTCGCCAATCCGAAGCGGGGCGTCGGTCGCCTCGCCCTGCAGACCGGGGCGGTGGTGATCCCGACCGCGGTGCTCGGCACCGAACACGTCCGCCGTGGCTGGCGTATCCGGCCGCGCAAGTGCAAGGTGCGGCTCGGCCCGCCGATGACCTTCCCCCGCGCCGAGGAGCCCTCGCCGGCGCTGGCGGAAACGGTGACGGCGCGGATCTGGCCCAACGTGCTGCTGCAGTGGGAAGACCTCGGCGGGTTGCCGCCGATGCGCCGCGCCGCGGTGATCGGCGCCGGCAGCTGGGGGACGGCGGTCGCGGTCCTGCTCGCTCGGGGCGGACTCGACGTCCAGCTCGGAGCGCGGACGCCGGAGCGCGCCGAGGAGCTGATCGCCGACGGCGAGAACCGGCGCTACCTGCCCGGGGTGCCGCTGCCGGAGTCGATCGACGTCCGCCCCGCCTCCTCGATCGAGCTCGCCGGCCTCGACCTGATCTGCCTCGCGATCCCCTCCGCCCAGCTGCCGCAGGCGGTGGGCGCGATCGCCGACCGGGTCAGCTCCCGCAGCGCCGTGCTGATGCTGACCAAGGGCCTGATCGCCCCGCAGGGGGAGCTTCCCTCCGACTACGTGGGCGAACGGGTGCGCGCCCGGGGCATCGCCTGCCTCGGCGGTCCCGCCCACGCGCGGGAGGCGGTTTCCGGATCGGCGGCGCTGGTCCTCGGCTCGAAGGACGAGGAGCTGCGGGCCCAGGTGGGGGAGGTCTTCCACCGCGCCGGCCTGGTCTGCGAGCGCTCCGGCGACGTCACCGGGGTCGAGATGGCGGGCGCGGCGAAGAACGCCGCCGCCCTCGCCGCCGCGGCCGCCGAGCCGCACGGGCTGAACGCCGCCGGGATCGCGGTGGCTTCGATCTGGCGCGAGTGCATCGACCACGCCGCGCGCCAGGGCGCCCAGCTCGAGACCTTCGCCGGCCTCGCCGGGGTCGGCGACCTCACCGCGACGATGATGGCGCCCAACGGCCGCAACCGCCGGGCCGGCGAGCTGCTCGGGACCGGCACGCCGGCGAGGGAGATCCCGGGCAAGATCGGTCAGGCCTCGGAGGGGTTGGACACGGTGCCGCTGCTGGCCGAAGCGGTCGTCGCTTCCGGCGTCGAGGCTGCGGCGCTCTCCGGGCTGGCGGCGCTGATCCGGGGCGAATGCGACTCGGAGGAGTGGATCGCGACCCTGCGGCAGGTCGAGCGCCAGAGGCAGGCCGCTTAATGAGCGCACGCGCGGGGATAGGCTTGGCCGGTGAGCGGCCCCGAGCAGAACGTCGAGCCGGCCGACCTGGCTCCGGCGGCCAAGGCCGAGCTCGACCGTGCTTTCGAGGACTTCTACCGGGCGCATCTGCGCGACGTCTATTCCTATGCCTACTACCGGGTCGGCAACCATCACGACGCCGAGGACCTGACCGAGCAGGCCTTCCTCCAGGCCTACCGCCACTTCGGCCGGGCGCGGCGGGAGTCCGACGGCCGGCCGCTGCGGCCGTGGGTGATCCGGATCGCCCACAACCTCGCCTCCAACTACTACCGCGACCGCTCACGGCGGCCGCAGACGCCGCTGGAGAATGCCGACCCGATCGCCGCCCGCCACGACACCGTGGCGATCGCCGAGGGACGCGAGGAGCTGCGCCAGGTCATGAAGCACCTCGAGCACCTCTCCGACGACCGCCGCGAGGCGCTGATCATGCGCTTCGCCCTCGGCATGGACAACCGCGAGATCGCGCGGGCGCTGGGGCGCACCGACGGCGCCACCAAGGTGCTGATCCATCGCGCGATCAAACAGCTGCAAGAGGAGATGGAAGATGAGAGACCCGAGTGAAACGCTGAGCGGGTCGACCTGGGACGTCGAGGCGCTGCTGACCGATGCGCTGCGACCGATCGAGCCGCCGCAGCGGCTCTCGGGTCGCCTCGAGGACACGCTCTCGGCGATCACCCAGGCTGCTGCCGAGGAGCTGTCCGACTGGGCCGAGGAGCTCTCCGAGGAAGAGCTGCGGGCGCTGCGCGACCCGCGCAACTGGGTGCGGCCGGTGGTGGCCGTCGGCGCCGGCGGGGTGGCGACCGGCGCCCTGGTCTTGATCGAGATGCGGCGGCGCAGCCGTCAGCGCAGCGAGCGCGGCCTACGCGCGGTTGCGAGCGGCCTTCGCTCGCGGCTCTAAGCGGCGAAGCCTCGCCCGAGCCGGGCTCCGCTTCGCCGTTCCCGCCGCCGCCGCCAATCCCAGCACGCCGATCGTGATGTGCAGCCACTCGGTGCCGAGGCCGAGGATCGCCAGCAGCGTGTAGAGGATCCCCATCGCCAGCGAGTACGGCCGCGAGGCGACGCCGGCGACCAGCACCCCGATCGCGCCGGTCACCACGTAGAGCAGGTTGAACCAGGCGTTGACGTCGATCGCGCCGAGGGCGGGCTGGAGGTCGTCGAGCGCCGTGAACGAGGCGTCGTAGAAGAAGCCGACGATGCCGAGGATGACGAGCAGCGCCCCGGCGACGGCGGCGTAAAGGCGGGCGGGGCTGGCGGGCTCCATCGGGCGCGATTGTAGGCTCCGCAGGCCGATGGCCGAAGTCGATGCCCAGACCTGTTACCGCCACCCCGACCGCGAGACGCGCGTCTCCTGCTCTTCCTGCGGGCGGCCGATCTGCCCCGAGTGCATGACCCCGACCCCGGTCGGGATGCGCTGCCCGGAGTGCGCGAGCCAGCGGACGCGGGTGGTGCGCAACCCGACCGGCACCCCGGGTCAGTTCAGCGCCTTCCCGGCGACGATGGTCCTGATCGCGATCAACGTGATCGTCTACCTGGTCGAGATCACTGCCGGCGGCGGTGGGCTCAACAACCCGAGCGGAAAGATCGTCGAAGACTATGGGCTCTATGGCCCCTTCGTCCACGAAGGGGAGATCTACCGGCTGGTGACTTCCGGCTTCCTTCACGCCAGCCTTTTCCACATCGGCTTCAACATGCTCCTGCTCTTCTTCCTCGGGCGGCTGCTGGAGCCGGCTCTGGGCACGCCGCGCTTCCTCGCCCTCTACTTCGCCTCGTTGCTGGCCGGCTCCCTCGGCGCCTTGATCCTCGAGCCGAACTCGCTCGGGATCGGCGCGTCTGGGGCGATCTTCGGTCTGGCGGGAGCCACCTTCGTGATCGCCCGCGGGCGCGGGATGGAGGCGCTTGCCGGCCAGATCGGCTTCCTCATCGTCTTCAATCTCATCTTCAGCTTCGCCTCGCCCAACATCAGCATCGGCGCCCACATCGGCGGCCTGATCGGGGGAGTCGTCTGTGCCGGGGCGATCGTCGCCGGCGAGAAAGGGATGTTCGGGCGCAACCGTTTGCCGCTGGAGATGGCGGCGATGGTGGCCGTCGCCGCGATCTCCGTGGTCGTCTCGCTGGCCGTGGCCTAGTCCGCGGCCGGCCGCGTCACCGGCGCCCGCAGCGCCGTGAAATCGACGCTGCCCGGCGGGTCGACGAGGTCGGGATGGAGGACGTGGCCGAGCAGCTCGACGGCGTCGACGAGGCGCGGCCCGGGGTCGGAGAAGAGGGTTCCGTCGACGGCGTAGTGGCGGACTGCCCCGAGGGCGGCGATCCGCTCCCAGTGCTCCATCGCGTGCGCCCGCGCGTCCTCCATCGGCACCTCCGGCATCACCACGGTGACGTCCGGGCGCAGGCTCTCCAGCTCGCCCCAGCTCACCTTCGGCGGGTTGAGGCCGGGGTCGCCGGCGACGTCTTCGCCACCGGCGATCGAGATCATCTCCGGGATCCAGAAGCCGCCGACCCGGGGCGGGTCGAGCCGCTGCAGGGCGACCACCCGCGGCGAGCCGGTCCCGGCCACTGCCGCCCGCACCGTCGCCAACCGCCCCTCGAGTTCGCCGCGCAGCTCGTGGGCATGCTCTTCCATCCCCGTCGCCTCGCCCAGATGAACGACCTCTTCGAGCATCTCGCTGAGCGTTGCGATTCTCATCGTGCAGTCAATATCCCATCTGGCACCGCTTAGTTGCGGCGGATCTGCTGGACGGATAGCTATATTCACGGTGCCGCATGGCCGAGGACGTCCCAGCCCGAAGTACCGGGCCGCATAGCCGATGAGCGTCCTGCTGCTCGTCCTTCTTGCGCTGTTGATCGCGATCAACGGCTTCTTCGTCGCGGCCGAGTTCGCCCTCGTGCGCAGCAGGCGCGGAAAACTCGAACAGGCCGCCGAGGAGGGGGAAGCCGGCGCCGAGGCCGTGGTCGAGCAGCTCGACCGCATCGACGAATCGCTTTCCGCCTGTCAGATCGGCATCACCGCCGCCTCGATCGGGATCGGTTTCCTCGGCGAGCCGTCGCTAGCGAAGCTGCTGGAGCCGGCCTTCGGCAACCTCTCCCACGGCGCCGCCGCCGCCCTCTCGCTGGCGATCGCCTTCGCCTTCGTCACCGCGATCCACATCTCGATCGGCGAGCAGGTGCCGAAGATGCTGGCGATCGCCAACGCCGAGAAGACCGCGCGCCGGGTCTCCCGCCCGCTCGGCTGGTTCGCGGTCGCGACCACGCCGGTGACCAAGGCTCTGAGCTGGGTCTCCAACGGGGTCGTCCGCCTCTTCGGGGTCGACCCGAAAGACCTGGAAGAGCACCACACCTCCGAGGACCTGAAGCAGATCATCGACAGCTCGCGGATGGGGGGGACGCTCGATCCAGGCGAGGCGGGCATGCTCGGCGGCGTCTTCCACCTGCACGAGCAGGAGGCGCGCGAGGTGATGACGCCGATCCCGGCGGTGATCACCGTCAACTCCTCCGAGACGGTCGAGGCGGCGCTGCGGCGCTGCGTCACCTCCGGCCACACCCGGCTGGTCGTGATCGAGGACGACAACCGCGACCGGGTCAAGGGGGTCGTCCACAACAACAGCCTCGCCCGGCTCTACATGAGCGACGGGCCGGACGCGCCGCTCGACACGGTTGTCCGCGACGCTCTGATCGTCCCCGAGACCCGCCCGCTCGACGACCTCCTGCATGACCTCCAGGTCCAGCGCACCTCGCTCTCGGTCGTCGTCGACGAGTACGGGCGCACGGTCGGGATCGTCGCCGTCGAGGACATCCTCGAGGAGGTGGTGGGGGAGATCGAGGACGAGACCGACCCCCGTGCCGCCGCCGTGCGCAAGCTGACCAACGGCGACTGGTTCGTCCGTGGTCACGTCTCGCTTGGCGACCTCGCCGACGCCGGGATCGAGCTGCCGGTCGACAGCGACACCTACAACTCGGTCGGCGGCTATGTCTTCGGCGAGCTCGGGCGGCTGCCCAAGCGCGGCGACTCGATCCGCGCCGACGGCTTCACGATCCGGGTCGAGGCCGTGCGCGAGAACCGGATCGAGGCGGTGCGGATCAGCGGCGGTTCCGTCCGTCCCGCCGCCTAGCTTCTCCAGGCAACCTGCGATCCCCCCACCGCTGGAGGTAGCACGATGTGGGTTGTCCGGCTCACTGACAAGCAGCTCGAGGTTCTGCGAGCGCTGCTTCGATCCGAAGAACACCTGGGCCCAGCGCTGAAAGGTGCGGTCGAGGCCCTGGACCTGGCCCGCTGGGACGAGCTCCCGGACGCCGAGCTGCCCTGGGGCGAGATAGAGATAGTCGCCCGCCGCCAGGGCATCTCAGAGGCGGATGTGATCTGGGACATGGCCGCCAAAGGTGGGGCTGCAAGGGCGGACTAAGTAGTTGGAGGGCCCACCCGCCCCCTCCCGCGACACGGGCTTTCTTCAAAGAGCTGCCTGCGTTCGGGGCGTCTGCCGGATCCTGTCGTAGAGGGGGCCGGTACCCCTCCGGAGGAATGTTCGGCGAAATGCAATCTGATGTCTGCGGCAAAGCCGCAGCAGGTTCTCTCCGGAGCGAAGCGGAGGGGAGGTCAATTCCGGAGGAGGGGTACCGGCCCCCTCACCCAAGCGCTGAAGCCTCAGTCGTAGCTGTAGAAACCAGCGCCGCTCTTCCGGCCCAGCTTGCCTTCCTCGACCATCTTCACGACCAGCGGCGGCGGGTCGTGGGTCGGCTCGTTCGATTCGGCGTAAAGGGCGTCGCCGATCGCTTTCGAGACGTCCATGCCGACGAAGTCGAGCAGGGCTAGCGGGCCCATCGGGTGGCCGGCGCCGAGCTTCATGCAGGTGTCGACGGCGCCGGGCTCCATGCCGGTCCGTTCGACCATGCGGGCGGCGTCGAAGAGGTAGGGGAAGAGGAGACGGTTGACGACGAAGCCGGCTTCGTCGGGCACCTCGACCGCGGTCTTGCCGAGCGCGGCGCACCAGGCGAGTGCCTTCTCACGCGCAGCGGCGGCGCCGTCGGGGATGCAGACCTCGACCAGGGCCATCCGCGGCACCGGGTTGAAGACGTGGAAGCCGAAGATCTTCTCGGTGCCGGCGGCCTGGGCGATCTCGGCGATGCTGAGCGAGGAGGTGGTGGTCGCGAGGTCGGCGTTCGGGCAGGCAGCGGCGATGCGGCTCAGCAGCTCGCCCTTCGGGGCGACCTCCTCGACGATCGCCTCGACGATGACGTCGCAGTCGGCGAGGTCGGCGGGGTCGGTCGTGACCCGCAGACGGGAGGGATCGCCGCCCTCGAGCTTGGCGCAGGCGGCGACGACTTTCTCCTCGGCGCGCCAGGCGGAAGCCTCGCTGCGGGCGAGCAGGATCGTGTCCGCGGTCGTGGTCGAGACCGCGGCAAGACCGGTGGCAATCGCCCCGCTGCCCGCGATCCCCGGACTCGTGTACCCCTGATTAGCGCTCATTGGCCGGGGCTTCTATCACGCATCAACGCCGCCGCGACTTTAGGCCCTCATCCTTGGCTGACTGACCAGTCAATCGGCTACCCTCAGGAGAGAACTTCAACGACGGAGGACAGTGATGGACAACGGCAAGGGCAGGTTCGGAGGGCGCGAGGTCGTCATCGTCGAGGCGGTGCGGACGCCGATCGGCCGCGGCCATCCGGAGAAGGGCTACTACAAGGACCTCCATCCCTCCAATCTCCTCGCTCGCACCTACAAAGAGTTGATCGACCGCGCCGGGATCGATCCGAACGAGGTCGGCGACGTGATCGCCGGCTGCGTGCAGCAGTTCGGCGAGCAGGGCCTGAACATCGGCCGCAACGCCTGGCTCGAGGCCGGGCTGCCGCAGGAGGTCCCCGCCACCACGGTCGACCGCCAGTGCGGTTCGGCCCAGCAGGCGGTCAACTTCGCCGCCGCCCTGGTCGCTTCCGGGGTCCACGACGTCGCGATCGGCGGCGGGGTCGAGCACATGGGCCACATCTCCTTCGCCGACTCCTACAAAGTGATGGAGGAGCACGGGCTGGCGTTCTCGCCCGAGCTGATGGAGAAATACAACCTGATTCCGCAGGGGCTCTCGGCGGAGATGATCGCCGACAAATGGGAGATCAGCCGCTCCGAGCTCGACGAGTTCGGCGTCCGCTCCCAGCAGCTCGCACAGCAGGCGACCGATGAGGGCCGCTTCGAGCGCGAGATCGTGCCGATGCAGGTCAACGGCGACACCTACGCCACCGACCAGGGCCTCCGCGAGACGACGCTCGAGGGCCTCTCGAACCTGAAGCCGGCCTTCAAGGAGGACGGCAAGATCACCGCCGGCAACTCCTCCCAGGTCTCCGACGGTGCCGCCGCGGTGCTGCTGATGACGCGGGAAAAGGCGGATGAGCTCGGCCTGAAGCCGCGGGCGCGGATCTTCGACCAGACCACGGTCGGGGTCGACCCGGTGATCATGCTGACCGGCCCGATCCCGGCAACCGAAAAGCTGCTCGAGCGCAACGGGATGAAGATGGACGACATCGATCTGGTCGAGATCAACGAGGCCTTCGCCTCGGTGGTCGGCGCCTGGCGCCGCGAGCTCGAACCGGACATGGATCGGGTCAACGTCAACGGCGGCGCGATCGCCCTCGGCCACCCGCTGGGCTCAACCGGGGCCCGCCTAATCACCACCCTCCTGCACGAGATGGAGCGCACCGACAAGGAGATGGGCCTGGTGACGATGTGCTGCGGCGGCGGTCTCGGCACCGGGACGCTGATCCAGCGGGTTCAGTAGCGGCCGACGGGGCGAATAGCGTCCCGTCCCGTCCGTAATTCAAGGCAGAGGAGTTCAGGTGAGCAAGCGCTTCATCGCGCTGCTCGCTTCCCTCGCTGCGCTCGCGATTCTGGTCGCGGGATGCGGTGGCGGTGGCGACAGCAGCGAAAGCACCAGTTCGTTGACCAAGGCGGAATTCGTCAAGCAGGGCAACGCTGTCTGCGCCAAGGGCAACGAAGAAATCCAGGAAGGCTTCGAAGAATTCGAAAAGGAACACAGCTCGCAGAAGCAGCCGACCAAGGCGCAGCTGACCGAAGCGATCGAAACCATCGTGCTGCCGGCCGTCCGCCAGCAGGTCGAAGGCGTTAAGGACCTCGGCGCGCCGAGCGGCGAAGAGGCCAAGGTCGAAGCGATCACCGACGCTGCCGAAGAAGCGGTCGAAAAGGGCGAAGAAGACCCGGCGGCGCTGACCACCGAAAAGGCCGATCCGTTCGCGAAGGCGAACGAACTGGCAAACGAATACGGGCTCACGAAGTGCGGCGAATAAGAAGCTAGTTCTCGCCACCAGCCGGACCGGGGAAGGGCGCCTGCGGGCGCCCTTCCCCCTTTCTCTTCTTCATCTAGTATCTCTCTGAGAACTCAGATGTATTGGAGAAATGGGAAGCGAAGCGCTGCGTGGATAATCGGGCCGATCCTGGCGATCGCTCTGCTACCGATTGCCTGCGGATCCGATCAAAGCCCTGAAGTCCCCGCCATTTCCAAAGCGGAGTTCCTCGCCAAGGTGAGGTCGATCTGCAAGAAGGGGGACGCGAAGATCAACAAGGAGTACGGCTACTGGGGGGAACGGGCCCATCTGCACCGCCACAGCGAAGAGTTCATGGACAAAATGGTCGCGAAGGTCGTCCTCCCGATGAAAGTGCGGCAGGTGAGGGAAATGCGGGCACTGGGGCTTCCAACGGCCGGGAAAAAGAAGCTCGCGGCCTTTCTCGCGGCGATGGAAGAAGGATTGGAAACGGGGAGGAAAGAACCCGCCAGGCTGCGGGTCGGCGAATACGCCTTCCAGCGAGCTTTCGAAATGGCCGACAGCGTCGGCCTCCATGCTTGCTTCTTCGGCTAGCGCGGCTCCTGGCCAGCCGGCCAGCCGACCTCTATATGCTCCGCGGCGATGGACCTGACGCTGTCGCCATCGGAGGAGGAGTTCCGCGACGAGGTTCGCACCTGGCTGCAGGAGAACCATCCTGGGCCGGAGCCCGAGGCGGGTCTCGACGAGATCATGGTCTTCCGCCGCGAGTGGCAGCTGAAGCTGCACGAGGCGGGATGGGCCGGGATCTCCTGGCCGAAGGAGTACGGCGGCCGCGGCGCGACGATGATCGAGCAGGCGATCTTCGCCGCCGAGGCGACGCGCCAGGAGGCGCCGGCGCCGGCCAACGTGCTCGGGCTGGCGATGGGCGGCCCGGTCGTGATCGCCCACGGCAGCGACGAGCAGAAGGCCCGCTACCTGGAGCCGATCCTCACCGGCGAGGAGATCTGGTGCCAGGGCTTCTCCGAGCCGGAGTCCGGCTCTGACCTCGCCTCGCTGAAGACCCGCGCGGTCAAGGACGGCGACGAATGGGTGGTCACCGGCCAGAAGGTCTGGACCACCTTCGCCCAGTACGCGAAATGGTGCATGTTGGTCGCTCGCACCGACCCGGACGCGCCCAAACACCAGGGCCTCACCTACTTCCTCATGGACATGGAGCAGGACGGGGTGCAGACCCGCCCGCTGGTCCAGATAACCGGCGAGGGCGAGTTCAACGAGGTCTTCTTCGAGGAGGCGCGGGTGCCCGACGCGAACGTCGTCGGCGGCGTCGGCAACGGCTGGGCGGTGGCGATCACGACGCTGATGAACGAGCGCGCCGGCCTCGCCTTCGGGGCGATCTCGCAGATCCAGAACAGCCTCGGCCGGCTCGCGAAGCTGGCCCGGGAAACTCCTTCCAACGGCGGGTCCGCCGCCGATGACTCTTACTTCCGCCAGCGCATCGCCCAGCTCCACATCGAGGTCGAGACGATGCGGCTGAACGCCTATCGCGGCCTGACCAAGACGATGCAGTCGGGCATTCCGGGGCCGGAGGGGTCGCTCGGCAAGTGGCAGTGGGCCGACATCAATCAGGACCTGACCGAGCTGGCTCTGGAGATCGAGGGTGCCTACGCGGTGCTGGCCCGCGGCTCCGAGCACGCCGTCGCCGGCGGCGCCTGGCAGTACGGCTTCCTCCGCTCCCGCGCCAACTCGATCGAGGGCGGGACCACCGACATCTTGAAAAACATCATCGCCGAGCGGGTCCTGGGCCTGCCGCGGCTGCGGTAGGGAGGAGAGGGCCTTGTACTTCGACCTCACCGACGAGCAGCAGGCGATCAGGTCGACCGCCCACGACTTCCTCGCCTCCCGCTTCAAATCCGAGCGGCTGCGCGAGATCGCAGCCAGCGAGGACGGCTTCGACGAGAGCGGCTGGAAAGAGATGGCCGAGCTCGGCTGGGCCGGTCTGGCGCTGCCCGAGGAGTGGAGCGGCCAGGGTCTCGGGATCGTCGACCTCGCGGTTCTCTTCGAGGAGATGGGCTACGTCTGCGCCCCCTCACCGCTGCTCTCGAACACGATCGCCGGGCTGGCGCTCGCTTTCGCCGGCTCCGACGCGCAGAAGGAGCGCTGGCTGGCGCCACTGGCCACCGGCGAGCTGCGCGGAGCGCCGGCGCTGATCGACGCCGGGGTCCCGGCCGAGCCGAACAAGTTCGCGCTGGCGGCCGAGGGCAACGGCGACGGCACCGTTCTCAACGGCGAGAAGACGCTGGTGATGGACGCGGCGAGCGCCGACTTCTTCCTCGTCGCCACCTCCGACGGTCATCGCCATATCGTCGAGAAGGGCGCCGACGGGGTGACCGTAACGCCGGAGGAGTCGATCGACCCGACCCGCCGCGTCTCCTCGGTACGCCTCGAGAACGTCCAGGTCGCGGCGGAGAACACCCTGCCCGGCGGCCCCGAGGACTACTGGCCGGTGTTCCAGCGTGCCTGCGTGGCGCTGGCGGCGGAGTCGACCGGGCTGGCGCAGCGGTCGCTCGAGATGTCGGTCGCCTACGCCAAAGACCGCCAGCAGTTCGGCCGCCCGATCGGGGCCTATCAGGCCGTCTCCCACCGCTGTGCGCAGATGCTGCTGGAGACCGAGAACTCGCGCTCGGCCGTCTACGGCGCCGCCTGGGCCGCCGACGCCGAGCCGGGATCCTTGCCGCTGGCCGCCTCGACGGCGAAGGCGTATGCATCCGATGCCGGCTGGCGGGTGCCCGACGCGGCGATCCAGGTCCACGGCGGCATCGGCTTCACCTGGGAGCACGACCTCCACTTCTTCCTCAAGCGCGGCCGTGCCAACGCCGCCACCTTCGGCGACGCGAAGTGGCACCGCGAGCGGGTCGCCGACGCGGTGCTGGCCGGCGAGACCGCTCCGGCCGCTTCCTGATCGAGGGGGCGGGAGATGGGCGCCCTCGACCGCATCTCCGTCGCCGCGATCGGCACCTCGGTCGCCGACCTCGAGGCGGAGACGCTGCGGGCCGAGGCTGCGGGCGTCGAGTGCGTCTGGGCGCCGGAGCTCTTCCGCAGCGCCGTCACCCAGGCCGCCTACCTGGCGGCGAAGACCGAGCGGATCGGCGTCGCCACCGGGATCGTCTGGGCCTTTACCCGCAGCCCCTTCATCCACGCGATCAGCGCCCTCGACGTCGACGAGATGTCGGGCGGTCGCTTCCGTCTCGGGATGGGTGCCGGTGTCAAACGGCTGAACGAGACCTGGCACAACGCCGACTACGGGCGCCCGGCGCCGCACCTGCGCGAGGCGATCGAGGCGACGCGGCTGATCATGCGCCAGGCGAGCGCCGGCGAGCCGATCCGCTACCAGGGCGAGTACTACGACATCGATATCAAAGGCTGGGTGCGCCCGCACCCGGCGCCGCGCGAGGCGGTGCCGATCTACACCGCCGCCGTCCAGGCGGGGATGGCGCGGATGGCGGGCGACGTCGCCGACGGCCTGATCGGCCACCCGATCCAGAGCCTGCGCTGGATCGACGAGGTCGTGGTCGACGCCTTCGAAGAGGGGCTCGGCCGCTCCGGTCGGGAGCGCTCGGATTTCGACTACCTGCCGACGGTCTGCTGCGCGATCGACGATGACGAGGGCCGGGCGATCGAGATGGCCCGCCGCACGATCTCCTTCTACGCGACCGTGAAGACCTACATGCCGCTCTGGGAGCTGCACGGCTTCGCCGACAACGCGACCGAGGCGGGCGCGGCCTTCCGCCGCGGCGACCTCGCCGCCGTCCCGGCCGCGATCAGCGACGAGATGGTCGAGGCTTACTGCGCCGCCGGCCCGATCGACAAGGTCCGCGCCCGCGTCGAGGCGACGGCCGAGCGCGCCGACGGCCTCTTCCTCACCCCGCCCACCTACTTCATCTCCCCTGAGGAGCTGAGCGAGTTCCAGAACCGCATCATCGACGCCTTCGGCCCCGGGGCGTGAGCCGCGAGCTGGAAGTGCTGGACCGGGTGCGCTCCATTCCCGAGGGGTTCGTTCGCACCTACGGGGACGTCTCGCCCGGGGCGCCTCGGTTTGCCGGGACCGTCCTCTTTCACGTCGAGGAGCCGGATCTCCCCTGGTGGCGGGTCGTCCGCGCCGACGGCTCGCTCGCCAAGGGCGACCGGCAGCGTTCGCTGCTCCGTGCCGAGGGCGTTCCCTTCAGAGGACGCCGGGTCGAGATGACCCGTGCCCGCCTACCTGCTTAGCCCCGCCCGATCTCCCGCTGGACGTCGGCCTCGGTGATCTGGTTGCTGGGGCCGTAGGCTTTCCACCCCTGGGTGACGAGGGCGATGGCGACGCCGAGGATCACCCAGACCGGCCAGAAGTAGCCGCCTCCGCCGAGCAGCCAGATGACGATGCAGACGACCACCGCGAGCGTCCCCCCGACGGCGATTCCCTTGAAGTCCTGCTTCATCTTCAGCCGCTGGATCGCGAGCTCGCGCGCGTGCTCGGGCTTGACGACTCCTTCCTCGGCCACGCGGTCATCCTAGCGCCGCCGGTTGCTTCCGACGGCGGTAGAGCCAGGGCATCCTCGGCTTCAGGTTCGACCAGGCGAACAGGAGGAGGAAGGCGGCCAGAGCCACGATCGCCACGCTGCCCGGCCAGGGCAGGTCGTCGAGCCAGCCGGGAGACCGGAAGGCGAGATGGGCGAGTAGGGCGACGACCGCGGCGAGCACGAGCGCCACTGCCGTCGCCAGGAGCGGGCGCAGGTGGAAGGCCCGCAGGAACTTCTTCTCCCCGGCCCGCAGCTCGGCATAGAAGGCGTCGTCCGGCTCTTCGAGCTTCGTTCGCATCGCGAGGAAGGGCCAGCGGCCGTCGGCTCGCGCTCCATCCGACGCGGCTTCGATCTTGCTCGTCGCCAGCATGTAGCCGTCCATCTCGAGCGCCAGCGCCTCGGTGTCGCTGAAGTAATCGAGATCGGTCCGGATCCGGGCGAGAAGATCCTGGACCTGGTAGTCGACTCCAAAGGGCGTTTTGCCGCCCCCGCGAGACTCCTCTTCGCGCTTGCGCTCGTTGCCGAGGGGAGGGACGGCCTCCGCCTCCAGGCCCATCCGCAGGTGCACGGGGTTGAACTCCCTGGCGCCGTGATGGACCAGTTGCTCGTCGCGAATCCGGTCCTCTGCGACGCTCACCGTCCTCATCAGCGTCGTTGCCGCGACGGCCAGCGGTTTTTCCTTGTCCGCCATCTGTCCCGAGGCATCGCTGATCACCAAGCGGTCGCAGCCCTGATCCTCCAACGCCTGGATCCCCTGGTTGTCCTGCACGCCCCCGTCGACCAGCTGGACCCGGATGCCCGCGTAGAGATTGCTGATCGTGAGCGGGTGGAAGACGCCGGGGACCGCGGCCGAGGCCGCCACCGCGAGAGCCAGCGGAAAGTCCACTTGCGCGGGGGGGATCAGCGGAGCATCTTTCGGGCGCCCGGGATAGTCAGGTTCGAAGTAGCCCTGTTCAAGCCGCATGTTCTTGTCCACCTCCCCGACCAGCTCACGCTTTTCCGGGTCGTCCGGCAGCGCCTCGCCCATCCGCACCGCCTCGAAGCGCCAGTCGTGGCCGCTGTTCAGCGTGGTGGCGTTGATGACGAGGGCTGGGACCTTGTCTTGCTCGCGCTTCTCGTTGGCTTCGTCGCGCTCTAGTCCCTCGTGACCCTTCGGGTCGATCAGCAGCTCCCGCAGCTCGATCTGCTTCTCGCGCCCCAACGATCGCCGTTCCCGCTCTTCCCCCCAGGCCTCCTTGTAGAGATAGCGGTCGTAGAGGTCGCCGATCCGGTCGCTGCGGGAGTACCGCGGGCTCAGCATCCGCAGGTTCTTGAACAGGTTGGCGAAGACGCGGGCGCGGATGTTCTGCTGTACGCCTCGGCGGAGGCGCAGCTCGACGTCGCGGACGAGTGCGAGGTAGTCCTCCCGCGTGATCTCCTCGTCGCTCTTTTCCTGCAATAGCGACCGTAGCCGCAGGTAGTAGAGGGCGCCGGCGATCGAACCTCCGGAGACGGTGGAGATCACCTCGACTCGGCGAAGGAGGTCGAGCTCGGCCAGCCGCGCCAGTACCCCGACGTGGAAGAAGGCGGCCCGGAAACCGCCGCCGGACAGAGCCAGACCGAGCTTGCTCACGCCGCGACCCTATCTCAGTTTTTCCCGAGCGATCGCGGTACTGAGATGTTTGTTGGCGGGCGCGCCGGGGCGCGCCCGCCAAAGGGGAACTACGGGCAGATCACGATCAGGTGGAAGTCGGCGTCTTCGTTGTTGCCGGCTTTGTCTTTGGTCCGGACCTCGATCGCGTTCGGGTTCGAGGGCGAGGTGTTGGTCTGCGCGTAGCCCGCCTGCGGAACCGTGGTCCCGGCGTTGTTGCGGGCGGCGACGTCGGCGCAGCCGGTGACGTTGAACGGGAAGGTGACGGTCACCGCGCCGCCGCCCTCGGTCGCCGTGATCCCTTCGCCGCTGGCCCGGGCGAGGGCCGCGTTGCCGGGGCTGGCCGGGTTGTGGACGACCGCCCAGAAGGTGTGGGTCGAGACCTTCGCGAAGGGGACGGTGCCGAGCTTGTTGGTGTTGATCTGGAACCCCGTAAGGGTCTTCTTCTTCAGCTTGCCGCCGCCGATCGACTGCTTGATGATCGCGCCGCCGTTGATCTTCTGCGCCGCGTAGGCGGTCCCCGCGAGGGCGACGAATAGGGCGATCGCCGCCACCACCATTGCCGGCGAGGGGCGCCTGTTCCAAAGCTTGCTCATATGCCTGCCTCCAGTCTCGTTCGCGTACCCACTATTCGAAACCCGCCGCGGCGCGGCTAGCTGCGGTGCTACCCAGGAAGGGCGGCTGCGAAGCGCTCGAAGGCGCCGATGTCGGTCACGGCGGGGCCGTGGCCGGGGAGGATCAGGGAGGGGTTCAACTCGGCCAGCTTGCGAACCGAGCGGCGGTTCTCGGCCGGGTCAGGCGTCAGGTCGTCGGGGGGCACGGCCAGTTTGGTTCGCATCGCGACGTAAGTGATGTTGCGGATCACGTCACCGCAGATCGCGACCCGGTCGGAGTCGCGGAAGAAGATCACCTCGCCGGGGGCGTGCCCGGGGGCATGGACGACCCGGAACCCAGCCACCTCGTCGCCCTCGTGGAGCACCCGGTCGACCTTGTGCGGCGGCCCGGTCCAGAGCTTTCCGAAGAGCTGGGCGGTCGGCTTCGGGCTGGCGGCGACCGGCCGCCGTCCCTCCATCGCGTCGACGTCGTCCGCGTGGCAGGCGAGCGGGACCCCGCGTGCCTCGCAGATCGCCTTCGCGCAGCCCTGGTGGTCGGGGTGCACATGGGTCAGGGCCAGCATCGAGATCTCGCGCCCCTCGAGCTCGGCGAAGATCCGCCCCTTGTCCCAGCGGCGGCCGGCGTCGATCAGGACGTCCTCCGCCAGGTAGACGTTGATCAGCGGGCGGGGAAATTCCTTCAGCCGCCAGACCCCGGGCGCCAGGTACTTCAATGCGAGATCCCGAGCCCGTCGCGCGGCTCGCCGCTGTGCCGGGAGAGCTCTTCTAGTCGGGCGATCTGCCGCTCGCCTTCTGCCCGCGCCGGGTGGCCGGCGGGCAGCGGCTCGATCAGACGGCGGATGCGGTTGCGGATCTGCAGCGAGAAGTGCGGAGTGACCGGGCCGGCGAGGGCGCGGATGTCCTCGGCGGTGATCTCCTTCGTCCCTCCCAGCAGCTGCGGGCTCTCGGACTCGCTCATTCGCCGCCGCCGATCTTCGTCAATTCCGCCAGTTCGTTCACTTCGGCCTGCTGGACGACCCCGATCGCGTCCTGGTCGCCGATCACCCAGACGTGGTTGTAGAAGGCGCGGGTGGGGTCGGTGGTGTATCCGGGCTTCACGTCGAGAAGGTAACTGTGGACCTTGGCAGGCAGCCTATCGGGGTCTTCCGTGAGCAGCAGCGGGCCCCAGGTGCCGGAGGCCGAGAGCGCCGCCGCCGCGGCCGCCCCGGCGGGTGAGTCGCTGCGGGCGAGGACGAATCCGTGGCCGGGGTCGTTGACGTTCCAGCCAAAGCTGCCCTGGTGGTAGCGGGCGAGGGCAAGCGCGGTCGCGACGGCGTCCTTGCCGGCCACGCGGTTGACGTGCTTGGAGACCTTGCCGATTTCCTCGAGCACGCTCTTGGCGATCACCGAGTCGGGGCCGAGCAGGTAGACCGGCACCTTCGGGTGTGCTTTCAGCACCGCCGCCGTGGCGGGCGGCAGCTTCTTCGCGCCCGTGTAGAGGACCGGGTCGCCGGAGCGGGCGGTCCAGGCCGCGGCGGGCATCGCGAATTCGGCTTGGTCGCTGGAGGCGACGACGATGTGCTTCGGCGGCTGTCCGGAGAGGCGTTCGCGCAGGGTGGCGATCTGGGCGGCGGTGGCGGCGGGATCGCCGGAGTCGACGCGGGTCGCCTTGCCGGCATCGCCGGGGAGCGCGACCGCGCCGACCGCGAACAGGGAGGCGCCGCCGGTCGCCTTGCTGCCCTGCGGGCTTAGCGCTCCGAGAGCTTCTTCGCTGTCTTCCGGCATCGCATCGGGCGCTGAGAAGAGGATCGGCGCGCGGACCGGCGGTGCCATCAAGACGGAGGCGGCGATCGCCCCGGCCCAGTCTTCTTCGCCGACCAGGGTGACGGCGGCCGGCTGCTGGGCTGCGGTCGTCGAGGGGAAGACGGCGAGGGCGACGCCGGCGGCGTTGGAGGTTGGGTCCGGACCGCCGATCCGGGTCGTGTTGCTGGTCGCGAAGGTGGGGAAGGCGAGCGCTTCGGCGACCTGCGGCGACGGCTCCCCGTCGCCGCCTTGCGCCCCGGCCGGGGCGGAGGTGGTGACTTCGCTGTCGCTCTCGCCGCCGCCGCTGGCGAAGACGATCGCGACGACGATGAAGACGAGGGCGAGGGCTACGAGGCCAGCGAGCAGTTTCGGGGTTTGGGACTTCGGCTCCGGGGGCGGTTTCTCTTCACTCTCCTCCGGCCGCGTCTCCTTCTCCTCGGTTGGCGGCACGTCGCGATTGATCGGGCGCTTGGGGATCACCGGCTGGAAACGTACCGAGCGGCTCCCGTCCGAAGGAGTACAGTTTCCCGGCGACTGGCTGACTGACCAGTCAATCGGGCACCGGCAGAGAGGAACGAGCATGGATTTCGCACTCAACGACGAGCAACTGGAGTTCAAAGCGCGCTGTCGCAAGTTCGCGCGCGAGGTGATCCGACCGGTTGCCCGCAAGCACGACGAAGAGGAGAGCATCCCCTGGGAGGCGATCAAAGAGGCGCGGGTGCAGGGCTTCGGCGGTCTCGAGTCGATCCAGCGCAACGCCTCCGACCCCGAGGGCCAGATGCAGGTGATCTCGGCCGAAGAGTTCCACTGGGGCTGCGCCGGGATCGCCCTGGCGGTCAGCGGCTCCGGCCTCGCCGCCGCGGGGATCGCTTCCTCCGGCACCCCGGAGCAGATGCAGCGCTGGGTGCCCGAGTGCTTCGGCAGCGGCGAAGAGATCAAGCTCGGCGCCTACGCGGTCACCGAGCCGCAGGCCGGCTCCGACGTCAAGAGCCTGAAGACGACGGCCAAGCGCGATGGCGACGAGTGGGTCCTCAACGGGACCAAGGTCTTCATCACCAACGGCGGCATCGCCGACGTCCACGTCGTCGTCGCCACCGTCGACCCCGAGCTCGGCACCCGCGGCCAGGCCTCCTTCGTCGTCGCCAAAGGTACCCCTGGCCTCAGCCAGGGCAAGAAGGAGTCGAAGCTCGGGATCCGCGCCTCGCACACCGCCGAGATCGTGCTCGAGGACTGCCGGATCCCGGCCGAGAACCTGCTCGGCGGCGAGGAGAAGCTGGAAAAGAAGCTGCAGCGCGGCCGCGAAGGGAAAAAATCCCGTGGGGCAGACGCGCTCGCGACCTTCGAGATCACCCGGCCGCTGGTCGGCGCCTCGGCGCTCGGGATCGCCCAGGCCGCCTACGAGTGGACGCTCGAGTACCTCGACGGCCAGAGCGAAGGCGGGGTGCCGATGCTGAAACAGCAGCGGATCCAGCAGACGCTCGCCGACGTCGCGACCGAGATCGAAGCGGCGCGGCTGTTGGTCCAGCGGGCCGCCTGGATGGGCCGCAACGGCGTGCCGATGACCGGCGGCCAGGGCTCGATGTCGAAGCTGAAGGCCGGTGACGTGACGATGTGGGCGACGACGACGCTGATGGACCTGGTCGGCCCCTACGCCCAGAGCACCGAGTGCCCGCTCGAGAAGTGGTTCCGCGACGCCAAGATCTACCAGCTGTTCGAGGGCACGGCCGAGATCCAGCGGATGGTCATCTCCCGGATGCAGGCGCGCGACTACGCCGAGCGCCTCGGCTACGCCGCCGAGATCGCCGAGGAGACGATGAAGAAGGAGCCGGTCGCGGCCTAACCCAGGCCCGCCCTTCCGCCGACGGGACGAAAACCGCTTACATAGACCGGTTTTCGTCCCGTCGGCGGGGTTTACTCTCGGTGGATGCACGGGCCTGGTGGGCATAGCCACTCGCACTCGCTGGACGCGCGGCGGGAGGACAGCCGGCGGCGGATGGGAGTGGCGCTGGCGATCAACGTCGGCCTCTTCGGGGCCGAGGCGATCGGCGGCTTCCTCACCGGCTCGCTGGCGGTGCTCGCCGACGCCGGCCACCTGCTCTCCGACGTCGGCTCGATCGTCCTCGCCCTGATCGCCGCCCGTCTGGCCTCGATGCCCGCGGCCGGGCAGCGCACCTTCGGCTACCAGCGCTCGGAGGTGCTGGCGGCGCTGGTCAACGGGCTGCTGCTGGTCGCGGTCAGCATCGGCATCGCGGTCGCCGCGATCGGCCGCCTCTCCGACCCGCCCGGCATCGACGGCTGGGGGGTGCTGGCGCTGGGTACGCTCGGCCTGGTCGGGAACGTCGCCGCCACCGTCGTCCTCGCCGGCGGCGAGCGCGAGGACATCAACCTCGAGGGTGTCCTGCGCCACTCCGCCGCCGACGCCCTCGGCTCCCTCGGCGTGATCATCGCCGGCGCCTACGTCCTCGGCGGCGGTTCGCCGGTGATCGACCCAATCGTCGGTCTCCTGATCGCCGCCCTCGTCCTCGCCTCCTCCTGGCGCCTGATCAAGGAGCCCTTCGACGTGCTGATGGAGTCCGCCCCCGCCGGCGTAGACGTAGAAGGCGTGGGCAGGGCCATCTGCAAGGAGCAAGGAGTCCGCTCAGTCCACGACCTCCACGTCTGGACGGTCACGGCGGGCTTCGGCGCCCTAGCTGCCCATGTGGTCGTAGCTGAAGGCACCGACAGAGATCTGATCCGCCGCCGCCTCGAGCTCCTCCTAAGGGAGACCTACGGCATCGAGCACACCACCCTCCAAATGGAGGAAGAGGCTTCGCAGGACCTCCTCCACGTAGAGAACGCCCCGAGCGCCTAGGGAGCCGGGGGAGGGGTTCGCCGGACCCTCCCCTCAGTTGTCCGCCGAACCCCTCCCCCGGCTCCCCCCAACGCCCGCGCAACCCCACTTGCAGCAACTTTTGGGTAGCCAAGTCCGCAAAACGCGTTGGCTAGCCTCGCTCCGATGCCTCTCAATCGTTCCGTTGTGCCGGCGCTTTGTGCTGCCGTCGCAGCGTTTCTAGCCCTGCTCATAGCCGCTCCAGCGGCCCCCGCTGCCGACCTTCAGTCCGAACTGGAAACGAAGCGATCGCAGCTGGAGAAGGTCGAAGAACGCAAGGGCGTGCTGACGACGACGATTGCCGGTTTCGGCGACAAGATCGATCGCCTCACCGCCGAGGTCGCCGAAATCCGCACCCGCGAGTCGGCGGTGCGCGAACGGCTCGTGGTCAAGCAGGCCGAACTGGACGAAGCCCAGGCCGAGCTCGACGGGGCGCGCCGGCGGCTGGCCCGCGTGCGGGCGCAGCTGAAGCGGGCGCTGGGGGCGCTGCGCGAACGGCTGGTGGCGATGTACGAGACCGGCAGCCCGGACTTGATCAGCGTCATCGTCGGCTCCAACAACCTCGACGACCTCGCCGCCCGCACCGAATACCTCAACCGCCTGCACGGGATGGACGAGGCCGTGGTCGGGCGCGTGCGAGACCTGCGCGACGAAGTCAAGGCCCTGGTCAGCCGCCTGCGCGACAGCAAGAACCGGATCGAATCCGCCCGCGACGCGATCGCCTCCGAAAAGGAAGCGCTGACGACGGCGCGGACGGCGCTGCAGAGCCACCAGCGAGCGCTGCTCGGCGCCCGGGCCGACCGCGAAGCGGCCCTGGCCGAGGTCAGCGAACACGAAGAAGAGCTGGACGGCTCGGTCGCCGACATCCAGTCTGAAATCGCCGCCCAGTTGGCGGCGACCGGCTCCGTGCCGTTGCCGGCGGGCCCGATCAAGGGCGGCAGCGGCGGCATGATCTGGCCGGTCGACGGTCCGGTCGTCTCCGGCTTCGGCTCGCGGACGATCAACGGCAGCTACGAGTACCACCCGGGGATCGACATCGCCGTGCCCGAAGGCACGCCGATCCGCGCCGCGCTCGACGGCACCGTCAGCCTGCAGCAGTCAGAGGCCGAAAGCGGCGGCTACGGCAACTACACCTGCCTCGACCACGGCGGTGGACTCTCCACCTGTTACGCCCACCAGAGCTCCTTCGTTGCAACCCTTGGGCAGTCGGTTAGCCAGGGGGACATCATCGGGTACACCGGTTGCACCGGATACTGCCTCGGACCGCATCTGCACTTCGAGGTTCGTATAAACGGCTCCGTAACCGACCCGATGGGCTATTTGTGAGCAACAATCCCTTTTCATGATTCGCCAGGCGCGCAAATACCTGGTCGGCGCGATGTCCGGGGCGGGATTGATCGCCGTCGCCATTGCGGTCTTCGTCGTGCTCGTCTCTACCCAGGTCTTCGGCGACTTCCCGATCTCCGGGCTGCTCGGCGGCGGCGGTGACGCCGGCGTCTCCGGTGCAAAGGAGGCGGCCGCGCCCGTGGCCGCCGGGACGGGCGCAGGCGCGGCAGGTGGCGAAGGCGGCGCGAAAACGGCAGGTACCGCGGCCAAAGGCGGCGGCGGAGCAGGCAAACCTGGCGGCGGCTCCGGTGGCGGCGGAACCGCCAACCTCGGGAGCGGCGAAGGCGGCGGCACGCAGACCGGCGGCGGGGGCGGCGGAAGCGGCTCCGGTGGCGGGGGCGGCGGCTCGGCTCCGAGCGAAGGCGGCGCCGGGTCCGGCGGGGGCTCCAACACCGGCACGGCCTCCGGCGGCGGCGGTGGTGGCGGTTCCGGCGGAGGCGGCGGCAGCACCGGTGGAGGAGAAACCGGCGGCGAAACGGCCACCACGACTTCTGGGAAAGTGACCAGCACGGTCAACGAAACCGTCCATCAGGTGGACGAAACCGTAACCGGCGGCGCGCTCCAAGAAACGGGCGTAACCGGCGCGGCCGAAGGAGTGGTCGAAAGCGTCGCCGGACCTGAATCGGTCGTCGGCGGCGTCGTCGACGAAACGACGAAGACGGTCGAAGGCGTCACCAAAACCCTCGAAGGCCTCGGCAAGTAGCGAGGTCGCCTTAATTGTTCCTTTTGACTGCTAGACAGCCATAAGGAACAGGAGAAAACTGACGCCGAGGCTTTAGCTGTTCCTTTTGGCTGCTCTGCGAGCAAAAGGAACAGGAGTCGGCCACAATGCTCGTCCGATGTCTGAGCAGGGACAGGTAGTGGCGAGTGGCGATCCGATTGCGGGATCGGCTGTCTTCCCGCGCGGCAGTCGGGTCAACGCGGAGGGGCGCCTGGAGATCGCCGGCTGCGACGTGGTCGAGCTGGCCGAAGAGCACGGCACGCCCGCCTACTTCTACGCCGAGGACGACATCCGCGCCCGCGCCCGTGAATATCGTGAGGCGTTCGAGAGCCGCGGTGCCGAGGCCGAGGTCCTCTTCGCCAGCAAGTCGCTGCCCTGCACCGCGGCCTACCGGCTCCTCAGTGAGGAGGGGCTGTCGGTCGACGTCGCCTCCGGCGGCGAGCTGCACATGGCGCTGAAGGCCGGCTTCGACCCCGACCGCATCCACATGCACGGCAACAACAAGTCCGACGAGGAGATCCTCTTCGCGACGCGGTCCGGGATCCGCCACCTGATCCTCGACTCCTTCGACGAGATCGAGCGCTGCGAGCGGCTGCTCGACGAACCGCAGCGGGTGCTGATCCGGGTGACGCCGGGGATCAAGCCCTCGACCCACGACTACATCACCACCGGCCAGCTCGACTCGAAGTTCGGCTTCGGGCGCGAGGACGGGCTGGCTGCGCGGGCGGTCGAGCGCGTGCTTGCCTCCGACAAGCTCGAGCTGGTCGGGCTGCACGCCCACATCGGCTCGCAGATCTTCGAGCTCGAGCCCTACACGCTGGCGATCCGGGCGCTCGGCGAGCTGGCCGGCGAGTGGTGCCAGGTCGTCAACGTCGGCGGCGGCCTCGGCGTCGCCTACACCGGCGAGGACGAGCCGCCCTCGATCGACGCCTACGTCGATGTCAAGGTGCGAGGAGTCGCCGAGGTCTTCGGCAGAGGTGTGCGGATCCTGGTCGAGCCGGGGCGCTCGCTGGTCGCTAACGCCGGGATCACCGCTTACCGCGTCGGCACGGTCAAGGAGATCGCCGGAGTGCGGACCTATGTCGCCGTCGATGGGGGCATGTCCGACAACCTGCGGCCGATGCTCTACGGCTCCCGCTACGAAGCGCTGGTAGCCGACCGCGCCGCCGCCCCGGCGGAGACGCTGGTGACGGTCGCCGGCATGCACTGCGAGTCCGGCGACGTGATCGTCCGCGACACGATGCTCGCCGAGCCCGCCGTCGGCGACGTCCTCGTCACCCCGGCCACCGGCGCATACGGTTACGCGATGGCCAACAACTACAACGGCGTGCCTCGTCCCCCGGTTGTCTTCTGTCGCGACGGCGCCTCGCGCCCGGTCGTCCGTCGCGAGACCTACGAGGACCTGACCGCGAGGGACCTCTAGGCGCGATGTCCTCCGAGGGCTCCAAACCGGTTCGCATCGGGCTGCTCGGGCGCGGCACCGTCGGCGCCGCCTTCGCCGAGCTGCTGGCGGAGCGGGCCGAGGCTGTCGAGGCGGCGACCGGGCGGCGGCCGGAGATCTCCGGCGTGCTGACCCGCGGGGAGGGGAGCTTCGACGCGATCCTCGAGGGCTCGGACCTGATCGTCGAGCTGATGGGCGGGACCGAGCCGACCCGTGAGTACGTGCTCGCGGCGCTGCGGGCCGGCAAGCCGGTGGCCACCGCCAACAAGCAGCTGCTCGCCCAGCACGGCGATGAGCTCTTCACCGAGGCCCGCAAGGCGGGGGTGCAGCTGCGCTTCGAGGCGGCGGTCGCGGCGGTGATCCCGATCGTCCGCACGATTCAGGAGAGCTTCGGCGTCACCAAGATCTCGAAGGTCTTCGGGATCGTCAACGGGACGACCAACTTCATCCTCTCCGAGATGGCGGCGAGCGGCGCCGGCTACGACGAGGTGCTGGCCCAGGCGCAGGAGCTCGGCTACGCCGAGGCCGACCCCACCGACGACGTCAGCGGCGCCGACGCGGCGGCGAAGATGGCGATCCTCGCCCGGCTCGCCTTCCACACGCCGGTGACGCTCGACGAGGTCACCTACGAGGGGATCGAACGGATCCTGCCCGACGACCTCGCCTACGCGAAGGAGTTCGGCCTCTCGCTGAAGTTGCTGGGAGTGGCCGAACGGCGCGACGGCGGCATCAGCGTCCGCGTCTTCCCCTGCTTCCTCTACCGCGGCCACCCGTTGGCGCCGATCGAGGGCCCGTTCAACGCGGTGATGGTCGAGGCGCCGGCGATCAGCGAGGTGACGATGTCGGGGCCGGGGGCGGGGGGGCTGCAGACCGCCTCGGCGGTGCTCGGCGACGTCGTCTCGATCCTCGTCGGCGACGCGCCGGTGCACGAGACGCGGGTCGAGCTGCCGATCGTCGCCGACGTCAGCTCCTCCTTCTACCTCTACCTCGAGGTGGCCGACCAGCCCGGCGTGCTGGCGCGGGTGGCGACGGTGCTCGGCGACCACGGCGTCTCGGTCAAGAGCGTCGTCCAGCGCGGGATCGGCGACGAGGCGCGGCTGGTGATGGTGATCCACGAGTGCCTGGAGTCGAAGTTCGCGGCCGCGGTCGAGGCGCTGGGGGCTCTCGACGAGCTGCGCGCCCCGCCCCGCGCGATCCGCGTGATCGAGGAGGAGTACTGATGGCGGCCGGACTGATCGACCGCTATCGCGACCGGCTCTCGCTCGAGCCCGGCGACCCGGTGGTGACCCTGAACGAGGGCTCGACGCCGCTGATCGAAGCTCCTCGTCTTTCAGAGCGGATCGGGGCGCGTGCCTATTTCAAATTCGAGGGGCTGAACCCGACCGGCTCGTTCAAGGACCGGGGGATGACGGTGGCGGTATCGCGGGCGAAGGGGCGTGGGGCGGAGGCGATCATCTGCGCCTCGACCGGCAACACCGCCGCCAGCTGCGCCGCCTACGCGGCGCGGGCGGGGATGCGCGGAGCGGTGATCGTCCCCGAGGGAAAGATCGCGATCGGCAAGCTCGCGCAGGCGCTGATGCACGGGGCGCGGGTGGTGGCGCTGCAGGGGAACTTCGACGACGCCCTGCGGCTGGTCCGCGAGCTCTCGCAGAAGCACCCGATCGAGCTGGTGAACAGCGTCAACCCGCACCGGATCGAAGGCCAGAAGACGGCTGCCTTCGAGGTGGTCGAGGATTTGGGGGAGATGCCCGGCGCCCTCGCGATCCCGGTCGGCAATGCAGGGAACGTCACCGCCTACTGGCGCGGGTTCCGCGAGCTCGCCTCCGGCGGGGATGCGGAGCTGGGCAAGCTCGAGGGCGAGAAGCCGATCCTCTACGGCTTCCAGGCCGAGGGCGCCGCGCCGCTGGTCCGCGGCGAGCCGGTCGACCGTCCCGAGACCGTCGCCTCGGCGATCCGGATCGGCAACCCTGCCCGCTGGGAGGAGGCGATGGCCGCCTTCACCGCCTCCCGGGGCCGCGTCGCCGCCGTCTCCGACGAGCAGATCTTGAACGCCTACCGCTGGCTCGCCGACAACGAAGGCGTCTTCTGCGAGCCCGCCAGCGCCGCCTCCGTCGCCGGCCTCCTCGCCCACGGCCTGCCGACCGTCGACGGCGCACCGACCCCCGAGACCGTCGTCTGCGTCCTCACCGGCCACGGCCTCAAGGACCCCGACACCGCCCTCTCCAAAGCCCCCTCGGTGATCAACTGCGAGAACGACCTCAGCGCCGTCGAGCGGGCTGTCTTCGACTAGGCGATGACCGCGCGCCACCGGCTCGTCCGCGTTCCCGCCTCCTCGGCCAACCTCGGGCCCGGCTACGACGCGATGGCGGCGGCGATGGCGCTGTTCCTCGAGCTGGAGGTGGAGGAGAGCGGCGAGTTCTCCTTCGACGACGGCGGGTTGGGGGTCTCGACCGGGCGCGACAACCTGATCGTGCGGGCGTTCGAGAGCCTGCGGCCGGCGGACGGGATCGCCTTCCGGCTGCGCAGCGAGATCCCGCTGACGCGGGGCCTGGGGTCGAGCTCGGCGGCGATCGTCGCCGGCCTCCACGCCGCCGACCACCTCTACGAGCTGGCGCTCTCGAAAGAGGAGATGCTGGCGCGGGCGACCGCGATCGAGGGGCATCCCGACAACGTCGCCGCGGCGATCTACGGAGGGTTCGTCGTCTGCGCGATGGGGGAGGAGGGTCCGACGGCGGCGCGCTTCGACCCGCCCGAGGGGCTGGAGGGGATCGTCGTGATCCCGCCCGAGGAGGTCTCGACCGAGCTGGCGCGGGAGGCGATCCCGGCGCAGGTGCCGCTGGCCGACGCCGTCGCCAACGTCTCCGCCGCGGCGATGCTGGTGCTGGGGCTGCGCAGCGCCGACCTCGACCTGCTCGCCCGCGGGCTCCACGATCGCATCCACCAGGAGCCTCGCCGCGAGCTCTACCCGCGCTCGATGGAGATAGTCGACTCGGCGCGCGAGCTGGGGGCGCTGGGGGCGACGATCTCCGGCGCCGGCCCCACCGTCCTCGTCTGGACCACCTGGCAGGACGCCGGCAACGTCGCCGCGGCCCTGGCCGAGCGCTGCGCCGGCTGGGCCGAGGTCAAGCGGCTCCCGTTCAGCCCCCTCGGCGCCGACGTCCCCGAGCTCTGAGATGGACTGGGTCGTCCAGATCGGCCTGATCGAGCTGGCGATCGGCGGCCTGCTCGGCTGGGCGATGGTGGTGCGCGACGAGCGGCCGGAGTGGCTGCGGCGGATCGGCGTGGTGGCGCCGCAGCGGATCCGCCAGGTCCATCTCGACTACGTGATGATGGGCCTGATCCTGATCGGGGTCGGCCTCGCGGTGCCGGACCTGCCGAAGGCGGTGGCGGCCGCGCTCGTCTTCGGCACCTTCGTCAACCCGCTCCTCTTCGTCCCGCTGGCCTTCGACCCCGACGCCGAGAAGCAGCTCTGGTACCGGGCGGTGGCGACCGTTTCGTTCATCGCCGTCAGCGGCGGGCTGGTCGTCGCGGCGATCGTCGGCCCCGGCTAGACGCCCCCAGAATCCTCCGCTGGCGCGGATAAAGTCGGCGCATGCCGACCAAATCGAAGCTGCCGCTGCTCCTGTCCGCTCTCGTCCTCGCCGCGCTCATCGTCGTGCCGGCTGCCGCCCAGGCGACGCTCGCCTACGTGCGCAACCCGCTGCACCCGACGGTCTTCGTGGCCGGCGACGACGGCTCGGGGGCGAAGAAACTTCTGGCCGGCCAGAACCCCCACGTCTCGCCCGACGGGAAGATCGTGGCCTTGCTGCGCCAGGGGGCGTCGCTGAAGAGCCAGCCGGAACTGGTCCTCGCGGCCGCTGACGGCAGTGCGCCGCCGACGGTCCTGGCCAAGGGTTGGCGCCTTCCCGAAGTCTTCGCATGGTCACCCGATTCGGGGCTGGTGGTTGCGGTGCTGGGGCCGGAACTCGGCAAGCAGCGGCTCGTCTTGATCGATACCGAAACCGGGGTGCAGCGGACGATCGCGCACGGATTCTTCAGCGGCGTCAGCTTCTCGCCCGACGGCAGCCAGATCGTCTATGCGCTGGCCGGCACGGAAAGCTTCCCGCCGCGCAGCGACGTCTACCGGATCGAAGTGCTCCCGCCCGGGGCGGTCAGTGTCAAGGCCGTGGTCCCTCAGCGCCTGACCAAGGACCACCGCTCCTCGTATCCGCTCTGGGGGCCGCAGAAGATCGTCTTCGTCAAGACCGTCGACGGGAAGAAGCGTAAGTACGGCCCGAAGAACGAGCTCTACCTGATGAATCCGCTGGGCAAGCGCGTCAGGCGGCTCACCCACACCACCGTCGACCCGCTGCTGCAGGGCCTCTTCCCGACCGCCTGGTCGGCCGGCGGCAACCAGCTACTGGCCGAGTTCGAGGGCCAGGACACGAGCTACGCGGTCAAGGTGAATCCCAAGACCGGTGGACAGAAGCCGGTCGCGCAGGCCGGCGAGCAGGGCTTCGTCGGCACCGCCCTCTCCAGCGACGGCAAGTTCGTCCTCGGCTACACCGGCGGCTTCGACCCCGGCCTCGAGCACGACGTGATCAGCGTCCCCTACACCGGCGGCAAGGGGAAGGTCCTCGCCAAGAACGCCTTCGAGCCCGACTGGAGCCGCTAGTCCAGCAGCCCCACTTGGCGCAGGATCGAGACGCTGTCGGAGTAGACGTCCTTGCGCTTGACGAGGCCGTCCTCGAAGGGGATCACGTCGAGGCCGTCCCATTCGACGCGCTTGCCGGTCGGCTCGGCGACGAGGTCGCCGCGGCGCATCGTGTTCATGTGGGTGGCCGAGGCGGTCCATTCCTGCACGACCAGGCCATCTCGCACATAGAGGCGACGGGTCGTGAAGGCGATGTCGGGCCAGGTCTCGAAGATCGAGCCGATGTGGGCGCGTGCCTCCTCGCCGACCGCCGACTCGCCAGCCGTGTGGTTCTCGAAGACCATGTCCGGCGCGTGCATCGCCATGATCGCGTCGAGATCGTGCGCGTTCCAGGCGTCGTTGTAACGCTCGATCGTCTCATTCAACTCCTTCTCTCCCACGCACCCGATCCTCTCTGAACTGCATCAACTTTTCCACCCAGTAGATAGAAAAGTTGATGCAGTTCGGGCTCGTCGCGGTTAGGGTCGGTGCATGGCTAACTTCGCGATCGGGCATTGGGACGAGTTCGAGCGGATGGAGGGGTCGGGGGAGTGCACCTGGCTGCTGGCTCGGAAGGCGCTCGGGACCGGGGCCTTCGGCTACAACCTGGTCGAGATCGCGCCGGGTGGTCAGATCCCCGCGCACGACGAGGGGCAGAGCGGGCAGGTCGAGCTCTACGCGATCCTCGAGGGCGAGGCGGTGATGCTGCTCGACGGCGAGGAGCACCCGGCGCCCGCAGGGACTTTCGCCTCGATCGAGCCGGCGGCGAGCCGCCAGATCCTCAACCGCTCCGACGCACCCGTCACCGCGCTGCTGATCGGCGTCCAGCCCGAGGGCGGCTACGAGCCGATGTCCTGGGCCTGACCCTTGCTCTGTTGATCGATCTGTTGATGATGAGAATTCCCGCATAACGCAGGAAAAACCGAGCAGGTGGGGGGAGAGTTTTGACCCGCGCCTATAATCCGGAAACTCGTCAACCCGTCGCGCGCCCGCTCGAAGAAGGCGTGGAACCCGGGAGGTCAAATTGAAGACCCAGTCCGATCGCCGCGCTCAGGTCGAGCGCTATTCGCCAGAGCGCCCCTATCGCCCGCTCGTCTCGCCGCCCTCGGTTGAGGACAAAGACGCCTGCGCCATCTACGCGTCCGTCCGTAAGGACTCGACGCCGAGCCATGAGCCGATCGAGCTGGCGATCCCCGCTCTGCAGAAGATGCTCCACCGCGCCGGCAACGTCGACGGCGAGGGCGACGGCTGCGGCCTCCTGCTCGACATCCCGCGCAAGATCTGGGCCGAGGAGGTGCGCACCGACGGCCACGATCCCTCGCTCGCCACCGACGACGCCTTCGCCGTCGGCCACGTCTTCATCGAGCGCTCCCAGGACGTCGAGAAGGTCAAGCACGACGCCCGCGAGCTGCTCGCCGCCAACGGCTTCCGCGTCCTCGCCGAGCGGGTCGGCGTCGTCAACTCACCCGCCCTCGGCCCGACCGCCCGCGAGGAGGAGCCGATCTTCTGGCAGATCGCCGGCCTCGTCCCCGACGTCAAGACCCGCGACGACGTCCTCTTCGACCTGATGGTCGACCTCGAGAAAGAGCTCGACGTCCACGTCTCCTCCTTCTCGGCGACTACCTGCGTCTACAAGGTGATGGGCGCGCCGAACGTGCTCGGCGAGTACTACCCGGACCTACGCGACACGCGCTTCGAGACGATCGGCTGCTTCGGCCACAATCGCTACTCGACCAACACCTGGCCCTCATTTAAGAGAGTGCAGCCGTTCACGATCCTCGGCCACAACGGCGAGATCAACACGATCCAGCAGCTGCGCCAGGAGGCGAAGATGCTGGCGGTCCCGATCCAGCCCGACTCCTCCGACTCGCAGGACCTCAACCGCACGATCGACACCCTGGTCAGCCGCGAGGGCTTCAGCCTCGCCGAGGCGATGGAGATGGTGGTGCCGCCGATCGTCGCCGAGGTCCGCGGGCTCCCCGAGGATCTGCACGCCTTCTACGTCTACCTCCACCAGACGATGGGCCCGTTCGCGCAGGGCCCGGTTGCCCTGATCGCCCGCCATGCCGACGAATGCGTCTTCTCCGCCGACGCGATGGGCCTGCGCCCGCTCTGGCAGGTGGAGACCGAAGACGACTACGTCTTCAGCTCCGAGCCCGGCGTCGTCCCGGTCAGCAAGATGTGCTCCGAGCCGAAGCCGCTCGCCCCGGGCGAGAAGGTGCTGGTGATGATCGACCGCGCCGAGCGCCAGTCGACCCTGCACCCGCACGCCGAGATGCTGCGGATCGTCCGCGACCGCTGGCTGGCGCGCAACGGCGTCGAGGCCGCCGCCGGCTACGACCGCGCCCTGGAGACCGGCGGCCCGCTCGAGGGTCAGGACGTCCCCGGCTACACCGACGCCGGCCCCGAGGAGCCGGTCCGGGTCAGTGACCGCGTTCTCGCCGGCTTCGGCTGGCAGCGCGACGACGTCAAACTCGTCCAGCAGATGGCCTCCAACGGGGCCGAGCCGGTCGGCTCGCTCGGCTACGACGGCCCGCTGGCGGCGCTCTCGCCCGAGCGGCAGAACCTCGCCGACTACTTCAAGGAGACGGTCGCCGTCGTCACCAACCCGGCGCTCGATCGCGAACGAGAGCTCGAGCACTTCTCGACCCGGACCCTGTTCGGTCGCCGCCCCTCTCCCGACAACGCGGGCGCGGACACCGGCACCGTCGAAACCGGCTTCCCGGTGATCCTCGGCGGCCACCACGGCCTGGCGCCGCTGGCCGAAGAGCCCTACCGGCGGATCGCCCGCGAGCACGACACCTACCTGTTGGAGGACCTCTGGGAGGAGTTCAGTGGCCGCAACGCCGCCGTCGACATCTCCCTGCTGGAGTCGGAGACGACCCGGGGCGCGATCCACCGGATCAAGCAGGAGGCGGTGAAGAAGGTCCGCAACGGCTGCGAGCTGCTGGTCCTCACCGACCGCACCGTCTACGAGGCCGACCGCCGCTACCTCGACCCGCACCTGGCGGTCTCGGCCGTCGACCAGGCGCTGAAGCAGTTCAAGGTCGAGACCGGCGAAGTCAACCTGCGGCGGCGCTGCGGCATCGTCCTGCGCTCGGCGGCCGTCCGCAACGTCCACGACGTGATGCTGGCCCTCGGGCTTGGCGCCAACGGCGTCTGCCCGTACGTGATGGTCGAGGTGATCTGCGTCGAGGACTACGAGAACGACGTCTCGAACCTCTGCGCGGCGCTGCGTAAAGGGATCGAGAAAGTGATCTCGACGATCGGCATCCACGAGGTGCGCGGCTACGCGCGCCAGTTCAGCTCGATCGGGATCAAGCCGGAGCTGGCGGAGATCTTCCAGACCGAGCACTACGCCGCCTCCGAGAAGGCCGGGAAGGGCTTCGACGACCTCGACGAGGACACCAACGCCCGTGCCCATGCGCTCAGCGGCGACGACGCGGCAGCGAAACCGGCGAAGACGTTCCGCTTCTATCCCAAGGTCTACAAGGCGGCGATCGCGACCGCCAACGGCAGCGGCACCTACGAGGAATACTCGGAGAAAGTCCGCGATCTGGAGAAGCAGAGCCCGATCTCGATGCGCCACATCATGGGGCTGAAGGGCGATCGGGAGCCGCTCGAGGACCCGAGCGTCGTCGACGCCGGCGTCGGCCACCACGACTACCCGATCGTGATCTCCTCGATGAGCTTCGGCTCGCAGTCCGAGCCGGCCTTCCGCGCCTACGCCGACGCGGCGAAGTCGATCAACGTCCTCTGCATCAACGGCGAGGGCGGCGAGATCCGCGACATGTACGGCCAGTACCGCAAATGGCGCGGCCAGCAGGTCGCCTCGGGGCGCTTCGGCGTCTCGGCGGAGATGCTGAACAGCTCCTACGTCGCCGAGATCAAGATCGGCCAGGGCGCCAAGCCGGGAGAGGGTGGCCACCTGCCGGGCAAGAAGGTCTCCGAGAAGGTCGCCGCCGCGCGTAACGCGGCGCCCGGCACCGACCTGATCTCGCCCTCGAACAACCACGACCTCTACTCGATCGAGGACCTGGCCGAGCTGATCGACGAGCTGAAGACGGTCAACCCCGATGTGCGGGTCTCGGTCAAGGTCCCGGTGGTGCCGAACATCGGCACGATCGGGCTCGGGATCGCCAAGGCCGGCGCCGACATCATCACCCTCTCGGGCTTCGAGGGCGGGACCGGGGCGGCGCGCCAGCACGCGCTGCGCCACGTCGGCCTGCCGAGCGACATCGGCACCCGCGCCGTGCACCGGGCGCTGATGGAGGCCGGGCTGCGCAACCGGGTCGAGATCTGGGCCGACGGCGGCTACCGGACCGGCCACGACATCGTCAAATTGCACTGCCTCGGCGCCAACCGGGTCGGCTTCGGCACCCTGGCGATGGTCAGCCTCGGCTGCACGATCTGCCGCGGCTGCCAGCTCGACACCTGCCACGTCGGCATCGCGACCCAGATCGAGACGCCCGAGGAAGCGCAGGCGCACGGGCTGAAGAAGTTCACCCCGCAGGAGGTCGACCGCGCCGCCGAGAGTTGCGCCCGCTTCTTCTCCTCGATGGGCGAGGAGGTCAAACAGGTGGTCGCCTCGCTCGGCTACGACCGCGCCCAGGACCTGGTCGGCCGCTACGACCTGCTGGAGCAGATCAGCCACAAGGAGACGATCGACCTGGCGCCGCTGATCACGCCGCTGGAGGAGTTCCTCGACCTCGAACCGCTCGACCTGCCGGTGGCCGAGGAGGCCGACGTGCGGGCCGAAGCGGGCCTGGTGGTGGCGCGGCCGATCCGGATGGAGGCGAAGGAGGCCTCGAGCCAGATCGCCGCGCTGGCGCCGGAGGTCTGCGGCGGCGGCAGCGTCCGCAGCCAGTTCCCGCGGGCGACCGACGCCAACGACCGCGTCCTCGGGACCGAGCTGGCGGGAGCGCTGGCGCGCTGGCGGATCTTCGACGGCGGCCCTGCGGGCGAGGAAGGCGACCACCTGGCGAGCCTGGAGTTCAACGGCGGCTCGGTCGCCGGCCAGGGGCTGGGCGCGTTCAACGCCTACGGGGTCAACATCCGCATCGAGGGCGGCGCCCAGGACGGCGTTGGCAAGACGATGCTGGGCGGCTCGATCGCGATCCTCAAGGGCAAGGGAGCCAGGGGCAAGCGCCTCAACGGCTCGGTCGGCAAGTCCTTCGCTTATGGCGCGCAGCGCGGCAAGCTCTACGTCCAGGGCAGCGCCGACTCCAGGTTCTGTATCCGCCTCTCCGGCGCCGACGTGGTCGTCGCCGGCGAGCCCGAGCAGGACATCGACGACAGCCGCGGCGCCCTAGCCGACCGCGCCAACGTCAAGGGATTCGCCTTCGAGTACATGACCAGCGGGCGGGCGGTCGTCCTCGGCGACATCGGCCCCTGGGCCTGCGCCGGCATGACCGGCGGCCGCGTCTACGTAAGGCACAACGCCTTCGGCATCGACCGAGCGGCGATAGAACGTCGCCTAGGCAAAGGCGCCAAAGTCGAACTAAAGGACCTAGACGCCGAGGCCCTGATCGACATCGACGACCTCCTCCACGGCTACGCCGACGAACTAAGAGCGACCGACCAGACCGAAGAGGCCGACCGCGTCCAAGCCCTAGCCGCCGACGCCACCAGCAACTTCCTGATGATCGTCCCCCTCAAGGTCCAAGCGGACCCGAGCATCAGCACCGAGTAAGACCTAAGTGACGAAGCAGGCTAGAGCGGGGTGACCCCTCCGGCTCAACTTCTTTCGGTGATCCGCTGCTGTCTGCCCGTGAACGTGGACGCCGAAAAAGTACAAGCCGCCGGAGGGGTCACCCCGCTCTCTCATCAGCTTTGATCACGCATCTGACCCTGTACAGCCTGCGCCAGAATCAAGGTGCGGGAGCTTTCCCCTCCAGCCGATCCGCAATGCCTCTGACCTCCTGAAGTAGGCCGTCGAGCATTTGGGCGGTGTCGGTGTGGATACGCCATTCGGTTAGGCGGCGCTCGGCGTCGATGCTGTCCAGGCGTTTTTCCAGGACCCCGGTGCGGTCCTCTAGGCGGCCGACTCGGCGGTCGGTGCGCTTTTGGGATTTGCGGATGCGGGTCTTTACGTAGCGGCGGAGGTCCTCTTGCATCGTGTCCAGCTCGCGGCGGATGTCGGAGTTGAGGGGGGCGTTCTGCTCGTCGAGCATCTGCTCCACTCCGCGGCGGACTCGCTCGATCTCCTGGTGGAGCTGGGCGCGGGCACGCTCGGCCGCGGCTGAGATCGACTCCTCGTCGCTTGCGCGCGAGGGATCGTCCGGATTCGTCGGGCCGTTCACCGCCTCGGATCGTACGGGCGGGGGTGGCGGCAAATCTGGTCGCGAGGCCGCAAAAACCCGTCTAGAACACGGGTTTTCGCGGTCTCGCGCTCAGGCTTGCAGCAGGAAGAGGCGGTAGCGGCCGATTGTCAGCTCGTCGCCGTCGCTCAGCTCGGTCCAGTCGACCTGGCGGCCGTTGACGAGCAGGCCGTTGAGGCTGCGGTCGTCGAGGATGCGCGGCGGGCGGCCCTCGTCGGTGGCGATCATCGCGTGGCGGCGGGAGACGCTGGGGTCGTCGAGGCAGATCTCGGCCCTCTCGCAGCGGCCGATTTTGGTCCAGCCGACCTCGAGGCGGAAGGTCTGAAGGTCATCTCCGTCACGCATCGTCAGGTGGTAGCCGGGCGCGGTCAGCCGGGCACGGACATCGTCGAGCCAGACCTGCGATTCCCCTTGCCCACCGACGGCGAATTCGATCGTGGGGGAGCCGTGGTCCTGCCGCCCCGCGAAGATCGAGTCGCGGCGGAACCGCGAGGTCCCGCAGACAGCGCACTCGGGCAGCTGGTCGGTCTCGCGGAGGGCGAGCTGGGCGCCGCAGACCAGGCAGAAGTACGTTCCCTCTCCGGGCGTGGAGCCGGTGGCGAACACCTCGCCGGCTGGGCTGGTGCCGACGCTCTCGAGAATGGGAAACGTCTCCTTCCTAACTGGACTCACTCGATACTAGAGCGACCTCCGAGCCCTGTCACTTGAGATTTCTAAAGCGGTCCTGCGGAGTTCTCGCTCCCTGCGGCAGCTTCGGTTTGCGCCTCCCCACATAGAATCCGCGCCCGATGGGACCCGTCCGCGCCGAAATCGAGATCGACGCCCCGCGCGAGCAGGTCTTCGCGTTCCTGCTCGACCTCTCCGCCCGCCCGTCCTTCACCGACCACTTCCTCACCGACTTCCACCTGACCCGGATCGACCCGGTCGGGATCGGCGCCGGCGCCCGCTTCCGCGTCAAGGGGCCGCTGCGCAAGGTCTGGATGGACACCACGGTCGCCGCCGCCGATCCGCCCTTCCGGATCGTCGAGGAGGGCGAGGCCGGCCGCGGCAACCGCATCCGCAGCCACATCGCCTGGGAGCTGACCGAGGCGCCGGGGTCGCTGACCTGCGTCAGCGTTTCGCACTGGACCGAACCCACCGCGGTCGACCGCGGGCTCGAGATCCTCAGTGGCGGCTCGATCTGGCTGGAGCGCGGCTGGCGCCGGGCGCTGCGCCGCCTCCGCGACGACATCGAGTCCGATCAGCCGGTTGCCGACCGGATCGCGGTCGCCGGCGGCAACCGCTACGCCACCGGCATCCCGTAGACCCCCTCCTGAGCTGACGGGCGTCCCCCGCCTCTATATAGACTCTCGCCCGCGATGCACCCCAACCGCCGCGCACTGCTGCCGCTCTTCGCCCTTCTGGCGCTCCTCGCGCTGACCGTCGGCGTCTCCGCCTGCGGCTACTCGAGCGACTCCAAGGACGTCGCCGAGGGTGAGTCTCTGCAGCTCGGGGACCTCAAGTACAACGTCACCTTCTCGCGCTACCTCAACCCGAACGACACCGAGGACGCGGCCTACCTCGTCGGCCAGGAAGAACCGCCCGAAGACACGAATTACTTCGGCGTCTTCTTCGAAGTCCAGAACGAAAGCGACGAACCGCAGACGCTGCCCTCGACGCTGACGATCACCGACGCCGAAGACAAGGAGTACGAGGTGCTGCCGAGCGAAAGCATCTACGCGCTGCCGTTCGAAGGGACGGTCGAGGCCGAAGAACAGATCCCGGTGCTCGACTCGCCCCCGCAGCAGGGCCCGATCGAAGGCTCGGTCGCGATCTTCCTCCTCCCCGAAGAAGCCTCCGCCAACCGCCCGCTGACCCTTCACATCGAAGCCGCCGGCGAAAAGGGCGAAGTCACCCTAGACCTCTAGCCGAGGCCGGCTGCGAGCACTTCGGCCGCGATCGGCGCGGCGACTTCGCCGCCCGCCGCTTCGGCTTCGATCAGCAGCACCCCGACCGCCAGCTTCGCCTTTTCGGCCGGGGCGAAGGCCGAGAACCAGGCGTCCTTGATCTGGACCGGGTTTTCGGAGTTCTCTTCGCCCGGCTTCGGCCCGAGCTCGGCGGTGCCGGTCTTGCCGGCGACCTGCGCCTGGGAGATGTCGGCGGCGGTGCCGGTCCCTTCGTTGACGACGCCGATCATCAGTTCGGTCAGCTCGTTGGAGATCTTCGGCGACATCACCCGCACCGGTTCGGCGTCGGGCCGCAGTTTCTTGTTGGCGACGATCGAGGTCGGCATGCGGACGCCGTTGTTGCCGACCGCCTGCGCCACGTTCGCCATCTCCAGCGGCGTCGCCAGCACTTCGCCCTGGCCGATCGCCGAGACGCCAAGGTCGATTTCTTCGCCGATTTCGGTCGGGATCGAGGATTCCTCGGGTTCGACTTCGCGGACGATCTGCGGCGCGTAGAGGGTCGGCGGCGAGTTGAAGCCGTACTTTTCCGCCGTTTCGACCAGCTTGTCGTTGCCGACCGCCGGTCCGAGCGGGGCGAAGACCGCGTTGCAGGACTCGGCGAAGGCCTGGCGGAAGGTGCCGCCGCAATACTCGCCGTTGGCGTTGTTGAGGAAGCGGCCACCGACGTTGACGCCGTTGGTGATTTCGAATTCGTCGTCGAGGCTGACCTTGCCCGCCTCCAACGCCGCCGTGGTGGTGACGATCTTGAAGGTCGAGCCGGGGGGCTGGGGGGCGGAGAAGGCCTGGCCGGCGAGGGCGCGGACGTCGCCCCGCTTGGCGTCGAGGACGGCGACCCCGCCGGAGCGCCCGGCCAGCGCCGAGACCGCCACTTCCTGCAGTTCGGAGTCGATCGTCGTCTTCACGGGGGCGCCCTTCTGCGGCTTGCCTTGGGCGAGGGTGCGGACCGAGGAGCCGTCTTCGGAGATCGCCAGCAGCTTGCCGCCGGGCTTGCCGGCGAGGCGGGCGTTGAAGGCGCGCTCGAGGCCGCTGATCCCGACCGGCGTTTCCGGGCTGAAGCCGTGGCGTGCCAGCTCCGGCCACTCTTCTTCGGGCGCTTCGCCGACTTCGCCGGTGACGTCGATCGCGGCGCTGCCGATCGGGTGTTCGCGTTCTTCGGCCGGGCCCTCGGCCAGCGGCGTCCCGTCGCGAGCGAGGATCGGCGCCCGTTCGGCGAGTTCGACCGCGGCGGCCAGTTCCTCGCCCGGGCGCAGGCCCGGGAAGACGAGGCTTTCGTCCCATGCGATCCCGCCGTCGGCGTAGGGGACGTCGAGCGCTTCTTCGACGGTGCCGAAGGCGACGGTCTGGATCGACATCTGGATCGGGACCACCTTGGCGGAGCCGGACGAGTGCGCGTCGCCGACCGAGCCCGCTTCGACCCCCCGCACCGTCGCCGTCTCCTGCGCTTCGCGGTAGGCGGCTTCGAACTGCTTGCGGGTCACCTGCGCCTGTGAGGCTTCGTTCAGTTCCGCGTACATCGCTTTGAAGTTCTTCGCCGCCCAGGCCTTGGCGAAGCGGCTCGCCGCGTCCTTCTCGGGCGAGCCGGGGGAGCCGGCGGTGACGCCGACGACGAAGGCGACCAGCGCCACCACGCCCAGCGGCAGGGCCCGGGTGACGAGGCGGCGCCGCCGATCAGCAGGGGTGGATGACTGGTTCACCGCTCGAAAGCTAAAGGAGGCTCTCCCGGCATGCTTCTATTCAGCGGTGACCGTCTTGGACTGGGCGATCATCGCCTTTACCATCGCCCTGGCCCTCTGGGGGTACCGGCAGGGCCTGATCGTCGGCGCCCTCACCCTGGTCGGCTTCGCCGCGGGCGCCTTCCTCGGCAGCCGGATTGGGCCGCTGTTGCTGACCAAGGGGGCCGACTCGCCCTATGCGCCGCTCTGCGGAGCACTGGGGGCGCTGCTGGCCGGGGCGCTGATGGCGGTCACGGTCGAGAGCTTCGCGCTCGCGCTTCGCGAAAAGGTCGTCCGGCGCCCGTTCCTGCACCGGGCCGACGGGGCGGGCGGGGCGGCGCTGATCGCCTCCGTCGCGCTCGGCCTTGCCTGGGTCTTCGGCGCGGTGCTCCTGCACGCGCCCTCGACGGCTCGGCTGCGAGCCGACATCCAGCAGTCGGTGATCCTGCGCAGCCTCAACGACGTCCTGCCGCCGACCGGTCCGCTGCTGAACGCGCTCGACCGCGTCGATCCGGCGCCGACGGTCCTCGGCCCGGCCGCGCCGGTCGCTGCGCCCGATTCGAAGATCGCCTCCGACTCCGACGTGCTGCACGCGGGGGACTCGGTGGTGCGCGTGCTCAGCACCGCCTGCGGGCTGGGGATCGAGGGATCGGGCTGGGCGGTCGAACCGGAAATCGTCGTCACCAACGCGCACGTGATCGCCGGCGCCGACGACACCACCGTCACCACCCAGGACGGCACCGAGCTCGACGCGACGCCGATCTACTACGAGCCCAAGCAGGATATGGCGCTGCTGCGGGTGGGGGCGGCGCTGCCGACCCTGCCGATCAGCGCCCAGCGGCCCCAGGGAGAGGACGCCGCCGTGCTCGGCTATCCCGAAAACGGGCCCTACGCGCTGGAGCCGGCGCGGATCGGCGAAACCCGGGCGACGATCAGCGAGGACTCCTACGGCAACGGCCCGGTCGAACGGACGATCACGGCGTTGAGCGGGGCGGTGCGCAGCGGCAACTCCGGCGGCCCGCTGGTCGATCCGCGGGGCGAGGTGGTCGGGACGGTGTTCGCGGCGACGACCAGCGGGCCGCGCGGCGGTTTCGCGATTCCGGCCGAGCAGGTGCAGGGGGCGCTGCGGCATACGGCGGAATCGGTCAGCACCGGGCCCTGCACCGGCTGAAGCGAAAAGCCGGTCACTTACGTTCTGTAAGCTCGATCTCGATGGAGCAGCAGGTCGGTTCGACGAAGGGGCAAGGGGAAACCGGAGGGGCGGTTTGTCCGCACTTTCACCACGCGATCGAGTTGATCGGGAAGCGCTGGACCGGGGCTATCGTCGTCGCCCTTACCGACGGGCCGATGCGTTATGCCGAGCTCGGTAAGGCGGTGCCGGGGCTGTCGGATCGGTTGCTCTCGCAGCGGTTGCGGGAGCTCGAGGAGGAGGGGCTGGTCGAGCGCCAGGTCGAAGCGGGAGCGCCGGTGCGGGTCACCTATTCCTTGACCGAAGCGGGGCAGCAGCTCGACCCCGTGCTCAGCGAGCTGAAGAGCTGGGCGAGACGGTGGAAGAAAGCCGGTTAGCCCCCGCCAATGCGGGGCCGCAGCTTCCCGGCCCCTACGCGGTCGGCCGCTACGCGGGCAAGCTGCAGGAGTGGATGCGCGAACGGGCGCGGGTGCAGCTGATCGGCGAGGTGACGGGCGTCGGGCGCAGCAAAGTCCAGGCCTACTTCGAGCTGCGCGACGGCGACGGTGCGGTTCCCTGCGCGATCTGGCTCAACGACCTCGAGAAGGCTGGCCTGAACGATGGCGCCCTGCGCGACGGAGCCGAAGTGGTGATCTCCGGCGGGCTCGACTACTACCCCGGCGGCGGCCAGGCCTCGCCCAACTTCTGCTTCCGCGCAACGCACGTGCGGCTGGCCGGCGAGGGGGACCTGATCGCGCGCCTGGAGGCGCTGCGCAAGCAGCTGCGGTCCGAGGGGCTCTTCGAGCTGCAGAAGCAGCTGCACCGGCCTCACCTGCCGAAGGCGATCGGCGTCGTCACCGCGGAAACCGGCGCGGCGCGGCGCGATTTGCTTGCCGGCCTGCAGCGGCGCGGCTGGGGCGGCTCGGTGATCTGGGGGTTCGCGCCGGTCCAGGACCGCCACGCGGCGCCGGCGATCGGGCGGGCGGTGCAGGACCTGGCGGCCCGCCCCGAGGTCGAGGCGATCGTGGTCACCCGCGGCGGCGGCAGCCTCGCCGACCTCTGGGCCTTCTGCGACGAGACCCTCTGTCGGACCGTGGCGATGCTGCGGGTGCCGGTGATCAGCGCCGTCGGCCATGAGCGCGACACGACCTTGATCGACGACGTCGCCGCGGTCGCCTGCTCGACCCCTACCCACGCGGCCGAGGCGGCGGTGCCGCTCGACTGTCTCGCCGCCCGCGAGAGCCTCGAGCGCTGCGCGGTCGGGCTACGGCGGGCGGGGGAGGGGGCGATCGGGACGCGGTCGCGGCACCTGGGGGCACTGGCGCGCGGACCGGCGCGGGCACTGCAACGCGAGCGCGGGAAGCTCAACCAGAAGATCCGCGAGATCCGCGCCGCCTCCGAACGCGGGCTGGCCGAACGAGCCGCCTCGCAGAAGCGAATCGGGACCGTGGTCCTGGAGCGAGCGCGCAACCGGGCGGCCGGCGCCGACCTGGAGAAACGGCGGGCGGCGCTCGGCCGGGCGCTCGTCACCCTGCGGGCGCACGAACCCGAGCGCACGCTCGAACGCGGCTATGCCCTGGTCGAGGGGGAGGGCGGCGAGCCGCTGGCCAGCGCCGCCGAGGTAAGCGCCGAGGAGCGCATTAGCCTTCGCTTCAGCGATGGACGAGTCCGAGCGAGACCTGAGCCCGACGGCGCAGCCTGACTCCTACGAGGCCGCGGTCGAGCGGCTGGAGGAGATCATCGACCGGCTCGACTCCGGTCAGTCCGGCCTGCGCGAGACCCTCGAGCTCTGCCGCGAGGGCCGCGAGCTGGTCAAATACTGCGCCGCCGAGCTCGACGAGGTCGGCGAGGGCCTGAAGCAGCTGCGCTTGGACGACCTTGCGGCGAAACTAGAGGTCGGCTCCCAGCCGACCTAGTCTTCGCGGGGCCCGGAGCAGAGACCCCGCAGCGCGGGGCAGCCGCGGCAGAGTGCCCAGTCGCGTTCGTTGGCCGCGGCGGCCGGGAACTCGCCACTGCCGATATGGGCAATCGTCGCTTCCAGCGAGGCGCGGGCGGCGGCCATCTCGGCAGGTCCGAGCAGGGAGGTCGCGGGCTCAGCTGGTCGCTCGAGGAAGACATAGGCAACCTCGACCTCCTCGACCCCAAGCGCCTCGGCGACGGCGAGGGCGTAGATCGAGCGCTGGACCTCATAGTGCGCGGCTCGCTCGGCAGGATCGGTGCCGCCGAGGCGGTCCGTCTTGTAATCGACGACCAACGGCGGCGTCCCCTCGCGCTCGACCAGCAGATCGATCGACCCGCGCAGGACGGTCTCGCCGACGCCGAGCAGCAGCGGCACCTCGGCGCGGGCACGGGTCGCTTCGGTGCCGATCTGCTCCCGCAGCGGCGAGCAGATCCACTGTCGCACCGGCTCCAGCAGCTCCGGCCCTGCGTCGACGTCGAGTCCGTTGGCAACCGCATGTCGCTCCGCCAGCTCCAAGGACGGCTCAGCCCAAGCGTTCGCCTGACTCCACTCCAACAGCGCATGAACGGCAGCCCCCCGCGCGGTTCGTTCTTCTGGCTTGGTGAGCGCGAGGTCATCGCTAGGCGCTCCCTCGTCGATGCGGGCCATACCCAATACGCGCTCCATATAGAAGCGGTATGGGCACTCCTTGTACGCGCTGATCGCGGTGTAGGAGAGGGGGCGGCTGGGGACGATCGGCGGCTGGCGCTCGACCAGCGGCGGTGGGCCCTCGCCCAGCTCGCGCGTGGCGGCGCCCTCGCGGTGCAGCGCCCGCAGCTCGGCGGCGCGCTCGGGCGAGGGGAGGTTCACGCGTACCGCGATCTCCGAGGGCGCGAGCTCCGCTTCCAACCCTGGACGCGGGGAAGGCACCGCGACGGGCACCGTCGAGTCTTCCTCGCGCGGAGCTCCCAGTGTCTCGACGAGGCGTTCGATCACCGGCTTGCCCCTCGTCTCTTTACCCGCTTTGGGGTTGACGACGCCGCTGACGATCAGGCGCTCGCGGGCGCGGGTGGCGGCGACGTGGAACAGCCGCAGCTCCTCTTCGGCTTCGCGCTCGGCTGCCTCTTCGCAGAGGGCGCCGTACTCGAAGAGGTCGATCTTGGGGCTGCCGAGGCGGACCAGCCGCAGCCCCACCCGCGGCTGTTCCTCGCGCCCGAGGACCAGCAGCGGCGAGCGGCCGGCGCCCAGCAGCCGGCGCGAGAGGTCCGGCACCGCGACGACGCCGAACTCCAGCCCCTTGGCGTTGTGGACGGTCATGATCCGGACGCCGTCGTGGCCCTCGGCGGCGGTCGCCGCCTGCGCCTCGGCGTCGGTCTCGGCCCGCGCGGCGAGGAAGTCGAGGAAGCCGCGCAGGTCGCGACCCTCGCGTTGCTCGAACTCGGTAGCCAGCCGCATCATCTTGCGGACGTTGGCGAAGCGCGCCTCGCCGGCCGGCCGGCTGAGGACGGCAAGGTCGTAGCCGGTCTCGGTGACCGCGGCCTCGATCAGTTCCGCCAGCGAGAGGCGCGGCCCGCGCTTGCGCAGCGAAGCGATCCGCTCGACGAAGGCCGCCAGCAGCTCCTGCTCGTCCGCCGGGATCGCCTCCAGCCGCTCGGGCTCGGCCAGCTCCGCCTCGCCCGCTCCTGCGGCCCGCTCGACCGCCGGCCAGACGTGCTTCCGTTTGCCCGCCGCGGCGCGCAGCAGCCAGAGCGTGTCCGGGGCGACCGCGCAGGCGGGAGAGGCGAGGGCGCCGAAGAGGGCGTGGTCGTCGAGCGGGTTGGCGATCACCGCCAGCAGGGCGCAGACGTCGGCGACCTGCTGCTGGGACCAGTAGCCGCGGCCGCCGACCACGTAGGGCCGCAGGCCGGCGCGTTCGAGCGCGTCCTCGTAGGCGTCGAGGTGGGAGAAGGCGCGCAGCAGAACGACCATCTCGCCGCGCGGAACTCCCTCGTCGGCGAGGGCCCGCAGCCGCTCGGCGACGGCCCGCGCCTCGGCCAGGCAGTTGAGCGGCGTCGCCCCGTCGATCGCCGGCTCGAGCTCGATCCCGTCGCTGTCCCAGCCGTCGCGGGCGGTTAGCAGCAGCTCGACTGCGGGGCCTTCACCTGACGCTGGCTCCTCGGGCGGCGGCGCCCCCACCCGCAGCGGGTTGTACGCGGCGCCGAGGAGCGCCTCGCCGAAGAGGTTGACCGCGCCGACGACCTCCGGCCGCGAGCGGAAGTTGCCGCTGAGGCGCATCAGCTCGGCGTCGCTGCGGCGGTCGATCTCCTCGCGGCGGCGACGGAAGACGTCGAGGTCGGCGTGGCGGAAGCCGTAGATCGACTGCAGCTCGTCGCCGACCACGACCAGCTCGGTCCTCGGGCCACGTAACGCCTCGATCAGCCGCAGCTGCAGGCGGTTCGTGTCCTGGAACTCGTCGACGAGGATCTGGCGGAAGCGGCCGCGGTAGTGCTCGCCGATCTCCGCCCGCTCCAGCAGCCGTGCGGCGAGGATCTGCAGGTCCTCGAAGTCGATCCCGGCGCGGCGTTCCTTCGCCGCCCCGAAGCGGGCGGAGAAGAGGCGCAGCAGCTCGGCCAGGTGGCGGTAGGCGTCGCCGCCTTCGCCTGCCTCGGCGGTGCGGGCGACGGCGGCGTCGATCGCCTCTCTGTACGGAGCGAGCGATTTGGCGCCGCTGTCGACCGTCGCCTGGCGCAGGTCGTCGACGCTCGGCTCCGGGCCGAGCTGCGCCAGCCGAGCGAGCGCCTCTTCGAGCAGCTCGCGCTCGCGATCGGCCCGTTTGCCGCCGCGCTCCCTCAGCTCCACGACGCACTCGCCGCCAACCTCGACCGCATGGCGGATCGCCGCCTCGGGGTCCGATTGCGGCGGTTCCGGCAGATGGGGGTCGGCGAGACCGCGGCTGCGCAGCTCGTCGTGGATCCCGACGATCGTGCCCCGCAGTCCCTCGACGTCGTAGGCGGCGACGGTCTCCTCCCGCGTCGAATCGCCACGGAGGTGACCTTCGGTCCCCTCCGCGTCTAGGAACTCGACCAGGGCGTCGTCGAAGGCCTCGCGGGCCGCGCGCGCCGCCTCGGGCGCGTCGAGGATGCGGAAGCCCGGGTCGACCCCGGCGGCGACGGGATGGGCCGCCAGCACCCGGTTGCAGAAGCCGTGGATCGTCGTGATCCAGGCGCCGCCGATCCCGGCCAGGACCGCGGCGGCGCGCTCGGAGCCGCGCTCCGCCCGCCGCGCCAGCTCGGTGCGGATCCGCTGGCGCAGCTCGGCCGCGGCCTTCTCGGTGAAGGTGAAGGCGAGGACGGCGTCGGGGGAGAGGCCGGAGTCGCAGACGAGGCGGCAGTAGCGGTCGACCATCACTCCGGTCTTGCCAGTCCCCGCCCCCGCCTCCAGTAGCACGTCCCGGCCGCGGACGGCGATCGCCGCGGCCTGCTCGGGCGTCGGCTCGCGCCGCGGCGCCTCGGTGCGCTGCTCGGCCGTCACCGCTCCTCGCCTTCCTCGTCGTCCATGTACTGGGGCGCGCGGTCGCGGCGGCAGATCGAGGCGAAGGTGCAGTAAGCCGGGCAGACGTCGTGGCCGCGCAGGCCTGGTCGCGGGCCGGGATCGCGGCGGATCTCGCCGGTCCGCATGCGGGCGACGATCTCGCCCGCGCGGCGCCGCGAGTCGTCCAGCAGCTCCTCGAGCTCCTCCGGCTCGACCACGTCCTTGGGGTAGAGCTTGTAGGGCAGGTCGGCGGCGACGGCGGAGGAGACGACCCCGCGCGGGCGCCGCGCGTCGGCGTCGGTCCCCCGCAGCGCGAAGTACAGCGCGCCAGCCGCCTCCGCTCCCCAGTGCTTGGCCACCGCCTGCAGGTAGAGCGGCAGCTGCAGCTTCGCCTGCTCCTCGAACTTCTCCCGCGCGGTGACCCGGCTGGCGAGCTTGTAGTCGATGACGACGGCGCGGCCGTCGGCGGCGCGATCGACCCGGTCGACGGCACCGTGCAAGCCCCAGCCGCCGAGGTCGAGCGCCGGCCGCTCGGCGTCGGGGTGCTCGCCGAACCGCGCCTCCAGCAGCCACGGCTCGAAGCCTGCTCCCGCCCGCTCGGCCTCCTCGGCGAGGAAGCGCTCCAGCAGGCGCTCGACGCGCCGCGCCATCGCCCGCTCGGCCGGGTGCGAGCCGAGCTCGCGCTCGGCGACGATCGCCGCCACCAGCTCGCGCCCGCGCTCGCTCCAGGCGGCGAGGGTCTCGGGACGCGGCAGCGGGTCGCCGCTGGGGCGCTCGCGGTAGAGGCGCTCGAGTGCCGCGTGCATGAGGCCGCCCTGGACGAGCGGGTCGGGGACCGGGTCGAGCAGCTGCGGGTCGAGCTCGTGGCCGGCGAACCAGCGGTAGGAGCAGAGATCGAATTCCTCCAACGTGGTGCCGCCGTAAGCGGCGACGGCAGCGAGCGACTCCAGCGCCGCCGGGTTGGTCAGCGGCCCGGGGGCGCGGGAGGCGGCCTCGGCCCGGCGGGCATCGCCGACGCGGGCGACGATCTCCGCCGCCAGCTCGGCTTCGACCCCGACCTGCGCCAGCAGCGTCGGCGCGTCGGCGCCGGGCCCGTGCGCGGCCAGCGCCCGCGCCAGCTCGTCCTTCGAGGGTGCCTCGGCCAGCGGCGCGACCACCTGCGCCAGGTCCCGCGCGACCGTGAGCTCCTCCTCCAGCGAGTCGGGCGAGGTGCCGTCGGGAGCGGGGGAGAGGAGCGCCCGCACGTCGTCGATCAGCGGCGAGCGGGCCGTCGCGGCCCCGTCCTCGTCGCTGTCGCGGTAGGAGAGGGCGAGGCTGCGGCGGGGCAGGGCCAGGCAGGCGTGGAAGAGGTAGCGCTCCTCGGCCTCGGTGTCGCGGCGCGCCTCGAGCCCGAGCGTCTCCCGCTGGCTGTCGGAGAGGAAAGGGTCGGCGCCGCGATCGCGGCGCGGGAACTCGCCGTCCTGCAGCGAGCCGACAACGACGTGGTCGAAGCGGGCGGCGCGCAGGCGGTAAGGGTCGGCGATGCGGACCCGGCCCTCGACCGGCCCCGACCAGACGCGGAAGTCGAGCTCTTCGATCAGCGGCGCCAGCTCCTGCGGCTGCGGGGCCAGCGCCCCGAGTTCGGCCAGCTCCGCCAGCGCCGAGGCGATCTCCGAGGCCGCGCGCAGCTCCAGCCCTTCGCCCTGCGGCAGCGAGGGGCCGTCGCCGGCGTCGCGCAGCGGGCGCGAGGCCATCCGGCCCGCCAACGCCCCGACCTCTGCCGCCAGGACAGCGGGCGAGCGCTGCGCCGCTTCGCGCAGGCGCAGGAGGTCGCGGGGCGGCTCGCCGTCCTCGCCCTGCCAGAGCAGCAGCGCGGTCTCGGCGTCGCGGATGCGCCGGCGGCGCAGGTTGCGCTCGAACCAATCGACCCGGCCGGGGGAGAAGCCCGAGGGGCCGCGCAGGTAGCGGAGGAAGTCGGGGGCGCGGCGGGCGCCGAACTCAGCCTCCAGCAGGGCCACGAGGGCGCCGCCGACGCTCGTCCCCGCGACCGGCACCTCGGCCTCGAGCGCCACCGCGATTCGGTTGCGCTCCAGTGCCGCGGCGATCTCCGGGCCCCGGCGGGCGGGATCGCGGAGCGCAACGGCGATCTCCGCCGGGTCGGCGCCCTCGGCGACCAGCCGCGAGACGTGCGCGGCGATCGCCTCCGCCTCGGCCCGGGTGCCCGCCGAGCGCAGCAGAGTGAGGCTGCCGTCGTGCTCGACCCGCGTCGGCCGCGGCTGACCGAAGCTCTGGGTCAGGTGGAAGAGCACCAGGCTCTCGGTGTTCAGCGGGTTCGGCTCGGTCACGACCTCCGCCGTCACCGCGAGCCGCTCGCGCAGCTGTCCCAGCAACCGCCCGCGTGCCGCCAGCGCCACGCTCCCCTCTTCATAGGGGAGGGCCACGGTCACGTCGGTCTGCGCGGCCAGCGCGGCGACCAGCTCGAACTGGTTCTCGGTCAGGTCGTCGAAGCCGTAAAGGAGGACCGGGCGCCCACCCCAAAAGGGGCTGTCGCGGCGCAGCTGGGCGATCGCCTCGCGGGCGATGCCATGGGAGTCGACGCGCCCCGTCTGCCCCCGCACTTCCTCGTAGGCGCCGTAGAGGGCGGCGATGTCACCGAGGTAGGCGGAGCCTTCCAGCGTCGCCGCGCTCGCCTCGACCTCCTCCGGCTCGACGCCGGCCGCCTGTAGCTCGCCGAGCAGCCGCTCGAGGGCGCGGGCGAAGCGCGGCCGCCCGGCCGAGCGACGCAGCGGCCGCAGCCGCTCGCGGCGCGCCTCGATCGCGACCGAGACCGCCCGCAGCCGCTGCGCCGTCGAGAGCTCCGCTCCGGGGGGCGATCCCGCCGCGGTGGCGACGGTGCGGAAGAGGCCGCCGAAGGTCATCGCCGAGCCCCCCAGCAGGGCACCGCCGCCGGCGAGCTCGCGCTCGAAGGCGAAGACGTCGTCGACGGTCGGCACGACCAGGATCGGGTCGCGGGTCAGGGCGGCGGCGAAGTCGCGGCGGATGACGCCGGCGCGGCCCGAGTTGGGGGGTCCGTAGACGAGTTTCAGCGGCACGGGTTCGAGCCTAGGGACGGCTCCGGCGCCTTCCCCGCGCCTCCCCGCACGACCCCGCAAAGTGGGGGATTAGCGGGCATCTTTTGCCGTCGTCGGCCGCCTCTACCTTTCTCGGCAGTTGATGACTCTCTGCTTCGTAGACCCAGCCGACGCCATCCGGGCCATCGCCGACTCCGTCGGTCGAGAGGCTCGCCGCCAGCTCCTCGGGGAGGCGGTGCGCGCCTGGGTGGACGAGATTCCAGACCACGAGCTCGAAGTCCACTACGCGAAGGCGATCTCCGAGCTCGACGAGCACGACCTCTCGATGCTCGCCGCCTGGCACGGCTCGCTCGAGTCCGGCCAGCCGGTCCCCAACCGCGATTTCCTCATGGGCGCCTTCAACTCCCTCGGCGAGAACCGTCGCGAGGCCCTCAAGCTCGCCGCTGGCTTCCGCGGCGAGGAGGCCGTCGATTCGGGCGTTACCGAGGAAGATGCCCTGGAGCTCGTCCTCGGCCTCCTCAGCCCACCCCGGCTGATGGAGCTGGCGGGAGAGGCGATGGAGCTGTACGTCTGGGACCGCGCCGGTTCCGACAACTAGCCGGACCGGCCGCGCCCAGCGATTCCGACTGCAAGTAACGCCCCGTGCCTAGGGGGCCTTCACCGTGATCGTTTCCGTTGGTGAAGGCCCCCCGGCACCTGGCCGATGGGGGCGCAAGCTTTAGTTGCTCGAGTCGGACATGATCGACTCTGGCGCCGGGCTTTCGAAGCCCGCGATCGCGAAGGTTGTATGGATCGGCCTCTCACCGCTCTTGCAAAGTCGTGCGCGGGCTCCCTCATCGATTTGCAGGGTGCGCTCGAGCATCCAGTCCAGATGGCTCTGCAGCTCCTCCCATCCCTGCTTGTCCAGGGAAAGCAGGACCCAACTGAGATGGCTGTCGGGTCGAGCATCGAGCGTGCCCGTTTGCAGGGCCTCCCCGCAGTGTTCGAGGAGGTCCCGAAGCGTCGCTTCGCTTGCCGCGCGCTGTTCTTCCTTCGTCATCTCGGCGAACTCCCTGTCGGTGATTACTTTTCTCCGCTCTGCCACGTAGTAGTGCCGTTTCAGTCCTCGGGCAGGCTCTTTGCGGCTGACGCGCAGGTAGCCCTCCTTCTCCAGCGCCCGAAAGTGGTAGGCGACGGTGTCGATCGGCAGTCCTTCACGGTCGGCGATCTCTTTCGGCGTGACCTCACGCTCGATGCAGGCGGCGACGATCCGCACCCGGAGGGAAACGCCGCGTGCCTTGCTCCGGCGTTTCTTCCCGCCGCCGGCATCCTTGCGTCGCTGCTGACCTCCCACTCGTTCCTCCCTCGAAAGCCTTATCCCCTGTAGCGCGGTAACCGAAGAACCTCGCTGTTCTCGAAGGTAGCTACCGCGGTATCGAGATAGCAAGAGAGATCGCATCATCTCTTGAATTGATTTTTCTCTAGTAATCAATATAGCTTTGTCCATCTTGTCGATCAGACCCGAGGAGGTGGACGAGCATGAAACTGATCAGTACGGGGAGCACCCTGCCGATGCTGCAGACCCGCAAGTCGGGTTGAGCAACGGGCGGTGGCTGTTCGAGCCCGGTTCCGCTCTGGCCGAACTGGTGCCGGACTCGGACCGCCACCGCCGGCCTGGCTAAGCTCGGTTGCTTGGACGTTCCCCCGCAAGCGATCGTCATCTTCGGCGCCACCGGCGACCTGGCGCGGCGGAAGCTGCTGCCGGGGCTGTTGCGGCTGTTCCAGGCCGGGTTGATGCCGGAGTTCCGGGTGATCGGGGTCTCGATGGAGGAGATCTCCGACGCCGAGTTCCGGGGGATCGCGGAAAGGTCGTGCCGGGAGTTCGCCCGCAGCGCCTTCGGCGGCGAGGAATGGCACGAGTTCTCGAGCAAGCTCTCCTACGTGCCCCATGCGCAGGCGCCGGAGGCGCTGGCCGAGGCCGTGCGGGAGGCCGAAGGCGAGCTCGGCTCGGAGATGCGGCTGCTCCACTACCTGAGCGTGCCGCCGACGGCGGCCCCGGACGTGATCCAGATGCTGAAGAGCTGCGGGCTCTCGCAGCGCTCGCGGGTGATCCTGGAGAAGCCGTTCGGGACCGACCTTGCCTCGGCACGGAAGCTGAACGAGATGGTCCACGAAGTGCTCGACGAGGATCAGGTCTTCCGCATCGACCACTTCCTCGGCAAAGAGGCGGCGCAGAACATCCTCGCGCTGCGCTTCGCCAACGGCCTCTTCGAGCCGATCTGGAACCGCAACCACATCGACCACGTCCAGATCGACGTGCCGGAGACGCTCGGGGTCGGCTCCCGCGCCGCCTTCTACGAGAAAACGGGCGCCTTCCGCGACATGGTCGTCACCCACCTGTTCCAGATCCTCGCCTTCGTCGCGATGGAGCCGCCGACCTCGCTGGCGCCGGAGCCGACCACCGACGAGAAGAACAAGGTCTTCCGCAGCCTGCAGCCGCTCGATCCGAGCCAGGTGGTTCGCGGCCAGTACGAGGGCTACCGCGACGAGGAGGGCGTCGATCCGAACTCCAGCACCGAGACCTTCGTCGCCCTGCGCTGCGAACTCGACAACTGGCGCTGGAGCGGCGTCCCGTTCTACCTGCGCACCGGCAAGCGGATGGGCGAAAGCTCGCGGATCATCTCGATCGCCTTCCGCGAGCCGCCGCAGGCGATGTTCCCCGAGCACTCGCGCGTCGGCCGCTACGGCCCCGACCACCTCACCTTCGACCTCGACGAGTCCTCGCGCGTCTCGCTCTCCTTCTACGGCAAGCGGCCGGGGATGGGGATGGTGCTCGACAAGGCGAGCATGCAGTTCTCGCTCGACGAAACCGGCTACCGCGGCGACGCGGTCGAGGCCTACGAGCGGCTGATCCGCGACGCGATGATCGGCGACCGCACCCTCTTCACCACGGCGAAGGGGATCGAGCGGCTGTGGGAGGTCTCCGAACCGTTGCTGCGGGACCCGCCGCCGGTGAAGCCATATCCGCAGGGATCTTGGGGGCCGGCCGAGATCGGCGCCCTGATCGCCCCCCACAGCTGGCGGCTGCCGTTTGCGCGCCGCTGGCGCGAGGCGCCGGTTCGGGCCGCCGAGGGCAACGGCGCGGGCACGCCCGCCAGCGAGCGCACGTAGCACGCTGTTAGCTGTTCTTTTTGCCTGTTAAGCAGCCATAAGGAACAGCTACCGGCCGAGCGCGGTGCGGATCTCGGCGATCGCCTGCTCGTTGTCGCGGAAGTGGACCGCCTTCATCCCGGCCTTCTCCGCGCCTTCGCAGTTGACCTCGAGGTCGTCGAGGAAGAGGCAGGCCTCGGCCGGCATCCCGATCCGCTCCAGCGTCAGCCGGTAGATCCGCCCTTCGGGCTTTCGGCAGCCGACGAAAGCGGAGTCGACCACCTCCTCGAAGATCTCGTCGACCGGCATCATCGAGCGCCAGAGCGGCTCCCACTCGCGCACGTTGTTGGTCAGCATCGCCATCTTCAGCCCGCTCGCCTTCAGCTCCCGCATCAGCGCGATCATCTGTTCGTTCGGGTCGAGCGCGTCGAAGTAGACCTCGCGGAAGCGGTGCAGGTGGGGGCGGTGGCCGAGCAGCGGCTCTAGGTGGGTGCTCAGCAGCTCGAGGAACTCAGACTCCTCGATTTCGCCGCGCTCGAGCTCGAAGAGCGGGTTGTCCTCGCGCTGCTCGGTGGCCGCGCGCAGCGCCTGGCCGAGGCTTTCGGCGGGGATGTCGATCTCGTCCTGGACCCGTTCGAAGCTGCCGAGCAGCGGCGTCGTCAGGACGCCGCCGAAGTCGGAGATGATCGCCCGGATCCCGTTGGCCTGGGCCTCACTCATCGACGTGGCGGGCAACCTCGTAGGTGCCGAGCCCCTCACGGCCTTCGACTTCCCAGCGGAAGAAAGCGATCTGCGAGTCGAGCTCCTGGCGGCGCACCTGGACCGAGCTGATCAGCGAGCCGGCACCGCGCAGCGGCCGGATCTCCTCGACGCTGGGCCACAGCTCCAGCGTCGCCCGGCGCTGGACGCCGTCCTCGCCGTACTCGGTCGAGAGCAAGGTCTCTTCGAAGGTCAGCGGAGCGCCGTCGGCTTCGCAGAGGACCGCGGTCACCTGCTCCTCGTCGAGGCCGGCCCCGCCGCGCGGCAGCTCCGAGGTGAGGGCCAGGAGGCCGCCGTCGGAGAAGACGATCCCGATCGACCGGCGCGCGACGTTCCCCTGCTTGCTCATGGCTCGGCAGCCTAAGCGATTGCCCGCGCCTGAATTAGATTGCCGTCCCCATGTCCCACCTCAGCATTCGAGAGGCGGATCCCGCCGGCGACGCCCCTGCCTGCGCGGCGATCTACGCGCCGCACGTGGAGAGCAGCCCGGTCTCCTTCGAGGAACGGGCGCCCGACTCCACGGAGATGGCAGCGCGGATCGAGCGCTACGGCGCCGGCCATGCCTGGCTGGTCGCCGAGCGGGAGGGGCGGGTGATCGGCTACGCCTACGCGACGCCTTTCAACGAGCGCCCCGCCTATCGGTGGAGCACCAGCGTCTCCGTCTACGTCGCCGGCGAGGCCCGCGGCGAAGGCGTCGGCCGCGCCCTTTACGAAGCCCTCTTCGACCGCCTGCGCGAGCGCGGCTTCCGCATGGCCTGCGCCGGGATCACCCTGCCGAATGAGGCGAGCGAGGGTCTGCACGAGAGCCTCGGCTTCGAGCTGGTCGGCGTCAACCGCGAAATCGGCTGGAAGCAGGGCGCCTGGCGCGACGTCGGCTGGTACCAGCGAGAGCTGGTCCCGGCCGCCGACGGCCCGCCCCCCGAGCCCCGCTGAGCGCCCGGCTACCATGGGGCCATGACTGAGAACCCCGCACCGACCGACGCGACCGCCGACGAAGCCCTCACCGAGGAGGACGTCTACGAGGCGCTCGAGGAGGTAATCGACCCCGAGCTCGGCCTCGACTTCGTCTCCCTCGGCCTCGTCTACGACGTCAACATCGAGAAAGACGCCGAGGTCTACGTCACCTTCACCCTCACCACCCCCGCCTGCCCGATCGGCCCCCAGGTCTCCGAGCAGATGCGCGAGTTCGTCGGCGACCTCCCCGGCGTCACCGCCGTCCACCCGAAGATGGTCTTCGACCCCCCGTGGAGTCCCGAAATGATGACCGACGACGCCAAGTTCGCTTTGGGCTTCTGAGTTACTAGAGCTGTAGTCGGAACAGCAGATGCGGCAACCCCGCGTGGGTGACCTCGCCGGCTCGCTCGAAGCCCGTCTTCTCGGCGACGCGCTGCGAGGGGATGTTGGTCGGCAGGACGAGGGCGATGACCTGCTCGAGTTCGAGCTGGCGGGCACAATCGCAGGCGGCGATCGCGGCCTCGGTGGCGAGGCCCTGGCTGTGGAGGTGGGGCTCGATGCTCCAGGGGAGCTCGACTTCGGCGACGCCTTCGACCGAGGTCCAGGCGAGGCCTCCGCGGCCGGCGAAGGCGCCGGTCTCCCTCTCGATGAGGATCCAGGGGCCGAAGCCGTGGTCCTGCCAGTGGGCTTGATCGCCGTCGACGAGCTCGTCGATCACCTGGGCGGTGAAAGGGGGTAGTGGGGAAGGGCGCAGCCAGCTCTCGATCGCCGGTCGTGTGAAGTGGACGTGGTAGAGGGCGCGGTCGTCGGGGGTCGGCTTGCGGGCAATGAGCCGCTCGGTCTGCCGCTCCCCGGCCGCCATCAATGTCGGTCGGTCCGCGGCAGCTGCCGCTCGGGGTCGCCTTCTCCCGGGACCTCTTCCGCGGTCGCGTCGAAGTCGTAGTCGCGGGAGGGGCGCTGGCCGCCGTCGGTCGGCGGCGGCCCGAACGGCCCCTGGCCGCCGCCTGGCATCGCCACCACCGCGAAGCGCCCGATCGTGAAGCGTTTCAGCACCCGTCGCGCGATCGCCCGGGTCGGCGGCAGCAGGAAGAAGACCCCGACGATGTCGGTGAGGAATCCCGGCGTCAGCAGCAGCGTGCCGCCGACGATGATCAGCGCCCCGTCGACCACCTCGCGCCCGGGGAACCGCCGGGCCGCCAGCGCTTCGTTGAACCGCCGCCAGGCGTTGCGCCCCTGGTGTTTCAGCAGCCACGAACCCAGCAGCGCGTCGGCCAGCAGCAGGAACAGGGTCGGCCAGACGCCGATCAGCTCGCCGACCTTGATGATCACGTAGAGCTCCGCGACCGGGACGACGATGAAGAGAAGGATCAGCAGCAGGGGCATGGGGAAAGCCTAGGGAGGGACGAGCGTCGCCTCTTCCGCTACCCGCGCGGAAGAGCGCCTATGCCGCTTTGGCGGCCTTGCCCGCCGCCGCCTCGAGCTCGGCCAGGGATTCGTTCAGCCCGTTGCTGACGACCTCGACGTCGGTCATGCAGTCGTAGTCGGCCAGCAGGCCGAAGCCGACCTTGCCGTTGTAGCTCATGATCGCCACCGCCAGGCAGTGGTTCTGCGGCAGGAAGGCGACCGGGAAGACGTCCTCGAGTCCCTTGCCGAGGACGTAGAGCGGCATCTGCGGGCCCGGCACGTTGGTGACGATGAGGTTGAAGAGGCGGGTCGAGAAGTTGATCCGCGAGGCCTGCGCCAGCAGCGTCGGCGGCGCGAAGTCGTTGAAGCGGGAGATCACTTCCGCCCCCAGCGCCTGTTTCGAGCGCTTCAGCCCCGCCATCGCGTCGCTGATCGTGCGCAGTCGCCGTACCGGGTCCTCGATGTAGACCGGCAGCGGCCCGCGCATCAGCGCGATCCGATTGCCGAGGTCGCCGCGCTCGTCCGCGGTTCGAATCGAGACCGGGACCAGCGCCCGCAGCTCCAGCCCCTCGCTGCGGACCCCGCGCCCGTACAGCCACTCCCGCAGGGCGCCGGTGACGACGGCGAGGACGACGTCGTTGACGGTGCCGCCGAGCGCGTCTTTGATCCGTTTGAAGGTGGCCAGCTCCGAGCGCGCCCAGACGTAACGGCGGTGGGGGCCGATCTCTTCGTTCAGCGGCACGTCCGGCGCCGGGTCGGCGAAGGCGCTGACGATCTCGCCGACGCCCTCCAGCGCCTCGACCGCCCTGCGCGCGGTCGTCTCCGGGTTCTTGACCACCTCGATCGCCCGCTCGGCCAGCTTCACCGGCGCGGCGACGGCGTCGGCGACCCCGCGCGCGACCAGCTCGGTCGTCCCCGGCTCGGGCTGCGGCACCCAATCGTCCTCGAGGTGAAGCGGCTCGGCCTCGCGCTCGACGTCGAAGAGGACGGTGCCGATGTCGACGCCGGAGACGCCGTCGACCATCGCGTGGTGGGTCTTGGTGAGGATCGCGAAGCGGTCGCGTTCGAGGTTCTGCACCAGCCACAGCTCCCAGAGCGGCTTCAGGCGATCGAGCTGCTGGGAGAAGACGCGCCCGGCGAGTTTCTTCAGCTCCTCCTCGCCGCCCGGATCGGGCAGCGCGCTGTGGCGGATGTGGTAGGTGAGGTTGAAGTTGACGTCGTCGGCCCAGAGCGGGCGCCCGGCCTCCAGCGGCGGCACCACCAGCTTCTGGCGGAAGCGCGGCACCAGCGGCAGGCGGCTGCGCACGTGCTCGACCAGGTCGACGTAGCGCGGCGGCGGGCCCTCGAAGATCAGGATCGCGCCCACGTGCATGTGGCTGTTCGAGTGCTCGTTCGTCAGGAACGAGGCATCGACGGCGGTGAGGCGGTCCAAGTGGCGTCCGGAAGTTGCCATCCAGCAAGGCTACTTATGCCGCATTTTCGGGGCAGCCCCGGCTGATTTTCCGCAATCCGTCCACCGTGTCTGAGTTTCCCCGTCATCTGTGGGGGTCAAACTCAGACACGCCCCTCGGTACCCTGGATACATGCCTGCCACCGTCACCGCCCCGAAGCGGGTGCTGCTCGCCGCGCCGCGCGGCTACTGCGCCGGCGTCGACCGCGCCGTGCAGACGGTCGAGCGCGCGCTCGAGCTCCACGGCGCCCCCGTCTACGTGCGCAAGGAGATCGTCCACAACAAGCACGTGGTCGAGGAGCTGGCCGAGCGCGGCGCGATCTTCGTCGAGGAGGAGACCGAGGTGCCGGAGGGCGCGATCGTCGTCTTCTCCGCCCACGGGGTGGCGCCGAGCGTGCACGAGAACGCCGCCGCCCGCAACCTGCAGACGATCGACGCGACCTGCCCGCTGGTGACCAAGGTCCACGTATCCGCCCGCCGTTTCGCCGCCCAGGGCTACACGATCATCATGATCGGCCACGAGGGCCACGAGGAGGTCGAAGGGACGACCGGCGAGGCCCCCGAGAGCATCGTCCTGATCGAAACCGCCGACGAAGTCGAGAGCCTCGAGGTCCCGGACCCGACCAAAGTCGCCTTCATCACCCAGACGACGCTCTCGGTCGACGAGACCGCCGAGGTGATCGCCGCCCTGCGGGCCAAGTTCCCCGGCATCGTCGCCAGCAAGTCAGACGACATCTGTTACGCGACCACCAACCGCCAGATCGCCGTCAAGCAGCTGGCTCGCGAGTGCGACCTCGTCCTCGTGATCGGCTCGACCAACTCCTCCAACTCCAACCGCCTGGTCGAGGTGGCGCGCGAACACGGCGCCGCCTCGCACCTGATCGACAACCACTCCCAGGTGCAGGAGGAGTGGCTGGAGGGCGTCGAGACCGTCGGCATCACCTCCGGCGCCTCAGCCCCCGAGGAGCTGGTCGAGAGCCTCGTCTCCTTCTTCCGCGACCGCGGCGCCGAGGACGTCTCCGAGCTCCGCACCGTTCACGAGGACGTCCGCTTCATGCTCCCCAAGGAGATCCGCGAGGAGCTCGCGGCGCGGACCTGACGTTTGCTGAGTTAACCCGCCCATAGCCGGTCCAACTCAGCAATCGCTCACTCGATCGGCGCGTAGCGGTGGTGCAGCATTAGGTCGTTGCCGTCCGGGTCGGTGAAGAAGGCCATGTGGCAGACGCCGGTGTCGAAGGTGTCGCCGGCGAACTCGACACCTTTGGCTTCCAGCTCTTCGCGGGCGGCCTTGACGTCGTCGACGTGGAGGGCCGGGTGAGCGTTCTTTTGCGGCGCGAAGTCCATTCCCATTTTCCCCGGCTCCCAGATGCCGAAGCAGGTCTCGCCGACCCAGAACTCGTACTGGCCGTGCTCGTCGGGCCGCAGGCCCAGGGTCTCGACGTAGAAGGCGCGCGAGCGGTCGGCGTCGGTGGACGGGATGCCGATGAAGTCGAGCTTGGTGATCATGTTTCCTCCTCGGTTTACGGGATGCCGGCGGCGAAGCTGAGTGACCAGATCTTGACGCCTGGGGCGGGGCGCAGGACGAGGCTGTGGGCCTCGTGGCTGGGATGCTCGGCGAGGGGGCGCAGGCCGGGGGTGGGGCTGGCCGGGAGCGTCCGCCACTCGCCGTCGATATCCACCTGCAGCTCGCCGTCGCCCTCGACCGTCGCATAGGCGCCGCCGGCCTGGTAGTCGAGCGCCAGGTCCTCGCCGTCTTCGCCGGCGATCCAGGGGCGCTCGTAGGAGCCGCCGGGGAAGACCTCGGGGGTGGGGGGGATGACGTGGACGCCCGGCGCGTCGGTCGCCCGCAGCGGCGCCAGCGGCTCGGGCAGCTCCTGCAGCGCGTCCATCTCCCGCAGCTCGGCCTGGATCGCCTCCTCGGTCGCCAGGTATTCGCCCTCGCCGAAGTGGGCCCAGGCGAGTGCGCCGCCAAGGCTCCAGAGGAAGAGGCTCGGCCAGCCTTTGCACCCGTAGGCGGCCCAGAGATCGTGCTCGGCGTCGATCGCGACCGGAAACTCGACCCCGAGCTCGGCCAGGCCGGCCTTGACGTTCTCGGGCTCGGCTGCGAAAGGAAAGCGCGGCGCCTGCACGGCGAACACGCTGAGGCCCGCCTCGCGGTAGCGCTGCTGCCACTCGACCAGGTAGGGGAGGGTGCGGACGCTGTTCAGCTGCGCGTATTCGACGAAGTGGACGAGCGCCGGCCCGCCGGCGGTCAGTGCCGGCATCGACTCCGGTTCCGTCCCGACCCAGGCGAGGCTGTCAGGCAGGTCGGGGGCGGCGATGTTGTTGCGTTCAGGGCGCATTTAGGCTGGACGTTATCCTGGCCGGCGTGGCTCAGCTCGTCACATTCCTGCTGCCGGCGCTGCCGTTGCTGGCGCTGCTGCTGACCCTGCTTTTCGGTCACTATCCAGGCTGCGAGGCGGTCGTCCGTCTCTCCGAGCGGCTGGCAGGGCGCGGCGAGTCTAGATACGGCGGGACCACGCCGCCGGCGCTTCCCAAGCCTCCCCGTTCCTTCGCTCCTTCCGGCGGTCTCCTGATCGCCCTCGGGCTCGCTCAGCGCCCGCCTCCGGTTGCTGCGTAGTTCCCGCAGCAATTCCGAAGACAAAGGAGCGAAAGATGAACACGAGAACCGCGCTTATCGGCGCTGCCTTGGTGGTGGTTGCCGTAGTCCTGCTGATCGTCCTCAGTAGTGGCGGCAGCGATTCCAACAGCACCACCGACGCCGGCAAAGTGCCGACGATCGTCGTCGACAAAGAAGGAAAACCCGTCGGCGGGATCCAGGAACTCGTCTACCACAAGGGCGACCAGATCCACTTCAAGGTCAAGGTCCCGTTCGAAGAAGAGGTCCACCTCCACGGGTACGACGTCGCCAAGGAGGTCCCGAAGGGCGGCGGCACCGTCACCTACAACCTGCCCGCCGAAATCGAAGGCGAGTTCGAGGCCGAGCTCGAGGGTCGCAAAGAACAGATCATCGACATGAAGGTCGAACCGTGACCTTGCTGCCGTTCGCGCACGCGCTCGTTTCGCGCAAAGACCTGCCGATCCCGGCGTGGCTGTTCGCGTGGGCGGCTTCGATCGTCCTCATCGCCTCCTTTTTCGCCCTCTCGGCCGCCTGGCGCAAACCTCAGTTCGAGGACGAGCGCCGGCGGCCGCTGGGCGAGCGCTTCTCGGCAGCATTGACCAGCATGCCCGTGCAGGTCGTCTGCGGGGCGATCGCCGTCTTCCTCCTCGGGTTCTCGATCTACGCCGGCCTCCACGGGACCGAAGCGCCCGACCGCAACTTCGCCCTCACCTTCCTCTTCGTCACCTGCTGGCTCGGCTTCGCCTTCTCCTCGGCGATCCTCGGTGACGTCTTCCGGCCCTTCAACCCGTGGCGGGCCATCGGTCGAGCGGCGGGCGGCGCCTTCAAGGCGGTTGGCGGGCAGCGGGCGGCCCACCTGCCCTATCCAGAGTGGCTCGGCCGCTGGCCGGCTGCGATCGGCCTGCTGGCGACCGTCTGGCTCGAGGTGGTCTACGGCGCCAGCGGCGGCGTCGCCGTCGGCCTCTCTCCCCACGCCGCCGGACTCGGCGCCCTCCTCTACAGCGTCTACACGCTGGCGATGATGGCCGTCTTCGGGACCGAAGAGTGGTGCGAACGGGGGGAGGTCTTCTCCGTCTACTTCGGGATGTTCGGCCGCCTCGGCATCTTCGGGAGCCGCGACGGCCGCCTCTACCGCCGCCGCCCTTTCTCGGCAACCACCAACTGGGCGTCGATCCCCGGCTCGGCCGCGGTGGTGATCGCCTCGATCGCCAGCACCAGCTTCGACGGCGCTCAGGAGGGAGCGTTCAAAGACAGCATCGAAAGCCTCTTCGAATGGTTCGCCGATCGCGGGATGGAACTGACCAGCGCGCTCCGCCTCACCGACACGATCTTCATGCTGCTCACCTTCGCGGGCGTCGGCCTGATCTACCAGCTTGGGGTGCGAGGGATGCGGACCGTTCCCGGCGCGCCGAGCTTCAAGCAGCTGCGCACAGGCTTTGCCCACACCCTGATCCCGATCGCGCTGGCCTACCTGGTGGCCCACTACTTCAGCCTCTTCTTCTTCCAGGAGCAGGCCCAGTTCACCTACATCCTCTCCGACCCGCTCGGCACCAGCCACACCGACCTCTTCGGGACCGTCAACGGCACCGTCGACTACCGGGCCCTGAGCGCCAACATGATCTGGTACGTCCAGGTCGCCGCCCTGGTGATCGGCCACGTAATCGGCCTGATGCTCGCCCACGACCGCGCCCTCGTCTACTGGCCCGACTACCGCAGGGCCACCGCCTCCCAGTACTGGATGCTGGCGGTGATGGTCGCCTTCACCTGCTTCGGGCTCTATCTGCTCTCCCTGGGTAACGCGTGAAGGGCCTCACGTGCTCCCGGTAGCCCACGTCGGCCACTACCTCTGGGTGCTCTACCTGATCCCGGTGGCGATCGTCGTCGCCGGGATCGTCAAGAGCACACGCGCCCAGCACCGGGAGCGCGAGGAGGACTAGAGGATCTCGGCGAGGCGAGTCTCGAGCGCCTCGGAGATGCTGTCGCGCACGGGGCCCTCGGCGAGACGTTCGACCAGGGACTCGAGGAAGCCTTCGATCACCAGGGACTTGGCGTCCTCGTCGCTGAGGCCGCGGGAGGTGAGGTAGAAGAGCTGCTCCTTGTCAACCTGGGCGATCGCGGCGGCGTGGGTGCAGCGGACGTCGTCGGCGAGGATCTCCAGGCCCGGGATCGCGTCGGCGTGGGCCTCGGGGGAGAGCAGGAGGTTGCGGCTCTCCTGGAAGGCGTCGGTCTGCTGAGCGCCCGGGTCGACCTTGATCATTCCGCGCCAGACCGCCGTCGCGCCGGCGGCGAGGACGCCGCGGAAGGCGAGGTCGGAGTTGGTGTTCGGCGCCGCGTGCTCCTGCAGGGTGTCGAAGTCGAGGTGCTGGCCGGGGCCGCCGGCGTAGCCGCCGGTCACCCGCGCCTCCGATCCCGGGCCGGCGAGCTTGGTCTCCATCCGCACCTTGCCGCGGGCCGAGCCGAAGCCGAGGGCGGCCCAGTCGAGCCGGCCGTCGCGCTCGACCTGCGCCCGCTGCGTCGCGAAGATCCACGCCTGCTCGGAGATGTCCTGGGTGTTGACGTAGCGCAGGGTCGCGGCCTGGCCGACCGCCAGCTCGACCACCGAGTTCAGCATCGCGTCGACGTCGTCGCCGGGCGAGGACCAGTGCTCCCAGACCTCGGCTTCGGCGCCCTCCTCGAGCACGATCAGCGTCCGCCAGTTGACCGCGGCGCCGCTCGCGTCGACCGGGACCTCGATCTGGATCGGCTCGCTCAGGCGCACGCCCTTCGGCACGTGGACGAGGACGCCGTCGCGCCAGCCCGCCTCGTTGCGGGCGACGAAGAAGTCCTCCGCCGGCACCAGCGACCCCAGCCGCTCGTGCAGCAGGTCGCCGTGGCTGCTCAGCGCCTCGCTCAGCGAGACGACGGCCGCGCCCTCGGCGCCGGAGACGACCGGCTCGGCGCTCGCCTCCTCGTAAGCGGTGAGGTCCAGCTCAGAGAGGTCGGTGAATTCCCAGCCCTTCGCCTTCTGGTCGGGCAGGGGCAGCTCCTGCGCTAGAGAGGCGCCGCGCCGGCGCCTCTCGTCGAGCCAGGCCGGTGCGGTCGCGACCTCAGCCAATGGAACCCTCCATCTGCAGCTCGATCAGCCGGTTGAGCTCGACCGCGTACTCCATCGGCAGCTCCTTGGTCACCGGCTCGATGAAGCCGTTGACGATCATCTTCGAGGCCTCCTCCTCGTCGAGGCCGCGGCTCTGCAGGTAGAAGAGCTGCTCGTCGCCGATTTTGGAGACGGTCGCCTCGTGGCCGATGTCGGCGTCGTTCTCGTCGATGCGGATCGTCGGGTAGGTGTCCGAGCGCGAGTCCTCGTCGAGGAGCAGCGCGTCGCAGACGACCTTCGAACGGGATTCGCTCGCCCCGTCGGCGACTTCGAGCAGCCCGCGGTAGGTCGCCCGGCCGCCGTCCTTGGAGATCGACTTGGAGAAGATCGAGGACGAGGTGCGCGGCGCCGCGTGGATGATCTTGCCGCCGGCGTCCTGGTGCTGGCCCTCGCCGGCGAAGGCGATCGAGAGGATCTCGCCGTGGGCTTCGGGCCCGAGCAGGTAGATCGACGGGTACTTCATCGTCAGTTTCGAGCCGAGGTTGCAGTCGACCCACTCCATCGTCGCCTTCTCGTGCGCGACCGCGCGCTTGGTGACGAGGTTGAAGACGTTCTGCGACCAGTTCTGCACGGTCGTGTAGCGGACCCGCGAGCTCTTCTTGGCGACGATCTCGACCACCGCGGAATGCAGCGAGTCGCTGGAGTAGACCGGCGCCGTGCAGCCCTCGATGTAGTGGACGTCGGCGCCCTCCTCGCAGATGATCAGCGTCCGCTCGAACTGGCCCATGTTCTCGGTGTTGATCCGGAAGTAGGCCTGCAGCGGCATCTCGACCTTGACCCCGGCCGGCACGTAGACGAACGAGCCGCCCGACCAGACGGCGCTGTTCAGCGCCGCCAGTTTGTTGTCGTTGGGCGGAATGATCGTCGCCCAGTGCTCGCGCACCAGGTCCTCGTGCTCGCGCAGGGCGGTGTCCATGTCGGTGAAGATCACGCCCTGGGCCTCGAGCTTCTCGTTCACCTGGTGGTAGACGACCTCGGACTCGTACTGGGCGCCTACCCCGGAGAGGAATTTGCGCTCCGCCTCGGGGATCCCGAGCCGGTCGAAGGTGTATTTGATGTCCTCCGGGACCTCGCTCCAGTCGCGGCTGTTCGTGTCCGAGGCGCGGACGAAGTAGTGGATGTCGTCGAAGTCGATCTGGTCGAGGTCGCCGCCCCATTTCGGGGTCGGGCGGCTTTCGAAGTGCTCCAGCGCCTTCAGCCGGAAGTCCCGCATCCACTGCGGCTCTTCCTTGAAGTCGGAGATCGTTTCGACGATCTCACGGCTCAGTCCCTTCGGCGCTTTGTAGGCGTAACCCGTCTCGGGATCGTTGAAGCCGAACTTCTCCTTGTAGTCGGCATTGATGCCGGCCAGCTCGCGTTTCTCGGCGAGAACCTCGGGCGTTGCCATGTCAGTTGACCTCCAAAGTGATGGTGTCGTCCTCGACCGCTACCGGGAACGTCTGGACCGGCTGGAAAGCGGGGAGCGTCTTCGGCCTGCCGGTGGTGAGGTCGAAGAGAGAGCCGTGGCGGGGGCACTCGACGGTGCAGGTGGCGGTGTCGAACTCGCCCTCGGCGAGCGGGCCGTTGTCGTGGGAGCAGCGATCCTCGATCGCGTAGTAGGCGCCGTCGCAGTTGAAGACGCCGATCTTGGTCCCGTTGTGCTCGACCAGGCGCATGCCGCCCGGCGGCAGCTCGGCTGCCGGGCAGACGGAGATCTTGGTTCCTGCGGTGTCGGTCAAGAGGGGTGGGGTGCTCCTGGTCACTCGGGTCGCTAGTGCGGCTTGAGACTTAATCCTACTTCCAAGGTCGGATTTTAGCGGGACGGCCCCGCGGCCGAGGGCGTGTCTGAGCTTTCCCGTCATTTATGGGGGTCAAGCTCAGACACGCCCAGGCGGATTCACACGGAAGCGATGAGTTTGAGCCGGAACTGTGGTCTCATCTGCACAACCTTCGAAAGCGAGGAGCAGAAATGAGTGAGAGGACCAGTTACGCGCCCGGGACCCCGTGCTGGGTGGACCTGGCGACGCCGGATATCGAGGCAGCGGCCCGCTTCTACGGCGAGGTGTTCGGTTGGGAGGTGCCGGAGCTGCCGACCTCGGCGGAAATGGGCGGTTATCGCCGGGCCAAAAAGGGTGGCAAAGACGTCGCCGGCGTCATGCCGCTGATGCAGGAGGGCCAGCCGCCTGCCTGGAGCACTTATGTCTCGGTCGACGATGCCGACGCTACCGCGGCCGCGGTCACCGCCAACGGTGGCAGCCAGGTCGCCGAGCCGATGGACGTGATGGACCTGGGGCGGATGGCGGTCTTCACCGATCCCGAGGGCGGCTTCTTCGGGATCTGGCAGCCCGGCACCTTTTCCGGCGCCGAGCTCGTCAACGAGGCGGCCACCGTCGGCTGGAACGAGCTTGGGACCCGCGACCCCGCCGCCGCCAAGCAGTTCTACGGGGCTGTCTTCGGCTGGGGCTACGACGAGGAACCCTCCGACCGGGTCGGCACCTACACGATCGCGAAGCTGGGCGAGGACATGGTCGCCGGGATGATCGACATGAACGCCCTGGAGATGCCGCCAGAGGTCCCGGCCAACTGGCTCGTCTACTTCATGGTCGAGGACGCCGACGCCACGGTGGAGAAGATCCAGAGCGGCGGCGGCAGCGTGATGAACGGGCCGATCGACATCCCGCCTGGCCGCTTCGCCGTGGTCGCCGACCCCTTCGGCGCCGCCTTCGCGGTGATGCAGCCCAACGAAGAGGCTTAGCGCTAGAGCTGGCCGAGGTCGGCGACCGCTTCTGACGGGTCGCCGGTCTCGCCCTCGTCCTCCCATTCGGCGGACTGGCCGAGAGAGGCGCTCTTGACGATCTTCAAGCCCAGCATCGCGCACTTCATCCGCGTCGCCGAGATCTCGATGCCGAGCAGCTCGAGGACGAAGTCTTTGGGCAGCCGCAGCAGCTCCTCGCGGCTCATTCCGACCAGCTCGTCGGTCAGCAGCGAGGTGGCAGCGGTGGAGATCGCGCAGCCCTTGCCCTCGAAAGCGACCGCCGCAACCTTGTCGTCGGCGTCGAGCTTGATCGTCACGTGCTGCTCGTCGCCGCAGAACGGGTTGGTGTCCTCGAACTCGAGGTCTGGGTGTTCCAAGTGGCCGAAGTTGTGCGGCCGCTTGTAGTGCTCGAGGATCTGGTCGCGGTAGAGCTCGTCCATCAGAGACCAAACACCTTACGCGCGTCTTCTAGCCCGTTGACCAGGCGGTCGATCTCCTCGGTCGTCGTGTAGACGCCGAAGCTGGCCCGGGCGGTGGCGGCGATCTCGAGCCGGTCCATCAGCGGCTGGGCGCAGTGGTGGCCGGCGCGGACGGCGACGCCGTGGCGGTCGAGGATCTCGGAGACGTCGTGGGCGTGGATGCCCTCGATCTCGAAGGAGACCGGGCCGAGGCGGCCGGGGCCGCGGGGCGGGCCGAAGACGCGCAGGCCAGGCACCTCGACCACTCGCTCGAGCGCATAGTCGGCGACCTGCTCCTCGTGCTCGCGCACCGCGTCCATCCCGACCAGGTCGAGCCAGCGGATCGCCGAGGCCATCCCGATCGCCTGGGCGATCGCCGGGGTCCCCGCCTCGAAGCGGGCGGGCGGGTCGGCGAAGGTCGTGCCCTCCTTGGTGACCTTGCGGATCATCGAGCCGCCACCGAGGAAGGGCGGCATATCACGCAGCAGGTCGAGCCTGGTCCAGAGCGCCCCGATCCCGGTCGGCGCGTAGAGCTTGTGGCCGGTGATCGCGTAGAAGTCGACCCCGAGCTCGGCCATGTCCAGCGGCAGCTTCGGCGCCGCCTGGGCGCCGTCGCAGAGCACCAGCGCGCCGGCCTCGTGCGCCAGCCGCGCGATCTCGGCAATCGGGTTCTCGGTCCCGAGCACGTTGGATACGTGGGTGACCGCGACCAGCTTCGGACCCCGCTCCAGCAGCGCCGCGAAGGCGTCCATGTCGAGCAGGCCCTCCTCGTCGATCGGCGCCCAGTCGATCTCCGCCCCGGCCCGCTCGGCGAGCTGCTGCCAGGGGACGATGTTGGAGTGGTGCTCCATCTCGGTGAGCACGATGCGGTCGCCGGCGCCGACGTTGGCGTCGCCCCAGGCCCGGGCGACGAAATTGATCGCCTCGGTCGCGTTGCGGACGAAGACGACCTCGCGGCGGTCGGCGGCGCCGATGTGGTCGGCGATCGTCGCCCGCGCCCCCTCGTAGGCTTCGGTCGCCTCGGCCGAGAGGGTGTGGGAGCCGCGGTGGACGTTGGAGTGGTGGCGCCGCTCGTAACGGTCGACCGATTGGATCGAGGCCAGCACCCGCTGGGAGCTGGCGCCGCTGTCGAGGTAGGCGACCGGCTGGCCGTGGACCTCGCGCTCGAGCGCCGGGAAGGCGGCGCGGACCTTCTCGATGTCGAGCGGCGTCGCCTCGCTCCTGCTCTTGGCGCTCACCGGCTCCATCGCTTCGAGGTCAGGCGGCAGCGCCTGCCTCGACCTCCTCTTTGATCCAGCCGTAGCCCTTCTCCTCCAGCACGCCGACCAGCTCCGGGCCGCCTTCTTTGACGATCCGCCCCTGGTACATGACGTGGACCGCATCCGGTTTGACCATGTGGAGGATGCGCTGGTAGTGGGTGATGATCAGGACGCCCATGTCCGGGCCGGCGAACTTGTTGACGCCCTCGGCGACGGTGCGCAGGGCGTCGATGTCGAGGCCGGAGTCGGTCTCGTCGAGGATCGCGATCTCCGGTCGCAGCAGCGCCAGCTGCAGCAGCTCCATCCGCTTCTTCTCGCCGCCGGAGAAGCCGTCGTTGAGGTAGCGGCTGGAGAAGTCTTTGGGGATGTTTGCCAGCTCCATCGCCTCCTGGGCGGTGCGGGCGAAGTCTTTGATCTTGATCTGGTCTTCGCCGCGCGCCTCGCGCTGGGCGTTGATGATCATCCGCAGGTACTTGGAGACCGAGACGCCGGGGATCGCGACGGGGTACTGGAAGGCCATGAAGAGGCCGGCCTGCGAGCGGTCCTCGGGGGCGGCGTCGGTGATGTCCTCGCCCTTGAAGACGATCGTGCCCTCGGTCACCTCGAGCGCGGGGTGGCCCATGATCACGTTGGCGAGCGTCGACTTGCCGGAGCCGTTCGGGCCCATCAGGGCGTGCACCTTGCCCTTCTCGACGTCGAGGTCGAGGCCTTTGAGGATCTTCTTGTCCTCGACCTCTACGTGCAGGTTGCGGATCTCCAGCTCAGCCAATTTTGCTCCGTTTCTGGGGTTTCAGGTTGAAGTTCGTTTGCGCCGCGCGCGGTGTCTCAGGCGGCGCTGCCGAGCACCGCGGCGCGGGTCGGCTCGCTCTTGGTCGAGAACTCGACCAGCTCCGCCAGGGTGGTGCCGGCCAGCGCCTTGCTGACCCCGCCCTGGACGCGCATCCACAGCAGCTTGGTCGAGCAGGCGCTGTCGCCGTCGGACTCGTGCGAGCAGAGGACTTTGCCTTCGGGCGTGTCGTGGAAGCACTCCATCGGCGCGATCTGCCCTTCCAGCGCCTCGACCACCGCGTCCATCCGGATCTCCGCCGCGGGCTTCGCCAGGCGGTAGCCGCCGTGGGCGCCGCGGGTCGAGGTGACAAGGCCGGCCTTGCGCAGTTTCGCCACCAGGTGCTCCAGGTAGGAGAGCGGCAGGTTCTCGGCTTCGGCGACCGAGCCCAGCGAAACGGGCTGCGAGCCGGGCTGGCGCCCGAGCTCGACCATCAGGCGCACGCCGTACTCGGCTTTGGTCGAAAACAGCATCGGGTTAAATCCTACCGAAGCGGTCGGTTATGCCCTCCGGTGGGCGATCAGGGCTCGATCAGGCCGCGGCGGATCGCGTAGCGGACCAGCTCGACCCGGTCGCGCATGCCGAGCTTGCGCATCGCGTTGGCGCGGTGGTTCTCGACCGTCTTCTCGGAGAGGTGGAGGACCTCGGCGATCTCCTTGGTCGTGTGCGCCTCGGCGACGAGCTTGACGATCTCCTCCTCGCGCGGGGTCAGCTCCTCCTCGCCGCTGGAGCCGCGCTCGAGCACGTCCTTGATCAGCGTCCGCTGCGCCTCGGGAGTGAGGAAAGGCTCGCCGCGCTCGACCGCCCGGATCGCCGCCAGCAGGTCGGTGTCCGCTTGCGCCTTCAGCACGTAGCCAGAGGCACCCGCCTTCAGCGCCTCGAACAGGTAGCGCTCGTCGTCGTGCATCGAGAGGATCAGGACCGAGACCTCAGGCGCCTGCTTCTTGATCTCCCGCGTCGCCTGCAGCCCGGTCAGCTTCGGCATTTTCACGTCGAGGATCGCCAGGTCCGGCCGCTCCCGCACCGCCAGCTCCCGCGCCTCGGCCCCATCGGCTGCCTCGGCCACGACCTCGATGTCCGGTTGCCGCTCCAACAGCAGCCGCAGCCCCGAGCGCACGATCCCGTGGTCGTCGGCGATCAGCACCCTCATGCGGAGGATTCTCCTGGCACGTCGAGGCGGATCGTGGTGCCGGCGTCGGGGCGGGACTCGATCGTCAGCTCGGCGCCGATCAGCAGGGCGCGCTCGCGCATGCCGCCGATGCCGAGACCGCGCTCGGACTCGTCGAAGGCGAAGCCGCGGCCGTCGTCGGCGACCTCGAGGGTGACGCCGCCGGCGCTGATGCGCCGCAGCCGCACCTCGACGTGCTTGGCGCCGCTGTGGCGGGCGGCGTTGGAGAGCGCCTCCTGGGCGACTCGGTAGACGACGAGCTGGGCGTCGCCGCCGAGGTCGGAGAAGTCGCCCTCGACATCCAGGCTGGTCGCGATCTCGCCGCCGAGGCGGTCGACCTGGCCTTCGATTGCCGCCGCCAGGCCGAGGTCGTCGAGCGCGGTCGGGCGCAGCTGCCGTGCCAGCGAGAGCAGCTCGGTCATCGCCTGGTTCGCCAGCGCTTTCGTCTCCGCCAGTTCGCCTTCCAGCTCCGGCGGCGCCGCCTCGCGCGCCGCCTCCAGCCGCAGCAGCAGGCCGGTGAGCGACTGGTTGACCTCGTCGTGGAGATCGCGGGCGACCCGCGCTCGCTCCTCCTCCTGGGCGTGCAGGGCCGCGGACCCCGCCCGCCGCCGCTCGGCTTCCAGTCGCCGCATCATCCGCAGGAAGGCGAGCTCGATCCGCGCCACCTCCTCGGTCTCGCCGACCCCGTCGATCGAAGCGGGGAGGAGGGGGCGGGGGCTTGAGAGGTCGACCTTCTCCATCGCCTCGACCAGGTCCTCGAGCGGCCGCAGCCGCCGTCGCTCTCGCACCAGCGCCAGAACCAGCGCCAAGACGACAAGCGCCAGCCCGATCACCGTCAGCGTCATGCGCTCAGCCTAGGGGCTCGCCCCGGGCCGGAAGGGGGGTGGCCCCTATAGGCGATTTGGCGCTTTCGCCGCATACTGGGAGGGCAACCGAACTCAGGAGCGACTTTCGCGATGACCACCACCAAGCAATCCACCTGGGGCGCCACCCTTCGCACCACGGTCCTGATGGCCTCCCTCGGCGGCCTTCTCGTCGTGATCGGCGCCCTGATCGGCGGTGCCCAGACCGCGCTGCTGTTCCTCGTCATGGCGCTGGCGATCAACTTCTTCAGCTACTTCTTCAGCGACAAGATGGCGCTGGCGATGAGTCGCGCCAAACCGATCGACGAGGCCGAAGCGCCGCGGCTCTACCAGATCGTCCGGGAACTGACGACCCGCGCCGGCCTGCCGATGCCGCGCCTCTACATGATCCCCCAGGACCAGCCGAACGCCTTTGCGACGGGGCGCAACCCGAAGCACTCGGCGGTGGCGGTGACCCGTGGGATCACCAAACTGCTTTCCGAGGACGAGCTGCGCGGCGTCCTCGCCCACGAGCTCACCCACATCCGCAACCGCGACATCCTGATCCAGTCGGTCGCCTCGGCGATCGGCGCCGCGATCACCTACCTCGCCTACATGCTGATGTGGTTCGGCGACGGCGAAGACAACGGTCCCCTCGGCATCGTCGCCGCGCTGAGCATGGTGATCCTGGCCCCGATCGCGGCGAGCATCATCCAGCTCTCGATCTCGCGCCAGCGCGAGTACGCGGCCGACGCCGGCGGCGCCGAAATCTGCGGCAACCCGGAGTCGCTGGCGAGCGCGCTGCTTCGGCTGGAGCAGGGCGCGGAAGCGATGCCGATGCAGGTCAACCAGGCGGCCGAGCCGCTCTACATCGTCAGGCCCTTCAAGGGCGGCGGCATCGCCGGCCTCTTCTCGACCCATCCCCCGATCGAGGAGCGGGTCCGGCGCCTGCGCCAGATGCGTCCCAGTCTCTAAGTCGAGCTTCCGCTCGACCGATGAAGAGGCAGCGGCCCCGGGACCCTTCCACGGGGCCGCTTCCTTTTCTCAGGCGGGTTTGCGCCATCTGAGAGGAGTCTTCCAAAGGCCGCTATACTTTTTGAAGTAAAAGCTGATCCGATTTCAGGGGATTTACTTCAAATGGCTATCGACACTGAGCGTGCGCAGACGATCGAGGAGATCGAACCCTTCGAGGTGGCGGAGGAGATCGACGGCGGCGACGTCGTCCTGATCGATACCCGCGAGCCCCACGAGTACCAGGAGGCCCACCTCGAGAACGGCAAGCTGGTGCCGCCAGGCCTGCTCAGCGATGAAATCGCGACCGCGGCTCCCGACAAGTCGGCCCGCACGATCCTCTATTGCCGCTCCGGCAACCGCTCGGCGATCGCCGCCGCGCAGCTGCAGCAGCTCGGCTACGAGAACGTCGCCTCGATGAGCGGCGGCATCGTCCAGTGGCAGGAGCAGGGATTGCCGGTCGTCTCCCCCTCGGGAATGACCGCTGAGCAGCGCGAGCGCTACTCACGCCACACCCTCCTCCCCGAGGTCGGAGTCGACGGCCAGATCGCGCTGCTGAACGCGAAGGTGCTGCTGCTCGGCGCCGGCGGCCTCGGCGCCCCGACCGCGCTCTACCTCGCCGCTGCCGGCGTCGGCACGATCGGCCTCGTCGACGACGACTTCGTCGACGCCTCCAACCTGCAGCGCCAGGTGATCCACAACACCGAACGGATCGGGATGGCGAAGACCGCCTCGGCCCGCATCTTCATCGAAGGGCTGAACCCCGACGTCAAAGTCGTCGAGCACAACGGCCGCCTCGACGCCTCCAACATCCTCGACGTCATCCGCGACTACGACATCGTCGTCGACGGCGCCGACAACTTCCCCACCCGCTACCTGCTTAACGACGCCTCGGTGCGGCTGCGCAAGCCGGTCGTCTCCGCCTCGATCCTCGGCTTCGACGGACAGATCTCGACCTTCGTCCCCTACGAGGGACCCTGCTACCGCTGCCTCTACCCGACGCCGCCGCCGGCCGAGCTGGCGCCGAGCTGCTCCGCCAACGGGGTGCTCGGAGTGATGGCCGGGACGATGGGCACGCTGCAGGCCAACGAGGTGATCAAGCTCGTGCTCGGCAAAGGCGAGCCGCTGGTCGGCCGCCTGCTGCTATACGAGGCGCTCGGCACCCGTTTCACCGAGCTGAAGGTCCGCCGCGACCCCGACTGCCCGATCTGCGGCGAGCACGCCGAGGAGATCCCGGAGTCGGAGATGGGCAAGTTCCCGGATTACGATGCCTTTTGCGCCGGCGCGGGCGGCGACCGGCAGTCGATCGCCTAGTAGGATCACCGACCTCATGGCGACCGTCCGCATTCCTCCAGTGCTGCGCCCGAAAACGGGAGGGCAGGGCGAGGTCGAGGAGGGGGGCGGCAACGTCGGCGAGGTGCTGCGCTCGTTGATCGGCGAGTTCCCGGACACCCAGGAGCAGCTCTTCGGCGAGGACGGCGAGCTCAACCGCTACGTCAACGTCTACCTCAACGACGAGGACGTGCGGGTGCTCGACGGACTCGACACCGCCGTCAAAGACGGCGACACGGTTGTGATCTTGCCGGCGATGGCCGGCGGCGCCGCTTAGTTCTCAGCGGTCCAGAACCAAACCGAGGAATTGCTTGGTTCGTTCTTCCTTGGGGTTCTCCAGGACATCCGCTGGCGGGCCTTCCTCGACGATCACGCCCTGGTCCATGAAGACCACCCGGTCGGCGACCTCGCGGGCGAAGCCGAGCTCGTGGGTGACGACGATCATCGTCATCCCTTCTTCGGCGAGCTTGCGCATCGTGTCGAGCACTTCTTTGACCAGCTCGGGATCCAGGGCGCTGGTGACCTCGTCGAACAGCATCACGTGCGGGTCCATCGCCAGCGCCCGCGCGATCGCGACCCGCTGCTGCTGGCCGCCGGAGAGCGTTTCCGGGTAGGCGTTCAGTTTCGCGCCGAGGCCGACTCGCTCGAGCAGCTCGGTCGCTTTCGCCTGCGCCTCGGCCTTGGAGCGGCCGAGCACTTTTTCCTGGGCCAGGGTGACGTTCTCCAGCGCCGTCTTGTGAGGGAAGAGGTTGAACTGCTGGAAGACGATCCCGACCCGCTGGCGGACGTAGTCCAGCTGCCAGCTCTGCTCGCCGGTCCCCGACCCAGGTCCCTTGCAGATGTCGTTGCCTTCGATGAAGATCTCGCCCTCCTCGGGCGGCGCCAGCAGGTTGACGCAGCGCAGCAGCGTGCTCTTGCCGGAGCCGCTGGGGCCGAGGATGCAGACGACTTCGCCCCTGCCGATCTCGATGTCGACGCCTTTGAGGACCTGGAGGTCGCCGAAGCGCTTGTGAATGCCCTTGAGGCTGAGCATCGTCTCGGCCATCACGCCACCTCGATGTGGGAGCCGCGGGTGATCTTCAGCTGGTTGCGCTTGATCAGGTAGTCGACCAGACGGGCCAGAGGCAGGATGATGACCAGGAAGAAGATCGCGGTCAGCGTCAGGGCCGAGCTGTTCAGCCGTTCGGCGAGGATTTCCCGGCTGACCAGCACCGACTCGCTGAGTGCGATCACGCTGACCAGGGTCGTGTCCTTGAGCAGGGAGATCAGTTCGTTCAGCATCGGCGCCGGGATCTTGGTGATCGCCTGCGGCACGATCACGTGCCGCATCGCCTGGAAGTGGCTCATGCCGAGCGAGCGGGCTGCCTCCATCTGGCCCTTCGGCACCGCTTCGATCCCCGCCCTGTAGACCTCGGCGGTGAAGGCCCCGTAGACGATCACCAGCGCGACGACGCCGTACCAGAAGGGGTCGGGCCGGCCGAACCAGTGGGGGATGCGGACTTCCTGGGGGAGGAAGGTGAGGAACGGCACGCCGCCGGAGATCATCAGGATGATGATCAGGATCGGGACCGCCCGGAAGACGTCGATGTAGGCGATCGTGATGAAGCGGATCGGCGCCAGTTTCCGGCTGGGGAGCTGGCGCAGAAGGGCGAGGCCGAGGCCCCAGAGCAGCGCCAGGAAGGCGGCGACGGCGAAGACCAGGAGGTTCTGGAGGAAGGCGACGAGTACTTCGCCGAAGTGTTCCCCCATCACGTTGAAGTTGAAGTACTGGTTGAAGAACTGGCTCATCGCAGTCTCCTGGTCGTGCTGGCAACGAAAAGGGGGCGCCGCTGCCGGCGCCCCCTCAACTCCACTCGGTCTAGCCGAGGAACTGCTTCGGCGGTTCTTTGTGGAACCACTTCTTGTAGATCGTCTTGTAAGAGCCGTCTTCGATCACTTCTTCGAGGCCCTTGTTGATTTCCTGCAGGAGTTCGGTGTCGTCCTTGGCGACCGCGATTCCATAGCTTTCTTCGGTCGGGACGCTTTCGGCGATTTCGACCCCGCCTTCTTCTTCGATCGCGTTCTGGGCGACGGGCTGGTCGATGATCACCGCTTCGACCGTGCCGGCCTTGAGGGCGTTGATCGCGTCAGGGCCTTCGGGGTAGGGCCGAAGTTCTCCGGCGTTGGCTTTTTCCTTGCCGAGTGCGAGGCCGGTGGTGCCCTGCTGGGCGCCGACGGTCTTGCCTTCGAGGTCTTCGATGCCGCCGATTTCGCTGCCTTCTTTGACCAGGATCGCCTGTTCGGAGAGGTAATAGGGGTCGGAGAAGGCGACTTCCTGTTCACGTTCGGGCGTGATCGTCGCCGCCGAGATAACCGCTTCGAACTTGCCCTGGCCGACGTCGCGGAAGATCGTTTCGAACGAGGTGTCCTGGAATTCCGGGGTGCGGCCGATCTTTTCGCCGATCGCTTCCATCAGTTCGACGTCGAAGCCGGTGTAGCTGCCGGATTTCCCCTGCTCGAAGGGCGGATAGGGGATGTCGGAGCCGACGCTGAGCGGTTCGCCGCTCCCGCCTCCGCTGCTGGTTTCGCTGCCACCGGTGGTGTCGCTGCTGCTACCGCAGCCGGCTACCGCGACCGAGGCGAGTGCGAGCAGGAGAACCGCGAAGAGCGCGGTCAGCCAGGTCTTTCTCATTCGATTCCCTCCGATAAAAGGTTTGGCGAACCTGCCGAACATACAAGCATCCGTCGCTACACTTTCTGAAGTAACGGGAACCGGCATGCGCGACGAGCTTCTCAACAAACCCTGCGGCGGGCGCTTCGGCGACATCGTCGAGTCGATCGGCAATACGCCGCTGGTCGAGCTGCCGCGGCTCTCGCCGAAGCCCGAGGTCCGGATCTACGCGAAGCTCGAGGGGCGCAATCCGACCGGGTCGGTCAAGGACCGGGTGGCGAAGGCGATGATCGAGGCGGCTGAGGCCGAGGGGGCGATCGAACCGGGGCACACGATCCTCGAACCGACTTCCGGCAACACCGGGATCGCCCTGGCGATGATCTGCCGCCGCAAGGGCTATCCGCTGAAGGTGGTGATGCCCGACAACGTCACCGAGGAGCGGACTCAGCTGCTGGCGATGTACGGGGCGGAGATCGTCTACTCGGAGGGGGCGAAGGGGTCCAACGGCGCCGTCGAGGTGGCGCTGGAGATGGCCGAGGAGCCCGGCTATTACATGCCCTACCAGTACGGCAACGAGGCCAACCCGCTGGCCCACTACACCGGCACCGCGGTCGAGATCCTCGACGAGCTCGACGAGGTCGCCGCCTTCGTCGGCGGCCTCGGCACGGGCGGCACCCTGATGGGCAACGGCCGCCGGCTCAAGGAGGCCAACCCGGAGACGCTGATCGTCGCCTCCGAGCCCAAACAGGGCGAGCTCGTCCAGGGACTGCGCTCCCTCGACGACGGTTTCATCCCGCCGATCATCGACCTCTCGCTGCTCGACCGCAAGATCATGGTCTCCAACCGCGACGCGATCGTCTGGACCAAGAAACTGCTTCACGAGGAGGGCGTCTTCGCCGGCGTCTCGGCCGGCGCGATCGCCTACATCGCCAACCGCATCGCCGGCGAACTCGACGGCGGCAACGTCGTCTTCATCATTCCCGACGACGGCTGGAAGTACCTCTCGTCGGGCGTCTACACCAAGCCGATCGAGGAGATCGAAAACCTCGACTCCACCGTTTGGTGGTAGGTCGGCCTAGAGTCATAGGCCGATGAAGATCTCCCAAGCCCTGATCGACGAGATCCTCGCGCACGCGCGCGAGGATCTGCCGAACGAGTGCTGCGGGATGATCGGCGGACGGGACGGCGAGGCGACGAGCGTGGTGCGGGTGGAGAACGCCGCGGCGAGTCCGCTGCGCTACGAGATGGACCCGCAGGGGCAGTTCGACGCGCTGAAAGAGATCGAAGGCGGCGGCGACGAGCTCATCGGGATCTACCACTCGCACACCCGCAGCGCCGCCTATCCCTCGCAGACCGACGTCAACGAGGCGGTGATGTGGCCGGAACAGGTCTACGTGATCGTCTCGCTCGCTGACGAAGACTCACCCGACGTCAAAGCCTTCGACCTGGCCGAGATGAAGATCGCCGATGTCAACCTCGACGTCGCATAGGAACCGCGACAGCGCTCACCAGCGCGGCGCCCATGGCGGCGGCGGCGATCACGACGGCAACGACGAGGGCGGCGGCGGGGGCGGCGGGGGCGGCAAGCTGGTCAAGGTCGCCTTCGCCCGCAACCAGGTGGAGGCCGAAATGCTCCAGGGACTGCTGGGTGAGGCCGGCATCCCCAGCGTGCTGAAGCGCAGCTTCGGCTTCGACAACCCGGATTTCCTCACCAGCGGCCCGCGCGATGTGATGGTCAACGAGGGGATGGCGAAACGGGCGCGCGAGGTGCTCGCCGAAACGATGATCGAGAGCGAGGACGACGAGCGGGCGGAGATGGAAGAGCAGCGCCGCCTCGCCCGCGGCGAAACCGGTGTCGTCCCACCGGCGAAGCTCGCCTTTTGGATCGGCGTCGCCCTGGTCGGCGCCTTCCTCCTCGTCTGGGTTCTCTACGAAGTCAGCTGACGGCGACCGGGCCGCGGACCATCTCGCGGAGGTAGTCGCGCCAGGCGTCCTCGATGTCGCGGAAGCGGGCGTCGAAGGCGTCTTCGAGCTGGACGTCGGGGCCCTGCGGGAGCAGTTTGCCGACGAGGCGCTCGCAGGCCTCGGGGCCGCGCTCGTTCTCGAGCAGGTCGAAGATCGTGCCCCCGAGGATGACGGCGTCGCGGCGCGAGGGGGGGAAGGAGGGGCGGGAGCTCTCACGCAGGCGGCGGATCACCGCGGCGCGGTAGAGGCCGACCTGGCGCGAGAAGTACTGGGCGCCGCCTTCGACCAGCCAGGCCCAGCGCAGGTATCTGGCGAAGCGCCGGGGAGTCCAGGAGGGCGGCAGCGCGGTGTTGTTGACGGCGATCGTCAGCTGCGCGTAGAGGCGCTCGGCGGTCCCGCGCAGCGCCTCGTAGGAGTCCTCGCCGCCGGCGCGGCGTTCCATGTGTGTGTCGTTGAGGACGTGCAGCTCGGTCGACATCGGCCAGCCGGCGAGGTAGCGGCGGCCGGCGGGGGCGGCCGACCAGCGGGCGGCGGGGAGGAAGGGGTGGGCCGCGGTCAGCCAGAGAGGGTTGGTGTGGACGACGATCGTCACCTCCTCCGGAACCACCTCGAAGCGGTCTTCGAGGCGCAGCCGCAGGTGCTCGAGCCGATCCAGCGTGCGCTCCGCGTAGGAGGAGTCGTCGGAGTCGTGCCTAGCGGTGAAGCTCAGGCTCTCGGTCTCCACCCAGGACATCGAGGCGAGACTAGCGAGTAGGGAAGAGGTCGATTAGACGAGCGCGGGCTCAGCGGCCCCGCACCTGTCCTTGATCTCGTTGCGAGCGCGGTCGAACTCTTCGTCGGCCATCACCGGCGTGCCCTCGAAGGGCAGTTCGCGATCGATCTCGACCCAGGAGCGGCAGCCGTGGTACTCGTCGCGTACGCGCACCGTGACCGGGCGCGGGATCCGGTGCACCCGCAGCAGCAGCACGTGGAGGGGGTGACGGCGCTTCCAGGCCAGCCGCTTTTCGGCGTAGTCAGGGGTCCAGATGTAATAAGGCGAGAGGGAGTCGAGGCTGCGGCGGTCGTTGATCGTCACGTGGTCGACGACCTCGGCCCAGGCGCGCAGGCGGACGCGGTCCGGCTGGGGAATGCCGCCGTCCTGAAGCAGCGCCTTCGGCGGCGGCTCCTCGTCGGGCCAGACACCCTCCTCGAGCGCCCGGCGCAGCTCCGGGTGGTGGGATTCGCGGACCAGGTCGTTCCGCTGGTGATCGAAGGTCGGGTAGAGGAAGAACCGCTCGTGCTCGAGCTCGAAGTGCTTGTTCTCCTCGCGGATGCCGCCCTTGCGCATGGTCAGCAGCTGCTCGCCCTCGGCGAGAGCGCGAACGGTTACAGCCCATTCCTTGAGAGCGATTGGCATTGAAGTAGTCCTGCGAAGGTCAGTAGTTCGTAAGTTCGTATCTCGACTGGGGCTGGGCATCCGTATTCGGCCCGCTGTACAGGCCGTCTGCACCCGCCCGAGGGCGCGCATTCTAGAGGGGTGCAGCGAAATTTCAACTAAAAACCTTCGAAACGTGCGGAATTGTCCGTTAAACGTGGCGCACGTCACACTAGGAGTGCCCGCCACCGCCCGGAGTCTCGATTCGCAGGCGGTCGCCGGGCGCCAGCTCGCCGCCGGCCTTGCCGGGGAGCAGTTCCCCGTTGAGGAAGTTGCGCCCTGGAGCGCCGTCCGCGCCGCCCTCGCGCCCCTGCGGCGCATGGCGGCGGCGCTCGGTGATCAGCGTGAAGCGCATCGGCGCCAGGGCTTCGATCTCCCGCACGATGCCGTCGCCGCCGTGCCAGGCGCCCGCGCCGCCGCTGCCGCGCCGCAGCGACAGCTCTCGCACCCGCAGCGGGAAGTCGGTCTCCAGCGCCTCGGTCGGGGTGTTCAGCGTGTTGGACATGGCGACGTGTATCGCGCTGGGGCCGTCGGCGTCGGGACAGGCGCCCTGGCCGCCGCCGAGCGTCTCGTAGTAGGTGAAGTCGTCGTTCGCCAGCGTGAGGTTGTTCATCGTCCCCTGTCCTTGCGCTGGTCCCGGGCGCGCCTGTGAGAGGGCGGCGAGGACGATATCCGCGACCCGGCCGGAGGTCTCGACGTTGCCGGCGGCGACGGCGGCCGGGAAGCGGGCGTTGAGGAGCGAGCCGGCGGGGGCTATGACCTCGATCGGCCGGTGGGCGCCGGCCGAAGGCGGGGCATCGGGGTCGGTGAGGACGCGGACGGCGAAGAAGGCGGCCGATTTGGTCACCGAGAGGGGGCAGTTGAGGTTGCCCTCGACCTGGTCGTCGCTGCCGCTGAAGTCGAGGCGGAGCCGGTCGCCTTCGATCGTCGCCGCGAGGCAGAGGCGGAGGTCGCGCTGCTCGCCGTTCCAGTCGGCCTCGAGCACGTCCTCGGCCTCGTAGGTGCCATCCGGCAGCTTGGCCAGGGCGGCGCGGGTGCGGCGCTCGGTGTAGGCGAGGATCTCGGTCATCCCCTGGCGCAGCGCTTCCGTCCCGAGGCGCTCGCGCAGCTCGCCGAGGCGCAGCTCGCCGATCCGGTTCGCCGCCTGCTGGGCGCGCAGGTCGGCGAGACGCTGGCGGGGCATCCGCATCTGCGAGGCGAGCTGCGCCAGCGTCTCCTCCGTTGCCGCGGTCGGCGGGATCACCACGCCCTCTTCCTCCAGGGTCCGCGAGAAGGCCGGCATGCCCCCCGGGGTCGGGCCGCCGACGTCGGCATGGTGGGCGCGGCTGGCGACGAAACCGAGCAGCTCCTCGCCGGCGAAGGCGGGGGAGACCAGGGTGACGTCGGGCAGGTGGGTGCCGCCGCGGTAGGGGTCGTTGAGGATCCAGCTCAGCCCCGGCCGCTGCTCCTCGTCGAGGACAGCGGCGACCGCGTCGGGCATCGAGCCGAGGTGGACGGGGATGTGCTCGGCCTGCATCACCAGCTCCCCGGCGGCGTCGAAGAGCGCGGTCGAGCAGTCGCGGCGCTCCTTGATGTTGGCCGAGTAGGCGGAGCGGATCAGCGTCGCGCCCATCTCGTCGCAGGCGGCGCGCAGGCCGCCGACCAGGACCTGGAGGGCTATCGGGTCCATTGGGCCTCGATCGTGCCGTGTCGGTCGACGGTCGTGGTCCAGCCGGGCGGCACGACGAAGGTCGCCTCGGGCAGCTCGAAGACAGCCGGGCCCTCGGTTTCGCTGCCGGCGGCGGGCTCGCCGCGGAGGACGGGGGTCTCGACCCAGTTGCCGTCGAAGCGGATGGGACGGGAGCTGCGCTCGAGCCTGCCTTCCCTCGCCGCCGCAGGTCGCGGCGTGGGCCCCGGCACCACCAGGGCCAGGTCGATGTCGACGAGGACGACCGCGCCTTCGGGGTCGCGGTGGCCGTAGCGCTCCTCGTGGGCGCGCTCGAAGCCCTCGATCAGCTCGGCGGGGTCGGGATCGACCGGTCCCGGCACCGCCAGCTCGAACGCCTGCCCCGCGTAACGGAGCTGGTAGACGGCTCGGGTCTCGGCTGCCTCGTCCATACCGGCGCCGGTCTCCTCGACCATAGCCTGCACTTCCGATGCGATCCGCTCCGCGGTCAGCTCGCCGCCGCTCAGCATCACCGTTCGCGCCGTGTCGCGCCGGCGCTCCGAGGCGCAGAGGCCGAGGGCGGAGAGGACGCCGCCGGCACGGGGGCAGAGGATCGTCTCGATCCCCAGCTCGGCCGCGATCGCGGCGGCATGCATCGGCCCGGCACCGCCGAACGGGAGCAGTGCGAAGCCGCGCGGGTCGACCCCGCGCTCGACCGTCACCACCCGCAGCGCCCGCACCATCTCCTGGTTGGCGACGCGGACGATCCCGGCCGCGGTCTCCAGCGGGTCGAGGCCGAGGGAGCTGCCGAGCTTCGCCACGGCCCGCTTTGCCGCCTCGGCGTCGAGGGCGACGCCGCCCGCCAGCTCCGAGTCGCCGGCGAGGTGGCCGAGCAGGAGGTTGGCGTCGGTGACCGTCGGCTCGGTGCCGCCGCGGCCGTAACAGGCGGGACCGGGGTCGGCGCCGGCCGAGCGAGGGCCGACCCGCAATGCGCCGCCGGAGTCGCGCCAGCCGATCGAGCCGCCGCCGGCGCCGACGGTGTGGACGTCGACCATCGGCAGCTGGATCGGCCGGCCGTCGATCTCGCGCGAGTCGGTGCGGCGGACCTCGCCGTTCTCGACCACGCAGACGTCGCAGGAGGTGCCGCCCATATCGAAGCCGAGCGCGTCGCCGCCGCCACTCAGCTGCGCCAGCAGGCTGGCGCCGACCGCGCCCCCGGCGGGGCCGGAGAGGACGCTCGAGGCGCCGGCACGGGCTACCTCCTCCGCTGGGGCGACGCCGCCGGAGGAGCGCATCACCAGCGGCTGCGGCAGCCCCGCTTCGCTCGCGGCCTCGCTGAGGCGGCCGAGGTAGCGACCGAGGAGCGGGCTGAGGTAGGCGTCGATCACCGTCGTCGAGCAGCGCTCGTACTCGCGGAAGCGGGGCAGGACCTCATGCGAGACGGAGACGTGGACGTGGGGCAGGCGCTCACGCAGCTCGGCGGCGATCCGCCGCTCGTGGGTCGGGTCCAGATAAGAGAAGAGGAGGCAGATCGCCACCGCCTCGGCCCCGGACTCGGCGATCGCCGCCGCCAGGCGCTGCGGCTCCTCCTCGGCGAGCGGCTCGACGATGCCTTCCGGTCCGACCCGCTCCGCCGCCTCGAAGTGCAGCTCGTCCTCGACCAGCGGCGCCGGCTTCGGCGCGCAGAGCCGGTAGAGGTGGGGACGGTCCTGGCGGCCGATTTCGAGCAGGTCGGCGAAGCCGCGGGTGGCGACGAGCGCCGTCCGCGCCCCGCGTTCCTCCAGCAGCGCGTTGGTGGCGACGGTCATCCCGTGGGCGAAGACCTCGACGTCGCTCGGCTCGGCACCGGCCTGGCGCAGCACCGCCTCGACCGCGCGCATCACCCCGGTCGACTCCTCCCGCGGCGTCGTCGGCACCTTGGCGGTGTGGATGGCGTCGCCGTCGAGCAGGACCGCGTCGGTGAAAGTCCCGCCGACGTCGACCCCCAGCAGCATGGATCTAGTGCCACTCCTCTTCGCGGACGCTCCCGTCCGGAGCGACGACGACGTGGATGCCGTCGAGGCGCGGGTTGATGCCCGGGCAGTCGCGGCGCAGGTGGCCGCCGCGCGACTCGCGGCGCCGCAGGGCGCTGGCGCCGATCGCTCGCGCCAGCGGGTAGGGGTTGGAGATCAGCCGGGCGAGGTCGTCGGGGTTGCGCATCGGGCCGGCGTAGCGCCAGACCGCGTCGCGGGTCTCGTCGCTGGGCGGGTCGAAGCGCCAGTCGGGCGGCTCGGGTCGCGAGGGCGCCGCTTCCTCGCCCAGTGCCGCCGCCGCGGCGCGGCCGCCGAAGACGAAGCACTCGCTGAGCGAGTTCGAGGCGAGCCGGTTGGCGCCGTGCAGCCCCGTGCAGGAGCACTCGCCGACGGCAAAGAGGCCGGGCAGGGAGGAGCGGCCGTCGATGTCGACCGCGGTCCCGCCCATCGTGTAGTGGGCGGCGGGGGCGACCGGCACCGGCTCTGTGCGCGGGTCGAGCCCGGCTTTGGCGAGCGAGGCGAAGACGTTGGGGAAGCGGGCCGGGTCGATCTCGCGCAGGTCGAGGTCGACCGAGGTATTGCCGTCGACCCGCATCTTCTCCAGGATCGCCGCCGTCACCGCGTCACGCGGGGCGAGCTCGTCGGTGAAGCGCTCGCCGTCGGCGCCGAGCAGCTTCGCCCCCTCGCCGCGGATCGCCTCGGTGATCAGGACGCCGTCGTGGGGGGTGCCCGGAATCGCCAGGGCGGTCGGGTGGAACTGGCAGAACTCGAGGTCGGCGAGATCGGCGCCGGCCAGCGATGCGAGGACGGGGCCGGCGCCGATCGCCCCGCGCGGGTTGGTCGTCCGCCGCCACAGCGCCGCCGCGCCGCCGGTGGCGAGGATCGTCGCCGGCGCGCCGACCGGGCCCTCGCTCGTGACCACGCCGTGGCAGCGCTTGCCGTCGCTCCAGAGCGCCAGCGCCGAGGTCCGCTCCATCACCTCGATCCGCTCCTGCGTCGCCACCATCGCCGCCAGCTTCGAGGTGATCTCGTGGCCGGTCTGGCTGCCGCCGGCATGGACGATGCGGCGGTGGGTGTGGCCGCCCTCGAGCCCGAGCGCCAGCCGGCCCTCGTGGTCGACGTCGAAGACGACGCCGCGGGCGATCAGGTCGCGGACGACGGCGGGCGCCTCCTCGACCAGCGCCCGCACCGCCGGGGTGCGGCAGAGGCCGCGGCCGGCGGCGATCGTGTCGGCGGCGTGGAGGTCGGGCGAGTCGTGGGGCTCGAGCGCGGCCGCGAGGCCGCCCTGGGCCCAGAAGCTGGCGCTCTCGCGCAGCGGCGTACGGGAGACGAGGCAGACTCGGGCGCCGAGCTCGGCCGCCCGCAGCGCGCTCCAGAGGCCGGCGGCGCCGCCGCCGACGACGGCGACGTCGAACTCAGCCGTTGCCCCGGTCGATGCCGTTATCGCCCCTCGGCCTCTCGCTGCAGCCCGTCGAGCTGCTCCTGCAGCCACTGCGCCGCGCTCTCGCGCGCCCGCGCCAGCTCGTCGGCGACCGTGGCCTCGACGGTGGCGGCGCGGCTCTCGGCGGCCTCGACCCGCTGCTCCGCCGCCTCGACCTGCGACTCGATCTCGCCCAGCCGCTGCTCGGCGGCGGCAAGCGCCTCCTCCTTCGCGGAGCGCTCGCGCTCGAGGTCGGCTTCGAGCGCCTGGATCTCCTCTTCGGCGCGGCGTTCGGCCTCGGCGGCCAGCGTCGCCGCCTCCTCCAGCCGGTGCTCCGCCTCGCGGATCTGGCTCTCGAGGGTGTTGTCGGCAGGACCGGTCTCAGCGCTCATCCGGACCTCAATCTATCTCTGCTCCGCCAGCACTGCGCGGTAGGCCTCGATCACCCGCTCCGCCATCGCCGCCGCCGAGAGGGCCGCCGCTCGTGCGGCGCCGTGCACCCGCGGATCGGCGGCCTCGAGGTGACGGCGCGCCACCGCCTCCCAGGCAGCGACAACGAAGTCCGCGCTGAGGCAGCCGTCGATACCGCCGAGGGCGTAAGGAGCGATCCCGACCGGCGTCGAGAGGACCGGGACCTCGCAGGCGAGGGCCTCTATCGCCGCCATCCCGAAGCCCTCGTAGTCGGAGGTGACGAGGACGGCGTTGGCGGCATTGATCCAGAGCGGCATTTCGTCTGGGTCGATCGAGCCGCCGGTGAGGAGGTCGGCTCCGCAGGCGGCGGCGAGCTTGGCGGCGCGGTCGTGGCGCTTCTCCGGCCGGGCCGGGTTGGCGGGGAAGAAGAGGAAGCGGCCGTCGGGGTCGAGGCCGAGCGTCTGCCGTGCTTCAGCCCGCGGTTGCGGCCCGAAGCGCTCCAGGTCCGGCCCGCAGGGGAGGACGGCGGAGCCGGGGACGGCGGGAAGCCCGGGCCGCCCGTCCTCGGCCTCGAACAGCGCCCGCGAGACCCCCGCGACGAGGTCGATCCGCCAGACCAGCCGCCGCGATAGGTGGCCGACGAGGTGGTGGCGGACATCGGTGCCGTGGAAGGTGACGACCAGCGGCCGCGCGCCGGCCAGCTTCGCCACCCACCCCGCCAGTCCGTAGTGGGCGTGGACGAGGTCGAAGCGCTCGCGCCGCAGCAGCGAGCGCAGCCTGCGCGCCGCCGGCAGGTACTCGTCGCGGCCGCGGGCGAACTCGAAGAGGTCGACCTCGATCCCTCGCTGCCGCACCTCGTCGACCTGGTCGCGGACCCAGCGCCCGCGCTGCGGGGCGGCGGCGTCGGGCATGAAGTTGGTGACGACGAGAACCCGCACCGGCGTCAGGGTAGCCGCGGCGGTGGCAGGCGATAGCTGGCGGGAGTCTTCGAGAGCCTGATCGGGTTGCGCGGGAGGCGGACCGGCGGGCCGTCATCGCGCGGGATCTCGACGGTCGGGTCGAGGCCGATCCGCGCGGCGAACTCGAAGGCGGCGGCGACGTCGTTGACGACCCCGGCGGGGACGCGGCGGGCGGTCAGCAGCTCCACCCAATCGGCGGCGGGACGGGCGGCGAGGGCACGCTCGAGCAGCGGCTTCAGCGCTTCGCGGTTGGCGACCCGGGCGGGGTTGGTGGCGAAGCGCTCGTCCCCGGCCAGCCCCGGCTCGCCGAGCGCCTCGCAGAGCTCGCCGAACTGGCGGTCGTTGCCGACCGCGAGGACCAGCTCGCCCTCGCCGCAGCGCAGCAGTTCATAGGGGGCGATGCTGGGATGGCGGTTGCCCATTCGGCCCGGGGTGACGCCGGCGACGGTGTAGGCGGAGCCCTGGTTGACGAGGCCGGCGAGCAGCGCGGAGAGGAGGTCGACCTCGACCAACTGTCCCTCGCCGCTCTCGCGCCGGTGCTCGAGCGCGGCGAGGATGCCGACCGCCGCATAGAGGCCGGCGATCACGTCGACCAGAGCTACGCCGACCTTCAGCGGCTCGCCCTCGGCCTCGCCGGTGATGCTCATCAGGCCGCCGAGTGCCTGCACCAGGAGGTCGTATCCCGGCAGCTCGGCGCCCTCGCCGGAGCCGCCGAAGCCGGTGATCGAGCAGTAGACAAGACCGGGGCTGTGGGCCGCGAGGCCGTCGTAGTCGAGCCCGAGCTTGGTCATCACCCCGGGGCGGAAGTTCTCGACGAGGACATCGGCGGCGAGCGCGAGCCGTCGCGCCTCCGCCAGATCGCCGGGGTCGCTGAGGTCGAGTGCGACGCTGCGCTTGTTGCGGTTGACCGCCTGGAAGTAGGTCGCCTCTCCCTCGGCGTCGTGGGGCGGTCCCCAGGAGCGAGTGTCGTCGCCGCTGCCCGGGCGCTCGACCTTGGTCACCTCGGCACCGAGGTCGGCCAGCGTCATCGTCGCCAGCGGCCCGGCGAGGACCCGCGAGAAGTCGAGGATGCGCAGTCGTCCCAGCGCCGAGCTCTCCATTAGGTCACGATCCTAGGACCCCGCACCCGACGCCAAGGACGCACCGATGTCATCGACCACCGCCGCGCCGCCGATCCGCCCCGCCGACTACCTCGCCCTCGACGCCCTGCTCTCCGACGAGGAGCGCGACATCCGCGACACCGTCCGCGCCTGGGTGCGCGACAAGGTCGTTCCGAACGTGGGCGATTGGTTCGAGGAGGCGAGCGTGCCGGTCGGCGAGCTGGCGCCGGAACTGGGCAAGCTCGGGGTGCTTGGCATGCACCTGGAGGGCTACGGCTGTGCCGGTGCCTCGGCCACCGCTTACGGCCTCGCCTGCATGGAGCTGGAGGCGGGGGACAGCGGCATCCGCAGCCTCGTCTCGGTCCAGGGCTCGCTGGCGATGTACGCGATTTGGCGCTGGGGCTCAGAGGAGCAGAAACAAGCGTGGCTGCCGCGGATGGCCGCAGGGGAGACGCTCGGCTGCTTCGGCCTGACCGAGCCCGACGCCGGCTCGGACCCCGGCTCGATGCGGACGCGGGCGCGGCGCGACGGCTCCGACTGGATCCTGCACGGGCAGAAGATGTGGATCACCAACGGCTCGGCCTCCGAGGTCGCGGTGGTTTGGGCACACACCGATGAAGGCGCGCGCGGCTTCCTCGTTCCGAAAGGGACCAAGGGCTTCACCACCCAGAACATCCACAAGAAGCTTTCGCTGCGGGCCTCGATCACCTCGGAGCTGCTGCTCGACGACGTGCGGCTGCCGGCCGACGCGGTGCTGCCGGAGGTGAGCTCGCTGAAAGGGCCGCTCTCCTGCCTCAACGAGGCGCGCTACGGGATCGTCTGGGGGGCGGCCGGGGCGGCGCGTGCTTGCTACGAAGCGGCGCTCGAGTACGCGCTCGAGCGGACCCAGTTCGACCGCCCGATTGCCTCCTTCCAGATCCAGCAGCAGAAGCTGGCGGAGATGGTCCTGGAGGTGAACCGGGCGACCCTGCTGGCGATGCACCTGGGGCGGATGAAGGACAACGGCACGCTGCGGCCCGAGCACGTCAGCCTCGGCAAGCTCGGCAACGTCAACGGGGCGCTGGAGGTCGCGCGGACGGCGCGCCAGGTCCTCGGCGCCAACGGGGTCACGCTCGAGTATCCGGTGATCCGCCACATGAACAACCTCGAGTCCGTGGTCACCTACGAGGGGACCGCCGACGTTCACGCGCTGGTGATCGGCGGGGCGGTTACGGGCATTCAGGCCTTCCGTTAGCCGTTAGACATTGGGGTTTGCTCTGTCCAGTCGCGGGTATCTGACCGTTCGCATTCAAGCGGCGCGAGGAGGGAGCTATGGAGGAGGCGAGCGGGAGTCCGTCGCTGGTCTTGGTCGAGCAACACGAGGCCCTGCGGGACGGCCTGGCGGTGCTCTTGGAGCAGCGCGGCTTCACCGTTCTCGGCTGCGCGACGACGGCTGCGCGCGGGGAGGAGGTGATCCGCGAGCAGCGCCCCGATCTGGCGGTGGTGGGGGTCGACCTGCCCGACGAGCGCGGCACCGAACTGGTGCGGCGGATCAGCAGCAACGGCGTCGGGTCCAAATGCGTCATCTATACGGGCCGAAACGACCCCGGCCTGCTGGAGGTCGCCTACCGCGCCGGGGCGCGGGGCCTGGTAGCGAAGCCGGCCGCTTTCTCTGTCCTGGTCGATGCTCTACGCGAGGTCTGGCAAGGCGGCCGCTACTTCGATCCGCACTTCCGTGACAACGGGAAGGGAGACGAAGAGGCCAAGGCGCTGAGCAGTCGCGAGTCGGAGATCCTCGGCCACCTCGCCGAGGGCTTGACGGGCGAGCAGATCGCCAAGCGCCTAGTCCTCTCGCCAGAGACGGTCCGCACCCACGTCCGCAACGCGATGGAAAAGCTCGGCGCCCCGACCCGCACTGCGGCGGTGGTGAAGGCGTTGGAGATGGGCGAAGTACAGCGGCCCTAAAGTAGGGAGGTCGAGGGCTATCCGGCAACCCGAACAGCTACACCCAACCAGACCAAGGGGTTGGCCTAGGAAGCCAGACCTTTATCCGATCCGAAGGGCGTTCCATGCACGTGCTCTGCGGCAAGGCGGCCAAAAGCATCTAATCACCGAATCTCTAGGTGGGGTTCGAACCTTCTCAACAGGATGACCTCGGGGCCTGGCTTTCACTTCGTACGAGCTTGCCACCCATCCGAAATAAACATTTGGTTCTGCTAGACGGACTTAAGCCAACTGCCACACCCTGAGCTGAGAAAAAATCGCGTAGAGGCGAATCGACGCAATCTACGTTGACATTCCGAAGGCGATTGCTGCAAAAAGTCATAGAAGCGAATGAACCCACTGTGCGGTTTGACCGAGTACCGTCATCGAGCTACCGCATCATCAAGGTCAATCTCCTGCCTCGACAGGCATCTATGCAAACGCCTGGTGACTCAAACCAACGTCCAGGGTTGCTCCACAACTCTTGATCTAATCAATTTATTCTGGTATCTAGTCATCGACTAGGTGTGGGGAGCGTCGACGCACATCATTCATAAATAAACCAAGCGAACCCGTTGGCGCGGGAACGCCGCAAGGAGATTACCGATGATTTACATCAGGGCTAAGGTTCTCGGCGTACTAATCGCCGTCCTAATGCTGGGCGCTGCCATTGCGGTACCCGGCATTGCGATCGGCGAAGAAGGTCCGCAAGAATCGTCTCCGTCTGCGGAAGCGTCGCCCTTTCTAGAAGAAAGCTGCCCCGAAGGGAAGGTCTGCGTCTGGACGGACAATCACTTCCACGGCACCCGCGGAGAGACCGACTGCAGTGCTATCGGGCGCCATAAACTTGAAGGAACGAAGCATTCTGCCAAGAATCGCTGTTCGAACAGGGCATCTGGATTCGATCTCAACCTAGAAGCATATGCTTGCCTCAATCCAGGCGGCAATGCCGAAAATCTTCAACCTGGTATCAACGAAGTCATCATGGCCGAATCGACTTCCTTTCGGTGTAGCTGACACAGGTTATACCCCGCCGATGGCCGTTCAACCGAGAAGGCCATCGGCGGGTGAGTACGCGTGAAGGCAGGTCGAGGATTCATAACATTCGATCGGGAGACGTTGCCGTCCAAACGCTCGATCGGGTTCCGATGCAGACGCCACCGATTGGCGCATTCCTCTTCAAACAGTGCCGGACGGGTTCAAACAGTCCCCGGCCGTCCGCTGTTTTCCTCGATCCCGAGGCGTATGAACTGCTTTGCGGCCTCGTAGCGTGTGGAAATCCGCCGCCTAGCACTGCGGGTAAAGCGGCGAACCTCAATGATTGGGCGAGTTTCTAGTGCCGGTGCGCAGGTTCAACTATGCGGACCTTAGAGAGCGGCGCGAAGACGATCCGCGCTGCAGGCCCCAGGTCGGGCTTGGTGACGTCGATCATCGCCATGTCGCCCTCGCGCAGATCGAGGACGCCCCCGCGGGCGCCGGCAGGCGCGTCGTCGACGCGCTCGGTCAGCTCGACGATGTCGAAGGCGGCGATTTTGTGAGCTAGGACCATGAGGACATGTTAGGGGCTCGGGTAGGCGATGGCCAGCCGTGGAGCGGCGCTGAAATCCTCGTAGTGCCAGCTCATGGTGACCATCGCGCTCCGCTCACCGATCGTCACTCGCCCTCTGATTCCGCAGACGACTCCGAGGCTTTCCCGATCGCGCACCTCGACGATTGCCGCGGTGCGAGCTGCTGAAGCGAGAGCCTGCCAGACGCGCCCCCGATCGCCCGGGCCGACACCGAAGACCTGCTGCCATTCGCGGACGTGTCCGCGCGGCGCGAGAATCTACTTCTCGAACTTGATCGGCTCGTACCAGCAGGCGTCCGCCCTCGGTAGCAGTTCTCCCGGTTCTGGTGGCCAACTCATCAGCTGCGGCCCTATTGAGCGTCCGCCCGACTCGGACATGGTGGATCCACCCGACCTCCTCGCGGGACGGGGTCACGCATTCGTTACAAAAAAACGCAGCAATTGGCACTCCCGCGTCTTGTTCCGTGCGTCGCAGCCCCTGAGCATCCGCCCCTCATTCACTTCGAAGGGAGGCATCGATGCTCTACAAGGTGTTCGGCTACCTGCATGCCCAGGCCCACTGGCGCGTCCAGGAGATCCGCAAGCTGGCGGGCGAGAGGGGTCAGGGGACGGTCGAGTACGTCGGTCTGATCCTGCTCGTCTCGCTGCTGATGGTCGGCATGGTCGCGGCGATGAAGGGTTTCAATAGATACTTGAGTAAGGGGGGATTATAGACAGTTAGCCGTAAGGCCCTGCGTGGTCCTTCAAAAAGGCGTGGTGGTTCCCGACCCCTCATCCGCCCGGATGATCAATACGCTGGCGGTGATGGCCTGGAACATTCAGTTCTTCTCCGAGGAGAGCGGCCGGCAACCGGCGCGGGAGTGGCTTGAGTCTCTACTGCCACCGAAGCGAGCGGCAGCGATCGCAGCGATTGAGTTTGTGCTGGCGGATCTCGGCCCTGAGGTCTGCAAGACGGAATACGGCAAGCACTTAGGGGAAGGCCTCTTCGAGTTTCGCATCCGCCATGACGAGAATGTGATCCGGTCGAAGGCTGGCCAGGAGGTGAGCGGGAAGGAAGGCGAGCCAGTGCTGTTGCGCATCTTCTGTCATGCCTACGGGGATCGGATCGTCCTGCTTTTGGGTGGCTATGACAAGGGCACCGCGCCCAATGATCGGCGTCAGCAACGCGAGATCGAGACCGCCCGCAAGCGCCTGCGGAGCTTCAAGCTGCGCAGGGCACGCAGCCAGACTGGTAGGCGGAGGCGCGGCTAAATTTCTTGACGGTGTCTGTTATATGGTCTATAACCCATATATGTCCCACACCGGAGGTGCTCCCATGTCAGATCGATTCGAGGACTTCGTCCAGGAAATCGAGCACGCCGCCACTCCTGGGGAGAGGCAAGAACTAGAGGCCGCGCGGGCGCGCTATCGAATCGGCACGCGCCTCTTGCAGCAGCGTTTGGGTGCAGGGCTTACCCAGAAGGAGTTGGCAAGTGCCTCCGGCGTGGATCAGGCAGACATCTCGCGGATCGAGCGCGGTGAAAGCAATCCAACGACGGAGACGCTGGACGCGCTGGCCCGACCTCTGGGCGTGACGCTCGACCTCGTCGCCCAGACGAGTGCGACGGGGCAGTAGGAAAGTAGGCGCTGTGACCTTACCTGCAACGGATAGCCCCTATCCAGTTGGAACGCTCGTTCGCGATCCCGCTCTTTTGGCGCTACGCCGGCAGGAGATCGAGCGCGGCCTTCAGGTTGCGGCGCCGGGGGAGGGTGGCGAAAACCGCCACGGGGTTCTAATCGGCGATCCCCACTCGGGCCGCACGAGCGTTCTCAATGAGATTGCGCGGCGGGCCGCCGACGAGCGCGGGCGCCTCGTCGTCAAGCTGCGAGGGGGAGATGGGATCGCGGTTGCCCGCGCCGAGCTTGTCCGTCACTTGCTCATTGCCGTCGCCGAGACGCTTTCGACGGCGAGCGGACTACAGGCGGACTGGTATCGAGCATGGCGCGATCGTGTCTATCTACGCGACACCTCTGCCGCCGGGCAGAACGACCTTCTTTCGAGCGCATTGGTCCTAGCCGCCAACTCAACGGCCGCGATCGACCGTGCTGTGGTTGAGCGGGATTTAGGGGTGCTCGCTGGGCTCGCCCGTGACTCCGGCTTCGAGGGGATCATGATCTGTATCGATGACGCCTCGCCCCTGACGGAGGACGTCAACCTCACCGAGGAAATGGTCGACGTTTTCGATTCGGTCGGCTTTTACTCCCTGATGTTGACTGGCCTGCCCGTAATTGCCGGGCACTTCAGCGAGGCGGCGTCGAGATGCCTTGAGCGTCTTGAGCCCATTTGGCTTGAGCCCTTTTATGGTCCGCCCAAGATCCTCGCGGCGCTTCGGGGGCCTTTGCCCGCTGGCTGCGAGTACCTGAAAAACGGTGACCTCAGTTTCGTCCTCGACCTTCTCAACCTGACCGCTGGCAACCCCTATGAGCTGATGGTCGTCGCGGACCACCTCTGGCTGAGCTGCGAGCGCGGCGAGCAGGATACGTACGCGCTTACGCCACGCCTTCTCGACAGGGTAATTCCCAATCTTGCCCTTCGAACTGGCGAGGGGGACGCGCTCCGCGACGGGGCGCAGGCGATCGACTGCCTGCCCGAGGAGCAGGTTCCAGGCGCACTGGAACTCGCCTCACTCTCACGCCTCACCGTGCGCGAGATAGCAGTCAACCGACAACTGAAGGATTCGAGCGGTCGTATGATTCCGGATGGACGCAGACCTGAGGACATCGCCAACCATCTGGGTCAAGAGGAAGAGCGAGTTAAGGCCGACCTCGCGAACTTAGAAGCAAACGGCGTCGTCACCGTCTCCCCAGAAGGCGAAAGTTTCACCATCGTCGGTGGGCGCCCCGCCGCGGTTCTCCTGAAGTACAAGGCGAGGGCACGGATCGGGGATTCCAGTGATCGCGCCTTCGGCCAGAAATTCCTGCACGTCGTGGGCCAGCCCCTTGCCCAGAAGCTGATGCAAAAGGCGCGCGAGGAGGTTTCGGGCGTCGTCGCCCTCGGCTTCACGATTGCGATGTCCGATCGTGGCATAGGCAGTCGTTCGCCTCGCCCAGCGATTCGCAGTCTTTCCGTCTCCGATGACGTCACCCGCTTCGTCCGCTCCGAAGCCGAAGTCATGCCTCGGAGTCTCGATGCGAATAAGAAAATCGCAGAACTCGTGGCCTCGGATGAGGTCAGGGTGGCACTGGTCTGCTCCTCGATCAACTACGGACGAGGCGAGCTTGAGTTCATGGAACTCTGGCAGGTGCCCGCAGAGATAACCGATGCTGCCGTAAGCGAGTCGCTGCACGAGACGATTGATCTTTGGCGTCCCCTGATTGAGGCCACCGGACTGAGCTGGCGAGGGGTTGATTCGGCGGTGGTCTCTGGAGCGACGGCTCGCAAGGCCCTCAGCGTCCTCCGTCCCTTTGCCGCCATCGAAGCGGTCCACCAGCTCTTCGACGCATGGCGTACGGGAACGGAGTCAAGTGCGCTTGAGCGAGCCATCCGGACCTGCGAAGAGTCGATCGAGGTCATGCGAACGGGCGATCAGACCGACCTCGAGCGTGGTGGCGAGTTGAGCGGGAGCCTCAGTCGTCTCGGCTTCCTCAAGAGCTTTGATGCTATGCGGCTTGGAGAGGCGCGTGCGGCTCTCGAAGAGGCCCAACGCATTGGCCAGGCTGACGGATGGGTCACTGACTGGAACCTCGCCAATATTTCCGCGCGGGAAGGCGATACCAGCGAAGCGCTCAATCGGTTGGACGATGTTGAGGCAGGCTTGGAGACCCTGACGAGCTGGGCATCGCTTCTATTCCACGTACCGGCCCGTGCCCCGAAAGAGTGTCTTTTGGACGTACAGCAGGCGGGCGTAAGGCCGCTTCTCGCATTGCAGCGGGTGGTGATCGAGGGTGACGCCGCCGGTCGCGAGGCAGCGATGGAACTCGCTCGCCGGAGCGGTGACGACGGTGCTGCCCTGGCGGCCGACTGGGTTGAACACGCGGGTGCGCAGCTCGCGTTGGAGACCTCGGAGACCTCAGCCGGCGCTACCTGAGCTTCTCCACGCGCTGTGCTATCTCGACTATTGAAGCGTCGAGCGCGTCTGCGTACCTAGGTGATGGGTCACTGATCAGCGGATCAGCCGGCTGCTTCCCGCGCCTCGATGGTTAGGCTGCTCGCCAATGACCGACAACCCCAACCGCGCTGCCGCCCGCCAAGAAGTCCGGGCTGCGCAGAAGCAGTTCAAGCGCGAGCGGGAAGACTCACGGCGGGCGCGTCGGAAGGCATTTGCCAATGCGCAGAAGGCCGGCCTTTCGCTGCGGGAAATCGCCGGGGAGGCCGGTCTGCACCACTCCAGCGTGGCGGAAATCATCGAAGGCAAGTAGGCTTATTCTGTCGGGTTAGCCCGACAGTTGTGCTACCGTCTCGGCACAGACACAAAGCAGCCCCCGGCCAGCGCAGACACGCCGACCGAGGGCCTGACCACAAGGAGCCGTAACTCCTCATGGCTGACCAGAACCCTACGGATCGCGGCGCGGATAGCCCCGCTCCCCGAGACCTCGGAGTAGAGGACGCGACGATCGAGAACGCGGTCCTCTCCTTCCTCCTCGAAGAACACCCGATCCGGCTGACGTTCGCCGAGTTGTCGCTGGTCCTGCACGCCTACCCGCGACTCGCCAATCCCGAGGAGGCCGCCAAGCGCGCCGTCCGGGAATTGGTGGGTGCCGGCCTCGTTCACCAGGACGGCCGCTTTCTCGCGCCGACGCGGTCGGCGATCTACTTCGAGCGCCTGCGAGCAGGCTGATGGCCCGCCATAGCGGGGTGGGTGGAGACCCCGAGCGGGCGCTTCTCGCCTGCCTCCGGCACCCGCTGCGAAAGCAGCTGCTCCGGCTCTACGTCGAGGAGGACGGGATGCTGAGCCCCAAGGAACTCTCGGTCTTCACGAAGAGGCACGTCTCTAACGTCGGCTACCACGTCCGCGTCCTTGTGGGCAACGGCGCGGTCGAGATCGTCGCCGAAGAGAAGCGGCGTGGCTCGGTCGAGCACTTCTACGAGGCGACGTCGCTCGTTGACGAGGTGCCGTGGGCTCGGGCCGCTCTCGGCCTGGGAGGCGATCCCGCATGAGCATCAAGGCGATGAGCCTCCGTTTAGACGAAGAGCTGGCGACGGAACTCCAAGCCGTCGCCCGCGCTGAAGGCGTGCCCGTCTCCGAAGCAATCCGGGCGGCCCTCTACCAATACATCGCTACCTGTCGCGCCGACCCTGGCTTCCAGGCGCGGTTCCAGAAGCAGTTGGAGGAAGAGCGCGAGGCCCTGGAGCGGTTGGCGAGCTGGGGGAAGGGAGGCCCACAAGGTAATTAGCGGGGCGAATCGGTGGCCCATCTGATGAAGGGGTGATGGGCCACCGATCGACTCTTCGTCCAAAAAGGATGTCCACTTCGGCGGCTCGCCGCCCTGTAGAAGTGATGGCCCTTCGTGCTCACGCCTGCTGCGTCCCCTTTCAGTCGAGGGCAGGGGACCCGTTTCGGGGCTTCCCTCCCTGTTTATGTGTGGAGGCCCCGAAGAAGTTTTCTAAAGATTTGACCGGGTTTGGCCGGCTCGTTCGACAGAGAGGTAGATGCTTTTCTCCGTCGAGAGTCCAACCGACGCCGAGCCCTTCCGGGAGCGCTGGGCGCTGCCTGCCGGCCTTGCCAATCGCCCACGCCCCGATTGGCAAGGCCCGACCCCGCGGATTCGGCATCAGGGCGCGGAATGGCGGCGAGTCGGCCGCGCCCGAGTCTCTACCACCCAGGTCGGAGATCGGTGATGGCCGGTAGCTCTTCTTCTCCTCGTGGCACTCGCCCCACCCGCGCTCGCTCTCCCGCGGCCAGCGCGCCGCTCTCTGACCTCGACCGCCGGATTCTCGATCTCCTCTCCTTCCTCCGGGTCCTGACCCAGACGCAGCTCGCCAGATCGATGTCGCCCGAGATCCCGCCACGAACGCTTCGCTATCGAACCGCCCGCCTCGCCAAGCTCGGCCTGATCGGGCGCACCCGCCCTTATCGGGAACGCGGATCGGCGCCGCATCATCTGTGGCCGACGCGAAAGGGCGAGGCGATCGCCGAAGGAGGTCCGCCGCCGCGCGGGGGCGAGCGCCGCGAGCCGAACCCGCTCTTCCTCGCCCACGCCGCGGCGATCAGCGAGCTGTACGTGGCGCTGAAGACCGCGCTGCCCGATGGCCTGAAGCTGACCGGCTTCGAGCGCGAGGCAGAAGCGCGGGAGGCGTTCCGGGGCTATGACGGCAAGGAGCACGCCGTGGCGCCGGACGCCTGCGTCCAGATCGAGGAGGCAGACGGGCGCGTCCTCGTCGCCCTGGTCGAGCTGGACCTGGGGACGATGTCGGCCCGCCAGCTGAAGGCGAAGGCCGAAGGCTACGGCGAATACGTGGAGCGCGAAGGCTGGCGCCAGCGCAACAGCTACTGCCCGCCGCTGCTGTTCGTCACCACCTCCGAGAAACGGGCGCGCTCGTTCCTCGCCACCTGCAGCCGTACGGTCGACCAGAGCCAGATGCTCGTCGCCGCCACCGGATCGGCGCGGGACATCGGCCGCTCGCTGACAGCACCGGAGTGGCTGGCCGGCGAGAGGGAAGGCGTCGATCTCCTCGCCATCCTCCAAGGCGCCCGCCGCCCCTACGACGAAGTCCTGAAGCAGGAGCAGGAAGAGCGGCGCGAGCGAGACGCCGAGCGCGAGCGGCTGCGCTCCGATCCCGTGGCGCTTCGCGCGCACCTGAGGAAGTGGCGCCACCGCGACTGGGGTATTCAGCGCCTCGGCCCCGACGCGGCCAAGGCGCTGGAGATCACCGTCGAGCGAGACGAGGAGCTGGCCGAGGCCGAGAGTCGGGCGCTGCTGGCGCTCGGCGAGATGCTCGCCGACCCGCTGCGCCTCCAGCTCGCCGAGGGCGAGCCGAGCGCCGAGCGGCAACCCGTCCTCGTCGAGCTCGTCGAGCGCCAGCAGGCGCGTCAGCTCGAAGAGGTCGAGGGGCTGGCCGAGCGGGTGGGGGAGGGGCCGGCGCTGCGCAAGGCCCGTGGCCGCATCCAGGACGGCGAGCTGCTGGCGGTTGCCGATCTCTCCGGGCTGCGCCTGGCGGCGGAAGATGACGGGCGGTCCCTCAAAGAGCAGGAGCGACTGCGCGTCGCTTATCTCTCCGACCGCGAAGAGAGGGCGCTGTATCGCTGGAAGTCGCAGCGCCTCATAACTCGTCTTCACAGCGGGCCGGAGGACTTCCTCGAGGGGATCGACCGAAAGTCCCTGCGGATCTGCCGCTCCTGCGAGGAGGTCGCCTATCCCGACTCCGATCGTGCGAGCTACGAACGCGGACGGCGCCGGGACGTCGCCTTCCGCTGCCACTTCTGCGGCAGCGAGAAGCTTGCGGAGTGGGAGCGTTCGGCGACCGGGAAGGCCAGGCTTTGACCGCGACTTGCGGACCCGAGTGATGGAGTCGGGGGAGAGATTGTTCTGGCCCAGGATTAGGACGGTGTGAGCCCCTTGCCGTCATCGCCTCAGAGGAAAGGCAGGGCAGTCGCGCTCAACCCAGGCGCGAAGCCGATTGAGGCCGCGAGGGCAAAACGACGCCGCCCCGTGCGACCGGCCGGCGGCACCCCGGAGGCGCGAGAGCGGTTCGCCCGCACGTTCGCCGACGTTATGTCGGGACGCTTTGGTGGGCGCTGGACGGTCGAGTGGAAAGGGATGGATCGGCCGCTGACCCCGGATCGGTCGTCCTCCTCCAGCGAGAAATAGGCATCTCAGCCGATTCTCTCGAAGACCTCCGGTCCCAGGCGATCCCCGAGGCTTTCGGGCCCCCAGGAACCTCCGAAACAGACTGCTGAGAAGAGGGCGACGATCGCATCGACGCGGTCAAAGATGTGGATGAGTTGTGCTGCGGGTATGAGATTCTGTCCGAAAGCCACGTCGAGAGCGAGTTCGCCCTTGAGCTTGACCCGGGGGCTCGGCCCATGAATGGAGATGACGGCGCTCACAATGTTGTCCCCGTCTTCGATGGGCTTGTTGACCAGCAGCTCGTACTCCTCATCGACCTCGACATCCGAAACGGCTTCGATATCGAGCCGTGGCTTTGCGCTCTCGGGATGGGGGATAGCTGCGAAACGTTGAAACACAACCCGGTGTTTGTCTTCGTTGGACAGGCTCCGGAGCACAGCCAGCGGATCGTGTTGTGGGCGATCTTGCCTCTTATATGGCTGAACCATTTCTACGAATCGCCAGAACCTCGGATCAACTCCCCTCAGTTGTCGATTCCATCTATCGACCCCGCCGTTCTTAACCGTCGGGGCCTTCGCCAAAATGGGGAATGCATTACTGCGTCCTGGCTTCTGGCCGCTGGCCCGGACGAGTTGCCAGACCAGATGATCGAGCGCGGCCCGAAGGTTCTGCACAAAATCGCCAGCGATCAGACTCAACTCCGGCGGCGGAAGATTGTTGATCTTGGCGTAGACGTTGTAGCGGGAGGCTGCCACGTCTATCTCGGCGGTCAGCGAGTGAGGTTCACTGGCAACAAACTCTCCCACCGCGAAGTGCAGCGAACGGAAATGTTCCGCAGCTCGGTTCAACTTCAGTCCTGAGTCCCGGAATGGGTAATCCACCGGCTCGCTCACTTGTCGCCCGCAAGATCATCGAGTGGGAGGGTGCGGATAGTCCCCCGCTGCCCCCGGATCGGGACAGGTGGACCTTCCCCGGCAAGGAACAGGCGCGCTCGCTCGGCAATCGGGAGCTTGCCGTTGCGCCCGCTCTCGCTGGTCCGCCACACGAAAACTGAGTCGAAGACAGAGTGCAAGACGCGGCGCTGGTCTTCGAGGGTGAGGTCGTTCCAGACGTGCTCAAGGTCGGCCTCGATCTGAGCCGGTTCGCGTTCCTGATCGCGCCCGGCGCGCTCTTCGAGTAGCGCGTCGACCTGTGCCTGGCGACTTTCGACCGTACGCAAGTACACGTCGGATTCCGAACCTCCCAAGGCTTCGGCAAGACGCTTATCCAGCGCGGCGTCTCGCTCGGCTTCGGCGGCGGCGAGTTCGGCGTCGAGGTTAGAACCGTCCTCCTCCTGGGTGTGGGCCGTGGCATTCTCGGCGAACGCGAATAGGTGGGAGAGGACGAACGGCTCGATCACGCTGGCCTTGACCGAAGCCGGTGCCGGACACCGCCCACTGGCCTTGTCGGGCTTGCAGCCGTATTCGAGGAAGTCTTTGCCGTGGCGCGTTTTCCCCATCTTCGGCTTCATCGCGTAGCTGCATCCACCGCACCGGAGGACGCCCGAGAGCATGCCCGTTCCCTTACCTGAGCGGCCGGGGTGGACGCCGCGGGCCTTGTTGGCAGCCTGCCACTCGGCCAGGGTCACGATCGACTCGTGCGCGTCGGGGTTGACGATTTTCCCGGCCCGCGCCTCGCCGAGGTAAACCCGGTTGCGGACGATCGTGCCGACGCTGGCGACAGTCCAGTGATTGTTGTCCCAGGGAGTCACCACTCCTTCCTCCTCAAGAAAGCGGGCCAGTTGCGTCCAGGAGACGCCGGCGGCACGGCGGCGAAACAGCTCATGGATCACCGGGCCGACCTTGGGGTCCGGTTCGAGCACGCGGTCCTCGTTGCGCCGGTAGCCGGTCGGCACTTTTCCGGAGACGTGGATGCCTCGCGCCACTGCCGACTTGCGGGCGGTGTCCCAGTTCTCGCGGATGCGAGCCAGCTCCAGCTCGCCAAGCGCAGCGAAAAGGTCAGCGAGGAACTTCCCCATGTAGCCGGAGGTGTCGATCCCCTCGGCCACCGTGCAGAGGACACCATCGGCGGCACGGATTCGCGCCAGCAGGTTGGCCGAGTCCTGAACCGAGCGTCCGAAGCGATCGAGGCGAGCGACGACGAGCCCACCAGTGGCTCCGGTCTCGATCCTCTCCATCGCGGCGTTGAGCCCCGGACGGTCAGCCTTTGATCCCGGCTGGTCGAGGTCTTCGTGCCATTTGGAGATCCGGTGCCCTTGCGACTTGGCCCAGGCTCTGACACGCTCCTTCTGCTCTCCGGGCGAGATGAAAGCATCGCCGGAGCGGCCTCCTACACGCGAAACGCGGATATAGCCATCGAGCTTCATTGGGGTGCCCCCCCTTACGTTAGAGACTGAACGGCAAGCAGGGCACCGAGCTCGCCGACGTGATCGTCAACAAGATCAAGGAGGCGGTCGACAAAGTCGCCTTCAAATAGTGCTGCAAGGCCCCCGCGTGAGAGACTCGGGGGCCTATGCCAGCTTCTCGCAGTTACGACAGGGCGCCGGCCGACATCCGGCCGGTGACGATCGATCCGGGGTTCGTGGAAAGCGCGGCCGGGTCGGCGCTGATCTCGATCGGGCGGACGCGGGTGATCTGCACCGCCTCGGTTCAGGAGCAGGTGCCGCGGTGGATGATGGGCAAGGGGAAAGGCTGGGTCACGGCCGAGTACGCGATGCTGCCCGCCTCGACCGGCGATCGCAAGCAGCGCGACATCTCGAAGGGCAAACAGGACGGTCGCGGGGTCGAGATCCAGCGGCTGATCGGGCGCTCGCTGCGGGTCGTGGTCGACTTCCGGGCGATGGGGGAACGCAGCGTCTATGTCGATTGCGACGTGCTCGAAGCCGATGGCGGCACCCGCTGCGCGGCGATCACCGGCGGCTACGTCGCCCTGCGCCAGGCCTTCCAGAAACTGGTTGACAAGAAAGCGCTGGACGCGCTGCCGCTGAACGGCTCGGTCGCCGCGGTCAGCGTCGGCCTCGTCAACGGCCGCGCCCTCTGCGACCTCGACTACGGCGAGGACTCCAACGCCGAAGTCGACGCCAACGTGGTGATGACCGGCGACGGCGGCCTGGTCGAGGTGCAGGCGACGGCGGAGCGGACGCCGCTCTCGCGCGCCTCGCTCGACGAGCTGCTGGGCCTGGCCGAGATGGGAATCGGCCGCCTGCGGGAGGTGCAGGAGCGGGTCGCTTCCTGATGGCGAGGCGCCGATGATCCTCGCCACTCGCAACCGGCACAAGGTGGGGGAGATGGCCGCCTTGCTGCCGGGAGTGGACCTGCGGTCGCTGCCCGACGAGGTGGAGCTGCCGCCTGAGACCGGCGACAGCTTCGAGGCCAACGCACTGATCAAGGCGCGCGCCGCCCACGCCGCCACCGGCGAGGTGACGATCGCCGACGACTCCGGGATCGAAGCCGCCGACCTCGGCGGCGCCCCCGGCATCTACTCCGCCCGCTACGCCGGCGAAGGGGCCAGCGACGAGACCAACCTGGCGAAGCTGCTGCGCGAAGTCGAGGCCGCCGGCGGCGAGCGCCGCGCCGCCTACGTCTGCGCGATCGCGCTGATCGACGGGGGCGGCCACGAGTACGTGTTCGAGGCGCGCTGCGAGGGGACGCTCCTGCGGGAGCCGCGCGGCAGCGGCGGCTTCGGCTACGACCCGGCCTTCGTTCCCGACGAGACCGGCCACAGCGATCACCGGACCTTCTCCGAGCTGAGCTCGGAGGAGAAGCACGCGGTCAGCCACCGCGGCAAGGCAGCGCGGATGCTCGCCCGCCACCTCGGCCTGGAGGCAGAGGCGGCGCCATGACCCACGGCAAAAGCGGCGCGGCGGCGCTCTCGATCGCCTCCAACGCGATCCTGATCGCGCTCAAGCTCGCCGCCGGGGCGATCACCGGCTCGATCGCGATCCTCACCGAGGCGATCCACTCGCTGATCGACCTCGTCGCCTCCGTAATCGCCTTCGTCTCGGTCCGCAAAGCCGACGAGCCGGCCGACGAGGAGCACCCCTACGGGCACGAGAAGGTCGAAAACCTGGCGGCGGCGATAGAGGGGATCCTGATCCTCGTCGGCGCCGCGATCATCGTCTACGAGGCGACCCACCGCCTCGTCGTCGGCTCCTCGGTGGAAAGCCTCGGCATCGGCATCGCGGTGATGGGCGTCTCGGTCGTCGCCAACCTGATCGTCTCCACGGTCCTCTCGCGCCAGGCCCGCGCCACCGACTCGCCGGCCCTGGAAGGCGACGCCGCCCACCTGCGCACCGACGCCTTCACCTCGCTCGGCGTCCTCGCCGGCCTCGCCCTGGTCGAGATCACCGGCAACGCCGCCTTCGACTCGATCACGGCGCTGATCGTCGCCGGCGCGATTGTCTGGGCCGGCCTCAGCATCGTCCGCCGCTCCTCCGGGGTGCTGATCGACGAGGCGCTACCAGAGGCGGAGATGGACCGGATCGAGGCTGCGATCGCCTCTGCCCGCACCCCCGAGGTCGCCGGCTACCACAAGCTCCGCGCCCGCCGCGCCGGCTCCCGCCGCCACATCGACTTCCACGTTCAGTACCGCGCCGGCACCAGCCTCGAGCGCGCCCACGAGCTCGCCCACGAGATGCGCGACTCGATCGAGACCGAGATCCCACAGGCCGACGTCCTCATCCACGCCGAGCCGGAGACCTCGTTCCGCGAGCGCGAAGAGGGCCCGTATCGCTCGGGCTGAATGGGCGTGTCGCTTTATGCGCCCATATGGACGCATAAGTCGACAGGCCTACGGCGGTGGCAGCAGGTTCACCCCCGCGGCCAGCCCGACCGCGACCAGGGTGATCGCGTAGCCGGTGTAGCCGCTGAAGGCGAAGAGGACCGCGGCGATCGCGCAGACGACCACGACCGTGATCCAGGAGGCTCGGGCGAGGGACACGGTCGGTAGTTTTTCGCAGATGCCCGACGCTCCCGCAGCCACCGCCCCTTCGGAGGAGTCCGCGGAGGCGGCGCTGGCCTTCCTGACCGAGATGTCGCCGGACCTGCGCGGGGCGGCGATCCTCGGGCCGAGCGGCGAGGTCCTGGCCGCCGCCGGCGAGGATCCGGAGCGCTGGGGCGAGGACGCGGCCGCCCTGCTGGCCGCCGCCGACGCTGCCGAGGAGACCCCCGTCGAGCAGGTCCACATCGCCACCGAGCAGGGCGAGGTCTTCGCGATCCGCAATCAGGGCCTCGCCGCCGTCGCGGTGACCGAGCGCTTCGCCCTCGCCTCGCTGCTGCTCTTCGACATGCGCTCGATGCTGCGCGAGCTGGCCAACGGCGCCGGAGGCGCGGCCTGATGCAGAAGCCGCACCGGATCCTGCTCGACCGCGTCTCTGCCTATGCCGACGAGGCCGCTGCCTACATGCGGCGGCGCCGGGTCGCCCGCCGCCCCTTCGCCCGCCTCTATTACCCCGGCGGCCGCAGCGCCGACCACGCCCAGGACTCCACCGCCGGCGCCGAGCTCTTCGTCGCCGCCGGGCGTCTGATCGAGGTCGCCGGACGAAAGAAGCCGCGCGCGTGACTCAGCTGCTCGACCAGGAAGTCGCCGCCCGCGTGCTCTCGCGCGCGCTCGCCAACGGCGGCCGCTTCGCCGAGGTCTTCGCCGAACGCCGCCACGGCCAGGTCCTGGCGATCGACGAGTCGCGGATCGAGTCGGTGCAGTCGGGCGCCGAGGAGGGCGCCGGTGTCCGCGTCGTCGAGGGCGCCACCACCTACTTCGCTCACGTCGACGGGCTCGACCCGGCCGATCTCGAGCGCGCCGCCGACGAAGCCGCGGCGGCGCTCAAAGGCGACCGCCGCGAGCCGCGGCCGCTGCAGGCACGGGAGACGACGCCGTTGCCGATCGAGCGCCGCCCCGAAGAGGTGCCGGCGGCGCGGAAGGCTGAGATGCTGCGCCAGCTCGACGAGCGGGCGCGCGCCAAGGGCGGCGAGATCGCCCAGTTCACCGCCTCCTACGCCGAGGCCCGCCGCGAGGTCACGATCGCCAACTCAGACGGTCTCATTACCGGCGACGATCGCACCCGGGTGCGGATCGGCGCCCAGGCGGTCGCCCGCCGCGACGGCTCGGTTGAGACCGGTTCCGAGACGCTCGGCGCCCACCGTGGCTTCGAGTTGCTCGAAGACGATCCGGCCCAGATCGCCGAGCAGGCGGCGGCGAAGGCGCTGACCCTGCTCGACGCCGTCCCGGCGCCCTCTGGCTCGATGCCGGTGGTGGTCGGCGGCGGCTTCGGCGGCGTCCTCTTCCACGAGATGACCGGCCACGGCCTCGAGGCCGACCACATCCAGAAGGGCGCCAGCGTCTACCTCGACAAGCTCGGCGACCGAGTAGCCGAGCCGCTGCTGAACGCCTACGACGACGGCCGCCTTCCCGGCGAGTGGGGGAGCGACGCGATCGACGACGAGGGTCAGCCGACCCAGAAAACGCAGGTGATCGAGGACGGCCGTATCACCTCCTACCTCTACGACCATCTCACTGCCGAGCGGGCCGGTGCCACCTCGACCGGCAACGGCCGCCGCGAGAGCTTCCGCCACCTGCCGATCCCGCGCATGACCAACACCTACATCGCCCCTGGTGAGGCCACGCCCGCGGAGATGATCGCCGGCGTGCCCCGCGGCTTCTACGCGGTTTCCTTCGGCGGCGGCCAGGTCGACCCCGCCACCGGCGACTTCGTCTTCGGCGTCAACGAGGGCTACCTGATCGAGGGCGGGAGGGTAACGCGGCCGTGCCGCGGCGCCACCCTGATCGGCAACTGCCTCGACGCGCTCGCGGCGATCGACGCGGTCGGCGACGACTTCTTCATGAAGACGGGGATGTGCGGCAAGGGCGGCCAGAAAGTCCCGGTCGGCACCGGCCAGGGCCACGTCCGCCTCCGCTCGCTGACCGTTGGCGGGACCGAGCGGTGATGGAAGCGGGAGCGTTTGATGACTGAGCTCTCCGCGGTCGCGCACCGCGCCGTCGAGGCCGCGACCGGCGCCGGCGCCAGCGACGCCGAGGCCTACGTCTCGCGCGAGAGCGGCCGCGAGGTGCGGGTCCACGGCGGCGAGGTCGAGAGCCTGACCGCGGCGGTGCAGACCGGGGTCGGGATCCGTGCCTGGAGCGGCCACCGGGTCGGTTACGCCTACGGCACCGACCTCTCCGAGGCGGGGGTGGCAGCAATCGCCGCCCGGGCTGCCGAAGCGGCCGCGGTTGCCGACGAGGACGAGTTCGCGGCGGCGCCGCAGCCGGCCGAGATCGAGGCGCTCCCCGGCCTCGGCGATCCCTCGGTGACCGAGTGGGAGACCTCTGAGCTGGCCGAGCTGGCCCTGACCGTCGAGCGGACCGCCCTCGACTCAGATCCGCGCCTGGTCGGGGTCGAGCAGGCGGTCTACGCCGATGCCGCCGAGCAGGTGGCGATCGCCTCCTCGACCGGCGTCGCCGGCGAGTACGAGACCTCCACCTGTTACGCCTACCTGCAGGCCCTGGCGGAGGGGGAGGGAGCGCGGGAGACCGGCCTCGGCTTCGGCCTCGCCCGCGGGCCGCGCGACCTCGACCCGGAGGCGATCGGGGCCGAGGGCGCCCAGCGGGCGCTGGAGATGATCGGCGCCGGCAAGCCCGCGTCCCGCGCCTGTCCGGTCGTCCTCGACCCGACCGTGGCCGCCAGCTTCGTCGGCCTCCTCGGCGGCGGGCTCAGCGCCAAAGCGGTGCAGCGGGGCCGCTCGCCGCTCGCAGGTCGCCTCGGGGAGGAGGTGGCGAGCGAGGCCTTCGCCCTCCACGACGACGGCCGCGAGCCCAGCGGCCCGGCCTCGGCTCCCTTCGACGGCGAGGGCGTCCCCCGCCGCCGCACCGCCCTGATCGAGGGCGGCCGCCTGCGCTCCTACCTCTACGACACCTACACCGCCAACCGCGAGGGCGGCGCTTCGACCGGCTCGGCCGCGCGCGGGAGCTACCGCTCGCTGCCCGCGGTCTCGACCTCGAACCTGGTCGTCGCCCCCGGCAATCACTCCTTCGAGGAGCTGCTGGCGCAGGCGGGGGAGGGCGTCTTCGTCAACGACGTCGCCGGCCTGCACTCCGGTGTCAACCCGGTCACCGGAGTCTTCTCGGTCGGCGCCTCGGGCCGGATCATCCGCAACGGACAGCTCACCGAGCCGGTCCGCGAGTTCACGATCGCCGGCGAGCTGGTGGCGATGCTGGGCGCCGTCAGCGCCGCCGGAGCCCAGCCGCGCTGGGTCCCTTTTGGGGGGTCGGTCAGCACCCCGCCGCTGCTGATCGCCGAGCTGGCGATCAGCGGTTCGTGACATTCGGCTCTAGACCGCGCGAAATTACGCCGTGGCCGCTGTTAGATTGCGCCGATCTTCAAACCCCCGAGGAGGACTTAAGACGTGACCAAGGCTGAGTTTCTGGACCAACTTGCCGGCGACGAGCGGCTCGGCAGCAAAAAAGCTGCCAGCGATGCGGTGGACGCCGTTCTCGAGGCCATCACCAACGCACTGAGCAGCGGCGAGGAGGTCGCCTTCACCGGCTTCGGCAAATTCCACGTCGCCGAGCGCGGCCCGCGTCAGGGCGTCAACCCCCGCACCGGCGAAAGAATCACGATCCCGGGCGGCAAGGTGCCCCGGTTCTCCGCCGGCTCCGCTCTGAAGACCCAGGTCAAAGGCAGCTGACGCGCCCTGACCTGTTTCGCCGATCGACTTGCGGCGCTCGTTGAGGAGCGCCGCAGTCAGATCTGTCTCGGCCTCGACCCCGACCCGGCCAAGCTGGCCGGGGAGGGGGAGACGCCAGATTCGAAGGCTCAAGCCGCTGAGCTGGCAGCCGCCGCGGTCGCCGAGCACTGTCGCCTGCTGATCGAGCAGGCCGGCCCCGCCTGTGTGGCGGTGAAGCCGCAGCTCGCCTGCTTCGAGCGCCTCGGCACCCCCGGCTGGGCGGCGCTGGAAGCGACCTGCGACGCCGCCCGAGAAGCCGGGCTCCTGGTCGTCGCCGATGGCAAGCGCGGGGACGTCCCGGTCACTGCGGCCGCCTACGCGCAAGCGCTGGTGGGAGAGACGCCGACTCCCTGGGGCGCCGTCTCCGGGCTCGGCGCCGACGCCTTCACCGCCAACCCGCTGTTCGGCCGCGACGCGCTGGAGCCGCTGGTCGCCGCCGCCGAGGAGGCGGGAGCGGGGATGTTCGCCCTCGTCCGCACCAGCAACCCCGGCGCTGCCGATCTCCAAGACCTGCCGGCGCCGGAGGCACCCCTGCACGAGCGCCTCGCCGCGATCGTCGACGAGCTCTCCGAGCGCCTGCTCGGGGAGTCCGGACTGAGCGGGATGGGCGCCGTCGTCGGCGCCACCGAGCCCCGTCACTTCGCCCGCATGCGGGAGCTGATGCCGCGCTCGGTTTTCCTCATTCCCGGGGTCGGCGCGCAGGGAGGGCGTCCGGAGCTGCTCGGCGCCGCTTTCGCCGCCGGCCGCGCCGCCGGACTCGTCGCTGCCTCGCGCGGGATCGCCGCCGATCCCGACCCCGCCGCCGCGGCCGAGCGCCTGCGCGTCGCCGTTTGGGAGATTTCGACCGCCTGACGGGGGCCGGCGCGACTACGATCAGCCGCCCTAGCCCGAGCCCTTCGACCAAACCTGCCCCCAATCAGATGGAAAGACGCACCAGCGCCGCTGCCCGCATCGCCGCCGTCCTCGCCCTGATCGGCGCGGTGGTCGTGATCGTGGTCGTCGTCTCGACGGCGTCGAACAGCAGCGACTCGAGCAGCCCTCACCACAGGCAACATCAAGCGCAGAAGGAAAAGGCGAAGCACCAGACCACCGCCAAGACCTACACGGTGCAGACCGGGGACACCCTGACCGCGATCGCCCACAAGACCGGGGTGCCCTTGTCCGAAATCCTGGCGCTGAACCCGACTGTGGATCCGCAGATCCTCACCGCCGGCGAAACCCTGAAGCTCAAGTGAGGGCTCGGCGCCACGGCGCCGCGCTCCTGCTCGCGCTTCTCGGGTGCTTGCTGCTCGCTGCCCCTGCCGGCGCGGCGCCGCAGCAGGGACAGGTGGGCACGAACCCGCCGCCGCGGCTGGAATCGCGCTCGTGGGGAGTGATCGACGCCCGCAGCGGCGACGTCCTCACCTCGCACGGGCTGAACAAGTCGCTGCCGATCGCCAGCACGACGAAGCTGATGACCGCCTACGTGGCGTTGAAAGACCTGCCGATCGACAAGATCGTCCGCGCCCAGCCCTACGAGCCCGAATACGGCGAGTCGCTGATGGGCCTGCGGACGGGACAGCGGATCAGCGTCCGCGACCTCCTCTACGGCCTGATCCTGCGCAGCGGCAACGACGCCGCCCACACCCTGGCGATCGACGCCGCCGGCAGCGAAGCACGGTTCGTCGCCCAGATGAACCGCTACGCGGCCGCCCTTGGCCTCTCCCACACCCACTACGCCAACCCGGTCGGCCTCGACCAGAAGGGCAACTACTCCTCGGCCGGGGACCTGATGACGCTCACCCAGCACCTGCTGCGGGAGCCCGCCTTCGCCAAGATCGCCGACTCCCAAAGCGCCGTCCTGCGCAGCGTCCACCCGCAGCGCCGGATCGAGTCGATCGACGAGCTGCTGGAAATGGCGCCCTGGGTAACCGGGGTCAAGACCGGCCACACCTTCGGCGCCCTCTACGTCCTGGTCGGCTCCGGCCAGCGGCACGGGATCAGCCTGATCTCGACCGTGGTCGGCGCCTGGACCGACGAAGAACGCTTCGACGGCAACCTGGCGCTGCTCGAATGGGGTTTCTCCCAGTACCGGCACAAGCAGGCGATCCGGGCGGGGCAGGACCTGGCGGACCCGGAAATCCGCTATTCGGGCGGGCAGTTGCCGCTGCGGGCCGCGCGCAGCCTGGCGGTGGGGATCCGTCGCGGCCAGCGGTTCCAGTTGCGAGTCGACGCGCCGCACGAGGTCGAGGGCCCGCTGCGTCGGGGAGCGAGGCTCGGCCATGCATCCGTCTACGTCGAGGGCCGCAAGGTGGGCAGCGTCCCGCTTCGCGCCAGCCGTTCCGTCCCCAAGGCAAGCGCCCTTGACCGCGCCCGCGCCTTCCTCGCAGACAACTGGATACCTATCGCGGTGGGGGCGTTCGTGATACTCATGATCGCGTTGATCCTGCGCTATCGGGTAGTCCGCAGGAGGAAAGGGAGGAGCGAAGTCTGGTGATCGCCAAGTGATCCTCACCGTGACCCTGAACGCGGCGATCGACCGCACCGTCGCCGTGCCCAACTTCCGCCTCGGGCGCCGCCACCGGGCGGTGGAGAGCCGCACTGTCGCCGGCGGCAAGGGCATCAACGTCGCCCGGGCGCTGAACCTGCTCGGACGCCCGGTGATCGCCACCGGCTTCGTCGGCGGCCCAACCGGGCGGCGGGTGCTGGAACAGCTGCACGAGGAATCGGTGCTGACCGACTTCATCCGGATTGCCGCCGAGACCCGGATCAACCTCGCCGTGATCGACCCGACCTCGGGCGAGCAGACCGAGATCAACGAGCGCGGCCCCGCCGTCAGCCCGGAGGAGGTGCAGCGGCTCTTCGAGCGGATCGGCTACCTGGCCGGCGGCACCAGGCTCTGTGTCCTCGCCGGCTCGGTCCCGCCGGGGGCGGGGGACGACCTCTACGCGCGCCTGATCGCCGACCTCACCCGCCGCGGCGTCTCGGTCGTCCTCGACGCAGAGGGCGAGGCGATGCTGGAGGGCGTGCGGGCCGGCGCCTCGATGGTGACGCCGAACGAGCGCGAGGCCGAGGAGCTGGTCGGGCAGGAGTTCGCCGATCGCGGCGACCTCGCGCAGGGCCTGCTCGAGCTGGTGCGGCTGGGCGCGAGCGAGGCGGCGATCACCCGCCCCGACGGCTGCGCCGCCGTGGTCGGCGGAGGAAATTCCCGCAGGCTGCTGGAGGTTCACACCGAGCCGCTGGAGCCGGTCTCGACCGTCGGCTCGGGCGATGCCTTCCTCGCCGGCTACGTCGCCGCTCGCTACGAGGGCCGCTCGCCGGAGGACTGCCTGGCCTACGGGGTCGCTTGCGGAGCCGAGTCGACCCAGCACTTCGGCGCGGGTACCGTCGACCGCAACCAGGTCGAGAGGCTGCTGGGCGAGGTCTCCGTGCACGACTTGGAGGTCCCCGCCGAAGTGTAGGCTGGCTGATTCAACGCCACGCCTTGGAGGACTAACTTGGAAATCGAAATCGGCCGCGGCAAGAAGGGTCGCCGCGCTTACGGATTCGACGACATCGCGATCGTTCCTTCCCGCCGGACGCGCGATCCCGACGACATCGACATCAGCTGGACTCTCGGTCCCTATCGCTTCGAGCTGCCGCTGGTCGCGTCGGCGATGGACGGGGTCGTTTCCCCCGACACCGCCGTCGGGGTCAACGAGCTGGGGGGCCTCGGAGTCCTCAACCTGGAGGGGATCTGGTCCCGCTTCGAGAACGCCGAGGAGCGGCTGGAGGCGATCGCCGCCGCGCCCAAGCACGAGGCGACGCGGCTGATGCAGCAGATCTACACCGAGCCGGTGAAGCCGGAGCTGATCGCCAAGCGGATCGAGGAAATCAAGGCCCGCGGCGCCGTCGTCTGCGGTTCGCTGACGCCGCAGAAAGTCCGCGAGTACTACGAGGTCGCGGTCGAGGCGGGGCTCGACATCCTCGTCATCCAGGGCACGGTGATCTCGGCCGAACACGTCTCCACGACCGTCGAGCCGCTGAACCTGAAGGAGTTCATCGCCGAGGTGCCGGTGCCGACCGTGGTCGGCGGTTGCGCCTCCTATTCGACCGGGCTGCACCTGATGCGGACCGGCGCGGTCGGCGTCCTCGTCGGGGTCGGCCCCGGCGCCGCCTGCACCACCCGCGGCGTGCTCGGGATCGGCGTCCCGCAGGCGACGGCGATCGCCGACGTCGCGGCCGCCCGCGCCCAGCACATGCTCGAGACCGGCGAGTACGTCAACGTGATCGCGGACGGCGGCATGCGGACCGGCGGCGACGTCTCCAAGGCGATCGCCTGCGGCGCCGACTCGGTGATGATCGGCTCGCCGCTGGCCCGGGCCAAGGAGGCCCCCGGCCGCGGCTTCCACTGGGGGATGGCGACCTTCCATCCCTCGCTGCCGCGCGGCACCCGCGTCTCGACCAAGCAGGACGGGACGCTGGAGGAGATCCTCCTCGGCCCGGCCAAGGAGAACGACGGCACCTTCAACCTGATGGGGGCGCTGAAAACCTCGATGGCCACCTGCGGCTACGAGGACATCCGCTCCTTCCAGCGGGCCGAGGTGATGGTCGCGCCGGCGCTGATGAGCGAGGGCAAGAAGCTGCAGAACGAGCAGCACGTGGGGATGGGTTCGAACGGTCGGGCCGCGGTATCGACTGGGGTTGCCGTATCGGATGACTGACGTTGCTCAGGCCGCGGGGCCGGCGGGTCCTGTCTCCGATTCCGGACTCTCCCGATCGGGAGAGTCCTCGGAATCGTCGCCACCCGCCGGTCGGGCGGTCGAGGAGGTGCTGGTTCTCGACTTCGGGGGCCAGTACTCCCAGCTGATCGCCCGCCGGATTCGGGAATGTGGAGTTTTCGCGGAGCTGTTGCCGGCCAATACTTCGATCGAGAAGATCGAAGAGCGCAAGCCGAAAGGGCTAGTGCTCTCCGGAGGGCCGGCCTCGGTCTACGAGCCGGGGGCACCGAAGTTCCCGACGCAGCTGCTTGACCTGGATGTGCCGGTGCTGGGCATCTGTTACGGGATGCAGGCGATGGCGCTGGCGCTCGGCGGGCGGGTCGAGTCGGCGGAGACGGGGGAGTTCGGGCGGACCGACCTTGTCCTGCGGGACGGGGGCGGCCGGCTGCTGAAGGGGCTGCCCGAGGAGCAGAGCTGCTGGATGAGCCATCGCGATGCGGTCTTCGAGGCGCCGGAGGGTTTCACCCCGCTGGCATCGAGCCCCGGCTCGCCGGTGGCCGCCTACGAGATGCCGGATCGCGGCCTCTACGGCATCCAGTTCCACCCCGAGGTCGTCCACACCCCTTACGGGACCGAGATCCTCACCCGCTTCCTGCGCGACGTCGCCGGCTGCGTGGAGCAGTGGTCGCCGCAGTCGGTGATCGCCGAGCAGGTCGAGAAGATCCGGGCCCAGGTGGGGGAGGGCAAGGTGATCTGCGGCCTCTCCGGCGGGGTCGATTCCTCGGTAGCGGCGCTCCTCGTCCACAAGGCGATCGGGGAGCAGCTCACCTGCGTCTTCGTCGACCACGGCCTGATGCGGCTGAACGAGGCCCAGCAGGTAGTCGAGGCCTTCGGCCAGTTCGGGATCCCGCTCGTCCACGTCGACGCCGAAGAGCGCTTCCTCGCGAAGCTGGCCGGCCAGGACGACCCGGAGACGAAGCGGAAGATCATCGGCACCGAGTTCATCCGCGTCTTCGAGGAGGAGGCGGCGAAACTCGATGACGTCGATTACCTGGTCCAGGGGACTCTCTACTCCGACGTGATCGAGTCGGGCGGCTCCGACCACGCGGCGACGATCAAGTCCCACCACAACGTCGGCGGCCTCCCCGACGACCTCGAGTTCGAGCTGGTCGAGCCGCTGCGGATGCTGTTCAAGGACGAGGTCCGCGCGGTCGGCGCCGAGCTGGGGCTGCCCGAGCGGATGGTCTGGCGCCAGCCCTTCCCGGGGCCCGGCCTGGGGATCCGCATCGTCGGCGGTGAGGTGAACAAAGAGCGGCTCGACATCCTTCGTGCAGCCGATGCGATCCTGCAGGAGGAGGTTCGCGCCGCCGAGCTGTATCGCCAGCTCTGGCAGTCGTTCTGCGTGTTGCCGGTCGTGCGCTCAGTCGGTGTCCAGGGCGACGGCCGCACCTACGCTTACCCGATCGTGATCCGCGCCGTCACCTCCGACGACGCGATGACGGCCGACTGGGCGCGGCTCCCCTACGACCTGCTGGAGCGCGTCTCCAACCGGATCATCAACGAGATCCGCGACGTCAACCGCGTCGCCCTCGACATCTCCTCGAAGCCGCCGGCGACGATCGAGTGGGAGTAGGCGACAGGCCTTACTGCCGTTAGGCGGCCTCGAGCGAGCCCGCCGTCTCAAAGGCCGCCTGGCCGACCACGGCCGAGACCGCGTTCTTGCCGCCGTTCTCGCCGAGCCGGTCCTGGCTGCGCAGGTGCGCGGCGAGCATCAGTTTCGTCGCCTCTTCCATGATCGCGACGATCTCCTGCCAACCCTCCTCGTCGAGGGAAATCGGCATCCAGCGGAAAACCGTGTCGTCGCGGCCGTCGAGCGTGCCGGCTTCGAGCGCGGCGATCGCCTTGTCGAGGAAGGTCTGCAGGGTCGCCGCCGAGACGCCGCCGAGCAGCGACGGCGGCACTTTGCGCCACCCTGGGTCGCCGACGAACGCCCGTGGGGTCGCCTTGTAGAAGTGCTCGATCGCGCCGCGGACCCGCCCTGTGTCCACCAGTTCGAGGGCGCCCAGCCGATCGAGCTCACGGGTGTGGTAGGCGACGCCGCTGAGGTCCGTCTCGAGCTTGTCGGCCAGCGTGTGAGGGCTCGCGACGTGGTCCGTCAGCGCCTCGAGGATCTTGATCCGCAGTGGATGGGCGACCGATCTGACGAGCCTCTGGTCGATAGCTTCTGTGCGTTCCTCCGGCATGGCGGACTCCTTGTGGTGGGGGCGGTACGACTTTGTTCGTCGTCTAGTTCATACATATAGACCATTTGATTGGTCTAATCCAGAACACTTAATTTCTCCACAAGATGCTGATCACCCTCAGACACCCGCGATACGGGTCACCCCGAAGACGAAGAGGAAGCCGAGCGCCGTCAAGGCCACACGTAGGGCGGACCCCTGAGCATGGGCCTCCGGCAGCAGGTCGACAGCGCCGATGTAGAGAAAGATCCCGCAGTACACGCAAAGGGCGTAGCCGAGGGTCTGGTCCGAGATCGAGGCCTGAGAGCCGACCACCGCGCCCAGGAGCGGGGCCAGGGCGTCGATCGCCAGCCACCTGACCGCCGCCTGCCGGTTGCCCGAGCGGCGCAGGACGTAGCTGACGGTGTTGAGCCCGTCGGCGAAATCGTGGCTGACCACGGCGAGGAAGACGAGGAGGCCGGTGGCCGAGTCGATGCCGAAGGCCAGGCCGATGCCGAGGCCGTCCATGAAGCTGTGGGCCGAGAGGCCGGCGGCGCCGAGGACTCCGACCCGTTCCCCGCCCAGAGTCGCCATCGCCTCGTCGCGGTCGTGGAGGACGAGGATCCGGGCGGCGAGAAAGAAGCCGAGGAACCCAGCCGCGACCAGGACCGTGGCGAGATCGTCGTCCGCAACCGCTTCGAGCCCCTCGGGGAGGACGTCGAGCAGGGCGACCGCGACCACGATGCCGCCCGTCAGCGCCAGCAGGGTGGGGAGGCGATCGGAGAAGCGGAGGCCGATCCGGCCGCCGATCAGGGTCGCGATGACCGTGAGCCCAGCCAGCGGGATCGCGAGCGCGGGCATCTCAGTTGTCCCGCTGGCCGCAGCGGGGACAGACGCCGCGGAGGAGGACGTCATGGGCGGTGATCTCGAACTCGGCCCCCTCGCCAATGCCCTCGATCGCCTGCTCCAGCGCCGGGTCGGAGAACGGCACCAGGCGCCCGCAGCGGATGCAGACCATGTGGTGGTGATGCCCGCCTGGATCGACCCGCTCGAAGGCGACGACCTCGCCGCCGACGTCGACCCGGTGGACCAGTTCCAGCTGCTCGAGCTGCTCCAGCGTCCGGTAAACGCTCGCCCGCCCGACGCTCGGCAGCCGCCGGTCGATCTCCAGCGCCGTCACCGCGCAGCTCTCGCCCCCAAGCAGCTCGATCACCTTCAGCCGCGCCGCCCCGGCACGAAAACCAGCCTCGTTCAGTCGTGTCTTCGCTCGTTCCGCCCAGCTCACGCCGAGCAGCCTACATGAAAATGAGACCCGTTCTTATTTATAGAAGGCGCAAAAAGGCGCAAATTGAGTTCGTGCCCCCGAGGGGCAGGGGCGAATCAGGTGAGTGGTGCGCCTTATCCCCCTATGACGGGGAAAAGGCGCACCACTCGAAGCAGCCAGCGCTTGGCGAGGCTTGCGGGCGCCCAGCACGGCGTCGTCTCCCGCAAGCAAATGCGCTCCTCGGGCCTCGGCGACAGAGCTATCGATCATGCGATCGAGGTAGGACGCCTCCACCGCGTCTTTCATGGTGTCTATGCGGTCGGCCACCCACACAGCAGTGAGCCCAGTCGCCTAATGGCCGCCATCCTCGCTTGCGGCTACGGGGCGTTCACGTCTCATCGCAGCGCCGCAGCTCTCCTTGGGCTCATCGATGAGGGCCCGGTTGTGATCGACGTGATCGCTTCGCGCTCTCGCGGCCGGAAGATCGATGGCATCCGCCTGCACCTCGTGCGGCCGCCGCGGCCTGAGGAGACCGGGATGGTAGATCGCATCCCCTGCACGAGCCCTTCTCGGACGCTGGTGGATCTCGCAGGCGTTGTCGGCGAATGGACGCTTCGCAGTGCCTTTCAGCGGGCGGCCCAGCGACGGATCCTCGATCTGGCAGCGATCGAAGCTTCGATCGACCCACAGCGCCGAGGGATGAAGGTCCTACGGAAGCTGATCGAGGAATGGCGCGGGACGGCCCCTCTACTCAAGACCCGCGGCAAGCTCAAGAGCCCGCTGGAGGCGAAGGTGCTGCCGCTGATCGTCCGGCGCGACCTCCCGCATCCGCTCTTCAATGCCCCGGTCGACATCGCGAACGGCCGCATCGAGGTCGACTTCCTCTGGCCCGACCACCGCTTCGCCCTCGAGGCCGATAGCCGCGACTTCCACGGCACCGCCGTCGCCTTCGAGCGCGATCGCTGGCGCGACCGCGAACTGATGCGCGCCGGCTACTCAGTCCTTCGCGTCACCAACCTGCAGGCAGAACGAGAAGCGGAGGCGGTTGCGGACACCGTCGCTGCCCGACTCGCTTGAGCTACCTACGAGTAGGCGTCCCACTTCTCCAAATACGGAAGCGGGTCGAAGGGGGCGCCGCCCTCGTACCAGCCGGGCGCGCCCCACATCTCGAAGTGGAGGTGGCAGCCGACCGCGTCGCCGGTCTCGCCGACAATTCCGATCGGCTGGCCGGTGCGGACGGTTTCGCCGGTGTGGAGCGGGGATGGTTCGGCGAGGTGGGCGTACATGAAGTCGTCGGGGGTGCCGCGGCCGTCGATGACGATGTAGTTGCCGGCGTTGGCCTCGAAGCCGGCGTACTGGACGGTGCCGCCGCGGGCGGCGACGAGCGGGGTGCCGCAGGCGGCTATCACGTCCTGGCCCTGGTGAGTGTGACCGGAACGGGGAGCGCCGAAGCGGCCGGCGCCCATCCCGAATTCGTGCGGGCCGAGCACCGGGAACGCGTAGCCGTAGAAGGCGAAGCCGAGGCTGAGGGTGGTAGAGGCGGTCGCCTTGCGGGCGGCCGGCGCCGCGGCGGTCGCCGACTGCGGGCTGATCCGGAAGCTGTAGCGGCCGTTGCCCGCCGGGCGCCCTTCGTTCGTCGTCCCGTCCCAGCGCACCTTGCCCGGCACGTTCGGCGCCACGTTTTCCCGGTAGAAGGTCTTGACGACTTCCCCGGCGGAGTTGACGACGTCGATCTGAAGGTCGTTTTCCGGCTGACTGCTGCCGATCGTGTAGCTCAGCTTGGGGTAGCGGTAGCCGAAGTAAAAGGACTTGCGCGGGGTCGTTTCGGCGGCGAGGAGGGAGAGGGTGCCGGCGCTCGGGGCGCTCGCGGGGCTCCCGGAGGGGCTACCTTTGGCCGTGGGCGCAGCTCCTGGCGTGGCGGCGCCGCCGGTGGTCGCCGCGGAGGCCATGGCGCTGAACGCCAGCAGCAGGACCACGATCGCTATTCCGATGTTTCCAGCCACCGCGGGCCGGACGAACCCAGTGCCGCTCAACCGCTAGCCCTCTCTTTCCGTCGCCTGCGGAGTTAGCTGACGGGCTCGCGCTGAAAGAGTCGCGCTACAGACGGTTTTCGTCCGATTCGCCCCTGAGACCTGCAAGGTCCCTTCGGGTCCTCCGCTCCCGCACAGTGGCCTGCACGGGATTCGGCTATTGCTCGGGCGGCAATATACACCGCGAGATGGCTATCATCCCCCGGCCGCGTCGGTGAATCCGCGCGGTTTTTGCGCGATGAAGACCTTCGTAGCCACTCCAGCCAACCGCCAGCGCGACTGGTACGTCGTCGATGCCGAGGGCAAGACTCTCGGCCGCCTGGCGACCCAGATCGCCGACACCCTGCGGGGCAAGCGCAAGCCGGAGTACACCCCGCACATCGACACCGGCGACTTCGTCGTCGTCGTCAACGCCGAGAAGATCCGCGTCACCGGCGACAAGCTGGCGCAGAAGACCTACTACCGCCACAGCGGCTACCCCGGCGGGATCAAGTCGCGGACCCTCGGCGAGATGCTCGAGCGCAAGCCCGAGGAAGTGATCCGCAAGGCTGTCAAGGGGATGCTGCCGCGCAACCGCCTCGCCCGCCAGCAACTGACCAAGCTGAAGGTGTACGCCGGGCCCGACCACCCGCATGCGGCGCAGCAGCCGAAAACTATGGAGACCGACTGAACTTTATGGACGACGAGCAGCAGAAGCAGGACGAACAGACTCAGGACGAGGGCGACGGGGCCGCGGGTCCTGTCTCCGATTCCGGGCTCTCCCTACCGGGAGAGTCCTCGGAATCGTCGCCACCCGCGGCAGACGCGTCCGAGGAGGAGCCGTCCGAGGAGGATGGAGATGAGGGGCCGTCCGAGGACGGCGCTGAGGAGCCCGTTGCTCAGGAGCCTGTTGCTGAGGAGGTGACCTCGCCGGAGCCTGATCAGGAGGTCGAGGAGGCTCCCAAGGCTGAGGAGAAGAAAAAAGACGTGATTCCGGGGGCTGACCTGGAGCCGATCTTGGTCGAGCCCGAGGGGCCGGAACTGAGTGCGGAGGAGCGCGCTCGCCTCGAAGCTGAGGAAGAAGAGAAAGCCCGCCGCGAAGCCGCGCTCACCGCCTCCGAGGACGACGAGACCGCTGCGGCCAGCCGCGCGCCGGCGAAGATCGAGAAAGGCGCCCGCTTCCTCGCCACCGGCAAACGCAAGAGCTCGATCGCCCGCGTCACCCTGCTGCCCGGCAACGGCAAGATCGAGATCAACAAGCGCGACTTGGATGAGTTCTTCCCGCGGCCGCTGCACCAGACGATGGTCAAGCAGCCGCTCGTAGTCTCCGGCTACGAAGGCAACGTCGACGTCCGCGTCCGCGTCCACGGCGGCGGCATCAGCGGCCAGGCCGGGGCGGTTCGCCACGGCATCGCCCGCGCCCTGACCGAGATCGACGCCGAGCTCCGCGGCGACCTCAAGCGCCGCGGCTTCCTGACCCGCGACGCCCGGGTCAAGGAGCGCCGCAAGGCCGGTCTGAAGAAGGCCCGCAAGCGGCCGCAGTTCAGCAAGCGCTGAGTTGGGCGGGGTGAAGACCGCGCGCAAGCTCTTCGGAACCGACGGGGTCCGGGGAGAGGCCGGCACCTTCCTCACCGCCGAGCTGGCCACCGCCCTCGGCCGTGCCGCCACTGCAACGCTCGAGGCGGAGCGGCCGCAGGTCCTGATCGTCCGCGACACCCGTGAGTCGGGTCCGATGCTGGAGGCTGCTCTGGCGGCCGGGATCGCCGCTGCGGGCGGCGACGCGCTGCTCGCCGGCGTGCTGCCGACCCCCGCCGCGGCGATCCTCGTCAGGCGCCTCGGCCTTGACCTCGCCGCCGTCGTCTCCGCCTCCCACAACCCCTTCGGCGACAACGGGATCAAGTTCTTCGACAGCCGGGGCATAAAGCTCGCCGACGAGGTCGAGGCGGAGATCGAGGCGCGCCTAGACGAAGCGCCCGCCGCTGAGCACCCCGGCCACGTGCGCGAGCTCAACGGCGGCCTCGCCGACTACCTGCGCGAGCTGCAGTCGGCTTTCTCGCTCGATCTCTCCGGCCGCCGCGTCGTCCTCGACTGCGCCAACGGCGCCACCTTCGAGGCCGGGCCGGCGATCTTCGAACGCCTCGGCGCCGAGGTCGAGACGATCGGCATCGAGCCCGACGGCCGCAACATCAACGCCGGCTGCGGCTCGACCCATATCGAGACGCTTGCCGAGCGCGTGGCCGCGTCAGACGCCGAGATCGGCTTCGCCTTCGACGGCGACGGCGATCGCGTCCTGGCCGTCGACGGCTCCGGCCGGGTCCACGACGGCGACGAGCTGATCGCTCTGGCTGCGCGGGGGATGGCCGGCCGCGGAGAGCTCGGCGGCGGCGTCGTCGTCACCGTGATGAGCAACTACGGCTTCCACCAGGCGATGGAGGAGCTCGGGGTCGAGGTTGCGGTCACCCAGGTCGGCGACCGCTACGTGATCGACGAGATGTTGCGGCGCGACTGGAAGCTCGGCGGCGAGCAGTCCGGCCACATCATCTGCAGCGACTTCGTCTCCACCGGCGACGGCATCGCCGCGGCGCTGACGACGATGGGCGAGCTGGGCAGCGCCCCACTCGCCGAGGCAGTGCCGATGAGCAAATTGCCTCAGATCCTGGTCAACGTCGAGGTCGCCGACCGTGAGGCGATCAAGGGCGCCGCCGCCGTCTGGGAGGCGGTCGAGCGGGAGGAAAAAGACCTGGAGGGGCGCGGTCGGGTGCTCTTGCGCCCGTCCGGCACCGAGCCGCTGGTGCGGGTGATGGCCGAGGCGCCGACGCCTGAGGAGGCCGAGGCCGTCTGCGAGCGGCTGGTCGGGGTCGTGCAGCGCGAGCTCGCCTGAGCGGCCGCGAACGGGCTTCCAGCTAGCCTTACTTGCCTCTTGTGCGGCATCGTTGGATATGTGGGCGCCAGGCCCTGTGAGGAGCTGCTGCTCTCAGGCCTGGAAAAGCTCGAATACCGGGGTTATGACTCGGCCGGCCTCTCGGTGCTCGCCGACGGCGAGGTCGAGAGCGTGCACGCGGTCGGCAACCTCGCCAACCTGCGCGCCGCGGTCCACGAGCGCGCTGACAACGGCGCCGGGCCGCTGCCGCCGGCGGAGACCGGCATCGCCCACACCCGCTGGGCCACCCACGGCCGGGTAACCGAGGCCAACGCCCACCCGCACGACGACAGCTCCGGCAAGGTCCACATCGTCCTCAACGGGATCGTCGAGAACCACACCGAGCTGCGCCGGCGGCTGCAGGCCGAAGGCCAGGAGTTCAGCTCCGAAACCGACGCCGAGGTCGTCGCCCACCTGATCGCCAACCACTACGACGGCGACCTCGCCGCCGCGGTGCGGGCCGCCTATGCCGAGTTGCGCGGCCACTACGCCTTTGTCGCCATGCACGCCGACGAGCCGCGGCGCCTGCTCGGCGCCCGCAAGGAGTGCCCGCTGGTCGCCGGCGTCGGCGAGGGGGAGACCTTCCTCGCCTCGGCGATCCCCGCCTTCCTTGCCGACACCCGCACCGCGATGCCGATCGAAAACGGCGAGATCGTCGAAGTCGAAGCCGGCTCGATCCGGATCACCGATACCGATGGCAACCCGATCGAGCGCGAGACCGAAGAGGTGACCTGGGATGCCGACACCGCCGAGAAAGCCGGCTACGAGACCTTCATGCTGAAGGAGATCCACGAACAGGCCGACGCGGTCGCCGAGACGATCACCGACCGCCTGCCCGGCGACGACGGAGTCGACCTCTCCGACGTCGAGCTCTCCGACGACCTGCTGCGCGGGGTGCGGCGGATTGTGATCGTCGCCTGCGGCACCTCCTACCACGCCGGCCTGGTCGGCCGCTACGCGATCGAGGAGTGGGCGCGGGTGCCGGTCGAGATGGACATCGCCTCCGAGTACCGCTACCGCAACCCGGTGGTCGGGTCCGACGACCTGGTCATCGGGATGACCCAGTCGGGGGAGACCGCCGACACGCTGGCGGCGATGCGACTCGCCCGCGAAGCCGGCGCCAAGGTACTGGCGATCACCAACATCATGGGCAGCCAGGCGACCCGCGACGCCGACGCCGTCCTCTACATCCGTGCCGGGATGGAGATCAGCGTCGCCGCGACCAAGACCTTCGTCGCCCAGGTGGCGGCGATGTACCTGCTGGGGCTGCGGCTGGCCGAGCTGCGGGGGACGCTGCCGCCGGAGCGGATAACCGAGCTGGTCGCCGAGCTGAAGGCGCTGCCCTCGAAGATGGAAGAGACGCTGACGGCAAACGAAGCTGTGGTCGAGGAGATCGCCGGCCGCCACTCCGACCAGGAGTTCTTCCTCTACCTCGGCCGCCACATCGGCCTTCCCGTTTGTCTCGAGGGGGCGCTGAAGCTGAAGGAGATCAGCTACATCCCGACCGACGCCTACGCGGCTGGCGAGATGAAGCACGGTCCGATCGCCTTGCTCGACGAGTCGACGCCGGTGATCTGCGTCGCCACCGACAGCCCGATCCTGGAGAAAGTCCTCTCCAACGTCGAGGAGGTGCGCGCTCGCGGCGCCCAGACGATCGGGATCGCCACCGCCGGCAGCGGTCGGGTGGCCGAGGTGACCGAGGAGACGATCGAGGTCGCCGCCAGCGATTGGATCCTGCAGCCGATCCTGGCGATCCTGCCGCTGCAACTGCTGGCCTACGGCATCGCCCGCAAGCGCGGCCTCAACGTCGACCAGCCCCGCAATCTGGCCAAGACCGTCACGGTTGAGTGAAGTTGTCCAAACGGGGCGTTAAAGTGCCCGCCCTCGTGAAGCTCCGCCTCGTCCTTCCAGTCATCCTCGTTGCCCTGATCGCCACCCTCGTTGCCGGCTGCGGTGGCAGTAGCGACGGCAGCAGCGGCGGTGCCGATCCGGCCTCGGTGATGCCCCCCGGCGTCCCGCTCTACGTGTCTGCCACCTTGCAGCCGGAAGGTGAAGCGAAGAAGAACATCGAAACGCTGGCCAAGGAGTTCGCCGGGATAGACGACCTTGGCGGCCTGATCGTCGAAGAATTCGAAAAATCTGCTGCCGGCGAAGGCGAGGAATATGACTTCGAAAAGGAAGTCACGCCATGGCTCGGCAAAGAAGGCGCCCTCTTCCTGCAGGAATACGGTGGGGCACACTTCGAAGGCTACGGCGCAGCCATTCAGGTCACCGACGAAGATGAAGCCCGCACCTTCATCGACAAGCAGGCGGAAGCGCGGGGTGAAGAACCCAAGGATGGCTCCTACGAAGGCGTCGACTTCATAGTCGAGGACGACGGCTCGGTAGTTGGCGTCTTCAACGAACTCGTCGTTGTCGCCGAAAACGAAGCGATCTTCAAATCGATGTTCGACGCCTCCGATGGCGAAAATCTCGCCGGCGAAGACGCTTTCACCAGCGCGATGGACAACGTCCCCGACGAAAGCGCGGCGGACGTCTACGTCGACATCGGCGGCTTGATCGAAGAAGCCGGCAACCAGATCGACGCCAACACCCAGACTTTCCTCGACAGCGTCGGCATCGAACCGAAAGAAGCCACCGCCGTTGCCAGCCTGGTGCCGAACTCGGACAACGTCGAGCTCGATATCAGCAGCAACATCGGCGGCGAAAACCCGCCCTCGGGCGATGCCTCCGAGCTGCTCGGCTCACTGCCGGGTACCGCGGTTGGTGCGTTCGCTTCGGCCGAATTCGGCAAGCGCTTCAACGAAGGGATCGACCGTATCGACGAGGAAGGCATTCCCGGCCAGGTGCCGCCACATGAGCTCAAGAAAACGCTTAAGGAAGCCGGTGTCGACCTCGAAGCGATCGCCAACTCGATCGGCGACGTCGGCGTCTACGTCACCGGGAACAGCGAAAAGACCCTGGCTGGAGCCCTGGTGATGGAAGCCGAAAGCGACACCCAGGCAACCAACACCGTCTCCAACGTTGGCCTCTTCCTGCGCAAAGCGGGTGTGCCGGGGGTCACCAAGATCACCGAAGGCGCGACCGGGTTCTCGATCCGCAGCGTGGAACTGGGTCGCCAGCCGGTGGTCGTCGCCGCCAAGGGCAGCCGCATCGTGATCGGCTACGGCCTCGCCGCGACGCTCTCTGCCTTCCAGGAATCGAGCAAGACTCTCGCCGACAACCCCGGCTTCCAGGAAGCGGAAAGCGCCCTCGGCGGCACCCCGATCGCCGCCTTCGTCGATGGCCCTTCGGCGCTGAACCTCGCTTCAGCGTTGGTCCCGCCGGGCGAAGAAGGCTTCCGGGAAGCGAAGAAGTACCTGACGAAGGTCGACTACCTGGCGCTTGGCTCCGAAGCATCGGGTGCTCTCGCTACGGCGAAGCTGATCGTCGGCGTCGGCAAGTAGCGCCTCGGGACTGGCGGTTGAGGGGGCCGGTACTCCTCCTCCGGAATTGACCTCCCCTCCGCTGCGCTGCGGGGAGAACATGCTGCGGAGCACCGGCCCCTTCCACGACAGGCTCAGACAGACGCCATGCTTCGTTAGCTGCTCGCGAGACCGCAAAAACCCGTCGTCTAAACGGGTTTTTGCGGTCTCGCGAATCTGTCGCTCCGGCTTGCCGCTAGCCATAGGCTTGAACGATGGAGGCTTGGTTGAAGCCGCTCTATGACGCCTCGGGGATGCGGGGGGTCGATCGGTGGGCTCTTGAGGACAGGGGTGTGCCTTCGCTGGAGTTGATGGAGGCTGCTGGGCGGGCTGTGGCTGAGGCTGTGGCTGGGTTGGCGCCGGAGGGGCCGGTGCGGGTTGTTTGTGGGAAGGGGAACAACGGGGGGGATGGGTTCGTCGCTGCCCGATTGCTTCGGGAGATGGGGTTCGAGGTGGAGGTGCTGCTGCTCTGGCCGGGGGAGGAGCTGCGGAGGGATGCGAAGGTGAACTTCGAGCGATTTGGGGGGGAGCTGGTCGAGGGAGATCTGGCTGACCGGCTCGCTGGGTCGGGTGCTGTCGTCGATGCGATCTTCGGGACCGGGTTCGAGGGGGCGCCGCGCGAGCCGGCGGCTGAGGCGATCCGGGCGATCAATGAATGTGGTGCCCCGGTCGTCGCCTGCGACATTGCCTCCGGCATCGATGCTTCCAGCGGCGAGGTCGCCGGAGAGGCCGTCGAGGCTGATGTGACCGTCAGCTTCCACGCCGCCAAGCTTGGGCAGCGGATCGCGCCGGGGAAGCGGTACACCGGTGAGCTGCGGGTTGCCCCGATCGGGATCCCAGACGGGGCGCCGGGGGAGGCGGTTGGCGGCGAGATCGACCCGACCGTTCTCGACCTTCTGCCTCGGCGCGGGGCGCGGTCGACCAAGTTCAGCTCCGGTCAGGTCGGGGTCGCCGGTGGCTCGCGCGGTCTCACCGGGGCGGTGCGGATGACCTCGCTGGCGGCGATCCGGGCCGGCGCCGGCTACGCGACCGTGGCCGTGCCTGCCGACCTCAACCTGGTCTACGAGATCGCCCAGCCGGAGGTGATGTCGGTCGCCTGTCCCGGCGGCGACGGCTGCCTGGTGCCCGCCTCGGAGAAGGCGGCGCTGCGGGTCTTCGGGCGCGCCGCGGCCGGCGTCCTCGGGCCGGGTCTCGGTCGCGATCCCGGCTCCTTCGAGCTGGCCCGAAGCCTGGTCGCCAAGATCGAGGCGCCGCTGGTGATCGACGCCGACGGCCTCAACGCCTTTGCCGGCCAGCTCGGCGACCTCGCCGGCCGCAAGGCGCCGACGATCCTGACCCCGCACGCCGGCGAGCTCGGTCGCCTGCTCGAGCGCGAGTCGAGCGAGATCGAGGCCCACCGCCTCGCCAGCGCGAGGGAGGCCGCCCGCGCGGCCGGGGCGATCCTCCTGCTCAAGGGCGACGACACGATCGTCACCGACGGCGAGCGCGTCGCCGTCAACGCGCTCTCGGCCCCGGCCCTGGCCACCGCCGGCAGCGGCGACGTCCTCTCTGGCATGACCGCGGCGATGCTCGCCCGTGGCCTCGACCCCTTCGCCGCCGCCTGCGCGGCGGTCGTCGCCCACGCCCGCGCCGGGCAGGAGGCCGCGCGCCGCGTGGGAGCAGCGGAGTCGGTGATCGCGAGCGACGTGATCGCGGCGATCCCCCGGGCGCTGCGCCTCGACAGCCCGGTCGAATAACCTCGCGCTTGTGAAGACCGCTGGCGAGATCATGGACCGCGACGTGCCCACGCTCGAACCGGGAGTGGACGCCCGCACCGCGATCGACCTGCTGGCGAAGACCGACCTCGGCGCCGTCCCGGTGGTCGACGAGGACCGCAAGGTCGTCGGTATCGTCAGCGAGTCGGACCTGATCCTCAGCGAGGAGGAATCCGATCTGCACCTGCCCCACTACCTCAACATCATGGGGGGCGTCGTCTTCGTCGGCTCGATGAAGGGCTTCGAGGAGCGGCTCGAGAAAGCGTTCGCGACCCAGGTGTCGGAGCTGATGACGGCGGACCCGATCGTCGCCCACGACTACGAGGCGGCCGACCGGGTGGCGAAGAAAATCGCCGATAACCATCACAACCACCTGCCGGTGGTGGACGGCGACGGGCACCTGGTCGGCATGGTCACCAGGGCCGACGCGCTCGCCGCTCTGGTCGCCGACTCGGACTAGCCCATGGAGCGGGCCACCGCCCGGATCGACCACGAGGCCGTCCGCGCCAACTGCGCCCGGCTGAAGGCCGAGCTGGGCGAGGCCGAGCTGTGCGCGGTCGTCAAGGCCGACGGCTACGGGCACGGGGCCGACGCCTGCGCGACCGCAGCGCTGGACGGCGGAGCCACCCGGCTCGCGGTCGCGACTGCCGGCGAGGCCGAGGAGATCGGCCGTCGCTTCCAGCACGTGCCCCTGCTGACGATGGGCGCGCTGACCGCCGACGAGGTCGACGCCGTGATCTCGGCGGGCTCGGAGCTGGCGCTGTGGCGGGAGGACTTCCGGCGTCTGGTCGCCGACCGGGCCCGTGCCCACGGGCACCGGGCGCGGGTCCATGTCAAGTACGACAGCGGCATGGGCCGGCTCGGCAGCCGCGACGCCGGCGAGGTGCTGGAGCTGGCCCGCGCTTGTGCTGCCGATCCCGGTATGGAGCTGACCGGCGTCTGGACCCACTTCGCCACCGCCGACGAACCCGATTCCGAGTTCTTCGACGAGCAGCTCGACCGCTTCGAGGAGGTCGCCTCGGCGGTGAAGGCCGAGCACCCGCAGGTTCTCGTCCACGCCGCCAACAGCGCCGCCGTCCTCCGCGACCGCCGCTCCCACTTCGAGATGGCCCGCTGCGGCATCGCGATCTACGGCCTCGACCCCTTCCAACGCGACCCCGCCGAGCAGGGGCTGCGGCCGGCGCTGACCCTGCGCTCGCACGTCGCCGACGTCAAGCGCTTCCCCGCCGGCGCCAGCGCCGGCTACGGGCGCAAGTGGACGGCCGCCGCCGACACCTGGGTCGGGGTGGTCCCGGTCGGCTACGGCGACGGCGTCCGCCGCGCCCTGACCAACAACGCCGACGTCCTCGTCCGCGGCCGCCGGCACCCACTGGTCGGCACGGTCTCGATGGACAACATCACGATCGACCTCGGACCCGAGACTGAGGTGCGGCCCGGCGACGAGGCGGTGCTGATCGGCCGACAGGGAGAGGAGCAGATCCTTACCGAGGAGGTGGCCCAGAGGCTGGGCACGATCAACTACGAGGTGACCTGCGCGATCTCGGCGCGGGTACCGCGGAGGGCAGCATGAGCGTGGTCGAGCGGCTCACCGCCGCGCCCGTCGTCGCGGCGGCCCGCGAGGCACTGCGCGACAAGGATCCTGCCTGGATCGTCGGCGGCGCGGTCCGCGACGCCATCCTCGGTCGCGAGGTGACCGACCTCGACCTCGCTGTCGCCGGCGATCCGGGCGCCGCCGCGCGAGCGATCGCGCAGCGGATCGGCGAGCACGCCTTCGAGCTCTCGGCGGAGTTCGGCACCTGGCGGGTCGCCGCTTCCGGCCACGGCTGGCAGATCGACGTCACCGCACTGCGCGGCGGCAGCATCGAGGCCGATCTCGCCGAGCGCGACTTCACGATCGGCGCCGTCGCCGTCCCCTTGACGGGAGGCGACCCCCTCGACCCTTACGCGGGACTCGCGGATCTCACCGACAAGTGCCTGCGTGCCGTCGGCGAGGCGAGCTTCACCGCCGACCCGCTGCGGCTCCTGCGCGCCGCCCGCCTCGCCGCCGAGATGGACCTGGAGGTCGAGCCGCGGACCGTGGCGCTGGCCCGCGCCGCTGCCGCCCGCGCCGCCGACCCCGCCGGCGAGCGCCAACTCGCCGAGCTGCGGCAGCTGATGGGTGGCCCGGCCCCGCTGCGTGGATTGCACCTGCTGGACGAGCTGGAGCTGACCGCGGTGGTGTTGCCGGAGGTCGCCGGTCTCCAGGGCGTCGAGCAGGGTCCCAATCACCACCTCGATGTCTACGACCATACGATCGCCGTGCTCGAGCACACGCTCGAGGTCGAGGGGGACCTGGAGCGCTTCGCCGGCGAGCGCGCCGCGGAGGTCGAGGCGCTGCTCGAGGAGTCGCTCGCCGACGAGATCGACCACCGCACCGCACTCCGCTTCGGCGCTCTCTTCCACGACATCGCCAAGCCCCAGACCCGGGCCGAGCGCGACGGTTTCGTCGGTTTCCGCGGTCACGACCAGGTCGGCGCCGAGGTGATCGGCGGCATTTGCAGACGGCTGCGCGCCAGCCGCAAGCTCACCCAGCACCTGCAGGCGCTGGCCCTGCACCACCTGCGGCTCGGCTTCCTGATCCCGGAGATGCCGCTGCCGCCGCGCCGGGTCCACGCGTACCTGCGCGCCACCGAACCGGTCGCCGTCGACGTCACCCTGCTCACTGTCGCCGACCGTCTCTCCGCCCGCGGCAAGGGCCCGATTGCCAGCCCGGAGATGGTCGCCGCCCACCTGCAGCTGGCGCGCGAGATGATCGCCGCCGCCCTCGACTGGCGCCACGAGGGCCCGCCCCAGCCGCTGCTGAGGGGGGATGAGCTGGCGGCCGAGCTGGGGATCGAGCCCGGTCCGGAGCTCGGCTCGGCGCTGGCCGAGCTGGAGGCTGCGCAGTATGCAGGGGAAATCACTGACCGCGAGGGTGCACTCGAACACCTGCGCCGTTAGGTACGCTGCCCGCCGCATGGCTAAAGAGGAAAAGATCGAAATGGAGGGGGAGATCACCGAGGCTCTCCCCAACACGATGTTCCGGGTCAAACTGGACAACGGGCACGACGTGCTCGGCCACATCTCGGGAAAGATGCGCCGCCACTACATCCGCATCCTCCCCGGCGACCGCGTGAAGATCGAGCTTTCGCCATACGACCTAGACCGCGGTCGAATCACCTACCGCTACAAATAGCCCCAGGCCGCTGCAAACCGGCGCCTGGCGGCGTCCTCGGTCGTCGGCTTCGGTCACGCACAAACAAGTGCGCTCCCTTGCCTCCTCCCTGCGTCCTTGCCAGGCTTGGTTTTCACGGCCTGGGATCCGCGAGCTCGGCCACTAGCGCTGACCAGGCGAAGTCCTTGGCGCCCATGCCGGTGCCGTTCCGCGGGTCGTAGTACTCGCGCAGGCCTTCGCGGGCGACGGCGGCGATGACGCCGTCGGCGAGCTGCTGGGCCTCCTGGTCGTAGCCGAGCCGCCGCAGGCCGAGCCAGACCATCCAGGCGGAGTTGACCCAGGTCGGCCCGCGCCAGTAGCGGCGAATCGGGCCGCCGCCGGCGCCCGGTTCGTAGCCGCGCTCATTCGCCGCCACCGACGGCGGCGCAACGGCGGTCCAGTACTCGTCCTTGCTCAGCAGGTGCTCCTCGACCATGCGCCGGCCGATCTCCTCCGGCAGGTCGGGCAGCGCCAGCGGCGCCAGCGAGGACCAGGTGTTGACCGCGATCCGGCCGCCGGGGTGGGCCTGGTCGAAGAAGAGACCGCGCTCCTCGTCCCAGAGCCGCGCGACCAGCGCCGGCGTCGCCGACGGCCGCCCCAGCGCTTGCAGCGAGAGCGACCAGAAGGTGTTGACGAGGACCTCGCAGAGCACGGGCTCGCCGGTCTCGCGCAAGCGCTGGGCATTCCACTCGTAACGGCGGTTACGGTGGACCAGCAGCGGGAAGCCGATCCGCCCGTTCGCCCGCCAGCCCCAGACCGGTTCGAACTTCGGCGAGGCATCCAGCCCCGACTCGTCGGGCTGGACGATCCACAGCAGCCCGTCCCCCTCGAGGTCGCGGTTCGCCGCCAGCCAGTCGACCTGAGCGCCGATCCGCGGCTCCTCGCGCGGATCGCCTACTGCGATCCGCCAGGCCCAGGCCAAGAGCGGCGGCTGGATCGTCCCGGTCTGGAAGGAGCGGCGCGAGGCGACGTTGTAGAAGAGCAGCCGTACCCCGGAGACGTGGCTGCGCCAGAAGATCGTGTGGCCGATGAAGCCATCAGGGCGCTGCGCCGCCAGCAGGCTCTCGAGCTCGGCGCGCGCCCGCCGCGGCTCGAAACGCCGCCAGGCGATCGCCGCGAAGCAGGAGTCCCAGTACCACTGCCAGGGGTAGCGACCGGGGCTCGGCTCGGTGTATTCGAAGCGGGTCCCGGCGCGCTCGCCGATCACCCAGTTCTGTCGCAGCACCCGCTCGGTCTCGGCGAGGACCGTCTCCCGCTCGGAGTCTCTAGACATTCGTGCGGCGCATCTCGCGCAGCGCCAGCGTCCCCAGCAGCGCCAGCAGGCCGGCGACGGCCAGCAGCCCCGGCCAGGTGTCCCCCCAGGTGACGCTGCCGACGAAGCCCTGCCGCGCCGCTTCGACCACGTGCGTCACCGGGTTGATCTTCGCGACCTTTTCCAGCCAGGGTTGCAGCAGCGCCAGCGGCGCGTAGGCCGGGGTGAGCAGGATCAGCCCCATCATCCCCGCCTGCATCAGCGGCGCCGCCGACTGGCTCTTGTAGTGGAGCGCCAGCATCGATCCCCAGCAGGCGGCGACGGAGGCCATTGCCGCGACCATCAGGTAGCAGAGGACGAGCCCGTCGACCCCCGGCCACTGGACGCCGATCAGGAAGCCGATCGTCAACACGAAGGTGGCGGGAATGAAGGCGCGGGCGCTGGCGGCGAGGACGTTGCCGCCGAGCAGGACCCAGCGCGGCGCCGGCGAGACCAGCAACCGGTCGACCCAGCCCTGCTCGTAGTCGCGGGCGAGGTTGACTCCGGCGGCGGCGCCGGTGAAGCCCGCCCCCTGCAGCATGCTGACCGGAACGATGAAGCTCTCATACGAGCCGGTGTCGAAGCCGGGTAGGTGGATCAGCGAGCCGAAGACGCCGTTGAGGCCGAGGAAGAAGATCGTCGGCGCCAGCACCCCCGGGATCGCCGCCCCGGGCACGCGCAGGAGCTCGTTCTTCGCCCGCGCCATCAGCGCCCCGATCGTGGCCAGGTTGGTGCGCCATGCCGGTACGACCGGCGCTCTCGCGGTGGCCGCCTCCATCAGCCCGTCCGCAGCCGGTGTCGCAGGGCGCTGGCGCTCAGGCCCAGCCCGAGGAGGATGATGCCGGCGATCGCGGCGACCGCCTCCAGCGTCTGCTTCGCCTCGATCCCGGAGATGATCGGCTCCCGCACCCCTTCGACGATGAAGCTGAAGGGGTTGTATTCGGCGATCGTCTTCGCCGGCTCGACCATCAGCTCCTGCGGGAAGAAGGCCGAGGAGAGAAAGAGGACGACGAGGACCAGCGGGAAGAGGCCCTGGACGACGCTGGCGCTGCCGGTCCGCAGCGCGATCGCCGCGCCGATCCCGCCGACGGCGAGGGCCGAGGCGGTGATCAGGGCGATCGCCAGCAGCGCCCCGGGGACGCCGCCTTCGATGTGGGCGCCGAAGATCAGGCCGATCGCGAGGAACCAGAGGGAGGCGAAGAGGCCGAGCGCCGCCGTACCCGCCAGGCGCCCGAGGACGATCGCGAAGCGGGGGATCGGGGCGGCGAAGAGGCGGTCGGTGAAGCCCATCTCGATGTCGACCGCGAAGGCGATGCCGCCGCTGTTGCCGGCCAGCATCATCGCCTGCATCATCGAGCCGGCGAGCATGAACTGGAGGAAGCTCTGGACCGGGGGGAAGCCTGGTAGTTCGATCCCGGCGCCGGCGCCGCCGGTCTGGATCGCCAGCAGCAGGGTGGGGAAGACGACGATCGGGGCCATCAACTGCGGGCGCCGGAAGGTCTGGCGGATCGAGCGCGCGCCCAGCGCCCTCACCACCCGCGCGCTCCTCGCCAACTCGCTCACGCCGGCGCCGGCTCCTCGTCGCCTGACTCGCTCTCTTCTGCTTCCTTGGCTTCCAGGTGGTGGCCGGTTTTCTCGACGAAGACGTCGTCGAGGGTCGGCCGCACCAGCTCCAGGGACTCGACGACGATCCCGGCCTCGTCCAAGGCCCGCACCACGCGCGGGATGTCGGCGGCGCCGTTCTCGACCTCCAGCAGGACCCGCCCGTCGCCCTTCGGCGGCCGCAGCTTGCCGAGCTCACGGCAGGCCCGTTCGGCCGCCGCCACCGCGCCCTCTCCGACCGTCAGCTCGACGTGCGGGTTGCCGATCTCGCCCTTCAGCTCCTCCGGCGTCCCTTCGGCGACGATGCTGCCGCGGTCGATGATCCCGACGTTGTCGGCGAGCTGGTCGGCCTCCTCGAGGTACTGGGTGGTGAGGAAGACGGTGGTGCCGTCGTCGTTCAGCGCCTGCACCTCTTCCCAGATCGTTTTGCGGCTGACGGGATCGAGGCCGGTCGTCGGCTCGTCGAGGAAGAGGACGCGTGGTTCATGGACGAGTGCGGCGGCGAGGTCGAGCCGCCGCTTCATCCCGCCCGAGTAGCCGCCGACGCGGCGATCGGCGGCGGCGGCGAGGTCGACCCGTTCCAGCAGCGCGTCGGCCCGCCTGCGCCCCTCGCCGCTCGGCAGCCCTTGAAGCGTCGCCTGCAGGCGGATCAGCTCGCGGCCGGTCATCAGCGGGTCGAGCGCCGCTTCCTGCAGCGCGACCCCGATCGTGGCACGCACCTGCCGCGCCTCGTTGACGACGTCGAACCCGGCGACACCGGCGCTCCCCCCGGTCGGCAGCAGCAGCGTCGTCAGCATCCGCACCGTCGTCGTCTTGCCGGCGCCGTTGGGCCCGAGGAAGCCGTAGATCTCACCCTCCTCGACTCGCAGGTCGATCCCCTGGACGGCGAGCACGTCGCCGAAGCTGCGCTCGAGTCCCTCGACGACGATCGCCGGGCTTCCGATCGGGTCAGCCATCAAGCCTCGGTCTGCTCGGGCGAAGCCAGCGGCGGAAGCGCCTCGACCCAGCGGCGGCCGTTAGCGCGCTCCAGCGCCTCGGCGGCGTCGAGCAGCAGCTCGTCCCGGCCCCAGGCCGCCTGCAGCTGCAGGCCGATCGGAAGGCCCTCCGAGGAGCCGACCGGAACGCTGATCGCCGGGATCCCGGTGAGGTTGGCGAGGGCGCCGCCGCGGACGTTGGCGGCGTCGGCGGTGAGGGTGCCGGAGGGCAGCTCGACCAGCGGTGCCTCCAGCGGCGGCGCCACGGCCGGGACGGTCGGCCAGGCGATCACGTCGACCTCGTCGAAGACCTCGGCCAGTCGCCGCCGCGCCATCGTCCGCAGCTGGTGCGCCTTCACCGTCGCCACCGCCGGCAGCATCAGCCGGTACTTGAGCAGGCCGCGGCCGAGCGGGCTCAGCTCGGGGTCGAGGTTGTTGAGACGCTCCGGAGTGACGCTGCCGAGGCTCTCGCTGTTGGCGATCAGCACCGTCGCCAGGGTCGCCGCCGCCAGTTCCGGCAGCTCGATCTTGCGCACCGTGCCGCCGGTCGCCTGGCGCAGCTCCTCGATCGCCGCCTCGCAGGCCTCGCGCACCGCCGGCCCCACGTCTTCGGCGACCTCGTCCTCGATCAGTCCGATCCGCAGGCCCTGCGCGTCACCCGCCTGGAGCTCCTCGCCGTAGAGGACCGAGCCGAGCAGGCGGGCGTCGGCGGCGTCGGTGCAGAGGGGGCCGGAGACGATCGTGGTCGAGACGCCGGCCATGTGGTGCCCCGCCATCGCCGAGCGCCCAAAGGTCGGCTTGAGGCCGGTCAGACCGCAGTAGGTGGCGGGGTAGCGGATCGAGCCGACCCCGTCGGCGCCGACCGCGCCGGCCACCAGCCGCGCGGCGACGCTCGCCGCGGGCCCGCTCGAGGAGCCGCCGGGGCAGCGCTCGACGTTCCAGGGGTTGCGGGCCGGGCCGTAGACGGAGACGTTGCCGGTGCTGCCGGCGCCGAGCTCGTGCATGTTGCCGACGCCGACGATCACCGCACCGGCATCGCGCAGAGCCCGGTACGGGCCCGACTCGCCTGGCGAGGGGCTAGCGAGCATGTCGGCGGCGCCGAAACGCTGGGCTCGCCAGGGCAGCGGCCACTCGTCCTTGATCACGACCGGGACGCCGTGCAGCGGCCCGGCGGGGGAGGCGGCGAGCATCTCCCGCGAACGCTCCGGAAAGGTCTCGACGACGGCGTTGATCGCCGGGTTGCGGGCCTCGATCCGGGCCAGCGTCGCCTCCAGCAGCTCACCCGCGCCGATCTCGCCGGCGGCGATCGCACTGGCCTGCTCGCGCAGGGGGAGATCGAGCGACTCGCTCATCGACTTTGAGGTGCCTGGGAGAGGTCGGGGGCCGGCTCCGGCGTGACGCTGCCGGTATCGAGGGCAAGCAGCTCCAGGATCGGCGGCCAGAACACCTCGTGGGCGGCGCCCATCACCGCCAGCTCGATCTCGTCGGCCTCGACACCGAACGCCGCGAGCGCCGCCGGGATGAAGCCGTCTGCGTTGTTCGAAGCCTCCATCTAAGGCCGCAACCCTAGCTGGCCACTTGGCCGGGATCGTGCAAACGCGGCACGGACGCCGCATCTGGCCGCGCCGGAAGGCAAGATTGGCGCCGCAACTGGGCCTAGCCCCTCGTGTTTGCCACAACGATGCGATCCGCCGAGATCAAAGCCACCACCCGCCGCGGTTGGGCACTGCTCGCCGCCGCCTGCCTGCTCGCCGCCGTCATCGCGGTGGCGAAGCCCGGCGCTGCCGACTCGGCGCCGCTGCGAGTGGTCGTCCTCGGTCAAACCTCGGAAACTCCGCCTGCTTCGTGCCCCGGAAAGATGGTCAACGGCGCGCCGGAAGTCGAATGTCGCGTCGAGGGACACATCACCGGCTTCCAGTCGGTAGCCGACGGCGTCGCCCGGCCGTTCGAGGCGCCGTTCGAAGGGAAAATCGTCGCCTGGTCGATCACGCTCTCGAAGCCCTCGACGAAGGAAACCAAAACCACCACCGACGAGGTGGGATTCTTCAACGAATTCTTCGGCACCCCCTCGGAGGCACGGATCGGCATCCTGCGCCCGGTCGAAGGCTCCAAGCCACCGCAGTACAAACTGGTGCGCCAGAGCCCGATCGAGGTCCTCAACCCCTACTTCGGCAGCACCCCGGTCTTCGCCCTCGACCACCCGCTCACCGTCCTCCAGGGCCAGGTCGTCGCGCTCACCGTCCCCACCTGGGCGCCGATGTTCGCCCTCAACCTCTCGCCGGAAAACAGCTGGCGCGGCAGCCGCCTGCCCGAACACTGCGTCGCCCGGGAAGACATCCAAAACGGTCACCCCCAGCAGGGCGTCGGCAAAACCAAGACCTACGGCTGCTACTACAGCGAAGCGCGCCTGCTCTACACGGCGACGCTGGTCAAGAAACCGTAGGCTCGTTCGCCGGTCTTGACCGGACGAGACTGCCGGCCGTCCAGGCAAGTAGATCGGCCACGGTCTTCGGTTTTCTCTCGACCTTTCCGCGATAGCGGGGATTGAACTCTGCACCGGAGATGCTGAGAACCCGTAGATCCTCGTTTGCGATCAATTCTTCGAGGGCGCTGTATCGCTCACTTTTGGAAACCGAGAAGAGGCTCGCCACTCCGTTGATGAAGGCACTGTGGTTGATGGCTTGCTGACGGGGGGCGATAGACATCAAGTGCTTGTTGGCCCTAACGCCGATCCAGACGTCAGGAAGGTCCGTTACCTGAATGAACTTACGATCCACTCCTTGGAAGGTTGAAACGGCGTCGGCAAAGGTGTCGAGCTGAAACCCATCCTCCCCGTAGGCTTTGTCGATGTCTCCCGCCTTGAAGAGTCGGACGTAAGGCAGCCAGAGCTTTTCGAAGCCCTCCCAGATCTTGCGCCGCTCCCTTGCCGTGGTCATCCTTCCTGAGGGTGCGTCGCTATGGGGGTCGAAGCGTGCGCTGAGATCTATAAACCAGTGCTCGAGGCGCTCAGGGAGGATGAGCGTGAGACGGTCCTTGGCATCCTGCAAGGCGGCGGCCCGCCGACGCAGTCCTGCTGAGTACTGCTGCACGGGGACGTCGTGATGGTGGAGTGCCATCCCCCACCGATCGAAGTAGCGAGCGGGAACGAACGCGGGAGGCAGGGCGTTGCGACAGACGAATAGCCATCCGTACTCGTCCTCCACCGTCTTCAAGACCCAGTCGAGTGCCATCTCGAAGCTTTCCTCGTTATCGAGGGTTTTCGGTACGGGCCCGATCCGCTTCGGCTGTTTCGAACTTTCGGCAGCGGCCTCGGTCGCTGGCTCGATCAGCTTCTTCGCAAGGTCTCGCTCGCGTTTGTGGATTTCCTCTGCGTGGACCGCGGCATGAGTGAGGAGCCTGCCGACCTCCGGTAGCCAGAAGTCCCGCTGCTCTTTCTCGGGATCGTCCGGGTCGGGGTCGAGGTCGAGGAAATGGCTCATCCGAGCGACCGACAACATGGTGATTCCCTTTTCAGGGCTCGCATCGAGGATGTTCGTCGGCCGCACAATGGGATCGTCCCCGCCGCTGACAAACAGCATTCTGGATCCATACTCGGCGAGTCTCTCTTTGTAGGAGCCTCGGTCCTCCTGCAGAAAGACCTGATCGAAGATTCGCTCGAAGTAACCGAAGGACTCCAAGGGCATTCCCGCGGCCCTGACAATGGGAAGGTCGAGCCGTTTCCGTCGCTCGGTCAGTCTGCCCTGGAGCATGGAGTTGTTCAGCTCTGGACGCAGGGAGTGCAGAACTGACTGCCACTCTTCCGGATCGGCGAATGCGGTTGGCGACAGCGATTTGATCGCTCCCCCAGAGCAGATCGTCGTACAGCTGGATACGACCTGAGGCCAGGCGAAGAAAACGGACTGCGCCAGGAAGCCCCCGAGGCTGTAGCCCACCACATGAGCGCGAAGGTTCGGCAGGGAGCTGTTGGAATCCCGGTCCAGCGCCCTGCGGAGGATGCCAATGGAGTCTTCGATTTGCTTGAGGCTGGTCTGAAGACCGGGCTTCAGTCCTGACTCGCTCTCGCCGGAGCCCTTCGCGCGAATTGCCTTCGCTCGGTTGAGCCTGGCTCGGCTGTCGTGGTAGAGGCGGTCGGAGTCCTTTCGAATGTCTTCGGCCAGAGTTTCACGTGGAAAGAGATCGGCACCAACCATCCACGGCTCGGTATCTGGGTCTAGGGCGGCGCTGAGGAACCACCGCATCTCCACCATGTACCGCAGGAACTGCCGGAATAGCTCGCCGGCATCGCTGAGATAGCGCGATAGAGGCGTCTCGGAGAAAGGTCCGTGAAAGTTGTAGTGCGTGAGATGGCCGGGGAAGGGCATGATCACACAAGCGGCACCCTGTCCTGGAACTGAGTGAGCTTTCAGGATCCAGTCGGCGAGCCGGTAGTAGAAGCGGAGGGAGACCCGCTCGTTCAGGCCGTTATGAAGGATGAAGATGCGACTGATCGGTTTGCCCTGAGCCGCACGCTCGGGGCGCTGTAGTAGGCGGACAGTGCGGATATTGGGACGGTTCCCGAGCTCCATCCCATACTCGGCCTTCCGATTGATGCCAAAGATGGGAGCCGCGGGCAGGGGAATGATGTGCTCGAGTAATTCCCGCCCACGGCCCCTTCCGTGCACCGGGACGCATCTGGAGAAGTGGCGAGCGGGAGCGCTCTCGCGTTTCCACGATTCGCGCAGTTCGCTTCCCCAATCGGGCCTCTCCAGGTGGAGTCGGAAGTCCCTTTCCTCTGGCCGTATTTCTGCCAGTGCCGCTAAGTCTTTGTGGGGTAGATACATAACGCTCGTTCGGTCGAGATCTCTACATCGAACGGTGTATCTGTATCAACTAGTCAGGCCTTAGCCTGAAAGGAACCTTGCCGTTTGTGTGTCTGAAACGCGCGAGCTAAAGCGCTTCTTGGCGCAGGCCGCAGTAAGGGCAGTCGCTGACGTCCAGCCCGATGAGCTGGTCGCAGCGGCGGCAGGCGCGGAGGTTCTCCGGGCTGCGCGGCAGGGATGAGACGGAGGGGGCGAGGGGCAGGACCATGCCCACCGGCTCCATCTCCTCGCCGGTCTCGCGGTCGACGTAGACCGAGCCGGGTTCGGCGTGGGCGATCGCCTCGCGACCCGAGGCCGCGGAGCGCATCCTGTAGAGCTGCTTCTCGTTCATCGCCGGGAAGACTATTAGCTTGGGCGGCTCCGATGCGCGTCCTCATCTTCCACGGCTACATGCTGCGCGGCACCGGCAGCAACATCTACAACGTCAACCTGGCGCGGGCGCTGGCCCGGCTCGGGCACGAGGTGCACCTGCTCTGCCAGGACCGCGAGGTGCGGGTGGAGGGGGTGCGGATCCACAACCCCGACATCGGCGGCCTGCTGCCGGTCTACGTCAAGGACCCCTACGAGGGTTTCGAGGTGAAGACCTTCCCCGAGCTGACCGAAGCCGAGCTCGACCGCTACATCAAGGCCAACGTCGCCGCCGTGCGCGAGGTGGCGACGGCGGCCGGGGGGATCGACCTCGCCCTTGCCAACCACCTGGTGATGGGGCCGGCGATCCTGGCTCGGGCCGACGTCGCGCCCTTCGCGGTGAAGATCCACGGCTCGGCGCTCGAGTACACGGTCAAGCCGCATCCGCGCTTCCTTCCCTATGCGCGAGAGGGGGTGGAGGCGGCGACCGGCGTCCTCACCGGCTCCGGTCACACCGCCGAGTCCCTCTGGGCGGCTCTCTCCGACCTTCCGGACCTGCGCGAGAAGACCCGCCTCGGCCCGCCGGGCGTCGACGTCGAGGAGTTCCAGCCGCGGGGGGAGCGTGAGCCGCTGGTCGCCTTCGTCGGCAAGCTGATCGTCTCCAAGGGAGTCGACCTCCTGCTCGCCGCCTGGCCGCTGGTGCGGGCGGCGAATCCGGAGGCTCGGCTGGAGGTGGCCGGCTTCGGCGCCTACGAGGAGGCGCTGCGGCGGTTCCTGGCGGCGCTCGAACGGGGCGACTTGGAAGAAGCGCGGGAGATTTCCCGCCGCGGCTGGGCTCTCGAGGGCGGGGAGGAGCGGCCGTTGCCGATCCTCAGCGCCTTTCTCGCCGACCCTCCCGGCGACTATGCAGAGACGGCGCGCTCCGCCGCCGGCTCGGTCGAGTTCATCGGCCGCCTCGAGCACGATCAGGTTGCCTCCCTCTTCCCTCGGGCCGAAGCGATGGTGATGCCGAGCACCTTCCCGGAGGCCTTTGGGATGGTCGCGGCCGAGGCTGCCGCCTGCGGCACCCTGCCCGTCGCTGCTGGCCACTCGGGGATGCTCGAGGTCTCCCAGCAGCTCGCTTCCGCCTTGCCGCGGCCGGCTGGCAGCCTCGTCTCCTTTCCGGTCGAGGAAGGGGCGGTCGAGGCGATCGCCGAGCGCCTCAACGACTGGCTCGCCCTTCCAGAAAATCAGCGGGATGCCGCGCGCAGCGCCCTGGTTGAGACGGTCCGCAGGCTCTGGAGCTGGGAGGGCGTGGCCCGCGGGGTGCTGGCCGCCGCGGCCGGGGAACTCGGCGATCTACCGCGCCCCGCCAGCTAGTGGCAACGGTCACCTGAGGGCCGCAAAGCCTCCCGCCGCCGCTTCAATAGAATGCCCGCCGCCCCAATGTACGGCCGCCTGCCCATAGTGAAAATGCTGCTGGTGACGATCGCCATGACCGTCGTCATCTCTGCGGTGATGGTCTCGATCAACTGGGACGGCCAGGAGGCCTCCACCGCCGCGCCGAAGATCGACGATCTCCTCAACGTGATGATCGTCCTCTCCTCGTTCGTCTTCTCGCTGGTGATGGTGATGCTCTTCTACGCCCTCTACAAATTCAGGGCGAAGCCAGGCGACGAGTCCGACGGCGAGCCGATCCACGGCAACACCCGCCTCGAGATCGCCTGGACCCTGATTCCGACGATCATCGTCCTCTTCGGCGCCGGCTACAGCTGGAAGGTGCTGAACGACATCGAAAGCCCGAACAAGGACCACATCACCGTCGACGTCTTCTCCCAGCAATACGCCTGGAGCTTCGCCTACCCGGGCAAAGGCTACGTCTGGAAAGAAGGCGAATTCCACGTCCCGGTCAACCGTCAGATCCAGTTCAAGATGCACGCCCAGGACGTGATCCACTCCTTCTGGGTGCCCGAGTGGCGGATCAAGAAAGACAACGTCCCCGGGATCACGACGACGGCGATCGTCACGCCGGACAAGGTCGGGACCTACCAGCTGATCTGTACCGAGCTCTGCGGCTTCGGCCACGCGACGATGCGGGCCAAAGTCGTCGTCGAGTCGGAGGCGAAATGGGAAAAGTGGGTCGACGGCCTGAAACAGAAAACGCCGGAAGCCCTGATGGAGTCTGTGACGCAGGACACGGAGACCAACCCTGTGGGCCTTGGGGCCGGCGGGGCATAATGGGAGACAGCTGATGGTTGCTGCGATCAAGAGACCTGGCTGGTGGCGCGCGATCCTCGGCGCGATCGCCTTCGGGGCGTTCGGATTCGGCCTCGTGCTGGCGCTGCGGGCGATCTCCGGGCTGCCGCTCTACCAGACCGAACAGACCGGGTACCCGCACGTGATCGTGCCGGCGATCCTGGCGCCGCTCGGCTTCCTCGCCGGCCTCGGCTGCTTCGATTACTGGCTGCGCTGGGCCGTCGGCGCGCCGACGATCCCCGACGACCACTCCCAGCACGGGGCGAAGAGCTGGAAGGATTACTTCCGCTTCAACACCGATCACAAGGTGATCGGCATCCAGTACATCTGCACCACCTTCTTCTTCTTCTTCGTGGGCGGCCTGATGGCGATGCTGATCCGGGCCGAGCTCGCTCAGCCGGGCACCCAGATCGTCGACGCCGCCACCTACAACAGCCTCTTCTCGACCCACGCGGTGCTGATGATCTTCGTCTTCGTGATCCCGGTCTTCGCCGGGATCGCGAACTACGTCCTGCCGCTGATGATCGGCGCCCCGGACATGGCCTTCCCGCGCCTCAACGCGCTCAGCTTCTGGATGCTGCCGCTGGCCGGCCTGCTCTTCATCGGCAGCTTCCTCGCCCCTGGCGGCGCCTTCGACGCCGGCTGGACCGGCTACGCGCCGCTCTCGACCGGCGCCCCCCTCGGCCAGTCCTTCTTCAACCTCGGCGTCCAGTTCGCGGGCGCCTCCTCGATCGCCACGGCGCTGAACTTCCTGGTCACGATCATCACCATGCGGGCGCCGGGGATGACCTTCTGGCGGATGCCGCTGCTGGTCTGGGCCAACCTTTCGACCTCGCTGCTGGTCGTCGCCGCGACCCCGTTCATCGCCGGGGTCCAGTTCATGGTCCTCTTCGACCGCATCCTCCACACCAACTTCTTCGACTTCGCGGCCGGCGGCGACGTAATCAGCTACCAGCACATCTTCTGGTTCTACTCGCACCCGGCGGTCTACATCATGATCTTGCCCGGGTTCGGGATTATCTCCGAGGTCATATCCACCCATGCCCGCAAGCCGATCTTCGGCTACCGGCTGATGGCCCTGGCGCTGATCGGGATCGTCGTCCTCAGCTACTCGGTCTGGGCGCACCACATGTTCGTCGCCGGGATGTTCTCCTGGCTGCGGGTACCGATGATGATCACCACCCTGCTGATCGCGGTGCCGACCGGGATCAAGATCTTCTCCTGGCTGGGCACCCTCTATTTCGGCAAGATCCACACCTACTCGACGGCGATGCTGTTTGCGCTCGCCTTCATCGTCACCTTCACGATCGGCGGAATCAGCGGCGTGATGCTCGGCATGGTGCCGATCGACATCCACGTCTCCGACACCTACTTCATCGTCGCCCACATCCATTTCGTCCTCTTCGGCGGCTCCGTCTTCACGATCTTCGCCGGCATCTACCACTGGTTCCCGAAGATGACCGGGCGGATGTACGACGAGAAGCTCGGCCGCGTCCACTTCTGGGGCACCCTGCTCGGAACCTGGGGCACCTTCATCCCGATGCACTGGATCGGGATGGACGGGATGCCTCGCCGCGTCGCCGACTACGCCGAAAAATTCGGCAACTGGAACCTGCTGATCAGCGTCTTTGCCTTCATGCTCGGTGCCATCCAGTTGGTCTTCCTCTACAACATGATCACCAGCTGGCGCTACGGCCCCCGCGCTGAGGCGAACCCGTGGCGCGCCAACTCGATCGAGTGGCAGGTCTCCTCGCCGCCGCCGATCTTCAACTTCGACGAGATCCCGCGGGTCGTCGGCGGCCCCTACGAGTTCGGGATCCCCGGCGCCAAACACGCGATCATGACCAGCGACGGGGCCGAAGTCCCCGCTGCGGAGCCCAGCGTCGTGGGTACGAGTTGATGAGCGTCGAGCAGGCTGACGAGCGCAAGCCGCTGCTGGTCTTCCTCAACGAGGTGGCCGGGGGCCGCAAGCTGCTGCAGGCGGTGCGCGAGCGCCAGGACCAGATCTCCGGCGTCGTCGTCGCCGCGCCCCAGAACCAGCCTTCGGTCGGCCAGCTGATCGATTCGGCCGAGGTTCGCGAGGCCGCTCGCGCCCGGGTCGAGGTGACGATGGCGGTGCTGAGCGAGTTCGGCATCGAATCGATCGGCGAGGTGCTGGATCCCGAGTCCTCGCTGGCGCTGGACGACGCGGTCCGCGCCCATCGCCCGGGTGAGGTGCTCTTCTCGAGCCTCCCCGACACTCGCTTCGGCTTCCTCCGCCGCGACCTCGTCGAGTGGGTCCGCGACCGGATCGAGCCGGAGGTGAAGCTGACCCACATCCCAGTCCGGATCGAAGAGGACGCGATCCGCTGGGACCTCAACCACACGCTTGTCGTCGCGACCAAGACCGTCGCCGCGCCGGACCTGGTCAACCGGATGAAGGAGCGCGCGAACATCCGCCCGCACCGCTTCACGATCATCTGTCCGCGGGCCGAGGACGCAAGCGAGGCGCAGGTCGTCCGCGACCTGGCCGCGACGCTGGCCGAGCTCTACCGCAGCGACATCGACGCGACCGGGCAGCCAATGAGCCCGGACCCGTTCCTGGCGGTGAAGAACGGGATCGAGCACTACCGGATCGACGACATCCTGATCTCGACCTTCGCCGGCGAGCGCTCGCAGTGGCTGGAGGACGACCTGATCGGCCGCGTCCGCGAGATCACCGAGAAGTCCGTCGAGCACATCGAGGTCGGCCGGTCCGCAACCGCCGTTGCGGCCGCGGTCGCCGAGGAAGGGGCTGCGAGCTGATGGAGAGCGCCACCGTCGCCGTCGGTCACGACCACGCCGATCACCACCACGGGCCGCCGGAGGCCAACCAGAGCTCGCGGATCGACCGCCAGACGCTCGGCATCCTCCTCTTCATCGTCTCCGAGGTGATGCTCTTCGGGGCCTTCTTCGCCTCCTACTTCTTCCTCCGGGTCGTCGTCCACCCGTCGAGCTGGCCGCCCGAACCCTTCGAACTGCCGAAGGCCGTCGCCGGCATGAACACCGCGATCCTGGTCTCCTCGAGCTTCACGGTCCACTACGCGCTGGAGTCGATCCGCCGCGGCAACCGCGCCGGCCTCAAACTCGGCCTCGTCGCGACCTGGCTGCTCGGCGCCACCTTCCTCTTCATCCAGATCAACGAGTACGTGCACCTGGGCTTCAGCGCCCGCGACCTCTCGTTCGGCTCGATCTTCTACTGCCTCACCGGCCTCCACGGAGCCCACGTCTTCGTCGGCCTCTGCCTGCTCTCGTTCGCGACGATCCGCGCCTTCCGCGGCCACTTCGGCCCCGACGCCGAGGACCACCTGGGCGTCGAGGTGCCCGGTATCTACTGGCACTTCGTAGACATCATGTGGATCATCGTCTACGTCACCGTCTACATCCTCTGAGACGGCTGCAAATCGGCGTCTGGCGGCGTCCTCAGTCGGTCGTGTGCAGAGCACACTTCCCTCCCTGCGTCCTACCCAGACTTGATTTTCGCCGTCTCGGGAGCATCGGATGAGAATCAACGAGGCGGCCGTCTTCAAATGGGTCGTGATCGTCGTGATCGCGGGGGCGCTGATCGTTGCCGTGACGCTGCTTACCCGACCGCTAGTGGGGTCGCTCCTCTTGCTCGCCGTCGTGATCGCCGGGTGCGTTTATGCCTATCGGTGGTGGATGTCTAGGAAACGGCACTGAGTTGGCGCAGTAAATTTACGAACTGCGACAAAAAGTTGCAATTTTCTCTGTAGTCTGGAAGCAGGCAGACGATGACCCAGTTCAGCACCGACGAACGGCTAGACACGCTCGAGGAGAACGTCCATGAAGGCTTTGCCGAAGTCGGCAAATGCTTCACGGAAGTCGACCTGCGACTGGCGAAGATAGAGGGGCGCTTCGAGCTGGTCGATGCGCGGCTCGACGGGGTAAACCATCGCTTCGGCGAGGCTGACAAGCGCTTCGACAAGATCGACCGCCAGCTCGAAACCATCCAGAAGGCCTTGATCTTCGGGGTGATCGCTATGTCTTCTGCGTTTCTTGCCGGCTTTGCTGCGCTGGTCACTCAGGTTTAGAGGTTCGGCTCAGGCCCTCGCAGCACGCCAGCGTTAGGGCGATTGGCACCGTGGCTGGCAGCTGGTCGACCGCGAAGAAGAGCAGGTCGAAGGTGAGGCCGATCACTGCGGCTAGAGCGGCGCCGCGCAGCTGCAGCCGGCGGTTGTGGGCGAGGAGGGCGCCGAGGGTGGCGGCGACGAAGAGGTCGCCGAAGCCCATCAGGGCGGAGCCGAAGCTCGCCAGCTGCAGGCGCGGGAGGTCGGCCGCGGGCGAGGCAGTGTTGAGCACGGCGTTCGGGCCCTGGAGGAGGTCCGTAGCGACGAGATAGGCGTCGACGGCGGCCATCACGTAGATCCCCAGCTTCAGCCACTGCCCAGGGACAACGCAGGCGACTAGCCAGCCGAGCGTGACGCAGGCCAGGGCCGAGAGCGCCAGCGCCGCCGTCTGGCCGCTGAGCGAGCCCTTGGCCGCCCAGGCCACCGCGAAGAGCGGGAAGACGAGGAGGGCGAGTTCCCAGCGCGCTCCACGCAGGAGCCAGGCGAGCGCGGCGGCGGCCAGGGGCGGCACGGCGAACAGCGCCAGGTAGGTGAGGAAGCGGGCGCTGGCGGAATCGAGCGCGATCGCGGCGATCACGACGACGATCGAGAGCGGCAGCACCAGCGCCCACCAGCGGCTCTGCAGGCGCTCGAGGACGAGGGAGAGCGGCGGCCGCGGGGCAGCTACCAGGCTCGCCTGGACGAGGCTGAGGACGCCAATCGAGAGCCAGAAGGGGAGCAAGCGTCAGACGGGGCCGGCGGCGGCCGTGGGCCGCGCCCGCTCCTCTTCCCGGGCGGCCGGCGACCGTTCGTCTCGCGGCTCGAGCCGCCCCGCCGTGGCCACGGTCCAGAGCATCGCCAGCCAGTTGCAGGTTGCCACCGCGACGTGGACCCAGACGATCTCGCCGGGAAGTTCAAGCGCCCACTGGATGCCGCCGATCGCGCCCTGCAGGGCCAGCAGGCCGAGAACCACCGTCAGCGGCTTCAGCGCCCGTCTATCGCCACCGGGACGCCGGAGGAGGAACCAGACGCCGATCGCCGCCAGGCCATAGACGGTGGCGATGACGGCGTGTCGCTCGACCACCCATTCCAGCGTCCTCGCTCCCTCGAAGTCGAAGCGGTGGACCAGCTGCCCTTCGTGAGCGCCGGCGTGGGGCCCGGACGCCGTGGCGATCGTGCCGAGGAGGATCGTCAGCTGCCCGAGAGGGATCAGCGCCCGCACCGCCCAGACCCCGAGCCGGTCCTGCGAGCGACGTCGCTCCCACGGTTCGTAACGTGAGCACCAGGCAAGGGCGAAAGCCGCGTCGAGCAGCATCATCGAGAGGATGAAGTGGCTCATCACCAGCCCAGGCGCGAGGTGGTACTCGACCACCAGCGCCCCGAGGATCGCCTGGCCGATCACGCCGATCGGCAGCAGTCCCCCGAACAGCGCCAGGTGCCAGCGGTAGGGCCGCCGGAACCAGGCGAGCAGGGCCGCGGCGATTACGGCAAGGCCGACGATGCCGGTGATCAGCCGGTTCGTGTACTCGATCACCGCGTGGGATTCGAGCGGGGGAGTGGTGCCGCCGTAGCACTTGGGCCAGTCCGGACACCCCAGCCCCGAGCCGGTCAGGCGCACACCGGCGCCGGTGAGCACGATCAGCGAGAGGGCGACGAGTGCGACCAGGGTCACCTGCGCGTAGCGCTCCGGCGAGATTTCGAGGCGGCTCTTCAGGCGTTCCCGCATCTATCCGCAATGATCGCAGCGGCTGCCCGCCGCCCTGGGATCAGCCGCCGGCGCTTGGCTTGGCTTTGCCGCCGGCGGTGCTTTCCGCCAGGTATTCGACCAGGTCTTCGATTTCTTTTCCAGAAAGCGTCTGTTCGAAGGTCTGCGGCATCACGTTCGGCGGGTAGCCCTCGGCGATTTCTTTGTTCGGGTTGACGACCGATTCGCGGATCATCGCTTCGCTCTGGCCCGGCAGGACTTCGTCCAGGTTCGGCCCCGTCACTCCACCCGATTTGGCGGCTTTCAGGGTGTGACAGGTCCCGCAGCCGTTGTTGGCGAAGACCTGCGCGCCCGGTCCGCCTTCGACTTCGGGTGGGCCGGCGCCGGGAACGCCGGCCCATTCGCCGACGTAGGCGGCGACGTCGTCGAGATCCTGGCCGGTGACGATGTCGCGCGGCATCGATACCCGCGGATCGCCGTTGCTCTCGCGGGGATACTCGACCTGCGCCTTGACGACTCCTTCGATCGTGTCGGAGTCGTTGCCTTCGGCGCGCGCCGCGGCGAAGGCGTCGTCCAGGTTCGGCCCCACTTCCGCGGTCGTTCCGGCTTGGGCGAGCATGTGGCAGACGCCGCACTTTTGGACGAAGAGCGTGCGCCCGTGGGCCGGATCGGCGCTGGTCGTGCCGCAGCCGGAAGAGACCGCGGCGAAGGCGGTCAGGGCGACGAGCGCGAGCAGCGGGAAGATCAGTTTCGAGGGGCGATTCATCGGGCGAATGCGAGCGGGAGTCTATATGTCGGCGCCCCGGGTAAGCGTCCCTGTGATCCATTCCCATGGGATAGGATTGAGGCGATCATCACTAACTTCGAAACCGGCGCGATCGGAGGCCGTAGATGCAGGTGAGGGACGGGATGTCGGAGATCACGCTGACCGTAGGCCCCACGCACACGCTGCGCGAGGCGGCGGCGAAGATGGTCGAGAAAGGGACCGGGGCGGCGCTGGTGATCGACGGCGAGATGCCGACTCCCTCGGTCGTCACCGAGCGCGACCTGCTGATCTCCGTCGCCCAGGGGCAGAACCCCGATCACGAGCGAGTCAGCGATCACATGAGCGAGGGCGTGCTCAGCGCCGCTCCCGACTGGAGCCTCGAGCGGGCGGCGGCGGAGATGTCCCGCCGCAACGTCCGCCACCTGGTCGTCTTCGACGGCGGCGAGCCGACCGGCATCCTCTCGATGCGCGACATCGTCCGCTGCTGGACCAGCGACGGCGCGACGAGTGAAATGAGCCTGCCGGGCTCTAACTAGCCGCGGGGCGGGCCGGAGATGGTTTCCACGGGGAGTGCGGCTCCCCGGGTCTCCTGGCGGCGCGGCAGGCGGTAGTAGTCGCGGACCGAGCCGCGGACGATGCTGCGGAAGGCCAAGAGGAGGAAGATCGCGCCGACGACCGCGTAGAAGACGGGCGGGAACATGAAGCCAGCGGCGAAGATCCCGCAGAGAAGCCCGACGGCTCCGACGGCAAAGAAAACCGGACCCCAGGAGGGACGGGGGGAGTAGATCATCTCCCCCGGCTCTGCGACGTTGCGGTGCTCGGCCATTGCTATTGGGCGATGTAGAGGAAGGCTGCGACGAACGAGAGGGCGAAGATCCCGGCGGCGATGCCCCCGGCGACCAGCCCGGCGCGCATGTTCCGGCGTGCGGTCTCGCGATCCATTGATCGGAGTTCTATCAGGACAGGGGGAGGGACGGAGGTTGGTGGAGGGCCATGTGCCCCTCGCCAAAGACCGTCGCGCAGCTGAGCGCGGTCGAGGCGCAACCGTGGTCTCCTGAGCCTTTGTCGAGGGGCACATGGCCCTCCCGCACGACCCCCAGCTTCCGTCTCCAAGTAGCTCTCGCAAAAAGCTGAATACCCGTACCGGGAGCCTTTGCTGGGCAGCTGAGGTTCTTCGACAGCTGCTGCCCGTTTCGATGTGAGCCGCGGTCCGGGTGGGGCACAGGCACCCCTCCCCCAAAGGCTCAGGAGACCACGTTGGCGCCCAGCAAGCCGCTCAGCTGCGCGACGGTCTTTGGGGGAGGGGTGCCTGTGCCCCACCCAACCAAGGAAGTGGTCAGACGTTGGCCGCGATCGCCATCGAGAGGAAGAGAAGAGCCAGGTAGCCCAAGGAGAAGAGGTAGGTCTTCAGCGCCCAACGGCGTTCGCGGCTGCGGTAGAGGCGCGTCGAGAAGTAGATGAAGCCGGCGCCGAGGAGCATCGAGGGGACCAGGTAGGCGACGCCGAGGCCGCCGGCGCAGAAGGGGAGCTGGGTGACGGCGTAGAGGAGGACGGTGTAGAGGAGGATCTGGCGGCGGGTCTCCTCCTCGCCGCGGACGACCGGGAGCATCGGGATCCCGGCCTTCGCGTACTCGTCCTTCATCAGCAGCGAGAGCGCCCAGAAGTGGGGCGGGGTCCAGAAGAAGACGATCGCGAACATGTAGAAGGCCATGCCGCTGAGGCTGCCCGTGACGGCCGCCCAGGCGACGAGAGGCGGGACGGCGCCGGCGGCGCCGCCGATGACGATGTTCTGCGGCGTCGTCCGCTTCAGCCACAGGGTGTAGACGCAGACGTAGCCGAGCAGGCCGGAGAGCGAGAGCGCGGCCGCCAGCGGGTTGACCGTCAGCGCCAGCAACAGGAAGGAGGCGGTGCCGAGGCTGACGCCGAAGGCGATGGCCGCGGTGGCCGAGACGCGGCCCGAGGCCACCGGGCGATCGGCGGTACGGGCCATCGTGCGGTCGATGTCGCGGTCGACTGCGTGGTTGATCGCGCCGGCGCCGCCGGCGGAGAGGGCGCCGCCGAGGCAGGTGAGGAAGACGAGGCCGATCGAGGGGTCGCCCGCCACGTACATCGTCGTGATCGTGGTGAAGAGCAGCAGCGACTGCACCTTCGGCTTGGTCAGCGTCAGGTAGTCGCGGAGGACCGTGGGGATTGCCGGGCGCCGCGAGAGGACGGCAGTTTGGGCACCGCTCATGCGGGACTCAGGCTACCGGCTGAGACTCGCGCGCCGTTGCCTGCTCCCGGCGGGTGCGGTGGCCGATCGCCTCGCGGATGTCGCGCAGCGGCCGGGGGCTGCGGACATCGGGGAGGACGTCGAAGTTGTGCGGCTCCGGCGGCGAGAGCGTGAACCACTCGAGCGTGTCGCCCCCCCACGGATCGTGCCCGGCGGCAGGGCCGTTGGTGCGGCTGAAGATGCCGTTGAGGATCGTCAGCAGGACGCCGACGAAGAGGATCAGGACGCCGATCGTCGAGATCGCGTTGTAGGCGGTGACGCCGGCGTTGTCGAAGTACTTGTAGGCGTCGATGACCTGGCCCTGGTCGCCGCCGGCCAGGAAGAGCGGCACGAAGCCGAGCAGCAGGCCGAGGACGATGGTCCAGAAGGAGATCCGGGCGAGGTTCTCGCCCATCGTCTTCCCGGTCATCTTCGGGAACCAGTAGTAGAGCCCGGCAAAGCCGCCGAGGACGGCGCTGCCGATCAGGGCGAAGTGGGTGGCGGCGGTGGCGTCGGTGGTGTTGTGCAGGTGCCAGGCGGCGCCGACCAGCGATTGCTCGAGCTCGGCGGCGAGGCCGATCGAGATCATCGAGATCGCCCCGATCGCGAACAGCACCGGCGCCCGCATCCGCAGCGTGCCGCCGACCAGCGTCGCGATCAGGTTGAAGAGGATGAGGCCGAAGGGGACGACGAGCGCCAACGACATCAGCATCGCGAAGTACTGCCAGCCGATCCCGATCGGCGCGGTCAGCATGTTCTGCATCCAGGCGAGCGTGCCGAGCACCGCGACGGCGGCCAGCGAGGCCATCGTCACGTTGCGGTTGAAGAGCGGTTTGCCCGAGAAGGTGGCGACGATTTCGGCGATCGCGCCGAAGGCGAAGATCAGCAGCAGCATGTAGGTGCCGGTGAAGAAGATCCAGCTCAGGTGCTGCCAGAGCAGCGGCGCCCCGCCGGAGCCGTCGGCGAAGAAGATGCCGTCGTAGTTGCGGTCGATCATCAGCATCGTCAGCGCCGCCAGGAAGACGGGGCCGATCACGATCAGCAGCCAGGAGGAGACGGTGGCGGCCCAGGCGAAGACCGGCACGCGGCGCCATGCCATGCCCGGCGCGCGCATCATCCGCAGCGTCGCCACCAGGTTGATCGCGAGGAAGACGAAGCCCAGGGTCGCCAGTCCGGTCCCCGTCGCCCAGGCGTCGACCCCGTTGCTGGAGAGGAAGGCGGTCTCGCTGAGCGGGGCCAGCGGGTTGACGCCGGCCTCCGGCGGCGTGAAGAGGAAGGTCCCGTAGAGCACGGTCGCGCCGGCCACGTAGAGGGCGACGCCGGTCTGCCCGAGCCGCGGCAGGGCGGTGCCGCGAGCGCCGATCTGCAGCGGCGCCACGAAGTAGAAGAACCCGAGCGCGAAGGGGACGGCGAAGAGGAAGAGCGAGGTCGCGCCGTAGAGCGAGAGCATGCGGTTGAAGCCGACCGGCGAGAGGAAGGTGTTTTCCGGCACCAGCAGCTGCAGGCGCATCAGCACCAGCTCGACCGCGGCGATGAAGAGGAAGCCGAGGGCGCCGCAGATGAGGATCTGGCCGAGATCCTTGTGGTCGGCCGTGGTCGCCAGCTCGGCCCAGCGGGGACGGCGGCTGGCGTGGTAGCCCTCGGCTACGAGCTCGGGTGAGCGGCCGGGGCTCATGGCACGTTTCCTTCTTCGATCAGGCCGACGACCCGGTCCTGAGCGTCTTCGATTTCGCTTTTCTGGGTCTTGACGAATGCTTCGTATTCCTCGGGGGAGACGACTTCTACCGCGGTCCGCATCGCCGCGTACGCCTGCCCGGAGAGGGTGGCGGAGTCGCCTTCGTAGACGCCTTCGTCGTCGGCTCTGAAGACGATGTCGTGGGTCTTCCCCGGCACCGCGTCGGCCTTGGGGGCCAGGTCGTTGACGTTCCAGGTGTGGACGACGTCGGTCGAGAGTAGTTCCAGCTCGACCGCGGTGTCGACCGGGACCACGAGCTTGTAATAGGAGAAGGCCCCGTTCGGGTAGTCGTAGCGCCACAGCCACTGCTGGCCGGTCGCCTTGATCTTCAGCGGTGCCGACTTCGCCGAAGCGAGGCCGGCGTCGCCCGTGGTCGGGGTTTCCCGCGTCTTGCCGGTGAAGACGACCCCGAGGATGAAGAGCAGGAGAGCGAAGACGGTGAGCAGGCCGCCGACCCGGAACTGCAGCCTGCGTCCGCCCAGCAGCTGCCGCGGCGCGGCGCCGCGCTCGGAGCGGAACCGTCGCACCGCGAAGAAGAGCGCGGCGTTGACCGCGAGCACGAGGATCACGGCGGCGACGAAGCCGATCCAGAGCAGGGTGTCGATCTGGTCAGTGCCAGGGGAGTGGGGCGCCAAAGCGCGGCCATTCTATTCAGGCGAGGCGGCGCCGCGCCCTCCCGCCCGCCTCTCGGGCGCCGACCTATACTCGCCGCCTTGATGAGGAGGCGCTCCCGGCCACCAAAAGCGCTTCGCCTTGCGGTCCGAGCTGGGGCGGTGACGGCGATCGGGGCCGCCGCCGCGGCTCCCTTCCTGCGCCGCCGCTGGAGTATCCCGGCACCGGTAACGGTCGCTACCGTAGCCGCCGCCCCCCTGGCGCTGGCGGTGCTGCAGCCACGCACCAAACGCCGCGACGTCGCCCTCTTTGCCCTGCAGATGTGGGCCTTCACCGTCGCCCACGAGCTCCCCTACGACGACCCCGAGCGCCTGCGGGAGCGCCTGCGGACGCGCTACCCGATCACCATCGACCGGATCGTCGGCGGCGGGCGCCTTCCCAACGCGCGCCTGCAGCGGGCGCTGGCGCGGCTGCCGCAGGTGAGGGTCGTCAACCAGGTCCTCACCTGGGCCCACTGGCTCTGGTTCATCGAGCCCTACCTCTCTCTGGTCGTGATCCTGGTCGGCCACAACGAGCGCTTCCCGCGCTCGGCCCGGCAGATGGCGGCGGTCTTCGACCTCGGTTGCGCGCTCTACTTCGCGGTCCCGACGGCGCCGCCCTGGTGGGCGGCCGAGAAGGGGCTGACCGGGGAGGACAAGGTGCGGCGGATCATGGTCGAGGTCGGCGAACCGACCTGGGGACGCGCCTGGCAGCGAATGTACGACGCGCTCGGCGGCAATCCCTGGGCGGCGATGCCCTCGCTGCACTTCGCCACCTCGTTGCAGGCTGCGCTTTCGCTTGCGGAGGCCGGCAAGGTGGAGGGCGCCCTCGGCTGGACCTACGCGGGCACGCTCGGCTTCGCCCTCGTCTACCTCGGCGAGCACTACGTCACCGATCTGCTCGCCGGCGCGGCCCTCGTCGCCGCAGTGCGGCGGGGCGAGGCCTTGGCGGAACCCCTCATACGCGGGGTAAACACGGGCTTGCAGCGTCTGGAGAGGATCGCGAGCGGGTAATTTCTAAAGGGTGTCTCAGGAAGAGCCGGCGCAGGAGAGTGGCCGCTTCGCCGAAATGCCGATTTTCACGACGCGGCGGATCGTCCAGACCGTCGTTCTCGTCTTCATCCTCCTCGGCTCGATCTACTTCCTCTTCCCGAAGCTGGTCGGGCTCGGCGACGCGCTCAGTCGCCTCGGCGACGCCGACCCGCTCTGGATCGCGATCGCGATCGCCTTCAACGTCGCCGCCTACGCGACCTACATCGCTCTCTTCAAAGCGGTGGTCGGCGGCGACGCGCTGCGCCTGAGCTGGACCGAGACCTACGAGATCAACATGGCCGGGGTCGCGGCGACCCTGCTCTTCTCGGCCGGCGGCGCCGGCGGCGTCGCCCTCACCTACTGGGCGCTGCGCAAGGCGGGGATGGCGCGGCGCGACGTCGGCCGGCGCATGGTCGCTTTCGTCTCCCTCCACTACGTCTTCTATCCCTTCGCCCTGATCCTCTTCGGGGTCCTGCTGCGGACCGGGGTGATGAACGGCAAGGGCTCGGTCGAGCTGACGATCGTCCCCGCCGCCGTCGCCGGCCTGCTGCTGATCCTCGGCGTCCTCATTACGCTGATCCCCGCCAACGCCGAGGAGCGGCTGGCCCGTTACGCCCACACCGAGCGTTCGCGCAGCCTCCTCCAGAGCGCCGGCAAAGTTCCGGCGACCCTCGGCGAAGGCTTCCGCTTCGCGCTCGGGCTCTTCACCCACCCCTCGCGCGGAGGCCTGGCGGTGATCGGCGCCGCCGGCTTCTGGGCCTTCAGCATCGGCGTGCTGTGGGCCTCGTTCCACGCCTTCGGCGTCCACGTCCCGCTCGCGGTCGTCGTCCAGGGCTTCTTCCTCGGCATGGTCGCCAACCTCTTCCCGCTCGCCCCGGCGGGGGTGGGGGCGGTCGACGCGGGGATGATCGGCGCCTTCGTCCTCTTCGGCTTCCCTTCGGAAACGGTCTTTCCGGCGATCCTGATCTTTCGCCTCGTCTCCTTCTGGATGCCGATCCCGCCGGGCATCTTCGCCTTCTTCCAGCTCCGCCACACCGTTCATCGCTGGGAAGAGGAGGGGCTGCCGATCGACCGCGGCGGCAGCGCCGCCAAAGAGTTCGAGGCCGTCGTGGAAGAATTGCCTTCCGCGTTCCCGGGAGCTACTATACAAAGTAAAGTAATAGACTCCAGGCGGCGAGAAGATGGCTGAGAGCAAGAAAATCGAGAACGTAATCATCGTCGGCGGCGGGCCCGCCGGCTACACGGCGGCGCTCTACACCGCCCGCGCGAACCTCGAGCCGCTGGTCTTCGAGGGCTTCCAGTGGGGTGGCCAGCTGCAGAACACGACCGACGTCGAGAACTACCCGGGCTACCCCGACGGGATCATGGGCCCGGAGATGATGGCCCAGTTCCGCGCCCAGGCCGAGCGCTTCGGGACCCGCTTCGTCACCGACGACGTCGACCGGGTCGAGCTCTCCGACGGCGGCGTGCAGAAGGTCTTCCTCGGCGACGAGGAGCACCGCGCCAAGACCGTGATCCTGGCGATGGGGGCGGAGCCGAAACGGCTCGGCATCCCCGGCGAGATGGAGCTCGGCGGCCGCGGCGTCTCCACCTGCGGCGTCTGCGACGGGGCCTTCTTCAAAGACCAGAAGGTGGTCGTGATCGGCGGCGGCGACTCGGCGATGGAGGACTCGATCTTCATCTCCAAGTTCGCCAGCAAGCTGACGATCGCCACCCGGCGCCCACAGTTCCGCGCCTCGAAGATCATGCTCGACCGCGCCGGCGAAAAGGAGAACATCGAGTTCCGCAACCCGCTGGAGCCGCTCGAGTTCGTCGCCGGCGAGAGCGGCAAACTCGAGAAGGTCCGCTTCCGCAACGTCGAGAGCGGGGCGGAGGAGGAGATCGAGACCGAGGGCGCCTTCGTCGCGATCGGCCACATCCCGAAGTCGGAGATCGTCGCCGGCCAGGTCGAGACCGACGAGGACGGCTACATCGCCACCGAGGCCGGCTCGACCCGCACCAACCTTGGCGGTGTCTTCGCCGTCGGCGACGTCGTCGACCACACCTACCGCCAGGCGGTCACCGCCGCCGGCACCGGCTGCATGGGCGCCCTCGACGCCGAGCGCTACCTCCGCGACGCCGCCCCGCCGGTCGAGGCCCACTGGATGCCGGGCGGGGAGCCCGCCGAGATCGCCACCGGCAGTGGCTGAGTGCACCCATCTCGACGCGGTTGAGTTCCTCGCCCCCCCGGGCGAGATAGCGGGTTGCGAGGAGTGCCTGGCACTGGACATGCAGTGGGTCCACCTGCGCATGTGCCAGACCTGCGGCCACATCGGCTGCTGCGACAACTCCCCCGGCAAACACGCCACCGCCCACCACCAAGACACCGGCCACCCGATCATCCGCTCCGCCGAGCCCGGCGAAGACTGGAGCTGGTGCTACGTGGACGAGGTGATGATGAGGCTCAGTGACGGGTAGCAGCTGCCCGACGATGTCCTGATGTGAAGATCTAAATCATCAGGCGCACTCTTTTGCCCAAGGCTTTCGAGTAGTTGACAGTTCTATAAAAGTCGATAAGGCTAAGCCATTCGATGGCTGGAAGTGGTGGGGTGAAACGCACCGCCTCAATGGCGAAGAGGCGGGAACTGGATCGCGCTCGCCATCGAGCGATGATCAGGCGAAGGTTTGCCGCCCTGCAGAACGTTCTTTACTTGGTCCTGCTGGGGATTTGCTGCTCCGTCACCTGGGGCCTCTGGAACGGTGGGACGGGCCCATCGCTGCTTACCACCTACATCACGTACGCCACGCTGGTCTGGGCAATCAGTCTTTCGGACGCTGTTCCGCTCGGCAGGCCTAAGCCCAATTTGGCTGCGGGAATCGCGATCGTGCTTTGGGCGCTTGCGCTGACGCGGGCCGCGATTGTAGCCGCTTACTCCGGCGATCTGTCAGGGGTGTTTTTTTATGCGATCCCTTCACTCTGGCTCCCTTTTCTTTTTCGGAAACGGATCAAATATTTTCCCCGTACGAGCGCCTGGATCGGGGCTGCTGTCGTCGTGGGCTCTCTTTTCCTGGGCGTTGATCTTTTGACCGGACCCGGCGCGCCAGCCCCCATGGCAAGTGGAATCGGTTTCACTTCAAGAGCAACGACTTCGAGCACGGAAGGTCTAGTTCTCCACCTAGATGTCTATCCCGAAGGATGCTCGTCTGTGCTGGCGGCAGTTCATGTCTTCGGGTCGACTGAGTTCTGGGCCCACCACCGACATATCTACTCTCACCGCTTGGAACTTCAGCTAGTGGTACCCGCTGGAACGGCTAACCACCTTCAGGTTCTTGCTGTTACCGATCCGCTCGTAGCACACGAAGAGACGCTTCCAGGGAGCGAGCTGCAGTCGGTTTCGCCGATCTTCAAAGGCGGTGAAGTGGACCATACCCCCGTACGGCCACTCAATTTCAGGGCAGGTTTGACGAATGTCATCAGGGTTGGTAAATACGAAGTAATCAATGCTTGGGTCACCTCGAGCTGGGCCAGTGCGAGGGGTCCCATAGCTTTCTGGTTCAGGCCAAATTGGTTGACGCAGAACGGGCTGCAGTCCTGCTACCTGGAGACGCCACCATTGGTTGGCGCACGGCTCTGGCCAAACATTGACTCACCGGTGTGGAAGCACATAGATCACGACCACCTTGCGCTGCCGTCGAGCGCGTCGGTGACGCTGCACAACGCCGCTTACGCCGCGGGTCCATCTCTTCCCGACCCAGCCATAGGCGATAACGAGTCTTATACCTGGAGCTGCGATATTGCTCCTAAGGGAGAAGTAGATATATCGAAGACGGAAAAGCTGTCCACCTATGGAATCAGTGATTACAGAGAGGCGGCGCACCCACGCGACTGTGGGGAGATGACTCCCTTGGAAGAGACCACGGCCCCAACTTTCAAGAACCTTGTGATCTTCCTTATTGGTGGTCTTATCTCTCTGGGTCTAACCGTATTGGTTAGATCGCGAAGACCCGCACGAGCCTGAGCCGTCCTGCCCGAGCTGCGCGGTTCAGGGCGTGACGATCGGGAAGTTCGGGTCGGGCTCTTCTAGGAGGCCGAGGAGCTCGCCTAGCTTGGTGCCGTCGCCCCCGACCCTGAGGCGGCCGGATTCGGCTAGGGCTGGTAGGTCGGCGGTGCCGGAGAGCATTTCGTTTAGGGCTTGGCGCTCGATTACTAGGGTTGCTTCGGGGTTGGCGTCCTTTGGCCAGGGGTGGTGGTGGAGGACGCCGTTTTCTACGGTCAGGAGGTGGCGCTCGTCGGGGTCGGTGACCTGCCAGCCGATCGTCAGGTGTTTGCCCCAGGCTTGGGGGCCGTCGAGCCTCACCTTCATGCCGTCGAGGATCTGGGGGAGGGTGAGGTTGGCGAGGATGTCGAAGGGGCGGGCGTCGGTGGGGGTGCCGGTGACTCCGTTGCGCAGCTCATCGGCTCCGGCCAGGTAGAAGTTGCGCCAGGTGGCGTTCTCGGCGCCGTAGCCGAGCTGCTCCAGGGCGTCGGCTTGGAGGTCGCGTGCTGGCTGGTTGTCGGGCTCGGCGAAGACGACGTGGTTGACGACCTCCGCCACCCAGCGGTAGTCCCCTTTGTCGAAAGATTGACGCGCCAGCTCCAGGGTCCGCTCGGCGCCGCCCATGAACTCGACGTAGCGGCGGGCGGACTCGACCGGAGTGTGCTCCCAGAGGTGCGCCGGGTTGCCGTCGAACCAGCCCATGTAGCGCTGGTAGACCGCCTTCACGTTGTGGCTGACCGAGCCGTAGTAGCCGCGGCAGTGCCACTCGGAGGCGAGCTCGGGCGGCAGCTCCAGCTCCTCGGCGATCTCGCGCCCGGTCAGGCCCTTGTTGATCAGGCGCAGGGTCTGGTCGTGGAGGTAGGCATAGAGGTCGCGTTGCTTGCGCAGATAGTCGACGATCCGCTCGCTGCCCCAGCGCGGCCAGTGGTGGCCGGCGAAGAGGACGTCGCTGTCGGCGCCGAACAGCTCGATCGCCTCGTCGAGGTAAGCCGCCCAGACGTGCGGGTCGCGGACCAGGGCGCCGCGCAGGGTGAGGAGGTTGTGCATCGTGTGGGTGGCGTTCTCGGCGATGCAGAGCACCCGGTGCTCGGGGAAGTGGAAGTTCATCTCGGCCGGCGCCTCGGTGCCGGGGGTCAGCTGGAAGACCATCCGCACGCCGTCGACCGTCTCCTCCTGCCCGGTCGCGGTGATGTCGCGATCGGGCGGGATCAGCGTCATCGTCCCCAGCGAGGTCGTCTGGCCGAGACCGGAGCCGATCTGGCCGTCGGGCCCGCGCCGCAGCGCCGCCCCGTACATGTAGCCGGCGCGCCGGCCCATCGCCGTCCCCGCGTAGACGTTCTCGCTGACCGCGTGCTCGAGGAAGCCCTCCGGGGCGAGGACGGGGATGCCGCGGTCGCGCACCTCCTCGGCGGAGACGATGCCCTTGGCGCCGCCGAAGTGGTCGATGTGGCAGTGGGTGTAGACGAGGCCGGTGACTGGGCGATCGCCGCGATGCTCGCGGTAGAGCGCCAGCGCCGCCGCCGCGGTCTCGGCCGAGATCAGCGGGTCGATGACGAGGATCCCCTGCTCGCCCTCGACGATGTGCATGTTCGAGAGGTCGAAGCCGCGCAGTTGGTAGAAGCCCGGCGCCAGCTCGAAGAGGCCGGCGATGCAGTTGAGCCGGCTTTGCCGCCAGAGGCTCGGGTGGGCGGTATCGGGGCACTCTTCCTCGAGAAAGCCGTAGGACTCGAGGTCCCAGACCACCTTGCCGTCGGCAGTCTCGACTCGCGGCGGGTCGAAGGGGGCGATCAGGCCTCGGCGGGCCTCGGCGAAGTCCTCTTCTTGGTTCATCTCGGTTCCGCTTCGGCTCGCAGTCGCGGTGCCTGCGCGTAGGCGTCGCCCTTCTCCGCCTGCAGTTGCTCGAGCAGGTCGGCGGCGCGGACCGGACCGATCAGGTCGGCGAAGCCGAGCGGCCCCAGCGGCCAGTTGAAGCCGAGCTTCATCGCCGTGTCCATGTCCTCGGGCGAGGCGATCTCCTCTTCGAGGGCGAAGGCGGCCTCGTTGGCGATCTGGGCGACGAGGCGGAGGAGGACCTGCTCGGCGGCGGGGTCGATCTTCGCCAGCTGCTCCGGGTCGGCCGTCGGCGCCTCGATCCCCAGGTCGGGATCGGGGTTGCGTCCGTCTCCCTCGCCGTAGTCGTGGTACCCGCGACCGCTCTTGCGGCCGAGCTTGCCTTCGGCGACCAGTCGCTCCTGGATCGGGCTCGGACGCCAGCGCTCGACTTGGCCTTGGGCGAAGAACGAGCGGGCGATTTCGAGGTTGACGTCGAGGCCGATCAGGTCGAGCAGCTCGAACGGGCCCATCCGGAAGCCGCCGCCGAGGCGGACGATGCGGTCGATCGTCGCCGCGTCGGCGACGCCGTCGCCGAGAATCCGCAGCGACTCCAGCGAGAAGGGGCGGGCGAGGCGGTTGGCGACGAAGCCGGGGGAGTCCTTGGCGCGAATCGGGGTGCGGCCCATCCGCTCGCCGACCTCGGTCGCGGCCGTCAGCGCCTGCTCGGAGGAGCGCTCGGCGGCGACGATCTCGACCAGCTTCATCAGCGGCGGCGGGTTGAAGAAGTGCATGCCGACCACCCGCTCCGGCTGCGGCACGCCCGCGGCGATCTCCGACACGCGCAGCGAGGAGGTGTTGCTCGCCAGCACCGCCTCCGGCCCCAGGGTCTCGGCGAGCTGGTTGAAGATCGCCCGCTTCAGCTCCAGCCGCTCCGGCGCCGCCTCGATCGCCAGCTCGGCGCCGGCCATCTGTTCGACGTCCTCCGCCGGCTGGACCCGCCGCGCCGCTGCGGCGGCGTCCTCCTCGCTCCACCGTCCCCGCGCCGCGCCCTTGTCGAGCGCTTTGCGCAGCTCCGCCGCGCTCCCGGTTGCCACCATCGGCAGCGGGTCGTAGAGGACGGTCTCGTAGCCGCCGAGCGCCGCCAGCTGGGCGATCCCGCGGCCCATCGTCCCGGCCCCGACAACGCCGACCCGGGAGACCTTCATCGGCCCTTGAACTGCGGCTCGCGTTTCTCGAGGAAGGCGGTCATCCCCTCGACCCGGTCCTCGGTCGCCATCGCTTCGTCGAAGAGCTCGCGCTCGGCCCGCAGGCCCTCGGCCAGGCCGGTGTCCTCGGCCACCTGCACCGCGCGTTTGGCCAGCCGCGCCGTCAGTGGCGGGCGCTCGGCGATCGTCCGCGCCAGCGCGACCGCCTCGCTCAGCCAGGCGCCGTCGCCGACCACCTTGTTGACGAGACCCCAGCGCTCCGCCGTCTGCGCGTCCCAGCGGCGGCCGGTGAGGACGTACTCCATCGCCCGCTGCTTGCCGATCGCGCGCGCCAAGCGCTGCGTCCCGCCACCGCCGGGGATGATCCCGAGGGTGATCTCGGGCTGGCCGAAGCGGGTCTTCTCGTCGCAGACGATCATGTCGCAGGCCATCGCCAGCTCGCAGCCGCCGCCGAAGGCGTAGCCCGCCACCGCAGCAATGACGGGCGTTTGGATCGCGCTGATTCGACTCCAGAAACGCATCCCCTCGGGATCGGGCAGGGCGTCGAGCGGGCGCGCGGCCATCGCCTTGATGTCGGCGCCGGCGGCGAAGAAGTCATCGCCTCCTGCGAGGACGATGCAGCGGACCGCGGGGTCGGCGTCGAGGCGCTCGAGCGCTTCCGCGATCTCGGCCCGCATCTCCGGCGAGAGCGCGTTGCGCGCCTCGGGCCGGTTCAGCCGCAGCAGGGCGACGTGGTGCTCGTCGACCGAGACCTCGACCTGGGCCACGGTCGCTACTCCGCTTTGAGGGGCGTCATCGCGTTCTCGCCCGTGGCGGCGCGGCCGATGATCAGCTTCTGGATCTGCGAGGTGCCCTCGTAGAGCGTGGTCACGCGGGCGTCGCGCAGGTAGCGCTCGACCGGGTAGTCGTCGACGTAGCCGGAGCCGCCGTGGACCTGGATCGCCAGGTTCGCGCACTCGACCGCCGCCTCGGTCGCGTAGAGCTTCGCGATCGAGGTCTCGGTCGCGTTCGGCTTCTTTTCGTCCTTCAGCAGGCCGGCGCGCAGAACCAGCATCCGGCCCGCGTCCCGCCTGAGGATCATTTCGGTGATCATCTCCTGGACCAGCTGGAAACGGGCCAGCGGCACCCCGAACTGCTTGCGGTCCTTGGCGTACTCGATCGAGCTCTGGACGCAGCCTTCGCAGATGCCGACGCAGCCGGCGGCGACGCTGTAGCGGCCGTTTTCGAGCGCGCTCATCGCCACCTTGAAGCCGTCGCCGACCTCGCCGAGCATCGCGTCCTCGCCGACCTCGACCTCGTCGAGCGAGATTTCGGCGGTGTCGGAGGAGCGCAGCCCGAGCTTGCCGTGGATCTCCTGGGTGGTGAAGCCCTCGCTGTCGGTCGGGACGATGAAGCAGGCGAGGCCGCGGTGTTTCTTCGCCGGGTCGGTCTGGGCGAAGATCAGGGCGAAGTCGGAGACGTTGCCGAGGCTGATCCACATCTTCTGGCCGCTGATCGACCAGCCGCCGTCGGTCTTGGTCGCGCGGGTGCGGAGGTTGGCGGCGTCGGAGCCGGTGTCGGGCTCGGTCAGGCCGAAGCAGCCGAGGCCCTCGCCGGAGCACAGCCGCGGCAGCCACTTCTTTTTCTGCTCCTCCGTGCCCCACTTCTCGATCGGGCCGCCGACCAGCGAGGTGCAGACGGAGACGACGGTGCGGGCGGAGGAGTCGGCGCGGCCGATCTCCTCGGCGATCAGGCCGTAGCCGATGTAGTCGAGTCCCCGGCCGCCGTGCTCTTCTGCGATCGGGGCGCCGAGGAACCCGACCTCGCCGAGCTTGCGCGCCAGCTCGCGGTCAAAACGCCCGGCACGGTCGTTCTCGCGCACGTTCGGCAGGATCTCCCGCTCGGCGAACTCGCGCGCGGTCTCGCGGATCAGCTTCTGCTCGTCGCTCAGCTGAAAGTCCATAGCTCTCCGTCCCTCCCTCGTCTCGGCATCAAAGCTCGCGCAGCTCTCTACCCAGCGTCTCCGCGAAGGCATCCTGAGCCTCGCGGGTGCGCGGGCCGGGGGCGGCGTCGAAGCTGCGTCCGTCGAGCGCCGCGACCGCCTGGATCTCGCGCGTGGTCGAGGCGAGGAAGGCCTCGCCGGCGCCACGCAGATCCTCGACGTCGAAGGTCCCCTCCTCCACCTGCAGCGCCTTGATCATCCGGTCGCGGGTGATCGACTCCAGAACGCCGTCGGAGAGGGCCGGAGTTCGCAGTTGGCCCTCCGGGGAGACCCAGAAGATCGAGGAGGTGGGCGGCTCGAGCACGATGCCGTCGGGGCGGATCAGCACCGCCTCGTCAGCGCCCTTGCCTTTGGCGATGCGGGTCGCCTGCATGTTGGCGGCGTAGGAGAGCGACTTGACGCCGTTGAGGATCACGGTCGGGCAGTAGGTGACGGTGACCAGGCGGACGCTCTCGGGGTGAGGCGGGATCGGCTCCGTCGCCGCGATTCGGCGGCCGCCGCGGGTGACGATCAGCCGCATCTGTCCTTCGACCGGGCCGGCCTCGCCGAGCAGCGCCTCGATCTCGGCTTCCAGGGACTCGCGATCGAACTCGAGCTCGATCGCCGCCCCCGAACGCACCAAGCGGTCGAGGTGGTCGACCAGCGCAAACGGTTTTCCCGCGTAGAGCCGGATCACCTCGAAGGCTCCGTCGCCGCGGTAGAGCCCGTCGTCCTTGAGGCCGATCATCGCCTCCGCGGTCGGCGTGACCTGCCCGTTGACGCTGGCCAGCTCTGCGAAGCCCTCGCTCACAGCCGCGAGGCTACCTGTTGCCAGTCGCGGCTGTTAGCCACTCTTGCTCTGGATCGCGCAGTGGCGGGAGCCGTTGCGCAGGCACTTGAGCGCGCCCCAGCGGATCTGGAAGTGGCGTTCCCAGACCGTGGCGCTGTCGCGTCGGACGTAGAACGGCGAGACGGTGCCGCCATAGACGAAGCGACCGCTGATCCAGGCGATTTCGCACTTGAAGCGGGTGCGGCCGGCGCGGCGGCAGCCGCCGGCGATCCGCTTCGCTCGTTCGAAGCGTTTGCCGAATTGGTCTTGCAGGGTGCTGACAGCGAAGATCTGCGCCGCCCGGTCGGTCATCTGCGGGAGCGGCGTTCCGGGATCGATAACCGGTTGGGGTGCGCCCGCTTCGGTAGCCGCGATCCATTCCGCGACCCAGCTCGACACCAGGTTGGTTCGCGTCATCACGTTGGGACGCTTGGTGCTGCAGGCGTCGCCGCCGGTGCTGATGATCCCCAACTCGACGAGGGTTCCATCCGTCCGCTGGCCGATCGTCGGGCCGCCGCTGTCGCCGAAGCAGCCGCCGCTTTTCTTGCTCGGAAGGTCCAGCGTGCACATCTGGGCGGTGGGCGAGAAGGGGCTGAAATAGCCGTGGGTCTTCGCTTTGCAGAAGGCGGGCGCCTCGACGACCATCGAGGTCGTGCGCAGGCCGCTCGGCTCTTCGTTCGCTTTCGGCCCCGTCAGCCCCCAGCCTGCGAGCTGGACGGTCGCGCCTCCCGCGTAGAGGGCGCTGTCGCCGCTGCCGGCAAGGGCCAGGGCTGGAGCCGTAGTGGGGCGATCGAGGATGAGGACGCCCGCATCGCCGTGGATGGTGCCGGGATCGAAGCCGGGGAAGACATGGGCTTCGGTGACGTGGAAGATATTCTCGGCCTGCGCTTCTTCGGGGCTGGTGACGCCGGTCGCCAGCGCGTACTGCTTGGCCGGGGTGAGGCCGCCGCGGTCGAGGTCCTCGACGCAATGGGCGGCGGTGAGGACGACCCGCGGCGCCACCACGCTGCCGGTGCAGGCGAAGCCGTGTTTCCCTTCCCGCGCTTCGATGAAGGAGAGGAAGGGGAACTCGGCAATCGAGCCGGCGCGCCCGCCGACTATCGAGGCCTGCGCGGTCGGTTCGGCTGCGGCGGCGGCGGGAAGCGCGAGCGCCGCAAGGATGGTGCAAGCAAAGACGAGCGCGAGGGTGCGCTCGCGGAGGTCTCCCCATGCCGTCACTCCTGAAGCGTATTGACTCTGAGCGATCAAGTCGGCTCCCCTGGACGTCTAGACCGCTTCGAAGACCGTGGCCAGGCCCTGGCCGACGCCGACGCAGAGGGTCGCGATCCCGTACTTGCCGCCGCTGCGGCGCAGCTCGCGGCTGAGTGTGCCGGCGAGGCGGGCGCCGGAGCAGCCGAGCGGATGGCCGAGGGCGATCGCGCCACCGTTGACGTTGAGCCGCTCCTCGTCGATCCCGAGCTCGCGGGCGCAGGCGAGGACCTGGGAGGCGAAGGCCTCGTTCAGCTCGACCAGGTCGATCTGCTCGAGCGAGAGGCCGGCGTTCTTCAGCGCGTTCGGCACCGCCTTCAGCGGGCCGACGCCCATGATCGCCGGGTCGACGCCGGCGACGCCGGTGGTGACGACGCGCGTCAGTGGCTCGGCGCCGAGCTCCTCGACTCCCTTCTCGGAGGCGAGCAGCAGGCAGGCGGCGCCGTCGTTGAGGGTGGAGGCGTTGCCGGCGGTGACCGTGCCGCCCTCGCGGAAGGCGGGGCGCAGCTTCGCCAGTTTCTCCGGTGAGGTGTCGGCGCGCGGACCCTCGTCGGTCTCGACCGTGACGGTTTCACGTCCCTGCCGAGCCTCGATCGCGACGATCTCCTCGTCGAACTTGCCGGCCTCGCGCGCGGCGACGGCGCGCTGGTGGCTGCGCAGGGCGAAGGCGTCCTGGTCCTCGCGGCTGATCCCGTAGCGCTCGGCGACGTTCTCGCCGGTCTCGCCCATCGACTCGGTGGAGACGCCGAGCCCGGCCATCCGCGGGTTGATCATCCGCCAGCCGAGCGTGGTGTCGTGCATGGTCTGCGGACCGCGGGGGAGGCCGCGCTCCGGCTTCTCGACCACCCAGGGTGCTCGGCTCATCGACTCGACCCCGCCCGCTAGGTAGAAGTCGCCCTCGCCGCACTTGATCGCCCGGGCGGCGCTGTTGACCGCCTCCAGACCGGAGGCGCAGAGGCGGTTGACGGTGGCGCCGGGGACGCTTTGCGGCAGGCCGGCGAGCAGCGCCGCCATCCGGGCGACGTCGCGGTTGTCCTCGCCCGACTGATTGGCGGCGCCGAAGTAGACATCGACAACTCGCTCTGGGTCGACGCCGCTGCGCTCGACCACGGCGCCGATCACCTGCGCGGCGAGGTCGTCGGGGCGGACGCCGGAGAGGGCGCCGCGGTAGGCGCCCATCGGGGTGCGGAGGGCTTCGACGACGTAGGCCTCGGGCATGGGATCGAACCGTATCCTTCTGGAGTGCTCTACCTACTGGGGACCGTGGGAATAGTTGCCTTCATGATCGGCGTTCTGCTGATCGTCGGCCGCTTCTATCCGGGGAACTCGGCCACTTTGGTCGACTGGTTCCCGACTCGATCGCCCGAGGTCGAGGCGCAGAACGAGATCGACGACGTCCGCCAGATGATGGAGGCGCAGAACGAAATGCGGCGCCGCCGCGGGGCTCCGGAGATGACCGAGGAGGAGTTGCACCGCGGAGTCGCCGAGGACGAACGGGTGCGAATGCGGGGCCGGGGGCCGTTCGACCCGAGCTAGGAACGCGAGTCCGTGAAAACCCCTCTTCAGGGACGGTTTTCACGGACTCGGTGCCAACTCGGCTTGGGCTGGACGAGTGGCTGGAGTTGCGATCGGGCCGATGGCCAGCGCCAGCGCCGCGGTGCCGAGACCGGCGAGGAGGGAGAACCACCAGCCCCGTTGCAATCCGGCGAAGAGGTCGCCGCTCGTGGAGTCGTTCAGCAGGGCCACCAGCGCCGCTACGCCGATCGCGGCGCCGAGCTGGCGGGCCATGCTGAAGACGGCGGTCCCGGTCGCGAAGCGCGAGGGCGGCAGCCCCGATGCCGCTGCCGCCGGCAGGGTGCCGAGGGTCATCCCGACGCCGGCTCCGCCCAGCAAGAAGCCGGGCAGGAAGGCAGCTGCGTATTCGGGGCTCGGGCCGACGTTGGCGAGGATGTAGGCGTAGCCGGCGGCGAAGGTGAGCCCGCCGGCGACGGCAATCGGCCGCTGGCCGATCCTGCCGCCGAGGCGCCCCGAGGGGATCGCGAAAAGCGCCGCGGTCATCGGGCCGGGGGAGAGGGCGAAGCCGGCCTTCAGCGCCGAGTAGCCCCAGACTTCGGTGAGCAGCAGGACCCCGGAGAGGAGCATGGCGCCGAATCCGGCGAAGAAGACGAGGGCGGCGAGGTTGGCGAGGGCGAAGGAGCGGACCCGCAGCAGCGGTAGCTCGATGACCGGAGCGTGGTGTCGGGCCGAGCGGCGGACAAAGGTGACGATCAGGAGGGCAGAGGCGGCGAACGCCGCGAGCGTGCGGGGGTCGGCCCAGGCCCAGTCGGGGCCCTTGACGATTCCCAGCGTCAGCAGGCCGATGCCGAGCGCGAGCTCGGCGGCGCCAAGCAGGTCCGGGCGTCCGTCCTCGGGCTCGCGCACCTCGTCGAGGACCCGCAGGGCGAGGACCGCGGTGATGATCCCGATCGGAACGTTGACGGCGAAGATCCAGCGCCAGCTGAGCTGGACCAGGAGGCCGCCGATCGGCGGCCCGAGCGCGGCGGCGACGCCGCCGACCGCCGACCAGACCCCGATCGCCATTGCCCGCTGCTCGAGCGGGAAGGCCGGGAGGATGAGCCCGAGAGTGGTGGGAATCATCAAGGCGCCGCCGGCTGCCTGCAGGACCCGCGCCGCGACCAGGAAGGGGATCGAGGGGGCGAGGCCGCAGAGCGCCGAGGCGGCGGAGAAGAGCAGCAGGCCGGTGACGAAGACGCGCTTGCGGCCGACCCGGTCGGCGATCCGGCCGGCGGGCACCAGCAGTGCCGCGAAGACGATCGCGTAGGCATTGAGGACCCAGGAGAGGCTGGGTAGGGAGGTGCCGGGGAAGTCGGCGGCGAGGTCCGGGAAAGCGATGTTGACGATGAAGAGGTCGAGGCTCGCCATGAAGAGGCCGACCGAGGTGATCGAGAGGACTTTCCAGCGCTGCGCCATGACCGCTCCTTCAACCTAGCTTGCTTTTCGCAAGCGACCCTAGCAGAAGTGACTTGTAAAAGAAAAGTCGCGAGCTAGACTGGCTCTATGCCGATTCAAGCGTTTGCCGAAAAGAACTGCTCGATCGCCCGCCCGCTTTCCGTTCTCGGCGAGCGCTGGACGGTCCTGGTGCTCCGCGACCTGACCCTCGGCCGCAGGCGCTTCGACGAGATCCAGGAGTCCCTGGGAATCGCCAGCAACGTCCTCAGCCAGCGGTTGGCGACGCTGGTCGACGAGGGGATAGCCGAGCGCCGCCGCTACTCGGAGCACCCTGAGCGCTTCGAGTACCGGCTCACCCAGAAGGGTCTCGACCTCGAGCCGGTGCTGCTGGCGCTGCTGGCCTGGGGCGACCGCTACACCGCCGGTCCCGAGGGCCCGCCGCTGGAAACCGTGCACGACGACTGCGGGCATTCGTTCCATGTGGTCCCGACCTGTTCTGCCTGTGGCGAGGAGATCGATCCGCGCCACGTTCACAGCCGGCCTGGGCCGGGGGCCGACGCCGACCAGTTGCGCCGGTGGCAAGAGCGCTGATCGTCGGCTGCGGTTGCCGCGGCCGTGAGCTGGGGGAGAGGCTGCTGGCCGATGGCTGGGCCGTGCGTGGGACGAGCCGGCACGAGGAGGGTCTGGCGGCGATCGAGGCGGCCGGGATCGAGCCGGCGCCGGCGGACCCCGATCGGCCCGCGACGGTCCTCGAGCTGGTCAACGACGTCGCCGTCCTCGTCCTCCTGCTCGGCAGCGCTAGCGGCAGCGCGGAGAAGCTGGCGGCGCTCCACGGTCCGCGGCTCGAGCGGCTGATGGAACACCTGGTGGAAACGCCGGTTCGAGGGGTGCTCTACGAGGGAACCGAGGAGGGTGCGGAGGTCGTGCGGACGGCGGCCCGCACCTGGCGGATCCCGGTGGAGATCGTCGGCAGAGGGGACGATCTCGCCGTCGCCGTCGAAGCCGTCGTCGCTGGCCGGGCCACCTAAAGAGCTAAACTCCGATAAGGATTCAGGTAATTAGAGAAGCGCGAGAGGAGCGGGAAAAAATGGCTCTACAGCTCGGTGACGTAGCCCCGGATTTCGAGGCGGATACGACCCAGGGGCGGATCAAATTCCACGAGTGGCTGGGCGATTCGTGGGGGGTTCTGTTCTCCCACCCGAAGGACTTCACCCCGGTCTGCACGACCGAGCTCGGCTACATGGCCCGGATCGAGCCGGAGTTCGAGAAGCGCGGCGTCAAAATCATCGGCCTCTCGGTCGACCCGGCCGACAAACACGAGGAGTGGGCGAACGACATCGAGGAGACGCAGGGCGCCCGCCCGGAGTACCCGCTGATCGGCGACCCCGACTTCTCGATCTCGAAGGCCTACGGGATGCTGCCGGCCGACGTCTCCGGTGATCCCGGCGACCGCACCCCGGCCGACAACCAGACGGTTCGCAACGTCTTCGTCATCGGTCCCGACAAGAAGATCAAACTCATCCTCGTCTACCCGATGACCACCGGGCGCAACTTCGACGAGGTGCTGCGGGTGATCGACTCGCTGCAGCTGACCGCGAAAAACAAAGTCGCCACCCCGGCGCAGTGGAACCGCGGCGACGACGTGATCATCGCCGGCTCGGTCAAAGAGGACGAGGCGAAAGAACTCTGGCCCGAGGGCTGGGAATCGCCGAAGCCCTACATCCGCATCGTCCCCGACCCGTCTAAGACGTCGTAACCGGCGCCTGGCGGCGTCCTCGGTCGCTCGCGTGCGGAGCACGCCACGCTCCCTGCGTCCTTGCCAGGCTTGGTTACGCCGCCTTAGACCCGATCCAATAGATCGCCGAGGATCCGCGCGGTGGCTCCCCAGATCAGTTGCCCTTCCACCTCGTAGGTGGGGGTGTGGATGGGGACGCCGCGGCGGATCAGGCGGCGCATCTCGTAGCCCTCTCGCAGTAGCTCCAATGAGAAGGTGAGGACGGTCTCGACCTCGGTCGGGTTCGGCTCCAGACCGAGCTCGCCGGGGTGGGGGACGGTGCCGACGAAGGGGTGGACGCGGTAGCCGGTGACGAAGGTCGAGACCGGCGCCAGCGCCCCCGTCAGCTCGACTGCGGCGGGGTCGAGGGCGATCTCCTCCTCTGCCTCGCGCAGCGCCGTCGTCGCCAAGTCGGCGTCGTCAGGATCCTGACGGCCGCCGGGGAAAGAGATCTCGCCCGCGTGCCGCCGCAGGTCCGCCCGCCGCTCGGTGAAGATCAACCCCGGCTCGTCCGGCCAACCGTAGAGCGCCAGCAGCACCGCCGCCTGCGTCCCTCGCCGCCCCGCCATCGCCGCCGCCTCCTCGGGCGAAAGCAGCAGGTCGGCGAGGGGAGTGTCGCTTTTGTTACCCATGAGGAGACAAAAGCGACACGCCGCTCAGATGATCACCTGCACCGTGCCGCCATCGACGCTCCAGGCGGCGCCGGCTACGTAGGAGGCGCGCTCGGAGCAGAGGAAGACGATCGCGCTGGCGATCTCCTCGGGCTGGGCGAGGCGGCCGATCGGGCGCTTCGAGCCGGCTTCGGCGAGCGCCTCCTCGCGGCTCCCTGCCCCCGACATCTCCAGCGACTGGTCGAGCAGGCCGCCCTCCTCCATCCACATCTCGGCTTCGACCGGACCGGGGGCGACGGCGTTGACGAGGACGCCGGTCTTCGCGTAGCGGTCGGCGAACAGGCGCGAGAGCGAGAGCTCGGCCGCCTTGGCGACCGAGTACTCGGCCATCGCCGCCGAGGGCCGCTTGCCGGCGGTCGAGCAGACGTTGACGACGCGGCCCCAGCCGCGCTCGGCCATCGGCGGGATCGCCGCCCGCATCGCCCGCAGCGGCGCCATCACGTTGAGCTCGTACTGGGCGCGCCAGTCCTCGTCGGGAACCTCGTCGAGGTCGCGCCACTTCGCCGCGCCGGCATTGTTGACGAGCACGTCGAGGGCGCCGAAGTTCTCCTCGGCTGCAGCCAGCATGCGCCTGCCCGCGTCTTCGTCGGTGACGTCGAGAGCAAGGGATGCCGCCGCGCCGCCGGCCGGCTTGGCCGCCCGCTGAGCCTCCTCGGTCGCCACGGCGAGACGCTCCTCGCCGCGGGCGACGAGGATGACGTTTGCTCCCTCGGCGCAGAGCTGTAGCGCGGTCGCGCGGCCGATGCCGCTGCTGGCGCCGGTGACGACGCAGGTGCGGCCGGCGAGGCCGAGGTCCATTTAGGCGCTCTCCAGGCGCTCGACGACGTTGACGTGCGCCTCGCCGGCGAGGACCTTGTGGACGGGGCACTTGGTGGCGATCACGAGCAGCCGCCGTTTTTGCTCCTCGTCGAGGTGACCTGGCAGCTTCAGGCCGACTTCGAAGTTGGCCGGCACCGGGCCCTCGTAGGACATCTCGACGTCGACCTCGACCGCGCCGACGTCCCAGCCTTTGCGCTGTGCGTACATCTCGACCGTGATCGCCGTGCAGCCGGCGAGGCTGGCGCCGAGCAACTGCGTCGGCCGCGGGCCGGTGTCGGTGCCACCCGCCTCCGGCGGCTCGTCGACGCACAGGTCGTGTCCCTCGATTTCGACGTCGTGGGCGTAGCCCTGGCGGCGGCGGGCGACGATCCGCAAGCTCAGCTCCGGCGCCGGCCCTCGAACAGGGCGGGATCGTCGACGTCGGCGTAGCGCGCCATCGCGTAGGCGAGGTCGGAAGCCCGGTTGACGAAGTGGATCACGGTCTCCGAGGCGATCTCGCCTGCTTCGTTCAGTTCGGAGATACGGCGCTCGGCGCGGCGGATCGTCGTCCGGGCGACGTCGATCTGGGCCGAGAGCTGGTTGCCGCCGGGGATGACGAACTGCGGCGGCAGCTCGACCTCGCTCATGTAGCGGTCGATCAGCCGCTCGAGCTCGGCGACCATCTCCTCGGTGGTGCGGCTGACGCCGTCCTCGAGCCGCTCGGAGGCCTGGGGCGCGGTCGCCAGCTCGGCGCCCGCGATGAAGATGTCGTCCTGGAGGCGGAGGATGTCCCGCGCCAGCTCCTCGTGTTCGGGTCCGCAGAGGGCGCGGGCGACCCCGAGGTGCGAGCAGGCCTCGTCGAGGGTCCCGTAGGCGTCGGTGCGGCCATGGTGCTTGGGCACGCGGCCGCCATACCAGAGCGAAGTGGTCCCGTCGTCGCCTTTCTTGGTGTAGATCTTCATCCTCAGCGCACCGGGTTGAAGGCGAAGCCGGTCATCACCTTGGGGAAGAAGTAGGTGCTCTTCGGCGGCATGTTCTCTTCGGTCTCCGCCACCGCCTTCACCTGCTCGACTGGGACCGGCCGTTGGATGAAGGCGACGTCGTAGTCGCCCTCGTCGACCATCTCCAGCGCCGCCGGCACGCTCTTCGCGTATTCGAGGCCGTCGCGCTCGTCGATGTCGTGGTCGCTCATCCCGACCAGGCCCTTGAGCACGAGCGTCTCGAGGATCGCCGAGTCGAGGCGGCGGTAGGCCTCGGGCTTGCCCTCGAGGCGGCGGTCGAGCTCGGCGACGTCCTTCAGTCGCAGGCGGAAGGCGCGCTTGTGGAAGGAGTCGTAGAGGCCGAAGACGCCGACTCCCTCCTCGCCGTTCGGGTCGATCTCCTCGCGCGAGACTTCCTCGGTGTCGAAGAGGTCGCGCAGGCCGTTGCCGAGGCGCTGCTGCTTCTCGGGATCGTCGGCGAAGCCCGAGAGCAGGCGGTGGGTGGGGAAGACGGTGAGGCCGGGATCGTCGAGCCCGGTCAGCGACATCAGCGTGTAGTTGTGCAGGCCCTCGCCGCCGACCTCGTCGCGGAAGGCCCGCGCGGTCTCGTAGCGGTGGTGGCCGTCGGCGATCAGCAACTGGGCGCCGGCCAAGCGTTCCGTCACCGCTCGGTGCACCGCCGGGTCGTCGACCTTCCAAAGGCGGTTGACGGTGCCGTCTTCGTCGCGCGCCTCGCCCCACGGCCGGTCCGGCAGCGAGGGCGCGACCAGCGGCCAGGCGTCTTCGGTCGAGAGCGAGAAGATCGGCGAGAGGTTGTAGCCGGTGGCGCGGGTCAGCTCGAGGCGGTCGAGCAGCGGGCCGGGGTGGGTGCGCTCGTGCGGGCGCACGGTGCCGCTCTCGTAGTCCTCGACCCGCACCCGGGCGAGGATGCCGTTGCGGCTGTAGCTGTTGCCGTCGGGGGCGACGTAGTCCTGGGTCAGCGCCCAGATCGAGGGCTGCTCGTCCTGGACCAGCGCGCCTTCCGAGCGCCACTGCTGGATCCGCACCGTCGCTTCGGCGTAAGGGTCGCCGCTCGGGTCGCTGTCGGGATCGGCAGGGTCGAACGGTTTCGGCAGGTCGATCGCCACCGCGTTATGAGGGGAGCGCTGCAGCAGCGCCGCCCGCTGCCCCGCGTCGATCACGTCGTAGGGAGGCGCCGCAACCGCGTCGAGCGAGCCGACCTTCCCGAGGTCGTAATGCAGCGCGTTGAACGGAAGTACCTCTGCCATCCGCCCAGAACCTACACTTGCCTCAGACGGGGTGTGGCGCAGCCTGGTAGCGCGCCGCCTTTGGGTGGCGGAGGTCCCCGGTTCGAATCCGGGCACCCCGATCTTTCCCTTCCGACGGACGATGATGTTCCGGGAGGACCACCGAGCACACGCGGATGCGTGATCTCGATCTCCTCGCCAGCGGCTTCAAGTTCTCCCCCCCTGCCGCCGAAAACCTCTGTAGAGCTATGGCGGACGTGCTGCAGAACCAGGTTGGCGAGGCGACCGAGAGGTCGTCGCGGCGGCGGGTCGAGCGCGCCGTGTTCGAAACGGACCGTCAGCTGGTCGAGGGGGATCTGATCCTGCCGCCGACCGGCTATCAGAGCCGCTTCTCGGATTCGCTCAACCGCGGCGATTTCGAGTTCGTGCCGCTGACCAATGCCAAGGTGACCGCGCTCGCCGACGGCAAAGTCACCGAACTGCCCTTCATGGTGCTTTCCAAGCGCCACATCCGCGTGGCGTATCCGAGCGAGAGTTGAGCTAAGACGCCGGCGAGATGCCTCTGCCGCTCAGGCTGAGGACGACGTTGGGCTGGCCGGCGTCCGCGCGCGAGAGGTTCAGCGAGCCCGTTGCCGGCCCTGGGGCCGCCGGCGTGAACTCGAGCCAGAAGCGCCGGGTTTCGCCCGGGCCGATCGCAAGGTCGATTTTGCCCCCGGCGGAGTTGCGCAGGGAGAACGACGGGCCGGTGACCGAGAGCGAGGCTTTGATCCATTTGCTCCCGGCAGCGCTGTTGTTGTGCACGGTGACGACCCGGGTCGCCGTCTTGCCCATCGTCACGTTGCCGAAGGCTCCGGTGCGTTCGATGACGGCGGAGAGAGGGCCGGTCCGTCCGGCCACCGCGAACGTGCCGGCTTCCTCGGAGGCCTGCTGCCCGATGTCGTCTTCGCCGTAGACCCTGACCGAGTATTTCTTCGCCAGCGGATCTAGGTTGGCCGGGGCTTTGTAGTGGCCGACGAAGTGCGAGAAGCTGACCGCTTCGAGCCCGATTTCCTGCTGGCTGCCGCCCGGGAGGGTGACGATCGCAAAGGCGCCGGCGACGCTGCGCGTGTCGCTGACGTCGGCGCTGATCGTGACCCAGCCACCTTCGGTGCCGAGGTTCCTCGGCGTCACGCCGGCGCTGGAGACGTAGGGCGGTTCGTCGAACGGCGGCAGCCCCGCGACGTCGGTCTCTCCCGCGTAGGCTTCGGCGAAGGCGCCGTTGGTGTCCTCGGCCGAGACGTTGACCTGGTACCCGACTTCCCATTCCTGGTAGTTGGGAGGCGCCATGAATTCACCCTGGTAGACCACGGCGTTGCCGTTGATGACTTCGAACGGGAGCATCTGGACGGCGAAGTAGCTGGCTTCGGTGCTGCTGACTTCGGCGTAGACCTGCTGGATGCCGCAGTCGTCTTCGACCCTCGCCTTGACGATGACGGTGCCGCCTTCCCAGGGCAGGCTGCTGGGCGCGACCGAGGCTTTGGTGACCAGCGGCCCGGTGTCCTCGCCTCCGAATTCTCCGCATGCGGCTGCGGTAGCGGGGAGCGCCAGCATCAGCGCCGCAAGTAGCGTGAGCGCCCCCAGTGGCAAGCGGTATGCGGTCGGACGAGATCTCATCGAGTCGGGTGGCGCTCGTCGCGGATCAGGGGTTGGATCCCTGGCCGCTGAAACTGACGCTGACGTCCGGCTGGGAGCCGTCGGGCCGGGAGATGATCGCCGAGCCGGTCTTGTATCCGGCAGAGGTCGGGCTGAAGGCGACGACGAAGGTTTTGGTTTCCCCGGCGGCAATCGTGAAGTCGACTTTCCCGCCGATCGCGCCCTGGATGGCGAAAGGGGCGCCGGAGGTCGCGATCGAGGCTTCCACCGGCTGCGTTTTCGGGCCGCCGTTGTTGTGGACCGCGACCGTCCGCGTCGCGGTGTTGCCGACGCTGACCCGGCCGAAGTAGCTGCCTTCGGTGGTCCAGGCGTTGAGCAGGCCGGTCAGCGGCGAGACCGCGAAAGAGCCGGCTTCTTCGTAGTCGCGGAGCGCCGATTCGTCTTCCGCGTAGACGACCACCGAGTAGTGCTGCGGGGTCGCTCCCGAGTTGGCGGGGGCTTTGAAGAAGCCTTCGAAGTGGGAGGAACTGACCGGGTGGAGCGTCACGTCTTTGATCGTTTCGTCGGGAAGCATCACCGCGGCCCAGGCGTAGAAGACGCTGCGGTTGTCGGAGATGTCGGCGCTGATCGTCACGCCGCCGCCAGAGGAGCCGACGCGGAGCGGTTTGACCATCGCGTTGGAGATCGCCGGCGGTTCGTCGAACGGAGGCGCCCCGGCGACTTCGGTTTCGCCGGCGAAGACTTCGGCGCCGCCGCCTTCTTCATCGGTCGCCCTGATCACGGTCTGGTAGTAGACCGGCGATTCGCTGAAGTTCGCGGGCGCACCGAATTCGGAGCGATAGGTGCGCGGGTTGTCGTTGACGGTCTCTTCGGTGACGCCCATTTCCGATGGGTAGTAGCCGCCGTCGCTGCTGCTGATTTCCAGCTCGACCTGGACGCCGCAGTCGCTTTCGACGTCGACTTCCACCCGGATCGTGCCGCCTTCCCACGGGAGGCCGCCGGGAGTGACGGATTCGTTCGTGATCACCGGCGGCGTTTCGCTGCCACAGGCCGCCGCGGTCGCCGGCACCGCCAGCAGAAGTGCCGCGAGCAGCGTCAGCGCTCCCAATAGCGCACGTTGTGGCATCGGACGAGAACCCACGTGCCGAATATAGGGGTGCGTAAGTGAACCGCAAGCAGAGCGGTACTTATTTCAACCCCGGTGCCGCTCGCGGCTGCCGCGAGCGTAGGAGCCCAGGTCGATCGCGAAGGCGAGGATGACGATGAACCACTCGAAGCCGTAGACGCGGTCGGAGCTCGACCACATCACCGCGTAGGCGAGCGTGGTCCAGGGCAGAAGGAAGAAACCGAGGAAGGGGACGAACCAGCTGTCGAAGGCGCGGCTCAGCAGGTCGGAGAAGACGAAGATCGCGAACAGCGCCAACCGCGGCGAGAGGAAGGCGAGCAGGACGACGAGACAACCCATGCGCCCACGCTATCCCGTGCCGCGGTCGCTGGCCAGTTCACAGGCTCGTTATCTCTCTCGCGTACCCTCCTCATAAGGAGGTATGACATGAGCAGACTTGGAAAGTTGATGGAGATGATGCAGCCGGAGAAGACGAAGCTGGTCAGCCCGGACGAGGCGTTGCCGGGTCGGAGCGAGCGGGCATTTGACGTTCCGGCGACGCATGCCGTCCTCGGGACGCCGCTCGAGCCGCCGTTCCCGGAGGGGATCGAGGTCGCCTACTTCGCGCTCGGCTGCTTCTGGGGGGCGGAGCGCCTGTTCTGGGAAATGGACGGCGTCTACACGACGGCGGTCGGCTACCAGAACGGGACCACCCCGAACCCGACCTACGAGGAGGTCTGCACGGCGAAGACCGGCCACGCCGAGGCGGTGCTGGTCGCTTTCGACCCGCAGAAGGTCTCCTACGCCGACCTGCTGAAGGTCTTCTTCGAGGAGCACGACCCGACCCAGGGGATGCGCCAGGGCAACGACGTCGGCACCCAGTACCGCTCCGGCATCTACTTCACGAACGACGCGCAGAAGGCGACGGCGGAGATGGCGCGCGACGCCTATGACCAGGCGCTGCGGTCCGCCGGCAAGGAGCCGGTGACGACCGAGATCGAGCCCGCCGGGCCCTTCTACTACGCCGAGGATTACCACCAGCAGTACCTGCACAAGGTGCCGAACGGCTACTGCGGCCTGAAAGGGACCGGAGTCGCCTGCAGCATCCCCGCCGCCGCGGCCTAGTCGCGGCGGTGCCCGCCGGGCGCGCCGAATAGCATCCCCGCCTTCGTGGCACCGTCCTTCGGCTCTTACATAGTCGGCTGCCTCGCCGTGATCGGGATCGTCGCGGCGCTCGGCCTCGGCGGCTACTGGCTGCGGCGCTGGATCGTGCCCGAATTCACCGGCGCGCTGGCGCGGCTCGGCGACGCCGTGCTCGCGGTCGCGCTGCTGGTCGTGACGCTGGAGATCCTCGGCACGCTGAGCGCGTTGCGGATCGGCTGGGTGGTGCTCGGCTGCATCGGCGTCGGCCTCGCCGCGGCCTGGCTCGGGCGCTCGAAGACGGTCGGCGGCGGCCGCGAGGTGGCGGCGCCGCCGGTGGAAACGATCGTCCTGCTGATCGCGATCGGGGTCGCCTCGTTCGTCGTCGCCGAGTGGACCTTCCCCGCCCAGTCGAGCCTCGACTTCGGCATGTTCGGCGGCGACACCACCTGGTACCACATGCCCTTCGCGGCCGGGATGGCGCAGACGCACTCGACCCTCCACCTCCACTTCACCGACCCACTGCGGCTGGCGGCCTGGTTTTACCCGCAGAGCTCGGAGCTGGTCCATGCGGCCGGCATCGTCATCTTCAAGAGCGACTGGCTCTCGCCGCTGATCAACCTCTTCTGGCTGGCGATCGCGCTGCTGGCGGCGTTCTGCGTCGGCCGCCCCTACAAGGTCGGGCCGGCGACGCTGGTCGCGGCGGCGATCGTCCTCGACTCCGGGGTGATGATCGAAACCCAGCCGGGGGAGGGGCGCAACGACATCATGGGCCTCGCCTTCCTGCTCGCCTTCGTCGCCTTCCTGATCAACGGCCACCAGCGGCGGGCGCCGGCGGCTGGGACGGCGGTGCAGGACGCGCCCGAGCGCGACGCGGCGCTTCTGGACAAGGGGCCGCTGGTGCTGGCAGGGATCGCGGCCGGTCTCGCCGCCTCGGTGAAGACGACCTTCCTCGTCCCGGTGGTGGCGATCACCCTCGGCGTCATCCTCTTCAGCGGCCGCGGCCGACGCTGGACGACGACCTGGGTGATGGGTCTGTCGTTGCTCGTCGCCGGCGGCTACTGGTACCTGCGGGCGGCGATCAAGAGCGGCGGCAACCCGATTCCGATCACCAAGTTCGGGCCGCTCAACCTGCCGATGCCAGATCAGATGCCGCTCGACCCCCGGCCGCGCTTCGCCGTCGCCCACTACCTGACCCAGCCGACGATCTACCGGCGCTGGTTCTTCCCTGAGCTCGAGAACGCCTTCGGGCCGCTCTGGCCGCTGATCCTGATCTGCGCCGTCGCCGCCGCGGTCTACCTCGCCTGGCGCTCGCGCAACAAGATCCTGCGGGTGATCGCCGTCGCCTCGCTGCTGACCGCGGTCGTCTACGTCTTCACGCCGCTGACCGCGGCGGGGCAGGAGGGCTCGCCGACGGGCTTCTTCACCAATACCCGCTACCTGGTGCCGGGTCTGGTCCTGGCGATGGTGCTGCTGCCGATCGCGCGGCCGTTGCGAGCGCCGGACCGACGCGCCTGGCTGACGCTGCTGTTCCTGACCGTTGTGTACGCGATCACGGTGGTGACGACGCCGCGCTGGTTCACCAGCTACATCTTCGGCACCGTCTTCCTGACCCTGGCGTTGGTCTGGGCGCCGGCGGGGCTGTCGCTGGGGCGGAGCCGCCTGGGGGTGAGCCGGGCGATGGTGGCGGGGATCGCGGTCGGGGTGGTGCTGCTGGCGGTCGTGCTCGGTCGCGCCCAGCAGGTCCAGTACGCCGACCAGCACTACGTCAACCCGAGCCCGTTCCTCGGCGAAGGCGGCCCCTGGAAGGCCTACGAATACACCCAGAAGCTGCACGACAAGAAGATCGGCATCCTCGGCTCGAGCCAGATCATCTTCGGCCAGTACGGGTTCTACGGCAACGACGTGACCAACCAGGTCGAGTTCATCGGGGTCAAAGGGCCGCACGGCTCAAACCGCTTGCCGACCACCTGCCCGCAACTGCGTCGCCTGATCAACGAAGGCGGATACGAATACCTGGTGATGAGCCAGTACACCCAGGACACCGGCCCCTACAACACCGGTACGCCTAACCCGTACCAGTTCCCGATCTACGCTTGGGTCAAGAACGACCCGGCGGTGAAGCTGGTGGTCGACGACAGCGAAAAAGCCTCGCCGGAGCCCGACTACGTCTTCAAGGTGAACGGCAAGCTCGATCCAAGCGCCTGTCAGCCGGAAAAACGCCCGTCGGTGCCGGGCGAATTCGAAGAAGAAGGCTAGGCGGCCGCGAGCGCGTGCTCGCGGACCAGCTCGGCGGAGCGCTCGGGGCGCTCCCACCAGAACATGTGACCGATGCCCTCGAGGGCCTCCAGCCGAGCCGCGGGCATCAGCGAGGAGATCAGCTCGCCGTTCGGGTAGGGGAGGACGCCGTCGTCGGTGCCGTGGACGATCAGGGTCGGCGGCGAGATCTCGCCGAGCCGGCCGCTGGTGTCGTGGCCGAGGATCGCCTGCACCTGTAATTCGATCGTCTGTTTCGCGGCCGGCACCGAGGTCGCCATCTCGTTGAAGGCGGCGAAGTGGTTCTCGTCGGCGCGAAAGGCGGGGGAGAGGTTGACTTCGTAGCCGGCCCGGATCGCCTTATCCCGATCGCCGGAGCCCAAGCCCTCCAGCAGCTTTCGCGCGTTCTCCTCCGGCATCAACTGCGAGCCGGGGCCGCCGCAGTAGGTGCAGCCGAGGGTCAGCGATCGCAGCCGCTCCGGGTGGGCGAGCGCCAGCTCCTGGGCGATCATCCCGCCCATCGAGATGCCGACGACGTGGGCGCTCTCGAGTTCGAGCTCGCCCATGAGAGCCGCCGTGTCCTCGGCCATCTCGACGATCGTGAACGGCCCGTCGATCGGGCCCGAGAGGCCGATCCCGCGGTTGTCGAAGGCGATGACGTCAAAGGTCTCCCGCAGCGGCGCCAGGAACGGCTCCCCCCAGGAGACGTGCGTCCCGCTCATCCCCTGGATCATCAGCAGCGGCTCGCCGGAGCCGGCGCGCTCATAGTGCAGTTCGGCGTTGGGAGTAGAGACGGTCGGCACGGACTCAGGCGTCGAAGAGCTTGCCGGCGCGGATCCGCTCGGCCATCTCCGCCGATTCCTCGCGATAGACCCGCCCGTCCTCGAACTCGATCACTGGGTATTTCTTCTGCCCCGAAACCGCCTCGACGTCGCTGCGATCCCGCAGCGGTCCCTTGACCACCTCGTAGTCGACGCCCTGCTCATCCAGCGCCTTCTGCACTTTCCAGCAGGGGTGCGCGCCGATCTTGACCCACATCAGCGAGCAGCGATGAAGTTTGACCGCCATCGCCGCTGATCCTATCCCCGTTCCTCCGCAACTTGCAACGCTACCCTCGAACATGAGCCCCCGTAGCTCAGCTTGGATAGAGCATCGGACTTCTAATCCGACGGTCGCTGGTTCGAATCCAGCCGGGGGCGCTTACCAGGTCTTGGACAGGGTCGGCGGGAGTTTCAGCTTTACGCTCCTTGGTCGGGGCACCGGTGGCTGAGCGATTGAGAGTTGTTCACGGTGAGCCGGGATGTGCCACTGATGGGGTGCCGTCCTAATTCTTGCCTCTAATTCCGCGGCGAGACGTTTCATCAACGCACTGTCGCATTCGCCCTCCGAGCTGGTTCCGGGGCCGATTGGCTCGCCGAACGCTAGGAGCCGTTCACCGCCTTGAGTCCACGTTGCGGTGCTGATCAGTGGGGCACCAGCGCGCCGCGCCAGGGTCAGGCAGGCGGCCGGCAGGTCGGCGGGCCGTCCGAAGACCGGTACTTCCACGGTCCTGTTGCCTCCGCGGCGGTCGAGGGTCAGAATGACCACGCGCCCTGCACGGAGCTGCGCAGTAAGCGAGGACATCGAAGCCTTTCGTGGGTCGACCAGGTCAAAGCCACAGGCGCACCGGATGATGTCGTAATGGTGTTGCGCAAGTGGGCGTTCGAGTCGCGCCACTGGAACTATTGGCCGGCTGCGGAGCGTCGTGGCAATCCAGGCGACGGCGAGGTCGAAGTCACCGAGGTGGGGAGCGACCAGAACCATGCCGCGTCTGCGACGCTGCGCCTCCAATAGGTTTCCGACCCCCTGGGGGCGAATGCTGGCCTGCAAAGTGTGGCGATATTGGAACCGGCGCAAGCAGACGAGTCGCCGGTAATAGGCAACGGTGTGAAGGACATTTTGGGAGACGAGACGATCTAGTTCCTCCTCGCTTCCCGCCAGCCCGGTTTCCCTATAGACGGCCCGCGTAGCGCGAAACTTCGGCAGGATCTCAGCCACCATCGTGGTGCTCTCGTGTTTGTTGAGGGTGATCAGGAACCATGGGCGGAAGGGTGGGGCCGCCCGCAGTAGAGATTGACGCCCTTGCAGTTTTTGCAAGGGGCAAATGCGTCGCGAACCCGCAGCAGTTTGTGGATTTCTCCGAGGTCGAGAAGGCGGTCATAGGGGCGGTCGATCTCGTGCCGGGTTCGCTCGTCGCCGGCGACCAGCTCGACCAGCTTCACGCCCTCCAACGAGATCTCACTTACGTAGTAGTGCGGGGCGCTGTCCGGTAGGGGGAACATCTCGGCGAATTGCACCTTGTCTCCAACGTTGATCATGGGATTCGCCACCATGGCCACCGCGTAGGGCAGGCGGGTCAGGTAGAAGCCGCCGAGCACCGTCGTTGCCGCCGCCAGTGCCGCTGCAACGACTTGATTCAGACCGAGCAGCCACTCGTTGGCAGCCACCGCCACGACTGCGATCGTCGATGCGACCAGAGTCACTGCGGCGATCAGCCGGTGGAGAAACCAAATTCGAGTCAGGCGGTGCCAGCAGTGATCGAGCGAGTGAGTGCAGGGCCGCTTCCCCGTGCCGCCCGCGAGGCGCGGCAAGACGTAGCAGCGATCGACGACGCTGGAAAGCCACATTACGGCAAAGATCGCGGTGCTCAACGCTGCCATCGCCAGTACTGCCAGCTTGTGACCGTCTTCCCAGGTTTCGGCGGGAGCGCCAACGGCCTTACTTGGCGCCCAGTGCTGCGCGACGCTTGGGAGGACGATCACAACCACCGCGACGAGGGGGACCAGCCAGATCCAGCCACCTTCAGCTCGCCGGCGTTGCGCGCGCCAGTTGATTCCCCAAAGAACAAGTGCCGCCGATGCCGTCGCGGCGGCGCTGTAAACGCCGGCCTGTGGATACCCAAAGAGCACTAGCAGCGCCGAGGTTGCGCCCGCCAGGACACCTTGAGCGACAATCCCGAACGTGCTCACTTACTCAACATATCTCCCGGCTGGTCGTCCAGGTGCGACTGCCTCGGCGTGAAGTCGACCGATGCCTCCGTCGCTACAAACGGTGGCGCTATCTCTGGGCTTCGGCCAGACGACGCAAAGCTTGGTCCCGAAATTGGTCCCCAACTCGAGCTAACCCAGCTGAACTCCTTGGGCAGAATCGAACTCCCTGGAGCAGATTGGTCGCCTCAGACGGGATCACCGGTGAGTGGAGTGTCCGCCCGACGCATCTGACAGGCCGGCTAAACGGAGTCGCTGAAGTGCCCGCGCAAAGGCGGGTTGAAGGGCGGCTGCCACGCAGACGGCGGCGCCGCAGGAAACAACTCCGGCCAGGGCAGCGAACCAGGTCGGGGCGGCCTCTGCCCCGGAGTATCCCAAGTCCGAATGGGCAATCGCAACGACTGCCTCGCCCGCGAAACCGATGAGATGGAAGACGGCATAGGAGCCCGCCGCCGCAGCGAGCAGGAGATCCCGACGCGCAACGGAGTCCTTCGCTGTGCCCTCTGCCTGCGCAGCGTCGAAAAAGGCAAACGCGGCAATCACCCCGGCAACCACGACAGCCGAAAGGCCGGTGGTCCCCAGGTTGAGACCAGCGGTCAGGGTGCCCAGCCCATGCTGGTCCGTATAGCCCTCGGACCGAAGGACGCCGGCTATGAGGGCAACCAGGTTCGCCGCCATGAAGGTAATGCCAGCCCAGCCCAGGAGGTAGTCGCGCCGTGTGCGGTCACGCTGGGAAAAGCCGACCGCCGCAAGAAGCGCGGCGATCATCAGAGTGGCGACGAAGACGCCGTCGAGTACACCCGCGATGAGGTAAGCGTGCGAGTGAGGTTCGGAGAAATCAACTCCGGCCGTGAACGCGGTTGAGAGAAGCCCGATTCCGTAGCCGGCGGCGAAGAGCCCCGCCGCGTCCCCGAGGCTCCTGTGCCCATTCTCAGGCTGAGAAAGGAAGGTCTGCGCGGCAAAGAAGGACGCCAGACACAGGACGAGGAACTGCAGGATTGCCAGGCACTCGGCGATAACGAGTCCCGTGGGATCCGGAGCGCAATCCCGGCAGCCTTGTGGGCTGCGCGACCCGCAACGGGATTGGATGTCAGGTGATCCTCGTCGACGGTGGCTGCGACATCGGCAAGCGTTTCGGCCACCGACGCAATCGAGAGCGCCAGTCCCCCTGAGTTCCCGAAGCGACCGTCGAGCCACACGGTGTACTCCATCGCAGCACCCCGAGGTGGGGGTGTAGACGGGCAGCTATATCGGGATCAAGTTCGCTGGTCGCATTCTTGATCACATCTCCCGGGGCTCGCAGTGAGTCCGCTAGGGCATCGCGGCCGGAGATGCTGCTGGTGAAGGGGTCGGCTCTCGGGTGGGGCGTACAGAACGTGTAGATCTGTGCAATTATTTGGGCGTGGCCGTCAATCCGAAGCGCATAAACGTCACTCTCGACGAAGTCCATGCTCATAAGCTTGCGAAGCTCGCCGAGCGGACCCACGTCCAAGAGGGAACGCTGGCGCGGTCCCTTCTCTCTACTGCATTGGACGATGCAGATCCGGATGCCAGCCGCATCACGGAGATCCTCGACGCAATTCCAGGTGCCTGGGAGCGCACTCAGGAGGGACTCGCGCAGGCTGCGCGCGGAGAAGGCACTCCGCTCGACGAGTTGACCTGAGTGGCGCAGGTGATAGTCAGCCCGCGAGCGATGCGGGACGTAGACGATGCCATCTCGCGCCTCAATCTCCCCGGCAATACCTGGAGCCGGATCATTCGCTCACTACGGGCTCTCGAGATGTTCCCACTCTCCGGCCCGGAGTTGGACGGTAGGTGGGCGCCCACTCGCTTCGTGCTAGGGCCCTGGTCATGGATGCTCCTGCTCTACAGGTACGACGAGGAAACCGATCGGGTTTTCATCGTCTCGATGCACGACGCTCGTTCTGCGGCGTCGCCGCGATCTTCTGGCAGCTGACCTCGCCGGCTCAGCGGTGCAGGTTGGGTCGGTAGGTGAGCTCTTGGATGTGGCCGTCGAGAGTTCGGCTCTCCAGCAGCTCGAGGTCGAAGTCGGCTGCGCCCTCGAAGATCGGGGAACTTCCGGTTTGGCCGGTGATCACGGGGAAGAGCGTCACTTGTACGCGGTCGACCAGGCCGGCGGCCATCAGTGCCCGGTTCATCGCGAGGCTGCCGTGGGAGCGCAGCGGGACCTGGGACTCCTCCTTGAGTTGGGCGACGACGTCGATGGCGTCGCCGCTGGCGATGGTGGCGTCGGGCCAGTCGAGGGGGCCATCCAGGGTGGTCGAAATCACCGTTGCGGGCAGGTTGCGCATCCGCGTGACCCACGGGTCGCGCACCTCGGACTCCTCGCTGCTCTCGGCCAGCATCTCGGCGAACAGGCGATAGGTGTTGGCTCCGAAGACCATTCGCTGCTCCTCTTCGTGCAGGGCGAGGCGGTGGTCGAGTAGCTCGGGGCCCTGCTTGCCCCAGTAGCCGCCCCAGTCGCCCCCCGCGGAGCCGAAGCCGTCGAGGCTGGAGAAGACATCGAAGGTGTAAGTCGCGGTCATGTTGCTCTCCTTTGTCTGGGTGGCTGATGTAAGTAAAGACGGAGAGCAACGGCGAAACTCATCGCCGCCGGTGGAGCTTAGGCTGCGGGGATGCGCCGACGCATGGCGGATCTCGGTTTTGAGGGCGGCTCGCCCCCGTGGGGGTGGGGGCTTCTGGCGACTCTCGGAACGGTCGCGGTCGCGACCTTGCTGGTCTATCCGCTGAAGGACGTCGCGCCGGCGGTCTCGCTGGGCGTCGTCTACATCCCGGGCGTGCTGCTGATCTCCAGCGTCTGGGGATGGCGATTGGGGCTGGTCTCGGCGCTGCTGAGCGCGCTGGCGTTCAACTGGTTCCACATTCCGCCGACCGGGAAGCTCGACATCGCCGCCGACAAGGACGCGGTGGCGCTTGTCACCTTTGGGATCGTCGCTTTGGCCAGCAGCTCGCTGGCTGAGATGGCGCGGGCTCGAGCCGCCGAAGCGGAGCGGGGGCGGGAGGAGACCGAGCGGGTGCTGGCGCAGTTGCGGGAGCTCTCGGCGGAGCGGGACCGGATGGAGGCGGAGGCGATCGAGGCGGGAGCGCTGCGGCGCAGCGACGAGCTGAAGACGGCGCTGTTGCGCTCGGTCTCGCACGATTTGCGCACGCCGTTGACTTCGATCATCGCCGCGGGGACGGCACTGGACTCGCCGACGCTCACCGAGCCCGAGCGGCACGAGCTGAGCGAGGCGGTGGTCGAGGAAGGGGAGCGCCTGTCGCGGCTGGTCGAGAACCTGCTTGACGTTTCGCGCCTGGAGTCGGGCTCGGCGGAGCCGCGCCGGGAGCCGATCGACCTGGCCGGGGTGCTGGAGGCGGCGCGGGAATCGCTGGCGGGCGACGCCGCCTTGGTCAGGCTCGGGATCGGGGCTGAGATCCCGGCGCTCGTCGCCGACGCGGCACAGCTCGAACGCGCCTTCGCCAACCTCTTCGCCAACGCGGTCCGCCACGGCAGCGACCGCCCGGTCCTGGTGCGCTCGCGCGAGGTCGGCGGCCGCCTGGTCGTCCGCGTCGTCGACCAGGGGCCCGGCATCCCCGAGCAGGACCGCGAGCGCATCTTCGAACCCTTCTACCGGCGCGAGGGCGGCCAGGGCTCCGGCCTCGGGCTCTCGATCGCCCGCGGCTTCATCGAGGCCAACGGCGGCGAGATCGCGGTCGAGTCGGTGCCGGGACAGGGCAGCACCTTCGTCGTCTCCTTCCCGCTGACCGAGGGCACGGCGTGAGCGACCAGCCCCGGATCCTCGTCTGCGACGACGAGCCGCAGATCGTCCGGGCGCTGCGGGTGATCCTCCGCGACGCCGGCTTCGAGGCGGTGCCGGCGAGCAGCGGCGAGGAGGCACTCGACCTCGTCGCCGTCCGGCCGCCGCAGGCGGCGATCCTCGACCTGATGCTGCCCGACGTCGACGGGGTCGAGGTGACGCGGCGGATCCGCGAGTGGAGCGAGATGCCGATCGTCGTCCTCTCGGCTGTCGGCGACGAGGACAAGAAGGTCGAGGCGCTCTCGGCGGGCGCCGACGACTACGTGACCAAGCCGTTCGGCCCGCGCGAGCTGGTGGCCCGGCTGGAGGCCGCCCTGCGCCGCGCCCGCCCGGAGGCCGAGGAGCCGGCGATCGCTGTCGACGGGCTCGAGATCGACCTCGCCGCCCGCAGCGTGCGCCGCGACGGCGAGGAGGTCCACCTGACCCCGACCGAGTTCGAGCTCCTCCGCGTCCTCGTCCGCAACCGCGGCCGCCTGATGACCCACCGCGCCCTGCTGGTCGAGGTCTGGGGGGTCGAGTACGAAGACGACCTGCAGGTCCTGCGCGCCCACGTCGCCAACCTGCGCCGCAAGATCGAGCCGCAGGGCGAGCACGTCTTCATCCGCACCGACCCGGGCGTCGGCTACCGGTTCGCCGCCTGACGTTGCTTTGGGAACAACCCGGTCTTATGGTCTAGCTAACCGGTGTGTCGGCAGGGGGCGCTGGTGTCAAGGGATGGATCAACAACCGGCCCCCGGGCCAGATGAAAGGAGCCTCAATGGAGGCAGGCGCTGCAGAGAAGCGTGAGTACTCGCGGCGAGTGGAGAGCAGGCAGCCGACTGGCTGGACGGTGTTCGCTGGAGCGGTGATGTTGATCGTCGGCTCGCTGGATGCGCTGTACGGCCTCGCCGCGATTCTCAACAACGAAGTGGTGATCGTCGGCGGTCAGGGAGTGATCATCGCCGACGTGACGACGTGGGGGTGGATCCACCTGATCCTCGGCTCGCTCGTCGCCGCAACCGGACTCGGCCTCTTTGCCGCCGCGGAGTCGGCGCGCTTCGTCGCCGTTTTCTTCGTCGCGATCAACGCCGTGGCGCAGATCGTCTGGTTCCCGGCCGCGCCGCTGTGGGCGTTCCTGATGATCATCCTCGACGTCACGATCATCTACCAGCTCACCGCCCGCTGGGAGGAATAACCCTGTAGGGGCGAAATCACATCGTCGTGGGCGACCTCGTCAGTTTCCTAGGCCTGTCGCTCACGGCGATGTTGAACCCGACGCTGCTGGCGGCGGTGACGGTGATGATGCTGCTGCCCGACCCGAAGCGGCTGATGCTCGGGTACCTGCTGGGCAGCTACCTGACCAGCATCTCGGTCGGGCTGCTGATCGCCTTCTCCTTCCACGACAGCAGTAGCGTCGAAAGCGCCCGCACGACCTTCACCCCGGCCGAGGATCTGGTCTTCGGGGCGATCGCCCTGATCGTCGGCCTGGTCCTCCGCAGCGAACTCGGCGAGGAGCGGCGGCAGCGCAAGCAGGCGTCCGAAAAGGAATCGTGGCCGCAGCGCATGCTCGGACGCGGCTCGCCGAGGATCGCCTTCGCGGTGGGGGCGGTGCTGAGCTTCCCTGGCGCCTCCTACCTTGTCGCCCTCAACCGGCTGGTGCACCTCGACCCCGGCACCGGGGCGACGGTCTTCCTCGTCGTCCTCTTCTGCCTGATTCAGGCGATCTTCCTCGAGGTGCCGCTGGTCGGTTACGCGCTCTCGCCGGAGCGGACCCAGCAGGGGGTCGATCGCTTCCGTCGCTGGATCAGCGAGCGCGGGCGGATCGCCGGCGCCAGGGTTGCGATCGTGATCGGCATTCTGCTGCTGATCCGCGGCACGCTCGAGCTAGTCCTCTGAGTCAGACGCTGCGCGCGATGTCAAGGCGCTGGTCCGGCGGGTCGGACTACAAGCTCTGGCGGCCCTTCGGGCTCGGCATCTTGAAGCAGGCCTGCGACGAGGAGACGTTGATGCCCACCTCGCCGGACTCGATCATGCGCTCGGCGCTACGGGACGCAATTTCCAGTAGCTCCAGTCTGGCGCGTTCATGCGCCTCGAGAGCTTCCGTCAGCCCCTCCTGGTCTACAAGCAAGGGAGTTCGAGTCAGATGGAAGGCGCCTTCATTTCCGATCGTCTGCGCCTGCGCTGCGGCGACGAAGTCGTCGAGGGCCTTCTGCATCATTTCGTGAATGAGACTCTCGGCCATATTCGGGTCGAGCTCGTCCCATTCCTCCCGATCGATCAAAGAGCGCTCGGTACCGCGGTAGAAATGCTCCAGCGCACCGCGGACTGGTCGGGTGCTGACGAGCTCGGCACATTCCAGCTCCACCAGCTGTTTGGTGTGGTAGCTCACATTGGACAGATCCTCGTCTAGCTCACGCGCCATTTCGGCCGGGCTCGAGGTTCGTTCGACCAGGATTCGAAGCAATGCTGCCCGCAGTGGGTGGTTCATCGCTTTGATGCGGTTTTGAGCTGCTTTTTGCCGCTCGACTTTGGTTGACATCGCTTTTCCCTTTGTCCCTAGCTGATTAGTGCCGATTTCTTGATCCTAGTCGGTTTACTGGACAAGTTGTTCAAAAATCCGGATTCTTTTCCTGAACCCGATTCCATTGGTGGAACTGATTCCACCAATACCTGGTCGGTTCCATCGATAAGTGAATAGCCGGGGAGGAGGTGAGGACGGATGGATCTCCACGCCGGGCATACGGTGCCGCTTCTGATGATCGTGAAGACGGCCTAGCCACCAGTGGGCCGGCCTCCGCCTGGGGGCCGGCCCTTTTTCTTAAAGGCCTGGCGGGTGGCGGACGACGAAGCCGGCGGTGGACGTCGTGGCGAGGTGCCAGCGGGGGCCGGTGCCCTGTTCGTCGCCGACCGTGTCCCAGCGCAGGCCGGCGATCTCGGCGAAGGTGTGGCCGGCGTTGGCGTAGACGGTGATCCACTTGCCGGGGCCGGGCGCGCCCCAGTGCTCCAGGTCGCCCGAGGTGAGGGGGCGGGGGATGAGGCCGCCGCCGAAGAGGGCGAAGCTGACCGAGCCGGAGCAGTCGTAGCCGCGCGAGTAGAAGGAGGCGTGGCCGCCGCCCCATATATAGGGGCGGCCGATGATCGTGTTGGCGGCGTCGATCGCGCCCTTCACCGCTTCGGGAGCGTTCGGCGGCGCGAGGGCGACGCCGGTGAGGAGGATCGCGGCGTCGGGATCGCCGTTGCGGCGGTGGGCGAAGATGTCTTCGCGGTTGAGGTTTGACTTGTGGGGGACGCTGGTCCCGTTGCTCCCGGCGGAGGCCGGGGGCAGCTTCGAGGGATCGGCGGCGATTTCCGCGGCGGTGGGCGCCGTCGTTTCCGGCGCCGGCTTTGGCTGCGCCTTCGGCGGTGCGGCTTCGAGCTGGTGGCGGACGCTGACCAGCGCCAGGCTGTCGCTGACAGCCTCGATCTTTTCGTGGCCTCCGCTGACGCCAAGGCCGACATGACCGAACGCCATCACCAAGGTCGCAAGTGCCGCTGTCGCTCCCATCGTCACTGCAAGACTACGCAGGCGTGAAACTCCTCCTCATCCCGTTCGCGATCATCGCCTTCGTCGTCTTCCTGCTCGTGCTCGGGGCGATCGGGTTTGCGGTGGCGTTCGCCGTTCTCGCCGTGCTCGGACGCGGCTGGCGGCTGGTCTCCGGCGGCGCCCGCCGCGCCGGCTAGTCGAGGCTTGCGACCGCGCGTCCCTGGACACGCGGTCGCAGCCAAGTCCTCAGGGCCAGCCCGGCGCTAACGCCTCGCGGTGAGTCCCTGTAGAACGACCTCTACCGGCGAACGGTGCTTGCCGTCTCCGTTCGACGAATCTTGGGCGCGCTGGATCCCGTTGGCGATCTCGCCCACTTGCGCGCTGACTTTCCCGACCTCCTTGGCTGCCTTGGCCAGGTCACCCGACTTGATCTTGACCTTGGGTTTGCGAGGCATCGCCGCTTTCAGGCCCTTGATGCCCTTCTTGCGCCCTTGTTTGGACGCGGCGGCGAGAGCCATCCCGCCGGCAGCCCCAGCGATCGCGGCTCCGCCGGCGACGAGTGGCACCTTCGCTTTGCTCGCGGCCTTGCCGACGGTTTGGCCGGCGCCGCCGACCGCGTGGCGTACGGCCTCGACGGGGTTGCTGCTGCTCGAGCCGTTGCTCGAACCGTTCGAGCTCGGCGCTTTCGCTTTCGAGCCTGACGATTTGGAGCGCGACGATTTAGAGCCGGACGATTTGGCTTTCGCTTTTGCGGCCCTCGGTTTCGTGGCTTTGGGTTTCGCCGATTTCGGTTTCCCGGCTTTCGAGCTCGATTTTGCTTTCGAGCTTGCTTTCGCTTTCGACTGCGATTTCGGTTTCGCCGATTTCGATTTGCTTGACGAGCTGGCGCGTTTCGGCGCGGCTCGTTTTTTCGTTTTGGTGTCCGCCATTTCTCTCTCTCCTCGGGAGTGTCCCTTTAGGTCAGGTACCCAATCCATTGGCGGCAAATCACGCTGCGTGCGGCTAAATCAGCATGAATGGACGGCTGCGGCGCTCTTCACGACTTCGAAGGCGCTGCCGGGGATCTGCTTCAGCTGGTCGAGGTTCTCGTCGTCCCAGCGGCGGTCGCTGCTGCCTGAGAAGTACCAGTTGGAGCCGTTGTCGGCGACGATCAGGCCGTATTGCTTCATCGCCAGGGCGATCGTCTTTGCAGGCCCGCTGAAGCCGCCGAGGCCGTAGCCCGCCTTCAGCCGCAGGCGCAGGCCCATCGGCGGCGCGGCCGGGTTCGAGGTGTCGCCGGCGCAGTGGGAGGCGGGGTGGACCCAGGCGTTGCGGGTGCTGTCGAAGGTGACGCGGATCGCATGGTCGAGGTGGCCGGCGGCGACTTCGTCGTAGCGAACGAGGCCGGGGAGGATCGGCAGCCCGGCGGCGTCGGCCGAGGTCCAGCCCTCGGAGCGCCGGGCGGCCGAGCGCAAATCCCATTCGGTCCCGGAGTCGGCATTCCAGTGCGGGTGGGGTTTGGCGACGAAGAAGGCGCGGTAGAGCTCGTAGAGCTTGCAGGCGGAGCGGTCGACGACGAGCACGTGGCGGTCGCCGTCGCTGCCGTTGCCGCCCTCGACCGGCGCCTTCGCCGGCACCGGGAACGGCCCCGGGTCGCTCTCCTCGCCGTAGGCGGTGTAGCGGATCGGCAGCCTGGGTTGGCCGGGGCCGACGACCGAGTATGGGAAGCCGTAGGGGCGGGGCGAACCGAAGTCGGGGTGCATGTGGTCGCCGCCGTGGGCGTCGATGTAGGCGATGTAGGCGGAGGAGCGCGGATCGCGCGGCGCCTTCGAGATGTCCTGGTTCCAGGCGGCCTCGGTAGGGAGGGACGGCGCCCGCGCCGAGAGCGAAGGGGGCGGCTGCGGGAAGACCGGGCAGGCGCCGAGGGCGGGGTAGGGACCGACGGCCGAGGCTCGTCCCGCAAGCACGGCGATGGCGACCGCCAGCGCAGCGACTCCCAGCGCCGCCGACCAACGCTTCCGGGTTTGAACACAGCCCGCTGTGGCAGAAGTCGGGTGCGGCATTCCGCGACGTTAGCGCGGCTTCTGGGACCAATCGATCGGGCTGGACGAAGGAATGGCACCGGCCCGGACGCCGCTCCGCCGTGGCGGTTGGTCTTCTCACTCAAGCGGGAACCGAGCCAGGCTCGGTAAAAAGCCGCTGAGATCCGGGTCGGTGCCGCTGAGATTGGGTACCCCTGGGCCAGGCAACCAAAACGAGGAGGGCCGATGGAGATCTGCCTGATGGTCGAGGGCCAGGAGGACGTGACCTGGGAGGACTGGCTGGCGCTGGCGGCGGCCTGCGAAGAGCATGGGGTGGGGACGATGTTCCGCTCCGACCACTACCTCTCGGTCGACGACCGGCGCGAGCGCGGCTCGCTCGATGCCTGGGGGACGATCGCGGCGCTCGGGGCGGTGACGGAGAAGCTGCGGCTGGGGACGATGGTCTCGCCGGCAACCTTTCGCCACCCGGCGGTGCTGGCGAAGGCGGCGGTAACCGCCGACCACGTCTCCGGCGGCCGGGTCGAAGTCGGGATCGGCGCCGGCTGGTGGGAGCGCGAGCACGAGCTATACGGGTTCGAGCTGCCGCCCGTCGGGCCGCGGATGGACGCGCTCGAGGAGCAGATGCAGATCGTCCGCGGCCACTGGGGCGACGGTCCGTTCAGCTTCGACGGCAAGTACTTCTCAGCGCGCGAGCTCGACGCGCTGCCGAAGCCAGTCCAGCGGCCGCTGCCGCTGATCCTCGGCGGCCGCGGCGGTCCCCGCAGCCTGCGCCTCGCCGCCCGCTACGCCGACGAGTACAACACGGTGATGGCGACGGCGGAGGAGATCGCCGACATCCGCCACCGGCTCGACCAGGCCTGCGAGGCCGAGGGGCGCGACCCGGCGACGCTGCCGCTCTCGATGATGACCGGCTGGCTGGTGGGCGCCGACCGCGCCGAACTGGTCGATCGCGCCTCCCGCCTCGCGCAGTGGAAGGGCGAAGGCGACGACGGCGAGGCGTTCATGGCCGGTCTCAGCGAGAGCACCATCCTCGGCACCGTCGAGGAGGCGGTCGCGCAGCTGCAGGAGCTCGAGGCCGCGGGCCTGACGAGGATTATGGGACAGCACCTGCTCCACCGCGACCTCGATGCAGTCGCGTTGATGGGCCGCGAGATCGCGCCACGGGTCTAGCGACCGCGAGTCCGCGAGAAGTCGTGTAGTACCCGATCCCTGGCGGACTCGTGATCTAGCTCGGCTCGGCGGTGCCGTAGATCGCGCGCAGCCAGATCTCGACCAGGACGTCGAGGACGCGGTCCTGCTCGAGTGAGGGGGACTCGCCGGTGAAGGACGCGTACTGGACGCGCTCGTTCATCTGCACGAGGGCGATGGCGAGGTCGCGGGGGGGTTGGCCGGGTGGGGCAGCGCCGCGGGCGCGCTCGGCCTCGATCACCGCCGTGGTGTCGGCGACCCAGCCCTCCATCACCTGCGACCAGAGCTCGCGCGCCTCGGGGTTGGTCATCCGCAATTCGGCGGCGGCGAGGGAGACGGCGCGCCGAGCGCGGAAGGCGCCGTATAGATCGGCGAGGGCCTGTCGCAGCCCTGCCCGCGGTTCGCCGGCGGCCAGCGTCTGCAGCGCCTCTTCGCGGCTGCCGGCCGCGGCGGCGACGAGGCGGTCGATGATCGTCAGCACCACCGCGTCCTTGGAGGGGAAGTAGAAGTAGAAGGTGGGGCGGGAGATGCCGGCGCCCTTGGCGAGGTCGTCGACCGAGATCTCGCTCAGCGGCCGCTCCTCGAGCAGCCGCTCGGCGGTCTCGAGGATCGCCCGTTCGCGTTCGTCGCCGCTGGCGCGGGCGGCGCGGCGGCCGCGCCCCGCGGGGGCCGGTTTCGCTTTGGAGGCGGCGGGCATGTGTGAGTCATGCTACATAGCGTCGACGATTTCGACAAGTGGTTGACTCTCTCGACACACTGTTGATAAAGTTTCGGCCGTGAGCCAGACCCAGGAGGATCCGATGCCGAGCGACCACCCGCAGCCCACCGACCGCGAGCACGTCAACGTCCTGATCGTCGGTGCCGGCCTCTCCGGCGTCGGCGCCGGCGTCCACCTGCAGGAGAACTGCCCCGGCAAGAGCTACGCGATCCTCGAGTCCCGCGAGGCGATCGGCGGTACCTGGGACCTTTTCCGCTATCCCGGCATCCGCTCCGACTCGGACATGTACACGCTCGGCTACTCGTTCAAGCCCTGGAGCGACGAAGACTCGATCGCGGCCGGCGAGAAGATCCGCAACTACATCCAGGAGACGGCGCGCGAGTACCGGGTCGAGGACCACATCCGCTTCGGCTACAAGGTCGTCTCGGCCGAGTGGTCGAGCGAGGAGGCGCTGTGGACTGTGCGCGCCGAGCGCGGGGGGGAGACGGTCGAGCTGACCTGCGACTTCTTCTACGGCTGCACCGGCTACTACCGCTACGACGAGGGCTTCACGCCCGAGTTCCCGGGCGCCGAGCGCTTCGAGGGGCAGATCGTCCACCCGCAGCACTGGCCCGAGGACCTCGACTACCGCGGCAAGCGCGTCGTCGTGATCGGCAGCGGCGCCACCGCGGTGACGCTGATCCCGGCGATGGCGCCCGAGACCGAGCAGATCACGATGCTGCAGCGCTCGCCCGGCTACGTCGTCACCCTGCCCGCCCAGGACCCGATTGCCAAGGCGTTGCGCCGCGTCCTCCCCGAAAAGACCCGCTACGCGGTCATCCGCTGGAAGAACGTCCTCACCCAGATGGCCTTCTACCAGCTCTCGCGCCGGGCGCCGCGCTTCGCCCGCAAGCTGATCCGGCGCGGGGTCGAGCGCCAGCTGCCGGCCGGCTACGACATCGACGGCAACTTCGAACCGAAGTACAACCCCTGGGACGAGCGCGTCTGCCTCGTTCCCGGCGGCGACCTCTTCAAGGCGGTCAGCTCCGGCCGCGCCGACGTCGTCACCGACACGATCGAGACCTTCACCGAGAAGGGGCTCGAGCTCACCTCCGGGCGCGAGCTCGAGGCCGACATCATCGTCACCGCGACCGGGCTCAACCTGCTGGTCGCCGGCGGGATCGAGTTCTCCGTCGACGGCGAGCGCAGGCGCTTCTCCGACCTGATCGGCTACAAGGGCGCGATGTTCGGCGGCGTCCCCAACCTGGCGATCGCCCTCGGCTACACCAACGCCTCTTTCACCCTCAAGTGCGACCTCGTCTCCCAGTACATGTGCCGCCTCCTCAACTACATGGACGCGAACGGCTACCGGGTGGCGACGCCGCGCGAGCCCGGTCCCTCGCAGCCGCGCGAACCATTCATCGACCTCAAATCCGGCTACGTTCTGCGGGCGATGGACCAGCTGCCGAAGCAGGGCAAGTCGCATCCCTGGCGCCTGCACCAGAACTACGCCCGGGACATCCGCATGTTCAAGCACGGCCCGGTCGGCGACGAGATCGAGTTCTCGCGCGGGCCGGCGGCGGCGCCGCGGCGCGAGAAGCCGGTCGAGATCGCCGCGTAGCCGGGCCGGCTGATGGGAGTCACGGAGACCGTCACCGAGGCCACCGCGCTCGTCGCGAGTGGACCGCTCTCGCCCGAGGAGGCCGCCGGGCTGCCGGCGCCGCCGCTGGTGCAGGTGCCGGGGGCGCTGCAGCTGCTGCGCTTCAATCAGCGCCAGATCGAGTTCGTCTTCGGGGCGCGGCGGCGGCTGGGGGACGTCTTCGCGATGCAGACGCCCGACCCGGAGCCGCTGGTCATCACCAGCCTGCCGGAGGACGTGCGCTCGCTCTTCACCGCGAAGCCGGAGGAAGCGCCCTCGCTGGCGGCCGAGTCGCCGCTGCGGCCGATCGTCGGGCCGGACTCGGTCCTGACCTCGCTCGGCGAGCGCCACATGCGCCAGCGCAAGCTGCTGCTGCCGCCCTTCCATGGCGAGGCGATCCAGCACTACATGGCGGCGATCGCCCACGCCGCCGATCGCGAGATCGACAGCTGGCCGCTGGGCGAGCCGTTCGCGCTGGCCCCGCGCATGCAGGCGATCACCCTCGACGTGATCATGGCCGGCATCTTCGGGATCGGCGAGAAGCCGGATCCGCGCAGCCCCGAGGGGCGGCTGCGCTCGACGATCAAAGGCCTGGTCGAACTCTCGACCAAGCCAATCGCCCAGGTCGCCGAGCTGATGAACGTGCGTCGCGAGGAGCCGGTCGGCCTCACCCGCCTCGGCCGGGCGCTGATCGACCGCCGCATGGACGCGGTGATCGCGCTGCGGCGGCGCGAGGACCTGGAGGAGCGCCACGACATTCTGTCCCTGCTGCTGCAGGCGCGCAGCGAGGAGGGCGAGCCGCTGACCGACGGCGAAATCCGCGACGAGCTGCTGACCCTGGTGCTGGCCGGTCACGAGACGACCGCCAACTCGCTGGCCTGGGCCTGGGAGCGCCTCGTCCGCACCCCCGACGCGCACGAGCGCCTGGTCGCGGCGGTGCGCTCCGGCGATGGGGCGGAGGAGGCGGTCGAGGCGGTGATCACCGAGACGATGCGCTCGCGGCCGGTGGTGCCGATCGTCGGCCGCCGCGTCAAGCGCCCCTGGCGCCTCGGCGACTACGCCGTTCCCGCCGACACCCCGGTCCTGATCAGCATCCTCCTCCTGCACCACCGCGAGGACCTCTATCCCGAGCCCTTCGCCTTCCGCCCCGAGCGCTGGCAAGATCGCAAGCCGGGAACCTACGAGTGGCTCCCCTTCGGCGGCGGCATCCGCCGCTGCCTGGGAGCAGCCCTGGCCATGGCCGAGCAGCGCGTGGTCCTGGAGACGATGGCCCGCCGCCTCGACCTGCGCGCCGCCGATCCCGAGCCCGAGCGAGCCCTGCACCGCAACGTCACGATGATTCCGCGGCACGGCGCCCGAGTCGTCATCAGCTCCCGGCACGCCTGACGCGACAGCGGGAGGCTGAGCGCAACTGGACGCCTTGTCCAGTGTTGGTACGGCCAGATCATCACTAAGGAACAGGCGATGAACGCCGTTCCAGAATACCTTGGAGGTTCAGGCCATTGGCTACGAATGGCTCGCGCAGTCGTGCGGGTACCGCTAGATCCAGCTCATCGCGAAGCACGCGATCGCGGAGCTCCCGCTATCCGAAACTGAGGCCAGGGCCGGGACTTTCGGCGGAGGAAGTCGCCATGCACCAGCGTGCACGGCTGCACGAGGCAATGGTCGAGCTCACCGCCGAGCATGGCTACAACGCCTTCTCCGTGGCGGCGCTGGTCAAGCGCGCCCGCGTCTCGAAGCGGGACTTCTACAAACACTTCTCCGGCAAGGAAGCGTGCTTTCTCGCCACCTACGACATCATCGTCAACCACTCACTGCGCGGGATTAACGCCGCCATCGATGATGAGGATGAGCTGCGCGAGCGGCTCCGGCTCGGATTTCTCACCTTCGCCGGCCAGGTCGCCGGCAACCCGGCGGCGGCGCGGCTGGCTCTGGTCGAGGCCTTCGGCGCCGGCGCCGGCGCCGAGCGGATGCAGCGTACGAACCGGCTCTTCGAGGCGCTGGTGGCGAAAAGCCTCGCTTCGGCCGACGGGCCCCCGCGGCTGCCGCGGCTCCTGGTGAAAGGCATCGTCGCCGGTTGCGGCCGGGTGGCGCGGGCACGGCTGCTCTCCGGGAGCCCCCAGCAGCTGGCGCTCGATGGGGACGAGCTGATGGAGTGGACGCTCTCCCTCTGCGACGACGGTGTCACCCGCCTGTGCGGCCTCGGCCTCGATGGGGCCCCGCCGCTCCCCGCGTCCGTCGTCAAGCCGTCTCCCGGCGACGAGCGGGCGATGATCCTGGCGGCGACGGCGAGGCTGGCGTGCAAAGAGGGCTACGCGACGCTGACGGTGCAGCGGGTGCGCGCCGCCGCCGGTGTCCCGGGGCACAGCTTCTACAGGCACTTCGACGAGATGGCGGATTGCTTCCTGGCGACGCTCGAGATGCTCAGCGACCGGACTCTGGCCGCCGCGGAACCCGCTTACCTCACGGCCGAAGACTGGGCGAGCGGCGTCCACCGCATGGTCTTGCGGCTCTGCCGACAACTTGCAGGCGACCCCGACTTCGCCAAGCTCGCCTTCCGCGAGGTCTTCTCGCCGGGCCCCCAGGGGGACGAATGGCGCCTAGAGATGATCGCCAAGCTGGCGGCGAAGCTGCGCCAGGGAGCGCCGCCGGAGCAGCGTCCGACCGTGTTCGCGGCGGAAGCGTCGATCGGGGCGATGTGGGGAGTGATTCACCACTTCGTCGCCAGCGGCAGCGGGGAGCAGCTGCCGATTGCGGCACCGGTGCTCTCCTACATCGCGCTCGCCCCGGCGATCGGAGGGGCGGCCGCGGTCGACGCAATGGTCGCCCCGGCCGCCAAACCCAGTCCGGTGGTGGAGAGGGTCGCTAGATAGAAACCCTTTTGCCTCGGCGTTTGCGTCCCGCCATATGGAGATGGATGCTCGCGCGTGCGGTGCTGGGGATGGAAGCGATGCACGGTCAGGGATTGGTTGGCCGTCGCGTTGAGGGATGTGCCGCAAAGGGGAAGGGAGCCGGGGCCTGACGGGGATCACGCCCCGGCTCTCCGAACACTTTCGAACAAGGAGCCCCGGGTCCGGCGCCCTGGCGCCAGCCTTCGGCCCGGCAAGCTAAATTGGGTCTAGCGCGGTGGCAGTAGCTCAGTTGGTAGAGCTCCGGCTTGTGGTGCCGGCGGTCGCGGGTTCGAATCCCGTCTGCCACCCCTAATCGAATCCCCTGCAAATCGGCAGTTCGGGATCGTCCGGATTCGTTTAACCGGACCCAGAATCCGCTCCCGATCTGGCAGAAACTGCCTGATGGATGGTGGATAGGCGGGGAATGCGCCGCGATAGTTGCGTTTAAGGGGGTCGTACAGGCTTGACGCCACTCCCTCATCTGTCGGCAGGCTGCCACTCGGATATGCCCTCGTTCGTCCGACCGAAATCGTAGAGTCCCCTTGACTTCGATTGAGTGCTCTAAAGGACACGCTGAGCAGCAAAGTAGGTGAGATCCTCAGTGCGACTTGGGACTTCCGCGACGGACAAGTCGTTCCCAACACCGACACCGTCGCCTTAGCAAACGGCGCAGTAAAGCTCGATGTGGCGATCCTCTACGCAGATCTCGCCCACTCGACGCAACTCGCGCGCAAGGACCGCCTGGTCGCCGCTAAGGTGGTTCGCGCATACCTATCGAGTATGACTCGTCTCGTAACCGCCAACTCAGGGGTCGTTAGGAGCTTCGATGGAGACCGTGTGATGGGCGTCTTTATTGGTGGTAGCAAAAACTCGAATGCTGCGAAGTGTGCGCTCCAGATGACCTATACGATGAGAGAAATACTGGCACCGCGGATTAGAGCTAGGTTCACTTCGCTGAGCGACTTCAAAATAACCCACGGGGTAGGGGTGTCTCGCAGTGAGGTTCTAGTAGTACGAGGCGGCGTGCGGGGAAGCAACGACCTCGTTTTTGTTGGATCGGCCCCGAACATCGCCGCGAAGCTAAGCGAGATTCGCGATGGGTCAAACCTTGTCTACGTCGACCACAGCGTGTACAGCTATCTACACGATTGGGCCAAGACTGGCGGTACTCCCCCGCGCAACATGTGGACGGCGACGAGAAGAATCATTGCCGGCGAAGAATGGGATCTCTACAAATCGTCTTGGCAGTGGATCCCATGATCAACGGCGAAAGGGGCGATGAGTCTAACCACGCTACCCAACATGGCTGGCGCGTTCATGGCCTTCTCGATAACTGGACGGGGAAGATCGATAACAAGGCCTCTATTGCCCTAGCCATAGAGAGCGCCGCTTTCGCCTTCGCCGTCACGCAGACTGATGCAAGAGAGCAATTCGCGGGCCTCGGGGGTTCCAGTCTTTGTTGGTTCCGGGTGGGCCTCGGACTTCTGCTGCTTTCGATTCTGTTCGCGCTTATCGTCGTCATGCCCCAACTCAAACATCGAGCGTCGAAGAAGGATTGGCAAACCAACACGATCTATTTCGGCCATCTCAGGCATTGGGAGCCTGCCGATCTAGTCGCCGCGATGTCGGCGGGCAAGACAGAGCCGGAGCAGTTGGCTCGGCAGATGATTGCTATGTCAAAGATTGCCTGGCGTAAGCACGTGTGGCTTCAGGTCTCGCTTGGGGCATTCGCGGTGGGGGCGGCGATTCTGGTTAGCGTCGCCGCTACGTCTTAAGAAGTCCCCCGAGCCCCACTTCGGTCAAGGCGATGAAGGCGGGGTCTCGGTCTATGCCCATTGCTCGTCGAGTCCCACCTGTGCCGAAGCGACCCGCACCATGGCCGCCGGCCTTCGAGTCTGGGCTCCGCGTAAAGTCGATCAGCTAGTAGCCGCTTCTGCGCTCGCAGGCTCAGCGTCCTCAATAGATTGCTTCAACCGCTTGATCCGCTCGGGCGCTTCCTCGAGGATATTTTCGAATTTTGAATCAAGGTCGATCAGAATCTGTCGGTATTTGTCGTCTAGAAGCTTCATCTCATCGCAACGCTGGTCCAATACTTGCTGGGCGATATCCACCTTGCTAACCGCGACTTGTTTTCCCAGCTCCGCGCTCTTCTCTTCGCACCACTTCTTCACGGCGCTGCTGCGCCCGGTCTCCGGTAGTTGGGCCTCTGGGTATTCGAGTTGATGCCAAAGGTGTAGCTCTGCGTTCACGGCTTTCAAGTAGATCTCTCCGTCGAGAACATCCTCGATGGCCAAGCCGCTGTCTTCGGCTCCGCCTAGGTAGCAGATCTGATCTTTCAGGATCCCATTCTCTTCAAGTTGGCTGACGTGAGCCCGACCCCCAGAATCACCATCGGCCAAAAAGGCGATTCGCGCGGCGATCAGATCGAAATCTCGGATCTGATCTGAATTGGCCTCCGAGAAACTAGGCGCAGGCTGATAGGTCAAGCGCTCCTTGCCCGTCGCTTCACGTACAAGCGTAGGTAGAAGCAGGACATCGCTCATCCCCTCGGTGATCACAGCCTTTTGCGTTGCAGAAAAAGCCAGAGCTCCCGCGCCCATCGCCAAGAGAAGTGGAGAGTAGCCGCGTCCCTCCGTCCAAAACTTGTTGATCACGCGAGAGTGATCGCCTTGTTTCTTTTCGCCCTGCTCGTTGACGACGATCTCGGGAACAATCGCCCGGATTCCTAGGCCCAGGTCGCGGGGAAGGCAACCGGCGGAGTGAGACGTGTAGATGATCTGCAATGCGTCTTCCTGCTCCTCGAACACTCCAACCAGGTCAGCCTGCGCGTCATAGTGAAGATGGGTCTCAGCCTCGTCAATGAGGATAATCGGCGGAATCCGTCGCCCTTCACGCGCCAAAAATGCTCGCAGCGCAATGAACTGTCGCAATCCATCACTGTGCTGGTCGAAGGTGATGTAGTCGTGCGCCTGCATCGAGAGCAGGATCGTCAGCCGAGTGCCATCTATTCTAGCCTTTACCCTCAGCTCGCTCGCTTCCCAAACAAGGCTGGCCCGCTGTTTCAGCAGGTCATTGATTAGCTCTTCATAGGCCTCGGTTTGGCCTGCATCTTCCCCTTGCATATAGCTGAGCATCTCGCTCCAGCTCGTGTCGGCCAGAGCAAGAAAATTGTGGATCGCAGCCCCTTCAGGCGGTGCCTCTTCATTTGCCAGGTCATAAACCGCTCCCAGTTCTCGGGCGAGGTCGGTGAACTTGACGAACTCTGGCACTCGTTCCCGTAGAGCATCAATCACCAGGCGCTGCGGGTGCGGTTGCTGCTCGTGCTCGGTGAGGGCGTGAAGATCGGGGTCGAGATGGTCGTACTTCTTTGGTAGCGGAGGCCAATTGCGCCAGGATTGGTTCTCGCTGGCATCTTCCTCATCGTCGGCAATGTCTCCCTTAGCTGCCTCTTCCTCGCCCTGCTCGCGAACGATCATCAGTAACCGTTCCTGGAAAGCAACGAGTGCCTCGATTTGATTTCCCAGATTTGCACTGTCGCTTTCGACTACCTGTATCGCTCCCTCGAGCAGGTCGGCCGTTGAGCGCTCAGGGGCGGGATCCAATTGCGGCTCAATCTGTTCGACCCCACTTAGCCAATTGCTCTTGGCTAGTTCTTGCAACAAGGAGAGTGCCGCCTTGCGTCTGTCGAGATCACGTTTTGGAGCGGGGTCCGGTCGAAACGAGATCTCGGCATTCCCAGCCTTATGAACAAGAAACTGCGTGACCTTGGCTGCCTCCGGAACATCGGCGATCAATTCCTTGTCAGCCTCATCAAGGGCAAAGCGGACAACGATGTCCGGTTCCATCGGAGGCCCTTGCGGCACACGGGTCCGCTCATTGGGCTGGAACTCGTTTTCGCGATTCAGATGCTCCAGCGCGTCGAGGAAGGAGGACTTCCCCGCTGCGTTCGGCCCGACGATGCAAACCGGGTCAGTGTCCAGCTTGATCTCGCAGTCAGCGGCGAGACGCCGGTAGCCGGAGATTTTTGCCTTGATCAGTCTCATTCAGGTACGGAATGGGTAGCTAGAGAGCCGGGAGATTAACGACTGGTCTGACCACCCAAGAGTGAAGACCCGGTTTAGGTGTTAGCTGTGACGCCGCTAAGCGCCTCGCTCAGCGCGCTTGATGATTGGGGATGGCTTCACTCACGCTCTCCCCAGCGAGATCAGCGTGCTGAGGGAGACATTCCGGACTCCGCGCTCGATGTCGGAGAGGAAAGTGCCGGGCACATCATCGGCCCAGCCACTTTACTTGGGACATTCCATTGAACCGGGGGTATGCCCGATCAGGCAGAAATCCGCATTTCTGCCAGTACACCGCGACAATCGCCGATTATCCCCGCATATCGAGGCTTGGCGGCTCGGGATCGAGGCGGGCGCAAATCGGCTTGCCGTGCGGGATTCGCTCCTGGCACCGCCGGAGGGCGTCCTAATTGTGGTGCCGGCGCTCGCGGGTTCGAATCCCGCCTGCCACCCTTCTCTATAGCCATCTGCATACGTTGTGCTACATTGTCAACAAATGACGGAGACGGCAAACGTATCGGTGCGAATGAATGGTGAGACGGCGGCGCGTATTCGTGCCAGGGCGGAGGCGCGAGGCGAACGACTCTCCGATGCCTTACGGCGTTATGCCGAGGAGGGGGATCGCGCTGAGACCCATCCGGGGATCGTCTTCCGCGCGGGACCGTCCGGACGTCGCGCCGCCCTCGCGGGGGCCCCCGACGTTTGGGAGATCTGCTGGGCCGCGCGTCAGCTCGGGGGCGGGAAGCAGGTTGGCGAGCGGCTCGCCGAGGACCTTTCGCTTACCCCTGATCGGGTTGGGGTGGCGCTGCGCTACGCGGCCGAGTTCCCGCAGGAGATCGAGGCCAGGATCGAGTTGCACGAGCGCGAAACCGCCCATTACGAGTCACTCGCCGACTGAGCGTCTCCCCCTGCGCGTGTGAAGCTGCTGCTGGATGAGATGTACCCCGCCCGCCTGGCGCGAGCGCTACGCGAGCGGGGCGCGGACGTGGAGGGAGTCGACGAGCGCGGTCCGCTGCGGGGGCTCGCCGACGAAGAGCTTTTGGTGGTCGCCGCTCGCGAGGGCCGAGCGCTCGTCGGCGAGAACGTGGCTGACTTCATGCGCCTCTACGGCGAGTGGGGTGCCGCCGGACGCCGGCATGCCGGAATCGCGATCGCGCTTTCTTCGCGCTTCTCGCGCACCCCCGCGGGCTACGAGGCACTCGTGGACTCGTTGGCCGAGCTTTGCGCGCAGCGCCCTGGGCGCGAGGGGCTCGCCGATGCGGTCCACTTTTTGGTGCGCTCTTGAGGTGCAGGGACCGTGGGTCGCGAGCCACCGCTCAGCCGTGAGATAGTGGCCTGGGAACGATCGAGGAGGAGCTATGGCGCTGCAAGCAGCAGGAACGGGGACGAGACCTAAGGCGCTTGAGGCGTCGACGGTCGCCGCTGCCTTTCAGGTGACCGCTGTTGAGAACGCGGGCGCCAACGCGCTGCGCACGAAGGACGATGAGGTCAGCTTCAGCTGGGGGGAGTACGGGGAGCGGGTGCGGGCGGTGGCGGCTGGGTTGGCGGCGCTTGGGGTTGGGCGGGGGGACACGGTGGGGATCATGCTCACCAACCGGCCCGAGTTCTGGTTTGCCGACGTGGGGGCGGTGCATTTGGGGGCTACGCCTTTCTCGGTCTACAACACCTCGACTGCGGAGCAGATCGAGTTTCTTGTCGCCGATGCCGGTTGCCGGGTTGTGTTTACGGAGCAGGCATTTCTTGAGCGGGTGCTGGAGGTGCGCGAGGCGGTACCGGCGCTCAAGCATGTGGTGGTCGTCGATGGCGAGTGGGAGGGGGTCATGACCCTGGCCGAGCTGGAAGGGCTGGGCGAGGCGGGGTTTGACTTTGAGGGCGCCTGGCGGGCCGTTGGGCCTGGGGATGTGGCGACGCTGATCTATACGTCGGGCACGACCGGGCCCCCTAAGGGCGTGCAGCTGACCCACGCCAACGTGATGGCCGCCTTCATCTCCTTCGACGAAGTGCTGCGGCTTTCCAGCGACTCGCGACTGGTCTCTTGGCTGCCGATGGCCCACATCGCCGAGCGCAACGCCACTCTCTATGCACCGATCGCCTTCGGGGCTGGCGTCACCTGCTGCCCCGACCCGCGCCAGGTCGTCTCTTATCTGACCGAAGTGCGGCCGCAGTGGTTCTTCGCCGTGCCGCGGGTCTGGGAAAAACTGAAGGCGGCGCTGGAAATCGGGATCGCCGCCGATACCGACACCGCCCGCCAGCAGGCGGTCGACCAGGCGCTGCAGCTCGGCCTGCGCAAGGTCGAGGTCGAGCAGGCCGGGGGCGAGCTGCCCGCCGACCTCGCCGCCGAGCACGCCCGGGCCGAGGAGACCGTCCTCTCCGAGCTGCGGCAGCGGGTCGGCCTCGACCAGCTGCTGATCGCCAACGTCGGCGCCGCGCCGACCCCGCGGGAGACGATCGAGTTCTTCCTCGCGATCGGGGTGCCGCTGGCCGAGCTCTGGGGCCTCTCGGAGACGGCTGGCGTCGGCGCCTGCAACCTTCCCGGCGCGATCCGGGTCGGCACCGTCGGCCCGGCGGCGCCGGGCGTGGAGCTGAAGCTGGCCGAGGACGGCGAGGTCCTGGTGCGGGGCGGCACGGTGATGAGCGGCTACCGCAACGACCCGGAGAAGACGGCGGAGGCGCTCGACTCCGAGGGCTGGCTCCACACCGGCGACGTCGGCGAAATCGACGACGACGGCTACCTGCGAATCATCGACCGCAAGAAGGAGCTGATCATCAACGCCGCCGGCAAGAACATGTCGCCGGCCAACATCGAGGCGAAGATCAAGGCGGCCAGCCCGCTGATCGGCCAGGTCTGCGCGATCGGCGACAACCGCCCCTACAACGTGGCGCTGATCGTCCTCGACCCCGACTTCGCGCCGGTCTTCGCCCAGCAGCAGGGGATCGAGGGCAAATCGCTGGAGGAGCTGGCCGCCGAGCCGGCGATCCGGGCCGAGATCGAGGCCGCGGTCGAGCGCGGCAACGCCGGCCTCTCACGGGTCGAACAGGTGAAGCACTTCGAGCTGCTGCCCGGGGAGTGGGCGCCCGGGGCCGACGAGCTGACGCCGACGATGAAGCTGAAGCGCCGCCCGATCGAGCGCAAGTACGAAGCCGAGATCGAGGGCCTCTACGCCGGCTAGGGCAGGCCGGCTTCTTCGGTGACTTCGCTCATCGGGAAGTCGATCCCGAGCGTGGTGCCGTCCTGGGCCTTCTGGCGGTCGAGCCCGTCGTTTCGTCGCGGATCACCTCGCCCGGCGCGCCGGTCTGGAATCCGCCTCCGCTTTGGGAGCTCCGAGACCGCATCCGAGTTTTTCCCCACCAGGGTGGGGACAAAATCGGAAGCGGTAGGCGCGACGCTCTCAAAAGCACCCGATTTGGCACCAAATCAGCTCCACCTGAGCGAGCCGGATGCTTATGAGCAGCGCTATCTGGCCGAATGAGGCCGTCGCGCCGCGCTGGCGTCTGCCGCCGGCAGGCGCGTGCGGGGGTTTCGCCAATCCCTCCTAGGAGGCGGTGGCGAGAAGGCGGCGGCCGAGCAGGCTCGCGACGCCGGCGACCAGGTAGGCGATTGCCGCGACCAGAAGGGTGAACTTGCAGACGGCGAAGACCGTCGCCAGGAACGGGAACGCCGCCCCGGCGCCCCCGAGGGTGAGCAGCAGACAGGCGTTCTCGAGCGCGTCGAAACCAGCGGCGGCGGGGCCGAGCCAGGCCGCGATGCGGCCGACCCTGGCCAGTTGTCGCAACCCTCGATCCCGGCAGAGATCGCGCACCGCAGCCCCGGCCAGCCCAAGAAAGGTGCCGTAGGCGAGCATGAACCCGTAGTCGATCCAGAGCTGCTCGCGAGCCGCGTCACGCCCGTCCGCTCCCCATTCGGCGAGGATCTCGTCAGCGCGGGTCTGGCCTCCGTTCAGCTCGAAGGGCACCATTCCCGGCCCGTTCGCCTGCATGCGGTTCTCCATCGGCGACATCGCCCAGAGCAGAAGAAGTGCCGCGATCCCGGCCGCGATCAGTTTCCACCGGCGCATGACGGCGGATCATTACGCAGCCGAGGGCGGATGACATGCGAGGATGCCGAGGGTGACCCGCCCCCGCGTCACTTCGCCGGTCGAAACGCTTTCCGGCGACTCCTCCCTCGAGTTGCCCGAGTTCGACTCGCCGCCCGCCGATCCGCTGCTGCTGCTCGAGCGCTGGCTGCAGGCGGCGGACGAGCGGGGCGTGCGGGAGCCGCGGGCGCTGGCGCTTGCTACCGCCGACGAGCAGGCCCGGCCCTCGGTCCGGATCGTCTTGCTCAAGCAGATCGCTCCCGCGGTCGTCTTCGCCTTCAGCTCGGCGAGCCGGAAGGGCCGCGATCTCGCCGCCAACCCGCGGGCCGCGGGGACGCTGTACTGGCGCGAGACGCTGCAGCAGATCGTCTTCGAGGGGCCGGTCGAGAAGCTGAGCGAGGCCGAGTCCGATGCTCTCTTCGCCGAGCGGCCCCTGGCGGGACGCGCCGCCACCGCCGCCTCCCAGCAGGGGCAGGTGCTGAGCGACCCGGAGCGGCTGCGGACGAAGGCCGCTGACCTCAATACGAGCGAGAATGAGGTACGCCGCCCCGAGGATTGGAGCGGCTATCGCCTCGACCCCGAGGTGATCGAGTTCTGGCACGGCAGCACCGATCGTCTCCACCGGCGCCTGCTCTACCTCAAGCAGGCGAACGCCTGGACGCACCAGCGCCTGCAGCCGTAGGCGCGAAACGGCGATCCTCCACGTGCCCTGCACGCATCACCCGAATCCGACGAGGCAGAAAGGGATTCTTGCCTTAGGGTCACTTGCATGAAAGCCACCCCTCGCGCCGGCCACCCACGCTGGTCGCTCGCGCTCCTCGTCCTCGGCACGATCCTCGCCTTCGCGGCGATCTTCTCGATCTGGGTCAACCGCCAGGCGCTCAACACCGACAACTGGGTCGACACCAGCACCCGCCTGATCCAGAACGAAGAGGTGCGCAGCCGGCTCGCCACCTACCTGGCGAACGAACTGACCGCCAACGCCGACATCGAAGGCAACCTGCGCGAAGCGCTGCCGCCGCGCCTGGCGCCGCTGGCCACCGCCGCGGCCGGCGGCCTCGAGCAGCTGGCGCCGCAGGCGGCCGAAAGGCTCTTCGCGACGCCGCGCTTCGAGGCGCTCTGGGAAGCGGCGAACCGCAAAGCGCATGAAGAACTGCTGCAGGTGCTGGACGGCGGCGGCTCGGCCGTCTCGACGGGGAACGGGGAAGTGAAGCTGCAGCTCGCCGCCGTCCTCGCCCAGCTCGGCGAAGGCTCCGGGGTCGGCGAAGCGCTGGCCAAGAAGCTGCCGCCTGAAGCCGGCGAAATCACGATCTTGAAGTCGAGCGAACTGTCGCTGGCCCAGGACGTCGCCAACCTCCTACGCAAACTGCCGATCTTCCTGACCCTGGCGGCGCTGCTCTGCTTCGGCCTCGCCATCTACCTCTCGCCACGCCGGCGCGAGGCGCTGCGCTCGGTCGGCTTCGCCTTCGTCATCGCCGGCATTCTCTCGTTCGCCCTGCGCGGCTTCGCCGGCACCTACGTTGTCGGCGGCCTCAGCAAGACGACCGCCGCCGAACCCGCGGTCTCAGCGATCTGGTCGATCGGCACCTCGGAGCTGGTGACGATCGCAACCTCGGCGATCGTCTTCGGCCTGCTCGTCGCCCTCGCCGCCGTCCTCGCCGGGCCGACCCGGGCCGCGGTCTCGCTCCGCCGTCACATCGCGCCCTATGCGGAGCGCAGTCCGGCCGGGCTCTGGGGGGCGGCGCTGCTGATCTTCCTGGCGCTGATCGCCTGGGCGCCGGTTGCCGCCTTCCACAAACCGCTCGGCCTCCTCGTCTTCGCCCTGCTGTTCGCCGCCGGGACCGAGTTGTTCCGGCGCCAGCTGCTGGCGGAGGGCACCGCCCGCCGCACCTGACCGCCCGCCGCACCTGACCGCACCCCGCGCGGCCAGGTGCGGCGAGCCTCAGCTTTCGGCGCGGAAGCTGATGCCGTTGAGGCTGGCGAAGTTGTCCGATCCGCCGTTGACGAGGAGGACGTCGCCGCTGTAGTCGGTGCCGCCGCTGTTGATGTTCGAACCCTGGATCGAGATCACCTCTTCGCCTTCGGAGTTGGGGAAGGTGAGGACCGTCTTGCTGGCCGGGCGGAAGCCGATGGGCAGGGTGAAGATGATCGGGTAGGGGGTGCCTTCGCCGACGAGGGCCGAGCCTTCGAGGTGGACGATCCCCTCGTGGTCCTTGTAGAAGCCGACCGAACGCAGGCTGACTCCCGGGATCGGCGGTTCGAGGGCTTCGGGGGGAACGTTCGAAGCGTCGACGAAGGGCGGCTGGCCCGGGGTGCCGACGAAGTGCACCGCTTCCAGCGGCGCGAGGCCGGCGGCCGTGCTGGCGCTGTCCGCGTGCGCCGCGTTGTTTGCATTGACCGCGGTGGTCGCCGAGGGGACCGTCCCCAGCTTCGTCAGGTCGATGTTCTTGCCGGTCAGCGAGTGCTTCTTCACCTTCTTCGAGGTGACCGCTTCCTTCTTGATTTTGGCCGTGGTGACGGCGCTGCTTTTCAGCTGCTTGGTGCCGACGCTGTTCTTGCCCAGGGCAGCCCAGGCGGTGCCGGTGAGGGCGCAGATCAGGGCAATCAGGGCGACGACCATCGAGGGTGAGGGACGGCGGGCCAACAGACCTTTCATCGGAAGAGCCTCCTGTGAGCGTTCATCGAGGTCGGGCCACTTTATGCGCCGGTCGTCGCGCCGACAACCGGGTCAGGAGCGGTGGGGGTGCTTCACCTCGAACCGGAGGCCGGCGATCGGGCCGCGCAGGCCGGTCGCGCCGATCGCGCGGACGCGGATGGTGTGACGGCCGATCGGGACCCAGTAGCGCAGGGGCGAGTGGCAGCGGCGCCAGCGGCGGCGGTCGGGTTTGCAGAGGAAGGCGCGGGCGCCGTCGCGCGAGTAGAAGCGGAAGCGCGCCCTGACGTGACGGTGGCGGGTGCTGGTGGAGGGCCAGAAGTCCTCGGCGAAGACGAGGTGGGTGCGCGGCCGCCGGCGGGCGCGCTTGCTCGCTGGACCTGGGGCACCGGAGGAAGCTGGTGCCGCGAACGGTTCGGTGGCGGTGAAGATGCGGCTGTTGGCGCCGACCAGAACACACAGTGAGGGCGAGGCGCAGGAGGCGCCCCAGAGCGCGTTCCTGACGAAGGTGCCACCGACGGGATTCCGCTCTTCGAAGGGCACCAGGTTCTCGAAGGTCCAGGATTCCGCCCCGCCGGTCGGATCGGTCGAGGTGAGGACGTCGGCGTTGTTGTCCACGGCCACGCAGCGTTCGGTCGTCGGGCAGGCGAGACCGGTGAGCAGCACCGAGCTGTCGGTGTTCGTCTCGGAGAAGGGCGCTCCGCCGGCCGGATCGACAGAGCTGAGGATGTTGCCGCCGGCGTCGCCGGCGGCGCAGAGCAGGGAGGCGACGCAGGAGACGGCCTGCAGATCCCGCGGGGTGGGGGAGCTGACCTGGCGCCAGGCCGAGGCGCCGCCGGTGGGATCGCTCGAAACGAAGATCCGGCCTTCTTTGGCGACGGCGATGCAGATCGCCGGGGTGGCGCAGGAGACCCCGCGCAGGTCAGGTGCTCCGGGAAGCTGGGCCGCCTGCCATAGCCCCGAGGCCGGGTCGGTGGAAGTCACCACATTGCCCGGCGCCCCTCCAGGGGCCCCGGAGACGGCGACACAGAGGGAAGGCGAGGGCAGGACACCGCGGTCAGGTGCTTTGCGCGGCCTTTCTCGTTGACGTCGCTCACCGACCATGCGCCCGCACCGCCGGTCGGATCGGTCGAGACGAAGACGGAGCCTTCGTAGCCCACGGCGACGCAGAGGTTTTCGCCGGCGCAGGAGACGCCGTCGATCGACCCGCGCGGCGACGAGCAGAAGTCGACCGATTCGCCCTTTTCCAGACAGGCCTTGTTCGGTTCGGCGTAGGTGGGATTGACGACGTGCCAGCGATCGGCTCCTCCCGTCGGCGCCTGCGAGAAGGCGATCGTGTCGAAGCCTCCGACCGCGACGCAGAGGGAGCTGGTCGGGCAGGAGGTGCTGTAGAGCATCGGCTGCTCGGTGCCGCCTTCTTCGAGCTGCTGCGGCGGCAGCTGGCGCAGGGTCCACTTCGAGGCAGCGGCGGCGCCCGCGGGTACGGCGAGAGCGGCGAGCAGGGCGAAGGTCGCAACCAGAAGCCAACGGCGCTGGGGCCGCCCCCTTTTCCCTCTGCCGCGACGCATGCCTGCCCGTTCTTAGCAGACCGGTGTACGGTGGTCGCCGATGGAGACGGTCCTGGTCAGCGGCGGTTCGGGCTTCCTCGGCGGGCGCTGCGTGGTCGAGCTGCTGCGGCGTGGCTACGCGGTGCGGACGACCGTGCGCGATCTCGCCAAGGAGGCGGAAGTGCGGGCGCGGGTCTCCTCCGAGCTCGATCCCGGCGACCGGCTGACGGTGCTGGCGGCGGACCTCAATTCCGACGACGGGTGGGCGGAGGCGGTCGCCGGTTGCGAGTACGTCCTTCACGTCGCCTCGCCGTTCCCGGCGGCGCAGCCGAAGGACCCCGACGAGCTGATCGTGCCGGCGCGGGAGGGGACGCTGCGGGTGCTGCGGGCCGCCCTCGACGCCGGCGTCCGCCGGGTCGTCGTCACCTCCTCGGTCGCCGCCGTCCGCGGCAGCACCGTCGCCGCCGCGGCGCCGCTCACCGAGGCGGACTGGACGGACCCCGACTATCCGAAGCTGACCCCGTACGCCCGCTCGAAGACGCTCGCCGAGCGGGCGGCCTGGGACCTGGTGCGGGAGCGGGGGGAGGAGGAGAAGCTGGCGGTGGTCAATCCCGGCGCCATCCTCGGCCCGGTCCTCGGCGGCGAGAGCTCGAGCTCCCTGGCGCTGGTCGAGCGGCTGCTGAAGGGGATGCCCGGGACGCCGCGGATCGGCTTCAGCGTCGTCGACGTGCGCGACGTCGCCGATCTCCACATCCTCGCGATGACCGCTCCCGAGGCCGGTGGCGAGCGCTACCTCGCGGTCGCCCGCTTCCAGTGGATGGCCGACGTCGCCGCGGTCCTGCGCGAGCAGCTCGGCTCGGCGGCGGCGAAGGTGCCGAAGCGCTCGATCCCGAACTTCGTGGTGCGGGGGATGGCGCTCTTCGATCCCGCCGCCCGCTCGGTCGTCGGCCAGCTCGGCCACCGGGTCGAGCTCTCAAACGCGAAGGCGCGGGAGCTGGGCTGGGAGCCGCGCCCGGTCGAGGAGACGATCGCCGACTGCGGCAGGAGCCTGGCCCGATGAGGATGCGGGCGGCCGTGCTGGAGGAGTTCGGCGAGCCGCTCGCGTTGCAGGAGGTCGAGCTGGCCGAGCCGCGGGACGGCGAGGTGCTGGTCCGCCTGCACGCCTGCGGGGTCTGCCACACCGACCTCTACACGGCCTCCGGCGCCGACCCGTCCGGGTACTCCCCGACGGTGCTCGGGCACGAGGGTGCCGGGGTCGTCGAGGCGGTCGGGCCGGACGTCGGCTCGCTGGCGCCGGGCGACCACGTCGTCACCCTCTTCTCGCCGCAGTGCCGAGAGTGCGTCCACTGCCTCGACGAGCGCACCAACCTCTGCCTGGCGATCCGCGAGGAGCAGAACCAGGGGCACCTCCCCGACGGGACGACGCGGATCTCCCGCGACGGCGAGGAGATCCGCAGCTTCATGGGCTGCTCGACCTTCGCCGAGTACACGGTGATGCCGGAGATCGCGCTGGCGAAGGTGAGTCCGGAGGCGCCGTTCGAGCACGCCTGCCTCTTCGCCTGCGGGCTCTCGACCGGGCTCGGCGCCGCGATCAACACCGCCGCCGTGCGGCCCGGCAGCACCTGTGTCGTCTTCGGCGCCGGCATGGTCGGGCTCGGCGCGGTCGCCGGTTGCCGCCTGCAGGGGGCCGAGCGGATCGTCTGCGTCGACCTCTCGCCACAGCGGCTGGAGCTGGCCCGCGGCCAGGGCGCGACCGACCTGATCGAGGGCGGGGAGGGGACGGTCGAGCGGATCCTCGAGATGACCGGCGGCTTCGGCGCCGACTACACCTTCGAGGCGACCGGCAACGTCGCGGTGATGCGCCAGGCGGTCGAAGCGGCGCGGATGGGCTGGGGCCTCTGCACCGTCGCCGGAGTCGCCGGCCGCGGCGAGACCCTCGACGTCGTCCCGCGACTGCTCATAACCGGCCGCCGTATCGCCGGCTCCTCCTTCGGCGGCGTCAAGGGCCGCGACCAGGTCCCGGTCCTGATCGACCGCTACCTCGCCGGTGAGATCGACCTCGACCCCTTCGTCTCCCACCGGATCGGCCTCGACGAAGTCAACCGCGGCTTCGAGCTGATGGAGGCCCAGGACGGCATCCGCAGCGTGATCGAGTTCGCTTAGCGCCCACCTGCACCCTAGTTACGACGACAAAAGCTTTCGTCCGAATCGACCCCTAGGGTCGCGTGAGTGGGCGGAAAACAAAGGGCCTGGCTGGTCGAGTTCGATGCCGATGCAGTTATCGACTTCGAGGATGTGAAGTCGCGAGGCGACCGGAAGGCGGTTTTCAACGTCGTCCAGAAGCTGAAAGACCTTGGGCCGGATCTTCCGTCGCCGCATATGAAGTCGTTGAAGGGCGAGGCCGACTTATTTGAGCTGCGGCCGAGGCAAGGAGCTTGTGAGGCGCGGCTGATCTACGTGCGCTCGGGAACTCGGTTCGTGATCATTGCCGTTGCGGCAAAGAAGAAGGAATTTGAAAGGGCGGTCGGGGAAGCAACTCAGCGTCTAGGCCGCCGATATTGATTCTGATAACAGATTTATTATCATGACTTTCCGATGGCAGCTTCTAAAAAGAACTTCGACACCCTGGTTGCGGAAGAGCAGCTCGCTGACCCCAGCTTTAGGGCGGAGTGGCAGCGACTTGCGCCGGCTCGCGAGTTCGCTGCGACCTTGCTGCGATATCGCGCCGAGCATGACCTGAGTCAGCGGGCTCTGGCCGGGCGGCTCGGGGTTTCCCAGCCCCGGATCGTCAAGCTCGAGTCGGGGGAATACAACCCAAACGTCGACACGATCATCAACGCCGTGCGGCGCCTCGGGATCGAGTTCGTTCTCGATGTGTCTCCGGCCGATCGGAAACCGGTGCTAGTCACCGCCCGCGCGCGAAAGCAAGGAGCAGTGGCCCACAACGACGTCTTGGTCGTCGCGGCCTCCTCGCTGTAGGCGTGGGTCAGTCCGAAGCGAGGCCTGGCTTCGTCCGGCGCCGCCGAGCGACCAGCCAGCATCCCAGCGCGGCCAGCAGGGCGCCCGCGACTGCGTCGATGAGGATCAGGGCCGGGGGGAAGCTGCCGAGGGAGACCTTGGCGTCGGTGCCGGCCAGCTGATGGGCGGCGAGGATGCCGAGGCCGAACATCGCTCCGGCGACGGCGCCGCGGCCGGCAGCCTCCTTGACCTCGACGTGCTCGAGGCCCGAGAGCAGGGCGCCGAGGGTGGCGACGCCGAGGAGGATCCAGTAGAAGCTCGCCGAGGTGCCGAGGACGACGCCGACGATGGCCCCGAAGACGAGCGGGACGATGACGGCGAGCCAGACCTGGATGTTCTCAGGGCGCTCGCGGAGAAGGGTCGGGCTGGGCACGCGGTCCACGGTAGTCCTCTGCGGCGGAGGAGTAAAGCCGGGGCTTCAGCGCAGCTCGTCGAGCGAGCCGACCTCGAGGTCGAACGCCTCGTCGGCGGAGCGGCGGCGCCGGTAGGGCGAGACCGTGACGCGGTGGGTCTCACCGCAGACGCAGGGCACCTCGATCGGGCTGGTGTCCGAGGAGGGGTCGGTGTCGACCTTGAGCCGGCGGAGCGTGCCGGTGGTTTTGCAACCGAAGGAGATCACCCAGCCGTAGTCCCCCCGCTCGGTCTTTTTCGTGCGGCGCGGCTGCGGCATGCGTACATCCTTCCAACTCACCACGGTTTGTCAGGGCTTCCTAGTCGTTCTAGGTTGTTTTCGTTCGGCGGAAGGCGAGTTAGGCCGTGGACGCGTGATCGAAATGGAGGCGAAATGAGCGAGATGAAATTGGAGAGCGTGGTCATTCCGGTCACGGATGTCGACCGCGCGAAGGAGTTCTACGAACGTCTCGGTTGGCGACTCGACGCTGACTTCGCCGTGGGTGAGGACTTCCGGCTCGTCCAATTGACGCCGCCGGGCTCCGGGTGCTCAATCCAGCTCGGCAAGAACCTGACCTCGGCCGCACCCGGCACCGTTGGTGACATCCACCTGGTCGTCGCCGACATCGATGAGGTGCGTGAGGATCTGGCCCGGCGCGGGGTCGAGGTGAGCGAGGTGTACCACTGCAGCGACGGTTTCGCCTGTAGGTATCGCGACGTCGGCAGCCTGCTGCCGGGAGCCGGCCTCGACAGCCGCGACGCCGGGCGTGACCCTGAAGGTCGCAGCTACTCCTCGTTCGCCTCGTTCAGCGATCCGGATGGCAACGGTTGGGTGCTGCAGGAGATCACCGAGCGGCTTCCGGGCCGATGATTCCCGAACGAAGGAGCAGATGATGGACGTCGAGAGCCTGACCAGCCTGTTGCGCGAGGCCGAGGAGCACCACGGCGAATACGAGCCGACCGCCCCCAAGCACCACTGGTCGACCTGGTACGCCGGCTACGTCGTCGCTCGCGAGGAAGGGAAATCCTCAGAGGAGGCAGTCGAAGCCGCCACGCGGCACACCGAGCGATGAGCGACTAGGACGTGCGCAGCAGGCCGCGGACCAGCGACTCGCGAGCCTGGTTGAGCATGCGCTCGAACTCGGCGTCGGAGATGTCCATGTTGGCCGGCCCGAAGTGCGCGGCGATGACCCCGTCCCAGGCCGCCCACATGAACCGCGCCATCGGCTCGGGGTCGATCGGGCGGATCACCCCTTCATCGGCCGCATCGCGCAGCAGCCCGGCCATGCGGGCGACTTCGGCGCTGATCCGCTCGGCGATCCGGGCCGCCGGGCCGGGGGCTTCCTCGGCGCTGGGGCGATCGGGCGGAGGAAAGCGGAAGAGGCGAAAGTAGGCGGGGTGCTCGCGGGCGAAGCGCAGGTAGCCCTCGCCCATGCCCACCAGCTGTTCCAGGGGGCGTTTGCCGCCGGCAAAGCCCTCCTCGCTGTAGCGCTGGTCAAGCGCCAAGGCCCGATCGACCAGGGCGGAGTAGACGCCCTCCTTGCCGCCGAAGTGGGCGTATATCGAGCCGACCGCGACGTCGGCCGCCGCGGAGAGGTCCTCCATGGTGGTGGCGGTGTAGCCGCGACTCAGGAACAGACGCTCGGCGGCGTCGAGGATGGCGCCAGCGGTGCGGGCCTTGCGGCGCTCGGTCCGGGAGGCGGGTGAGACGGCGGAAGCGGGAGCAGTCGACATATGCAAGATTATGCCAAAATTGTAACCTTCTTCTAGTTCTGTAATCGACCTCAAAAGGAGCAGACATGCCTCTCCTCGTCAAGCTGGGAATCTGCGAGCTGGCGGCTGGCGTCGTTTCCGGCTGGGCGATGGTCGCGATGGTCGAGAGGCCCGAGGCGCTCAAGCAGCTCGGCGTCCGCCAGCTCGCCCGGATCCGGCAGACCCATCTCGACCTGCTGATGCAGGGGACGATCCTCACCGCGATCGGGGCGGCGGTGGTCTCCGTCCCGACCTGGATCGGGACCCTTCTCGTGCTCGGCGCCTATGTGGCGCCGCTTACCCTGGGAGTGCTGGCCTTCCGGCCCGAGCTGCAGAAGGGCTCGATCGCGTACCGAGGTCTGAACACCGCCGTGCTGGCGGGGTTCACCGTCGCCTGGGTCGCTCTGGCTGTCACCGTCCTCTCGCGATGAGCGCGCCGAGTTGCGTCGATCGATCCTCGGTCGATCGCATCTCAGAGGAGCGCAAGCCGCCGGGTAGGATCGCGGGCGATGGACCGGCCCGACCCCGACGCGCTGCCCTTCGTGGATGAGCACGGGGTCGAGGTTGCGGCTGCTCCGGACGTGGTGTGGGAGTCTCTCTGCCGCGTCGCCGAGAGGTCGTTCGCCTCGCCGGTGGCGGCTCGTATGGCTCGTTTGGTCGGCTGTGAGTCGACGACGTCGTCGGGGCCGCGGCCGCTCGCCAAGGACTCCACCATCCCTGGATTCGTCGTTTCCCGCGCCGAGCCGGGATCCGAGCTGGCGCTCGTCGGCCGGCACCGCTACTCGGAATACGCACTCGTCTTTCGCCTCGCCGGCAGTGATGGGACGACCCGATTGCGCGCCGAGACCTGGGCGCGCTTTCCAGGTGGTACCGGTCGCCTATACCGCGCCGCCGTGATCGGCACGCGGGGGCACGTCCTCTTGACGATGCGGATCCTTGCAGCCGTCAAGCGTCGCGCTGAACGCTGATCAGCTCACACGCCGGGCATGACCAGCGAGTCGCAGCGATGACTCCGAATCAGCCGAGGGCATGGCGAAGCGCCGGGGCGAGGTCGCCTTTTCGTGCCACCGAGACGCCGCCGAGCCCGAGCCACTCGCTGAGCAGCCGCAGCTCCACGGCCAGCTCCGCGGCGACGTGGGCGGGGTCGACCCCCGCCTCGGCGAAGGCGCCGCGGACGCGGAGGACGCCGGCCTGGCGGTCGCTTTTGAGGTCGACCCGGGCGGCGAGGCGGTCGCCGAGGAGGAAGGGGAGGACGTAGTAGCCGTAGACGCGTTTCGGCGCCGGGACGTAGATCTCGATCCGGTAGCGGAAGCCGAAGAGGCGCTCGGTCCGCTCGCGCGCCCAGACCAGGGAGTCGAATGGAGTGAGGAGCGCTCGCGCCTTCGCGACGCGCCGCAGGCCCGCGGGCCGCTCGGTCGAGAGGTAGGCGGGCTGGCGCCAGCCCTCGACCCGGACCGGGACCAGGGCGCCGCCCTCGGCGAGCTCGGCGACGCGGGCCTTCGACTCGGCGCGGGGGAGGCGGAAGTAGTCGCCGAGGTCGGCCTCGGTCGCGACCCCGAGGCGTTTCGCCGCGATCAGAAGCAGCTGCCGCTGCGCCTCCTCCTGGGTGGGGGTCGGCGCCTCGAGGACCTGCCGCGGCAGCACCCGCTCGGGCAGGTCGTAGTGGCGCTCGAAGTTGACCCGCCGCGCCGCGCAGAGCCGGCCGGAGAAGAACAGGTACTCGAGCGCGGTCTTCTCTTCGCTCCAGCTCCACATCTCGCCCGGCTTCCGGCGCTGCCTCTTCGACACCAGGTCCGAGGCGCGGATCGGCCCGAGCTCGCGCACCACGTCCAGCACGAACTCGAGCAGCTCTGGTTGCTCCGCCGCGACTCGCCGCACGCCTTTCCAGGCCAGCGAGTCCGCCCGCGCCATCCGCCAGCGCAGCAGCGGCTGCAGCTCGACCGGCAGCAGCGAGGCCTCGTGCCCCCAGTACTCGATCAGGTCCCGCCGCCGCGCCCGCCTGGTCGTCCCGTCGCCGTTCTCGTGCCACGCCAGCCGGTCCAAGGCCTGCTGCGGATACGAGCCGAGCCGCGAGAACAGCGGCATGTAGTGGGAGCGGCAGAAGACGTTGACCGAGTCGAGCTGGAGCAGGCCGACGTCGTCGATCGCGCGCCGCAGGTGCCTGGCGTCGACCCGCCCGCTCGGCCGCGCCCGCCCGAATCCCTGCGCGGCCAGCGCGAGCCGCCGCGCCTGCTCGGCGCTGAGGTCGAACTCGGGGCGGCGTGCCATCGGGCGATTCTGCCGCAGGGAGAACTGCAGGCGATAAAGTGGCGCCGTGCTGTCTCGCTCCTCGTTCGTCTCCATGCTCGTCCTGCTGGGTCTGATGCTGGCGCCGGCTCCGTCAGCTCTCGCGCAGAACGAAATCGCCTACCAGTGCGATCTCGACGTCTGCCTCCTCGACCCCGCCAACCCGAGCGCGGCCCAGAACCTCACCGACAACGGCGCAACCAGCTTCGACGAAAAGCCGATCTGGTCGCCGGACGGGACCAAGGTCGCCTTCGTCAGCGACTTCACCCAATCGGGACGTGGCGAAAAGAACGTGTTCGTGATGCCGGCGGCGGCCAGTGGCGACGCGATCAACCTTGCCACCCAGATCAGCGACTTCCCCGCCGAACACAAGACGATCGAAGACCTCGCCTGGTCGCCGGACGGCAGCCGCATCGCCTTCACCCGCGGCAACAACTCCGGCGACGACAAGGTCTGGGTGGAGAACGCCGACGGAACTTCGGTCTTCCCGTTGGAGATTGGCGGCGGTGGCGCCAAGCGGCACCCGACCTGGTCCCCGGACAGCTCGAAGATCGCCTACGCCGTGGTCAAAAACGAACCGGAACAGATCTACATCGCGTCCTCGCTTGGTGGCATCGGCCAGCCGCTGGCCAACGGCGTCGGCCACGAACCGCTCTGGTCCCCCAACGGCGCGAAGATCGCCTTCGACGGCTACCACTCCGGCGGCTTCGGCTACGTCGACCTTCACGTCGTCAATCCCGACGGCAGCGGCACGCCGCTGATCGTCCCGCCCAGCCCGTTCACCGAGTGGACCTTCAGCGCCTGGGCGCCCGACAGCGGCCGCATCGCCTATCGATCGACCGCCAACACCGGCGCCACCGTCTACCGGGTGATGAACGCCGACGGCGGTGGGGACCATCCGCTGGCGAGTCCGAGCTCAGAAAGCGACGCCCGCTACGCGACCTGGTCGCCCGACGGCTCGCGGATCGTCTACGAAGGCGCTCTGTTCTCCGAAATCCTCGCCCGCAACCTCTACGTCGTCAACGCCGACGGCTCCGGCCCGGCCCAGCCGCTTACCAGCAACGGCAAAAGCACCCATCCGTCTTGGCGCGTGGTCACCGCGGCACCGCCGGGGCAGCCGCCCGGACCCGGCCAGCACGAGCAGCTGCCGCCGCCCCACCCGGGCGCGAAAAAGCCGAAGGTCGTCTGGATCACGAAACGGATCTTCGTCGGCGGCGGCGCGCCGGTGCACATGATGAGCGTCTTCTGCGGCGCCCCGGACTGCGGGGCCAACAGCCATGGCACCGCTCGCGCCAGCCGGGCAGCCGGCCTCCCATTCCGCCTGGCGCGGGCGAAGCCCAGCAAGAAGGCGAAGCAGGTCCTCATCGGCAAGGGGAAGCTCCACCTGCACGAAGGCCAGACCAAGCCGCTCTTCCTGCACCTGAACAAGGCGGGCTGGGCGCTTCTGGAAAAGCAGGGCAAGCTCACCATCCACGCCAGCGTCACGATCAAGAGCACCGGCCTGCCCACTGTGACCTCGAAGAAAACGCTCCACCTCGTCTTCGTCGGGAAGAAGAAAAAGAAGCACTGACGAGTGGCCGATCTCGTCTCCTTCGGTCGCGGCCGCCGTCAGGGCCTGCTCCTCGCCTTGGCCGGCGCCGCCGTGATCGCCTGCCTGGCGCTCGTGCCGATGCGCGCCGAGGCGGCCTCGACGCGCTACGCGGCGCCCGACGGGACCGGGGCCTCACCCTGCCTGCAGGCCGAACCGTGCGACCTCGAAACCGCTGTGGAAAGCGGTGTCGGCGGGATCCAATCGGGGGACACGATCCTGCTGGCGCCGGGCACGTATCACCCGACTTCGAAGCTGGAAGTGTTCTTCCCGGTGACCATCTCGGCGGAACCGGGCAAAGCCGCGCCGCTGATCGAGGTGACCGCGGAATTCGGCCTCTTCATGTGGGAACCGTCGATCGTCCGCGACGTCCGCATCCACTCTTCGGCCGGCACCCAATCGGGCCTCGTCATCTTCGGCGCGGGCACCGCCGAACGGGTCGAGTCGACCGGGGAAGCCAACATGGCCTGCATCTTGGAATCGGGGACGCTGCGCGACGTCCTCTGCAGCAGCAACATGGCCGCGGGAGGAGGCGAAGGAATCGCCGTGTTCGAGTCCGGCAGCGCCCCCGAACTGTTCGAACAGAAACTCTTCAACGTCACCGCGATCGGCGGCAGTGTCGGGCTCTCCGTGGGGTCGAACCAGATGTCCAGGGTGAGGCTGACCGGGGTCAACACGATCGTCTCCGGGGGCGAAGACGACATCATCGCCCGGGCGTTTGCGGCGACGTCGGAATCGCGGGTCGACCTCTCCCACTCGAACTTCTCGGAAGTCCTGCTCGAAGGCGTCCACGCCGAAGTCACCGCGCCGACCAGCGCCGGGAACCAGACTGCAGAGCCGGTCTTCGTCGACGCCGCCGCCGGGAACTACGCCGAGGCGGAAGTGTCGCCCACCCGCGGCGCCGGCGACGCCGCCGTCGTCCTGCCGGGGGAGACCGACCTCAGCGGGCAGCCGCGGACCTGCTTCGGCGACGGCATCCCCAGCGTCGACATCGGCGCCTACCAGTTCCAGGTCCAGTGCCTGCCGCAGCCGACTCCGCCGTCAGGGGGTTCGGGGTCGGCGGGGACGAACCCCGCTCCGATTCTGGCTCTCGCTGCTCCGCGGCTGAGCGGGCTCTCTCTCAGTCACAAACGCTTCGCCGTCGCCGGCTCCAAAGCGCCAAGCGGGACGCCGCACGGCACCGTCATCGGCTTCAGTCTCTCCGAGCCCGCCGCGGTGACGATCGCGATCCTCGCCAAGCGCGCGAAGCCGGGCAAGAAGCCGAAGCTGGTGAGCCTGGGGAAGCTGGCCTCGAACGGCGCCGCCGGGAAGAACCGGGTCAAGTTCAGCGGCAAGCTCAAGGGCAAACCGCTCGCTCCGGGCAGGTACGAGCTCGAGCTCACCGCCAAGGCCGCCTCGGGGCTCTCCTCGCCGGTGCTCTCGGCGCCGTTCCAGATCGCCGGCTAGCGCCGCTCCTCGCGGAACATCTTCAGGGCGTGGGCGCCGGCGGGGTGGACGCGGAACCCGCGGACCTTCGCGGCCATGGCGGCGGGAAGCGCGTCGGGCTGGGGGAGGGGCACGCCGTACTGGGGCGGCATCAGCAGCGGCGCCGCCAGTGAGGAGAAGGTGAGATCGGCGGCGCTGAAGCGCTCGCCGCAGAGATAGGGACGGCCGTCGCCGAGCCGCTCGGCGACGCTGTCGAAGACTGCTCGCACTTCCGCCTCCGATCGCGCGGCGCTGGCTGGGGTGACGTCGAGGTAGCGGTCGATGATCCGGGCGGCGAGCGGGTACACCAGCGGCAGTCCCCGGCGCTGCCAAGCCGGCACGCCGGTGCAGCCGTAGGCGATCGCGATGTCGCGCCGGCCGCGCAGTTTGAAGTACAGCCACCGGCGCCCCGCGGGCCCGAGGACTTGATCGAAGTCGCGTTGCAGCGCCCGGACCTCCGCCGCGGCGGCGGGGTCGTCGGGGAACAGGGCGCGGTCGGGTCGTGCCCGCGCGCTTGCCTCCTCGACGATGTCCTCGGAGTCGGCGAAGACCCGATCGCCCCAGACCAGCACGGGCGCGGTTTTCCTGCCGCCGGCGCGAGCGACGGGGATCCAGTGGATCACCTGCAGGTGCGCCCGCTCCCTGTAGTCAACGCCGGTCCGGTCCAGTGCCCAGCGCGCCTTCTCGCAGTAGTGGCTGATCGGGATCGTGATCAGGACCGGGGTCTCAGTCATGGAGACAGAGTGCCTTATCGGGAAAGGTGGCCGACTAAGTGCGACCCTATTCGCGCTCGAAGAGCGGCATGCAGGCGTGCTCGGGCAGCTCCAGTTCGGCGATCAGCAGGGCGACGCCCACCTCGCCCTTATAGAGACTGTCGCGGCGCAGCGAGTTGGCGCGGATGTTGACGGCGGCCCGCTCGCCGAGCGAGCGGGCGCGGGCCACCCAGACCTCATCGCCGCTGTGGCGGTAGAAGCTGAGCAGGGCATAGGCCCGGCCGCCGAAACCGCAGCAGAGGTCGCCGCCGGAGGGGATCGGCGACTCGTAGGCCGACCAGGCCGCTCGGCGCGACCAGCTCTCGAAGCGATCCTCACCGAGCAGGCGGTGGGCGGTGGTCCAGAGGACGACGTAGCCGGCGGCGCCGTTGCACCAGCTTGCTTCGAGGCCGCCGTGGGGCATCGGCTGGGCGGCGTCATAGGGCCAGCGCAGGCCGCGTCCGGCCGGCAGCGCCAGCCCTCCCAGCTCGTCGAGCCGGCGCGTCAGGCCGGGCGGGGGCTCAGAGCCGCTGGCCTCGCTCCAGCGCAGGAGCGCGTAGAGATACCCGGCCCAGCCATGGGCGGCGCCGAGCGAGCGCAGCTCCGGTCCCTTGGCGAGAGGCTTTTGCGGCGCCAGCTCAGCCCAGAGCTTCTCCCGCACGGCATCGCCGGCGGCGCGCAGCTCGATGCCGTCGACGTGCGGCGGCAGGGCTTCGAGCAGCTGGGCGGCGCCAAGCAAGAGGCCGGCCTTGCCGAAGGCGACGTCGACGTGCTCGCAGGGCCGGCGCAGGGCGGCGACAAACCCGGCCTGCGCCAGGGCTAGCGCCAGCTCGTCACCGCGCGCCGCCGCGACCAACCCCGCCACGCACTCGACGCCGGCGATGTTGTGGAAGAACGAGTTGTCGCCGAAGACCTCGGGGACGATCTCCAGCTCCTCGTTCCAGAATGCCTCCTCGCTCTCGGCGGCCAGCTGGGCCCGCACCGCCCAGAGGTCGGCCAGCGCCAGCTGCGACTCGTCAGCGCGCAGGCCGGCGATTCGCAGCAGGGCCTGGGCGAAGCCGGCGGCGCCGTTCATGACCGAGGCGGTCGGGGCGTCGATTCCATCGGCGTACAGCTCGCCGTCGGGAGCGGTCAGCCGCTCGAGCACGTCTTCGAGCAGGGCGGCGCCCTGGCGTCCGCGGGTGGCGGTGGGGACCGGGGCGGGTCGCTCGCGTTCCGCTGCTGCGGCCTCGCCGAAGGCCCGCCGGAACTCGGTCAGTGAGTCATGGCGTGCGGTCGGGTCCTTCTCCAACCCGCGCCGGATCACCGCCTCGACGGCCGGCAGGTCGATGCCATGCCGCTCGAACGGATCGGGTGCCCGCTCGACGAGCTGGCGCAGCATCTCCTCCGGCTCCAGCGAGAACTCCTGCGTGTGCTCGCCGGTCAAGAGCAGGTAGAGGAGCGCCGCGACCGAGTACTGCTCCGCCGCCGGCGACAGCGCTGGGGCCATCTCTCCCGCCACCCTCGCGGCGGCGCACTCCGGGTCGAGGAAGAAGTCGACGCCGCCGCGCGGTCCCGTCTTCGCCGTCCCCGGCGGGGCCGGCCTGACCGCGAGCCCGAAGTCGATCAGCTGGACCGCGCCGTCGTGTCCGGCGAGGACGTTGCGGGGATGGACGTCGCCGTGCGCGACGCCAAGCTCGTGCAGCCGGGCGTAGACGGCCAGCGTCTCCGCGGATAGGCCGAGCAGTTCCTCGCGGCCGACGGCGCCGCCGATAGCCCGTGCTTCGTTGGCGGCATGGAGGACGTCCACCCCGGCGCACCAGGCGACGGCCAGAAACGGTCGCTCCTCGTGCGTGCCGGCGGCGAGGAGGCGCGGCCCGACCTCGCCGTCGAGGTGGTCGAGCACGGCCGCCTCGCGATTGAAGGCGACGGCGAGCCGGCGCTCGAATCCAGCGCGGGCGATCTTCAGCGCCACTGCGGTGCCGTCCTCGGCACGCGCCAGGTGGACCTCGGTATCGGCGATCACATGGACCGGCTCGACAACCTCGAACTCGCCGACCGGCTCGCCGGGCTGCAACGACGTCGAGATCGGCTCGGCCAGCTTGGAGTCGGCCGTGACCAGCAACCCTTGGCTGACGAAGCCGCGCAGCATCTCGAAAGCTCCGTCGAGCGTCTCGTGCGGGTCGAGTCCCTCGGCGGTGCTGTAGGCAATCACCGCTTCGATGATCGTCGCGGGCGTCCGGAAACATTCCAGCAATCCAGCGGCCCGGGAATCGACGATGCTGGAGGTGCCGCGCGCCAGCGGTCGGGTGACGGCGCAATCGTCCGTCTCGTGGGTGAAGCCCTGCCGGACCTCTGCCGGCAGCTCCGCTACCGGGGTGATCGCCACGTCCTCGGGCAGGACGAACTGCTCGAGCGCCGCCTCCATCTCTACGCCGCTGCCTCGGTGGCCGGCCAGATGCCGCTCCGCGGCGCCCAGGTGTCGGCATCGACGCCGGCCAGGGCGAGGCGCTCCAGGGCGAACCGCCACGGCTCCAGGGCGCCGCCCTCGCGCCGTGCCCGCGCGAGGAACTCGGCCAGGCGCTCGGCGATCCAGAGCCGCCAGCTGCCCGCCGGCTCGCCCCCCGGGGTTCGCGGCGGATCGGAGCCCCAAGAGAGCAGGCCGTCGCGGTCGATCGCCGCGGTGAAGGGGACGCCGTGCGGTGGGCAGCCGTCGAGCCGCTCGCCCAGCGCCGTCGCCGCCCCGTGCAGGTCGTCGAGGCGGTCGAAGTAGACGACGAGTTTGTCGGGGCGGCAGATCCCGCCGACGTCGCGGCCGATCTTGAAGCCGCTGAGGCCGGGCGCTCCCCGCAGCGTCTCGGCAACCGCGGCCAACGCGTCCGGCAGGCCGTCGAGTCCAGGACTGACGTAGAGCTTGAAGTTCGAGCCGTGGCGCGAGCCCGACCCGCGCGGCCACCAGCTGCGCCAGTAGGCGGGCCCGTCCTCGGGCTCGGGCACCTCGCTCCAGCCCTCGACCAGCGCCGCCCGGGCGCCGCCGCCGCGGTCGATCCCGAGCCAAGCCGCGACGGCGTCCTCGTCGGGCCAGCGCTCGCGCAGCGCCGGCGATACCGGCAGGCGTCCGTAGAGGTACATCCGCATCGCAACCAGCGACTCCTCCAGAGGACCGAGCTCCTGCCCGTAGCGAAGCGCCGCCATCGAGAGGGCGCCGATGCGGCCGCGACCGCCGTCGGAGCGCTCCGGCAGCAGCGCCGCCGCCGCCCCTGCCCCGCCGACGAAGCCGCCCTCGTGCTCCAGTTCGAGCACGCCGTCGAGCACCAACTGGCCGATCGCTTCCTCGAGGTCGGCGGCGGCGAGCCGGGCTCGGGCGTAGGCGGGTAGCGGGCCGGGCTCGGCCAGGGTCAGGAAGAGCAGCGCCGTGTCGGTGGAGACGGTCCGGGCCTCCAGCCGCGCGTCGCGGGGCCGGAGCACGCCGTAGACGTCCTCGTCGACCTCGCCGACGAGCTCTCGCTCGGCGTCACCCAGCCGGTCGAGCAGGACCAGCTCGTAGCCCGGGTTGGCCCGCAGGCGGGCCCGCTGCAGGACGCCCATCGCGGTCTACCTGTGCCGCGCTATTTGCCTTTCGAGCGTTTTTTCAGCGCTTTCTCGGCGGAGGCGAGCTCTTTGAGCTGCCCCTCGATCTCGCCCCGGCGGCCTTCGAACGCTTCGATCCGCTCCAGCTCGGTCTCCAGATGACGGCGGAAGCGGCCCAGGTCCTCCGGCCGCAGCAGGACCGTTCCCGGATCCTCGGGGTCGGGATCGATGATGATTGGGTCGGTACCGGGATCCCGCGTCGGGGCGCCGCAGACTTCCGTCCCTCCCCTGCAGGCTTCGGTTACGCCGCAGGTCACGTGACAGGCGGCTTCGATCGTGACGTGACCGGGGCAGTCGGGGAAGGGGGAGTCGAAGAACCGGCATGCGGGCGAATCCCAGGTACAGAACACGCAGCCCTGCGGTGAGGGGAAGCCGCAGTTGACCGGCGTGCGGAAACGGCAGGAGGCGAAGATCGCGCATTCCGGGTCGGGAACTCGCCCGCCGAGCCGCGCCTCGGGTTCGGGCTCTTTCTCGACCAGGGTTCCCGCTTTCTTGCAGGGAAGCTGAACGCGCAGTCTTTTGGATTCGAAGGCCATTGCTCCTCCAGTCGGTGGTTGGTGTGGTCCTGCGAGCGCCCCGCTAGCGCCCGCCCGATCGTTTCTTCAGCTCTTTCTCGGCTGAGTCGAGCTCTTCGAGTTGGCTTTCGATCTCGCCCTTGCGGTGGGCGATCTCGTCTATCTGAGCCAGCTCCATCTGCAGCTGGCCGCGCAGCCTGGGCAGGTGCTCTGGTCGCAGCAACACCACCTCCGGGTCCTCCGGGTCGCGCTCGATCGGGACTCGATCCTGCGGGAAGACCCGGGGGGTAACGGGGGTGAGGGGGGTATCGATCTCCGGGCTGGCCCAGCAAGGCTCGTCAGAGCCGAGACGGCAGAGAATGTACGGCGAGCGCCAGCCGCACGGGGAGCCGAACCGGAAGCACGAGTGATTGTTCGCGCAGAAGTGAAGCGTCGGCCATGGTTCCGTCCCCTGACAACCCAGTTGCACTCTCAATCGCCTGGAATCGAATGGCATCTTCGTCTCCTTCCCTACCGTTCGAAAGGTCTCGCTCGTAGTTCGCGGTGCATCGCTGCCAGGTCCCGAAGAGTTAGAGCGACGCCGCCTTCAGCCTTGACGGCTGCGGGGATTTCCGAGGTCCTGAAGCACCCGGTGTGTGCGTCGGCGCAGGACATGGGCCCACAGGCCCCGGGGATTTCAGGGACCGATTCTCCCACGCAGCCGAGGGTCGGGATCCCACAGGCATGGGAGTGCTGCAGACAGTTGGTGGCTTGCCGGCAATCTTCGAGAAAGGGTGCTTCGACGTTCCGCTCGACCAGCGATCCGCCCCCGCCACAGGGCAGCTGAACCCTCAGTCGAGTCGATCGATAGGACACCCGAGCGACACTAGTTCAGAAGTCCTAAGTAAACAAACACGCTTCAGTACCTAAACGCAATTTGTCCCCCGCGAGTGAGGGTTTCAGATCCTGAGCCGGGTGGTACTACTACTTAATCTTGGGTAAGGGAGGAGATCTCGACTGTTTGCGCCGGGTGCCTGTATCGATGGCGATCGGCTGCTGTCTACTCGCCATGCTGGCGGTTCCCGCTCTCGCTTCCGCTGCCTCGTTCGAGGCTCACGGGAGCGTCGAACAGGTCTATGCGACCGGGCTGGCGCCGGGCGCGCAGGTTTCGCTGCTCGACGGCGAAGGGCATGATGTCGCCACCCGGAGCGTTAACCAGCTCGGGGGCACGCTGTTTCGCAACGTCGCGCCGGGCGACGGCTACACCGTCGCCTCCGGCGGGGAAGAATCGCCGCCGCTGCGGGTCCTCGCCGATCAATCGGCGCCGCCGGACCCGAGCATCTACAACCAGACGATCGAAGAAAGCGGGTACCAGTACCTGACCACGCGCGACGGGACCAAGCTGGCGATCGACGTCCACCCGCCGAGCGACGTGACGCACGTGCTCCCGGGCGTCGAGCTGCCGCCGATCCCGAGCGGGCCGACGCCGACCCTGATCGAGTACTCCGGCTACGGCTACGCCAACCCGGACGGTCCCGAAAACGGGATCTCGATCATCGCCAACCTGATGGGCTTCACCGTGGTCGACGTCAACATGCGCGGCACCGGCTGCTCGGGCGGTGCCTACGACTTCTTCGAGCCGCTGCAGAACCTCGACGGCTACGACGTGGTCGAGACGATCGCCCACCAGTCCTGGGTCCTGCACAACAAGGTCGGGATGATGGGCATCTCCTACGGCGGTATCTCCCAGCTCTTCACCGCCGCCACCCAGCCGCCGGACCTGGCTGCGATCTCGCCGCTCTCGGTGATCGACAACACCCAGACGACGCTCTATCCCGGCGGCATCCTCAACACCGGCTTCGCCCTCGAATGGGCCAAAGAGCGGGTCCAGAACGCCGAACCGGCGAGCCCGGGCCATGGCCAGGAATGGGCAAACAAACGGATCGAAGAAGGCGATACGACCTGCGAAGCCAACCAGGCGCTGCACCCGGAGGCGGTCGACCTGCTCCACAAGATCGAAGAAAACAGCCACTACAAACCCGAAGTCGCCGATCCGCTCTCGCCGGTCACCTTCGTCCACAAAATCGACGTGCCGACCTTCATGGCCTGCCAGTGGACCGACGAGCAGACCGGCGGGCATTGCCCGACGCTGGCCGCGCAGATGACCGGGACCGAGAAGAAATGGTTCACCTTCACCAACGGCGCCCACATCGACTCGCTCGACCCGGAGACGTTCAACCGCTGGTTCGACTTCCTCCAGCTATACGTCGCCGAACGGGCGCCGATCACCACCGCGGCCGCGGTCCAGGCCGCGGCGCCGGTTATCTTCGAAGAAGCGATGGGGATCCAAGGCGTGACGCTGCCCCCCGACCCGATTCAGCAGCAGCCGACCTACGAATCGGCGCTGACCGCCTACGAAGCCTTGAAGCCGATCCGGGTCCTTTTCGACAACGGGGCGGGCAAAGACCCCCTCGGCCAATCCTCGCCCGGCAAGCCCTACCCCGGCTTCGAAGCATCCTTCGACGATCTCCCCGTGCCCGGGACCGAAGCGAAGCGCTGGTACATGACCCCGGGCGGCGAACTCGCCGAAACCGCCCCCGCTGCCTCTGGCGCCGACGAGTTCACCTGGAACGCCGGCGCCCTGCCGAAGACCGACTTCAGCGGCGACACCGGCAGCGGCGCCGGCGGCCTTTGGACGCAGACCCCCGACTACCACTGGGAACAGAATCCGGCGGGCAGCGCGGTGTCCTACCTGACCGCGCCGCTTGGCGCGAACACGACCGTGGTCGGTGCGGGCGCCGTCAACGTCTGGGTCCGCTCCTCGACCCCGAACGTCGACCTGCAGGCGACGATCAGCGAGGTCAGGCCCGACGGCAAGGAGACCTTCGTCCAGAACGGCTGGGTGCGGGCGAACGAGCGCAAGCTCGACGCCGCGAAGAGCACCCCGCTCGAGCCGGTCCTGAGCCTGCGCGAAGCCGACGTCGAAGCGATGCCGGGCGGGGAGTTCGCGCCGGTGACGATCCCGCTCTATTACGAGGGCCATGCCTACCGTGCCGGTTCGCGGATTCGGGTGACGATCGCCGCCCCGAACGGGACCCAGCCGATCTGGGCCTTCGACCAGGCCGAACCATCGGGCACCGCCCAGGTCGCGATCGCCTCCGGCGGCGGCACGCCTTCGAACCTCCTGCTGCCGGTGATCCCGGGGGTGAGCGTGCCGACCGAACTGCCGCCCTGCCCGGGCCTTCGGGGCGAGCCCTGTCGTGAATACCAGGAACTCGCGAACCTGCCCGAGGGGTCGGCGACGGCGGGGCAATCCTCCGCAGTCAGCCCGCAAGGCGCCACTGGCGCAAATGGCGGGGGAGGGTCCACGGTCATTACGGCAGCGCCATCGCCGGCGAAGCACCTCAAATGCCGCAAGGGCTCCAGGAAGAAAAAGGCGAAGCACCATCGGACCGTCTGCAAGAAGACGAAGAAGCACCACCATCGGCATCGCCACCACTGAGTCGGCGATCGGGTTACGATCGGCCCGGTAATGGACGATCAGGCGCTGCCGGAGCTGTTGAGCGAGGAGGGGTTCGCCGACCTCGCGAGCCGCGCTTCGGAGGGACCGGTGACGATGCTGAACCTGCTCGCCTTCAAACCCGACGGCGGGCGGGAGCGCTACGTCGAATACGGGGAGGCGGTGCTGCCGCTGCTCGAGAAAGCGGGAGGCAGGCCCGTATTTCAAGCGCAGGCGGCGCCGGTGGTGCTGGGCGACCGCAGCTGGGACCTCGTCCTTCTCGTCGAGTACCCGACCCGGCAGGCCTTCCTCGACATGATCGGCTCCGCCGAGTACCAGGCGATCGCCCACCTCCGCACCGAGGCGCTGACTCGGGGCGAGCTGCACCCGCTGGACTCGGCCTAGATCCTCGGTTATGGTCAAAAAAGTTCTGCCCATAAGGGGGGCAGGCGACCAACTGCCGGGTGAGCGATGGCGAATGCCTCCGCGGTAAGGGCTCCCGGTTCTTTTCGAGGAGGAGCATCATGAAGTGGAGGCGCATCTCTGCGGTTCTCTGCGTGGCGGCGGCAATATGTGCCGTCTTCGCCAGTTCGGCATTGGCGACGAAGTACGTCGCTCTCGGAGATTCCTACTCGTCCGGCGTGGGAACGCGCACGTTCTACGAAGAAAGCTGCAAGCGGTCGGTCTACGCGTATCCGTACCTGCTGCACAACGCCCATCCCGAATGGACCTTCGTCAACGCCACCTGTTCGGGGGCGAAGACGGGCGACATCCTCAGCACCCAGGCAAACAGCCTCACCTCTGACACCAACTGGGTCACCTACACGATCGGCGGCAACGACGCCGGCTTCTCGGAAGTGATCACCGAATGCGCGCTGCCCTCGTGGGCGTCGGACTGCAACGGCGCGATCAACACGGCGCAGGCCTACATCAACAACACGCTGCCGGGCCGGCTCGACCTGGTCAACAACAAGATCAAGGAAAAGTCGCCGAGCGCGAAAGTGATCGTGCTCGACTACCCGAAGCTGTTCAACGGCGAAGACTGCAACGCGCTTACCTGGTTCAGCCCGAGTGAGGAGACGCGGCTGAACGAAACCGCGGTGATGATCAAGAACGTGATCAGCGCCGCGGCGACGCGGGCGGGCTCGAACTTCATCTTCCGCGACGTGATCCCGCCGTTCGTTGGTCACGCCGTCTGCGACGGTGGCGGTGGTTCCTCGACGGAGTGGATCAACGGCCTCTCCAACCCGACCGGCGAAAGCTACCACCCGAAGGTCACGGGTCATGCGAATGGTTACTACCCCGTAGTGCACGGGGTTACGGGCTGATCCGCTAGCGGTGTGCAGGTGCCGAGCCGACCTCGGCACCTGCACTTCCCAAGGCCTACTCAGTGCCGGCGATGAACCCCCGGCAACTTCAGCTTCAGCGTCGCTTTCGCTTTCGCCACCGGCCCGGTGCCGGCGCGAGAGGTGACTTCGAACTGAGCCCGGACCTTGCCCAGGAGGCGCAGCATCTTCGCCCCCTTCGAGCTCAGCTTCAGCGAGAGCTTCTTGGTCTTCCCCGGGGTGACGCTGAACTTAGCCTTGCCGATCAGCACTTTCTTGGCCGCGCTCGTTCCGGCGCTCTTGATCTTCAGCTTCGGCGCGCGGGCCTTGATAGTGCCGGTGCAGATCGGATCCGCGGCTGGGCAGGCGACGAAGAAGCCCGGTTTGACGAGGAAGGTCTTGCCGGCCTTCTTGACGACGACCTTGCCTTTGCGCTTGATCGTCGGCGCCGTGATCGCGGGCGGCGGGGGCGGTGGGACGGGCTGCACCTCGAAGGCGCCGATGTCGCAGCCGCCGAGCGAGGGGCGCGGCAGGCCACGCTGGTCGGTCGCCGGGCATTTGCCCGCGTCGGCGGAGTTGATCGCCGGGCTGCCGGTCAGCAGGGCCATCGTGTCGGTTTCCCCACCGTTGTTCGCCAGCGTGCCGAGCAGCGGATCGGCGATCAGATCGGTCGAGGTTTCGAAACAGCGTTGCTCTCCAGCGGGCGGTTGCTGTTCGAGGTTGTGGCCGGCGCTGATCAGCCGTTCGTCGGGTTCGAGGGGGTTGCACTGGGCCAGGAATTCGACTTCAGAGGCCGTGTTGCCGTAGACGATGGTGTTGAGGAATTCGCTTTCTTCCGTGTAGATGCCGAGGCCGGCTCCTTCGCCCTCGTCGCCGCCGTTCCCATCCCGTATCGAGTTGCCTGCCACGGTGACGTTCTGCAGCACCATTTTGCCGCTTGCTTCGACGCCGCCCCCGTAGGCGCCCCAGCTTTCGTTTTCGGGATAGAGAGAGGTGTCGACCACGTTGTTGGCGATGGTCGAGTTGACGATCGTGGTGGTGGAGTGGTTTTTCCCGGTTTCTACGAAGATGCCACCGCCGTCGCCGCTGTTGCGATTGCGGGCGATCAGCGACAAGGAGACCGTGAGCGTGGCCTGCCGAGCAGATATCCCACCGCCCGCGCCCGACCTCGTCGAAACGTTGTTCAGCACCGCCACCTGGTCGAGGTTGAGCGACCCTTCGTCGACCTGGATCCCGCCGCCGTTCACGTTGATTGCTTCGCCGCCCGTCACCGTCAGCCTCGAGAGGCCGAGCGTTCCGAGCGGAAGGACGTCGAACACCCGCTCTCCGAGGCCGGTCGCATCGACCACCGTACTGCGGGCGCCTGCCCCGTTGATCTGGATCTGGCTGCCTCCGGTGACGTCGAGATCGCCGTTTTCGTCTGCCCCCTCTTCGGTGCCCGTGAGCGTCAGCTGGTAGTGCCCGGCGGGGAGGTTGATGACGGGAGCCGCGGATTCGTTTGCGGTGTCGATCGCTTGGCGCAGCGAGCAGGGGTTCGTGCCTTGGCACTCGCCTGCGGCCGGCGCGAGGTCAGCCGTGGTGTTGACCGTGTATTCGGCTGCCTCGGCGAGCGCGGGGAGGACGGCGAGCACCGCGCAGGACGCGACCGCAACGGTCGCGAGGCGCAGCAGAAAACGGGAAGTGGGGCGGGACACGTGACCTCCTCGGTCTTCGTCGGCGACAGGCGGCAGGACGATACTCGCGCCCGCCGATGCGATTGTCCAGACGAACGAAGTGGTGCGCCTACCACTCGCCGGCGCGCGCCTGCTCCCAGATGTCAACGTCGGCGCCGGCCTCGGCGTGGCGGTCGATCTCGGCCAGCTCGTCGTCGGAGAGCTCGAGGTTGTCGAGGGCGTCGACGTTCTGCTCGAGCTGCTCGACCGAGGAGGCGCCGATCACCAGGGAGGTGACGCGCTCGTCGCGCAGGGCCCAGGCGAGGGCGAGCTGGGCGAGGGTCTGGCCGCGTTTGGAGGCGAGGTCGTCGAGGCCGCGGAGGCGCTCGATCGTGTCCCCGTTGAGCCAGTCGTTGTCGAAGGTCTCCGTCCCGCGCGCAGCACGCGAGTCCTCGGGGATGCCGTCGAGGTAGCGGTCGGTGAGCAGGCCCTGGGCGAGGGCGGTGAAGCCGATCACGCCGACGCCGAGCCCGGCCGTCGCCTCGAGCAGGCCCTCGGCCTCGATCCAGCGGTTCAGAATCGAGTAGGAGGGCTGGTGGATCAGCAGCGGGGTGCCGAGGTCGCGGAGGATCGCCGCCGCCTGGCGGGTGCGCTCGGCGTCGTAGGAGGAGATGCCGACGTAGAGGGCCTTGCCCTGGCGGACGGCGGTGTCGAGGGCGCTCATCGTCTCCTCCAGCGGCGTCGTGCCGTCGAGGCGGTGGCTGTAGAAGACGTCTACGTAGTCGAGGCCCATCCGCCGCAGCGACTGGTCGAGCGAGGCGAGCAGGTACTTGCGCGAGCCGCCGCCCTGGCCATACGGACCGGGCCACATGTCCCAGCCCGCCTTGGTCGAGACGATCATCTCGTCGCGGTAGGGGCCGAAGTCCTCGCGCATCAGGCGGCCGAAGTTGAGCTCGGCGGAACCGTAGGGCGGACCGTAGTTGTTGGCGAGGTCGTGGTGGGTGATGCCGAGGTCGAAGGCGCGCCGCGCGATCGCCCGCTGCCGCTCGAACGGTTGCCCGTCGCCGAAGTTGTGCCAGTAGCCGAGCGAGAGGACCGGCAGGTCGAGCCCGGAGCTGCCGCAGCGCCGGTACTGCATCTTGCCCTCGTAGCGGTCGGAGGCGGCGAGGTAGGTCACCCGCAGCAGCTACCCGGCTCGGATCGCTCATATGCGGTTGGGATGAAGCCCAAGGCTTGCACCCGGCAAGTGGCTTCAGGACTGCACTTCTTTACTCACGAGGTCGAAATCCTGGCGAGCGCGGCGTCCGCAAAATGCCGGATCGAGGAAGCGCCGAGTTGCCCATCGAGCAGCTTCTCGCCCGCGGTTTCGCCAACTTGAGTTCCTCTCTATTCAAATCTGGGCCGAAACCCAATTCGATTGGCAGAACTTTGAGTTCCGCTCTAAAAACCCCTCGCGCCTCACTCGGAAAGGCCGTTCGCTTCCTCCGGAAAACCAAGAACTTGAGTCAGCGTGAGCTCGCTGCGAGCAGCGGGATCGACGCGACTGAGATCTCGCGCTTGGAGAAGGGCAAGAGCAATCCCACCCACGAAACCCTGCAGCGGCTCGCGAAGGGACTTGGTGTTCCCTGCTCGCAGATCTTCACCCTCGAAGAGGTCTTCGCGAGCGCGTCAGACGCCTGAGCAGTGCGCCTACCGATGTTGGGCAGCGTCGGGAGAGGCCTCCCAGAACTCGTCGACCTTCTCGCCGCCATCGTTATCAGCGGCAGGTGAGATCGCCCACAGCTCGACCGGCTCGTCGCCCTCGTTACGGTGCGATCGGACCGTATGCGGCGCGACCCGCACCGCGCTGCCGGCCTCGACGGTCTCGACCTCCTCGCCAAAGCGCATCGTCAGGGTTCCGCTGGTGACGAGGTAGACCTCCTCGATCTCCTCGTGCCGGTGTCCCGAGCCCTGCTCGAAGTCGGAGTGGGGCGGGATGCGGATCAGCGTCACCGCCAGCTGCTCGGCCCCGAGCGCGTCGCTCAGCGAGCGGAACTCCCCGGGGACATCGGTGTCGGCGTAGGCGTCCTTCGCTTCGTCTGCCCTGACGATCGAGTAGTCGGTCACGCCGGATGGCTACCCGGGCAAGCGATGGCTACACCCCCTCGCACGCACTCCCTTTCGGTCCTGATCAGGAGGTTTTCGGGAATCGAAGGAACTCCGAAATTGCGAAGTCGCCTCTATGCGTCCACCCCAAGTTGGAGTTGACGCTATGGAGTAAAAAATCCTGAGCAGATTGGCTCAGGTTGATGTCAACTGCAGACCGCCCACACCCCGATCTCGGGCGCGCGATCAGGGAGATTCGCGAGGAGGCTGGGTTGACTCAGGAGCAGGTCGCAGACGCCGGCGGTCTCCACCACACCGAGATTTCACACCTCGAGTCGGGACGGCGGAACCCGAAATTCAACACGCTGAAGGCGGTGGCAAAAGGGCTCGGGGTCCCGCGCTGGCACTTGATGGCAACCGAAGAACGAATCGAACTTAGGCGCCGTGCTTCTTACCTGCGGGGTGGTTAGCGGGTCCCGGGGCTGCTTGCGGCTACTTGACGATCGGACCGGCTTCTTCTGCTTCCCGCTGCGCCTGTTCTTTCAGTTCTCGTTCCGCGCGTTCCCGTTCTTCCAGTTCGCGTTCTTCGACTTCCCGTTCTTCGAGTTCCCGCTGTTCTTGTTCCCGTTCTTCCAGTTCCCGCTGTTCGAGTTCCCTCTGTTCTTGTTCTTCCCGTTCTTGCTGCGCGGTGCCGTTGTTGCTCTTGCCGGAATTGCCGGCGCTGCCAGTGCCGCCGCCGGTCTTCCCGCCGCTCTCGCCGCCCGTCTTCCCGCCCCCGCCGCCATTGCTCCCGCCGCCCCCGTTGTTCCCGTTGATGACCGGCAGGACGCCTCCCTCGGCGGCGTTTTCACTGTTGTCGCCACCGATGGTCATCCCCGCGGCGACGCCCCCGGCGAACAGGAAGGCGGCCAGCGTCGCGCCCGCGAGGAGGTAGCGGAGGGACGGGCGTCTGTCCCGGGCCTGACGGCGGATTAGCTCTTCGCTTCGCAGCATCGCCTGCAGGCGATCGCACAGCACCTGCAGGTTGCGGTTGGTCGTCGCCAGCCCGCGCCGGTCGCCGATCTGCTCTCGGACATCGCGGGCTTGGTGCAGATCGCGCGCCGCGCCCTCGACGTCGCCCGCCGCGAGGTGCAGGCTGCCAAGCTCGTGCCTCGCCCAGGCGATCGCCTCCAGGTCGCCCAGCTGCTCGCCGGCGCGCAGGGCGATGCGCAGGGTCTCCAGCAGGTCCGCCCAGCGTTTCAGCAGCATCAGCAGCGTGGCCAGGGCGCGGGCCATCCGCAGCGCCTTTTTGTGCTCCTTCTTGCGGTCCAGCCGTTCGAGACAGTCGAGTAGCGAACCGACCTCGAGGGCGAGCTGGTCCGGGCTCAGCGCGTGGCCTTCGGTGACGCCTTTGCAAAGGGCCACAGCCTTCTCGACCTTTGCCGTCGATTCCGCGGCTTCGTCAATTTCGTCGGCGACATCCGGGCGGTGGTCGGGGGCTTCTGGCCCAGATTCCGCGAGCGCGTGTCGCAGGGGTTCGATCTCGGCTTCCTCGGCGCTCTCGCCGCGGGTGACGATGGTTCCGCCTGCTTCGCCCAGCTGTAGGACGTAGGCGCCGACTTCGACTGAGGGCTCGGCCGCCATCTGTCCAAGTGTGGACGCGGGAACCGCAAAGAGCAAGAACTCCTGAGTTCTCTAAAAGCCGACAGGTCAGTCAGGGCTTGGTTTTCGCCATCTGGCTCCAGGGCCAGAACCTTCTGACGCGATCTTCCCCTCCCCTCGCAGCTCGGCCAGAACGAGCCTGATCGTCGCCTCGCTGACGCCAGGCACGGCTCGAGCGACGTCTCGGCGACGAAAAGAGTCAGGCGCGTGTTCGAGGATGTATTCACGCACCCGCTGCTGCTTGTTGCCGGTTTCCGACCTGGCCGATGCGACGCGGCTCTCGAAAGCCTCGTAGGCGGAGGCGAGGACCCCGGCGAGGTAGGTGATCCACGGCCAGATGTCGTGGTCCCCCTGGTGCCATCGCCGCTGCGACTCGTAGAGGCTGGCGTAGTAGGTATTCCTCGATGCGTAGATCCCCTGCTCGACGCTGACGTAGCGTGCAACCCGGTAGTCCCCGGCAAGCAGCTCGTGAGTGGTGAGCAGTCGGGCCAGGCGCCCATTGCCATCGGCGACCGGATGGATCGCTAGAAGGTCGAGGATGAGTGCGCCGGTCAGCACCAGCGGGTGGGCAGCCGCTGCTTCCTTGGCAGCCTGGTAGCGGTCGAGCAGCTCGCTCAGCTGGAACTCGGTCTGCGCTGGCGGAGTAGGTTCGAACACCACCTTTCGCCTCCCGTCTTCATAGGAGACGATCAGGTTCTGGTCCGACTTGAGGTGACCCCCGCGTCCTCCGGAGTGGGTGAATAGCAGGCGATGAAGGTGGAGCACGTAGGGGACCGTGAGCGGCTCGTAGGCATCGAGGCGCATCAACTCGTCGACCGCATCGCGGTAGCCGGCAAACTCCCGCTCGTTGCGATTGCGGAAGCGGCGGGAGCCCTCGGCCAGCTTCTCCGCTCGCGAGCTCTCGACGACCACCCCCTCGATCGCATTGGAGGCGGTGATCGAGGAGACTCTGGCGTCGTTGGCCAGCTGGTGGAGGAGCTCCGGGAGCTGGTCTCCATATAGGGCCTCGCGGCCTTTGCCGGTGTCGATCCGGGCGAGCAGCGGCCCTAGCCTCCGCGGCTGCCCCGCGAAGGTCTTGTCAATGTCAATGAAGCTTTTCATCGAGCTAATGATCGCATAATTGATCTAAGAGAGATGTCAATTAGCTCGATTATGCAATGATTAGCTCGATGATCGAGGCCATCACCTTCGACTTCTGGAACACGATCGCGCAGGTGCCGGAAGGGGCGATGCCGGCGGCGCGGCGGCGTGCGGTGGCGGCGGCGTGCGAGGAGGGCGGCTTCGCGGTGGAGGCGGTGCTGCTCGAGGAGAGCCTGGACGAGGTGAGGTTGCGCTGGGAGGGCTCTTGGGCCGAAGGAGTCCACCTGCACCCGCGGGAGGGGGCAGCAATGCTGGTGCGGGCGCTCGGGGTCGAGGGAGCGGGTGGCGAGCGGGTCGCGGAGGCCTTCCTCGGCGCGATCGACGAAGTCGAGCTCGAACTGGCGCCGGGGATCGGGCAGGTTCTCCAGGGGCTGGGGGAGAGAGGGGTGCGAGTCGGGATCGTCTGCGACGTCGGTTTCAGCGGCGGTGCGGCCTTGCGCGGGCAGCTCGCCCGCGGAGGGCTGCTGGAGCACTTCAGCGGTTGGTCTTTCTCGGACGAAACCGGGCACTACAAGCCGGCGCCCGAGGCGTTTGAGCCGGCCCTGGCTGCGCTTGGGTCGCGGCCGCAGGCGGCGATGCACGTCGGGGACCTGCGCCGGACCGACGTCGCCGGGGCCGCGGCGATCGGCATGGGCACCGTCCGCTACCGGGGGCTGCACGACGACGCCGACGACGGCGTCGAGGCCGACTTCGTGATCGACGACCACCTCGAGCTGCTCGAGGTGGTCGACCGGCTCCTACGCTAGGCGGGCGTCAAGGCGTAGACGGCGAGCTCCTTCGGCGCGCCCTTGGCGCGGAAGCGGCGGTTCTTCGCGTTCACGGTGTTCAGGTCGAGCTTCAGCAGGGCGCGGTCGGAGACGAGTACCTCGCCGGGCTTGGCGGCGTCGCAGAGGCGGGCGGCGACGTTGACGTCGACGCCGAGGTAGTCGCCGCCGACCTTGCGCGGGCGGCCGAGGTGGATGCCGGTGCGCAGCTGGGGGCGGAAGCCCTCGACCTCGACCGAGGCGATTCGCTCGCGGGCGGCGAAGGCGGCCTCGGTCGCGCTCCCCGCGTCCCAGAACGCCGCCATCAGCCCGTCGCCGAGGCGCTTGACGACCTCGCCCTGGCGTTCGGTCACCGGTGGCTCGATCGCCGCCGCCACCTCCCGCAGCAACCGCAGCGCCGGCTCGTCGCCCGCCTCCAGCGCCCAGCTCGAGAAGCCGACCAGGTCGGTGAAGAGGATCGCGACGTCGACCTCGCCGCGGCCGCGGTCCTGGGACTCGGCCAGCCGTTGCCAGGCCTGCAGCGCCGTCAGCCCCAGTTCGCCGATCACCCCGGGCGTCTCCCCGCGCAGCTCGGCCAGGTGCTGGACGGCGAGGTCGGAGGGACGGTCGCGGGAGGTGGAGAGGCGGTCGACGAACTCGTCGCCGCCGAGAAAGCGCTCGCGCGCCCGCTGGATCGAGCGCAGCAGCCGCGGCTGGCGGTTGAAGCGGCGTGCGGCGGTGGCGATCCGTTTCGCCGCGTTCTCGTCGGGGCCCAGGGGCACCGCACGAGACTATTTCGCCGACGGGCTCTGCTTGCGTGCGGTCGCGCCGAGGACCGCGGCGGGGAAGACGGCGCGGCCGTCGTCCTTGACGAACTCCCCGCCGCCGGCGAGCGCTTTGGAGCGGATCGCTTCGCGGTCCTCCTCGGGGAGCGCCTTCAGCATCGCCGCCAGGGGGCCGCTGACCTCGAGCAGCTCCTCCCACCAGGCATCGAGCGAGTCGTAGGCCTGCTCGGTCGCGATCTCCTCGACCTCGACCTCGCTCAGGCCGGCCTCCTCGCAGACGGCGCGCAGCCGCTCGGGTTCGCCGAGCGAGAACGGGCCGGGGGTGCCCGGCTCCGGGCGCGGTGCGTTCAGGTGGTCGATCAACGCCTCGATGATCAGCCAGAGCCAGGGGTTCTGCTCCGCCGTTCCCCAGACGATCAGGGCCAGCTTGCCGTCGGCGCGCAGGACCCGCGCGCTTTCGCGTAGCGCCTGCGCCGGGTCGGCCATCAGCATGTAGCCGAAGCGGCAGAGGACGACGTCGAACTCCCCGTCAGGGAGCTCGAGCTGGTGGGCGTCGAGCAGGCGGGTTTCCACGTTCGGCACCCCGAGGCGCTCGACCCGGCCGGCCACCGCGTCGACCATCTCCTGCGAGAAGTCCGAGCAGAGGACGGCGCCGTCGGGCCCGACCCGGCTCGCCGCCTGCAGCCCCACCCGGCCGGCCCCGCAGGCGAGCTCCAGCACCCGCTGCCCCGGCCGCAGCTCGGCCGCGGCGAGCATCCAGAGGGTGGCGTCGCCCGAGGCGCCGGTCTCCTCCTCTTCGGCGGCGCTGGCCCAGCTACGGGCGGCGGCGCTCCACTGCTCCCGGCTCGCTTCGTGGTACTCGGATTCGCTCACGCTCGCAAACCTAACGGCCCCCAGCTGGCTCGCCAACTAAATTTCCCCCATGGCCGAGCTGATCCTCTACGCAATCCCGGCGTTCGTGCTGCTGCTGATCGTCGAGCTGCTCTCGTTCAAGTACGCGCGCGACGAGGACCTGGTCGGCTACGAGGCGCGCGACACCCGGACCAGCCTGACGATGGGTGGCGGCAACGTCCTCATCAACGCGGTCTGGAAGCTGGCCGTGATCGCGATCTACGCCGGCCTCTACGAGCTGAGCCCGCTGCGGATGCCGGCCGACGAGTGGTGGACCTACGTCCTGCTCTTCTTCGCCGACGACCTCGCTTATTACTGGTTCCACCGCATCCACCACGAGGTGCGGGTCTTCTGGGCGAGCCACGTCGTCCATCACTCCTCCGAGCACTACAACCTCTCGACCGCGCTGCGCCAGACCTGGACGCCGATGACCGCGCTTCCGTTCTGGGCGCCGCTGGCGCTGGTCGGCTTCGCGCCGTGGATGATCCTCCTCCAGCAGGCGGTCAGCCTGATCTACCAGTTCTGGATCCACACCGAGCGGGTGAAGAAGATGCCCCGCTGGTTCGAGTTCTTCTTCAACACGCCCTCGCACCACCGCGTCCACCACGGCGCCAACGAGGTCTACCTCGACCGCAACTACGGCGGCATCCTGATCGTCTGGGACCGCCTCTTCGGCACCTACCAGGGCGAGACCGAGCGGGTGCGCTACGGCCTCACCCAGAACATCCGCAGCTTCCGCCCGACCCGGGTCGCCTTCCACGAGTTCGCGGCGATCTGGGGGGACGTCCGCAAGGCGACCTGCTGGCGCCACCGCCTCGGCTATCTCTTCCGTGGCCCCGGCTGGTCGCCGGACGGCAGCGGCGGCGGCACCCGCGGCTGAGTGCCTGCCGCCACGACGAAACGGCGTCTTTGGCCCGATCGGCCCTTGCTTGCGTGTGGCGATCGGGATAGCGTCGAGGGGACCGGCGAGGAGAGGTGGATCGCCGGCCGGTGGTAGATGGGAGCCTCGTTCGCGCGCCCTGCGCGCGCCAAGGAGGACTGCCATGAGTGCAGACGACAACAGGTCCACCGCCGAAGCCGCCTATCGCGCCTTCAGCGAAGGCGATGCAGCCGGGGCGATGGAGAACATGGACGATTCCGTGGCCTGGGAGGTCCGCGGCGACAACTCGCTGACCGGCACCTACCGGGGCAAGGGAGAGGTCGCCGGCGTCTGGGCCAAACTGGGCGAGAAAGGGGTCAAGACCGAACCCCACGACTTCGTCGCCGACGGCGACAAGGTCGTGGTCTTGACCACGGTCACGCTCGACGGCGAGTCGAGCGAGGTCGCCGACGTCCTCACCTACAACGGCGACGGCAAGCTGACCGGGTTCGTACAGATCGGCGACCCCGCCGTCGGTAACCGGGTATTCGCCCGCTGAGCGCAGAGGGACCGCACCTGACGGTGCGGTCCCCGTGTCGACTTATGCGTCCGAAAGGGCGCAAAAGTCGACACGCCGCTACGCGCGGCGCCCGACCGTGAGCAGGTACTCCATCTCGAAGCGGGCGTCGTCGTCGCTGCCGCGGTTCCACTCGGCGCAGATCTCGCTCAGGGCGTGGTCGAACTCATCCGTCCGCCCCTCTTTCTCGGCGTTCGCCCGGGCGGCGATCGTCGGGCCGTAGCGCCCCTTGAAGTGCTCGCCGTAATCGTCGGGCCGCTCGAAGGCGGTGACGTCGAGGACGCCGCGCTCGACGCTCTCGAGCTCGACCCGGTCGCCGAAGAGCTCGCGCAGGTGGTTCTCGCCGCCCCAGAGCGGCGGCGGCTGCACTCCCGGCGGGGGTGCCGGCATGAACCCACCCATCGTTTTGAAGAGCGCGCCGATCATCCCCTCCGGCGTCCAGCTCAGCAGGCCGATCTTGCCGCCTGGGCGGCAGACGCGGACCATCTCGTCGGCCGCGGCCTGGTGGTGGGGCGCGAACATCACCCCGATCGAGGAGATCACGACGTCGAAGCTCGCGTCGTCGAAGGGCAAGTTCTCGGCGTCGGCCTCGGCCCACTCGAGCTCGACTCCGGCCGCGGCGGCGCGGGCGCGGCCGGCCTCGAACAGCTCCGGCGTCAGGTCGCTGGCGACGACGCTCGCCCCGGTCGCGGCAGCCGGCAGCGAGGCGTTGCCGGTGCCGGCGGCGACGTCGAGGACGCGGTCGCCCGGGCCGATGCCGCAGGCCTCGACCAGGCGCGGGCCGAGCGGCGTGAGGAAGGTCTCGACCATCGACGGGTAGTCACCGGAGGCCCACATCTTCCGGTGTTTCTGCTTCAGCTCCGGATTGAGGGCGGCACCGTCGGGCATCGTGAATCTCCTTTTCGTTGCGAGCGAGGACTTCGCCCGACCATCTCACCCATGCCCGTCGCCGGCAACCTCTGGCCGGCGGCTGTCACACGGCAGCCCGGATCAAATCGGCGGCTTTCTCGGCGATCATGATCGTCGGGGCGTTGGTGTTGCCGTTGGGGACGACCGGCATCACCGAGGCGTCGACCACGCGCAGGCCCTCGAGGCCGCGAACCCGCAGCTCGGGGTCGACGACGGCCTCCCCGCCGGCGCCCATCCGGCAGGTGCCGACCGGGTGGTAGAGGAGCTCGGTGCGGCGGCGGATGTCGGCGGCGATCGCCTCGTCGGTGTCGACTTCGCCGCCGGGGAAGATCTCGCGGCCGACCACCTCGGCGAGGGGGCCGGCGGCGGCGATCTCGCGCGCCAGGCGGACGCCGGCGACGAGGGCGGCGACGTCCTCCTCCTCGGCGAGCGAGTTGGTGAGGATCCGCGGCTTCGCCGCCGGGTCGGCCGAGCGCAGGCGCACCCAGCCGCGGCTGCGCGGTTTGACCAGGACCGGGCCGGAGCTGATCGCGTGGCCGTCGTATTCCTCGAAGCCGTTGTCGGAGAAGTAGGCGGGGGCGAAGTGGAACTGGAGGTCGGGGGACGGCAGGCCGGGGCGGCTGCGGACGAAGGCGAAGGCCTCGGCGACCGTGGAGGTGAGCGGGCCGGTGCGGCGCAGCAGGTATTCGAGCAGCGCCTTCGGTTTCTCGGCGTCGGCGAGCGAGCCGCCGCCGGGGACGTCCCAGCTGCAGATCACGTAGGGGTGGTCCTGGAGGTTCTCGCCGACCCCCGGCAGCTCGTGGCGCACCGTCAGACCGGCGTCGCGCAGCTGGTCGGCCGGTCCGATGCCGGAGAGCAGCAGCAGCTGCGGGGAGCCGATCGCGCCGGCGCTGAGGATCACCTCGCGCCCGGCGCGCGCCAGCTGCTCACCGCCGCGGCGCCGCGAGTAGCGCACGCCCCGCACGGTGCCGCCCTCGATCTCGAGCCCCGAGACCTGCGCCCCGGTCACCACCTCGAGGTTCGGCCGCCCGAGCGCCGGGCGCAGGTAGGCGTCGGCGGCGCTCCAGCGTCTGCCGCCCCGCTGGGTCACCTGCGCCAGCGCGGCGCCGTCCTGCTCGGGGCCGTTGTAGTCGGCGATGCGGGGGATGCCGGCCTCGGCGCAGGCGGCGAGGAAGCGGCCGGTCAGCGGCCGTGGCGAGCGCTCGTCCTCGACCCGCAGCGGGCCGCCGGTCGCGTGGTACTCGGAGTCACCGCGCTGGTTGTCCTCGGCGCGGAGGAAGTAGGGGAGGACGTCGTCCCAGCCCCAGCCAGTCGCGCCCGCCTCGACCCAGCCTTCGTAGTCGAGCGGGTTGCCGCGCACGTAGAGCATCGCGTTCATCGAGCTCGAGCCGCCGAGCCCTTTCCCGCGCGGGATGTAGAGCGAGCGGTTGTCGCAGTACGGCTCGGGCTCGGTCGCCAGGTCCCAGTCGAGCTTCGTTTTGAACTGCTTGGCGAAAGCCGCCGGGACCTTGATGTTGGGATGGCGGTCGCGCTTGCCGGCCTCGATCAGCAACACCCGCACCGAGGGGTCCTCGCTGAGCCGGTTCGCCAGCACGCAGCCGGCCGAGCCGGCGCCGACGATTACGTAGTCGTGCATGCGCTCACCCTCGCAGCGCCGGCGCCGGTGCGCAAGCGTGTCCTCGCGCGGTATCGAGTTAGCTATTCAGGAGGTGACGAACTCGACAGGCGCGTGACCGCGCAGCTCGGCGTCGATTGCCAGCAGCTCGTCGACCCGGTGGGCGCAGGTGTGGCGCGAGCGGATCGTCTCCAGGCCGCTCGCCCGCAGCTTCTCGGCCAGCTCGGGGTACTCGACGATCGCCTGCATCGCCTCGCGCATCTCGGCGCTGTCGCGGGCGACGAGGTAGTCCTGCTCGGTGCGGAAGAGTCCCTCGCAATCGTCCCAGGGGGCGCAGATCAAGGGGATGCCGCAGGCCATCGCCTCGAAGGGGCGGATCGTCGGGATTCCCGGCAGAGCCTCGGCGTAGGGGCGGTGCGGGATGTGGACGGTGAGGCGGTGGTGGGCGAAGAGCTCGGGAACGCGGTCGTCGGCGATCCGGCCGCGGTAGTGAAGGCGGGCGAGGGCGATCCGCAACCGCGCCGAGCGCGAGTAGCCGGCTCCGTATATGGAGCCGTTCAGGCGCGCGGTCCGGGCTGGGCGCAGGAGGAAGTTGCGCAGCTCCTCGCCGCGCTCGCCGTCTCCCCAGTCTCCGATCCAAACGAGGTCGTTCTCGGGCTCGACGCCGGGAACCGGATGGAAGACGCGGACGTCGGCGGCTTCGTGCCAGGTCCAGGCGCGGGCCGCCCAGCCGCGCTCCAGGTAAGTGCGGCGGATCACCTCGCCGGCGGCGAGGACGCCGTCGTAGTTCGAGAGGTCGAAGTGCTCCATCTCCGCCGGCGCCGTGGCGGAGCGGTGGTGGGTGTCGTGGAAGAGCAGCCGGTAGCCGTCGTGGCGGGCGCGGTGGGCGCCGATCTGGGCCACCAGACCCGGATCGCTTCCCTCGTGGACGAGGACGAGGTCGGCATCGTCGAGGGCGCCGTCGAGGTTGGAGCCGCCGGCGCCGTCGACGGGTTCATAGGCCGCCACCTCGAGTCCGCGCTCCTGCAGCTCGGCGACGACGCCGCGGAGGAAGCGAGCTTCGTCGTGGTCCCGGTCGGAGACCGGCGAGCGGGCGAGGACGACCTTCATACCGGCACCCTCGCGAGGAGGCGCCGGTAGAGCCGGGGGTAGGTGAAGGAGGTCCCCTTGATCGAGTGCTCCTCGGCGCGGTGCCGGGCCCATTCGCCCAGGTCCTGGCGCAGCTTGGGGGCGTCGATCAGGCAGGCGAGGACTTCGTGCAGCGCCATCTGGTCGCGGGGGTCGACGAAGATCGCCGCATCCTCCCAGGACCTTCGCAGCGAGGGAACGTCGCTGAGAACGAGCGCACAGCATTCGCGCGCCGCCTCTATGACCTTGAGCCCGGACGGCTCGTCGAGGGCCGGTGTGGCATAGATCGAAGCCGTACGCCGCAGCTCCGCCAGGGCGGCGCCGTCGAGTACGTCCGGGGCACGAGCGGCGAGGACGCCACCCACGGTATCGGTGCTGATCGGGATCCTCATCCGCTGCTCCCTACCCGCCTTTGCACAAATTGCATCACGATCTCAGACAGGTGCTCTGTCACTGTCACTACGACCCTTCAGCAGGGCAGCCAGGGACGCGCGAAGAGGTCGTAGGACTTGCGGATCGCGCTGAACCCGAGGCCCTTCGCCTCCGTGCAGTAGTCGCTCGGCTCGAGTTCGTACTCGGCCTCGAAGACCGCCTTGTCGCGGCGGATGAAGGGCGAGTAGCTGTCGCATTCCCGGTACTGGAAGCACTGCTCGACGATCGCGAAGTCGAATTGCCCGACCAGCTGCGGCACCTGGCGCGGGTCGTTCTTGAGTGCGACCGCCATCCCCAGCGCGTGTACCCGCGCCGCCACCCAGCGGTTGAAGCGCAGCTGATCGACAGCGGTGAGGTGGAACCCGGTCCGGTTTTCCCAGCCGGCGATGTTGTCGGGCTCGACCGCGTCGAAGCCCTTGCGGGCGCAGAGCCGGAAGCGGCGCTCGAGGATCGGCGCGAAGAGGCCGAAGCGGGAGACGTCGAGCCAGCGCTCGTCGGGAAAGCCTTCGTAGCGATCTCCGATCACCGAGCGCGGGAAGCGCCCGGCATCGGGGCGATAGCTCTCCCAGCTGCCGACGTCGAGGTAACAGATCGCGACGCGGCCGGCCCGGTGCAGGGCGGCCACCGTGGCCGCCGGCGTTTCGAAGCCGTCGACGTCGAAGAAGCAGGCCGGGACGCCAGTGTCGATCTGCCCCTGTAGCTGCCACTGCCACGGCGCGGTGGTGGCGGTCGCCTTCCAGACGCCGCCGGCACGATGCTGGACCGGCGCGCAGGCAGCGCCCGCCGCAGCGGCGCCTGCTCCCGATGCCGGTGCAAGCAGAAGGAAGCCGAAGACGATCGGTGCGAGCAGGAACCGTCGCATGCGCTGACGTTAACGGGCGCGGTTAGCCTGCTGGGTGGAGCGAGCGAAGGAGGGGCGGTGCGAGCGATAAGGGCCGAGGTGCGCGGGCGCGTCCAGGCGGTCGGTTTTCGGGAAGCGACGGTGCGGCGGGCGGATCAGCTCGGTGTGCTCGGCTGGGTGCGGAACGCCGATGACGGCAGCGTGCAGGTCCACGCCGAGGGCGAGGACGACGCCGTCGAGGAGCTGCTCGCATTTCTCCGCCAAGGCCCCGCGGGCGCGGCAGTGGAGGAGGTGGTCGTCGAGGAGGTGAAGACCGAGGGTCACGAGCAGTTCGCCGTCCGCGGCGTCAGCGCCGGCGTCTTCGTCGTCCAGGAGCACCAGGCGACCGCGCACCACTACGACCTGCGGCTCGAGGTGGACGGCGTGATGCGTTCCTGGGCAGTGCCGAAAGAGCCCTCGATGGATCCGGCGGCGAAACGACTGGCGATCGAGGTCGAGGACCACTCGATCTCCCACAACGATTTCGAGGGCGAGCTCGACGGCGGCTGGGTGAAGATCTGGGACCGCGGCACCTACGAGCAGGGAGGGCGGGTGCCCTGGCCGGAGGCACTGGAACGCGGCCACGCCGTCTTCGTCCTCCATGGCGAGAAGCTGAAGGGCGGCTTTGCCCTCCAGCGCACGCGCCGCGGCGAGAAGCCGCAGTGGCTGCTGATCAAGCGCCGTGACGAGTTCGCCCTTCCCTCCGGGTGACCTCGCCGATGTGAAATTGTGTGAATACTTATCTAGGTACTTGACAAGTCTCCAGGAGGCAGGTTTAGTGACTGTCCCTTGAGCGTTCTGGAATCACCAGCCCAAACGCAGCTGTTCGAGGAGCAGCAAGCGGCCGCTGCCTCTCGCGTCGCCAAGCGAGAGGGAGCGCGGGAGCAGAACCTCGCCGAGCTGAAGAAACCGGGCGGTCTCGGCCTCGCCGACGAGCCGGCGCGGGTGGCGGCGCGGCTCGACCGCTTGAGCCGCTACTGGGCACGGGCGCCGATCCCGATGCAGCGCGAGGACGTCCCCCGCGGCTCGGCCGAGGAGATCGTCGCCACGGCAATCGACCGCGGCATGGCCTGGGGCCAGGCACCCGACGGCGAGCCGCTGAAGGCGGCCGGCGAGGTCCTGGAGAAGATCATCGGCACCGTCGACTTCGTCGGCGTCAGCTATCTCGAGCGCGGGGTCGGGGCCGCGCACGCCGTCGGCCGCGTCGACATCGGCGACGCCAGCGGCAGGACGGTCGGCTACGGCACCGGCTCGCTTGTCGCCCCGCACCTGCTGCTGACCAACCACCACGTCCTCCCGGACGCAGCGACGGCGGCCACCAGCGCGATCGAGTTCGACTTCGAGGACGGGACCGACGGCCAGCCACGGCAGTCGCACCGTTTTGCCTTTGCCCCCGACGCGCTCTTCATCAACGACAAAGACCTCGACTTCGCCCTGGTCGCGGTCGATCCCAGCGCCGCCGCCGTCGACGGCTACGGCTTCAACCCGCTGATCGAAGCCGAAGGGAAGACGATCGTCGGCGAGTGCGTGACGATCGTCCAGCACCCCGCCGGCCAGCGCAAGCAGGTGGCCCTACGCGAAAACAAAGTCGTCGACGCGGTGGACCAGATGCTCCACTACGAGACCGACACCGAACCCGGCTCCTCCGGCTCGCCGGTCTTCAACGACCAGTGGGAGTTCGTCGCCCTGCACCACGCCAGCGTCCCCAGCAGCTCGGAGCCGGGGGGCGTGATCAACGAGGGGATCCGGATCAGCCAGATCGTCGGCCACTTGCGCAAGGTCGCGGCGGCGCAGCCGAACCCCCTGCTGGGGCCGGTGCTCGACCCCTCGAACGGCGCGGTCACGGGGCCGGTCTTCTCCGGCAACGGCGCCGCTCCGGAGGCGGCGCTGCTGGAGAAGGTCGAAATCGAACCGGACTATTCGAATCGGAAGGGTTATGACCCGGGCTTCCTCGGCGACGGCAAGCGCAGCGTCCCGCTGCCGGAGCTGGGCGACGGTCTCCTCGCCGATGCGGCGACCTGGACCGACGCCGCCGGCAAAGACGCCGGCCACGTGCTGCCCTATCACCACTTCAGCCTGGTGGTGAGCAAAGGCCGCAAGATTGCGCGGTTCACCGCGGTCAACATCGACGGCGCGACCGAGCAGCGGATCAAGCGCGACCCCGACCGCTGGAGCTTCGACCCCCGCATCCCGAGCGAATACCAGATGGGCGAGGCGATCTACGCCGCCAACAAACTCGACCGCGGCCACCTGGTTCGCCGCCTCGATCCCGCTTGGGGAGAGATCGCCAAGGCGGCGAACGACGACACCTTCCACTTCACCAACTGCTCGCCGCAGCACGCCGACTTCAACCGCAACGCGACCCTCTGGGCGGGCCTCGAGGATTACATCCTCGACCACGCCGACAACGACCAGTTCAAGGTCTGCGTCTTCAGCGGTCCGATCCTCGCCGACGCCGACCCCGAGTACCGCGAGGTGAAGCTGCCGCTGCAGTTCTGGAAGGTGGTGGTGATGGCGAAGTCGCCCGGGTTGCTCTCGGCGACCGCATACCTGCTCAGCCAGGAGAGCCTGATCGACGCCGGGCTGGAGGTGGCGCCCGTCCCCGAGGAGTTCTCCTTCGGTGCTTACAGCACCTTCCAGGTCCAGGTGAGCGAGATCGAGCGGTTGACCGGGCTCGCCTTCGGCGCGCTTCCCGACTTCGACCCGCTCGGCACCCACGAGGCGACCCAGGTCGCGCCCCGCAAGGTCGTGCACGAGGAGTCGTTGATTCTTTAGCGGTTCAAGCCTCCGATCCGACGAGCCGATGAGGTCTTCGTGGACACCTCGTCCAAACGGGCGCCTACGTCTCGTAAATATGCCTTTGTCTCACTGGGGCTCCTGACGGGGCTCCTGGTCTTCTATGGCGTCGTCACGATCTGGAAGCTCGGCGACGCTTCGCTACAGGATCCGGTCGGCCGCTGGGTCTACGACGCCGTGGTCCTCGGAGCCGCCGTACTCGTGCTCGCGCGTGCGGCGCTGGTCCCGACCGAGCGAGCGGCCTGGCTCGCGCTCGGCGGCGGTCTCCTGTTCTGGGCGCTGGGGCAGACCTATTACTCCGCCGTCCTCTACTACGCGAGCCCGGCGCCGTTCCCCTCGCCGGCCGACTTCGGCTTCCTCGCCTTCTATCCCGCCACCTACGTCGCCCTGGTCCTGCTGCTGCGGGCCCGGGTCGCGCACCTGGAGCCGCTGGCCTGGGTGGATGGCTTGATCGGGGCGCTGGCTGTCGCCGGCGTCGCCGCGGCGCTGATCTTCCCGCCGGTGCTGGAAGCGCTCGAAGGCAGCCCCTTCGGGGTTGCGGTCAGCCTCGCCTACCCCTGCTTCGACCTTGTCCTCCTGGGATTGCTGAGCGGCGCCTTCGCCGTCTCGAAATGGCGGACCCATGGCAGCTGGCTGCTGATCACCGGCGCCCTGCTGCTGTTCGGCGCCTGCGACGTCGTCTACCTCTCCGTCGCCGGTCAGTCGACCACCGCGCTCAACGTCGCCAGCGTCGGCTGGCCGCTCGCCTTCCTGCTGCTGGCCGCGGCGTCCTGGCTGCCGGCAACCGCCTCGGGCGCGGCGGTCGGGCGCGTCGAGCGGCGGCGGATCGTCGTCCCGATCGCGATGGGGGTCGTCGGGGTCTGCCTGCTCGTCGTCGGCAGCTTCATCCCGATCGGCGCGACCGCGGTCGTCTGCGGCGCCGCCTGCCTGGTCGCGGTCCTGCTGCGCTTGCTCATCACCTTCGAACAGAACACCCGGATGCTGCGGGTGACCGAGACCCGCGCGGTGACCGACGCCCTCACCGGCCTCGCCAACCGGCGGGCGCTGATGGCCGACCTCGAGGACGCGGTCTCGGCCTCGCCGCCGGAGGCGATGGTCCTGGCGCTGTTCGACCTCGACGGCTTCAAGGCCTACAACGACAGCTTCGGCCATCCGGCCGGCGACGATCTGCTGCGCCGGCTCGGGCAGCAGCTGGAGACCTCGGCGGAGCCGCACGGGCGGGCCTACCGCCTCGGCGGCGACGAGTTCTGCGTCCTCGCCCACACTCGCGAGCTCCCTGCCGAAGCGGTCTGCGAGAAGGCCGAGCAGGCGCTCTGCGAGCGCGGCAAGGGCTTCAAGATCACCGCCTCCTGGGGCAAGGTCCTGATCCCGGTCGAGGTCACGACTTCGACCGACGCCCTGCGGGTCGCCGACCGGCGCATGTACGCGAAAAAGGGCCGGCGGGCCGACTCGGCCCGCAGTCAGACCCGCGGCGTCCTGCTGCGGATGCTGCACGAGCGCGAGCCCGACCTCGAGCGCCACCTCGACGGCGTCGCCCGCCTCGCCGCCGCCTTCGGCAAAGCCCTGGCGCTGGACGCCGAGGAACAGGACGTGGTGGTTCGCGCGGCCGAGCTGCACGACATCGGCAAGGTGGCGATCCCCGACGCGATCCTCCACAAGGGCGCCGATCTCACTCCGGAGGAGTGGGAGCTGATGCGCAAGCACACGATCATCGGCCAGCGCGTCCTCGACGCCGCACCCGCCCTGCAGCCGGTCGCCAACCTGATCCGCTCGACCCACGAGCGCTGGGACGGCGAGGGCTACCCCGACCGCCTCGCCGGCCGCGACATCCCCGTCGGCTCCCGGGCGATCTTCATCTGCGACGCCTACAACGCGATGACCGAAGGCCGCTCCTACCGCTCGGCGATGAGCAGGGAAGAGGCCCTGGAGGAGCTCCGCCGCGGCGCGGGCACCCAGTTCGACCCCGACCTCGTCCGCACCTTCGTCGAGAAGGTCGTCCCGGCGCTGGACAAAAGCAGCCAGATGGGTGTGGTTCCTTCGACCGGCTAGGAGCCGGCGGCCTCCAGGTCTTCGAGATCCGCCAGGTCCCGGGTTCGCCCCGCGGCCCTCTTCATCCCCTTCAAGTCATCAAGGGAGCAGACCGACACCGCAACACCGAGGACCTCGGCTCGGGTCGCCCGCTCACGTAACTCGTCGTATGGCGGAACCCCCTCAAGGCCTTGGACTACATCCAGACGACCCAGGTCGGTCTCGATCATCACCTGCTCGCCACTCGCCAGGGCTGAGGCGATAGACATCGGTGATCCGAGCAGAGCCACACCCTGCTGGACGTGCCCACCGGCGGCGACGGCGACCTCAGCTACTCGCTTCAAGTTCTCGACGGCGGGGGCGACGACGATGTCGACGTCCTTAGTGCCACGGATAACTCCCCAGGCACTCACGGCGAGGCCACCGATCACTACGAACTCAGCTTCTGCTGCGGCGAGCCTGCGCAGCAGCTCATCGAAGCGTGGCTCGCTCAACTCTTCTGGAGGGTGTTCGAGAATCGGATGAGCTTGTGGCTGAGGGTGATGCCTTCCGCAAGGTTCACACTCATCGGTCGCCGTGCGTCCGCTTGCAGTCGCTGCACCCGCACAGCCTCTGCGGCCCCGGCAGGGGACGGATGTTTGCCGCTCTGTCGTTTCACTGTCCTTCAAGCCTAACGTCGGTTGCCGCGTCAGCTTCGCCGTCGAAGTAGCGGTTCAAAACCTGCTGGAAGATCTGCGACTCCGGGGCGGCGCGTAGGAAGAGGGTTATCGAGGAGCGGAGCTTGATCGCGTCGATGCCACCGAGAATCTCCTTGGCTGACTTCCCGTGATGGGCGAGGAGGGCCTTGCAGCATTCGAGCAGGCGCGGGCCGAGGAGCGGATGGTCGAGGTAGGCGCGGGCTTCGTCGAGGGAGCCGATCGCGTACCGGCGCGACATCTCGCTTTGGCCGAGGCCCGCGAGCTGGGGAAAGACGAACCACATCCAGTGGCTCGTCTTACGACCTTCGCGCAGCTCCGCCAGCGCCCGCTCCAAGGCCTGGGTCTCGTTCTGCGCATCGATGAAGCGCTGCAGGCTCCGCTGCTTCATAGGCAGAGGCTACGGCGAAGGCGGCCGTCCGGGGATGGGATGATGGCTCGCCTTCGATGCCCCGACTACTGGAGAAGAACCGGCCCTTTCGTGACTTCTGGGTCGGGCAGACGGTCTCCCTCTTCGGCGACCAGGTCTCGCTGCTGGCGATCCCGCTGCTGGCGGCGCTGGAGCTGCATGCCGACGCAGTCCAGATGGGGCTGCTGACCGCAGTCGCGCTGGCGCCCAACCTGCTCTTCTCGATCCATCTCGGCGCCTGGGTCGACCGGCGGCCGCGACGGCGCCGGCTGCTGATCGCCGCCGACGTCGGCCGTGCCCTGCTGCTGCTGACGATCCCCCTGGCCTGGCTGCTCGGCGCCCTCTCGCTGGTCCAGCTCTACGTCGTCGCCTTCGCCGCCGGTTCGCTCGGGGTCCTCTTCAGCGTCGCCTATGACGTCGTCTTCGTCGCCCTGCTCGATCGCGAGCAATACATCGCCGGCAGCTCGTTGCTGAACGGCAGTCGCGCCGCCTCGATCGTCGCCGGCAACAGCGTCGCCGGGCTCCTGGTCCAGGCGTTGACGGCCCCGATCGCGCTGTTCCTCGACGCTCTCTCCTACCTTGGGTCCGCGCTTTTCATCGGGCGAGCGGGGGCAGTCGAGGCGGCGCCGGCCCGCCCAGAGGAGGGTGCCAGCCTTACCGCCGGCGCCCGCTTCATCACACGGACGCCGCTGATCCGCGCCGCGCTGATGGCATCCGCCACCCTCAACCTCTTCAACACCGGCTTCTATGCCCTGCTGGTCCTCTACGCGACCCGGGAGCTGGGGATGGGGGCGGGAGCGCTCGGTCTCGCCCTCGCGGTCGGCGGCATCGGATCCCTGGTGGGCGCGTGCGTGGTACGGCGGCTGAGCAGCCGGATCGGCCTCGGAAAGGCGCTCGTCCTCGGCTTCGTCCTCACCCCGGCCCCGCTCCTGCTGGTGCCGCTGGCCGCCGGTTCCTCGGTGCCCGCCTTCCCACTCGCGATCGCCGAGTTCTTCAACGGCATGGGGGTGATGGTGCTCGACGTCGGCCTCGGTTCCCTCTATGCCGCGCTCGTCCCCGACCAGCTGCGGGCGCGGGTCTCCGGCGCCTTCCTCGTCGTCAACTACGGCATCCGCCCGATCGGGGCCCTGGCCGGCGGTCTGCTCGCCGCTGTCGTCGGCCTGCAGACGACGATGTGGGTGACCGCGGTCGGGGCCCTCGCCGGCGTCCTCTGGCTGCTCCCCTCGCCGCTGCCGCGGCTGCGCGAGCTGCCGCCGCAGATCGCGGTCGACAGCTAGCCGAGCAGGGCTGCCGCGGCGGCCCCGACGGTCGCGGCGGCCAGCAATACGCCGATGCGGTGCGCCGTCGCCCGCGGTTTCAGGTTCAGCTTCTCCAGGTAGATCAGCACCGTCGCCGCCGCCATCCACAGCAGCAGCGGCGAGCCGGTCAGCGCGACGGCGGTCATGATCGCCCAGCAGGAGGCGAGGCAGGCGCTGCCGTTGAGGAGGCCGAAGCGGCCGGTCCCGACGGTCGCCCTCCAGCCGTCGGGAGGCAGTGGGCTGGGGCGGTGGCAGGCGCGCAGCGCCCGCCACTTGAACGGCGTCAGCTGCCACAGCGCCGCCAGCGCCAGCGCCGCGGGCAGAGCGACCGGCGAGCGAGCCGGCGCCCAGCTCGTCAGCGGGCCGAGGACGAAGACGCTGAAGACGATCCAGACGGCGAGAAAGGCGAGGAGGAACTCCGCCATCGCTCGCCGGCGCCGCCAGTAGAGGCTGTGGACCGCGACGTGCTGAACCGCCGGCATCGCCGCCGGGACCATCATCGCCCCTGACATCAGCGCCCACATCGGCGCCGTCGCAAGCAGCGAAGCCAGGGTCAGCGAGGCGCCGGTGGAGGCGGCGTGAGCGCTCGCGGCCGGGGCCCCGGCGACCCCGATGGTGCAGACCCAGAGCGCGCCATGGGCGAGATCCGTTCCTTCGCCCGGGGCGCTGCGGCCCCAGGCGGCGACCGAGCCGGCGGCGAGGGCGACCCAGGCCGCGGCCGCGGCGGCCTCCGCCCAGAGCGTCGGCCGGCGGCGGATCGGCCCCAGCGCCTGCACGGCGGATCAGTCGACCGAGAGGCTGACCCGGCCGATCTGAACCGGCGGCTTGTCTTTGGCCTGCGCGGTGGAGCGGAAGGCCTCCTCGCTCTTGCCTCCCGGCGAGATCAGCGAGATCGGTTGGAAGGTGACATGGACCTGTTCGCCGCCGAACTCCTGCCCGCCGCTGATTTCCCGGAGGAGGTCGCCGACGTCCATGCTCACCCGCAGGTTGTGCCCGTGTTCGTCGCGGCGGGGGTCGCGGGCCCGCTCGAGCCCGAAGAAGGAGACGTTGCCGGCATGGTGTTCGGCGAGGGTCTTCTCGTCCGGGTTTTCGGGCAGGTTCACGTAGACGCCGTAGACCGTGCCCGGGTTCTTCTCCCCCTCGATGTCCTCGATGTTGAGATAGACGTGGCGTGGGTCTTCGACCCGGGAGGCCTCCAGCACCTCGCCCTGGGCGCGATCGTCGATTGAAACCGGCACCGCCTCGGTCTTGCCCGTGAGGGTCACCGTCCCGCTCGCGCCGACGACTTTCGAGTCCGCCTCGGGCTGCGGGGCGGAGGGTTCGGCCGGCGCCGCCTCCTCTTCGCCTTCCGGCGGTTCCGGCGTCGGCGGTTGGGAGGTCGGGCTTGGGATCACGTCATATGTGTAGCCGAGGTCGGCGATCGTGTCGAGCACGTCGCGGCAGTGTTTCCAGACTTTGGTGCCGGTCTCGTCGAAGAATTCGAATTTCCAGTCGCGCCAGGCTTTTTCGGTGGGGTTCTGGTGGGTGAGGCTCCATTCGGCCCAGATCCGGTCGATGTTCGTGTGGTGGAGCCAGAAGATCGGGTCTTTGGCGGCCATGTCGGGATCGCTCATCCAGCCGGTTTCGCCGCCGATTCCGTTGTGGACGTCGTTGTGGGGAGTCTGCTCGACTCGGCCGGTCTGGCTCCAGAACTGCTCGCGCGGGGGAGCGATCCCGCCGCCGAACTCGCGTGGGCCGATGAACTGCGGGCGGCTCAGCGCAAAGGCATCGGTGGTGATGGCGGGGGAGAGGATGGCCCCTTCGTTGATCCCCGGCCTTTCTTCTCCTCCCACCACTTCGCTTGGCGCCCGCTCTTCGACGTAGAGGGGATTCGTGTTGCCTCCGGATTCCGTCGGGCTGCGGAAGGCATCGGGAATCGAGGCATATTCCCCGTTCAGCCCGTAGTTCCAGTAGGGCAGCGCCCAGGTCGCGGGCCCGCCCGCTTTGACCACGGCGTCTCGGACGATGCGCTCGAAGTAATACACGTACATCCGGTGCCAGGCGACGAAGTACCAGCTCCCGTGTTTGCACTGGTCCCACAGTTCCTTCAGCTGTTTCTGGTGGGTGCCGTGGATGGCGGCCTGGTACCACCAGCTGGTGGGGTCGGTGGGATTTTCTTCTTCGTCGCGGCCTTTCATCACCGCGACGGCCTTCGCGTACCACTGCAGCGTGTCATCGGTCAGGCTGCGAACCTCACGACGTATGAGTATTTGGGAAGAGTCGACCATTAGGCGACCGTAACACCGGTTTTGCGAACGCGCATGTGTTCGTGAAGAAGCTCTGCAAGGGCCGGGTTCCTCCTCGTTTACGATCCCCCGATGGGCGATTTCCGCTACGAGGGCCACCGGATCTCCTACGACGTCTACGGCGAAGGGAAGCGGCTGATCGTGCTCACGCACGGGCTGCTGATGAACCGCCACATGTTCGACCGGCTGGCACCGGAGCTGGCAGAGCGGGGCAACCGGGTGGTGACGATCGACATGCTCGGCCACGGGCGCTCGGACCGACCCGAGGACCTGCGGCTCTACTCGATGCCGCTCTTCGCGCGGCAGGCGGTGGCGCTGCTCGACCACCTCGAGGAGGCGAGCGCCGTGATCGGCGGCACCTCGCTCGGCGCGAACATCGCGCTCGAGTTGGCGGTCCGCTACCCCGACCGGGCGCGGGCGCTCTTCATCGAGATGCCGGTCCTCGACAACGCCCTCTCCGCCGTCGCCGGCTTCTTCGCGCCGGTCCTGCTCGGCCTCAAATTCGGCCGCCCCGTGTTCGAGGGGGTCTCGCTGGCGCTGCGGGCGGTGCCGCGGACCTCCTACCTCGCCGATATCGGCCTCGACTTCCTGCGGCAGCGCCCCGGTCCTTCGCAGGCGGTGCTCGAGGGGTTGCTGTTGGGGGAGACCGCACCGCACCGCGAGGAGCGGGTGCAGATCGAGCACCCGACCCTGGTCGTCGGCCACCCGCGGGACCCGCTGCACCCCTTCAGCGACTCCGGGATGCTGCTCGAGGAGCTGCCGGACGCGCGCCTCGTCGAAGCAAACTCGATCCTCGAGTGGCGCCTGCGCCCCGAGCGTCTCAATGCCGAGCTGACCGCCTTCCTGGAGGAGGTCTGGGCCCCGGACCTCCGCGCAGTCGCCGCTGGCTGACACAATCCTGGCCGGTGAGCCAAACTGCCGGCGACAAGCGGGTCGAACGCGAGGCTGAGTTCTCGACGATCTCCGGTCAGGAGATCGAGCCGCTCTACACGGATGCGGACGTCGATCCCGACCTCGCGGAGCGGGTCGGCGCGCCGGGCTCCTATCCCTTTACGCGCGGCCCCTACGAGTCGATGTACCGGGGTCGGCTGTGGACGATGCGGCAGTTCGCCGGCTTCGGCACCGTCGAGGAGACCAACGAGCGCTTCCACTACCTGCTCGACCAGGGGCAGACGGGCCTCTCGACCGCCTTCGACATGCCGACCCTGATGGGCTACGACTCCGACCACGCGAAAAGCCTCGGCGAGGTCGGCCGCGAGGGGGTCGCCGTCGACACCCTCGCTGACATGGAGCGCCTGTTCGAGGGGATCCCGCTCGGCGGCGTCACCACCTCGATGACGATCAACGCGCCGGCGGCGATCCTGCTCGCCTTCTACGTCTTGGTCGGGGAGAAACAGGGCGTGCCGGCGGACAAGCTTGGCGGCACGATCCAGACCGACATCCTCAAGGAGTACATCGCCCAGAAGGAGTGGTGCTTCCCGATCGAGCCGGCGATGCGGCTGGTCACCGACATGATCGAGTGGTGCACCGGGAACATGCCGCGCTGGCACCCGGTCTCGATCTCCGGCTACCACATCCGCGAGGCCGGATCGACCGCCCAGCAGGAGCTGGCGTTCACGCTGAAGGACGGCTTCACCTACGTCGAGCGGGCGATCGAGCGTGGCCTCGACGTCGACGACTTCGCGCCGCGGCTCTCCTTCTTCTTCAACTCCCACGTCGACTTCTTCGAGGAGATCGCCAAGTACCGGGCGGCCCGCCGGATCTGGGCGCGGGAGATGAAGGAGACCTACGGGGCGACCAAGGAGGAGTCGATGCGGCTGCGCTTCCACACGCAGACCGCCGGCGTCAGCCTGACCGCGCAGCAGCCGCTCAACAACATCGTCCGCACGGCGCTGGAGGCGCTGGCGGCGGTGATGGGGGGCACCCAGTCGTTGCACACCAACTCCTACGACGAGGCGCTGGCGCTACCGACCGAGGAGGCGGTGCGGGTGGCGCTGCGCACCCAGCAGATCATCGCCACCGAGACCGGCGTCGCCAACACCGCCGATCCGCTCGGCGGCTCCTGGTTCGTCGAGAAGCTGACCGACGAGATCGAGCGCAGCGCCTATGAGTACTTCGCCCGGATCGACGAGCTGGGGGGGATGGTCGAGGCGATCCGCCGCAACTTCCCCCAGCGCGAGATCGCCGAGTCCTCTTTCACCTACCAGCAGGAGCTGAACGAGCGCAAGCGCATCGTCGTCGGCGTCAACGACTTCACCTCAGACGACGAAGAGGAGACGCCGATCCTCCGCATCGACCCCTCGCTGGAACGTAAGCAGGTCGAGCGCCTGGCCGCGACCAAAGCCGCCCGCGACGGCGCCGCGGTGGAGTCGGCCCTAGCCGAGCTAAAGCGCGCCGCCGCCACCGAGGCCAACCTGATGCCGCCGATCATCGAGGCAGCCCGCGCGCAGGCCACCGAGGGCGAGATGATCGCGGCGATGCAAGAGGTCTTCGGCACCTACACCGAGTCACCCGTGTTTTAGGAAGCCGTCTCCAGATGCCGCACGTTTGGCGGGCTATGCGCACGTTTCCCAGCGGCGTCCCGGTCGGCAAGCTCCCACTTCTGTTCCTAATGACCACATGACGAGCAAAAGGAACAACAAAGAGAGCGATGGCGAAGGCGACGGATAGTCGTGAGCGCCGCTGCCCTCCTCTTCTTGATCGAGGGCCGATCTATAAATCACCATCGCGGGGTTATCGCACACGCTGCGAAGGCACCGAGGCCTTTCTAGGTTCCTCTGGAGACTTTCCCCTGCTAGACATCTTCCGGCTCCACTCCCAGACCGCAGCGAAGAACGAGAGGAACGAATGAGCGTCGACACCGTCACCCCCGCCTACGAGATCTCCCAAGAGGCGCTCGATCTGCGCGACATGGTCCGGCGGTTGGCGCAAGACAAGGTCGCGCCGCGGGCAGGGGACATCGATCGCAAGAGCGAATACGCCTGGGACGTCCGCGAGTTGCTCGCCTCCCATGACGTGCTCGGGCTGCCCTTCGACGAGGCCTACGGCGGTACCGGCACCGGGACGCTGGTGCTGCAGATGGCCGTCGAGGAGTTGGCCAAGGCCTGTGCTTCCAGCGCCCTGATGCTGATGGTGCAGGAGCTGGGGACGCTGCCGATCCAGCTCTTCGGTTCCGAGGAGCAGAAGCAGAGGTGGCTGCCGAAGTGCGCCAGCGGCGAGTGGTCGCCGGCCTTCGCGCTGTCGGAGCCGGAGGCGGGGTCGGACCCGGCGGCGATGCGGACCAGCGCCGTCCGTGACGGCGACGATTGGGTGATCAACGGCCAGAAGGCGTGGATCTCCAATGCGACGATCGCCGACTTCTACGTCGTCTTCGCGACCACCGACCGCGAGAACCGCCGCACCAGCGCCTTCGTGGTCGAGAAGGACGCGCCCGGCTTCGACCCCGGCAAGCTCGAGCACAAGCTCGGGATCAAAGGCTCGCCGACCGGCTCGCCGAGCTTCACCGACGTCCGTGTCCCCGCCGAGAACCTGATCGGCGGCGAGGGCGACGGCCTCCGCGTCGCCCTCGGCACGCTCGAGCGCACCCGGCTCGGCGCCGGCGCCCAGGCGGTCGGAATCGCCCAGGGCGCGACGGACTACGCCAACGGCTACGCGAAGGAGCGGATCGCTTTCGGCAAGCCGATCAACCAGCTGCAGGCGATCCAGTTCAAGCTCGCCGACATGGAGGCCGGCACCGCCGCCGCCCGCGAGCTCCTCTACAAAGCCTGCTCGATGGCCGACCGCTCCGAGCGCCCGGCCGACCTCGGCAAGTGGACCTCGATGGCGAAGCTGATCGCCTCTGACAACGCGATGAAGGTGACGGTCGAGGCGATCCAGGTCCTCGGCGGCTACGGCTACGTCAACGAGTACCCGGTCGAGCGGATGATGCGCGACGCCAAGATCACCCAGATCTACGAGGGCACCAACGAGATCCAGCGCGTGGTCATTGCCCGGGCGATGAGCTGACGGCGTAGTACCGGCACCACCACACTGACACCGAAGTTTTTTTACTCACTTCTCGATAGTGGGCTACACCACTATTTCTTTTTCGAACATACGTCCTGGACTAATTATGAGATTTAAAACGAACAAAGGTTGAAAACTGCTGTTACTCTCCCGTCGCTTTTTGTCCCCAATTGCGACTAAAAGAGGAGACGTCAATGGCAGTGAAATCGAGGGTCGAGGAGAGCACGAACGGTAAGCCGACGCTGCTCCAGCCCGAGGCACTTGCCAGGGCAAAAGACGTCGAGGTCGACCCTGCGGTCAGGGAGCAGGGCCTCCCCGAGAAGCAGGACGACCGGTTCATGGACCGCTGGACCCTCGACTGGGCCCACGACCTCGGCGAACGAGTGGTGCGCCGCCTTGGGCTGCAGCGGCTGCAGGAGGGGACCGGGAAATTCGGCGACTGGCGGGCACTTGGTCACGAAGTGCGGCGCCGCCAGGAGGACTCCGCCGATGCCGTCGAGATTGCCACCAGCGAGCCCCGGATCAGCGAGCAGGCTCGGCGCGCGACGGTATGCGAGGCACGTGCGGTGGTGGAAGAGGACAAGGCCGACGGCTTTGCCGACAAGATGCAGGCGGCGGAGGACGAACGGATGGCCCTGCCGCCGGCCCTGCGCGGTTCGCGGGCCGACGCCTTCCTGCTGGTTCTGGCCAGCGCAGTTCTCTTCGCAGTCGACATCCTGATCCTCCATCAGGCGCTGGCCCTGCTGACCGGCAGCAACGAAGAGCACTGGGTCACCGCTGTCCTGCTCGGGGCAGGGGTGGTGGTCATCGGCGACGTCGTCGGCTGGGCGCTGGCGGCCGCGATGGTTCGAGGCCGCGGGACCTTCAAGGCGCCTGCCGAGCGAGTGGCGATCGCGATCGCCATGTTGGTGCTGCTGACGATCTTCTTCTTCGTCGCCCTCGGGATCTTCCGTGCGGACAGCCTGGACAAGCTGGCGAAGATGGACGGCCTGCCCGTCTCCTCGCCTGGCTTTTTCACCCTCGCCCAGATCCTCTTCTTCATCGGCGCGGCGGCGTGCTGCTTTTCCTACATCGCCCGCGCGGACGGGCGCCTGCTTTCTCGCCGCTTCAAGGAGGCCCAGGTGGGCGAGAAGGGCTACCGGGAGAAAGCGGCCAAACTGCGCGAGGATGCCGAGCGGGCGCACCGCGAGGTCGGGGAGGCGCCGATCCGGCGCCGGGCGGCGGAGGCGCGGCTCGCCTCACGTGAGGCCGTGGCCGCAGCACAGGCCGAGCGGGACCGCCTCCAGGCGGAGTACCTGAAGCCGCTGCTGGAGGTGGAGTACCTGAACCGCAGGGCGGAGGTGGAGGCCGGCCTGCGGTACTGGAGCTTCACCCGCATCCGCGAAGCGGCCTTCGACTTCCGCTCGCTCGCCTGGATTCTGCACCCGGGCCTCACCCTTGCCGTCCTGACCGCTGGGGTCACTTACGCCGCGACCAGCAGCGTCACGTTCACGGCGACCGCAGGCCTCAGCGTCCTGCTCGCGATCTGGGTGGGACGGCTCGTCTCCGGAGCCGGCAAGGACACCGAAAGCACCTCCGAAGTGGAGATCGTGGAGCAGGACTACGTGGCCGAGGTGCGGGACAGACCGCTGCCGAAAGAGTCGCCGCGGGCAACGGAAATCGAACGGCTCGGGCGCCGCGCGCGGGAGGAGGAGGAGGCGGACAGCCCGCCTCCCTCCAAGAACGGCGGCTCCGCCCGGGAGCACGCGTGAGCCGCGGTCCCGGCCATTCGGCGATGGGGGCGGCGCTGGCCGCCCTTCTCTTCGCCGCGACGATCGGCCTCGGCGCCTGCGGCGGCTCGGACGAGGACCTCACGGCTTTCGTCGTCTGCGTCGATTCGACCCAGTCGACCGAAGAGGTGCGGGACGAATACATGCCGGACCTGATCTCGGTCGCCGAAGCGGCGGTGCGGAAGGGCGGGCGGCTCTACGTCGATGCCTGCGGCTACAACGCCACCGGCACCGTCAAGTGGCCGATCACGGAAGTGCTGAAGCCCCACGGCGAACTCGACGAAGCGCTCGAGAAAGAAGCAGCCGCCCACCGGGCGAGGGAGCTGGAGCCGGATTTCACCACCGTTCTGGAAGAGAACAGCCCCCACCCGGGGACGCCGCTGGCGAAGATCCTCGGCGTGATCGCGCGCCAGTGCGCAGTGGACCCTGGCCCCTGCGAAGCCTACGTGCTCACCGACGGCGTCTGGTGGGACAAGCTGCTCCGGGTCTCCGACGGGGTCCCCCGGAAGGAGGAACGGGAATACGTGAAGACGTTCGGTCCCCTCCTCGGTGGGCTCGCCGGGGCGAAGGTGTACTTCGCGGGCGTCGGCCTCGGAACCGACATCGGGGAGCAGCGCCTCAACGAAGCGCGAAAGGTGGCGAAAGCCCTGGTCGAAGCGGGCGGCGGCAAGGTCGTCAGCTGGGACGTGGGACTGGGGGCCTTGGGCGAAGAAACGTAATTGGCGGCGACGTCTGTTGAGAGCTCTCTGCGCCGGTGTACCCTGAACTCAGGGTGACTTTGATCTAGGTCGGTTTACCGCTCTAATATCAACTCAACATCTCGTCGTACCCAAGTAGATAAAAACCGTCTCCCCGTGCCCGCCGTCCAAGTAAAGCTCGGAGCACTGGCCGCGCACTCGCTGGCGGCGTCCGCAGACCCCGATCCCGATCGCCTTTCCCTACTGCTACCGCGGGCTATCCGCTTCTACCTCGAGGAGGGCGATGACGACCAGCTCGACTGGCGGTACCCCTCGTTCCTGAACGGGAAGGCCAGAGCGGAGGAGGGACGCGAGGTGAACATCGAAGACGAGCTCTGGCAGCAGCTCCGCGCCGAGGCCGAGCGGCAGCAGGTGAAACCCGAGGAGCTGCTCCAGCACGCCGCCTTCTACTACGGCGCCGCCAGGGACGAGGGTCGACTGACCCGGCGCATCGCCGAGGAGCTGCAAGCCGAAGAAGAAGGCGGACGCTAGCCGGCGATTACCGGGCTTGCGCCCAGCTTCTGCAGGGAGCTCTGCAGGCTGAGACGGCCGCGGTGGTGCAGTCCGTGCACCGAGCTTTCGGTCTTGCCGAGGACCGAGGCGATCTCGACGGGCGAGAGGCCGATGATGTGGCGGAGGATGAGGACGTCGCGCTGTTCCTCCGGCAGGCCCTCGAGCGCCTGGCGCAGATCCTGTCCACGCTCGCGGGCGATGCGACCACGTTCGTCGTCCTCGATCCGCACTTCGTCGGTGGGAGTGGTGCGCCGCGCCCGCAGGTAGTCGAGGGCGGCGTTGCGGGCGACGCGCAGGATCCAGGCCGCGAACGGAACCTCGCGCGGCTCGTACTTGTCGATCACCCGCATCAGCTTCATGAAGACGTTCTGGGTGATGTCCTCGGCCTCGTAGTCGTCTTGGACCAGCTTGCGGACGTAACGCAGGACCTCGGGCGAATACCGCACGTAGAGGAAGTGGAGCGCTTCGGAATCGTTGTTCTTGGCCCGGGCGACGGCCTCCCTGACCAGTGCGCTGTCGGCGCCGGATCGATCCATCGATTGAGCCCGCTCTGACCTCGACTCGAGCCTGTTCATCAGCTTGCTCCTTGTGAACCAGCCTCTTCCCAAGGCCGGAATTTCTCCCAAAACTGGTCGGAGATCCCCTGCACCGAAAGATGTCGAGATCTCTTAGGGAGGGATGTTTAATGACAAAACGTCCAGAAGTCAACCCCCAAAATTCGTCCGAATCTCATTCCCGGGCTAAAGGTCGCCCCGCCTATGCTCGGCGAACTGATCGATCTCGTGGCCTTTCACGGGGGTCCCGAGGCTTTTCGAGGAGAGGGATGAGGGTCGCACTAGGGGAGTTCGCTTGCTTCTGCGTCGCCAGCAGATTCGGCGCCGATCTTGGCTTCGGGATCGAGTCCGCGGCGCGCTACTACAGCCGCAAGCTGGGATCGCAGGCGGAACCGGCGCCGCGTTTTCGCTTGCCGAAGCGCCTGGAGAGCCCTTTCGTCGAGCTTGATGTGCCGCTCGACGCCGAGGTGGCCGAGCGCCTCGAACGCGAGGCGACGGTGCGTGCGGTCGATGTCCAGCAGCTGCTCAACCACGCCGTCTTCGTCTATTTCGCCGAGCTCGACCGCGGTCTCTAGAGAAAACCTCCACCGCCCGCGGAAGAAGACGAGGACAAATGCCGTTGCAGGGATGATGCTGCCCAAGGGATTGCTCTCGCTGACCGCCGCCGCCCTGATTTTTCTGGGCATCGTGTCCAGTGCGCAGGCGGACTCGCCAATCGAAGGAGTCTGGTCGTTCAACGGCGGCAAGGTCGCGGTGGAAGCGAACTCGAACGGCAGCTTTCGCGGCGTCATCGTCGCGCCGACCAAGTTCAGCCAGTGCTTCCACCCGGTCGGCGAGGAAGTCTGGAGCGAAATCCGCCAGCAATCGGACGGTTCCTACTGGGGGCTGCATCAGTGGTACTTCGAAACCTCTGAATGCGTTCCGAACCCAGAACGCGGGCTGACTGCCTTTCGCGTCAACACGGGCGGCGACGGGTCCAAGACTCTCGAGGTCTGCTTCAGCGAACCCGGCAGCAAATCGCAGCCGAAGATTCCGCCGAGCGGGAGTCCGAGCGGTGCCACCTACGGGTGCAGCAACTCGGCCCGAATCTCGCCGTTGCCCTCGGTCGATCCGGCCGACGCGCCGAAGTACATCCTGCTGCCGGGGAACGGCCTCTGCCTGACCCGGCCGAAGTTGAAGGTGCGGCTGCGCAATCCCGCGGGCGACCCGATCGTGCAGGCGAAGGTGCGCCTGCGCAGCGGCAAGATCCGGCGCCGGGCGAAGCTGGTTAAAAAGACGAACGGGTTCGTCGCGACCGTCAACCTGCGGCGACTGACCAAGCCCAAGTTCGTCGTCAACGTCAACGTCACGACTGCCCTCGGTCACCGCCTCAAGCGCAAGCGCGCTTACCGCCTCTGCGGCCCGACGCGAGCGGGCAAGCACCACCACAAGCAGCACGCCTAGTACTCCGCTGCGTCTGCAGTAGGAAATTCGGCGGATTTTCAACGCAAGAAGTTCCTTGCGTTGGGAGTTATCCAAGCGTGGCCACTCACCAATCAGCGTTCGGTCTCAACCTCGAGGGGAAGCTGTCGTTGCCGGGGCTGCCGAAGTCCGCGGCAGGCTTGCCGGAGCTGGCGCTGGAGCTGGTGGCGGCGGACGAGCTCGAGGCGGCCTGGAGCGGCGCGGCGACGCCGGGGAGCTGGCGGGGGACCCTGCGCGACGGGGCCGAGTTGACGATCCGCTGGGGGCGTGCCGGCGACCTGCTGTTCGGCTACGCCGACGTGGTGCGTTACCTGCTCGACCCTGCCGCCGAGCGCCTTCTCTGTGCGCCGGCCGAGCCGAGCTCGCTCTCCTGGCAACGGGTCCTGCTCAGTCGGGTGCTGCCGGTGGTCGCGATCGCTCGCGGCTACGAGGCCTTGCATGCCGCCGCGGTGCAGACGCCCGCCGGGGTGGTCGCGATCGTCGGCGGTAGCGGCGCCGGCAAGTCGACCCTGGCGGCGGAGCTGGTCCGCCGAGGGCATGGGTTGATCGGGGACGACGTCCTCGTCATCGGCTCCGGCGCCAACGGGGTGCTCGCCTTCCCCGGGGGAGCGCATCTGAGCCTCGAGGCCGGTGGCCAGGAGGGGCTCGAGGTCGAGGTCCTCGGTGAGGTGGGCGGCAAGCTTTGGGCCGTGGCCGGGGAGCCGGCGAGCGAGCCGGCGCCCGTCGCCGCTGTCGCTCTGCTCGAGCGGGGCGAGGGTCCGGTCGAGGCGCGGGAGCTCTCCGCATCGCCATTGACCCTCGCGCCGTTCATGCTCGGGCTGCCCGACGAGGAGGGGCGCGACGGCCGCCGCTTCGCGCTCTACGCCGATCTCGTCGAAGCCGGCAAGCTGCTCCATCTGCGCGGCCGCGCCGCCGCGCCGGCCGAGGAGTTCGCCGAGGCGCTTGAGCGAGCGGTAGGGGCGCCGGCGCTGGTGGGGGAGCGGCGATGAGCGGCGTCCTCACCAAGAGCGATCTCGAGATCGCAGCGCCCGCGCCCCGGCGCGCGGAGCCGATGCCGCTCTCGCTGCGCGGCGTCAGCAAAGCCTGGGACAAGGGGCGCGTCCCCGTCCTCAACCGTGTCGACCTCGACCTCGACATCGGCGACCGGGTTCGAATCGCCGGCCGCAACGGGGTGGGAAAGACCACCTTGATGCGGATCGCCGCCGGGCTGATCGATCCCGACCGCGGCCAGGCGACGGTCTGGGGCACGAGCGCCGTCGAGCACCCCGAGCACTACCAGCGGCTGGTCTCCTTTCTGCCCGCCGGCGACCGCGGCCTCTACGCCCGCCTCTCGGTCCGCCGCCAGCTCGACTTCTGGGCGCGGATCGCGATGGTGCCGCGGCGGCAGGTGGGGGCGCGGGTGGAAGAGGCGATCGAGGTCTTCGACCTGCGCGAGCTCGCCGACCGCCGCGTCGACCGGATGTCGATGGGTCAGCGCCAGCGGTTGCGGATCGCGATGACCTTCATGCCGCATCCCGACGTCGTCCTCCTCGACGAGCCGCTGACCAGCCTCGACGGCGAGGGGGCGGAGATTCTCTTCGGGGCGATCGAGCGCCTGCTCGACAAGGGCGGGGCGCTGCTCTGGTGCTCGCCGGCGGGCGAGTACCTGGATTACGAGTTCGATCGCACCTACATGCTCGACGAGGGCAGGCTGGTGCCGGCATGACCGTCTTCGGCGAGAACCTCAGCGCCTTCTACGCGGTGATCCGCCGTGACTTCCACGTCTTCCTCTCCTACCGGACGCGGCTGGTCAGCCAGATCCTCACCTCGGTCTTCAGCCTGACTCTCTTCTATTACGTCTCCCGGCTGATCCGGGTCGAAGGCTTCACCACCCCGGACCGCTACTTCGGCTTCGTCGTCGTCGGGATCGCCCTGGTCGGCGTCCTCTACTCCTGCTTCGCGGTCTCGGAAACGATCCGCCAGGAGCTCGTCGCCGGGACCTTCGAACGGCTGCTGCTCTCGCCCTTCGGCGGCGTCCGTGGCGCTGTCGCGACGGCGATCTTCCCGCTCACCTATGCCTTCGTGCTCTCGACGGTCACGCTCGGGCTGGGGGTGGTCATCTTCGGCCTGGAACTGCACTGGTCGACGGTGCCGCTGGCGCTGCCGGCCCTGTTCCTCGCCCTGCTCGCCTTCCTCCCCTTTGGGCTCTTCTTCACGGCGCTGACGATCGCGACCAAACAGGCCAACGTCGGCGCCAGCTGGATCATCGCCCTGCTCTCGATCGTCGGCGGTCTCTACTTCCCGATCGCCCTGCTGCCCGGCTGGGCGCAGTTCGCGGCGGAAGTGCAGCCGTTCACCCCGGCGACCGAACTGCTGCGCCACCTGCTCGTCGACGCGCCGATGGAAACGTCAGTCGGCCTGGCGCTGGTGAAGATCGTCGGCTTCGCCGAGGTGCTGGTGCCGCTTGCCCTGTACGCCCTCTACCGCGCGATCCGGCTGGGCCAGCGCCGCGGCACGATCATCGAGTACTGAGAGGAGCCGATGACCGAAGACGTCACCCAAACGGAGGACTCGCTCCTGGAGGCGAAGGTGAAGGTGCCGCAGAGCGTCGTCTTCCGCAGCTTCCCGACCGAGACCGTCGTCCTCAATCTGCAGACCGGCAAGTACCACGGCCTCAACCCGAGCGCCGGGAAGATGCTGCAGGCGCTGACCGAGGCGGGCTCGGTGCGCGAGGCGGCGGCCGCGGTGGCGGCCGAGTACGACGCCCCGGTCGACACCGTCGAGGCCGACGTCTGCGACCTCTGCCAGAGCCTGCTCGACCGCGGCCTGGTCGAGCGGGACGGGAGTCCGGATGACAACGGCCAGGGTGGCGGCTGAGCCGGCGCCGCTGCCGCGCGGCCGCTCACTGGGGTTGCGGGGGCGAGCGCGGCTGATCGGCGAGGTCGTCGTCGCCTATGCGCGCGCCCGGCGCGAGCTGCGCCAGGTGCCGATCGAGACGGCGGTGGCCCGGCTGCGCGGCGGCCGGCCGGCGGCGGGGCGCGGGGGGCCGGAGGCACTGGAGGAAGCAGCGCGGCTGGGGCGGATCGTCGTCCGCACGCTCGCCTTCCTGCCCGGCGACACCCGCTGCCTGCGCCGCTCGCTGGTCCTCACCCAGCTGCTCTCCCGTCGCGGGATCTCGGGTCGGCTGGTGATCGGGGCCCGCACCGCGCCCGACTTCCTCGCCCACGCCTGGGTCGAGCACGAGGGGATTCCGGTCCTCGACCCCGAGGGCGATGCGTTCGGTCGCCTCGTCGAGCTCTAGCCCGTGGCGAGCGTGACCGCTTTCGGCCTCGACCTCGACAGCGATACGCCGCTGCCGTTCTTCCAGGACCGGGGCGAGGGCACGGAGCCGCCGGCGACCGGGCGGCCGCTGCGGGTCGTCTACGGCGAGCAGGCGCCGGCCTGGCCGGGAGTGGCGGAGCTGATCTCCGACGAACGGGGCCTCGACGGCGCGGTCATCTTCCAGATCGAAGCCGGCGAGCCCGGCTACCGGTTTCACGGTCCGGCCTACGGCGACACCGTCCTCTCCGGGGAGGGGACCGAGGTCCAAGGCGCTCCCGGCGAGGAAGGCTTCGAGGGCTGGCAACGACTCCTCGTCGCCCAGGTTTTGCCCTTCGCCGCGGCTCTGCAGGGGCTGGAGGTACTGCACGCCGGCGCGGTCGTCGTCGAGGGCGAAGGGGTGGCGCTGTCGGGGTCGTCGGGGTCGGGCAAGACCTCGCTGGCCCTGGCGCTGCAGCGGCGCGGCGCCGAGCTACTGGCCGACGACGTCGTCGCCGTCGAGCGGGCGGGGGACGGCCTGCTGGCGCACCCGGGGGCGCCGATCTCCGGAATCGATCTTGCCGAGGCCGAGCGCCTCGGCACGCAGGGGGACGGGCACGCGAGGGTGCTCGCCGTCAACGCCAGGGAGCAGGTCGCGCGAGCGGTGCTGGTGCCAGGGCCGGTGCCGCTCAGCGCGCTCTTCCTCCTCGACCGCCGACGGGAGGGGCCGGAGGAGCCGAGCTTCGAGCCCGAGGGCGACCCCCGCCAGTTGCTCGCCTCGACCTTCAACCTCCTGCTCGCCTCGCCCGAGCGGCTGGCCGGTCTACTAGATGTCTGCGCCCGCCTCGCCGCCCGCCGCGTAGAGCGCGTCACCTTCGGCACGGCAACCAACCCCGACGAGCTGGCAGCAGCGATATGGGCACGGCTGAACGAGTAGCGGCAAGCGCGGGCCTGGCCGGCAGCTTCCACCCGACGACGGGCCTGAGTCTCGACGGCGCTTCCATTGACGACACCTGCCTGGTGTGGGATCCGGAGCGGGGGGAAGGGTCCTTGGCTCGGGATCGGCTGGGAGTTCGGCCGCTCTTTTTCGCTGAGGTTGGCGAGCGGCTCTTCTTTGCTTCGGAGCTGCGGGATCTGTTGGAGCTGTTGCCCTCGACGCCGGGGCCGGACCCGGACGGGGTGGCGCACTGGATCGCGCTCAGCACGCGGCCCGGGACCAGGACCGTCTACGAAGGGGTCGAACGGCTGGGGCCGGGGGAGAAGCTGCGTCTTGGACCTGACGGCGTCAGGCGCGTGCGCTACTGGGAGCCGCGCTTCCAAGAGCCGCTCGATCTCTCGCCCGGCGAGTGGGGGGAGCGGGTGCGGGAAGGGCTGCGGGCCGCGGTGGAGCGGCGCCTCGATCCGAAGGCGGGGTCGGGGGTGCTACTGAGCGGCGGGCTCGACTCGGCCTCGATCGCCGCCGTGGGTGCCGATGCGCTCAGCGCTTGCTCGGGCACCTTTCCCGAGCATCCGCAGGCCGACGAGGGGGAGCTGATCGCCGGGCTGCGAGAGACGCTCGGCCTTAGCGGCCTGGTCGCCGAGGTCCGCCCCGGTGGCCTCCTGGCGAGCGTCTTCGACTACACCGCGACCTGGCGAGCGCCGCTGCTCGGCTGGGGGGATTTCTGGACGCTGCCGCTGATGCGCGCCGCGGCCGAGCGGGGCATCGGCACGATGCTCGGCGGCGACGGCGGCGACGAGGTTTTCGCCCCACGCGCCTACCTGCTGGCCGATGCGCTGCGCGGCGGGCGGCCGCGGCGCGTGCTGCAACTGGCGCGGCGGCTGCCGGGCTCGGGCCCGCATGTCGGGCGCCGCCGCGAGGCGGCGATGATCGCCGACCTGGCCCTTGCCGGGGCGATGCCGCCGCGGCCCGCCGGGTGGTCGCTGCCGTGGGCGGACGATGGCGCACCCGGATACCTCACGCCCGCCACTCGCCGCCGGCTCCGCCGCAGCGACGACCCAGACCTCTGGAAGCGGCTCGACGGCCCGCGCTGGTGGGCGTTCGCCGCCCACGGGATCGCTTACGGGATCGAGTCGACCGGGGTCTTCGAGCACCAGCGCCGGCGGGCGGCGATGGCCGGTCTGGAGGCGCGCCACCCGATGCTCGACCTCGACCTGGTCGAGCTCTCCCTGCGCCAGCCGCCCGAGCAGACGCTCGATCCCCGCTTCAGCCGGCCGGTGCTGCGCGAGGCGATGGCGGGACTGCTGCCCGACAGCGTGCGGCTGCGCCCGCAGAAGGCGCTGTTCGAGTCCCTCATCGTCTCGGCGATGCGCGGCCCCGACGGCGCCGCGATCAAGGAGATCCTCACCGCCCCCGGGGCCGAGGTCGGCGCCTACGTCGACCGACAGCGGATGGAGACCGAACTTTTCGGTACGAGGGCGGTACAGAGCGGGGATGAGTTTCGTTGGATGTGGCAGGTCTGGAGGCTGCTGACGGCGGAGGTCTGGCTCCGCTCGTTGGGCGGCAAAAATGGCTCTGTGAAGCCAAAATTGCCCCTTTCCGCGCCGCGGGTAGAGGTCCGCTCCGTCTAGCCACTCCTACCTTTTTCCACCTTGTAACGAGCCGGTTTCTCTCTACGCTCTTTGCCAGTCCCAGGCGCATTGGAAAATCGCAGGGGGCCTGGTGATGAACCAGTTGGAAAGCAAGCAAGGAGCGACCTAATGGATAAGACCTACGAGGCGCCCCAGGTTGTCGATTACGGCGATCTGCAGGAGCTCACGGCTGCCTGCCTCGGTGGGAGTGGCGGCGACGCCGGCTACCCGGGCACGCTTCCGGGCGGTTACACCGCGGGTCCGAGCAACCCGGCTGCGGGCTGCAAATCGAACCCGTAAGCACGCAGTAAGACAACTGAAAAGACTTTTTTTCTCGCCCGGAGAGGCGAGGGAGGGTCGCTTCTAGGCCGACAGCTTTCGGGCTGTCGGCCGTTGTCGTTTTGGGGGTGAGAAAACCCCGAAATTTCCCATAACCAAGCGGAAGTCCGGCCCTCGTCCCACCGTTGATTTGACATGAGTCTGCAGCGGGAGGCAAAGGGTTCGGAAACGGTGCCGGGGGAGGGCGGAATGACTCGTGCGGCGCTGCTCGCCGGCGGTGCCTCCGAGCGGGTCGCGACGGTGCTCGAGGAGCGCGGCTTCGAGTTCGAGCTCTTCGACTCGGCCGCCGAACTGAGCGGTATCGAGCGGCCGGACGCGATGCTGCTCTGCGCCGACGGCAAGGTCGCAACCGCCGTCGCCGAGGAGCTGCCGGCGCTGCACGCGGCCCAGCCCGAGGCGCCGGTCGTCCTCGTCTGCGCCGAGGTGCGGCCCGGCGAGCTGCGGGGCGCCCTCGCGGCCGGCGTCAACGGCATCGTCCTGGAGGAGCACCTCTCCGCCACCCTCGGCGTCTGCATCGAAGCGGTGCGGGCGGGCCAGATCTGCGTGCCGCGCCGCCACGCGCCGCAGGTCGAACCGGCGACGCTCTCGGCCCGTGAGAAGCAGATCCTCGGCCTGGTCGTGATGGGCTACATGAACAGCGAGATCGCCAGCCAGCTCTTCGTCGCCGAGAGCACCGTCAAGAGCCACCTCTCCTCCGCGTTCTCGAAACTCGGGGTGCGCTCCCGCAACGAGGCCGTCGACCTGATCGTCGATCCCGAGCGCGGGCTGGGGATGGGGATCCTCGCCCTCGGCGGCGAGCCGATCGAGAGCGGGAGCGGCGCGTGAGCGGAGGCTTGGGGACCGAAGCGAACGTCGCCGCGGCACCGGTCGCGGCGCCGGAGGCCGCCGACTTCCACGTCGCCGGCAGCCGCATCGAGCCCGGTCGCGTCGGCTACAAACGCGACCAGCTCTTCCGTCGCTCGCTGCTCCTTGCCGACCTCACCGCCTTCGTCCTCGCCGTCACCGTCCTCGCCGAGCTCTCGGGCCGCTCGCTGCGGATCACCTGGGTCGGGATCGCCGGGCTGCTGGTGGTCCTGGTCGGCGCCAAGGTGGTCGGCCTCTACGACCGCGACGAAGCGCTGCTGCACAAGACCACCCTGGACGAGGCCCCCAAGCTCTTTCAGGTCGCGACCCTCGGCGCCTTCTGCGCCTGGCTCGCCGGCGGCTTCATCATCGGCGGCGGCATCCTCGGCCGCTCGGAGGCGCTCGGCCTCTGGGCGCTGCTCCTCGTCTTCCTCGTCGTCACCCGGGCCAGCGCCCGGGCCTTCGCCCTCAGCACCGCCCCGACCGAGCGCTGCCTGTTCATCGGCGACCGCGCCGCGGCGGAGACGATCCGCTCCAAGCTCGCAGACAACCACGGGCTGAAGGCGGCGCTGGTGGGGGCGCTCGACCCGGCCGAGGCACCGGCCTGGGCCTCCGACGGCGCCTCGGCGGCGCGCCTGCGCGAGATTCGCGACCTCGCCCGCTCGCTCGACGTGCAGCGCGCGGTGGTCGCCCCCGACAGCTTCGAGCCGGAAAAGATGCTCGATCTCGTCTGCACCCTGGAGGCGGTCGGGGTCAAGGTCAGCGTGTTGCCGCGGCTGCTCGAGGCGGTTGGCTCCTCGGTCGAGTTCGACGACCTGCACGGGGTGACGGTGATGGGGATCAGGCGCTTCTCGCTGACCCGCTCCTCGATCGTCGTCAAGCGCGGCTTCGACCTCCTCGGCGCGACGCTGGGGCTGATCGCGGTGGCGCCGGTAATGGCGGCGATCGCGATCGCGATCAAGCTCGACAGCCGCGGCCCGGTCTTCTTCAAGCAGCGCCGCGTCGGCCGTCACGGCCGCCACTTCGAGGTCTACAAGTTCCGCACGATGGTCCCCGACGCCGAGGCGCTGAAGGACGCGCTGAGGGACCAAAACGAAGCCAAGGACGGTCTCTTCAAGATCGCCGAGGACCCCCGGATCACCCGGGTCGGCAGGCTGCTGCGCAAGACCTCGCTCGACGAGTTGCCGCAGCTCTTCAACGTGGTCCGGGGGGAGATGAGCCTGGTCGGGCCGCGGCCTCTGGTCGTCGACGAGGACCAGCACGTGCGCGGCTGGTACCGCCGCCGCCTCGAGCTGATGCCCGGGATCACCGGGCCCTGGCAGATCCTCGGTCCGGCGCGGGTGCCGCTACGCGAGATGGGCGCGATGGATTACCTGTACGTCGCCAACTGGTCGCTCTGGGGGGACGTGAAGATCCTCCTGCGCACCGTAGGCCACGTGCTCGCCCGGAGAGGACTGTGAGAGGAGCCACCCCATCGGGCCGGCCATCGCCACCGCCCTGTCCTCGGCATTCATTTCCGCGTCCGCACGGGCGGCGGCCTTGCAGGCTGCGATCACGACCGTCGCCACGGCGACCCATGCCAGCGCTGCGAGGGCAACGATCGCGACCGTGGAGTCCAGTAGCTGAGTCACCAAAAGCTCCTAATCCCTAATAACCGTGCAGACCACCTTTAACACCTCTATCGGACCTGCCCTCGAATTCCTTTACGGGAAGCGGGCCAACGTCCGCCTCGGCTTCGGCTGCGCCAGCCTGATGCGGCTGCCCTCGCGCCGGCGCCGCCAGGCGCTCCTGTCCGAAGCCTTCGAGCAGGGGATCCGCCACTTCGACGTCGCCCGGATGTATGGGCTGGGAGCGGCCGAGGGCGAACTCGGGCGCTTCGCCAAGGGCCGGCGCGAGGAGATCGCGATCGCGACCAAGTTCGGGATCGATCCGGGCGGGAAGATCGGCAGCCTGGCGCCCCTGCAGGCGCCGGCGCGGGCGCTGCTCGCCCGCTTCCCCGCGCTGCGGGCGCGGGTGAAGCGCAACGAAGGCTCGCTGCACACCCCGCGCCGCTACGACGCCGCCAGCGCTTGCGCCAGCCTCGAGACAAGCCTGCGCGAGCTCGGCACCGACTACGTCGACGTCCTCTTTGTCCACGACCCTGCCGCGGTCGCGCTTCCCGACATGGACGAGCTGGTCGGGGCGCTGGAAGGTCTGCGCGAGGCGGGTCGGATCCGGGCCTGGGGGATCTCCGGCGAGGCGGGTCCTTCGCTCCTGCTGGCGACGGGCTGGCCGCAGTGCGTGCCGCAGCTCCACCACGACATCTTCTCCTTCGACTCGCCGCAGATCTCAGGCAAGGTGCCGCCGATCTACTTCGGGGTCCTGGCCGAGGCGCTGGGGCGGATCCGCAGCCGCCTGCTCGCCGACGAGGAGTTGCGGACGCGCTGGCGGCAGACGATCGGCCTCGACTGCGCCGATGCAAAGGTGCTGGCGCGGCTGCTGCTGCAGGACGCGCTCGACCGCAACCGCGAGGGCGGGGCGATCTTCGCGACGACCCATCCGCAGCGGATCGGCGAGGCGGTCGCCGCGGCCTCGGCGCTGCGCGGCGGGCGTTCCCTGGCCCCGCTGGACACCTTCCGGCGTCTCGTCGCCGGAGTCGACTGGGAGGCCGGGGATGCCTGAGCAGCGGCTCGAGTCCGAGGTCGCCGTCGTTGGCGCCGGGCCGGCGGGGATCATCGTCGCGCTGGAGCTGGCGAGGGCCGGCCACCAGGTGCTGTTGATCGAGAGCGGGGGGGAGCGCTCGAACTCGCAGCGGCAGGAGCTCGGCGAAACCGTCGGCGACGATCCCCACCACGACGCGATGTCGCTGGCGACCCGGCGGCAGATCGGCGGCGCCTCGAACCTCTGGGGCGGGCGCTGCGTCGCCTTCGACCCGATCGACTTCGCGCCACGCGAGGCGGTCGGCGAGGCGCGCTGGCCGCTCGGCTACGAGGACGTCGCCCCTTATATGGAGCGGGCGGCCGAGTGGTGCCGCTGCGGTGAGCCGGTCTTCAACGCCGGGGAGATCCCGGAGCTGGCGCGGCGGACGCTGGTCCCGGGCTGGGAGGACGGCGAGGTGCGCGCCTCCGACCTCGAGCGCTGGTCGCTGCCGACGCGGTTCGGTGCCGTCTATCGGGAGGCGTTGCAGCGGACGCCGGGGCTGCGGCTGGCGGCCGACCTCACCTGCACCGAGGTGGTCCCGGCCGAGGGCGGCAGCGAGCACGGCGATCGCAGGGTCGACCACCTCGTCGCCCGCCGGGCCGACGGCAGCCGGGTCGAGGTGCGGGCGCGGCGCTACGTCCTCGCCGCCGGCGGCCTGGAAAACACGCGCCTGCTCTTCGCCTCCCGCCGCCGTGACCCGCAGGGCCTCGGCAACCACTCCGGCCACCTCGGCCGCTGGTACATGGCCCACGTCGAGGTCCGGGTCGGCCGCGTCCGCTTCACGACCCCGCCCGAGGAGACGATCTACTCGCACGAGCGCGACCGCGACGGCGTCTACGTCCGCCGTCGCTTTAGCTTCGACCCAGAGCTGCAACAGGTCGAAGGACTGCCGAACTCGGTGCTGTGGCTGGTCAACGAGGAAGTCGGCAACGCCGACCACCGCAGTGGCGTCCTCTCCTTCGTTTACCTGATGCTGGCCTCGCCGCTGGGCGGTCGCTTCGTCGCCGAGGGCATCCGCCGGCACCACCTGCAAACGCTGGCGCCGCCGCGCCTGCGCGACCACTTCCGCAACGTCCTGCGCGACCTGCCGGGAACGGTCTCCTTCGCGCTCCGATTCGCTTACGAAAGGTTCCTGCGGCGCGGCCGCAAGGTGCCCGGGTTCTTCGTTCCCAGCCCCGCCAACGCCTATCCGCTCTGCTACCACGGCGAGCACCTGCCGCACCGGCAGAGCCGGGTCGAGCCGACCGATGAGCTCGATGCGCTGGGGATGCCGCGGCTGCGCACGCGCCTGACCTTCTCTGACCTCGACGTCGCCGCCGTGCGGCGCGCGCACGAGCTGCTCGACCGCTCGCTGCGCGAGCAGGGGCTGGGGCGGGTCGAGTTCCTCTACGAGGATGTCGAGGCGGCGGCGCGGGATCAGCTCTTCGGCGGCTACCACCAGTCGGGCACGACGCGGATGGCCGCCGACCCGGCCGACGGGGTGCTCGACGCGAACCTCGCGGTCCACGGCTTCGAGGATCTCTTCGTCGCCAGCAGCTCGGCCTTCCCGACTTCCGGCCAGGCCAACTCGACCTTCATGCTGACCGCCTTCGCGGTGCGGCTCGCCGATCATCTCGCCGCTGACCTGCAAGGGCAGGCGGCGCACCCGGCTGTGGAGGTGGCGGCGTGATCCGCGTCGTCGTCGTCGGCCTCGGGAAGATGGGCCTCTCTCATCACGCTCTGCTGAACGCGCACCCAGAGGTCGAGCTGGTCGGCGTCTGCGACAGCGCCAAGTACGTGCTCGGCGTGCTGGAGAAGAACACCGGTGTCCCCACTTACAGCGACTACGGCCGCCTGCTCGAGGAGGCGAAGCCCGACGCGGTGGTGATCGCGACCCCCTCGCGCTTCCACGTCGAGATGGTCCGCACGGCGCTGGAGCGCGACGTCCACGTCTTCTGCGAGAAGCCGCTGACCCTGACCGCGGCCGATGCCGACCTGCTCGCCGGGCTCGCCGCCGAGCGCGGCCTCGTCACCCAGGTCGGGTACCACAACCGCTTCGTCGCGGCCTTCCAGGAGGTCAAGCGGCTGCTCGACTTCGGCGCGATCGGCGAGGTCACCCACGTGATGGGCGAGGCCTACGGCCCGGTCGTCCTCAAGCCGAAGGGGAAGACCTGGCGCAGCTCGAAGTCCGAGGGCGGAGGGTGCCTGTTCGACTACGCCGCCCACGTGATCAACCTCGTCCACTGGTACATGGGCACGCCGGTCGGCGTCGGCGGCACGGTGCTGCCGCGGATCTTCTCCAGCGAGACCGACGACGGCGCGCTCAGCACCCTCTACTTCGACGGCGGTCGCACCGGGCAGATCTCGGTCGACTGGTCCGACGAGTCCTACCGCAAGATGACGACGCGGGTGACGATCTGGGGGACGGCGGGGCGGATCTTCGCCGACCGCCAGGAAGTCCAGACCTACCTGCGCGAGGACGCGAAGGTGCCGGAGGGCTACGAAGGCGGCTGGAACGTCCGCTACACGACCGAGCTGACCAAGCCGGTCTGGTTCTACCTGCGCGGCGAGGAGTACAGCGCCCAGCTGGAAGCGTTCGTCGAGCGGGTCGGGCGAGGGGAAGCCGGCGGCGAGGGAGGTTTCGCCAGTGCCGCGATCACCGACCGCACGATCGCGATGATGGTCGCCGACGCCGAGCGCGGTCCCTCGACCCTGACCAGCGACTTCGGCGGCGAGGCGCCGGCGGCGCCGGCGAAGCCGCGGCGGCGGGTCTTCGGCAGGAGGGCGGCAGCATGAGCATCGCTCCCGACGCCGTCGGCCCGGCGCAGACCGCGACCGGCCTCGACCGCCTGCTCTTCGGCGACAACCAGTTCTTCGGGATCAACCACATGTCCGAGGAGAAAGCGCGCGCCCAGGCGATGCGCTTTCGCGAGATCGAGGCGGTGATCGACGTCCTCGACGCCGCCTACGAGGAGGGCGTGCGGACCTTCATGTGCACGACCCACGACCGCATCGCCCTGGTCTGCGACCACATGCGCGCGCATCCTGACCGCTACAGCGGGTTCGCCTTCTATCCCGGCATGCCCTACGCGCACAAGTACGCCAACGCGGTGACCGAGAACGGGATGCTCGGCGCGGTCAAACGCTTCCTGCCCGAGGAGGGGCTGTTCGACGCGGCGATCCGCGGCGGCGCCTCGCTGGCGAAGAAGGACATCGAGGGGATGACGACGCTGCTGATCGACGCCGAGATGAAGATGTTCCAGGGCCTGCGGACGCCGGTCGTCTTCCTCCAGAACCTGGTCGTCGACCTGCTGCTCGGGCTCGGCTTCAAGGACGCTTTCCGCGTCTTCGCCGACCACGTGCGCGAGCGCTACGGCGCCGAGCCCGGCTTCATCACCATGAACCTGCCCTTGCTGTTGACGGTGCTGGACGAGGTCGGGATCGAGGACCCGGTCGTCTGCGCCAACATCAACAAGATCGGCTTCCGGATGTGCGGCGGCCTCGACGCCTACGAGGCGGCGCTCCGCGAGCACCGCTGTCGGGCGATCGCGATGTCCGTCTACGCATCCGGGGCCATCCCGCCCGCCGAGGCGATCGAGTGGGTCTGTTCGCAACCGAACATCCACTCGATCGTCTTCGGCGCCTCCAGCCGGGCCAACATCCGCAACACCCGCGAGCTCGTCGCCTCGCACTGGGAGTTGTGAGCGCCCTCCTGGTCGCCTCCAGCGGGGGGCATCTGAAGGAGCTGCACCACCTGAAGGACAGGGTGGAGGGCACCGAGCCCCCGTTCAGCTGGGTGACCTTCGACACCCCGCAGGCAAGGTCGCTGCTGGCGGGGGAGGAGGTCGACTGGGTGCCGTTCGTAGGGGGGAGGGACCCGGTGAACGTGGCGCGGAATCTGGCGCATGCGAGGCGGATCTTCAAGCGGCGCCAGCCCGAAATGGTCCTGAGCACCGGCAGCGCCGTAGCGCTGGCGTACTTCGCCTACGGGCGGGCGAAGGGCCTGCCATGCCACTTCGTAGAGAGCGCCGCGAGGATCGAAGGCCCCTCGCTGAGCGGCAAGCTCATGACCAAGATCCCGGGAGTCAACCTCTACACCCAATACAGGTCCTGGGCCGACGAGCGCTGGCAGTACCGGGGGAGCGTCTTCGACACCTTCGCGGGGGAGGAGCGACCAGAGGGCCCACCCGAGCGCCTCGACAAGGTAGTAGTCACCCTGGGCACCTACCGAGGCTACGACTTCAGTCGAGTTGTCGAGCGCCTCCTACAAGTGCTTCCCGAAGAGACCGAAGTCCTCTGGCAGACGGGCGACACCGACGTAACCCGATTTGGCATCCAAGGCCACGACGCGATCCCCGAAGCCGATCTAAGCCAAGCAATGCACGAGGCCGACGCCGTAGTAGCCCACGCCGGCGTAGGCACCGCCCTAGCCGCCTTCGAGGTAGGCGTCTGCCCCCTCCTGATCCCCCGCCGCTACGCCTTGGGCGAGCACGTAGACGATCACCAGATTCAGATCGCCGACGAACTGGTGAAGCGGGACCTGGCGCTATCGATCAATGCGTCGAAGCTGCAACTCGGCGATCTACTGGCCGCCGGAACCCGGGGGGTAGGGCGATCCACTCGCGCGGGGGCGTTCGCGGTTGTTCGGTGATGGCGCCTCCCGGCATCGCCTAAGAACGCAATCAGTTATCTACAAATACAAGCCGACGCCTCAGGTGATTGCCCTGGTTGTAGCGAAGAAAGCGGTCGTGCTGGAGTCGCCCGACGACACTTGCCGGTGCGATTCCGATGTGCTTTGCAAAAGCTGAGATTTCGCCAAGCTGCATCGTTGGAAGTCTCGACTCAAAGCGTGATGGAATGAGCATCTTTGACGCAAAACGATTTGCCTCATTCTCTAGTTCGCGCAACTTGGGGTCAACGGAGTCGGGTTTCGGCTGCTTTTCTGGCTCAACAAAGACCTCCTTCTTCTGGTGAAGAAGGACGTGTCCAGCCTCATGGAAGAACGTGAACCAGAAAATGTCCTCCCAGCGATAGCGGATGCTGAGCTGAATGAGCGCCTTGCTCGGACTCAGCCATCGCGTAGCGCCGTTGACCCGTGATGCTTTGAAATGCTCAACGATGACGACCGCGACTCCTGCGCTGGCGCAGAGATTTACCAACTCTTCCTGCCAGGCAGTTGGACTTAACTGCGTCAAGCCGCGCGCTTGTTCAAGCGCGTCTCGAAAACGCTCGGCATCAAACGGATCGCAGCTGATCTCCTTAGCTTCGATCTCTCCAATCCGTAACCACGCCGCCAGCGCGAACTCGTCGCTCTCGAACCGATGGGATTTGCGGTAGGCGACAGCTGGGCTTGCCCATTGCTTTGGGCTGGCGATTCCTAGGAACTTCAGCAGTGCAGCAACGAGCTTCTCGTCCTTAAGACCTCGAGGGAGGAATCCCCTTTTTTGAAGCTCTTTGATCGGGAACTGCTCAGCCCAGGTTAGTGCCTTTTTTAGGCCTGGTTCTTCCTCAATCCTTGCCTCGTGGGCCCGGAAGATCGCCTCGCGAGTCAACCAAAAATCAGCCGGAACTGAAAACACTCGTTCAAGACCTAGGGCGAGCTCAGCAGAGATCGAGGCGCCACCCTTAACGATTTGATTTAGGTGCTTGAGAGAGACACCGAGACGATTTGCTAGCTCCGTCTGGGTCATCTCGTGCTCTTCGAGTAGATCCGCGACCGTCTCGCCGGGAGGCGGAATGTAGTCAGGAGAAAACTCGTCGAGAGGTTGATTGTTGGCCATGTTTGTCACCCCCTTCAGTGGTAATCCACAATCTCAATGACCACGATTGCCTCAACTGCGCTCCAATTCAGCCCCCCATCTTGCTTCGTAGGTGCTGGCCTTTCGGCTGGCTTGACAATCAGCCGCTTTCCATCCGGAAGCTCCAAGGCCAACTGGCCAGTCCGTTTGCCATCGAGCTCATGGCAGCCACCTGGGAGGTGTCGGAGATCCTCGAGGGTGCTCGCCGCTTTCAAATCGGCGAGCCGCGCCGCGATTTTCTTCGCACATCCCTCTCCGTGCTCTCGTTGGAGTGATTGATGCTTTTCGCAGGTCTTCTGCAGCTTTCGCTTTGCAAATGAGATCTGCAAGATCGCAAATTTCGCTTTCTTTCAACCTAAACAGTATATAGGTCTACCGCCTATCTACAAACTCTAAACCGATTTGGTATAGAATAGTGGTCCAGACGTTGTATCGAATCCGAGAAGGTATCTAACGAAGGAGACAACCAATGGCGCGCAAGCCGGCAGTACATACGGTTCGGGATCCGGAAGGCGGTTGGATTAACCGCACTGAGGGGTCTCAGCGTGGCTTCGGCCGCGCACCCACCAAGGAAGATGCAGAGGAAATCGGTCGCGAATCAGCCAGGCGTCGGGGGGTTGAGCAGATCAGCCACCGGCGTGACGGAACCTTTGGGGAGCGCCGTAGCTATGGCGGCGACCCATATCCCCCCGAAGGCTGACGGCTCAGGGCCGGGTGAGAGAGACCACCTCATCCGGCCCCGATTTCAACATCAAGAAAGGAGTCTGATGCAAGGCGAGGTCGCATTAGTCCATGAACAGGGACAGGATTTCGCGATCCTGGCGGTCAAGAGCAACGTCATTTCCAATCCTCACCTGTGCCAGGAAATGGTTGCCTTCGGAGAGCAGGAGTTCGGAGTTCGGACTGCGCTCCTCAGTGAAGACGGCAGATCCTGGGGGCCCCAGGACATCGTGAACTGGCTGGAAGGCGTGTTCTTGGAGCAGCTTCCCTGGCGCAGATTTTCGATCGGCTAGAGGCAGATCACCCGAGGAAGGCGTGGTTGACTGCCTCCGCCAGGCGTTATTGACAAGACGCCTGGCGAGGGCAGGACCGCTCCGGGGCGACTGTAAAGTGGCGTTGTGGAGGGGCAACTGCACTGGAGTGCTGGTATGCCGGCAAGCTTCCAAAATGAAGTCAGAATCGTCCTCGCAGCGCGTCTGCGAAAGCGGTTCTCGGAACTGCAAGGCGCCGTAGCGACCCGTATCTATGCGATCTCGAATCCTCGAGACGTAGCCGATCCAGGGTATCTGCAGGGGCTGAACGAAGCAGTAGCGGCTGCGATCGAGTATCGGCTGGCGGTGCTGGAGAACGGGGAGAAGCAGGCTCCGGAGGTGCCCGCGGTGTTGCTGGCGCAGGCTCGGTTGGATGCGCGGGATGGGGTGCCGTTGGACACGGTGCTGCGGCGGTACTTCGCTGGCAATGCTCTTTTCGGGGACTTCTTGGTGGAAGAGGCGGAGCGGACTGAGGTGCCTAGTGCCGCTTTGCGCCCGTTGCTGGCTGCGCAGGCGACGCTGGGGGATCGGCTCATTGCTGCTGTCAGTGAGGAGCATGCTCGGGAGGCGAAGGTTCGCCCTCGCAGTGCGGCGGAGCGGCGGCGGGAGTCGGTCAAAGCTCTCCTGGCCGGTGAACTGGTCGATCGGTCCGAGCTTGGCTATGACCTCGACGCTCATCACCTGGCTGTGCTGGTCAAGGGGGAGGGGGCGGAGGAGCTGATGCGCGGGGTGGCCGCCACGCTCGATCGGCGGTTGCTTGCGGTTCAGCGGGAGGAGGAGCCGATTCTTGCCTGCTGGCTGGGCGGGACGCGGCCGCTCGCCGCTGAGGGGGCGGTGCGGGCGCTGGATGTCGCCTCGCCGGAGCGGGTGGTGGTCACGGTCGGTGAGCCGGGGGAGGGCCTGGCGGGGTGGCGGTTCAGTCACCACCAGGCGAAGGCAGCCCTGCCGATCGCCGAGCGGCGGGGGCAGACGGTGCTTCGTTACGCCGACGTCGCCGTGCTTGCCTCGATTGCCCGGGACGACCTTCTCGCCACCTCGCTTCGCCGCCTCTACCTGGAGCCACTCGAGCAGACGCGGGACGGCGGCACGGCGGCGCGCGAGACGCTTCGCGCCTACTTCGACGCCGAGCGGAACGTCTCTTCAACCGCGGCGGTGCTTGGCGTGGACCGCCGCACCGTCCGCAACCGCCTTCGCGGGATCGAGGAGCTGCTCGGTCGCCCGCTCACCGGCTCGCTCGCCGATCTCGAGATCGCGCTGCGCCTCGACGACTAGCTGCTCCCACCTTTCGTCCCGCATAGCGGGACAAAGAAAGGGAGCGCCCTTCCCACATTGGACATTCGCGGCCGCTGAAGGCTCCGAATCGGGGAGGCGCTTCCGGCCCCGCCCGGCGAGGATCGGAAGCGATCTGACCAACGGGAGGGGAGCATGAAGAGGAAGCTGATCTACATCACTGCGGTCGCGGCGGGGGTGGCGTTGATCTCGGCGAGCTTGGCCGCCGGGAACCTCGGCAACCGCCAGGAACACTGCGTCGGCGTCCTCTGTGTCGGCGACAACGGCGGCATCATCCCGACCAAGCTCCCAAAGCACGGCAGCGCCCCCGTCACCGCCCGTATCATCGGCGACGTCCACACCACCGACGGCAGCCACCCGCCGGCCCTCCAGCACATCGAAGCCGACATCGAGCGGACGATCAAGGTCGACGCGGTCGGCCTCCCGACCTGCTCGGAAAACCAGCTCAAGGCGACCAGCAGCGCCACCGCCAGGAAGATTTGCGGCGATGCGATCATCGGCTCCGGCTCGGCCGAAGTAGAGGTCGCCTTCCCCGAACAAGCGCCGTTCCGCTCGACCGGCCCGCTGCTCCTCTTCAACAACGGCGTCCACGGCGGGACCACCTCGTTCCTCCTCCACGCCTACGTCGACGTGCCGGCGCCGACCGCGGTCATCGTGCGGGCGAAGGTCACGCGGATCAACCGCGGGCGCTTCGGCCTGCACCTGGAAGCGCATATCCCGAAGGTCGCGGGTGGTGCCGGCTCGGCGACGGCGTTCGACCTAAAAATCGGCCGCCGCTACACCTACAAGGGCCGCAAGAAGAGCTTCCTCAGCGCCAGCTGCCCGACCGGCGCCTGGGCGACGAAGGGCAACCTCAGCTTCAGCAACCAGACCAGGCTCGGTTTCACCCACATCTTCAGCTGCACGCCGGAGGGGTGAAGCTGATCAGAGCTCTGCCGGAGTCACCACGAAGCCAAGGCGATCAGCACCACGTCGCAGACGTGCATCGACGGTGACAAGGCGGCATTCGTTCAGCTTGGCAAGGGCTACGTATTCAGCGTCATAGGTCTTGGCCCAGCCGAAGTCATCCGCGATCCGCCAGGCTTCGGCGCTGAGCGCCGATGGGTGCTCGATCCGCACCGGCATCTCGCTACGGCGTTCGAGTGCCAGAGCGGTCACATCCTCCGGAATGTCGCCGCGCCACCGCATCTGATGAAGGACCGCGAGGCTCTCCGAAAGGATCAGGGGCGGGGCCACAAGGTCCTCACTCGCCAGAGGAGCAAACCCTTCAGCGGCAAGGCAGAGGTCGACCGCGATGCTCGCGTCTATGACCACCACCGCGGTTCAGTGGCCTTCGCGGGATCGCCGAATTGCCGCCGTCAGGTCCGGCATCGGCTCGCCGTTCGCCATCCGGTCCCAGCCTTTGGGCAAGGGAACGGTCTCGGGCTCCGGCTCCCGTTCATCGATGACCACGATGCGTGCGCGCGTGGCTTTGACCTCATCGAGGTCAAGCACATCGCGGATTAGCTTCTCCTTCGCGGTCATGGTTCAAGGGTACCGGCGGCGAACATGGCGTCTCGCAAGCCAGATGTCAGATTGACGCCGCTTAGGCTACAGATTGACGGAGACGTATTGTCTGAGCGTTGGTCGCGCGCCCTTCGAGCATCTCTTCGAAGATCGCGAGGAGCTGGGCGGCGGAGCGGTGGGTGTCGAACTCTTCGAGGACCTTTTCGCGGCCGCCGGCGGCTAGTTCGCGGTGGAAGGCGGGTTCCGTGAGGAGGGACTCGAGAGCTTCCGTCAACTCGTCGGCGCGGCCGGGGGAGATGAGGAGGCCGCCGCGTTCGTGGTCTATGAGCTCCGGGATGCCGGCGATGCGGGTGCTGACCGGGGGGACTTCCATTGCCATCGCCTCCATCAGGACTATGGGGACGCCCTCGCCGAAGCTGGGGAGGCAGAAGATGGCTGCTTCTTCGTAGAGGTCGCGGAGCTGGTGCTGGCCTACGGCGCCGGGGAACTCGATGCGGTCGGCTAGGCCGAGGCGCTTGGCCATCTTCTCCAGCTCGGGCTTCAGCGCGCCCTCGCCGGCGATGGTCGCGGTGACGTCGTGACCACGTCGCGTCAGCTCGGCGATCGCTTCCAGCAGGACCGTCTGGCCCTTCTCGGGCACCAGGCGGCCGATGTAGAGGATGCGGGCGCCGGGGCTGGGCTCGCTTACCGGCGTCCGGCGGGTGAAGTCCTCGACCGGGATGCCGCAGTGGACGACCCGCAGCCGGTCCCAACGCTCGGGCTCGCAGAGGTTCATCAGCTGGCTGCGGCAGAACTCGCTGATGCAGATGACGAAGCCGGCGCTGGCGAGCTTCTCGGCGAGGCGGTAGTGGCGGACGTCCCAGAACTCGGTCGGGCCGTGCATCGTGAAGCTCCAGGACCAGCGGCCGGGGCTGCGGGCGTTGCCGAAGCGGACGGCGACCATCGTCGCGTCGGCCGCCGCGTTGGCGAGGTGGACGTGGAGGTGGCGGATGCCGCGCTGCTCGCACTCGCTCCAGAGCAGGATCGCCTCGGCGAAATAGAAGAGCTGCCAGAGGCGGCCGCGCAGGCCGGGCGGCGCCAGGCCGAGCGCGTAGCGCAGCGTGCCGAGGTAGGCGCGGGGGGAGCGCAGCGCCGCGCCGAGGTGGGCGCGAAGCAACCGGCCCCAGCGCGGCGGCAGGATCGCGATGGTGCTCGCCGCGGCGTGCCGGTCGCGCTCGCTGAGCAGCTTCTCCTCCGGGGTGCGGCGCAGCGAGAAAGTGGTAATCGAGGCGCCGAGCTCTCGCAGCGCTTCGATCTCGCGGAGGACGAAGGTGTGGGAGATCGCCGGGTACTCCGAGCAGACGTAGGCGAGCTTCATCACGGCGCCTCCCGCTCGGTCCGGACCCAGCCGCTCGGCCCGCGGCCGCGGGCGAGCCGCAGGTAGAGGGCGAGCTTGCTGGCGATCAAGAGCGGTGCGCTCAGCAGCGCCCGGTAGACGCTCGCCGGCGCCCGCACCAGGCGCAGGCCGCCGAGGACGAAGGCGGTCTGGCCGCCGAGGGTCAGCAGCGAGAGCGCCAGCAGCCGCGGCCGCCGCAGCGCCGCTCCGAGGACCGCGCCGCCGAGGCCGCCGAGGGCGAGTACGGACTGCGGCGGCACCAGACACTCGAGCCCGGCGTGGATTCGCACCGGGTCCTGGCGGGCGATGCCGGAGCCGAGCAGGCGCGGGGTCCAGGCGCGGATCATGTCGAGCTTGCCCTTTTCCCAGCGCGCCTGCTGCTCGGAGCTGGCGCGCCTGCTCGTCGGCACCGGCTGGCTGACCCAGGCCTCGGGGACGAACCGCGTCCGGGTTCCCTCCAGGACCAGGCGCATGTGGTATTCGCCGTCCTCCATCAGCCCGGTCACCGTCCAGGGGATCTGTTCGAGGACCGCGCGCGGGAAGGCCATCCCGGTGCCGACCAGGCCGCATGAGAGGCCGAGCCGCTCCTTGCCGAGGAAGCGGACCGTGTCGGCGAGGGCGAAGCCGGCGAAGCGCAGCGCCGCGGTCGGCGAGTCCTCGGGGTTTCCGGCGACGTAGTCGACCTGGATCGCCTCGGCCCCGTCGGCGAGGTGGCGGGCGCAGGCCTCGAGCAGGTTGGCCGAGACGGTGCAGTCGGCGTCGACCATCACCACCGCGTCGGGCGGCTGCGCCTCGGCGAAGAGCCGCTCCAGCGCCCAGGCGAGGGCGTGGCCCTTGCCGCGGTTGTCGGGATCGGTCCGCTCCCAGACCTCGACGCCGTGCTCGCGGGCGCGGGCGGCGGTGCCGTCGCTGCAGTTGTCGGCGATCACGATCGTGCGGCGCTCGGCCGCCGGGTATTCGCAGGCGGTGAGCGACTCCAGGGTCTCAGCGATCCCCGGCTCCTCGTCGTGGGCGGGGACGATCACCGCGAGGTCGAGCGGCGGCGCCTGCGACGGCGCGGCCTCGCGCCCGGCCGAGCCGCGGGCCGCTACGAGCAGCCCGAGCAGGTAGCTGCTGGCAAGCGCGAGAGCGCCCTGCGCGAGCAGCAGCAGTCGATCGAGAGACCTTGGCATCTCACCGGATCAACGGTTCGGGAGCGGCGAAAAGTGCGCATGTCGCTTTTGTGGCCTCATAGGCCACAAAAGCGACACTCACTCGGTCTCGAAGCGCGGCGCGGCGGTGCCGGGAATGCGGAGGAGGCGGCCGAGGGCGAGGGCGCAGCGGCCGAGGATGCGCAGTGCGTAGCCGGCGCGGGAGGTCATGTGGGCGCTGAGGGCCTTGTCGGTGTGGTCCTGGATCACCTCGGTCGAGGGGGCGATCTGGCGGCTGAGGTAGGCGCCGAAGCCGCCGCGCGGGGTCAGCAGACCGTCGATCAGGGCGATCTCGGCGTAGAGCTGCTGCATCGTCGCGTACGGGCGCGGGTCGGCGAGGGCAACGGCGACGCGGCCGCGGCTGCCGAGGCGGGAGCCGTTCAGCAGGGCGGCGCTCGGCAGGCCGACCGTGCGGTCGGCGACCCGCCCCGCCGCGCTGACCGCCGGGCGCAGTTGCGGGTAGGCCGTGAGCCGCGCCTCCAGCTCGCCGTCCTCGAGCCCCTCGCCGAAGCGGTCCCACCAGGCGGCGAGGTCGGTCGCCTGGCGCATCCCGGTGAAGCCGTCGCGGGCGTAGTAGAGGAGCAGGGCGATGAGCCGGTCGACCGGCTCGGGCCGCCAGTCGCCGTCCGCATCCACCGGCGGCAACAGCCGCTCCGCGGCGAAGCGGTCCTCGTACCAGTGGATCCGCCAGTGCAGCTCGACCGCCGGCAGTTCCCCGTGCGGCATCGCGAAGTGCAGCAGCGGCAGCCCGTCCTCTTGCACCGGGTCGGTCGGCTGCTCGTAGCCGAGCTCCGCCGCGACCGCGACCGCCTCGCGCAGTCGCGCCCCCGGGACGAGCAGGTCGATGTCGCTGGAGAGCCGCCGCCCTGCCTCCCCGTGCAACTCCTCGCCGAGGCCAGGTCCCTTCAATGGCGCGGCGGCGATACCCCGCGCCCGCAGCACCTCGATCACCTGCTGGCCGATCAACAGCAGCAGCGCGTCCTGGCGCCGGCAGGCTTCGACCGCCGCGCTCGCGGTCTCGCCGAACTCGGCCGGCGCGCCATCGCCGGCCAGCTCGGCGATCCGCGGCCCGAGCGTCGGCAGCAGCCGGGCGTGGGCGAGCTGCTCGGTCAGGGCCGGCCACTCGACTACCCCCACGAGCCCCTCGATCCGCCCGCGCTGTGCCCCCCGGCGCGGGCTGGTCGCCGCGCTCAGCAGGATCAGCTCCTGCTCGGCGCTCATCTCGGACGGGACTTCCCGGACCACTTTCAGCGCGGCCCCTGCGGCTGGGCCGGGTCGTAGGAGTGGAGCTTCATCGGCAGCACCTGAAGGTGGCTCCAGGGGAAGTTCTCGAGCAGATCTCCTGGCGTGTTGCCTTCGAAGTAGCCGTCCTCGCCGCGGTAGGGATTGCCGCCCAGCGTGGCGGGGTCCTGAGCGAAGAAGTGGGCGACCCCGGCGCGGTCGCGGACGTAGATGCCGTAGTGCTTGGCGGCGCGGGCGATCATCAGGGTCAGCGGCGAGAGGCCGAGCGTCGTCAGATCGAGGTTGGGATCGAGGCGCAGGTGCGCTCCCTCGGGTAGCGTCATCGCGCTGGTCGAGGTGCCGTCGGTGCGGCGGGCGGGGGAGGCGAAGACGCCGCGTTGCACCCGCGGGACCGCCAGCGCCAGGGCGTGGTTGATGTGGCCGGCCCGGAGGTCGGCGAAGGTGATCAGGCCGCCGGCGATCGAGAGCGAGGAAGCCGAGGAGCCCCACCACGGCTTCGCCCCCGGCCAGGCCTTCGGGCCGTAGGCACCGGCGCTGCGGGAGACGTTGCGGATCGCGCCGCCCCAGGCGGCCTGCGGTACGCCGCCTTCGTCGGAGAAGCGCCAGAACTCCCAGAGCCGGTCGGTCGAGGGCTGGTAGACGACGAGGTTGCCATCGGTCCCTTCCGAGGGCCGCGGGTTGGCCGGCAGCGGCACCTGGCGCCAGGCCGCCTGCAGGGCGGGCGCGGCGTAGGGGCTGTCGAGGCTGACCGGCACCGTCGGCTGATCGGCGGGGACTTTGTAGACCGGGACGCTGTAGTCGGTGGTGTTGATCCAGGGCCGTTCGCCCTTGTTCGTCTTCGCTTCGACTTCGGCGGCGAAGGCGGCGGCGAGTTTTTCGGAGGCCGGATCGAGCGGCTGGCCGGCTTCGAGCCGGGTGTTCCAGAAGCTCTTCTTGGCGAAGAAGCGGAAGTAGCGCGGCGGGTGGGTGTCGGTGCTGGCCTTGGCTTCGTCCTGCGGGTCGCCCCCCGATCCGCACGCGGCCAGCGCCGCGGCGCAGAGCAGGAGAGCGAGGAGGGCCGCTAGACGCACCACGTCGCGAACTCCTTGCCGGTCAGCTCGCGCAGCCGCGCCGCCTCGGGCGCGTAGCGCTCCTGCAGGCGCTCCCGCAGCGGCGGCGAGAGCTCGGCCATCACCGGCTTCCAGAGCGCCCCCTCGATTTTGCTCCGCACCCCCCGTCGAAAGCCCTTCGGCACCCAGCGGAAGCGGGGGGCGACGTGGCGGGCGACGAACTCCGCGTAGCCGCTCGGGTAGGTCCGCCACTCGCTGCTGCTCAACAGCTCCTCCTCGCCGGCCGCCGCCTCGGCTTCCACCTCGACGCCGAGGAAGCGGTGGATCTGCCGCAGCGTGCCGGCGCGGTCGGCCTGCAGGTCGGCCTGGTCGACGACGAGGATCCGCTCGGGCGGGAAGTGCTCGAGGTAGAGCTCGAGCTGGGTTGCGTAGAGGCTGGGGGAGACGTAGGGGGTCATCAGGTCGAGGTCGCCGAGCGCGAGCTCCAGCGGCCGCCGCTCGCCGAGCAGCGCGCTCGTCATCCGGTAGTGGGAGAGGGTGCGGGCGACCGGGTCGCGGACCATGTAGACGAATCGCGCCTCGGGCACCGCCGCCTTGATCCGGGCCGGGACCCCGGTGCGGCGCGGGTGGGTCGCGTAGTCGGTCGAGGACTCGCCGCGGACCGCGAAAGCGGGGTCGAAGAGCGCTTCGTAGGCGTCTCGCGAGCCGACGTGGTCGGCCGGGTAAGCGATGCCGTTCTCGGGGCCGCCGAAGAAGCGCGGCTCCTTCACCGCCGACATCTGGATCTGCGGGTGGGCGTCGAGGTAGGTGTGGAGGCTGGTGGTGCCGGCCTTCGGCGCCCCGATCACGAAGAAGGTGGGAAGCGCCATCAGGCGCCCCCGGGAGCGGGGGCGGCGTACGGTGGCCAGGCGGGGACGGCCGCGCGGGCGGGCAGGGCATCGGGAGCTACACCGCGGGCGAGCCCGGCCCAGACGAACAGCACCACCATCGGGAACGGCGCCGTGTGCGGGTCGACGAAGCTGACGACGAGGAAGAAGACGGCGACCGCCAGCAGCCCCAGCTTCCAGGGGCGAAGCGAGGCCGGCCCCGGCGCCAGTACCGCCTCGCCGACCGCCCACGCCAGCGAGGCGAGCCAGAGCACCAGCCCGACCAAGCCCAGCTCGACCGCGTAGGAGAGGTAGGTGTTGTGGATCGGGAGGATTTCGTCGGGAAGCCCGATCGTCACCCCGTGGTAGTAGCCGCTCATCGGGTAGTCGGCCGGCTGGCGGAAGTAGTCGACGCTTTCCTCGGCGTAGCGGCCGAAGCCGAAGCCGAAGAGCGGCCGCGCTTGCACCATCCGGATACCGGCGGCGGTCTGGTTCTTGCGGTCCCAGAGGCTCTGCTGGTAGGTGGCGCGCTGGGAGACCCGTTCCTGGAGCTGGGGCGAGAGCGTCAGGGCGCCGCCGACCACGACCACGGCGATCGCCGCCCCTGGCAGCAGCCAGCGCCGCCCCGTTTGCGTTGCCAGGGCGACCACAAGCACCGCAGCGGCCGTCGCGATCCAGACCCCGCGCTCGAGCGTCAGCAGGCAGCCGAAGAGGCAGACGAGGGCGGTCGCGCCCGCCAGCTGCCTCGCCCGCCGCCGCTGCCAGCGCTGCAGGGCGATCGTCGCCGCGGCGGCGCAGGCGAAGCAGGCGAAGCCGTCGGCGGTCGGGCTCTGGAAGGGACCGCCCGCCTTCGCTTCGGAGGCCGCTTCGGCGAACCCTTCGAAGCTGAGGTGGCGGATGTAGGTGGGGAAGACGAGGGCGTGGGGGCCGAGGGTCTCGAAGATCGCGGTCAGCCCGAGGTAGGCGCCGAGCCCGACCAGGGTCGCCAGCAGCCAGTCGCGTTCGCGCTCGCCGGCGAAGACGACCGGGGCGACGAGGAAGAGCAGGAACGGGGTCAGGCCGAAGACGTCGATCAGCAGCAGGTACTCGCGTTCTTCTCCCACCGTTCCGGCGACCGCGGCCGAGGCGATCGCGTAGAGCAGCGTCGCTCCCAGCAGCAGGTGGACTCCCCGCAGGCGGATCGGCGGCACGCTCGCCGAGCCCGGCGAGCGCAGCAGGACCTGGAGGAGCGCGGCGAGGACGAAGAGCCGGTTCAGCGGCAGGTTGCCGAGCCCCATCTGCGACCAGCCGCCGGAGAAGGCCGTCAGCCCGACGGCGATGCAGAGCGTCACCGCCGGCGGCAGCTCCCAGAGTCGGCGCATCGCCAGCACCCCGGCGAGGACCGCCACCGGCGTCACCAGCATCCAGTGGCCTTCGAGCTTGCCCGGCTGCAGCTTGTGGATGACGGCAAGCGCCGCCAGGCCGAGCAGCACCCAGAGGATGGTCGGCGGCCGCCAGGTCGGTCGCGCCGCCGCCATCACAGGCTCCAGTTCGCGAAGCGCTCCCCGCTCAGGGCACGCAACCGTTCCACGTCGGGCGCGAAGAACTCCTGCAGCCGCTCCCGCTGCTGCGGCGTCAACTCTGGCTTCTCCAGCTCTCGCCAGAAGGACCGTTCCCAGGCGCGCCGCAAACCGCTGCGGGCGCCGGCCGGAATCCAGCGGGTCCGAGGGGCGATCGCGCCGGCGATGAAACCGTGGTGGCCGGGGGGAGAGACCCGGCGCTCGCTCGTCCGCCACAGTTCCTGCTCGAAGCGCTCGGACTCGAAATCGGGGTCGACGTCGAGGAACGAGAAGGCCCCGCGCAGCATCGCCTGGCGATCGGCGAGCAGCTGCGCCTGATCGACCACCAGCACGTCCTCGGCCGGGAAGTGCTCGAGGTAGAGCTCGAGCTGGCGCCCGTAGAGGCTGTGGGAGGCGAGGTAGCAGTAGGGGTCGCCGAGGCCGGCGATCGCCTCCTCCAGCGGCCGCCGCTCCTTGCCCGAGGCCATCGAGTGCTGGTAGTGGGAAAGGGTGCGCTCGACCGGGTCGCGGACGAGGTAGATCAGCTTCGCCTCGGGCACCAGCTCCTTGATCCGCTCCGGTACGCCTTCGCGCCGCGGCGCGTTCGTGTAGCTGGGCGAGGCCTCGCCGCGAACGCGAAAGCCCGGGTCGAAAAGCGCTTCGTAGGTGGCGAGGTCGGCAACCCGTTCCGGCGGGAAGGGGATGCCGTTCTCGGGGCCGGCGAAGAAGTGCGGCTCCTTCACTGTCGACATCCCGATCTCGGGATGCTGGTCGAGGTAGAAGTGCAGGCTGGTGGTGCCGGCCTTTGCCGCGCCGATGACGAAAAACGTCGGCAGGGCCATCAGGCCAGGCGGTTGAGGCGGCGATGCTCCCGGCCGACGGCCGCCAGGCAGCCGAGCAGGATCCCCGCGAGCAGGCCGAGGAAGCCGTAGAGCTCGACCTTCGACTTGCGGTCGCTTTCGGCGCTGGTAGCGCCGGCGAGGACCGTGACGAGCCCTTCCCGCGGCGCCTGGCTGGTGATCGCCGCGACGTAGGCGCTTTCGATCCCCTGCAGCTTCACTTTCGCCGCGTTGCGCTGCGCTTCGGCATCGACCAGGGCGTTTTCGTCCCCGCTGCCTGAGAGGCTTTCGACCTGCGCTTCGGCGTGGCGCAGGGAGGCGGTGGCGTTGCGGTAGCCGGTGAGCAGCGCCTTCGCCTGCGGGTTGGCGCTGTTGGCCTTGCTCTCGTAGGCGACGACGGCGCCGGAGGCGGCGTTGGCGAGGTTCATCGCCGCCGCTTCGCTGTCGCCGGTGGCGATCACGCGGAAGGCGGGGGCGAGCGGGATCGGCTCCGAGGAGAGGCGGGAGACGGCGCTGGTCGCCGGCACGCCCAGCTTCCTTTCCACCTCGGTGAGTACCGGAGCGGCGGCGATCGCGCGGCTGAAGGCGGTCGCCAGCGAGCTGGCCGACTGCACGTAGCCGAGGAAGCCGGGCGAGTTCGGGTTGACCTCGCCGACCTGGAGCGTCGCGGAGGCGGTGTAGGTAGCCGGCCGCGCGAAGCCGATCGCCAGGCCGATCACGGCGCCGAGGACGGCGATCGCGGCGACCAGGCCCTTGTTCCAGGAGATCGCCCGCAGGGCAAAGCTGTTGGTAGGCGCGAAGACGCCGCCGCCGTTCAGGGGGCCGTCTTCTTTGAGCGGTGGTCTGGGGTCGAGCGCAGTTGGTGGGTTCATGCGGAAGGGCCCCTCGGGAGCCTCTGCCAGTGAAACGGGCGGCAGCGCCTCCAACTTTTGCCCTACTTTCGGGCTCTCGCGACAGCTTCAGGGCTTGCCGCCCGTTGATCGGGTGATGGGACAGAACGGATCCGGCAAGGGCAAGCGCGGCAGCTACAAGGCCGGCTTCTTCTTCGGCGCGCTCAGCTTCGGCGCGACGGTCGGCCTCGGTTTCGTCTCGACGATCGTCACCGCCCGCCTCTACGGCGTCGACACGATCGGCGAATACGCCCTGGTCTGGGCGCCGGTGGCGGCGATGTGGGTGCTCTCGACCGTGCGTGAGCAGCAGGCTCTGATCCGCGAGATCACCAAACTCGAGCCCCGCCACCCGCGGGTGACGCAGCTGTTCGCCGCCGTCTTCGCCTTCTCGTTCGGGCTCACCGCGCTGGTCGGGGCGATCGACGCCGTCGCCTGCCTCTTCGTCTTTCCCGGCCCGCTCGACGCCCCCGATCTGCTGGCGCCGGCGCTGGTCTCGATCGCCGGCTACGTGCTTGTCACCAACATCGGCTGGAACCTCGACTCGATCCTTTCCTCGTTCGTCGCCGGACGAGCGCTCTACCGGGTGCGGCTGACCGAATCGCTCAGCTTCATCGTCCTCGCCGCCGGCGTCGTGGCGTTCTCGCCGACGGTCTGGGGCCTGGTCGCGGCGACGATCGGCTCCTCGGCGCTGGCGCTTTGCCATCGCCTCGTCGTCGCCCGCCACTTCGTCCACACGAAGCTGACGCGGGCGGAATTCCGCGCCGGGCTGCGGGTGCTACCCGACCTCCTGCGCTTCGGGCTGAAGGCGGCGCCCGGGCAGATGGCGCAGGGAGTCAGCCAGCAGGGGGGCGTCTGGGCGATCGGGATGGTCGCGCCAGTCGCCGTCGTCGGCGCCTACAGCCGCGCCCTGGTGATCCCGCGCAGCTTGCAGCAGGCGAGCATGCGGATCAGCGAAGTGCTGTACCCGACGCTGGTCGGCCGCCACAGCGAGGGCGACGGCCACGGCTTCGACCGGGCGATGATCGACTCGATCCGCTACGAAGTGATCGGGATGCTGATGCTGGCGGCGGCGATCGGCGGCGCCGCCCACTCGGTCCTTGAGCTGTTCGGGCCGGGCTTCGCGCGGGCGGTGCCCGCCCTCGTGCTGCTGGCGATCTTCCCGGCGCTGGCCTCGGTCACGGTTACCCAGACGCAGGCGCTGTGGGCGGTCGACCGCCCCGGCATCACCAGCCTGATCGCCTTCCTGCGGCTGGCGGTGGCGATCGCCCTGCTGGTCTTCCTGACCCCGAGCATGCACATGGTCGGGCCGGCGGTGGCGATGCTGGCCGGCTTCGTCGTCGTCATCGTCCTCTCCGGCTGGGTCCTGCGCGGGCACCTGACCCGGCCGCTGCGGGCGACCTGGCCGCTGCGGGAGATGGCGGTGCTGCCACTCGCCTACGGTGCCGGTTTCGGCGCCGCCCACGCGGTCGAGGCGGTGCTGTCTTCCGCCTTCGCCCTGCCGCTCTGCCTCGCGGCGGGAGCGCTCGCCTACGCCGCCGCTTTCCTCGTTTGCGGCGGCCTCAACGGGCGCGACCGGGGGCGGTTGCGCGAGGCGACGGCGATGCTGCGGGCGCGCTTCGGACGCGGCGGCGAGGTTGGATCAGGAGGTCGAGTGCAGGTCCATCCGGAGGAGCTGCAGGTGGCTCCAGGGGAAGGACGCCAGTAATTTGCCCGGCCTTTGGCCTTCGAAGTAGCCGGTTTTGCCGAGGTAGGGGTTGGTCGGCAGGCTCGTCGGGTCCTCGGCGAAGAAGTGGATGACCTTGGCGCGGTCGCGGACGAAGATGCCGTAGCGCTGGGCGGCGCGGGCGATCATCAGGGTCAGCGGCGGCAGTTTCAGTTTTTCCAGATCGAGCGAGGGGTCGAGGCGCAGGTGCGCGCCCTCGGGCAGCGTCAGAGCGCTATTCGAGGCGCCGTCGGTCCGCTGCGCCGGAGAGGAGTAGACGCCGGCCCTGATGTTGGGGATCGCCAGCGCCAGCGCGTGGTCGATCGCGCCGCGTTCGAGGTCTTCGAGGGTGATCAGGCCGCCGGCGATCGAAAGCGAGGAGGCTGAGGATCCCCACCACGGTTTCGCTCCCGCCCAGGCTTCGCTGTCGTAGGCGCCGTTGTCTTTCGAGACGTTCTGGATCGCGCCGCCCCAAGCTGCCTGCCAGCCGCTTTCGGTGTGGCTGGCGCGCCAGAACTCCCAGAGCTTGTCGCTGCTCGGCTGCCAGACCAGGAGGGTGCCGTCGGTCCCTTCCGAAGGCTTGGCGTTCGGCGGGATCGGCACTTCTTCCCAGGCTGCCTGGAGGTACGGTGCCGAGAATTTGCTGGCGAGCTTGACCCTTGCGATGGGCTGGTCGGCGGGGACGCGGACGATCGGGACGCTGTAGTTGGTGGTGTTGATCCAGGGGGCGCTGCCGGCGGCGGTCGCCGCTTCGATTTCGCCGAGGAAGGATTCGGTGAGCTGGCTCGACTGCGGATCGAGCTCGGCGGCGGCACCGGGTTCGGTGTTCCAGAACGAGGTCGGGGAGAAGAAGCGGAAGGGGGTCGCTGGAGGTTCGACCGGCAGTTCGGGTTCGGTTGGCGGTTCGCTTGGTTCAGGTTCGGGTTCGGGTTCCGGTTCAGGCTCGGGTTCCAGTTCCGGTTCGCGTTCGATCTCGGGGGGCGGGTTTTCGATCGTCGGTTCGGTAGGGGTTTCCGCTGCCGGCTGGCTCGGGCTGGTGAGCCCGGAGGGCACCGATTTCGACGCCGTCGCCGGATCGGCAGTCGTGGCCACGCCGGTGAATTCGGTTTCCATCAGCAGTTTCGGCTTCGACTGCCGTGCCTTCGCGCAGGCGCGGGAAGGACGACGGGCGCGATGGGTCCGCACCCGCTTGCACTTGACCTTGACCGCCTTCCCCGCGTGCTTGGGCGCCGCGGTAGAGGAGGTGAGTGGGAGCAGGAGCAGGCTGGCGGCAAGCACGAGCGCAAAAGTCCCTGCAAGGGCGCAGAAGAATCGATTTCGAGGGGCGGCGGCCATGGGAAGAAGAAGCTCCTTCGCGCCGCCCATCGACCAATTCCCGCAGCCAGCAGCATTCCCCGCCCCCGCTTGGACGTTTGTAGGACGCCGGAGCTACCAACTACCTCTGGACGCTTCGTGTAAATATGTAGACAGAAGCATCCCCGAGGTTTGACATGCTTGAACCCTTGCCCCTGGGTCACATGCCTGGAACACTGAAAGGGTGAAGATGCTGATTGTGGACATCACGGCAGTCGATGCCGCCGGAAATAGGCTCGGCCGCTACAAGGTTTCGGAGCGACGTCAGGACGGTTCTCTGGTCCTCGTCCCTGAGAGCGTTGAGGAGGTCGTTGCAGAGACGGCCGATCGGCCCCTAAGCGGCGATGAATTCCTCGATGCCCTTGATCGTCTCAGCGCAGCGTCTTCTCAACAAAGCGATCGATGAGCCCTACCTTCGAGGTGCCCGCGGGCTTCGCTCGCGAGTTTGCTCGTCTATCGCGCGAGCAGGACAAAGCCTTTCGGCAGGCGGTCGGGAAGTTCGTCGATGCACTGCGAGACGGCCGGGACCTGCCGCATTCGCTTCGCGTCAAGCGGGTGCAGGGCACCAGAGACATTTGGGAGATGTCCTACTCCGGGGATGGCCGCGCGACGTTCCGCTATGGCGCCGAGGTGAAGCCGGGCGAGACGCACGTCGTTTGGCTGCGGGTTGGCGGTCACGACATCCTGGCGCGGCCGGAACGGTCATGAACTGGATCTAGTCACTGGGCGGCGGGAGGCTCGGAGGATGGCCGGGCCCAAGTCCGGGAGGTGTCTCATCCTGACCGACCTCCTCTGGCCGCAGGTCAGCAAGCTTTTGAAAGGCCCCAGCGGCGTCATCCATTGCATGCCCTGCCCGCTGGAACTCGATCAGCTCGTCAGGCGTCAGCTCCACGATCATGCTGCGACGACGACCCTCGTTGTCTTTATGAGTTACTCCGACGAGGGATCCGATGATGATGACGTAGTCGTCGTGAGTGTCAAGCATTCTATGGACTTCGAGTGCGGCGCTAGCCTGTTTGGCATTGATATCTGCCTGCGCTAAGCCAAGAGTCTGCTGTTGAATAGCTAGGTGTGCAAGCTGTGCCTGACGCTTGAACTCAGCCTTGGTAGCCGGGCTCTTTAATTTTGCCGTCAGGCTTTGAAAAATTGAGCCCCTCGTTGCCTGACCCTCGCTTGCTAGTTCGAAGTCGAAGGCTTCGAGTAGACGAACAATTGCGTCACGTAAAAAGTAAAATTCAGCTGGATTATCGCTCGCAACGTAAACGGAGATTGGAAGGTAGCGGGGTAAAGATGCCTCGTCGTTCAGGCCGATATCCATAAATGCAAGTCGCAACTGCAGCTCAGCAACTGCATTATCAGGGAGCTCAAACAGGGCGCCTGCTTCTGATGCCGCACCCATTCTGGCGCTGGGATCACCGCCGTGAGTCGTACGAAGGCCCCGTTCGTTGGCCTGGTCGGTGGTTGATTCGAATTGAGCCATTCGTTCTCGGATCTCCAGCTCGTTTAAGCGCTCGCGGTGACGGAGTTCTATGACTTCTCGTCTCTGCTTCGCCTGTTCTCGGCGCAGAAGGATCCAACCACGTAAACCCACACCAGCCAGTAATACGACCCCGGTGATGTAGATCAAAAGGCTGGGGGTGGAGATAAGTGCCAACGGAGTCACTGGGGTCGGGGTTGGGGCACGGACGGCAGAGTCTTTCAACTCCGACTGTGGCTTGTCTCGGTACGAGGCGCAGAAGGTCAGATGCTCGACCGAACGTGCATAAAGGAATTCAAAAATTTAAGAAAGATCTTGAGCTGGGATATGCGCGCTAGGCACGAGGATTAGCTCTAAGCCCGCAGCAGCTCGCGGATTATGTGGGGGGAGCCGATCCGGCGGGTGCGGGTGCGGGAACGGATCGGCTCCTTGGCGACGTCCTTGACCGTCTCCCAGAGGTCGGTGCCGAGGGAGTCGGTGCAGCGGGGGAGTGAGTCGAGGTCGGCTAGGAGGTTGTCGAGGTCGTAGCCCATCAAGGCCAGGCGCTCGCGGCCGAGGAAGCGGAGGTAGCGGCGGCACCACTCGCGCCGCAGCGGGCTGGCCAGCGTCTTGCGCCACTTCTGGCCGGGCTCGGAGCTGAGCGCCTTGTAGCGCTTGCGGCCGGTCGGGTCGCCCATTCGCCCGGGCAGCTCGACCTCGGCGAAGTCGGTCAGGGTGCGGGGTTCGAACTCGAGCTCGAGGTAGTCCATCAGCGAGCGCCAGGCGTCTTCGTTGGGCGCGCTCAGATCCTCGAAGCGGGCGGCGTGGACGCTCTCGCGATGGGCGTCGTAGGCATCGGTCAGGCGCGGCAGGCCGATGAAGAGGTCGCTGCTCATGAAGGTCGGCCGCCACGGGCCCCAGGTGTCGATCAGCGAGGCGATCACGCTGAGCGGGTTGCGCCAGAGGAAGACGAACTTGCCTTCGGGGAAGAGTCGCATGATCTCCTCGGCGATCAGGCAGTAGGGCGGGGACTTGTCGAGGAAGTAGGCGTCCTCCGGCCCGGCGGCTTTCTCGTAGAGGCGCAGGGCGAAACGGCGCAGCTCCTCGACGTAGTCGTCGCCGCCCTCGGGCAGCGTCGCCGCGAAGTCCTCGATCGCTGTGACGAGCAGCGGGTGGACGTACTCGGCGTCGACGCCCTGGGGGCGCAGCGTGTAGGCGTGGGGCAGCAGCAGCCACGGCTCCGAGGCGGTGGCGATGCCGTCATGGGCAGCGATGATCCGCTGCACCAGCGTCGACCCCGCGCGCGAGATCGAGAAAAGGAAGATCGGCTTTATGGCCATGGCCTCATAGAGGCAACGAACCCGCGCGCACGACTCTTGTGAGCGGCGGCGCAAAGAGGGTGCCGTGTCGCCGTTCCTTGCGCCTGTGGCTACCGTGCCGGCGATGACCGACGCGAGCAAGCGCCTCCTCGCCGGCTGCCTGGTCTCGGTGCTGGCTTTGACGCTGCTGGCCTGGGCGGTCTTCCACGCTGGCGGGGTCCGCCACCTCGATGCGCGGCTGCTCGCCCACCTCTCGGCCGACCGCTTCGGCCGGCTCGGGGAACTGGCCAACCCCGTCGCCGATCTCGGCAACCCGCTGCCGCAGGTGCTGCTGCTCCTCGCCGGGCTCGCGGTCGCTCTACGCGGCGGCAGGCGCGAGGCCGCGATCGCCGGCCTGGCGATCGTCCTCGGCGCCGACCTGACCACGGCTGTCCTCAAGCAGGTGCTGGCGGCGCCGCGCCTCGACGCCGTCCTCGGCTGGGCTCAGGTCGGCGAAAGCTCCTTCCCCAGTGGCCACGCCACCGCCGCCTTCGCGATGGCGGCGGCCTGGGCCCTCTTCGTGCCGCCGCGCTGGCGCTGGCCGGTCGCTATCGGAGGCTTCCTCCTCGCTTCGCTCGTAGCGGTCTCGGTGGTCGTCCTGCGCTACCACTTCCCCTCCGACGTGCTGGCCGGGCTGCTGGTCGCCACCGCCTGGACCTGCGGCGTGCTCGCGCTTCGCCTGGAGCCTTTGTCTCGCCGGAGGAACGATGCGACCGTCGGCCCGTCGAGCCGGTAGGTGAAATGCCTGCTCAATGTGACGCAGATCAATCTGTGTTCTTTTGCACAGGCAGATCACAAATAACTGCCTAGCTTCAAGGGCATGATCCGACCCGCCCCACCCGCACCGTTCAAGACGGCATTGCTCACCTTCGCGATCGCGATTGTCATCGCTGTCGCCTTGGCTGCCGGGCCGCACCCCTACTAAGCGCCGAGGACCATCGCGCAATAACCCGCCGCGATCTCGGCGGGGGAGAGGCGGCCGTGCGGCCGCACCCACTGGGGCGTGTAGTTGACCATCCCCAGTAAGGCGAGAAGGGAGAGGCGGCGGTCGGCGAAAGTCATCGAGCCGTCGGCCTCGCCGCGGGCGAGGAGGTCGTCGAGGATTTTCTCGAAGGCTTTGCGCTGGGCGCGGACGTGGCGCCAGCGGGGCTGGCTCTCGATCGCCTGGCGCTCCTGGGTGAAGACGAGCATGTGGTGGCGGTGGGCGACGACGTGAGCGACCCAGGCCGCGACCAGCTCGCGCAGCTGGGTGACCGGCGGCGCGTCGGCGGCGACGATCTCCCGCGCCTGGGCCAGCAGCGGTTCCAGCAGCTCGTCGCAGATCGCGATCAGGAGGTCGTCCTTGCCCTCGATGTAGTGGTAGAGACCGCCGGCGGCGAGGCCGGTCGCCGCGGTCAGCTCGCTGATCGAGGTGCCGTCGTAGCCGCGCTCGGCGAAGAGCGCGGCCGCCGTCGCGACGACCTCGCTGCGCCGCGCCTCGTAGCGAGCGCGCAGAGCCGGACGGGTCGGGGGAGAGGGCTGCGGCATGCAGCTAAGGGTAACTCAGAAAACCGAACCGTCATTCGGTAATGTGTGGGAATGGACTTCGAGCTGAGCGACGAGCACCGCCTGATCCAGCGCACCGTTCGTGACTTCGCAACCGCCGAGGTGGCCCCGGTCGCCGAGGAGCTCGACCGCGAGAAGCGCTTCCCCTACGAGATCGTCGCCAAGCTGGCCGATCTCAACCTGATGGGGATCCCGTTCCCCGAGCGCTACGGCGGCGGAGGCGGCGACTCGCTCGCCTACGCACTCGCGGTCGAGGAGCTGACCCGGGTCGACTCGTCGGTCGCTATCACCCTCTGCGCCCACACCTCGCTCGGCACGCAACCCATATATCTCTTCGGCGACGAGTCCCAGAAAGCCGAGTGGCTGCCGCGGCTGTGCGCTGGCGAGGTCCTCGGCGCCTTCGGCCTGACCGAGCCCGAGGCCGGCTCCGACGCCGGCAACGTCCGCACCAAGGCGCGCCTCGACGGCGGCGAATGGGTGATCGACGGCGCCAAGCAGTTCATCACCAACGCCGGCACCGAGATCTCCGGCGTCGTCTGCATCACCGCCCGGACCGGCGACGAGGAGATCTCCAACCTGATCGTCGCCAACGGCACTCCCGGCTACGAGCAGGGCGAGCCCTACCGGAAGATGGGCTGGAACGCCTCCGACACCCGCCCGCTCACCTTCACCGAATGCCGGGTCCCCGAGCAGAACCTGCTCGGCCCGCGCGGTATGGGCTTCCGCCAGTTCCTGCAGGTGCTCGACATCGGCCGCATCGGCGTCGCGGCGATGGGCGTCGGCCTCGCCCAGGGGGCGCTCGACGAGGCGCTCGCCTACGCCAAGGAGCGCCAGGCCTTCGGCCAGTCGATCTCCCGCTTCCAGGCGATCCAGGCCAAGCTCGCCGACATGGCGACCGAGATCGAGGCGACCCGCCTGCTCGTCTACAAAGCCGCCCGGATGAAGGACAAGGGCGAAAACTTCAGCCTCACCGCCGCCCAGGCGAAGCTGAAGAGCGGCCGCCTCGCTGTGCGCTGCTGCGAGGAGGCGGTGCAGATCCACGGCGGCTACGGCTACATCGAGGAGTACCCGGTCTGCCGCTTCTACCGCGACGCCAAGATCCTGACGATCGGCGAGGGGACCGACGAGGTCCAGCAGATGGTCATCGCCCGCGCTTTGGGGGCCTAGGGCCGATGCCGATCCCCGGCGCAGTCCGAATCCGCGAGGTCGGCCCGCGCGACGGCTTCCAGAACGAGCCGGAGACGATCGCCACCGAGGACAAGGTGCGGCTGGTCGAGATGCTCGCCGCGACCGGGCTGCGGCGGCTGGAGGTGACGAGCTTCGTCCGCGCCGACGTCGTCCCGCAGCTGGCCGACGGGCGCGAGGTGCTGGAACGGGCCGCGATCCCCGACGAGGTCTCGGTCTCGGTCCTGGTCCCGAACGAGCGCGGGCTCGAGGCGGCGCTCGAGGTGCGCGACCGGATCGACGAGGTCAACGTCTTCCTCTCCGCCTCGGAGACCCACAACCGCCACAACGTCAACCGCTCGGTCGAGGAGTCATTGGCCGAGCTGGAGCGCGTGCTTGCACGTGCGACCGACGAGGGCTTTCGCTGTGAGGGCGTGATCAGCACCAGCTTCGGCTGCCCCTACGAGGGCTACGTGCCGATCGAGCGGGTCTTCGAGATCGCCCGCCGGCTCGCCGACGCCGGCGCCGTGGAGATCGGCTTCGGCGACACCACCGGGATGGCGAACCCGGTCCAGGTCGGCGAGTTCTTCCGCCGCGCCCACGAGGAGCTGCCCGAGGTCGAACGGACCGCCCACTTCCACGACACCCGCGGCCAGGCGCTGGCCAACGTGCTGGCGGCGCTGGAGGTCGGGGTCGACTCCTTCGAGTCGAGCTTCGGCGAGCTCGGCGGCTGCCCGGTCCCGCCCGGCGCAACCGGCAACGTCGCCAGCGAGGACCTGGTCTCGATGCTGCACGAGATGGACGTCGAGACGGGAATCGACCTCAACAACCTGCTGGAAGCGGCGGCGGCCGCGCAGGAGGTCCTGGGGCGCCCGCTCGGCTCGCACACGCTGGTCGCCGGCCGGGTCGAGTGGCACCACGAGCGCGACCCCTTCAAGGAGAACCCGCCACGATGAGCACCGCCCACCGAACTGCATCAACTTTTCTATCTGCTGGGTGGAAAAGTTGATGCAGTTGGCAGACAGCACCCGCGAGAAGCACCTGGAGCTGATCGCCGAGCTTGAGGCGGAGCTGCGGCGCGTGCACGCCGGCGGTGGCGAGAAGGCCCTCGAGCGCCATCGCGGCCGCGGCAAGCTGACCGCCCGCGAACGGGTCACCGGGCTCTGCGATCCCGGCACCGATTTCCTCGAGCTCTCACCGCTCGCCGCGCACGGGATGTACGACGACGCGGCGCCGGGGGCGGGCGTCGTCGCCGGCATCGGCACGGTCAGCGGCCGCCGCTGCGTGATCGTCGCCAACGACGCCACCGTCAAAGGCGGCACCTATTACCCGGTGACGGTGAAGAAGCATTTGCGGGCCCAGGAGATCGCCCTGCAGAACCGGCTCCCCTGCATCTACCTGGTCGACTCCGGCGGCGCCTTCCTGCCGCTGCAGGACGAAGTCTTCCCCGACCGCGACCACTTCGGCCGCATCTTCTTCAACCAGGCGACGATGTCGGCGCGGGGGATCCCGCAGCTGGCGGCGGTGATGGGCTCCTGCACGGCCGGCGGCGCCTACGTGCCGGCGATGAGCGACGAGACCGTGATCGTCCGCCACCAGGGGACGATCTTCCTCGGCGGCCCGCCGCTGGTGAAGGCTGCGACCGGGGAGGAGGTGACCGCGGAGGAGCTCGGCGGCGGCGACGTCCACGCCCGCAAATCCGGCGTCGCCGACCACCTCGCCAAAGACGACGCCGAGGCGCTGGAGATCCTGCGCGAAATCGTCGCCACCCTGCCGCCGAGCCCGGCACCGCCCTGGGAGCGGACCGAGTCGCGCCCGCCCGCCGGCGACCCGGAGGAGATCCTCGACGTCGTCCCGATCGGCTCGCGCGCGCCCTGGGACATCCGCGAGGTGATGCGCCGCATCGTCGACGGCGGCGAGCTGCGCGAGTTCAAGGAGAAGTACGGCAAAACGCTCGTCTGCGCCTTTGCCCGCCTCGACGGCCACCCCGTCGGGATCGTCGCCAACAACGGCATCCTCTTCAGCGAGAGCGCCCTCAAGGGCGCCCACTTCGTCGAGCTCTGCGACCAGCGCCGGATCCCCCTCGTCTTCCTCCAGAACGTCAACGGCTTCATGGTCGGCTCCAAATACGAGGCCGGCGGGATCGCCAAGGACGGCGCCAAGATGGTTGCCGCCGTCTCCACCGCCCGCGTCCCCAAGCTCACGGTCATCGTCGGCGGCTCCTTCGGTGCTGGCAACTACGGCATGTGCGGCCGCGCCTACTCGCCCCGCTTCCTCTTCATATGGCCCAACGCCAGGATCTCCGTCATGGGTGGAGACATGGCCGCCGCGGTGATGAAAGAGGTAGGCCAGCCGGAGACGGCCGAGCTCCTCCACGACCAGTACGAAGAGCAGGGCAAGCCCTTCTACTCCACCGCCCGCCTCTGGGACGACGGCGTCATCGACCCCCGCGAAACCCGCCAGGTCCTCAGCCAGGCCCTGGCCGCCTGCGCAAACGCCCCCCTTTCCCCGCAAGCCGCGCCCGTTTACCGGATGTAAGGGGGGAGAGGCTGGTGTCCGCCGTCCCTTTGGAGACGGTGAGCCACCGCTTCCCCTCGATGAAGGCCAGACGCCTCCTCGCCGTTCTCGAACGCAAGCCGCTCAACTATCGCGTGGTCCGACAAACGGGCTCGCATCGCTGCCTAGTGTCGCCCGCCTATCCGCTGGTTGTGTTTGCATTCCACGATCGTGAGACGGTGCGACCACCACTCGTCCGCAAGATCCTCCTACGAGATGTGGGTCTTGCAGAAGATGTGGCCAGGAAGCTACTGTGACTGGAGGATCTGAGATGGAACCCGTTCGCGTCATCTATCACCACGAAGAAGGTGCCTGGTGGGCTGAGTCCCCCGACGTAAAGGGCTGGACGGCCATAGCCGAGACCTACGAGGAGATCGCGAAGCTGGTCGAAGATGGCATTCCGTTCGCGCTCGAGCGCGAGGTGGAGATCGAGCACATCCTTCCTGCAGGCACGAACCTCGCCGCCTAGCTGTTGAGCCGAGCGACCTCGAAGCGTGATCGCTGATTTTCTTTCGGCTCTCGCAGCATTGGTGGTCGCTGTCGGTCCCGCCGCGCCGCAGCCCTCGCACTGCCCGCCCGGGCATCCAGCCTGTCGCGAAACGGTGGGACGGATCGTCTACGTCGAGCGAATCGATCCCGACGGCGACGGCGACGCCCACTTCGTGGTCCGCGACCCGCAGGGGATCACGCTTCCGGGCCTGACGGCGATCGACGTCCGCAAGGGCTTGCGGCCGCACCCGCTGCCCGGGCCGGGAGATGAAGTCAGCGCCGCCGGTCCCGTCCAGACCGGCTCCTACGGCCAGCACCAGATCCACGCGCTGGAACTGCACGTCGGGCGCTAGCGCTGCAAGACTCGGGCGATGGCGCGCCGCTTCGCTCAGGTAGACGTCTTCGGCAGCGGGCCGTGCTCTGGCAACCCGGTGGCGGTGGTGCTCGATGCCAATGAGCTGTCGACGGAGGAGATGCAGCGGTTCGCGCGTTGGACGAACCTCTCGGAGACGACCTTCGTGCTGGCGCCAGGCAGTCCGGAGGCTGACTACTGGGTCCGCATCTTCACCCCGGCACTGGAGCTGCCCTTCGCCGGCCATCCGACCCTCGGTACCTGCCACGCATGGCTGGAGGCCGGGGGAGAGGCACGCGACTCACAGGAGATCGTCCAGGAGTGCGGGGCCGGTCTGGTGCGGATCCGCCGCGACCAGGACCGGCTCGCCTTCGCAGCGCCGCCGCCGATCCGCTCTGGTCCCGCGTCAGAGGAGGAGGCGGCGCGGGTCGCTGCCGCGCTCGGGGTCGAGCGATCCGAGCTGCTGGCGGTGGAGTGGGTCGACAACGGCCCCGGCTGGGTCGCCGCCCTGCTCGAGAGTGCCGAGCAGGTGCTGGAGCTGCAGCCGACCGGCGTCGACTTCGACCTCGGCGTCGTCGGCTTCCACCCCGAGGGCGCCGAGGCGGCGATCGAGCTGCGCGCCTTCTTCCCGCTCGACGGGGTCACCGCCGAGGATCCCGTCACCGGCAGCCTCAACGCCTCGGTGGCCCAGTGGTTGATCGACGGCGGACGCCTGCAGGCGCCTTACATCGCCTCCCAGGGCAGTGCGATCGGACGGGACGGACGCATCCACGTCAATCAGGACGACGACGGAACGATCTGGGTCGGCGGGTGTACCGACACCGTCCTCAACGGCTGTGTCAATCTTTGACCATGAGGCCGACAGTCGAGCTTCTATTCTTGCTGGCGATAGCAGGGGTCACTGTCTTGGCGCTTGTGATCGCCGGTTGCGGTAGTAGTGAATCCCAGCTGATGAAGGCGCAGTTCATCCGGCAGGGGGATGCGATCTGCAGGCAGGCAGCGGTGGAGCAGGCCAAGCTCGCCTCCCACCACAAGGGGGAAGTTGTCTCGGGGAATTTCGAAGTCGTGATGGCTGTCTTCGTCCCGCCGATGGAAAAGGAGCTGCGTCGGCTCAAGGTCTTGAGCCCTCCGCATGGCGACGTAAAGGAGATCCAGGGAATCCTCAGGGCAATCGAAAGCGGGGTCAAGGACGCAAGGGTCGACTACCTGGACCTCTTCTTTAAGGAGACGGACCCGTTCATTCGGGCGAACGCCTTGGCCCGGCACTACGGTCTCGAAGCCTGCGCCGCGAGCTCCCATGCGGTGATTCGCCCCTGAAAGAAACGACGATGAAGCGCCTCGTATCGTTGTCGTTCGGCGTCGGACTTGACATGTGACTAATTAGTCACCTATAGTCCTGCGCGTGGACGAGGTCTTCAAGGCGCTGGCGGATCCGACCCGCCGCGAGCTGCTCGATCGGCTCTTCGAGCGGGACGGGCAGTCGCTGAGCGCCCTGGAAGCGGAGTTGCCGATGTCCCGCTTCGGCGTGATGAAGCACCTGCGGGTGCTCGAGGAGGCGGGCCTGGTGACGACGCGCAAGCGCGGCCGCGAGAAGCTGCACTTCCTCAACCCCGTCCCGATCAGGCTGATCCACGACCGGTGGGTGGGCAAGTACGCAGAGCCCTGGGCCTCGGCGCTCAGCGAGCTGAAAAGAGACATCGAGAGCGAGGACGAGAGATGAGCGAGGAGCAGGCTTACACCGTGGTCGGCGGGCGCGGCACGATGACCGTGTTCGAGATCTACATCAAGACGACGCCGGAGCGCCTCTGGGAGGCGATCACCAGCGAGGAGATGCGGGCGCGCTACAGCTTCGGGGTGGGGACGGCCTCCGATTGGACGCAGGGGTCGGAGTACAGGTCCGGCGTGCCGGGGGTGGTCGACATCGCCAGCGGGGAGAACCTCGAGGTCGACCCGCCGCGGCGGCTGGTCCAGAGCTTCGACGCGCTCTGGAGCGACCAGGTCAAGAGCGAAGGGACCACGCGGGTGACCTGGGAGATCGTCCCGGTCGGCACCTCCTGCCAGCTCCGCGTCACCCACGACCAGATGAACGCCGACGCCAACAGCGAGCTGTTCGGCGGTTGGCCGATGATCCTCTCCGGCCTGAAGACGCTGCTGGAGACCGGGGAGGACCTCGACACTCCCGGCTCGCTGCGCTACTCGGGCGCGGCGGGCGCCTGATCGAGCTCGGCCACCAGCTTCTCGACGCGGGCGGCGATCTCGTCGCGGGTCGCCCGCACCGCGTCGAGCGGCTGGCCCTTGGGGTCGGGCAGGTCCCAGTCGAGGTAGCGGCGGCCGGGGATGTAGGGGCACTCGTCGCCGCAGCCCATCGTCACCACGACGTCGGCCCACTCGGCATCCTCGTCGCTGAGGAGATGGGGGCGACGGTCGCCGATCTCGATCCCCAGCTCCCGCATCGCCTCGGCGACCTCGGGATGGACGCGATCGCCGGGGGTGGTGCCGGCCGAGCGGGCACCGTGGCGGCCGGCGGCGGCGCGTTCGAACAGCGCCTGGCTGATCTGCGAGCGGCCGGCGTTGTGGAGGCAGACGAAGAGCGCGTTGGCCATCAGAGCCAGGCGCCGAGTTCGTCGATCGCGCCCGGGACGACGTAGTAGTAGGCCCAGAGGCCCTTGCGCTCGGAGTCGACGATCCCCGCATCGCGAAGGACCTTGAGGTGATGGGAAACGGTCGGCTGCGAGAGGTCGAAGAGGGGGACTAGCTCGCAGACGCAGACTTTGCCGGCGTGCTTGCGCAGGACGTCGACGAGTTGGAGACGGATCGGATCGCCGAGTGCTTTGGCGACGACGGCCATCCGCTCGGCCTGCCCGGGCGATATGTCGGGATGGACCAAGGGCTCCGAGCAGCACTCGCCGGCGGGGCGCTTCGTCTTCGGTGCCAGCTCCAGCTCGGTTGCCATCTATTCACATATATCTATTGAAATCACGTCTGTCAATTGAATAGGGTGGCGGCGATGGTCGACGCCCCGCTCCCGCGCCGCCTGCTCGCCGAGTTCCTCGGCTCGGCGTTCCTCACCGCGACGGTGATCGGCTCCGGCATCGCCGCCGCCTCGCTCTCGCCGGGCGACACCGGGCTGCAGTTGTTCGAGAACGCGGCCGCGACCGCTGCCGGCCTCTTCACCTTCATCCTTATGTTCGGCCCGGTTTCCGGCGCCCACTTCAACCCCGTCGTCTCGCTGGTCGACGCCAGCTTCGGCGGCCTGCGCTGGCGCTACGCGGCGGCTTACGTCCCCGCCCAGGTCGGCGGCTGCATCGCCGGCGCCGTCCTCGCCAACACGATGTTCGCGCTCAGCGCGATCAGCATCTCGACCCACCACCGCGCCTCGCCCGCCCACCTCCTCGCCGAGGTGGTGGCGACGGTCGGCCTGCTGCTGGTGATCTTCTCCCTCGCCCGGACCCGCCGCGGCGAGCTGGCGCCGGCCGCGGTCGGCGCCTACATCGGCGCCGCCTACTTCTTCACCAGCTCGACCAGCTTCGCCAATCCGGCGATCGACGTCGGCCGGATGTTCTCCGACACCTTCGCGGGGATCGCCCCGGCCTCGGTCCCTGCCTTCGTCGTCGTGCAGCTCGTCGGCGCAGGCCTCGCGATCGGCCTGATCCGCGTGCTCTATCCCGACCTGACGCCTGAGGAGGCAAAAGACGCCGTCCTCCCGCACGGGGAGGCGGCAGTCGCGGAACCCACTGGCGCCGCGCGCTAGGCGACGGCGAGGATCTCCGGCGCCGGCGGACTCGGCTCGGGAGGATCGATCGGCGGCTGCGGCTCCGGCGGTCCGGGGTCGGGCCGCGGCGGCATCGGATCCTCCGGCGGCGGCTCAGGCGGACCGGGCTCAGGCGGAGGCGAAGGCGGCCGCGGATCCGGCTGCGGCGGCCCGGGCATCGGCGTATCGAGTCGTGGCTCCATGTCCCACACCTACCCCGAGCGCGAGTTTTTCCACGTGGTGCGGCGGGGTAGCCTGAGGAACCCGATCAAGGAGGAGCGAGGTAATGAGTGAACCGACCTGGGAGGAAGCCCGCCAGATCAGCGAATGGCGGCCGCCGTTGGGAATCCTCTCCGTCTACCTCGGCTTCGATCCGGCCGATCGCGGCGGCGCCTGGCGGACCGAGTTGCGCAGCGCCCTCGATTCGATCCTCGAGCGCCACAAGCAAGCTGAGCACGAGCATCGCGTCGCCTTGCGGGCGACGGCGAAACGCCTGATCGAGCGCTTCGAAGACGGCGACCTGCGACCGCCGCCGCACGGCGAAGTCGGCTTCGTCGAGGTCGCCGAGAAGGAGGGTGTCGAGCACTGGTGGGGAACCGGAGCGCCGCCGGTTGCCAATGCCTGCGCCGAGTACGCGCCGGAGCCGGCCGTCGCGCCGCTGATCGCCCTCCTCTGCCGCGGTGGCGCCCGCGGGGTCGCCCTGCTCTCTTCCGAGCGCGTGCGGCTGCTGCGCTGCATCGGCGGCAGCCTCGAGGAGCTCGAGGACTGGGAACTGAGCGTCTTCAGCCTCGACTGGCGCGAGCGCAAATCGCAGAGCACTGCCCAGGGGGTCAGCTCCTCCGGTCACGACCAGTACGGGGAACGGCTCGACCACAACCGCCAGCGCTTCCTCGTCGAGTGCGGCGAACTGGCAGCGCGGGCGCTGGAGGAGAGTGGGCTGGAGGAGGCGATCGCCTTCGGTCCGGCCAAAGACGCCGAGAGCTTCGAGAGCGGTTTCAGCGCCGCGAAGGCGAAGGTTGTTCGCGGCGGCGGCGCCGAGCTGATCTCCTCCCCCAAGGGGAAGCTGAACGAAATCGTCACCGAGGCGATCGAGAAGCTCGACGGCGATCGCGACCGCGCCACGGTCGCGCGGGTGCTCGAGGAGACGAAGGGCGGCAGCCGCGGCTCCGCTGGGATCCAGGAGACGAAGGAGGCGCTGGCCGAAGGCCGGGTCGACCACCTCGTCTTCGACGGCGCTCTCGACGGCGACGTCGAGTCCATGCTCCGGGCCGCCTTTGCCGGCGGGGCGCGGGTGACGATCGTCCGCGACGAGCTCGCCGCGCCGCTGGCCGAGGCCGAAGGAGTCGCCGCGATCCTCCGCTACTGAGGGAATGTGACTCGGCGCACGGTTCGGCCCGTCGCCGCTTTGGGTAGACCCGAGGTAATGGGACCGAGAGGACAAAGCTTGAAAGGAGAACGCGCATGAGCGAGCAAGAGCGCGTCATCGGAGGACCCCTGGGCAAGGTGGTCGGTAAGGCCAAGCAGGCCGCCGGCGCAGCCCTGGGCCGAGAAGACCTGCACCGCGAGGGGAAGTTGCAAGAGGTCCAGGCCGACGCCCAGGCGGAGGCGGCCGAGCAGTCCGCCGAGGCCGAGCGCAAGGACCAGGAGGCCAAGATCGAGGCCGAGCGGGCCGAGACCGAGGCCGAGCGCCACAGGGTCGAACAGGAGGCTCAGGAGATCGCCGCCGAGGAGGAGGCCGAGCGCAAACGGGCCGGGGAGGAGCGCGTCGCCGCCCAGGAGGCGCAGGTCGACAAAGTCCAGGCTGAGCGCGGGCGCATCGCCGGCGAACAGCGCGCCCAAGCCAAACGTCAAGAGGCCGTGGCCGAGAAGGGCGAGGCCAAGCGCGAGGCGGCGGAGCTGCAGCGCGAAGCCGACCGCGCCGAAGAGGCCGCCGCAACCATCGATCCGAAAGAGGAGAGCTAAATGGCATTGCCGACGATCCCGAAAACGATCTTCAACTCTTCACTGAAGCTGGCGCGGACCCCATTCGACGTCGCCATCGGCGCTCTTGGCGGCTCCGATTCCCATGCCAAATACGTGCTCGACCGGGCGGAAGCCGGCGCCCGCAGTGCGACCGGCGTCCTCTTCCGCGATGACGAGCTGCGCGAAGAGGGCCGGGCGGCGCTGTTGGCGACGAAAGAGCGCGAGCGCGCGGTCGAGCTGCGTGAGCGAGCCGAGGTCCAGGAGCGCGAGGGCGAGGAGCGGCAAGCGGAGCTGAGCAAAGCTGCCGCCGAGGCCGCCGCCGAAGCCCGTCGTAAAGCCGAGCAGGAGCGGCGCAAAGCCGACAAACGCCGCCGCGAGCGCGAGGCCAAAGCCGCCGAGAAAGAGAAAGAGAAGAAGCAGAAGGCGAAAAAATCGGCGGCGAAAGCCAAACGCGCCAACGCGAAAGCCGAGAAGACCGCCCAGCTCGAGAAGCTCGAGGCCAAGGAAGAGAGCCTGGAGGCCAAAGAGCGGGCCGCGGCGGTCGAGCGCGAGGCCAAGGCGCTGCAGGATGCTGCCGCGGCGGCGAAGGAGGAGCGGAAGGACGGCGACGGCAAGTAGCCGTTCGCCGTGGCCGCATTATCCGTGGCCGCTTCGGGTAGCTCGGCTGTGGTGGACAACGACCCCGACCAGTCTTCGCCAGTCACGATCACCCCCTATCCCAACGGTCCCTATCTGGTTCGCGGCGACTTCGTCGTCACCGACCAGGAGGGGAACGAGCTGCCGTTGCGGCGGGAGACGATCGCGCTCTGCCGCTGCGGCAAATCGCGGATGCGTCCGTTCTGCGACGGCACCCACAAGCTGATCGGGTTCGAAGCCCCCAGCCGGGCGGAGCCGTGGCCGGGCGCCTGATCGAGCTGCCGCCGCCGCGGGGGCCGCTGAGCGAGCGGCTGTTCGAGGCGTTGCAGGGGCTGCCGGACACGGAGCTGGAGCGGCCGACGCCGCTCGACTCGGCCGACCCGATCGCCGACGAGGACCTGCAGCTGGCGCTCTACGTCGCTTACGAGGTCCACTACTCCGGGATCCGCGGCGTCGACGAAGCCTGGGAGTGGGCGCCCTCGCTGCTGGCCTTTCGGGCCGAGCTGGAGCGGCCCTTCGAGGCGGCTGTGGCGGAGCTGGTGGAGCCGGCGACGGCGGAGGAGCTGACTTCGGTCGGTGCCGCCCTGCAAGGAATCGTCGCCGAGGACCCCGGGCCGCCGCTCTCGCGCCACCTGGAGACCCAGGGGACGCTCGAGCAGATGCGCGAGCACGTCGTCCATCGCTCGGCCTACCAGCTAAAGGAGGCCGACCCGCACTCGTGGGCGATCCCGCGGCTGACGCCGGGGCCGAAGGCGGCGCTGCTCGAGGTCCAGGCCGACGAGTACGGCGGCGGCGACCCCGCGCGCATGCACTCGGTCCTCTTCGCGAAGACGATGGCGGCCCTCGGCCTCGATTCGACCTATGGCGCCTACCTGGAGCGGCTGCCGGCGCTCACCCTGGCCGCGGTCAACCTGATGAGCGGCTTTGGCCTGCACCGGCGGCGCCGCGGCGCGCTCGTCGGTCATCTCGCCGGCTTCGAGATGACTTCCTCGATCCCCAACCGCCGCTACGGCAACGCCCTGCGCCGGCTCGGCTTTGGGCCCGAGGCGACCCACTTCTACGACGAGCACGTCGAGGCCGACGCAGTGCACGAGAACATCGCCGCTTGGGACCTCGCCGGCGGCCTCGCCGCGGACGAGCCGGAGGTCGCCGCCGACATCCTCTTCGGCGCCCGAGCGCTGCTGCAGGTCGAGGCGCGCTGGGCGAGTCACCTGATCGACAGCTGGGAGCGCGGCGAGACCTCGCTGTGCGAGCCGGTCGCCGTCCCCGTGTGAACGAGCCGCTCGACCTCTCCTACGTGGTGCCGGTGCGCTGGCGGGACGGTGCCCAGCGGCAGGAGCTGGCGGATTACCTGGCGTGGATCGCGCCGCAGGTAGCCGAGGCGATCGTCGTCGACGGCTCCGACCCCGAGGTCTTCGCGGGCAACGCCGCCGCCTGGGGTGAGCAGGTGCGGCACCTGCCCCCGGCGGCGGGCGAGAGGTGGCTGATGGGCAAAGTCGCCGGCGTGCGGACCGGGGTGGAGCTGGCCACCCGCGAGCGGGTCGTGATCGCCGACGACGACGTCCGCTATGAGCCGGTGGCACTGCGGCGGGCGGCCGAGTTGCTGGACCGCTACGACCTGGTGCGACCGCAGAACTATTTCGCTCGCCTCCCTTGGCACGCGCGTTGGGACACCGCGCGGACCCTGCTCAACCGCAGCCTCGGGCGCGACTACCCCGGGACCCTGGCGGTGCGCCGCTCGCGGATGCTGGCGATGGGGATGTACGACGGCGACGTCCTCTTCGAGAACCTGGAGCTGATGCGGACGGTGCGCGCCCACGGCGGCAGCATCGCCTCGCCGCTCGACCTGTACGTGGCTCGGCTACCGCCTTCCGCGACGCACTTTTGGGGCCAGCGAACGCGTCAGGCCTACGACGACTTCGCCCTGCCACCGCGAATGGCGCTCTGGCTCGCGGTCCTGCCGTTGCTGGCGCTCGATCGGCGGCGTCTGGCGCCAGCCGCGGCCGGGTTGAGCGTCACCGCGGCGGAGGTGGGGCGGCGGCGCGGCGGCGGGGCTGCTGTTTTCCCGGCGACCTCTTCGCTGCTTGCGCCCCTCTGGGTCCTCGAGCGAGGGGTCTGCGCCTGGCTGGCGCTGCTGCAGCGGCTGCGCTTCGGCGGCGTCCGCTACGGCGACTCGGTGATCCCCGTCGCCGCCCACTCCGAGCGGCAGCTGCGGCGGCGCCTGATCAGGCAGTCCCGGAGGCGGGCGTAACGCCCTACGGAGTCTTTGCCGCGGAGCTCGCCGGAGCCTTCGAGAAGCGACGCCGGGCGGCGACCACTCGCTGCATCAGCCTGTCGCGGGTCCGGACCGGGCCCGGCTCGGAGGAGCGGATCTCCTCGTGGGTCCTGTTGACGTCCTTGCTGTTCAGGGGTCCTGGTGGGACGTTCATATCTCCTCCGGCTCTGGAAATTGGGTTGAACTGGGCCTCTCCCAATCTCCGTGCATTCCCGTGAGAAGCGAGCGGTTCGACAGGTGACACAAACGACTCTTAGTCCGTTGTGCCGATCGTCTGATACCCCATTAGATGAGTGAACAAACTCGCCGCCTGAGGGAATCTCAGCTCTCGAAGCTGAAGGACGTCGCCGGGCAGGCAGGCGGCTTCGGGATGGTCCTCTTCGCCAGGTCCCAGCCCGACACGCCGACGAAGCTGGCGATGCATGCCTCTTCTCCTACGAGCACATGGAGGTCGCGGCCTACGAGGCCGCAAGGGCCGTTCAGACCGAAGGTCACACTTCCGCGCGCCTCAAGCGCGCGAAAAATTGAAAAGCGCGCACCACCCGCGCGCCGAAACCCGCCAGCGTTCCGCCCATGCCGAACGCCAAGACCACCTCCCCCGAACTGCATCAACTTTTCTATCTACTGGGTGGAAAAGTTGATGCAGTTCGGGTGGAAGGTGGGCCGGAGTGAAGGATCGGGCGGCTACGGCCGCAATCCGCGCGCTCGCGGAGCGGCAACACGGGGTTGTGGCTCACTGGCAGCTCTTGGACCTAGGCGCGGGGATGGGCCTCCCCTTGCGTCGTCGGGAGGCTGGGGTTTTGGTGTCGCTTCACAAGGGCGTCTATGCCGTTGGACATCGGCCTCTGAATCGCGACGGCCAGCGAATGGCAGCGGTGCTCGCGTGTGGACGAGGGGCGGTCCTCTCCCACTTCAGCGGCGGTCATCACTGGGGTATCTGCGGCTCCCCTGGACCGGTCGAGGTGCTCCGGCAGTCGGGTGGATTGAAACCGAAGAGTCACAAGGGGGTGCGGTTGCATCAGACCCGACGGCTCGCGCCTTACGAAGTCACCGTGGAACGAGGAATACCGGTTGCGGTGATCGAGCGGGTGCTGCTCGATCTTGCTGGTCGCACGGACGCGAAGCGACTGGAGCGAGTGTTCGTCCAGGCCTATAAGAAGGATGACTTCTCCTGGTCTCGCCTCGGACGCATCATCACTCGGAGTAGGGGATGCAAGGGCGTCGGCAAGCTGCGCCGGATTGCACTAGAAGTCGATCCTGAGGCGCTAGAGACGAAATCGCCTTCAGAGGTCGATTTTCTAGCCCTCTGGCGAGAGATGGCCATGCCGATGCCATCAGTGAACGTCTTGATTGAGGGTCACCTGGTCGACTTCTTCTGGTCCGAGCAGAAGGTCGTAGTCGAAACCGATAGCTGGAGCTACCACGGCGACCCCCTCGCCTTCGAGAAGGACCATCAGCGGGACGTCGAACTCACCGCCGCCGGCTATGACGTCCACCGCACGACCGCGAAGATGCTCGAACGCGACCCGGATCCCTTCCTCCAGAACGTTCGTCGCACCCTCCTCACTCGAACTGCATCAACTTTTCCACCCAGTAGATAGAAAAGTTGATGCAGTTCGGGCGGGGCGTCGTGCCGTGGGGGGTTGCAGGGGCGCTTGGCTATGGGATGCCTTGGGTGCTGCTGGTGGCTGCGGGGAGGGTGCGTTGGGCGGCGGCTAGGTGTAGGTCCTCGAGGCGCTGGCCTTGACTGTCGGCTCGGGCGGCTAGGTCGTGGAAGTCGAAGCCGTCCAGGGACTCGCCGAAGGATTGCTCGAGGGCGTTCCAGAGCTGGAGCTTGCCGCCGACCAGGCCGGAGAGGAGCTCTAGCTCGAGGACACGGCTGAGGGGGGAGTAGCCGCGGATCCGCCCGTTCAGCTTCAGCCGGCCGAGGCGCTCGGCGACCTTGGCGAGAATCGGTCTGACGGGATCGCGGCCGATGCCCCGGTGCTCCATCAGCCGCACCAGCGTTCGCTGGTCCTCTTCGAACTCGGCGCAGAGCTGCGCCAGCGGCGCGCCGAACTCGTCATCGCCCTGGTTAGACGACCGCAGGCGGCGGGCCAGCTCGACGCCGAGCGTGGCCCCCGCCAGATGGTCGTTGAGGTAGATGGCAAGGAAGCGGCCTGCGTCTGCGTTCGCGGCCATCGTCGGGCTCAGGCCTCCTCGTGGGGGTCTTTCATCTCCGACGCCTCGCCTTTGGTCTCCTGGGCCTTTTCGAGGATCGCCGTCTTCTTGCCGTCGCGGCTGTCCGCCGCCTCGGTGCAGTGGCGCTCCGTCTCCTCGGCCTCCTCGAGCATCTGCCGCAGTTTCCCAGCGATGCCCTCGTCGTCAACCAGGCCCTCGACTTTCTCGGTGGCTTTCCGCGCGGCCTGAGCGAGTCCCGGCACCTCCGCCAGCTTCTCCTCCAAAGTCGTCAACTCAGCCATCGATTCCTTCTGCTCGAGGTGGACGTTGCGGTCCACCTACCCGAGCCAGACGAGCGCGAAGCGCAGGCCGCCGGGCTCGGGATAGAGGAGACCCATCGAGGTTCGGGGGGCGCGGCGGCGCTCGGTCGGGCTGCCGGGATTGAAGATCTGGAAGCCGCCCTCCTCTTCGTGCAGCGGCAGGTGGCTGTGGCCGAAGACGACCGCGTCGGCCTCGGGGAAGCGGGCGCGCAGGCGCCTCAGCCGCCCCTGCTTCGGCCCGGCGTCGTGGACGACCGCGACGGTGCGCCCGCCGACCTCGACCGCCAGCGTTTCCGGCAGCCGCCGCCACAGCTCCGGCTCGTCGACGTTGCCGTAGACGCCGAGGACCACGGGGCAGAGCGCTTCCAGCTCCGACAGCACCGAGACCGCGGAGAAGTCGCCGGCGTGGATAACCGCCTCGGCCGCCTGGATCCTCTCGACGCACTCGTCCGGCAGCTGGCGCTTGCCCTTCGGCAGGTGGGTGTCGGAGACGACGGCGATCGTGCCCGGGATGGTGAGCCCCTAGCCGAGGCCCTTGTCCTCGGCCGCTTTGTAGGCGACCTGGAGGAAGTCGGCGATCGTCAGCGCCGCGAACAGCGAGGCGAGGAAGCGGGTCACCCGCGGGGCGAAGAGGAGGCCGACGGAAAAGGCCGCGATCGCCCAGAGGTCGAGGCAGAAGGGGCAGATCAGCAGTTCGCCGATCGCTTTGCGCACCCCGGTCCCGCGCGAGCGCTCCTCGAGCTCGGCCGGGCCGCCCTTGCCTTCCAGTTCGGTGAACGGCGCCCGCAGCGGGCTCGTCACCTTGTCCTTGGCGACGATCCGGCTGAGTTTGTGGGAGGCGGTGCCGATCAGCAGCAGCTGCCCCGCCGACACCCGCTCCGGCAGCTCCCGGCCCTGCCGACGGGCGATCGTCAGCGCCGTCGCCAGCAGCGAGCCGAAGATGCTCATGAAGCCGAGGTAGGAGAGGAGCGGCGGCCGCTCGTCCGGGTCGGCGTAGCCGGCGACCGGGTTCGGCAGGTCCTTCAGGGCGCTGCCGTTGTCAGGGGTGTCGCTCACCGCCCTCGGCTACCCGTTGCGGCGCAGGTTCCAACCCTCGCTGCTGACGGCGACGTGCCAGGCGCCGTCGGGCCCGCGCCGCTCCAGCACCAGGCCCAGCGTGACCGCCCGTCGCACCGCCCGGCGAAGATCCCGCTCGCCGAGCCGCGGAAAGCGCTGCGCCAGCTCGCCGCGGCGGCAGTAGCCGTCGTCGGCAACCGCGACGATCGCGGTCACGACCTCCTCCGGCGGCGGCAGTTTTCTTCGTCGTTGCATCACCTTGTTGCCGCCGCTAGGATCGCGCCGATGCCGGCGGCGCCGTCGCACCGCTGCATCGCTTGACAGTTGGGGGCACGGGATCGGTGGGGTCGATCTGCGGGCCCGGTGGAGAAGAGTAAAAATTTCGAAGGTCTAACCATGCCATCGCACCCGAACAGCGAACCCCGATGATGCAGCGCTTCCACGTCAGCGAGCGCGACCTCGAGAACGGCGCGCGTGAAATCCAGATCGAAGGCGAGCTCGACCTGGCGGTCGCCGGTCAACTCGACGAGGTCCTCACCAAAGCGATCGAGCAATGCCCGCGCGTCCTGGTCGGCCTCGAACGTTGCGCCTTCATCGACTCCTCCGGGATCGCGGTGATCCTCCGTGCCCACCACCGGATGCAGGAGGAGGGCAACCGGCTCGCCGTCTACGGGCCGACAGACCAGGTCCATCGCGTGCTCTCGATGACCGGCCTCACCGCCAACGGCCTCGTCTTCGACAGCGCCGAGGAGGCGCTGGCGGCGCTCGGCGCCGGCGAGAGCGATGACGCTCGGCCAGGGCGAGGATGAGACGGGCCAGACTGTCCTAGGCGGTTGCGGCGTAGACGAGGTCGGCCTTGGCGCGAACGGCGGCGAGTGGGGGAGGCGTGGCTGCCGGGGCCTCCGCGAGGGGCGGGCAGGCGGCTTACGGCTACCCTCGATGCGATGGCTTTAGCGACCGACCGCCCGAAGTTGACCGAACTCTCCCACGGGTGCCGCCTGGTGCGGCGATGACCGATACGAAGATCGGCCACCTCGTCGAGGGTGAGCCGAGGATCGCCGTCTCCTGAGGATCTTGAGCTTCCGCCGTACACCCCCAGTCCTCGTTGCCCTGCTCGCGGTCGCCTGGCCGGCGGTGGCGAGGGCGCAGGTCGAACCGGAAAAGCCGTCTGGCCCGAAGCCGCAACTGCTCCTCTTCCACGGCGGCTCCTTCCTCTTCGAAGACCCCTCGTTCGAAGAATCGACCGAGCCCTTGGCGGAGGAGGCCGGCTTCGTCCCCCACTACGTCGACTATCCCCTCGGCGACCTGCCCGCGGCGCTGACGAGGGCGCGGGCCGAAGCGGCGCGGCTGCGGACGCGGTTCGGTGCCGAATACGTCTACGCCTACGGCTCCTCCGCCGGCGGCACCCTGGCGGCGCTGCTCGCGGGGGAAGGCCTGGTCGCCGCTGCGGTCGCCAAGGCCCCGCCTTCGGACCTGGTCGGGTGGACCTGGCCGCTCTCGACCTACGGCGCCGACTACTACGAACAGATCGGCCTCAGCGAAGAGGCCCGCTACCGGCTCTCTCCCCTGCGGCGACCGGAGCGCCAGCCGCTGCTCCTGCTCCAGGGCCGCTCCGACCAGGTGGTCCCGGCGGCGATGAGCGAAGCGTTCGCGGCGAAGTTCGGCCAGGTCCGCCTCTGGCTGCTGGCCGGCGGCCACCGGGCCGAGCGCTCGCGCCCGCAGGTCGTCGTCCGAGCGCTGCGCTGGCTCCTGCGCACGAACGAAGCCGAAGTGCCGAAGACGGGTAGGTAAGGGGATGGCGCCCGACCCCAAGCACGAGTTCCGCCCCGACATCGAGGGCCTGCGCGCGGTCGCGATCGGCGCCGTCCTGCTCTGCCACGCTGGGCTTGGGTTCGCGGCCGGCGGCTTCGTCGGCGTCGATGTCTTCTTCGTCATCTCCGGCTTCCTGATCACCCGCCTGCTGCTCGGCGAGGTCTCCCGCACCGGCAGCGTCTCGCTGCCCCGCTTCTACGCCCGCCGGGTGAAGCGGCTGCTGCCGCTCTCGGCCCTGCTGCTGGCGGTCGTCGCTGCCCTTTCGCTGCTGCTCTTCTCGCCGGTGCGGGCCGGCGAAGTCGCGGGCGACATCGTCGCCTGCGCCACCTACACCGCCAACTGGCACTTCGCCGCCCAGTCGGTCGACTACTTCGCCCAGGGCACCGAACCGAGCCCGGTCCAGCACCTCTGGTCGCTGGCGATCGAGGAGCAGTTCTACCTCGTCTGGCCGGCGCTGTTGCTGGGACTGACCTGGTTCCAGCGCCGCCGCGGCCGCTCCCCCCGGCCGGTCCTCTGCGCCGGCCTCGCGGCCATCCTCGTCGTTTCCTTCCTGCTCAACCTCCGCTACGTCGGCAGCGAGCCCGCGGCTGCCTACTTTTCCACCTTCGGACGCGCCTGGGAGCTGGGGCTGGGAGCGATGCTGGCGGTGCTCGGCGACATCCGCCTCCGCCGCCTGCCGGCGCTGGCGATCGGCTGGCTGGGGATCGGCGCGATCGTCTACGCGACGCTCACCTTCGGCCCGGAAACCCCGTTCCCCGGCACCGCGGCGCTGGTGCCGACGCTCGGCGCTGCCGCCCTGATCCTCGCCGGCGCCTCCTGGAAGGTCCAGGGTAGGTGGGGCTCGGCCGCCCTGCTCTCGCTGGCGCCGTTCCGCTACGTCGGCCGGATCTCCTACTCCTGGTACCTCTGGCACTGGCCGGCGCTGATCTTCGCCGTCGCCCTCTGGGGGGCGCTCTCGCCGCTGGCCGGGGTCGCCGTGATCGCGGCCTCGTGGGTGCCGACCGCGATCACGCACGGCCTGGTCGAGGAACCCTTCCGCCGCTCCAAGCGCCTGGTCGCCTTCCCTAGACGGGCGTTGGCCCTCGGCGTCGGCTGCACGGCGATCGCCCTGGGGGCGGCGCTGCTGCTGGTCGACCTGCAGCCGACGTTGAAGACCGCACCCCAATCCGACGTTCAGGGAGCGCTGGCGCTGAAAGCGGGCGCGACCCCCCAGAGTCGTGCCGACGCGGTGCGGCCGAACCCCCTCAAGGCCTGGGCCGACCGCGGCGAGAGCTTCGCCGACGGCTGCCTGGTCGGGATCTCCGGCACCAACTCCAACCGTTGCCTCTACGGGGACCCCCAAGGCCGCCGGACGCTGATCCTCTTCGGCGACTCCCACGCGATGCAGTACTTCCCGCCGCTGCAGGAGGTCGCGAAGAGAAATCACCTGCGGCTGATCGCGCTGACCAAGGCCGAATGCACCCCGGCTGAAGTCGAAGTGAAGAGCATGGTCGCCGACCGCGAGTACTCGCAATGCGACGCCTGGCGGGAAGAGGAGCTCAAACGGATCGAAATGGCGGGCCGCTCGACCGTGGTGATCATGTCCAGCGACACCGCCTATACCCCCTACGGCGACAACGGTGAACAGCTGTCGGGGCCGGAAGCGGCGGACGCGATGGAAGCGGGATACATAGCCACGCTGCAGCGACTGCACCGTTTCGGCCTGCGCACCGTGGTGATCAGGGATACCCCGCTGGCGCCGGACGAGATCCCTGCCTGCGTCTCAGAACATCTCGACGACCTCGCCTCCTGCGACTTCCCGCACGCGCCCACCTGGGAGAAAGAATTCGAACGGCGCGCCGCCAACCGCGCCCCGGGAAGCCACCTGATCGACCTCACCCCGGAGATCTGCCCCCAAGGCATCTGCCGCTCGGTGATCGGCAACGCCCTCGTCTACCGCGACGACAACCACCTCACCGCCACCTTCGCCCGCACCCTCAGCCCCTGGATCGAAGCCGACCTCTCCCGCGACGGCGTGGAGTCTTCCGCGAAGATCGCCCTGAAGGGCGGGACGGGGAGAGCCGATTCGCCTTCCTAGACGGAGCCGAACCCCCTAGCTCCGCTCTTCCTCGCGGCGCATCCGGTCCATCATCGATCTCCAGAGCCGCAGCGGCAGCAGGCCGAACAGCGGTGCTCGCTTGCCGGTCGAGCCGCGCTCGTCGTAGTCGAAGGCGCGGGCGAAGCGGCGGGCTTCGGCTGCCGTCGGGTACTCCTTTTCGCCACCTGCGCCGCAGCCGCGCTCGCAGGCCCAGCGCATCGTCGCGCCTTCGTTGCCGAAGCGGTAGCGGTGACCGAAGACGCGGCAGCTCAGCATGGCCCCCTTCTACCCAAACACGATGTTTTCCGTGCGCTGACGAGGTGCTGGCGTTCGACGCCGCGGCTCGGTCAACGTCTACGCCGGCTCGAGGCGCGTCGTTTAGGTTCCCTGCGTGGACCTGAGTTGGGAGGGGGGCGACGCGGCTCGGCAGACCTACGAGGCCCTGGCGCCGTCGTACGACGATTTCACCCTCGGCTACGGCTACCAGTACGAGACTTGGACGGCGACCCTGTTGGCACGGGCAGAGCAGGAAGGCCTGCACGGCGACCGGCTCCTGGACGTCGCCTGCGGCACCGGCTTCAGCTTCATCCCGTTGCTCGAGCGCGGCTGGCGGATCACCGGCTGCGACATCTCGCCGGCGATGGTCGAGGCCGCCCGCGTCAAGGTCGGCGACCGCGCCGAGCTCCACGTCGCCGATATGCGCGAGCTGCCGGAGCTCGGTGAGTTCGACCTGGTCTGGTCGATCAACTCGGCGATGAACTACCTGCTCAGCAGCGACGAGCTGGTCGCGACCCTGGCTGGCATGCGGCGGAATCTGGCGCCGAATGGTCTGGTGCTCTTCGACCTGCTGGCGCTGAAGACGGCACGGACGTTCTTCACTGACGAGTTCCCGGTCGAGCGCGAAGGAAAGAAATTCACCTGGAAGGGGGTGCTGGCGCCGGACGAGGTCGTCGTCGGCGTGGCTGGCGGCGGTCAGCTTGAAGAGGAGGGGAAGTCGAATCCGGCTGCTCTCCACCAGATGCGCCACTTCGGCGAAGTCGAAGTGTTGGCGGCGATCGAGGCGGCAGGGCTGCGCCCGATCCAGGTCCTCGGCGAGAAGGACGGGGACCTTCACGAGAGCCTCGACGAAGAGGACCAGCCGACCGCCGTCTACATCTGCCGCGCCTGAGTCAGCCCTACTCCTCGGCCGACGCCGGCGCGACCTCCTTCGCCAACCGCCCAGCTCCTCAGGCGGCGGCCGCTGCCGCGACTAGCCGAAGCGCGGCTCGAGCCGCTGGAAGGTGCGCCACCAGCCGGGATCGAGCGCCGCGTGCTCGACGGCCTGCAGCACCGAGCCGTCGTCGTCATGCAGCTCGTAGCTAACTACCGGTGGCTCGGCGTCGGTGTCGACCTCGACGATCCGGGCCATCAGCAGATAGGGAGGGCAGCTCAGCCAGACCTCCCCTGGTTTTGGAACAGTTTTCGTGTGTGGTGCTGCCATGGGTCCTCGGTACCCCCGCATTTCGACGCGGTAACCGAGAACCATCCTCAAAATTAGGGAAAACTGGCGCTTGTTTTCGCAGCGCCTGCCTTAATCGCGCAGCGGCGCCTACTGGCTGGGTTTCACGCCCTGCGTCTGGCCGACGCCGGTCGCCACCTCGCGCGCCCGGGTCGTGTCCATCGACGGCACCCCGAGCGCGAGATCGAGCCAGATGGCGGGGGAGGGGCCGGGCATCCCTCGGCGGACGAAAAGGGGAGTGTCCGGCGAGGGATGCCCGGCCCCTCATGACGTCAGGTTGATTACTTCCTTCTCGATTTGGCGTTGCTGCTTGGCGGTGAGCTTGCCGTTGCTGGAGGTGGGCGGTTTGATCGTCACTCCGTCGCGATAGCGGTCGAGGACGCGGGGGTCGATGTAGGAGGCTCGGCAGACGGCGGGGGTGTTGCCGAGGGCGTCGGAGACGCGGTCGACGGCGCGCTTGATTGCTCGTTTTGCCGCCGCTTCGGAGCGCGGCGGGTCCTCGCCGGCCAGCTCGACCGCCGCCAGCACGGTTCCGTGCCAGGTGCGGAAGTTCTTGGCGGTGAACTCGTCGCCGATCTTCTCGTGGATGTACTCGTTGATTTCGTCGGAGCGGACGTCGTGCCACTCCTTGCCCTCGCGGAAGGCGAGCAGGTCCTCGGGGCCGCTGCGCCGCCGGTACATCGCCTCCAGCGCCCGCCGCGCGGCGGCATCGCGGATCGACTGGATGCGGCGCTGGCCGCTCTTGGCGGGGAAGTCGAAGACGATCTCGTTCTTGCCGAGCGTCACATGTTCGCGGCGCACGGTGGCGAGGCCGAAGCTCTCGTTTTCCTCCGCATAGACCTCGCTGCCGACCCGGAAGAAGCCGAGGTCGAGGAGGCGGATCGCACAGGCGAGCGCCCGCTCCCGCGGTATCCCCGTGCGGCGCAGGTCGGCGGTAACGGCTCGACGCAGCTTCGGCAGCTTCAGCGCGAATTCCCGCACCAGCTCGAACTTCCGTTCCGCCTGCCGCTGTTGCCAGCGCTCGTGGTAGAGGTACTGCTTGCGGCCCGCGTCGTCGTAGCCGGTCGCCTGGATGTGGCCGAAGGGGTCTGGGCAGATCCACACCTCTTTCCAGGCCGGTGGGATCGCCAGCTGCCGGATCCGCTCCAGCGTCTCCTCGTCCTCGATCGAGGTGCCGTCGCAGTCGCTGAAGGAGAAGCCGCGGCCCCGGCGCACGCGCTTGATCCCAGGCCCGGCGCAGTCGGCTCGCCGCAAGCGGCCGCGGCGGGGTGCGGCAGCGGTCGTGCTCACCTCGCCGCCCGCAGGGCGCTCGCGACCCCTTCGAGGTCGGCGACGAAGCCGGCGAACTCGGCTTCGCGCTCGTCGTGGTCGTGCAGTCGCAGGATCGCCGAAGGGTGGATCGTCACCGCCGCGACCGGAGCCAGCGGCGACTCCAGCGGCCGCCCCCGATCTTTGGTCACTTTCACCTTCGGCCCGAAAAGGGAGCGAGCCGCGGTGGCGCCCATTGCTTGACAGCGTTGGTCACGTAGGCCTCGGGGCGGTCGATCCCCGCCTCCTCAAGTGCCCGGTCGAGGAGGCGCCCCGCCGGCCCGACGAACGGCTCGCCTTCCTTGTCCTCCCTGTCGCCCGGCTGCTCCCCGACCAGCATCAACCGCGCCGAAGCCCGTCCCTGCCCAAAGACCGTCTGCGTAGCGTCCTCGTAAAGCGGGCACCCCCGGCACCCAGCGGCCGCCGCAGCCAACGCCTCCAAAGTGCGCTTCGGAGGCAAAAAGTCCGCAGCCGACGACATAGGCGCCACCTACCCAAGCGCGCAGAGGGGCGAAACCGAGCCACCTGAACCCTTAGACCCTCATGCCGCTCCGCGAGACCGCAGAAACCCGGCTTCGAGAAGGGTTTTTGCGGTCTCGCGGAGACGACCGAGAGATTTCGAAGCTCGCGGGCAAACAACATGGGGTGGTGGGACGGTGGCAGTTGCTGGAGGCTGGTTGGAGTGAAGAAGAAATCGACGGACGGCAGCACGTGGGGCGGTTTCATCGATTACATGGAGGCGTATATGCCGTAGGGCACCGGGCCCTTACTCGCCAGGGGCGGTGGATGGCAGCCGTACTGGCCACGGGACCGCACGCCGTCCTCAGTCATTGGTCTGCCGCTGCCCTCTGGGTGATCCGACCGAATGCGCGCTCGGCCATCGACGTCACCACCCCGCACAAGAGCCGCTCGTGGGACGGAATCCGGCGACATCACAAAGCGCTGCCGTCGGACGAGGTGACCGTGCGAGGGGGGATACCGGTGACCTCGGTGCCGCGGACGATCTTCGACCTGGCGGCGACGGAGGACGTGGACGCGATCGCCTCGATGCTGCGCGAGTCCGAACACCGCAACCTCTGGGACCATCTCGCGCTTCCGCACCTGGTCGAGCGCTACCCGGGCCGCCGAGGCGTCAAGAAGGTCCGCCTAGCGCTCCAGCGCGTCACCGAAGAGCCCTCCGGCCGGAAGCGCAGCAAGCTCGAGGAACGGTTTGCGCCCTTCCTCCGCCGGCACCGCCTGCCCTTTCCCCTCTTCAACGACTGGATCCTCCTCGGCGCCAAGCGCTACCAGGTCGACTGCCACTGGCCCGGCACCAGCCAAATCGTCGAGCTCGACGGCTGGGAAGGTCACGGCACCCGCTCCGCCTTCCGCGACGACCGCGCTCGCGACCGTGCCCTGCGCGTCGCCGGCTACGCGGTGACCCGCCTCACCTGGAACCAACTGCGCGACGAACCTGGGCAGATCGCCGCGGACCTGCGGACGCTGCTCGGCGCCTAAGCCCCGGCTATCGGCTCGATGCGGAAAGCCGAGCGTTCCGGGTGCGCCGGCTTGTAGAACGTCGCCGTCTGGTTTTTTAACCGCCACGGGAAGGGCAGCGTTCCGCCCGGCGCCGCCAGGAAGCGGGTGAAGAGGACCGAGGCGCGACGGCAGCTGATCCCGGACCGTGCCGGGATGTAGACCAGGTACTGGCCTTTCGGGAAGAGGAGCGGGCCGACGCGGGAGGCGGCGTTGACCGTGAAGCTGCCCGAGCAGAGTTGGCCGAGGACGCTGTTGCCGCCGCCTTCGCTGCCCCCACCGCTGCTGCGGGAGACCGTGAAGCCGGCGCCGGAGCCATTGACGAACGAGGCGACGCCGCTGCCTTCGGCGACGATTCGCCACGGTTTCGGCAGCACCCCGTCGTAGTCCTCGAGGAAGCGGGCGAACAGCGCAGAAGCGGCTTTGCAGCTGAGGCCCGGTTCGACGGTCACTTCGTAGTTCCCAGCCGGGAAGCTCGCCGGACCGATGCGGTCGGTATGAAGGACCCGGAAGCTCGGGCAGGTCGCGGCCGAAGCGGGCGCGGCCGCCGTCAGCGCCAAGGCTGCCAGCGCCGCGCACACCGCCAAGGCAAAGGTGGCGGCAATCCGTTTGGGATAGGTGCGGGCGAAGCTCACGGGCCGGCAACCTACCAGCGCTGTCGGCTACCTCCGCGCCTCGGCGCGATCCGGTCGAGCTCCGCCAGATCCTCCTCGCTCGGCTCCCAGCGCACCGCGGCGGCGTTGGCCTGCACCTGCTCGGGCTTCGTCGCTCCGGCGATCACCGAGCCCACCGTCGGCTGCGCCGCCAGACCGCCGATCGCGACGTCGACCATTCCGATGCCGCGCTCCTCGGCGTAGGCCCGCAGCCCGTCGACCACATCGAACTGCTCGTCACTCCCAGCTGTCAGGCCCGCCAGCCGCGTTCCCGTCGGCCCCTCCTCGCCACGCCGGTACTTGCCGGTCAGCAGTCCGCTGGCTAACGGGAAGTAGGGGAGGACCGAGACCCCGAGCCGTTCGCAGGACGGCACCACCTCCGCCTCGATCCCGCGCTCGAGCAGGCTGTATTCGTTCTGCGCGGTGACGAAATGAGCACAGCCGCACTCGCGGGCGACGAGCGCCGCCTCTTCGAGTTCGAAGGCGGTGAAGTTGGAGCAGCCGATCGCCGTCACCACCCCTTCGCGCACCAGCTCGTCGAGCGCCGCCAGCGTCTCCGCGATCGGCGTCTGTCCGTCCGGTTCGTGGTACTGGTAAAGGTCGATCCGGTCGACCCGCAGCCGCCGCAGCGAACCCTCGACCGCCCAGCGGATGTACTCGCGCGAGCCCCGGGGAGCGTCGGGTGCGTCCCCGACGCCTTCCATCTCCATGCCGAACTTGGTCGCGACCAGGTACTCGTCGCGCCGCCCCTCCAGCGCCTCGCCCATCAGCGCCTCGCTGGCTCCGGCGCCTCCGTATATGTCTGCGGTATCGAAGAATTTGATGCCGGCGTCCAGAGCCGCCTCTAGCACCGCCGCCGTGCCCTCCGAGTCGAGCCTGCGGCCGAAGTTGTTGCAGCCGAGTCCGACCACCGAAGCCTCCAGCCCGGAGTCATCAAGGCGGCGACTCGGCAGCTCGCGCGCAGGGAAAGTCGTGCTCATGGTTTCTCCTTCCGGATTGCCTCCAGTCCCGAATACCCTCGTCCCGACTACCCCAATCCGTAGCATCCGACTCGCAGATGCCGGAACCCGTCAAGCGCAACCAGCGCTACATGCCTGGGCTGGACGGGCTGCGCGCGATCGCCGTCCTCGCCGTGATCGTCTTCCACCTCGGCTTCGACTGGGCGCCCGGCGGCTTGCTCGGGGTCGGGATCTTCTTCACCCTCTCCGGCTACCTGATCACCGACATCCTGCTCTCGCAGCTCGCGCAGCGGAACCGGATCGACTTCCTCCGCTTCTGGGCCGCCCGCGCCCGCCGTCTGCTGCCCGCCCTGTTCGTGATGCTGGCGATCGTCACCGCCTGGGTGACGATCTTCGGCCCCGCCCAGCCCGATCAGTTCCGTAAAGCGGTCGTCTCCGCGGCCTTCTACGTCAACAACTGGGAGCAGATCTTCGCCAACGTCTCCTACTTCGCCCGTTTCGCGCCGGAAGGGCCGCTCAACCACCTCTGGTCGCTCTCGGTCGAGGAGCAGTTCTACATCTTCTGGCCGTTCCTGCTGCTGCTCGGGGTCAAGCTCGTCCACGAGCATCCGCTGCCCTCCGGGGTCCGCCCGCGGCTGGCGGTGCTGACGCTCGTCGGCGCCCTCGCCTCGACGATCCTGATGGCGGTCCTCTACCACCCGAGCCTCGATCCCTCGCGGATCTACTACGGGACCGACACCCGCGCCGCCGGTCTACTCTTCGGCTGCGCCCTGGCGATGGTCTGGCCCAGCCGCCGCCTCAGCCGCCGCATCGCCCCGCAGGCGCGCAACCTGCTCGACGGCCTCGGCGTCCTCGGCCTGGCGGTCATCGCCCTGATGATCTGGCAGGTCGGCGAGTTCGACCGCTTCCTCTACCAGGGCGGCTTCGTCGTCCTCTCGCTGGCGACGGTGCTGGTGCTGATGCCGCTTACGCACCCCGCCTGCCGCCTCGGCAAGTTCGTCGGCGCGCCGCCGCTGCGCTGGGTCGGCGTCCGCTCCTACGGCATCTACCTCTGGCAGACGCCGATCATCGTCCTCACCGGCCCCGACAGCCGCCCGCCCGAGAGCCTGCTCGGCAAAGCCCTGCAGGTCGTCGCGATCTTCGCCGTCGCCGGGCTCTCCTGGCACTTCATCGAGGATCCGATCCGCCGCGGGGCGATCGGCCGCTTCTTCGCCCGCCGCCGCGCGGTCGGCTGGAAGTGGGAGGGCTTCGCGCCGCCGATGCGGGTGGCGATCGTCTCCGCCGGCCTGATCTGCGTGGTCGCCGCTGCCGGCATGGTCGGCCTCAACTCGAGCTCGGCCGAAGGCAATGACGTCCGCGTCGAAGAAGCCCGAGCCGCGGGGACGACCAAGCCGCCGCCGCTGACCAAGGCGCAGGCCGAAGACTCGACCCGGTCGTCCTGCAAAGCCGTCGTCCATATCGGCGACTCGACCTCCGAGGGCCTCGACGACCCCGAATACCTGCCGAACGAACTCGAGCGCATCCCCAATCGCTATGCCGAAGTCGGGGTCAAAGAAACGCACATGGAGGTGCAGGGCGCGCGCTCGATCGAAGAGCGCTTCGAAGGCGAACCGAACGCCCAGGAAGTCGCCGCAGCCTGGAAGGCCGAAGGCTTCAAAGGCTGCTGGGTGCTTGCCCTGGGGACCAACGAGGCGGCCGACGTCGCCGCCGGCTCCACCATCGGCCTGCGCGAACGAATCGAAAAGATGATGGCGATCATCGGCGACGAACCGGTGCTCTGGGTCAACGTCCGCTCGCTCGTCCCGCCCGGCGACCCCTACTCGAAAGAAGGCATGGTCGAATGGGACGAAGAACTCGAACGCGCCTGCGCGACCTATCCCGACATGCGCATCTACGACTGGGCCTCGGACGTCAAAGACGAATGGTTCATCGAAGACGGCATCCACTTCACCTCGCCCGGCTACGCCGCCCGCGCCCAGCTGATCGCCCAGGCGCTCGCCCACGCCTTCCCGGAAAAAGGGACGACCGAAGGCGGCCCCAAGCACTGCGTCGTCAGCTGAGGCCGACGATCTCGACCGGCTCGGGCTCGCCGGCCGGCTCGAAGCCCATGATCCGGCCGTAGAAGTAGAGCTCGGCTTCGAGGCAGCGGATGTTGGTCTCCGCCTTGCGGAAGCCGTGCTGCTCGCCCGCGAAGGCGAGGTAGGCGTAGGGGACGCCGTTGCCCTCCAGCGCCGCCGCCATCGTCTCCGCCTGGTTGGGCGGGACGATCTTGTCCTCGAGGCCCTGGAAGAGGATCACCGGCACCCGCAGTCGGTCGACGTAGTTGATCGGCGAGCGTTCGCGGTAGAGCTCCGCCTGCTCGGGATACGGCCCGATCAGCAGGTCGAGGTAGCGGGACTCGAACTTGTGGGTGTCGCCGGTCATCGTCACCGCGTCGGCGACCCCGTAGTAGCTGGCGCCGGTGGCGAAGGCGTCATGGAAGGTGAGGGCGCAGAGGACCGCGTAGCCGCCGGCCGAGCCGCCGCGGATCGCCAGCCGCTCGCCGTCCGCCTTGCCCTCGGCGGCCAGGTGGAGCGCCGCGTTGACGCAGTCTTCGGTGTCGACGGCGCCCCAGTTGCCGCGCAGCTTGTTGCGGTACTCGCGCCCGTAGCCGGTGGAGCCGCGGTAGTTGACGTCAACGACGCCGATCCCGCGGCTCGTCCAGTAGAGGAACTCGCGATCCAGGGCGGGGGTGACGTGGGAGGTGGGGCCGCCGTGGCTCTCGACGATCAAGGGCGGCAGTTCGCCCTCGGGCGCCTCGAACTCCGGGTTCGCCGGTGGGTAGTAGAACCCGTAGGCGACCTCGCCGTCCCCGGTCGGAAACTCGATCGGGCGCGGCCGCGAGACGAAGGCGGGGTCGACCGGGTCGTCGCTGGACTCCCGGACCACCTCGGTCTCCTCGCTCTCGGCGTCGTAGACCGCGACCGCCGTCTCCTGCTCCGGGCTTGCCGCCGCAAAGACGACCCTTTGCCCCCGGGCGGAGAGCATCGGATAGCCGAACGAGGTGAACGGCAACCCGAGGTCGGCCGGTTCCCACGCCTCCGGCTCGAGCAGGAAGAGCTTTTCCTCGCCCCGGTGGCAACGCACGCAGACGATCGCGCCGTTCTCGAGGAAGGCGTAGGTGGCGCCGCCGAAGAGCCACTGGGGGTGGGCGAAGTCGGCCCGCTCCTCGGTCAGCTGCACCAGCGCTCCCTCCTCGCCGCTCAGCTCGGTGCCGGGCTCGCGCGCCCGGTAGAGGTTCCACCAGCCGTCGCGGTCGGAGGCGAAGTGGAGGCGGCCGTCCGGGCCCCACTCGGGCTGGAAGATCGACTCCTCCGGTCCGCCCGCGATCAGCCGCTCCTCGCCGCTGTCGGAGAGCGGCGCCATCCACAGCTCGGTCCCGTCCCAGGGCATGTTCGGGTGGTCCCAGCAGATCCAGGCGAGCCAGCCCCCGTCGGCGCTGATCCGCGGCGAGGCGTAGAAATCGCGTCCGCTCGCCAGCACCTGCGGCTCCGCGGAGCCGTCGAGGGACAGGGAGACGATCTCGTTCACGGGTTCGGGCTCGGCGTCGCGTTCGCGCACGCAGACGACCGTGCGCCCGTCCGGCGCCAGCCGCATGTCGGCGTAGCGCAGGGCCCCCGGCTCGGCCGGCTGCGGCGAGATCGCCACCGGCTCCTCGCCCAGCCGCTGGCGGTAGAGCCGCTGGTCGGAGAAGTTGACGAAGAGGACCAGGTCGGGCGCAGCCAGGTGCCAGCTGCCGCCGCCGTACTCGTGGACGCGGGTCCGCACGTACATCTCCTCCGGCGTCACCGTCTCCGGCTCCCCGCCTGGCGAGCGCCGCATCAGGACTACCCGGCCTCCCTCGTCGGGCCGGCCTTCGGCCCACCAGACCGCCCCGTCCTCGGCGATCGCCGGTGCCGCCAGCCGTCGCCCGGAGCTGGCCACGCTCGCCGGGTCGAGCGGCGAGGACCAGGACCCGTAGGGGGCAACGGTCGCCATCAGCGCAGTCTAGGACCGCTCCTCGCCGACCTCGACCTCGTGCAGCCGGTGAGTGTCGACGTCGTAGACGAAGCCGCGCACGACGTCGCGGTGGGGGAGGAAGGGGGAGGAGCGGACGCGGCGGATCGACTGGCGCACGTCCTCCTCGACGTCGGCGAAGGACTCGATCGCGAACGAGGGGGCGATCCCGGTCGTCTCCTGCAGCTCCATCCGGAAGCCGTCGTCGGTGATCTTCTGCATGCCGCAGTCGTTGTGGTGGATCAACATCACCTCGCGCGTCCCCAGCCGCCGCTGCGAGATCGACAGCGAACGGATCACGTCGTCGGTGATGACCCCACCGGCGTTGCGCAGCACGTGCGCCTCGCCCTGGCCGAGGCCGAGCGCGGCGAAGACGTCGAGCCGCGAATCCATACAGGTAACGACGGCGAGCCGGCGCTGCGGTTCGACGTCGAGGTGCCGCTCGGCGAGTCCGGAGGCGAAGTTGCGGTTGTTGTCGAGGAGCTGGTCGATCGTGTCCATGGCGCGGCAGCCTAACCAGAGCGTTTCCCTCCTTCATCCCTGGGGTAGCGGCGAGAGGTAGGTGACCGACCGACCGCGACGAGAAAGAGAGGGCCAGATGGAGACCGGAAGCGTCGACAAGGGGATCTTCAGCGACGGGAGCTCCGACGCCCGCGAGGGCATCGTCGCGCTGCTGACCAAGGCTTACTGGATGGAGATCGAGACGGTGATGAGCTACCTCGCCGCTTCGACCAACCTCGACGGCGTCCGCGCGCAGGAGATCCGCGAGTCCCTCGCCACCGACATCGAAGAGGAGCTCGGCCACGCGAAAGAGTTCGCCAACCGGATCAAGGAGCTCTACGGGGTCGTCCCCGGCTCAGAGGAGTTCCGGCCCGAACAGAGCTTCCTGCAGCCGCCCGAGCACCAGACCGACGTCGTCGCCGTGATCCGCGGCGTGATCGAGGCCGAGAGCGGGGCGATCGAGCACTACACCCGGGTCGTTGAGGAGACCGAGGGGGTCGACCCGGTGACCCAGGACATGGTGATCGCGATCCTCCGCGACGAGCAGGGGCACCGCCGTCTGTTCGAGGGTTTCCTGCGCGAGTACGAATTCGAAGGCAAGGCGTAGGAATCAGGCGCCGCGGCCTTGCCGCGGCTTGGGAATCGGACGAAGCCCGATGCGCTACCTCCACCTTTGTGCCCACGAGCAGTTCCCGCCCGACCAGCTGTTGCGCCAGGCCGTCGCCGCCGACGTGGCGGGCTTTGACGGCATCGGCTGCAGCGACCACCTGCAGCCCTGGTGGGAGCCGGGCGAGGCGGGAAGCGCCTGGCCGTGGCTCGGCGCCGCCGCCCAGGCGACCGAGCAGGCGCTGTTCGGCACCGCGGTGACCCCGCCCGGTCCGCGCTACCACCCGGTACTGATCGCCCAAGCCTGGGCGACCTTCGAGCTGATGTTCCCGGGACGCCCTTATCTGGGGGTCGGGTCGGGGGAGGCATTGAACGAGGTTCCCGTCAGCGGCGAGTGGCCCCCGGTCGGCGAGCAGATCGAGCGTATGGAGGAGGCGCTGGAGATGATCCGCGCCCTCTGGGACGGCAAGCGCCTAATCGACGCCGGCAAGCATTTCCCGACCAAGCGGGCCTACCTGCACAGCCGCCCCGAGAACCGGCGGCCGCCGATCTACGTCTCCGCTTTCGGGCCGAGAGCGGCGGCGGTGGCGGGGCGGCAGGGCGACGGCCTATGGACTCTCGCCGACCCCGAAGCGGTGCCGGAGATCGTCGACGCCTACCGCGGCGCCGCCGAGGACGCCGGGCGGGAGCCGGGGGAGATCGTCCTCCAGGCCGCCTTCTCCTGGGCGCGGGACGACGATGCCGCGCTCGAGGGCTGCCGGGTCTGGAAGGGGTCGCAGCCAGACGAGTTCTACGAAGACCGGTGGCACGACCCGAGGGCGATGCACGAGGAGGGCAAGCGCCAGGTCTCAGACGAGGAGCTGAAGGAAGACCTGATCGTCTCTTCCGATCCCGAGGTCCACGTCGAACGGATCCGCGAGGTCGAAGCGATGGGGGCGACGATCGTCGCCCTGATGAACAACTCCGGCGCCGACCCGATCGCCGCGATCGACACCTACGAGAACAAGGTGCTGCCGCACCTCGACGGCCTCGGCTGAGATGGCCATCGGAGAGCGGCCCGAGCCGGTCGCCTAGGCTGCGGCGGATGGCCGACGCCAACGACCTCCAGATCCGCGCCGCCACCGAAGCGGACGCCCAGCTCCTCTTCGACCTGATCCTCGAGCTGGCCGAGTACGAGAAACTCGCCGACGAGGTCACCGGCGACCCCGAGGTGCTGCGCCGCTCTCTCTTCGAGGAGAAGGCGGCCGAGGCGCTGCTGCTCGAGACGGCCGACGGCGAAGCGGTCGGCTACGCGCTCTTCTTCACCACCTTCTCCAGCTTCGAGTGCCGCTCGGGGATCTGGCTCGAGGACGTCTACGTCCGCCCCGAGCATCGGCGTGGGGGCATCGGGCGGGCGGTAATGGAGCATCTCGCGCAACTGGCCGAGGCGCGGGGGCACGTGCGGCTCGAGTGGGTGGCCCTGGACTGGAACGAACCGGCGCTGAACTTCTACGAGGGCCTTGGCGCCCGGCAACTCGACGACTGGATCATCCACCGGTTGGAGAAGGACGGCATCTCCGCGTTGGCGGAGATCAGTCGTCGCGAGGGGTGATGCGGAAGACCGAGACGACCTCTGCTTGATGGGCCTCGGGGTGGGCGACGTAGGCGCTCGGGCCGCCGCCGAACCAGCCGGCGGCTTCGTTGTCGCCGACGAAGACACCGGGGTGCCGTTTGCCGTCGGCGTCCTGGACCCAGACCTTGTCTCCCTCCTTGAAGCCGGGGATCGCCTCTTCGCTCATTGACTGAGTGTATTCGCCGCTCCCGGCGCGACCGGTCCGGTTTCCCAATCTGGACGAGGGGTACGGGTCGCGGGTCCGTTCAAGGGTTCGACGAAAGGAGTGACGATGATCGGTGGACTGATTGCCGTTCTGATCGTGATTGCGCTGGTGCTGGTCCTGCTCAAGGTCGCCGTGGCGGGGGGAATCCTCGGCCTGATCGCGATCATCCTGCTCGTCCTGCTCCTGCTCGGCCGGCTCTAGCCCGGGCAGCGACCGAGGCGCCTCAGCTTGCGCCGGTAGACCCGCATCGAGCCGTGGCGCCAGTCGCCGTGGGTCTGCCGGCGCAGGCTCGGCACCAGCTCGCGGTGATAGGGGGAGCTGAGGCTCTCCGCGTGCCCGATCACGTCGTGGACGCGGATGTGGAACTTGCACCGCAGCCACTGCGTCAGCCGCAGCGAGGCATGCAGCTCGCGCGGGTTGCCGAGGGCGTCGCCGTCGCCGTAGCCGACGTGCTCGATCCCGATCGCCGTCCAGTTGAGGCCGACGGTGTGGCGGCAGCGGGTGCGCAGATTGACGAGACGGAAGATCCGCCCCGAGGAGTCGATCACGAAGTGCGAGCAGACGTTGGGCAGCTCGTGCAGCTCGACGTCGGGCACGTCGGGCGCGAAGGCGTTGTAGACGGCGCGGGCGCTGCTCGTCTGCGACATGTGCTCGACGATCACGTGCGGATGCCGCAGTCGCCAGGCCCGTTCGCCGTAGTGCCGCTCAGAGTAGGCGGCCATCTCCCGCTTCCGTTTCGCCCCGAACGGGATCGGCCAATTCGCGATCGCCGGCCGCGCAACCCGTGCAGCGGGCGCAGGCGAAGCCGCAAGCAACGCGGACGTCAACAGGGCGGCGAGAGGTCCCACAAGCGAACTGCATCAACTTATCTATCCAGCAGGTGGAAAAGTTGATGCAGTTCGGGTTAGTCGGTTCCGAAGAGGCTGACCAGCGCTGGGATCAGCAGGGTGCGGGCGAGAAGGGTGTCGAGGAGGAGGCCGACGCTGAGGGCGAAGGCGAGCTCGCGAAAGGCCTCGATCGGGATCAGGGCGACGGCGGCGAAGGAGAGGGCGAGGATCATCCCGGCGACGGTGATCGCCCGCGCCGCTCGCGAGGCGGGCGAGCATTCGCACGCGAAGCCATTACCCTGCCCGCGCCCAGTTTCACGCTAATAGCGCTGGGTACCCGAGTTCACTGACGAACTTCAACAGCAACCACCCAAGGAGGCGCAAAGTCGCGATGGCGGACATGAACGAGCGCGATGCGAAGCTGGTCCAGTACCTGAGCGAGGCATACGGCAAGGAGCGCGAACTAGAGGCCGCCCTGCAGGCGCACATCGCGATGACGGTAAAAGGGCCGTACAAAAAACGGCTGCAGCAGCACCTCAAAGAGACGAAATCCCACGCCAAACAGGTCGAGCGCCGGATCAAACAGCTCGGCGGCGGTGGGCAGACGCTGCAAGGTGCCGTTGGCAAAGTCACCGCTCTGGCGAAGGGACCGCTGCACGCGATCCGCGGTGGCGGCGAGCAGGAGAAAATGCTGAAGAACGCCAAGACCGAGTACTTCAACGAGCACGAGGAGATCGCCACCTACCTCGCGATCGAGACGCTGGCCGAAAAAGTCCGCGACTCCGAGACGGCGAAGCTCGCGAAAGCAATCCGGCGCGAGGAGGAAAAAATGGCCTCCTTCCTCCAGGGCCAGATCAAGCAGCTGACCAACGCGGTCGTGCGTGAGGACATCCCCGCCTCGCTGCGCCGCGCTGCCTCCTCGGGCCGCAAAACGAAAAGAGCGAAAGCGGCCAAACGCAAAACGCCGAGAGCGAAAGCGGCGAAACCAAAAAGCTCGGCGAAAAAATCACGCCCCGCCAAAGCTCGGGCAAAAAAACCAGCAGCGCGGAAAACGAAAAAAGCCGGCGCGAAACGCTCTAGCTAGCTTCGACCGCCAGCTCCCGCGGCGCTTCGGCTTGCGCCGAATGCGCCCGGGGGCGGACGGCTAGGACGACGAGGTCGTCGCGCAAGGTCCCGGCGCTGCGGGCCACGGCGTCGGCGCGCAAGCGGTCGGTCAGCTCGTCGAGCTCCAGCCCCGCGAGCGCCTGGGTCATCTCGGCGAAGGCCTCCGGCCCCTGGTGGCTTGCCACCGGCCCCGCCTCGAGCCAGCCGTCGGTGCAGAGGGTGAGCGTGGCGGCGGGGCCGAGCACGCACTCGTGGCGCTCGACGTTCGGCTTCTCCCAAGCACCGAGCACGGTGCCGCCACCGAGCAGCTCCGGCGCCGCATCCCCGGTCAGCACCGCCGGTGGATGACCCGCCGAGGCGAGGATGAGGCGCCAGCCCGACTCCTCTCGTTGCAGGCGGGCCAGCATCGCCGTTGCGAAGTCGTTGAGGCTGTCGCCGGCCAGCAGCAGCTCGTTGACCCGCCCCAGCACCTCGTCGGGCTCGGCGATCTCCCGGGTCAGCCCGCGCACCGAGTGGCGCACGGCCACCGAGACGCTGGCCGCGGTGCTGCCCTTGCCGGCGACGTCGCCGACGAGGATCCAGCAGCCGTTCTCGGTCGGCAGCACGTCGTAGAGGTCGCCGCCGATTTCGATTCCCTCGCCGGCAGCCTCGAAGACGACGGAGATGTCCAGGCCTTCGACCTCGGTGGGCCGCGGTGGCCGCAATCCCCGCTGCAGGCTTTTCGCCACCCGGTCGCGCTCGCGATAGAGGCGGGCGTTGTCGAGCGCCAGCGCCGCCCGCTCGCCGAGCTCGGAGAGGAAGTCGAGGTCGCCCGGGTCGTAGCGCAGGTCGCCGTGGGCGTGGAGGAAGGAGAGGGCGCCGAGGACGCGGCCGCGGGCGACCAGCGGCACGACGGCGGCGGAGTTGTAACCGGCCTCGCGCATCAGCTGCAGGTGGTCCGCGTTCTGCGAGACCTTGTCGACCACCTCCGGCGCCTTCAGGTCGCGCCAGATCATCGGCTGGTTCAGGCGCAGCACCTGCGCCACCGGGTGCTCGCCACCCGGGTCGAGCGGAGTGGCGCGGCGGATCTGCTCGAGCCGCGCCGCCATCTCCGGATCGGCGCCGGCGGCGATGCTGTCGCCGTACCAGCCGTCGGCGCGGCGGAAGTCGATCAGGCAGATCTCGGCCAGCTCCGGCACCGCCGTGGAAACGATCGTCCGCGCCGTCTCCTCCGGGTCGAGCGAGCTGTCGAGCAGGCGGCTGGCGGCGACCAGGAACTCCTGCGCCCGCCGCCGCCGAACCTGGTCGGTGATGTCGCGGGCGACGACGGAGGCGCCGATCAGCCCGCGCATCGGGCTGCGGATGGGGGAGACGGTGAGGGAGACGGAGATCCTGGCGCCGTCGGCGCGGATCCGCTCGGTCTCGTAGGTGTCGAGGCGTTCGCCGCGCATCACCCGGTCGAGGATCACCGTCTCCTCGTCTTTGTGGTCGGAGGGGACGATGAAGGAGACGTGGCGCCCGATCGCTTCTTCCGGCGAGTAGCCGTAGAGGCGGGTGGCGGCCGGGTTCCAGGTGGTTACCACGCCGTCGAGGTCCTTGCTGAGCACCGCGTCCTGGGTGCCGCGGACGACCTCGGCCAGGTGCTGGCGGAAGCGCTCGGCCTCGGCGCTCTTCGCCTCCGCCCGGCGCCGGGCGATGAAGGTGCCGAGCTGGTCGGCGAAGCCGGCCAGCAGGGCCATCAGCTCCTGCGACTGCGCTTCGAAGGAAAGGGTGTGGAACTCGGCGACCGCCAAGACGTGCTCGGGGTCGCCGGTCGGGACCGGGATCGCCAGCGCCGCCTCCAGCCCCATTTCGGCGGAGACCTGGTATCGCGGGGCGGTCGTCGGATAGTCGCGGTAGTTGGGGGCAAGCGCGATCTGCCCCGTGTCCCAGGCGTCGCCGGGCAGGCCGGTGCCGCGTTTGAATTTGAGTTCGCGGCTGCGGCGCCAGAGCGGCCGCGCGTCGAGCTCCTTGGCGCTCCAGCCCGCGACCAGCCGCAGCGGCTCGGAGTCGTCGACCACTTCCCACATCGCCCCGGCCTCCCAGCGCAGCAGGTCGGCGACGATTTCGAGGAAGCGCGGCGCCACCTGCTCCAGTGAGTCGCCCTCGATCAGGCGCGCGGCCAGTTCGCGCTGACTCTGCAGATAGCGCCACAGCTCGAGTTCCTGTGGCTCGCTCATCCCACTCAAGAAACTACCTCTTCGAAAAGCTCGCTCCGTGCGGTCCCGCTTTGCGGTAACCGCGTTTTGCCCCCTTGGCCCAAGGGTAGTGAAGCCGCCGACGGCTTTAGACGGATGGGAGAAAGCGGGAGATCATGTTTCGGTGTGACAGCTGTGGAAGCGGATACTCGGCCCAGGCAGCTTCGTCCTGGACCTCATGCCCGAGGTGCCTGGCGAAAGAGAAGATTCAGGTCCCGCTGACCTTCGAGCTCGGCTGGCAGCGCCAGGACGTTCACGGCGAGGCAGCTCCCGCAGGTAAAGCTCGTCGAGCCGCCGTTGGCCAAACAGGCCGGCGAAACGAAGAGTTAGCTAGCTGTCGCTGAACAGCGAGTGGGGCGTGACGGCGAAGAAGTTTTCGATCGCGCCCCGTTGCGCACGGCTGCTGACGAGCTCGACGCAGCCGCACCTCAGCAGCGTGCTGGCGTGGTAGGAGACGACGGCTGGTCGCTGGCCGATCTCACGCGACAGTTCGGCAGGGCTGGCAACCCTGCCGTGCAGGGCCTGCAGGATCTCCACCCTGATCGGGTGCGACAAAGCTCGCACGATTTCCTGCCTACCCCTCCCGCGCTTCCTCTCCTCCACGCGAGAAACATCCTGCATCTGAGCCGGTTGGGCCAACCTCAGTATTTGGTTTTCTTGTTCGACCTTTACGGAAATTGCGGAGCGCTGGTTTCTCCACACCGGGCTGGGGAACCAGTGCTTCATGCCTGCCCCGAATGCCATGCCCGACCGCGTCGCGACCATCGCGCTCTTGGGTGCCGGCGGCACGATGGGTAAGGGGATCGGCGCCAACCTCGCACAGAGTTTCCGTGTCCGTGCCTGGAACCGCACGGCTGAGAAGATCGGCGACCTCGCCGAGCGTGGCGGAGTCGAGGTCTGCGAGAGCCCTCGTGAGGCGGCGAGCGAGGCCGACGTGGTCCTGACGATGCTGAGCGACGGCGAAGCGGTGCTGGCTGCGGTCGAAGGACCCGACGGCGCCCTGGCCGCCGTCCGCCCGGGCGCGATCTGGCTGCAGGCGAGCACGATCGGTCTCGAGGCAACGGCGCACTGCGCCGAGCTGGCGGAGCAGGCAGGGGCGATCTTGGTCGACGCCCCCGTCCTGGGGACGAAGGAACCGGCCGAAAAAGGACAGCTGGTGATCCTCGGCTCCGGCCCCGAGCAGGCGCGCGAGCGGCTAGAGCCGCTGTTCGACGCAATCGGCAAACGCACCTTGTGGATCGGCGAAGCCGGCGCCGGCAGCCGCCTCAAGGTCGCGGTCAACAGCTGGATCGTCAGCGTCGTCGAGGGCACCGCCGAGATGCTGGCGCTGGTCGAGGCGGTCGGCATCGATCCTCAGACCGCGCTCGACGCGGTTGCCGAAGGGCCACTCGACCTGCCCTACATGCGTTTGAAGGCGAAAGCGATGTTGGAGCGGGACTTCACTCCATCCTTCCGGCTTTCCCTGGCTGCAAAGGACGCCGGTCTCGCCCTCGAAGCCGCCGAGGAAGCCGGCCTCGAGCTGCCGATGCTGGCGGCGATCCGCGAGCGGATGGCCGCGGTCGCAGAGAAGCACGGCGACGAGGACCTCGCGGCGGTCTACCGCGCCAGCTCGCCCAGCGCCTGACGGTCGATCCGCAGCTCGCCGATCGCCTCAACCACCTGGGCGGCGCCGGCCTCGCGCAGCTCTTGCTCGGAAAAGCCGCCGGTGAGGACCGCGAGCGTCGGCAGCCCGGCGCGATTCGCCGCCTCAACGTCCCAAACCGAGTCACCGACCATCACCGAGGGGTCGTCGTTGCCGGCCTTCTCCAGCGCCGCATGGACCAGGTCCGGCTCCGGCTTGGTCGCCTCGACGTCGGCCGAAGTGGTCCAGTCGTCAACTAGCTCACGCGCGTCGAGCAGGTCTAGATAGTGATCGACCTCCTCCTGCTTGGCGGAGCTGGCGAGGATCACGGTGTTCCCCTCCTGTCGCAGCTTTTCGATCAGCTCTCGCGCGCCCTCCAGCGGCTCGACTTCGCCGATCAGCTCGCCGTAGGCCTCGCTCTCGGCTTCGAGGATCGCCTCGCCATCGGAGGCTGCCGCCTCCTCTCCAATCAGTGCCTCGAGGATCTGGTCACCGCCCATGCCGATGTGGCGGTGGACCTTCCACACCTGCACCGAGTGCCCGTGTGCGTGCAGCGCCCGGTGCCAGGCGATCGCGTGGTGGTAGTTGGTGTCGACGAGAGTGCCGTCGACATCGAGAATCGCGTTCAGGGGCATGCAAGCGGGGTACCCAGATGGCGATGAAAGATGTGAGGACGGTGCTTGAGTTGCTGCCTCCGCAACTGGTGTAAGGGGGCAGGTGCGCCGGGTATGGGTTTCGACATGTCAATCAAGAGCACTCTCACCCGCAAGGCCGCCAAGACGGCGGCGAAGCACACCGCCCACGGCACCGCTTCGAAGCTGAAGCCCAATCCGATGCGGACGGCGACCCTGCTCGGCCTCGGCGGCGCGCTCGGTGCCGTGGCCGGCTGGATGGCAGCTCGTACGGCGGCGACCGCCTCGGTCAGCACCGGCTCCTAGGCGGGGCCGACCGACAAGCGGAGTTTCGTGCCTGCGGTGCAGGGGTAACCGCCGGGCATGTACCTGATACCGATTGCCCTGATCACCATGAGAACGGCACCTCGACTGGCATCTGGGGAGAGGGTCGGCCATCATGAGTGCTGAGATGCGTCCCGAGGAAGAGCCCGACCCGATCGCCGAGGAAGAGGCGGACGCCGCCGCGGCCGAAGCGGCCGAGATCGGCGGCCCCGCTCCCGACGACCCGGGCGTCGATCCCGCCCAGCGGCCTTTGGTCGAGGGCGGCGAGGGCGAGGCCGAGGGGTTCGAGCTGGCCGAGGCCGAGCTGGTTGACAACGCTGAGCACGGCGACGAAAAACGCTTCCCCGACGGCGATGTCGGACAGCCGGAGGAGCCGACGGACGCCGCCTACGGCGAACCGGATCAGGAGATCCACCAAGACGAGTAGGAGGTTCCTATGCCCCGCCGAGTGATCGCGATCGTCGCCGACGAGCTTCGCGGCAACGAGCCCATCGAGCAGATTTGCGCCGACGCCAACGGCAACGGTGTCGAGGTGCGGGTCGTCGTTCCCGCGGTGGAGGCGAGCCCGTTGCGCCACACGCTCGGCGACATCGACGAGCCCAAGGAGCGAGCCGAGAAGCGGCTCGAGCGGGCGCTGACGCTGTTGCGCGGCCAGGATGGCATCGAGGTGAGCGGCGAGGTGGGCGATCCCGACCCCGTCCAGGCGGCGCAGGACGCACTTCTGAAAGCTCCCGCCGACGAGATCCTGATCTTCGAGCACTCAGAGGGCCAGGAGGAGTGGTATGAAAAGGGGCTCTACGAGCGGGCACAGGAATCGCTCGAGCCACCGCTGCGGCTGATCGTCCTAGAGCACGCCGAGAACCAGCCCGACCACATCGTCAAGGTCGAGGAGGCCGGCGCCGGCACCGTCAACCCGCTCGCCGACAAGGAATTCAGCGGCGGCGCCTACGTCCCCGGGATGACCCGCGCCGACCTGGCCGGGATGACCGCCGGCATCCTCGGCACGATCGTCGTCGCGGTCCTGGCGGCGGCGGTGGCAAGCGGCAGCGGCAACCAGACCGGCTGGGAAGCGGTGGCGATCCTGATCGCGATCGGCGTCGCCCTCGCCAACCTCGCTCACGTGGTCGGCCTCACCCTCTTCGAGAGCATTCACTACCGCGGCGGCTTCGCCAAGTTCTTCCGTACCCTGGCGCTGACGATCACCCCGCTGGCGATCGTCGTCAACACCGCGATCCTGATCTTCAACTGAGGCGCTGCTGACCCAGTCGCTAAGCGGGTCGCGACTCGGCCGGTTCCTCCCGCCGCAGCGCCTCCAGGATCTCCTCGGCCAGCTTCGACCCGTCTTCGGGTCGAAGCGGGGTTGCGTCGACGCGGAAGACGACCCCGTCGGCGTCGAGTTCCTCCAAGGCGACGCTCGGTTTGTAGCGGGTGGGGACGGTGATCGCTTCCAGCAGCCGGTCCTCGACCTGCTTCGGGCTCGTCTGCATCGGGAAACGAACCCGGACGTCGACTTTGTCGGGCTCGCGCAAGGGCACGACGACGAGGCTGAGGAGGACGTTGTTGGGGACCATCAGCCGGTCGGCCCCCTGGCTCAGGGTGGTGTAGAAGAGCCCGAGCGAGGAGACAGTCCCCTCGATCGAACCTGCCAGCGCGCCGCCGACCAGCCGCACCCTTTCGCCGACCCGGAAGGGGCGGGTGCTCTGCAAGACGATGCCGGCGAAGATCCCGCCCAGCGCCTGCTGGGCGGCAAGGCCGAGCAGGACGGCGGTGAAGGCACCGCCGACGGCAAGGGTGCTGGCGGTGACGCCGGCGATCCGCAGCGCCAGGACGACGACGGCCGCGGTCGCCAGGAGGCGGATGACGAAGCCGGCGGTCCCCGCCGTCGCCGGGTCGAGGCGACGGTAGAGGCGGGGAGAGAGCCCGCGCGCGAGCCAGTGCGTGGCCGCCGTGCCGACGACGATCAGAACCGCGACCGTCCCGGCCCGGACCCACTGCCCGTAGCCCGGAGCGATGCTCTTGCGGTTGTAGTAGACGAAGAGCGTCCCGGCGATCAGCAGCAGTGCCAACAGCAGGCCACCGAACTGCCGTTTCGTGAACCGTGGCGCCAGCTCGTCGCCCAGCCCGAGCGAGTGCCAGGCATGGCTGCGAGTCTCAAACAGCTCCCGGGGGAGCCGTGGGCGGCGAGGCTGAGGAGACATCGAGGTTCGGCTACCCCGCGGATCGGACTCCTATGCAGTTTTCGGCGACCCCGCGAGGGCGGCGGCGACTCAGCTCGCCATCGCGGCGAGGGCCTCGTCCAGGGTGCCGTGAACCGGGATCGAGAGCTCGAGGCCGGTGATCTCGAGCACCCGCCGGACCTGGTCGTTATGGCTGCAGATGACCAGAGCGCGGCCGTTCTCGCCGCTCTCGAGGCGCTGCCAGGCGCGGACGATGAGGGCGATCCCGGTCGAATCGATGAACTCGCAGCTGGAGAGGTCGATCAGGACCGAGCCCTCGTCGCTCTCGAGCGCCTGCTCCAACGGCCCCTCGAGTTCGGGAGCAGTGCTCAAGTCGAGCTCGCCGCGAACCGAAATGGTCCGGACGCCATGCTCGAGGTCTCCTACCTTTACTTCGAACGGGGCGGGATTCACCGCCTCGATCCTACCGCAGGACGGCAGGCTGCCTGCACGCTGTTTTGCCTCTCGTCGGCAGGGGTATGCACCCTCTGACGCGACATAGCCGGATATGCTCGCGACTCCGATAAAGGGCCTCGAGGTTCCTGGGGGCAGGCTGGAAATTTGAATACCTCAACCAACGATCGCTCGGGGCTCCAAATGTCCCTCCCGGCACGGGCCGAGAACGTGGCTGTCGTCCGGCACGCGCTGGCGGGCCTGGCCGAACGACTGGGGATGGACCAGGCCTCGCTGGCCGATCTGAAGACGGTTGTGACCGAGGCCAGCATGAACGTCGTCGTCCACGCCTATGCCGGAATGGAGCCCGGCCCGCTGGAGATCGAGGCGGAGAGCGACGGCGACGGGCTCACCGTCGTCATCCGCGACCACGGCAGCGGCATCCGTCCCCGCCCCGACGTCGAACGCCCGAGCCTGCGGATCGGCCTCACCCTGATCGCCGCGCTCTCGAGCAGCTTCGAGATCAAGGGTGGCGCCGACAAAGGCACCGAGATCCGCATGCACCTGCCACTGGAGGCGCGTGAGGACTCGGCCAGGAACGGCTCGACCTTTGCGGTCACGGCCGATGACGCGACCCGGATCAGGGTCGGTCCGCCCGAGATCGTCGGCCCTGTCCTCAGCCGCGCGCTCTCGGCCCTCGCCGCCCGCCAAGACATCAGCGTCGACCGCCTCTCCGACACGATGCTGCTCTCCGACGCGATCTCCGCCCGAGCCCCCCAGGGGTTCACCGACGGCCACGTCTCCCTCAGCATCGCCGAGCTGCCGAAGGGGATCGAGCTCAAGGTCGGGCCGATGACCCAAGGCGGCGCCGAGCGCCTGCGGGCGAGCTTCGAGTTGCCCGAGGTGGGCGGTTCGCTGGAGGCTCTGACCGACGAGCTGCGGATCGAAGAGGGTGACGAAGGCGAATACCTCGTCGTCGCGATCTCCTCGCTCTCGAAGACCTGAAAGAAGGGCTTAGGGATCGGTCTCGCCGGCGGCGGCGCTCTGCTCGGCCACCTCGGCTCGGATCCGCTCCAGCGTGCGCCGGAGGATGCGGGAGACGTGCATCTGCGAGTGGCCGATCCGCTCGGCGATCTGCGACTGCGTCAGGTCCTCGACGAAGCGCAGCTGCAGGACCAGGCGCTCGCGCTCGTCGAGGTGGGGGAGAGCGCCCTCGAGCGCCAGTTTGTCCTCGACCAGTTCGTAGCCGGAGTCTTCGTCGCCGACCCACTCGGCCGCCGGCGATTCTTCGGAGTCTTCGCCGCCGACCGGGCGGTCGAGCGAGAGCGGTCGCCGGTTGTGGTTCGCCTCCAGGACCTCCAGCACGTCGGTCGGGTCGACCTCGAGCCGCTCGGCGATCTCGGGGACGGAGGGCGAGCGCTGCAGCTGGACGGTGAGCTCGGAGATCGCTTTCTCCACTTCGGCCATGCGGTCGTGGAGCCCGCGCGGGACCCGCACCGTCCAGACCCGGTCGCGGAAGTGGCGCTTCAGCTCACCGAGGATCGTCGGCGAGGCGAAGGCGGTGAAGGGGGCGCCGCGATCGGGGTCGAAGCGGTCGATCGCGTTGACCAGCCCGAGGCTCGCCACCTGCAGGAGGTCGTCGAAGGACTCGCTTGCCCCCCGGTAGCGCAAGGCGAGGTTCTTCGCGAACGGCAGGTATCGCCGCACCAGCTCCTCGCGGATCGCCGGGTCGCGATCTTTGACGAACCGGGCCCAGAGCGCTCGCTCGCTCGCCAGGCCCTCGCCTGGTCCCGGGCTCGACTGGTCTTCGTTTTTCGGGGTCTGCTCGCTCTTCACAGCATGGATAGATGGATAGTTATCCCAACGTCGCTGCCCTGAGAGCGTCAGTCCGAAGCTGTGCAGCGCGGCGGCGGTGCCGTCGTCACGGCAACCATACCGACAAGCAGGTACCGGTCCGAGATCATTTGCCGCTGCCGGCGCCGGCCTCCGCGCGGGCGGCATCGGCGGGCGCGAATTGGCCGCGGGGAAGCTGCCTCGCCCGCCCTTGAGCGACGGCCGCGTGCAGGGCCTCGTTAAAGCGCCCGGGGCCCCAGTAACGGCCGCCGACCCGCCGGCTCAGCTCCCGCCGGTCGGCGCTGCCTTTCTCGCGCAGGGCGGTTTCGATGATCGATATCTCGCTGTCGAGCGGCACCGGCGGATGCGGTCCGGAAACTCCCATCGCTCGTGCCGAGTAGAGCGACCCCGGTCCCGGTCTCCACCAGCCGGGGTGCCGCCCGCCGGCGGCAGTGCGGGGTTCCGAGGGCTCAGAGGTTGCCGGCTGAGCGGCTTCGGTGCCCTCGGCGGTGAGCGGTTCGGCGACCTCCTCGAGCTGTTTCTGCTCGGCTTTGACGCCGAAGAGGAACTCGGCGATGGCACCCAGGGACATCACCGCAGCGCCGATGAAGAACCCGACCGCGACCTGGCTTTCGCTGCCACTGGCGATCAGGTGGCCGAAGAGGATCGGTCCGACGATGCCGCCTGCCGCGGTCCCGACCGCATAGAAGAAGGCGATCGAGAGGGCTCGGGTCTCCATCGGGAAGATCTCGCTGACGGTCAGGTAGGCCGAGCTGGCGCCGGCTGAGGCGAAGAAGAAGATGGCGATGATGAAGGCCATAAATGACCAGGTGGTCAGACCTCCGCCAAGGAGGAAGACGCCGAGGATCGCGGTCAGGACCGCCGAGATCAGGTAGGTGCCGGTGACCATCGGTTTGCGGCCGAGCGTGTCGAAGAAGCGGCCGAGGAGCAGCGGGCCCATGAAGTTCGAGGCGGCGAAGATCGCGATGTAGATCGGGATCGTGCTGGAGCCGACTTCGAAGAATTCGCCCAGCAGCGTCCCCAGGTCGAAGGTGACGGCGTTGTAGAGGAAGGCTTGGCCGACGAAGAGGGAGAGCCCGAGGATCGTCCGTCGCGGATATTTGCGGAAGGCGGTGGAGGCGATCTCGCGGAAGGGAATCCGCTCGCGCTGGTGGACGACGAGCGAGCGGTCTGGTTCGGAGAGCTCCTGGCCGGTGCTCTCGCGGACTTCGCGCTCGATGTTCTCGACGATTTCCTCGGCCTCCTCCTCGCGACCGTGGATGAAGAGCCAGCGCGGACTCTCCGGCACATGGCGGCGGACGATCAGGATCGCCACCCCGAGGATCGCGCCCATCCCGAAGGCGAGGCGCCAGCCGACGTCCATGGCAAAGAGGGAGGTGTTGAGCAGGGCGACGGCCGCGAAGGCGCCGGCGGCAGCGCCGACCCAGTAACTGCCGTTGATGATCAGATCGACCCGGCCGCGCACGCGTGCCGGGATCAGCTCGTCGATCGCCGAGTTGATCGCGGCGTACTCACCGCCGATACCGGCGCCGGTGAGGAAGCGGAAAAGGTAGAAGTACCAGGCGGTCCAGGCGAAGGCCGTGGCGATGGTGGCGATGATGTAGACGCCGAGGGTGACGAGGAAGAGCTTCTTGCGTCCGAGCCGGTCGGTCAGCTGCCCGAAGAAGAGGGCGCCGAGGCAGGCGCCGCCGACGTAGAAGGCGGCGGCCGTGCCGATCTGGCTGGCGTCCATGACGATCCCGCTGCCTTTTTCGGTGAGGCGGACGCCGATGCTGCCGACGATCGTCACCTCGAGGCCGTCGAGAATCCAAACGGTGCCGAGGCCGATGATCACCATCCAGTGGAAACGGGACCAGGGCAGCCGGTCGAGGCGCGCCGGGACCTGGGTCTCGATCGTCCCCATCTGCGCATCCCCGTCGCTCATCGCGGCTCCTCTCTCCTCATCGGATCCTCACGACATCCCTTCCATTCCCGGAAGAAGGAGCAACCGAAACATCACGGCTCGCCGCAGGGACCCGCGGCGAGTGCCTGATCGACAGCGCCGCTCGACTGGTCAGCGGCGCTGCGCTCAGACGGAGAACGCTTAGGAGCTGGCCTCGGCGGCCGCTTCGGCTTCTTTCAGCTCTTTGGTGTTCGGCGACTTGAAGTGCAGCAGGTGCACCTTGGCGAGCGTGCCGTCTTCTTTGCTCTCTGCAACTCGTTCGGAAGCGGCGGTCTGGATTTCCAGGAGCTGGTCGAAAGTGCCCTTGAGAAGGGACGACACCTCTCCCCAGCCCTGTTTGTCGAGCACCATCGGGGTGCGGCTGATGTGGACCTCGTCGACTTCCTCCAGCGTTCCTGCCTTCGAGGCTTCCTCGATGTCCTCGAAGATGGATTTGAGCACGGCGGTGGCCATGCCTGGTCGCAGGCTGGCGGGCATCTGGGCCCACTGGTCATCGGTGAGGAGCTGGCGGCGGGTGGCGCGGTAGAAGTGCTCGGTGGCGCCGCGTCGCTGCTTCGTGTCAACGAGCTCGATGCAGTCGTATTTCTCCAGCACCCGCACGTGGTAGGCGACGAGGTTGAGGCTCTCGTCGAGCTGCTGGGCGAGCATGTTCGGGCTCGCGACCTTCTCGTTGAGAATGATCAGGATCTGCACCCGCAGGGGGTGGGCGAACGCTTTGGCGACGATTTGTTCGACGCCATCTTTCTTGTTCTTCGTCTTCGGCAAGGCCATGTTCCTTAGGTCGGTTGCAGGACTTTGGCCGATAACAAGACTTTACAGCCTGACAATCAGGAATTTCACAACGCTCCCGCTTTTTCCGAATATTGACGAGTTTTACTGGCCGCACCTTGATTGCTGGAATGATTTAGAGTATTCATTGCTCAGTTGATTTAGAGCGCAAGCCGCGAACGGGGCGGCGAGCAATGACAAGGGTGAAAGGAAGGTGGGATCCATGCAGATGGCACCGATGCAGGAGCGCGTCGCTCCGACGGCTGGATTTCTCAAGGGCAGCTAGGAAACAATGCCTTGAAGGGGACGGCGATCGGGGCGCTCGAGAAGCTTTCTGGAGTGTCTCCGTGGAAGCTTCCACTGATCGTCGCCGCGATCGCCGTCCCGATTACTTTCAGCTAGATCCTCACCGATCCAGCAGCTCGTTGAAGCGCAGCGCCGCGCGGGTCGGCACGACGAATTCCTCCCCCCGGTGGAGGAGGCCGGCACCGGTGAGGTCGCGTACCGCCCGTTCGACTGCGTCATGTGCGCCGAAGTCGCTGCCCTTGGCGCCGAATTCCCGCGCCAGCTCCGCCAGGGTCAGTCGCGTCGGGTGCAGGTCCAGCAATTGCTGCAGCACCGCCGATTCGACGTCCTCGTCCTCCGCCCAGGTCGTTTTGTATTCCTCACTCGTCTTCATGACCCCTCCATACTCGAGTTGAGGCGTCGCCGGCGCTCTCCCGGTCCCGCCGTCATCGCTTTCCCCAGCCATACGGTTGTTGGTTCTCATCGCCACCGCACTATAGGGACCGTCGGAGACGTCTTGTCTGTAGGTGTAATGTCTGAAACGTCTTTGTAACGCGCGGGGGTTTTACGCTTCCTCGCGAACCCCGCCCATCTCGGTGAAGACCGCGGTGAAGCCCCCGTCCTCGCGCTTCTCGTCGGCGATCACGTGCGAGACCGCGTTGATCAGCGCCAGGTGGGTGAACGCCTGTGGGAAGTTGCCGAGGTGGCGGCCCGATTCCGCCTCCAGCTCCTCGGCGTAGAGGTCGAGCCACCCCGCCGCCTCGAGCAGGCGCTCGCAGAGCTCCCGCGCTCGCCGGCGCTCGCCGATCTCCGAGAGCGCCGAAACCAGCCAGAAGGAGCAGATCAGGAAGGTGCCCTCCTTGCCCTGCAGCCCGTCGTCGGTCTCGTCCACTTTGTAGCGGAGGACGAGGCCGTGTTCGGTCAGGTCGGCGGCGATCGCGTTGACGGTGTCGCGCACCCGCGGGTCGTCGGGTGGGAGAAAGCGGTAGAGCGGAATCAGCAGCAGCGAAGCGTCGAGGGCGTCGGTGTCGTAGTGCTGGCGGAAGATGCCGTCCCTGACGCCGCGCTCGAGGATCTCGGCTTTGATCTCGTCGGCTTTGGCCTGCCACTCGTCGGCTTTGTCGTGCCATTTACCGGCATCGGCCCCCTCGGGCACCCAGCGGGCGAGACGGGCGCCGCGGTCGACAGCGACCCAAATCATCAGCTTCGAGGAGACGTAGTGCTGCGGCTCCCCGCGGGACTCCCAGATCCCCTGATCTGGGTGAGGCCAGGCCTCGATCGCCGCTTCCACCTGGTAGCGGATCAGATCGCGGTCGGCCGGCGTGCCGCTGCCGCGAAGCGCCTTCTCGTGGATGTAGACGGAGTCGAGCAGCGATCCCCAGACGTCGTTCTGGCGCTGGTCGTAGGCGCCGTTGCCGACCCGCACCGGCTTGGCGCCGCCGTAGCCGGAGAGGTGGTCGAGGGTCTTCTCTTCGAGCTCGCGCTCGTGGCCGATCCCGTACATGATCTGGAGGTCGGGCTTGTCTCTGCAGACCTGGACGATGAAGCGCATGAAGTCGCGCGCCTCGTGGTCGAAGCCGAGCGTGTGCAGCGCCCAGAGGCTGAAGGTCGAGTCGCGGATCCAGCTGAAGCGGTAATCCCAGTTGCGTTCCCCGCCGGGCGTCTCCGGCAACGAGGTGGTGGGGGCGGCGACGATCGCCCCGGTCGGGGTGTAGGTGAGGCCCTTGAGGACCAGCGCCGAGCGCTGCAGGTGGACGCGCCAGGGATGGTCGGGGAAGCTGCCGTCGCGCAGCCATTCGCGCCAGAACTCTTCGGTCGAGTCGATTCGCTCCAGGGCCTCGGGGGCGCTGCGGGGGCCGCCGACGCCGCCGTCGCTCCAGGTCAGGGCGCAGAACGCGTGCTGGTCTTCGTGGAGGGTGACCTTGCCGCGGGCGGCGCCGTCGGCGATCTCGAGGTCGATGTCGCTGGTCAGCAGCAGCTCGGTGCCGTCGGGCGCGGTCGCCACGGCTTCGCCGAGCTCGCCACCGCTCCACCGCGCTGCCTCGGCGCCGTAGTCGAAGCGCGGCAGGCACTCCATCTCCATCTCGACGGTGCCGTCGATGCAGGTGATCGTCCGCAGCAGCGAGCGGTCGGACTCGTGTTCGGTGTCGGGGCGGCCTCGCTGATCCCCCCGCTTGCCGCGGGGAGGGACCCAGTCGGCGATCGTCAAGGCGTCCTTGACGACCGCCCAGCCGGTGTCGGTGACCCAGGTCGTCTCGATCACCAGCGTGCCGGGCGAGTAGCGGCGGCTGATCGGGACGATCACGCCCTTCGGCCGCAGCGACAGGTGTCCGGCGCCGCGGTCGAGCAGGGCGGCGAAGGCGCTGGGGGAGTCGAAGCGCGGGCAGCAGAGCCACTCGACGCTGCCGTTGTAGGAGACCAGGGCCGCGGTGTGGCAGTCGGAGAGAAAGCCATAGCTCGCGATGGGCGGGAACGGATCGGCTCGAGAGCTCACGGCGATGGGCAAGCTAGCAGCGGGCTACGCTGAATCCCGATGAACTTGCCGATCGCGCACGTCGGCGGCGTCTTCGCGCCGCTCGAGTTGGCGCCCCTGCTGGTCGCCGCCGTGCTCTACGCGAAGCGGTCGATGACGCTCGCCGACCGCGGCCGACCGGTGCCGCTCTGGCGACAGATCTGCTTCGCCTTCGGGCTGCTGCTGATCGCCCTCGCCCTCGTCTCGCCGATCAGCGATGCGGCTGAGGAACTGGTGATCGCCCACATGGTCGAGCACCTGATGATCGGCGACATTGCATCGCTGCTGCTGGTGCTCGGGTTGACCGGGCCACTGCTGCAGCCGATCCTGGCGATCCGCTTCTTCGATCGGCTGCGGATCCTCGCCCATCCGCTCGTCGCCTTCCCGCTGTGGGTTTTCAACTTCTACTTCTGGCACATCCCGGCGCTCTACGACGCCGCTTACGGGGGAGCGCCGGTGCACGCGCTCGAGCACGCCACCTTCATCTTCTTCGGCTGTCTGATGTGGATGCCGATCTTCGGGCCGCTGCCGAAACCGCAGTGGTTCACCGCCGGCTGGAAGGTGGTTTACGTGATCGCGGTCCGCTTCGCCGGGGTGATTCTCGGCAACGTCCTTATGTGGAGCGGCACGGTCCTCTACACGGTTTACGCAAAGGGCGAGCACGAATGGGGAATCTCGGCCGTGGCCGACCAGAGCACCGCGGGCGTGGTGATGATGGTCGAGGGGACCTTCCTCGGACTCGGCTTGCTCGCCTGGTTCTTCTTCGAGGCGGCGCGCGAGGGGATCGAGCGCCAGCGCCTGCTCGACCTGGCGCGGGAGCGCGGGGTCGAGCTCGACCCCGCGCGGGCCCAGCGCGCGGTCGCTGCGGGACAGGCGGCGCGCCTGGAGCGGCAGATCCTCGACTCCACGGAGGAGACCCATGTCGCCGCTGGATAGAGGGCGCGCTTGGCTGGTGACTGGACCGGTCGGCCGGGGTCTTGCATTCGCGATCGATTTCTCGGTCGCCCTGCGGACGATGCTGGCGCGGCGGCGATGATCGATCCTCTAGGGTCACGCGTCCGATGAAGACCACCGTCAAAGAGCTGTCTAATTCACGTGCCGAAGTGCAGGTCGAAGTGCCTGCCGCTGACGTCGACAAAGCGACTTCCCGCGCCGCCCGTGCGCTGGCGAAAGAGATGCGTTTGCCGGGCTTTCGGGCCGGCAAGGCGCCAGCTTCGCTGGTGATCCAGCGGATCGGCTTCGACTCCGTCCTGCAGGAGGCGATCCGAGAGGCGCTGCCGGAGTGGTACGAACAGGCGCTCTTCGACTCCGCCGTCAGCCCGATCGGCGACCCGGACATCGCGATGGTCTCGACCCCGGAGGACGAGGGGCAGCCGCTCGAGTTCAAGTTCGAGGTGGGGGTGCGGCCGCAGGCGACTCTCGGTGATTACAAGGGCCTCGAGGTCGGCAAAGAGGAGAAAGAGGTGCCCGACGAAATCGTCGATACCGAGGTCGAGCGGATCCGCGAGGGGTTCGCGCGGCTGGAGCCGGTCGAGCGCGAGTCCAAAGAGGGCGACTCGCTGCTGATCGACTTCGAGGGTTTCGTCGACGGCTCCGCTTTCCAGGGCGGCACCGCGGAGGACTACCTGCTGGCGCTCGGGTCGGGGCAGCTGATCGAGGGCTTCGAGGAGCAGTTGATCGGGGCCGGGACCGGGGAGGAGCGCGAAGTCAAAGTCACCTTCCCCTCCGATTACCAGGCTGAGCAGCTGGCTGGCGAAGACGCCGTCTTCAAGGTCAAGGTCAAAGAGGTGCGGGAGAAAGTCCTGCCCGAGCTCGATGACGACTTCGCGTCCGACGCCTCCGAGTTCGACACGCTGGAGGAGCTGCGCGCCGACATCCGCGAGAAAGTCGGGGTCGCCCTGAGCAGTCGGGCCGAGGAGGACTTCCGGCTGGCGGCGATCGACGCCGCCGTCGAGGCCGCGACCGTCGAGGTGCCCGACGAGCTCGCCACTGCCCGGGCCGAAGAACGCTGGGAGCGGATGGAACGACAGCTTGCCGGTCGCGGGATGGACCCGAATGCGTTCCTGCAGATGCAGGGGAAAACGCGCGAGGAACTGATCGAGGAGACCAAGCCCGACGCCGAAGCTGAGCTGAAGCGGGAGGCGGTTGTGACCGCGATCGCCGAGGCCGAGACGATCGAGGTCTCCGAGGAGGAGATGGTGGAGGCGCTCGAGCACAGCGCCGAGCACGAACGCACCACCCCCGAGAAACTGCTGGAGCGCCTGCGCAAGAGCGGCCGCGACTCGATGGTCAGCGAAGACATCCGAGCCCGCAAGGCGATCGAGCTGGTGGCGGAGTCGGCGAAGCCGATCCCCAAAGAGGAAGCCGACGCTCGCGCGGAGAAAGCCGAGGCACGGGAGAAAATCCTTGCGCCGGAGGGCGAGAAAGGCTCGAAATCCGGCGAGCTCTGGACGCCGGGCAGCTGAGCCTCTGGTCCTAGGTTCTCTTGTAGGGAGAGGTGGGTGTCCCTCTCGAGACCTGGGTTCCTCGCCTTTAAGTTGCCGTCTCTCGCCGAGTGGTCTGTGCGAGGAACAGGACGCCGGCCCCCAGAGGGACACCCACCTCTCCGAGCAACAGTTCCCGACAGACGCCTGGGGACGAGAGCTATAGAGTGGCGGCGATGAGTCCTCTGGTTCCGATGGTGGTTGAGCAGACGTCGCGCGGGGAGCGGGCGTTTGACATTTACTCGCGACTGCTGGGGGAGCGGATTGTCTTCTTGGGGACTCCGGTTACCGAGGACATCGCCAATTTGATCGTGGCGCAGTTGCTGCACTTGGAGTCTGAGGATCCGGACAAGGACGTCAGCCTCTACATCAACTCACCGGGTGGATCGGTGTACGCCGGTCTGGCGATCTACGACACGATGCAGTTCATAAAACCCGACGTGCAGACCATCTGCGTCGGGGTGGCGATGAGCATGGGGGCGCTGCTGCTGAGCGGCGGGGCCGCCGGCAAGCGGATGGCGCTGCCGAACTCGAAGATCCTCATCCATCAGGTCTCCGCCGGCTTCCAGGGTCAGGCGACCGACATCGAGATCCACGCCAAAGAGATCATCGAAGTTCGCCGCCGGCTCGACGAGATCATCGCCCAGCACACCGGTCAGTCGTTCGACAAGGTCACCAAAGACACCGAACGCGACTACTTCATGAGCGCGGAGGAGGCGAAGGAGTACAACATCGTCGACCGCGTGATCGAGCACCACTGAAGCGCCTCTTCGTCTTAGCTCTGGTCCTCGCGGCACTCACCGCCGCTCCAGCTTCTGCGGCAATCACGAGCCCCGACGGTGGGGTCCCGTACTACGGCCATGTCTTCCCGGTGCAAGGGCCGCACGGGGTGCGGGGAGCGGTCGGCACCTACCACGCGCCGCGCAGCGGCGGACGCATCCACGAAGGCTTCGACATCACCGCCGCCTGCGGCACCGAGCTGGTGGCGGTGCGCGATGGCCGGGTCTTGGAGCAGGGCTACGACCCGGTCCTCTACGGCAACTTTTTGTTGATCCACGGCGAAGGCGAGCAGCGCAGCTACTTCTATGCCCACATGCCGCGTCCGGCCCTCGTCCACAAGGGGGAGCGGGTGTGGGAGGGGGAGCGGGTCGGTGCCGTCGGCGAAACCGGCAACGCCCGCGGTCTCGGCTGCCATCTCCACTTCGAGATCCACGTCCACGGGGTGCCGATCAACCCCGAACCCGAGCTACGCCGCTGGGACCGCTACAGCTGAGCTAGCGAAGCGTCCGTTCGAACCAAAGGTCGGCTTTCGGGTTGTCGTTGTATGCCGGGACCTCTTCGTAACCCGCCGAGCGATAGAGGCTGACCGCGGGGGTGAGGTAGTCGGAAGTGTCGAGCCGGACCGCGCGGCACCCGTGTTCGAGCGCGATCTCGTCGAGGCGATCGAGGATCCGCCGGCCGAGCCCGGTCCCACGGAAAGCCGGCGCCACGTACATGCTCTTTACCTCGGCGATCTCGGTGTCGAGATAGCGGACGCCACCGAGCCCGGCGGGCTTGCCGTCTGCCCGTGCCAGCAGCAGAACCCCGTTCGGGGGCATCAGGTCCGGCGGCGGCCCTTTCGCGATCTCCTCGTCGAGGTCGACTCCGGCCTCCGCGCGGTCGTAGACCAGCGGCCCGTCGGCCTCGCGGACGAAGTCCGCGTACAGCCGCCGTACCTCCGGATCGTCGCGGCCGATGGGCTCCAAATCGAAAGTCACGGAATTGACGCTAACGCGTTGCAGAATTTCTCCAGTCTGCGCGCCACACGCGCGCTTTCGCCTGGCACAATCCATCTTGTGAATCGGAAGGAATTGTCTGAAGTCGTCGCCGATGCGGCAGCACGCACCGAGCGAGCAACGGCGCTGCAGCAGGAAGCACGCGCGCGCCAGGAAGCCGCCACCGCGAGGCTGGAGGAGTTAGAGGCGCGACGTGAGGCCGAAGGGGATTGGATGCGCCAGGCCAGCGAACGCCAGGAAAAGATGCTCCAGGAATCCTTCCAGCGGACCGAGGAGATTGTCGCCGAAAGCAGAGCCCGGACCGAACAGATCCTGGTCGAAGTCGCCGAAGCCAAAGTGCGGACCGAACAGATCAAGGCCGAGCTTGCCGAAAGTAGAGGGGGGACCGAACAGATCATGAGCGAGCTGAAGGATCAGCGGGATGAGCGGCGGGCTCTGATGGAGGCGCTGCTCAGGCTGGCGGACCGCCTACCGCCACCACCTCACCTGCGCTCAGCCTGATCGCCTGCGGCGCGGTCAAGCCCGCAGTTCGTAGCTGAACCACTCGCTCCGCTCGGCGCCGGTGGAATCGTAGAGGCGCTGGGCGGTGTGGTTGTCGGGGGCGGTCGACCACTCGACGAAGGGGGCACCGCGCTCGCGGGCGACTTCCGCAGTCGCCTCGATCAGGGCGCGGCCGACGCCCTGGCCGCGTGCCTCCTCGCTGACGTAGAGGTCGTTCATCAGGACGCTCTCGACCGCCTCCAGCGAGCTGAAATGCCAGTAGAGGCAGGCGTAGCCGAGGAGCGGGCCCCCGCGGCGGGCGCCGAGCAGAAGGCCGTCTTCGCTAGGGGCGAGGAAGCGGCGGAAGAAGGCGCGGTTGCGGCTCTCGTCGATCTCCTCGACCTCGTAGAAGCGCTGGTAAGCGGCGATCAGCGGCAGCAGCTGCTCGAACTCCTCAGTGCCGATCGGCGCGATCTCGAGCTCGGGGGACATTCGGTCACGGTAGCGCCACGCAAGGCTGCGCTCATGTGCAGGGACGCTCGCGTCGATGCCGTAAAGACCTCCACGGACCGGTGCAAGTCCCCGTCTAAGCTTTGGGACGCCGCCGGAGGTAAAGAGACATCCCATTAGGAGGGGATCCCGCTGGCACGTCCTTCAGACTCGAACGAGCAGCTCCTCTGCAGCTTCTGCGGCAAGTCGCAGCGCCAGGTGAAAAAGCTGATCGCCGGTCCCGGCGTCTACATCTGCGACGAGTGCATCGACCTCTGCAACGAGATCATCGACGAGGAGCTGACCGCGCCGCCGGCCTTCGAGCTGGAGAACCTGCCGAAACCGCAGGAGATCTACGACGTGCTGCACGAGTACGTGGTCGGGCAGGAGGCGGCGAAGCGCTCGCTCTCGGTCGCGGTCTACAACCACTACAAGCGGGTCCAGATCGCCCAGTCCGACGAGACCGAGGTCGAGTTGCAGAAGTCGAACATCATGATGCTCGGCCCGACCGGCTGCGGCAAGACGCTGTTGGCGCAGACGCTGGCGCGCATTCTCAACGTCCCCTTCGCGATCGCCGACGCGACGGCGCTGACCGAGGCCGGCTACGTCGGCGAGGACGTCGAGAACATCCTTCTGAAGCTGATCCAGGCCGCCGACTTCGACGTCAAGAAGGCCGAAACCGGAATCATCTACATCGACGAGATCGACAAGATCGCGCGCAAAGCCGACAACCCGTCGATCACCCGCGACGTCTCCGGCGAAGGCGTCCAGCAGGCGCTGCTGAAGATCCTCGAGGGGACCACCGCCTCGGTGCCGCCGCAGGGCGGGCGCAAGCACCCCCACCAGGAGTTCCTGACGATCGACACCACCAACATCCTCTTCGTCTGCGGCGGCTCCTTCGCCGAGCTCGACAAGGTGATCGAGCGGCGGGTCGGCGACCGCGGCATCGGCTTCGGCGCCGAAATCTCCTCGCGGCAGAAGAAGGACGCCGGCGAGTGGTTCGAGCAGGTGCTGCCCGAGGACTTGGTCGAATACGGCCTGATCCCCGAGTTCATCGGCCGCCTGCCGGTGATCACCGCGATCCATCAGCTCAGCCGCGACGATCTCTGCACGATCCTGACCGAGCCGCGCCACGCGCTCACCCGCCAGTTCCAGCGCTTCTTCGAGTTCGACGACATCGAGCTGGTCTTCTCCGAGGACAGCCTCGAGGCGATCGCCAACAAGGCCCTGGAGCGCGAGACCGGCGCCCGCGGCCTGCGCTCGATCCTCGAGGAGACCCTGCTCGACGTCCAGTTCGAGCTGCCCTCGCGTCGCGACGTCACCAAGTGCGTCGTCACCAAGGAGACGATCACCGAGGGCCGCCGCCCGACCCTCGTCACCGAGGCGGTCCAGCAGGACATCGGCCCGGCGGACACGGGGCTCAGCGAAGAAACCGCATAGCGTCTTTAGACTCGCCCCCGTGAGCGCGGGGGCCCGGCAAAAACTGGAGAGCACCACCCGCTACGACCCCTCCGAGGTCGAGGCGCGGATCTTCGCCGAGTGGATCGAGGGCGGGTACTTCCACCCGACCGCGGAGGGGACCCCAGAGGAGAACTTCTCGGTCGCGATCCCGCCTCCGAACGTGACCGGGGTCCTGCATATGGGGCACGCGCTGAACGGGTCGATGCAGGACGCGCTGGTGCGGATGAACCGGATGCGCGGTCGCAACGCGCTTTGGATCCTCGGCACCGATCACGCCGGCATCGCCACCCAGGCGGTGGTCGAGAAAGAGCTAAAAAAAGAAGGCAAGACGCGCCACGACCTCGGCCGTGAGGCATTCGTCGAGCGGGTCTGGGAGTGGAAAGGCGAGTACGGCTCGCGGATCGTCGAGCAGTACAAGCGGCTCGGCGCCTCCTGCGACTACGAGCGCGAGCGCTTCACCCTCGACGAGGGCTACGTGAAGGCGGTCTATCGCGTCTTCAAGCAGCTCTTCGACAAGGGCTACATCTACCGCGACAACTACATGGTCAACTGGGACCCGGGCTCGCAGTCGGCGATCTCCGACCTCGAGGTCGAGAACCGCGATGTCGAGGACGCCCTCTTCTCGATCGACTACCCGGTCGAGGGTTCCGACCGGGTGCTGACCGTCGCCACGGTGCGGCCGGAGACGATGCTCGCCGACACCGCCGTCGCCGTGAATCCCGACGACGAGCGCTACCGCGATCTCGTCGGCCAGCACGTGGTCTTGCCGCTGGTCGGCCGCCGGATTCCGATCATCGCCGACGACCACGTCGACGTCGAGTTCGGCACCGGGGCGCTGAAGATCACCCCCGGCCACGACCCCAACGACTTCGAGATCGGCCGCAAGCACAAGCTCGAGGAGATCGGCGTGATCGGCCCCGACGGCCGCATGACCGAGGAGGCGGGAGAGTTCGCCAGCCTGACCGCGGCCGAGGCGCAGGTGGCGGTGGTCGAGGCACTGCGGGCCGAGGGGCGCCTGCGGGCCGAGGAGCCCTACACCCACTCGGTGCCGTTCTCGCACCGATCCGGCGAGCGGATCGAGCCGCTGATCTCGCTGCAGTGGTTCTGCCGCATGGACGAGCTGGCGCGGCCGGCGATCGAAGTCGTCGAACGCGACGAGGTGCGGATCACGCCCTCGCAGTGGAAGCGCGTCTACCTCGACTGGATGCGGGAGATCCGCCCCTGGTGCGTCTCGCGCCAGCTCTGGTGGGGGCACCGGATCCCCGTCTGGTACTGCGATGCCTGCGGCGAGACGATCGTCGCCGAAGCCGAGCCCCAGCGCTGCGGCGCCTGCGGCGGCGAGCTGCGCCAGGAGGAGGACGTGCTCGACACCTGGTTCAGCTCGGCGATCTGGCCCTTCGCGACCCTCGGCTGGCCCGACGAGACGCCGGAGCTGCGCGCGTTCTACCCGACCAGCTTCCTGACCACGGCGCGGGAGATCCTCTTCCTCTGGGTGGCGCGGATGATCATGACCGGGCTCGAGTTCCCCGGCGCGATCCCCTTCCGCGACGTCTACGTCCACTCGGTGATCCAGGCCCGCGACGGCCGCCGGATGTCGAAGAGCCTCGGGACCGGGATCGACCCGCTGGAGGAAATCGACGTCCACGGCGCTGACGCCCTGCGCTTCGGACTGCTGGCGATGTCCTCGACCCAGGACGTGCGCTTCTCCGACGCCAAGGTCCAACAGGGGCGCGACCTCGCCAACAAGCTTTGGAACGCGAGCCGGCTGATCCTGCTGAACGCTGCCGAGGTGGAGCCGGCGCCGCGGCCGACCTGCGTCGAGGACCGCTGGATCCTCTCGCGGTTGGAGCGCACCGTCGCCTCGGTGACCGAAAAACTCGAGACCTACGATTTCGCCCACGCCGTCCAGGAGGCCTACTCGTTCTTCTGGCGCGACCTCTGCGACTGGTACCTGGAGATCGTCAAGCCGCGGCTCTATGACGGCGAGGAGGAGGTCTCGGCGACCCTGCTCTATGCGCTGGAGAGGGTGCTGGCGCTGCTGCACCCGACGATGCCGTTCGTCACCGAGGAGATCTGGAACTTCCACCCGGCGCGGCAGGGACACCTGGCCGTTCACGCCTTCCCGATCGCCGACGAGTCGCTCGTCGACGCGGCGGCCGAGGAGGACGTAGAGGGCGGCATCCGCCTGACCCAGCGCCTGCGAGCCTGGCGCGACCTTGCCGGCGTGCCGGTCGGGGCGACGCTGCCGGCGGTGATCGACGGCGTCGAGCCGCCGGACTTCGTCGCCCGGCTCTCGCGCTTCGAGTTCGACGGGGTGGGGACCGAGCCGGTTGCCTCGGTCGGTCCGGTACGGGTGCTCGATTCCGACCAGCTCGATGCCAAAGCCGTCGCCGCGCGCCTGGACAAGCGGCGCGAGGAGCTGCGGGCCGAGGTCGAGCGCGGCGAGCGCAAGCTCGGCAACCAGGGCTTCGTCGACAAGGCGCCGGCCGAGGTGGTCGAGGAGGAGCGGGGCAAACTGGAGCGCTACCGCAACGAACTCGCCGAGCTGAGCTAGGCGGCGCGGAGGCGCCGCCGACTGACCTTGGACGCAGACGCCTATCTCAATTCCCTCGAGCCGGTCGGGATGCGACTCGGCCTCGAGCGAATGCGCAAGCTCTCGACGGCGCTGGGGCTGCCGCAGCACCGCTTCGCTTCGATCCACGTCGTCGGCACCAACGGTAAGTCCTCGGTGACGCGGATGACGGCGGCGTTGCTGGAGGCGCATGGGGTCAGTGCCGGCGCCAGCGTCTCACCCCATACCGAGCGCTGGTCGCAGCGCACGTTGGTCCACGGCGAGGAGGTGGCGCCGGATGCCTGGACCCAGGCGGTCGAGCAGGTGGCTCGAGCGGCGGAGGGGGTGAACCGCACCCTCGAGGAGGGGGAGGCGGTGACGCAGTTCGAGGCGGCGACCGCGGCGAGCTTCGTGGCGCTGGCCAACGCGCGGGTGCGGGCGGGGGTGATCGAGGCCGGCCTTGGCGGCCGTCTCGACGCCACCAACACGATCCCTTCCAAGGTCGCCGTCCTCACCTCGATCGGCCTCGACCACACCGAGTGGCTGGGGGAGACCGAGGTCGAGATCGCGGCGGAGAAGCTCGCGGTCCTCCGCGACCAGACGACGCTGGTGCTGGGCGAGGTCTCCGACGAAGTGCGGGCCCTGGCGGAGGAGACGGCGCGGAAGCGCAACGCGCGCCTGATCCTGGCACCGGCCGAGCCGGAGTTCGACGTGTTCCTACGCGCGCCCGGGGAGTTCCAGCGCCGCAACTTCGCGATCGCCTGCGCGGCAGCAGAGGCGTTCCTCGGCCGTCTCGACCGCGAGCGGCTGGCGGCGGTGGCGACGACGGTCACGGTCCCGGGCCGGCTCGAGCAAATCGCCGACCACCCGCCACTCTTCGTCGACGCCGCCCACAACCCGGCCGGGGCGGCGGCGCTGGCCGAATCGCTCCCCGCCTTGGCGGACGGGCGGCGCATCGTCGCCTGTCTGGCGATCCTCGCCGACAAGGACGCCGAGGCGATGATCGCGGCGCTCGCGCCGGCGCTGGAGCGCGCGGTCTGCACCGAGCTGTCCGGCGAGGCGCTGGCCGGCCACGGCCGGCCCGGCGCCAGCTCTCGTCCTGCAGCGGAGCTGGCTGCCATCTGCGAGTCGGCGGGCCTGGCGGCCGAGGCGAAGCCCGACTTCGAGGCAGCCCTTCGGCTCACGGTAGGCCTCGCCGCTGAGGATCCAGAGGGCCTGGCCCTGGTCGCCGGTTCCCACTACGCCATCGCTCCCGCCCGCGCTGTGCGAGGATTTCGCCATGGATCGACCCCGTAGCGCCGGTTCCGAACTGCTCTCGATGATGGGGCTCGTCGCTGCCGTGGTGGCGATCGTCATCCTCTTCTTCTTCGGCGTCGGCTACCTGTTCGGACGGCTCTTCCTGTAGAGAACAGGGTTAACGTCGGCGACGGCGAAGTAGACTGCCGCTCCCTCAGCGGCTCCCCCAAATCATGTCTCTAGCGATCTTCGGCATCACCAACGACGGCCTCAATCTGGCCGCTACTCTCATCCTGCTGCTGCTGGTAGTCCTCTGGCTGGCGCTGATCGTCTACACCTACCTCGACGCCCGCCGCCGCATCTCCGATCCCTTCCTGGTCGCCTGCGCCACCGTCGCCTCGTTCTTCCCTTTCGTCGGCACCGCCGTCTACGCGATCGTGCGGCCGCCGGAGTTCCTGGAGGACGCGCACGAGCGCGAGTTGGAGATCAAGGCCGCCGAGCTGCGGGTTCGCCAGCTGCGTGAGCAGAGCTGCCCCAACTGCGAGTACCCGGTCGAGAAAAACTACCTGCGCTGCCCGAACTGCCAGCGCCGCCTCAAGGACCCTTGCCCGACCTGCGGCAAGCCGGTCGACCCGCGCTGGGGCCTCTGCCCCTACTGCGAGACCAATCTCAGAGGCGGCGGCGAGGAGCGGCCGCGCCGCAAACGTCGTGACCCCGAAGAGCGCCAGGCGCAGCCGAAACGACAGGCCGCGCCGCGCCGCAGGAAAGCTGCGCCGGAGGCGGGAGAAGGGGCCGAGCCAACCCAAGAGCAAAGGAGCCCCACCCGTGAGCCGAACCCTGATCCTCGTCAAGCCTGACGCCTTCGAACGCGCCCTCACCGGCGAGGTAATCGCCCGCTTCGAGCGCAAGGGCCTGCGGATCGCCGCCGTGAAGTCGATGCGCGCGAGCGAGGAGATCGCCAACGAGCACTACGCCGAGCACGCCGATAAGCCCTTCTTCGGCGAGCTCGTCTCCTTCATCACCGGCGGCACCCTGGTGGCGATGGTCCTCGAGGGGACCGAGGCGGTGAAGGCGGCGCGCCAGCTGATCGGCGCGACCAACCCGGTTGAGGCCGCACCCGGCTCGATCCGCGGAGATTTCGCGCTCGAGGTGACCTTCAACATGGTCCACGGCTCCGACTCCGACGAGTCGGCCGAGCGTGAGATCGGGATCTGGTTCCCCGAGCTCTCCTGATGGGCGGTTTCTGAAGCTGGTCCTCGCATCTGGGTCGCCGCAGCGGCGGGAGATCCTGCAGAAGTTGGGCGTCGAGTTCGAGGTTGTCGTGCCCGGGGTCGAGGAGCTGGCCGAGGGCGATCCCGAGCACCTCGTGGTCGAGAACGCACACCGCAAGGCGGCGGCCATCGAGGTCGGGGACCTCGTTATTGCCTGCGACACGGACGTGGTATTGGATGGCGAGGTGCTCGGCAAGCCCGCTGATGCTTCGGAGGCGCATGCCTTTCTTGACCGGATGTCCGGAAGAGCCCACACCGTGATGAGCGGACTGGTGGTTGTGGCCGATGGCGAGGAGCGGAGTGGGGTGGAGAAGACGACTGTGGTCTTCAAGCAGCTCTCCGATGCGGAAAAGGAACGCTATGTGCGCTTCGGCGAGTGGGAGGGCCGTTCCGGCGGCTACGCGATCCAGACCCTCGGTTCGACCCTGGTCGAGCGCATAGAGGGGAGCGTCTCCAACGTCGTCGGGCTGCCGGTCGGCTTGCTGGCTGAGCTTGCGCCGCAATTGATCTAGCGAGCCTGACCAGGCTCACAGAACGCTTATACGGGTTTGCCATCATCGGCCCTGTAAATGGGCCTCTTCGGCAAGATCGGACTCGGCGGGCGCGACATGGCCGTCGACCTCGGCACTGCCAACACGCTGGTCTACGTACGCGGGCGCGGGATTGTGCTCTCCGAGCCCTCGGTTGTCGCGATCGACTCGGTGTCCGGCCAGGTTCACGCGGTTGGCGTCGAAGCCAAGCGGATGCTGGGGCGGACGCCCGGCACGATCACCGCGATCCGGCCGCTGAAGGACGGCGTCATCGCCGACTTCGACGTCACCGAGCAGATGCTGCGCCACTTCATCGCCTCCGTGCACTCCAACCGCTTTGCCCACCCACGGGTGGTCGTCTGCGTACCCTCCGGCGTCACCGGGGTCGAGAAGCGCGCGGTCGAGGAGGCCTGCCTCTCCGCCGGTGCCCGCCAGGCCTACCTGATCGAGGAGCCGATGGCGGCCGCGATCGGAGCCGGTCTGCCGGTCGCCGAGCCGACCGGCTCGATGATCGTCGATATCGGCGGCGGCACCACCGAGGTGGCGGTGATCAGTCTCGGCGGCATCGTCGTCTCGCAGTCGATCCGGGTCGGGGGCGACGAGCTCGACGAGGCGATCGTCGCCCACTGCAAGCAGAAGTACAAACTGGCGATCGGAACCCAGACCGCAGAGGAGGTGAAGCTCGAGGCTGGCTCCGCCTCGCCGCTGCCGGAGGAGGTGCGGACCGAGATCCGTGGCCGCGACCTCGTCTCCGGGCTGCCGAAAACGATCGAACTGACCTCCGAGGAGGTGCGCGGCGCTCTCGAAGAGCCGGTCAGCCACATCGTCGCCGCGGTCAAGGAGACGCTCGACCGCACCCCCCCGGAGCTGGCGGGTGACATCATGGATCGCGGCATCACTCTCGCCGGCGGCGGCGCGCTGCTGCAAGGACTGGAGCAGCGCCTGCGTGACGAGTGCCAGATGCCCTGTCAACTGGCAGAGTCGCCGTTGACGTGCGTGGCGGTCGGTTCCGGCATCTCCCTCGAGGAGGTCGAGACGATCCACCGCGCCGGTAGGAACAACGGAGCGCGCCCCCGGCGTTAGTCAGCGCTCATGCGAAACCCTAGGAACAGAACTTCAACGTGTATCGAAAGCAAGTACGCCGCCGCCGCGCGGTGCTGGCACTGCTGATCGTCGGATCCTTCGCCCTGCTCAGCGTCACCTACGGGCAGGGGTCCGACGGCATGCAGCGCGGCGTCGCCACGATCTTCAGCCCGATCCAGTCGGTCGCCGACCGAGCGCTGAAGCCCGCCCGCGACCTCGTCAACTGGTTCGACGAGACCTTCGACGCGAAGGGCAAGAACTCCCGCCTGCACGTCGAACTGGAAGAAGCACGCAAGCAGGCGGTCGGCGCGAAGGCGGCGCTGGCCGAAAACGCCCAGCTGCGCAAGCTGGTCGGGCTGGACGAAAGCGGCGCCATCCCGTCCGGCTACGAAGAGGTGATCGGCCGGGTGATCACCCGCTCGCCGACCGTCTGGTTCTCCGACGTGACGATCGACGTCGGCTCGGGAGACGGGGTGGCCGTCAACGACCCCGTCGTCACCGGCGACGGTCTCGTCGGCCATGTCTCGGCGGTCACCGGCGGCAGCGCCAAGGTGACGCTGATCGCCGACCACTCGAGTCCGGTGGCGGCCAAGATCGTGCCGAACGGGGCGCAGGGGATCCTCAAGCCCTCGGTCGGCGACCCCGGGGACATGGTCCTCGAATACCTCGACACCGAAAAGATCGTCGGCAAAGGGCAGTCGGTGGTCACCTCCGGCTGGCGCGGCGAAGGGATCGAATCGCGTTACCCCCCGAACCTCCCGATCGGGAAGGTGGTCGAAGCCGCGATCACCGAACAGGAGGCGCAGCACCAGGTCCACGTGCGGCCCTACGCCGACCTTCGCAACCTCGACCTCGTCCAGGTCCTCTCCGGAGGCTCGCGCAGATGATCCTCACCCCCAACATCGTCGCCCGGCTGGTCGCGGTCGTAGTGGTCGGCGTGCTCCTGCAGCTCGGCTTCTTCTCGCAGGTGGCCCTCTTCCACGTCAGCCCGGACGTGCTGCCCTCGCTGGTGGTCGTGCTCGGCCTCCTCGGCGGCACCCTGACCGGAGCCGTCTGCGGCTTCTCCGTCGGTCTCCTGCTCGACTGTCTGCTGATCGTGCCGCTCGGCGGTGCCTCGCTGGTCTTGCTGAGCACCGGCTACCTCGCGGGGCTCTTCCGCGAGCGCTTCGAGATCCACAGCCCGCTGGTGCCGCCGCTCCTCTGCATGGGCCTGACCCTCTTCGCCGAGCTCGGCTTCGGCGCGGTCGAGCTGATGCTGGGCTTGAACGACGCCACCGTCAGCCCGCTGGTGATCCGTGACCTACTTCTGAAGAGCATCTTCGCCTTCTTCCTCGGCTGGGCGATCTACGCCCTGCTGCGGCGGGTCCTGCGACCGGCGCTGGTGGAAGAGCCGACCGCCCGCCGGCCCTCGCGGCCGCGCCCGCTGAAGGTCGGTCGCAGCAGGCGACCGCGAGCCATGGGAGCCTAGGCGCATGTACCTGCGCAACGACGACCGTCCGCAGGGCAGCCGCCTTTCGCTGCGGATCGCCGTTCTCGGCGGCCTCGCGGTGGCGCTCTTCGGGATCCTCTTCTTCCGCCTCTGGAACCTGCAGGTCCTCTCCGGCGACAAGTACCTGGCGGAGGCGAAGAACAACCGCACCCGCTCGTTCAAAGTCGTCGCCCCCCGCGGCGACATCCTCGGCCGCGAAGGCAAGGTCCTGGTCGACAACCGCAGCGCCCTGGCTCTGCAGGTGAACACGGCGAAACTGCCGGAAGACCCGAAAGAGGAACGAGCGGAGCTGACCCGGATCGGCGCCCTCGCCCACATGAGCCTGCGGCAGGTACGGCGCAAGATCCACGAAGAAGAAAAGGTTGCCGCCGGCGCCCCGGTGACGCTGCGCCAGGACGTCGGCTTCGACCTGGTCGCATACATCGAAGAAAACCAGCTGAAATTCCCGGGCGTGGCGGTGCAGCGGGTCTTCGTCCGTCATTACCCCCACGGGACCCTCGGCGCTCACGTCCTCGGCAGCGTCGGCGAGATCTCAGAAGAAGAACTGGAAGAAGCCCGGAACAAGGGGATGGAACCGGGTGAAATGGTCGGCAAGGGCGGGGTCGAGACGACTTACAACGAATATTTGCGCGGCGAGCCGGGCCTGACCAAGATCCAGGTGAACGCGCTCGGCGAGCCGACGCCGGGAGGGCAGCTCGTCGAAATGCCGCCGACGCCAGGCGAGAACCTGAAGCTGACGATCGACCCGGCGGTGCAGGAAGCGGGGGAAAGCGCTCTCGCCTCCCAGGGCCTGCCCGGCGCCTTCATCACCATGGACATCCACAACGGGCAGATCCTCGGCCTCGGCTCCAACCCGAGTTTCGATCCCTCCGAACTGATCACCCCGACCCAGGCCCAGGTCAACGCGCTCTACCGCAACGAATCGGCGCCGCTGCTCGACCGCGCGACTGAAGGGGAATACCCGACCGGTTCGACCTTCAAGCTCATCACCGCTCTGGCGGCGCTGGAAAACGGGGTGATCACGCCGAACAGCGTGATCAACGACCCCGGCCAGTTCTGCGTCGGCCCCGAAGAATGTTTCGAAAACGCCGAAGGCGCGGCCTACGGACCGCTGACCCTTGTGCCTGCGCTGGAAGTCTCCGACGACGTCTTCTTCTACACGCTGGGCTACGACATGTGGAAGACGGGGGAGCTGCAGCAGTGGGCGCACCAGCTCGGGATCGGCCGCCCGACCGGGCTCGACATCCCGGTCAACACCAACGGCCTGCTGCCGACCAGGCACTGGCGCGATCAGCTCTTCAAGGAAGGGGGAACCGAACGACCGTGGTCGTCCGGGGACAACATCCAGCTGGCGACCGGGCAGGGGGACCTGCAGACGAACCCGCTGCAGATGGCGGTTGCCTACGCCGCTCTGGGCAACGGCGGCACGATCGTCACCCCCCACGTGGGGATGGAAATCGAGGACGCGGCCGGTCGCGTTCAGAAGGAATTCGATCCCGGCCCGCAGCGCAAGATCAAGATCGACCCGGGCACCCGCAGCGTGATCATGGAAGGTCTGCACGACGCCGCCCAGGGCGCAAGCGGGACCTCGGAGCCGGTCTTCGGCAGCTTCCCGATCCCCGTTGCCGGCAAGACGGGGACGGCGGAACGCCCGGGTCATGCCGACCAATCCTGGTACGCCGTGCTCGCCCCGTACCCCAATCCGCGTATCGTGACGGTGGTCACCATCGAGGAAGGCGGCTTCGGCGCCCAAGCCGCCGCTCCCGCCGCCCACACGATCCTCGAAACGTACTTCCACAACCAGATCGCGGCCGAAAGCCGTGAAGCCGGCGAAGAAGGCGCCGAAATCGAAGCAACCGGATGATGTACGCCACCCGCACCCGACAAGCCCGGCCCGAGCCCTTTGCGGTAGAGGTCAGCATCGGCGAGCGCCTCGGCCTCGCCCACATGGACTGGCCGCTGGCCTTCGCCGCGGCCGCCCTCGTCGCCTTCAGCGTCTTCACCCTGGGGCAGGCCACCCGCCACGACGTGCCCGGCAGCCCCAACTACTACCTCGAGCGGCAGGCGATCTACGCCGTGCTCGGCATCCTTGGCATGTTCGCGCTGACCCGGATCGACTACTCGCGCTTTCGCGAGCTGCGGGTGGGCATTTACACCTTCCTCTGCGTCAGCGTCGCCCTCGTCTTCGTCTTCGGCTTCGCCGCCCGCGGCTCGCGGCGCGCCTTCGAACTTCCCTTCTTCTCCTTCCAGCCATCGGAGCTCGGCAAGCTCCTGCTCGTGCTTGCGCTTGCCGGGTTCGTGATCGATGGCGCCAGACGGGGCTCGCCGGTCCAGCGGACCGTGCGCTACCTATGTCTCGGCCTGGCACCGGCCGCACTCGTCTTCCTACAACCTGACCTCGGCACCTCGATGGTGTTCGTGGTCGCCACCCTCGCCGTCATGTACTTCGGAGGCGTCCCCTGGACGCACTTCGCGGTCATCGGCGGCGGCATCGTTGCGCTGATCGCGCTGGTCTTGGTCCTCGCTCCGGCGGTGGGTCACCCAGTGCTCAAGGGCTATCAGGAAGAACGGCTGACGTCGTTCCTCCATCCCCACGAGCACGAAGCCGGCGCGGGCTATCAGCAGAACCAATCAGTTGTCGCCATCGGTGCCGGTCAAGTTGCCGGCCGTGGCGACAAAGCCACCCAAACGCGGCTCGACTTCGTTCCCGAGCGCAGCACCGACTTCATCTTCGCGGTGATCGGTGAGCGCTACGGGTTCATGGGCGCCGCTTTAGTCCTATCCCTTTACGCCCTGCTCTTTTGGCGGGCGCTGCGGATAACGACGCTCTCGAAGAACTCCTACGGAACCCTGGTCGCGGGCGGCATCGCCGTCGCGCTGCTGTTCCAGACCTTCGTCAACGTGGGGATGAACCTGGGGATCATGCCGATCACCGGGATCCCCCTGCCGTTGATGAGTTACGGAGGGTCCTCCGTGCTCGCTACTTTCCTAGCGGTCGGCGTTCTTCAGAGCATCAACGTCCAAGCGCATCTCAGCCAAAGGGGAAGGTTCGCCTGGTGATCTCGCAGAATGAGGTTCCGGCATTGCGTACCTATCCGAACTGAGCTGAATCACAAATGAAAAAAACGATTTTGGTCTCCGCCGAGCGCGGCGAGACCCGTGTTGCCGTCCTCGAGGCTAAGCAGAAGGGCGGTAAAAGCAGCGTCGCCGAGCTCTACATCGAGCGGCGGGGCCGGCGATCGATCGTCGGCAACATCTACAAAGGCAAGGTCGACAACGTCCTGCCGGGAATGGAGGCCGCCTTCGTCGACATCGGCCTCGAGCGCAACGGCTTCCTCCACGTCGACGAGATCCTCACCCCCGACGGCGAGCAGGCCCCGCGCCGCGGGCGCGGCGGCGGTCGCCGCATCAACGAGCTGATCAAGCCCGGCCAGGAGATTCTGGTTCAGGTCGTCAAGGACCCGCTGAAGAGCAAGGGCGCGCGGCTCTCGATGAATGTCTCGATCGCCGGTTGCTACCTCGTCTTCGCCCCGAACGGGAGCGGTGTCGGCGTCAGTCGCCGGCTCGCCGACAAAGAGCGCGACCGGCTGCGGAAGATGGTCGACCGCACCTATAAAGGGCCGGGCGGGCTGATCGTCCGCACCGCCGCCCACGGCGCCAAAAAATCCGACTTCGTGCGGGAGATCAGCTACCTGCAGAAGCTGAATGAGGTGCTGGAGCGCCGCTCGCAGGGCAGCAAGGCGCCAGCCCTGGTCTTCCAGGAGGCAGACCTCTCTATTCGAGTCCTCCGCGACGTCTTCCTCAGCGAGTTCGAGAAAGCGATCATCGACTCGCCGAAGCAGTTCGAGCGGGTGACCAACTTCTTCCAGCGGACCGCGCCGGAGCTGGTCGACGGCGTCGAGCTCTACCAGGGCTCCAAACCCCTGCTGGAGAAATGGAAGATCGACGAGGAGATCGAGTCGACCCTGAACCGGCGGGTCGACCTGCCCTCGGGCGGCTACCTGATCATCGACTACACCGAGGCGTTGACCGTGATCGACGTCAACAGCGGCTCCTTCACCGGCCGGGGCAAAGGCGGACTAGAGGAGACGATCACCAAAGTCAACACCGAGGCGGCCGAGGAGGCGGTGCGGCAGCTGCGGCTGCGGGACATCGGCGGCATCATCGTCATCGACTTCATCGACATGGCGCGGGCGAGCAATCGCGACAAGGTCCTGAAGACGATGCGCAAAGCTCTCGACGCCGACAAGTCGAAGAGCTACGTGGTCGAGGTCTCGCCGTTGGGCCTGGTCGAGATGACCCGGCAGAACGTCACCGACGGGGTGCGGGAGATCCTCACGGAGCACTGCCCGACCTGCGGTGGGGAGGGAGTGATCCTCTCGGCCGAGACGGTGGCGCTGGAGGGGCTGCGGAAGATGCGCGACATCGTCGCCGAGAACCCTGACAAGGAAGCCTTCCTGATCCGCGTCAACCCGAAAGTCGCCCACGAGCTGACCGACGAGGACAGCGGTCTCCGCGAGTTCGAGGCGGAGACCGGCAAGCGGTTCCACTTCGAGGGTGGCGAGGCGCTGGCAATCGACACCTTCATCGTCGTCGAGTCCGGCAGCCGCGAAGCGATCGAGGAGCGGGCGCTGCCCTTCAAGGTCGGCGAGGAGGTCCTGGTCGACATCGACGAGCCGCATATGTACAACGCCGACGACGCGGTCGCCCGGATCGACTCCTACATCGTCAGCGTCACCGGTGGCGGCCCGTTCGTCGGCGAGCGCAAGATGGTGCGGATCGACGAGGTCGAGCGCTCGGCGGCGATCGCCTCGCTGCTGGGCGGGGATTCGCCCAACGGGTCCGGAGGGAGCGGCGAAAACGGCTCCGAGCTAGAATCCTCCGCCTCTTCGCGCAAACGTAGCCGTGGCCGCCGTGGTGGCCGAGGACGTTCGCGCGCCAAACAAGGCAGCAACGGACAGGATTGAGCATGTACGCGGTAGTCGAAAGCGGTGGCAAGCAGTACAAAGTCGAGGAAGGCACGTCTCTGCTCGTCGATCGTCTCGACGTCAAGGAGGGCGACAAAGTCCACCTGCGGCCGGTGATGTTCCGCGACGACGAGGTCCTCGCCGCCGGCGAGGACCTGGAGAAGGTCAAAGTCGAGGCGACCGTTGCCGAGCACGTCCGTGGCAAGAAGATCAAAGTCTTCAAATACAAGGCGAAGAAGGGCTACCGGCGGCGCGCCGGTCACCGCTCCGAGTTGACCAAACTCGAGGTGACCGAGCTGAAAATGCTGAGCCGCAAACCCGCCCCCACCAAAGCCGAAAAAGAGGAGGGAACCGATGGCTCATAAGAAAGGTCTCGGCTCCAGCCGCAACGGCCGCGAATCCAACCCCAACATGCTTGGGGTCAAGGTCTTTGCCGGCCAGAAGGTGACCGGCGGCGAGATCATCGTCCGCCAGCGCGGCACCCGCTTCTGGCCCGGCGAGGGCACCGGCCTCGGCCGCGACCACACGATCTTCGCGACCCGCCCCGGCGTCGTCGACTTCAAGACGGCCCGCAAGGGCCGCACCATCAGCGTCCTCCAGGACTAACCCCAAACAGGGGAGAGGCGTCGATCGCTCTTGCCCTCGTAGCGGTTGCTCGATTGGCAGTGTCAAGGCAGTGCCGGCAAGGCGGTCAATGGGGTGTCGCCTGACCTCAGGCAATTTAGCCCTAGTACCTAGTGAACGGGAGGGGCGAACGCCCCTCCCGTTTCTTCCCCTTCTCTTAGCTCAGGGCAGGGCTTTTATCGGTTGGAGCAAGGGGGGTTCGCCGAATTCGGATCCGGCAAAGTAGGTAGAGGAGATCTGGTAGGCAAATTCCTTTTCCCCATTTAAGCTCCACTCGATCGGCCATTCCCATTCATGTCCTTCCTCGACGATATTCCAGTTGAACCAAAGAAACGCCTTAATTTTTGGAAAAGTCGACGGGAGAGATTGCAGGGAATCCCTAATCCATTGGTCCTGGTGGACGTGATGCCCGCTTTCGTAAACAGTAGCCGTCTCGCCAATCATCAATGGCTTTGACGGAGCAATGGAGCTGGTAATGGCTGAGTAGCTGGGACCGAAAAGTTCGCTGAAATAAAGGCCGGTTTTGTTGTACCCATCGAGACAGGTCCAGTCGACGTATTCGTTCCCGGGGTATAAGGCCGACAGCGACGTACTTCCTAGGTATTCGACGTTGGGACACCACACCCAGGTAATGTTGGAGGCGCCAGCTGCGACAGCTATGTCGTGGATATGCCGCCAGGCTTGAATGTATTCGTTTGGGTTTTTGGCAGTGTCCCGTCCCCACCTATACCAGGAACCATTCATCTCCCAAGCCCATCTAAAAAAGAACGGGTATTTATAATGTGCTACTGCTTCGGCCCACGTTTTGTAGTACGTGTCGTATTTTCCTTCATTAATTTCTGCTAGCGACACCCGATTGACTTCTTCTTCGGCTACCGTTTCTTCCCCATTGCATACGTGGCCAAGTTTGCAACCGGTTCCCATATCCATTAACGGAAGTGCCCCATCGCCAGCGGTTGGCGTGTTGCCAGTTCTTGCACGTTCTAGTGGATATGGATCGAATGCTTGCTGCCATGGGGCAGGCTGCCCGAAGTGGACGATTGAAACCTTCTTGCCTGCGTGACTCTCAAAGGAACTCCAAGTGCTGCCGTTCCATGGGGCATCGCCCTGTCCTGGTGAGTACACATCTCCATCCATCCAGGCTCCCCAGTAGATCCTCGGGCCGTTGGTTTCTACTTGTAGAAAAGTAGCTGGCACTTGTCTGATGCCAGTGCCTGAGGTTCGAAATTCGAACCCAATAGAGTCCAGTGCAGCTTGCGAAACGATGCTCTCACCTCTGGAATGCCAGCCTACGCTGCTAGTGATCTGCCAGGTTGAATCGGCAGTTGATTTGAATTCAACTGGCGCTGACGTGCCGGTGTAGTACCAAGCCGTTGCGTTCGTGACTGCTACCCCATTTATGTTTGCGGACGTTAAGCCTAGAGTTTCGAGCCGGCTTCCAGAGGCTTCCATGTAGTCTAATAAAGTTGGCGTCTGCGTCTCGGAAATCGGATCGTCTACCGTTTCCCAGACGTTGGGCGCCCCTATTGGCAGCCACGTCTTCCCTGAGTGCGGGAGAGTATTCGTGTTCGGCCGCAGGTAGAAGGATGCCGCCGATGCCGTTGAGGCGGAGAGCGCCAGGAACACCGCCGTAACGAAGATCATGAATGGAATGCGAACGTTCCTATGCATCGAGCGACCTTTCATCCTTGGGTATTAGCTTCAACGCATTCTTCTAGACACAAAGATCTTTATGTAATCCGCGGGGGGCGAAGATCGCGGAAAATCCTTGATCTCTGATTTAGGCTTCGTTCGTGTACGACAAGGCGAAAATCTGGGTCGAGGGCGGGGCCGGCGGCAAAGGCTCAATCAGCTTCAGGCGCGAGGCGCACGTGCCTCGTGGGGGGCCTGATGGAGGGGACGGGGGGCATGGTGGCGATGTCGTGCTGGTCTGCGATCCGTCGAAGCGCGACCTCGGCGCCCTGAAGGGGAGCAAGCACTTCCGGGCGCAACGGGGACGGCATGGGGAAGGGTCGAACCGACAGGGCGGGCGAGGAGAGGACCGGGAGATCCCGGTGCCGCCGGGCACGCAGGCGACGGCGGTCGACGGCAGCGTTATCGACCTTGTGACCCCCGGGCAGCGTGCGGTGGTTGCCCATGGTGGCCGCGGCGGTCATGGGAACCGGCGTTTCACCAGCTCGACGCGGCAGGCGCCGCGGTTTGCGGAGAAAGGGACCTCCGGCGAGGCGGACTGGATCGAACTGCGGTTGAAGCTGCTCGCCGACGTCGGCCTGGTCGGGCTGCCGAACGCCGGCAAGTCCTCGTTGCTGGGGCGGCTGACGCGGGCGGCGCCGAAGGTGGGCGAGTACCCGTTCACGACGATCTCGCCGGTGCTGGGGACGATCGAAGGCGAGGACCGGCAGGCGGTCGTCGCCGACATCCCGGGCCTGATCGAGGGCGCGGCCGAAGGGGCGGGCCTGGGGCACGAGTTCCTCGCCCATGTCGAGCGCTGTTCGATGCTCGTCCACCTGGTCGACGTCGCCCCGGGCGAAGGCGACCCTGTCGCCAACTACGAGACGGTGCGCAATGAGCTGGCGGCTCACGGTGCCGGTCTCGAGCGCCTACGCGAGTTCGTGGTCTTGAGCAAGCGCGACCTGCTGCCGCCAGAGCGGATCGAGGAGGCCCTGAGTGAGTGGAAGGGCCGGCTCGGAGGTGAGGCGCTGGACGTCTTGGCTATCTCCTCCGCGACTGGCGAGGGGCTGGACGAGCTGCGGCGGCGGATCCTCTCCGAGCTTCCCGAGGTCGTTCCGACCATCGCTTCGCCGGGTGCGGAGCCAAATGACGAGTTCGAGGCCGAGCACCGCGTCTACCGTCCCGCTGGCGAGGGCGGCTACTGGGTCGAGCAAGAGGAGGACGGCGCCTTCCGCGTCCTCGGTCGCGGCGTCGAGGTGCTGTTCGAGCGCCACGACACCAAAAACGAGGAAGCGCTCGCCTATCTGGAGCAGCGGCTGAAGGAGATGGGCGTGATCGCCGCCCTCGACCGCGCCGGCTTCGAATCAGGCGGCGACGTGCGGATCGGCGAGCACGAGTTCGAGCTGCACGTCTGAGCATACTTGACGGATAGTCATATTGATGAATAGTCTAAGTCCATGCTAGGTAGTCCGACTTCGGCGTTGCGCCTCCATGAGCCCTCGCGCTGAAACCGACGATCCTTGGGCGAGGGCCCTGGGTCGCGCTGTGCGCAAGATCAGAAATGAGCGAGATCTGACCCAGGGCACCCTGGGGTTGAGAGCGGATATTCATCCCACGTGGCTGTCGCACATCGAGGCCGGAAGGGTGAATCCGACCTTCCTAAACCTTGTCCGGGTAAGCAAGGGCCTTGGAATCAAGCCGTCTGAGTTGGTTCGTCGGGTGGAAGTAGAGATGCAGTGACTCCACCCGAATCCATCAAGGGAGAGTTGAACGCTGCCCTCATCGGCGGTATCCGCAAGCGTGGACCCGACGCCGTCGGCATGGTGATCATGGGGATCGCCAAGCTGATCGTTGGAGTGGCCAGCCTTGGGGTCGTTCTCGGGTTAGGCGCCCTGTTCGGCTGCGAAATGACTCCAGTTCATCTGACTGGGGCGACTCTCATTGCCGGCCTTGTCAGCTGGTGGACTTACGACGGAGTCGGAAGCAAGTAGGGCTCGAAGCGAGCCTAGATCAGGAGAGGCTGGAGAGACCTGCCGCGACCGCGAATCCCAGAACGGTGACCAGCCCGGCTCCGCGACCGGCGTCGCTGCGGGCGTCGGGGATCATCGAGTCGATCAGCATCACCAGCAAGGCGCCGGCGGCGAAGCCGTCGATCGCCGCCTTGGCGTTGCCGCTGACCGTGTCGGCGATGAGATAGCCGACGACGGTGGCGACGGCGCAGATCAGGGCCACCAGCATCCACAGCCGCAGGATCGCCTGGCGCGAGCGGCCGGATTTGCTCATGTCGCTTGCCGAGCCGAGCGACTCCGGCAGGTTGGAGACGAAGATCGCGACCAGCAGCGAGACGCCGACGCCACCGCCGGCGGCGATGCTGATCCCCAGGACGAGCTGCTCCGGGATGCCGTCGAGGAAGGCGCCGAGGGCCAGGGCGGTGCCGCCGCCCGACCCCTCGGATCGTCCTTGGCGCCCGCGTCCGGTCGACATCCGCCGCGCGATCAGCCCGTCGAGGAAGTAGTAGGTCAGCGCCCCCACGGCGAGGCCGATGCCGGTGATGCCCGCGCCGCCGACGCTCGCACCCTCGGCGGCGAGCTCGAAGCTGACCGCGCTGATCAAGGCGCCGGCGCCGAAGGAGAGCACGTAGCCGACCTGGCGATCGGGCCACTCGCGAGCGAAGCTGAGCAGGGCGCCGATGACGAGCGAGCTTGCCGCCAGTGCTCCCCAGCCGATCGCTTCGCCCATCTGGGCTACTTTCCCGACCATGACCTTGGTCGTCAAGTTGGGATCCTCGATCGTCGCTGCCGACGACGGCGAGCTGCGCGCGGACGTGCTCGACTCGGTCTGCGCCCAGGTCAGCGAGCTGGAGCAGGGGGGAGAGCGGGTGGTGATGGTCACCTCCGGCGCGATCGCGCGCGGGATGCGGTTGCTGGAGCTGTCGACTCGACCGAAAGCGATGGACGAGCTGCAGGCCGCTTCCGCCGTCGGCCAGGGCGACCTCTTTCGCGCCTACGAGAGCCGGCTCGCCGAGCACGGCGTCAGGGCGGCGCAGGTTCTCCTCACCCTCTCCGACGTTTCGGAACGGACCCACTACCTGAACGCCCGGCAGACGTTGGAACGGCTGTTGGCGTGGGGCATCGTCCCGGTGATCAACGAGAACGACACGACCTCGACCGACGAGATCACCTTCGGCGACAACGACTTCCTCGCGGCCCTGGTCTCCGTGCTGTTGCGAGCGCGGCTGCTCGTCCTCCTCACCAACACGGAAGGCGTCTACACCGCCGATCCCCGGGTCGACCCCGAGGCGCGGATGCTCACCGAGATCGAAGACACGCGCGATTTCGACCGAGTCGAGGTCGGCGCCGTCTCCCAGTTCGGGCGCGGCGGCATGGGGCGGAAGATCGCTTCGGCCAGGATCGCGAGTGAGTCCGGCGTCCCGGTCGCGATCTGCAACGGCCTGCAGCCGGGCGCCCTGAAGACGGCGGCGGACGGGGAGAGGATCGGGACCCGGGTCGGCGCCCAGCGCGAGGGGACGCTGTCGCCCTACAAGCTCTGGCTCAAATATGCGAAGCAGCCGACCGGCAGCCTCTATGTGGACCGCGGCGCAGCTTCTGTCCTGCGGAGTCGGGGCTCCAGCCTGCTTCCGGTCGGGATCGTCGACGTCGGTGGAACTTTCAAAGCCGGAGACGCGGTGGCGGTGATCGACGACGAACAGGAGACGGTCGGCAAGGGAATTGCCGAGTTCGGCAGCTTCGAGGTGAGCCGGATCATGGGCCGTAACAGCGATTACCTGCAGGAGCACTTCCCCGACGCTCCCAACGAGGTCATCCACCGCGACCGCTTCGTGCTGCTCTAGACCCCTCGGTACCCTTTGCCGATGGCGGTAACCGAGACCAGCGTCGCCGAGCACTGCGCGGCGGCAAAGCGCGCCGTGCGGACGCTTGCGAGCGCTACGACCGAGGCGAAGAACGCCGCCCTCGAGGCCACCGCGCGCCTGCTCGAGGAGCGGGCGGAGACGATCCTCGAGGCGAATGCCGGCGACCTCGCCGACGAGCGCGCCGTTGGACTGACGGACGCGCTGCGCGATCGCCTGAGCCTGACCCCCGAGCGGGTGGCGGCGATGGCCGAGGGCGTGCGGGTCGTGCGCGATCTCGACGACCCGGTCGGCGAGGAGCTGGAACGGAAAACGCTTGCCAACGGCATCGACCTGCGCAAGGTGCGGGTGCCGCTCGGGGTCGTCGCCGTCGTCTATGAGGCGCGACCGAACGTGACCATCGATTGCGCGGCGCTGACGATCAAGAGCGGCAACGCGATCGTCCTCCGCGGCAGCTCCTACGCCGAGCGCTCCAATGCGGCGCTGGCGGCGGTCGCGCGCGAGGCGCTGGCCGAGGCGGGGCTGCCGGAGGACGCGGTGCTCTCGCTCGGCGGCGGCGGCCACGAGGAGCTGGCCGAGCTGGCGACTCAGGAGGGCCTGGTCGACCTGCTGATTCCGCGCGGCGGCGAAGGCTTGAAGGCGGCGATCAAGGCGGTGGCGACGGTGCCGGTGATGTACGCGGCGGCGGGGAACTGCCACGTCTACGTCCACGCCGAGGCCGATCCCGAGATGGCGCGTCGGATCGCCGTCAACGCCAAGGTGCAGCGCCCGGGCGTCTGCAATGCCGCCGAGACCCTGCTGATCGACGCGGCGATTGCCGAGCGCGTAGCGCCGGCGATCCTCTCCGACCTCGATGCTGCCGGCGTCGAGCTGGTCGGGGACGAGCGTGCCCGCGCGGTCGCCGGCGAGGTCGAGGTGGGTACCGCGACCGACGAGGACTGGGACAGCGAGTACCTCGGGCTGAAGCTGGCCGTCGCAGTCGTCGATTCGGTCGAGGACGCGATCGAGCACGTCAACCGCCACGGCACCGGCCACTCCGAGGCGATCGTCAGCGCCGGCGAGGCGGCCGCCGACGAGTTCGTCGCCGGCGTTGACGCCGCCGCCGTCTACGTCAACGCCTCGACCCGGTTCACCGACGGCTTCGAGTACGGGATGGGCGCCGAGATCGGCAATTCGACCCAGAAGCTGCACGCCCGCGGACCGATCGGGATGCGCGAGCTGACGACCTTCAAGTACGTCGCCCACGGCAACGGCCAGGTGCGTGAGTAGCTCTGGAGGCGCGGCGATCGGCGTGCTGGGGTCGGCGTTCAACCCCCCGCACCTCGGCCACCTCGCGCTCGCCCAGGAGGCGGCCTGGCAGCTGGGCCTGGCGGAGGTCGTCCTCGTCCCGACCGGCCAGGCGCCGCACAAGCGGATCGCCGACGACCCCGGCAGGGAGGCGCGGATGGAGATGACCCGCCTCGCCGCCGCCGATGACAACCGCTTCTCCGTCTCCGCGCTGGAGGTCGAGCGGGAGGGAGCGTCCTACACGTATGAGACCTTGGAGGCACTTGCAGAAGAACGGGGCGACAGGGAGCTGGTGTTCGTGATGGGTGCGGACGCTGCCGTGGGCCTCGAGAGCTGGCGCAACCCCGAGCGCGTCGTCGAGCTGGCGGGCCTGGCGGTGGCACGGAGGGCCGGCGTCTCCGACGCCGACGTTGCCGAGACGATGCGCAGCCTCGGCTGCGAGGGACGGGCGACGATGCTGGAGATGCCGCAGTTCGGCGTCTCCTCCTCGGCGGTGCGGGAACGGGCGAAGCAGGGAAGGCCCCTGCGCTACCTCGTCCCCGACGCCGTTGCCAATTTCGTCGTCGAGAAGGGGATCTACAGGTGAACGAGGGGCAGTCCGAAAGCTTGGCGCGGCAGCTGGCCGCGATCGCGGACTCGAAAAAAGCCGAGGACGTGGTGGTCCTCGACATGCGCGGGCTGGTCGCCTACACGGACTTCCTCGCGATCTGCACCGCCCGTAGCGAGCGGCAGGCGAAGGCGATAGTCGACGAGGTGAGGCTGCGGGTGAAGCGGGAGGCAGGACTGCTGCCCGGTGGCGTCGACAGCGGCGGCGACGCCGGTTGGACGATCTTCGACTACCTCGACTGCGTGCTCCACGTCTTCACGCCCGATGCCCGCAAGCGCTACGCGCTCGAGGATCTCTGGCACGAGGCGCCGCGCCTCGAACTCGATTTCGACGCGCCGGAAGCCCCCTCGGCCGCCAGCGCCTGAAGATCGCTCATCCGGTAGGGATAAGCGGACTGATCAGATCTCTTATTGACAGAACCACGAGGGTTTCTTAGAGTGGCAGGGCCTCCCGGAGCTTGAGGCACCCTGGGGAAGGGATCGCCGCGGGACCGCGGGAGGTTGGAGGAGCGCCGAACGCGCCCTCCAGACCAGTTAACAGGAGAAAGGTAAATATGAAGTGCTCTAACAGCGCGAAGCGCCATCTTGGCCTTCGCGGAAGGATCGTCAGCGCCGCTGTCGCGGCCTGTCTTGGAGTGCTGGGATTTGCGTCCATAGCCTCGGCCGCGCCTCACAGTCCTACAGGAGAGTTCGCTCCGTTCTCAGATTGCCCACTGAGCAACCCGAACGTGTTTGACTGCTTCTACGCGTTGACGACGTCCGGATCGATTCAGATTGGGAATAAAGCCGTACCGGTGAAAAACCCGGTGACCCTGCAGGGCGGCCTCATCACCGGCGAAGAATTCACCTTCGTGGCTGCCGAGGACGGGAACACCCTGTCGAAAACCCCGCAACCGGTCCCCGGTGGTTTGCTCGGTATAACGGCCCCGACCTGGTGGCCGCTGGTCCTGCAAAACCTGTTCAACGAAGTGGTCATCAACGGAGGCGCGACCGGCGTCACGGCCACCCTGGAACTGGCGAAACCCGCTTCGAGCATCAAATTCAGCACGAAAAACTACGCAGAACGCAAAGGGACGGCGCTTTTGCTGCCGGTCAAAGTAAAGCTCGGCAACGCGTTCCTCGGCAGCAGCTGCTACATCGGATCGAGCTCTAGTCCGATCATGCTCAATCTGTCGACGGGGACTACCTCGCCGCCGCCTCCCAACACGCCGATCAGCGGTTCACCCGGAACGCCGGAGTTCAACGAAGCGTTCAACCTGCTGACCTTCACAGGCAGCAAACTCGTGGATAACTCGTTCTCGGCTCCGGGCGCCAACGGCTGCGGAGGGATCCTGTTCTCGTGGGCGGTCGATCCGCTCGTGAACTCGATTCTCGGCACCCCGTCGCCGGCCGGTAAGAACACCGCGATCCTGGAAGGGAAAAACCAGATCGCCGTTGCTGAAGGTGTAAGGGGAAGCGAACCGTAAGGGCAGGAAGCTAGTCCCTGACGGACCAGTCGCTGTTCGAGTGCCCGCCGCGCAACGCGGCGGGCACTCCTGTTTTTGGCCTGCACGCGTATGCCGTCCGGACGGCCCCCTAGGTTTGCTAACCATGAGCGGGTTCAAGAGGGCGCTGTTCGGGTACCGCCGCGCCGATGTGGAGGATGCGATCTCGATTAGGGATGCGCGCATCCTCGGCCTCGAGCTGAATGCCGATGCGCAGCGCACGGCGCTCTCCGAGCTCAACGGGGAGACCACTTCGCTCTCGGGAATGGTGCTTGAGCGAGAGCGGGAGATCCGCTGCCTCAACGAGCGACTGCGAGAGGCGAATGAGTGCCACGACCGCAGCATCGCTTCGCTCGACGCGATCACCGCGCGGTTGGAGGAAGTGGAAGCGCAGGCACGCGGGCAGGCGACCCGGATCCGGATGAAAGCGCTGCGCGAGGCGGTCGAGGTGAGCAAGAAGGTGAAGGAGCTGACCGAGATGGAGCCTGCGCTACGGGCGGAGGCCGCGGCCGCAGAGGAGCCGACTGCCGCCGACGACAGCCTCTACGAGGGGCGCGTCAAGCTCGAGATCGGCCCGCTCGGCGACTTCTCCCAGCTGGTCGGGTTCGAGGATGCCGTCGGCCAGATCGGGGCTTCGGAGATCAAGGTCGACCGCTTCTCCGAGGGTCGCGCCACGTTCTCGATGCGGCTCAACCAGCCGACCGACCTGCTGAACGAACTGGAAGAGCTCTCCAGCCTCGACTTCAAGGTCCGCCACAACGCCCCCGACAACCTGATCCTCGACGTCGACGAGGAATCCGGCCCGGAACAGCAAGCAGCCTGACGCTAGACTCCGCCTCCCGTACGGGGCTGTAGCTCAGCTGGAAGAGCGCCTCGCTGGCAGCGAGGAGGTCAGGGGTTCGAGCCCCCTCAGCTCCACTTCTCCCACTCCAGGCAACTGAACCGGGCGAAGGGATTCGCTAGGCTTTTCAGCCGATGCTGAGGATCTTCGCTCTCGCCTGTCCACCATCTCTGCGGCTAGCGCTGCAGGCCCCGCAGGCTCCTTCGGCGCGGCTCTAGCCGCCTCCTCGCTTCAGCTTCAGACGTTCTCGTTTCGCGGGCTCGCAACCTGTGGTTGCCTGCAAGTTGGTGAAATTCGCGATACCGAAATACGCATAGCGCGGTTTTCTCGCGGCGGCTTGACTTCAACTCTATGGACCTGGCGGGGGCAGGCCAATTCCCTCCGCTAGATGCCGCGCCGCGAAGACCCCCAAGTCGGCCTCGGAAGGGCCATCCGCACGCTTCGGCATGAGGCCGAGCTGAGCCAGGAAGCGCTGGGGGAAAAGGCTGAGATCCACCCGACTTGGATCTCCCACATCGAGTCGGGGCGGATCAACCCGACCTGGGGCAACGTGCGGCGCATCGCCAAAGGTCTGGGAGTGAAACTGCCGCGGCTGGCCGAGCTAGCCGAAAAGCTCGAGCGGGAGCTGGGCGGCACCTGACTCAAAACTGCGCCCGCCGCTGCCGATGTTCTAGGCGATGAGCGCAGCGAACCAGCACGTGTTCTCGCACGGGATGCAGGACACGCGGGACACCCTCGACGTCTGGAGCCGGCATCCCTGGCGAGTGCTGCGCGCCTGGCTGGCGCTCAGCCTCAGCATCGCGTTGGCGCTGCTGGTGGCTGTTTGGGTCGTCGCCGGCCTCCTTACCCCGGACCTGACGCCGATCCACCTCCCCGGCTTCACCGAACCCTCGGAGCCGGGTGACCTGCTGCCGATCCTCTACCGCAACTCGCTCGTCCTCGCACTCCACGGGACCGCTTGTATCGCCGGCTTCATCGCCGGTGCCTCGATGCCGATTGCCGCCGCCGAACGCGGCGGCATCTCGCGCTGGATCCACGTCAAGGCGGGAGAGCTGGCAATCCTCTTCGTCTGCGCCGTCACCCTCTTTTCGCTCTCGACCCAGGCTCTCTACCTCGGCTTCCAGGGCTCGACGCTTGCCCATCAGCTGAAAATCTCCCGCTTCGATCTGATCCTCAGCGTCCTGCCCCATGCGCTGCCGGAGCTGACCGCGCTCTTCCTCCCGCTCGCCGCCTGGCTGATCGCCAGCCGCCGCGGCGAGTGGAACCAGCTCCTCGCCGCCACCCTCGTCACCGTCCTCCTGGCGATCCCGACGCTGGTCCTGGCGGCGACGATCGAGGTCTACGTCTGGCCGCACATCCTTCAGAGCCTTTCGCCGGTCGAACACCCGTTCACCTTCTGAGCCTCGGGCACGACCGGTTCGTTCCTCCCGCGTAAGATCGCCGCTCAATGGCGGGCTACGACCCTAAGGCGATCGAGCGCAAGTGGCAGCAGGTCTGGGCTGAGGAGAGGACCTGGGAGGTCGCGAACCCGGGGCAGCCCGGCTCCGAGGAGGCAAAGCCGAAGAGCTACGTGCTGGAGATGCTTCCTTACCCCTCCGGCGAGCCCCATGTCGGCCACCTCAAGTGTTACGCGGTCGGCGACGCGATCGCCCACTTCCGCCGCCGCCATGGCTTCGAGGTGATCCACCCGATGGGCTACGACTCCTTCGGCCTGCCGGCGGAGAACAACGCGATCAAAACCGGCGAGCCGCCGCGGGTCGCGACCGAGCGCTCGATCGCGTCTTTCCGCCGTCAGTTCCGCGAGTGGGGCATCTCGATCGACTGGTCGCGCGAACTCGCCACCCACACGCCCGAGTACTACCGCTGGACGCAGTGGATCTTCCTGCAGCTGTTCGAGCGCGGCCTCGCCTACCGCACCGAGGCGCCGGTGCAGTGGTGTCCGAAAGACGCGACGGTGCTGGCCAACGAGCAGGTCGTCGACGGCCGCTGCGAGCGCTGCGGCACCGAGGTCGTCCAGCGCAACCTCGAGCAGTGGTTCTTCCGCATCACCGACTACGCCGACCGCCTGTTGGAGGACTTCGAGGCGCTCGAGTCCTGGCCCGAGCACGTGATCACGATGCAGCGCAATTGGATCGGCCGCTCCGAAGGGGCGCAGGTCGTTTTCCGTTGCGATGAAGTCGATCTCGACTTCCCCGTCTTCACCACTCGCCCCGACACCCTCTTCGGCGCCACCTTCTTCGTCCTCGCACCCGAGCACCCCGAGCTGGAGCGGCTGGTCGCCGGCACCCCGGCCGAGCAGGCGGTGCGCGAGTACGTCAACCGGGTCGGCCGCGAGTCGGCCGAGGAACGCGGGGCGGAGGACCGCGAGAAGACCGGGGTGCCGCTCGGGCGCAGCGTCGTCAACCCGGTCGACGGCGAGCAGATCCCGATGTACGTCGCCGACTACGTGCTGATGGAGTACGGGACCGGCGCGATCATGGCGGTCCCCGGTCACGACAGCCGCGACTACGAATTCGCCCAGAAGTTCGGCCTGCCGGTGGAGCGCGTGATCGCCGGCGAAGACCCTGAGACCGCGCGCGACGAGCAGGGCCTGCCTTACCCCGGCGACGGCGAGATGACCAACTCCGGCCGCTTCGACGGCAAACACAACCGGGCTGCCTACGAGGAGATCGTCGCCTGGCTGAACTCAGAGGGACGCGGCAGTGCGGCCATCAACTACCGCCTCCGCGACTGGCTGGTCTCGCGCCAGCGCTACTGGGGCGCCCCGATCCCGGTCGTCTACTGCGATGACTGCGGGATCGTGCCGGTGCCCTCCGAGCAGCTGCCGGTTGAGCTGCCCGAGATCGAGGACTACGCGCCCCAAGGGAAGAGCCCGCTGGCGGCAGCCGAGGACTGGGTCGCTACCGAGTGCCCGCGCTGCGGTGCTCCCGCGCGCCGCGAGACCGACACGATGGACACCTTCGTCGACTCCTCCTGGTACTTCCTCCGCTACCTCGACGCAGAGAACGACGACGCTGCATTTGAGCGCGGCGCGGTCGATCACTGGATGCCGGTCGACCAGTACATCGGCGGCGTCGAGCACGCGATCCTCCACCTGATGTACGCGCGCTTCTTCACCAAGGCGCTCGCGGATCTCGGCCACGTCGGCGTACAGGAGCCGTTCGCCAACCTCTTCACCCAGGGAATGATCACCCGCGACGGGGCGAAGATGTCGAAGTCGAAGGGCAACACGGTCAGTCCCGGCGACTACGTCGAGCGCTACGGCGCCGACACCGCCCGCACCTACGTCTGCTTCATGGGGCCGCCCGAGCGCGGCGGCGACTGGACCGACGAGGGGGTCGAGGGCGTCAACCGCTTCCTCTCCCGCCTCTGGCGCCTCTGTGAGGAGGTCGACGAGCGAGCCGAGGCCGTGGACTGGGATCCACGTGAAGGCGGCGAAGAGGCGTTGGAGCTGCTGCGCAAGGCGCACTGGGCGATCGACAAGGCGACGCGGGATTTCCAGCGCGGCTTCCAGTTCAACACCGTGATTGCCGCGGTGATGGAGCTGGTCAACGACGCTTACCGGCTCAAGGACGGTCTCTTCAACGATTCCGACGGGGCCTCGGCTCTGCGGTTCGCCACGACTACCGCGGCTTCGCTGATCTTTCCCTTCGCGCCGCACCTCGCCAGCGAGATCTACGAGCGCCTGGCAGGGGCGCGGGTCTGGGAGCAGCCGTGGCCCGAGGCGGACCCGGATTTGCTGGTCAGCGACACGGTGACGTTGGTGGTCCAGGTCAACGGCAAGCTGCGCGACCGGATCGAGGCGCCGGCGGAGGCGTCGAAGGAGGAGTTGCTGCAGATGGCGCGGGAAAGCGAGAAGGTTGCTCGCCACCTGGATGGGCAAAAAATAGTCAAGGAAATTGTAGTCCCGGGCAAGCTGGTCAACCTGGTGGTGCGATAGGGCCCTCCGCGGGCCCTGTCCGGTCTGGTAGAAAGCCGCCGAATGCTGGTCAGACGACTTGATGAAGCAGCGGTCGAGGAATGGCACCGGCTGCGGGCCCATGTGCTGATGGACGCGGGGGAACTCGGCTCGCGCAATCTCTCGGTCACCTGGGTGACGGTGCCGGGCGGGGCGAAGCAGACGCTGCACTCCTCCGGCGAGGCCGAGCAGGCCTACGTCGTCGTCCGGGGCCGCGGCACGATGTCGGTCGCCGGCGACACGCAGGAAGTCGGCGAGGGGGACCTGATCCTGGTCCCGCCCGCAACCGAGCACTCGATCGGCAACGAGGGCGAGGCGGAGCTGACCTGCGTCTCGATCCAGTCGCCGCCGGTCGCCGCCGCCGAGCTCTACAGCGACCAACTCGCCGAGGTGGCGGGTTACGACGACGACGATGACTACTAGTCGTCGGTAGTCACACCTTCGCGCGGATCCCGTTCCTGAAGATTTGAACTGTGCGCGCCACGCGTGCGCTCTTGCCGTCGATCATCGGCGGCGATGCCGGAGCTCAGTCGTAACCAGGTAATCGTCTACGCCGCGATCGGGGTGGCTTTGCTCCTGGTCGGGGCGCGCGCGATCCGAGGCGAAGGCAGCACCGACGCCTCCTTCGCCGCCGCCGACCCGGGTGGGTCGAGGGGCGGGAGCTTCTCGATCAGCGGCCAGAGCGGCGACGTCGTGGTCGACGTGACCGGCGCCGTGCGCCGCCCTGGCGTTTACCGCATGCCGGCCGGCAGCCGTGTCGACGATGCGGTGACGCGTGCCGGGGGTCCGACCGGCAAGGCGGAGCTGGAAGCGGTCAACCTCGCCGCGCGGCTCGCCGACGGGCAACAGGTGGTGGTTCCGGGCCGCCTGTCCGCGGGAACCTCGACCGCGGCCGGGGCATCCGCCGACGAAGGCCCGATCAGCCTCGGTACCGCCACGGTCGAGCAGTTGGAAGAAATCGACGGAATCGGGCCGGTGACCGCGGGGGACATCGTCGAGTTCCGCGACGAACACGGCGGCCTCTCCTCGGTCGACCAGCTCGACCAGGTGGCGGGGATCGGCCCGGCGACGATGGAGGCGTTGCGGGCGCGGCTGCAGCCCTAGGCGGTGCGCTCTCCCCGGCCATCCCTACCGATTCTGTTCGGGCTCGCGCTCGTCGTCGCGCTGGCGCTGGCGAACAGCGATGCGATCCGGCAACGGGCGGCGGACGGCCTCGCGAGGGGGATGCCGTCGCGCGAGGCGGAGCTGGCGCGGGGCTTCGTCCTCGGCGAGGACGAAGGGATCGACGAGGCGACGAAGGAAGACTTCCGCCGCGCCGGCCTCAGTCACCTGCTGGCCGTCTCCGGTGAGAACGTGACGCTGCTGGCCCTTCTGGCGATGCCGGTGCTCGGCCTCCTCGGCATCCCGTTGCGTGAGCGGTTGCTCTGGGTGCTAGGGCTGATCGCGGTCTACGTTCCTGTCGCGGGCGCGGGTCCATCCATCCAGCGGGCCGGGGTGATGGGCGCGGTCGGGGTGTTGGCGACCTTGAGCGGCCGGCGCAGCTCGCGGATGTACGCGCTGGCTTTGGCGGCGGGAGTGACGCTGGCGGTGGACCCCGGGGTTGCCGCCGACGTCGGCTGGCAGCTCAGCTTCGCTGCGGTGCTGGGCATCCTGCTCCTCGCAATTCCCTTGCGGCGGGCGATCGCGGCTCGGCTTGGCAAGGGGCCCTGGCGGCGGACCCTTGCGGAGGGCCTGGCGGTGACCGTCTCCGCGACGCTGGCGACCGCGCCGCTGATCGCCTTCCACTTCGAAACGCTCTCGACGACGACGCTCGTCGCCAACGTCCTGGCGCTGCCGGCGGTGGCGCCGGCGATGTGGCTGGGGATGTGCAGCGCCGGGCTGGCGCAGGTGCCGGGAGTGCCGCTGGGGCCGCTGAACGGCCTCAACGCGCTGCTGCTGGCCTACGTAGCCCAGGTCGCCTCCTGGTGTGCCACGCCGGATTGGGCTGAGGTCCACGTTCACCTCGGCGGCGTCGGGCTGGCGGCCGGCTACCTGGGCATGGCCGCGGTGGTCCTGCTGGGCCTTTACCTGCGCCGGCTCCGGCTTCTCCGCCCGGCCCTGCGCGCCCTTGCCGTGGGCGCGACGGCGCTGGTGGTCCTCGTGGTCGGGCTGCCGGGGGGAAGCGGGGCGGCGACGGCGATCGACGGTCTCCGGGTCGAGGTCCTCGACGTCGGCCAGGGAGACGCCATCCTCTTGCAGCCCCGCGGCGCGCCCGCGGTCCTGGTTGACGGAGGGCCGCCGGGGGACGACCTGGCCGGCAAGCTCGAGGACGCCGGCGTCGCCGGCCTTGGGGCGGCGGTGATCACCCACGACCAGTCCGACCACGCGGCCGGGGTGGAGGAACTGCTTGGCCGTGTCCCGATCGGGCGGCTTGTCTATGGCCGGCTCGGTCGCCGGACCCTGGCCGAGGCCGATGCCGCCGGGGCGGAGCCGGAGCGTGTTGCGGCGGGCGACGAAGTGAGGTCAGGGGGCTTGCGGCTGCGAATCCTCTGGCCGCCGCGAGAGCTTCTGACGGAAGCTGCGCCGGGCGAAGACCCCAACCAGCTGGCGCTGGTGATGGAGGCCCGCTGGCGCGACTTCACGATGCTCCTCACCGCCGACGCCGAGGCCGAGAGCGTCCCCCTCGATCCGGGGCCGGTCGACGTGCTCAAGGTCGCCCACCACGGCAGCGACGACGCCGGCTTGGGGCCCCTCCTGGACCGGATCAGGCCGCAGCTCGCGGTGATCTCCGTCGGCGAGGACAATTCGTACGGGCACCCGACCCCCGGGACGCTTTCGACCCTGGCCGGGCACGGCGTGACGACGCTGAGGACCGATCGGGACGGCGACGTCGTCATCGACGTCGGCGACGGCTCGTTTCGCCTGGACGAATGACCGAATCGATACTTGAGGAAGTCGATCCAATCGCTCTCCGAGCCCCGGTCGCCTGCCGATGCACGAACTGGTGCACTCCCTCCTCCACAGCAAGCTGCTCTCTGCGCTCCGGCGGTCCAGCTTCGCGGGCAAGGGTCTGCCGGAACGGATGCGCAGCACCGGCTTCGCCCTGCTCGGGCTGACCGCGGCAGCCGGGCTGGCCATGGTCGTGATCTTCGCCCAGTTGAGCTTTCCGCTGCTGGAACCAAGCCCCCTTCCTTTGGGCCCGGCGGGGAAGCAGGCAGTGGCCGGCGCCGAAGCCCTGACGCCCAAGCGAAGCAGCGCCGCGAAGGCGCTCGCCATCGCCCCGAGGTCGGTGGCGCCCGCGGCGACGAAGGTCCCGGTCGAAAGCTCTTCGGAAGCCTCCCCGCAGGGGTCGAGGTTCGGCACCGGCCAAAGCGCGCCTCAACCCTCGCCGCCGAACAACCCCAATGGGGTCGGCGGTCAGAGCCCGCAAGCGGCGACGGATAGTCCCGCCCCCTCCAAGCCGACGCCCGCCCCCGCGCCGGCGCCTGCCCCGGCACCCGCTCCCGTTTCGAGCCCGGCTCCGATCCCGGTCTCCTCGCCGCAGCCGACCCCTCCGGCCCCGGAACCGGTCGTCACCCCGCCGGCCCCCGAAATCGCGAGCGGCCCCGGACAGTCGCCGTCGACCGCCGCGGCGGATCATGCGAGCGAACGTGGGATCGAACGGTCGGCCCACGCTGTCGACTGTCCTGAGGATCCACACGGCTCCGACGGTTCTGAAGACCCGCACGAAGCTGACGACTCCGAGGACCCCCACGAAAGCGACTCTTGGGAGGACGGCGGCCACCGCGGAGAGCACGACAGGTAGCGGGCTCGCGGGCCGGGGCGAGTTCTAGACTCGCTCCAGATGGCCACCGAGATGCAGCCGCTGTACCTGATCGCCGGCAACGACGGGGCGAAAATCGACGCTACCCGGGCGCGGTTGCGCGCTCGCGCCGAACGCGAGGGCGGCTCGGCGGCGCTGGAGGTGTTCGAGCCGGGCGAGGGGAAAGGCATGCCCGACCACGAGGCGCTGCTGGCGGCGATCCCGGCGATGTCGTTGATGGGGACGCGGCGCTACATGCTCGCCGACGGGATCGAGCGCTGGCGCGACAAACAGCTGGAGCCGGTGGCGGCGGCGCTGGGCGACCTGCCGCCGGACCTGACGCTGGTCTTGATCTGCCGCGACAAGGCCGCGGCGAAGCTGGTCAAAGCGGTCAAAGGCGCGGGCGGAGAGATCCACGAATTCGAGGCTCCGAAAGCGCGGGAGATGCCTCGGGTCCTGATCGGCGAGGCGCAGCGCCTTGGCTTCCGGCTGGAGCCGGCGGCGGCGCGGATGCTGGTCGAGCGGATGGGCTCGAACCCGCTGCGGTTGCGCAATGAGCTGGAGCGGCTGGCGCTCTGGGCCGGGCAGGGAGGAGAAGTCTCGGTCGCCGACCTGGAGGAGATGGTCGCCGATACCTCCGAAGCCGTCGTCTGGTCCCTCTCCGACGCGCTGATCGAAGGCGACGGGGCGGCGGCGCTGCGGATCGGCGAGCGGCTGATCGGCCAGGGCGAGAACGTCACCGGCCTGATCTACGGCCTTGCCTCGCGCCTGCGCAGCGCCTGCGCTGCCGCCGCGCAGCTGGCCGAGGGAATCCCGCCGAACCAGGTTGAGTCGTCGCTGAAAATGCACCCATACGCGGCGAAGCAGCTGGTCCGCCGCCTCCAGGGCACCGACCTCGAAAGCCTGCGCTCGGCGACCGAGGCGCTCGCCGAGCTCGAGCTCTGGTGCCGCGGGGGCGCCGATTACGGCGACGAGCTGGCGCTGACGATCGCGCTCAGGAAAGCTGCGGCAGGAGCTGCTTAGGCGGCTTTGGCGCCGGCAGCGATCCTCGCTGCTTTCGCCTTCTTGCGGGCGCCGGTGTTCTTGTGGAGGGCGCCCTTCTGCACGGCCTTGTCAACCTTGGAGACGAGGTCGCGCTGCTCGGTTGCGATCGCGTCCGCATTGCCACCCTCGACCGCGGCTTCGAGCCGGCGGAAGTGGGTCTTGACCGTGCTGGTCAGCAGCCGGTTCTCGGTGCGCTCGCGCTCGCTGCGCAGTATCCGCTTCTTCTGTGAGGCTATGTTGGCCATGTTCGAACGCCCTGACGGCGGTAGCCGGCTCCGGGCGGCCGCCGACTATAGCGATTGAGACGCCCTCGGGCGCCTTCCGAACCCCGACCGACAACCAGCTTGGAGACGCCCAGGGCCCCTGACATCCCCGATCCCGACGAGCGGGCAATCAACTCTGACCTCGCTGTCTGGGAGGCGGAGGCGTTCGAACCGGGGGAGGAATTCACCCGCGAGCCGCCGCCGGGGCGCCAGGCCGGGCGGATCGCCCGCTCGACCGCGTTCTTCTCGATCGCCACCGGCGCCTCGCGTGTCGCCGGGCTCGGCCGCGAAGTGGTAGCCGCCGGCTTCTACGGGGTGAAGGGGCCGATGTCGGCCTTCACGATTGCCTTCCAGGTCCCGAACCTGATCCGGGCCCTGTTCGCCGATGCGGCGCTGCAGCCGGCTTTCGTTCCCGTCTTCACCGAACTGCTGGGCAAGAAGGCCTACAAAGAGGCCTTCCGGCTCGCCTCGACGCTGATGCTGTTGGCGACGATGGTGCTGGGCGCGATCACCGCCCTCTTCGTGCTGCTGGCGCCGGTGATCATGCCCCTCTTCATTCCCAGCTTCAACCAGCAGAGCGTCATCGACCTCACGGTCACGCTCTCCCAGATCCTCTTCCCGATCCTGATCCTGCTCGGGGTCAGCGGCATCGTCGTCGGCATCCTCAACAGCTACGACCGCTTCGGCGCCTTCGCGATCTCGCCGCTGTTCTGGAACCTGACGATCATCCTCGTCCTCGTCGTCCTCGAGCCGCTCTTCCACGGGCAGGACAGGATCTACGCCTACGCGATCGGGATCCTCGTCGGCACCTTGGTCCAGCTTCTGATCCCGACCTGGGACCTGCGCCACACGCCGTTCCACTTCACCTTCAGCCTCGACTGGCGCCACCCCGGCGTGCGGCGGGTGCTGCTGCTGATGCTGCCGGTGACGATCAGCCTCGGCCTGATCAACTTCAACGCGCTGATCAACAGCTTCTTCGGCGCCCTGATCAGCGAAGAAGCGCCGGCGGCGATCGACAAGGCCTTTCGCCTCTACCAGCTGCCGCAGGGGATCTTCTCGGTGGCGATCGCAACCGTCCTCTTTCCGGCCCTGGCGCGCTTTGCCAACGCCGGCGAGTACGACAACCTGCGGGCGACGCTGGCGAATGGGATGCGGCAGATCCTCTTCGTCCTGGTGCCGGCGGCGGCGGCGATCCTCGTCCTCGCCGAACCGATGATCCGGCTCATCTATCAGCGCGGCGAATTCGGCCCGGCGGAAACGACCCTCGTCGCCACCGCTCTCTTCTGGTTCGCCTTCTCGCTGCCGACCAACGGCCTCTACCTACTGCAGACGCGGACCTTCTTCAGCGTCCAGCGGCCCTGGCGGGCGACGACCCTGGCGCTGATCGACCTGCTCGTCTCCGCCTTCGCGGCGCTGGTCCTCTACGCCCCCTTCGGGGTCGGCGGCGTCGTCGCCGGCACCGGAATCGGGACGACGGCGGCAGTGGTGGCCCAGGCGGTGATCCTGCGCCGCGAACTCGATGGCCTGGAGCTGGGGCGCCTGTTCTCTACCGCGGTGAGGATCACCATTGCCGCGGCAGCGCTGGCAGGCGTGAGCTGGCTCGTCTGGCACGTCCTCGACCAGGCGCTCGGTCGCGACCTCGTCGGTCAGATCGTCTCCTTGGTTACCGGCCTCGGCGCCGGCGGCCTCGTCTACGTCGCGGTGGCGAAGCTGCTCCGGATCGAGGAGCTGGAGCAGATGACCCGCCTGCTGCGGCGGCGGTAACGGCGCATGCTCGGACCGGGGCGGTATCTGCTGGGGGTGCTGGAGATCCTGCTGCTCGGTGGGTTCGCGTGCCTGGGCGGAGGCGCGCTGCGGAGGTGGCTGCTGCCCCGGTTCGAGGCGGTTCCGGCGCACCTTGCGACTGCGGTGATTGCGCTGGCGCTGCTGATCTGGCCGGCGGAGCTGCTCGGCTCCTTCGGTGCTTTCGAGGCGGTTCCGTACCTCTTGCTCGTCGCCCTCGTGGGTCTGCTGCTTTGGAGGTTTGCGTCACGCCCGCCGGAGAGAGGGGAGTCGGACCTCTCCCTGCTGAGTAAGGTCCGAATCCCCTCTCTGCGGCGGGGCGAGCGCGACTGGGGAACTCTGATCGCGTTGCTGGTCGCGGCGATCGCGGTAATCCACTTCGCCGCGGGAGTGAAGACGCGGCTGTCGACTGGCATGACCGGGTTCGACAGCACCTGGTACCACGGGCCGTTCGCGGCAGGGTTCTTCCAGAGCGGCGACACGTGGTCGCTGCACTTCATCGCCCCGCAGTTCCTCGCCTGGTTCTATCCCGCCAACGGCGAAATATTCCACGCGGTGGGGATGCTGGCGTTCGATCGCGACGTCCTCTCGCCGCTGCTGAATCTGGGGTGGTTCTTAGGCTGCCTCGTCGCCTGCTGGTGCATAGGGCGGCCGTTCCGAGTGGCGCCGTGGTCCCTGGCGCTCGGGGCGATCGCGCTGAGCGTCCCGGCCCTGGCCGACCAGGCCGGGGAGGCACGGAACGACATCGTCGGGATCTTCTTCCTGCTGGCCGGCGTGGCTATCGCGCTGAACGGAGAACGAAACGTTCGTACCGCCCTCGTCGTCGGTCTCTCCGCCGGTTTGGCCGCCGGGACCAAGCTGAACTTCCTGCTGCCGGCAGCGGTCCTCGTCGTCGGCCTCGCGGTAGTCGCCGCGCCTGGAGTCAGGTGGCGTGTGCTTGGTGCCTCCCTTGTCGCCGCTCTCGCCGGGGGCGGCTACTGGTACCTCCGCAATCTCATCCACGCCGGCAACCCGCTGCCCTGGGTTCACCACCTAGGCCCGATCGACCTCCCGGCCCCCGAGCAGGCCTTGGGCGGTCGAGAAGCCCACTCCGTCCTCAGCTACCTAACCGACGGCAGCGTCTGGTCCGACTGGTTCCTCCCAGGCCTCCACCACGGCCTCTGGCTCCTCTGGCCGCTGCTGCTCGGTGCCGCTGCTGCCGGCTTGCTCCTCTGCCTGCTGCGGGGGACGCCTACCCAACGCGTCGTCGCGCTGGTGGCCATTGCCTCGGGGCTGGCATGGCTGATCGCCCCCACGTCCGCCTCCGGCCCCGACGGCATGCCCCGAGGCTTCGAGTCCGGTCTCCGCTACCTCGCCCCGGCCCTGATCCTCGGCCTAGCACTGCTGCCGGTGGCACTCGGCAGGGTGCTCCCTTCCTTTGCTTCGCATAGCGAGACAAAGGAAGGGAGCACCTCCGCGATCCGGCCCGCTTGGGCCCTCGGGCCGGTTCTCCTGCTTGCCATCGCGGTGGGATATCCGATCCAGCGGCACTACCTCGCGGATCGCTACAAGGACCCAACCTTCACGACCCCGGGCCTAAACGCCGCTTTCGCCTGGGTCCGCGACATCAGCGACGCCCGTATAGCCACCACCAGCACCCGCCAATACCCCCTCTACGGCACCGACCTCTCCAACGAAGTCCAGTACCTAGGCATCAAGCGCCCCCATGGCGGCTTCGAAGCCCCAACCACCTGTCACCAATACCTCCACCTCCTGAACGAAGGCAACTACGACTACGCCGTAGCCACCCGCGACCGCCTGGAATCCGGCAAGCCTCCATACCCACCCCTGGCTAAATGGCTAGAGAACGCTGGCGCTCTCCCCATCCTGAAGAAGCCGCCGACGGTCGTGTTCCAGTTGAACGACCACCTTGGTCCTGCAGCGTGTAGCTAGAGACGCTGCTCCGGCGGGTGGCACGGTAGGGGGGACCCCCATCGAGGTGTCCTCGATGGGGGTGGGTCCCCTGCCGTGACAGGACCCGCCGGCCGACCACCCTCGTCCCTCATACTCCTCCCCCGCCATGGACCACATCCGCAACTTCAGCATCATCGCCCACATAGACCACGGCAAGTCGACCCTGGCCGACCGCATCCTCGAGCTCACCGGCGCCGTTGATCCGAAGAAAATGCAGGCGCAGTTGCTCGACTCGATGGACCTCGAGCGCGAGCGAGGGATCACGATCAAGGCGCAGGCGGTGCGGGTCGAGTACACGGCCCGCAACGGCGAGGTCTTCCACCTGCACCTGATCGATACGCCGGGCCATGTCGACTTCTCCTACGAGGTTTCGCGCAGCCTCGCCGCCTGCGAGGGGGCGCTGCTGGTCGTCGATGCCGCCCAGGGGGTTGAGGCGCAGACCGTCGCCAACACCTACCTGGCGATCGAGAACGGCCTCGAGCTGATCCCGGTGATCAACAAGGTCGACCTGCCCGGCGCCGAGCCCGAGCGGGTCGCCGCTGAGATCGCCGACCTACTCGGCGGCGACCCCGAGGAAGCTCTCTGGATCTCGGCCAAGACGGGGGAGGGGGTGGCGGAGGTGCTGGAGGCGATCGTCGCGCGCATCCCGCCCCCGCGCGGCAAGGCCGACGCCCCGACCCGCGCCCTGATCTTCGACTCGGAGTTCGACCCCTACCGCGGGGTGATCGCCTACGTGCGGATGGTCGACGGCTCCTTCCGCAAGGGCGAGCGGATTCTGGCGATGCAGAACGGGACCGAAGCCGACATCGACGACATCGGCTTCTTCCGCCCGACGATGATCGGTGTGCAGGGAATGGACGCGGGCGACGTCGGCTACCTGATCACCGGGATCAAGGACGTGACCAAGCTGCGCGTCGGCGACACCCTGACCTCGCAGGGCAACGCGGCCGCCGAGCCGCTGGAGGGTTATCGCGAGGTCCGGCCGATGGTCTTCTGCGGCCTCTTTCCGATCGACACCGACCGCTACGAAGACCTCCGCGACGCGCTCGAGAAGCTGTCGCTGAACGACGCCGCCCTCTCCTGGGAGCCGGAGACCTCCGAGGCGCTCGGCTTCGGCTTCCGCTGCGGCTTCCTCGGCCTCCTCCATATGGAGATCGTGCGCGAGCGGCTGGAGCGCGAGTACGACCTCGACCTGCTGGCGACGACGCCGAACGTGCGCTACGAGGTCAACCTCACCAATGGCGAGCACAAGGAGGTGCACAGCCCGACCGATCTCCCCGACCCGGGGGTGATCGAGACGATCGAAGAGCCCTACATCAGGGCGACGCTGATCTGCCCGAAAGAGCAGGTCGGCGCCGTGATGGAGCTCTGCCAGCAGCGCCGTGGCACCCACGTCGACATGCACTTCCTCAGCCCCGAGCGGGTACAGATCCGCTACGACCTGCCGCTGGCCGAAATCGTCCTCGACTTCTTCGACCTGCTCAAGTCCAACACCCGCGGCTACGCCTCGCTCGACTACGAGCCGATCGGCAACCGCGTCTCGGACCTGGTCAAGGTCGACATCCTGCTCGCCGGCGAGAAGGTCGACGCGCTCTCGATCATCGTCTTCCGCGACTTCGCCTACGACCAGGGAAAGCGCCTGGTCGGCCGCCTGCGCAAGACGATTCCGCGTCAGCTCTTCGACGTCCCCGTGCAGGCCGCGGTCGGTTCCAACATCCTCGCCCGCGAGACCGTCAAGGCGCTGCGCAAGGACGTCACCGCGAAGCTCTACGGCGGCGACGTCACCCGTAAGAACAAGCTCTTGAAGAAGCAGAAAGCGGGCAAGAAACGGATGAAGGCGGTCGGCCGGGTGGAAGTGCCGCAGGAGGCGTTCCTTGCGGTGCTCGAGATCGACGAGTAGCTCTTCATTGCCTCCTGGCTGCGTGGCCAGGTAGATTGCCCGCCCATGGCACTCAAGACCGATGCGGTAGGCAAGGAATGGCCCGCCAGCACCTACCAGGTGGGGCGGGAGAAGATCAGGGAGTACGCGAACGCGCTGGGGATCGACAACCCCGTGCACCTCGACGTCGAGGCGGCGCGCGCGGCGGGCTTCCGCGACGTGGTGGCGCCGCCGATGTTCGCGGTCGTCTACAGCAGCCCGGCGATGGCGCCGGCGATGTTCGACCCCGACGTGGCGATGAACTTCGCGGCGATGGTCCACGGCGGCCAGCAGTTCGAGTGGGACGAGCCGGCCTGCTCGGGTGACGAGATCACGACCACCGCGAAATGCCTTTCGATCGAGGAGAGGGACGGCAAAGGCTTCTACGTGTTCGAGACCAACTCGGTCAACCAGGACGGCGCCCAGGTCGTGCGCGGAACCTGGACGCTGATCGTGAGGGGGGTTTGAAATGGCTGATCTGAACGTGGGCGACCAGGCCCCGGAGCTGCGGGTGACGCCCGACAAGTACCTACCGCATCGCTACGCAGGCGCCTCGGGGGACTTCAACCCGATCCACATCGACGACGAGTTCGCCAAAGCCGTCGGGCTGCCGCGCAACATCCTCCACGGCCTCTACTCGATGGGGCTGATGGCGAAGGCCAACGCCGCCCTGGCCGACGGCGACCCGCGGGCGCTGAAGCGGCTCTCGGTGCAGATGCGCGGGATGGGCATGCCCGAGCAGGAGATCGTCGTCTCCGGCACGATCAAATCGGTCGAGGGCAATCGTGTCGTGGTCGACACCGTCGCCGCCCAGGGTGAGACCCAGATCATCAAGAACGCCGAAGCGGAACTTGAGTTGTAGGAGGGCCTCCTAGACTGCGGGGCATGCTCTCTGAGCGCCAAGAGCTGATCCTGCGGCTGGTCGTCGACGCCCACCTCGACACCGCCCGTCCCGTGCCCTCGAAAGAGGTGGCGGAACGCCGCGAGGTGGAGTGGGGACCGTCGACCGTCCGCGCCGAGCTGGCGGCCCTTGAGGCGGCCGGCTACCTGACCCACCCGCACACCTCGGCCGGCCGCGTTCCCACCGACGCCGGCTACCGTCGCTACGTCGATTCGATGCTCGAATCGGGGTCGATGCCGGCCGAGCCGGGAGTCGAGCTCGAGCTCTCGCGCCTGCGCCGCGAGGTCGACGCGGCGATGCGGGAGACCACCGTCGCCTTGGCCGAAGTCACCGACCTGGTGGCGATGGCGACCGCACCGGCGCCGAGCCTGACGGCGACGATCCACCGGGTCGAGGTCCTGCAACTGCAGCCGAACAAGGTCGTGGTGATCGGGATCGCCTCGACCGGAGACGTCACCCGTCGGGTCTTCGAGTTCGACCGCCTGCTCGACCGCGGCCTGGTCGAGTGGGCCTCCAGCTACCTCAACGAGTCGCTTTCGGGTCTCGGCGTCGGGGCGCGGATGATCGAGACCAGGCTCGCCGATCCGGGGCTGAGCGGAATCGAGGCCGACTTCGTCGCCACCCTCGGCACCACCTTCACCGACTTCGTCGGCGAGGGGGGCGGCGACCTCTACATGGAGGGCACCTCCCGCCTGCTCTCCGACGCCCACCTGCCGGACCTGCCCCGCGCCGACGAGCTGATGACGGCGCTGGAGCGGCGGGCCGACGTGCTGGCGATGCTGCGCTCCTCGCTCGACCGGCGCTCGGTCTTCTTCTGGATCGGGGCCGAGAACCCGCAACCGGGACTGCGCTCGGTCAGCGTGATCGGAGCCAACTACGGCCTCGCCCATCGCAACCTCGGCGCGGTCGGCGTGGTCGGCCCGCTGCGGATGGACTACGCGACCGCGATTGCCTCGGTCCGCCTCGCCGCCCGCGAGCTTTCCCGCTACTTCGAGACCGTCTACAGCGACTAGGCGATGCCACGCGACTACTACGAGGTCCTGGGGGTCGCCCGGGACGCCAACGAGACCGAGATCAAGAAAGCGTTCCGGCGCCTGGCGCGCGAGCTGCACCCCGACGTCAACCAGGAGCCCGACGCCGAGGACCGCTTCAAAGAGGCGGCCGAGGCATACGAGGTGCTCTCCGACGCCGAGCGCCGCCGCACCTACGACGCTTACGGCCACGAGGGGCTGCGGTCGGGCGGCTACGACCCCGGCGCCGGCTTCGGCTCGATCGACGACATCTTCCAGGCCTTCTTCGGGGGCGGCGGTTTCGGCTTCGGCGGCGGGCGCCGCGCCGCGGCTGGCGGTGACGTGGGAGTCGAAGTCGAGGTCGGGCTGGCCGAGGTGGCGACCGGCGCGCGCCGCGAGGTCACCTACGACGTCGTCGCCCCTTGCGAGCACTGCCACGGCAATGGGGCAGAGCCGGGGACCCCGATCACTACCTGCGAGCGCTGTGGCGGCGCCGGCGAGCTACGGGCGGTGACCAGGACGCCGTTCGGCCAGATGGTCCGCAGCACCCCCTGCGACGTCTGTGGCGGCGCCGGCAAAGTGCCGCAGACGCCGTGCGAGGTCTGCGGTGGCAGCGGCCGCACCCGCCAGAGCCGCACCAGCGCGATCGAAGTTCCGGCCGGGATCGAAGCCGGGCAGCGGATGCGGATCGCCGGCGCCGGTCACGCCGGTGAGCCAGGGGCGCCGGCGGGCGACCTCTACGTCGAGATCGCGGTCGCCGAGGACGAGCGCTTCGAGCGCGACGGCAGTGACCTGATCGGCACCGTCTCGATTCCGGCAACCGAGGCGATGCTGGGGACGACGGTAACGGTGCCGACGCTGGAGGGGGAGGAGGAGATCGAGGTCGAGCCGGGGACCCAACCCGGCCACCAGTACCTCCTCAAGGGGATCGGCCTGCCCCGCCTCAACGGTCGCCGCCGCGGCAACCAGCGGATCGTCCTCGAGGTCGTCGTCCCGGCCAACCTCAGCGACGAGCAGCGCGAGCTTGCCGAGCGCCTCGACGGCACCCTCGAGGACGAGAACCTCGCCCCGCAGCACGGCGACGGCCTCTTCGGCCGCGTGCGGCGGGCCTTCGGTTGAGCCCTTGATCCGCCTCGCGGTCCGCTGCGCTCCCGAGCAGGCGGACCTGGTCCTGGCCGAGCTGACGGTGCTCGCTCCGAACGGGGTAGAGGAGGAGCGCGGGCCCGGCTACGTCGAGTTCGCGATCTACGGCGGCGAGGGCGAGCTGCCGGAGCTGGGCGATCTCGACGCGGGAATCGGCGGCGGCCGGGTGGAGGTCAGCTCGACGACGATTCCGGACGACTGGGCCGACCGCTGGCGCGACTTCCATAAGCCGTTGCTGGTAGCCGACCGGCTCTGGCTGCGGCCGTCCTGGGAGCCACCGCGCGAGGGCGCGGTCGACGTCGTGGTCGACCCCGGTCAGGCCTTCGGCACCGGCGCCCATCCAACCACCCGCCTCTGCCTCGAGTTCCTCTGCGAGCTGAAGCCGGGCGGCGAGCTGGTCGACCTCGGAACCGGCTCCGGAGTGCTGGCGATCGCGGCGGCGAAGCTCGGCTGGGACCCGATCCGGGGCTACGACCACGAGCAGGCGGCCCTCGAAGCTGCCGCAGCCAACTCAGACGCGAACGACGTCGAGCTTCATCTGGAGCGCATGAACCTCCGGGAGCGCCTACCTTCACTCGCCCCGACGGTCGTCGCCAACATGACCGCCCCCATCCTGAATGCGGTGGCCGCCCAGCTCGAAGCGGCGGGGGGGAGCCGGGTGAGTCTCGGCGGACAACGGCGGGGAGGGTCCGGCGAGACTCACCCGGCTCCCCAGACCGTCGTCTGTTCCGGGCTCTTGCCGGGGGAGATGGACGAAGTCGCCGAGGCGTTCGGCGCGAGCGGGTTGATGGAGGCCGACCGCCGTCAGGACGGCGATTGGGCGGCGCTGCTGCTTCGTCGCGGCTGAGCTATAGGGTTCTCGCCGATGCTCCTGGCTTCGATCGTTGACCCCGGCTACAAGTTCCTGCTGTTCCTGCACATCCTCGCGGTGGTACTTGCCTTCGGTCCGACCTTCGGCTACGGGTTCTTCTTCTCGGTGGCGCCGCAGCATCCGCGGGCGACTCCGGCGTTGCTGGCCGGAATCCAAAAAGTCGATCGCTATCTGGTCAATCCCGGAATGGTCGTTCTGCTGCTCGCTGGAATCGGCCTTCTTTCGGCGAGTGGTGGCGCCTGGGATGGCAGTGATGCCTTCGTGGTCGTCGGGTTCATCGCGATCATTGTCCTATTCGGTCTCCAGCACGCCTATTTCCAGCCGCGGGTGCGCAAGGCAAAGGAGTTGGCTGAGCGTGACCTGGAGCAGGGCGACACCCTCAGCGATGAGTTCGAAGCGCTGAGCGGGCAAATCGCTCAAGTCGGCACCCTCGCCGGCCTAATCGTCGTGGTGACGATCTTCTTCATGTCGTACAAGCCGTTCATGTGAGCGACGCCGCGCAGCCGGTCGGGATGTTCGATTCGGGGGTCGGCGGCCTCACCGTGCTCCATGAGTGCCTGGTCTCGCTGCCGCAGGAGGACTTCCTCTACCTCGGCGACACGGCGATGTTTCCCTACGGCGACAAGGACCCGGTACAGCTGCGCGAGCGCATCCGCCACATCGCCGAGCTGCTGCTGGAGAGGGGGGCGAAGCTGCTGGTGATTGCCTGCAACACCGCGACCTCGATCGGCGAGGAGGTGGCGCGCGAGGTGGCTGCGGCGAGGGGGGTGGAGGTGGTGCCGGTGGTCGAGCCGCAGGCTGAGATCGCCTCGGCGATCACCGCGAACGCGCGGGTCGGGGTGCTGGCGACGCCGAACACGGTCGAGAGCGGCGCCTACCGCCGCGCCCTCGAAGCCGAGGGCCGCGGGCTCGAGGTGATCGAGGTCGCGGCGCCCGACCTCGCCTCTTTCATCCAGGACGGCGCCCTCTTCGACGAGGACACGATGTCGATGGCCCGCTCCTACTGCAGGCCGCTGAAGGAGGCCGGGATCGACACCCTGATCCTCGGCTGCACCCATTACCCGCTGGTGATGCCGATGCTCCAGCGCATCCTCGGCCGCGACGTGCGTCTGGTCAGCGGCGGTCACGCGGTCGCCGCAGCCGTGCAGCGGACTCTGGAGGCTTCCGGACTTGCTCGGGCGCCGGAAGGAGAGGGCAGCTACGACTTCCTCTGCACCGGCGACCCCGAGGCCTTCCAGGCGATCGGCACCCGCTTCCTGCAGATGCCGCTGGGAGACGTCGAGCGGGTCGAGATCTAGCCCTTTCGTCTCTATTCCGCCGCCAAACTGGCTCTGAATTGGCACTTTCTGCGCACCACACGTGCGCTCTCGCCCTTCAGGATCCCCGCCATGCCACTCTTGACGCCGAGCAATACCGTATATACTCACCCTGTGGCCAAGGTGATGATCTCCATTCCCGACAAACTCCTGGAGCGCTTGGACGGCCAGGCTCGCTCCAATCACGAGACCCGTAGTGGCTTCCTGCGGCGAGTCGTTGAACGCGAGATCGAAAGCGAACACGTGCAGCAGCGCAAGCACATCGAAGATCTCCTAGATGGGATCGGCACCTTGGACCTGGGCGGTGAAGCCGCACGGCTGATCCGCGAAGATCGGGAATCACACTAGGTGCTTCTGCTCGATGCCAGCGTCTGGGCGGCCGTCTTCGACCCGGGGGATCGGTTTCATGGCCCCGCTCGATCGATCGTGCTCGATCCCGCGCAGCCGGTTTCAGCTTTGGACTTGACTCTCTACGAGATCGCCAACGTCCTTGGCGTAAAGATGGGCCTCCCCGAGAAGGCGCGCGAGGTCGGACAGCTGATTGTCGATCGGTGCCAAGACCGCTTCGCACGTATTGACCCCTCCTCACTCCAAGCGGCATGCCTCTTGGCGGAGGAATACAAGCTCACGGCCTATGACGCTGCCTATGTCGCTACCGCAAGACGCAACGGGTGGCAGCTCGTCAGCCTCGACATCCGCGATCTGGTCTCCAAGGGACTTGCGGTCGTTCCCGATGAGGCCCTCTACTCTTAGCCGATGAGCGTTCTCGAGCAGGTACAGGACGATGTGAAGACGGCGATGAAAGCGCGCGACCGCGAGCGGGCTTCGGCGCTGCGGATGATCGTCGACGTGCTGCAGCAGGACGCGAAGCTGGGCAAGGGCGACGAGGTCGCGGTGCTGCAGCGCGAGCGCAAGAAACGAGTTGAGGCGGCCGAGGCTTACGAGGGCGCCGGCCGCGCCGAGCAGGCGGCCTCCGAGCGTTTCGAGGCCGAGCTGATCGATGGCTACCTGCCGCAGCAGCTTTCCGACGAGGAGCTTGGCGCGCTGGTCGCGGAGGCGATCGCGGAGACGGGGGCGAGCGAGCAGCGGCAGATGGGCCAGGTGATGTCGGCGCTGATGCCGAAGCTCGGCGGGCGCGCCGACGGTAAGCGGGTCAGCGCCGCGGTGCGAGAGAAGCTGGGTTGACATGGTTGATGAGGAAGTGCCTTGGCGCGTAGGCAGCTGACCCTCGACAACACGGTCGCGGCCGAGCTGGCCGGCTCCGAGGACGGGGTTCTCAAGGCGCTCCGAGGGCGCCTGGACGCCGAGCTGCATCTGCGCGGCAACGTTCTCACCCTGGAGGGTGAACCCGACGACGTCGCCGCCGCTGCGACCGTCGTCGACGAGATGGTCGAGCTGATCGAGCAGGGGATCGAAGTCGCTCCTGGCACGATCGAAGCGGTCACCGGGGCGCTGGACGCGGAAGAGAGCCCGGCCGAGATCCTCGAGGACGTCGTCTGGCGCCACCGCAACACCAAAGTGGCGCCGAAAACGCTGAACCAGAAACGCTACGTCGACTCGATCCGCCGCCACACGATCACCTTCGGGATCGGCCCCGCCGGCACCGGCAAGACCTTCCTCGCGGTCGCGATGGCCGCCGCGGCGCTGACCGAACGCAAGGTGCAGCGGATCATCCTCACCCGGCCTGCGGTCGAGGCGGGTGAGCGGCTCGGCTTCCTGCCCGGCGACATCCAGGCCAAGGTCGACCCCTACCTGCGGCCGCTCTTCGATGCTCTCTTCGACATGCTCGACCCCGACCGGGTAAACGGCTATTTCGAGCGCAACGTGATCGAGGTCGCGCCATTGGCCTTCATGCGTGGCCGTACCCTCAACGACTCCTTCGTCATCCTCGACGAGGCGCAGAACACCAGCCCCGAGCAGATGAAGATGTTCCTCACCCGGCTCGGCTTCAACTCGCGGATGGTGGTCACCGGCGACGTCACCCAGATCGACCTGCCGACCGACCAGCGCTCGGGGCTGATCGCCGTCAGCGACATCCTCAACGACGTCAAAGACATCTCCTTCGTCCGCTTCGGCGGCGAGGACGTCGTTCGCCACAAGCTGGTGCAGCGGATCGTCGCCGCCTACGACGCTCACGGCGCCCGCGAGGCGCGCGCCGAACACGGGCCGACGCCGCCTTCGTGAGCCTCGACCTGACCGACGTACCCGCCGACTTCCGTCCCGCCGCGGCGGCGGCGCTGGAGGCGGCCGGGGTCGGCGACGGGCACCTGGCCGTGGAGCTGGTCGACGAGGACCGGATCCGGGAGCTCAACCGCGAGCATCGCGGCAAGGACGCGCCGACCGACGTTCTCGCTTTCCCGATCGACGAACTCGACCCCGTCTCCGGTCCACGGGAGCTCGGCGACGTCGCGATCTGCCCGCAGCACTGCTCCGACGTGACCGAGGCCGCGGTCCACGGCGTGCTCCACCTCTGCGGCTACGATCACGAGGCCGACCGGGGGGAGATGCTGGCGCTGCAGGCGCGGGTGCTGGCGGCGCTGCGGTGAGCCGGTCTGGGTTCATCGGGCTCGCGGGCCGACCGAACGTCGGCAAGTCGACGCTGGTCAACGCGATCGTCGGCTCCCACGTCGTCATCGTCTCCAGCCGGCCCCAGACCACGCGCCGGGCGATCCGTGGCGTGGCCACCGACCTCGACGCGGAGCGCCAGCTCATCCTCGTCGACCTTCCCGGCGTCCAGCGCCCGCGCGACGTCCTCACCGAGCGGATGCAGGGGCGGGTCGAGCGCGAGCTGACCGACTCCGACGTCGTCCTCTTCGTGATCAACGGCGAGGAGGGCGTGGGTCCGGGCGACCGCTTCATCGTCAGGGCCCTGATCGGCGCCGGGACCGAGCTGCCGGTGATCTGCGCCGTCAACAAGGCCGATCGGCTGGGGCCGAACGAGCTGGTCCCAGTACTGGCGCAGGCGGCCGAGCTGGAGGGGGTCGACGAGGTCTTCCCGATCAGCGCCCGCACCGGCGAGGGCGTGCAGCCGCTGCTCGAGCGCCTCGGCGAGCTCGTCCCCGAGGGCCCCTACATGTATCCGCCGGAGGACCGCAGCGACCAGTCCAGCGAGCTGCTGCTCGCCGAGCTGATCCGCGAGCAGGTGCTGAACCGGACCCGACAGGAGATCCCGCACTCGGTCGAGGTATCGGTCCAGGAGGTCGAGCCGCGCGAGGACGGATTGGTGGTCGTTCAGGCCGAGATCTGGGCCGAGACCGAGTCGCAGAAGGGGATCCTGATCGGCAAGAGCGGGACGAAGATCGGCGAGATCGGCATCGCTGCGCGTCGGTCGCTGGAGGCCGAGCTCGGTGCCCGCGTCCACCTCGACCTCCAGGTTCGGGTCCGCAAGCACTGGCGCCGCGACGAGGACCTGCTCGACCGTCTCGGCATCGAGTAGCCCGGGTTCCCAGGGGGAGGCGTTTACGATGCCTCGGATGTTTCCTGAAATCGAATTCGACCAACAGGGCCTGGTGCCGTGCATCGTCCAGGACTTCGCCAGCGGCGAGGTGCTGATGCTCGCCTATATGAGCGCCCGCTCGCTGGAGCTGACGCTGGAGGAGGGAGACCTCCACTTCCACAGCCGTTCCCGCGACGAGCTCTGGAAGAAGGGGGAAACCTCGGGGAACTTCATGCACCTGCGCCAGCTTCGCTACGACTGCGACGGGGACGCGCTGGTAGCGCTGGTCGATCCCGCCGGCCCCGCCTGCCACACCGGCGAGCGCAGCTGCTTCTACCGCGAGGTGCTCGGCTCCGCCTCGCCGCGCAAGGACGCGCCGCCGGCCGAGGGCGAGCCTTACCCCGTCACCTACGAAGCGCTGCCGGCGCTGGAGCGGACGATCCGCCATCGCGCCCTGCAGCGGCCCGACGGCAGCTACACCGTGACGCTGCTCGACGACCGCGAGCTGATCGGGGAGAAGGTCGAGGAGGAGGCCGAGGAGGTGGTCCGCGCCGCCCGCGAAGAGAGCGAGGAGCGGGTCGCCGAAGAGGCTGCCGACGTCCTCTACCACCTCAGCGTCCTGCTGGCCTCACGCGGGGTCTCGCAGGCGAAGGTGATGGAGGTGCTGAATGCGCGCAGCGGCTAGCGAGTCACGAGTGCGAGGGCCTGATTTGGGCGAGATTCGCCTCGAGCCGAGCCTGGAGGAGGCGCGGGAGCTTGCTCGCGAGGGCAACGTGGTGCCGGTGCGGGCGCGGTTGATCGACGACTGCGAGACGCCGGTTTCCGCCTTCCTCAAGTTGCGGGCCGGGGAGCCGGAGGGCGCGCCCTGCTTCCTGCTCGAGTCCGCCGAGCAGGGTCAGGTCGGCCGCTATTCGTTCGTCGGCCTGCGCCCGCGGGCGCTGCTACGCTGGAGCGACGGCGTGCTCTCGGAGTGGAGCGGGGCGGAGGTGGCGGCCACCGCGGCGCCGAGCCGGACCGAAGCCGCCCCCGATCCATACGCCGCGGTCGCGGCGCGGCTGCGGGAGTACGAGCCGGTGCCGATCGAGGGACTGCCCCCCTTTGCCGGAGGAGCCGTCGGCATCTTCGCCTACGACCTGGTGCGGACCGTGGAGCCGCTCGGGGAGCCGAACCCGGACCCGCTCGGGCTGCCGGACCTGGCGTTGATGGTCACCGATGCGATGGTGATCTTCGACCACCTTCGCCACGAGCTGACGATCCTCGCCTGTGCCTTCGTCGGGAAGGACGGCAGCGTCGACGCTGCGTATGAGGCGGCGGCGGCGACAATCGCCGAGATGCGCGAGCGCCTCCGGGGCGCCGTGCCAGTCCCCGCGCAGCCGGTGACCGCCGAGCCGCCGCGGTTCGAGTCGAACATGACGCGGGAGGAGTTCGAAGCGGCCGTGGCGCGGATCGTCGAGTACGTCCACGCCGGCGATGCCTTCCAGGTGGTTCCCTCGCAGCGGTTCTCGGCCCCGGCGCCGGTCGAGGCATTCTCCGTCTACCGCGGCCTGCGCGCGGTCAACCCCTCGCCCTACATGTACTTCCTCGAGTTCGGTGACTTCCAGCTCGCCGGCGCCTCGCCCGAGCCCCTGGTCAAGGTGATCGGCGACCGGGTTGAGACGCGGCCGATCGCCGGCACCTACCCGCGCGGCGACAGCGAGGACGAGGACCGCCGGCTCGCCGAGCGCCTCGTCAACGACCCCAAGGAGCGGGCCGAGCACGTGATGCTGGTCGATCTCGGCCGCAACGACCTCGGCCGCGTCTGCGAGTACGGCAGCGTCGAGGTTGACGAGCTGATGGTCGTCGAGACCTACTCGCACGTTCTCCACATCGTCAGCCAGGTCTCGGGCAAGCTCAAAGAGGGGGTGAGCGCGATGGACGTGCTGCGCTCGGCGCTGCCGGCGGGAACGCTCTCGGGCGCGCCGAAGGTGCGGGCGATGCAGATCATCGACGAGCTCGAGCCGGTCAAGCGCTGTGGCTATGGCGGTGCGATCGGCTATCTCTCCTGGGACGGTGACCTCGACACCGCGATCCACATCCGCACCGTCGTCGTCAAGGACGGGCAGCTGCACGTGCAGGCCGGCGGCGGCACCGTCGCCGACGCCAAGCCCGAGTACGAGTGGAACGAGTCGGTCAACAAGGCGAGGGCGGTCTTCCGGGCCGTCGAGGTCGCCTGCGAGCAGCCGGACTGGGAGTGAGCGGATGCGCGTCCTCGTAATCGACAACTACGACTCCTTCACCTACAACCTCGTCCAGTACCTGGGCGAGCTGGGGGCGGAGGTGGAAGTCGTGCGCAACGACAAAGCGACGGTCGCGGAGCTGCTGGCCCGCGAGCCGGACCGGCTGGTGGTCTCGCCCGGCCCGTGCACGCCGGCCGAGGCGGGCATTTCCGGCGAGGCGATCAAGGCCTTCGGCGAGGCCGGTACGCCGGTGCTCGGCGTTTGTCTCGGCCACCAGGCGATGGTTGAGGCATTCGGGGGCCGCGTCGTCCAGGGGGAGCCGATCCACGGCAAGGAGGGCGAAGTCGAGCACGATGGCAAGACGATCTACGAGGGCCTGCCGAGCCCGCTGGTTGCCGGCCGCTACCACTCGCTGATCGCCGACGCGGAGCTGCCCGACGAGCTCGAGCTGAGCGCCCGGCTGGGCGACGTGGTGATGGGCGCGCGGCACCGAGAGCTGCCGGTCGAGGGGGTTCAGTTCCACCCCGAGTCGGTCCTCACCCCGCAGGGTAAACACCTGCTCGCCAACTTCATCGGGGAGCGCGTCGATGCCTAACGACATCGTCAGCCGCGCGATCGACGCCGTCTGCGCCGGCGATCACCTCACCGCCGACCACGCATCCGCGGTTTTGAGCGAGATCATGGAGGGGCGCACCGACCCGATCCAGACCGGTGCTTTCCTGATCGCCCTGCGGGCGAAGGGCGAGACGGTGCCGGAGCTGGTCGGCCTGGCGCGGACGATGCGGGGGCTGGCGGCGCCGGTGGCGACCAGCCGCCATGACCTCGTCGACACCTGCGGCACCGGCGGTGGCCCTTCCACCTTCAACATCTCGACCACGGCCGCCTTCGTCGCCGCCGGGGTCGGCTGCGCGATCGCCAAGCACGGCAACCGGTCCAACACCAGCAGGTGCGGCTCGGCGGACCTGCTCGAGGCGCTCGGGGTAAACGTCGAAATCGAGCCCGGGCAGGTCGGGCGCTGCATCGACGAGATCGGCTTCGGGTTCATGTTCGCGCCCCGCCACCACGCGGCGATGAAACACGTTGTCCCCGCCCGCAAGGCCCTTGGGGTGCGAACGATCTTCAACTTCCTCGGTCCGCTGACCAATCCCGCCGGGGCGAACCGGCAGCTGCTCGGGGTGGCTGATCGCCACTACCAGGAGACGATCGCCGAGGCGCTGGTCGCCCTCGGCAGCGTTCGCGCCCTCGTCGTCTCGGCCGAGGACGGGCTCGACGAGCTCTCGCTCTCAGCTCGCACCCGCGTGATCGAGGTCGTCGACGGCCGTACCGCCGAGTGGTTCGTCGAGCCGGGCCAGTTCGGCCTGGCGCCGGCGGACCTCGCCGGCGTCGCCGGCGGTACCCCCGCGGAGAACGCCGCCGTCACCCGCTCGGTTCTGGCGGGCGAGCCGGGGCCGCACCGCGACCTCGTCCTGCTCAACGCCGCGGCGGCGATCTACGTCGGCGGTCTCGCCCCGGACCTGGAGCAGGGCGTCGGTAAGGCCGTAGGGGCAATCGATTCCGGCGCGGCAGCAGACGTGCTGGAGCGACTGGTCGCAGCAACGGCCGTTCGCGCCGTCTAGGCTTTACGAGTTCAAGTGGGAATGATGGACCAGCTCATCGCAGGGGCCCGGGAAGGGGTCATGGCGCGTCGTGCCGAGCTCTCCCAGGCCGATCTGGAAGCGCGGCTCTCCGGCCGGCACGAAGACCGACCCTTCAACGAGGCGCTGACGCGCCCGGGCTTGTCGCTGATCGCCGAGTTCAAGCGGCGCTCGCCCAGCGCGGGTGCCCTTGCTCCGGACTCGATCGATCTCGCCGCCCAGGTCGGCGCCTATGAGCGCGGCGGCGCCGCGGCTCTCTCCGTCCTCACCGACGAGCGTCACTTTGGCGGCTCGCTGGCAGACCTGCGTGCGGCCCGCGCCGCCTGTGAAATGCCGATCATCCGCAAGGACTTCATCGTCGACCCCTACCAGCTCTACGAGGCGGCGGTGAACGGGGCCGATGCCGTGTTGCTGATCGCTGCCGCCCTCGGCGACGAGGACCTGCGGTCGCTCTATCAGGAGGCGCGCTCGATCGATCTCGACTGCCTGGTCGAGGTACACGACGCCGAGGAGCTCGAGCGGGCCCTCGGGGCCGGGTCCGAGGTGATCGGGATCAACAACCGCAACCTCGACGACATGAGCGTCGACATCGGCACCACCTTCGAGCTGATGCCCGACGTGCCGGCCGGCAAGACCGTCGTCGCCGAGAGCGGCATCTCCGGGCGCGAGGAGCTGGCTGAGCTTGATCGGGTGGGGGTGGACGCGGTCCTGATCGGCGGTGCGCTGATGGCGGCGGCTGATCCCGAGGAGAAGGTGCGGGAGCTGACCGGCAGCGACGAAAGCACCCGCGAACACCTCGTCTGAGCAGGCCCGGCACGCCGGTCTGCCATCTTTAGAAAACTTTTGAAGAGTATTTAGGGAGAAGTCACGGCCGCAGGCCATCCTTCAGCCATGCCTCAGCAACAGTCAAAACTTCGCAGCCCGTTCTTCTCCGCTCTCCTTGGCGGCCTCGTCGTCGCCGTCGTCGGACTGATCGCCCTCGCCGCAGGCGTGGGCGACTCCGGCGGCGGTACGACGACGACCGTGGCCTCTCCGCTTACGGCGCCGGTGGACGCGAAGGAAGAAAAGAACACCAACGTCGTCAACCAGATCTACAGGACCGATGGGCAGGGGGTCGCCTTCATCGAATCCCAGCTGGAACCGCAGGAAAGCGCCTTCAACCCGTTCGGCGAACCCGAACAGGAATCCGGCGGGATCGCCACCGGCTCCGGCTTCGTGATCGACGGCGAAGGTCACATCCTCACCAACAACCACGTCATCGAAGGCGCCGAAAAGGTCGAGGTCAAACTCGGCGACTCCGAAAAGGAGTACGAAGCCGAAGTGGTCGGTACCGACCCCGGAACCGACATCGCCCTGCTGCAGGTCGAAGCGCCGGCCAAGGAACTGCATCCGCTGACGCTCGGCCACTCCGCCGAAGTGGAAGTCGGCGACCCGGTGGTCGCGATCGGCAACCCCTTCGGGCTCGACCGCACCGTCACCAGCGGCATCGTCTCCGCTCTGCAGCGGCAGATTCAGGCGCCCAACGGCTTTTCGATCAACCACGTGATCCAAACCGACGCGGCGATCAACCCCGGCAACTCCGGTGGTCCGCTGATCGACGCGGGAGGCGCGGTGATCGGGATCAACTCGCAGATCGCCACCGGCGGTGGCGGTGACGGCAACGTCGGCATCGGCTTTGCGATCCCGATCGACACGATCCGGGCCGAGATCGACCAACTCGAGACCAAGGGTGAAGTGGAACATGCCTTCCTCGGCATCAGCGGCGGCACCATCACTCCCGAACTGGCGAAGGCGCTGAACCTGCCGGTCGAACAGGGCGTGATCGTGCAGCAGGTCGTCAAGGGCGGCCCGGCCGACAAGGCCGGCCTGGAAGCGGGCGACACCTCGGCCACGATCAACGGCCAGGAAGTGCGCCTCGGCGGCGACATCATCACCGAAGCCAACGGCAAGAAGATCACGAGCATGGAAGAGCTGGTCGAAGCGATCCAGGACTCCAAGCCCGGCGACACGCTCGAACTGAAGATCCTCCGCGGCGGCGACGAAAAGACCGCCAACGTCACCCTCGGGACGCAGCCCAAGAACTCGGAATAGATCCGGGGGCCGATACCAGGGCGAGCCGGGCCTTTGCGAAGGCCCGGCTCGTCTTCCCTTACGCTGGGTGGATGCGGGTCAAGTTCTGCGGGATCACCAACATGGACGACGCGGCTGAGGCCGTGCGGCTTGGGGCTTGGGCCGTTGGCTTGATCCATTTCCATGGCAGTCCTCGTGACGTCGACCGGGGGGTGGCGGCTGGGATCGCTGCTGCTTTTCGGCGCAAGGTGGAGGTTGTCGGAGTGTTCGTGAACCCGACCCTGGACGAGGTGGCGCACGCGGTCGAGGACGAGGGGCTGACGATGGTGCAGCTGAACGGGGCGGAGGGCGCCTCCTTCTGCTCTGAGGTGGGACGGCGGACCGGCGTCAAGGTCGCCAAGGCCGTTCACGTCGCCAGCGCCGCCGATATCCACGCCGCGGAGGCATTTCGCACCGACTTCCACCTCTTCGATCGCCGCGCGAAGGGGGCCTGGGGCGGCACCGGCCAGAGTTTCGACTGGGAGCTGCTGCGCGGCCACCGCTCCGAAGTCCCGGCGATCCTGGCCGGGGGGCTGCGCCCGGACAACGTTGCCGCCGCGATCTCGATCGTCCACCCCTACGCGGTCGACGTCGCCAGCGGCGTCGAGCTCGAGCCAGGGCGGAAGGACCACGCGGCGATGGCCGCCTTCTTCGAGGCAGCCAACCCGATCGGCGCCGAGGCATGAGCACGATCGAGCAGAGGTTCGGCCCCTACGGGGGGCGATACGTCCCGGAGACGCTGATCCCGGCGCTCGACGAGCTGACCGCGGCCTGGACGGAGGCGCGCGAGGACGAGGAATTCGTGGCGCGGCTCGAGCAGCTGCGGCGCGACTTCATCGGCCGGCCGACGCCGCTCTACCTGGCCGAACGGCTCTCCGAGCGGGTCGGCTCCCGGGTCTACCTGAAGCGCGAGGATCTGGCCCACACCGGCTCGCACAAGATCAACAACGCCATCGGCCAGACCCTGCTGGCGGCGCGGATGGGCAAGCCGCGGGTGATCGCCGAGACCGGCGCCGGCCAGCACGGCGTCGCCACGGCCACTGCCTGCGCCCTGCTCGGCCTCGAATGCGTCGTCTATATGGGGACCGAGGACATCCGCCGCCAGGCACCCAACGTCGAGCGGATGCGGCTGCTGGGAGCCGAGGTGGCGCCGGTCGAGGCCGGGGCGCGGACTCTCAAGGAGGCTGTCAGTGCCGCGATCCGCGACTGGGTCGCCAACGTCGCCACCACCCATTACGTGATCGGCTCCGCCGTCGGCCCGGCGCCCTACCCGGCCCTGGTCCGCGACCTGCAGCGGGTGATCGGCGAGGAGGCTCGGGAACAGGCCCTGGTGGCCGAGGGCTCGTTACCCGCCCGCGTGATCGCCTGCGTCGGCGGTGGCTCCAATGCGATCGGGATCTTCACGCCCTTCGTCGAGGACGCCGAGGTGGCTCTGGTCGGCGTCGAGGCAGCCGGAGAGGGGCTCGAGAGCCAGCGTCACGGCGCTTCGCTGCAGGCCGGAACCACCGGGGTCCTGCATGGCTCGCTCTCTTCGATCATCGCCGACGAGGAAGGTCAGATCCTCGAGGCGCACTCGATCTCCGCCGGCCTCGATTATCCGGGCGTCGGTCCCGAGCACGCCTACCTGCGCGACAGCGGTCGCGCCGCCTACGTCGGCGTCACCGACGAGCAGGCGCTGGCCGCCTTCGCAGAGCTCTCGCGGCTCGAGGGGATCATCCCGGCGCTGGAGTCCTCCCACGCAATTGCTTGGTTGCTGGAGAACTCAGGGGGGACGGGTTTCGACGTCCTCTGTCTCTCTGGCCGTGGCGATAAGGACATGGCCGAGGCTACGGCTCGTCTGAAACCGCCGGGTGAGGTCTTGCCGTGAGGGTTGCGGGGGGAGCCGGGTGAGGATCGGCGGACAACAGCGGGGAGGGTCCGGCGACCCTCACCCGGCTCCCCGTGACGCTTCCGGTGAGGAGCGGATTGCGGCGGCCTTCGCCCTCGCTCGAGAAGAGGGAAGGGCGGCGCTGATGCCTTACATGATGGCCGGATATCCCGACCGTGAGACCGGGCTGGCGGTCGCTGAGGCCTATGCCGATGCCGGGGCTGACCTGGTCGAGCTGGGGGTGCCGTTCTCCGATCCGCTCGCGGATGGACCGGCGATCCATGCCGCCGCGACGAAGGCCCTGGAGGCGGGGGCGACCCTGGCGACGGCGCTGGAGGTCTGCCGCTTGATCTCCGACCGCGTTCCGGTCGTCTTCATGGCTTACGTGAACATGGTTCTCGCCCACGGTGGCCCTGGCCAGTTTGCGGGCATGGCTCGCGCCGCCGGGGCGACCGGAGTGATCGTGCCCGATCTGCCACTCGATGAGGCGGGGGAGGTGCGCGACGCCTTCGTCGGCGAGGGGTTGGCCTTGGTGCCGCTGTTGGCCCCTACGACTCCAAGCGAGCGGCGGCAACAGATTTGCGAAGCGGCTCACGGCTTCGTCTACGTCGTCTCGACTGTCGGCACGACCGGAGAGCGTGCCGAGGTGCCGCCGGCGCTGGCAGAGCTGGTCGAGGCGACCAAGGCGGAGGCGAAGACGCCTGTCGCCGTCGGCTTCGGGATCGGCACGCCGGACCAGGCGGCCCAGGTGGGCAGGATCGCCGACGGCGTGATCATCGGCAGTCGCCTCGTCCGCGCCGCCGGCGAGGGTGGCTCACCCGAGGGTGCCGCCGACGCGGTCGCCTCCTTCCTCAGCGAGACGCGCGTCTCGCTCGCTGGATAGGATGCCCCGCGATATGAGCATGGTCGTCAGTCTCTTCCTCGCGATCACCGCAATGGTGATCGGCTATGCCGCCTTTGGCCAAGGCGGCGGCGTCGCCGGCCTGATCTTCTTCGGGGTGCTGCTGATCGGCGCAGTGATCCGGGTCGCCGTGCCCAGCAGGTCCTAGCGTCCGCTCAGAGGTTGCACAGATTGAGGCCGTAGGCAACGGCAGCGTCACTTGCGGATGCGAACGGACTGGTTTCGGCAGCTTTGGCGGGATCAGCTTCCGCTTTTTCGAGCGAAGCTTCGAATTGGCTGACGAACTTTTCAACTTCGGCTTCGTCTTTCTTGGGAGCGCTGAGCTGGCTTAGTTGATCGACGATTTGGGCGTATGGGGGAATAACCGATTCTTCGACAACCTTGGCGAGCGTCTGGGGGGAAGGACGTTCGTTTTGTCCTTCGGCGGCTGCTTTTTCGAGCGCTTCGGCCACAGCCTTTTCCTTCGCTCGCTTCCCGTGTTTACAAATGTCGTTTCCCTGCTTGATGAACTCGGCCTTGCTCAGAGGCGCGGACGTCTGGTCCGTTTCCGAGGCATTCGTACTACTGCTGTCGCTACCGCAGCCGGCGATCACCGCCGCCACCACGAGCACGGCCAGTGCACTCAGAACTGCGATCCCTCTCCCTTTCACTGCAGACCCCCGTCGTTGCGTGTACACGAAGGAGACTAATCAAAAACTCTGGCCCAATTTGGCTTTGGTCACGCCAGATGTCACCCGGGAGCGGATTCCTCGTCAGGTGAAGAAGCGCTTCGCGATCTCCAGCATTCCCAGGTCGACCTGCTTGACCTTGACCGCCTCCGTCAGCGGGACCGAGGTCATCTGCGTGCCGTGAATCGCCGTCATGCGGCCGAATTCGCCGGCCCTGGCCATCTCGTAGGCATGGGCGCCGTAGAGCGTGGCGAGGACGCGGTCGGTCGAAGTCGGGGTGCCGCCGCGCTGCACGTGACCGAGCACGGTGACCCTTGACTCGTAGCCGGTCAGCCGCTCCAGCTCGTGTGCCAGTGCTGCCCCGATGCCACCGAGGCGGGGGTAGCCGTATTCGTCTGACTCCTTGATCGGCTGGATCAGCCTTTCCTCGCCACTGGCGAAAGCGAGCTTGGCGCCCTCGGCGACGACGATGATCGAGAAGTCCTTGCCGCGGTCGTGGCGGCGGGTCACGTCCCGGCAGATCTCCTCGACGGTCGTCGTCTGCTCGGGGATGACGATGCAGTCGGCGCCGCCGGCGATGCCCGCGTAGGCGGCGATCCAGCCGGTGTTGCGGCCCATTACCTCGACGACCATGATCCGGTCGTGCGACTGGGCCGTGGTGTGGAGGCGGTCGATCGCGTCGGTGACGATCTGCACGGCGGTGTCGAAACCGAAGGTGAAGTCGGTGCCGCCAACGTCGTTGTCGATCGTCTTCGGAACGCCGACCAGCGGCAAGCCGTGGTCCGTGTGCAGCTGGCGGGTGATCTCCATCGTGTGCTCCCCGCCGATCGCAACCACCGCTTCGAAACGCTGCTTCGCGAACGCCTCAGAGACCTTCTCGACCGCGTTTTCGCGGATTGGCTCGAAGCTGGAGGTGCTGAGGATCGTCCCGCCCAGGTGAAGGATGCCGGTCACCTGAGACATGCCCAGCGGCATGTAGTCGTCCTCGGCCAGACCCTGGTAGCCACGGCGGATCCCGACGGCTTCATCCCCCTGCTGCATCGCCGAGCGGGCGACGGCGCGAATTGCCGCGTTTAGCCCCGGGCAGTCTCCCCCTGCGGTTAGTACTCCGATTCGCATCGCGTCCGAGTTTAGGATCGCTTCCCGTGCCTCGCTTCCAAGCCCTCTGCCTGGTCCTCGTTGCCACCGCCGCTCTGGCTGCGGGAGGTTGCGGCGAAGGCGGAGCGCAGAGCGGCGCGACCGTCTCCGTCTACGTGGTGCCGCCGTTGTGCCAGGAAGCTCGACGGAGGGTGGACGACGCCGACCGCCAGGCGGGTGATCTCAAGGTGCGGGTACTCTGCCTGCGCCGGGTGGAGCGCGGAGGACAAGCGGATCTCGGTATGGCGGGGGCGAACGCGCGTCGCGCGACGGAGGACTCAACCTCGGTCGCCTTTCTCGAAGCCCCTGGCCCGGCCGCCGAGTTCAGCCGGCCGATCGTCGAATCGGCCCAAATCGCTTGGCTCGAGACGAGTTCTGCCTTCGCCGCGATGCACCGCATCCTCAGCGCTCTCGAAGGAAGCCCTTCTTCTCCGCGCAAGGCCGTCCTAGACGAGGTCGGCTAGCGCCGCGTCCAGCTGCGGGTGCTTGAAGCCGTAGCCGAGCTCCTGCGTGCGTTTGGGGAGCACGCGCTGGCCGCCGCGGAGGACGTGGCCGAACTCGCTGCCGAATTTGAGGTCGAGCACGAACCCGGGGACCGGGGCGATCGCCGGGCGCTTGACCGCTCGGCCGAGCGCCTTCGAGAACTCCTTGTTCGTCACCGGTTCGGGCGCGGTGGCGTTGACCGGGCCGCTCACCTGCTCGTTGTCCAGGGCCCAAAGCAGGATCCCCAGCTCGTCCTCGAGGTGGATCCAGGAGAAGTACATCTTGCCGCCCGCCAGTGGCCCGCCGACCCCGAGCTTGAACGGCGTCAGCATTTCCTTCAGTAGACCGCCCTTCGTCGTCAGCACCAGGCCGGTGCGAACGACGACGACGCGGACCCCTGCATTGTCGAGCTCATGCGCGGCCTGCTCCCAAGCCTGTGGCACCTCGGAGATGAAGCCGCTGCCGGGCGCTGAGCCCTCGTCGAGCTCCTCGTCGCCGCGGTCGCCGTAGTAGCCGATCGCCGACTGGCTGATCAGTACCTTCGGCCTCCGTGACTCCTCCAGTGCCTCGATCGTCTGAACTAGGTTGTGAGTTGCCTGGCGGCGACTCTCCATGATCCGCTGTTTCGACTCCTCGGTCCAGCGCTGGTCGACCTGCTCGCCGACCAGGTTGACGACTCCGTCGACGCCTTCGAAGGCGGCGGGATTGGGCCGTTCTAGGGTTGGATCCCAGCGGTGCCAGGTGACGCGGGGATTCGCGGAGCGGGAGCGGCCGGGATCGCGGGAAAGGCCGACGACGTCGTCGCCGCGGGCGAAGAGGGCGTCACACAGAGCCGAGCCGATCGTGCCGCTGGCTCCGGTGACGAGAACCCGCACCCCTAGTACTCCGGGCTCTCGACCGCCGCGAAGGTTCCAGTCTCGTCGTTAAGCCGGGCGATACCGTCGCGCTTCGCCTCGTCAACCACCGCCTCGGCCACCTTGGGGGCGACTTCGCGGTTGAAGACGCTGGGGATGATGTAGTCCTCGGCGAGGTCGGCCTCGGAGACCGCCATCGCGATCCCTTTCGCGGCCGCCAGCTTCATCTCCTCGGTGATGCTGGGGGCGCCGGCGTCGAGGGCGCCGCGGAAGATGCCGGGGAAGGCGAGCACGTTGTTGATCTGGTTCGGGTAGTCGGAGCGGCCCGTCGCCATGATCCGCACGTAGGGTGCGGCCTCCTCGGGCATCACCTCGGGGGTGGGGTTGGCCATCGCAAAGACGATCGCGTCGTCGTTCATTTTGCCCAGGGACTCGGCCTGGATGATGCCGGGGCCTGAGAGGCCGACGAAGATGTCCATGCCCTCGATTACGTCGTCGGGCTGGCCCTGGATCAGCTCCGGGTTGGTCGTCTCCGCGTACCAGCGCTTGGCCTCGTTCATCTCGCCCGATTCGTAATCCCCGCGCTTGGTCGAGACCGCGCCCTGGCGGTCGCAGCCGACGATCTGGGTGATCCCGGAAGCGAGCATCATCTTCGTCACCGCGACCCCAGCGGCACCGAGCCCTACCACCAGCACCCGCAGCTGCTCGATCGGTTTGCCGGTGATCTTCAGCGCGTTGAAGAGCGCCGCCATCGTCACCACGGCGGTCCCGTGCTGGTCGTCGTGGAAGACCGGGATGTCGATCGACTCCTTGAGCCGGTCCTCGATCTCGAAGCAGCGCGGAGCGGAGATGTCCTCGAGGTTGATGCCGCCGAAGGTCGGGGCCATCAGCTCAACCGCGCGGACGATCTCGTCGGCGTCCTGGGTGTCAAGGCAGATCGGGAAGGCGTCGACGCCGGCGAACTCTTTGAAGAGCATGCACTTGCCCTCCATCACCGGCATCGCCGCCTCGGGGCCGATGTTGCCGAGACCGAGCACGGCGCTGCCGTCGGAGACGACCGCGACCGTGTTCTTCTTGATCGTGTACTCGAAGGCCTTGCTGCGGTCGGCGTGGATGTCCATGCAGACGCGGGCGACTCCGGGCGTGTAGGCCATCGAAAGGTCGTCGCGCGTTTTCACCGGATACTTGTTGCGGATGTCGATCTTGCCGCCGCGGTGCATCTGCATCGTGCGGTCGACGTAGTCGAGCACCCGCGCACCGCGCGTCGAGCCGATCGCCCGCAGGATCTTCTCCCAGTGGTCGCGATCAGCAGCGTCGATCGTGAACTCACGTACCCGCTTGCCCTCGGGCCCGGCGCCCGGCACCAAGTCGACGCCCTGTAGCTGCCCACCCGCCTCGGCAATTGCAGCCGTTAGCCGCCCAAGCGGCTCCTGCCGCGCATCGAGCTCGACTCGAATCGTGACGCTGTACTGGGCGCTGACAGCCATGAGCGGCTATCGAATCAGATTGGCGGCATCGGCCGACTGCCGTTGCCACCTAAACCGCTCGTAGGGACAAAAGCAGCGGGGTAGGGGGCGAGTTCGAAGGCCCTGTCGCCTCATGCGTCCATTTGGACGCAAAAAGCGACACGCCCGACTCCAAGGTCGCGAAACTCGCTTCGCGGCAGCACGGAGTAGCCACGCGGCGACAGCTCGAACGCACGATCGATGACCTCGACGGAACCCTCCCGCCCTCTCGTCCGCACCCACTGCCTCCCGCCACCCGAGACCAACGTCAAGCTCGGCCGCTGGGGTCGACTTCCCTCTGGCACTCGCACTGCCTCGTGGTCGAGATCGTCCTGCGCTTCTCGGAACGGCAGCTCGAAGAGGAGCCCGCGCGGGTCGTTGCCGACCTCGCGCGGGCTCTGGGGACGGGCGCTTCTGGGAGTTAGTGGCGGGCGAAGGGGTCGATGTAGAGGTCGTCTACCTGCCAGTTGCCGCCGCTGCCGAGCGGGGTGATCCGAATCTGGATTGCGCTCGGGATCAGGGTGCCGACGATGGTCGAGAGGCTGAGGACGGTCGACATCTGCTGGGAGGGAGCCCAGGTGGGGCTGCCGTAAACGGTGCTGACGGTCCTGGTCCGGACCAGGCCGAGCAGCGAGTACGTCGCTTCCACCCGCAGTCCTGAGCTCGGGTCGCCGCTGTTGCGGGCGACGAGCCGGAAGCTGGGCGTATCGAGGGACATGCAGACCGGCGGGCTGGCGGCGGTGCTGCCGGCGGGCAGCGCCAGCGACCGGCTGTCGCCGCCGCCGTGCAGGTGAAACGCCTCGTTTGCGTTCGTGACTTTCGCGCCGCCGGCGAGAGACCAACCCTGGCCGCCGGCCTCGAAGCCGCCGTCGGGTGCGAGCACGTAGGAGCTCTGGTCGCCCCAGGGCTTGAACACCTGTTCGGCACCGGTGTAGTTGCAGGCCTGCGCCGCCCCTGCCGAGACGATCGCGATGGCAAGCATTGCCGCGGTGATCGCGATGAGCTTGCGGATCGATTTCACTGGCAAACCTCTCTTTCTCGCAGGCCAAGATGCCTGGTCGGAAAACCAAGCTGGCGGTCGAGCCGTCTCGTCTTTTGGACGAGACCTCTGACTTTGCGTCCCTGCCTCGCGACAGGTTTGCCCTTATTCAGCTCACTGCTTCGCTTATGTGGGGCGAGGAATCGGCCGAGAAGAGGGGTGACTGAACCTTCTTGGACCCAATGTCTAGTTAATTTCGAGGGCAGCTCGCGCCAGAAAATTGGGAAACCCGCTCATTTATGAGCCAAAAGCGGCCGATATATGCGGCAGCCGCCGAGGCTGCCGACCATGGAATCCGCCGCTCCCGCAAGCGACACCCAGCAGCTCTTCGCGCGTGGCAGGACGCGTGCCCAGATTCGCGCCGAAGGCCGCGAGCGCGCGGTCGAACAAGGGACGGCTCTGGCTTTTCTTGCTGCCGCAGGGGCGATGGCCGTGTTTCTCGAGTCGCCCCGCGCGCTCGACCTCTCAACCCTGGCTGTCCTCGTTGTCTCCTATGTGGTCGCCTGCCGCGCCAGGTTCGACATCGCCGACGGTTACACGGTGCCGACCGAGCTGGTGCTGGTGCCGATGCTCTTCCTCCTGCCGACGCCGCTGGTGCCGCTGGTCGTCAGCCTCAGCTGGCTGCTCGGCCGCCTGATCGATTTCGCCAGCGGCCGCACCAGCGTCCACCGCGCCTTCCACGTCTTCGGCGACTGCTGGCACGCGGTTGGTCCGGCCCTGGTGATCTCGCTGGCAGGGGCTCAGGTCTTCTCCTGGGACTCCTGGCCGGTGTATCTGCTGGCCCTGGCCGGGCAGTTCGCTTTCGACTTCGTCGCCGCGGCCGCGCGCGCCCGGCTGATCGATGGCACCTCTCCCGCGGCCGTCGTGCGAATGATTGCGCCGGTATACGCCCTCGACGCCGCTCTGGCGCCGGTCGGGCTCCTCGCCGCCGCCGTTGCGGTCACGACCAGCCCCGCGATCTGCCTGCTGGTGATCCCGCTCGCCGGGGTCCTTGCCGTCCTTTCGCGCGAGCGGCAGACGCGGATCGACCAAGCGCTGGCGCTCAGCGAGGCCTACCAAGGCACCGCCCTGCTGCTCGGCGACGTGGTCGAGGCCGACGACGCCTATACCGGCAGCCACAGCCGCGGTGTCGTCGAGCTCTCGTTGGCGGTCAGCGACCGGCTCGGCCTTGAGTTCGAGCAGCGCCGCAACGTCGAGTTCGCCGCCCTCCTGCACGACGTCGGCAAGATCGCCGTCCCCAACGAGATCATCAACAAGGAAGGGCCGCTGGACGAGGCCGAGTGGGAGGTGATGCGCCAGCACACGATCGAGGGCGAGCGGATGCTGAAGCGGATCGGCGGCGTTCTCGCCGCGGTCGGCAAGATCGTCCGCGCCTCGCACGAGGACTTCGACGGCTCCGGCTATCCCGACGGCCTAGCTGGCGAGGAGATCCCGATCGAGGCCCGCATCGTCACCTGCTGCGACGCCTTCAGTGCAATGACGACGACCCGGTCCTATCGCAAGGCGATGGACACCGAGGCAGCGCTCGCCGAGCTGCATCGCTGCGCCGGCACCCAGTTCGATCCGGTGGTGGTCGCCGTTCTCGTCGGCCTGGTCGAAACCGGCGAGGTCTGACCGGGCGGGAGTAGACCGCTAGCTTTTCAGGAGTGCAGGCAGGCGGATCATTGCGATGGGGGCTGGTCGTGCTCGTCCTTTTCGGGCTGTTAGCCCCTGGCGTTGCCGAGGCAGACGAAGCCGAACAGATCTACAACCCCGGCGCGTTAGTCGAAATCGACCTCGGGCTCTCGCCGGAAGCCGAAGCCGCGCTCGAAAGCGAACCCTTCGAAGACGTCAAAGCGAATTTCACGGCGCGGCTGACCGACGGCGTCCCCGGTGGCTCGACGACGCTCTTGGTCGCAGACCATCCGGTTGAAGTCCGCCTCAAGGGCCATTTGAACGGCTCCTTCCGCCCGCTCAGCGAAAAGGCGGCCTTCAAGCTCAAGTTCAAGAAAAGCGAACGCTTCCTCGGCCTGCGGAAGATGACGCTGAACAACATGGTCGAGGACCCCTCGATGGTTCACGAGACCCTCGCCTACGGCCTCTTCCGGGCAGCCGGGGTACCGGCTCCGCGCACCGGCTTCGCCTACCTGCGGGTCAACGGCGAGGACTACGGCGTCTACCTGGATCTCGAGAACGTTGACGAAACGTTCCTCGCCGCGCACTACGGTGCAGGCAACACGCAGCACCTCTACGAGGGGGAATACGGTGCCGATGTCGATGCCGCGGGCCTCGCCACCCTCGAAGCCGAAGTCCCCGAAGGCGAGCCGAAGTTCGAAATGGACGAAGGCGAAGGGAGCCCGACCGACCTGGAAACGCTGGCGGGCGCCGTCGCCGCGGCCTCGCCGAGCTACTCCACCCGTCTCACCGGCCTCGCTGACCTCGACGAGATGGCTCGGATGTGGGCGGTCGAGAAGTACATCTCCCACTGGGACGGTTACTCCGGCGAAGAAGACACCGACAAGCCGAACAACTACTACCTGCACAGCGATCTCGCCGGGCTGTTCCAGATGCTGCCCTGGGGCACTGACAACACCTGGCAGGTCGGCCGCCGGATCGGCTTCGACGGGCCTGGTGGCCTCCTCTTCAACGGCTGTCTCGGCGATTCCGCGTGCTTCGGTCGCTACTACAGCGCGCTGCGAACGCTGCAGGGCCAGGTGGAGGCGCTCGATCCGGACAGGCTCGCAGCCTCGACCGCGGCGCTGCTGAAGCCGTGGCAGGAACTGGAAGAAGACGAATCGACCCGCGGCGAGCGCAGCGTCGCCGAAATCGAAGCGGCGGTGGTCAAGGTGCGCCAGTACATCGCCGAACGGCCGGGCGAACTTTCCGCTTGGCTGGCTGTCAATGCGCCGCCCGGCGAAGAATCCGGTTCGAAGCCCGGGGGTCAGACGGCGACGGGTTCCCAGGGGCCCACGGAGAATGCCTCCGCGCTGCCGATATTGCACCTCGCCGGCATCGCCAGGAAGTCTGGCGAGCTGCGCCTGCGGGTTCGACTCCGAGCTCCCGGCCGCGCCCGAGCGTGGATCTCGGTTCAGACCAAGGACGGGCGTCGCCGCGTTTGCGCCCCTGACGTCACCACCGACACGGCCGGCACCCTCGTGCTGCCCTGCCGCTTCCCGGACTTTGTCCAGCAGCGCCTGCAGCACCGCTGGTTGCGGATGCGCGTAGTCCTGAGGGTAACCGAGCTCGACGGCGCCACCGCGACGACGGTCCGTCAGATCAGGGTTCCGCGCGGCTAGAGTCGCGTCCGTGCCCGACCGGACCGCTGCTCCCCAGCTCTTCCTGATCGACGGCAACAGCCTCGCCTACCGGGCCTTCTTCGCCTTGCCGGAGTCGATCGGGACCAGCGACGGACGGCCCACCAATGCCATTTACGGCCTTGCTTCGATGCTGGTGAAAATCATCGACGAGCACCATCCGCAGGGGGTGGTGGTCGCCTGGGACGCCGGCTGGAGCGGCCGCGAGAAGACCTACGACCTCTACAAGGCCCAGCGCAAACCGCGCCCCGACCTGCTGCGCGAGCAGTGGCCGCACCTGATGCCGCTGGTCGAGGCCTTCGGCTACACCAACGTCAGGGTCGAGGGCTACGAGGCCGACGACGTGATCGCCTCGCTGGTCAAGCAGGCCCGCGAAGAGGAGATCGAGGTGATGGTCGTGACCGGCGACCGCGACGCCTACCAGCTGGTCGCCGAGGGGGTGCGGGTGATGAGCACCTCGCGCGGGATCACCGAGACGAAGATCTACGACCGTGCCGCAGTGGAAGAGCGCTACGGGGTGCCGCCGGAGCTGATCACCGACCTGATGGGGCTGCGCGGCGACACCTCCGACAACATCCCGGGCGTCCCCGGGGTCGGCGAGAAAACCGCCACCCAGCTGCTGCAGCAGTTCGGCTCGCTCGAAGGGGTGCTGGAAAACGTCGACCAGGTCTCGGGCAAAAAACGCAAGGAGAACCTGACCCATCACGCCGACGACGCCCGCCTCTCCAAACAGCTGGCGACGCTGCAGTACGACATCGAGACCGGGGTCGACCTCGGCGCGGCGATGTCGAGCGAGCCCGACCGCGGCGTCCTGCGCGAGTTCATGCGCGAGTTCGAGCTGCGGGCGGTAATGGAGCGGCTGGAAGAAGCGCTGCCGGAGGGTGCGGCGGTGCCCGGCCGCAGGGTCGAGACCGAGCTCGAGGTCGAGGCGGTGGAGGCGACGCCGGGGGACCTGGGGGAGGGTCCGGTCGCCCTCGGGATCGCCGGCGAGCGCTGGGCCGCGGCCGAAGCCGACCGCGTCCTCGCCGGTTCCTCCACCCTCGACGAGCTTGCCGTCGCGCTCGACGGCAAGCCTTTTGCCGGCCACGACGCGAAGTCGCTCGGCGGTGGTCGCCACGGTCTCCTCGCCGCGGGGGCGCGGGAGGGAGTCGAGCCGCGGCTCGACCACGACACGATGGTTGCCGCCTACCTGCTGGAGCCGCAGCGGCGCACCTACGACCTTGTCGAGCTGGCCGCCGATGCCGGGATCGGCCTCGCCGAGGGGGCAGCAGCGGAGAAGCCCGAGGAGGACGACGGGCAGATGGCGCTGGGGGAAGAGCTGGAGCCTGGGCTCGACCCGGCCGAGGAAGCCCGCCTCGTCGCCGCGCTCGCCGCCGTGCAGGCGCCGCGGATCGAGAAACTCGGGCTAGGGCAACTGCTGCACGAGGTCGAGCTGCCGCTGGTCGGGGTGCTGGCAGCGATGGAGCGCGAGGGGCTGAAGCTCGACGCCGAGCGGTTGGCCGAGGTCGGCGCCGGCTTCGGTGAGCGGATCGCGACGCTGCAGAAGGAGATCTTCGAGCTGGCCGAGGAGGAGTTCACGATCGGCTCGCCGCAGCAGGTTGGCCACATCCTCTTCGAGAAGCTCGGCCTCACCCGCAAGCGCCGCGGCAAAACTGGTTTCTCCACCGACGCCCGCGTCCTCGCCCAGATCCGCGACGAGCACCCAATCGTCGAGAAGATCGAGTCCTGGCGCGAGCTGACCAAGCTCAAGAACACCTACTTGGACTCGCTGCCGGAGCTGATCGACCCCGAGACCGGCCGCGTCCACACCACCTTCAACCAGGCATCGACCACCACGGGCCGCCTCTCCAGCACCAACCCCAACCTGCAGAACATCCCCATCCGCACCGAGATCGGCCGCCCCGTCCGCGCCTGCTTCGTCGCCGAGAGGGGCGCCCAGCTGCTCTCGGCCGACTACAGCCAGGTCGAGCTTCGCGTCCTCGCCCACGTCGCTGACGAGGAGGTGCTGAAAGAGGTCTTCCGCGAGGGCGAAGACGTCCACGCCGCCACCGCCGCCGAGGTCTTCGAGATCGAGCGCGACGAGGTTGACGTCGGCCAGCGCTCGAAGGCGAAGATGGTCAATTTCGGGATCGTCTACGGCCTCACCGGCTTCGGCCTCGCCGACCGCCTCAACATCCCCCGCAAGGAGGGCGAGGAATTCGTCGCCCGCTACCTCGAGCGCTTCCCGGCGGTGCGCGCCTTTCGCGAGCGGGTGATCGAGCGCGCTCAGGAGGAGGGCTACGTGACGACGCTGATGGGGCGCCGGCGGTCGATCCCCGAGCTGCGCTCCGGCAACCCCAACACCCGCCGCCTCGGCGAGCGGCTGGCGGTCAACACCGTGATCCAGGGCACCGCCGCCGACATCATCAAGGTGGCGATGGTGCGCTGTCAGCAGGCGCTGCGCGAGACCGGGGGAGAGACCCGCCTCGTCCTGCAGATCCACGACGAGCTCCTCTTCGAGGGCCCGCCTGCAGAGATGAAAGCGGCGGCCGAGCTGGTGCGGCGCGAGATGTGCGCCGCGTACCAGCTCGATCCGCCGCTGGAGGTCGACGTCGGCGTCGGCTCTGACTGGCTCGATGCCAAGTAATCGCCGCGCCGACGCTGCCCCAGGCGAAGACTGCGCTTATGCGTCTTTGCCCGACAGCTCGACCTCCTTGAAGGTCGCCTGGCCGTTAGCGACCTTCAGCTCCGCCTCCTGGACGACTGCGCCCGGGACGAGGTCGGCGGTGGTGCAGTTGCCGCCGTCGCCCTGCTCGTCGTCTCCCCTGCCGGGACCGGAGTTTTCGCTGCCCGGACCGGAGTTGTCGCCGCCGTTGTCGTCACCCGGCGCTTTCTCGCCCTGGCCGCCGTTGTCATCGCCGACCTCTTCCTGGCCGCCGTTGTCGTCACCGGGCTCGGCCTCGCCTTCGCCGCCCCTGTCATCGCCGGGCTCAGCCTCTCCGGAGCCGGAGCCCTCGCTGCTGGCCGAAGCGCTGGAGTGGTCCTCGCACTTGATCTCGGTTCCTTCGGTGACGAGGCCGGAGATCGTTTCGGTGCCGAAGAGGTCGATCGTCAGGCGACCGGTTTCAGCGTCGAACGAGGCGATCGTGCCAGCGTTCTCATCGCCGTCCATCACCCCGTCGTCATTTGAGTCGTTGTCGCGCGGGTTGTCGCCGGCGAGGAACTCCGCGCGGTTGCGCATGTGGTCCCGATCCTGATCCAGGCGCGCCTGGTTGACCTCGAGGGAGAGATGGTGTCGCTTCTCCCACTTATCCGGGATGCGGTCGTGGTTACGGTCCTTGGCCGCTGCCAGGCTGGGCATGGCCAGGAGCGCAAGCGCCCCAAGCGCCAGCGCGAACCAGGTCATCCCGAGGCGAGCTCTCTTTCCTTTGTTGCGGGTCATGCCGTTCCTCCTGAGTTCGAAGTTCAACAACTGGTTGCCGCTACAACCCGCGCTCGCCGCGAAGATCACGCGGCTATGAACTTCCGTCCGATCCGCTGGTCGAGTTGCCGCCGCTGAGGTCGTCGCTGCCGCTGGTGGTTTCGCTGCCGTCGTCCGAGCCGTCACGGCCCGAGCCTGACTCGCCACTGCCACTGCCACTGCTACCGCCGCTCAGCGGCTGTTCAGTGGTGGTGGTCGGCTCGCTCTCGATCTTGCCGCTGCCCGAGCCCGAGCTGTCCCCGTCGCTGCCGCTGGTCAGGCTGTCGTCACTCCCTGAGCCACCCGAGCCACCTGAACTGCCCGAGCTGCCGCCGTCATCGCCGGAGCCGCCGCTGCCACCGTCGTCGGAGCCGCTTCCCGACCGGGAGCCGCCACCGCCATCGCTACCGCTGCGGCCACCGTGCCGATCGCCCGAACCCGAATCGTCGCTCGACCCGGAGTTGGAGCTGGGGCCGGGCCCGCCTGAGCCACCGCCGGAGTGACTCGAGCCTGAGTGCGAGCCGCTGCCCGATGAGGGTCCGGAGCCAATTGAGTCGCTGCGGTCGCCGTTGCCGAGCCCGAGGAGGGTGTCGTCGTGGCCGCCGCGGCTGCCGCCGCTGTCATCGCCGGACTCGTGACCGTGGCCGCGACTGCCGGTGCCGCTAGGCGAGGAGCTTTGCTCAGCCGCGGGGCGGGTCGCGCCGCTGGCCCCGGGCTGCCGGTCGCCGGCCAGCGACGCCGCCTCGGCGGCTTCCGGTCCGGCGCCGTGGCCGTGGTGGTGCTCGGCTGCCACGCCCGCACCTACGGCTCCCGCGATCAGAACGGTCGCCATCCCGGCTTTGAGGGCGCCACCGCCGAGGGCAACGGCGCCGCCGGCCGCGCCGGCTTCGCCGCCGTGGTCAGCCAGCGCTCGCAGTACCGGCAACGGCAGCAACAGTCCGAGACCCTCGCGCATTGCCGCCCGCGCCCTGAAGATCGCCTGCCGGGCGGCGCCGCCGGAGACGCCGAGCGCCTTCGCGATCTCGTCGTGGCTGAGGCCTTCCAGCTCGCGCATCACCAGCGCTGCCCGCTGTGGCTCCGGCAGCGCCTGTAGACGGTCCATCAGATCGCGCAGCTCCTCGCGCGCCTCCACCTCGGCGGCGGCGCTGCGGGCTCCGGGCAGCGTCTCGGAGAGCTCGGCGGTCGCTGGGGCGCGGTCACGCAGCTCGTTCAGCGCCGTGTTGCGGACGATCCGGTAGAGCCAGGGGCGCAGTTCGATCTCCGCACCGGACTTGCGCAGTGCCGGCAGTGCCTTGGAGAAGGCGTCCTGGGTGACGTCCTCGGAGCGGCCGCCGACGAACGCGGCGGCGAAGCGATCGAGGGGGCGCCGGTAGCGCCGCACGATCTCCTCGAAGGCGGCGTCGTAGCCGTCACGCACGAGGTCGACGAGCCGGCGGTCGGGTTGCGCCCGAAGCGCCGGACCGATGAAGATGCGGGCTGCGAACTGCTCTGCAGGCGGTGGAGACATAAGTAATGTGACCTCGATCGGCCGGGTGGGCCTTTGGCGTTACTGATATGAGAGCGAGAAGGTTCAATCCCGCCTCGACTCACCCAACACATGTCCAAGACGAAGATCACGCGAGAAGGAGACGGGAGTCATGGATAGGGGTCTCACCGTCCTGCTCACCGCCGCCGCGGGCGGGCTGATCGCTGCCCAGGCGCCGATCAACGCCGGACTCGGCAAATCCACCGGCAGCATGCCGGCGGCGCTGGTCTCGTTCTCGGTCGGCACCCTGGCGCTCGCCGCCGTCGTCGTCCTCAGCGGCAAGGCCGGCGGCCTCTCCTCGACCTTCGACGTCAGCTGGTACTACCTGCTGGGCGGCTTCCTCGGCGCTCTCTATGTGTTGAACGCACTGATCGCGGTCAGTGTGATCGGTGCCGGCGGGGTCGCAGCGGCGACCGTCTTTGGCCAGCTCACCGCCTCGGTCGTGATCGACCGACTAGGACTCTTTGGCCTCGACCAGGTCCCGCTCTCGCCGGAGCGGATCTTCGGCGTCGTCCTGCTGATGGCCGGGACCGCCCTGGTCGTCCGCTGACCCGGCGACCCACTTCGAGCCCACGTACTCCGGCGGCGCGATCGACAGGTAGTGGTTGAACGACCAGTTGACGAAGCGCTTCGATCCCATCAGCCTGATCGCCGGGCCGAGGAGCCGCGGCGGCACCCGTGGGATCAGCTTCTGCACTCGGAGCATCCACTTGAACTTCCACTCGTGCGTGTCGTGGAAGGAGGCGTAGCGCGCTTCCGCCTCGGGGCGGCCCTGGCGGTCCTCGACGATGGCGCGGAGCTCCCGACCGAGGGCGATGCCGAAGTAGAGCGCCGTCCTGATTCCCTCCGCGCTCAGCGGCAGGCAGTGGCCGGCCGAGTCGCCGACGAAGAAGACGCCGCCCTCGGTGGCGCGGCGGAGCTTGTGGGGGATCCAGTTCCCCTGGTACTCGTTGGGCTCCTTGCCGAGATCCCTGGTCAGCTCGACGGTGGTGTCCTTGACGTGGAAGCGGGGATCGAACGAGCCGATCCCGATCCGCAGCTCGTCATCGGCGGGGAACGACCAGCCGTAGCCGGCCGGGACGTATTTGCGGTCGATCCAGATCGCCAGGTCCTCGGACTCGCCGCCGGGGTGCACCTCGAGGCCGCGCGAGAGCGGCGCGTCGGGAGGCTGGTAGCCGTCGCCGGACGCCAGCATGCGCCGCCAGCCCAGCGCGTCGACGACCAGGGGGGCGGAGACGACGCCGCGGTCGGTATCGACTGCGATCTGGCCGTCGCCGTTTGCCGCGGGCGCCCGGCCGTTGACCTTGGCGGTCTCGAAGGTCGCGTCGCAGTCGCGCCAGAGCAACTGGCAGAGCTCGCGGTAGTCGAAGGTGGAAAAGGTCCAGGGGAGCTTGTAGCGGGCGTCGCCGTGGGGGCTGTGCATGACCAGCGTGTCGAAGCGCTGGCGCTCGGACTCCATCAACCCCAGTCGCCGCAGCCACTCGGTCGGGATCCCGCAGGCGGAGGTCTGGCGCTCGCCGATCTCGTAGCGATCGAGGATCAGGACGTCGGCGCCGGAGCCCGCCAGCTCGCGTGCAACCGCCAGCCCGGCAAAGCTGGCGCCGCAGATGAGGACGTCGTGCTCGCCGCCCAGCGGCGTGCGCTCGTCGCCGCGCTTGGTGGCTCGGACCGGCATCGAGCCGGATTCTGCCATCATTGCCGCCCGTGTCCGCGACCGAGACCATGACGCCTGCGCCCAGCGCCACCCCTGTCGAGGGTTCCGGCGGCCTTCTCCTCAATATCGACGGCAAGATCGTCCCGAATTACGCGGCGACGATGGTGTCCTTCGAGGAGGGCGACGTCGTCAAAGGGAAAGTCGTCCGGATCGACAAAGACGAGGTGCTCGTCGACATCGGCTACAAGGCCGAGGGCGTGATCCCGTCCGGCGAGCTTTCGATTCGCAAGTCGGTCGACCCGCACGAAGAGGTCGAGCTCGGCGAGGAGATCGACGCCCTGGTCCTCACCAAGGAGGACGCCGAGGGCCGTCTGATCCTCTCCAAGAAGCGCGCCCGCTTCGAGAAAGCCTGGCGCCGGATCGAGGTCGCCGCCGACTCGGGCGAACCGGTCGAAGGCAGCGTCATCGAGGTCGTCAAGGGCGGTCTCATCCTCGACCTCGGGGTGCGCGGCTTCCTGCCCGCCTCGCTGGTCGACATCCGCCGCGTCCACAACCTCGACGAGTTCATGGGCCAGACGCTCGAGTGCAAAGTGATCGAGCTGAACCGCAGCCGCAACAACGTGGTGCTCTCGCGGCGCGCCGTGCTCGAGGAGGAGCGCAAAGAGGTCCGTGAGCAGATTCTCGGCCGCCTCGAGCCAGGCCAGGTCGTCGAGGGCAAGATCTCCAACATCGTCGATTTCGGCGCCTTCGTCGACCTCGACGGGATCGACGGCCTGATCCACATCTCCGAGCTTTCCTGGAGCCACGTCAACCACCCCGGCGAAGTCGTCTCGATCGGCGACACGGTGCGGATCAAAGTCCTCGACATCGACCGCGACCGCCAGCGCATCTCCCTCGGTCTCAAGCAGACCCAGGAGGATCCGTGGCAGCGCGTCATCAGCACCCACCGCTCCGGCGACGTGCTCGAGGGTACGGTGACCAAGGTCGTCGCCTTCGGCGCCTTCGTCGAAATCCTGCCCGGGGTCGAGGGCCTGGTCCACATCTCCGAGCTTGCCGACCACCACGTCGAGAACCCGAGCGAAGTAGTCGAGCCGGGCTCGAAGCTGAACGTGAAGATCCTCGAGATCGACGAAGAGCGCCGCCGCCTTTCGCTCAGCATCAAGCGGGTCGAGGGCCAGAACATGGCGATGGCCGGCCTCGGGGAGCAGATTGCCCAGGCTGAAGGCGGTCAGGACGAGGGGACCGAGGAGCAGGTCGAGGAGCAGGTGGCTCCGCCCACCGGCTCGATGGCAGACGCTTTTGCGGCTGCGGCGGATACCGCGGAGGTCGAGGCTTCCGAGGACGCCGAGCCCGCTCCGGTTGCCGAGGAGAACGGCACCACCGAGGAGGGCCCCGGCGAGCATCAGGAGGGGGAATCGGTGCAGGAGCGTCCCGACGCGCCGGATGACCTCGACGAGGCTGCCGGCGAAGACGCGCAGACGGGCGAGTCCGAGCAAGGCTGAGCGGCGCCGGTGGCGCCACTGAAGATCGGTCTCACCGGCGGCATCGCCGCCGGGAAGTCGGAGGCGCTGAGGGCTTTCGGTCGACTCGGGGCAGCGACGCTCTCCAGCGACGCGGTCGTCCACGAACTGCTCGAGAGCGAGCCGCTGCGCGGGCGGCTGGCGGAGCGCTGGGGTCCCGAGGTGATCGCCGACGGCGGCATCGACCGGACGAAAATCGGCGAGATTGTCTTTGCCGACCCCGAGCAGCTGAGCTGGCTGGAGGAGCAGATCCACCCGCTGGTCCAAGAACGCACCGCGAACTGGCTCTTCTCGCTTCCCGGGGACACCGAGTTCGCCGTGGTCGAGGTGCCGCTGCTGTTCGAGGCGGGCAGCGACAAGGTCTTCGACACCACCGTCGCTGTCGTCACCGGCGACGAGGTGCGGCGTGAGCGCGCCGCCGCCCGCGGGCAGGTACTCGTCGATGAGCGCGAGGCGCGGCAGCTGACCCAGACCGAGAAGGCCGAGCGCGCGGAGCACGTGGTCGAGAACGACGGCTCGGTGGAGGACCTCGAGCGGGCGCTGTCCGCTCTGCTCGAAAAGCTGCGCCGATGAGCCGCAGGGTCCGCGCCCGCCGCCGTCGGGCCGTCTGGGGCGGGGTCGCGGTGCTGGCCGGGCTGCTGCTTGCCGTCCTGATCGCCAACGGGACCTTCGACCACGCGATCAAGGAGCTGACGCTGCCCTTGCACCACGAGGACGTGATCCGCCAGCAGGCCGCGGAAAAGCACGTTGATGCGGCGTTGATCGCGGCCGTGATCTACTCCGAGTCGAAGTTCAGCGACCAGGAATTGAGCGCAGGGGCACGGGGACTGATGCAGATAACGCCGGAAGCGGCAGCAACCATCGCCAGGAACAGCGACGCGACGAGCTTCGAATTGAACGATCTCGGCGATCCCGAAATCAACATCCGCTACGGGACGTTCCTGCTGCGCGAATACCTCGAACGCTACGACGGCGACGAGGTGGCGGCGCTGGCGGCCTACAACGCCGGCCCCGGCAACGCCGACAAGTGGGGCGGCTCCGGGCTCTCGGTGGAGGACATCACCTTCCCGGAAACCCGCGCCTACGTCGAAGAGGTGCTGGAAAAACAGCGGGAATACCGGTCCAAGTACGGCAAGGAGCTTGGCTATTAGCGCCGCGCCGAGACCCCGTGTCGCCGCGCTCGCCCTGGCGGTCGGAGTCGTCCTAGCCGACTCTTCGATCGTCGTCCTGGCGCTGCCCGACATCTACCGGGAACTGAACACGAGCGTCTCGGGGGTCACCTGGGTGCTCGTCTCCTTCAACCTCGTGATGGCTCTGGCGGCGGTACCGGCGGCGCTGGTGGCACGGCGGGTGGGACCGGGCCGGGCCGCCGCCGTCGGGTTGGCGATCTTCGCCGGCGCCGGACTCGCCTGTGGCCTCGCCGACAGCCTCTCGACCCTGATCCTCGCCCGCTGCGTGCAGGCGCTCGGCGGTGCCGCCGCGGTGACCGCGGCGCTGGAGCTGCTGCCGGCCACGGTCGGCTCCGAGCGGCGGGCGACGACGATCTGGGCCGCGGCCGGGGCGACCGGCGCGGCGCTCGGGCCGGCGCTCGGCGGCATCCTCACCGAGCTCGTCTCCTGGCAGTCGATCTTCCTCCTGCAGGTGCCGGTGGCGCTGATCGCGGCGGTGCCGATCCTGACGGTCGCCAAACACGAGGCGGCGACCGGGATCGTCTCGACCGAGCTGCGCCGCACCGGCCGGCCGCACCTCTGGGCCAACCTGGCCCTGGCGATGGTCTCGGCGGCGATTGCGGCAGCGCTCTTCCTCCTCGTCCTGCTGCTGATCGAAGGCTGGCGGCTGAGCCCGATCGAAGCGGCGCTCGTCGTCACCGTGATGCCCCTGGCGGCCCTGCTCGGCGGCAAGCTGGCGGAGTTCGTCCCGGAGGCCCGCCCGCGCGCCGCGGCGGGGGCGATCCTCGTCTCCGGCGGCCTCGCCGGACTTGCCTTCCTGCCGAAGGCGACGATCGCGCTGACGATCCCGCCGCAGGTCCTGGTCGGGATCGGGCTGGCGCTGGTGCTCTCGGCGCTGACCGAGACCGCGCTCGGCGGCCGCGCCCCGCAGGCAATCCACGGCGGCTGGACGATCTCCGCCCGCCATGCCGGAGTGGTGATCGGCTTGCTGCTGCTGACGCCGATCTTCACCCACGACATCGACCAGCAGCGCCATGACGCGATCAACGCCGGCACCGCGGTGATCCTCGACTCGCCGGTCAACCCGCTGCTGAAGCTCGATCTCGCCGAGAAGGTCAGCCAACGGCTCGAAGAAGAGAAGGGGAAGGTGCCGACGATCGGCCCCGCCTTCGAACCGCTGCCCGAAGATCCCGGCGAACGTTCCGAAGTCCAGCAGTTGCAGGGCGAACTGCAGGACCAGCTCGACCGCGGCGCCACCCACGCCTTCAGCACCTCCTTCATCCTCGCGGCGCTCCTGGGCCTGATCGCCCTGTTGCCGATCGCCCTCTCGAAAGAGGTGGAGCTGTGAGCGGCGAGGCGCGCGGCCGCGGTTTCCTGCTCGTGCTCGGCTCGGTCGTCGTCTCCTTGATCCTGGTCGGCGCCTACCTCGCTGCCGGGGGTTCCAGCTACACGCCGGAGAAGGTTCAGAACCCCTGCGAACCGCGCCCCTGGAGCAATCCGCAGAGCCTTGGGGAAATCGCCAACCAGTTCACGGTCTCGGCCCTCGACGGTGCTGCCTGCAAGCTGGGGGTCTCGCGCGAGGCGCTGGCGCGCGCCCTGGCGACCCCGGAGGGACGGGAACGGTTCAAAGAGAAGTACGGGATCACCGACGCCAAGCTGGCGAAGGCGATCCGCGCCGGGCTGGTGCGGGCGGTCGACGACGCCGAAGAAGCCGGTGCCCTGAGCCCGATCCTGGCGGGCCCCTTGCGCGAGACCGTGCAGCGCATCCCGCTCAAGCAGGCGATCGAATTCATCAACGACGCCGAATCCTTCCTCGGCAGCGTCAACGGCTTCCTCGGGCCGGCGCAGAGCCTGCTCGAAGAATTCCTGCCCTAGCGCGGCTCGCTGATCTTGTAGTCGCGCGCCTTCGGGTCCCAGGCGATCCCTGAGCAGAGCGCTTCGGGGGTGGTGCCGAGGGAGACCGCGAGCTTGACCATCGTCCCCAGGCGGGGTTCGCGGCCCCCGCGCTCGAGCAGGGAGACCTCGGTGCGGTGGATCTCGCACATCCCGGCCAGTTCTTCCTGGGAGATGCCGGCCGTTTCGCGGGCACGGCGGAGGTTGACGGCGAAGCGATCCCGTTTGTCCATCTACTGCACTCTATTCGCAGCAGGTAAAAGACGGCCGCGCTAGCGCCGCGTGACTTGCCAGACCCAAAGCATCGCCAGCGGCTGCAGCGGCAGCCGCGCCCACAGCGCCCAGCGCGGGAACTTGCGCATGTCGAGGCCGCGGATCTGCTCCGGGTTGACCGCCATGTGGACGTTGGCCGGGAAGACCGCGAGCAGCAGCGCCAGCAGCCACCAGCGTCCGAGCCGGCGTGAGGCGGGGTGGAGGACCAGCGCCGCGCCGGCGATCTCGGCGTAGCCGCTGATCGCGACGACCTCTTTCTTCTGGGCTTCGATCGCGGGCGGCACGATCGCTTCGAAGAAGCGCGGTCGGACAAAATGCATGGTTCCGGTGAAGGTGAATAAAGCCGCAAGGGCGGCGCGTGAGAGCTTCATCTGAGCCCAGCATATGCGCCAGCTATGTTCTGGCTGTGCCGGATTTCAAGCTGAATCCCGCCTACACCCCGACGGCGGACCAACCGAAGGCGATCACGGGCTTGGCCGAGGGGCTGCGCGGGGGCGACCGCTTCCAGACCCTGCTCGGAGCCACCGGCACCGGCAAGACCTTCACGATGGCGGCGACGATCGCCGAGGTGCAGCGCCCTTCGCTGGTGATCGCCCATAACAAGACGCTCGCCGCGCAGCTCTGCAACGAGTTCCGCGAGTTCTTCCCGGAGAACTCGGTCGAGTACTTCGTCTCCTACTACGACTACTACCAGCCCGAGGCCTACGTGCCGGCGCAGGACCTCTATATCGAGAAGGACTCCTCGATCAACGACGAGATCGACCGCCTCCGCCATGCCGCCACCGCGGCGCTGTTCGCCCGCCGGGACGTGATCATCGTCGCCTCGGTCTCCTGCATCTACGGGATCGGCTCGCCGCAGGTCTACAACGAAAAAATGCAGCTCTTCAAGGTTGGCAAGAGCATCGACCGCGACGACGTCCTGCGCAAGCTGGTGAAGATGCAGTACCAGCGCAACGACCAGGTGCTCGGCCGCGGCGCCTTTCGGGTCCGCGGCGAGGTGCTGGAGATCATGCCTTCGTATGCGGAGTCGGCCTACCGGATTCAGCTCTTCGGCGATGAGATCGAGGGGATCCAGCACTTCGACCCGCTGACCGGCGAGGTGCTCGACGTGATCGAGCACGTCTCGGTCTGGCCGGCCTCCCACTACGTGACCAAAGACGAGACGGTCGACCGCGCCGTCGACGAGATCCGGGCCGAACTCGAATCGCGGACGGCCGAGCTGGAAAACGAAGGCAAGGTGCTGGAGGCCCACCGGCTGCGGCAGCGGACGATGTACGACCTGGAGATGATCAAGGAGCTCGGCTTCACCTCCGGAATCGAGAACTACTCGCGGATCCTCGACGGGCGCCCCGCCGGCAGCCCGCCGCACACCCTGATCGACTACTTCCCCGACGACTTCGTCGTCTTCGTCGACGAGAGCCACCAGACGATCCCGCAGATCGGCGGCATGTACGAGGGCGACCAGTCGCGGAAGCGGTCGCTGGTCGACTACGGCTTCCGGCTGCCCTCGGCGATGGACAACCGGCCGCTCAAGTTCGACGAGTTCCTCTCCCGGGTGAACCAGCTGGTGATGGTCTCGGCGACGCCGGGGCCGTTCGAGAAGGCCGAAGCGAGCCGCACGGTTGAGCAGATCGTCCGCCCGACCGGAATCGTCGACCCCGAGATCGAGCTGCGGGCGACGAGAAATCAGATCGACGACCTGATGAACGAGGTCAAGCGGGTGGCCGAGAGCAAAGAGCGCACCCTCGTCACCACCCTGACCAAGAAGATGGCCGAGGACCTGACCGCCTACCTGCTCGAGTACGGGGTGAAAGTGAGGTATCTGCACTCGGAGGTCGACACCCTGGAACGGATCCAGATCATCCGCGATCTGCGGCTGGGCGAGTACGACGTCCTCGTCGGCGTCAACCTCCTGCGCGAGGGTCTCGACCTGCCCGAGGTCTCGCTGGTGGCGATCCTCGACGCCGACAAGGAGGGCTTCCTCCGCGGCGAGACCAGCCTCGTACAGACGATCGGCCGGGCGGCGCGGAACGTCAACGGGCGGGTGGTGATGTACGCCGACAAGGAGACCGAGGCGATGCGGGCGGCGATGCGGGAGACCGACCGCCGCCGGGCGATCCAGGTGGCATACAACGAAGAGCACGGGATCACGCCGGAGACCGTCCGCAAGGGGATCTCGGAGATGTCCGAGTTCCTGGCGATGGAGGACCGGGCGCCGCGCAAACGGCGGCGCAAGCGGGCCGAGGAGTTCGCCTCGCCGGAGGAGCTGGAGAAGACGATCGTCGCCCTCGAGGAGGAGATGCTCGCCGCCGCCGACGACCTGCGCTTCGAGGAGGCAGGGCGGATCCGTGACGAGCTGCGCGAGCTGCGTCGTGACCTGGATGGGATGACTGCGGGAGCCTGAGCGGCGCTTCAGGCCGGTTGGTCGAGGAACCTCAGCACCGCGACGACGCGGCGGTGGTCCTCGCCGCCGGCTTCGAGGCCGAGCTTGGAGAAGATCCCGGTGACGTGCTTCTCGACCGCCCGTTCGGTGACCACCAGCTCGGCGGCGATCGAGGCGTTCGAGCGGCCCTCCGCCATCAACCCCAGTACCTCGCGCTCGCGCGGGGTCAGCTCCTCGAGTGGATCCTCCTGTCGCCGCCGGCCCAGCATCTGGGAGACGACCTCGGGATCGAGCGCGGAGCCGCCCGCGCCGACCCTGCGCACCGCGTCGGTCAGCGCCGCGACGTCGGCGACCCGGTCCTTGAGCAGGTAGCCGAGGCCCTCCGCACTCTCGGCCAGGAGCTCCCGTGCGTAGGCGACCTCGACGTATTGGGAGAGGACGAGCACCCCGATCTCCGGTAGCTCGGAGCGGATCTCGCGGGCGGCGCGCAGGCCCTCGTCGGTGTGGGTCGGCGGCATCCGCACGTCGACGACGGCGACGTCGGGCTTGTGAGCGCGGACCTTGCGCAGCAGCTCCTCGCCGTCGCCGGCCTGGCCGACCACCTCGATCTCCGCCTCCTCGAGCAGCCGCACCAGGCCCTCCCGGAGCAGGGTCGAGTCGTCGGCGACGACTACGCGCATGGGATCCGCGCCTCCACCGTGGTCCCCTCGCCGGCCTCGCTGCGGACCTCGAAGCTGCCGTCGAGGGCGGCGACCCGGTCGGCGAGGCCGCGTAGGCCGGTTCCGGAGTCGGGGTCGGCGCCGCCGGCGCCGTCGTCGCGGACTTCGACCTGGAGGCTGCCGTTGCGGCGCTCGACCCGCACCGTCGCCAGCTCGGCGTCGGCGTAGCGGGCGACGTTGGTCAGCGACTCGGCGACGACGAAGTAGGCGGCCGACTCGATCGGCGTCGGCAGCCGGTCCGCGGGGGCGGCGGCGATCTCGACCGGCACCGGCGAGCGTTCGGCGAGGCCGGTGAGGGCGGCGCCGAGGCCGCGGTCGCTGAGCACGACCGGGTGGATGCCGCGGGCGAATTCGCGCAGCTCGGCGGTCGCCGCCCCGAGCTCCTCCATCGCCTCGTCGAGCAGCTCCGCGCTCTCGGCCGGGTCGCCGTCGAGTTTTTCGCGGGCCAGTCGCAAGGTCATCGTCAGCGCCATCAGCCGCTGCTGGGCGCCGTCGTGGAGGTCGCGCTCGACCCGGCGCCGTTCGGCGTAGCCGGCTTCGACGATGCGGTGCCGCGAGGCGCGCAGCTCCTCGACCTTGGCCTCCAGCTCGGCGGTCAGCTGCTCGTTCTCCTCGCTGAGGGCGGTGGTCACTTCCTCGGCGCGGCCGATCCGCGAGCGCAGCAGCCCGAGCAGGAAGGCGAAGGGGAGACAGGCGAAGATCGCGACCGCGGTGACGAAGGTGACCACCTTGAAGGTGTTCGGGGCGCCGAGTTCGCTGCCGACGAGCTGCACCAGGAGAACCGCGAAGGCGGAGCCGCCGGTGACGAAGACGGGCGTCAGCACCCGGCGCTCGGTGTTCGAGCTGCGCCGCCAGTTGCGGAAGAGGATCGCGATCGCGATCGCGATCGAGACGATGCCGCCGATCGCCTGGATCGCGTTGATCGCGTCGGCCACCCCTTCGTGGCCGCCGATCAGGATCGGGTTGCCGGGACAGCCTTCGCAGCCGCTCTGCGCGGCGGGATCGGTGAACAGGGCCCAGATCAGCTCCAGCGGCCCGGTCGCGAGGTAGGCGAGAGTGACGGCGACGATCTGCGCCCGCGTTCGCAGCTTGCCCGAGGGAAAGGTGACGAGGAGGTGGATCAGGATCGCGAAGGGGAGGTTCTGACCGATCACCCCGATCGCGAAGATCCAGTCGTTGTTGGAGGCACCCAGGGCCTGGAAGAACCAGGCGAAGCCGGCGGCGGTCATCAGCGGGCCGACGTTGTTGGCTGGGCGCCGGTCCCAGGCATAGAGCCCGGTGAAGGCGAAGCTCCAGCCGGCGGTCAGAGCCAGCGCCAGCAGCAGCCCGCGGGGGCTGGCGTGGTCGCTGGTCAGGATCAGCGCGGTGGCGAGGAGGCCGAGCAGGAAGGCGAGGACCCCGAGCGCGACGAGAGCCCGTCGCAGCCCGATCATCCGACCAGCTCCGCCAGCGCCCGGCCGCTGAGGTCGGCCTTGGCGATGAAGCCGCGGGCCGGGCTCTCGTCCACCGCGGTGCCGAAGTCGGAGCGGTCGCGGCTCGAGGTGAGGACGATCTCGGCATCCTCGCCGAGCGCCCGCAGCCGCGCCGCGACTTCGAAGCCGTCGAGGTCCGGCAGCTGCACGTCGAGCAGGACGAGGTCGGGGCCGAGCTCGCCGACGGCGGCGATCGCGGCCTCGCCGTCGGCGGCCTCGCCGACCACCGCGTAGCCGCTCGCCTCCAGCATGCGCCGGGCGCTGGCCCGGAAGCTGGGGTGGTCGTCGACGATCAGGACAGAGGTGGGCACGGATCGATTGTCCTGCAAAGCGAGCCGCTCGACAGTACGGGCAGCCGCACCATCGGTCGCGGCGAACCGCACCCGCAGACGCCTGTCAGCCGCATTGGAGCGCGGTCCGGTCGTTGGGAGTCTGGCCAGGTCTTCTCCCAGCAATCGAAAGGAACCAGATGAATGCCAAGCACAACATCGCCGCCCGCGCCGCCCGTTGGAGCGCGGCGCACCGCAAGCTCGCCATCTTTGGCTGGATCGCCTTCGTCGTGGCCTCCGTCGCCATCGGCGGCGCGGTCGGGACCAAGAACCTGACCGACGCCGAAGCCGGGGCCGGCGACTCCGGCCGTGCCGGGCTGGCGATGGAAAAGGCCGGCCTGACTCCGAACGACGAGATGGTCCTGGTCGAAAGCGACCGCTTCGAAGCCGGCGATCCCGCCTTCGACGAGGCGGTCGGCGAAGCGACCAGGAAGCTGGCGGCGCTGCCGTCGGTGACCCACGTCAGCTCTCCCGCTGACGGTGGCGGTCAGGTCTCAGACGACGGTCACGCCGCCCTGGTCGAATTCCAGATCCCGGGCAGCAAGGACCAGGCCGAAGAACGGGTCGACGCCAGTCTCGCCGCGACCGCGGCGGTGCAGAAGGCCAATCCCGACGTCCGGGTCGAGCAGTTCGGCAGCGCCAGTGCCAGCAAGGCGCTGGAAAAGGTCTTCAGCGAAGACCTCTCGAAGGCGGAGACCACGTCCCTGCCGATCACCCTGCTGATCCTGCTGCTCGCCTTCGGCGCCCTGGTGGCGGCGCTGGTGCCGCTGCTGATCGGCTTCTCATCCGTGGTCGCCACCGTCAGCCTGTTGGCGCTGCCGAGCCAGCTGGTGCCGATGGACCCGAACGTCGCCTCGGTCGTCGTCCTCGTCGGTCTCGCCGTCGGCGTCGACTACTCGCTCTTCTATATGCGCCGCGAGCGCGAGGAGCGACGAGCCGGGCGTTCGGCCTCGGCGGCGCTGGAGGCGGCGGCGGCCACCTCGGGGCGGGCCGTGCTCGTCTCCGGGCTGACCGTGATCGCGGCGATGGCCGGGATGCTGATCAGCGGCGACCCCACCTTCACCTCGTTCGCGGTCGGGACGATGACCGTGGTCGCGGTGGCGATGTTCGCCTCGATCTCGGTCCTGCCGGCGGTGCTGTCGAAGCTGGGGGACAGGGTCGAACGCGGCCGGGTGCCTTTCATCGGCCGGATCGGACGCCGCCGCAAGGGGCGCTCGTTCTGGGCGGTCGTGGTCGAGCGGGTGATGCGCCGGCCGGCGCTGTCGCTCGCGGTCTCGGCCAGCGTCCTGGTCGCCCTGGCGATCCCCGCCCTCTCGATGCAGACGAAGGTCAGCGGGGCCGAGGACCTGCCGCGGGACATCCCGGTCGTGCAGACCTACGATCACCTCACCGCCGCTTTCCCTGGCGAAGCGGCGGGTGCGACCGTCGTCGTCAAGGCTGACGACGTCTCCTCCGGGCCGGTCGCGGCCGCGGTCGACGACCTCGTCCGCCGGGCCGAAGCCGACTCCCGGGTCAGCGGCAAGGTCGACGTCGAAACCAGCCGCGACGGCACCGTCGCCGCGGTGCAGATCCCGACCGTCGGCAGTGGCAGCGACGCCACCGCCACGCGGGCGATGGAACAGGTCCGCAACGAGTTGGTACCGGCGGCGTTCGACGGCTCCGGTGCCGATGTGAACGTCGGCGGCCAGGCGGCTGAATCGAAGGACTTCAACGATCTGCTGGCTCAGCGCCTGCCGCTCGTTTTTGCCTTCGTGCTCGGCCTCGCCTTCCTTTTGATGCTGATCACCTTCCGCTCGATCGTCGTCCCGATCAAGGCGATCCTGTTGAACCTGCTGTCGGTGGGTGCGGCCTACGGGGTCCTTGTCCTGGTCTTCCAGGACGGGCTGGGGGAGTCGCTGCTCGGCTTCCACGCCAACGGCGGTGTCAGCTCCTGGCTGCCGATGTTCCTCTTCGTCATCCTCTTCGGCCTCTCGATGGACTACCACGTGCTGATCCTCAGCCGGGTCCGCGAGTACGTCGACCGGGGGATGCGGACCGAGGAGGCGGTGCAGCGGGGCATCACCGCCACCGCCGGCACGGTGACGAGCGCGGCGGTGGTGATGGTGGCGGTCTTCTCCGTCTTCGCCACCCTCAGCATCCTCGACATGAAGGAGATGGGCGTGGGCCTGGCAGTGGCGGTCCTGATCGACGCCACGATCGTGCGGGCGGTGATGCTGCCGGCGGCGATGAAGCTGCTCGGCGAGCGCAACTGGTATTTGCCGAGCGCGCTTGGCTGGCTGCCCCGAGTCCATCACGAGGACCCGGAGCCCGAGCCGGCGCGGGCATAGCCAAAGGACCGGACGCAGTTGTCCCCGCACGCCGGGGACAACTGCGTTCGGCTGCCCACCGCCACGGGTATGGTCGGCAGATGGAGCGGGAGCTGCTCGAGGTGCCGACGCCCGACGGTCGCTGGTTGGCGGCGGAGCTGGCGGGAGCGGAGGAGGGAGACCTCGTCGTCTTCCACAACGGTGCCCCGGGCTCCCGCCACCTCTTCGAGGGGCTGGTGAGGGAGTGCGCACGACGGGGGCTGCGCATCGTCTGCGCTTCGCGCCCCGGCTATGACGGTTCGCCCCGGCAACCGGGCCGCACGTATGGGGATAACCCCGCCGACACCCTCGCCCTGCTCGAGTTCCTCGGCGTCGAGCGCGCTTATGTGATCGGCCATTCATGTGGCGGCGCTCCCGCGCTCGCCGATGCCGCGAGCCTCCATGGCCGGGTTCGCGCGGTCGTGGCTGCCGCCGGCATGGCGCCGCGGTTGGAGATGGGGCCCAGCTGGTGGCAGGGCCTGGAGGAGGCGAACGGCGAGGAGCTGGCCACGCTTCAGGAAGGCGAACCGGCCCTGCGGGAGTTCGTCGAGCAGCGCCGCGACGAGATGCTCGGGGTGCGGGAGGCCGAGCAGATAACCGGGCACCCCGACTTCGGACTCCTGTATTCCGAGGCCGATCGCGCCTGCTTCGAGGGAGAGTTCCTCTCCTTCGCGCTGGAGACGTTCGACCTGATCGCACGCGACAGCGCCGACGGCTGGATCGACGACGACTATGCCCTCTACGGCGACTGGGGCTTCGACCTCGGCGACGTCGCCTGCCCGGTAACGATCTGGCAGGGGGGAACGGACCGGATCATCCCCGTCGCCCACGCGAGGTGGCTGGCGGACAACGTCCCCGGGGCTGGCTTCAAGCTGCTGCCCGAGGAGGGCCACGTCTCCCTGCTCGCCCGGCGCTTCGGCGAGATGCTCGACGAAGCGGTCGCGCTTGGCTGAGCTTGGGGAACATCTGTTCGCCTGTCTAGAATCGGTGTGAGTGGCAGTCTCTGAGCGAATCGTCATCTCCGGCGCCCGGGAGCACAACCTCAAGGACGTCGACCTCGAGCTGCCCCGGGACGCGCTGATCGTGATCACCGGGCTCTCCGGCTCGGGCAAGTCGAGCCTTGCCTTCGACACGATCTACGCCGAGGGGCAGCGGCGCTACGTGGAGTCTCTGTCTGCGTATGCGCGGCAGTTCCTCGGGCTGATGGAGAAGCCGGACGTCGACTCGATCGAGGGGCTCTCGCCGGCGATCTCGATCGACCAGAAGACGACCTCGCGCAACCCACGCTCGACCGTGGGGACGGTAACCGAGATCTATGACTACCTGCGGCTCTTGTGGGCTCGGATCGGCACCCCGTACTGCCCCGAGTGCGGCGACGAGATCACCGGCCAGACCCAGGAGCAGATCGTCGATCGGCTGATGACGCTGGAGGACGGGACCAAATTCATGGTCATGGCGCCAGTCGTCCGCGGCCGCAAAGGCGAGTACGGGAAATTGCTCGAGCAGATGCGGCTCGAGGGCTACTCGCGGGCCAAGGTCAACGGCGAGCTGAAGCGCCTCGACGAGGACATCGTCCTCGACAAGAAGTACAAACACGACGTCTCGATCGTCGTCGACCGCCTGGTGATGAAAACGGACCTGCGGCGGCGGCTCTCGGAGTCGGTCGAAGCCGCGGCCGGTCTCGCAGCGGGCCTGATCGAAGTCGAGATCGTCGAGGGGAAGGGCGCAGCCGGCAGCAAGGACGCCGAGCACCCCGGCGGCACCATGCTGTTCAGCGAGCAGTTCGCCTGCCTCAACTGCGGCACCTCGATCCCGGAGCTGGAGCCGCGGATCTTCTCCTTCAACTCGCCCCACGGTGCCTGTGACCGCTGCCACGGGCTCGGCTTCCAGCGCGTAATCGACCCCGAGCTGGTCGTCCCCGACCCGACGCTCTCGCTCGCCGAGGGGGCGCTGCAGCCCTGGAACCGTGGCATCACCGCGTACTGGAGGCGGCTGATCGCCTCGGTCGCAGAGGCCTACGACGTCGACGCCGACAAGCCCTGGTCGCAGCTGTCCAAGGACGAGCGGGAGATCTTCCTCTACGGCACCGGCGACGAGCGCCACCACGTCAGCTACACCAACCGCTTCGGCCGTCGCCGCTCCTACAAGGTGCGTTTCGAGGGAATCGTCAACAATCTGCAGCGGCGCTACGAAGAGACCGACTCGGAGTCGAACCGCGAGCGGATCGAGGGCTACATGGCCGAGCAGCCATGCCCGGCCTGCAAGGGTGCGCGGCTGCGGCCCGAGAGCCTCGCGGTCAGGGTCGGCGGGCTCAGCATCGCCGAGTACAGCGACCTCTCCGCCCAGGCCGCGGCGGAGTGGATCCGCGAGCTGGAGATGACCGCGACCGAGCGGGCGATCGCGAAGCTGATCGTGCGCGAGATCACCGAGCGCCTCTCCTTCCTCGAGAACGTCGGCATCGGCTATCTCTCGCTGGCCCGCTCGGCCCGCACGCTCTCCGGCGGCGAGGCGCAGCGAATCCGGCTGGCGACCCAGATCGGCTCGCACCTGGTCGGGGTGATGTACGTGCTCGACGAGCCCTCGATCGGCCTCCACCAGCGTGACAACGAGAAGCTGATCGCGACCCTCGACCGCCTCCGCGACCTCGGCAACACGGTGATCGTCGTCGAGCACGACGAGGGGACGATGATGGCCGCCGACCACCTCGTCGACCTCGGTCCCGGCGCCGGCGAGCACGGCGGCCACGTGATCGCGGCCGGGACGCCGAAGCAGGTCGCGAAAAACCCGAGCTCGCTGACCGGGCAGTACCTCTCCGGCAAGAAAAAGATCGAGGTGCCGGTGGAACGGCGGCAGCCGACCGGCACGCTCCGCGTCCGCGGCGCCCGCGAACACAACCTCAAGGACGTCGACGTCGAGATCCCCCTCGGGGTCTTCTGCTGCGTCACCGGCGTCTCCGGCTCGGGCAAGTCGACCCTGGTCAACGAGACGCTCCACCACGCGGTCGCCAACCGCCTGCACCAGGCAAAGCTCCGTCCGGGGGCCCACGACGGCATCGACGGCCTCGGCCAGATCGACAAGATCATCAACATCGATCAGTCGCCGATCGGGCGCACCCCGCGCTCGAACCCGGCCACCTACACCGGCGTCTTCGACCACATCCGCCAGCTCTTCACCCAGACCCAGGAGTCGCGGGCGCGCGGCTACAAGCCCGGCCGCTTCAGCTTCAACGTCAAGGGCGGGCGCTGCGAGGTCTGCAAAGGCGACGGCCAGATCAAGATCGAGATGCACTTCCTGCCCGACGTCTACGTGCCCTGCGAGCAGTGCCACGGCAAGCGGTACAACCGCGAGACGCTCGAGGTCCGCTTCAAAGGCAAGAACATCGCCGACGTGCTGGAGATGGCGGTAGAGGAGGCGGTCGAGTTCTTCGAGAACGTGCCGAAGATCGCCCGTAGGTTGCGCACCCTCAACGACGTCGGCCTCGGCTACATCCGCCTTGGGCAGGCGGCGACGACGCTTTCCGGCGGCGAGGCGCAGCGGGTCAAGCTCGCCACCGAGCTCTCCAAAGTCGCCACCGGCGACACCCTCTACATCCTCGACGAGCCGACGACCGGCCTCCATTTCGCAGACGTGCAGCGGCTGCTCGACGTCCTCTGCCGCCTCGTCGACGCCGGCAACACGGTGGTGGTGATCGAGCACAACCTCGACGTGATCAAGACCGCCGACCACCTTGTCGACCTCGGGCCGGAGGGCGGTGAACGCGGCGGCGAGATCGTCGCCACCGGCACCCCCGAGGAGGTCGCCGCGGTCGCCGGTTCCTACACCGGCAGCTTCCTCCGCGAGCTGCTGCAACCGGCGAAGACGAAACGGCGCAGCGCCAAGCGCGAGTTGTCCGCAGCGGCCTAAGCCGCCGTTTGCAGAAAAAATCCCTGGTCTAGACGCATAGAAGGGCTTAAGGTGGGTATCAGCCGTCGCGGGAGCGGGGGCAACCAACAGAGGAGGGAACCGATGTCAGCACGTAGTTCGCGGATCTGGTTCGCAGCAGCAGGCTTGGCCATCATCGCCATGGTCGCCGTCGGTTGCGGAGGCAGCAGCGACAGCACCAGTGGCGGTAGTAGTGGCGGCGGTGGAGGCGGCGGCACGATCGCCCTCCTGCTCCCGGAAAACGAAACGCCCCGCTACGAAACCAACGACAAACCGGGGATCGAAGAAGCGGTCTCGGAACAATGCCCGGAATGCGAAGTCATCTACTTCAACGCCGGGGGTGACGCCGAAAAGCAGCAGTCCCAGGGCGAAGCGGCGCTGACCAAGGGCGCCGAAGTGCTGATCCTCGATCCGATGGACTCCAAATCGGCCGCTTCGATCGTCGAAAAAGCCAACGCCCAAGGCGTGCCGGTGGTCAGCTACGACCGCCTGATCGAAAACTCCGAAGTCTCTGCCTACATCTCCTTCGACAACGAACGGGTCGGCGAACTGCAGGCCGAATCGCTGTCGAAAAAATTGAAAGAAGACGGTAAAGCCAGCGGCCCGATCATCAAGATCAACGGCGATCCTGCCGACCCGAACGCGGCTCTCTTCAAGAAGGGCTCGAGCAAGGGCTTTGAAGAAGCCGGCGTGAAGGTCGCCAAGGAATACGACACCCCCGGCTGGACGGCTGAAAACGCCCAGCGCGAGGCACAGCAGGCGATCACCTCACTCGGCAAGGAAGGGTTCTGGGGCATCTACGCCGCCAACGACGACACCGGCGGCGGCGCGATTGCGGCGATGAAAGGCGCTGGCATCAATCCCGAAGAACGGCCGGTCACCGGCCAGGACGCGACGGTCGCCGGCCTTCAGCGGATCCTCGCCGGGCAGCAGTACATGACCGTTTACAAGGCGATTCCGCCGGAGACCCAGATCAGCGCCGAAATCGCGATCGCCCTGCTCGAAGGCGAAGAAGTCCCGCAGGACAAAGTCACCGAAGAAATCAACAACGGCAAGACCGACGTGCCGTTGGTGCTGCTGGAACCGATCGCCGTGACCAAGGACAACGTCAAGTCCACGGTGATCAAAGACGGGTTCGTAACGGCCTCCGAACTCTGTACGAGCGCCTATCAGACCGCCTGCAAAGAAGCGGGAATCTCGGGCTGAGATGACTAACGGCACTCCCCTCCTCGAGCTGGAGGGAGTAAGCAAGCGATTCGGCCCGGTCCAGGCATTGGACCGGGTCGACTTCACCGTCAGCGCCGGCGAGGTCGTGGGCCTCGTCGGCGACAACGGTGCCGGCAAGTCGACGCTGGTCAAGGCGATTGCCGGAATCAACCCGCCCGACGAAGGCACGGTCCGCTTCGAGGGCGAAGAGGTGCGGATCCACAAACCCCAGGACGCGACCGAACTGGGGATCGCCACCGTCTACCAGGACCTGGCCCTGTGCGACAACCTCGACGTCGTCAACAACCTCTTCCTCGGTCGCGAGGAGGTGGCGGCCGGGGTCGGCCAGGCCACCCGTCAGCTCGACGAGGTGAAGATGGAGCACGAGACCGCCGACCTGCTCTCCAACCTGGCGGTGACGATCCCGAGTCTGCGTAGCGAGGTCGGGACGCTCTCAGGCGGCCAGCGCCAGCAGGTCGCGGTCGCCCGTTCCCTGCTCGGCGACCCGAAAGTCGTGATGCTCGACGAGCCGACGGCGGCGCTCGGCGTGCCGCAGACCAAACAGGTGCTGGAGCTGATCCGGCGGTTGCGCGAGCGCAACCTCGGCGTCGTCGTGATCAGCCACAACCTGGTCGACGTCTTCGCGATCTGCGACCGCGTCTTCGTCCTCCGCCTCGGCAAGGCAGCCGGGGAGTTCAAGGCCGAGGACGCGACCGAGGAGCACGTCGTCGCGGCGATCACCGGCGTCGGTGACGGCCGCGAGAAAACCGAGCGCAAGCCGGAGGAGGAGGGGGCATGAGCGCAGCCGAGTCGACCGTCGACGCCCAGACCGGACAGGGTCCGACCAGGGGTCAGGCGATCCGCCGCCTGGTCCAGGGAGATCTTTCCTCGGTCCGCGTGGTGCTCGGACTGGTCGTGATCGCGATCATCTTCCAGGTCCAGGAATCCCGCTTCCTCTCGGCCGAGAACCTGACCAACCTGATGCTGCAGATCACGACGATCGGGTTGATCTCGGTCGGCATCGTCTTCGTCCTGCTGCTGGGAGAGATCGACCTCTCGGTCGGCGCCGTCAGCGGCCTCTCGGCCGCGGTGATGGCGGTCCTGAGCGTCAACCACGGCTGGAACGCCTATCTGGCGATCGCCGCCGCGGTCGCCGTCGGCGCCTCGATCGGGTTCCTGCAGGGCTCGCTGTTCAGCCGCTTCGTCGTGCCCTCGTTCGTCGTCACCTTGGCAGGACTCTTAGCCTGGGAAGGGGCGTTGCTGCAGGTCCTCGGCAAGACCGGCTCGCTGAACATCAACGACCCGAAAATCACCGGCCTCGCCAACACCTTCTACTCGGACACTGTCGGCTGGATCTTCGCCGTCGTGATCATCGCCGCTTATGGCGGGGTGCTCGCGCTCGGCTACCGCAAACGCGTGACCGCGGGCCTGGCCGACGGCGGGCCGCTGTCGCTGATCGTCCGCTTCGCCTTCCTCTCCGCCCTGGTGGTCGCCGCCGTTGCGATCCTCAACTCCGACCGCGGCGTCCCGCTGGCGGTGATGATCCTGCTCGGCTTCGTCGTCGGCATGGAGTTCGTCGCCAAGCGCACCACTTTCGGCCGCCACGTGTTCGCGGTCGGCGGCAACTCCGAGGCGGCGCGCCGGGCCGGCATCCGCGTCAACGCGGTGCGGGTGGCGGTCTTCACGATCTCCGGCTCGATGGCGGCGATCGGCGGCGTCATGGCCGCCTCGCGCCTCTTCGCGGTCAACCAGAACTCCGGCGGCAACGAACTGCTGCTGCTCGCGATCGCCGGCCCGGTGATCGCGGGAACCAGCCTCTTCGGTGGCCGCGGATCGGTTTGGACGGCCCTGCTGGGAGCGCTCGTGATCGGTTCGATCTCCAACGGGATGGACCTGCTCTCGCTCTCCTCGGCGGTGAAACTGATGGTCACCGGAGGGGTGCTGCTGCTAGCCGTCCTCGTCGACGCCGTCGCCCGCCAGCAGCGCCAGACCTCCGGCCGCGTCTAGAGGCGCCTGGCGAAACCAGCGCACGCGCCTGGCGGCGGCGGACACTGCGCGGTGCGGCGTCCTCAGTCGCCGGAATAGCACTGCTATTCCGGCTCCCTGCGTCCTTGCCCCGCTTGGTCCGGCGCTCGCCATACGCGCACGCTGCTTCCACCAGTCACCTCTAGCCGCGGTAGCACAACCACCCCTACTGGGGAATCCAAATGAGATCCCAGTCGAGCCGCGTCCGGCGCTCCTCGGCGAGCGCTTCGGTCATCTCTGCTTTCGCCCGACCAAGCTTCCAGAGCCGGATGCGAAGGAAGGGGCGGGTACGGTGAGGATGCCAAGCAGTCGCGACCAAAGTGTTCGCACATGCTTCGATGTACTGATTCAACTCACTGGGGATGGCTCCGCCGGGGAATTCCGGATTGAAGAGCTGCACCTCCTAGAGCACCTCCAATCAGTGAGGTCGCATCTATTCCCATGGTGGAATGGTCGTAGCCGTCCCGGACGCCGCGCACTGGATGGGGTCAGCGAGAAATCAGGAGGCTGGCGCCGATCGCGCCGCCGAGGTCGCCGAGCGAGGCGACCTGAACCGATGGCGGCCGTTCGTTGACGAAGAGGTGCTTGTCCATCTCCGCCATCAACGGCTCCATCAGGCGTTCGCCGAAACGGATACCTAGGCCGCCGCCGAGGATTACCGCCTCGACGTCGATCAGGTTGATCGCCGAGGCGATCCCGGTGCCGAGAGCCTCGACGGCGCGCTCGATCAGCGCTTCGGCCAGCTCGTCTTCGTGGTCCAGGGCGCGCTCCCAGATGCCGCTGGTCAGGCGCGGTTTTTCGTGCTTCTCCATCAGCTTGAAGAGGTCGGTCTTCTCGCCGTCACCGTGACGCTTGCGCGCCTCGGCTTCCATCGCTTTGCGCCCGGCGTAGGCCTCCATGCACCCGCGCCGGCCGCAGGGGCACTCAGCGCCGCCGCGCTTGACGACCATGTGGCCGATCTCGCCGGCGGCGCCGCGTCCCAGCCACGGCTTGCCGTCGAGGATCAGGCCGCCGCCGACGCCGGTTCCCCAGAAGACGCCGAGCAGGCTCTCGAACTTCTTGCCGGCGCCGAGCTCGAACTCGGCTTCGGTCGCGACCTGGACGTCGTTGCCGATCTTCACCTCGGTCCCGAGCGCCTCCTTCAGTTTTTCCCCGAGCGGGAAGCTGCCTTCCCATTCCGGCAGGTTGCGGGCGGAGGAGACGACGCCGGTCTTCTCGTCGGCGTCGCCGGGCGAGCCGACGCCGACGCCCACCAGGTCGCCGGTCTCGACGCCGGCGTCTTTGGCCGCCTCGCGCAGCGCCGTCGCCATCGCCTCGGCGACGTCGGCCGGGCCGCCATCGGTCGGCGTCGGATGCCGCGCTTCGCCAACCACCTTGCCGTCGTCGTCGACGATCGCCGTCTGGATCTTCGTCCCGCCAAGGTCGATGCCGCCGCGCAACTCAGCCATCGCGCCAGTCTATGCCGACGGGCCGACTTCCGAGCTAGTCGCCCGTTCAGAGTAGGAGCAAGCTGCCGCCGCAACTCGGGCTACGGTCCTAAGACTGTGAGCAGCGTTGGGAAATCAATAGCGTCGCCTCCCTGGCAGGCAACCGTGCCCATGCAAGCGGCCATCGACAGCGCCAGCAAAGGCTTCCTTGTTGGTAGAAGGCCTGAGCATCAGCGAGCCTTGGAAGAGGCAGTGGGGGTTGCTACCTACCGGCACCTATCGGCTTCGAAGCTGGCCGAGCCTCTACGTGCTTACACGGTCAAAGCCGACCTCGGATCCGGCATCGGAGCCGAGGTTTTGCGAAACCCAGCAGTTCGCAGTTGGATGGAAGGGCAGACGCTCTTCGGCGGCAAACCCGAGCTACAGAAACGGTTCGAGGAGTTGACCTCGAAGTGGACGCTGGCTGGTTCGATGCCTCCAGCCACTCGCCAGGTCATGGACGATGCTTTAGCCGGTTACAAACTGGCCGGGATCTCCGGCATCACTCCTCGAGCTATGGAGAGCTTTGGCGTAGGAGCGATCAGTGACTCCAAGCTTGCGCAGATAGTCAGCGACAGGCTCTCAGCGCACCTGCCGAGCACGCTCTCGCCAAAGCTCCACGATCTTGCGTCTGAGATTTATGGCAGTTCCAGGCTCGGCGGTCTCTCGGCAATTTCGAGCGTCGGAGCCAAAGCCTTCGGCTCTGAACTGTTAGTCGGCCGGTATCGGGAGTGGGTCTCGCGCAGCGGCTTCGGAGATAGCTCGGCGGCATTCAGAGAGTGGGCACTGTCTTCGGGTGGCATTGATGCCTTCGCCGCAGCGAAAGGGCTCACTCCCTTTCTGAGCGAGTTGACCTTGGGAGAGATAAAGCCATTAACCGGTGCCTTGTTGGATGCCGCGCCGGAGATGCTGCCAAAGCCGGAGGTTCTGCCACCACTCGAGCAAGGCGATCAGTTGGCGCCCTCTCCCCACAGTCCCTGGCTACATGACGAGAACTTGGCCCCGGTAGTGGCCGGTCGTAACGCTGCGCGGGATCGGGAGATGGTTTTGACGCTCTTGGAGGAGGCCGAGCTGCAGGAGGAGCGCGAACACCTGGAAGCGCTCGAGGAGCGCTTACGAGCCGGTCACACCCCCGCCCGCAACCACGCTGCCGTCAGCGCTCGCCAATTGCTGCTCGGGGTAGCCAACCACTGCTTCCCCGCGCAGTCTGAATCACGTCGTTGCCGGATGGGTTGCCCTCATTGCCCGCACCCTCTCGGCTCCCAGGAAGTCATGAATCGCATCATCGCCTTCGTTGAAGATCGTCTCGCCGGGAAGGTAGATCCGCAGGAGTTCAAAATCTTCCTAGCCCAAGCCAGATACGTCTATCGCTGGGGTGGGCGAGGCACTCATCAGAACCTCAGTGCCCCCGAGGCGGTGAAGGCTTTCGTCCGCCTGCTCGAGGTTCTGGCCGTGGTCGCCCGCGCCTATGGAGTTCAGCAACCATGAACCGCCCGGGCTTCGCGGTGCCGGGCTCCCAGCTCAAGCCTTCAAGCAGCTTCGCGGGCCGCCGACCCTTAAGAGAGTGTCCAACCGAAGCATCCGTTTCCCGGTCTCAAGCAAGCCGACCTGGGTGCGTTGGATGTCCGCGCGCATCGATAGCTCTTCCTGGGTGTAGCTGGCTTCGCTTTGGTCGATGGGGAAGGGGTCCATCAACTGGGTCACGTGCCTCCAGTCCCGTCAGCGGGCGAGGAGGCCGATCAGCCCCTGGCTGACCGGGTCGTCCTTGATGCTGATCCCGACCAGGGTCGCCCTGTCGCCGTCGGGCGTCTCCAGGGTCAGCGCGGTCATCGAGCCGCTGCTGTCGGCCCTGGCCACTAACCCCTCGCGCTCCCAAGACGCGACCTCGTCGCCGAGCTTGTAGTCGCGGCCGCGGAAGCCGAGCTTGAAGGCGCGGACCCTGGTCGGGGTGACGGCGAGGATCACCTTCTCGGGGAGGCCGCCGGCCTTCTTCTTGCGCAGCATCTTGATCCCGCCGTAGACCAGGCCACCCAACTGTGCCTTCGAGGCGGCGTAGCTGGCAGAGGCGCCGCCCTGGCGAAAGCCGGCGGCGGCGAGGACCTCTTCACCGTCGACACGGTTGGCGACCAGGTCCCGGCACTTCTGCCGCCACTCGGCAACCTCTGCATCGCTCATCTCGAACATTCCCGGTTCCTTTTCCTCGTCATTTCCCGGCGAACCTCTCACGGCCTCCTCTGGAAAGCTAGGCGGGTGAGCGGCGAGCGGAGCGGCTGGAAGCTGTGGTGGGCGAAGCGGCGCTGGTACGAGCGCAACGGCCGCTTGCTGCGGCGCTGGCGAATCAACCGCCATGCCGCCCGCGGCGGCTTCTTCATCCGCCATCCGGTCGAGGGCGAGGTACTGGAGGCGCTGGATGAGGGGCGGCTGAAGATCGGGGCGGGGACGCTGCTGGAGCCTGGCTGCTGGCTGACCCTGGCGCCGGGGGCGCGGATCGAGATCGGCGAGGGCTGCTTTCTCAACCGGGGCGTGATGATCGCCGCTTACGAGAGCGTCACGATCGGCGACCACACGATGTTCGCCAACGGCTGCTTCGTCGGCGACGGCGAGCACCGCTACGACGATCCGGACAAGCCGATCACCTGGCAGGGCTTCACTTCGAAAGGGCCGGTCCGGATCGGCTCCAACTGCTGGTTCGGCGTCCACTGCGTGGTGACCAGCGATGTCAGCGTCGGCGACCGCTGCGTGATCGGCGCCAACTCCGTCGTCAACCGCGACGTCGAGGGGGGCACGATCGCGGCCGGGGTGCCGGCGAAGCCGATCCGCAAGATCGACTTCGCCGCTCCCGGGGGGTGACTACTGGAGGAAGCCGGTTTTTTCGACCGTCTTGAGGATCTGCGCTGCGGTCTGGCCGGTGTCGAAGGCGCCGTCGGGTGAGATCTCCGAAGGCGACGGCTTCAGCAGCAGGCCGGCTACCGATGCGTGCCGGGCCTCGACGGTGACGATCGAGAGGGCGGCCAGCAGGTAGGCGGGGTTGGTGATGTTCCCGGCCTGCCCCGAGTAGGCGTGGACGCCGGTGTTCTCCAGCGCCACCGAGGTCTTGATGAATGCGCCTTCGCTGGCGGTGGTGCTGCCGAAGTCCACCTTCGGCGCCCCCACGGCCTGGCTCCCGAGCGCCTTCTTGAGGAAGGCGACGTGGGCGTTCTCGTCGGCGGTGGTCCGCTTGAGGAAGGCCTGCGCCTGCTTGTCCTTGATGAAGGTCTTCTTCTTCTGGTTGGCGGTCGCCTCGTTGTAGAAGGCGGCCTCCAGGTACTCGAGCGTGAGGGCGAAGTTGAGGATGCCGATGTCGCCCTTGCCGAATTTGGCCGGTGGGCGGCCTTTGCCCGCGGCCATCGCCGCCGCCGGGGTGAGGGCGCTGAGCAGCGCGCCGCCGCCGACCAGGCCGCCGCCGGCCAGGCCCGCCTTCTTCAAGAAGCCCGCTCGGGTGTCGCCCTCCAGGGCCTCGACGGCGTCGTGCGCCGCCTCTCCAACAACTGCCTCGATATCTGAGCTCATCGGTCGTCCTCCCGCTAATTGGTGGTCTCCCACGCTCCTGCGCAGGGGAGAACGCGATGGATCACCGCATAGAGATGTTTTTCTGCCTCAATTGCCACAGAAGTGCAACGAGGTGCGCAATACTTTCTACGAATGGCCGTGACCCCCAGGGCATGGACCTATGAACTCGAACCTCCTCGTCGATAATCCTCGTCCCCCCGTGGCCGCTCCCGCCCTGCGCACGAAGGCCGAGCTTCGCGATGCTCTCGCGGAGGCCCGGCGCGCCGGGCAGACGGTCGGGCTGGTGCCGACGATGGGCTACCTCCATCAGGGGCATCTCTCGCTCCTACAGGCGGCCCGCGCCGAGTGCGACCTGGTGGTGATGAGCCTGTTCGTCAACCCGACTCAGTTCGGCGCCGGCGAGGACCTCGACCGCTACCCGCGCGACGAGGAGCGCGACCTGCGCCTGGCCGGCGAGGCCGGCGCCGACCTCGTCTTCGCGCCCAGCGTCGAGGAGGTCTACCCCGACGGCCTCGATCGCTTCGCCACCTACGTCGAGGTCACCGGCTCGCTCGCCAACGTCCTCGACGGCGACGCCGAGCGCCGCGGCTCCGAGCACTTCCGCGGCGTCACCACCGTCGTCGCCAAGCTCTTCAACCTCGTCGGTCCCGACGTCGCCTACTTCGGCCAGAAGGACGCCCAGCAGGCGGTCGTGATCCGCCGCATGGTCCGCGACCTCGACTTCCCGGTGCGGATCGAGGTTTTGCCGACGGTGCGCGAGCCCGACGGCCTGGCGATGAGCTCGCGCAACGCCTACCTCGGGCCGGCGGACCGTGAGCGGGCGACGGCTCTCTCCCGCGCTCTCGAAGCCGCTGAGCGCGGCGCCAAGCAGGGCTCGCTGGAGAAGGGCCTCGTGGCCGCCCGCCGCGAGCTCGGCGCCGCTGGGATCGAGCCCGAGTACCTGGAGGCCCGCGACGCCGAGACCCTCGAGCGGGTCCAGGCGCTGGAGGACCGCCCGGTGCTCGTCCTCGCCGCCGCCCAGGTCGGCGCGGCCCGCCTGATCGACAACGTCTTGATCCAACCAACCGACACCAACTTGCAGTCCTGAACAGCCCGCGAAAGGGGAGACAGTGCAGAGACAGATGCTGAAGTCGAAGATCCACCGGGCGACGGTGACCGACTGCGACGTCGACTACATCGGCTCGATCACGATCGACACCGAGCTGATGGCCGGCGCCGACCTGATCACCAACGAGCAGGTCCACGTCTGGGACGTCGACAACGGCTCCCGCTTCGTCACCTACGTGATCGACGGCGAGCCAGGCTCGGGCACGATGCAGGTCAACGGCGCCGCCGCCCACCTGGTCGAGCCCGGCCACAAGATCATCGTCGCCTCGTTCGGTGCCTACGACGAGGCCGACCTCGAGCGTTACTCCCCGGTCGTCGTCCACGTCGACGACGACAACAAGTCGATTGCCGTCGACAGCCACCCGGAGGTGCTTCTCAAATGAGCTCTGGAGCCCGTTCCCACACCGCACCCGAGACCGCCGGCACCGAGCAGCGCCGGCCGGTCAGCCTGCCCCATCTGAGCGAGATGATGGCCAACGGCGAGCCGATCGTGATGGTCACCGCCTACGACTACCCCTCGGCGACGGTCGCCGAGGCCGCCGGCGTCGACGTCGTCCTCGTCGGCGACTCCGCCGCCAACGTCGTCCTCGGCTACCCGGACACGAAGCTGGTCTCGATGGAGGAGATGCTGGTCCTCGGCAAGGCCGTCCGCCGCGGCCTGAAGACGCCGCTGATGGTCGGCGACATGCCGATGGGCAGCTACGAGGCCTCCAACGAGGAAGCGATCCGCAGCGCCCAGCGCCTGGTCAAGGAGACCGGCTGCCAGGCGGTAAAGCTCGAGGCCGGCGGCGTCATCGTCGAGCGCGCCCGGGCGATCGTCCAGTCCGGCATCCCGGTGATGGGCCACGTCGGCCTCACTCCGCAGACCGCCACCGCCCTCGGTGGCTACAAAGCCCAGGGCAAGAACGCCAAGAGCGCGATCAAGCTACTCGAGGACTGCCTGGCGCTGCAGTCGGTCGGTTGCTTCGCGATCGTGATCGAGGCCGTCCCCTCGGCGATCACCGACGAAATCGTCAAGAAGCTCGAGCTGCCGACGATCGGCATCGGCGCCGGCCCGGGGACCTCGGGCCAGGTGCTCGTCTTCCACGACCTGCTCGGGATCACCACCGGCCACATGGCGAAATTCGTCAAGCGCTACGCCGACGTCCACGAGACGATGGTCGAGGCCGTCGGTCGCTACCGCGACGAGGTCCGCCGCCGCCAGTTCCCCGAGCCCGAGCACGTCTACAGCGTCGAGCCGGCCGAGCTCGACGAGTTCCGTCGCTACCTCAGCGAGGAGAGCCTGGCCTCGGCGAAGGGCTGGGAGTGGGAGCCGCTGCCTTAGCGGCTCTGGCTTCGGCTCGGCCGAAGCAGGACTGGCGCGGGTTGAAGGCGCTGACGCGGCAGAGGACGGCGTGGAAGTGGGTTCCGGCCAGAGGCACCAGGTTGCTGCCGAGGAAGCGGACGCCGAGCGTTCCGGTCCAGGAGGCGGGGGAGCCCTTCTTGGCGCCCTTGTAGAGAGCGCGGCCGTTGAACGGGGAGTCGAGGGCGAGGCGGGCGGTGGCAGGGTGGACGCCGCGGCGGCTGATCCTGACCCGGGCCGGGGCGGCCAGCTGCATCGCCGAGCGGTAGACCCGCACCCGGCCGACCCGCTCCTGTAGCGAGGCGGTGATGACGGAGAAGAGGTCCTTGGGGGGGAGCGGGAGCCCGCGCGGCGGTTCGAGGCTGATCGAGGTGAAGCGGGTCAGCGAGTGGCCGACGCGGGAGCGGGCCGAGAGCAGGGTGAGGTTGAAGCCGAGGGGGTTGGTGCTGGTGCTGCTGGCGATCGCCTCCCGGTGGGCGCTGTGCTTGCGGACGGGGACTTGACGGCAGACCTGGCGGTAGGCGCGGTGCACCTCACCGTGCAGCTTGCCGACAGCGAGCCGCGTGTAGGCGTGCTGGCCGTCGAATTCGATCGTGCCGTGGAAGCGGCCGACCTCGCGCTGGGGATGGCGCCCGTGGCAGACGGTGCGATGGGTCCGCGGCTGCGACCGCTTGCGGGGCGGGGCGGGGAACGGTTGCCGCTTGCCGTGGAAGCGCAGCGAGATCTTCCCGAAGCGCCCGAAGTCGGCCTTGACCTGATGGCGGCTGACCTTGCCCTTGGTCGTATAGGAGGCGATCTGACCGCTTCTGGCAACGGTGAGGGTCACCTGGTGGTGCCCGCGGGTGTCGACCTCGACGTCATAGCCGCGCGTCCCCGTGGCGGCCATGGTCAGGTGGAGGCTGCGGGGGCGGACTTCGGCGCCCGGCCGCGCGGCGGCGCTTGCCGGTGCGGCGAGGAGAAAAGTCGTGGCCGCGACCCCGATCGTGCAACCGGTGGCGCGCCTGACGCGCTGTAGACGCCCAGTTGCACTCATTGACCTAGGGCGTTCGCCTTTTCCTCCATATTTCCTTTCCCTGCAAGCGGCGAACTACGATGGGCGCGGATGCCGATCTACGAGTTCGAGTGCGAGGCGTGCGGAGCGCGGTTCGAAGAGCTGGTCCCAGCGGGGGCTGAGGTCGGCTGTCGTGAGTGCGGCTCGGAGCAGGCCCGGCGGCTCTATTCCGGCGTGGCGCCGCCTGGCCGGCAGCCCCGAGGAGCCGGGGTGCGCTCTGATGAATCGCGGCGGCGGGAGCGGGAGGCGGCGCGGCAGGACCGGATGGCCGATTCGCGTAAGCGGCGAGCGCTGGGGGAGAAACCGTGAGCACGAGCGCCGAGGAGCGGCGGGAGAAGCTGGTCGACCTCTACAAGGAAGTCCAGCGCTGCGAGAAGTGCCCGCTGTACGAGACCCGCACCAAGGTGGTCTTCGGGGCGGGCAACGCCAACGCCGACCTGATGTTCGTAGGCGAGGCGCCGGGAGCCGAAGAGGACCGGCAGGGCCTGCCCTTCGTCGGCCGCGCCGGACAGCTGCTGAACCAGCTGCTGGAGGAGATCGGGCTCTCGCGCGAGGAGGTCTTCATCGCCAACGTCCTCAAGAACCGCCCGCCCGGCAACCGCGACCCGCTGCCGCCGGAGATCCAGGCCTGCGAGCCGTGGCTCTGGCAGCAGGTAGGGCTGATCGAGCCGCGCGTCGTCTGCACCCTGGGCAACTTCTCGACCAAGCTGCTCAGCGGCAGTCAGACCGGGATCACCAAGGTCCGGGGCACCCCGCAGGTGCACGAGCTCGGCGGTCGCATGGTCTACCTGCTGCCGCTCTTCCATCCCGCCGCGGCGCTGCGCACGCCGGCGGTGAAGGAGACGCTGCGGGCCGACTTCGCGACGATCCCGGAGCTGCTGAAGCGAGCGCTGCCCGACCCCGCGCCCAGCGCCGAGGAGATCGCCGAGGCCGAGGAAGAAAGGGGGACGACCCCGCCGCCGCCCAGCGACCAGCTTGGGTTTTTCGGATGAGCGCGGGCGAGCTCGTCGAATCGGGGTCCGCGGAGGAGACCGAAGCGCTCGGCGCCCGCCTCGCCGAGCGGCTGCAGCCGGGCGACCTGATCCTGCTTTCGGGCGAGCTCGGCAGCGGCAAGACGACGCTGATCCGCGGCGCCTGCCGTGCCCTCGGCATCACCGGGCCCGTCACCTCGCCCACCTTCACGATCGGCCAGCGCTATGAGGGTGGCCGGATGCCGGTCTCCCACCTCGACCTCTATCGCCTGGAAAGCCTCGAGGACGAGGATCCCGCACTGCTCGACGACTACCTCGGACCCGATGGGATCGCCTTCGTCGAGTGGCCGGGGGCGGGTGAGAGCCGGCTCGGCCGGGCGGCGCTGGAGCTGCGTCTCTCCCATTCAGGCGCGGATCGGCGTCGGATAGAAGTCGAGTGGGCGAGCGCACCCCGCACGAGTTGAGCGTGTTCGGGTAGGGGAGAGCCCTTGTAGCATCGACGCTCGGAATGTTCGACCCAGAAAGGCAGGACGGATGAAGGGACTGAAGACGCTCACGGCACTGGTGCTGGTAACCGGCCTGCTGGCGGTGATGGTGCCCGCCGCCGCGAGCGCGGCCGCCTACGAACACTACGTCGGCTGCGGGGTCTCCAAGAACGCCAAGCCCGCCCACGCCTGCCCGAAAAAAGCGAAGAAGGGCGCCTTCTTCAAAAGCCTGAACGGCGACGTCGCCTACACCGTCTGCGTCAAGTTCCCGAGCGGGAAAAACCTCTGCGCTCAGGCGCAGGAAGCCAAAGAAGAAACGCTCTACGTCAACAAGATCACCTCGACCATCCCCGGCCGACACGTCGTCAGCTGGTACGTGAAAGGCCAGAAAGTCGGTTCCTGGGCCTTCCGGGTCACGGGGTAGTGCACCCCTGATCGTCGTCGGTTTCGATACCGCGACGGTTGACACCGTCGCCTGCGCCTGGCGCGATGGCGAGGTCCTCCACGAGTCGCAGCTGGGGCTCTCCCCGCGGGGGAGGCCCCTCCATGCGACCGGGCTGCTGCAGGAGGTGGAGCGCGCCGCCGCCGCGGCTGGGGGTTGGCAGGCAGTCGACTTAATCGCCGTCGGCCTCGGCCCCGGCACCTTCACCGGAATTCGGGTCGGGATCGCGACCGCCCGCGGCCTCGGCGTCAGCCTCGCCCTGCCGCTGCGTGGCGTCTGCACCCTCGACGCCCTCGGCCGCGGGATCGCTGAGGCCGCCCGTTCTTCTGTTCCTTCTGCCGATATAGCGATCAAAAGGAACAGCTTGGCCCTGGCCGTGCTCGACGGCTGGCGGGGCGAGGTCTTCGCCGCCCTCTACGACGGAGCGGGGACGCGGCTGTGGGATCCGGCCGTCTACCGGCCCGAGGCGCTGGGGGAGCGGGTCGCTGCACTCGGCGAAACCCCGTCGGTGGCCGGTTCCGGGGCGGTACGATTCCGCAAAGAGCTGACTCGCGACGGTGTCCGCATCGCGGACGATTCCGATCCCGTCCACCGAGTCGCGGCGCGGCACATCTGTGCCCTCGCGGCGGCGGCGGGCGAGAGCGAGGAGCTTGCCCCGATCTACCTCAGACCCCCAGACGCGGAGCGGTGGCGTGAGCGAGACGCTTTCCAAAAGGCCCAGTGAGCTGACCCAGGAGGTCAGGGTCCGCAGGCTCGCCTACAGCGACCTGCCGGCGGTGATCTCGATCGAGCGGCGCTCGTTCCCGACCCCGTGGTCGCTGGCGATGTTCGTGCTCGAGCTCTCGAAGCCGTCGGGGATCTGCCTGGCTGCCTGCGCCGGCGACGAGCTGCTCGGCTACGTGGTCTGCTCGCGCTACGACCAGGTCTGGCACCTGATGAACATCGCCGTCGCCCCCGAGCGCCGCGCCGGCGGCGTCGCCGGGCAGCTGATGCGCCGCCTGATCGAGGAGTCGCAGGGAGGGCTGCCGTTCACGCTTGAGGTGCGGGTCTCCAACCAGCGGGCGATCGGGATGTACGAACGTTTCGGCTTCCGTTCCGCCGGGGTGCGTCCTCGCTACTACCACGACAACGGCGAGGACGCCCTGATCATGTGGTTGGACTGAAGTGGCTTGATTGAGATGACTTGTTGATGGCTGAGTTGCTGCTGGCGATCGAGACCTCCTGCGACGACACCTGCGCCGCCGTCCTCGACGGCCCGCGCATCCTCAGCAACGTGATCTCCTCTCAGGCGAAAGCCCACGAGGGCTTCGGCGGCGTCGTCCCCGAGGTGGCGGCGCGGCACCACCTGGAGCTGGTCGAGCCGGTCGTGGAGGCGGCGCTGGCCGAGGCGGGGGTGAGATTGGACGACATCGAGGCCGTCGCCGCGACCGTGGGGCCGGGCCTGATCGGGGCGCTGCTGGTCGGGATCAGCGCCGCCAAGGGGATCGCCGCCGCCCGGCGGCTCCCGTTCATTCCGGTCGATCACCTCCAGGGCCACGTCGCCGCCAACTTCCTCGAGCCCGAGCCGCTGGAGCCGCCCTTCCTCTGCCTGGTCGCCAGCGGCGGCCACACGATGCTGGCGGGCGTGCGCGACCACGAGGGCTACGAGCTGCTCGGGCAGACCCTCGACGATGCCGCCGGCGAGGCCTTCGACAAGTCGGCGCGGCTGCTGGGGCTGGGCTACCCGGGCGGGCCGCCGATCCAAAAGGAGGCCGAAGGCGGCGACCCCGAGGCGTTCGAGATGCCGGTGGCGATGGCGCGGGGGCCGGGCCTCGACTTCAGCTTCAGCGGCCTCAAGACCGCGGTCCTCTATCGCTGCCGTGAGCTCGGGCCCGAGGGCGTGCGGGAGCGGCGGGCCGATGTCGCCGCGTCCTTCCAGGCTGCCGTCGTCGAGCAGCTGCGGACGAAGCTGAAACGAGCGCTGAAGGGAGGCAAGTGGGACGCGGTCGCGCTCGGCGGCGGGGTCGCCGCCAACGGTCCCCTGCGCGAAGCGGTGGCGCAGCTCTGCGAGGAGATGGGCATCCGCCTGAAGCTGGTCCCGATCCCGCTCTGTACCGACAACGCCGCGATGATCGGTTCCGCCGCCCGCTACGTCGACCCAATCCCGTATCCGGACTACCTCGGCTACGACGCCTTCGCCAGCGGCGACAAGACCGCCGCCGTCGCCCACTGAGACCGTGGCCGACGTCGTCGTCTACTCCCGTCCGGGCTGCCATCTCTGCGAGGAAGCACTCGAGCAGATCATCGCCTTGCACGAGGAGGGCTACCGCTTCGGCCTGCACGAGATCGACATCGAGAGCAACGATCTGCTGCTGCGGCGCTACCTCGAGCGGATTCCGGTCGTCGAGGTCGACGGGCTCGAGGTCTCCGAGCTGATTCTCGACCGCGCCGCGGTTCAAGCAAGGCTCGATACTGTGGGGGCATGGTCGAGGTGATCGAGGAGTTCGACGCCGCCGGGGCATTCCCGGTCGAAGGCGAGCGCCTCTCGCTCGGCGTCGCGGCGCGGCTCTCGCGCTACCTGCAGGTGCTGACGCAGGCGCGGAAGATGGGGCGGGAGACGATCTCCTCGCAGGAGCTCTCCGAGTACACCCACATCAATCCGACCCAGATCCGCCGCGACCTCTCCGGCTTCGGCAAGTTCGGCAAGCGCGGGGTTGGCTACAACGTCGACTCGCTGGTCTCGGAGATCCGCAAGATCCTCCGCACCTCCGGCCAGCACAACATCGCGCTGTTCGGGGCGGGGAACCTGGGACAGGCGATCGCCACCTCGTCGATCTTCGCCGACCACGGTTTCCAGGTCGTTGCCGTCTTCGACAGCGATCCGAGCGTGGTAGGCAAGCCGATCGGCGAGATGGAGGTTCGCGACATCGGCGACCTGCCGGACGTGGTGGCCGAGGAGGAGATCGTCGTCGGCGTGCTGGCGGTCCCGGCCGACGCCGCCCAGGACGTCGCCGACCGGCTGGTCAAAGCCGGGGTGAAGATCATCTTCAACTACTCCGAGCAGCTGCTGCAGGTGCCGCCGGAGGTGACCGTGCACACCTCCAGCCCCGCCGTCGACCTGCTCTACGCGCTCTACTTCTACCTCGCCTAGTCGGCGCCCGGTCCCTTGCCTCTCGACCTCGAGCTCGCCCGCGAGAAGTTCGAGTCCTCGCAGGACTTCACGATCGGCCTCGAGGAGGAGTTCGCGATCCTCGACCCGCGGACGCTGGAGCTGGAGCACCGTTTCGAGGACGTGATGGCCGCCTGTCAGGCCGACGAGGTGCTGGCCGAGGCGGCGGCCGGGGAGCTGATCGCCTCCGAGGTCGAGATCCGCTCGGGGCGCGCGGAGACCTTCGGCGAAGCCGTAGATCGCCAGCGCGAGCGGCGGGCGCGGCTGTTCGAGCTGGTCGGCGGGCTGGGGTTGACCCTGGGGGCGATGGGCACGCACCCGTGGGCCAACTACCTCGCGCAGCGGATCATCGATACGCCGCACTACAACCGCCTGCGCAACGAACTGGGCTACGTCGCCCAGCGCAACAACACCTGGAGCCTGCACCTGCACATGGGGGTGCGCGGCGCCGACCGGGCGATCGCCGTCTGCGACCGACTGCGCGAGCTGCTGCCGTTGCTGCTCGCGGTCTCGGCCAACTCACCCTTCCTCGACCGTCGCAACACCGGCCTGCACAGCGTCCGCAGCGAGATCTTCACCCGCACCTTCCCGCGCTGCGGGGTGCCGTCGTCGTTCGTCGACTGGTCTACCTACGCCGGCTTCGTCGACACGCTGCAGCAGCTCGGCTCGGTGGTCGAGTCGACCCAGCTGTGGTGGAGCGTGCGGCCGCACCACAGCTTCGGCACCGTCGAGGTGCGGATCTGCGACGCCCAGACCCGGGGGGAGGAGTCCTTCGCGCTGGCCGAGCTGATTGCCGCCTGTATCGCCCAGGCGGCGCTCGACTACGACGAGCACGGCTACGACGGCCACGGAGCGCCGCTTGCCGATCGCGAGATCGAGGAGAACCTCTGGCGGGCGATCCGCTATGGCGCCGGGGGCCGGATGATCGACTTCCGGCGCGGTGAGGAGGTGCCGACCCGCTCGATGCTCGATCAGGTTCTCGTCTGGAGCGAGCCGGCCCGGGCGCAGCTGGGTCTGGACGTGCGCCTGCCCGAGCGCAACGGGGCCGAGCGGGCGCGCGAGGCGCTCGACAGCGGCGTCTCGATCGAGGACGTCTACCGCGACGCGGTGGCGGAGACTCGGCGCACCTACTCCGGGGCCGAGCACGCTCGGCAGTCGGCGTAACCGAGTGCCAAAAACCGGGTAATCCTCCCTCTAGAGCGGGCTTGCAGCGGTGTCGCCGCCTTCGTCTATAGACTCCCGCGCCGCTAAAACCACCGGAGGAATAGGAACTTGACCGACTTTCTGACCGAATACGGCGTGGTAGTCGCGCTCGTCTGCGCAGGCGCCGCCGTCATCTACGGACTTCTCGTCACCCAGCGCCTGTTGGCGAAGCCCGCGGGCAACGACCGGATGCGCGAAATCTCTGGCGCCGTGCAGGAGGGGGCCCAGGCCTACCTCAGCCGCCAGTACACGATTATCGCCGCCCTGGCCGTGCCGATCGCGGTCCTGCTGCTGGTTCTGCAGGACTACAAGACCGCGATCGGGTTCCTGATCGGCGCGACGCTCTCCGGGGCCACCGGCTTCATCGGGATGAACGTCTCGGTGCGGGCCAACTCGCGCGTCGCCGAGGCGGCTCGCGGCGGCGTGCCGCCGGCGCTCGACGTCGCCTTCAAAGGCGGCTCGGTCACCGGTCTGCTCGTGGTCGGCCTGGCGCTGCTCGGCGTCGCCGGCTACTACGGCATCCTCGTCCTCACCGGCTCCAGCGACAAGGAGGCCGTCGATGCGCTGATCGGCCTCGGCTTCGGTGGCTCGCTGATTTCGGTCTTCGCCCGTCTCGGCGGCGGCATCTTCACCAAGGCCGCCGACGTCGGCGCCGATCTGGTCGGCAAGGTCGAGGCGGGGATCCCCGAGGACGATCCCCGCAACCCGGCCGTGATCGCCGACAACGTCGGCGACAACGTCGGCGACTGCGCCGGCATGGCCGCCGACCTCTTCGAGACCTACGCGGTCACCACCGTCGCGGTGATGCTGCTCGGCGTCCTCACCTTCACCGGCGAATACGCCCGCGAGGTCGCGATCTACCCGCTGGTGCTCGGGGGCGTGGCAATCATCGCCTCGATCATCGGCGCGCTCTGCGTGCGGTCCAAAACCGGCAACGTCGAGGGTGCCCTCTACACCGGTTTGGCGATCTCCGGAATCCTCTCGATCGCGGCCTTCTACCCGATCACCGACTGGCTGATGAGCGACCCGGTACGGCTCGGCTTCGCCGACACCGCCGCCAAGGCCGTCAGCGTCGGCGACCTCTGGCTCTGCGCTGTGATCGGCGTCGCCGTCACCGCGCTGCTGTTCGGGATTACCGAATTTTATACGGCGACCCGGTTCCGGCCGGTGAAGTCGATCGCCCAGGCCTCGGAGACCGGGCACGCGACGAACATCATCGCCGGCCTCGCCCAGGGCTACCAGGCGACCGCAGCGCCGGCGCTGGTGCTCGCCCTCGCGATCCTCGGCGCCAACGAGCTCGCCGGGATCTACGGCATCGGCATCGCCGTCGTCGCCCAGCTCTCGCTCTGCGGCCTGATCGTCGCCCTCGACGCCTTCGGTCCAATCACCGACAACGCCGGCGGTATCGCCGAGATGGCGGAGCTGCCGGAGGACGTCCGCAATGTCACCGACCCGCTTGACGCGGTCGGCAACACGACCAAGGCGGTCACCAAGGGATACGCGATCGGCTCCGCCGCCCTGGCGGCGCTGGTGCTATTCGCCGCCTTCCGCAGCGAATTGGCCGACGAAGCACCGGCTGGGTTCGACCTCAACAGCCTCTTCAGCCTGACCAGCCCCGACGTGCTGATCGGGCTGATCATCGGCGGGATGATGGTCTACCTGTTCTCGGCCCTGGCGATCGAGGCGGTCGGCCGCGCCGGCGGCCAGGTGGTCGAGCAGGTCCGCAAACAGTTCAAAGACCACCCCGGGATCATGGAGGGGACCGAAAAACCCGAGTACGGAGAAACGGTCTCGATCGTCACCCTGGCGGCGCAGAAAGAGATGATCCTGCCGGCCTTGATCCCGATCGTCGTGCCGGTGATCGTCGGCCTGCTCAGCGTTGACGCGCTCGGCGGCCTGCTGATCGGCGTCATCGTCGTCGGCCTCTTCATGGCGATCTCGATGACCGCCGGCGGCGGCGCCTGGGACAACGCGAAGAAGCTGATCGAGGACGGCGCCCATGGCGGCAAAGGCTCAGCGGCGCACGAAGCGTCGGTAACCGGCGACACCGTCGGCGACCCCTACAAGGACACCGCCGGCCCGGCGATCAACCCGATGATCAAGGTCGCGAACATCGTCGCGATCCTCATCATCCCGATCGTCAAGTTCTAGAAGCTCGAAAACGGTTGGGGAGAGGGGCGCGGTGCCCCTCTCCCGAAGACCGTCGCGCAGCTGAGGCGGCCTGCTGGGCGCCATCGTGGTCTCTGGAGCCTTCGTGAGAGGGGCACCACGCCCCTCCAAAGACACGCTTCGTCTCCCAAGATCGTTAGCGTTAGCGCCGTGCGGGGGCTGATGCACAAGGTGAAGTACCCGCTGCGGCGGTGGCCGCGGCTCTCCAGGGTGGTGCTTGGCGGCGCTGCTCTGGGGGTTGTGCTGGTGCTGCTTGTGGCGCTCGCCAACGTCTACGTGCTCTGGAAAGGCGGGGGCTCGACTTCCTCGATCGCCGATGTGCCGAAGGCCGAAGTGGCGATCGTGCCGGGGGCGCTGGTGCAGCCGAACGGAAAGATGAGCGGGATGCTGGGGGACCGGGTGGAGCAGGCGTCGCGGCTCTGGCACGCGGGCAAGGTGAAGAAGATCCTCGTCTCCGGCGACCATGGGTCGTGGAAGTACGACGAGCCCGACACGATGCGGGAGGCCCTGGTGCGGGACGGGGTACCGCCGCGCGACGTCTTCGAGGACCATGCCGGCTTCGACACCTGGGCGACGATGGTGCGGGCACGCAGCATCTTCGGGGTCCGCCATGCGGTCGTCGTCACGCAAGGCTTCCACATGCCGCGAGCGCTATACCTCGCTGACGCGGCTGGGATCGACGCCACCGGGCTCACCGCCGACCTCCACCACTGGGGCTACCAGGGCCGCAAGAGCGAAGCGCGCGAGGTGCTCTCGCGGGTGAAGGCGATCGCCGATGTCACCCTCGACACCCCGGCGATGGCTGGCCCGAAGATCCCGATCGCGACCACCGACGGCCGCGAAAGCTGGGGCCCGGCGCCGCCGCCCGGGACGCCTCCCGCCGGGGCGCCCGAGCATTAGGCGCCGTGTCGCTTTTGTGGCCGCATAGGCCACTAAGGCGACACTCCCAAATGCGAGCGGCTTCAGCAGCTCGCCAGCGCGTTGGCGTAGAAGCGCAGGTACGCCGGCCAGTGGGTGTTCCAGTAGGCGCCGTCGTGGCCGCCGTGCCCAGTGTGGGCGCTGAGGTCGGCGCCGTCTTCGCGCAGGTAGCCGACGAAGCCTTCGTCGTAGACGCGGAACGGGTCTTCGTCGCCGTAGTCGTTCCAGACCCGCATTCCGGAGAACGCCTCCGGGTTGCCGCGGACCATCCCGACCACGTCGTTGCGGTTGAAGTCGGCGGCGTCGTCGAAGGCGCCCGGGGCCGTTTCGCCGCCTTCGAACCAGAGGGCGGGCGAGTGGCCGCCGACGGCGCAGAAGCGGTGCGGGTGCTTCAGCGCCAAGTCATAGGCCCCGAAGCCGCCCATCGAGATGCCGCCGATCGCCACCCGATGCGGGTCGACGCCGAAGCGTCGCTCGACCGCCGGGATCACTTCCTGCATCACGTAGCGCCCCCAGTCCCCTTCGACGCGGTCGTGCCAGTAGCCGTGGTCACCGCCGTCGGGGAAGGCGACGACGGGCGCCCGTCGTCCCATTTTGGCAAGCCCTTCGTAGACGGCCTCGTTGCCGGTGAAAGTGCCATCCGAGCCGCCGCGGCCATGCAGGAAGACGAGTAGCGGCCGTTCACTCCGCGGCTTCGTCTTTGCCGGCACGACGACGTTGACGGCGAGCTCGCGGCCAACCGCTTGGCTGTGCACGTCCAAGTGCACCACGCGCGCACCGTGCTGATCGGCAGGGGCGAACACCGTGGCGGTGAGGACTAGGTAGACGGCGGTGGTGGCGATCACGGCGAGCACGATAAGCGCCACCGCCCGGCGCCTGCGGATCTGCGTCGGCGTCGATGGGCGGCGCTGTTTCACAAGGCGGCAGGATAGACCGGGCCACATCACCCTCCACCCAGCAAGCAGAGGGTGATGTGGCCCGGTCTCCGGCGTTGGTCGGAGTAGGTTGCCGCCGTGACCGAGATCTGGATCAACGTCGCCGACGCGGAGCGCGAGGGGTTGGAGAAGCTCGAGCAGGGGCCGCGGGACTACTTCGCCGGCGGCGCCGGCGATGAGGTGACGCTGCGGGAGAACGTGACGGCTTGGGGGCACTGGCGCCTGCGGCCGCGGGTGTTGAACGACGTCCGCGGGGTCTCGACTGAGGCCGAGGTGCTCGGCAAGCCAGTCGAGGCACCGGTGCTGGTCGCGCCGGTCGCCTACCAGCGGATGGCGCACCCGGAGGGGGAGCGGGGGATGGCTGTCGGCGCCGCGGCGGCAGGCGCGGTGATGTGCCTCTCGACGCTCTCGACGACCCGGCCGGCCGAGGTGGCCACAGCAGCTCCGGACGGGCGCCGCTGGTTCCAGCTCTACGCCTTCAAGGACGCCGGGGTGACGCGGGCGCTGATGGAGGAGGCGATCGACGCCGGCTTCGAGGCGGTCGTGGTCACCGCCGACGCGCCGCCGGGCGGCAACCGCGAGCGCGACCGCCGCAACCGCTTCACCCTGCCGCGGGAGCTAGGCACGCCGAGTCTCAGCGCCGCCGTCGGCGGCGAGCGGTCGCTCTCGATCGAGGACACCTTCGCGCTGATGAACTACGCCCTCACCTGGGAGGACGTCGAGAATCTCGCCTCGGAGTGCAGCGTCCCGGTCCTGGTCAAGGGCATCCTCACCGCCGAGGACGCCGAGCTGGCGCTCGCGCACGGAGCCGCCGGCGTCGTCGTCTCCAACCACGGCGGCCGCCAGCTCGACCGCTCGCTCGCCACCGCCGACGCCCTGCCCGAGATCGCCGAGGCGCTCGCCGGCCGTGCCGCTCTGCTCGTCGACGGCGGCATCCGCCGCGGCGTCGACGTCGCCACCGCGCTCGCCCTCGGCGCCGACGCGATCCTCGTCGGCCGCCCCGCCCTCTGGGGTCTCGCCGCCGCCGGCGCCGACGGCGTCGCCCGGGTCCTCGAGCTGCTCCGCGACGAACTCGAGCTGACGCTCGCGCTCTGTGGCTGCACGGCTCCGTCACAACTGACACGAGCCCACGTGCGAAGGGCGCCCGCCGCGTCCGTATATTCGGTCTGAGTGTCCGCTAAGCGCACTTTCTAGATGGCCCAGCGAATCCCAAGAGACGAATCGCTGAGCCGCGTCCACGGGGTCGGCGCCCTCTTCTCCGCCGCCTACGGGAACGTCGGCTCCTCGATCTACTACGCCCTCGGCGTCACCGCCGCCTTCGCCCTCGGCCTGACGCCGGTCGCCTTCGTCATCTCCGGGCTGATTTTCGCCGCCACCGCCGCCACCTACGCCGAGGCGACGGTGATGTACCCGGAGGCCGGCGGCTCCTCCAGTTTCGCCCGCCACGCCTTCAACGAGCTGGTCAGCTTCATCGCCGCCTGGGGGCAGATGCTCAACTACACGATCACGGTCGCGATCTCGGCCTTCTTCGTGCCCCACTACCTGGCCGTCTTCTGGCCCTGGCTCGGCAACAGCCCCGGCGACATCATCGGCGGCGCCGTCCTGATCGTCGCCCTCGCCCTGATCAACATCCGCGGCACCGAGGAGTCGGCGAAACTCAACCTCATCCTCGCGGTCGCCGACCTCGCGACCCAGGTCGTCCTGGTCGGAATCGGCATCGTCCTCGTGCTCAGCCCGCAGGTCCTGGTCGACAACGTCCACCTCGGCGTCGCCCCGACCTGGAGTGACTTCGCCCTCGGGATCGCGGTCGGGATGATCGCCTACACCGGGATCGAGACGATCTCCAACATGGCCGAGGAGGCCAAAGACGCCGCCCGCACGATCCCGCGCAGCGTCGGCCTCGTCGTCATCGCCGTCCTCGGGCTCTACCTGCTGATCCCGATCGTCGCCCTCTCGGCGATGCCGGTCGTCCAGGACTCCGCCGGCCACTACGCGACCGCGCTCGGCAGCAAGTTCGCCGACGACCCGATCCTCGGGATCGTCGAGAACCTCGGCCTCTCGCACACGCCGACCGAAGTCCTGCGCTATTACGTCGGCGTCCTCGCCGCGGTGATCCTCCTGATCGCGACCAACGCCGGCCTGATCGGAGTGTCCCGCCTCACTTACTCGATGGGCCAGCATCGCCAGCTGCCCGAGGGGCTGCGCCAGGTCCACCCGAAGTACCGCACCCCCTACATCGCGATCCTGATCTTCGCCGCGATCGCGATCGTCACCTTGCTCCCGGGCAAGACCGACTTCCTGGCGACGATGTACTCGTTCGGGGCGATGCTCTCGTTCACGATCGCCCATGTCGCGGTGATCCAGCTGCGGCGTAAGGAACCCGATCGCGAGCGGACCTGGAAGCCGCCGGGGAACGTCCGCGCCTTCGGCTTCGAGGTGCCGCTCAGCGCCGTTTTCGGCGGCCTCGGCACCTTCGCCGCCTGGATCGTCGTCATGGCGCTCAACCCGCGCACCCTCTTCGTCGGCACCGCCTGGATGGTGCTCGGAATCGGCGTCTACGTCCTCTACCGCCGCAACCAGAAGCTGCCGTTGACGCAGACGGTGAAGGTGGTGCTGCCGGAGCCGCTGGGTGTCGAAGAGGTCGAGTACCGAAGCGTCCTGGTCGCCTTCGAGGACGACGAAGAATTCTCGCCGGAGATGGTCGCCACCGCGGTCAAGCTCGCCGGCAAGAAGCGCCGCGGCATCCACGTCCACTCGATGATGACCGTGCCGACCAACCTGCCGCTGAACGCGGATATGCCGGAACGCGAAACCGAAGCTCAGCGGCGGATCGAGGAGGCGAAGCTGATCGGCGGCCAGCGCGTGACCGGGCACGTGGCGCGGGTGCGGCCCGGCCAGGCGGGCTACTCGGTCTCCGAGGAGGCGGCCGAGATCAAGGCGGCGGCGATCGTCGTCGGCCTGCGCTACCGCAACGGCGCCCCGCTTTACGACAAGACCCTGCAGACGATCCTCGGCGAGCGCCCCTGCCGGGTGATCGTCGTCTCCGATCCGAGCGAAAAGGCGCCGGCGATCCCCGGCGCGGCCCTGGCCGAGGCGGCGCCGTGAATAGCCAGCGCGTCTATCACGGCGCCGTCCGCGCCTTCTCCCTCACCTTCGTCGCGGTCGGCCTGGCGGTGCTGGTCGTGACCCTGGCGAACGGCGGCGGCCCGGCATCGGTCGGTTTCCTGCTCGGGATTGCCTTCCTTGGCATTGGCGTCGGCCGCCTCTGGGCGGGAGCGAGGATGAGCGGTGGCCGCGAGTAACGGCGCCGGCAACGGCGGGCCCACCTCTGAGGTGCCCGCATCGGGTGACGGCGCCGGCCCGCTGCGGCCGGAGGAGCCGCGGGCCGAGCCGATTCTCGAGCGCGGCCTCGGCGTGCCCTGGCTGTTCGCCGCCGCCTACTCGGCGGTCGGCTTCTCGATCTACTTCGCGCTCGGGGTCGTCGCCGACCGCGGCCTCGGTCTGACGCCGCTGATCTTCCTCGCCGCCGGGCTGCTCTTCGGCCTGACCACGCTCACCTACGTCGAGGGCGGGGCGATGTTCCGTGAGCGCGGAGGCTCCTCGACCTTTGCCCGTCACGCCTTCAACGAGCTGATCGCCTTCATCGCCGGCTGGGCGATCCTGATCGATTACCTGATCGTGATCGCCCTGGCGGCGATCTCGGTGCCGCATTACCTCGAGCCGATCTCCGGCGACTTCGCCGATCCCGGTTGGGAGATCTCGATCGCGGCGGCGGTGATCGTCCTCGTCTGCGTCCTCAACATCCTCAACGTCACCGGCCGCGAGCGGCAGGCCTCGCTGGTCTTCCTCGCCCTCGCCGACCTCGGTCTGCAGCTGGCGGTGATCGTCGTCGGGGCGCTGGTGGTGATGCATCCCGACCGGCTCACCGAACACGTCCACCTCTTCACCGACCCGAGCTTCAAGAGCATCGTCTACGCAGCGGTGGTGGCGATGCTCGCCTACGCCGGGATCGAGGCCGCCTCGGACCTGGCGCCCGACATCGACGTCAGCCGCGAGGACCTGACCCGGGTCGCCACGATCGGCGCGATCGGAGTGCCACTGGTCTACGCGCTGATGGCGGCGGTGGCGCTGATGGCGGTGCCGGTCGTCGCCGGCCCGGACGGGCTGCACACCGCACTCGGCGGCGAATTCGTCGAGGAGCCGGTGCTCGGCGTCGTCTCCCAGTACCACCCGGTCTGGGTCGCCGACTCGATGCGCTGGCTGGTGATGGCGGTCGCGACGCCGGTCCTGGTCTGGGCCGCCAGCACCTCGATGCTCGGCGTCTCCCGCCACATCTACACGCTGGCGATCAACCGCCAGATCCCTAGCTGGCTCGGCAAACTCGACCGCCGCAACGCGACCCCCTACGTCGCGATCGTGATCAGCGGCGTCATCGCGATCGGCCTCGTCGTGCCCACCAACGTCAAGCTGCTGGCCAGCATCTACGCCTTCGGGGCGACCCTGGCGATCACGATCGCCCACCTCTCGATCATCCGCATGCGGGTCAAGGACCCGGATCGGCGGCGACCGTTCCGAATCCCCTACGGCTTCCACTGGGGGGTGGCGACGGTGCCGGCGCCGGCGGTCGTCGCCGCGGTGCTCAGCGGCCTCGCCTTCATCAGCGTCCTCGCCTACCACTCGACCGCGCGCTGGGTGGGGCTCGGCTGGATGGCCTTCGGGCTCACCTTCTACATCGTCTATCGCAAGGTCTTCGAGGGGACGACGCTGACCAAGCGGGTCTCGGTGACCGAGCGGGCGCTGACCAAGCAGGTCCCGGAAATCGAATTCAGCAACATCCTCGTGCCGGTCTTCGGGACCAAGTTCGACGACGACATCGTCGCCACCGCCGGGCGGCTGGCGGCGGCCGAGGCCGACGGCGCCAGCGGCGCGGAAACCTCCCAGCTCGACGTCGTCTACGTGATCGAGGTGCCGCTGACCCTGCCGCTCGACGCGAAGCTGCCGAAGGAGCGCGAGGAGAAGGCGCGGCGGGCGCTGGAGCGGGCGCGCGAGGTGGGGGAGGAGTACGAGGACGTCGAGGTGCGCACCGACGTGATCCGCGCCCGTAAGGTCGGCGCCGGGATCCTCGAGGCGGCGCGCCGCGGCAACGCCGAAGCGATCGTGATCGGCGGCGAGCCGCCGACCAAGATCCGCGGTGGCGGCGTGCTCGGCGGGATTGGGGCCGCCAAGCCGGCCGAGATCGGGGCGGCGACCGAGTACGTGCTGAAGAAAGCGCCCTGCCGGGTACTGCTCACCGCCCCGCCAGAACCGCACTAGCCCTAGTATCCGCCCTCATGTTCGTTCTGATCGTCGGTTGCGGCCGCGTCGGCTCCTCGGTGGCGCGGGCGATGCTCCGCGAGGGCCACTCCGTCTCCTGCCTCGACGAGGACCCCGAGTCCCACACCCGGCTCGAGGTCGGGCTGGAGAAAAGCTGGGAGGACCTCGGCGGCCAGTTCACGGTCGGCGCCGGCCTCGAGACCGAGGCCCTGGAGGCGGCCGGGATCGCCGACGCCGACGTCTTCATCGCTTCGACCGACGGCGACAACACCAACATCGTCATCGCCCAGATCGCCCAGCGCCGCTACGAGGTGCCGACCGTGATCGCCCGCGTTCTCGACCCGCTGCGGGCCGAGTGGTACCAGCGCCAGGGACTGCACACGGTCTGCCCGACCCGGGTCGCGATCGACATGCTGGAGAGCGCGGTGCGCGACGCCGCCGCCAAAGGCGAAGCATCCGACGACGCCGCGGCGACGGTCTAGGGAGGCTCGAGGCCGTGTACATCATCATCGTCGGCGCGGGCAAGGTGGGCTGGAACCTGGCCCGGGAGCTGCTCGACAAAAACCACGAGGTGACGTTGATCGAGAGCGACCGGCGCCGCTACCTGACCGTCGAGCAGGAGCTCGAGCACAACGTCACCTACGGCGACGCCTCCGAGCTCTGGGTTCTGGAGCGGGCGGGGATCCAGCGGGCCGACATGGTAATCGCGGTCACCGGCGACGACGAGGACAACGTGCTGATCTGTCAGGTCGCGAAGGAGAAGTACCTGGTCGATCAGATCATCGCCCGCGTCAACAACCCGCGCAACCGCCGCCACTTCGACTTGCTGGGGATCAAACCCTCGGTCTCGGCGACCGACTTGATTTTGCGCCTGCTCGAGCACGAGGTACCCGAGTACGGGCTCGTGCACCTGCTCGACCTGCAGGAGGAGCAGCTGGAGATCATCGAGATGCTGCTCGGCAAGGACTCCGGGGTGACCGGGCGCCGGGTCGGCGACCTGCGGATGCCCGAAGGCAGCCTGCTGATCTCGGTCCTGCGCGAAGGCAAGGGCTTCGTCCCCAACGCCGACACCGTCCTCCAGGAAGGCGACGAGATCCTCGCCGTGCTCGACCCGGGCAAAGAGGAGGACCTGAAGGCGTTGTTCGGGCCTGAAGGCAACGGGTCAAACGGCGCCGAAGCCGGGTAGTAGGCGGTCGTGGCCGATCGCGAGGTCGATTTCCTGCTGATCGGCGGTGGCCTGGCCTCCGCCCACTGCGCCGCCGAGCTGCGCCGGCGCGGCGCCGAGGGCTCGATCCTGCTGGTCGGACGGGAGCCCGAGCCGCCCTACGAACGGCCGCCGATCTCGAAGGAGTACCTGCGCGGCGAGGCCGGCCGCCCGGACGCCTACGTCAACGAGCCCTCCTGGTACGAGGAGAACGGCGTCGAGCTGCTGATCGGCCGCAACGTGCTCTCGCTCGATCCAGGGAGCCGGACGGCGAAGGTCCAGGGCGGGGAGGAGGTCGCCTTCGGCAAGGCGCTGCTCGGGACCGGGGCGATGGTGAACATCCTCCGGGTAGAGGGGGCCGAGAACGAGGGCATCCACTACCTGCGCGCCTTCGGCAACGCAGATGCGATCCGCGCCGACGCCGAGGCGGCCGAGCACGTGGTCCTGATCGGCGGCAGCTACATCGGCTGCGAGGTCGCCGCTTCGCTGACCGCGCGGGGGACCAAGTGCACGATCATCGCGATGGAGGACGTGGCGCTCTCGCGGACCTTCGGCGAGCGGGCTGGGCGCTGGTTCCAGCAGCAGCTGGAAGAGCACGGCGTCACCTTCCACGGCGGCGAGAGTCTGAGCGCCTTCGAGGGCGACGGCCGGGTGCGCGCCATCGTCACCGAGAGCGGGCTGGCGGTCGAGTGCGACACGGTCGTCGTCGGCGCCGGGGTGCGGCCCGACGCGATGCTGGCGCAGCGGGGGGGCCTCGAGGTCGGCGACGGCGGCATCGTCTGCGACTCGAAGCTGCGGACCTCCGCCGAGGGCATCTACGCGGCCGGCGACTGCTGCTCCTACGAGAGCGTCGTCCACGGCCGCCGCATCCACGTCGAGCACTGGGACGTGGCGATGCAGCAGGGCCAGCACGCCGCCGGCAACATGCTTGGCGCCGAGGCGGATTACGAGGTGGTTCCCTACTTCTTCAGCGACCTCGCCGACTGGGCCAGTCTCGAGTACGTGGGGCCGGCATGCGAGTGGGAGCAGGAAGTCTGGCGCGGCAGCCCCGAGGAGGGCGAGTTCTCGGTCTGGTACCTGCAGGGCGGGCGCGTCGCCGGCTGCCTCAGCGTCGAGCGCTCCGAAGACCTGGCCGAGGCGCGGCGGATGCTGGCCGACGGCGTCGACGTCTCCCGGGCGGTCGCGACGATCGAAGACGCCTCCGCCGATCTCGCGTCGATATCCTGAAAACAGCCATTGCGGCCTGGTGTAATGGCAGCACGCCTCGCTCTGGACGAGGAAGTCGGGGTTCGAGCCCCTGGGCCGCAGCTTTGCTGAACCCCTGCAAATCCCGCAAACGCGTCCATTCCCCTTGCTAGCTTCGCCCTCGTGAGGAGACCCGGCCACAAGACGATCCTGCTCCTGCTCGCCATTGCGGCGGCGTTGCTCGTCGCCGGCTGCGGCGGTGGCGGTGGCGAAGAAACCACCGAAGCGACCACGACCGAAGAACCGCAGAAGCTCTCGAAAGCGGAACTGATCGAACAGGGCGACGACATCTGCGCCGAGACCAACGCCGCCGTCGGAGCGCTGAGCTCGGAAGTCGAAACCAGCTCGATCCCGGAAACGACCGAAAAGACCTCGAACCTCTACATCGGGATGGTCGAAGGCCTGCAGGAACTGGGCGCGCCGGAAGGCGCCGAAAGCGTCTACTCCGAATTCATGGAAGCCGGAGAAGAGCTGGCCAAGGTCGAGGGTGAAGTCAAGCTGGCGGCCGAACGCGAAGACACCGCGGCGCTCGGCGAAGCTTCGAGCGAAGCAACGCCGGCGCTTGAAGAATTCGAGACCCAGGCCGAAACGTACGGCTTCAAACAGTGCAGCGAAGGCCCGCACGCGATCCTGGGCGGACCCGGCAGCACGAGCGGGACTGAAAGTGCCGAAGGCGAAGAAGCCGAAGGGTTAGAAGAAGAAGGCGGCGTCGAACCCGAAGCCGAATACGTCGAACCCGAAGCCGAAGAAGCGGCTCCCGAAGAAGAAGTCGCTCCCGAAACCGGCGGCGCCGGCGGCGCCGAAGTCGCTCCTGAAACGGGCGGCGGCGAAACGGGCGGCGGCAGCGAATCCGGCGGCGTCGGCCCCGGCTGATCAGGCCACACTCGTCCTAGCGACAGTCCCAGAGATTCGCCGAAACCGCGAAGCCATCTTGCGGCTCGAGAGTTAGCTGTTCTTTTGGGTCGCTATAGACCCCAAAAGGAACAGCTAATTTGCCCCCGACGCCCGGCGTCTGCCTGGGCGTGTTGCAGAGGGGGTCGGTGCCCCTCCGGAGGAATGTTCGGCGATATGCAATCTGACGTCTGCGGCGGAGCCGCAGCAGGTTCTCCCCGGAGCGAAGCGGAGGGGAGGTCAATTCCGGAGGAGGGGTGCCGACCCCCGTACAGGCTGCCCTCTGTCAGGCAGCCGAGGACTCGGACCAGGCGCCGTAGAGCTTGGCGTAGGGGCCGCCGGCTTCGATCAGCTCGTCGTGGGTGCCTTGCTCGGCTATTTGGCCGCCTTCGAGGACGACGATCTTGCCGGCTCTGCGAATGGTGGAGAGGCGGTGGGCGATGACTATTGCGGTGCGGCCGTGGAGGAGGCGCTCTAGTCCGCGCTCGATCGTTTTCTCGGTGCGGACGTCGACGTTGGAGGTGGCCTCGTCGAGGATGAGGATGCGGGGCTCGGCGAGGAGGGCGCGGGCGAAGGCGACCAGCTGGCGCTGGCCCGCCGAGAGCTGGATGCCGCGCTCGCCTACTTCGGTGTCGAGGCCTTGGGGGAGTTTGGCGACGAAGTCGGTGGCGCCGACGGCGGCGATCGCTGCTTCGATCTCCTCCTCGGATGCCTCTGGCCGGCCGAAGGCGACGTTTTCGCGGACGCTGCCGCTGAAGAGGAACCCCTCCTGGGGGACGATCCCGAGCTGGCGCCGCAGGGCCTGCTGTTGCACTCCGCGCAGGTCGTGGCCGTCGACGAGCACCGTGCCCTTTTGCGGGTCGTAGAAGCGCGCCACGAGCTTGGCGAAGGTCGACTTGCCGGCGCCGGTGGCGCCGACCAGCGCCAGCGTCTGTCCCGGCGGTACGTGGAGGTCGACGCCGCGCAGGGCCCAGAGGTCGTCGCCGGGGGCGGCTCCCTCCTCCTCGGCGGTCTGCTCGGCGTAGGAGAACCAGACTCCCTCCAGCTCGATCTCGCCGCGCAGCGTCCCCGGGTCGATCGCGCCGGGCGCGTCGACCATGTCGGGCGCCGTGTCCAGCAGGTCGAAGATCTTGTCGAGCGCCGCCATCCCCTGCTGGTAGGTCGTGTAGAGCTGGGAGAGTTCCTGGATCGGTTCGAAGAAGCGGGTCAGGTAGCCGACGAAAGCGACGACGACGCCGACTTCGAGCGCCCCGTTGACCGCCTGGCTGCCGCCGTAGAGCAGGATCACCGCCGTCCCCACCGCCGCCAGCAGTTCGACCGCCGGGAAGTAGGAGGCGTTGAGGTAGACGGTCTTCATGTTGACGTCGCGGTTCTGTTCGTTCAGGTCGGTCATCGCCGCCACGTGGCGCGGCTCCTGGCCGAAGCTGCGCACCACGCGCACGCCGCTGAGGGTCTCCTGCAGGTAGGCGGTGACCGCGGCGATCCGCTCGCGCGTCGCCCGGTAGGTGCCGGCGGAGACGATCCGGAAGACGACGCTCGCCACCGCCAGCAGCGGGAAGGTGACGAAGGTGATCAGCGCCAGCTTGACGTCGAGGAAGAGCATGATCACAACGACGCCGACCAGGGTCAGGGTGCTGGAGAAGATCGTCACCAGGCCGTTGGTGACCAGCTGGTTCAGCGCTTCGACGTCGTTGGTCATCCGCGAGATCAGCACGCCGGGGCTGCGGCGGGTGAAAAAGCCGATCGACATCGATTGCAGGTGGGAGAAGATCCGCTCGCGCAGATCCTGCAGGGCGCGCGTCCCGACCCAGCCGACGAGGTAGCTCTCCCAGTAGGTGGCGACCGCGTAGAGGATGGTGGCGAAGACGAAGGCGGCGACGATCAGGTCGAGGGCGCCGACGTCGCCGGCGCTGATGCCGGTGTCGATCGCCTTGCCGAGGAGGAAGGGAGGGGCGAGGGCGGCGCCGGTCTCCAGCAGCAGCGCCACGAACATCAGGATCATGCGGGTCCGGTAGGGCCGCAGCAGGCCGATCATCCAGCGCACCTTGCGCCCGCGCTGGTCCTCGCCGCGGATCAACCGCCAGAGGTCGGCGAAGAGCAGGCCGACGTTGCGCAGGTTGGTCACAGCCGCGCCACCTCCTCGCGCTGCTCGAGGTCGCGCTGGAGGAAGACCGAGTCGGCGAGGCCGTGCTCGGCGATCTCGCGGTAGAAACCGCAGCCCTCCATCAGCTCCTCGTGGCTGCCGCGGTCGACGATCGTGCCGCTGTCCATCACCACGATCTCGTCGGCGAGGGAGACGGTGGAGAGGCGGTGGGCGATGATGAAGGTCGTCCGCCCGGCCATCGCTTCGCCCAGGCCGGTTTTGATCGCCGCCTCGGTGGTCGCGTCGACCGAGGAGGTGGCGTCGTCGAGGATGAGGATGCGGGGATCGGCGAGCAGGGCACGGGCGATTGCCACCCGCTGGCGCTGCCCACCGGAGAGGGTGAGGCCACGCTCGCCGACCCGGGTTTCATAGCCGTCGGGAAGCTCGCGGATGAAGGCGTCGGCCTGGGCGCGGCGGGCGGCGGCTTCGATCTCCTCGATCGAGGCGTCCTGCTGCGCGTAGGCGATGTTCTCGGCGACCGAGGCGGTGAAGAGGAAGCTGTCGTCGCCGACGAAGGCGATCTGCGAGCGCAGCGAGTCGAGCTCGACGCCGCGTACGTCGGCGCCATCGACCAACACCGACCCCTCGCTCGGGTCATAGAGCCGCGCGATCAAGCCAACCAAGCTCGTCTTCCCCGACCCCGAGGGTCCCACCAGGGCCACGGTCCTACCGGCCTCGACGGCTAAGTCGACGTTCGTCAGGGAGGCAGAGCCGCCGTCGTAGCGTAGGGTCACGCCGCGCAGCTCGACGGCGCCGCCCCCGGTCGGCAGCGGCGGGGCGTCGGGCGGGCTCTGGATCGCCGGTTCGCGGTCGAGGATTTCGAACATGCGATTGCCGGAGGCGACGGCGCGCTGGGCCATTCCCAGCGCCATCCCGAGCGAACGCATCGGCCCGGCGAGCATGGCGACGTAGGTGTAGAAGGCGACGAAGGCGCCGAGGCTGAGGCTGCCGTCGATCACCTCGCGGCCGCCGACCAGTAGCACCAGCGCGATCCCGATCTGCGGCAGCAGTCCGATCAGCGGCGAGAAGAACGCCTGCACGCGGGTCGTGTAGATGCTCTGGTCGAAGACGCGGGCGACGACGCGCTGGAAGCGGTGGAGTTGGTGTTCCTCGCGGGCGAAGGCCTTGACGATGCGGATTCCGGAGACGTTCTCCTCGGCCTCGGCGGTCAGTTCGGCGATCCGCTGTTGCACCTCCTGCTGGGCCGGGCGGGAGATCTGGCTGTAGCGCGTCGCGGTGAGGATCACGAACGGGGCCGGGATCAGCGCCACCAGCGCCAGCAGCGGGTTGATCGCGATCATCACCACCGCCGCCAGGGTGATCGTCAGCAGGTTCTGGGTGATGAAGATCAGCCCGTAGCCGAGGAAGAAGCGGATCGACTGCAGGTTGACCGTCGCCCGCGACATCAGCTGCCCGGTCTGCTGCGAGTCGAAGAAGCCGAGGTCGAGCCGCTGCAGGTGAGCGTAGAACTGCTGGCGCAGGTCGAATTCGACCGCCAGCGAGACCTTGCCGGCGACCACCCGCCGCACCACGGTCAGGCCCAGTCGCAGGATGCCGGCACCGACGATCGCGAGTGCCAGCGGCAGCAGGTCGGGCTTGTTCCCGTCCTTGATCGCATTGACCGCTTCACCGATCAGCCACGGGATCAGGACCGTCATCCCCATCGCCGCCCAAGCGAAGACCAGCGACCCCCAGAGTTGCAGCCGGTAGGGGCGCAGGTATCCCATTAAACGGCGGTAAGTACGCACCCCGCCACTATACAAAGTGAAGTATTGCCGCTCCGGGGTGGTGGGTCAGTTGAATCGCAGCGGTAGATTGCAAGGGCGAGCCGAGGGGAAGCCCCGCCAAGAGCAATCCCCCCGACCCGCTGAACAGGTCGCAGACGCGGGTGTCATGAGCATCCGGCCCACTTCAACCGATGTATCCCCAGGGGTGGAATCCGGGGCCGTGGTTTTGGAAGCCGCGGGTCAATCGACTGCCTTTCGACAGTAGACGAACCGGGCGTTATTGCCGCGCTGCGGCACGAAGTTTCGAGGGGAGCCGTTCGCTAAGAGCAACAATTTCGGCCTTTGCAGCCCAATTTGTTGCTTTCTAATCCAGCGGCGCGGCGATCTCTTCCAAGCTCCAGATGTGATCCGCAACTCCCGCCACCATCGCCGGCCGCGGGTTTTTGTCCTTAAGGGAGCGATGTGGTCTCTCTGCATTTCATGCACTACAACTTTGCCCCCCGCATACGGCGTTGAAAGAGAAATACCCGAGGATGGTGGCGGGGGTTGCCGATCACATTTGGTCGCTCGAAGAGATCGCGGCGCTACTGGATGGATCCGCATCCCGCTGGCGCCGCCCTTCCCACCAAGAGCCGCAGAGAAAGGACAGCATGCACACGGCGGAGACCCCGGACAAGACCCTGCTCAGAGTGTCGGAGAGCGGAGCTAACGCCGAAAGGAGCATGACTCCGGTGCCAACCAGCAGAAACCACGTCCAAGTGTTCGGGTGCCTGCTGCTCATCTGGGCCCAAGCCTAGCCGTCAGCGACGCCGCGATCCATACCCGCTCCGGGCGTTATTCGAGCCGCGCCGCGGCCTTGGCGCTCGGGACTTTGCCGTCTTCGCACTTTTTCGCATGGTGGCCGGGGGGCTGCAGGATCTGGAAGTTGGTGACGTCGTGGACTGGGCTGGCGGCGCCGCTGTTCTGGGCGAGGTTGACGATCAGGCGGTAGAAGCCGGGGGGGAGGGCGTGGTAGTAGATCTCCGGCCGGGTCGCCGGGGAGTAGCTGCCGGCGGTGCCGATCCGCTCGGCCAGGACCCCGTTGGGGCCGGCGTACTTGGCGTAGTCGAACGATTTGCCGACCAGGCGCCCTTTGCCGAGGGGGCTGTTGACCGCGTGCAGGAGCTTCACCGGGTCGACGCAGTCGGGGACGCGGTTGAGGCTGAAACGAAGGTGGCCCTCCCCGAGCTGTGGTTCGCCGCCGAACTGGCGCGGCGCCAGCTCGAAGTTTTCGACCAGGACCTTGACGACGACGGCGCGCGCGGTCTGCCGGGCGCCGTTGCGGGGGGAGATGACTTCCACCTTCGGTTCTCCCGGCACGCGGCTTTCCGCCTGGGCGGGCTGGGAGCTCTCCGTGCCGCCGAAGGCCAGCGCCAACGCTATGGCCAAGGCGGCCAGCGCCACGGCGGCCACGGTTGCAGTCCTTGCCCGCATCGGAGCGGGAACACTACGCAGAATCAGCGAGGAGGCCCGGTTCTCTCGCTAACCTGACGCGTCGCGATGAGTCCTGCCACCGACCTCGCCTACCGCATCGGCGCCGCCGCGCGCCGCCCAGCCAGCTGGCTCCAGCTGGCCAAATTCGGCCTGGTCGGCGGTTCCGGCTACCTGATCAACCTCGCCGTCTTCGCCCTGCTCGCCGGCAGCCTCGGCGTCCACCACGTCATCGCCGCCGTCGGTGCCTTTTGCGTCGCGGTCACCAACAACTTCCTCTGGAACCGCTACTGGACCTTCGGCCCCGGCGAGGGCCCAGCCCACTTCCAGGCAGCCCGCTTCTTCGCCGTAAGCCTCGCCTCCCTCGGCCTGAACATAGCCGTCCTAGAGCTCCTCATCTCCAACCACACCACGGGCGAACTAGCCGCCCAGGCAATCGCCGTCGCCGTAGCGATGCCCTTCAACTTCCTAGGTAACAAGCTGTGGACCTTCGCCTGACGGCGGCTGGATAGAGGGTCACCCGCCCCTCAGTAGCCTTGGTCCGAGATGACTGAGCGACGCAGATACGACCCGCAGGCCCTGGAGCCCGCCCGCCAGCAGGTCTGGCAGCAGCGGGGCGACTTCGACGCGCCTGAGCCCCAGGAGGGCCAGGAGCACGTCTACGTCAAGCCCTCGAGCCCGTTCACCTCGGGCAACCTGCACATGGGCCACGTCCGCGACTACGCGATCGGCGACGCCTACGCCCGCTTCCGCCGCGGCCGCGGCGACGCCGTCCTCTTCGGCTTCGGCTTCGACGCCTTCGGGCTGCCGGCCGAGCTGGCGGCGATCGAGCGCCAGGAGCCGCCGGCCGACTGGGTCGAGCAGTGCGGCGAGCGGATGCTGGGGCAGATGAAGCGGCTCGGCTTCTCCTTCGACTACGACCGCGTCTTCTACAGCTCCGACGAGGGCCAGTACCGCTGGTCGCAGTGGCTCTTCAACACGCTCTGGGATCGGGACCTGATCTACCGCGACGACGCCACCGTCGACTGGTGCGACACCTGCCAGACGACCCTGGCCTCGATCCAGGTCGAGGACGGCCGCTGCTGGCGCTGCCACAACGAGGTGCGGCTGATCCGCCGCCCGACCTGGTTCCTGCGGATCACGCCCTACCTGGAGGAGAACGACCGCAAGACGCAGTCGCTCGTCGAGGGCGGCAAGTGGGACGAGCTCTCGCTCGCCACCCAGCGCTACATCCTCGGCCGCTCCGACGGCGTCGAGCTCGATTTGCAGGGTGACGGGAGTCGCTCGCTGACTGTCTTCACCCCGCACCGCAAGTTCGCCGGGCTGGCGAGCTTCGTCCTGCTCTCGCCGCGCCATCCTGAGGTCGACGCCTGGGCGACGGAGGAGGCCCGCGAGGAGCTCGAGCGGATGCGCTCGGGCGGCTGGGAGCGCAGCGCCCGCGACGCCCGCTCGGTGCCGCTGGTCGATACCGGCGCCTCGATCACGGGTCCCACGGGTGAGGAGCTCCCGGTCGTGATCTCGCCCCTGGTGGACGCCCGCTTCGGGCCGACCGCCGCACTCGGGATCCCGGCGATCGACGAGGCCGACCGCGACCTCGCCGAGCGGCTGGAGCGGGTGCAGGCGCCCGCGGCGGCCGAGGAGGGGGAGGAGGGCCCCGCGCCCGCTCCCGTCGACGCCGCCCGCGAGACCACCCGCTACCGCGCCAACGACTTCTCGATCTCCCGCCAGCGCTCCTGGGGGACGCCGATCCCGGTCATTCTGTGCGAGGAGTGCGGGCCGCAGCCGGTTCCCGACGAGGCTCTGCCGGTGGTGCTGCCGCGCGACATCAGGCCGACCGGTGAAGGGAATCCGCTGGCCGAGCGCCCAGACTTCGTCGACGTCGAGTGCCCGAAGTGCGGCGCCGCCGCCAAGCGCGAGACGGACACCCTCGACTGCCACTTCGACGCGCTCTGGCTCTGGGTCCCCGCCGCGGTGCCGCCCGAGGACCGCGACGAGCAGATGTTCACCCATCCCGACCTGCAGAAATGGCTGCCCTCCGAGCGGCTGGTCGCCGGCAACGACAGCGGCGGCTTCGTCTTCGACCAGCGGGTCGTGACCAAGGCCCTGCGCGACATCGGCCCCTTCGCCTTCATGGAGGAGGGTGAGCCGTTCGCCGGCTGCCTCTTCCACGAGATGGTGATCGCCGACGGGCGCAAGATGAGCAAGCACCTGGGCAACGTCGTCAACCCCGACGAGCTGGTCGCCGCTCACGGCGCCGACACGGTGCGGCTGGCGGTGCTCTACGCCGCCGGCCCGGCGAAGACGCTGAACTGGAGCGAGGGGGCGATCAAATTCGCCAGCCGCTTCCTGCGCAACCTCTGGAATTACACGCACGAGCGGGTGGCCGGGATCGAGGGGCTCGAGCACGACCTCGCGGCAGCTGCCGACACCGAGCATATGCGCGACCGGCTGCGCAAATGGTGCGAGAACGGGCTCGCGCGGATCGCCGAGGACACCGCGGATTTGCAGATGCACAAGTCGGTGCGGAACATCACCCGCCTCTTCGAGCGGATCCAGGACTTCGAGAAGCGAGTACTCCAGCGCCGCGGCCAGCTCGACCGCGCCGACGCCGAGGCCCAGCTCGCCGCCCTCGTTCTACTGGCACGGACGCTGCTGCCGTTCGCCCCGCACGCCGCCGAGGAGCTGCTTGTGGCGCTCGGGGTGGAGGACTCGGTCGAGACTCTGGAGGTCTGGCCGGAGGCCGCCGAGATACCGGTTGAGGCAGCTGCGCTTTAACAGGCGGCGAGCCTCGGCAAAAGTTTGCTCCATTGTGCAAACACCCTTGACTGATTCACGGAGACTGTGTTATGAATGGCCCTGCCGGGCGATCAACCGGTGAAGGAGGCGGGGCCCTCGGATTAGGGAAACCGCCTTGGGGTGGCAAAGGAGGACCAATCCTGAGCCAGGATCTAAATCGTCATGACGGATCCTGGTCACGTCGGCACGGCCGATGTCGCCCCGCCTCCCTTCATCACCTTCACGATCGCAATGTAGGGGCGGGGCCTATTGGGGTGGCCCCCGCCCCTACCTGGCACCACCAGACCGGCGCATTGCGGCGTCCTCAGTCGCCCGAATAGCGCTGCTATTCGGGCTCCCTGCGTCCTGGCACTGCTTGGTCTGGCGGCGCCAGGGGCGCTAGCTACTGCTTCGGCGGCTTCTTGACCTCGAAGCGGTGGGTTTTCGTCGCGTAGGAGATGCCTTCGCAGAGCTCGGCGGGGGTCGTCTTCAGGGCGCCGGCGAGCTTGACGATCGTGGCCAGGCGCGGCTCGCGTCCGGCGCGCTCGAGCAGGGAGACCTCGGTGCGGTGCAGATCGCAGAGGTAGCCGAGCTCTTCCTGGGAGACGCCGGCCGCAGTGCGAACGCGACGGAGGTTGATTGCAAATCTCTCTTGGGGGGTCATCGCCGCCATGATCAAAGGGTGCTGACAGAAGCTCTACAGACAGTACCGCTCCAGTGGCTTGCATGCGCTGGCGGTTCCGCTACCTTCCTGAATGGGACCCGGCACCCGATTGCGGCAGTTGAGCAAGCAGTTTTACGCAGAAAGTGTTGAGTAGCAGCTACCCATGTGTTATATCCGAGCGACCAATTGGACCGACGCCGAGGGATCGGCGGCAAAGGAGGACAGATGAGTGACGCGGTAGAGCCGCATCTCACCGAGCCCTATGGGCTCCGGACGGACTCCTGTGCCACCGAACTCGCCTGCCGCGAGTGCGGCTACCGGACGCCGCTCCTCGACACGGCCTTCAAGTGTCCGGCCTGCGGCGAAGGACTCGACGTCGACTACGACTACGAGCGCGCCAAAGCGGCGATCGCCGAGCGCGGCCTCGAGGGACGGCCGTGGAACGTCTGGCGCTTCGAGGAGCTGATGCCGATCGTCAGCCGCCGCGCCCAGCAGCGAGTCGCCCAGTTTGCCGGCAAAACGCCGCTGATCCACGCCGAGCGGCTCGGTGCCGAGCTCGGTCTCAGCAACCTCTATCTCAAGGACGACTCGACCAACCGGCCCTCGCTCTCCTACAAGGACCGTGTGGTCGGGATGGCGATCGCCCGCTTGGTGGAGCTGGGCAAAGACGAGGTCGGCTGCGTCTCCACCGGCAACGTCGGCACCGCCGTCGCGGCGCTGGCGGCTCAGGCCGGCGCCCGGCCCTACATCTTCTACCCGGGCAACATGGAGAAGGGCAAGGCGAAGGCCTGCCGCGCCCTCGGCGCTCAGGTAATCCAGCTCGATGCCAACTACGACGGCGCCAACCGCGCCTGCCGGGAGCTGGCGCTGACCACCGGGATGGAGTTCGCCAACATCACCCTGCGGCCGTTCTACGCCGAGGGGGCGAAGACGATGGGCTTCGAGGTCGTCGAGGAGCTGGACTGGAACTCGCCCGACCACTTCGTCATTCCCGCCGCCGGCGGCACCCTCTCCTCGCGGGTCCACAAGGGGCTGCTGGAGCTGGAGAAAGTCGGGCTGGCGGAGACCGCGGCGACGAAGATCAACATCGCCCAGGCGGCCGGCTGCTCCCCGATCTCCACGGCGATCACCGGCGGCGGCGAGATCGTCACCCAGACGCCGGAGACGGCGGCGCACTCGCTGGCGATCGGCGCTCCCGGCGACGGCAACCTCGTCCTCGACGCGGTCCGCAGCCGTGGCGGCTCGGCGGCGGCGGTCTCCGACGAGGAGATCTTCGGCGCGATCGACCTGCTCGGCCAGACTGAGGGCATCCTCACCGAGCCCGCCGGCGGCACCACGATCGCCTCGACCGCGCGGCTCGCGCAGGAAGGGAGGATCGGTCCCGACGAGGTCGTCGTCGCGATCATCAGCGGCAACGGCCTGAAGACCCTGCAGGAGCACCCGGACAAGCCCTGGCCGGAAGGAGTTGCTTGCGAGGTCGGGGCGATGGAGGAAGTTCTCAACGACTTCCGCCAGGCAGCGGCGGCCGCACTGCACTGAGCGGAAAAGGGGCGGGCGACCGGCGCGATTCCCGGCGCGCCGCCGGTCGCCGCGCCCGTATCGCCTAGGGTGGTGGCTGTGAGCGAGATGCCGCAGGTCGACGGCGTCACGCACCACTGGGTGCGGGCGCGGGGAGTCGAGTTTCACTACGCCGAAGCTGGGAGCGGCGAGGACGTCGTCCTCTGCCTGCATGGCTGGCCGCAGCACTGGTACGAGTGGCGCCACTTGATGCCGGCGCTGGCCGACCGCCATCGGGTGATCGCCCTCGACCTGCGCGGGTTCGGCTGGTCGGAGGCGCCGAAGGCCGGCTACGAGAAGGAGAACCTGGCCGACGACGTGCTCGCGGTCCTCGACGAGCTCGGGATCGAGCGGGTGAAGCTGGTCGGGCACGATTGGGGCGGCTGGATCGGGTTCCTGCTGTGTCTGCGCGAGCCACGGCGCTTCGAGCGCTACCTGGCGCTCAACATCCTGCCGCCCTGGACCAGCTTCAGGGCGATGGCGCCCCATCTCTGGCGCTTCTGGTACCAGTGGCTGATCCTCAGTCCCGGCATCGGCTACCGCCTCCACCGCAGCGGCAAGTTCGTGCCGAAAGTGCTTGCCGGCGCCTCTGTGCGGCGCGAGGTATGGGACGAAGCGACGCTGCACGCTTTCTCCGACACCTTCACCGAACCGGACCGAGCGCGTGCGGCGGTGCAGATGTACCGCGTCTTCAACCTGCGGGAGGTTCGAGAGATCGCCCGCGGCCGCTACGCGAAGGCCCACCTAGAGGTCCCCACCAAACTCCTATTCGGCACCGGCGACGCCGCCCTCAACCACAACCTCCTAGCCGGCTACGAGCGCCACGCGGAGGACATGCAGCTGGAGAAAGTAGACGGTTGCGGCCACTTCATAGCCGACGAGATGCCCCAGCTCGTCACCGAAAGAGCCCAGGAGTTCTTCACCGCCTGAGTGGGGGTCGTGGGTGAGGGTCGCCGGACCCTCCCCGCTGTTGTCCGCCGACCCTCACCCACGACCCCTCACCTCAAGCCCGAATCCGAGCCTCCTCGAGATCCAGGTCCCGCTCGATCTGCCGCATAGTTTCATTCCGCAGCCGCCCAGCCCCGCGCAGACCGAGCAACTCGTCCCGCTCGATCCCGATCAGCTCCCGCCGTAGCTCCCCATAGTCGGCGATCCGCTGTTCGCGCGCCGCGGCGTCCGGGTCCTCGCCTCCGAGCACCGCCTGGCACATGCGAAAGCGGGCGCGGTAGAGATCGCGCAGCCGCTTCAGCTGGCCCTCGCTGGCGCGCTCTTCGTCCTCCATCTCGTCGAGCCGGTCGAGTGCCGACTGCGCCGCCTCCATCCGGGCCACCGCCTCTTCGTCGGACCAGCGGCGCGGCTGCTCCAGTCCCAGCGCCCGGACGATGAACGGCAGCGAGAGCCCCTGGCCGACCAGGGTGACGAGGATCAGGGCGAAGGTGAGGAAGATGATCTGCGGCCGGGCGCTGACGCTGAGCGGCACCGCCAGGGCGGCGGCGAGCGAGACGGCGCCGCGCATCCCGCTCCAGCCGATCGCGAAGCGCTGGCCGGGGGTTTCGCCGGCGTCGCGGCCCATCGCGAAGACGAAGGCGAGCCGGACGGCGATCGAGGTGACGGCGAGCGCCGCCGCCGGCAGCAGCAGCTCGCTGACGCCGGACGAGGTTTCGTTGAGGGTGTCGACGATCTCCGGCAGCTGCAGGCCGAGGAGGACGAAGAGGGTGATCTCGAGGCCGAAGACGAGGACGTTCCAGAAGGCGACGGCGTTGAGGCGGATGTCGGCGTCGAGCGAGCGCGGCGAGTTGTAGCCGGCGTAGAGGCCGGCGACGACGGCGGCGAGGATGCCGGAGACGTGCAGCTCCTCGGCGCCGATGTAGGCGCCGTAGGCGGTGAGGACCGAGAGCATGATCGAGAGGCCGCTGTCGGTCTGGCGGCGGATCGCCCGATCGGAGACGAATCCGACCGCGAGCCCGACGGCGATGCCGCCGACCGAGACGCCGACGAATTCCAACGCGGCGCCGCCGAAGCTGAAGGCGCTTCCGGTCGCGACCCCGACGGCGATCCGGTAGAGCACCAGCGCGGTGGCGTCGTTGATCATCGACTCGCCTTCGACCAGCAGGCGTACCCGCTCGGGGGCGCCGAGGCGGCGGAAGATCGAGGTGGCGGCGACGGCGTCGGTGGGGGCGAGGACGGCGCCGAGGACCGCCGCCTCGGCCCAGCTCAGCTCCGGTACCAGGGCGTGGGCGACGAGCGCGACGGCGCCGGCGGCGACGAAGACGAGTCCGATCGCGAGCAGCGCCAACGGCCGCATCACCGCCCGCAGCTCCTGCGGCGAGGTGCGCCAGCCGGCGGCGTAGACCAGCGGCGGCAGGAAGACGAGGAAGATCGTGTCGGGGTCGAGTTCGACGTTCGGCAGCGTCGGCAGGAAGGCGATCCCGAGGCCGCCGAGGACGAGGACGATCGGCGCCGGGATCTTGCCGAACTCGGCCAGCCGCACCAGCAGGGCGGCGGCGAGGAGGAGGACGAAGACCGACTCGACGTTGTTCATCGACCACATAACATCGGGTTCGGTGGCGGAACTGCTCTCACCCTCCTTGGAGGCGATCGACCACGTTCGCGGCGAGCCCGGCGCGCCGCTGGAGCTGATGATGTTCGGCGACTTCCAGTGCCCCTTCTGCCTCGGCGCGCAGAAGAGCCTGCGGCGGGTGCGCGAGCGGCTGGGGGAGCGGCTGCTGTTCGGCTTCCGCCACCTGCCGATCCCCGAGCGCCACCCGCTGGCGATGGAAGCCGCCGAAGCGAGTGAGGCGGCCGCGGCGCAGGGGCGGTTCTGGGAGTACCACGACGCGCTCTACGCAGCGCAGCCGAAACTCTCCCGCGAGACGATGCTGGAGGTGGGGAAGGAGCTCGGTCTCGACGCCGAGCGGATGGCGGCGGAGCTCGATTCCGGTGCCCACCGCGACCGGATCGAGCGTGACCTCGCCTCGGCCGAGGCGAGCGGCGCCACCGGCACGCCGACCTTCTTCGTCAACGGCGAGCGTTTCTACGGCGCCTACGACGCCTCCTCGCTGGTCGAGGCATTGCAGGCCGGCGAAAGTTAGGGCGCTTTCCCGTCGTTTGCAGGGTGATGACCCACCCGAGGAGCTGGAAGCAGCGATGAGGAGCATGAAAGGCGCAGTCCTAGCGGTCTCGGTACTGGGAGCGCTCGCCGTTCTCCTGCCAGCCGCAACCGCGATCGCCGATGGGGGCTCCGGCGCTCAGGTTTCCGGCGCGGTCACTGAAGTCGGCACCGGGAACCCGCTGCAGAAAGTGACCGTCTGCGTCGAAGCGGTGGCGCCGGACAAAGGCGAAGCCTGCGACGCCACCGACGCCGAAGGCAACTACGCGGTCACCGACATCGCGGCCGGCACCTACCTCATCGCCTTTGGCGTCGAATCATCGGCAGCAGGCGCTCGCACCGTGGCGCAGTGGTGGAACGGCGCTTCCTCGCGGGCGACGGCAACGTCGATCACGATGGCGCCGCCGCAGATCTTCACCGGGATCAACGCTCAGCTCGGCACCAGCAGCGCCGGGTCCAAACCCCACAACGGCAGCGGCACTGTCGTCGTCCCGGGGCCGCAGGCCGCGCCTCCGCCGGAACTGGCCCCGCTCCACTGCAAGAAGGGCTACCGCTGGCGCAAGATCCACGGCGTCAAGCGCTGCGTGCCGAAGCCTCAGCACCACCATCGGCAGCATCGCGCCACCGCCGGCTAGTTAGGCTCGCGCCAGTGAAGGCGCTGGTGCAGCGGGTCAGTCAGGCGGCGGTCGACGTCGAGGGCGATCGCGTCGCTCAGATTGGCCCGGGGATGCTGGTGCTCCTGGGTGTGGGTGTCGGCGATGGTCCCGACGAGGCCGACCGGCTCGCCGAGAAGGTCCGCAAGCTGCGCATCTTCGACGACGCCGAGGGGCGGATGAACGATCCGCTGGGGGAGCGCGAGGTCCTCTGCGTCAGCCAGTTCACCCTCTATGGCGACGCCCGTCGCGGCAACCGCCCCAGCTACGTCGGCGCCGCCCGGCCCGAGGTCGCCGAGCCGCTGTACGACCGCTTCTGCGAGCGGCTGGGGGCGAGGAAGGGCGTCTTCGGCGCCTGCATGGGGGTGGCGCTGATCAACGACGGGCCGGTGACGCTGATGGTTGAGCTACCCCCGGCCGGCGAGCCGTCAGCCTGAAGGCCTGGCGGGCGAGGGGCGCCGCCGCGGCCAGGCGCTGCGGGCGGGTCTTGCCGGTGGCCGAGTAGACGACCGTGAGCCAGCGGTTGCCCCGGACCGCCCAGAGGGTGCTGTACGCCGGGATCCAGCTGGCGTTCTGGTTGTAGGCGCCCCTGTCGCCTACGTCGGGGACCGCCTGCGGGACCTTCGCCGGGACGGCGGCGTTGAACTGGACCTGCTCGTCGATCCGGTTCGAGTAGCGGGTGCGGGCGGCATGGGCAGCGTCGAGGGAGACCGAGACGTGGACGCCCGGTCCTTCCAGTTGGCAGTGCGAGTTCGGCGGCGTCGTGTCGGAAGTTCGGTGCAGCGGGACGTTCGTCTGGCGGTGGACGGTCGCGGCCAGCGCGGCGCAGTCGGCGGCGCCGATGTGGAGTGAGGTTTCCTTCTGACCCGGGTGCTCGCCGAAGTAGCGGTTGCCGGACCCGGCGGCCGCGGTCGTGGAGTCGCCACCTCCGCCGCAGCCGGCGAGGGCGGCCGCGAGAGCGAGCAGCGGCAGCGCGAGCAGGGACTTACGCATCGAGCAGGCCGAGCTCGCCGGCGCGGTGGCTCGCCTCGACGCGGGAGCGGCAGTCGAGCTTGCCGAGCAGGTTGCGGACGTGCATGTCGACCGTGCGCTGGCTGATGAACAGCTCCTGGGCGATCTCCTTGTTGGTGCGGCCGACGGCGACGTGGCGCAGGACCTCCAGCTCGCGCCGGGTGAGCTGAGCGCCGCCGTCGGCTGCGGCGGCGGCGCGACTTCCCAGCCGCTGCGCCACCGACTCACCCAACGCCGCCACCTGCTGCGCGGCCTCGGAGGCGAGCGGGCCGGCGCCGAGCTTGCGGGCGCAGCGGTAGGCGTCGGAGAGACGCTCCAGGGCCTCCTCGCGCTGGCCAGCGGCGGCGAAGGCGACGCCGGCGCGGAGCTCCACCTGCGCCCGCTCGTGCGGGATGGCCAGCGAGCGGTGCAGCTCGACGGCACGGGAGAGGTGCTCGGCGGCCGTTGTCTCCTTGCCTTCGAGCAGGGCCAGCTCTCCCAGCGCCTGCGCGAGTGCCGCCAGGGCATCGGGGTGGCCTCCGTCGGAGGCCATGCGGCTGAGCGCCTCGGTGCAGGCGGCGAGGCCGTCGCGATCGTCGCGGCAGGCGAGGTACGTCGACGCCCAGCGCATGCCCCAGACCGCGTAGTGATGGTCCTCGCTCTCCTCCCAGCGGGCGAGCAGCTCGCGGCAGTGGAGGGTCGCCTCGTCGTCGAGGCCTTCGGCGGCGGCGACGATCGCCAGCCCCGTCGTCGAGTCGACGTACATGTTGTAGTGGCCGACCGAGGAGGAGAACGCGCGCGAGCCGGTGAGCAAGCGTCGGGCCGAGGTCAGCTTCCCCTGGAAGGCATGGATCGCCCCGATCAACCCCTCGGCGACCCAGACCGCAGTGTCGTCCTCGATCAGGCTCCGGCCCAGCTCCTCGGCGCGGGACCACTCGCCGCGCTCCCGCAGCACGTAGACGAGGCAGGTGACGCAGGCGACCTCGGTGTCGCCGGCGCCGTCGGCACGGCAGAGACCGAGGGCGGTGTCGAGCGCCTCCTCGGCGCGGCGGTAATCGGCGCCGTCGTAGAGGACGAGGCTGAGCCGCTGGTAGAGCTCGGCGGCGACCGGGGTCAGGTCTTTTTCGAGCGCCAGCGCCAGGCCAGCGCGCACCGAAGCCAGGCCCCGCTCGTAGTCGCCGCCCTTGGCCTCCGCCACGCCCTGCAGCCCGAGCAGCCGCGCCCGCAGTTCGTGGTGCCCGGCGGCGCTCGCCTCGGCGGCGGCGACCTCGGTCAGCTCGATCGCCTCGTGGTAGCGGGCGCTGCGCCGGTGGTGGTCGGCCATCGCCAGTCGTTCCAGCGCCGCCTCGGTCGCCAGTTCGGCGGCGGCGAAAGCCTCAGCCGCGAGGCGGCGGGAGGCGAAGGCGGCGTCGCGCTCGCCGAGCAGATCCTGGACCGCCGCGAGGCGCCGCTGCGCCTGCGCATAGCCGACGCCGTCCTCGCGGGCAGCGCAGCTCGCGGCCAGCTCGCGCCAGCCTTTCGCCGCCTCGGTCATCTCGCCGGCCAGCTCGGCGCAGCGGGCGAAGCGCTCCAGCGTCTCCAGCCGCAGCGCGTCGGCGTCGGCGTCGGGCCAGAGCTCGAGCGCCTGGCCGGCGGCGCGGGTCGCATCGCGGTGCGCCTGCAGATGCTCGGACCGGCGCGCCGCCTCGAGCAGAGCTTCGCGTGCCGCCGTCTCCTCGCCGGCGCCGAGCCAGTGGGTTGCGACCTCGAGCCGGGAGCCGTCCGCTGCCGCGAGCGCCTCGGCCAGGCGACGGTGGAGCTCCCGCCGTCGCATCCAGGGGACCTCCGTGTAGAGGGCCTCCTGGGCGAGCGCATGACGGAATGCGGCCTGCCCGGGATCGCGTTCCTGCAGCAGGCCGATCTCGATCAGCTCCGCCAGGCCGGCCGCGCTGCTCAGCTCGGCGACCAGGCCGAGGTCGAGCTGCTGCCCGGCGACCGCCGCCGCCTCGGCCGCCGCTCGAGCCTGCCGCGACAGCGGCGAGCTGGCGACGAGCACCGCTTCACGCACCGTGTCGGGCAGGGGCACGTCGTCTTCGTCGGCGAGCTCGAGACCGCGCTCGCCCGGGCGCAGCGCATCGCGCAACTGCAGCGCCGCCACCAGCTCCTCGACGAAGAACGGCGAGCCCAGGGTGCGGTCGTGCACGGTTGCGACGAGCGAGGGAGAGGGCTCCTCGGGGAGCAGCGCCTCCAAGAGCACGGCGACGCCGTCGCGGTCGAGTGGGTCGAGCGAGACCTCTTCCAGGCGCCCGCCACGCCGCAGCTCGTTGCGCAGCCAGCGCAGGCGGTGGCCGCGGGGAAGGCCGTCGGAGCGATAGGCGCCGATGATCAGGACCGGCATCTGCTGCAGCGGCCCGGCGAGGGCGGCGAGCAGCTCGAGGGTGGTCTCGTCCGACCACTGCAGGTCGTCGAGGAGGATCGTCAGCGGCTGCTCGGCTGCGAAGTGGGCGAGGGCGCAGCGCACCGACTCGAAGATCGTCGCCCGCTCGGTCTCGGCGGCCGCTTCGCCCAGCTCCGGGAGCAGGAGAGCGAGGTGGGGGAGGAGGGGGCCACAGTCGGCGAGGGCCAGCGGGTCGGCGCGGAGCCGCGAGCGCAGGGCGTCGACGATCGGCCCGTAGGGGACGGGGGAGCCCTCGGTCGCCGCGCCACGCAGGACGGGGCCCGCGGCGGTGGCTTCTTCGGCCAGCCGGCTCTTGCCGATCCCCGCCTCGCCGCAGAGCAGGAGGATCGAACCGGAGCCTTCCTCGGCCTTGTTCAGGGCGGCCGCGATGCGGCTGAGCTCGGTCTCGCGACCGACGAGCGGAGTCCGCGTCCCCATCACCGGGTCAGTCTAGGTCCGCTCAAATGCCGACGGGACGAAATCCGCTTACACAGAGCGGTTTTCGTCCCGTCGGAGAGACAATCGAGCCCTAGGCGACCGGGGCGGGATCGGGGCGGACGATCACCGTGTCGGCGATCGGGATGATCTCGTCAGCAGGGAGGCCGGCGGCCTCGGCGTGGGCGCGGATCGTCTCCGGGCTGTCGCCTTCGTAAACGCAGAAGGTGCCCAGCTCGCCGCTCTCCTCGGTCAGCACGTAGCTGCGGATCCAGCGCACGCCCGAGTCCGGCTCGTCGCCGACTTCGGCCGATTTTTTCGCGGCGGTCTCCAGGTCCTCGCCGGTCCTCCAGCCGTTGCGACGAAGGATTCCGTAGAGCTGCATTTCATTTACCTCCATTGTCGGTTTCAGGTGCTCTACGACCGTACGGCCGCCGACGTTCGCTCGCATCAGCGAAATCACCGTATTTTCAGTTTCCGTTGCCGTATCGCGTCACCCCGGCATACCGCTACAGGGGCGAGCCTTGGCAATAGGCTGCTGGGATGAAGGCGCGGCGACTCATGGCTTGCCTCTTGGCCCTCGTGGTCTCCTTGAGCTTTGCGGCAGCGGCCGGGGCTGCGCCCGGGCCGGCCGACGTGCGGCGCGGGCTCAAGCGCCTGGTGGCCGCGGCCGGCGGGCCGCCGGGAGCGATCGCGACGATCTACCGCGACGGGCACCTGACCGTGCTGCGTGCGGGCCGGGCGGACGTCAAGCGACCGGGGGCGCCGAAGCCGACCGATCACATGCGGATCGCCAGCGTGGCGAAGGCGTTCAACGGCGCCGTGGCGCTCCATCTCGTCGATGAAGGAAGGCTGGGGCTCGAAGACACGATCGGGCAGCGGCTCGGCGGGATGCCCGCGGCCTGGGGATCGGTGACGGTGCGGCAGATGCTCAACCACACCAGTGGGCTCCCCGACTACACGCAGTCCAAGGGCTTCGCCGAACAGGCGAAAAAGGATCCGCGCGGCTTCGTCTCGCCGCAGAAGATCATCGGCTGGGTCCGCGGAGAACCGCTCGAGTTCGCGCCCGGTTCGGACTACGAGTATTCGAACACGGACAACATCGTGGTCGGCCTGATCGCCGAGGCCGTCACCGGCCAGTCCTACGCCAAGGATCTCGACGACATCGTTTTCAAGCCGGCGGGACTGAGCCAGACCTCCTTCCCGACGAAGCCGGCGCTGCCGAAGCCGTTCATCCACGGGTACGCGGTCGAGGTGGGGGAGCCGCCCACGGACATCTCGACCTTTCTCAGCCCGAGCGGCGCCTGGGCCTCCGGCGCGATCGTCTCCACTCCCCGCGACCTCAACGCCTTCATCCGCGCCGACCTCGGCCTGAAGTTCTTCTCCGCCGCCCAGCAGGAAGAGCAGATGCGCTTCGTCCCCGGCGGCCAATCCAGCCCTCCCGGACCAGGCCAGAACTCCGCCGGCCTAGCCCTCTTCCGCTACAAGACCAAGTGCGGCACCGTCTACGGCCACACCGGCAACTTCCCCGGCTACGTCCAATGGGCAGCCGCCACCGCCGACGGCACGAGAGCAGTCACCACCTCCCTCAACATCCCCGCCCCAACCGGCAAGCTCCTAGCCCAGCTGCGACGGGTGCAGGAAACCGCCGTCTGCGCGCTGCTCCGGAGCTAGCGGGCCAGCCCGGCCATTCGAGTCGAGGACACGTTGGCCAAGCTGATCTACACCGCAATCACCTCCCTAGACGGCTACGTCGAGGACAAACAGGGCAAGTTCGACTGGGCGATGCCCGACGAAGAGGTCCACGCCTTCGCCAACGACCTAGAGCGCCCGATCGGCACCCACCTTTACGGCCGCCGCATGTACGAGACGATGAAGGTCTGGGACAACGACGAGATCCTCGAGGGCCAGCCCCAGGTAATGCGCGACTACGCCGAGATCTGGCGAGGAGCGGACAAGATCGTCTACTCCCGCTCCCTGGAGGAGGTCGAGACGACCCGAACCCGGCTCCAGCGCACCTTCGACCCTGAGGCAACCCGAGCGCTGAAGGAGAGCGAGCAGCGAGACATCAGTGTCGGCGGCGCAGAGCTAGCCGGCCAAGCGCTGGATGCCGGCCTTATAGACGAGCTACAGCTGCTTCTAGTCCCGGGCGTCGTAGGCAGCGGCAAGCCAGCCCTCCAGACCAAAAGCCACACGGCGCTGAAACTCCTAAGCCAGCAGGGCTTCGCCGGCGGGACGATCTACCTGCACTACCGGGTCAGCTCCTGAGATAGAAAAATATATCTATGCAGAAACACCGAGTGGTTGGTTACAAGCTCGGCCAAAAAGCCGACCTGAGTCGCCCGCTCTGCTGCATGTCCACTTTTCTTGACAAGGTCGCAATCCCCATTGAGCTGCGATGCCGGAGGAGGGACTCGAACCCCCGACACGCGGATTATGATGGGGGACACGCAGGGTTTGGAGGGGTCCAAAAGGGTCTCTCAGGCACGGGAAGGTGCTCCCAGTTTCCCTGAAAGTCGCGAGTTGGGTGCACGGTTGGGTGCACGCCGCAAGCGCAAGAAGCGGAAGATCTAGCGGCTTCGTTCGGTCGCCTTTTGCCTTTCGAGTCTCACCGGGCCGCCGGTTGAATCCGAGGCGTTGAAATTGGCGACTTCGCCGACGCCTCCCCTGCCGACCTAACCGCGATTTGTGCCGTGAGGGAGGCGGTCAAGGACGGATTGCGTCCGACCCCGCGAGGGGTTGACGGCCTCCCTCTCGGCGCTACCCTCGTCCGCTTTGGTCGGCAGGGATCTTTTTCGTTGGTTTACCTGCTGCGGTCGTGGCTACGAACGCGCCCTTCGCAGCCCCTTCGCTTGTTGGAGCCGGATATGTGGCCTCCGTGCATCTGACCCCGCACCCACACGATGTGAGCGCCCGGGGTCAGATGCACTACGGAGAGGTGGATGAGCAAGCGAAGGAGCTGCGAAGGGCGAAGCGGCGAGAGAGCAAGAGCGGTCCTTGTCCGGGAGAGACGGAGGCGAGTGGGGGAAAAGGAGAGCGCCAGAATCCATGAGCGATGTGAGCGGGAGGCTGGCGCAGGTGGAAGCTGCACTTTTGGGAACGCGGTCGTTCCGTTGTTGGAACATTGCGACATTGCAGATGCGGTGCTTGGCCCAAGAAATGCGGTGATTTCGAGTTGGGAGACGCCGTTATGACGTAATTCCGTGCCTGCAATGCGCTCGATCTCCTCGCGAAGCGGTTCTGCGGCTCGGATTTCCCGCGCCATTGATGAATCAGCCACATCGGCTGCCACAATGCCTGAGCGATGAAGCCCCACGTCCCTGCGACTTCCCCGACGAAGGCGACCACGGAGTCCAAGCTCAAGTCAGGCCTTCCCGGAACTCCCGAGGAGCAGCGCCGCCAGATTCGTGAAGCAATGAAGAAGAACGCCGAGACGCTGCGGCGCTTGGCGGAGTAGTCGCCTGCCTGCGCGCGTCGGTCAATTGCTTTGCGATGACCAACATGCTCGCCAGGACTCGAGGGACTCATTGCTTGCTTTCACTACCGACCAAGCTCGTACGATTGACATCTGATGGCCACAAGAGCAAATAGCCCGATTCAGGCCCGTGTCCGCTTCCGGGAGGACATCTCGCGGATTGCTTCTGAGCATGGCGCCGGCAACGTTCGCGTCTTCGGCTCCGCCGGCCGTGGAGAAGTAGGGGCACACGATCTCGATCTACTGGTCGAGATGGCCGACGACCGCAACCTCTTCGATCTGATCGCCCTCTCTCAGGAGCTGGAAGATGCCCTGGGAGTTGACGTCGATGTCGTCAGCGATGGTGGTCTCTCTCCCTACCTGCGTGAGCGCATCCTCTCCGAGGCGGTTCCGCTTTGAAGGACGAGCAGGCTTATCTGCTCCACATTCGCGATGCCATCGATCGCATCCTCACCTACACCGAGGAGGGTCGCGACGCCTTCCTCGGCCACCCGATGATTCAGGACGCCGTGCTGCGCAATATGGAGATCCTCGGCGAGGCCTCCAAGCGCATCTCCGAGCCGTTGCGGGATCGGGCTCCCGATATTCCTTGGCGGGAGATGGCGGGGATGCGCGACAAGCTGATCCACGACTATTTCGGTGTTGACCTCTCGCTTGTTTGGGACGTCGTGGCCTCTGAGCTACCAGACGCTCGGGATCGGATCGATGCCCTGATCGACGAACACGAGGCGAAAGGGCCATAGCGATGGCCCATGACTCCTTCGCACTATCGGTGCACCTTGCCAATCAGGCCGGTGACGAGGCGCTTGCCTTTCGGAAGCTCGCGGCCGCTTCAGACATAGCCGATGAGATGGTCGGCATCCATGCCCAGCAGGCAGTCGAGGGGTGGCTGGCGGCGGTGATAGTCCGGCGCGGCGGGGAGCCAACCCGCGACCATGACATCGACCGCCTCGTCCAAGCCCTCCAGAGAGAAGGCGTCGGCTCGCTTCCGGAAACGGATCGTCTCCGGAGGTTGAGCCAGTACGCAGCTCCGCTTCACGGCGAATATCTCCTCGATCTCGATCCTCTTGACCGTAAGGCCACGGTCGCGCTGGTCGATGAGGTTGGCGAATGGGCGAGGATCGAGCTTGCGCGGCCCGGCAGCTGAGTGAAGCTTAGATCGATTCCCAGAGGCTGCTGAATGCAGCTGCTTCAGCCTTAAGCAGCGCAGTCATGCCCGACTTGGGAACAGTGGGCACGTATAGCCGGGCACGGCGTAAATCGAGAATGCCCGCGGTGATCCCCTTTCCTGCCTTGCTCTTCAATAGGTGCAAGGCGACGTCAACCCGCTGCTTACTGATTTTTTCGCCCTTGAAGTAGAGCTTGATCAGGTGCGGCGTTCCAGCGATGCTCAGATGTAGCTCTGGGTTGATCTTCACGGTTAGCCCTTCGCTTTGCCAGCGGGCACGCGACTTCGGAAGCGCCACTAATTCTTTGCGGCCCGCCCATTTCGTGAGGCCTTTCCGGCATTCCTCGAACTTGTCGGCCTTGCGCGAGTCGGGGAGCGCTTCGAGAGTCGCTTTGAGCTGTTGAGCGTCCCAACCCTGGGCGAAGCATTGTTCGATCGCCTCTCGCAGCGACTTGTAGTAATCCTTGGCTGGAGCGTAATCTTGGCCGTAGCGTTTTTTTGCTTGGCGTAACTGCGTCACCCGCGCCGAACCAGAAGCGGCGGTGAAATCGAGGAAGGTCGTCAAGCTGACGGTCGGCATGGCAGATCTTCTACCACGCCGCCAGATCGTTGAGCCAGGGCTATTGGTATTAGGGGGGCGAACTTGCCAGCGGCCAGCCTTAGGCTGGCGGAATCGAGGCCCTGCGCGGGCGTGAGCCAGCCGGCGTCGAGGGTCACTGGTCCCCGGAGACGACGGCGCACGATCAAGCGGTCCACGCCCAGCAGACAGCTTGTCAATATCAATAGGCGCGGCGACATGAGGCCAATTCCCTTGATTCGCTGACGGCCTGCATTCACGTGTCGTTTGGCGCAGGCTGGGGCGAGTCCACGTCGAAGCAACGCTCATGCTGGAAAGGCAATCCACCCAACATGCGAACATATGTTCGTATTTAGAGTCTAAAGGTTAGCCGGGAGAACATGGCGGACAATTCAAGAATCGAGTGGACTGAGGCGACCTGGAACCCGGTCACGGGCTGTGACCAGGTCTCCCCTGGCTGCGCCCACTGCTACGCGAAAACCTTCGCCGAGCGCTGGCGCGGCGTCCCCGGCCATCCCTATGAGCAGGGCTTCGATCTGCGTATTTGGCCCGAGCGGTTAGACCAGCCGTTGAAATGGAAGCGCCCTCGAACGATCTTTGTCAACTCGATGAGCGATCTCTTCCACGAGCGGATTCCGGACGAGTTCATCGTCCGAGTCTTCGACGTCATGGAGCAGGCCAGCCAACACATCTTCCAGGTTCTGACCAAGCGTCCCGAGCGGATGCTTGAGATCGCGAACGAGCTTCCGTGGCCGGCCAATGTCTGGATGGGGGTGAGTATCGAGAACCGCCGCTTCGTCCACCGCGCCGACCTGCTCCGCGAGGCGCCGGCCGCAGTTAGGTTCATCTCCGCCGAGCCGCTGCTGGGTCCACTGGAAGGTCTCGACCTCACGGACATCCACTGGCTGATCGCCGGTGGGGAGTCGGGGCCTGGTCACCGGCCGATCCGCGAAGAGTGGGTGCTCGACTTGCGCGACCGCTGTGAGGACGAGGAAGTCGCCTTTTTCTTCAAGCAGTGGGGCGGCGCCAGGCCAAAGAGTCGTGGCCGTCTACTGGAAGGTCGCGAGTGGAATCGAATGCCGACGCCTTCAGAAGAGGCTTTGGTTTGAGGGCGGCGGCTCGATGAAGCGGAGACGCAGTCCCGGCGTTTTGTAGGTGTTCCGCCGTCGATCCGCCGGTGGATTGACGGCTTCTAGTTCGCCCGCGCGCTCGGCCGGGGCCAGGGTCTTCGACTTCAGTTGGGAGTCGTGCAGGAACGCGGTGCCGAGGGTGAAGCGTTCGGCTTCCTCGATCGTGAACTCGTCCTTGCCGAAGCGCTCCTTGAGCCCGGCCAGCAGGGGAGCGAGGTCGGGCTCGGTCTCGAACAAGACAACCTGGCCGGGCTGGGTCGAGTCAACGAAGCTGACGCCTCCGATCGGGTCGAGCTTCCACATCGCCGTCTTCATGCGAGCAAGCCCGGTCTCGTCGTTGGTGCCGAAAAAGAGGTGGTGGTGGCGGCCGCCGCCGCCGGTCGGCACCAGCTCGATCGCCCTGACCCACTCGCACGATTCGCGCAACCGCTCCTCCATCATCTCGACCAAGAGGTTGCGCCTCGCGGCCGCCTCGAGGTCAGCGCCGCGCTCGAAGACCTCCTCGCCGAAAACGAGGCCGAGGGTGCGCTGCATGTCGGGTGCGTTGAAGAGGTCAGCGAAGAAGCCGATCGGCACGAAGGTCAGCGCCTCACAACGAGGCAGGCCGAGCAGATTGGCGGTGAGGTCCGGCTCCGTGTCGGCACCGAACGGGTCGATGAAGGCGAAGATCGGGCAGTTGGGCCAACGCTTCCTGGCGTCGTCCACCACGACGGGAAACTTGTCGGCGTAGTCACCTTGGATGATCTCGATGGTGATGTCAGGCGCCGGCTCGCCGCGGGCGTCGATCTCCTGACGCAGACTCTTGATCCGTTCCTTGTCTTTCTCGATGAAGACAAAGTGCGCCGTGACCTCCAGTCGGTCTCGATCGCGGTGTTCTTCGAAGGCATCCAGCATGAGAAGGGGTGACCCCGGCTCGCCGCCGTCGTATCGGCCGGGGCCGGCGAAACCGTCGATCAGGACCAGATCGTGGACCCATCGCTGCAACCCGAAGATCGGAATCCAGGCGCCCAGGTACTCGCCCAGGACACGATGCTTTGCCTCGGTCCGGCCGCCTCTGTTCCAGCGCGTTTTCCTCGGTTTGCCTGCCATCTCCCGATGCCCTAGTACTCGGTGGAGCCGTTCATACCCTTCACGATCCCGCAGACGACACCGCACGCGAACATTGAAGATCCTTGTGGTCCATGACGGGAAGCCATGTCGCCAGGTGGCCAGCCAGCCAAGTCCGGCATTGGTTCCCGGTCGCTTGCCCTGCTGCCTTGGTCTTCTAGGCTGCCCCGATGCCCACTGACCCCAAGCAGAAGGCTCGCGATGATGCGAAGCGCGCCCAAGCGATGTACGAGCGAGCCAAGGGCAAGCTCGATCAAGCGGGAGAGGAGCGGCGAGCGAGCTTTGAGTCCGCAAAGGCGGCTGGCCTCTCGCTGGCGGAGATTGGGCAGGCCGCTGGCCTGCACCGCAGTCGCGTCGATCAGATCCTCAAGCGCAAATAGCCGCTTGAGAACTGTCTAGTAACCTAGACAGTTCTGCTAACGTTTCCCCCACAAACAAAAGCGCCCCCGCGCTGCGCAAACAGCCGGGGGCATGGCACAGGAGGTATGAACTCCCATGCACCATCAAGATAGTTCGGGCGAGGATTTCTCGCCCCCAGCAGACGAAGACGCGAAGACGGAGGGCGGCGTTCTCGGTCTGATCCTTGAAGAGCATCCGGCCCTCTTGACGGTCCCGGAGCTATCGCTTGCCATGAACCGTGGCCCTGGTGACTTCCCCGCCACCGATGCCGTGGATCGGGCGATTCACAACCTCGTCGGTGCCGGGCTGCTCTACATCGGCGACGGCCTGGTTCTGCCGACCCGAGCCGCCCGCTACTTCGCCGGCCTGGAGGTCGGCTGATGCACGACGCTCGCGTAGTCGCCGATCACTTCGGCGAGAACCTCGTGATTCAGCGCCGCCGGGCCAGGCTCTCTCAGGAAGAGGTCGCCTTCCGTGCCTCGCTGCATCGGACCGAGATTGGGATGCTGGAGCGCGGGTTGCGCCTCGCCCGCATCGACACCGTGGTCAAACTCGCCGGGGCGCTCGAAATCGACGCTGGCCTGTTGTTCAACGGCCTCGCCTGGACGGCAGGGTCCAACATCGTCGGCGGCTTCTCCGCTCCTTCGGGTGAGCCGCGCCAGCGGCGGGGACGGGTTGACTGATGGGCCGCCCACTTGACGACGGGGAGTTCTCCCGGCGCTTTGCCGAGAACCTCCTCCGCTACCGCAAGGCTGCCGACCTCAGCCAGGACCTGCTCGCTGACCTCGCTGCGATTCACCGCACCGAGATCAGCCAGCTTGAGCGGGGTCTGCGCATCCCTCGCGCCGACACCTTGGTGAAGCTCTGTGTGTCCCTGGAAGTCGATCCCAATGAGCTACTTGAAGGGATCGGCTGGAAGCCGCCCAGGATCGACACCGGCCGCTTTGAGTTCCCGCCCTTGACAACGGCGGCCGAGGATTAGCGCAGTTGCTCCGCTGGAAATTCCCACGCCAAATTGTTGCGCCGGCGTCGATCCCTGCAAGCCCCGGCTGCGCCGGGGCTCCTGGCGGCCCTCGCTGGGCTCAGGTTCCGGGATCGCCGTCCGACGCAGTTTGGCGATGGTGATTTCCAGCGAGGGAATGGAGCCAGATATGTACCTGTCAACCGATCAGAAGAGGCAAGCGCAGGCGGGCCGAAGCGGGGTCGGAGCGCGTCTTGTCGGCATGAGCGAAACGCTGCGCACCGCCGAGGAAGTAGCGGAGCGGCTGCGAGTCCCAAAGACATGGGTTTACCGGGCGGCGCGGGAAGGGCATTTGCCTTCCGTTCGATGCGGGCGCTACCGTCGCTTCGATGACCGTGACGTGGACCGCTGGATCGACGGCCAAAGAGGTCAAGCCGTCGAGTCGGTGGGCTGAGTCATGAGCGACAAGAGCCCCAAGGCGACCGGCTTCGTCCGGGAAATTGAGCGCCGCGACGGGCCGGTCTTTTACGCGCTGTTGCGGATGCCCGACGGTCGTCGCTTGCAGCGAAGGCTTGGGCCTGTGTGGGCCAAGCGCAGTCGGCCACCCGCCGGGTATCTGACGAGAGCCCAGGCAGAGGCTCGCTTGGAGGCGATGCTAAATGGCCAGGACGAGGGGGTGCCGGTTGAGATCCCGGCGGGACTCGGCGTCAGCTTCGGGCGGATCGGGCGCGAGCACCTGGACTACATCGAAAACGACCGCAAGCGACGGCGTTCGACGGTGCAGGACTACCGGCGTGAGTTGGAGCGCGTGCTGATCCCGGAGTTCGGCGAGGACACGCCAGCGGAGGAGATCACCAGCGAGCGCATCGACAGATACCGGGTGCGCATGGTCAAGGAAGACGTGCTCGCGCCCCGCACGATCAACAAGCGCCTTGCCCAACTCCACGCGATCTTCAAACGAGCCCAGAAGACCCACGGGTTGCCGGCCAATCCCGTGGAGGGGGTGGAGCGCCAGCCTCACAAGCCTTCGGGCGATTTCTCGGCGCTGTCCTCCTCTGAGGTCAAGTTGCTCGCCGCGAACGCGGTCAACGCCCAGGACGGGGCGCTGTTTGAGGTCGCCGCCTACACCGGCTTGCGGCTCGGAGAGTTGCGGGCGCTGCGCTGGAGTGACGTGGACTGGCTGCGGCGGCTCGTCCACGTACGGCGCTCCTTTACCCGAGGTGATGAGGGGCCGCCGAAGTCGGGCAAGGTGCGGAGCGTTCCGCTGGTCGATCAGGCGGCGCGGGCCCTCGATCAACTGAGCCGCCGGGAGCGCTTCACGGGAGAAGACGATCTCGTCTTCGTCAACGCGGTCGGGGAGCAATTTGAGGAGTCCGCGATGCGTCGTCGCTACTACGCCGCCCTCAAGGGGGCCGAACTCCCGCACGTCCGCTTCCACGACCTGCGCCACACCTTCGGCACCCTCGCGGTGCAGGCGTTCCCGCTGACCGATGTGAAGGCGTACATGGGCCACGCGGACATCCAGACGACGATGATCTACGTCCATCATGTGCCCCAAAACGACGCCGCCGACAAGCTCTCTCGACTGCTCGAAAACGACACGAAAAACGAAGTTGGGTGCACGCCGGGTGCACGCTCGGGTTCTGACGACAATCCCCAAGAGCCCGAAAGTGGCGATTTGCAGGGAGAAGGCGATGCCGGAGGAGGGACTCGAACCCCCGACACGCGGATTATGATTCCGCTGCTCTAACCAGCTGAGCTACTCCGGCGGGGGGGATGATGGTAGCGATGGCACAGCAGCCTGGTAGAGCTCCTGAGACGGGTTGGTCGGCGATTCGGCCGGTGCTGGTGGCGTTCATGGTGGTGGCCGATGCGTTTGCGGTGATTTCGCTTGCTGTCGTGCGGCCGGAAGATTGGTGGGCGCCGTTTATTGCGTTCGGGGTGGTGCTGGTTGGGATGGTGTGGTTCCTGGTCTGGTCGATTCGGCATCGGCATGACGACGACCGAGGGGCTCCGCTCTGAGAGCGTCGATTGCAGGGGAATCGCTGCAGCAATGGCGCATCGTGAGTAGGCTGGGCTCGTGCCTGCGGACCTCGATAGAGCGGTAAAGACGGTCATTCGGCAGTGCATGGGGATCCAGCCGGGCGAGGACGTGCTGGTGATCTGCAACCAGGTGACCGAAGAGATCGGGGCGCTGATGCGGATCGAGGCGCAGGGCGAAGGCGCCGACGCGACGCTGGCGGTGATCTCCGAGCGCGACTCCGCTGCCGCTGAGCCACCCCGTGCGGTGGCGGCGGCGATGGCCGCGGCCGACGTCGTCCTGGCGCCGACCGTCCAGTCGATCTCCCACACCGACGCCCGCAAGGTCGCGAGCGAGGCCGGCGTCCGCGTCGGCAGCCTTCCTGGCGTCACCGAGGAGATGCTGGGACGGCTGATGACCAGCGACTTGGAGGAGGTCCGGCGCCGCGGCTGGGCCCTCGTCACCGCCCTCAACCGTGCCTCGGAGGCGCGGATCACCTGCGCCCACGGCAGCGACCTGCGGATCGGCCTCGAGGGGCGGCAGGGGATCGTCGACGCCGGCGAACTCGGCAGCCGCAGCGCCTTCGGCAATCTGCCATGCGGCGAGGGCTTCATCGCCCCGGTCATCGAGACCACCGAGGGCGTGCTCGTCGTCGACGGCTCAATCGCCGGAGTCGGCCTGCTCGACACGCCCACCGCCCTGACCGTCCGCGAAGGGCACCTGGTCGAGGCCACCGGCCCGGACGGCAGCCGCCTGCTGGAGCTGCTCGCCGCTCATGGCGAGGAGGCGACGAGCGTCGCCGAGCTCGGAATCGGGACCAACGAAGAGGCCGAGCTCTGCGGCAACATCCTCGAGGACGAGAAGATCCTCGGCACCTGCCACGTCGCCTTCGGCGCGTCGGCCGCGATCGGCGGCACCGTCCAGGTCCCGGTCCACCTCGACTGCGTGGTGCTGGAGCCGACGATCGAGATCGACGGCGAGACGGTCGTCAGCGGCGGCGAGCTCCTCGTCTGAGGGGACCGGGGACGATGTCGCCCCTCCTCGCCGTTCCCAACGTCTCCGAGGGCGAGGACCGGGAGCGGCTCGGCTGTCTGCAGAGCGCCTTCACCAGGGGGGCGCGGCTGCTCGACCGCCATTCCGACGCTGACCACGACCGCACCGTATTCACCCTCGCCGGGGCGCCCGGGCCCCTCACCGAGGCGCTGGCGGGCGGAGCCGAGGAGGCGATCGAGACGATCGACATGCGCGGCTACGGTGGCGTCCACCCGGCGATCGGCGCCCTCGACGTCTGCCCGGTCGTCTGGTTCGACCCGGGCGACCGCGACGCGGCCCGGACGGAGGCGGTCGCGGTCGCCGAGCAGATCGGCGGCCTCGGGGTCCCCGTCTTCCTCTACGGCGAGCTGGCGCGGGATCCGGGACGGGCCGAGCGCGCCTACTTCCGCAACGGCGGCCTGGCGGAGCTGTGGCTACGGATGGAGTCGGGCGAGCTACGGCCGGACTTCGGTCCTGGCCTGCCGCACCCGACCGCCGGCGCGACGCTGGTGACCGCGCGTCCGCCGCTGGCCGCCTTCAACGTCGAGCTCGACAGCGGCGACGTCGAGATCGCCCGCTCGGTCGCTGCCGGCCTGCGCGAGTCGGGCGGCGGCTTGCCGGGGGTGCGGGCGATCGGGCTTCTGCTCTCCAGCGGCCGCGCCCAGGTCTCGACCAGCGTCCACGACCCGCTGGCGGTCCCGCTCGGTCAAGTGGTCGAGCGGGTGCGAGGGCTGTCGGCTCCGCTAGGCGCCCGGCCGATCGAGGCAGAGCTGGTCGGCCTGATCCCGCAGGCATCCCTCCGCGAGTACCCCGCGGACGTGCCGATGCGCGGCTTCGACCCGCAGCGCCACACGATCGAGGCGCGCCTAGCCGAGCTGACCGACTAGATTTCGAACTGCATCACTTTTTCTATCCAGCAGGTGGAAAAGTTGATGCAGTTCGACTCTCATGGCTCAGACGAGGAAAAAGCGACAACGCAAGCGCCGCGGCACCCAGGGCGGGCGGATCGACACGAAGGCGCGCCGCAGCCGCCCGCGTTCCCGCGAGGAGGCGAAGGCGCAGGCCCGCGCCAAACGCCAGCCGACGCGCAAAGAGGACCTGCCGCCGACCTGGCGCAGCTCGTTGATTCGCGGCGCCTTCATGGCGGCGATCTTCGTCGTCCTGCTGACGATCTTCGGCAACGCCCTCGGCCCGGCGCTGATCCTCGGCGTCTTCATGCTCGCGATGTACGGCGTCGGCAGCTACTACATCGAGTCGGCCTTGTGGCGCCGCCGCGAGCGCGCCCGCATTCGCGCCCGGAGCGAGTGATGGCGCTCGACGTCGAGATGCTCACGGTGGGGCAGATCGGCGAGAACTGTTTCCTGTTCCGACCGCAGGGCGGGGACCGGCTGCTGGTTATCGACCCCGGGGAGGAGCCGGAGCGGATCCTCGCCGCCGTGGAGGCGACCGGGGCCTCGGTCGATGCGATCCTGCTCACCCACTGCCACTTCGACCACATCGGCGCGGTCGCGCCCGTCGCGCGGGCGACCGGGGCGCCGGTCTACTGCCCGGAGATCGAGGTGCCGATCCTGGCCGACATCATGGCCTTCGTCCCCTGGGAGGGCTTCGGCCCCTACGAGAGCTACGAGGCCGACGAGGTCGTCAGCGGCGGCGAGACCCTGGAGCTGGCGGGGATGGAGATCGAGGTCGTCTTTACCCCGGGCCACAGCCCTGGCCACGTCACCTACGCGGTCAAGGGCGAGCCGGCGATCTTCTCCGGCGACGTGCTCTTCCAGGGCTCGGTCGGCCGGGTCGACCTCCCCGGCGGCGACGGCCCGACCCTGCTGGCCTCGATCGGCAAGCTGATGGACGCCTACCCGGAGGAGACGGTCGTCCATCCCGGCCACATGGGACTGACCACGCTCGGGGCGGAGCGGGCGACCAACCCCTTCCTCGGCTCGCTGGCGCGCTAGGGCACCGTGGCGAGCAAGTTCCAGGCCCCGCGCGGGACCTTCGACATTCTCCCCGAGGCCGCGCGCGCCCGGCGCCGCCTCGAAGCCGCCGCCGCCGAGGTCTTCGGCCGCGCCGGCTACGAGCCGATCGCGACGCCGGTCTTCGAGGACACCGACCTCTTCGAGCGCGGCGTCGGCAAGTCCACCGACATCGTCCGCAAGGAGATGTTCACCTTCGAGGACAAGGGCGGGCGCAGCCTGACCCTGCGGCCGGAGGGGACCGCCTCGGTCTGCCGCGCCTACCTCGAGCACGGGATGCAGAAACTGGCGCAGCCGGTCAAGCTCCATTACCTCGGCCCGTTCTTCCGCCACGAGCGCCCGCAGGCCGGCCGCTACCGCCAGTTTCACCAGCTCGGGGCCGAGTGCATCGGCACCGACTCGCCGCTCGCCGACGCCGAGGTGATCATGCTCCTCGCCGACCTGCTGGGAGAGCTGGGTGTGCCGGGGGTGGAGCTGCGGCTCGGCAGCCTCGGCTCCTTCGCTTTGCGGCGCGCCTACCTGGAGGACCTGAAGGCGCACCTGCACGCGCATGAGGGCGAGCTCTCCAAAGACGTCCGCGACCGGATCGACCTCAACCCGCTGCGCGCCTTCGACGCCGACGACGAGGGGACGCGGGGCGTGATGGCGAGCGCGCCGACGATCGTCGGACAGTTGCAGGGCGAGGACGCTGAGCACTTCGCCGAGGTGCGGGCGCTGCTCGACGCATCCGGCATCGGTTACGTCATCGATCCGACCCTGGTCCGCGGCCTCGACTACTACACGCGGACGATCTTCTCCTTCGTCTGCGATCGGCTCGGGGCCCAGTCGGAGATCGGCGGCGGCGGTCGCTACGACGGCCTGGTCGAGCAGCTCGGCGGCGCCCCGACGCCTGCGGTCGGCTTCGCCGCCGGGATCGAGCGGATCCTGCTGGCGCTGGATGAAGAGGTGGCGGGGGAAGGGCGCGACTGCTTCGTGGTGGCCGCCGACCCGAGCCAGCGGCAGCGGGCGATGGCGCTCGCGGTGCAGCTGCGCCGCGCCGGCGTCTCGACCGAGCTCGACCTCGCCGGGCGCAGCTTCAAGAGCCAGCTCAAACACGCGAACCGGATCGGCGCCCGGCGCGTCCTCATCCTCGAGGCCGACGGCAGCGCCCAGCTACGGGACATGGAGTCGGGAGAGCAGCGGCCGGTCGATCCCGGCAACCTTGTTGGAGAGATGACTGGAGGAGAAGCGTGAGCGAGACGACGGTGCCGGCTCTGCGCGCCAACGCGTACCGGGACACCTGGTGCGGCGATGTTCTTCCTGCCAGGGTCGACTCGCAGGCACGGGTCGCCGGCTGGGTCCACCGCCGCCGCGACCACGGCGGGCTGATCTTCATCGACCTGCGCGACCGCACCGGGATCGTCCAGCTCGTCTTCAATCCCGACAGTTCCGGCGCCTCCTTCGAGCTGGCTCACAAGCTGCGGGCCGAGGACGTCTTGAGCGCCGGCGGCACCGTGGTCAAGCGCTCCGAGGAGACCGTCAACGCCGAGCTCGCCACCGGCGCGGTCGAGCTGCTGGTCACCGAGGCCGAGCTGCTCGCGAGCGCGGAGACGCCGCCCTTCCAGGTCGAGGGCTTCTCCGGCGAGGTCGGCGAGGACACGCGGCTGCGCTACCGCTACCTCGACCTGCGCCGCGAGCAGATGCAGAAGGCGTTGGCGCTGCGCCACCGCGTCGTCGCCGCGATGCGGGAGTTCCTCGACCGCGAGGGCTTCCTCGACATCGAGACGCCGGTCCTCACCCGCTCGACCCCAGAGGGCGCCCGCGACTTCCTCGTCCCCAGCCGCCAGCAGCAGGGCTCCTTCTACGCGCTGCCGCAGTCGCCGCAGCTGTTCAAGCAGCTGCTGATGATGTCCGGGTTCGAGCGCTACTACCAGGTGGCCCGATGCTTCCGCGACGAGGCGACCCGGGCCGACCGCCAGGCCGAGTTCACCCAGCTTGACGTCGAGATGTCCTTCGTCAACGGCGAGGACGTGCTCGACGTCAACGAGCGGCTGCTGGCCCACGTCTTCGAGGCGGTTGGGGGGCCGCAGATCGAGGTGCCGATGCAGCGCATGTGTTACGACGAGGCGATGGGGCGGTTCGGGACCGACCGGCCCGACCTGCGCTTCGGGCTGGAGCTGGTCGACCTCGGCGATGCCCTGCGCGAGACCGAGTTCAAGGTCTTCCGCTCGGTCCTGGAGGGCGGCGGCTCGATCCGCGGCCTCAACGCCGGCCGCCGGGAGATGCCGCGCTCAGAGCTCGACGGCCTGATCTCCCGCGCCCAGGAGCTGGGGGCGAAGGGGCTGGTCTGGGCTTTCCGCGAGGGCGAGGGCTGGCGCTCGCCGACGGCGAAGTTCCTCAGCGACGCCGAGCTCGCCGACCTCAACCGGCGCCTCGGTGCCGAGGAGGGGGATCTGCTGCTGCTGGTCGCCGACAAGCGCCCCGTCACCGACGCGGTGCTGGGGCAGATGCGGCTCGACCTCGGCGAGAAGTTCGGCCTGATCGACGAGAACGAGCACCGGCTGGTCTGGATCGTCGACTGGCCGCTGATGGAGTGGAACGAGGAAGGGAAGCGCTGGGACGCCATGCACCACCCGTTCACCGCTCCGGCCGGCGAGTTCGACCCCGAGAACCCGGGCGCGGCGCGGGCCCAGGCCTACGACGTGGTCTGGAACGGGCAGGAGCTCGGCGGCGGCTCGATCCGTATCCACAACGCCGAGGTGCAGGAGCAGGTCTTCGGCGCCCTCGGCATAGACCGCGAGACGGCGGCGGCGCGCTTCGGCTTCCTGCTCGAGGCGCTGCGCTACGGCGCCCCCCCGCACGGCGGCATCGCCTACGGCATCGACCGCATCGTCCAGCGCCTCTCCGGCGCCGAGACGATCCGCGACGTGATCGCCTTCCCCAAGACCGCCTCCGGCTTCGACCTGCTCACCGGGGCACCGGCCCCGGTCGACGACCTGCAGCTGCGCGAGCTCGGCGTCGCCATCCACAAACCCAAACTCGCGGGACATTGATGGTCGGCTGCCGGTTTCCGCGCACCCGGATGGCACGCCTGACGCTTCGCATCTCAGCGTCCTCGGGTTTGCCTTTGGCACCACCAACGGCTTCACCCTGCGTCCTTGATCTGCTCGGTCAGGCGCACCCCCGGTCGCACGCAAACCGGCAGCCGACCATCTGAGATGGGCCTGCGGGACTGGATCCCCCGCAGGTGGCGGCCGGGTCCCGGGCCTGGGCAGACGCCGATCCACGTCGATGACCCCAGCTACGACAGCTGGGAGGTCGTCCGCGACTTCGCCGACGTCCGCACCGCCCGCGCCTGGCACCAGGCCCTGATCGAGGCCGGGATCGAGGCCGCGCTGACCGCCGATTGGCCGCTCGACCGCTTCGGCCACGGCGACATCGCCCTCCGCGTCCCCGCCGAGCGCTGGAGCGAGGCCGAGTGGCATCTCTCCAACCTGGACGATTAGGTGGTTTGACCGCGGCGCTCCGGTGGTAGGTTTGCACCAGGCTCGAGCCCGTACGAGAGCCGTCTCACCGTTTGACCCAACACAAACGGCACGGGAGCTGACAAGTCTCCGGGTCTCTTGGGATCAGGAGCAGGCACCCACCTTCATTTGAAGGGATCAAAGCCAGAGGCGGCAACGGCGGGTTGGGGCCTTTTTCGTACGCCTGTTGCCTCTGAATTGGCACGATTTGCGCGCCAGACGCGCGTCCCGACGCTTCACGATCAGGGGCATGGGGGGCGACCTTGCAATTTCCCACCTCACAGGTGGCGAATCATCGGCTCACGCAAGGGATCGGGCGGTCGCCGAGCTGGCTCGAAGGCAGCATGGGGTGGTTGCGCGGCGGCAGTTGCTTGCGCTCGGGATGAGCGAAAGGGCCGTTGACGGTCGCATTGGGCGGGGGCAGCTGCATCAGGTGTTCCGAGGCGTGTTCGTCTTCGGCTCGAGACGGATCAGTCGAAAGGGACGGTGGCTGGCCGCTGTGCTTGCGGCTGGAGACGGGGCGGTGCTGAGCCATCGTTCCGCGGCACGGCTTTGGCGACTGCTCCCGCCTGCTGCGGGGGCGATCGATGTGATCTGCCCGCCGGACCGGATCGTGCGGAGGCAGGGGATCGTCAGTCGCTCGTTTCAGCTCTGGGGGGACGAGTGGCTGGTCCGCGACGGCATTCCGGTGACCTCGCCGTTTCGGACGATTTTCGACTTTGCAGCCGTGGCCCCGATGCGGGAGCTGGAGCGGGCGTTTCATGAGGCCGAAGTGCGGGAGGTGACGGATCGGGTCTCATTGCCGATGTTGTTGGAGCGGCATCCGGGGAGGCGCGGGGCGCGGAATCTGCAGGGGCTGCTGGAGTCACGGCAGGCTCCGATGATCACGCAGAACGACTTCGAGGAGGCGTTCCTGACGTTGGTCGACAGCACTGGCGTGCGACGGCCACGGATGAACGCTCCGCTGGGGATCCGCGGGCGGTTCTACGAGATCGATGCGCTCTGGGAGGCTGAGCGGGTGGCGGTAGAGCTCGACAGCCGCCGCGTCCACGGCACCCACAAGAAGTTCGAGAGCGATCGGCTTCGGGACCGCGTGCTCATCGCGGAAGGCTGGAAGACGATGCGCATTACCTGGCGGCAGCTCCGCGACGAACAAGAGGAGATCGCGGAGGACCTGACCAAGGCGCTAGGGCAGGGCCATCACCCACACCCACCCGGCAAGTAGGTGTGGGTGATGGCCCTGCAGGGGCGTCCGGGCGGGTTACCCGGCACCGCGCTCTACCCTTGGCGCATGGAGCGCGAGCTTTTCGAGCACTACCTTCGTGACGAGAGCCGGGTCGGCCCGGCCGCCGACGGTGCCTTTACCGGCGCTGCGGGTGGCGCGGCCTGCGGCGACCTCTCGCGCATCTCGTTCCTCGTGGGCGATGGCCGGATCGACTCGGTCACCTTCGACGCCGAGGGTTGTGGCGCTACGCGCGCCGCCACGGCTGCTGTCGCCGAAATGGTCGACGGCTCTCCCGTTCTCGACGCGGCTCTGATCGACATAGACACCGTCGACGAGGCCATCGGTGGCCTCACGCCCGCGAAGCGCCACGCCGCCCAACTTGCCACCGACGCCCTGCACCGAGCCCTCCAGGGCGTCGCCTCCTCGTCCCTCGCCTTGATCCCGAACTCAGGGGGAATGGCCACCTCACCTGAAAATCGAGGTGGCCATTCCCCCCAACCCCAACCTTCAGGCAAGCGCGTCGCCGTCGCCATGTCCGGCGGTGTAGACAGCGCCGTCGCCGCTCTGCTCGCCCGCGAGGAAGGGGCCGAGGTCGTCGGCATCACGGTCAAGCTCTGGAGCGACCCGGAGACCGACGGCGCCAAGGCTTGCTGCTCGCCGGAGGCCGTGCTCGGCGCCCGCGCCCTCGCGCACCAGCTCGGCATGCCGCACTTCACGCTCGACCTCGAGGAGGACTTCCGCCGCCGCGTCGTCGACCGCTTCATCGGCGGCTACGCCGGAGGCCAGACGCCAAACCCCTGCATCCTCTGCAACGGCGAGGTCAGGCTCGCGGCGATGGTCGACCTGGCCGAGCGTCTCGGCGCCGAGCGCCTGCTCACCGGGCACTATGCGCGGATCGTCGAGGACCCCGACGGGCCGCTGCTCGCGACCGCTGCCGACCAGGCCAAGGACCAGAGCTACATGCTGGCCGCGCTGCCGACTGAGTTGCTCGGTCGCCTCGGTTTCCCGCTGACCGACCTGACCAAGCCCGAGGTCCGCGAGATCGCCGCCCGCCACGACCTCTCGGTCGCCCGCAAGGCGGAGAGCCAGGACCTCTGTTTCCTCGCCGGCCAGGGCAAGCGCGGCTTCCTGCGCCGCCACGGTGGCTTGGGCGAGCGCGACGGCGCGATCCTCGACAGCGCCGGCCGGACCCTCGGCCGCCACCGCGGCCACCACGACTTCACCGTCGGCCAACGGCGCGGCATCGCCGTTTCCGCCCCCGAGGCGCTCTACGTCCTCGCCACCGACGCCGGTGCCAACACCGTCACCGTCGGTACCCGGGCCGAGCTGGAGAAGCGCAGCGTCCGCGTCCGCGACGCCGTCCTGCACCGCGACGGCAGCACCGTCGACGCGGTGAAGCTGCGCTACCGGTCCCGCGCTCTCCCCGCCACCGTCTCGGCGGCGGGGAGAGGTCGGCACTCCGAGTTGGAGGTGGATCTGGCCGAGGCCTTCCCTGGCGTGGCACCCGGCCAGACGGTGGTGCTGATGGCCGGCGATCGCATCGTCGGCCACGGCACGATCGCCGCGTAACTCAGCCCCCTACGACTGGGTTGAAGTCGCCGCTTCGGACTGTTTGTCCTTCTCCATCTGTGCGACGGCTTTGACGCAGCGGCTGTAGGCGGTCCCCTGCTCGCCTTTGACGTGCTTCTTGCTTTCGGCTTTGCATGCCTGCTGCGGGGTCAGGTCCTGGTTGTCGGCCTGCTTCAGCGTCGCCACGCAGCGGCTGAATTCGGTCCCCTTTTCGCCCTTGGCGTGCTTCTTGCTTTTGCCTTTGCAGTAGTAGCCGTAGGCGTGGCCCTTCGGGGCATGGGTCTTGGGCGGCTTTTCCGGCGCGTATTCCGGCCCGGTGGCCCCCGCCACGGTCGGCACTGCTCCCAAGGCCAGCACTGCAAGGCCGGCCGCGAGCTTCGATCGGAGCTTCATTTCGTTGCCTCTCCTTCCACGAGTCGGTTGGTGGAGTCCTTCTAGAACGCGACCCCCGTCCGCATGTAAGGAGGTTGTTTCGTGCTCGCCGCCCCGAATCGAACAAATATTTAGGCTTCCTAACATGAGGGCGAAGGAGATCCGCGATACCTACCTGGAGTTTTTCGCCGAGCGCGGACACAAGATCGTCCCCTCCGCCTCGCTGGTCCCGTCGGCCCACGATCCCTCGGTTTTGCTGACCACGGCTGGGATGCAGCCGTTCAAGCCCTACTTCCTGGGGCGGGAAAAACCGCCGGCGCCGCGGCTCGCCGACGTGCAGAAATGCTTCCGCACGACCGACATCGAAGAGGTCGGCAACACCGCTCGCCACATGACCTTCTTCGAGATGCTCGGCAACTGGAGCTTCGGCGACTACTTCAAGGCGGAGTCGATCCCCTGGGGCTGGGAGCTCTCGACCGAGGGATTCGGGATGGACCCGGAGCGGATCTGGGTGACCGTCTTCGGCGGCGACGAGGAGCTCGGGCTGGGTCCTGACGAGGAGGCGATCGAGATCTGGCGCGCGACCGGTGTGCCGGAGGAGCGGATCGTCCGCCTCGGCCGCGAGGACAACTTCTGGCAGGCCGGGCCGACCGGCCCCTGCGGTCCGTGCTCGGAGCTCTACCTCGATCGCGGCCCCGACTTCGGCGCCGAGGGCGAGCGCCCGGGCGACGACACCGACCGCTTCCTCGAGTTCTGGAACCACGTCTTCATGAGCTACGAGCTCGCCGAGGACGGCTCCCTGACCGAGCTGCCGATGAAGAACATCGACACCGGCATGGGCCTCGACCGGATGGCGGCGGTCCTCCAGGACGTCCCCTCGGTCTTCGAGACCGACCACGTCCGGCCGCTGATCGCGCTGGCCGAAGAGCTCTCCGGCCGCCGCTACGACGAGGGCGGCGCGGTGACCCGGGCGATGCGGATCGTCGCCGACCACAGCCGCGGCGCCGCCTTCCTGATCGCCGACGGCGTCGTCCCCTCCAACGAGGACCGCGGCTACATCCTGCGCCGGATCATGCGCCGGGCGATCCAGCAGGGGAACACGCTCGGCCTCGAAGCCCCCTGGTTAGGTCAGTTCGCCGCGCGGGCGATCGAGCTGATGGGCGACGCCTATCCCGAGCTGGTTGCCGAGCGAGGGACGATCGAGCGCTGGGTCGGCGACGAGGAGGAGAGCTTCGGCCGCACGCTGGAGCGCGGCAGCGAGCTGCTGGAGCGGCTGGTTGCAGAGGCCAAGGGCGAGGGGACGTCCTGGATCGACGCCGCCGACGCCTTCAAGTTGCACGACACCTACGGCTTCCCCTACGACCTGACCAAGGAGCTCTTGGCCGAACGCGGGCTCTCGGTCGACGACCAGGGCTTCGAGGAGCTGATGGAGGAGCAGCGGGCGCGGGCGCGGATGGGTGCCGCCACCGCTCACGGCTCCGAGAACACGCACGAGCGCGTCGCCGCCTTCGCCGCCGCGGCGCTGCCGACCCGTTTCGTCGGCTACGAGACGCTGCGGACGACCACCGGCCTCGCCGCGGTCGAGCCGGTCGACGGCAAGGCGCTGGTGAAGCTCGAGGAGAGCCCGTTCTATGCCGAGGGCGGGGGGCAGGTCGCCGACTCGGGCGTGCTGCGCTGGAACGGCGCCGAGGCACGAGTCGTCGACGTCTACCGGCTCGGCGAAGACCAGGCGCTCGAGGTCGAGGCCGGGACCGCGATCGAGCCGGGCGTCGCCGTCGAAGCCGAGGTCGACCACGAGGCGCGCTTCGCGACGATGCGCAACCACACCGCCACCCACCTTCTGCATGCGGCGCTGCGCGAGCGCCTCGGCACCCACGTCCGCCAGGCCGGCTCCGCCGTCCGCCCGGACAAGCTGCGCTTCGACTTCACCCACGGCCAGGCGCTCTCGCCCGAGGAGCTGCGAGACGTCGAGGACCGCGTCAACGAGTGGATCAAGGCGAGCCGGCCGGTGCGCTGGATGAACATGAACCGCGACGAGGCCGAAAAGCTCGGCGCGATGGCCCTGTTCGGCGAGAAATACGGCGAGTGGGTGCGCGTGGTCGAGGTCGACGCGGTCTCCCGCGAGCTCTGCGGCGGCACCCACGTCGCCAACACCGCTGAGGTCGGCATCTTCAAGATCGCCGCCGAGGGCTCCAGCGCCGCCAACGTGCGGCGGGTCGAGGCGATCACGGGACCCGCCGCGATTGACTTCTTCCGCGAGCGCGAGGCGCAGCTGCGCGAGGCCGGCGAGCTGCTGGGCAACCCGCAGGAGCCGGTCGCGGCGGCGCGACGGGCGGCGGAGCAGCTGAAGGAGGCCGGCGCCGGGGCCGAGAAGGCGCAGCGCGAGCAGCTCGGTGCCGAGGCCGATCAGCTGGCGGGACGAGCCGTCTCGCTCGACCCGGGCGCGTACCTCGTCGCGGTCGTCAAAGAGAGCCTGCAGGCGAACCCGAAACAGCTCCTCGACCTCGCCAACCGGATCCAGTCGAAGATCGGCCAGCCGTCGGCCGTCGTGCTCGGCAGTGCCTTCAACTCGAAAGCGGGGCTGGTCGCTCTCGTCTCCAAGGACGCGGTCGAGCGCGGCCTCTCCGCCGGCTCGATCATCCGTGAGATCGCCCCGATCGTCGGCGGCGGTGGCGGCGGTCGCGACGACATGGCCCAGGCGGGCGGCAAGGACCCCTCAAAGCTGGAGGAGGCGCTGGCGGCGGCGCGGGCGGCGATCGAGCGGGAGCTCGGCTGAGGGCATGCGGGTGCTCGCCCTCGACCACGGCACCGTCCGCATCGGCTGCGCGCTCTCGGACCCGAGCGGCACCCTGGCGACGCCGCTACCGGTGATCGAACCGCCGGAGGCGCGCGCCGTCGCCGAGCTGGTCGACGAGCACGGGGTCGAATGCGTGGTCGTCGGGCTACCCGTGCACCTGAGCGGGGAGGAGGGCAGCCAGGCCGGCCTCGCCCGCAGCTTTGCCCACGAACTGGAAGCGATGCTCTCGATCCCGGTCGAGACCTACGACGAGCGCCTGACCAGCCGCATGGCCGACGCCAGCCGTCGCGGCGGCGCCACCGCGGCCCGCGACTCGCTCGCCGCAGCGCACCTGCTCGAGAGCTACCTGGAGAGCAGGGGATGAGCGACGACTGGCTGACCGGGGACCCATTCGCGGACCCCGACGATCCCGCCGCCCGCGAGCGCGAGGCGCGGCGCCGCGAGCGCGAGGAGAAGCGCAGACAGCGCGAAGAGAAGGAGCGCCAGCGGGCCGAGAAGCAGGCCGCTGCCGAGGAAAAGAAGGCAGCGCCTCCGCCGCCGAAGCCGCCCGAGGCCGACCGTTCAGCGCCGAAGGCGGATCCTCCTCCACCGCCGCCACCGCCCCCGGCGGAAGAGCCGCCTTTGCCGCCGCGGACGCCCGAGCAGGAGTTCTGGGACGAGGACCCCGAGCCCGAGCCCGTTGCTGCGCCGACCGTCACTGAGTCCGACTACCACGACGAGGGGGACCCGGCGATGGCCGGTGCAGCCCGCAACGGGCGCCGGCCCGACGACGAAGGCCCCCGCCGCCGCAGCGGCGCGCTCGGGGCGATCGCCCGCCATCCCTTCCGGATCTTCGCCGTCCTCGCTCTCCTCTTTGTCGCTTGGTTCCTCTTCGAGCTCTTCCAGCCCTTCCACAGCACCGGCAGCGGGCGGGTTGCGGTGACGATCCCGAAGGGCGCGAGCGTCAGTGAAATCGGCGACCTGCTGGACGAAAAGGGCGTGATCGACGACTCCACCTTCTTCCAGATCCGCACCCGGCTCGAAGGCAAGAGCGGCAACCTCTACTCCGGCCGCTTCACCCTCGCCCACGGGATGAGCTACGCGGCCGCGCTCGACGCGCTCTCGACGCCGCCGGTGAAGCGGACGCTGACGGTGACGATCCCCGAGGGGTACAGCCGCCCGCAGGCGGCGCAGCTGGTCGAAGAAGACGGCGTTGCCGGCAGCTACACGAAGGCGACGGTGAAGTCCAAGTTCCTCAACCCGGCCAAGTACGGCGGCAAGGGGGCCAAGGACCTCGAGGGATTCCTCTTCCCCGACACCTTCGAACTGAAGCCCGACACGCCGGTCGCCGACCTCGTCCAGCTGCAGCTGCAGGACTTCAAGCAGCGGATCAAGGGCGTGGATATGAAGTACGCGAAGTCGAAGAACCTGACGACCTACGACGTGCTCACTATCGCCTCGATGATCGAACGCGAGGTCGCCGCGGCGAGCCAGCGCAAGCTCGTCGCCTCGGTCATCTACAACCGCCTCCACGAAGGAATGCCGCTGGGGATCGACTCGACGATCCGCTTCGCCACCGGCAACTACACGAAGCCGCTGACCGAATCCGAACTGGCGATCGACTCGCCCTACAACAGCCGCACCAACGCCGGCCTGCCGCCGGGCCCGATCGACAGCCCCGGGATCGAAGCGATCGAGGCGGCGGCGCACCCGGCGAAGACCGACTACCTCTTCTACGTGACCACGCCGGGCGCCTGCGGCAAGCTCACCTTCGCCAAGACCGAAGCCGAATTCGAAGCTGCGGTGAACAAGTACAACTCGGCCCGGGAAGCGGCCGGCGGCAACTCGCCGACCAACTGCGCCGAAGCAAGTGGTGAATGAGGCGATGCCACGGCTGGCGGTGCTCGGTCACCCGGTCTCGCACTCGCGCTCGCCGGCGATGCAGAACGCGGCGCTGGGGGCGCTGGAGCTGTGGGACTGGGAGTACGAGGCGATCGAGGTCGCGCCCGAGAACTTTCAGGCGAAGGTGAGGGAGATGGGGGCGGGCGGCTTCGTCGGCGCCAACGTCACCGTTCCCCACAAGCAGGCGGCGCTGGCCCTGGCCGACGAGGCGAGCGAAGCTTCGCAGCAGATCGGCGCCGCCAACACGCTCGTCTTCACCGAGGCGGGGATCGAGGCCCACAACACCGACGCCGACGGCCTGCTGGCGGCGCTGCCGATCACGCCCCGCGGTCGTCACGTGCTGGTGCTCGGCGCCGGGGGGGCGGCGCGGGCGGCGGTCTGGGCGCTGCGCTGGGAAGGTGCCGAGGTCGAGGTCTGGAACCGCACTCCCGAGAAAGCGGCGGCGCTCTGCGCCGAGCTGGGCGGGGCGGCGGTGACCGATCCCCGGCAAGACCGCTACGAGATCCTCGTCAACACCAGCGCGGCCGGTTTGAGGGGGGAGGATCCCTTCGAGCACCTGCCGCTGGAGCCGGACCTCTTCGCCACCGGGCAGACGGTCGTCGACATGGTCTACGGCGAGCGGCGTAGCCTGCTGCTGGAGGCGGCCGAGAAGGCCCACGCGGAATCCGTCGACGGGCTCGAGATCCTCGTCCAACAGGGCGCTCGCTCGCTCGAAATCTGGACCAGCCGCGAGCCAGATCTCGACGTGATGCGTCGGGCGGCAGCACGCCGATAGCCTTGACGCGATGACGACGTTCCGTTTCACCACCGCGGGCGAGTCGCACGGGCCCGGGCTCGTGGCGATCGTCGAGGGCCTGCCGGCCGGCCTCGAGCTCGACCGCGAGGCGCTGGACCAAGACATGGCGCGGCGCCAGCTCGGCCACGGCCGGGGCGGGAGGATGAAGATCGAGACCGACACCGTCGAGGTCCGCTCCGGGGTACGCCACGGCCGCACGCTCGGCAGCCCGATCGCGCTGCTGGTCGCCAACCGCGATTACGCCAACTGGGAGGAGCGGATGAACCCCTGGCCGGTCGAGGGTTTCTCCCCCGACGAGGTGCACCTGCCGCGGCCGGGCCACGCCGACCTGGTCGGCGCCCAGAAATACGGTCACGCGGACATCCGCAACATCCTCGAGCGGGCCAGCGCCCGAGAGACCGCCGCCCGCGTTGCCGCCGGCACGATCGCCCGCGCCTTCCTCGCCCGACTCGGGGTCGAGATCCACAGCCACGTCCTGCAGATCGCCTCGGTGAAAGCGGCCGAGCGCACCGACCTGAAGCCGGAGGACTTCGCGGGCGTCGACGACGACCCCGTCCGTTGCCTCGATCCCGAGGCGAGCAAGGCGATGGTCGAGGAGATCAACCGCCTGCGCAAGGCAAACGAGAGCCTCGGCGGGACCTTCGAGGTGCTTGTCTTCGGCCTCGTTCCTGGGATCGGCTCCCACATCTCCTGGGAAGACCGGCTCGACGGCCGCCTCGCCGGCGCCGTCGCCTCGATCCAGTCGATCAAGGGCGTCTCGATCGGCGAAGCCTGGGACGTCGCCGGGCGGCCCGGCTCGGAGGCCCACGACGAGATCTTCTGGTCGGAGAAGGACGGGTACTTCCGCGAAACCAACCATGCCGGCGGCCTCGAGGGCGGGATGACCAACGGCCAGCCACTCTCGGTGCGGGCGGCGGTGAAGCCGATCTCGACCCTGACCAAGCCGCTGCGTTCGGTCGACACCGAGACCAAGCAGCCGGCGCAGGCGCTGCGCGAGCGCACCGATTCCTCGGTCGTTCCGGCCGCAGGGGTGGTGGGCGAGGCGATGGTGGCGCTGACCCTGGCCCGCGCCTACCGCGAGAAGTTCGGCGGCGACCACATCGACGACGTGGTCGCCGCGATCGACGCGTACAAGCAGCGCATCGACCAGCGCAAATGAGAAGGGGTTAGGCCGGTGAAGCCGGCGATCGTCTTCATCGGCTTCATGGGGGCGGGAAAGTCGACCGCCCTCGCCGCCGCCCGTGAGTTGGGGCTGGAAACGGTCGAGGTCGACGAGCTGATGGAGCGCGAGCTCGGCAAGCCGATCCGGCAGGCGTTCGAAGAGGACGGGGAAGATGCCTTCCGCGCCCGCGAGGCAGAAGTCGTCGGGGCGCTGCTAGAGCAGGCCGACGGCGGCGCGATCGCCCTCGGCGGCGGCAGCGTCCTCTCCGAGCGGATCCGCGCGGCGCTCGCCCGCCACATCGTCGTCTTCCTGGAGATCGACGCGCCGGAGGCCTGGCGGCGGATTCAAGACACCGACCGCCCCCTGGCGACGAGCGAAGCCGACGTCGCCCGCCTCCTCGCCAAACGGCTGCCGCTCTACGAAGCACTCGCCGACGCGGTGGTGCCAACGCGCGATCTGGACGTGGTCGGGCGAGCGCTGCCGGCGATCCAGGCGCTGCCCGAGATGCCGGAGGGGACGAAGCTGCTCTGGGCCTCGAGCCAGTCCGGCGACTATCCGATCCTCGTCGGCGCCGGCATCCTCGACCGCGACTGGTGGCCGCTGGAAGGCCGCCGCTACTGCATCAGCGACCGCGACGTGGCGCCGCTCTTCGCCGGGAAGATCGGGCCGCTGGCGGGGGCGATCGAGGTCGAACCAGGGGAGGGGGCGAAGACGATGGGCTGGGCCGAGGACGTCCTGCGTGAGCTTGCCCAGGCCGGGATGAGCCGCGAAGACCACGTCGTCGCCCTCGGCGGCGGCGTCGTCGGCGACCTAGCCGGCTTCTGCGCCCACCTCTTCCAACGCGGCGTCCCGGTCGTGCACGTGCCGACGACGCTGGTCGCCCAGGTCGACTCCGCCTACGGCGGCAAGACCGGCGTCGACCTGCCGGAGGGCAAGAACTACGCCGGTGCCTACCAGCTCCCGGCCGGCGTCCTCGTCGATACCGCGACGTTGCGGACGCTGCCGCCTCAGGAGATGGCTGCGGGGTTCGTCGAGGCGCTGAAGACGGGGCTGCTGGCCGGCGGCCCGCTCTGGGAGCGGGTGCGGGCGATCGAGCAGCTCGACCCCGACGACCTCGCCGACGTCGTCTTCGCCTGCGCCCGCTACAAGTGCACGGTCGTCGCCGCCGACGAGCGCGACGCGGGCCTGCGCAACGTTCTCAACCTCGGCCACACGGTCGGCCACGCGATCGAGGCGGCGAGCAACTACAGCCGCTACCGCCACGGCGAGGCGATCTCGATCGGGCTGCTGGCAGCGCTGCGCCTCTCCGAGGCACCAGAGCTTCGCGACGAATGCGAGGCGATCCTCAGTCGCCACGGGCTCCCGGTTCGGCTCGACCCCGCGATCGCGATCGAGGACGTTCTCGACGCCCTGCAGCGCGACAAGAAGCGGACTGCCGCCGGGGTCGGCTTCGTCCTCCTCTCCGAGCCGGGGCAGCCCCGCACCGGTCAGCTGGTCGACCCGGCTAAGGTCCGGGCAGCCGTGGAAGAGCTCTACTGATGCCAACCGTGAGCAACCGAGTCGCCGTTCTTCACGGGGTCAACTTCGACGTGCTCGAGCGCCGCGACGCCAGCATCTACGGCGGCATCTCGCTGGCCCAGCTGGAGCAGCAGATCTCCGGCTGGGCGCACGAGCTCGGCCTCGAACCGATCTTCTTCCAAACCAACTCCGAGGGCGAGTTCTGCGAATACCTGCACCGCTCTGTCGACCTCGCCGACGCGGTTATCGTCAACGCCGGCGCCTGGACGCACTACAGCCGGGCGATCGCCGACGCCCTGGAGCTGACCCGGCTGCCCGCGGTCGAGGTCCACCTCTCCGACGTCGAGGCGCGCGACGACTGGCGCCGGCTCTCAGTCTTCGACGGCCTCGTCGTCGCCAAGATCGCCGGCAAGGGCCCCGGCGGCTATCAGGAGGCGCTGGAGCTGCTGGCCCGCGAGCTCGGGGTCGCTCCCTGATGCGCGGGCGCGGCGATCGCCTCGAGCAGGGCTTGGCCGAGCGCGAGCTCGACCGGATGCTGGTCTTCAACCTGATCAACATCCGCTACCTGACCGGTTTCACCGGCACCAACGGCGCCTGCGTCTGCGGCCCCGGCGTGCGCCTCTTTTTCACCGACTTCCGTTACACCGAGCGCGCCGAAGCCGAGGTCGAGGGCTGGGAGATCCACACGATCGCCGACGACTGGCTCGGCGGGATCGCCAAGCCCCTGCAGGGGCGCGTCGGGTTCGAAGACGACCAGATGGCGGTGCGACTGCTGGAGAAACTGAAGGAGAAACTCGCCGACCGGGTCGAGATGGTCCCCGCCGGCGGCCGGGTGGAGGAGCTACGGCGGGTCAAGGACGCCGGCGAGCTGGAGCTGATCGAGGAGGCCGCGAAGCTGGCCGACGAGGCCCTGCGCTGGAGCAGCGAGCGGGGGCTGGCGGGCAAGACCGAGCGCGAGGTCGCCCGCGCCTTCGAAGCGCGGGTCCGCGAGCTCGGCGGGGACCCGTCCTTCCCGGCGATCGTCGCCGCCGGCCCCAACGGGGCGCTGCCGCACGCCGAGCCCGGCGAGCGGGAGATCGGCAAGGGCGAGCTCGTCGTCTTCGACATGGGGGCGGCGATCGAGGGCTACTGCTCGGACGGCACCCGCACCTTCGCCACCGGCGACCCCGGCGAGGAGGCGATCGAGGTCTACGAAGTCGTGCGCAGGGCGCAGCAGGACTCGCTGGACGCGATCCGGGCGGGGGTCAAAGGCGAAGACGTCGACAAGGTCGCCCGCGAGGCGATCGACGCCGCCGGTCACGGCGAGCGCTTCGGCCATGGCCTCGGCCACGGCGTCGGCCTCGAGCTACACGAGGCGCCGCGACTCTCGCTGCGCTCCGATGACGTCCTCGCCCCTGGGGAAGTGGTGACCGTCGAGCCCGGGATCTACCTGCCGGGCAAGCTCGGGGTGCGGATCGAGGACCTCGTCGTGGTCACCGAGGACGGGCTGCGGAATCTCAGCTCGACGCCGAAAGAGCTGCAAACGGTCGGCTGACCGCTGCAGCTCATAAACAGCGGAGTACTGGCTAGCTCCGTTCAAATTCAAGTGAAGTTTTTGCTGGGTCGATGGCGGCAGATGAGCGCTAACGCCGAGACTCTCGTCTCCATCCACGAGGAGGCGCGCCGCGAGCGCCTGCTCGACATGGAGGAGCGGCTGCGGCGCTACCGGCTTGCCTGCTTCGGGATCCTCGCGCTGGCCCTGGCCGTGGGGGGCGGCGACGAGGTCGGTTATTGGTGGATCCCGCTGCTGGCCGGCGGCCTTGCCGGTTTCTCAGTCGCCGATCGCTTCATGCGCACCAGCCCGCGTCCGGCGGTCTGGGTCGCGGGAGCGTGGGCGGCACTGCCCGCTCTGCTGTTGGGCTCGGTCCTCGTCACCGGCGGTGCCGCCAGCCCGGCGCTGGTCTGGTTCGCCCTGCCGGCGGTGACGCTCGGATTCCGCTTCGAGCCGCGGGGAATGGTGTTCGGCACCGCCTACGTCCTGGCGACCTTCCTTGCCGCGGCGGTCCTGCCCGATCCCCACCTGGCCTGGGAGGAGCGCCAGGAGGTCATCGCAGTCGCCGCCCTGATCGTCAGCACCGTGATCCTCTCCGGCGCCCTGGTCGAGTCCGACCGCGCCCACCGCCATCGCTCGACCCTCGACCCGCTCACCGGTCTCTTCAACCGCAACGCGCTCGAGCAGCGGCTGGCCGAGCTCGACGGGCAGCCGTGCGATCCCGCCTCGGGCACCTCCCACGCCTTCCTCCTCTGCGACCTCGATCACTTCAAGCGGGTCAACGACGAGCACGGCCACGCCGCCGGCGACGCCGTCCTCCAGGACGTTGCCTACACGATGCGGGCGACCCTGCGGGCCGGCGACTCGATCTACCGGGTCGGCGGCGAGGAGATCCTGGTGATCCTGCCCGGAGCTGGGCATGTCGACGCCTCCGAGATCGCCGAGCGACTGCGGGTGGGCGTGCGCGATCGCCGCCCCGTCGGCGTCGCGGTCTCGCTAAGCATCGGCGTCGCCGTCGCCGAGCCCGAGGTCGTCGACACCGACGACCTGCTGGCGCGCGCCGACGCGTCGCTCTATGCGGCAAAGGCCAGCGGCCGCGACCGCATTTTCGTAGACGACTGGGAGCCGGCGCTGGTCAGCGGCTGAGGTCGACGTCGGCGCTCAACCGGGCGCCGAATGCCGCCAGCAGCTGCACCGTCGCCTCGACGTCGCCCAGGTCGACCATCTCGACCGGCGAGTGCATGTAGCGCAGCGGGATCGAGACGAGGCCGGTGGGGATCCCCGCGCGGGAGATCTGCAGCACATCGGCGTCGGTGCTGGTGCCGCGGCCGCTGGCGCTGACCGAGTACTCGATCCCCTCGGCCTCGGCGGTCTCGACCAGCAGCTCGAAGACCTTCGGCGAGAGGGTGGAGCCGCGGCCGATCGCCGGGCCGGAGCCGAACGGGTGGCTGCCGATCTCCTTCTCGTCGACGCCCGGTGCATCGGTGGCGTGGGTGACGTCGACGGCGATCGCGATGTCCGGCTGCAGCTGGAAGGAAGCGGTGCGAGCTCCGAAGAGGCCGATCTCCTCTTGCACTGCGGCAACCGCCGCCATCGAGCCTCCCGGGCCGTCGCCCTCGTGACAGCGCCGCAGGCTCTCGAGGGCGACGTAGGCGCCGAGGCGGTTGTCCATCGAGCGCGAGACGAGGCGGTCTCCGGCGACCGGCATCGGTTCGGTGGCGATCACGACCGGATCTCCGACCCGGACCAGGGCCTCGGCCTCCTCGCGATCGGCGGCGCCGATGTCGATGTGCATGCCTTTCAGCTCGACCACCTTCTTGCGCTGGTCGGCCTCGAGCAGGTGGATCGGCTTTCGACCGGCGACCCCGAGGACGAGGCCGTCCTTGCCGCGGATCTCGACCCGCTGGCCGACGAGGATCTGCGGATCCCAGCCGCCGATCGGGGCGAACCAGAGAAAGCCCTTCTCATCGATGTGGGTGACGACAAGGCCGATCTCGTCGATGTGGCCGACGATCGCGACCAGCGGCAAGGCCTCGCCGACCCGGGCGATCGTCGAGCCGATGCCGTCGGCGCTGACCTCCGCGAAGGACGCGGCCTCGCGCCAGACTTCAGCGGCGGGCGCCTCGTAGCCGGAGGGCGCGCCGGTGCGAAGGAGCTTGTCGAGAAGGTCGGGAGTAGTCAAAAGGTTGAGGGAGTATGCCTATATGGATGGATGTTCGTCGTCAGGCGCCGCGGGTGCCTCGAGTCACGCGGTGTTCGCTTCGCGCCGAAGCTCGTCACGCCCTGGTCCGTAGCCGCGGTGCTCGTAGGCGATCATCGCCCAGGTCAATACGACGACGATCGCCAGCGAGATCAGTGCCGGCACCGCGGTGGCAACCGGGACCAGCAAGAGCAGGACGATCGCCAGCCCGAGACGGTGGCGGTTGATCGTCTTGACGTGGCGGTAGCGGAAGGCGACCAGCCCCAGCAGGTAGATCGCTACCCCGCCGAGCAGGGCGAAGGCGGCCACGTCGTGGAGGTGTTCGGAGCAGTGGCCGATCGTCACCTTCATGCCCAGCGCCATCAGCACGATCCCCGCGACCAAGAGCAGGTGGATGTAGGAGTAGGAGTCGCGGGCGAGCTCGTTCTGGACGCGGCCGGGCTCCGCTTCGCCCAGCCGCCGCGCCGAGATCAGAGCGACAACGTCGAAGTAGGTCCACCAGAGGGCCGCGGCGAGGAAGACACCGAGCACGGCGGCCGTGCCGATTCCCAGGTTTAGGGTGCCGGCGGCGCCGACGCCGATCGCGACGATGCTCTCGCCGAGGGCGATGATGACGATCAGGCCGTGGCGCTCGGCGAAGTGGCCGGGGACAAGCTTCCAGCCCTCCGAGCCGAAGAAGTAGGGGCCGGCCATGTCGAGGAAGATCGCCAGCACCCACAGCGCTCCCTGGGCGAGGCCGTCGAAGAGCGAGGCGAGGACGAGGATGCCGACCGCGAGTCCAGTGCTGACGGCGAGCCCGACCACCGACCGGCGCAGGTCGCCATCGTCGGTAGCCGCCCCGGCGAGCATGAAGAGGGCGATATGGGCGGTGCGAAAGACGCCGATCCCCAAGGCGAACGCGAGGGCGAGGCTGCCGAAGGCCTCCTGGACGCAGATCGCGACGATCAGCAGCGCCGCCATCGCGACGAAGATGACGCCGCGGATCGCCAGCGCCTCGGGATCGACGACGCTGGTCAGCCAGGCGTAGCCGACCCAGGCCCACCAGAGCACGGCGAGAATCAGCAGGCCCTGCACGAGCCCCGACCAGCTCTGGTCGTGAGACATCAGGCCGGTGCACTGGGTGATCGCGAGGACGAAGACGAGGTCGAAGAAGAGCTCCAGCGGCGTCACTCGCTCGCCTTCGCGGCGGATGCTGCTGATGCGGCGATTACGTTCGGTCGAGGTTTCCATTCTCGAATACTGTTGCGAATGTGTCTGTCGCACTTGTAACCGGGGCTTCGACTGGGATCGGGGAGGCGACCGCAATCCGTCTCTCGCGTGAGCCGGGCACCGAGCTGGTGCTGGTCGCCCGGCGTGAGGAGCGCCTGCGCGAGCTGGCCGCGACGCTGCCCTGCCGTGCCACGTTCGTCGCGGTCGACCTCACCGAAGAGGACGCGCCGCAGCGCCTGCGCCGTCATCTCGAAGCCGAGCACGGGGGCGAGCTGCACCTGCTCGTCAACAACGCCGGCGCTTCTTGGCGCGCCAGCTTCGCCGAGGGCGGCCACACCAACGTCCACCGCCATATGGAGCTCAACTTCGACGCCGCGGTCCGTCTCACCGAGGCGCTGCTGCCGCTGCTTCGCCGCTCGGCGCCGAGCGCGATCGTCAATGTCGCCAGCACCGCCGGCCGCGTCTCCCGCGCCCGCACCGGCTCCTACAGCGCCAGCAAGTTCGCCCTGATCGGCTGGTCGGACTCGCTCTACGCGGAGGAGCAGCCGCACGGCGTCCACGTCGGACTCGTCCTGCCGGGCTTCATCCAGACCGAGGGCTTTCCCGCCACCGAGCTGCGCGAGAAAGCCCTGACCCGCTGGATCGTCTCGAAACCGGCAAAGGTCGCCGAGGGGATCTACGAGTGCGGTCCCGGCCGCAAGCCGGAGCGCTATGTCCCGCGCCCCTACGCTCTCGCCGCCTACGCCCGGATCTTGCTCCCGTCCTTGACTCGGCGCGTCCTCAGCGGCGGCGCCGCCGCGACCCTGACCACCAGCACCGCCGGCGACCAGACTCAGAGCGCCGACCCGCGCTGATGCCTCTCTACGGCGACGTCATCGTCACCCTGGCGCTCGTGGCGGTCGCTGTCGTCGCCACGATCTCGACGCGGAAGGTGCGGCAGGTCAACCGTCGCTTCCAGATGCTCGACGAGATTTCGCGGGCGGCCGACGAAGGCAGCACGCTCGACGAGACGCTCGAGTCGATAGTCGAGATCATCGTCCCCGAGATGGGGGACATCTGTGCCATCGACGTGATCGAAGGCGACAGCATCCGCCGTGCGGCCCTGCGGGTCGACGGCCCGGACGCCGCCGCGATCGCCGAGCGCTTGAAGGCCCGCGGGCCCCGCATGCAGGAGCAGATCGCCACCGACGCGACCCGCGGGCGCCAGGAGCCGCGCCGGTTCGAGCTGCGCAACAAGGAGGACCTGCGCGAATTCGCGGCCGACGAGAAGGACCTCGATTTCCTCCACAGCCTCGGAGTTCGCTCAGGGGTGACCGTCGAGCTGCGCGCCCGCGGGCGGCCGACGGGACTGCTGACGATCAGCGTCGGCTCCTCCGGTCGTCGGTTCAGCGCCTCCGACATCCACTTCGTGACCCTCCTCGCCGGTCGCGTCGCCCTCGCTCTCGACAATGCGGGGCTGTTCACGGACCTCGAGCGGGCCGAGCGCGAACGAGCGGAGATCGCGGAGACGCTGCAGCGAGGCCTGCTGCCGCCGCCGCTGCCCCACATCCCCAACTGGTCGGTTGCGGCGATGTACCGACCGGCCGGGGCCGAGAACGAGATCGGCGGCGACTTCTACGACGCCTTCCGGATCGTCGGCGGCTGGATGGTCGTGATCGGGGACGTGACCGGGCGCGGCGCCCACGCCGCCGCCGTCACCGCCCACGCCCGCTACACGCTGCGGACCGCCGCAGCGATCACCGGCGATCCCGTGATCGCCCTGAGGACGCTCAACCGCGAGCTGCTCGCGCGTCGCGGCACCGCCCTTTGCAGCGTCGCCGCGATGGCGATGTCGGAAGACCCTGCCGAGCCGGTTCAACTGGCAGTCGCCGGCCATCCGCCGCCGTTGTTGATCGACGGCGACTCCGTCGCCGAGGCGTGCCGGCCGGCGCCGGTGCTCGGCGCCTTCCCCGAGGACGCCTGGGACCTGAGCGCCACTGCGGTCGGGCGCGACCAGCAGCTGGTGGTGGTGACCGACGGGGTCACCGAGGCCGAGGGCGAGGAGGGCCGCTTCGGCGAGGACAGGCTTCGCGCCGCGATCGCGGGCCTGACCAGCCCGGCGCGAGCGGCACAGCAGATCGAGACCGCGCTGCACGAGTTCACCGCCGGGGAGCTCGACGACGACGCCGCGATCGTCGCGATCGCGCCCGCCTCCGCTGACGTCGAGCCCGCCCCGGAGGCCGACTGGGAGATGGTCGAGCGGCTATATGCCGCCTTCAACGGCCGCCACCCGGAAGAGATCGTCGCCCTCTGCGACGACTCGATGGGGTTCTTCCCGGTCGGCACCGCCGAACAGCTCGGCCGCACCGCTCCCTACGTCGGGCCGGAAGGCCTGCGCGAGTACATGCGCGACGTGGAAAAAGCCTGGGACGAGCTGCTGATCACCCCCAAGGTCGTCGAGAGCCACGGCCGCTCGCTGCTGGTCCGCGGAAGGGTCTACGCCCGCAGCCGAGCGCTCGGCATCCGCGACATGCCGGTCGCCTGGATCTGGGACGTCGACGACGGCCGCTTCGTCCGCGGCGAGGTCTTCCGCGATCCCGAGGAAGCGGTGAGCCGCCTCCTCGCCTCCACCGAAGACCACGCTTCCAAGAACAACATCTAGGATCACCGCCGATGACCATCAGCACCAACCAGTTCAAGAACGGGACCCACATCGAGATCGACGGGAAGATCTGGAAGATCATCGAGTTCCAGCACGTCAAGCCGGGCAAGGGCGGGGCTTTCGTGAGGACGAAGCTGCGACGAATCGAGGACGGCTCGGTGATCGACAAAACCTTCAGGGCGGGGGAGAAGTTCCGCCCGGTCCGGACCGAATCGAAAAAGATGCAGTACCTCTACGACTCGGGCGAGGCGGCCGTCTTCATGGACTCGCAGAGCTACGAACAGATCGAAATCCCGGTGGAGGCGCTTGGGGGCTCGATGCAGTGGGTGCTGCCCAACGCCGAGGTCGACGTCCTCTTCGTCGACGAGAGTCCAAGCGATGTGCAGGTGCCTAGTGCGATGGAGATGAAGGTCACGCAGACCGACCCCGGCCTCAGGGGCGACACCGCCTCCGGCGGCGGCAACAAGCCGGCGACGCTGGAGTCGGGCGTCGTCGTCCAAGTGCCGCTCTTCGTCGAAGAGGGCGACAGCGTCCGGGTCGACACCCGCAGCGGCGAGTACATCTCCCGCGCCTAGCCGCTTCGCGGGACGGCGCTGACAGAATGAGCCCATGCGCAGGTCCGACCAGCGGCGCGACGCCGTCTTCGCCAACTACCAGCGGGATGTCACCGGACGCCCGCTCGAGGAGCTGCTGGGAGAGGCGCGGTCGCTGACCCGCGAGCTCGCCGAGGGGGTCGACGAGCATCGGGAAGAGCTCGATGACATCATCGCCGCCCATGCGAAGGGTTGGACCGTCGACCGGATCGCGCCGCTGGACCTAAACGTGATGCGAGTCGCCCTCTACGAGATGGAACACATGGAGACGCCGGCCGAGGTAGCGATCGACGAGGCGGTCGAGCTGGCGAAGAAGTACTGCGGCGCGGAGGCGCCGGGGTTCGTCAATGGCATCCTCGGCGCGGTCGTGCGCGAGCGGGGGGCGGCGGCGTGAACGTCCGCCTGCAGGAAATAAGCGAGCGCCTGCGTCGGATCACCGCGGAGCTAGAGAGCGAGGAGGTAGGCGACGAGCGCGCCGCTCAGCTCGCCTCAGAGGCCGCCGACCTAGCTGCCGAGGCGGTCGAGGAGGCCAACCGCGAGGCGCGCCAGCAGGCGTCTGCGGAGTGAGCTACCCGGAGGACCTGCGCGCCCTGGTCGACGGCGCGCTCGCGGACCTGAAGTTCTCCGCCTCGACGCCCACCGCCGGCCTCGAGGAGGCGATGCGCTACTCGCTGCTGGCCGGCGGCAAGCGGGTACGGCCGGTCCTCGCCCTTGCCACCGCCCGCGCTTTCGGGGCCGAGCCGCAGCGGTTCCTCCCGGTTGCCTGCGCGATCGAGCTGATCCATACCTACTCGCTGATCCACGACGACCTGCCGGCGATGGACGACGACGAGCTGCGCCGCGGCCTGCCGACCTCGCACGTCAAGTTCGGCGAGGACGTGGCGATCCTCGCCGGCGACGGCCTCTTCGCAGAGGCGATGCGGCTGTTCTGCGAGCAGCCGGGAGAGCCAGCACGGGTGCTGGCGGCGCTGAGCGAGCTGGCGGCGGCGACCGGAGTCGACGGGATGGTCGGCGGCCAATACGTCGACGTGGTCGGCGCCGACGCCGACGCCGAGGGTCTGCGAGCCCTGCACGCGCTGAAGACCGGCCGCCTGATTGCCGCCAGCGTCAACGTCGTCCTTTTACTCGAGGGAGCGGCCGAACCTGAGACAATGCCCTATCGCCGTTTCGCCGAGGAGCTGGGCGTGTTGTTCCAGATCGTCGACGACATCCTCGACGTGACCGAGTCAGATGAGCAGCTCGGCAAGCCACATGGAAGCGACGAGAGACATGGCAAACTCACCTACGTCAGCCTTTTCGGGCTCGAGCGGGCGCGCGAGCTGGCCGCCCAGAGCCACGCCAAGGCGATGGAAGCGCTGGCCGAGGCCAGCGGTGAGACGGAAGACCTGAAGCGCGTCGCCGACTACATCTTCACGAGGAACGAATGAGCGAAAAGCCCCCCACCCAGGGCAACGAAGAGCACAGAGACCAGATATCCGAGCCGTTGCTGCCGCAGATCGACGGCCCGGCGGACCTGCACGGGCTCGGCGACGAGCAGCTGCAGCAGGTAGCGCAGGAGATGCGGACCTGCATCATCGACACGATCGGTGAGATCGGCGGCCATTTCGGCGCCAACCTCGGCACCTGCGAGCTGGCTGTCGCTCTCCACAGCCTCCTCGACTCCCCGCGCGACAAGGTTCTCTGGGACGTCGGCCACCAAGCCTACCCCCACAAGATCCTCACCGGCCGCCGCGACCGGCTCGCGACGATCCGCCAGTACGACGGGCTTGCGCCGTTCTGCTCGATCGCCGAGTCCGAGCACGACATCATGGGCGCCGGCCACGCCTCGACCTCGATCGGCTATGCGGTCGGCTTGAAAGAGGCGATGCGCAAGGGGATCGGCCCCGACGGCAAGGTCGCGGCGGTGATCGGCGACGGCGCCCTCACCGGCGGCGTCGCTTACGAGGCGCTTCACGCCGCCGGCGGCCTGCAGACGCCGATCGTGATCGTCCTCAACGACAACGGGATGTCGATCTCTCCCAACGTCGGCGCCCTCTCCCGCTACTTCAACCGCATCCGCCTGAACCCCCGCCTCTGGCACGCGCGCGAGGGGGTCGAGGATCGATTGACGAAGCTGCCGCTCGGCCTCGGCAAACGGATCGAGCGACTCGGGCCGGAGATCAAGGCGGCGATCAAGGCCTACTGGGCGCCCGGGCTCTTCTTCGAGGAGCTCGACCTCGCCTACCTCGGGGTGATCGACGGCCACGACGTGCACGCGCTGCGGGAGGCGCTGCAGGAGGCCTTCGCTGCCGACCGCCCGGTGATCGTCCACATCCACACCGTCAAGGGCAAGGGCTTCACGCCGGCCGAGGAGGGCGGTCTGGAGTCGATGGAGGAGTGGCACGCGGCGAAGCCGAACTCGATCGTCGAAGGCCGCCCCGCGGTGAAGGAGCCGAAGCCGGTGCCGGTGACTGAAACCGATTCTCCCGAGGGCATCGAGCTGCTCGAGAAGCCTCCCGCGGCGAGCGCGCCACCGCAGTACACGAAGGTCTTCGCCGACGCGATCGTCGCCGAGGCTGAAGCCGATGAGCGGGTGATCGGGATTACGGCGGCGATGGCAGGGGGGACCGGCCTGCAGAAGCTCTGCGACGAGCGTCCCGAGCAGTATTACGACGTTGGCATCGCCGAGCAGAACGCGGTCCTGCTCGCCTCCGGCCTGGCGCTGCAGGGAGCGAAGCCGGTCTGCGCGATCTACTCGACCTTCCTCCAGCGCGCCTTCGACCAGATCGTTCACGACGTCTGCCTGCAGGAGCTCGACGTTACCTTCGCGATGGACCGCGCCGGTCTCGTCGGCGACGACGGTCCGACTCACCACGGCGCCTTCGACGTCTCTTACTTCCGCCCGATCCCGAACGTGGTCGTAATGGCACCGCGCGACGAGGCGATGCTGGTCCACATGCTCCACACTGCAATCGCCCACGACGGCCCGGCGGCGCTGCGTTACCCGCGCGGGGCGGGCGAGGGCGTGAAACTGCCGGCAGAGGCGGAGCTGGTGCCGATCGGCAAGGGCGAGATCTTGGCCAAGGGGGACCGGGTTGCGCTCCTCGGCTACGGCTACGGCGTCACCGTCGCCCGGGAAGCCGCCGAGGTTTTGAAAAAGCACGGCCTCGAGGCAACGGTCGTCGACGGTCGCTTCGCGAAGCCGATCGACGGCGAGCTGGTTGAGCGGCTCGCCCGCGAGCACGAGCTGCTGGCGACGATCGAGGAGAACGTCCTCCCGGGCGGCTTCGGCTCCGCCGTGCTCGAGCACCTCGAGGACGCCTTCGCCGATAGTCCTGGTGAGCGCGCGAGGGTCCTGCGGATCGGACTGCCCGATGCCTACGTCACCCACGGCAAGCCGACGCTCCTGCGGGCCGAGGTCGGCCTGACGGGGGAGTCGGTTGCGGACAAGGTGCTCAGCTCACTTCCCAGTGCGCAGCCTGCCCTGACCTGAGTTGAACAACCCACCCCATAAGCAGCTCTCCCCACTTTTGGGGATTGAATCAATTGGCGCAATCAATTAGCCTGCGCCAGTCTCTCCGGTGAGAGAAGCCCGGCATCCAAGCCAGCGCTTCTGGGGAAATCGCCAAGGGGAGGGGAGGCGCGCATCTCTATATGTGTGGATCCGCTTGGGGAAGTCGGATCTCTCGCGCCCGCCTCTTCGGCCGGGGCGCGAGGCGCGCCCGCTACGAACCGAGCACTGAAGCCAGAGAAAGAAAAAGCGCCCGCCGAAGCGGGCGCTTGATCTAACTGCTTCGGTAGGTGCTATTCGCTGGCTTTGACCGCCGGCGCTTCGGCGACCTGGATTTTCCCTTCGAGGACGGCCGTGTTGTGACCGGCGGCGGAGGGGACGCCGACGATTTCGTTGACGAACGGGTCGACGAGGAACGAGAACAACCCGCCGCAGCCGTTGGCTCCGGGCGCAGCGAACGAGTTGTTGACGAGTTTGCCGCCGCTGAACGTGGCGATGCTGCCGGATGCGTTCTGCGAAAGCGTGCCGGGGTTGCCGGTGATCGGCGTGTTCGGCGGGGGCGGAGAGGTCGTGCCGGTGGTGAAGGCAAGCACGATCGGGCTCGAGTTCGAGCCGATGTAGCAGTTGCTCCCGAGGAACGGGTTGCTGAGCTTGATCTTCGACGGTAGCGACAGCGCGGTGCCTTCCTGCGTCAGCAGGTTGATCGGGCTGATCGTGATCCCCGTCTGCGAGGTCGCTTCGACCGTCGCGGTCACTCCCGTGAAGCCGTTGTTGATCGTTTCGTTAAAGAGATTCTGCAGGAATGAGGGCCACCAGGTAGGAGCCGTGATCCCCAGCAGGCCTCCCGGCACCGGCTGCGCGACGCCCGGCAACGAGTTGTTGTCCTCTGCCGGGAAGAATTTGGTAGGCGCCAGGATTTCGTCAAGTCCGCCCTGGAGCTTCACGGGGTTTTTCAGCGGGACGGTTTTTTTCCCGATCGTGAAGAAGCCTGAGCTCGATTCCGAGAACAGGCAGACGGTGACGGCGGGATTGCTCAGCGGACAGTCGTTGAACTGAGCATATTCCCCGGTGGGGTGGTGAGGTGCGGCAAGAGCCGAGCTGCTGGGCACTAGCAGTGCAAGCAGCAGCGCACCGGCGAGACAAAGCCTTCTCATGAACTGATCCTTTCCCTACTGGATTGAGCCGCGAGGCAATACGCCATCGCGGCGAGATCTCTCCCTAAAGAGGAACTGCTTGTACCAGAGGGAGACCTATGAGCAATCCACAAAATTTGTAGAAACGAGACCGCGCCTGTGACATATGTCACTCGCAGTGAAAAGAGTCGATGCCGCGGGTGACGACGGTGATGGGGCGGCAGAGGGCGCCGGGACCAAGTCAGTTTTCGCGCCCTACTTTTGGGTAGATCGGAGGTAGCAGCTATTCCCGATCCTGAGAGGCAGGCGATGGAGGCCCAGGCAGCCCCCCTTTCCCTCAAGCTGGATGCCGAGCCGCAGAACGTCCGCCAGGCCCGCGACGAGGCGGCGAGCTACGCCGAAGGCCTCGGTCTGATCTCACCCGGCGTCGATGACCTGAAGACGATCGTCTCCGAGGCCTGCTCGAACATCGTCCGCCATGCCTACCCCGAGGGTGCGATCGAGCGGACGATGGAGGTCGAGATGGAGAGGTCCGGGGGAGTGCTTACGGTGACCGTGCGGGACAGCGGGACCGGGATCCGACCTCCCACCGGCGCTCGCCCGAGCAGCCTCCGCCTCGGGTTCATCCTGATGGGTTCCCTTGCCGATTTCCTGCAGCTGCGAACGGGCCGCGGCCGCGGTACCGAGCTCCTATTGAAAGTCCCCTTGGCCTCGGCCTGAGAGCTCTCAGGCCCACCAGGCGTCAAGGACTCGGCGCCAGTTGCGCCAGCAGATCGCCTCTAGCTCCTGCTCACCGAAGCCGGCACGGCGCAGGGCTTCGACGAGCTTTGGCAGGCCGGCTACGTCGCCGAGCTCCGCCGGAATCGTGGCACCGTCGAAGTCAGAGCCCAGAGCGACGTGGCTCGGGCCGATCCGCTCCGCCACATAGCGAGCGTGCTCAGCGATTAGCGCCAGCGGCGTCTCCGGCGTGTCGGCGAAGTCCGGCCGCAGGAAGACCGTGGCAAAGACGATGCCGACAAGCCCGTCGCTGCTGGCGATCGTGTCGAGCTGCTCGTCGGTGAGGTTGCGGGAGGCGGCGCAGAGGGCATGGGCGCCGGAGTGGCTTGCTACCAGCGGCCCCGCTTCCAGCCGCGCGGTGTCCCAGAAGCCGGCCTCGTTCATGTGACTGAGGTCGACGAGGACGCCGAGCTCGGCGCAGCGGGCGACGAGAGCCTTGCCGGCCTCGGTAAGGCCCGGGCCGACGTCGGGGCTCGAGGGAAACGCGAAGGGGACGCCATGGGCAAAGGAATTTGCTCGGCTCCAGACAGGCCCTAGCGACCTCAGCCCTGCGGCGTACCAATGATCGAGTGCCTCCAGGTCGGGATCGATCGCCTCGGCGCCCTCGAGGTGGAGGACGGCGACCGGGGGAGATGAGCGGTCGTCATGGGCCGCGTCAACGTCGGCGATCTCCCGCGCCACCTTCACCTGACCTTCCTGCTCGAGGCGAAGCAGTCGACCTGCAGCCGCGGTCGCGTGGGCGGCGGCTACGCCCTGCTCTATCGGTTTCGCCAGCGGCTCACGGGCAGCGCCGAACCTAGGGCGCCCGGTCTGCTCGTCGGGCGAGGGAGTGAAGACGGCGAAGATGCCGCCCCGCATGCCTCCCTTGCGCATTCGCGGCAGGTCGAGATGGCCATCGCTGCGGCCACCGATCAGATCTCCGTGGTCGGGGCGCGTCAAGGCGTCGTTGTGTCCGTCGAAGACCGGAATCATCGGAGCCAAAAGTAGTGACTTCGGTCTTGCCGCTTGCGTCAGTCGCGGCGGGGGTGGACACTGACGTCGTGCCGAGCGTCGTCATCGACCCAAGTCTCGCCGCGTCCGACGGGAAAGACGCGCGCCAGGCGGCGCCGCGCTCAGGGCAGGCCGATTGGGAGCTGGCCTCCCGCGATCCCGCTCAGATTCTCGCTCGCCAGGACGAGAGCCGCGTTCCCGAGCTGGTGCCGATTCGCTACGAGCGCATGCTCGCCTCTCCGTTTGCATTCTTTCGTGGCGGCGCGGCGATCATGGCGGCGGACCTGGCGACGACACCCAGCGCCGGGCTCGAGGCTCAGCTCTGTGGCGATGCCCACCTCGCGAACTTCGGGATCTTCTCCGCCCCCGACCGGCAGCTCGTCTTCGATTGCAACGACTTCGACGAGACCTGTCGCGGCCCATTCGAGTGGGACGTGAAGCGCCTCGCCGCCAGTGTTGCGATTGCCGGCAGAGAGCGGGGCTTCACGGCGAAGGAGCGGCGGAAGGCGGTGCGCCAGGCGGTCAGCTCCTATCGCGCGTCGATGCGGCGCTTTGCGGCGATGCGAAACCTCGACGTCTGGTACTCCCGGCTCAACGTCGAACCCGCCCTGGAGATTCTGCGCTCGCAGGTTGATGAGCACCGCTTCCGTCAGGTCGAACGGGGCCTTGCCAAGGCCCGTGGCAAGGACAGTTTGCGAGCCCTGAAAAAGCTCACGCATCAGGTCGATGGCGAGATTCGCATCATCAGCGACCCACCCCTGATTACCCCGATCGAGGAGTTGGCTGATGGGGCCGAGGCGGAAGCGCAGTTACAGCTCGTGCTCGATGCCTACCGCGAATCGCTGACCCACGACCGGCGCCATCTGACTGGCACCTACCGCTACGTCCATGCCGCGCGAAAGGTTGTAGGAGTCGGCAGCGTCGGCACCCGCGCCTGGATCGTGCTGCTGCTGGGTAAGGACTCGGACGACCCACTCTTCCTTCAGGCGAAGGAAGCCCAGACGTCGGTACTGGAGCCCTTTGCCGGCCCGAGCCCCTACCGCAACCACGGTCGCCGGGTCGTCGAGGGACAGCGGCTGATGCAGGCGGCAAGCGATGTCTTTCTCGGCTGGGTGGCGACCAAGGGCCTGGACGAAGAGCGCCGCTGCTTCTATGTGCGCCAGCTCTGGGACGGCAAGGGCTCGGCGGAAGTTGAGCGAATGTCCCCGGGCGACCTGACTATCTACGCCTCCCTGTGCGGAGAAGCCCTGGCACGCGCCCACGCCCGCTCGGGAGACCGCATTGCCATCGCCTCCTACCTGGGCAAGGGGGACTCATTCGACCAGGCGCTCGCGTCCTTCGCCGAGTCCTACGCCAACCAGAACGAAAGAGATTTCCAGCGGGTCAAGGAATCCGCGGCCGCCTGAAGTTCGGCGCGTGTCCACCCTCAACAGAAAACGCCCCGCCGGGGAGGCGGGGCGCTTCTGGGGTTACTACAGGGAGGAGAGAACTGCGAGGCATTAGAGCTGGGGCGGGATTTGGCTTGCCCAAGCGGAGCGGTTTCCGGTTGTGCCCGGCTGATTCCGGTGGATTCAGTGGTGGAGTGGCGCATCACTGGCGCATCGGCGCTGCCCTAGGGAGCGGTTGATCTCGGCCTTGGGCATCGGCTGCACTTCGGATGAACGACGTGCTTTGAACTACTAGGCTGCTGGCGTGTCCAAACTCGTCCCCATTGTCGGGGTGATCCTTCTTTCGATTGTCGGTTGCGGTGTCGCCAGTGGTACGGGGTCCCCGACGCAGCCGCAAGCCACGAAGGGCAAAGCGGCGATCTCCACCTGCGGGGCGCGCAGCGGATTCGAGATCAAGCTCTACAAAGTCGATTGCGAAATCGCCAATGCCTTGATCGTGATGCTCGACGGTCGCGCGCTACATCAGTCGGTGATCCTTACGGCAGATGGCAGGCGGCGCGGGGCGTGGGTCTGCACCTCGCCAACCCACTCGCTCGTAGATCGGCTGCATTGCCGGCAAGGCGCTCGATACTTCACGTTCACACGCGCACGGCGGCGAGAGCACTAAAGCGCTGCAGGGACTCGAACCGGCGACACCACGATTTTGAGTTGTGTCCCCGAGAGGCCGCCGGCCGCAGGCGATGGTCACAAACGGCGACAGTTTCTTGACGCCGAGCGGGCGGCGCCAGGAATACCACGCTGGCGGGCCTCCCACTACACAGGGGTGCTCTCGGGTTCCAAGAATGGGGGCTGATCACTCACTCCCACGCTGATGACTCCGCACACTCAGAGGGTTACCAACACCGCGCCGACTAAACATGTCGCTCATATGTCGAGAACGGTCTTATGACGATTGACGGGACGGTCGATATGGCTCGTCGAGCTGTGTCTTCGCAGTCCAGCCAACGCTCCATTCAAAAGCCTCAGCTGTGGGCCGACCGCAATAGCTTGTGATTCCGAAAATGAAGCGCCCAGCGACCATCTCCATACCAGAGCACCAGCATTTCAGGTGATCGGCTCTCAAGAATCTGGACCGCAAACGGAATGCCGAGAGTCTTGAGTACTTGCGCCACAGTTTCTTCAGTATGGAGCCTTGCAATCGCACGACTTAGGGCTTGTTGGTCGTGCCAATGTTCACCCCGAAGATACTTCGTTCGACTCCGTAGTTGGGGTGCAAAGCTCAATTGCCAATGGCCGTAATACAACACGGTTTCGCCTTCTGCCTGATTTTCACGATCAGGGAGACCTAGAATTGCCTTGACAGTTGCGAGCGAATCACCAGTTTCTAGGTGTCTAATACGAGTACCGAGTTCTGAAGGTGCAACCGATGACGACACAGCCTGAGACGATCCGCAGCCTGCTGCAAGGCTAATCAATGCTGCGAAAAGAACGATTCGGGCGAGGATACCAACGCTGGAGATTTTGTGGTTCATACTTGGGCGAATTCTGAAGTTGCGCAGAATTCTTGCGCCTTGACATTAAGTTGATGTTCCTGTCCTGCTTCAAATCCGAAGTTGGCGTAGTAGCCCCAACTTACTGCGATTTCGTACTGCACTCCGGGGATGCATTCGAAGGTGCCTTGATTGTCCTGGAAATTATTGCATGGATCGGTTGCACCGCAGCCTGGTGGAGGAGAGATTGGCTGATTGAGGTAATGGGGTGGGCTCATCTTCCAGAAATGGCCATCGCCCCTGAAATCTATGTAATAGCCGATATATAGACCGGTTCTCGTTACGCCTCCAAATCGCTTACAGGCCATGATGAGCCGAGCTCCCATGCGACCTCGTTGAGGAGACCACATCTTTAGATGCATGATGCATTGACAGGCGCCGCCCAGAGGGCGGTCGCAGTCGTTCCCATACGGCTTTTCGCCTGCTAGATCAAAAAGGTTCATTCCAGTCTGATTCGCATAGTCATAAGCGTTGGCAGAGCCTCCACCAACAGGATCTGGCGATAGGAACCGACCAAGCTGCGGAACATAGCTCCGGGCGCCCATCTGCACGACCCCCGACGCAAGTTCGGTTCTGCGCTGGGCACCGCCGAGCCAACCGAAACGAGTCGCGGTCCCCGCGGTGCGGTTCCCGAACTCGTCATAGGCGGAAGTCGCTTTCAGGGCCGTGACAGTTGGGCTCAATGCTGCGGTCGCCGACACGTCGCCGTGGAGGTTGGTCAGCTGGAGAGTCACTTCCGACCCGCTTTCTTGGAACGCGATCAGTTCTCCGCCGATACCAGCGATATTTCTCGTCCAACTCGTACCTCGTTGCGTCCATGAGGGCGCATCAGTGGCGTTGTCGTAGTGGAAGACTTCGGTTCCTTCGAGCCCCCCGGCCTGGAGCCTTTGGCGCTGCCGCAGCGAGGCGTCGAGCTGAAACGTGTTGGTCACGCCATTCTGGGTCTGAGTCGCGACCATGTCATTACTGAAGTAGCCGGTGGTCAAGATTTTGCCGCCGGCCAGGGTGGCCGGTAGAGTCGTTATCCGGCCCAACTGGTCGTAGACGAGGCCGCTAGCTTCGAGGCGATCCGCGGCGTCGTATTTGTAGCTTTGCGTCGTGCCTCCCGATTCGGAGCAGGCACCCCCCACCCCCGGCCGGGTGGTCAGGCCGGTGCGATTCGAATCAACGTCATATTCGTATTTGCGGGTCGTGCAGGAGCCGTTTGAGGGGGTTTCCTGAGCCGAAGTAAGGCGACTGGCCTTGTCGTAGGCATAGCGGTCGGTCCCGAGCGTCCCGCTTTCACTCAGGATTTGCCCGTTGATGGAGCGTTCCAGCCCGAAGTCGAGCCAGGTGCAACTGGCGCCACAGGAACTCGCCTTGGTGTAGGTGAGGTGGATGGGGGCTCCCGTCGCATCGAACGTAGTTTCGGCGGTGAGCCCGTCCGGGAGCCCCCGTTTGACCATGTTGCCGTCAGCGTTATAGGCCGCAGTAAAGACCCCTGCGGACGAATCTTCGAGTTCGGTCAGGAGCCCGCTGGTCGCATCGTATTTGTAGGTCTGGCTTCCTTTGCCATCCGTCACGGTCACCGGGCGGCTCATCAGGTCGTAGGTGGTGGTGGTTTTGTTGCCGTCTGCGTCTTCGTAAGAAGTGAGGCGCCCCAGGGTGTCGTAGGAGCTGGTGGTGGCCTGGGTATCGAAGCCGGCGCATTCGGTTTCTTCGCAAACAAGGCGTTCGGTCGTCGGCAGTCCCAAGGTTGAGCTGTAGAGCGTTTCGACCTTCGGAATTGCCGTTCCGCCCCCTTCGATCTTCTTCGTCAGCTGCCGCCCAGCCGCGTCGTAGGTGAACCTCGTGGTTCGCAGCGCCGTCGCTTCTTCGTGTTCAACCGACGTACCCACCGTTTCCTTGACGACCAAGGGCTCTCCAAGATCGTTGTAAGAGGTGAATTGCTTGGTCGGCAGTTCCGGCAGTCCGGCAGGTTGCGAAGCCGGGAACACCTTGCAGGGGAGCCCAGCATATTCCCGGCTTGAGCACCCGGAGGGGCCACTGACGCTGTAGTAGATGGTCCTCGTCGTTCCGGCACTGTGACCGCCGGGATCGGATGGCTGGCGTCGTTCGATGGGCAAGCCCGTCGTCGGGTCGTATGCCATCGTGGTCCGGATGTTGAGACCTTCGGGGTTGCTTTCGATTTTCGGGTCCACCACCCTTTCGATCGGTCGCCGAAGTTTCCAGTCGTACGCGATCTTCGAGATGCGCTGATCCGCGTCTTCAGCCTGGTTGGCAATGCTGGCACCCGTCACTTCGGTGGTAGGAAGACCTGGCTTCGGATTGCTCGGAGACCACGGCCCGCATTCACTCAGCGTGCATTGGTCGTAGACCACGACCCGATGGCCTCGGGCCAGCGCCGTCCCCCCGCCTTCGAGGGCGATCTGGTGCAGCGGCCCCCATTCCTCCACCATTTCCGTCCCATCGGCAGAGAAGGTCCGGTGGGTGTCGAGTTCTTCTGCCTTTTTCGCGGGTTCGGGCGCTTCAAGGGCCCTCTGCCTGTTCTGGGGAGACAGTTCCCGAACGACGTTGCCGAATTCGTCGGTTTCCGTGGTGCTGATCGACGCCGACGAGGTACCGGCCCCGGCCGGGGTGGCGATGTTGACCGCCATCCCTTCGGAGTCCATGTAGTAGATGGTCGCCTTGGCGTAGCTGGTCGGGGGATTCGCGGGGATTTCCGTCGGGGGGAAGATCGCGGTGGCATCGACCGGGATGTCTTTCTGCGCCCATTTGGCGATTGCCGTGGTGCTCAGGTCATTGGGCGCCCCGGACCCGCTGACCGGCGTCCCGTACCTGATCGTGGTCTGTGCGGTCGTGGGACTCGAGAGCAGGGTCGCTCGCTTGACCGCTACAAGCCGACCCGCGCCTTCCTCTTCATCTGCGAAGCCGTATTCGAGCGTCCACGGCTGTTGACCGGGCGGCGTGATCGTTTTCAGCTGGCCGGTTGACGTATAGGCATAGGTTTCCTTCAGGGCCGGTGAGATCCGCGGATCCCACTCTTCGCTGAGGAAGCCTTCAGGGTTGTAGACATACTTCGCCACTTCGGTTCCTTCGTGGTGGGGCTGGTTCCCATAAAAGGTGATGCCCGTGAGGCGGTTTCCGAAGGCAAGGGTGGTGTAGGTGAACTTGAGCGCTTTGCAGCCGATGGTGGTCAACGGGGCTTCTTCGCAGTTGATGCCGAGAGGTGCCGGGGCGACGAGCGTTTCCAGCCGCCTGCGCCCGTTGACGACTTCGTAGATCGCACGCGACTGTCCAACGCCGCGGCTCTGCGAGATGGATATCGGCAGATATTCGCTACCACCGTTGCTCCCGAAAGTAGTTCGTTCGCCTTCTGGCGTCGCCAAAACGAACTGGCCCGAGCCGTTTTTCGTCAGGCCGTCGCCCGTTAGTTCAGGGGGCGTGATAAAGGATTCGCCTTCCTTCCTAAACGAGTATTCCACCCCGTCGAGGGCCTTCAAAAGAGCGTAGGTGTGCGTATAGGTGACGGTGATGATTTCGCCTTTTTCGTTTTCTTCTTCTTCGCTTTCGGTTTCTTCAACCATCCTGACGCTCGCCCAGGGGCTATGGCCGGCTTCCATCACCCCGCTCGGTTCCCAGCCGGGGCCGAGCACCTTCTTCTCTTCGATTTCATAAGGCGATTCGTGGGATCCCTGTCCGGGGGTTTTGCTCAGGTTGATCCCGCGGGAGTTGAAGGTGCGCGAGAAGGTCAGGGGCATGTTGTAGGCGGAAATGGCTGCATCAGTCATAGAGAACGAGAAATTTCCGGTGAGAAGATCCAGCGTCCCAGGTCCGACTTCAGCCACTTCATCTCCGGGGCCGCCGAGTTCGCGGTCGACGGTTGCTTCGACCGGGGCGCTGACCCCGTCCGGGACGCCTTTGGGGGCTATGAATAGAGCTCGGACCTGGATCGGGCCGCCCTTTTTGGTCAGGGCGCTCGTCGCATGGGCCGCATCGAAAAAGTAGGTTTTCGATTCTTTGACGCCGGAGACGGCGATCGGCCAAGCGGACAGCGGCTGGTTGTTTTCATCGCGAACGAGGTTGGTCGGGATCAGCTCGAACGGGCCTTTCTTGCCTTCCCGGTAGAGGAACTCGATGCCGGTCATCCCGGCTTCTGACCAAGCGGCCTTGAGCTTCAGGCGCCGGGCGGTGACGGTCCCCTCGCTCGGCAGCGAGACCTTGCTCGAGGCCGGAGCCGGCGTGAAATATTCCAGCGTCAGTTTCGGCCGCGTTTCGGTGGGCGAGCTCGATGAGGATCGGAAGCCGACGTAGCGCCGAGGGCAGGTGCCCGTGGATTCGCATTCGGCGGTGCGGGTCTCGTTGCTCTGTTTGATGAGGAGGCCCTGATTGGCGATCGACCCCGCGGTCCAGCCGGCCACGAGCTTGCGGAGGCTTTCGGATTCGAATTCCCACCAGCCCGAGGTGCTCTTGGACTTGGTCGCCAACCCTTCGGTGGTGAAGTCGCCTCCTGGCGCGCTCCAGATGGTGTGTGAGTCGCCGATCGGCGATTCCCAGTTGATCGAGGAGGTCCAGCTCTTCGTCACCCGGCGGGTTTCCAGGGCGGTCGTGTTTTCAGGGGCAGCTGGTGCGTAGAGGCCGAGGACCGCTTTCTTGATGTAGCTGTCGCTCGACAGCGTCCCGTGCCTTTCGCCTCCGGTAATCGGGAACTTCAGGAAGGTGCGAACCGGCTGTTTTTCGATCTGGCTGTAGGCGGCGATGAGTTCCGAGGCTCCCGTGGTCCCGCACTGGTGCCAGCCTTTGGGCAGAGGAGTGCTGCCTATCGTGCAGTCCAGGTTCGAGCCATACGTGCGGATGGTCGGATCGAGCGTTACTGGGAATACCCTGGCCGGATCGGAGAGCCATTCTTTGCTGGCCACCACCTTCAGTAGCCAGTGCCCGTCGGCGGCCTGTTCCAGCTCGAACCGAGCGGCTCCGACCGGCCCCGAGAGACCCCCGGAGCTGTCTGAGAGGACCGGAGCGGGCAGGATCGCGAAGATGTCGCTGGCGGAGCCACGGACGACGACCGAACCGTCTTCAGCCAGTTCGGGCGCGAGGTCCGCGGACATTTGAAGTTCGAAGCGATATTCAGAGGGCTGGGAAGGATCGGCGAGAACGATGTTCTCCTTCACCCCGTCGCTCAGGCTGTGCAGCTCGAATTCAAGGTCACCGTCGGACGACGGGTAGCTCGCGGTTGAGCCTTCGACTTCGGCGGCTTCGCTGGCGGGGCCGAGGAAGCGGTAGGAGATCCAGGCGCCGTCTTCGGAGAGGCGGACGGGTTCGGAGCTGCCCATTTCCTGGGGAAGCCTGAGGTCAAAGGAGTTCGCCCCGTTCGTGATCGCACCTGCCGGCGATTCTTCGAGGCCGTCCTCAATCGGCTGCCAGTCCCCGTCATCCGTTTCGAAGTTGACCGGCGAGGCGAAGATTTCGGTCTGATAGGAGCCGTTGGGGAGGCTGTAGGTGTTCGAGGTGGCAGTGCGCTCTTGCGGCAGTTCAACCGCCCCGACCGGGACGGCGCCTGGCCCTTCTTCCGCCTCGTCGCCTTTTGCCTGGGGGGTTGGGGACACCGCAAAGATTGCGAGGCCCGCCAAGAACAGGGCAAAAAGCATTCCGTACTTGAGTCGCAAGGTTCCTCCCAATGTCAGTTATGCCGAGATCGGAACCCGCGATACCTAGCGTGTACCGAGTTGGTAACGCGGCGAACCTACAGGACCGGGAGCTGACTTTCTTACTGAAAATTGCGATTAATTTATTTGCGGATGTCGCTGTGACATTTCCGAGAAAACTTGACAACGTGACCAATAAGGTCGGCCACCTCCAGCAAAAGGCACCGCCACTTAACTGACGTGTGGGCCCGTGACATCCCGATCAAACTCTGAGCTTCGAAAGTGCAGGCGAGACGGGGGCCGCAGACGACCAGTCAGCGACCACGACGCCCGTCACGCCTCCTCCCCCCGCGGCCGGAAACGCGGACCCGATCTCGCCCAGGCCGCGTTGTTGATCGGGCGAAGTAGAAGCACCTCTGCTTTTGACCTTCGCCTGAGACACTCCCAACGGGGACGACCTCCAAGACACCTACCTTGACTAAGTGATTGAGGTGGTAGCGGACATTCGACTCGCAAAAATCGCGGCTGGCGCTGCCGAGTATTTTGCGGAACTGGACGGCCGACAGCGGATCGCCGATGTATAGGAGGGTTTCCACTATCGCCACCTTGAGCGGATGGACGAACTGGGGGACGAACCGCTCCCATCCGGGAAAGAATCGGCCGTCGGCGATATCCCATCGCCCGCCTCAGTCAACATCCCGCTCGCGCTCAGCTGCCCAGGACCATCGGCGCCATCTCTCGCCGCCCTCTCCCGGGGCTAGGGCTTCTGCGAGTTCGAGAAGCGCGTCTGTATCGACGTCTAGCCCATTTGCGAGCCGGCGCACGTTGGCCCACGTCAACTCCATCGCACCCCTTTCAACGGCATAGATGGTGGTGAACTCGAGGCTGGCTCGATCAGCCACCTGGACTTGATTCCAGCTTTGTTTCTCCCGAAGGCTGCGGACAGCCCGGCCTAGCCCTTCAAGGCTGGCTATGTCCTCCTCGGTCTTCTCCCGCCTTATTCCTTTCTTCACTGTCGGTGGAGCCTTCCCGGTTCAGGCGGTTGCGGACGGCGGCGATGTGGCCGCATGGGGCGGCTTCGGGAAGTAGTAGGAGGGTTCATCACCCATGCCATCAGGCCGCGGAGCAAGGCTGACGACCTCAAGAACACCAGCCTTCTTCATGGATTTGGCTTGGTATCGAGCGTGTTCTTCGGTGATCTCGGCCGCCTCGCCCAGCTCGCCCAGCGTCAGGGGCTGTCCATACTCTAAGAGTGCATGGATAAAGGCCAGTTTCGAAGGGTGAAGAAGGCGAGGGGCAAGCTTCTCCCAAACGAAGTGCTCCTGCTCCCTGCCCGGGTCGCCCGAGCCCGAGGCGCTTTGCGGTGAACTCTGAAGGGACTCCTTTTGGGTGCGTTCAATCCTCATCCGGGACTGGCCGTAACAGCGCTTCGGTTCCAGATCGTCCCTCGGGCGGCCGAACGCTGCGGGTGTCTGCGATAGAGAGGTCTTCCCTCGCTCCGAACTGGCATCAACAGCTTCCCGCTCTGCCGGCCGGGATCAACCCAGCGTCACGTAGACACGCGAGGTGATAAGCAACCTGGCCTACTGAAACCCTCGGGTGAATCCTGTCCGCGACGGCAAGGTCTGCGGAAAGTGCCTTTGCCGTGAGAAGTCGCGCCTCATCGGCTATGAAGAGCTCAACAATTCTGAGGCGGATCAGATTGCTAAGCGCCTGCTCACGGCAACTTCTATCCCTCCCGCGACCGCGTCCATAGAAGTCCATCGCCTGTCTCTTCCTTTCGAAAGGTGGGAAGGAGGTCGCCCCTAGGCCGCGCCCCGTCCGAATGACTAAATGCTGCAGCCCACTCCATTAAAAGCGAACCATTGATGTTGATCAACCGGAATTAAGCGGAATTTTGACTTGACCCGGCTTCGGTCAAGAACGAGAGAAAGGCGACCGTGAGTCGAACCGGAGACCAATCGACGGCCTCACTTCTGGCGATGCTGCGGAGGGCGACCTCAGCGACTTCGCGTTCAGCTCGCATAGTGATCTCGTTGACTTCCTTCACTCCCTCGTCATCGGTGATGAGGGGGAATCGGACCAAGACCCGGTTGGGATGGGCGTCGAAAGAGCCTGCGGCCAAAGCATCAGCAAGTTCACGAACCAAGAGCTTTGAAATCGCCACGCTCATCGTTTCCTTCTGAGAAGCCGGCAGCGCATCCCATTCATCAGCGTCGAAGGTGTAGCGGGTTGCTCGATATTGGAGATGCTGGCGGCCCCCTCTGGGGCTTGCCTCCTTGCCGATCAGCTCGATTGCCCCCTCGTTGGCGAGGACGCCGACGTCTTCATAGATGCGCTTGATGTCCTCGCCTAGATCTTCGGCGAGTTCCTCACAGGTCCACGGTCTTTCCCCAAGCCGCAGGAAGATCGTGTACCGGCGCTCGTGCCCTAGCGCCTTCAAAAGACGAGGCGTGAACGCCTGGATAGCGAGCGGCTTGTCAGCCATTCTCGCTTCCATCTCCTCGCACTTTCTCCGATAGTCCGCAGAAATCCGGACTATGAAGGGAGGTGAGCGATTTGACGCTCAGTGCGATTTCATGCGTGCTGCCCGGCATGGGGCAGACCAAGGGCACCTGATTGCCCGGCGGCCCCGCTGTGAAGCGGGGCCTGCCTTTACCTCTTCCGACCATTGCAGAAGCCTATTGCCAATCTCCGGAAGTCAAAAGTCATCCGAACGCATATGTGCTACTCAGCACCGCCCTGATCGAGACCTTCTTGATCTCTTTCGCAGCCCTGCGCCATCCACGTCCTGCGTTCTCCACGCCAGCCCTCCGGACAGCCAACAGCAACCCCTCTCACGCCCTATCACTGGGTGGCTTCGCTGTCTGAGGCGCCACCTTGTCCGGATCGTCCGGAGAAGCCAGCAGGAGCCTTCGGCTCAGGAGCGGTCGGGCTTGGCGACGGAGCTGACGTAGAAGAAGCCGAACAGAAAGCGCTTGGTCTCGACCGGGCCGTAGGTCGCGAGGTCACTCCACGGATCGGAATAGGCATCGCCTGGGGCGAGCTTGACGAGAAGGCGGCCGATCGGGTCCAGCAGGCGGTAGGGGCCGCCCTGGGTCAGGCCCATGTCGAGGATGACGACACGCGCGGAGGGGCGCAGGCGCTCCCAGGCCCGCGCCAGTGCCGGGCGCGGTTCGGGCATAGCCGAGTAGCTCATGCTGAACAGCACCCCGTCAACCTCAAGGTCATTTTCAAGCTGAGTGGCATCCTGCTGGCGCAGCTCGACGTTCGACCAGCCCTGGCGCTCGACCAGCTTTCGGGCCTCGGCCAGCATCCCGGGCGAGGCATCGACGCCGATGACGGTCCCGGTCGGGCCGACCGCCTCGACCAGATAGGGGAAGTTGCGCCCGGTGCCGGCGCCGATCTCCAAGACGGTGTCGCCGGGCTTCAGCCCGAGTGCGCGCACGGCCCTGCGGCGGGCCGGCGGGAAGATCAGGTACAGCGGCTCCAACGTGGCGTAGACGCGGGCGATGCTGTCGTAGCGCCTGGTGTTGGCGCTCTGGGAGCGGCGGGTCGGGTGCTCGACGGCCTCGCTCATCGGCGGCGAAGACTAGAGGGCCTACCTAAATCACGGGACCGCCTCGGCCACAGTCAAAGGCGTCGCTTTCTGCTCCCTAACATCTCGCGCATGGACACCGTGCTCGACTACGTCCCGCTCGGCGGCGAGCGCCACCGCCACGGCGCCACGGAGCATTCCCATCCCCATCGCGGCCCGCATGCCCATCCCGACCACGACCACACGCACGGCGGCCACGGTCACAGCCACGGCCTGATCGACCCGAGCATCAAGCGCTCGCGCGAGGGCCTTCGCGCTGTCGGCCTCTCGCTGGCGGTTCTCGGCCTGGCGGCGCTGGCCCAGGTCGCGATCTACGCGGCCAGCGGCAGCGTTGCCCTGCTCGCCGACCTGGTCCATAACTTCGGTGACGCAGCCACCGCGGTCCCGCTCGCCATCGCTTTCCTGCTGCGCTCAGAGCGGGCCGAGCGCGGGGCCGGCCTCTTCGTGGTGGCAGCGATCTTCGCCTCGGCTTGCGTCGCGGGCTTAGAGGCGATCTCGCGCCTGGTCGACCCGCAGACCCCGACCGACCTTCTCGCCCTGGCCGCTGCGGGCCTGATCGGCTTCGGCGGCAACTGCGTCGCGGCGATCATCCGCACCCGCGCCGGCAACCGGCTCGACAGCCCAGCACTGATCGCCGACGGCAACCACGCCCGTGCCGACTCCTACGTCAGCCTCGCCGTGGTCGCCAGCGCCCTCGCCGTCGTCCTCGGCTTGCCGATCGCCGACCCGCTGATCGGCCTCGCGATCACTGCCGTCATCCTCAAGATCACCTGGGACTCGTGGCAGACGGTGCGGGGCGTTCACTACCACCCGCACTAGTCCTCTCAATCTCTTTTCTCTATCTGCAATCCCCAGTACCCCGTTGGTTCTCAGAGGTGTTCCTTCGGCAGACACTTGCCAAGGGTTCGGTCCTGGCGGTCGACTTCTAAGCCCTGGCACCCCGGCGTCTTTGCCGGGGCATTGCCCACCTCGGGCATAAGCCCCGGCTTACGTTCCTGTTTGCCGGGGTTCAGCCGGGGCACCTTTTGCCCGGGCGGGAATGCCCACTTTGCCCGGGCCAAGCCCGTACGCCTTCTGCCCGCTTTGCCGGGGCTTAGGGCCAATCGGGCAGTCCTTTGCCACTCCTTAGTCCCGGCATTCGTGGCTGTATGCCGCGGCATTGCCGGGACTTCGCATCGATCCGGCAGACGTCTTTGCCCGGGATGGGCAGAGGCCCGGGCAGAGCCTTGCCCGGTGCAACTGGGGCGAGGTGGCAGAGCCCGGCAACCCTTACCCACCCTTACCCGGGGTCGCAAGGGGGGTCAAGGCTGGACCCCCTTCAACGCGAGGCATCTGCGTTCTACGGTCGATGGCCGATGAATCGGATGGCCAAATCTGCGACACGGGCGCCGAGTCGGCCCACATCGCTTTTGCAGCAAGGCACGGAGCCGAGCGATGGCTAAGAAGCTTCCGGTGACGATTCCCCGGATTGCCCTAACTCCTGCCGAGGCGGCTGCGGCGATTGGTGTCGGCCCTGACTTCTTCGAGGAGAACGTCGCGCCGTATCTGCGCCTAATACGACGCGGCCGGAAGCGTTTGGTGCCGGTTCACGAGCTTGAACGCTGGGCTATTGAGAACACGGAGGAGCCGATGATGGAGCAGCTTTCGTGAAGGCCGCCGCGTCCACTTCAACCGGTAGATTTCACCGCAATAAGAAACGGCCCTCGGCGGCGCGCCAACGCCGGATCGAGGGCCTGACCACAAGGAGAGTGGACCTCCTCATGGCTGTTACTCACCCTATTTATCTGTGCCCGACGACCTTCGGCATGCTTCCTCGCGAGGGGGGCCGCGCCGATGGCTGAGGGCATCGTCAGAAGGCACGCCCGGCGCTGCCCGATCCGGGAGGGCAAACGCTGCCGATGCAGCTCCGGATGGGAGGCGTGGGTTTACCTGCGCCGAGAGAAGAAAAAGGTTCGTCGTACCTTCAAGACGAAAGGCGAGGCCAAGGCATGGCGCTCGGAAGCTTTGACGGCTGCCCGCAAGGGGGAGCTGCGCCGAGCGCCGAAGGACCATCGCACCATCTACGAGGCGCTTGTCGATTTCGTCGCCGGGATGGAGAGTGGCGAGATTCGCCCGCGAAAGAAGGAGCGCTACAAGCCGAACACGATCCGCTCTTACGAGAGAGCCGTCCGTCTCCGCTACAAGGACTCCGAACTCGGAGCCCTTCGTCCCTCCGAGGTCCGGCGTGCTGACGTGCAGAGCTTCGCCGACGACCTGCTCGCCACTCTCTCCGGCCACAGCGCCAGCAACGTTCTCAACCCCCTCCAGGCGTTCTATCGTCGCGCCAACGATCGCGAAGAACTGGCGAACGAACCGACCAAAGGGGTTGACCTTCCGCTCGGCAAGTCCAAGAGGCCGCGTCGCATCGTTGCCCCCGACGAAGCAACGCGGTTGATCGAGCTACTCCCCCTCGAGGACCGCGCGCTGTGGGCGACGGCCTTCTACGCCGGCCTGCGCCGAGGCGAGCTGCAAGCGCTTCGCTGCGAGGACATCGACCTCGCGAGGAACCTGATCCACGTCAAGAAAGGCTGGGACCAGGAGGAGGGCGAGATCGAGCCGAAGTCAGAAGCAGCGCAGCGGACGATCCCGTTGCTCGCGATCCTCCGCGACTTCCTTGACGAGCAGCTGGTCAGGACGAGGAGGACCGGGGTGGACCGCATCTTCGGCCGCGCCACCGGTCAGGTCTTCTACCCGTCTACCATCGACGGGCGGGCGCGGCGGGCCTGGAAGGCGTACAACCTCGCTGAGCGGGAGGCCGCCGAGGAGGAGGGACGCATGCCGGCCCTCTTGACCCTGCTCACCCTCCACGAGTGCAGGCACACCTTCGCCTCGCTCCTGATCGACACCGGAGCGAACCCAAAAGCGATTCAGATGGTCATGGGGCACTCCAAAATCCAGACGACCTTCGACGTCTATGGGCACCTCCTGCCTGGCAGCTATGACGACGTGCGGGCACGCATGGACGCCTACCTCGCCGAGCGCCATAGGGATTCAACCGAATCCAGCTCATCAGCTGCCCCTGTCTCCGACGCTGACGGCTAGGCGGCCTCGCCGCCGTCACTTGTCGGGCTAACCGGCGTAATCGGTCACTTGAAGCGAAGGCTTGAGCGATCGGGCTCTAAGTGTCTTTCGGCGGCTGTGCCCAGATCCCCTGCGCGAGGCTGATCAAGGACAGAGCGGTGCTGGGGGCCGCGGCCCAAGGTGCCCCCTGGAAAAACCAAAGCACCGCCAAAAGGCCGAATAACACAAAGCTGGCCCAGGCCATCCAGGGCTGTTCAGGGCGGGGGATGAGCAGCTTCCAGCTCCAATCGTCCCTCTCTGCTCGACGCGCCCAGGCCGCGTGTACTTCCTTCCGCCTAACCAGGAGGTAGAAGGCGAGATAAAGCAGCCCGAGAAACACCCACGCCATGACAGCCACGCCGCCGCTCATCGCCCAAGTATGCCGTCCAAGCGCATGCGATTCGAGCTGATCTTGTGTCCGACTGGCGCATCGACTGGCGCATCGGCCTGACTTCAGCCCCCCGAGGACCGCTTTACGTACCGGCGGTATGTCGCCCGTTTGGCTTGCTAGAGCCCCGCACAACAGAAAACGCCCCGCCGGGGAGGCGGGGCGCTTCTGGGGTTACTACAGGGAGGAGAGATATGTATCTCTATATATGTGGATCCGTGGGAGGTAGGTGAGCCCGGTTTTGTGTCGAGTGCGTCGCTGTGGGAAGCAGCGAGGCGATATATCGACGCGGGGTTCAACCAAAAAGTCTTGTCATGTTCCTTTAGTCGGTTTCCTCTTGCGAATCCTTGAACAGCGTACGAACGTATGTGCGACTTGTGTGTGAGTGGGGTCACAGAACCCCTGCATCTCACGGATTCTCCGGCTTCCCGCTACCCGATTTGCTCTAGAAGAGCGGATTGCGCGGGGGAAGTTGTCAACGAAATGTTGCATCTCCGTCTCAGGTCTAGATAAATCGCGCTGCTTGCGGAGCGTCGCTGTAGCTTTCGGGCGGTGACGAAGTCCCGGATAGATGCGGTTTTGGCCGCCCGCGGCCTTTTCCCGTCCCGCTCCGCCGCAGCCGGTGCCGTCCGGGCGGGGGAAGTTCGGGTCGGGCAGGACGGGCCGGTGGCGCTGCGGCCGAGCCAGCTGGTCGAGCCGGACGCCAACCTGATCGTCGCCACGGGGCCACGCTTTGTCTCCCGCGGCGGGATCAAGCTCGACAACGCGCTCGAGGCACTTGGAGTCGTCGTCGCCGGCCGCGAATGTCTCGACATCGGCGCCTCCACCGGCGGCTTCACCGACTGCCTGCTGCAGCGCGGGGCGACGCGGGTGATCGCCGCTGACGTCGCCTATGGCCAGCTGGACGTGCGCCTGCGGGAAGACCCACGCGTCTACGTGATCGAGCGACTCAACGCCAGGGAGATGCAACCGGTGGACCTGCCCTTCCCGCCGTCCCTGGCGACGATCGACGTTTCCTTCATCTCCCTGACGAAGGTGTTGCCGGCGGTCGCTCGCTGCCTCGATCCCGGAGGGGAGGTACTGGCGATGGTGAAGCCACAGTTCGAGCTGGAGAAGAGCCGCGTCGGCCGCGGGGTAGTCCGCGATCCCGCCGACCGGCGCGAGGCGATCGTCAAAGTCGCCGAGGCCGCACGGGAGCTGGACCTGTCGGTGCGCGGCGTCGCCTCCTCCGGGTTGCCGGGGCCGAAGGGCAACCGTGAGACCTTCGTCTGGTGCGGCGGGGAAGGACCAGAAATCGAGGATGCCGAAGCGGCGGTCGTCGCGGCGGTGGAGGCGGACGCGTGAAGACCGCGGCCCTGATTACCCATTCCCACCCGCCCTCGGCCTCCGAAGCGGTCGCGGTCGCCGCCGAAGTCGCCCATGAGCTCGACTGGCGGCTTGCCGCCAGCCAGGAGGAGCTGGAAAAGCACGGTTCCTCCGGCGAGGGGGTCGACGTCACCGCCGAACACACGCTTCCTGAGATCTGCCTGGTGCTCGGCGGCGACGGGTCGATCCTGCATGCGCTGCGCCGTTATGCCGGCAGCGATGTCCCGGTCTTCGGGGTGAACTTCGGCACGGTCGGCTTCCTTGCCGCGGTTGAGCGCGAGGAGGCCCGCGAGGGGATCCGCCGCGCCCTCCAGGGTGAGTTCGAGACGATCGAGCTGCCGGGGCTGGAGGTCGCCTGCGACGAGGTCAAGGCGGTCGGTCTCAACGACATAACCCTTGCCCGGCGCCCCCATGACCGCGTCGCCGAGCTCAGCTACCGGATCGCGGGGAGGGAGGTGGGTCACGTCCGCTGCGATGGGCTGGTCGCCGCGACCCCGGTTGGCTCGACCGGCTACAACCTCGCCAACCAGGGCCCGATTCTTGCCTGGGGCGTGAAGGGCTACGTGGTCAGCTACATCGCGCCACACTCGTTGACCGCCCGTGCCCTCGTCGTCGCCCCCGGTGACGTGCTCCACATCGAGAATGCGCCGGAGCGCGAGGCGGTGGAGGTTGCCGTCGATGGCGGCAGGGTCGCCGAGCTGGCGCCGGGGGCGGAGCTGGAGGTCCGCTTCCTCGATTCGGTCAGTCGCCTGGCGCAGCTGCCGGGGACGAGCTTCTACCAGCGCATTCGCGACAAGTTCGGTCACTTGGCGGTCTGAAGCGAACCTCGCCGGCCGACGAGGTGGGTTGTTTAGGGTGCTGCGCCATGGAGCGCAAATGGTGGACCCTGCTGCTGGTTTCGATCGCGACGTTCATGTTGTTGCTGGACGTCACCGTCGTCAACGTCGCCCTGCCTGACATCCAGCGGGAACTGAACGCGAGCCTTTCGAGCCTGCAGTGGGTGGTCGACGCCTACTCGCTGATGCTGGCGGCGTTCCTACTCACCGCTGGGTCGCTCGGCGACCGCCTCGGCCGCCGGCGGGTCTTCACGATCGGCTTCGGCATCTTCACCTTCGCCTCGTTCCTCTGCGGTATTTCCCAGGACCCGACGCTGCTGAACCTGGCGCGTGGGCTGCAGGGGATCGGCGGCGCCGGCATGTTCGCCACCTCGCTTGCCCTGATCGGCCAGGAGTTCCACGGCAAAGACCGCGCGACCGCCTTCGGCGTCTGGGGCGCGACGGTAGGCGGCGCGGTGGCGGTCGGCCCGCTGGTCGGCGGCATCCTCACCCAGAGCTTCGGCTGGGAGTGGATCTTCTTCGTCAACGTCCCGATCGGGATCACGGCGATGGTCCTGACCGAGCGCCAGATCGTCAACGTCTTTGCCAAAGACCCGGAGCCGGTGGACGTTGCGGGCCTCGTCACCTTTTCGGCCGCGCTCTTCCTCCTGATCTTCGGCCTGATCCGGGGCAACCCGGAAGGGTGGGGAAGCGGGGTGATCGTCGGCTGCTTGGTCGCTGCCGCCGCGCTGCTGGCCGTCTTCGTCGCGATCGAGCTCCGAATTCCCCATCCGATGCTCGATCTGAAGCTCTTCCGCAAACGCGCTTTCAACGGCGTCTCGGCGGTGGCCTTCGCCCTCTCGGCCGGGATGTTCGCGATGTTCCTCTACCTGACGATCTACATGCAGGGCGTGCTCGATTTCTCGCCGCTGGAAGCCGGTCTCCGCTTCCTGCCGCTGACGGTCCTCGGTTTCGTCGTCGCGCCGATCTCCGGTGCGCTCTCCAACCGGGTGCCGATCCGGGTCCTGCTCGGATGTGGCCTGACCCTCGTCGGGATCGGACTGCTGCTGATGCATGGCCTGACTCCGAGCTCGGAGTGGACGACGCTGCTCGTCGGGTTCGTGATCGCTGGGATCGGCATCGGCACGACCAATCCGGGTATCGGACAGGCGGCGATCGCGGTGGTCCCGGTCGAGAAATCAGGGATGGGGTCAGGGATCAACACGACCTTCCGTCAAGTTGGGATCGCGACCGGCGTCGCCGGTCTCGGCGCTGTCTTCCAGGGTCAGGTCGATTCGAAGCTGAGCAAGCTGGTGCCGAGGGCGCCTGACGGATTGGGGGAAGCAGTGGCCTCCGGTGGCTCCCGCGCCGTCGCCGAACTGCCGCTGCCGCCGGCGATTCACGCCAAAGCCACCGCCGCCGCTGACGTCGCCTTCGTCAGCGGCATGAACGAGATCCTCGTGATCGGCGCGATCATCTGCTTCGTCGGCGCCGTCCTCGGGTTCCTCTTGGTCAGATCCGAGGATTTCGTCCAGCCGACCGGCGGCTAGTTCCACTCCCGCGCGGAAGTCGCCTCTGAAGATTTGCTTTCTGCGCGCCACTGTTGACAAGCCGCACTTAGTTAGACGGAACCTGCGGGAAGCCCCGCCGGGTCAGTCCGCTCCCGCTGCTACACAGATCCCATGCTGCGCGAGCTACGGATCGAGAACCTGCTCCTGATCGAGCGAGCGGAATTGCGACTGGGCGAGGGGCTGAACGCGATCACCGGGGAGACCGGGGCCGGGAAGACGGTTCTCGCGCACTCGCTCGACCTATTGATGGGCGGCAAGGCGAAAGCGCAGATCGTCCGGCCGGGTGCGGCAGAGGCCTGGGTCGAGGGAGTCTTCGACCTCCCCAAGGGATTGATCGACGATCCGGAGTTCGCCGAGCTTGCCGAGCGCCTGCCAGAAGATGCCGATGAGGTGGTGCTGGGGCGGCGGGTCTCCTCCGGCGGCCGCACCAACGCCTTCGTCGCCGGGCGCGCCGCTACCGCCGCCGACCTGAAGCTGCTCGGTGGGCGCTTGCTTGCCTTCTTCGGCCAGCACGAGCACCGCCGCCTGACGATCTCCTCCGCTCAGCTAGAGATCCTCGACGGCTTCGCCGGGGACGAGCTTTTAGAGGTGCGGTGTGAGTACCGGGAGGCGCATCGTGAGGTCGGGCGCCTCGAGGCCGAGCTGGCGGGGTTGCGGGAGCGTGAGGGATCGCGGGAGCGCGATCTCGACCTCTACCGCTACGAGCTCACCGAGATCGAGGCGGTAGCGCCGGTTCCGGAGGAGCGCGAGGAGATGTCGTCCCAGCGCGAGCGCCTGCGCCACGCCGAGGGGTTGCGCGAAGCCGCCGTTGCCGCCCACGGTGCGCTTGCCGGGGCCGAAGAAGACGGCGGCGCAATCGCCGCGCTCGCCCAGGCCGAAGGGGCGCTGCGGGGCGCTTCGGGTCTCGACGCGGCTCTCGATGCGCTGGGCGAGCGGGTCGCTGTGCTCGGGGTCGAGCTCGGCGACGTCGCCTCCGAGCTGCGCGACTACGCCGAGGCCGTGGAGGCGGACCCCGGGGCGCTACTGGCGCTCGAGGAACGACTGGAGGCGATCGACAGGCTCGAGCGCAAGCACGGCGGCAGCGTCGAGTCGGTGCTGGCGCACGCGGAGCGATGTCGCGAGGAGATCGCCCGGCTGGAGGGCGCCGAGGAGCGTCTGGTCGAGGCCGACGCGGCGCTGGCCGCGGCCGAAGCTCGACGGGCCGAGCTGGGGGAGAGGCTGAGCGCGGGTCGGGGAGCGGCGGTGGAGCCGCTGCAGGAGAGCGTGGCCGCCGAGCTCGAACGGCTCTCGATGGCGGGGGCGACGCTGCAGGTCGTGCTCGACCCGTATCCCGACGGTTACGGAGCCTCCGGCCGCGAGACGGTCGAGCTGCGGGTTGCGCCCAACCCCGGCATCGAGCCGGCGCCGCTCCGAGATGCCGCCTCCGGCGGCGAGCTCTCGCGGGTGATGCTGGCACTGAGCGGACTGGGCCAGGCGGCGAGCGCCCCGACCATGGTCTTCGACGAGATCGACGCCGGGATCGGCGGCAATACCGCGCGGGTGGTCGGCGAGCGGCTGCGGGCCCTGGGCCGCGAGCGCCAGGTCATCTGCATCACCCATCTACCGCAGGTCGCCTCACTCGCCGACACCCACTTCCGCCTCGAGAAGGACCTCGCCGGCGAGCAGGCCGTAGCCGCTGTCGAGTGTCTCGAAGGCGATGAGGTCGTCGCCGAGATCCGCCGCATGCTCGGCGGCGAGCGCTCCGACCAAGCGGCGACCCGCCACGCCCGCGAGCTTCTCAAGGCCGCCTGATCGCACCCTTGCGGCCCTCCGACCGCTTCGCCTAATCTGAGGCGGTGGCCACCGCCTCTCGTCGTCGTCTTCCCGCCCTGCTCGGGCGTAGGAATGGCGCGCGAGCGGATCTGGCGGTTGAGGGGACGGCGCGGCTGGGCGAGCGCACGAAGCACCTGGTCAAGCGCCTGCGCCCCGGAGAGGTCGCGGTCATCGACCACGTCGACATCGACCGCATTGCCGCCGAGGAGCTAATCGAAGCCGAGGTGGTCGCGGTGCTGAACGCCTCTCCCTCATCCTCGGGGCGCTACCCCAACGCAGGACCGCTGATGCTCGCGCGGGCGGGGATTGCTCTCGTCGACGCTCCCGACGCGAAGCTCTTCGAGTTGCTCAAGGACGGGGACCGGGTGCGGATCTCCGGCGGCACGGTCTACGGCGATGATGAGGAGGTCGCACAGGGGCGCCGGCTCGGGATCGACGAGCTCGAGCGGGAGATGCAGGAGCATCGGCAGCGGATCGACGAGGCGCTGGGGGAATTCGCCGAGAACACGGTCGCGCACGTGCGCGAAGAGACCGACCTGCTGACCGGCAACATCGCCTTCCCGCCGATCCGCGCCAGCTTCCGCGACCGTCACGTGCTGATCGTCGTCCGCGGCGACCGCCACCGGCGCGACCTGAAGGCGCTGCGCGCCTACATTCGCGACGTGCGCCCGCTGATCGTCGCTGTCGACGGCGGCGCCGACGGGATTCTGGAGGCGGGGTTGAAGCCGGATGTCATCCTCGGCGACATGGACTCCGCTGGCGATGCGGCCCTGCGCTGCGGTGCCGAGTTGATCGTCCACGCCTATCCCGACGGCCGGGCTCCGGGACGGGAGCGGCTGCTCGAAGCGGGGCTCGACCATCAGGTGATCCCGGCGGCGGGGACCAGCGAGGACGTGGCGATGCTGATGGCCTACGAGAAGGGGGCGACGCTGATCGTCAGCGTCGGTGCCCACTTCAATCTGGTCGAGTTCCTCGACCGCAAGCGCGGCGGCATGTCCTCGACCTTCCTCACGCGCCTGCGGATCGGCGAGCGGCTGGTCGACGCGAAGGGGGTGAGCCGCCTTTACAACCCGAGCTCGGCGCTGGCGCCGCTGGCCTTCTTCGCGGTCGCCTTCCTGGTCCTGCTGACGATCCTCGTCATCACCTCGCCGGCGCTCAACGACGTCTGGGAACTGGTCTGGCTGAAGATCCGGATCTGGTTGGGGATTTAGCCGACTGCCCAGCGGCCGACTAGCCTTCGCCTGCGAATGGGGTACTCCGCCCGCTACCACACCGCCTCGCTGATCGCCGTCTTCCTCGCGCTAGCGATCGGCATCCTGATCGGCGCTCAGTTCGGCGGCGACGCCTTGACGAACACGCGCAAGGACCTCGAGCACAGTCTGGTCGGCAACTTGCAGGACGCGCGCTCGCGGGCCGACGAACTGAGCGGACAGCTCAACCGCTCCAACGAATTCGGCGAAAGGGTCTACCCGGTGCTGACGCGGGACCGGATGCGGGGAAGGCGCCTCGCGATCATCGCCCTCGGCGGGTTGCCAAGCGATCTCACCGGCGACGTCGAGGACGCGCTCGGCCCAACCGGGGCGAAACTGGTCGGAGTGGGGGTGGTGCGCGAGCCGGTCGACATCAACGGCCTCGCGAGTGACCTCTCGAAGACCCGGTTCGCCGACCTCCGCACGAACCCCGACGCGCTGAGCGAACTGGGGACCGGCCTGGGGCGGCAGCTCGTACTCGGCGGCACGCTGCCCCAGGTCGTGCGGGGCCAGCTCTTCTCGCGTGCCAGCGGCAGCTTCGGCGGTCTCGACGGGGTGATCGTCGTCCGCGACCAGCCCGAAGACATGGGGCCGGTGCAGCGCTCGCGGGCGGGCCAGTTTGAATCGGCGCTGATGAGCGGGATGACCGCTACCCGGGTCCCGGCGGTCGGAGTCGAGGCGACGACGACCGAACCGTCGTCGATCTCCTTCTTCCAGTCCAGCGACCTCTCCAGCGTCGACGATGTCGATCTCACCGCCGGGCAGCTGGCGCTGGTCTTCGGCCTGGTCGGCGCCGAGGGTAGCTTCGGGGTCAAGGGAAGCGCCGACCGGCTGCTGCCGGACCTGTTGACGGAAGGCAGATAGCCCCGATGTACTGGGTCGGCTTCCCGCTGGCGATCGCGATCTCGTTGTTCCTCGTCCCGGCCGGGGCGCGGGGGCTGCGCGATGCGGGGCTGGTGCGGGAGAACTACCGCGGTGCGCTGCTCGCCTTCCCGCTGGGGGCGGTCCTGGCGACGGCGGCGCTGGTGACGTTGGCGCCGCTTGCCTTCCTCAACGACCGTGCCGACCTCGACCTGCTCGAGCCGGGGCTGCGGCAGTGGCTGCCTTACCTCCTCGGGATCGTCTTCCTTGGCTTCCTCGACGACGCGCTCGGACGCGGCGAGGCGGTTGCGACGCCGCGCGGCTGGCGCGGGCATTGGGCGGCGCTACGTGCTGGCTCGCTCTCGACCGGCGCGATCAAGGCGATCGGGGCGCTGGCGCTGGCGGCCTACGTCGTTTCCGGGCGCGGGCTCGAATCGTGGCGCTACCTCGCCGACATCTTCCTGCTGGTCCTGACCACCAACCTCTTCAACCTGCTCGATCTGCGGCCGGGGCGGGCGGAGAAGGCGCTGGCGCTGCTCGCGGTCGGCCTCTGCCTCGGCGCCTGGACCTTCGAGCCGCTGGAGCTGCTGGGGATCTTCGCCGGGCCGGTGCTGGTCGGGGCCTGGTTGACGCTGGGGGAGCGGGCGATGCTGGGGGACACCGGGTCCAACCTGATCGGGGCGATCGCCGGCGTCTGGATGCTGACCGTGCTCGGCGGAGACGGGCGGCTGGTGGCGCTGGCGATCGTCCTGGTGCTGACGGTTTACGGAGAGATTCGCTCAATTTCCGCAACCATCGATTCGGTTCCGCCCCTGCGCTGGCTAGACTCGCTCGGCAGAGCATGAGTCCGACGAACAAAGGCGACACGCGGTTCATCTTCGTCACCGGCGGCGTCGTCTCGGCTCTCGGCAAGGGCATCAGCGCAGCCGCGATCGGCCGCCTTCTCGTCTCCCGCGGCTACCGGGTCCAGCTGCAGAAGTTCGACCCCTACATCAACGTCGACCCCGGGACGATGAGCCCGTTCCAGCACGGCGAGGTCTTCGTCACCGAGGACGGGGCGGAGACCGACCTCGACCTCGGTCACTACGAGCGCTTCACCGACGAGAACGCGACTCGCGCCTCCAACGTCACCGCCGGCGCGGTTTACAACTCGGTGATCAAGCGCGAGCGGCGCGGCGACTACCTCGGCGCCACCGTGCAGGTGATCCCGCACATCACCAACGAGATCAAGCAGAAAATCCTCATCGTCGCCGAGTCGCAGTCGGTCGACTTCGTCATCACCGAGATCGGCGGCACGGTCGGCGATATCGAGTCGCTGCCTTTCCTCGAGTCGATCCGCCAGCTCTACACCGACCTCGGGCCGAAGCGGGCGATGTTCGTCCACCTCACCTTGGTGCCCTACGTCGGCCACGCCGGCGAACTGAAGACGAAGCCGACCCAGCACTCGGTCAACGAGCTGCGCCGGATCGGGATCCAGCCCCACGCGCTGGTCTGCCGCTCCGAAGGGCGCCTGGACCGGGAGATCCGCAGCAAGATCGCCCTTTTCGCCAGTCTTCCCGTCGACGCGGTGATCTCCGCCCACGACGTCGACAACATCTACAAGGTGCCGCTGGTCTTCCGCGCCGAGGGGGTCGACGACCTCGTCCTCGATCACTTCGGGATGGAGGCGCCCTCGCCGGACATGAGCGAGTGGGAGGCGATGGTCCGCCGCGCCGAATCAGCCACCACCAAGGTGAAAATCGCCGTGGTCGGCAAGTACGTGCAGCTCGCCGACGCTTACAAGTCGGTGATCGAGGCGCTCGAGCACGGCGGCTTCCACCACGGCGTCGACGTCGAGGTCGAGCTGGTCGATTCCGAGAACTTCGACCCCGAGCGTCTGGAGGGCTGCAACGGGATCCTGATCCCCGGCGGCTTCGGCGAGCGCGGGATCGAGGGCAAGATCGAAGCGGCGAGGATCGCCCGGGAGAAATCGATTCCCTACCTCGGAATCTGCCTCGGGATGCAGATCGCGGTCGTCGAGTTCGCCCGTCACGTCGCCGGCATGGACGGCGCCAACTCGGCCGAGTTCGACCCCGAGACGCCCTTCCCCGTCGTCGACCTGCTGCCGGAGCAGAAGGAGGTCTCCGACATGGGCGGGACGATGCGCCTCGGCGCCGACCCGGTGAAACTGCACGAGGGGACGCGGGCACGCGAGATCTTCGGCGAGGCCGTGATCTACAAGCGCCACCGCCACCGCTACGAGGTCAACAACCAGCTGCGGCGGCGGCTCGAAGACGAGGGTCTCGTCTGCGGCGGCACCTCGCCGGACGAGCGCCTGGTCGAGATGATCGAGCTGCCCGACCACCCGTTCTTCATCGCTTCCCAGTACCACCCCGAGTTCAACTCGCGCCCGAACCGGCCCGAGCCGCTCTTCCGCGAGTTCGTCGGCGCCGCCGTGCAGCAAGCGGGCGAATCTCCTGCCGATAGCGGTGAGGTCGAGACGATCAGGGTCGAGCAGTCCGAAGTCCGCTCGGGTTAACGTTGCGCCGTGGGTTCACGGCTATATGAGCGCTTCGTCAGGTACTGCGAGGTCCGCAGCCCGACCGGCGAGGAGCGAGAGGTCGCCGACACGCTTGCTGCCGAGTTGCGCGGGATGGGGCTGGAGGTTGTCGAGGACGAGGCTGCCGAGGCGGCGCAGGCCGGGGCCGGCAACCTGATCGCTCGCTCGGCCGGGACGGGGGAGAGCTGGCTGATGTTCTGCGCCCACGTAGACACCGTTCCCCACAGGGGCCGGGTCGAGGTTGTCGACGACGAAGGCGTCTTCCGCAGCCGCGGCGACACGATCCTCGGCGCCGACAACAAGGCGGCAGTGGCCGTCTTCATGGAGCTGGTCGCTCGCCACGTCGAACGTCCCGGACCGGTCGGGATCGAGCTGGTGCTGACCGTCGCCGAGGAGCAGGGCTTACGAGGAGCGAAAGCCTTTGACGCCTCGCAGTTGCGCTCGCGCGCCGGGTTTGTCCTCGACCACGCCGGCCCGGTGGGCGAGGTGATCGTGACGACGCCGACTCAGCAGAAGATCCTCGCCGACTTCATCGGCGTCGAGGCCCACGCCGGGATCCGGCCCGAGGACGGCAGCAGCGCGATCGCGGCGGCTGCGGCGGCGGTTGCGCGGATGGATCTAGGCCGTCTCGATGAGGAGACGACCGCGAACGTGGGTCTGATCACCGGCGGCACCTCGGGCAACGTCGTTCCGGGGCACTGCGCGATCCACGCCGAGGCGCGCAGCCTCGACACCGAGCGCGCGGCCGAGGTCGCCGGCAAGATCGCCGACGCCTGTGCCTGGGGGGCGAGCGAGCGCGGCTGCGACGTCGACGTGCGGATCGAAGAGCTCTTCCGCGGTTACAAGGTGCCGAAAGACTCGGCGGCGCTCGGGCTTGCCGAGGCAGGTCTACGTGGCTCCGGGCTGGAGCCGCAGCGGGTGGCGATCGGCGGCGGCAGCGACGCCAACGTCTTCCGCCGCGACGGCCTCGACTGCGTCCTCCTCTCCAACGGCACCTCCGACGTCCACACCTCCGAGGAGCGGGTGCCGGCCAAAGCGCTCGACAAGATGCTCGAGGTTTGCGAGGGGATCGTCGCCGCGGCGGCAGAGTGATGAGCGGGCGCCTGAAGCTGCGCCGGGGGGTTGTCATCTCGGCGGAACCGCTCGAGGTAGAGGTCGACGGCAAGCGGCGCCGCGCCTGGGCCGACGAAGCTCTGCTGGGCGAGATGCGTGAGGGCGACGAGGTAGTCGTCAACACGGCGGCTCTCGACCTCGGTCTCGGCTCAGGCGGCTTCGACGTCATCCACGCCAACCTCACCCGGGGGCTAGAAGGCGGGGGAGAGGGCGACGCCCACGTGATGAAGCTCAACTACACCTCAATCCAGCACGCCGTGGAGCCAGTAGAGCGTCCAGTGCGGCGAGTTATGGCTGATATTTCGACAAAAGTCGCCGCACTCCCAGTGGCCGTCCTGCCCCTGCATGGGCACCTGGCGCCGGCGGCCTGGGCGGCGGCGCAGGCGGCTCCGGGCCTCCGAGTCGGCTACTTGCAAACGGGCGGCGGCGCACTGCCGGGATCCTTCTCGCGAGACGTCGAGCAACTGCGCGAGCGAGGTCTCCTCTCCGGCCACATCACCGCCGCCCCCGCCTACGGCGGCGAACACGAGGCCCTCAGCACCATCGGCGCCCTCGACGCCGCCGCAAACGAACTCGGCTGGGACGCGATCCTCGTCGGCCCCGGCCCAGGAATCATCGGCTCCGACACCGCCTACGGCCACGGCGGCATGGCAGCCCTGGACAGCACCCACGCCGCCCTCTCCTTAGGCCTACCAACCCTGATCTCCCCCCGTCTATCCAGCACCGACCCCCGCCCGCGTCACCAGGGCTTAAGCCACCACACTCAAACCGTCCTAGACCTGCTCCTAGCCCCAGTCGACATCGCCATCCCAGATGAAGAGCCGGAGATAGCCAAAGCGCTCGCAGGATCCCGACACCGCGTACATCCAGTACCAGCCGACCTAGCCAGCTACGCCGAAGCAGGCCTACCGGCCGCCACGATGGGCCGCTCCCTCCAGGAAGACCCGTTGTTCTTCAAAGCAGCTCTGGCGGCTGGACGCCTGCTCGCGGAGCGGGTAGCCGGGCGGGGAGACCCTCCCCAGACACTCAACCTCGAGCCATAGCGAGAGGTGTCTGAGGAGGGTCTCCCCGCCCGGCCCCAGCGCACGGCGCACGGTCCCTTGCGCCCCAAGGACTGCCCAAAGCCAAGGCGAAACCCCGGTCATGGCAGTGGCGATCAAACCCCAAGCCCCCGCTGCCGCGGCCAAACCCGGCGCCGACAAACGCTTCGAGTCCCTACTCCTGGACTTCCTCTCCTACCTGGAGCTGGAGCGAGGCCTCTCCCGCAACACGCTGAACGCCTACCGCACCGACCTCCTCCAGTACGGCGAATACCTTTCAGCCCACGAGCGCGATGCCCTCGAGGCAAGCGCCGCCGACGTCGCCGACTTCCTCGCCGAGCTGGCGACGGGGGAGGGGCGCCCGCCCTGCTCGGCGGCGACGATCCACCGCAAGGCCGCCTGTCTGCGCTCCTTCTACAAGCACCTGCGCCGCGACGAGCTGATCGGTGACGACCCGACGGCGGCGCTGAGCGCGCCACGGCGCGCGAAGAAACTGCCGCACGTCCTCAACTACTCGGAGGTGCAGAAGCTGCTCGCCTCGCCGAAGGGTAGCGAGCCGACGGCGCTGCGCGACCGCGCTCTGCTCGAGGTGATGTACGCGTGCGGACTGCGCGCCTCGGAGACGATCGGCCTCGAGCTGGGGGACGTCGATCTGCGCGAGGGGGTTCTGCGCGCCCGCGGCAAGGGCTCGAAGGAGCGGCTGGTCCCGCTCGGGCGCCAGGCGATCGCGGCGATCAACGGCTACCTGCGTGGCGGCCGGTCGAAGCTGGTCGGCGAGCGCCAAGAGTCGCATCTCTTCGTCAATTTCCGCGGTGGCCCGCTGACCCGGCAGGGCCTCTACAAGATCGTCCAACGCCATGCCCGCGACGCTGGCCTCGCCGGCAAGATGAGCCCGCACACGCTGCGCCACAGCTTCGCCACCCACCTGCTGGCCGGCGGCTGCGACCTGCGCGCCGTCCAGGAGATGCTCGGCCACGCCGACATCTCGACCACGCAGATGTACACGCACCTCTCGGGCGATCGGCTCAAGGAGGTCTACTTCTCGGCGCACCCGCGAGCCAGCGACTAGGCGCGGCGTTCGTCCTTTGTCGGCTATATCCCGATAAAGGACGAACGCCGCTTTGAAGTAGAACTCAGGGATGCCCGAGCTGCCGGAGGTGGAGACCGTCGTGCGGCAGTTGGAGCCGGAGATCGAAGGCCATCGGGTTGAGCGGTTGGAGGTGCTGGATCCACGCTGGTCGCGGCCGGTGCCGCCGCAGCAGCTCGGCGACGCCGTTAGCGGGAGCACGATCGAGCGCCTTGGTCGCCGCGGCAAGTACATCCTCATGCACCTCGACGGCGCGCGGACGCTGGTCATGCACCTGCGGATGACCGGAAATCTGATCCTCCGCGAGGGCGAGGAGATGCTCGATCCTTCCGAGGGCCGGCGTCTCTACGAGAGCGAGCGCTCGACCGAAGAGCGGCACCTGCGGGCCCGCTTCGTCCTCGACGACCGCGAGCTCTGGTTCACCGACCCGCGGCGTTTCGGCGAGGCCTTCCTGATCGAGGACGCGGGGTTGGACGAGCGCTTCGCGAAACTCGGCGTCGAGCCGTTCTCACCTGAGTTCACGGCGCAGGCGCTGGGGGAGATGGCGGCGGGGCGGAAGGCGCCACTGAAGTCCTTTCTGCTCGACCAATCCGGCGTTGCCGGCGTCGGCAACATCTACGCCGACGAGGCACTCTTCCGGGCCGAGCTGCACCCGCTTTCTCCCGCCGGCTCGATGAAGCCGGAGCACCTGGAGGCGTTGCGGGACGCGCTCGTGGCGGCCCTGGAGGAGGGGATCGACGCCGGCGGCTCCTCGATCGACGACTACCGCGACGCCCGCGGCGAGAAGGGATCGATGCAGGACGAGTTCCTCGTCCACACCCGTGAGGGGGAGGAGTGCCACCGTTGCGGCGGCACGATCGTCCGGATCGTCGTCGGCGGGCGCTCGACCTACTTCTGCCCCGGTTGCCAGGTGAGGTTGCGAAGACGTCCGAAGCGCCGGGCAAAATGAAAACGTGGCCGGAACTACGGTCAAGACGGAGGCAGTTGTGCTGCGAAGCATTCGCTACGGCGAGGCTGATCGCATCCTCCACCTCTACTCCAAGACCCGCGGGCGAATCGGGGCTATCGCCAAGGGGGCGCGCAAACCCCGATCTCGCTTCGGCGGGCGCTTGGAGCCGTTCTTCCGGCTGGACCTCCTCCTCCACGAAGGCCGCAGCGACCTGATGACGGTCACCAGCGCCAACACCGTCGACGGCTACCCGCGCCTGCGGAGTTCGGGCGCTGCCCTCACCGCCGGCGCCCGTGCCTGCGACGCGGTGCTGCGCCTGCTCGACGCGGCCGAGCCGAACCCGCCCGCCTACAACCTCCTCTGCCGCTACCTCGCCCTCCTCGACGACCCCGCAACCCCACGAGCATCGTCCCTCGAGACCGCCCTCGCCTTCCGGCTGAAGCTGGCCCTAGTAGCCGGCTTCGCCCCCGAGCTGGCCTCCTGCGCCCAATGCGGAGAGGCCGACCACCTAGTCGGCTTCTCAGGCGCCGCCGGCGGCGTCATCTGCAGCAGCTGCGAAGCGAGCTCCTTCCCCCTAGACGAGGAAGCCCACCGCTTCATGGTCGAAGGCCTGGCAACGCCACTTAACGAAGCTCCCACCGCTGAGCCGCTCGCCCTGCGTCAAGTCGAGCGTGCAGTCAATGAAACGCTCGAGCACCACGCGCACGTCCAACTCCGCGCTGCGGCTTGAGCGACGGGGAGGGGGTCTCCGGACCCTCCCCGCTGTTGTCCGGAGACCCCCTCCCCGTCGCTCACCAGCCCCGCCGTATGATCGGCACGTGCCAGCCACCGCCACCTTCGAGGACCGCATCACCGCAATGGAGGAGGAGTTTTTAGCTCCCCAGGCGACCCGGTCCTATCCAGCGCAGCGCCAGCAGGAGGAGCCCGACAGCCCGCTGCGGACGCCCTTCCAGCGCGACCGCGACCGCATCGTCCACTCCAAGTCCTTCCGCCGCCTGAAGCACAAGACCCAGGTCTTCGTCGCACCAGAGGGCGACCACTACCGGACCCGCCTCACCCACACGCTCGAGGCCTGTGGAATCGCCCGCACCGTTGCCCGTGCCCTGCGCCTCAACGAGGACCTGACCGAGGCGATCGGGCTCGGCCACGACCTCGGCCATCCGCCCTTCGGCCACGCTGGCGAGGAGGCGCTCGACGAAGCCCTGCGGGACCACTGCGGCAGCGGCTTCCGGCACAACCAGCACTCGCTGCGCGTCGTCGACGTGCTCGAGCGCGACGGCCACGGCCTCAACCTCACCGAGCAGGTCCGCGACGGCATCCTCAACCACACCGGCTCGCGCAAGCCGGCGACGCTGGAGGGGCAGATCGTCAAGCTGGTCGACCGGGTCGCCTACATCAACCACGACATCGACGACGCTCTGCGGGCCGGCATCCTGCGCCAGGGGGACCTGCCGGTGGAGGAGCTCGAGCTGCTTGGCCCGACCGGGTCCCAGCGGATCGACACCCTCGTCCGCGACATCGTCGATCACTCCGAAGGGGCGGAAGAGATTCGGCAGGGCCGCGAGGTCGGCCAGGCGATGCTGCGCCTGCGCAAGTTCATGTTCGACCGCGTCTACCTGGGGCCGGAGGCACGCAGCGAGCACAAGCGCGTGCAGCGCACGATGCGCGGCCTCTTCGGGCACTACCTGGCAAATCCCGACGAGATCCCCAACCTGGACCCGCAAGCGAGCGAGTGCCAGCGCGTCGCCGACTACATCGCTGGGATGACCGATCGTTTCTGCATCGCCAAGTTCACCGAGCTGACGGTTCCGGAAGAGTCGCGTTTCTGATGGCGCTGATCTCGAACGAGAGCCTGGAACGGGTCAAGGGGGCGGCCGACATCGTCGAGGTCGTCTCCGCCCACACCGACCTGCGCCGCCAGGGGGCGCGCTACGTCGGCCTCTGCCCGTTTCACGAGGAGCGCACGCCCTCCTTTTCGGTCGAGCCGACCGAAAAGCTCTACCACTGCTTTGGCTGCGGGGTCGGCGGCGACGTGATCAAGTTCGTCGAGGAAAAGGAGGGGCTTGGCTTCGCCGAGGCGGTCGAGATGCTGGCCGACCGCTACGGGGTGGAGCTCGAGCGCGAGCAGGAGGACCCGAGGGCGGAGGCCCGGCGTCAGCACCGGCGTCGCCTCGAGCAGCTGCTGGAACGCAGCGCCGCCTTCTACTCCAATTACCTCTGGGAGTCCGAGGAGGCCGGCAAGGCGCGCGACTACCTGGCCCAGCGGGGGCTGCGGGAAGAGGGGCTCCGTGCTTTCGGCGTCGGCTATGCCCCGAGCGCCTGGGACAGGATCCTCGTCCGCGGCCAGCAGGCCGGCTTCAGCGTCGAGGAGATGCGGGCTGTCGGGCTGGCCCAGCGCGGTCGTAGCGGCGGCGAGTACGACCGCTTCCGCGAGCGGATCATGTTCCCGATCCGCGACCGCCGCGGCCGCGTGCTCGGCTTCGGCGGCCGGGCGATGCGCTCCGACCAGGGAGCCAAGTACGTCAACACCGCCGAGACCGACTTCTTTCACAAGAGCCAGATCCTGTATGGCGTCGACCTGGCTAAAGCGGCGATCGCCAAGGCCGGCCGCGCCGTCGTCGTCGAGGGCTACACCGACGTCCTCGCCCTGCACCAGGCAGGGATCGAGGAGGCGGTGGGGGTGATGGGGACGGCGATCACCCCCGACCAGGTGGGGGCTCTCTCGGGGATGGTCGAGGAGGTGGTGCTGGCGCTCGATGCCGATTCGGCGGGACAGGAGGCGATGCTGCGCGCGCAGCGCGTCGCCGCGGGGCGGCGGATGCGGCTGCGGGTGGCGGCGATGCCGGCCGGCGAGGACCCGGCGGAGATGATGGCCGCCGAGGGCGGGCCGGAGCGTTTCCGAGAGTTGCTGGAGGGCGCCGAAGAGCTGACCGCCTTCCAGGTGCGGCTGGTCCTCGAGCGCACCGACACCTCATCGCCGGTGGAGCGCGACCGGGCGCTGGGGGAGGTGGCGCCGGTGCTGGCGGCGATGGGCGAGACGGTGAGCCGCGACGAGCTGGTCCGCAAGGTGGCGGAAAAACTCGACCTGGAGCCGGCGATGGTGATGGGGCGAGTGGTCGCCGCGACCCCGGCTACCGGCGGGAGGCAGGATCCCGGGCCGGAAACCCGCACCTCCGCGCAGCCCGCGCCAGCCCGCCGCAGCGCCGAGCTGACCTCGCGCGAACGGCGCGAGCGGGCACTGCTGGCTATGTGCATCGCGCTGCCGAACGAGGGCAAGGGGTATCTGGCCCGTTTGACCGACGCCCACCTCTCGCCATCCGGGCTCCGCGCTGCCGCCTGGCTGCGCCAGCACCCGGAGGACCCGGCCTCGAACCTCCCGCACGAAGACGGCGAGCTCGCCGGCCTGATCGCCGAACTCGCGATCATGTCGCGCGAGGAGCCCGCCTCCCACGAAGCGATGGAGCTCAATTTCCTCCTCCTCGACCAGCGCCGCATCGAGGACGAGATCGCTGCCGCCGGCGAGCGCGGTGACTACGAGCGCCGCGCCGCCCTCAGCCGCGAACGCGCCGCGCTGGTGCAACAGATCGCACACGCGGAGCAAGTTGGGAGTTGAGTTCAACGGGCCGCTCTGGCGGATGGAGTGATCGCTAAAGTTCCTGCGGCGCCTGGGCTTCCTGGGTAGCACGGTCCGGGGTAGCTCAATCGGCAGAGCATTCGACTGTTAATCGAAGGGTTGTGGGTTCGAGTCCCACCCCCGGAGCTTTCTAGGTGGTGGCGAGCTTCTTCAACGCCAACCGCTCGACCAGTTCGGCTCCTAGCGCCGCGCCGTCGTTCTCTTGTCCCCAGTCGGCGATCTCTGCGGCCTTCGTCGTGAAGGAGGGCTCGACCAGCAGTCTCCGCGCTGCCCACCGCAGCGGCGTCGGGCGGCAGAGGCGCCAGGGGAGGGAGAGGCCGGCGCCTGCCCAGGCGACGCGCATGGCGGTCTCGCTCATGTCGCCGATGATCGGGCAGATCAGGACGGGGGTGCCGGCGCCGAGGGCGCGGGCGACGGTGCCGTGGCCGCCGTGGGAGATGACGAGGGAGGCGGCGGGCATCAGCTGGCTGTAGCTGAGCCATTCGACCAGCTTGGCGTTTGCGGGGACCTCGATCGGGTGCTGTGGCGCCACTCGGTTGGTCGTCGCCACCACCCGCACCGGCTCCTCGGCCAGCGCCGCCAGTGCCGTACGGACCAGATGGTTGTCGGAGTCGTGGGCGGTGCTCGGGGCTATGAGGACGAGCGGGTCGTCCCCAGGGGGCAACTCGACGTCGGGGTGCGGCATCTCGTAGGTCATCGGCCCCGTGATCTCGACGCCGGGCGGCCAATGGCGCGGGTACTCGAGCTGCGGGAAGGTGGCGACCAGCGCCAGGTCGGGACTGATGCCGCCGTGGAAGCGGTCGATCGACGGCAGGTCGAGCCGCTCCCGCTGGATGTTGAGGTCGCGGCGGCCCTGTTCGAGCCCCATCCGGAGCGCCCGGTCGTGGCCGTAGCGCCAGATCCTACGGCCGAGGCTCGTCCGCGGCGTCCGCAGCCCGATCGCGAAGAACGGATAGCCCGGCTCGACGACGGGATAGATGTGGGGGATCAGCGTCGCCTGCGGAATCCCGGCCTGCTCGGCGGCCAGCGTGGGGGCGAGGGTGAGGATGTCGCTGACGACGACGTGCGGCCTGAAGCCCTCGAGCAGCGGCCGCAGCGCTTTCGCCGCCTCCGCTGCGTGCTGTCCCTCCTCGGAGTCCGGATCCGGCGGCGGGAACATCCGGTATTCCTCGGCCGCGGCGAAACCGAGCCCCTCGCCCTCTACCGCCGCCCGACGCTCCTCCCAGGTCTCGATCACGACCTCGTGGCCGCGTGCCGCCAACGCCTTGCCCAGCGCGATCGCCGGGAAGACGTGCCCCGCGTCGCCAAACGCAGCGACGAGTATCCGCAGGCGCTCAGTCACGCCCGGACGCACGCTAGGGGGTATCGAGGCCCTCGCCCGGGCGGGTGAAGACGACCTCCGGCACGTGGCAGTTGCGCGACGTCCGCAGCAGGAACCGCACCGCCTCGCCGAGATCCTCGGGCCGGATCATCTCCTCGGGCGGGATCTGGCCCTGGACGAACTCGGTCATCGGCGTCTCGACGAAGCCCGGTGCCAGCGCCGTGCACTGGACTCCGCCACCGCCAGCCTCGCGGTGGGTCGATTGGGTGAAGTTGATGACCGCGGCCTTGGTTGCCGCGTAGATCGAGAGCCAGGCCTGGCCGCCCTTGCCGGCGATCGAGGCGGTGTTGACGATCAGGGCCTTGCCGTGCTCGGCGCCGGCCTCGCGCAACATCGGCAGGCCCTCGCGGGTGCCGAGGATCAGTGCCCGCAGGTTGACCGCCAGCTGCATGTCGAGGTGCTTGGTCTGGATGTCCTCCATCGGCGCTCCGATCCCGACCCCGGCGTTGTTGACGAGGGCGTCGAGGCGGCCGTACTTCTGTCGGTGGGCGGCGAAGATCGCGACCACGTGGTCCTCCTCGGCCATGTTGGCCGGGATCGGCTCGACCTCGAAGCCTTCGTCGCGCAGTCCTTCAGCGGCCTTCTCCAGCTTCTCGGGTCGGCGGGCGGAGACGGTCAGCGCATAACCCTCCTCGCCGAGGACTTTCGCGATCGCGAGCCCGATCCCGCTCGATGCTCCGGTCACCAGTGCCGCTCGATCAGCCATCTCATCTCCTCCTCGTCGAGAACCATGGAGACCCTATCTGTCCATAACATGCCGCCGATGCGCGCCCCCCGCCTCGCCCCAGCGCTGCTCTGCGTGCTCGCGACGGGGACGCTGATCGGGGGTTGTGGGAGTGGCTCGGACTCAGGCGAAACGATCGCAGGCTCAGAAGGGCCGGCCGCGAGCCGCCCGGCGCCGCCGAAGTCCGAGTTCCCCAGCCCGGACGGGCGCTCGCTGCGGCAGGTGCTGAAGGGCGCCGACGGACCGGCCGAAGTCATCGTCGAACCGGCGGCCATGGTCTTCCGCTCGGGGAAGAATCGCTACCCGTTCGAGGTCTTCACGCGGGAACGCAGCCCGATCTCGGATGCCGAAGTCGCGCTCTATTACGCCAAGGTGCCGCGGCCTAAGCCCGGTGCGGCATCGAGATCGGGCAACCGTGGCGCCGTCGCCAAAGCCGAACAGCAGGCGCTCGACGAGCCCGCGATCGGTCCGTTTCCGGCCTCGGCCGAAAGCCTCGCGACGAAGCCCGAGTTCCGCGCCAAGAGCACCAGCGAAGACCCAGACGCCGCCGGTGTCGTCTACTCGACCCAGCTGAGCTTTCCCGGCGACGGCGAATGGCGCGTCGCGGCGATCCTCAGGGAAGAAGGGGAACTGAAGGGAGCGCTTCTCGCCGGCGTGGTGGTCGGCGAATTCGAGAAGGTCCCGAAACCCGGGCAAAGTGCGCCGTTTATCCATACGCCGACTTCGCAGGATGCGGGCGGCAACTTGTCGAAGATCACGACCCGGATACCTCCCGACACCCAGAACAAGGTGGATTACGCGGACGCGCTGGGCAAAGAACCGATAGTCCTCTTGTTTGCAACCCCCCAGTTCTGCCAGAGTCGGGTCTGCGGGCCCGTCGTTGACGTGGCGGAGCAAGCAAAACACGAATATGAAGACAAGGCGGCCTTCATCCACATGGAGATCTACAACGAAAACGACCCTGGCAAGCAGGTGCGGCCGCAGGTGCGGGCGTTCCACCTGCCGACCGAGCCGTGGTTGTTCACGATCGACCGTCAGGGCGTCGTCCGCGACGCCGTCGAGGGAGCCTTCGGGCTCAAGCTGATGCATAAAGCCGTCGACAAGGCGATCGCACCATGAACGAGAAAGCCGCGGCAACCGAGGAGGAGCTTCTGCAGTCGTTCGCCGAAGAGGCGAAACGGCGCTGCGACGTGATCGCCGCCGGCCTCGCCACCGGCAGCAGCGACTTCGAGACGATGCGCGCCGAAGCCCACGCCCTCAAGGGCACCGCCGCCGTCGTCGGCCTCCGCCGCCTCGCCGAGCTGGCAGGCCTGATGGAGTCCGACCTCGCCGAAGCGAAGAAGACCGGCACCATCCGCGGCGGCCGCGACCACCAGATCGCCGACGCCGCCAAGGCCCTCGCCGACGGCGCCGCCGCGGCGGCCAAAGGCGAAGAAGAGCCACCAGACGTCGGCCGCTCCCTCGCCCAGCTCTTCAGCGCCTAGGCTTCCTCTACGGGGCAGTAGCTCAGTTGGTTAGAGCAGCGGACTCATAATCCGTCGGTCCCTGGTTCGAGTCCAGGCTGCCCCATCCCTGAGCGTCCAGCGGCCTTAATTTGGTCCGGTGACCGCACCTCTGTATTTTCCTTATTCAGGAACTGATGGAGTGTTGGGATTTGGCCGGACCGGGATCGGCCAGGGATCGCGAGGAGGGAACCGGTGACCGAGCTTGACGTCGACCTGAGTGCGTTGTTGCCCGCCGACCTGCCGGACGGGCGGGAAGCGGTCGAGGAGGGGAAGGCCCTGGCGGCGACCGTCGAACGTGGCCGCTCCCTCTACTGCGAGGAGAAGGGGGTCGGCTCCGAGCGCGAGTGGCGCGAAAAAGCACGGGTCGAGGGCATCTCCTGCACCTGCATGAACATCGGCCTCAACACCTCGGCCGACACCTTCGAGGCCTTGGGGCAGATCTACGAAGACGCGCTCTCCCGCGGCGTCCGCCCGCCCGACCGCTTCAACCTGATCGCCGAGCGCCGTCAGGGGCTGCCGAAGGACAAACGCGGCGAAGCCCCGCAGGAGACGGGACCGGTGATGATGACCGGCCAGGACTGGTGGGACCTCGCGCACACGGTGCCGATCGAGCCCGAGGCCGCCGACAACAACGTCGGCAGCCCGGCCTCGGTCGAGAACGCCGTCGACGCGCTGCAGGCCGGGATCACCACGATCGGCGTCCTCTCTCAGCACTGCTGGCGCTGGCCCTACTGGGACGACGAAGTCGGCCAGACGATGGCGACGCTGAAGGGCGCGGGTCTGCTGGCGGCCTTCAAAGACGAGGGCGTGGTCTTCGACTCCTACCTCGAGGACGGCTACCCCGGCGTTTTCCACGATTACGCCAACTACATCGGCTGGGCGATGGTCGAGCGCTACGTCAGCGAAGAGCTGATCGGCGCCGCCTACTCGCCGAGCTGGGGCGGCCTGACCCAGAACCCGGTGGTCAAGTCGGCGGTGACGCTGGCACTGGAGGCGGTGAACTTCGACAGGGTGCCGTTCAACTACACGCAGGGCGACACGATCGGCAACACGCCGGACTTCGACGCCAACATGGCGGTTCTCAACACCGACGTCCTCTTCATGAAGATGGTCGACGTGCGCTACCGCCTCGGCACCGCGCCAATCGCCGTGCCGGTCACCGAGACCGAGCGGATCCCCACCTGGGAGGAGGTGGCGACGGTGCAGACGATCAGCCGCCGCCTCGACGACTACGTGCCGATGGTCGACCCGGTGGTCGACTGGGCGAAGATCGAGGCGATGCGCGACCGCCTCGTCCAGGGAGGTCGCAGCTTCTTCGAGGCGGTGGTCCATGGGCTTTCCAGCGCCGGCATCGACGTCCGCGACCCGGCGCAGATGCTGCTGGTGCTGAAACGCCTCGGCTCTGAGCGCTGTGAGGAACTGTTCGGGGCAGGGGACCCGGACCCCGAGTTCCCGCGCGGCCGGCGCCCGGTGCTCGAAACCGACCTGGTCAGGAGCACGATGGAAGAGCGCGAGCGGCTGCTGGCCGAGCTTCACGGGCGCCCGGAAGAGGCGGCGATCCGGGGGATGAAGGTGCTCGTCACCTCCACCGACGTCCACGAGTTCGCTCCCTTCCTGCTCGCCTCGACGCTGTCAGCGGTGGGGACGCAGGTGATCGACTTCGGCGTCAACCGCGACCCCGAGGACATCGTCAAAGCGGTGATCGAGACCGACGCCGACGCCGTTGTGATCAGCACCCACAACGGGGTCGCCCGCAACTTCGGTCGGCTCCTGATGCAGGAACTCGACGGCGCCAGGGCGGGGGAGGTGCCCGTCTTCATGGGCGGCGTCCTCAACGAAGACGTCGAGGGGTCTGACATCCCCCGGGACGTCAGCGCCGATCTCAACGCAACCGGGATCCAGACCCCGGGGACGATCGACCGCCTCGTCGAGGCCCTGGCCGAGCACCGCGCCGGGGGCGTTCCGGCCTAGATGGGCGCAATCGCGCTCGCCGACTTCGGCAGCACCTACACCAAGCTCAGCCTCGTCGACCCGGAGGAGGGGAGGCTGCTGGGGCGGGCGCAGGCGCCGACCAGCATCGGCACCGACCTGATGGACGGCTACGCGGCTGCGCTCGAGGCAGCTCGAGCGGCTGCCGGTGCCCCGGTCGAGATCGACGAGGCGATCGCCGCCTCCAGCGCCGGCGGCGGCCTGCGGGTGGCGGCGGTCGGCCTGGTCGCCGACCTCACCGCGGCGGCGGCGCGGCAGGCGGCGCTGAACGCGGGAGCGCGGGTCGGCGCCGTCCTCGCCGGCGAGCTCGATGACGCACAGCTCGAACAGCTGCGCTCAGCTCGCCCGGAGATCGTCCTCTTCGCCGGCGGTACCGACGGCGGCCAGGCCGAGCTCGTGCTCGAGAACGCGCGGCGGCTCTCAGGCGCGCAGCTGGGCGCGCATTTTGTCGTCGCCTGTAACTCGGAGGTGGCCGAGGAGGCGGCAGGGCTTCTGCGCGCGGCGGGCGCACGGGCGGAAGTGGCGGCGAATGTGATGCCCCGCCTGGGAGAGTTAGAGATCGAATCCGCACGCGAGGCGATCCTCCGCGCCTTCCTCGACCACGTGATCGGCGGCAAGGGACTCAGCGCCAGCCCCGACTTCGAGCGGATGGTGCGAATGCCGACGCCCGAGGCGGTGCTCGAGGCGGTCCAGCTGCTCTCGCGAGGCACCGAAGCCGTGCCGGGGGTCGGCGACGTGATGGTGGTCGACGTCGGCGGCGCGACCACCGACGTTCACTCCAGCCGCTTGGCTGAGGCGGCGACGCCGGGGATAGAGGACCCGCTGCTGCCAGCGCCGCCGACCATCCGCACGGTCGAGGGGGACCTCGGTCTGCGCTCCGGTTCGGCCGGCGTCCTCGACGCCGATGCGCGCTGGATCGAAGCCGAGAGCGGGTCTGGCGAGGACGCTCTTGGACAGGCTGTCCTATTGCGTTCAGGCGATTCGAAGTGGATTCCCGAGCGGCCTGAGGAGGCGCGCTTGGACCATCTCCTGGCGGTCGGCTGCATGACCCACGCGGTCAAGCGGCACTGCGGGACGATGCTGCTGAGCCGGGGAGAAGGCGGTCCGCCGACCCTCGTCCGGGACGGCCCCGATCTGCGGGAGGTCGAGCGGGTTATCGGTACTGGAGGGGTTTTCGCCCATCGAGACGATGGCCGCGAGATTCTCGCGGGGGCCCTCGACCGCCGGGCGCCGCGCTCGTTGGCGCCGCGCGATCCGGTTCTGGGCATTGATGCGAACTACGTCCTCGCCGCCGCAGGCCTGCTCGCTACGCATGACGCCGATGCCGCGGCGCATCTGCTCGGGCATGAGTTGGCGATTTCTGTGGAGTAGACACCATGACTAGTTACATGTTGGGTACGGCACAGTTCTTGTCCTCGAAAAAGCGGATGATCTAGACAGGGAACCGGGAACGATGTTCAGGCGACGTCAAAGAGAAAGCATCATCCGTCTCTTCTACGCAGGCGACGTGCACGGGTCGCGCCTCTGCTGGAAGAAGTTCGTCAATGCCGCCGCGCACTACCCCGCCGACGCGCTGATCATGGGGGGCGACCTGACCGGCAAGGCGCTGGTGCCGATCGTCCGCGGGGGCGACGGCTCCTACATGGCCCAGGTGATCGGCGAGCAGCGGGTGGCGCATACCGCCGCCGAGCTGGACCAGATGCAGCAGGCGATCTCGACCAACGGGATGTATCCGCTGATCGTCGACGAGGACGAGGCGCGCCGTCTCGGGGAGGACCCGGTGCGCCGGGGACAGGTCTTCGAGAAGGCGCTGCTGGACGAGCTGCGCCTCTGGGTGAAGCTCGCTGACGAACGGCTCGCAGCCACCGGCACCCGCGCCTATGTCATTCCAGGCAATGACGACCCCTGGTTGATCGACGAGGTGCTCGCGAGCGGGACCAATGTCGTTTCCTGCGACGAGCGAATCGAGGTTGTGGGCCCTCACGAGATGGTCTCTCTCGGCTACTCCAACCGGACTCCATGGGAGACGCCGAGGGAGCTCGACGAGGAGCAGATCTACGCTCGGTTGAGACGTCTGGCTGACCAATTGGAGAAGCCCGAGCAGGCGATCTTCAACGTCCACGTGCCGCCCTGGGAGAGCAGTCTGGACACGGCTTTCGAGGTCGACGCGGAACTGCGCTACGTGACCAAGGGGGGTCGGCCTCACGAGATTCCCACCGGCAGCCGTGCCGTACGGCAGATACTCGAAGAGGTGCAGCCGGTTCTCAGCCTTCACGGTCACATCCACGAGAGCAAGGGTGTGACGAGGATCGGGCGAACTGTGGCAATCAACCCGGGCTCCGATTACGGTAGCGGCCACCTGGACGGCTGCTTGGTGCATCTGGCACCGGAACGTGTAGTCGGCCAATATCTGGTGTCAGGCTAGAGGGACGAAAGAAAGGGGGAGGGGATGACGCAGTTGGGGGAGAGACCGGCGCCGCAAGGCGTCTATGCAAGGAAGGCGACCGGCCTGGTGCGGGAAGTCTCACCCTTCTCGACCTTTGTCTTCAACATGGCTGGACAGCCGACCTCGGTCCTCCTTGCCACCTCGGTGTTCCTCGCCCTCGCCCTCTTCCCCGGCGGCTCGATCTGGCTGGGCTTCGCCATGGCCTTGGGAGTGGCGCTCGTGATTTCCGTTTGTTACGGCCTCTTCACTTCAGCAATCCCGCGCAGTGGCGGTGATTACGTACTGGTCGGCCGCGTCACCCACCCCGTAGTCGGCCTCGTGTCCTCGTTCTTTTGGACCTCGGGGGTGATCCTCTCGATCGCCTTCATCGCGCTGGCCTTCGTCACCGTCGCCCTCGGCCCGTCGCTGACGGCGGTTGGGCTGGTCAGCGGCCACAACTCCCTCGTCACCGCGGGCAACGACCTCGCCACCAGCAAGGGCTGGCAGTTCGGAATCGGCACCGCCCTGATCGTCGGCTCCGCGGTCCTGCTCGCCGGCGGCTGGCGCTGGACGACCCGGATCATGAACGGCTTCTGGCTGTTGATGATGATGGGCCTTGCCACCGTCTTCCTCGTCCTGGTGTTCAAGAGCCAGGACGGCTTCATCCACAGCTTCAACCAGTTCGCTGGCTCGATCACCGGCGAACCGAACACTTACAAGACGATCATCGCCAACGCCCATAAGGAAGGAGTGGACACCAGCCCGGCATTCAGCATGAACAACACCTGGCCCACCTGGGCGGTGATCTGCAGCCTCACTCTCTTCGCCTGGCTCTCGATCTACATCTCCGGTGAGGTACGGCGGGCCCGCGACACCACCCAGGTGAAGGTGATGGGCCTGGCCAGTCTGGTCCATGTCGCGATCGCCGTGGTCCTCTCGATCCTCTTCTTCAGGACCTTCGGACACGACTTCTTCATCGCGATCAACGGGCTCAATGAATCGGAAAGCTACCCCTTCGCCGCGCCGCCCTTCTACACGTTCCTGACCTCGATCGCGGGCGGCAGCACGCTGCTTGCGTGGTGGCTGCTGATCACCTTTGCGGCGGCCTTCCCGCTGCTGATGATCCCCAACATCACGATCGCGGTGCGTACCTTCTTCGCCTGGTCGCTCGACGGCCTCCTGCCCTCGCGGTTCTCTCGGGTCTCGTCGCGCACCCATGCGCCCAGCTACGCGATCGGCCTGACGGTCGTTCTCAGCATCATCGTCCTCGGTTGGGCCGTCTGGAACAACGAAGGCTTCCTCGGCGTCCTCGTCGAGGCGGTGGCGGTGCAGCTGATCGCGATGATCCTGATCGGGATCTCGGCGCTGCTGCTTCCCTACCGGCGACCCGACGCATGGCACTCGTCGGCGAGCATCCGTCGTATCTTCGGCGTGCCGGTGGTCAGTCTCTCCGGCGGCCTCCTCGCGGTCCTGCTGGCGGGCCTGTTCTTCGTCTACATGCACTACGAAGGGCTGGGCATCGACAGGCCGCACTTCCTGCGTGACGTTGCAATCATCCTCGGGGCTTCGCTCCTGACCTTCTTCGGCGCTCGAGCCGCACGCTCGCGCCAGGGTGTCGACGTGGACAAACTGGCGGCGGAGATCCCGCCGGAGTGACGCCGGATAGCTCGGAGCCGCTTGCGGATCCCGTCGCCGAGGGGCGACGGATCGCGGAGGCTGCCTCGGCGCGGGAGATTCCGCTCCGGGTGCTCGGCGGGGTCGCGATTGCACTCACCTGTCCCAGCGCTCGCCGACCGCCACTGGCACGGGAGTACGTCGACATCGACCTGACCTCGGTGGGCGGCGCGAAGAAGCACGTGGCCCACCTGCTGGATTCTCTGGGTTATGTGGGCGATAAAGAGTTCAACATCCTCCATGGCCACCGCCGCCTCTACTTCTGGGACGAGCGCAACCACCGTCAGGTGGACGTCTTCGTCGACGAGGCGAACCTTTGTCACCGGATCGACCTCAAGCGTCGTCTCGACAAGGTTCCGCTGACTTTGTCACTCGCGGACCTGACGGTGTTGAAGCTCCAGGTGGTGGAGACGAACGAAAAGGACTACCTGGACGTCTGCGCGATCTTTGCCGACCACCCCCTGACCACGGACGATAGTGGCGTGAATTCCGCCTACATAGCCGAACTGGCGGCCACTGACTGGGGGCTGTGGCGAACGCTGGGGATGGTCGCCAAGCGGGCCGAGCATTTTGCGCTCGAGCTGCCGGGATTCGAGGCCGGCCAGCTGGTAGCCGAACGGTTAGGTCACCTGCAGGAAGAACTGGACAGCGTCCCCAAGTCGAGAGGGTGGCGGCTGCGCTCCCGAATCGGGGATCGCAAGCGCTGGTACGAGCTTCCCGAGGAAGTCCATTGAGGTGGGTGATGTCACTTACTTTGGATAGTCTCGTTTATGTGAAGGAGCTGACCAATCGTCATCGGGGAGACCAAAAATGACGCGACCGAGGCGGGGGGAGCCACGGGCGCGGATCAAGATCCTCGAGGCGAGCCGGAAACTGTTCGCTCGCCGCGGCTTCTCCGAGACCTCGATGGGCGACATCGCCCGCGCCGCGCAGGTGGCTCGGGCGACCGTCTACAACAACTTCGACGACAAGCAGGACATCCTCGCCGGCATCATCAGTGACTACATGGTCGGTTACGCGCGGATCCCCCAGAAACTGCGCGAAAACGCCCGCTCCGGCCAGACTTCCTTCGACCTGGTCCAGGCGATGGTCCGCGAGGCGCTGACCTGGAGGGTCGTGAACGCCGACCTCCGCCCGATCGTCGCGGTAGCGCGAAATCTGCGCGGCTCCGGCTGGGAGGAGGCCGACAAGGCCGCAGACGATGCGATGCTCGGCTGGATCATGGCGGTGCACGCCGCCGACGAGTCGGCCGGCTTGATTCGCGACGACGTCGATCTCGAATTCGGCGTCCGCGCCACCTACGCGATGATCGAGGCGATCCTCCGCAACTTCCCGGTCTCCGCCGATGAAGATGAGATCGAGCGCGTCGCCCATCAATTGGCGCTGCTGCATTGGTACTCGATCTGCTCGGTTCGGCCCGAGGATGCACCCCGCAGTCCGTTGGGTAGAAAATCGCCCGCCGACGCGTAGACAGTCTGTCTACTTTCGCTAATCTGAGTGGAGTGCCTGCATCAAGGCATGTAACGAGTGACCTCCAGCACCTGATCCACCCGCTCACCGATCACTCCGTGCTGCCGCAGGCGGGGCCGCTGGTGATCGCCCAGGGAGAGGACTGCGAGCTGGTGACCGAGGACGGGCGCCGGTTGATCGACGGCATGGCCGGCCTCTGGACCGTCAACGTGGGGCACGGCCGGCAGGAGCTGATCGACGCCGCGGTGGAGCAACTGCGCTCGCTGCCGTACGCATCCACGTTCGGCGGCGTCTCCTCGCGGCCCGCGATCGAGCTCGCGGAGAAGATCGCCGAGCTCGCTCCGCCGGGGCTGAGCGGCGTCTTCTTCACCTCCGGTGGAAGCGAGGCCAACGAGACGGCGATCAAGTTCGCCCGTCGGCACTGGGTGCGGGACGGAAGGCCCGAGAAGTCGATCGTGCTCGCTCACGAACGTGGCTACCACGGTCTCGCCGGGGTTACGACCACCACCACCCGGCTGCAGCCTTACCACGGGGACTTCGGGGTCGAAGCACCCGACATCCACGAGGTGCCGGCGCCCTACACCTACCGTTGCCCGGCCGGCACCCCGTGCGAGCCCGAGAGTTGCCCGGTCTGCCAGGGAGAGGCCCTCGAGCAGCGGATCGCCGAGCTCGGCGCCGAGCGAATCGCGGCGGTGATCGTCGAGCCGGTCTTCGGCTCCGGTGGCGTGATCGTGCCCCCGCCGGGATACCTGCGGCGGTTGCGAGAGATCTGCGACCGCAACCGGCTGCTGCTGATCGTCGACGAGGTGATCACCGGCTTCGGGCGGACCGGAACCTGGTTTGCCTGCGAGCATGAAGGGGTCGTCCCGGACCTGATCACCTTCGCCAAGGGCGTCACCAGCGGCTACGTCCCGCTCGGCGGGGTGATCGTCAGCGATCCCCTCTGGGATGAGCTACGCGCGCCCGGCGAGCAGCCGGGGGTCCTGATGCACGGCTTCACCCACTCCGGTCACCCGGTCGCCTGTGCGGTGGGCTTGGCGAACATCGCGACGATCGAGCGCGAGGATCTGCTCGCGCGCGTCCGGGAGATGAGCGTGGTCTTGACGAGTCTGCTCGCCTCGCTGGGCGAGCATCCGGAAGTCGGAGAGGTGCGGCAAGCTGGGTTGATGGCCGGAATCGAGCTGGTCGCTGACAAGGCGACGCGAGAGCGGTGGCCGGTTCAGGCCATCCGCGGGCGCCGGGCCGCCGCCGAGGCTCGCGAGCGTGGCTTGCTCACCCGCGGCCTGCTCGACGACATCCTCTGCCTGGCGCCGCCGTTCACCATCTCCGAGGACAAGATGGGTCAAGCGGTGGAGATCCTCACGGAGAGCATCGAGGCCACCCGGGACCTCCACCGCTGAAAAAGTCCTAAAGGGACGGGCTATTCGAGGTACTTTTCCGCCTGTTCCTTGGCTTCTTCGGCACCCTTTTCAGCCTGTGCCTTGCCTTCTTCGAGCCCCTTTTCCGCCTCGCTGCGGGCTTCTTCGACCTTCTTCTTGGTCTTGCCCTTGAGGTTCTTTTCGACCGTTTCCTTGGCTTCTTCGAGGCCCTTTTCGGCCTTCTTGGTGCCTTCCTGAACGGCTTCTTCGGCCTTCTTGGTGCCTTCCTGCACCTGCTGCTTCGCCTGTTCGGTGATCGAGTTGCTTTCGTCGCTGCTGCTGCCGCAGCCGGACCAGACGATGCCGCCGGCGCCGATCGCGATTACGGCGAGGAACGGGCCGAGGGCGTGCAGTTTCTTCGTCATGTGGATTGCTCCCAGTGGTTTTGTTGCCGGTTTGACGTGTGCGGCAGTGAATCAGCTAACGCACGCGGCAGACCTTTTCCAGGGTCGAATCGATTTGCGGATGCCCTTCGAAGCGGAACTTGGCGCGGGCGAAGGGGAAGGGAACCGCGGTGAAGCCAGGCGGCGCGCTGCAAGCGGCTGACAGGTAGCTGCGGCGTTTGCCGGCGAAGGACCATCGGCGCCCGAGCGAGAGCTCGATCTGCGTGATCGAGCCGAAGCCGTTGGCGAGCTTCGGGATCCGGGTTCGCAGCACCGTTCCGAATTCGCCCTCGACCCGGTGGACGATCAGCAGCGGTACGACGAGGGTGAAGCGAACCGGGTTGCCGCCGAAGAAATGGAGGAGCAGCGCCGGCTTGCCCGCTCGGCGGCCGTTGAAGGCGAGGACTTCGCCGGCGACGGCCACCGGCCTGGTGGTCCCGAGCACGATGTCGGCCTTGAAGTTCCCGTGGCCGACGAGGGCGCTTGCGCAGCGGGCCTTCGCTTCGCTGGTGCTGGTCGACTGCAGGAGCGAGGGTGAGCAGGCCGGCAGGCCCTTGGTGTAGAGCTGGCCATTGCGGTTCAGCTCGATTTCCAGAACCTTCAGCGGGGGCGGGTGGCTGCCGTCGGTGGTGGAAACGGCGCCCTTGATCGTCACCTGGATCGGCGCCGGGGTCACTCGCGGCAGCGCCCGCGGCGAGAACCCGGCATCGAAGTGGACCAACAGGTTTCCTTCCTTTTCCACCGCGCCCCAGGTGACCGCTGCCGCCGATAGCGACAGCAGCGCCGCCAAGAGGAATATGGGCAGGCGTCGTCGCATCGTCGAACGAGTCTAGGAACTCACTGCCTCAGTCGCCGTCGCCGTCGCCGAGGTGGGTCACGCGTTCGGCCCGCTGCCGCACTTCTTCGCTTGCCTCGCGGGTTGCTGCGAGCGCCTCGTCGCGGGCCGCTGCCAGGCCCTCGCTCGGCTTACCGCCGACGAGGTCGCGGAAGGCGTTCTTGAAGCGGTCCGTACGGCGATCCGGGGGGAATCGATCTGCGGAGCGGTGCTGCTTCTTGGGGTGTCGCCCGCCGTAGCGGCGCCGGGCCCAGGCCGAGTCCGGCTTGCCGAGGCGCCAGGCGCCGTAGAGGGCGACCGGAAAAATGAAGAAGCCGACGCTGCCGTGCAGTACCCGGCCCTTGAGGAAGCAGATCGCGACCAGGCCGAAGACGAAGAGCGCGCTGAGGAAGCTGCCGAGGATCGACCCAATCGAGGCGTCTTCGATCGTCAACGGGGTGAAGCCGAGCAGGACCAGCATCATCCCGGCGGCGGCGATCACGGTGGCGTCGATCGACTTGCGGCCCTCCTCGGCCCAGTAGACGTCGTCGAGGTAGACCCAGAGGGCGAACTCGTCGATCGTCAACCCGGCGCCGATCCCGAAGGCGAATGCGCAGATCTCAGTCCAGGGTGTATGTCCGAAGGCGAGGAAGCCGCCGGCCCCGGCGATCATCATCGTCACGATCCCGAAGACGAGGTGGTGAAGGTGGACGCCGCTGTCGCTGACGATGCTTCCCGGCCACCAAGGCACCTTCGGGCTGCGCATCAGCCGGGTGCTCATGCGGATGAAGGCGAAGGAGAGGATGAAGCCGACGAGGACGAGGAACAGCCCCTGCTCGTCGTGCTCTTCCAGATTCCCCCAGAAGTCGCCGAAGATCGAAGCCGTGGTCAGGATCATGCTGGCACCGGAGCCGAGTGTAGGGGTGGGGCGTCACCCTCCTTGGCCGCGATCAGGTCGACGGTGAGCAGGACCGCCGCGACCGCGAAGACCGGCGAGAGAGCCATGTTGGAGACCGCCTCCGCCAGCCAGGTGGCCAGAAGGGTGTCGCCGAGCTGGTGATGGACGAGGTTCGCCAGCCCGCCCCCGATCGCGTCGCCGGCGACCTCGATCGGGACCAGAACCCAGAAGACGAGCCAGAAGCTCCCCCGCACGAGGTGGAAGCTGCGGCGCAGCGCCGCGCTCGCGGAGCGCTCCTCGATCTCGATGATCGGGCCGGAGAGGCCAAGGAAGACGAAGGCGAGAACTCCCGGCACCAATCCGATCAGCAGCCCGACGGCGACGATCGCGACGAAGGCGAGGTCGACGACGACCAGCCGCCCGTACTTGATCCGCGCGGCGATCTCGCGCAGCTTCGGCGGCCGCTCCCCGTGGGGGTGGGTGAGCGAGATCGCGATCGCGCCGCTGAAGAAGATCTCGCCCAGCAGACCGGTCATCGTCACCGCCCCGACGGCGAGCACGAGCGCCGCCACTTTGATCCCGCTGGTGATGTCGAGCGAGTCGACGTCGACCTGAAGGCTGAGGGCGTCGAGCAGCCCGAGGGGCAGGAAGACGACCGCCGCGAGGATCAGCAGCGACGGTGCCCAGCCCCGGTAGGTGCGCCAGATCCGCGCGTAGGTGCCGGCGAGCCGGCGGCGGAAGCCCACGAGCCGGCGGCGGAGACTCACGGTCAGCGGCGGTCGCGACGCCCGGCCGGACGGCGTCCCCGCGCCTCCAGCTTCGACTGGCTCGACTCCGAGGCCGGGACCCGCTTGAGGCTGCCGAGCTCGGGGACCAGCAGTTCTTCGGCGCAGCGTCGGTGCCAGTGGTGATGATCTGTGCCACCGAGCCGGCGGACGAATTGGACGACGGTGTGCTCCTCGCCGACCGGGATGTCCCCGTGACAGCCAGGGCAGTGGTAGAGCTTGCGCGCGATGCCGCGGATCAGGTAGACCTCGTCGCCCTCTTCGTTGATGCCGGTGAGGCTCCAGCGGATGCTCGGCTGTCCCTCGAACTGGCTCATCGGCGTCGTGACATCCAGGCGAAGCCGGCCGCCATTGCCAGGTTGGCAACCCCGGCCAGCTGCAGGCCGAGCTTGGCGCCTGGTCGGCTCACCGCGGGGGAGGCGGACCAGAGCGCGTCGGTGGCGATCTCGGTTCCGCGCAGCCAGGCGAGCGCCTGCCAGTCGGCGGGCTTGCCGCGGCGGTCGGCCACCAGATGGGCGGCGGCGAAGGTGAGCCAGATCGGTCCGCAGCGGCGGAAGAGGTGCTTCGCGTCCGGCGAGGGCTCGTCGTGACCAAGCACCTTCAGCGTCGCGGCGGGGGCCGCGATCGCGGCGCTGCCGAGCATCAGGTCGAAGGCGATCATGTTCCGGTTTGTAAGGCGCAGGGCCTCTTCGAGAGTCATCGTCGGACAAATCCAACCAGAAGCCGGAAGGGAAAGGGTCGGGTTCGGCGAAATGGACCGCCGTGACCAAGACCGCGACGAAGTCCCCACAGCTCAAAAGCCTTTCCGACTACATCCAGGAGCGTTTCGAAGAGTTCTCGCGCTCCCAGAAAGACGTCGCCCGCTACATCGTCGACCATCTCGACGAGGCAGCCTTCCTCACCGCCGAGGAGTTGGCCCGGAGAGCGAGCACCTCGTCCTCGACGGTGGTGCGCTTCTCCCAGGCCCTCGGCTTCGAGGGTTACCCCGAGCTCCAGCAGGCGGCGATCGAGGAGTACCGCACGACGATCGCCAACACCGGCGCCAACGGCGGCGCCCTCTTCTCCTTCGACCACTCCGAGCTGGAGGGATCGCTCAGCGCCGACTACTCGAACCTCGAGGAAACCGCGCGCAAGCTCACCTCCGATCAGGTGAACGCTTCGGTCGCGGCGCTGGCCGAAGCACAGCGGATCGTCATCGTCGGCGTCGACCAGATGGCCTTCTTCGCCAGCTACCTGCGTCACACCCTCAGCCTGCTCGACATCCGCGCCGAAATCGTCGCTTCGACCGGCGGCGAGTCGCTGCAGCGGCTGGGCCGGATCGACGAGAACACGCTGGTCATCACTCTTTCTGCCGGCCGTGCTCACCCGCTGCTGCTGCGGGCGATGAAGCTGGCGCTGCACCGCGGCGCCCGCACCCTGGCGGTCTCCGACGCGACGATGTCGGAGGTGGGGGAGCACGCCGAGCTGACGCTCTACTTCTCCTCCAACAGCCCGAGCTTCACCCGTTCGCACACGGCGCTGATGGCCCTGATCCAGGGTTTGGCCCATGGCCTCTACGCTCGCGACGAAGCCGCGCACAAAGATCGCATCAGGGCTTACAAACTCAAGTAAGGACGGGGCGCAGGGCCCGCGGGTCGTCGCCACCCGCGGGAGAGGCGCTGTCTAAGATGCGCCTCATGACTGAGCGAGCGACTTTTCGGTTGAAAACCGGCCTGGCCGAGATGCTTAAAGGCGGGGTGATCATGGACGTGGTCACGCCCGAGGAGGCGAAGATCGCCGAGGAGGCGGGCGCCGTGGCGGTGATGGCGCTGGAACGCGTGCCCGCCGACATCCGCGCTCATGGCGGCGTCGCCCGCATGTCCGATCCCTCGATGATCAAGGGGATCCAGGAGGCGGTCTCGATTCCGGTGATGGCGAAGGCGCGGATCGGTCACATCGCCGAGGCCCAGGTCCTGCAGGCGCTGGAAGTCGACTACATCGACGAGTCGGAGGTGCTGACCCCGGCCGACGAGCGCAACCACATCGACAAGCTCGCCTTCGAGGTGCCTTTCGTCTGCGGCGCCACCAACCTCGGCGAGGCGCTGCGACGGCTCGGCGAGGGCGCGGCGATGATCCGCTCCAAGGGCGAGGCCGGGACCGGCAACGTGGTCGAGGCGGTTCGCCACATGCGCGAGATCACCTCGGGGATCAAGCGGCTGGCGCAGCTGCGGCCGGAGGAGCTCTCCTCGGCAGCGAAAGATCACCAGGCACCGCTGGAAGTGGTCCAGGAGGTCGCCGCCGCCGGCCGCCTGCCGGTGCCGCTGTTCTGCGCCGGCGGGATCGCCACCCCAGCCGATGCGGCGCTGATGATGCAGCTCGGCGCCGAGGGTAACTTCGTCGGCTCCGGGATCTTCAAAAGCTCCGATCCGGCGCGACGGGCGCGGGCGATCGTCGAGGCAACGACTCATTTCAACGACGCTGAGCGGGTAGCAGCCGCCTCGACCGGGCTCGGTGAGGCGATGGCCGGGCTGGAGATCGCCGGGCTTGCGGCCGAGGATGCCCTCCTGCAGCACCGCGGAGCGTAGGTGGCCGACCTCAGGGTCGGAGTCCTCGCGCTCCAGGGCGATTTCGACGCCCACACCAAAATCCTGCGCCGGCTCGGCGCCGAGCCGCGGGAGATACGAACGCCGGGCGATATGGAGGGCCTAGACGCGCTCGTGATTCCGGGCGGTGAGAGCACGACGATCGGCAAGATGATCGACTCGGCGGGGCTGGAGGAGGCGCTGCTCATGCACCACGAGGCCGGCCGGCCGATTCTCGGGACCTGCGCCGGGCTGATCGTCTGCGACGCCGAGCACCTCGGTTTCCTCGACGCGACTGCCAAGCGCAACGCCTTCGGCCGCCAGCTGCAGAGCTTCGAAGCCGACCTCGAGGTCGAGGGGGCCGGGGACGAGCCGCTGCGGGCGGTCTTCATCCGGGCCCCGTGGGTGGAGCGGTACGGGCCGGGCGTCGAGGTGCTGGCCTCATATAGAGAGCATCCGGTGGCGATAAGAGATGGCAACGTGCTCGCCTGCGCTTTCCATCCCGAGCTGACCGACGATCCCCGGTTCCACGCGATCTTCATGGCAATGGCGACCGCCGCGCGCGAGCGGGCGGGGGAGGAGGCGAAAGCATGAGCGGTGGCGATCCCCGGGTGCAGAACCTGGCGAAGATCCTGGTCGGATACTCGACCGAAGTCAAGGAGGGAGACGTCGTCTCGATCGACGGCGAGAGCGCTGCCGCGCCGCTGCTGCTGGCGGTCTACGAGGAGGTGCTAAAAGCCGGCGGCAACCCGATGCTGAACGTGGCGCTGGAGGGACAGGTGGCCGCCTACTTCAAGCACGCCTCCGACAGCCAGCTGGAATGGATTTCGCCCTACGCCGAGTGGATGGTCGACAACGCCGACGTGCGGATTGCGATCGGAGCCAGCACCAACACCCGCGAGCTCTCCGGGGTGGCGCCGGAGCGGCAGACCCTGCGCCAGTCGGTGACCGGCGACCTGATGACGCGAGCGATGAAGCGCAGCGCCGAAGGCGACTTCCGCTGGGTCTACACGCTCTATCCCACCAGCGCCTACGCCTCCGAGGCGGAGATGAGCCTGGCCGACTACGAAGACTTCTATTACGGCGCCTGCCTCGCCACCGACCCCGAGCCGCTGACCGCCTGGCAGCGCGCCTCAGACGAGACGCGGCGACTGGCCGACTGGATCCAGGGCCATGAGGAGGTGCGGGTGACCGCGCCCGGCACCGACATCAAGCTCGGCATCGCCGGCCGGGAGTTCATCCCCTGCGTCGGCGACAACAACATGCCCGATGGCGAGTTCTTCACCGGCCCGGTAGAGAGATCGGTCGAGGGCGAAGTCAGCTTCCACCTGCCGGCGGTGATCGGCGGCCGCGAGGTGGCCGGGGTGAAACTACGTTTCGAGGGCGGCCGGGTCGTCGACGCCTCGGCCGAGCGCGGCGAGGAGTACCTGTTGAAGCTGCTCGACACCGACGAGGGGGCCCGGACCCTCGGCGAGCTCGGGATCGGCACCAACTACGGGATCGACAAAGGCACCCGCGAGGTCCTGCTCGACGAGAAGATCGGCGGCACCGTCCACATGGCGGTCGGCGCCAGCTACCCGGAGTCCGGCGGCGAGAACGAGTCCTCGGTCCACACCGACCTCGTCTGCGACCTCCGCCTCGGCGGCAAGCTCGAAGTGGACGGCGAGGTGATGCAGGAAGATGGGAAGTTCGTGGTCTGAGCTCACATCTGGGTAACGAGGGCAATGATCGTCCCTAGAAAACCGACGAGCATCGTCCCGATCAGTCCCCAGGTGAGCTGCATCAGATTTCGGCCCATCGCAGCGACCTCGCCCCGCACGCCCTGGATCTCTCCTCGCAGACCCTGCATCTCGCCCCGCACGGCTCGGAATTCCTCACGGATCTCCCTGAAGCCTTCGTCGACCTTCTTGTTCAGGTCATCGAGCCTCTCGTCGGTCCAGGTTTCCCTCGCCATCACGGCCATATAACCACCGTACCGAACCAAGTGCAACGTTTGGTGCGCGAAACTTAAAAGTTGCGCAACAACTCCGTCACGGAACTGGAACTACTGGTTGGGAATCGGCGAGCCGGCCCAGACGAAGAACCAAACCGTGAGCGCCAGCATCGCCAGCATCACCGAGGCCATCAGCACCGCCTCGACCACGGTCACCGAGCTACGCATAGGCGCGGTGTCGCGCATGCTCTTGAGCCAGTTGGGCCGAATCGGCCCCAGCCGGTTGGTGCCGGTGATGCGGATGTAGAGGTCGTTGAGGCGGCCGATCAACCAGGCGACGATGAGGATCGAGGCGACCACGCCGACGGCGACGATCGCATAAGGGCCGCCGCTCGGGAACTGCGTCTGCGAGAGCTTCGAGCCGATGTAGACCCAGCTCAGCGGAATCGCCGTCCAAAGCGAGAATGCGGCCAGGAGCATGGCGAGGAAGACGAGGCCGGCGGCCACGCCTCGGCCTGCTCGCTGGGTGCGCGCTCTCGTTCCCATTTCCTGGTTCATACAATGGCAGGCGATGTCCGGACACTCCAAGTGGCACTCGATCAAACACAAGAAGGGCGCCGCCGACGCTAAACGCGGCAAGCTCTTCAGCAAGCTCGCGCGGGCGATCACCGTCGCGGCGCGGGACGGCGGCGGCGACGTCGATCACAACCCGACCCTGGCGACCGCGGTCCAAAAGGCAAAAGACGCCTCGATGCCGAAGGACAAAATCCAGAAGGCGATCGACGTCGGCACCGGGGCAGGGGCGGATGGCGCCGCGATCGAAAGGGTCCTCTACGAGGGCTACGGCCCCGCCGGGGTCGCGGTCCTGGTCGAGGCTCTGACCGACAACCGCAACCGCGCCAGCGCCGAGATCCGGCATGCCTTCTCCAAACACGGCGGCAACCTCGGCGAGCCGGGCTCGGTCGCTTGGATCTTCGAGCGCAAAGGTTCGATCGTCGTCGACGGTGGCCGTTACGGCGAGGACGACCTGATCGGGGCGATCGACGCGGGCGCCGAGGACGTCCAGGTCGACGAAGACAAGCTGCGGGTCATCTGTGACCCGGCCAGCCTGACGGCCGTCAAGGAATCGCTGGAAGGCGAAGGGATCGAGATCGAATCGGCCGGCCTGGCGATCGAACCGAAAAGCACGGTCGAGCTGAAGGGCCACGACGCCGAACGCGTTCTCAAGCTCCTCGATGCTCTCGACGAGCAAGACGACGTCGACGAAGTCTTCGCCAACTTCGATATTCCGGCTGACGTGCTGGAGCAGTTGGCAGCCTAGGGCCGCCCCGTCCAACGTCAGGAAGGCATCCGACCCGGTTCACAGAATCCCTCTCCTATGCAAGTTGTGATGGGAATCGATCCGGGGGCCGCCAATCTCGGCTTCGGCATCGTTCGCGTCGAGGGCAACCACATGGTCGCGCTCGACGGCGGCGTCGTCGAGACGACTCCGGACCTGCCGATGGAGCGGCGCCTGGCCCGCATCCATGGCGCCCTGCGCGAGTTGATCGCCTGGCACGAGCCCAAGGCGATGGCGCTCGAGGAGGTCTATTTCGGCAAGAACGTGCGCTCGGCGATGGCTGTCGGCCAGGCGAGCGGAGTGGCGATGCTGGCCGCGGCCGAGCACGGCGTCGGCTGCTTCTCCTACACGCCGCAGGCGATCAAGATGGCGGTATGCGGCTCCGGCGCCGCCGGCAAGCGCCAGGTGCAGAAGATGGTCGGGACGCTCTTGGGTCTGCCCGAGCCGCCCTCGCCCGACCACGCCGCGGACGCCCTCGCGGTGGCGATCTGCCATGGCGGCACCAGCGGCCGGCGCGAGGCGGTCGCGGTCGTGCAGGAGAAGGCGACTCGGCAGTGCGGGGAGCGGGTCGCCGGATGATCGCCGCCATCCGTGGCGAGGTGATGGTGCGCCGCCCCGACCACGTCGTCATCGACGCCGGCGGTGTCGGCTACCGCCTCGCGGTCTCCTCGGAGACGCTCAAGGCGGTGCCAGGAGCGGGCAGCGAGGCTTTTCTCCACGCCGAGCTGGTCGCCCGCGAGGACTCGCTCTCCCTTTACGGCTTCTCCTCCGAGGAGGAGCGCGATCTCTTCCGGCTGCTGACCACCGTCAGCGGCGTCGGCCCCAAAGTCGCGATCGCCACCCTCTCGGGCGGCAGCACCCGCGACCTCCTGCGGGCGATCGCCGCGGGCGACGCAAAACGCTTCCAGGCGGTGCCGGGAATCGGCAAGCGGACGGCGGAGCGGATCATCGTCGAGCTGCGCGAGAAAGTCGCCGGGGCGCTGGAGGAAGAGGTCGTCGTTGTCGGCGGCGAGGACAGCCCCCGTGCCCTTGCCCGCGACGGCCTCGTCAACCTCGGCTACGCGCCGCTCGAAGCCGAGCAGCTGCTGGACGGGGTGGAGGGCGAGGAGCCGCAGGAGCTGGTTGCCGCCGCGCTGCGCAAGGCCGCGGCTTCGAGGAACGCGGCATGAGCGGCCCCCCCGACATCGGCGGCAGCCGCATCCGCACCCCAGGAGTCGACGGCGACCCGGTGCCGGTCGATGCCGAGGTCAAGGTGCACGACGCGCGCGCGGAGGTGCCCGACGAGGAGCTCGACCGCTCGCTGCGGCCCCCCACCCTGGCCGACTTCGTCAACCAGCGGCAGGTGACCGAGCAGCTGGCGATCTTCATCGAGGCGGCGCAGAAGCGGGGGGAGCCGCTGGACCACGTCCTCCTGGCGGGGCCGCCGGGCCTCGGCAAGACCTCGCTGGCGCACATCGTCGCCGCCGAGCTGGGGGTGCCGATGGTGCAGACCGCCGGTCCGGCGCTGGAGCGCAAGGCCGACGTCGCCTCCTTCCTCACCTCGCTGGAGCCGGGCAGTGTCTTCTTCATCGACGAGATCCATCGCCTCGGGCGGGCGGTCGAGGAGACGCTTTACCCGGCGATGGAGGACGGCGAGCTGCCAGTGGTTCTGGGGCAGGGGGCTGGGGCCCGGACGGTGACGCTGCCGCTGCCGGACTTCACTCTGGTGGGCGCCACCACGCGGGCTGGATTGCTGACGACGCCGCTTCGGGATCGCTTCGGCGTCTCCCATCGCCTCGAGTACTACGAGCCCGAGCACTTGGCCCTGATTATCCGACGCTCAGCCGGGATCCTCGGCGTCGACGTCGACGAGGCCGGGGCGGCGACGATCGCCTCCCGCTCCCGCGGTACGCCGCGGGTCGCGAACCGCCTCCTGAAGCGGGTTCGGGACTTTGCCCAGGTCAAAGGCAGCGGTCAGATCGAAGCTGCGGTCGCGGCGGCGGCGCTGGAGATGCTGGAGGTCGACGCCGGCGGCCTCGATCGCAGCGACCGCGCCCTACTGGACACGATTGCGACCAAGTTCGGCGGCGGCCCGGTCGGTCTCTCGACGTTAGCGGTCGCGATCGGCGAGGAGCAGGACACGATCGAGGACGTGCTCGAGCCGTATCTCCTGCAGCAAGGTCTGTTGAAGCGCACTCCGCGCGGCCGGGTGCTGACCCAGCGCGCCTACGACCATCTCGGAATCGCCGCCCCGGAAGGCGCGGCAAGTCTCTTCTGATTCGGCCGAATCCGGATCGGCATCCGATCATCTAGCCTGTCGCCTATGCCGTTTTTCATCTGTCCGAATTGCGGACACCGGGAGGTGAGCGGGGAGCGGACCGCAGGGTTCAGCACCCGTCCCAAGGGCTGCTCGAAATGCGGCTTCGGTTTTGTCTTCGAATTACTCGACGATTATTATCCGGCTCCCAATGCCGCCTTTTTCGTCTGTGACAAGCAGGAACGCGTGATCGACGCTGGCAAAGGCAGCTTCGAGCTGACCGGTTTGACCGACGAGGACGTGATCGGTCGCCCGGTACGCGAGGTCCTCGGGCTCGAATGGATCGACGGCGGCGACGGCGGCAAGACCGCCGACACCGACAAAAACGGCTTCGTCGACCCGATCGAGACCTCGCTGGAGTGGGGGGTGCGTTCGCTCGGCAAGCGGGTCGCGGTGAACGCCGAGGGGGACTTGCCGGCGAAAGCGGTCGCCGATGTGTTCCCGGCCTATGACGACGACGGCGGCTTGCTCCTCGTCTTGACGCCGGAGGGGTAGGACATGGGCACCCGGCGCGGCCACATCTTCGTCCTCCTGTTCGTGATCGCGCTGGTCGCGATCTCGGGCCTGGTGATCGCGGCCAAGGAAACCAAGCTCGGCCTCGACCTCCAGGGTGGCCTCGAGCTTGTCTACCAGGGGCAGGCGACCGGGACCTCGTCCGAAGTCAGCGGTGAAGACATCCAGGACTCGATCTCGATCATCGAACAGCGGATCAACAAGCTCGGCGTTTCCGAGCCCGAAGTGGCCCGGCTGGGGACCGACGAGATCACGGTCAGCCTGCCCGGCATCACCGACGCCAACCGCGCCGCCGAACAGGTCGGCAGCACCGCCCAGCTCTACTACTACGACTGGGAGCCGAACCTGATCGGCCCCGAGCACGCGATCGGCGGCTCACCCGGCCGCGAACCTCCGGAAGGGCCTCGCAAAGCGTCGGAAAAACGCTGGGAAGAAGCGGGACGCAACGTCACCAGCAAAGAGAGCAAACAGCTGATCTACGCGGGCGCCTATCCGACCGCGTATGAAGCCGCCCAGCTCGCCGCCGAACAAAAACCGGTCGAAAACTGCGAAGACTGCTCGGTCGCCAAGCCCCGCTACTACCTCTTCCAGAAAGACGAGCCCCACGAACTGATCGCCGGGCCGGAGCTCTCGAAAAAGGACCTCTACATCAGCCCGACCGGGAAAAAACGGCCGAAAGACGGGATCGTCGTCGAAGTCCCCGCCGGCACCGTCCTGGTCTCCGAATACCCCACCGACGAAGAAGGCAAGCTCGACGAAACCGCCGAGCCGGGCTGGTTCGCGTTGAAGGACAAACCGGCGCTGAGCGGCAACGAAATCACCGAACCGGAACAGACCTACGCGCCGACGACCAACGAACCGGTCGTCTCGTTCAAATTCACCGACAGCGGCCGGGAAGCGTTCCAGGAAGTGACGCGCCAGATCGCCCAGCGCGGTCAGGCGTCGGCTATCGGGCCGGTCAGCCCCGAAGAAGCCGAAGTTCTCTCCGGCCATTTCGCCGTCGTCCTCGACAACGAAGTGAAGACGCGGCCGATCATCAACTTCGCTCAGTACCCCGACGGGATCGACGGCCGCGAAGGCGCCGAGATCTCCGGCGGCTTCAGCGGCATCCAGGACGCGCAGGACCTGGCGACGACGCTGCAGATCGGCGCCTTGCCGATCAACCTGAAACTGATCAGCGAGACCCAGGTCTCGGCGACCCTCGGCAGCCAGGCGCTCCACGAAGGCATCAAGGCCGGGATCATCGGCCTCAGCCTCGTCATCATCTTCCTGCTCCTCTACTACCGCTTCCTCGGGCTGATCGCATCGATCGCGCTCGGCGCCTACGGGGTGATCTTCTTCGCCCTGATCAAACTGATCCCGATCACCCTGACCCTGCCGGGGATCGCGGGTCTGGTGCTGACGATCGGCGTCGCCGCCGACTCCAACATCGTCATCTTCGAGCGAATAAAGGAGGAGGTACGAGCTGGGCGCTCGATGTCGAGCGCGATCAGCGCTGGCTACAAACGCGGGATCAGCACGATCGTCGACGCCAACGTCGTCACCTTGCTGACCGCCTTCATCCTCTTCGTGCTGGCGACGGCCGGGGTCAAGGGGTTCGCCTTCACCCTCGGCGTCGGCACGATCGTCTCGTTGCTGACCGCGGTCGTCTTCACCCAGGCCCTGCTCGGCAGCATGAGCCGCTCGCGGCTGCTGCGCTCCCCGGCCGCGCTCGGCGCCGGCGGCGAGGGGCGGCAGTGGCACTTCGACTTCATGGGCGCGAGCCGCTGGTTCTTCTCGATCTCCGGCGTGATCCTCCTGATCGGCGCCTTCGCGCTGGCGACCAAGCAGCTCAACTTCGGGATCGACTTCGAGTCCGGGACCCGGATCACCGCGGCGCTGCAGAAGCCCACCGACGAGGAAGGCGTGCGCGAAGCGTTGGAGTCGATCGGGGTGAGTGGCGAGGAGGTCCAGCAGGTCACCGACCCGAATTTCGGCGCCAACGTCTTCCAGATCCAGTCCCACCAGCTCGAACCCGGTGAAGTCCACGAGGCCGAAGCCGCTCTCGTCTCCGAATTCGGGATCCAGCAGAGCGGGTTCGAAAGCACCAGCGTCGGGCCGACCTTCGGCCAGCAGGTCGCCAGCAGCGCTCTCAAGGCGCTGATCTTCTCGCTGCTGGTGATCTGCGGCTACGTGGCGCTGCGGTTCGACCCGAAATACGCGGTTCCGGTCCTGATCGCGATCTTCCACGACATCCTGATCACCGGCGGCGTCTATTCCCTGACCGGAAAAGAGGTGAACAGCGGGACGGTCGCCGCTTTCCTCACGATTTTGGGCTACTCGATCTACGACACGATCATCGTCTTCGACCGGATCCGGGAGAACGTCCCGCGGATGCCGCGGGCGGCGTTCTCGCAGATCGTCAACCGCTCGATGAGCGAGGTGCTGACCCGATCGCTGGCGACCAGCTTCTCGACCATGCTCGCGGTCGGTTCGCTGCTGGTCTTCGGTGGCGCCACCCTGCAGGACTTCGCCTTCGCGATGCTGGTCGGGATCGCCTCCGGAACCTACTCGTCGATCTTCATCGCCTCGCCGGTGCTGACCGCGTGGAAAGAACGGGAGCCCGGCTTCATCCGCCGTCGCCTGCGGATCGAGGAAGTCGAGGGCGGCCGCGTGCCCGCCTACGCCGACGACATCGAGATGGCGAAATTGGGTCGCGACGAGGAGAGCGAAGCGCCGGCTGCCGCGGTTGCGGAGGAGCCGGCTGCCGAGGCCGCTCCCGGAGCCGTGGCCACGGCTGAGCGCACCGACGGCGGTGGCGGCGGCAACGGTGCAAGCTCACAGTCCAACGGCGACAGCGATGCGGCCGCGGCAGCTTCGGCTGAGCGGCGCAAGCGCAACGCCGAGCGAAAAGCACGGCGCCAGGCGCGTCGCAAACACGGGAGGAGGTAGCCGATGGCCCTCGTCGTCTTCTTCATCATGGGGATTTCGCTCTGGCACTTCACGGTCTTCCTCCCCGACCACTTCTGGCAGGGAATCGTCGGCGCCTTTCTCGGCTCCGTGCTCGGCTCGATCATCTTCGGGCTGATCGTGCAGGAGGCGAGCGGTAAAAGCCTCGGCGACACCGACGTCTCGACCGCGCTGGTGGCGATCCCCGGGGTGCTGATCGGTCTCGGCGTCGTCTACGCGATCGGCGTCCGCTCCGAGCGCCAACTCGGCTGAGCGCCGCGCTTTTTCGCCCATCTTGGGAACGCTCACCCGCGACTTTGCCGCCGCCGCGCTTCCTAGCCTGGAAACGTGGCGAAAACCATCAACGCATTTGCCGTAGAGCCATATTCCTATGCGGAGGCACGCGCCCTCTGCGAGCAGCTGGGACTGAGCGAGCCGGTCGCCGTGACCCTGGTCCGGCGGGGCTACCGGACGCCTGAGCTGGCCCGCGCCTTCCTCGCCGCGGACGAGTCGCACGCGCCGGGCGCCTTCGGGGGGATGGAGCTGGTGGTCGAGCGGTTGCGGGATGCGATCGCCGCCAACCGCCGGATCACGGTCCACGGCGACTTCGACGTCGACGGAGTCAGCGCCACCGCGGTGATGGTGAGGACGCTGCGCGAGCTGGGTGGCGAGGTCGACTGGTTCATCCCCGACCGGATCGAAGACGGCTACGGCCTCAGCGGCGAGAACGTCAGGCGCTTGGCCGAGCGTGGTACGCAGCTGCTGCTGACCGTCGATTGCGGAATTACCTGCGCTTCTGAGGTGGCGCTGGCGCACGAGCTGGGCGTCGAGGCGATCGTCACCGATCACCATCAGCCGAAGGCGGAGCTGCCCGACTGCCCGATCCTCCACCCGGCCATCAGCGGCTACCCCTTCGAGTCCCTCTGCGGGACCGCGGTCGCCTGGAAGCTGGCGAGCGCTCTGCGCGGCGAGGAGGCCTCGGAGGATCTGGACCTGGTCGCCCTGGCGACCGTCGCCGACGTCGTGCCGCTGGTCGGCGAGAACCGGTCCCTGGTGCGGCGCGGGCTGGCCGAGATGCGTCGGACCCAGCGACCAGGGGTTCGTGCCCTGATGGCAGCGGCGAAATGCGAGCCGGAGCGGCTCGACGAGGGCGACCTCGCGTTCCGGCTGGCGCCGCGGATCAACGCGGCCGGCCGGCTGTACAGAGCCGACGCTGGCGTTGAGCTGTTCCTCACCGAGGACGAGGATCGGGCGGAGGCGATCGCCGGCGAGCTGAGCCGCGCCAACTCCGAGCGGCGGGCGACCGAGCGGGAGGTCGATGCCGCCGCCGAGGCGGCGCGGCGGGAGCTGCCCGAGGAGCTGCGGCAGGCGCACGGGCTCGTCCTGGCTGGGCAAGACTGGCACCCTGGGGTGGTCGGGATCGTCGCTTCGCGTCTGGTCGAGCGGCACCATCGCCCGGTTGTCGTCATCTCGCTCGACGATGCGGGGGAGGGGCGTGGGTCCGGACGCAGCATTCCTGGCTTCGACCTGCTGGCCGCGCTGGAGGCGTGTGCCGAGCATCTCGAGGGTTTCGGGGGGCACCGAGCCGCCGCCGGGATGACGATCAAGGCCGAGAACGTCTTGGCTTTCCGGGAGGCATTTGCGGTCCACGCGAACGCCGCGCTTGCGCCCGAGGACCTTGGCCGGACCGAAAAGGTCGACGCGATGGTCGGCGGGGTCGGTCTGGGGCTGGAGCTGGCGGAGGAGTTGAAGCAGCTCGCTCCCTTTGGGATGGGCAATCCGGGGGTCCGACTGCTCGTCCCTTCCGCCCGCGTCACCGACGTCCGCTCGATGGGCGAGGGCAAGCACGCCCGCTTCAGCCTCCACAGCGGCTCCCACCGGGCGCTCGGCGTCGCTTTCGGCCGCGCCAGTCTCGGGGTCGAGGACGAAGACCTGCTCGACGCCACGGTGCGACTCGAGGTCAACCAGTGGAATGGCTCGATCGAGCCCCGGGTGGTGCTCGGCGAGCTCTACCCGCTCGAGGAGCCGGCGGCGGATGACGAGAAGCCGACCCTCCCGCACACCTGCTCGGGTGAAGAACCCGAATGGTGGCGCCGCTTCGAGGCCGAGCTCCACGCCGATCTCGGCCGTGAGTCTGTCTCAGACCTTGTAGAGCAAGGAAAATCACAGACTCGTAATCGGCGGCTGGTTCGAGGCGGCGCTTCGGCAACGGTCGCTATCGCGGAGCTCGTATCCAGCGGCGCCGGGGTGCTGGCGGTTTGCGCTGACGCTTCGCGCCGGGCCGGTCTTGGCAACGGCGCCACCGGTCTCGCCCGCTTCAACGGCGGCGCCGCGCTGATCGCCTGTCACCGCTGCGGGGATGAGGAGATTCAGCGCCTGGCAGGGAAAGCGGAGTCCGGGCTCGCCCTCACCGATTACGCCGCGCTGGAGCGAGCACCAGAGCTCGCGGCTGCCTTCGAGCACGTCGTCCTCGTCGATCCGCCACGCGGCGCCGAGGACGAGCTGCGGAGCGGCCTGCCCTGTACTGACGGGGAGCCCGGCTTCGTCCACTCGCTCTGGACCGATGCCGAGGTCGATTTCGCGACCAAGGCCCTGGTCGAGCAGTGGCCCTCGCGGGACACGGTCGCAGCTGCCTTTCGAGCCCTGAAGGAGCAAGGCGAGTGCGGCGGCGAAAACCTCCGCAACGCCCTCGCCGGAGCCGGGCGGTACCCGCTCTGCCCGGAGGCCTGTGCCCGTCGATTCCGGGTGCTGAGCGGGCTCGGCCTTCTACAGGGAGCGCCTGAAGGCGGCGCAGGCGTCGTCCGGGTCGTATCCTCAGAGAAGACCGAGCTGCAGCGATCGGCTGCATTTCGCGCCTACGGCGAAAGACTTTCGGAGGCTCAACAATTTCTCGCAAGACCCAAACCGCGGTAGAGCACAAGGAGCTCCTGGCCGATCTCTTCGCGGTGATCGAGGAGTTCGACTCCTCCGTGTCCGCAAACGGGAACGGGAACGGAGACGGCGTCTCCGCCGGCGCCACCGCGGTCGCCGTGGCGACGATCGATCGGGCGAAAGTCGAGCGAGCCTTTGACTTCGCCTGCGATCGCCACGCCGACCAGCGCCGCTACTCGGGCGACGAGTTCATCACCCACCCGGTCGGTGTCGCCCAGATCTGCGCCGGAATGCGGCTCGACACCGAGACGTTGTGCGCGGCGCTGCTCCACGACACGGTCGAGGACACGACCGCGAGCCTGGAGGAAATCCGCGACGAGTTCGGCGAGGAGATCGCGCAGCTGGTGGACGGCGTCACCAAGCTGACCGGGATCACCTTCGAGAGTCGCGACGAGCGGCAGGCCGAGAACTATCGGAAGATGATGGTGGCGATGGCCACCGACGTCAGGGTGATCCTGATCAAGCTGGCCGACCGCCTCCACAACATGCGCACGCTCGGCGCCCTGCCGAAGCAGAAACAGACGCTGAAGTCGCACGAGACCCTGGAGATCTACGCGCCGCTCGCCCACCGGCTCGGGATCCACGCGATCAAATGGGAGCTCGAGGACCTCGCCTTCGCCACCCTGCACCCGCGCAAGTACGCCGAGATCAAGCAGCTGGTCGCCCAGCAGCGCGACGAGCGGGAGAACTACGTGACCGAGGCGGGCGAGTTCCTCGCCAAGGAGCTCGAGCAGGTCGGGATCGAGTCCGAGATCTCAGGCCGCGCCAAGCACTTCTACTCGATCTACACGAAGATGGCGAAGAAGGGCCGCGAGTTCAACGAGATCTTCGACCTCACGGCGATGCGGGTGATCGTCCACTCGGTCAAGGACTGCTACGGGGCGATCGGCGTCATCCACTCGCTCTGGAAGCCGCTGCCGGGCCGCTTCAAGGACTTTGTCGCGATGCCGAAGGCCAACATGTACCAGGCGCTGCACACGACCGTGATCGGACCCGAGGGCAAGCCGCTCGAGATTCAGATCCGGACCGAGGAGATGCACAAGCTCGCCGAGTACGGCATCGCCGCTCACGTCGCCTACAAAGAGGGGTCCAGCGGCGACCCGCAGCGGGAGAAGATGACCTGGCTGCGGCAGCTGGTCGAGGCCGAGGGCGAACAGGACCCGACCGAGTTCCTCGAATCGCTCAAGGTCGACCTCTTCGAGGACGAGGTCTTCGTCTTCACGCCGAAGGGCGAAGTCAAGAACCTCTCGGCCGGCTCGACCCCGCTCGACTTCGCCTACGCGGTCCACACCGACGTCGGCCACAGCTGCGTCGGCGCCAAGGTCAACGGCTCGATCGTGCCGCTGCACTACCAGCTGCGCTCGGGCGACATCGTCGAGGTGCTGACCGCGAAGCAGAAGCGCGGCCCCTCGCTCGACTCGCTGAAGCTGGTGCGGACGAGTCGCGCCCGTAACAAGATCCGCGCCTGGTTCAAAGAGGAGCGGCGCGAGGACGCCGAGCGCAACGGCCGCGAGAAGCTCGACGAAGCCCTGCGCACCCGCGGGATCCCGATGCAGAAGGTCTCCGGCTCGCCGCTGCTGGCGGACGTGATCCGCGAGATGGGGTTCCGCAAAGGGACCGACTTCTACATCGCCCTCGGCCAGGCCAAGATCGACGCCAAGACCGCCGCCAACAAGCTGATGCAGCGGCTGAAGGCGGGGGAGGGGGTCGAGGAAGAGGCCGCCGCAGGCGCCCAGACCGGCAGCGAGGATCGCGCCCGCCGCACCAAGGACGCCTCCAACTACGGGATCAGCGTCAAGGGCGCCGACAACGTCGCGGTTCGGCTGGCCAAGTGCTGCCGTCCGGTTCCCGGCGATGCGATCGAGGGCTACGTCTCTCTCGGCCGCGGGATCACCATCCACCGCGCCGACTGCAAGAACGTCAAGGCCTTGAAAAGAGCCTCGGAGCGCTTTGTCGAGGTCGGCTGGGTGGGAGAAAACGAGGCCGCCTACCGGGTCGAGCTGCAGATCGACGCCTACGACCGCACCCGCCTGCTCGAGGACCTCTCGCGGACCTTCTCCGAGGTTGGGATCAACATCATCGGCGCCACCTGCACGACCAACCACCCGATGGTGAAAAACCGGTTCGTAGTCGAGGTCGGCGACACCGAGCAGCTCAAACACTGCATCAGCCGCCTCCGCAACGTCGAGTCGGTATTCGATGCGTATCGGATCACCCCGGCCGCTTGAGACGGCCAGTCGGACGGGGTAGATGCCTTTAGCCGTCGCAGTCACCGGGCCCACCGGTGAGATCGGCAAGCCGCTGATGTCGGAGCTGGCGCGGCGGCCGGAGGTCGAGCGCGTGCTCGGAATGGCGCGCAGCCCGTTCGACCCCGCCGCGGAGGGATGGGACAAGGTCGCCTACCGTCGTGGGGACATCCTCGACCGCGGTGCCCTGGCGGCGTTGTTCGACGGGGCCGACGTCGCCGTCCACCTCGCCTTTGCGATCTTCGGCAACCGTGAGGAGACGCGTCAGATCAACCTGCAGGGAACGCGGAACACCTTCGAAGCGGCGATCAAGGCGGGCGTCCGGCGTCTGATTTATGCCTCTTCGGTTGCCGCTTACGGTTTCCACCCGGAGAACCCGCAGCCGCTGAGCGAGGACGTGCCGGCCCGCGGCAGCGAGGGCTTCTACTACTCGCGCCAGAAGGCCGAGCTCGAGGATCTGCTCGACGAGCTCCTCCTCGGCAGCAGCGTCGAGGCCTACGTTTTCCGCCCCTGCATCGTCGCCGGACCGCGGGCGACGATGCTGATCAAGCAGACCGTCGAAGCGGTACGGGCCGGCGACCCCGTGCCGCTGTTGCGCAAGGGCGTTGAAAAGCTGCCGCTGGTGGCGCCGGTCCTGCCCGATCCCGGGACGCCGTTCCAGCTCGTCCACCACGACGACGTTGCCCAGGCGATGGCGGCGGCGATCTGCGGCGAGGGCTCGCCCGGGGTCTACAACCTCGCCGGCCAAGGCGAGATCCAGGTCCGGGACATCGCCCGGGCCCTTGGCTGGCGCTGGGTCCCGGTCCCCCGCCCGGCGGTCGGTATCGGTACCGCCGCCGCCCGCCGTCTCAGCTTCGCCTCGCCCAAACTCGAGTGGGCGATCGCCGCCGACACCCCCGTCCTGATGGACACGACGAGGGCGCGCCGCGACCTCGGTTGGCAACCCAAGCATCCTGCCAAGGAGACGCTGCGCGAAACCGTAAGTGGGGCGAAGCAGAGCGGCCTCGTCTAGAGCAAAAAGGGGGACCCGGAGGAGCCTCCCCAATTTGCGACGGAGGGTCCCCCCTTTTTGCTCCCTAGGCGACGATGGTTAGCGCGGCGGGAACGGCTTTGAGCTCGATCCGGTCGCGCTCGCCGATGTAGTCGCCGTCGACCTGGATCGGCAGCGGGCGCACCGCGCCCTGCCTGTCGACCGAGATCGTTTCGACGACCGCCTGGGCGACGTCGTCGAAGTGGGCGACCTGCTTGTGGCGGGCGGCCGGTTTCGCCTCGCTGAAGAGGCGGTTGATCAGGGTCGGCATGTCGCGCTGGGTCGCCCGCTTCAGCACGGCAAGGGAGAGCGTGCCGTCGTCGATCGCGATCCCCTCGCAGACCCGGATCGGGCGGCTGGCGAAGTAGGTGAAGGGGTCTGAGTTCTGGACGATCGTGGTGACGCCCTCGATCGGCTCGGAGCCGTCAACGCTGGTTCTCATCCGCACCGGGTTAATTAAATATTTGCGGTAGAAGCTGGAGACGCCGGCCCAGGAGTAGTAGTAGGGCCCGGCGTTCCCCTTCAAAGTCGGGTTGCGGTCGACCCGTTTGACGACTGAAGCGTCGATCCCGGCGCCGCAGGCGAAGACGAAATAGCGGTCGTCGACCATCCCCAGATCGACCTTCCGCGGCTGCCAGTCGTCAACCAGCGAGAGCAGATGCTCGGTCGCGTCAACCACGTCGTTCGGCATCCCCAGCGTCCGCGCAACCACGTTCGTAGAGCCACCGGGCAGGATCGCCACCGGCATATCCGTCCCCGCCACCCCGTTGACGACCTCGTTCAGCGTCCCGTCGCCCCCGAAGGCGACGACCACGTCGTAGCCCCCGTCCAACGCCTCCCGCCCGATCTCCGTCGCATGGTTCTGCGCCTGAGTAGAGACGGCTTCGACGTCGAACCGCCCTTGCAGCGCATAGACCACCAGATTTTTCAGCCGATCCGAAACCGTCGTCGCATACGGATTCACGATCAGCAGCATCCGCTTCTTGTGCGGCTTGCGACGGCGGAGCGAGCGGAGCTGGGCAGACACGGACGCGCAAGCCTAATGGCGGTGTGCTTCGCCTAGGCTGCCGCCGATGATCGACCGACGGGAGCTGGGCGCGATCTTTCTCGGCGGGGCGCTGGGGACGCTGCTGCGGGCGGGTCTGCTGGAAGCGATGGGAGAGGGGGCGCCGGGGTGGCCTTGGGCGACCTTCGCAGTCAACGCCGTCGGAGCGTTTCTGCTCGGCTACCTGGTGACGGCGCTGCCGCCGGCTACTCGGCACCGGCCGCTGTGGACGACCGGGTTCTGCGGTGGGCTGACGACGTTCTCGACGCTGCAGGTGGAGCTGTTGAAGATGCTCGAAGCGGGTCGGCTTGGGATTGCCGTCGTCTATGCAGGTGCAAGCCTGATCGCCGGCTTCGCGGGCGTGCAGGCCGGCGTTGCGATGGGGCGGAGACCCGAGGTCCGATGAGCTTTGCTCTTTGGATCGGAGTCGCCTTCCTCGGCGGGGTCGGGGCGGTGCTGCGTTACAGCGTCGACTGGCTGGTGTCGCTGCGGCTCGGCTTCCGGTTCCCGTACGGGATCCTCGTCGTCAACGTCAGCGGGGCGTTCCTACTCGGCCTGCTCTCGGGAGCGGGCCTCCATGGCCACGCCTACCTCCTCGCCGGCGGCGCCGTCCTCGGCTCCTACACGACCTTCTCGACCTGGATGCTCGACACCCAGGAGCTGGAGGCGCGGGGCGATCGGCGGGGGGCCGTCCTCAACGTCGTCCTCAGCCTGGCGCTCGGACTCGGCGCGGCCGCGCTCGGCCACGCGATCGGCGCGCAGCTCTAGGTCGTTTCGTAGCGGATCACCGAGTCGTCGTCGACTTCCCGCACCCGTCCCTCGTTGACGAGCAGGTCGGCGTGGCCGATCACCTCGGAGAGGGTGAGGAAGGCCTGGGTGACGGCGACGTTGCCCCAAAGAGCCTGGGCGATCTCGTAGCCCGTGCGGGGGCGCTCGGCGACGAGGCGTTGGATCTTCTCCTTGCGGCGGTCGTAACCGGCCATGCGGGAGTCGATCAGCTCGACATGGTCGGTGATCGGCTCGCCGTGCCCGGGGAGGACGATCTCGGCCGGCATCTCACGGGTCTTGCGCAGCGACTCGATGTAGGTGACGAGGGCCTGGGTCCGTTTACCGCTGCCGTCGAGCGGGCGGGTGATCAGCGGGTTGGAGGAGATCTTCGGCAGCAGGTGGTCCGCGGCGATCAGGATCCGCCGCTCCTCGTCCCAGAAGACAGTGTCGGAAGGGCTGTGGCCGGGGCGGTGCAGGACTTCGAGACGCCGGTCGCGCAGCTCCAGCGTGCCGCCGTCCTCCAGGGGCTGCGTCACCGCGACGTGCGAGCCCCAGCTGCGGAAGCTGCGGGAGACGCTGCGCAGGGCGATCGTCACGTCTTCGGGGATGCCGTTGCGGAGCATCACCTCGACGGCGAACTTGTCCTCGGCCTCGGCGTCCTCGTCGAAGGCTGCGAGCCGGTTGGCGGCGGCCCCCAGCGCCGCCACCTCCGCGCCGGAGTGCTGGACCAGGATCTCAACCAGGCCGAGGTGGTCGATGTGCTGGTGGGTGACGACGATCAGTTCGAGGTCGGCGAGCGCGTGGCCGCGTTCGGCCAGCCGCGCGGTCAGCTCGTCAAGCGCTTTTCCCGAGTTCGGCCCGGTGTCGACGAGCGTCAGCGGCTCGTCCTCGATCAGGTAGCAGTTGACCCGTCCGACCGCGAAGGGGGTTGGGATCGGGAAGCGGTGGATTCCGGCGAGAGCCGCCTGCTCCAGCGCCTCCTCCGGGGTTGCAGTCACGCCCGGATCAGTCCGAGCAGCTCGTCGCGCCGGCGCTCCATGTCCTCGCGCGAGGTCAGCGACTCGAGGTTGAGCCGCAGCAGCGGCTCGGTGTTCGAGGGCCGCACGTTGAAGTGCCAGTCGGGATAGTCGACCGAGATCCCGTCGAGGTGGGTGATCTCGCCGTCGCTGTATCGCTCAGCGATCTCCTCCATTTTCGCCTCCTGGTTGGCGACCTCGGAATTGATCTCGCCGGAGATGAAGTACCGGGAACGGAACTCCTCCATCAGCTCGGCCAGCGAGCGCCCGTCGAGCGAGAGCAGCTCCAAGACCAGTAGCGCCGGGATAGTCCCCGAATCGGCGTTCCAGAAGTCGCGGAAGTAGTAGTGGCCAGAGACCTCGCCGCCGAAGGCCGCCTCCTCCTCGCGCATCCGCGCCTTGAAGAAGGCGTGGCCGACGCGAGAGAGATCCGACCGGCCGCCCTCGGCCGCGACCAGGTCCGGCACAGCCCGGCTCGAGCGGGGGTCGTAGAGGATCGTCGCGCCGGGGTTCTTCTGCAGGATCGAGCGCGCCAGTAGGGCGCAGATGAAGTCGCCGTCGCAGAAGCTGCCCTCGCCGTCGATGAAGAAGCAGCGGTCGGCGTCGCCGTCCCAGGCGATCCCGAGATCGGCGCCGCTGGCCTTGACGCGGTCGATGATCATCCGCCGGTTCTCCTCCAGCAGCGGGTTCGGCTCGTGGTCGGGGAACTCGCCGTTCGGAACGAAGTACATCTCCTCCAGCTCCAGCGGCAGCTGCTCGAGGATCGGCCCGACCATCGGCCCGCCCATCCCGTTGCCGCCGTCGACTACCACCTTCATCGGCTTCACGTTTGCCGGGTCGATGAAGGAGAGCGCGTGGGCGCGAAACTCGTCCCAGACGTCGACCTCCTCTGAATCTCCGCCGCCCGGCGCCTCGCCGAGCCCGGCTTCGATCTCGGCCTTGACGTCGCCGATCCCGGCGTCGCCGGAGAGCGGCAGGGCGCCCTCGCGCACCAGCTTGACCCCGGTGTAGGCCTTGGGGTTGTGGGAGGCGGTGACCATCGCGCCGCCGTCGAGCTCGCGCGAGCCGACCAGGTGGTAGAGCATCTCCGTTGCGACCTGGCCGGCGTCGAGGACGTGCGCGCCCTCGGCGATCAGGCCCTCGCGCACGGCGGCCGCCATCTGCGGTGCGGTCAGCCGCATGTCGCGGCCGAGGCCGACCTGCAGCTCGCTCGGCCGCTTGCCCCGCAGCCGTCCCAGCACCCGGGCGAAGGCGCGGCCGATCGCTCGCGCGGTCGTCTCGTCCATCTCCGAGCCATGGAGGCCGCGGATGTCATAGGCCTTGAAGATCCCCGGATCAAGATTTACGTCCTCCGCTTCGCGTCCGGGCGTAAATCGCGTCATTTGAAAGCTCCTTTCAGAGCTTCGTAGCTCTGCTCGATCGACTGCGGCATCACTTTGGTGTCGGCGATCACCGGCATGAAGTTGTTGTCGCCGGCCCAGCGCGGGACGACGTGCATGTGGATGTGGTGCTCGACCCCGGCACCGGCGACCCGGCCCTGGTTGAAGCCGACGTTGTAGCCGTGCGGCTGGTAGATCTGCTCGAGCCGCCCCATCGCACGTTGCGCCAGCGCCATCATCTCCGCCAGGGTCTCGGCTGGGATCTCCTGCAGGCGGCCGACGTGCTCGTAGGGGGCTACCATCAAGTGTCCGTTGGTGTAAGGGAAGAGGTTGAGGATCACGAAGCAGCTCTTGCCGCGGTGAACGATTAGGTTCGCCTCGTCATCGTCCGCCGCCGGCTTGGCGCAGAAGATGCACTCCTCCTCGATGTCCTTGGACGCGTCCTTCACGTAAGCGAGGCGCCAGGGGGCCCAGATGCGGAAATTTGCCACGGGCGCTCCATCCTATTGACGTGCGAACTGACCTAGAGCCACTTGCGGCGGCGGAAGTAGGCGACCATCGCGATCAAGATGATCGCCATCAGCACCAGCACGGTGATGAAGCCGGCCTCGTGGTGTTCGCTTGGGACCCAGGTGTTCATCCCCATCACGCTGGCGATCAGGGTCAGCGGCAGGATCACGACGCTGATCGCGGTCAGCACCCGGAGGATGTCGTTGAGGCGATGGGAGATCAGCGACTCGTTGGTCTCCTCGAGCGCTTCGGCGACCTCCTTGTAGTTCTCGAGCATGTCCCAGATCCGCTCGTGGGCGTCGACGATGTCGTCGAAGTAGATCTCCAGGTCGAGGTCGGAGGCGAGGTAGCGCTGCTTGACTTTCTCGAGGTCTCGCAGGACCGGCCGCTGCGGCCGAATCACTTTGCGGAAGTTGATGATCTCCTGCTTGACGTTGGAGATGTCGCGCACGACCTCCTCGGCCCGCTCTTCGAAGATGTCGTCCTCGAGCGCGTCGAGCTTGTTGCCGATCTTGCGCAGCATCGGGAAGCAGTAATCAAAGGAGTCATCTACTAGGCGGTAGAGCAGGTAGCCGGAGCCCCGGGAGAAGAGCTGTTCGCGCAGCTCCTCTTTGGCCCGGCAGCGCTCGAACAGGTACTCGACCGGCTGCAGCGGCAGGTTCGGGATCGTGACCACGTAGTCGGGCCCGACGAAGAGGTCGAGCTCGCCGGTTCCCAGGCGGCCCGCCTTGGGATCGAAGATCGGCAGGTGGAGAACGATGAAGAGGTAGTCGTCGTAGACGTCGATCTTCGGTTGCTGGTTGCGCGAGAGGACGTCCTCGAGGTCGAGGGCGTGGAACTCGAAGTGCTCCTCCAGCCAGGTTCGCTCCAGCGAGCCGGGCCACTCGATGTTGACCCAACGCAGGCCGTTCGACTCGATCTGCTCGACGTTCGGCTTGCGGGGCTCAGGCGCCGCCGGCTGAGAGACGAGCTCGCCGCGCCGGCCGGGCCGTCGCAGCCTCGGTTTCGGAAGGTTCGGCATCGCTCAGTCCGATCGTCTCTTGGAGCAGCGGGCTCATCGTGGGGCCTAGGTTAGCCAGGAGGGACAAAAAGCGTGCGTTCTCGCGGGAATTGGTTGCCGCCCGCCAACCCGTCCGCTATCTTTCCCTGCACATAAGCGCCACATCTAGAGGGGTGGAGGGACTGGCCCAGTGAAGCCCCGGCAACCATCGCGACCGCAAGGTCGAGACAGGTGCCAAGTCCAGCAGGTCGCGAGGCAGAAATGCAAGCGATTTGGAAGATGTGGGGGATGTCCGATCGGACCTCGCCCCACAGATGGCGGAGGTCTTTTTTTTATGAGCTGGTTCGTAAGAGCGAAATGAGGATCGGATGTCAGTCGAGAGCTTGAAGTGCAAGGAGTGCGGCACGACGTATGAGCTGGACGCCAGCTACGTCTGCGAAAACTGCTTTGGCCCGCTGGAGGTCGCCTACGACTTCAGCGGTATCGACGCAGCGGCGGCGAAGCGGCGGATCCAGGCGGGATCGCAGGGGATCTGGCGCTACAGCGACTTCCTGCCGTTCAAGGGGCGGGCGAGCGACCCGCTGGAGCCGGGCCTGACGCCGCTGCTGCGCGCCGACCGGCTGGCCGAGCGGCTCGGCACCGGCGCCGAGATCTGGATCAAGAACGACGCCGCCAACCCGACCCACTCGTTCAAGGACAGGGTCGTCGCGGTCGCCGTTGCGAAAGCGCAGGAGCTCGGCTTCGAGACCGTCGCCTGCGCCTCGACCGGCAACCTCGCCAACGCCGTCGCCGCCCACGCCGCCGCGGCAGGGCTCGACTCCTACGTCTTCGTCCCCGCCAACCTCGAGGAGCAGAAGCTGCTCGCGACCGGCGTCTACGGGACCAACCTGGTCGGCGTCCGCGGCAACTACGACGACGTCAACCGCCTCTGCACCCAGCTCGCCGAGACCCATCCGTGGGCCTTCGTCAACGTCAACCTGCGCCCCTACTACGCCGAGGGCTCGAAGACGCTCGCCTACGAGACCGTCGAGCAGCTGGGCTGGGAGCTGCCCGACCGGGTGGTCAGCCCGATCGCCTCCGGCTCGCTCTTCACCAAACTCGGCCGCGGCTTCCAGGAGTGGCTCGACCTCGGCCTGGTCGAGGGCAAGCAGCCGGTCTTCAACGGCGCCCAGGCCGACGGCTGCAGCCCGGTTGCGACGGCGTTTGCCGAAGGTTGGGAAGTCTGCAAGCCGCAGCGCCCGGAGACGATCGCCAAAAGCCTCGCGATCGGCGATCCCGCCGACGGACCCTACGCCGTCGAGCACGCCCGCAAGACCGGCGGCGGCGTCGACTCGGTCACCGACCAGGAGATCCGCGAAGGGATCAAGCTGCTGGCGGAGACGACGGGAATCTTCACCGAGACCGCCGGCGGCGTCACCGTCGGCGTCCTGCGCAAGCTGGCCGAACGGGGCGAGCTCGCCGACGGCGAGCGGGTCGTCGTCTACATCACCGGCGAGGGCTTGAAGACGCTCGACGCCACCCGCGATACGTTCCAGATGCACGAGATCGATCCAGCCCTCGAGAGCTTCGAGGCCGAGTTTCCGCAGGAGGTAGTCGTCTAGATGTCAGTCACCGTGAAGATCCCGACCCAGCTGCGCGCCGCCACCGGCGGTCATTCGGAGTTGGAGGTGGAAGGCGGGACCGTCGGCGAGGTGCTCGACGCCGTCTTCGACGCCCACAACGGCCTCCGCGACCGCATCACCCAGGACGGCGATCTGCGCCGCTTCGTCAACGTCTACGTCTCCGGCGAGGACATCCGCTTCCAGCAAGGCCTCGAGACCTCGATCAACGACGGCGATGAAGTAACGATCCTGCCCGCCGTCGCGGGTGGCTGAAAGCGCAGCCGACTTTTGCCCCACTCTGGTGGGGTAAAACTCCGATGCGATGAAGCCCCCTGTGGTGATCCTCTGCGGCGGCCGCGGGACGCGGCTGCGCGAGCGGACCGAGTCGGTGCCGAAGGCGCTGGTCGAGATCGGCGGCCGGCCGATCCTCTGGCACGTGATCCAGATTTACGGCGCGCAGGGGTTCGAGCGTTTCCTCCTGGCGACGGGCTACATGGGCGAGGCAGTGGCGGAGTTCGCTGCCGCCGAGAACTGGCCGGAGGGGGTGAGGGTCGAGTGCGTCGACACCGGCCTCGACACGCCGACCGGAGGTTGGGTGGCGGCCCTGGCGGATCGGCTGGCCGGGGAGTATTTCTGCGTGACCTATGCCGATGGCGTCGCCGACATCGACCTTGACGGCCTGCTCGATTTCCATCGGGAGCAGAGAGCGCTGGCCACGGTGACCGTTGTACGTCCGAACCTGCAGTGGGGCGTCGCCGAGCTCGACGGCGACGCCGTCGCCGGCTTCGTCGAGAAGCCCCGCAGCGAGCACTGGATCAACGGCGGCTTCTTCTGCTTCGAGCCGCGGGCGCTCAGTTACATCGGCGCCGACAGCGTGCTCGAGCGCGAGCCGCTGGAGCGCCTTGCCTCCGACGGGGAGCTGCGCGCCTACCGCCACGAGGGCTTCTGGGACTGCATGGACACCTACAAGGACGCGGTCGAGCTCAACGACCTCTGGAGCGCCGGCCGCGCCGCCTGGCGACTCTGGGACACGGCGCCGGTGGATGCGCCGTGAAGCGGGCGCTTGTCACCGGCGGCCACGGCTTCGTCGCCTCCAACCTGGCACAGGCGCTGCTGGAACGGGGCGATGCCGTCAGCGTCCTCGATCTGGCGCCGCCGCCGCACTCGGGCCTCGCCATGCAAGGAATCGACTCCGAGGTCGAGCTGCTCGAAGTCGACCTGCGCGATGCGACGGCGGTCGAGGCGGCGATCTCTGCCGGCGAGTTCGACGTCGTCTTCCACCTAGCGGCACAGACGCTCGTGGGCCCCGCGATGGCCGACCCGACCCAGACCTTCGAAGTCAACGTACGCGGCACCTGGTCGCTGCTGGAGTCCTGTCGCCGTGCCGAGATCCCGGCGGTCGTCGTTGCCTCCTCCGACAAGGCCTACGGACCAAGCGACGAACTGCCCTACCGGGAGGACATGCGGCTGCAGCCCGCCTCGCCGTACGAGGCGAGCAAGGCGGCGGCCGACGCGATCGCGCTCAGCTACCGCCCCTCCTACGGCCTGCCGGTCGCGGTAACCCGCTTCGCCAACATCTACGGCGGCGGCGACCCCAACTTCTCGCGCCTGATCCCCGAGGCGATCGCCGCCGTCCTCGACGGCCGCCGCCCGCAGATCCGCTCCGACGGCAGTCCCGAACGAGACTTCCTCTACGTCGCCGACGCGGTCGCCGCCTACCTGGCGGTCGAGCACGCGGTCGGCGCCGGCGGCCCGGGCGCGGGTGAGGCCTTCAACGCCGGCGGCGAGCGGCCCTACGCGGTCGCCGAGGTCCTGCAGGCGATCGTCGAAGCCTCCGGCACCGACCTGCAGCCCGAGTTCCTCGGCACCGGCAACCCCGCCGGCGAGATCGACCGCCAGTACGTCGACTCGACCAAGCTGCGCGAGCTGACCGGCTGGGCGCCTGAGGTCGATCTCCGCGACGGCCTGATCCGCACCCTCGACTGGTATCGGGATCACGTCGAGCTACGGCCCGAGAGTGCCGCACGGGCCGGCTAGGCTGAGGCCATGTGCGGGCGCTTCACGGTCACCAGCAAAGACACCAAGAAACTCGCCGACCGCTTTCAGGTCGAACTCGAGAAGGCACTGGAACGGGGTGGCGCGCCGGCGAAAGAGAGCGTCAATGACGGGGGAGAGGCGCAGGAGGCCGCCAAGGAAAAAGCGCCGCCTGGGTTGGGACGGTTCAACGTTGCGCCGACGCAGGAGATCCTCGTCGTCCGCGCCTCGCCTGAGGAAGAGGAGGCGGAACGGGGCGCACGCGAGGCTCAGCTGATGCGCTGGGGGCTGGTGCCGGTCTGGGCAAAGGACCTCAAAGTTGGCTACCGGATGATCAACGCCAAACAGGAGAACCTGCTGAAAAGCAAGGCCTATGGGCCGCTGGTCGACAAGTTCCGCCACCGCTGCCTGATCGTCGCCGACGGCTTCTACGAGTGGATGAAGGCAGAGGACCCGAAGCAGCCGCGCCAGCCTTGGCGCTTCACCGTCGACGGCGGCGAGCCGTTTGCCTTCGCCGGCCTCTGCACTCGCAAGAAATGGGACGACCCCGAGGAGCGCGGTTACGACGACGGCTACCTCTACACCTGCACGCTCGTCACCACGACCCCGAACGACGTTGTGAAGCCGGTCCACAACCGGATGCCGGCGATCCTGCCGAGCCCGGAGGCCGAGGCCGCCTGGCTGCGCCCGGACCTGAGCGCGGAGGACGCGGTGGCGATGTGCGCGCCGCTCGACCCGCGGCGGATGGAGGGGGCCCCGGCCAACCCGGCGCTGAACAAGGTCGGGAAAGGGATGGCCGAAGGGCCGGAGCTGCTGGTCGCGCCGCAGGAGCAGCTCGACCTCTAGCTAGCCTTCTTCCGCCGCTTCTTCTTCGGCTTCCTGTTCTTCTCTTTCTTCGGCTTTTTCGGCTTCGGCCTCTTCGTCGATCGGCGGCGAGCGCTTCTTCAGCGCCACCTGCGTGGTGACCGTCGACGTGCCGGAGCTGGTTTCGAGCGTGCAGGCGAACCCGGCCGCAGGGACCTTGGTCGTCCGCCAGATCGTGAAGAAGGGGAGTTCCAGGTCTTTCTTCGGCTTGCCGGCGATGAAGTATTTGAGGTGCTCGGTGCCGACCACGTATTCGGGCCATTCCAGCTTCACGCCCTGTTCGGTGGTGAACCGCTTCGGCCGGTCGAGGACTTCGAGGGTGGCGAGTTCGCTGCTGTGGGAGCTGAAGTCCATCAACACCGTTTCCGGCACTTCCTGGTTGTAGATGCCTTCTTCGGAGGAGCGCGGATAGGTTCCCCGCAGGCCGCCGGCGCTCTGGGCGATTTCGGTCCCTTTGCCTGCTTTGACGCTGCAGATGATTCGGGCGCCGCCGATCGGGGCTCCGGCCGAGACCTTCAGAGTGGAGCCGGCGGTGAAGAGGGAGTAGCCGCTGACGTTGGTGCCGGTGGCGCGGATGTGGGTAGCGACCAGCTGCATCTCGCCCTTGCCGCCGGGCACCGGGGTGGTCTTCGAGTCGGCGGCTTCGCCCGACTGCACCCATTCCAGGTGCGCAGATTCGCCCTCGCCCTTGCCGACGGTGGCAAGCGCGGCGACGACGCAGGCGACCAGCCCAATCGCGACGACGATCAGGGCGCCGCGCGGCGGCTTATCGTCCTGGGGGTTGGCTGACCGGGGCGGCAGGCGCACGGCGCGACAGTATTGGAAGCGGGGGCGGATTCGCCGCCGCGCGATACCTCTGCACGGTTCGGGGGTAGGGACTCGACGTGGCAACTAAAGCGACGCGGCTGAGCAGGGCCAAGCCGAAGCCGAGGGCCGTCGAGGTCCACGGCCGGCCGATGAACTTCGTCGAAGCCGGTTCCGGGCCGGTTCTGCTGTTGATCCACGGGATGGCGGGCACCTGCGCCAACTGGGAATCGGTGATCGAGCCGCTGGCGATCGACCACACGGTCATCGCCCCGGACTTCCCCGGACATGGCGCTTCGGCGCCGGGCGGCGGCGATTACTCGCTCGGCGCCCTTGCCAGCAGCCTGCGCGACCTGATGCTCTCGCTCGGCCACGAGCGAGCGACCCTCGTTGGCCACTCCCTCGGCGGCGGTGTGGCGATGCAGTTCACCTATCAGTACCCGGAAATGGTCGAGCGGCTGGTGCTGGTCTCCAGCGGCGGCCTCGGCCCGGATGTCAGCCCGATCCTGCGCGCGGCCGCATTGCCCGGGGCCGACCTCTTCATCTCCGCCACGGCGGGGGTGGGGAAGCAGATCGGTTCCGTGGTCGGCCGCGGCTTCGGCCTGCTCGGTTTGCGCCCGAACGCCGACCTCGCCGAGGTCACCCGCGGCTACGCCACCCTCTCCGATCCCGAGCGCCGCAAGGCCTTCCTTGCCACCCTGCGCTCCGTCGTCGACACGGAGGGCCAGCGCATCGGCGCCCTCGACCGCCTCTACTTGGCCGAAACCCTGCCGCTGCTGATCATCTGGGGCGAAAACGACCCGATCATCCCCGTCGAGCACGGCCGCGAAGCCCACGCCGCCCTCCCCAGCAGTCATCTGGAGATCTTCGAAGACACCGGCCACGTCCCCATGCTCGAGCGCCCCGGCCACTTCATCGCCGCCCTCGAGCGCTTCCTCGCCGAGACCGACCCCGCGGAATTCAACCGCGAGGAGTGGGTCGCGAGGTTCAAGGCCGCGGAAAACTAAGACTGTCGCTTTTGTAGTCCCATAGGACGTATTAAGCGACACAGCAGAGGACGCGCCCGACAGGATTCGAACCTGTGGCCTCTTCCTCCGGAGGGAAGCGCTCTATCCAGCTGAGCTACGGGCGCTCACTCGGCAGATTAACCCGTAACTGACGTAGGCTCGCCGCCGATGGATTTGGCGGTGACTTTTCTCGGGACCGGGGGGTCGGTGCCCTCGGCGCGGCGCTCTACGGCGAGCGTGTTGGTGAGCCGTGGGGGGGAGCGGTTGCTGTTCGACTGCGGGGAAGGCACGCAGCGGCAGATGCAGCGGTCGCTGGGGCTGGTGCAGGCGGACGAGATCTACCTGACGCACTTCCACGCCGACCATGTGCTGGGGCTGCCGGGGCTGCTGAAGACCTATGACCTCACCGATCGGCAGGTGCCGCTGAAGATCTATGGGCCGCCGGGGCTGACGGAGCTCTTCCAGGTCTTCTCGCCGCTGGTCGGGCGCCTGGGCTTCACCCTCGACCTGATCGAGCTGAAACCGGGCGATGCGGTTGAGCACGACGGGTATGAGGTGATCCCGTACGAGGTCTCCCACCGGACCGCCCGTGCCAACGGCTACGCCCTAGTCGAGGCGGAGCGGCCGGGGCGCTTCGATCCCGCCGCCGCCGCCGCGGCCGGCGTCCCCGAAGGGCCCTCCTACGCCGCTCTCCAGCGAGGCGAAGCCGTCGAGGGCGAGTCCGGGACGGTCACCCCGGACCGCGTCATGGGCCCGAGCCGCGCCGGGCGCACGATCGTCATCACCGGCGACACGGCGCCGAGCCCGGCCACGGTCTCCGCCGCAGCCGACGCTGATCTCCTCATCCACGACGCCTCCTTCGCCGAGGAGGAGACCCAACGGGCCGCCGATACCGGCCACTCGACCGTCGGCCAGGCCGCCGCCGTCGCCGCCGAGGCCCACGTAAAGCTCCTCGCCCTAGTCCACATCTCCTCCCGCTACCACGTCGGCAAAGTCATAGAGGAGGCAAAAGAGGTCTTCGAGCCCACCGTCGCCCCCAAAGACTTCGACGTCATCGAACTCCCCTTCCCGGAGCGAGGAGCCCCCCAACTCATCCCAAACGGAGCCCGAGATTCGAACGGGGTTGGGTAGGCCCCTCCCGGGACCCTCCCCGCTGTTGTCCCGGGAGGGGCCTACCCAACCCCGCCCCGCCGGACCCGCTGCTACGCTGCCCCCGTCCTTTAACCCGGTCCCGTGAGGCCAGGAAGGAAGCCACTGAAGTGAACGAGAAGGTCGTGCTGGAGCACGACGATCTGACGCGGACGCTGCGGCGGATCGCCCACGAGATCGCCGAGGGGAACCCCGATTCCGAGCGCTTGGCGGTCATCGGTATCCACACTCGCGGAGCGGTGCTGGCCCGCCGCCTCCATGTGTTTCTCGGCGAGCTGACTGGCTCCGACCTGCCGATCGGAGACCTCGACATCTCCTTCTACCGCGACGACGTCGGCGCCAAGGCGCCGGCCTCGCAGCCCGTCGTCCACGCCTCCCACATCGACTTCGATCTCAGCGAGCGCACCGTCGTCCTCGTCGACGACGTCCTCTACACCGGCCGCACCGTCCGCGCCGCGATCGAGGCGCTCTTCGACTACGGCCGGCCGCAGCGGGTGCAGCTGGCGGTGCTCTGCGACCGCGGCCACCGCGAGCTGCCGATCCGCCCCGACTACGTCGGCAAGAACCTGCCGACCGCCCGCGAGGAGCGAGTCAACGTCCGCCTCGAGGAGATCGACGGCACAGACGGGGTGACGATCTCCGAGCCGAGACCCGCGGAGGCGACCTCATGAAGCACCTGCTCTCGATCGATCAGCTCTCCCGCGAGGAAATCGAGGCGATCCTCGACCGCGCCGAGAGCTTCGCCGAGGTCGGCCGTCGCGACATCAAAAAGGTGCCGACCCTGCGCGGCCGCACCGTCGTCTCGCTCTTCTACGAGTCGAGCACCCGCACCTCGAGCTCCTTCGACCTCGCCGCCAAGCGCCTCTCCGCCGACCTCGTCTCGGTCAAGGCCGCCGGCTCCTCGGTCGAGAAGGGGGAGTCGCTGAAGGACACGATCGCCACGCTCTCCGCCTACGATCCGGCTGCAATCGTGATCCGCCACCCCTACGCGGGCGCCGCGCAGATGGTCGCTGGCTGGACCGCCGCCTCGGTCGTCAACGCCGGCGACGGCAAGCACGAGCACCCGAGTCAGGCCCTGCTCGACGTCTACACGCTGCGGCGCAAGCTCGGCTCGCTCGACGGCGTCCGGATCTGGATCGTCGGCGACGTCCTCCACAGCCGCGTCGCCCGCTCGAACCTGATTGCCTTCGCGAAGATGGGCGCCGAGGTCACCGTCTGCGGCCCGCCGACCCTGATTCCGCGCGGGATCGAGGAGCTCGGCTGCGAGGTCTCCTACAGCCTCGACGGGATCGAGGAGGCGGAGGTCGTCTACGCGCTGCGGATGCAGCAGGAGCGGATGAGCGAGAGCTTTGTGCCCTCGCTGCGCGAGTACGCGGCTTGCTTCCAGATCGACAGTCGCCGCCTCCACCCGCGGCAGCTTCTAATGCACCCCGGCCCGGTCAACCGCGGCGTCGAGCTCTCCGGCGAGGCGATCGATTCGCCGCAGTCGCTGATCGCCGAGCAGGTGGCCGCCGGGCTGGTCGTGCGGATGGCGATCCTCTATGAGCTGCTCGCCGGCGGCGATGCGTCGACTCCTGCCGTCGAGAACGAGAGCAGCCGGCCGACCCCGATCGGGACCTCGGCATGAGCGCCCAGGGCGAACTGGTGACGCCGAGCATGCGCGAGCAACTCGACGTGCGGGCGGGGGAGGACGCGCACCTGGTCCTGCGCCGGGCGACGGTGCTCGACCCGGTGGCCGGGATCGACTCCGTTCACGACGTCGTCATCCGGGATGGCGTAGTCGCCGCACTCGCCTCGCCCGGCGAGGCCGACACCGACGCCGCCGAGGTGGTCGAGGCCGAGGGCCTGCACGCCTTCCCCGCCTTCTTCGACCCGCACGTCCACCTGCGCACCCCCGGCCACGAGCACAAGGAGGACGTCGAGACCGGCACCCGCGCCGCCGCGGCCGGCGGCTACTGCGGAATCCTGGCGATGGCCAACACCGAGCCGCCGGTCTCCACCGCCGCCGACGTCAGCGCCCTGCGCGAGCAGGCCCGGGCCGGCGCCTCGGTCCCGGTCGGCTTTCTCGCCACGGTGACCAAGGACATGCAGGGGGTCGAGCTGACCGAGATGGTCGAACTGCGCGAAGCCGGCGCGATCGGCTTCTCCGATGATGGCCTGCCGATCACCGACGCCGGCGTGATGCGCCGGGCGCTGCAGTACCAGCACCTCTGCGGCGGCAACATCGCCCTGCACGAGGAGGATCCGCGGCTCTCGATGGGCGGCGCGATGCACGAGGGGCCGGTCTCGGCCGCTCTCGGCGTCGGCGGCATCCCTTCGGTCTCGGAGTCGACGATGATCGCCCGCGACGCCGCCCTCGCCGGCTACGAGAGCGCCCGTATCCACGTCCAGCACCTCTCCGCCGCCGAGTCGGTCGAGATCGTTCGCGCCGCCAAGGCCGCGGGGGTGCAGATCAGCGCCGAGGCCAGCCCGCATCACCTCTGCCTTATCGACGAGGCGGTCCGCGGCCTCGATCCGCACAGCTCGAAGATGAACCCGCCGCTGCGCGAGGAGCGCGACCGCCAGGCGCTGATCGAGGGCCTGCGCGACGGCACGATCGAGTGCGTCGCCACCGACCACGCCCCGCACCAGCCGGAGGAAAAGGACGTGCCCTTCGAGCAGGCGGCTTTCGGGGTCACCGGCCTGGAGACCGCCTTCGCCGCCCTGCACACCGAGCTGGTCCTGCCCGGCACGATCGACCTCGGCCTCCTGGTCGAGCGGATGGCGGGCGGGGCCGAGCCCTTCGACCTGCCGCGTCCGACCCTGGCGCCGGGCTCGGAGGCGAACGTGGTCCTCTGCGACCTCGGCGCCGAGTGGACCGTCGGCGAGGACGGCTACGAGAGCCGCTCCGCCAACTCCTGGTGCGCCGGCCGCACCCTCACCGGCCGCGTACTGATGACCGTCGCCGCCGGCCAGGTCGCCTTCCGCCTACGGTCCTTCAGCCTGGGGGTAGCAGCGTGAGCCGCATTCAGTTGTTCCTTATGCCTGCTCTACGAGCAAAAGGAACAGGCGAATGAGCGCCTACCTCCTTCTCGAGGACGGGACCCGGCTCGACGGGCTGGCCTGCGGCCACGACGGCGCCGTCACCGGCGAGGTCGTCTTCAACACCGCGATGACCGGCTACCAGGAGGCGGTCACCGACCCCTCATATGCCGGGCAGGTCATCGTCTTCACCTATCCGCTGATCGGCAACTACGGCGTCTCAGCCGCGGCGATGGAGTCCGACCGCGTCCACGCCCGCGGCGTCGTCATGCGCGACGCCAAGAACCGCGAGGACGTCGCCACCGCCGAGGGCGGCTGGCTCGACTGGCTCGACGATTGCGGCGTCCCCGCGGTGAGCGGAGTCGACACCCGCGCTCTCGTCCGCCATCTCCGCGACAAGGGCGCGATGCGCGGCGGCATCTTCCCGGCCGCGACGCCGGAAGCCGAGGCGCGCGAGCGGATCGCCGCCGAGCCCTCGATGGACGGCGCCGACTTTGCCCGCACCGTCACCCCGCCGGAGCCGGTCCGCTTCGAGGGCGACGGCCCGCACGTGGTCGGCATCGACACCGGCGTCAAGCTCAGCATCGTCCGCCAGCTGCGCGAGCACGGCGCTCGCCTGACCCTGCTGCCCTGCACCAGCAGTCCGGAGGAGGTCCTCGCCGAGGATCCCGACGTCGTCTTTCTCGCCAACGGCCCCGGCGACCCCGCCGCCCTCGACTACGTCGTCGAGACCGTTCGCGGCGTCCTCGGACAGAAGCCGGTCTTCGGCATCTGCCTCGGACACCAGCTGCTCTGCCGCGCGGTCGGCCTGCAGACCTACAAGCTGCCCTTCGGCCACCGTGGCTCCAACCACCCGGTCAAGGACCTGGAGACGGGGCGGATCGACATCACCTCGCAGAACCACGGCTTCGCCGTCGTCGGCCCCGGCGGCGAGCCGAAGATCGAGGGCGACGAGCCGGTCCGCTGGGACACCGACTTCGGGGTCGCCGAGCTCTCGCAGCTGAACCTCTACGACCGCACGGTCGAGGGCCTGGTCCTGCGCGACGTCGCCGGCGCCACCGTCCAGTACCACCCGGAGGCCGGCCCCGGCCCGCACGACGCCCGCCATCTCTTCGACTGTTTCCTGGAGCTGGCGGCGTGATCTGGCCGCCGCCCGACTGCGCCCTCGAGGGCAGCCTGGTGCGCCTCGAGCCGATGACCGAGGCCCATCGCGAGGCGTTGCGCTCGGTCGCCGGCCATCCCGAGATCTGGCAGTGGAAAGACCGTCGCGTCGCGGAGACCGAGGAGGGCTTCGACCAGTACTTCGACGGGCGTCTGCTCGCGGCGAAGATGGGGGAGGAGCACGTCTTCGCCACCTTGCGCGCTGATGACGGCGCCCCCCTTGGCAGCTCTACCTACTTGGCGCCGCGGCCGATCCACGATGGGCTCGAGATCGGCAATACCTGGCTGACCCCAGCGGTCTGGCGCACCGGAGTCAACGTCGAGGCGAAGCTGCTGATGCTCGGCTTCGCCTTCGAAGAGCTCGGCTGCATGCGCGTCGAGCTGAAGACCGACGCCCGCAACGAGCGCTCGCGGGGAGCGATGGAAGCGCTCCCGGCGAAGTTCGAGGGCATCTTCCGCAAGCACATGCTGATGCCGATCACCGGCGTCCGCGACTCGGCCTACTACTCGATCGTCGACGACGAATGGCCGGCGGTCCGGAAAAACCTGGAGAAGCGCCTGGCAGGGGCGCGGGAGGTGCGCAGTGCCTAAACGCGAGGACATCCAGAAGATCCTCCTGATCGGCTCGGGGCCGATCGTGATCGGCCAGGCGGCCGAGTTCGACTACTCCGGCGTCCAGGCCTGCAAGGTGCTGCTGGAGGAGGGCTACGAAGTCGTCCTCGTCAACTCCAACCCAGCGACGATCATGACCGACCCGGAGTTCGCAACCCGCACCTACATCGAGCCGCTGCTGCCAGGGCCGGTGACCAAGATCATCGAAAAGGAGCGCCCCGACGCGCTGCTGCCGACCCTCGGCGGCCAGACCGCGCTCAACATCGCGATGTCGCTGCACGAGGACGGGACGCTCGAGCGGCTCGGGGTCGAGCTGATCGGCGCCGACGCCGCCGCGATCCGCCGCGCCGAGGACCGCGAGGAGTTTCGCCAGACGATGAACGAGGCCGGCCTGCGGATCCCGTGGTCGGTGACCGTCGAGAACGTCGCCGAGGTCGAGGAGAAGCTGGCGGCGCGCGAGATCTCGCTGCCGGCGATCGTCCGCCCGGCCTTCACGATGGGTGGCCAGGGTGGGGGAATCGGCAACACCGAGACCGAGCTCCTGCAGGTCGTCTCCGAGGGCCTCGCCGCCAGCCCGATCAACCAGGTCCTGGTCGAGGAGTCGGTGATCGGTTGGGGCGAGTTCGAGCTCGAGGTGATGCGCGACCGCAACGACAACGTCGTGATCATCTGTTCGATCGAGAACGTCGACCCGATGGGCGTCCACACCGGCGACTCGGTCACGGTCGCCCCGGCACAGACGCTGACCGACCCGCTCTACCAGGACCTGCGCGACCAGGCGATCAAGGTGATCCGGGCGATCGGGGTCGAGACCGGCGGCTCCAACGTCCAGTTCGCGGTCGACCCCGAGAGCGGGGAGATCGTCGTGATCGAGATGAACCCGAGAGTGTCACGCTCCTCCGCGCTCGCCTCCAAGGCGACCGGCTTCCCGATCGCGAAGATGGCGGCGAAGCTGGCGGTCGGTTACGCGCTGGAGGAGATCCCCAACGACATCACCCGCGCCACGCCCGCCTCCTTCGAGCCGACTATCGACTACGTCGTCACCAAGATCCCGCGCTTCGCCTTCGAGAAGTTCCCCGGCTCCGAGGGCCGCCTCTCGACCTACATGCAGAGCGTGGGGGAGTCGATGGCGATCGGCCGCACCTTCCGCGAGTCCTTCGCCAAGGCGATGCGCTCGCGCGAGCTCGACTCCGCCGCCGAGATCCCCGCGTCCGACGAGGAGCTGCTGGCGGCGATCGAGGTGCCCTGCGCCGAGCGCTTCGACCAGATCCATGCCGCCTTCGAGCGCGGCCTCTCGGTCGAGGCGGTGCACGAGGCCTGCCTGGTCGACCGCTGGTTCCTGCGCGAGCTGCAGGCGCTCGCCACCGAAGGCGACGGCACCGACGGCCTCGTTCGCACTTACAAGGCGGTCGACACCTGCGCCGCCGAGTTCGAGGCGGCGACGCCCTACTACTACTCCGGCCACGAGCGCCCGCGCCACGACGGCTCGCCGCCCGCCTCCGAGGTCCGACGCGGCGACAACGACTCGGTCGTCATCCTCGGCGCCGGCCCGAACCGGATCGGCCAGGGGATCGAGTTCGACTACTGCTGCGTCCATGCGGCGATGACCGCGCGCGAGCTCGGCCGCGACGCGGTGATGGTGAACTGCAACCCGGAGACGGTCTCGACCGACTACGACACCTCCGACCGCCTCTACTTCGAGCCGCTGACCGCCGAGGACGTGCTCGCGGTCTGCGCCCAGGAGAACCCGGAGGGCGTGATCGTCCAGTTCGGCGGCCAGACGCCGCTGAAGCTCGCCCGCACCCTCGAAGAAGCGGGGGTGCGGCTGCTCGGAACGCCCGTAGACGCGATCGACCTCGCCGAGGACCGCGGCCGGTTCGGGGCGATGCTGCGCCGGCTCGGGGTCGAGCACCCGCCGTACGGCACCGCGCTCTCGGCCGAGGAGGCCGAGGTGATCGCCGAAGAGGTCGGCTTCCCGCTGCTGGTCCGACCCTCCTACGTCCTCGGCGGCCGGGCGATGGAGATCTGTTACTCGACCGAGGACTTGAAGAAGTACCTGGTGGCCAACGTCAAGGCCGACCAGGAGCACCCGCTGCTGCTCGACCGCTTCCTCGAGGACGCGATCGAGGTCGACGTCGACGCGCTCGGCGACGGTGAGGAGGTCTACGTCGCCGGGATCATGCAGCACGTCGAGGAGGCCGGCGTCCACTCCGGCGACTCGGCCTGCGTGATCCCGCCGCTCAGCCTCGGCGAACCGATGCTCGAGCAGATCCGCGCCACCACCGAGCGGATCGCCCTCGAGCTCGGCGTGATCGGCCTGATCAACATCCAGTATGCGGTCGCCGCGGGCAAGCTCTACGTGATCGAGGCCAACCCGCGCGCCTCGCGCACGGTCCCCTTCGTCTCCAAGGCAATCGGGCTGCCGCTGGCGAAGCTCGCCTGCAAGCTGATGCTGGGAGAGAAGCTGGCCGACCAGGAACTGCCGCAGGGCTTGCCCGAGCACGTCAGCGTCAAGGAGGCGGTCCTGCCCTTCGCCCGCTTCGCCGGCGCCGACTCGGTGCTGGGGCCGGAGATGAAGAGCACCGGCGAGGTGATGGGGATCGCCTCAGACTTCCCGACCGCCTTCGGCAAGGCGCAGGCTGCCGCCGGGGTGCGGCTGCCGGAATCGGGCTCGGTCTTCATCACCGTCACCGACACCGACAAGGCCGCTGCCACGCAGCTCGCGACCCGCTTCCACGACCTCGGCTTCGAGGTGATCGCCACCCACGGCACCGCCCAGGCGATCGAGCGGATGGGTATCCCGGTGACCCCGATCAACAAGCTGCAGGAAGGCTCGCCGCACGTCCTCGACCTGATCCGCAAGCGCAAGTGCGACCTCGTGATCAACACCCCGACCGGCTCCGGTGCCCGCACCGACGGCTACGAGATCCGCACCGCCGCGGTGCGCCAGGGGATTCCCTGCGTGACGACCATGACCGGCGCCACCGCCGCCGCCCGGGCGATCGCCGCGGCAAAGCAGGGGGACGCCGAGGTCCGCTCGCTACAGGAGATTCACGGGACCGTCGCCGGAGAGCCGCAGCCGCGATGACGGCGCCCTTCGGCCGCCGCCTCTGCGAAGTCGCCGAGAATGAGACGACCGGCGGCTACCGGATCTTCTCGCTGCTCGACCGCGACGGCCCGGCGCCTGAGCCGGGCCAGTTCTACATGCTTGCCGCCGAGCACGGCTGGGGAGACGAGGACGGCCGGCCCTTCCTGCCGCGGGCGATCTCGGTCGCAGAGGCGGCGCCGGCCAAGGAGGGAGTGAGGCTGGACTTTCTCGTCGAGGGCGTCGGACCTGGCACCGATCGGCTCTGCCAACTCGAGGCGGGAGAGGAAGTGTGTGTGGTCGGTCCGCTCGGCAACTCGTTCTCGACTCCGAGTCAGATCAATCGGGCGGCCGCGGGAGCGGTTCTCGTCGGCGGCGGCATCGGGATCGCCCCGATGGCGATCTGGCGTCGTTACCTGGTCGAACGCGGCATTCCCCTCCGCGTCCTGCTCGGCTTCCGCAATGAGGAGCACTCGGGGGGACTGCCGGAGCTGTTCTGCGCCGGCAGGAACCTCTGTCCCGACGTCCGCCTCGCCACCGAGGACGGTCACGCCGGCCACCAGGGCTTCGTCACCGACCTGCTCGCGGCGCTGCTGACGGGGGACGATGCCGCCTCGGCTGTCGTCTACTCATGCGGTCCTCCGGCGATGCTGGAGGCTGTTCGTGCCCTTTGCGCCGAGCGAGGGGTGCCCTGCGAGCTGGCGATGGAGTCGCCGATGGCCTGCGGCTTCGGCGCCTGCTTCGGCTGCGCGGTGCCCAAGGTCGGCGGCGGTTACATGCGGCTCTGCGTCGACGGGCCGATCGTCAGGGGCGATGCTGTCGCGGCGGTCGCCCATGCCTGACTTCTGCGGGATCGAGCTGGAGCACCCGGTGATCAACGCCTCAGGGACCTATGACGCGATCGCGGCTCGGAGAGTGTTCGGCGACGAGCTGCTGGAGGACTTCCCTTTCTCGGCCTTCGTTTCCAAGACGATTACGCCGGAGCCCCGTGCCGGCAACGAACCGCAGCGGATCTGGGAGACGCCGGCCGGGATGATCAACTCGATCGGGCTGCCCAACAAAGGGCTAGAGGGGTTCCTGGCTGAGGATCTGCCGCAGCTGAGTGAGCTGCCGGTGCCCCTGATCGTCTCGGTGATGGCGACCAACCCCGAGGACTTCAGTCGGCTCGTGGCGGCCGTGGAGGCGCGGGAAGAGGTGGCAGCCGTCGAGTTGAACGTCAGCTGTCCCAATGTCCACTCCGGCCTGATCGTCGGGGAGCAGCCGAGCGAGACCGAGGCGCTGCTGGAGACACTGCGACCGCTGACGCAGAAGCCCTTGATCGTGAAGCTGACGCCGAACGTCGCCGCGCCGGAGGCCGTCGCCGTTGCCGCTGAATCCGGTGGGGCAAACGCGGTCTCCCTGATCAACACGCTGAAGGCGAGCGCCGTCGACCCGAGGACCCAGGCGCCTGCTCTTGCCGCGGGTCATGGCGGTCTTTCAGGCCCGGCGGTGCGGCCGATCGCCCTGCAGCAGCTGCGGGCCGTATGCGCCGTGACCGAGATTTCCGCCATCGGTATGGGTGGGATCTCCAGCGGGGCGGACGCGGCGGAATTCCTCGCGCTCGGAGCAACCCTGGTGGCGGTCGGAACCGAGAGTTTCCGCGACCCGCGAGCGGGCTCGCGAATTGCAAATGAGCTGGAAACCGAGGTGTATCAGGCGCCCTCGCGCCTGTAGACGCTGAACCTCGACTAGAGGTTCACACGAATTTTGGGGCAATTTGGCCCTGTCGCCTTGCAGGCCCCGAAGTCGCGGCTATACTCGCCGCCCACATGAGCGCCCCCCCAGTCAAATCCTCTCTCGCGGCCCCGGAACGGTCACTCGACCAGCGGATGGACGCTCTCAAACGAGCCAACGACATCCGCACCGCGCGGGCCAAACTGAAGAAGGATTTGAAGGCAAACCGGGCGAGCATCCAGACGATTCTGCTCGACCCGCCGGAGTACGTCCTCACGGCCAAGGTCTTCGACATGCTCCTTGCCGTCCCCAAGTACGGCCGGGTGAAGACGAACCGGATCCTCAACCAGTGCCGGATCTCGCCGTCGAAGACGATCGGCGGGCTCTCCGAGCGCCAGCGCGCCGAGCTGATCTCCCAGCTGCGTCGGTAGTTACCGACCGCCGCAGCGGTCAATATCCCCGGCCGCATGGCCAAAGTCTTCGTCATCACCGGTCCGTCGGGAGTGGGCAAGGGAACGCTGATCCGCGAGCTTCTGCAGCGAGTACCCGACCTCCAGCTCTCGGTCTCGGCAACGACGCGGGCGCCGCGCGAGGGGGAGGTCGACGGCCGCGAGTACCACTTCCTCACCACCGAGCAGTTCCATCAGCGCATTGAGGAAAACGATTTCCTCGAGTTCGCTACCTACAGCGGCAACCGCTACGGAACGCTGCGCAGTGAGGTCGAACGCTGCTTGGAGCACGGCAAGTCCGTGGTCTTGGAGATCGAGGTCCAGGGCGCCCAGCAGGTGCGCGCAACGGACCTCGCCTCCGTCCAGATCTTCATCGCCCCGCCCGACCCCGCGGTCCTGCGCGAACGGCTGATCGGCCGCGGCACCGACTCGACCGAGGCGATCGACGAGCGCCTCAAGGTGGCCGAACAGGAGCTAGCCGCCCAAGACGACTTCGACCACCAGATCGTCAACGACGACGTCACCCGAGCGTCTGCCGAGCTGATCGAAGTGGTCCGCACAGAGCTGGGTCTGAGCGGCTGAGGGATCAAGGTTCTCTTGTAGGGAGGGGTGGGTGTCCCTCTCGAAACCTGGGTTCCTCGCCTCTAAGTACCCGTCTCTCGCTGAGTGGTCTGTGCGAGGAACAGGACGCCGGCCCCGAGAGGGACACCCACCCCTCCTCGCGACAGTCCCAGGCAGACGCTCAGGCGGCAGCTGCCTTTAAGAAAGCTGTGTAGATCGGCCGTCCTGCAGCTGCGTGTTGGGGAGGGGTCCGGTCGTCCTCCGGAGGAATGTTCGGCGATATGCAATCTGATGTCTGCGGCAAAGCCGCAGCAGGTTCTCCCCGTAGCGGAAGCGGAGGGGAGGTCATTTCCGGAGGAGGATGACCGGACCCCTCCTACCGCTAGACTCCGCCGCCGATGATCAAACCACGCGTAGACAAGCTTCTGGACCACGCCGATTCCCATTACGCCGCTGTCGTCGTCGCGGCGAAGCGGGCTCGGCAGATCAACAGCTACTTCCACAACCTCGGTGAGGGCGGCTTCGGGGAGTACCCGCCGCCGATGGTCGAGACGAATGCCGAGAGGAATTATCTCTCGATGTCGCTCGAAGAGCTCGCCGAGGGCAAGCTGAAATACGAGTACCGCGCCTAGGTTCGAGGCTGCCCGCATCGCGGGCTTGCTCTAAAACCGAGGCATGGCCCGACTACTTCTCGGCGTCAGCGGCGGCATCGCCGCTTACAAGGCCCTGGAGCTGGCCCGGTTGGCAACGCTGGCCGGGCACGGCGTGCGGGTGCTGATGACCGAGACGGCGACCCGCTTCGTCGGCGCTGCCTCCTTCGAGGGAATCGTCGGCGCCCCGGTCTTGATCAACGAGTTCGATCGCGACCCGATGCGCGGCGCCTTCCCCGGCGAACAGGCGGTATCTCATGACCCGATCGGCCACCTCGAGCTGGCCGGACGCTGCGACGCTTACCTGGTAGCGCCGGCCTCGGCGAACACGATCGCGAAGCTGGCGGGCGGCAACGCCGACTCGATGCTGACCACCTCCTTCCTCGCCTGCACGGCGCCGTGCCTGGTCGCGCCGGCGATGAACGACCGCATGTACGCGGATGCGGCGACGCAAGCGAATCTCGCGATCCTGCGTGAGCGCGGGGTGGAGGTGATCGAGCCCGAGGAGGGCAAGCTGGCCTCCCGGGGAGAGTACGGCCGCGGGCGCCTGCCCGACCCGGAGTTGCTGCTGGCGCGGATCGAGGCGGCGCTGCCGGCCGGCGATCGGCCCTGGGACGGGTTGCGGGTCCTGGTCACCGCCGGCGGCACCCGCGAGCCGATCGACCAGGTGCGCTTTATCGGCAACCGCTCAAGCGGCCGGATGGGGATCGCGCTGGCTGGCGCGGCGGTGAGGCGTGGAGCCGAGGTGACGGTGATCGCCGCCAACGTGGCGCTGCCGACGCCGCCCGGGGTGCGCCGCATCGACGTCGAGACCGCCGCCGAGCTCGCCAGTGCCGCTGAGGGGGAGTTCCCGCAGGCACACGTCTTACTGATGGCCGCAGCGCCGGCCGACTTTCGCGCCGCCGAGCCGGCGGCGGGCAAGCTGCAGCGCAGCGGCTCTCTCGATCTCTCTCTGGAGCCGACCGAGGACATCCTCGCCTCGCTCAGCGCCAAGCGTTCAGAGGGCCAGACGATCGTCGGCTTTGCCGCCGAAGCGGCTTCAAGTAGGGAGCAGGCGGTGGAGCGGGCCCGCGGCAAGCTCGAGCGCAAGGGTGCCGACTTGATCGTCTTCAACGACGTCTCCGATCCCGAGATCGGCTTCGAGAGCGAGCGCAATGCAGTCACTCTGATCGGCGGGGAGGAGGAGACCGAGGTCGCGATCGCTTCCAAGGACGAGATCGCCGAGGCAATCCTGCAGGAGGTCGACCGCCTGCGCGAAAACTCCCGCAGGCCCACCCATTAAGCGGGCTATACTGATCGCAAGCTTTTCTGTCCCTATGCGGTGTCGAGGAGTGGGCCTGGCCCACTTTTTTTACGCCCAGACCCCCAAAACCCCATGGCTGACCCCACCGAGCAAGACATCGAGCAGGAGCTCTCAGAGCTGGACCCAGGGATCGACCTGGTCGCCCTCGAGAAACCGAGGAACGACGCCCTGCGCCTCTTCATCGACCACCCCGATGGAGTAGATCTCGCGCTCTGCGAAAGAGTCACCAAGCACATGCAGCACCTCCTGGTCGATTATTCGCTCGAGGTGTCCTCGCCGGGTCCCAAGTACAGAGACCGCCGCAACGCCGCCAGTTCCGAACCCAAGGAGTCGCTTCAGTGAGTAAAGAGATCGTCGACGCAGTCAAAGCGCTCGAGCAGGAGAAGGGCATCGCGGCCGACCGGCTGATGGACGCCCTCGAGGACGCCCTCCTCTCCGCTTACAAGAAGACTCCCGGCGCCGCCAAATACGCGCGGGTCGACCTCGACCACGAAACCGGCGACTTCCGCGTCTTCGAACTGATCCTGCCTCCCGAGCTGGAGGAGAAGCTGCTGGCCGAAGCCGCCGAGCAGCAGGAGGAGCCCGAAGTCGACCCCGAGACGGGGGAGATGAAAGAGCCCGAGGAGCCCGAGCTCGATCCAGAGATGATCGCCCCCTACGAGGACCAGATCGAGACCAGCGACGTCACCCCGGAAAACTTCGGCCGGATCGCCGCCCAGACCGCCAAGCAGGTGATCCTGCAGCGGATTCGCGAGGCCGAGCGGCAGATGATGTACGACGAGTACCAGGACCGGGTCGGCGAGCTGATCACCGGGATCATCCAGCAGTCCGACAAGCGCTACACGCTGGTCCAGCTGCGCGAGCGGGTCGAGGCGCTGCTGCCGAAGTCCGAGCAGGTCTACAACGAGCGCTACGACCACGGGATGCGGGTCAAGGCGGTCATCACCGACGTCTCCGATTCGACCAAAGGCCCGGCGATCGTCGTTTCCCGCCGCAGCCCCGAGCTGATCAAAAGCCTGTTCGAGCTCGAGGTTCCCGAGATCGCCGACAAGCTGGTCGAAATCGTCGGCGTCGCCCGCGAGCCCGGCTACCGCTCGAAGATCGCCGTCGTCTCCCACGCCGACGGGGTCGACCCGGTCGGCGCCTGCGTCGGCCCCCGCGGCTCGCGGGTGCGGATGGTCGTCTCCGAGCTGCGCGGCGAGAAGATCGACATCATTCCCCACAACGACGAGCCAGCCCGCTTCGTCGCCAAAGCGCTCTCGCCGGCGCGCGTGCGCGAGGTGATCGTCGACGACGACGAGCGCCAAGCGACCGTGATCGTGCCCGACGACCAGCTCTCGCTGGCGATCGGCCGCGACGGCCAGAACGCCCGCCTCGCCGCCCGCCTCACCGGCTGGCGTGTCGACATCAAGTCCGAGACCGACTTCGCCTCCGAAGAAACCGACATCGACATCGAGGGCGAAGAAAACTTCGACGGCCGCTGCATGGCGGTGCTGACGAAAGGTCGTCGCTGCCCCAACGCCGCAATCCCCGGCTCGACCTACTGCGGCCTGCCGCAGCATCAGTCGCTCTCGCGCTTCGAGACCAGCCAGGTGGCAATCCTCGCCGACCTCGACGAGGCCGAGGTGGCGATCCTCGCCGACCCGGACGCCGACGAAGGCCAGGTCGAAGAGATCGTCGCCCGCGCGGAAGCGAACTTCGTCGAGCCGACTGAGACCGCGGAGGCCGACGAGGCCCCGGCGGAGGAGAGCGCCGACGAAGTCGCCACCGAGGAGGCGATCGAAGAAGACATCCAGCAGGAGGCCACGGAAGCCGAGGAAGTCGCGGGGGAGACCCTGGACGACGACCCCGAAGCCGCCGCCGACGATGCCCCTGAGGATTCTCCGGCCGAGGAAGTGCCGACCGAGCAGACCGAGCAGGTACCCGAGGAGGCTGAGCAGGCTTAGTGGCTAAAAAGCGGGTACACGAGATCGCAAAAGCCCAGGGCGTCAGCTCGAAAGAGCTGCTGTCGGCGCTGAAAGCAGCCGGGGTAGAAGCCAAAGCGGCTGCCTCGACCGTCGAGGAGGCCGACGCGCTGAAGGCGATCTCGGCTTCGAAAGGCAACGGCGGTGCCGAAGCGACGAAGAAAGCGGCGGCGAAACCCGCTGCCCCAGCCGAGCAGAAAACGGCCTCTCCCGCCCCGAAAGCGGCTGCGCCCCAGCAGCCGAGCGCCCAACCGGGCGCAAAACGTCCTTCGACCTCGACCAAACCCGTGCGCGCGGCGGGGGGAGCCCAGCAGAGCTCCGGCGCTGGCGCCAGCTCGAAAAAACGCCGGGTCGTGATCGACTCGCAGGCCTCGCGGCGCGAGCAGATGGGCGGCCCGCCCCCGCAGCGGCCGCCCCGCCGGCGCGGCGGCCGTCGTCGTCGCCCCCTGCTCGAGGAGCCGCCGCTGGGTCCGGCGACGCCGGCCGAGCCCGAGGCGGTCAAAGTCAACTCCGGCGCCACCGTGCGCGAGGTCGCCGAATCCCTCGGCCTCGCCCCGGCCGAGGTGATCAAAAAACTGATGATGATGGGCGAGATGGCGACGCTCACGCAGACGCTCACCGACGACTCGGTGAAGGCGATCGCCGACGAGTACGACCGCAAGGTCGAAATCGTCCACGCCGCCGACGAGGAGCCCGAGGAGCCGGAGTTCTCCGACGCCGACGAGGACCTGCTCGACCGGCCGCCGGTGGTCACGATCATGGGTCACGTCGACCACGGCAAGACCTCGCTTCTGGACGCGATCCGCGAGACCGAGGTCGCCGCGGGCGAGGCTGGCGGCATCACCCAGCACATCGGCGCCTACCAGGTCCACCACGACGCGAAGACGATCACCTTCCTCGACACCCCGGGCCACGCCGCCTTTACGGCGATGCGCGCCCGCGGCGCCAAGGTCACCGACGTCGTCGTCGTGGTCGTCGCCGCCGACGACGGCGTCATGCCGCAGACCAAAGAGGCGATCGACCACGCCCGCGCCGCCGACGTGCCGATGCTGATCGCCGTCAACAAGATCGACAAAGAGGGCGCCAACCCCGAAAAAGTCCGCAGCGAGCTTGCCCAGGAGGGAATCTCCCCCGAGGAGTGGGGCGGCGACACCGTCTTCTGCGAGGTCTCGGCGAAGACCAAGGACGGCCTCGACAACCTGCTCGACATGATTCTCTTGGTGACCGAGCTCGAGGAGCTCGGCGCCAACCCCGACGCGCCCGCTTCCGGCCACGTGATCGAGTCCCAGCTCGACCCCGGCCGCGGCCCGGTCGTCACCGTCCTCGTCCAGCGCGGCACCCTGCGCGTCGGCGACTCGCTCGTCGCCGGGCCGCAATGGGGCAGGGTGCGGGCGATGCAGGACTTCACCGGCAAACCGGTCGAGGCGGCGGTGCCGGGGATGCCGGTCGAGGTGCTCGGCTTCGACGGGGTTGCCGACGCCGGCGAGTTCGTGCAGACGGTCGATGGCGACCGCCAAGCCCGCCAGATGGCAGGCGAGCGCGCCCACCGACTCAAAACCGAGGCGCTGGCCCGGCGCCAGGGGCGCAAGGTCAGCCTCGACGAGGTCTTCGCCCGCGCCCAGGAGGGCGAGATCAAGGAGCTCAACATCGTCCTCAAGGCCGACGTCGCCGGCTCGCTGGAGGCGCTCCAGGACGAGCTCGCAAAGGTGCCGCAGGAACGGGTGGCGATCAACATCATCCACTCGCAGACCGGCGGCATCAACGAGTCCGACGTGATGCTCGCCTCGGCCTCCGACGCAATCATCATCGGCTTCAACGTGCGGCCGCTGCTGGATGCGAAACGGGCGGCCGAGCGTGAGGGCGTCGACGTCCGCACCTACTCGGTCATCTACAAAATCACCGAAGACCTGCGCAACGCGATGGAGGGCCTGCTCGACGCGCTCGAGGTCGAGGAGACGATCGGCGAGGCGCTGGTCAAACAGACCTTCAAAGCCTCCAAAGTGGGCCGGATCGCCGGCTGCATCGTCGCCCAGGGCAAGGCCGTCCGCACCGCCGACGTCCGCCTGATCCGCGAGGGAACGGTGATCTGGACCGGCTCGCTCGGCTCCCTGCGCCGCTTCAAAGACAACGTCCAGGAAGTCGAGGAGGGCCAGGAGTGCGGCATCGTCCTCGAGGGGTACGCCGACGTCAAGGACGACGACGTGCTCGAGTTCTTCCAGACGAAACAGGTCGAGCAGACCCTGGAGTAGCATGGCCGGACCCCGTATGCGGCGCATCAACGAGGTGCTTCGCGAGGTCGTCGGGGCGGCTGTGGCAGGCGAGTTGAACGATCCCCGGATCGGCTTCGTGACCGTGACTTCCGTAGAGACCAGCCCCGACCTGCGCACCGCCAAGGTGTTCGTCAGCGTGCTTGGAGATGCCGACGAGCGGGAGGCGACGCTCGAGGGCCTGCGCTCCTCCCACGGGGTGATCCAGTCGCGGATCGCGGCCGAGACGCGGATGAAGCGGACCCCGACGCTGACCTTCCACTACGACGACACGATCGAGAAGGCCTCCCGGGTCTCGGAGCTGTTGGAGGAGGCAGGGGGCGAGGAGTGAGCTCGCTCCCCGACATCGCCACCGATCTCGAGCGCGTCGCCACCGAGCTGCGCGACCGCGACCGCTTCCTGCTCACCGCCCACGAGGGTCCCGACGGCGACGCCCTCGGATCGCTGCTGGGCCTGCACAAAGTCCTCACCCAGCTCGGCAAGGACTCGGTGATGTTCATGGCGGCGAAGGAGTTCCCGTTGCCGATCGAGTACCGCTTCCTGCCCCTGGAGGAGGTCTTCCACGAGGCGCCGGCCGACATGGCCGACCGCACCGTCGTCTTCCTCGACTGCGGCAATATCGACCGGATGCCGGTCGAGTGGCTGACCGCAGGCGGCAACGACGTGATCAACATCGACCACCACCACGACAACACCTGCTTCGGCGACATCAACCTGGTCGACGTCGGTGCCTCCTGCACGGCAGAGATCGTCTATGACCTGGCCCGGTTCCTGGAGGCGGAGATCACGCCGGAGATCGCCGCCGCGCTCTACGTCGGCCTGATCACCGACACCGGCAAGTTCATGTACGAGAACACCAACGCCCATACCCACCGGGTGGCGGCGGACCTGATCGACGCCGGGGTCGATGTCGATGACACCTACCGGCGCCTCTACGAGCACGTCCCGATCGAGAAGCTGCGGCTCGTCTCCCGCGCCCTCGACGGGATCTCGAGCCAGGTCGACGGCAAGTTGGCGATCAGCTACATCACCACGGCCGATTACGAGGCGACCGGCGCCGGCGAGGAGATGACCGAGGGGCTGATCGACCACCTGCGCTCGATCGACGGGGTCAAAGTCGCCGCCGTGATCCGCGACCTCGGTAGCCGCGGCCGCTCCGCCCGCAAGGTCAGCCTGCGCTCCAGCGCCGGCGACGTCGACGTCTCGGCGATCGCGCGCCTGAACGGGGGCGGCGGTCACAAGCGCGCCGCCGGCTTCTCGACCGATCTCGAGTTCGAGCAGCTGGCCGAGTTCCTGGCCGCCGAGGTCTCCGCCCAACTCGACGCCTGAGCATGACGGCCGAGACCGGTTCCGTGCTGCTCTTCGACAAGCCGGCGGGGGTGACCTCGCACGACATCGTCGCCCGGGTTCGCCGCGAGCGCGGCGTCAAAGCCGGACACGCCGGCACCCTCGATCCCTTCGCAACCGGACTGCTGCTGATCCTGCTCGGCCGCGCCACCCGCCTACAACGCTTCCTCGTCGGGCTGCCGAAGACCTACCTGGCGACCGCGCGTCTCGGCTGGCGCTCCTCGACCGGGGACCCCGACGGCGAGCTGACCGAGACGGGACGGGTGCCCGACTCGCTGGAGCTGCCAACCGGGACCGTGCGCCAGCGGGTGCCGATGACCTCGGCGGTGCGGGTCGGCGGCGAGCGTCTCTACAAGAAAGCGCACCGCGGCGAGGTCGTGCAGACCCCCGCGCGAGACGTCCAGGTGCACCGGGCGGAGCTGCTCTCCAGCGACGAAGAGCATGCCCACTACGAGATCGAATGCTCGGCCGGGACCTACGTCAGGACGCTGGTCGAGACGCTGGACGACGCCTACTGCGAGGAGCTGCGCCGAACCGCAGTCGGCCCCTTCCGGGTCGAGAACGTGGGAGAGGAGATCGCGGCCGCCGAGGTCGCGGAGCTGGTGCCGGCGGTAGCGGAGGCGCTGCGATGAGCATGAAGGTGACCTCGCTCCCCGATGTCGAGCCGCGGCCACGGAAGGTCGCGATCGGCACCTTCGACGGCGTCCACCTCGGCCACCAGGCGGTGATCGAGGGAGCCGACACGGTTCTCACCTTCGACCCGCACCCGCTCGAAGTCCTGCATCCGGCGGCAACGCCGAAACTGATCATGCCCTTCAACGTCAAGCGCGACGTGATCGAAGGGCTCGGCGTCGAGGAGCTCGTCGTCATCCCCTTCGACCGGGACTTCGCTCAGCGCAGCGCCGAGGACTTCATCGAGCACGTGCTGCTGGAGAAGCTCGACGCCAAGCAGGTCTCGGTCGGCGAGAACTTCCGCTTCGGCGCCAAAGCCAAAGGCGATCCGGAGATGCTGGAAGCGCGCTCGGAGTTTCAGGCCCGAGTGGTGCCGTTGGTCGAAGTCGACGGGGAGACGGTCTCCTCGACCCGGATCCGGGCGCTGGTCGCCGCCGGTGAGATGGAGGCCGCCCGCCGCTGCCTCGGCGCCCCCTTCATGGTCGAGGGGGAAGTGGTGACGGGGGACCAGCGCGGCCGCGAGCTCGGCTTCCCGACCGCCAACATCGTCCCCGACGACCGCTTGGCCTATCCCGGCCACGGCGTCTACGCCGCCTTCGCCGACGGCGTCCCCGCCGCCGTCAACGTCGGCGTGCGGCCGACCTTCGAGAGCGGGAGGGGGGTCCTGATCGAGACCTACCTGATCGACCGCGACGAAGACCTCTACGGCAGGACCCTCCGCGTCGCCTTCGTCGAGCGCCTGCGCGGCGAGCGCGCCTACCCGAACGTCGAGGAGCTGATCGAGCAGATGCAGCGCGACGTCGAGGACGCCAAGCGGGTCTGTGCTACTTTCCAGCGGCCGTGACCCCACCGGGTGCACGGCGTTTTGACGAGATGAGCCTGACCAAAGAGAAAAAGAGCGAGCTGATCGGCAAATACGGCCGCGGCGACGGCGACACCGGCTCGGCCGAGGTCCAGGTCGCCCTGATGACCGAGCGGATCAACGAACTCACTGAGCACCTGCGCGCTCACACCAAAGATCACCACTCGCGGCGCGGGCTGCTGATGCTGGTCGGCAAGCGCCGCCGGATGCTGCGCTACCTCGAAAGTTCCGATCTCGAGCGCTACCGCGCGCTGGTCAAAGAGCTCGGTCTGCGGCGATGATCGCCGTCGGGGACCAGGCCCCCGACTTCACCCTCCGCGACCAAGACGGGGAGAAGGTCTCGCTCTCCGACTACAAGGGCCGCAAAGTTCTCCTCGTCTTCTACCCGGGCGACTTCAGCCCCGTCTGCGGCGACCAGCTCTCGATCTATCAAGAGGTCAAGCCGCAGATCGCCGAGAAGGGGGTCGAGCTGGTCGGGGTCAGCGTCGACAGCTTCTTCGCTCACAAGGCCTTCCAGGAGAAGCTCGGGATCGACACGACCCTGCTCTCCGACTTCGAGCCGAAGGGGGAGGTCGCCCGCGCCTACGACTCCTACATCGACGCCCCGCTCGGCTTCGCCAACCGCACCCTGGTCTTGGTTGACGAGGACGGGCTGGTCGCCTGGACCTACGAATCGCCCAACCCGGGCGAGTTCCCCGGCGCCAACGTCATCTTCGACGCGCTGTCCTAGGTGAGCAGATCCAGTCGGGCCACCTAGTCGAGAGGGCGTGGTAGACCTCTTCTGTTCCTTTGGCCTACTTAGCAGGAAAAAGGAACAGAAGAATGGCGATGTTGCTCTGCCTGATCCGCCACGAGAGACTCGGTGCAATGAACGACCTCACTAGCGCTCCGATTCCGCCGATCAGTCCTGACGATTACGTGGCGGGGGAGGGGGAGAAGGCGATCGTCGCCTATGCCGACCTCGGCTGCCCGCACTGCGCCGCCGAGTGGCCGCAGCTGCGGGAGCACCCGGGCCGGCTCGTCTTCCGTCACTTCCCGGTCGCCAGCAAGCACCCGCGCTCGCCGGCCCTCCACGCGGCGGCCGAGGCCGCCGGGCGCCAGGGGCGCTTCTTCGAGATGGTCGACTCGCTCTACGCCGGCCGGGGGAGGGTTGACGACCCGCACCTCTGGGAGCGCGTGGGAGAGCTTGGCATCGACCTCGACCGGTTCGAGGCCGATCGCCGCGCCGCGGAGGTGGAGGCCCGGGTGCGACGGGACTTCGAGTCCGGCATCCGTGCCGGGGTGACGAGCACGCCGGCCGTCTTCGACGGCAGCGGGAAGAGGCTCGACTAGCGCTTCGGCCTGATCGTGGCGACGGTGGAGCCGCTTTCGTTGCCGTACCTGTCGGTGGCGAACGCAGACACGGCGGCGGTCACCCGGCGCCCGTGGGCAAACGAGCGCGCCGCGGCTTCGCGGGCATTCGCCGGAACGCGCAGGACGAGTTTGCGCTTGTCGCCCTTGCCGACCCTGGCGCTGTCGGAGTAGATGCCCCAGGTGGCCACCCCTTGGATGTCGATCTGGCCGCTGGCAGAAACGGTGCCGGTCTCGTTCGCGCGCACGTAGACGACGATCTTCTTCGTGCGGAGGAAGTCCTGGCCCGGGGCGTAGGTCAGCTTGGTGCGGGGCGGGATCCGGTCGCAGTGAGCGTGGCGGCTTGGATCTTCAGGGCAGCGATCCTGGGTCTTGTCCCCGTATCCGTCGTGGTCGCGGTCGGGCTCGACGACGACGTTGAACAACAACTCACCGGCTTCCTGGACCGGCCCCGGAGACCCGTTGGTGGATTCCGGGAGGCTCGGGGCCCACTTGTCGAAGGCTCCGATGCCGCTTTCCGCGTGGCCGATCGGCGCCGCGGCTTCACCGGGAGTGCCGGTGACGACCGTGTCAAGGCCGATCGACAGCCCGTCGGTCGGAAAGCTGGCCGGAAATTCGTGGACTCCCGGCGTGAGCGGCAGGTTCATATAGGGGCGGCCGCCGGTAAAGGCAAATCCGCGGCTGAGACCGAGTAGGCGCAGCCGCACTTTCACCCCTTCGGTGCCCGGGGTGGGGGTGCCGCTGGCAACGCGGAAGCGGGTGATCACCCCGCTCTCCCGTTCCCCCGGTTGCACGCCCCCCGAAGCGGCATGGCCATCGGCGAGGAGCGACTGCGAGAAGGTGCAGGAAGCTTCCCGTGAGGAACCGCTGGGCACGGCGCAGATTCCAGTATTCGGCGCCGCCTGCAGGTTGCTCCCGAACTGCTGCGCCGAGGCTGAAGCCCCCGACAAAAGGACGAGCGCGGCAGCAAGTGCCGTGGTCGCGCTTTTTCCCCGTCCGAGCCCGAGCATCTGGCCGTACCCTAATGCCTTGTACTCTCTATGCGAAAGAGAACGAGAGTTCTGAATGCGAATGGGCCGCCATCCGGGCGGCCGGAGGTAAAAAACTAAATGAGCATGTTTGACGTTACCCGCGTCTCGGTGGATGTCGGCGACAGCCAGATCTCCTTCGAGACGGGCAAACTCGCGAAGCAGGCGAGCGGCGCCGTCGTCGTCCGCAGCGGCGACACGATGGTCCTCTGCACCGCCACCGTCGGCAACCTTCGCGACGTGGACTTCCTTCCCCTCACCGTCGACATCGAGGAGCGGATGTACGCCGCGGGCAAAATCCCCGGCTCGTTCTTCCGTCGCGAGGGCAAATCGAGCGAGAAGGCGACGCTCACCGCGCGGATGATCGACCGTCCGATCCGCCCGCTCTTCCCCAAGGGCTGGCACTACGAGACCCAACTGGTCGCGACCCCGATGTCGGTCGACCAGGTCCACCCCTACGACATCCTTTCGATGAACGGCGCCTCCGCGGCGCTGGCGATCTCACCGGTCCCGGTCGCCGCCCACGTCGGCGCCGTCCGCATCGGCAAGCTCGAGGGCGACTTCGTGGTCAACCCCGAGGAGGAGACGCACGAGGAGCTCGAACTCGACCTGATCGTCGCCGGCACCGACGAGGCGATCCTGATGGTCGAGGCCGGCGCCACCGGCGTCACCGAGGCCGAGATCCTCGATGCCCTCGACATCGCCCACGCCGAGATCAAGAAGCTCTGCGCCGCGATGGAGGAGTTGCAGCAGAAGGCCGGCAAGGAGAAGCTGGTCGTCGAGGCGCCGCAGATTTCCGAGAGCCTGCTGACCGAGATCCGCGGCTCGCATGGCCAGGCTCTGGTCGACGCGATCGCCACCGAGGGCAAGCTCGAGCGCTACGAGGCGATCGACAAAGTCAAGGACGAGGTCGTCGGCCACTACGCCGCCGCCCACGAGGCCGGTGAGGTCGACGATGACCGCGTCTCCGAGGTCAAGGCCGCGATCGACTCGATCGAGAAGGACACGATCCGCAAGGCGATCGCCGTCGAAAAGAAGCGCCCCGACGGTCGCGCCCAGGACGAGATCCGGCCGATCGAGACCGAGGTCGACATCTCCCCGCGCGTCCACGGCTCGGCGCTGTTCACCCGCGGCGAGACCCAGATCCTCTCCAACGTCGCTCTGGGCACGACCCGGATGGACATGCGGATCGACACGCTCGGCCTGCAGACCACCAAACGGTTCTGGCACCACTACAACTTCCCGCCCTTCTCGGTCGGGGAGGCGGGCTTCATGCGCGGCCCGAAGCGCCGTGACATCGGCCACGGCGCCCTCGCTGAGCGCGCCCTGCTGGCGACGATCCCGGACGAAGAGTCGTTCCCGTACGTGATACGGGTCGTCTCCGAGACGCTCGAGTCCAACGGCTCCTCGTCGATGGGCTCGGTCTGCGCCTCCTCGATGGCGCTGCAGGCGGCCGGTGTCCCGGTCTCCGCTCCCGTCGCCGGTGTGGCGATGGGCCTGATCAAGGAGGGTGACGACTACATCGTCCTCACCGACATCGCCGGCGTCGAGGACCACCTCGGCGACATGGACTTCAAGGTCGCCGGCACCGCAGACGGGATCACCGCTCTGCAGATGGACATCAAGATCACCGGCGTCACCTTCGACATCCTCCGGGATGCGCTGGACCAGGCCCTCGAGGGTCGCCAGTTCATCCTCGGCAAGATGGCCGAGGCGATCGACGGGCCGCGGGAGAAGCTCTCCGCGCACGCGCCGGCGATCGAGTCGATCAAGATCGACCCGGAGAAGATCGGGGCGGTCATCGGCAAAGGCGGCGAAACGATCCGCGCTCTCTGCGAGGAGTTCGAAGCCGAGATCGACGTCGAGGACGACGGCACGGTGCGGATCTACGCGCCGACCGGCGAACTGGTCGAGGGCTGTGTCGCCCGGATCAACTCGATGACCAAGGAGGCCGAGATCGGCGACCGCTACGACAGCGCCAAGGTCGTCAAGACGACCACCTTCGGTGCCTTCGTCGAGCTGGTCAAGGGCACCGACGGCCTGCTTCACATCTCCAACGTGAAGCCGGGCGAGCGGGTCGACTCCGTCGACGACGTCCTCAAAGCCGGTGAAGAGATCGACGTCACCGTGGTCGAGGTCGACAAGGAGCGCGGCCGGATCGGCTTGCGTCTCACCGACGACCCCTCGGTCGCGGGCAAATCGCCCGAGGAACTGGCTTCGGTCGGCTCCGGCGACGGCGGCCGGCGCAACGGCGGCGACCGCGGTGGTCGCGGCGGGCGTGACCGCGACCGCGGCGGACGCGGGCGTGAACGCGAGCGTCGCGGCTAGTTGAGCGCCAAGCTCACCACCCTGGACTCGGGCGTCCGGGTCGTGACCGAGGAGGTTCCCTCGGTCCGATCCGTGGCGCTCGGGCTCTGGGTCCGGACCGGATCCAGGAACGAGACCCCGGCGCAGGCAGGGGTCTCGCACTTCCTCGAGCACCTGCTGTTCAAGGGGACGGCGCGCTACTCGGCGATCGAGATCTCCGAGCGCTTCGACGGCCTCGGCGCCTCGGTCAACGCCGCCACCGGCAAGGAGACGACGCATCTGCATGCGCGCTTCCTCGACGAGCACACCGAGGAGGTCTTCGACCTGCTGGCGGAGATGATGCTGGCCCCCACCTATCCCGACATCGACTCCGAGCGCCAGGTCGTGATCGAGGAGATCGCGATGTACGACGACGAGCCGCAGGACCGGGTCCACGACGTCCTCGCCGAGGCCGTCTTCGGCGCTCACCCGCTCGGCCGGCGGGTTTTGGGCGAGGCCGAGGTGATCGCCTCGGTCCCGGTTCCCGACATCGAGTCCTACCGCCGCGCCCACTACACGGCGCCGCAGATCGTCGTCGGCGCCGCCGGGCATCTCGACCACGAGCGCATCGTCGAGCTGGCGCAGCGGCTGGTGCAGCCGCCGGTCGAGGGCGACGGGGCGCTGAGGGAGGCGTCGCTCGAGGGCGATTCGCGCCTCTGCTTCCTCAGCAAGGAGACCGAGCAGTACCACATCTGCTTCGGAGCGCCGGGCTTACGGCGCGACGATCAGCGCCGCTTCCCGCTGGCCGTGCTCGACGCGATCTTCGGCGGCAGTACGTCTTCGCGCCTCTTCCGCGAGGTGCGCGAGAAGCGCGGCCTGGCCTACTCGGTCGGCTCCTACAACGAGCAGTTCACCGACCAGGGCCTGGTCGCCACCTACGTCGGCACCCGCGAGGACAACGTCGAGGAGGCCTGCGAGATCATCGGCCGCGAGATGGCGCGGCTGCGTTCGGAGCCGGTCTCCGACGAGGAGCTGGTGCGAGCGAAGGAGAGCGTCAAGGGGCGCCTGGTGCTGTCTTCGGAGTCGACCGCGGCGCGGATGACCCGGATCTCCCGTGCGACCCTGTTCGACCTGCCAATCGAAAGCCTCGACGAGATGCTGGCCAAAGTCGACGCGATCGCGGTCAACGACCTGACCGAGCTGGCGGCGGAGCTCTACGGGGCCGATCGCCTCTCGGCCGCCTGCGTCGGCGCCGACGAAGACCGGTTCCGTAAGGCGCTGGCGCCGGTCAGCGAGGCCCTGGTAGCGGCATGACGCGGGTCGCTATCGCCGGAGCGGCCGGGAAAATGGGCGCGACCGTCTGCGAAGCGGTCGAAGAGGCCGAGGGGTTGGAGCTGTCCGGCCGGGCCGATCCGGCGCTGGGCACCGAGTTGAGCGAGGTGCTGCCGGAGGCGGACGTCGTCGTCGACTTCACCGTCCCGGACACGGCCCTGGCGAACGTGCGGGCATGCCTCGAGGCCGGCGTCCATACCGTCGTCGGCACCACCGGCTTCAACCTCGATGCCGCCCGTGCTGCCGCCGAGTCTTCTCAGGCCAACTGCTTCGTCGCCCCCAACTTCGCGATCGGCGCGGTGCTGCTGATGGAGGTCTCGCAGACGATCGCCAAGCACATGCCCGAGTGCGAGATCGTCGAGCTTCATCACGACAAGAAGATCGATGCGCCTTCGGGTACCGCCAAGCGCACCCAGGAGCTGATCGACGCCGCCGGCGGCAACGTCCACCAGCCGATCCACTCGGTTCGCCTCCCCGGCCTGGTCGCCCACCAGGAAGTGATCTTCGGCGGGGTGGGGCAGACGCTCTCGCTCCGCCACGACTCGATCGATCGTCGCTCCTTCATGCCCGGCGTCGTCCTCGCCTGCCGCAAGGTCGCCGACCTTCCCGATCGGTTCACGGTCGGGCTGGAGAAGCTGCTGTAAATGGACTCGGGCCCCGAGTGGCCGCACGACGGGATACCCTGGGACCAATGAAGGAGATCGCAGGAGTTCTCACCGCGATGGCGACCCCGTTCGACGCGAACGGGAGGGTCGACCACGACGCGGCGCGGCGCCTGGCGGCGTATCTGCTCGAGCACGGCTCGCACGGGCTGGTGATCGCCGGCAGCACCGGCGAGTGCCCGACGCTGACCGACGGGGAGGAGATCGAGCTGCTGCAGGCGGTGCGGGCCGAGGTGGGGGATGAGGTCGTGATCATCTGCGGCACCGGGACCAACGACACCCGCCACTCCTGCGAGCTGACGAAGATGGCCGCCGACGCCGGCGCCGACGCCTCGCTGGTCGTCGTCCCCTACTACAACAAGCCCAACGAAGCTGGGATCCGCGCCCACTTCGAGACGGTCGCGGCCGCCGTTCCCGAGCTGCCGATGGTGATGTACAACATCCCCGCCCGGGTGGTCATCAATGCCGGCCCTGCGCTGCTCGGGGAGCTAGGGCAGGTCGACAACATCGTCGCCGTCAAGCAGGCCAACGACGCCGAGCTGGGGCCGATCGACGGTCTCACCGTCCTCGCGGGCAACGACAACACCTTCCTGCGGGTGCTCGAGTTCGGCGGCGGGGGCGGCATCTGCGTCGCCTCGCACCTCGTCGGCGACCGCATGCGCGAGATGTGGGAGGCGGCCCAGGCCGGCGAGATCGAGCGCGCCCGTCAAATCGACGCCGAGATCACCCCGGTCTACGAGGCCACCTCCGTCACCACCAACCCGATCCCGCTGAAGGCGGCCCTGGCGATGCTGGGGCTGTGCGAGGACCGGCTCCGACTTCCCCTGGTACCCGCCGACGAGGAGCAGAGGGCCGCCGTCAAGGCCGGCCTCGACGCTGCCGGCGTCGCGGTTCCCAGTTAGACCTATCTACAAGAGAGTGAGTAACACCTAGTGCCAAGCAAACTACGAGTGCTGCCTTTGGGCGGCCTCGGCGAGATCGGCAAGAACATGACCGTGATCGAGTACGACGGCCGCCTCGTCGTCGTCGACACCGGGCTGATGTTCCCCACCGCCGAGATGCACGGGATCGACCTCGTGCTGCCGGACTTCTCCTACCTCCGCGACCGCGCCGAGGACATCGAGGCGATCGTCCTCACCCACGGCCACGAGGACCACGTCGGGGCGCTGCCCTATGTCCTCAAAGAGATCGGGATGCCGCCGAAGATCTACGGCGGCCTGCTGACGATCGGGATGGTCCGGTCCAAGCTCGACGAGCACAAGCTCGGCGACTCGGCGCCGCTGCAGGAGCTGCCGCCGGGAGAGAAGGTGCGCTGCGGTCCGTTCGAGCTCGAGCTGATCCACCTCGCGCACTCGATTCCCGACATGCGCGCGGTGCTGCTGAAGACCGACGCCGGCTCTGTCCTGATGACCGGCGACTACAAGTTCGACCAGACCCCGGTCGACGGACGCCCCGCTGACGTCTCGCGCCTGGCGGAGCTCGGCAAGGAGGGGCTGCTGCTGCTCTGCGGCGACTCGACCAACGCCGACCGTCCCGGCGTCGCGCCCTCGGAGTCGAGCGTCGGGCCGGCGCTGCTGCAGCAGTTCTCCCGCTGCAAGGGCCGGATCATCGTCACCTCGTTCGCCTCCAACATCCACCGCGTCCAGCAGGTGATCGACGCCGCGGTCCGGCTCGACCGCAAGGTGGCCCTGGTCGGGCGCTCGATGCGCAAGAACTTCAATATCGCTTCCAACTTAGGCATCGCCAGCGCCCCGGACGGGATCTTCATCCAGCCGCGGGAGATCGAGGATTTCCCGGACGAGAAGATCGTAGTCATCTCCACCGGCAGCCAGGGCGAGCCGCTCTCGGCCCTGCGGCGGATGGCCAACAACGACCACCGCGACGTCCAGCTGCACTCCGGCGACACCGTCGTCTTCTCGGCGACGCCGGTGCCGGGCAACGAGCGCGCGGTCAACGAGACGATCGACCGCATCTACGAGATCGGCGCCACCGTGATCACCGCCAAAGACGCGCCGATCCACGCCTCCGGCCACGGCTGGCAGGAGGAGCTGAAGCTGATGCTGAACCTGACCAAACCGCGCTACGTGATGCCGGTCCATGGCGACTACAAGCGGTTGCGCCTGCACGCCGAACTGGCCGAAGCGGTCGGGATCGAGAACGAGCGCATATTCCAGGGCCGCAACGGCCTGCCGCTGGAAGTCGACGGCAGTAGCGCCGGCTTTGGCGAGGACATCCACGCCGGCGTCATCTACGTCGACGGCGTCAACATCGGCGAGCCCGACGACGCCGCCCTGCGCGACCGCCGCGAGATCTCCGCCGACGGCATCTTCATCGTCGTCGCGACGATCTCCAACGACGACGGCAGCATCGTTGCCGACCCCGAGGTGATCTTCCGTGGCGTCGCCTTCCTCGAGGAAGCGGACGCCCTGGTCGAAGACCTCAAGGACCTGGTCGAAGACCAGCTCGACGAGGCCGCCAAGGCCGGCCACCGCGAGAACCACTTGGTCGAGGAAGACCTCCATGACGCGATCGGCAAGTTCGTCTGGCAGCGTCTGCGGCGGCGGCCGATGGTCCTGCCGGTTGTCATTGAGGTGTAGTTCGGAGGTTTCCTTGTATGGAGGGGTGGGTGTCCCTCTCGCCCCCTGGATTCCTCGCCTCTAAGTTGCCGTCTCTCGCTGAGTGGTCTGTGCGAGGAACAGGACGCCGGTCCCGAGAGGGACACCCACCCCTCCGAACGACAGTCCCTGTTCGACGCTCAAGGGCGGGAGCTGCCTTATAGAAAGCTCGGTGTCTCGGCCGTCCGTTCCGCGCTAAAGAAAAAGCCCGCCGAGGCAATTTCTGGGGAGAAACCTCGGCGGGCCAGTGTGTCTCGTCCGCGAAGAAAAGTAGAGGCGGGCTCTAAAGCGCCTCTAAAGGTTTTGCGGCTGGCTTCGCCCGTTCGGCAAGGGGGATGCGGGCGACGAAGAGGGCGCCGCCTGAGTCCGACTCTGTGGCGTCTACGCTGCCGCCGTGGGACTCGGCGACGGCGCTGACGATCGCCAGGCCGAGGCCGGTGCCGGCGCCGCGGGCGGTGTCGGCGGGACCAGTGCCGCGGACGAAGCGGTCGAAGACCTCGGTCCGCTTGGCCGCCGGGATCCCGGGCCCGTCGTCGGCGATTTCGACCAGAGCGTTGCCGTCCTTCTCGCAGAGCCGCAGTTCCACGCGGGCGCTCCGTGGCGTGTGGCGGATCGCGTTGTCGAGCAGGTTGAGGACCATCCGGTGCAGCTCGTCGCGGCTGCCTTCGACCCGCATCGGCTTTTCGTTGTCGACGATCAGTTCGCGGTCGCCCATCAGGGGCGCGATCTCGGCGGCGGCGTCGCCGGCGATTTCAGCGAGGTCGACACGGCGCTGCGCTGGCAGCCTGCCGGCGTCGGCGCGGGCGAGCAGCAGCAGGTCCCCGATCAGGCGACCCATGCGTTTGGAGGACCGCAGGGCGGAATCGACGATCTCCCGATCCTCGGCCTGGCCGGCGCCGCCCAGCGACGCCTGCAGCAGCTCGAGGTTGGCGAGGACGCTGGTCAGCGGGGTGCGCAGCTCGTGGGAGGCGTCGGCGACGAACTCGCGCTGTTTCTGCATCACTCCCTCGCGTTCGGCCCGCGCCGCGTCGAGCGAGCGGAGCATCTGCTCCAGGGTCCGCGTCAGTTCGCCGACCTCGTCGTCGTTCGCCGGCTCCGGCATCCGCTCGGACGGGTCGCGGGTGGCGGCGATCTTCTTCGCGGTCGCGGTGAGGGAAGCGATCGGCCGCATTGCCCGGCCGGCGATCGCGACGCCGGCCAGGGCCGCAAGCAGGGTGCCGCCGAGGATGCCGCCGGCGATCAGCAGCCAGACCCGGTCGATCGTGTCCTCGACATGGGAGATGCTGCGCCCGTACTGGACGTAGCCGGTCACTTCCCCGGAATCCGAGGTGATCGCCGCGGTTGCCACCCGCATCCCGCTGTGGTCGGAGAGACCGGGGTGGGGCGAGCCGAGGGCCGCCGCGTGATGCCCACCTTCGCCCAGCACGTTCCCGCTGATGTCCAGAACGCGGGCGGAGGCGTCGTCAGGGAGGACGAAGGCGTCCAGAGACGGGACTTTCTGAGCTTCCGGTTCGCCAAAGGCCGGGTAGGCGATGCGGATTTCCCCGCCGAGGATCTGCACGGCGCTGCGCACCTCGCCGTTGAAGTCGTCACGGATCCGCTGGGTCGCGATCTGGCCGATCGCGCCTCCGAACAGCATCAGGATCACCAGGGTGAGGCCGGCGGAGACCGCGGCCAAACGCCAGCGAACGGGCCAGGACCGGGGGTGCAGGAGACGTCGTCCCAGGCGGCCGAGGCCGCTTGCGACCCCCTTCATCACCCTATGCCTTGAGGACGTAGCCGGCACCGCGTTTCGTATGCAGCAGGCGGGTCTCGCCGCCGCCCTCGAGCTTGCGCCGCAGGTTGGAGATGAAGACGTCGATCGTGTTCGTCGCCGCCATCGGGTCGTAGCCCCAGACCTCGTCGAGCAGGCGCTCGCGGGAGACGACGAGGCGCTCGTTGCGCATCAGGAACTCGAGCAGCTCGAACTCGCGGTTGGTCAGCTCGATCTCGCGCTCGCCGCGGTGCACCTCGCGGGTGTCGGGGTTGAGGACGAGATCGCCGACCTCCAGCGATGCAGCCCCGCGCGGCGGCCGGCGGCGCAGCAGGGCCCGGATCCGGGCGAGCAGCTCCTGGCGCTCGAACGGCTTCACCAGGTAGTCGTCGGCGCCGCTGTCGAGGCCGGTCACCCGGTCCTCGGTCTCGGCGCGGGCGGTCAGCATCAGGATCGGGACGTCGCCGTCGGTGCGCAGGCGCCGGCAGACCTCGATCCCGTCCAAGCCCGGCAAGCCGAGGTCGAGGACGACGAGGTCGGGGACGAACCCGGCGGCGACGTCGAGCGCCTCGGTCCCGTCGGCGGAGGTACGGACTTCGTAGCCCTCGTTGCGGAGCGAGCGGCGCAGCACATCGGCGATGTCGACGTCGTCCTCGACGACGAGGACGCGGCCGCCTATTTGCTCCACTTCGGAAAGCACAAAACGATGGTAGCGGCGGAAATTGCCGCTCCTCGCGATTTTTACAGCGAATTTAGCTCGCAGGGCTGCGGCTCTCGGCGTCGAACCGGGGAACCATGTTCGTGCGTAAGAAGCGGGGCCGACCGGCCCGCAAAGGCAAAGCTGCGTCGAAAAGGAAGCCCAAAGCCGCGAAAGGCGGGCTGCGCCTGCCGGCCGGGATCGAGCAGCGCCACCTCGACCTGATCGCCCTCTTCCTCGTCGCCTTCGGCGTCTACCTCGTCTTCGTCCTCTTCTTCGGCTGGGAAGGCGGCAAGGTCGGCTACGGCGTCGAAACCGGGCTCGTCTACCTCTTCGGGACGGTCGGGGCTCGCATCTTCACCGTGCTGCTGCTGCTCGTCGGCGGGATGCTCCTCACCGGCACCTCGGTCTCCGCCCTGTCGCGCAGCATCGGCCGCGGCCTACGGGCGATCTTCCGCGGCGTCTTCGTCGGCGGCGACGCCGCCGCCCGGACCGTCGCCAGAACCCATGCCGACTGGCGCGAGCACCGCGAGGCGCGAGCCGAGGCGGCGACCCTCGCCGGCCCGACCGACGTGATGAGCGCCTACCCGGAGGAAGACGAGGACTTCGAACCGACCGTCGCTCTCGCCGAGGAGGACGACTTCGACTCCCAACTCTTCGAGGCGGAGGCCGATACCGAGACCCAAGTTCTTCCAGCCGAGGACGAGGAGGGGGGGCCGACGCCCCAGCAGGAGCTCCAGAACTACGACTCCGCCGACGCGGTCGCGGTGACCGACGAGGGCGACCGGGCGCACGCCGGCCTCACCCCGATGGGCAACAAGCGCGGCGTGACGATGTCCGAAGAGATCGACTACCGGCCGCCCGCGGCGAAGGTGCTCGAACGCGGCAAAGGCGACAAAGGCCCCGATCCGCGCGACCACGAAGCGGTCGGCCGCAAGCTGGTCGAGACGCTCGGCCACTTCGGAGTCGAGGCGAAGATCGTCGGCATCGTCAGTGGGCCGCACGTCTCCCGTTTCGAGCTGCGCCTGGCGCCGGGAACCAAAGTCAAGAAAGTCACCGAGCTGGCCAACGACATCGCCTACGCGCTCGCCTCGACCGACATCCGCATCCTCGCCCCGATCCCCGGCAAGCAGGCGGTCGGGGTCGAGGTCCCCAACCGGACCCGCAGGATGGTCCGCCTCGGCGACATCTACGCCGGCCGGCCGGAGAAGACCTCGCCGCTCGTCGCCTGGCTCGGCAAGGGGATCGACGGCAACCCGGTCTGGACCGACATCGCGAAGATGCCGCATGTCCTCGTCGCCGGCACCACCGGCTCGGGCAAGAGCGGCTGCGTCAACGCGATCCTCTCCTCGATCCTGATGCAGGCCTCGCCGAACGAGGTCCGCCTGGTCCTCGTCGACCCGAAGCAGGTCGAGCTCAACCACTACGAGAACGTCCCCCACCTGCTGACGCCGGTCGTCACCTCGCCGCGCCTGGCCGCCAACGTCCTCTCCAACCTGATCGGCGAGATGGAGAGCCGCTACGGGATCATGAGCGAGGCCCGGGCCCGCAACCTCGAGGAACTCAACCGGACCCGCCGCAAGCAGCGGATCGCGCCGCTGCCGCACATCCTCTGCGTGATCGACGAGCTCGCGGACCTGATGATGGTCGCCCCGGCCGAAGTCGAGGACTCGATCATCCGCCTGGCGCAGAAGTCGCGTGCCACCGGGATCCACCTGGTGCTGGCGACCCAGCGCCCGTCGACCGACATCATCACCGGTACGATCAAGGTCAACATCCCCTCGCGGATCGCCTTCGCCGTCTCCTCCCAGACCGACTCGCGGGTGATCCTCGACCAGGGCGGGGCGGAGACCTTGCTCGGCCAGGGCGACATGCTCTTTCGCGGCGCCGGCACCTCGAAACTCTCCCGCGTCCAGGGCGCTTTCGTCACCGAGGACGAGATCGCCCGGATCACCAAGCACTGGGCCAAGCAGGGCGAACCGGAATTCGAGGACGAGCTGCTGGAGACCCCTCAGGAGGAGGGTGGCGAGGGTCGCGACGACGACTTCGACCCCGACAGCGACGACCTGCTCGACGAGGCGATCCGCCTGGTCGTGCAGACCGAGACCGCATCCGTCTCGATGGTCCAGCGGCGGCTGCGGGTCGGCTACACCCGAGCCGGCCGGTTGATCGACATGCTCGAGCGGCGCGGCGTCATCTCCGGCTACGAGGGCTCGAAACCACGCCAGGTGCTGATCACCCAGGCCGACCTGCCGCGCGTTCTCGGCAGCGGCGACGCCGAGCCGACGCCTGTGGCGGTCGACTCTGATATCGACCCATAAACCCGCACTTTGCGTCTGCGGGCTCTGGGGCGGAGAATGAAAGCGTGGCCGAGTCGGTCGGGAACAAGCTGCGAGAGGCGCGCACCCGGCGCAAGCTGAGCCTGCCGGAAGTTGAGGCGAAGACCAAGATCCGCGCCCGTTACCTGCAGGCGATCGAGAACGACGAGTGGGACCAACTGCCCGAGGACACCTACGCCCGGGCCTTCATCCGCACCTACGGCCGCTTGCTGGGCCTCGACGGCGATCGCCTGGCCGAGGAGCAGCGCCTCAGCCGTGGTGCGGCCCGGCCGGGGGAGCGGCTGCCGCGGGTCGATCCGAAGCCGCGTCCGGTGGCGCGCGAGCGGCGGCGCGGGGGGCGGCGAGGCGTTCCTCCCCGGGTCATGGTCGCCGCCGTGACGGTGCTCGTGGTGGTGGCGCTCCTAGTCGTCGGGATCACCACCGGCGGCGGGTCCGACGGCACCGACAGCGGCGGCAAGGGGAGCCCCCACCGCGCGCAGCCGCAGCCCCACGTCGGGCAGGCCGTTCCGGTCCGGTAGCGTCAGCGCCGATGCCGTCCTTCCTCCGACTTCGACGTCTTTCTCGCGCGTGATCCGCGCCGGCATCGTAGTCACCGGGACCGAGGTCCTGACCGGGCGGATAGCCGACGCCAACGGCCCCTGGGTCTCCGAACGGCTTGCCGAGCACGGGGTGGAGGTCGCTCACATCATGGTCGTTGCCGACCGTCCCGACGACCTCGAGGCGGCGCTGCGGTTCATGGCCGCCGAGGACATGGACCTGATCGTCACCAGCGGCGGCCTGGGACCGACTGCTGACGACCTCACGGCCGAGATCGTCGCCCGCTTCGCCGGCCGGAAGATGGTCCTCGACGAGTCGATGGAGGCGAAGATCGCCGAGATCCTCAGCGGCTTCGCCCAACGCTTCCGCCTCGACGACGCGGCGCTGCGGGAGGCGAACCGCAAGCAGGCGATGGTCCCGGAGGGGGCGACACCGCTTGCTCCGGTCGGGACGGCGCCCGGGCTCGTGGTGCCGGCAGGCGAGCGGGTCGTGATCGTCCTACCCGGCCCCCCGCGCGAGCTGCAGCCGATGTGGGGGGCGGCGGTGGCGACCGAGCCGGTCAAGGCCGTTCTGGAGCGGGCGACGCCGTTGCGGGCCTACACGATGCGGATGTTCGGCGTCCCCGAGTCGGAAATCGCCAAGAGCCTGCGCGAGATGGAAGCCGACGGGACGTCGATCGACGCGGTCGAGATCACGACCTGCCTGCGCAAAGGCGAGATCGAGATCGACGTCCGCTACCGCGACGAGGCGACGAGGATCGCCGAGGAGGTGCGTGAGGAGCTGTTGCGACGGCACCCGCGAGAGACCTTCAGCCTCGACGGCGAGACGATCGACGCCCAGGTTGCGACGCTTCTGCTCGGTCACCGACTGGCCTTGGCGGAGTCATGCAGCGGCGGTCTGCTGGCGGCCCGGATCACCGACCTGGCGGGGGCGTCGGAGTATTTCGCCGGCGGCGTCGTCGCCTACTCGAACGAGGCCAAGGCCGAGCTTCTGGGAGTCGATCCGGAGCTGATCGCGGCCAAGGGGGCGGTTTCGCCCGAGGTTGCCGAGGCGATGGCGATCGGCGCCCTGGAGCGATTCGAGGCTGACGTTGCGGTCTCGGTGACCGGTATCGCCGGCCCCGGCGGAGGAACGGAGGAGAAGCCGGTCGGCTACGTCTGCTTCAACGCCCGTCTCGGCGACGGCACCGCGATCGCCCGCGATCCGGTCATCCCCGGCGGGCGCCCCGACATCCGCGAACGCTCGGCCCTGGTCGGAATGCACCTGCTGCGGCAGCTCCTCGGTGACGGAATTGGCGCGAAGTCGTGACGCAAAAGTCGCTTTAGGGCGTTGTTTCGTGCGTCGCGGCCTCGTAGCTTGGCGGCCGTGACCAAGGAGCGACTGAAGAGCCCCCGCGCCCGCCTGTTCGTCGCGCTCGACCTCCCGGAGGAGACCCGGAAGGGCCTCCTCGCCTGGGGAAAAGAGGCGCTGGTGGACTCGGCGTTGCGACCGGTCGCGCCCGAGTCGCTTCACATCACCCTTGCCTTCCTCGGCTACAGACCCGAGAAGGAGATCGAGCAGATCGCCGCAGTGGTCAGGGAGAGCGCCGCGCCGGCGCCATGGGTGGAGCTGCGGGACCCCGAGCAGCGGCCGCCGCGTGGGAGGGCGCGCCTATATGCGCTGCCGGCGATCTCGCCCGGGGCCGAGGCGCTGCAGGCTGGGTTGGGGCAGAGACTTGTCGAAGGGGGCTTCTACGAGCCCGAGAAGCGGCCGTTCTGGCCGCATGTGACCGTGGCTCGGGTGCGTCCCGAGGCGCGGGGATCCAGGCGGCCGGCGGCCGTCTCCGAGCCCCCGGGACCGATTCCCGGGGAGCTCGCGGAGCCCCGGACTTCCGTCCGGATGACGCTCTACCGTTCTGTCCTTCAGCCAAGTGGTGCGCGCTACGTGCCCTTGGCACAAGTCCAGCTGCCCGGATGAGGCAGCAGTGAGGTGAGCGAGATGGCAGAGAGAAAAGTGAGCTTGAACGACGTCTCCGCGAAGGAGGCAAAAGCAAAGGACGCGGCGCTGCAGAACGCCGTCGGCGGCATTCGCAAAGAGTTCGGCGAGGGGTCGCTGATGCGCCTGGGCGACAAAGGCACGGTCAAGGTGGAGGCGATCCCCACCGGTTCTCTGGCGCTCGACCTGGCGCTGGGCATCGGCGGCGTCCCGCGCGGCCGCATCGTCGAGATCTTCGGGCCGGAGTCCTCGGGTAAGACGACGCTGGTCAACCACATCATCGCCCAGGCCCAGGCGCTGGGCGGCGTCTGCGCCTTCATCGACACCGAGCACGCGATCGACCCGGTCTACTCGCGGGCGATCGGCGTCGACACCGACGAGCTGCTCGTCTCCCAGCCCGATTACGGCGAGCAGGCGCTGCAGATCGCCGATCGCCTGATCGCTTCCGGCGCGGTCGACGTGGTGGCGATCGACTCGGTCGCGGCGCTGACCCCGAAAGCCGAGCTCGACGGCCAGATCGGCGACACCACGGTCGGGCTCCAGGCTCGCCTGATGTCGCAGGCGATGCGGAAACTGGCCGGAAACCTCAACCGGACCAACACCGTCTGCCTCTTCACCAACCAGATCCGCGAAAAAGTCGGCGTCCAGTTCGGCTCGCCGGAGACCCAGCCGGGTGGCCGGGCGCTGAAGTTCTATTCCTCGCAGCGACTCGACATCCGCCGCATCGAGACCCTGAAGGAAGGGACCGAGGCGGTCGGCAACCGGGTGCGGGTCAAAGTCGTCAAGAACAAGGTCGCCTCGCCGTTCCGCCAGGCGGAGTTCGACATCGAGTACGGGGTGGGGATCTCGCGCGAGGGCGGCCTGCTCGACTTCGGGATGGAGCAGGACCTGGTCCAGAAATCGGGCTCTTTCTTTTCCTACGGCGAGACCCGGCTCGGCCAGGGGCGCAACAACGCCAAACAGTTCCTGGTCGACAACCCGGAGCTGGCGCTGGAGCTCGAAACCAAGATCCGGACTGAGCTCGGGATCGATGGCGAAGTTGCTGCGGTCGAGCCGGTCGAGGAGGCCGCGCCGGCGGCTGAGGTGAGGGCGGCTTAAGCCGCTTTCGCCTCACGGCGAGTCGGGTATCGACCTCTATAGGATGGCCGCCGCCCATGAGTACTAACGAGAAGATCTTTTACGCCTGCGGCATCGTCCTTGCGGTTTCGGCGCTGGCGGTCAGCTTTGCCGGCCTGAAAATGAAGGACTTCCCCGGCAAGGCGCTGCCCGGGGTGATTCTCTGGTTCGCGGTCTTCGTCCTTGCCGCGACGACTTTCGCGGTCAAGTACTCCAGCGAAGAGCACGAAGCGAAGGCTGCCGAGTACGCGGAGTTCAACGAAGAAATCGAAAAAGGCGACACCTCGGGCCCATTCGAAAACGAAGGCGGCGCCCAGGGCGGCGAATCCGAGGAAAGCGAAGTACAGGCCGAAAAGGGAGCCGAAGGCTCGGTCGAAGGCGAAGAACCCGTTGGTCCGACCGAAAACGAAACGGGCCAGAAGCCGGCGAACGAAGCTGGCGGAAAATCCGGGGGCAAGGAAGCTGCCGGCGGCGGTGCCAGCACGACTCTGAAACTCGAAGCAAGCGCCACCGCGCTGGCCTACGACACCACGAATCTGAGCGCAAAAGCGGGCAATGTCACGATCGATTTCAAAAACCCTGGCCCGATCCCGCACAACGTGGTGATCGAACAGAACGGCAAAGAACTCGCCGGCTTCGAACCGATCGCCGAAGGCGAAGAATCCGAGAGCGCCGAACTGAAGCCGGGCACCTACACCTTCTACTGCTCGGTGCCCGGTCATCGCGAATCGGGCATGGAAGGCACGCTTACCGTCAAGTAGCGGCGTCTGGACCGACACGTTCTTACGCCGGTACCCTGAAGCGCCATGGCGATGAAGTTCCACGTCACCACCTTCGGGTGCCAGATGAACGTGCACGACTCCGAGCGGATGCGGGGGATGCTGTCCTCGCTCGGCTACGAGGAGGTTCCGAGCCGCGAAGAGGCCGACCTGATCCTCTTCAACACCTGCTCGATCCGCGAGTCCGCCGACAGCCGCTTCATCGCCCACCTCGGACAGGCGAAACGACTGAAGAGCGAAGACCCGGAGCGGGTGGTCGGGGTCGGAGGTTGCTGGGCGCAGTCGGTCAAGGAGGAGGTCTTCGAGCACTTTCCGTTCGTCGACGTCGCCTTCGGGCCGGGGCAGATCCACAAGCTGGCCGAGTTCCTCAACTCCGACTCGCTCAGCGCCCAGGGCTACTTCGAGTTCGAGGACTTCTCCGGCCACCTGCCGACCCGCCGCGAGCGCGAGTTCCAGGGCTGGCTGCAGATCTCCCAGGGCTGCAACTGCGTCTGCTCTTACTGCATCGTTCCCTCAACCCGGGGGCGCGAGGTCAGCCGCGATCCCGACGAGCTGGTCGCCGAGGCCGAGGTGCTCGCCGCCGACGGGGTCGTCGAGGTTACGCTGCTGGGCCAGAACGTCAACAGCTATGGCCGCGATCTGCCGGGCGGGAAGCGGATCGGCTTCTCCGACCTCCTGCGGCGGGTCGACGCCATAGAGGGGATCGAGCGGATCCGTTACACCAGCCCGCACCCCAAGGACATGAAAGAGGACGTGATCCGCGCCCACGCCGAGCTGCCGTCGCTCTGCGAGCAGATCCACCTGCCGCTGCAGTCGGGCTCCAGCGCGGTGCTGAAACGGATGCGCCGGACCTACAACCGCCAGCGCTACATGGACCGGGTGGCGCTGATCCGCGAGCACGTCCCCGACTGTGCGATCACCACCGACATCATCGTCGGCTTCCCTGGCGAGACCGAGGCGGACTTCGCCGAGACGCTCGAAGTGGTCGAGGAAGTCGGCTACGACGGCGCCTTCACCTTCGTCTTCTCACCGCGCCGCGAAACCGAGGCGGCAACGATGGAGGACCAGCTGCCGCACCCGATCAAGGTCGAGCGGATGGAGCGGCTGGTCGAGGCGGTGCAGCGGCGGGCGGCCGAGCGCGCGCAGCGGTTCGTCGGGCGGACGCTCGACGTGCTGGTCGAAGGGACGAGCCGGACCGACGAGACCAAACTCAGGGGACGCACGCGGCACGGCAAGGCGGTCAACTTCGATGGCGAAGCCCGCCCTGGAGAGTTCGCCCCGGTGGACATCGAGTCCGCCACCTCGCAGACGCTGAGCGGCGTCTCGGCACGGCCCCTCTCACATCTTCTTTGAGCGTCCTGGCGATCTTCGGCCCAACGGGGGTCGGGAAGACCGGCGTTGCAATCGCCTTGGCCGAGCTGCTGCGAGAGCAGGGGGAAGATCCGTTGGCGATCAACTGCGACGCACTGCAGGTCTACGAGGGGCTGGAGACGCTAACCGGGGCGGCCACCGCGGAGGAGCAGGCGCGGCTCGAGCACCGGCTGCTGTCATTCGTGCCGATCACCTCGGACTTCTCGATCGGCGACTACATGCCGCTGGCCCATGCGGAGATCGATGCGGCGCTGGAGGCGGGGCGGCGACCGATCGTGGTGGGGGGGACGGGGCTCTATCTACGGGCGGCGCTGGCGGAGTTGTCGCTGCAGAAGATCCCGCCGGAATCGGAGGAATCCGAGCTCTGGTCGCCTCAGACCCGCCACCCGACGACGATCTTTGGGCTCGATATGGACCGCGCGCAGCTCTACCAGCGGATCGACGCCCGCACCGAGGCGATCGTCGCCGCCGGCGCCGCCGAGGAGGCCCGCCGCGCCGACGCCCTCGGCCCCGGTCGCACCGCCCGCAAAGCGCTCGGCTTCGACGAGCTCCTCGCCGGCGACCTGGAGACGATGAAGAAGCGCTCCCGCAACTACGCCCGCCGCCAGCTCACCTGGATGCGGAAGATCCCGGGGCTGGAATGGATCGATCGCACCGGCCTCGGCGACGAGGAGGCTGCGTCCCGAATAGGGTCCCGCGCGTGAAGTTCGAGAAGTGGCAGGCGCTGGGGAACGACTACCTGATCCTCGAGGCTGAAAGGCTCCCCTGGGAGCTGACGGCGACGCGGATCGAGTGGCTATGCGACCAGCATTTCGGGGTCGGGGCCGACGGCATCCTCCTGCTCTCCCGCAGCGAGGACCCGCGGTTCGTCGCCGACCTGCGGATCTTCAACCCCGACGGCTCCGAGGCGGAGCTCTCCGGGAATGGCGCCCGCGAGGCGATTCTCTACCTGCGCCGCAACGGCTGGACCGACGCCGACGAGTTCACGATCGGCACCGTCGCCGGGCCGATCCGGCCGACGATCACCGGCGAGCTGACCTGCTCGGTCGACATGGGCCGCGCCTCGGTCACCTCCAAGGACTTTCCCTCCGGCAGCGAGGACGGCCTCGGCACGCTCGAGGCCGGCGGGCGGACCTGGGAGTTCCAGCACGTCTCGATCGGCAACCCGCAGTGCGCGATCGTCGTCGGCGAGGAACTGGACGAGCTCGACCTGGGGGAGATCGGCCCTGGGATCGAAGGGCACAAACTTTTCCCGAACCGCACCAACGTCTCGTTCCTGGAGATCGACGGCAGCCGGATCCGCGCCCGCATCTTCGAGCGCGGGGTGGGGGAGACGCTCTCCTCCGGCACCGGTGCCAGCGGCGCTGCGGTCACCGCCTTCCTGCGTGGCGCTGAGAGTCCGCTGGTGGTCGAGCTCGAAGGCGGCGAGCTGCAAGTCGAGATCTCAGGCGACCTGGACGTTCGGCTCGACGGCTGGGCCGAGCCTGTCTTTGCCGGCGAGCTCTCGCCGGAGCTGCTGCAGGCGCTTGCCGAGCTAGACGGATAGATTCTCGCGCCCATGAGCATCTCCGACCCCTCACGCCGCCTGGAAGCCATCCCTCCTTACAAGTTCCAGGAACTCGAGCAGCAGATCGCCGAGAAGCGCGCTGCCGGGATCGACGTGATCAGCCTCGGGATCGGCGATCCGGACGAACCGACCTATCCCCACATCGTCGAGGCGATGCGGGAGGCGGTCGGAGACCCCGCCTACCATCAGTACCCGAGCAACCGCGGCCGCGACGAGTTCCGCCAGGGCTTCGCCGAGTTCTACGACCGCCGCTTCGGCGTCGAGATCGACCCGAAGTCCGAGGTGATCCCGGCGATTGGCGCCAAGGAGTGCATCTACAACCTCTGCTTCGCCTTCCTCGATCCCGAGGACGTGGCGCTCGCCTCCGACCCCGGCTACCCCGTCTACACCGGCGGGCCGATCCTCGCCGGCGCCAAAGCCGAGCTGCTGCCGCTGGTGCCGGAGCTGGGCTTCGCCCCCGACCTGACCGCAGTGCCGGCCGACATCGCCAACCGGGCCCGGCTGATGTTCGTCAACTACCCGAACAACCCGACCGGCGCCGTCGTCCCCGAGGGCTTCTTCGACACCGTCGTCTCCTTCGCCCGCGAGTACGAGATCCTCGTCGTCCACGACAACGCCTACTCGGAGACCACCTACGACGGCTACGTCGCCCCAAGCTTCCTGGCCACGCCCGGCGCCAAGGAGGTCGGCGTCGAGGTCTTCTCGCTCTCCAAGGGCTACAACATGACCGGTTGGCGCTGCGCGGCGATTCTCGGCAACGCCGAGGCGATCCAGACCTACTGGCGGCTGAAGACCAACGTCGACTCCGGCCTCTTCGAGGCGATTCAGATGGCCGGCGTCGCCGCTCTAGAGGGCCCAGGCGAGCCGATGGAGCAGATGAACGCGATCTACACCCGCCGCCGCGACCTCGTCGTCTCCGCCCTGCGCGAGATCGGCGTCGAGGTGGCCTCGCCGCAGGGCACGATCTACGTCTGGGCCCCGGTCCCCGAGGGCCACAGCTCGACCTCCTTCTGCGAGCTGGTGCTGGAGGAGGCCGCTGTCGTCATCTCGCCCGGCTCGATGTACGGGCCGAGCGGCGAGGGCTTCTTCCGCATCGCGCTGACCGCGCCCGACGACCGCATCGAAGAGGCCGTCGAGCGCATGCGCGAGCACCTGAGTTGAGCCGCTAACCCCCGGCGCGCGCCATGGCGCCTTTGCGGTGGCGCCAGTCGTTGAACGTCGAGCCCCAGGCCGCTTCGGCGAGTTTCGCCTGGCCGGAGATCGACGGATGGAAGTAATCGGCGGTCGAGTTGGCGAAGCCGGGACCGAGAACCGGGACCAGGTTGAAGGGCGGGACGTTGAGCCCTTCGGTGTTCTGAACCGTGGCGACGTCGGCGGTGGTGAATTGCGAGTTGAAGACCGCTTCGTTGTCCCAGAGGCAGCGCTTGATCGCGGCGCAGACTTCCGCCAGAGCCGCGTTGTAGGCCATCACCTGTTCGCGGAAAGCGGCTCGTCGCGCTTCGTCAGCGGGCGCGGTCGAGAGCGGGTTGGCGAGCAGGCCCTGGCAGACGTTGAAAAGCTGCCAGCGGAGCAGGGCATTGGGGTCGGGCGGCTGGGTGAAGATCGTCCGCAGCTGGTTGATGTCGGGGATGCTCATCAGCTGGATGTAGACGTTCTTGTTGCCTGACACCAGCACCTGCATGGCTTCCTTGACCTGGCTGCTGAAGGTCGCCGTGGGAGTGGGGGTAGAGGCGCAGGCGTCGTTGGCGCCGATCTCGATCAGGACGAAGTCGGGGTCTTGGCTGGCCGCGACCTGCGCCTGGCTCAGCAGGTTGACCGCGCGGGCGCCGGAGACGGCGTCGTTGTAGGCGGTCAACGGTTGCGGCGAGATCGCATCGAGCCGTTCGCGGAAGCTGTCCACGGCAGGGCTCGTCCCGGTCGCCCAGGAGTTCTTTGGGCAGTCGAGTCCCGGCCCGGTGGGACATCCCGGCCCGCTGGTGTTGTAGCCGCGGGTGATCGAGTCGCCGAGCGCGGCCATCACCCGCGGCGGCTTCGTCGCCTGCGCCGGCCCGGCCAGCAGTGCGAAGCTGAGAGATAGTGCAAACAGCGCGACGACTATGCGTCGCAACAGCGAGATGCCGGTCATTCCTCGTCCTCTCCTAGTTCCCTGGGGTTCGGACGCCTCCGCGCCCAAAGCTACCAAGGGCAGGTACCCGGCAGGAGGGGACATAACCCGTGGAGTCTTAGACTGCGCTCGATGCTTCCGGTGCGGAGGAGGATCGGGATAGTGGTTGTCACCCTGCTGCTGGTGGGGGCGGCCTCCTCAACCTGGGCCGTTGCCGCAACTCACGATGGATATGCGCCGATCGCATGGACCCTCTATCCCGGCAAGCCGGTTCCGGAGCCCACTTCGCGAAGCATCGTGGTCGCAGTTCACGAGGACCGCTGCGCCTCGGGGAGAAACCCGATTCCGTATCTCCAGCGTCCCGAAGTCAGTTACCGCAAAAAGGCCGTCGTAATGACTCTTTGGATCGAAGTCGGAGAAGGGGTTGTTACCTGCCAGGGCAATCCGGTCGGGCGCCTCAGGGTGAGATTGTCGAGGCCACTTGGAAACCGCCAGCTCTATGACGGCTCCAGCGACCCGCCGCGGAAGGTCAAATCAGGCGAAGATCCGAAAGAGCTACGGGGCTGATCCGACTCAGCTCGGCGCCGCTTCCCGCTCGGCCTTCTTACGCCAATAGCGGTCGAGACCGCTCCACTGATAGGCGGTGGGGACGGCCTGTAGGAGCTCGACGACCGTGTCGCCTGCGAGTCCTTCCAAGGAGAGCGCGCGGCGGATTCGGGCCTCGTTGTCGGCGTCGTACTCGTCCTTCGTCATCTGCCGCGCCAGCTCGGCCTCTTCCCGCAGTTTCGTCCGCACCCTCTCGATGTGGCCAGGGACGTCGTCCTCGACGGCGCCGAAATGGGTGAGGGCGAGACGCTGTGGCTGCCAGGCGGCGACGGTGTCGAGCGACTGCTCCCAGACCTCGATGTTGATGTCGGGGGGAGGAGTGGGGGGCACGATCAGCTCCGAAGGCGGAATGCGACAGGCGGCGACGTCGCCACAGAAGGCAGTCCCGCTCTCCTCATGGAAGTAACAGACGTGGTGCGAGGCGTGGCCAGGCGTGGAGGCGACCTCCATCCCCAACATCGTCTCGCCCCCCGACAGCACCCGAACGTTCTCCGCCGGCACCGGCAAAATCTCACCCCACAAGTAATTCAGCCGGTCCCCATAAAGCCGCTCAGCACTGGCCAGCAGCTTCGAAGGATCAATCAAATGCGGCGCCCCCCGCTCATGCACATAAACCTCAAGCTCCGGCCACCGCCGCACCATCGCGCCAGTAGCCGCTGCATGATCGAGATGAATATGCGTCAGCAGCAAAGCCCGAGGCTGCTCGTCACCAATGGCGTCCAAGACCGTCTGAAGCGAAGACTCAGGCCCCGGATCAACCAGAACCCCATCGACCTCCCAGCACCCAATCACGTGGGGGCGCCCCAGGTGCATCACGTCAATAACCCGCACCTCGCGCACCCTACGGGAGTCGGGGGAGGGTCTGCCGGACCCTCCCCGCTGTTGTCCGGCAGACCCTCCCCCGACTCCCTCAACCGCTTGGAGCAGGGAAGCGGTCGTCCGCTTCGAGCGTCTGCCTCAAACCCTCTTCCATCCCCCGAGGCGAATACCCAAGCTCCCTCTGAGCCTTGTCATAGCTAGCCCAAAAGGTGACGTTGTCGGCAGAAGAAATCAGCTCGCGCAGGTTAGGCGGCTGCCCCATCAGTTTCCCGACCAGGGGCCCGATCGGGATCATCGCCTTCATCAGTCCGGTCGGCAGGTCGCGCTTGGGCGCCTTACGACCGCTCACCTTGGCGACCGTCTCGATCGCCTCGCGCATCGTCGTCACCGGTCCGCTGATCACGTAGGCCTCGCCGAGCTTGCCCTTGTCGAGCGTCAGCAGGACGCCGCCGGCGATGTCTTCGACGTGGCTCATGCAGATGCCCAGCTCGGGGAAGGGCAACAGCGGCAGCTTGCCGGCGAAGAATTCCTCGAGCAGGTCGGCGACCTGCGAGGTGTCGCCGGGCCCGTAGACGCCACCGGGCTGAACGATGATCGCCGGCAGCTCCTGCTCGTCGATCATCCGCTGGACGATCTTGTGGGCCTCGAGCTTGGTCTCCTCGTAGTAGGAGGTGAAATCGGTTTCGGGGTTCTTGTAGCTCTCGTCGACGACCTGTTTGCGGGTGTTGCCGAAGATGCCGACGGTCGAGACGTAGACGACTCGCGGGACTTTCTCCTCCAGCGCGACCTTCATCACCCGCTCGGTGCCGGCGACGTTGGCCTCCCACATCGCCGGGCGCTGCTTGGCCGGGATCCCGACCTCGTACATCGCCGCCGCGTGGATCGCCGCGTCGCATCCCTGCACTCCCTGGCGGATCGCGGCCTCGTCGCCGAGGTCGCCGCTGACCAGCTCGCAGCCGAGCTCGCGCAGCTTCGTCGCCTTCTCCGGACTGCGCGCGAGGCAGACGACCTCCTCGCCGCGCGCACGCAGCTGGCGCACGATCTCGCCGCCGATGAAACCGGTGCCGCCGGTAACGAAGACTTTCACGGTTCCCAGACTATCCGGCTTGGACCGACGCTTACAATCCCCCTGAGTGCAAGGTTCGAGAAACGGCAGGACGACCGAGACCCGCTACGCGGCGTCTGTCAACGGTGCCGGCGTCTCGAACCAGCGGGCGCGGCAGCGAGCGATGGCGATCGGCGTCGTCGACGGCCGCACCGACGGCGACTCGCTGGCTGAGCTGAAGGAGCTGCTGCGAACCGCCGGAGTGGCTACCGCGGGCGAGGCGACCCAGCAGCGCCCGCAGCCCGACCCCGACCGTTACTTCGGCCGCGGCCGCTTGCAGGAGCTGAAGCGGGAGATCGCCGCCGCGGGCGCGAACCTGGTCGCCTGTGACGACGAGCTTGCCCCTCGACAAGAGCGAAACCTCGAGAGCGCGTTAGGTGTGCCGGTGGTCGACCGCACCAGCGTCATCCTCGACATCTTCGCCGACCATGCCCACTCGGCCGAGGGCAAGCTGCAGGTCGAGCTGGCCCAGCTCGAATACAACATGGCCCGCATGCGGGGGCTCTGGACCCACCTCGAGCGGCTCGGGGGCGGGATCGGCACCAGGGGGCCGGGCGAGACCCAGATCGAGACCGACCGCCGTCTCGCCCGCAACCGGATCGCGGCGCTGCGGCGGCGCCTGGGGCAACTCGAGCGCAACCGCGGCGTCATGCGCAAGCGACGCGAGGCTTCCTCGCTGCCGCGGGTCGCCCTCGCCGGCTACACGAATGCCGGCAAGTCGACGCTGCTGAACGCGCTGACCGGGGCCGAGGTTGAAGTCCGCGATCGTCTCTTCCACACCCTCGACCCGACCACCCGTACCTTCGAGCTCTCCGGCCGCGACTACCTGCTCACCGACACGGTCGGCTTCATCGAGAAGCTGCCCCACCAGCTGGTAGAGGCCTTCAAGGCGACCCTCGAGGAGACCGTGCTCGCGGATCTGATCCTCCACGTCGTCGATGCTTCGGCTTCCGAGGAGCAGCGGGTCGCTTACATGCAGGCCGTCGACGAGGTGCTGGAGGAGATCGGGGCGGGGGAGAAGCCGCGCCTGCTCGTCTTCAACAAGATCGATCTGCTGACCCCTGCCGAGCGGCGTGAGACCGAGCTCGACCACCCCGACGCGGTGCTGGTCTCCGCCCAGGAGGGGGAGGGGCTAGACGGGTTGAGCGAGCGGATCGAAGCGGCTTTCGAGGAGACGCTGACCGAGGTCGAGTTGCTGATTCCCTACTCGCAGGGCGGGCGGCTGCATGAGCTGCATGAGGTGGCGGGGGATTTGGAGCGGACCGATCGCGAGGACGGGGTGCTCGTGTGCGCGAAGGTGCCTACGGCTGAGATGCATCGGTTCAGCGACCTCGCTGTTGTCTAGGTAGGTCCGGGGAGGGGGTCCCCGGACAACAGCGGGGAGGGTCCGGGGACCCCCTCCCCGGACCTATAGGCTGGCGCTCGTGGAGCTACCTGTCGCTAGGTTGAAAGAGGGGGCGCAGTTGCCTTCTCGTGCCCATGAGGGGGATGCTGGGCTGGATTTGTATTCCTGTGAGGCGGCTCATGTTGGGCCGGGGGAGCGGTGGAGTGTTGGGACTGGGGTGGGGGTGGAGATTCCCGAGGGGTATGCGGGGTTGGTGCTGCCGCGGTCGGGGCTTGCTCGTGATCACGGGATCGCGCTGGTCAATGCTCCTGGGCTGATCGACTCCGGCTATCGGGGCGAACTGCGGGTATTGCTGCTCAATACGGATCCGGCTGAGACCTTCAGGGTCGAACCTGGCGATCGCATCGCCCAGCTGGTGCTGACGCCGATTCTCATCGCCGACGTGGTCGAGTCTGGGGCGCTGAGTGAGTCGGTGAGGGGCGAGGGCGGCTTCGGCTCTAGCGGCCGTTAGCTCAGATCTCGGAATCGGCCAGGTGGCCGAGCAGGACGACGGCCCGCTCCACCGTTTCACGGTCCTCGTCGGGCAGCTCTTCGATCGCTTTCTCCAGCCAGCCCTCGCGCCGCTGGCGTGAGGCGGTGAGGAGCTCGCGGCCGGCGTCGGTCAGCGAGACCAGGGCGCGGCGGCGATCGCTGGGGTCACGGTTGCGCTCGACGAAACGCTCGGCCTCTAGGTCGGCGACGGTCTGCGCCATCGACTGCGGGCGCATCCGTTCCTTGCCGGCGAGGTCGCTGACGCTCTGCGGTCCTTCGCGGTCGAGGCGGCCGAGCACCGCACCCTGAGCCAGCGAGAAGCCATGCTCCGCGCGAAGGCGCCTGATCAAGCGCCCGAGCACGACCCGCAGCTCGCCGGCCAGTGGTGCGGCATCGGTCGTGGTCGTCTGCACTCCCTGACTATAGCGGCAAATAGCCAGGCAAACTGAACAGGTTACCTGTGTAACATCGGTGGGAGTGGACCACGACCGCTACAAGTGGATCGCGCTCTCGAACACGACGCTGGCGATCCTGCTGGCGACGCTCGACGCCTCGATCACGCTGATCGCGATGCCGGACATCTTCCGCGGCGTCCACCTCGACCCCCTTGTACCCGGAAACAGCTTTTACCTGCTGTGGATGATCCTCGGTTACCTGGTCGTCTCCAGCGTGCTCATCGTCAGCCTCGGCCGGCTCGGCGACATCTACGGCCGGGTGCGGATCTACAACCTCGGCTTCGTCATCTACACCGTCGCCTCGCTGCTGCTGGCGGTCGACTGGATGACCGGGCAGGACGGCGCCCTCTACCTGGTGATCTTCCGCATCGTCCAGGGGGTCGGCGGCGCCTGCCTGCTCGCCAACGCGGCGGCAATCATCACCGACGCCTTCCCTGCCAACCAGCGCGGGATGGCGCTCGGGATCAACAACATCGTCGGCGTCAGCGGCATGTTCGTCGGCCTCATCCTCGGCGGCCTGCTGGCGCCGATCGATTGGCGGCTTGTGTTCCTGATCTCGGTCCCGGTCGGGCTCTTCGGCACCGTCTGGGCTTATCTGAAGCTGGAGGAGCGCAGCGAGCCGAGGCCGGCGAAGATCGATTGGTGGGGCAACCTCACCTTCGGCCTCGGGCTGGTCCTGGCGATGGTCGCGGTCACCTACGGCATCCGCCCCTACGGCGGCTCGGCGACGGGGTGGGGGAGTCCGCGGGTGCTGGCCCTGCTGGCCGGCTCGGCGATCTCGCTGGTCGCCTTCGCGGTGATCGAGAAGCGGGTCGAGGAGCCGATGTTCCGGCTGCCCCTGTTCCGGATCCGCGCCTTCACCTTCGGCACCCTCTCGACCTTCCTCGCCGCGGTCGCGCGCGGCGGGCTGATGTTCATGCTGATCATCTGGCTGCAGGGGATCTGGCTGCCCCTGCACGGCTTCGACTACACCGAGACGCCGCTCTGGGCCGGGATCTACATGCTGCCGCTGACCGCGGGGATGCTCTTCGCCGGGCCGCTTTCCGGCATCCTCTCCGACCGCTACGGCGCCCGGCCCTTCGCCACCGGCGGGATGATCGCGGCGGCGCTCAGTTTCGTCTTCCTGACCCTGCTGCCGATCGACTTCAGCTATCCGGTATTCGCCGCGATCCTGCTCTTCAACGGGATCTCGATGGGGATGTTCGCCTCGCCGAACCGGGCCGCGGTGATGAACAGCCTGCCGCGCGGTGACCGCGGCGCCGGCGGCGGCATGAACCAGACCTTCCAGAACTCAGCGCAGGTGATGTCGGTCGGGATCTTCTTCACCCTGCTGGTGATCGGTCTTGCCTCGACCCTGCCCTCGACGCTGGCCCACGGGCTCGAAGCCCACGGGGTCAGCCAGGCGGCGGCGCACAAAGCGGGCGAAACGCCGCCGATCTCGGTCCTCTTCGCCGCCTTCCTCGGCTACAACCCGATCCAACATCTGGTCGGCGCCGAAGTGCTGCATTCGCTGCCGGCGCACGCCCAGGCGGCTCTCACCGGGCGCGACTTCTTCCCGCAGCTGATCTCGAAGCCGTTCAGCAATGGCCTCGACACCGCATTCGGCTTCGCGATCGTCGCCTGTCTGGTTGCCGCTGCGGCTTCGCTGCTGCGCGGCGGGCGCTACCACGCCGAGGACGCCGAAATCGAGCCGCGGCGCGCAGAACCGCAGCTCGAACGACAACTGGAGGGACAACATGCGCGTTGAGTGGCACGGCCAGTCGGCCTTCACCTTGAGCGGGAGGGAGGGAACGGTCGTGGTCGACCCGTTCGGCGACGTCTCCTCCTTCCGGGAGCGGGGGATCCAGTGGGACTACCCGCCGATCGCGGTACCGAGCGCCGACCTCGTGCTGGTCACCCACGAGCACCGCGATCACAACGGCGTCGAGGTGGTCGGAGGGGAGCCGACCGTCCTGCGCGCGCAGGCGGGTAGGCACGACTCGCCGATCGGCGAGGTGCTCGGGATCGCCTCCGAGCACGACGAGGCCGCCGGCACCGAGCGGGGCCCGAACACGATCTTCGCTTTCAGGCTCGACGGGATTCGCGTCGTCCACTTCGGCGACTTCGGCCAGGCGGGACTGCGGCCCGAGCAGCGGCAGGCGATCGGCGAGGTCGACCTGCTCTTCCTCCCGGTCGGCGGTGGGCCGACGATCGGCGCAGAGCGGGCAGTGGCCATCGTCGGCGAACTCGAGCCCCGCTGGGTGGTGCCGATGCACTACCGGACCGAGCGAATCGGCTTCCTCGAGACCGCCGATGAGTTCCTGGCGGCGATGAGGGATCCGCTGCGCTTGGGGGAGGCCTCCTTCGAGACGGGGGAGCTTCCGCAAAACGGGAGTCCCGTCGCTGTGGTGCCAATCGCGCCCTAGCTCCGAGCGCGGCGAGTTATGTCGGCTATATCGCCATAAGTCGCCGCGCTCAGCCGGCGGCGGCTTTTCGCGCCGACTCGTGAGCGGCAGCCTCGAGCTCGTCGGGCAGCCGCTCGAGCTCGAGGCGGGTCCCGTAGCGGCGCTCCAGGGCCAGGGCGATCAGGTGGTCGGCGAGCCAGGCGTTCTTCGGCAGCAGCGGGCCGTGCAGGTAGGTGCCGATCACGTTGTCGCGCTTGACGCCCTCGAAGCCGTCGCGGTCGTTGTTGCCGTGGCCGGATAGCACCTTGCCGAGGGGAGTGGCGCCGGAGCCGAGGTAGGTGCGGCCGCCGTGGTTCTCGAAGCCGGCGATCAGCCGCGGGCCGGAGCCGAGGTCGGCCTCGATCGTGACGTTGCCGATCAGGCGCGGGCCCGGCTCCCGCACCGTCTCGAGGTCGGCGATTCCCAGGCCCGGCAGCGCCTCATCGCCGATCTGGTAGCTGTGGCCGAGCAGCTGGTAGCCGCCGCAGACTGCCAGCAGCACGGCGCCACCGTCGGCCGCGGCGGCGACCGCCTCGCGCTTGGTTGCGACCATGTCGGCGGCTACCGCCTTCTGGTCCCGGTCCTGGCCGCCGCCGATGTAGAGGAAGTCGTGGTCGGCGGGGTCAAAGCCCTCGCCGGGGCCGACGCCGGTGTGGGAGAAGGCGATTCCGCGCCATTCGCAGCGCCGCCGCAGGAAGATGATGTTGCCGCGGTCGGCATAGATGTTCATCTGCTCGGGATAGAGACTGAGGACGCGCAGCTCCATCAGGCGCCCCTTTCGAGCAGGACGACGATGGAGCCGACGTGCAGCTCGGTCGGGGCGATCTCACGCCGTCCCGCCGGCTTCAGGCCGACCGCTTCGGCCTCGGCCTCCAAAGTGGCCGCAGTGAAGGTTGCGATCCGCACCTCGTTCGGTTCCTCGCTCAGCTCCCCATCGGGCGAGACCGCGTGACGCAGGCGGCGGACGATGATCTCGCCGGGGCCGATCGCCGCCTCGACCGCCAGGCTCGAATAGACCCAGCCGTCGACCTCGCGCACGTCCGGCAGCGGTGGCGGGGCGCCGTCGGGCTCCGGCATCTCCTCGATGATCGTGGCGGCGAGCGAGCCCCCGGGCCGCAGGGCCTCGGCGACGCTCTGCAGGCACTCGTTGCGCCCCTCCCGACCGGGGAAAAGCTGCAGCAGGTGAGTGGGGGCGAGGACGAGCCCGACCTCCTGGGTGAGCTCGAAGGCGCGGGCGTCGGCGTGGAGGGTTGTCAGCCGCAGGCCCTCCGTCCGTTCATCCAGGGCGTCGAGCAACTCCTGGTCCCGGTCGAGCCCGATCACCTCGAAGCCGCGGCGGGCCAAATGCAGCGCCACTCGTCCCGTCCCGCAGCCGAGCTCCAGCACCGGGCCGCCGCAGCGCTCGGCCAGCTCCTCCCAGAGCGGCAGGTCGGCGTCGTAGCTGCCGCACTCGACGTCGTGCCAGATCGTCGCCGCGCTCCTCATCGCCAGAACTCCTTCGCCAAGCCGCGGTCGGCGAGCAGCTTGCGCAGTTCGAGCAGGGCGGTGTAGGTGGGGAGGGCGAAGAGGCGCCCCTGCGATCCCGCCACGGCGGCGTCGAGCGAGGCACCGACCCCCGGCACCACCTCGATCGCCTCCTCGGGCCAGCCCGCGTACTTCAGCCGCAGCGCCATCTCCGGCGCCCGCGTGCCCGAACAGACGACGCGGCGCACGCCTGCCGCCAGCAGCTCGAAGTCGGCGTCCCAGATCCAGGAGACGTCGCGGCCGTCGGCGATCCGGTCGTTGAGGGCGATCCAGAGGTCGATCCCCTCGCCTTTGTCCCCGGGCTCCCGGCTCTCCAGCATCAGCGTTCGCAGGACCTCGTTGGCGCCGGCCGGGTTCTTGATCAACAGGATCGAGACCGGGACGCCGCTGACCTCGATCGTCTCGACCCGGCCGAAGGCAGCCCGCATCTCGCCGAGCGCCGCGGCGATTCGCTCCGGCGCGACCCCGAGCCGCAGGCCCGCCGCCACCGCGGCGAGGGCGTTGTAGACGTTGTAGAGGCCGGGCAGCGGCAGCTCCAGCTCGATCTCCCCGGACGGGGTTCGAACCAGCGTTCGTGACCCGTTCATCCCATGCAGCTCGATCGCGGTGGCCGCCACCTCCGGTTGCGGGCGCTGGGCGCCGCAGTTGGGGCACGAGTAGTGACCGAGGTGGCCGACGAAGGCGCGCTCGTAGGCGTAGGGATGGCCGCAGCGGCGGCAGTGCTTGGCGTCGAAGGCATGTTGCAGCTCGGGCAGCGCCTGCGAGTCGTCCTCGATCCCGAAGTAGAGGACGCCCTGGCGCCGCTCGCCCTCGGGGTTGCGGCCGAGGTCGGCGATCAGCGGATCGTCGGCGTTGAGGACGAACTCGGTCAACCCGACCCGCGCCGCCACGGTCCCCGCCCAGTCGTCGGCCAGAGCCTCCATCTCTCCGTAGCGGTCGAGCTGATCGCGGAAGAGGTTGCCGAGGACGATCAGCGAGGGATCGAGCTGCTCGGCGACGCGCGGCAGCCAGGCCTCGTCGACCTCGAACAGGCCCTCCTCGCCCTGCTGCTCGAGCAGCGCCGTGGCGACACCCCAGGTCATGTTCGAGCCGGCGCGGTTGTGGACCGGTTGCCGTTCCTCGGCGGCGAGGATCGCGGCGATCATCCCGGCGGTGGTGGTCTTGCCATTGGTGGCGCTGACGATCGTCGTGCCGCGATCCAGCGCGGTGCCGAGGCGGCCGATCGCTTCCGGCTCCATCCGCAGCAGTACGCGGCCTGGCAGGGTCGTGCCACCACCGCGGCCGCTGGCCCGGCTGGCGGCCCCAAGCGCCCGCGAGAGCGCCAGCTTGGCGCCGAAGAGGCCGCCATTCGCTCTCCCGTTGCGGCCCATCGCCTAAGCCTCTTCCTGCGGCGGGACCAGGATCGAGAGGCTGCGCGGCAGCACCCGTAACGAGACCGGCAGGTCGGTGAGGTGGTCGCCGTCGGCGTAGACGGGGAAGGGGCGGCTGGCGTCGAGCTCGAGGCGCGAGGTGCGGAATACGTCGACCGAGTCCTTGCTCAGGTGATTCCCCTTGAGGACGTCCTTGAGCCCCCAGAGGAACTGCAGCTTGCCGCCTTCGCCGATCGAGACGACGTCGAACTCACCGTCGTCGAGCTCGGCGTTGGGAGCGATGTACATACCGCCGCCGTAGACGCTGTTGTTGGCGACGGCGACGAAGTAGCCGCTGATCCGTTTGCGTTTCTCGCCGATCGCGAGCGTGAAGCGGGCGCCGCGCCAGCCGATCAGGGTTCGCACCATCGAGTAGGCGTAGACGGAGTTGCCGCGGAGCCAGTGGGTTTCGTTGGCGAGGCGGTTGCATTCGGAGTCGAAGCCGACGCTGGCGATGCCGAGGAAGCGCTTGCCGTTGGCCTCGCCGACGTCGATCCGGCGGCTCTTGCCGGCGAGGAGGACCTCGACCGCCGCCTCGGTCTCGCCTGGGATCCCCAGCGCCCGCGCCAGATCGTTGCCGCGCCCGGCCGGAATCAGGCCGAGGGGAGAGTCCGATCCCGCCATCGCGCCGCCGACGGCACCGAGCAGCCCGTCGCCGCTGACCACGACCGGGACCTCGCCGAGCTCGATCGCCCGCAGCGCCAGCTCGGCCCCGTGCTCGAGGCTGCGCGTCCGCTCGACCCGGAAGACGGCGCGGCGGGCGTCCAGCGCCGCCTCGACCTGCGGCAGCAGCTTCAGGCTCTTGCCGCCCGCGGAGGAGGGGTTGACGAGCAGGGTCAGCGGCGTCCCGGCGATCTCCATTCGCGCTGGAGCCTAGATGGTTGGTCCTACGGCGAGGTGCGAGTGGGGGCGTGCCTGGCCAAGCAGGTCAAGAACGCAGGGCGCAGCCTTTGCTGGTGGCAAAGGCAAGCCCGAGGACGCAGAGATGCGCAGTGCCAGGCGCGTCATCCAGGCGTGCCTCGCTGTGGGACCAACCATCTAAAGGGCGAGGCCGGGGGCGCCGCCGCCGCGCAGCCGGAAGACGGCGAAGCTGCCCTCGCCGGCCTGTTCGGTCCAGATCGACTCGAAGCCGGAGCGATGCAAGCGGCGCCGCAGCAGCCTGCCGCGCCAGCCGGGCGGGGTCGCGGCCGCGCGCGTGGAGGCGAGGGCGAGGAAACCGCCCGGACGCAGCACCCGCGCGGTCTCGGACGGCGAGGGGCTGGTGTCGACGGCGGTGAGGAGGTCGAAGTGGTCGACTGGGAACGGGAGCGCGCGCGGGCCACCCTGCTTGAAGGCGACCCGGCCCTCGGGGTCCAGTCCGATTCGGGCGCCTGCCTGACGCACGGTCTCCGAAGAGGAGTCGACGCCGCGGACCCGGGCGCTCGGGAACTCGCGGGCGAGGAACAGCACCGCCTCACCGTCGCCACACTCGATCTGCAGGATCCGCTCCGGATGGCCGACGTGGAGGACCGCGGCGGCGAGTGGGGTCAGGGGAGGAGAGGGAGGCACGCCGGGATCGTAGGCGCCCCAACCGCTGCCGCGTGCATTAGGGTTTCGCGCCGTGGAGCAGCAGGGACCGGACCGCCGCTGGATCATCCTCGCCGTTTTCGCGGTGATCGCCGCCGGCGTCATCGCCGCGGTCCTGATCTCGCGCAGCGGCGGCTCCAGTGATTCGAGCTCGACCTCGGCCGAGGCCGGCGCCAACGGCTGCAAGAAGGTGGAAGCGCCGCCGCCGAAGACCGTCAGCTTCAAGGCACCGAAACAGGTGCTGAAGCCCGGCGAGGAAGCGACGGCCGTCGTCAAGACCAGCTGCGGCACCTTCGAGATCGCCCTCGACACCAAGCGCGCGCCCAAGACCGCCAACTCCTTCGCCTTCCTCTCCGAAGAAGGGTTCTACGACGACCTCACCTTCCATCGCATCGTCCCCGGATTCGTGATTCAGGGTGGCGATCCGGAAGGGACCGGGACCGGCGGGCCCGGCTACAAAGTGGTGGAGAAACCGCCCGCGAACCTCGCCTACACCAAAGGCATCGTCGCGATGGCAAAGAGCTCGGCCGAGCCGCCCGGCACCTCGGGCAGCCAGTTCTACGTCGTCACCGGAGCCGATGCTGGGCTGCCGCCCGAATACGCGCTGGTCGGGAAAGTCAGCAAGGGACTCTCGACCGTGGAGCGGATCGGCAAGCTCGGGACGCCGGAAGAAAAACCGAAACAGACCGTCCTGATCGAAGAAGTCACGATCGAACACGGGTAGCGACGGCTAAGCTCGCTCCATGGCGAAGCTGAAGGTTGGAGATCCGGCACCCGATTTCGAGCTCCCCGGGACGGGTGGCAAGACCTACCGTCTCTCCGACTACCGCGGGAAGAAGCTGATCCTCGCCTTCTACCCCGGCGACTTCACCGCCGTCTGCACGAAACAGTTCTGCTCCTACCGGGACGACGGCGACCGGCTCGACGATCTCGGAGCCGAGGTGCTCGGGATCTCCTCGCAGTCGGTCGACTCGCACGAGCGCTTCGTCAAAGAGAAGAGCCTCAACGTGCCGCTGTTGGCCGACGAGGACAAGGCGGTGGCGCGGGCATACGGCGTGGTGATGGGGCCGATGGTGCGCCGGTCGACCTTCGTCGTCGACGAGCAGGGCATCATCCGCCACGCCAAGGTGAGCCTGACCAGCCTCGGCTATGACTCGGTCGCGGACTTGGAGCAGGCGCTCGCCTCGATTGGCTGATGGCTTCGGGGGCGGAGCCCTTCGAGGCCGGCCCGGCGCCGCTGTTGCGCGGCGAGGCGGAAGGGGAGGGTCCGCCGGTTGTCCTCTGCCACGGGATCACTGCGACCCGGCGCTACGTCCTGCATGGTTCGCGGGCGCTGGCCCGGGCCGGCTACCGCGTCATCACCTACGACGCCCGAGGTCACGGCGAGTCCGAACCAGCCCCGGTGGGGGAGGGTTATGGATACCCGCAGCTGATCGACGACCTGGAGCGGGTAGTGGTGGCACAGGTGGGAGAGGAGCGCTTTTTCCTCGGCGGCCACTCGATGGGCGCGCACACCGCGGTCGGCTACGCGCTGCGACATCCCGAGCGCCTACTGGGGCTGGCGGCGATCGGCCCGACCTATCTCGGCGCGACCGAGCCGGAGTCGCTCGCGTACTGGGACGGCCTCGCGGCGGCGCTGGAGACGGACGGCGTCGACGGCTTCGTCGCCTACATCGGCGAGCGTCAGGGGATCGATCCGCGCTGGCGCGACTCGGTGCTGCGCTTCACCCGCGAGCGGATCCTGCGCCAGGGCGACCTCGGGGCGGTGGCCGAGGCGGTGCGGCAGGTGCCACGCTCGCGGCCTTTCGACTCGCTCGCCGAGCTGAGCGGCCTCGACATTCCGACCCTGGTCGTCGCCAGCAACGACGATGCCGATCCCGGCCATCCCTACGCTGCTGCCGCGGCCTACGCGGAGGCGCTGCCGCGGGCAGAGCTGATCAGTGAGGGCAAGGGGGAGTCGCCGCTCGCCTGGCAGGGCGGCAAGCTCTCGCGCGCCTTAGCGGCCTTTTACGCCGAGGCCTTATCTTCCGCCCGGTGAAGACGACTAGCTTCCCGAGCGAGTGGACCCTGCGGCGGGCGATCGCCTTTGCCGCCGCTCTCGGGGTCGGCGTCGCCACCTACGTCGCGATCGCCGAGTCCGGCGGCGGCTCGCCGGTCTGCCTGGCCGGCGGCCACGGCTGCGCGACCGTCGCCAGGAGCTCCTACTCGCACCTCGCCGGCGTCAACATCGCGGTCTTCGGGATCGTCGGCTACGCCTTTCTGCTGGCCACCGCCTTCTTCGCAAACGACGCGGCCCGTCTCGGCGGCTTTGCCGTCGCCCTCGGCGGCTTTGGCTACAGCGTCTTCTTGACCTACCTGGAGATCTTCAAGATCGAAGCGATCTGCCAGTGGTGCGTCGCCAGCGCGGTACTGATGACGATCCTCTTCCTGCTGAGCGCGACCCGCCTGATCGGCTACGCGGGGACCGAAGCGAGAATGCACCCGCGTGAGCGCCGAGCCTGAGCGCCGGCAGCGCCTGCTGCGGATGGCCGCCGGTGCGGCCTTCTTGGTCCTCGCGGCCGTCCTGGTCCTGATCGTCGTCAACTCGAGCAGCAGCGGCGGGGACCCGGAGAACATCGTGGGGGCGGCCGAAGTTGACCGCCTGCTGGGAGGGATCCCGCAGCAAGGGATGGTCCTCGGGGACCCGAAAGCGCCGGTCGAGCTGATCGAGTTCGGGGACCTGCAGTGCCCGGTCTGCGCGGGCTACGCGAAGGAAATCCTGCCGCCGATAATCGAAAATCAGGTCAAGAATGGAAAAACGAAGATCGAGTTCCGCAACCTGACGATCATCGGCGCCGAATCGATCCCCGCCGGAGCCGCCGCACTGGCAGCCGGCGAACAGGGCCGCGGTTGGAACTACCTGGAGATCTTCTACCGCAACCAGGGCGAGGAGCGCTCGGGCTACGTCACCGACGAATTCGTGGAAGCCGTCGCCAAGGCCGCCGGTGTCGAAAACCACGCCAAATGGAACCAGGACCGCCACGAGCTGAGCGGCGAAGTCGAAAAGACGACTGAAGAAGCGATGAAGCTCGGCTTCAGCGCGACGCCGTCGTTTGCGGTCGAAGGCCCGGGGACCAAGGGCCTGGAACTCCTCGGCACGCCGGAATCGACCGGGGCCCTGGAAGAAGCGATCGAGGCGGCACGCTAGGCCGCTCGCTGCTCAAGTTGACATAACCACCATTATCGTGCGTTGACGGCGCGAGCCGCCCCAACCCCGGTCGGATGCGAACCGGGATGAACGCGTTCCTGCCGAGGGCAGAGGTATTTGCGCGCGAAAGGCACAGACGACCGCGCCGGCAGCTTCAAGGTCACGGATGTCTGTGTTCGATGCCCGTCGTCCAGGTCAAAGCTGACTTCAGCCGTCGCTTCAATCGGCTTCGAGCATCTATTGGCCCTGCGGGTAACAGGATCAAGCGTCACCGGGAGACGGATTTGGCCGGACCGTTTCAGCGTCTTCGTGGATTTCTGCAGTCCCTTGCCGGCGAGGGTGAGCGTCCCGGCGCCGTAGATGCGAACCAGCTCTGAGACCCAGCGGGCGTGACGAATCGGCCTTTCGAGTTTGAAGGTCTGCCGCAACCCACACACCAGCCGCTTCGCCCTGACGTCGAGCGAAGCGGTATCCCAGGACTGGTCGAAGTTGGAGTCACTGTCGAAGCCGCGAAGGACCAGTTCCAGGAGCGAAGGGTTCTTCCCGTTGTCGAGCACGTATCGCGGGCCGCCGACGACGACACGGCGGATCCTGTCTGGCGATACCACCCGGAGATGGCTCGGTCTGCTCACTCTGGGGTCTGCCCTGGTAGGCGTGCAGGTCGCCAGGAACACGCCTTCCCCGGACTGCCCCAGGTATCCCCCCTCGACCGTATGCCCTCCGGTCAAGACGACGGCGGTACGGTCGAAACCCACCGGCGGCGTTGCAAGGTAGGTAGCGACGATGATGCTGAGGCCGGCGCCAAGTATGAGCACCGCTCCGACCATCTCCGACGGATTGCGAACGGAAGGCAGCTGATCGAGCCGGTTACTGAGATGAAGGAAAACGAGCAAAACGAGCACACCGATCCCGGCTGGAGCCGCTAAGCACCAGACGGCGATCCCGGCCGCAACGATCGTGAGGAAGGTTTTGACCCACCAGCGAGCGCTCCTCCAGGCAATCCCCTTCGCCGCGATCCGGACAGGCCGGACTTTGATCCATCTCTCGACCTCGTCGATCTTCTCGAGGCCAGGGAGCAGCAGGATCACCCACACCGAGCCCAGTACCACCGCGATCGCCCTGGGCCACCAACTCGTTCCGGGCAGCAATAACGCGCTCACGCCGCCGACGAGCACACCAACTATCACGCCCTGCAGGACGAGAACCCAGGCCTCCCAGTGCTTCTGTTTCTCCCCGACCTCCCTTCCCGTTCCTCTGGCGATGATCCACGCCACTCTGGCCAGCAGGAGGAGCACCCCTAGAAGGAGCATCTCGAACAGGAGAGCCTTTATCCCCACCGCGAGCAGACGCTTGCCGTCGAGGGCTCGCATGGCGTCATCGGTTGGCAGTTGCGCACCGGTGAAGCGGAGCCACATCACCAGTCCCCCCAGCAGGTACAGATAGGCACCGAGTCCCAGCAGGCTGCCGGCTAAAGCGATCGCTGCCGTTGCTCTCCCCGCCTCCTTACGGTCAGGCACCGGCGCAGGCGGTTGCCGACGAGCTGGGCGGCGAGCACGCACGGTTCTTACTCAACCACGCCCGAGCAGTGAAACCAAATGCACTATCGCAATGGACCGGTACTGCGATCCAGCGGTACTAACTGCGGTTAATCGCGGATCCCGTCGCGAGCGGCCGGACGATCGGCGGCAGCTTGGGCAGCTCGCCGCTCTCGACGTCCCCAAGCTCGAAGCCGGCGGCGCCGATCGCCGAGACGGTGTCACGGTTGCAACGGCAGCCGTCGGCGAGGAAGCGCCAGGGGCTCTCGAGGCGGTCCTGCCACTTGGCGAGGTCGGCGTGGTTGGAGCGGACGTGCTCGAGGAAGAGCAGCTGACCGCCGGGCTCGAGGACGCGCTTGATCTCAGCCAGGGTGGCCTCGGGGTCGGGGACCGTGCAAAGGACCAGGGTGACCGCGACGGTGTCGAAGGAGGCGTATGCAAAGGGCAGCTCTTCGCCGGGCGCTTCGACCACCGAGATCTCGGTGCTCCTGCCCGACCGTGCCAGCTTCTCGCGCAGCTGCTTGGTCATGTGCGGGTCGGGCTCGACCAGGGTCAGCCCGTCGATCTCCTCGGGGTAATGCTCGAGGTTGAGGCCGGTGCCGGCTCCGAGCTCCAGCACCCTCCCCCGTGCCTGCGCCAACAGCTCGCGGCGCATGTCCCGCAGGCCGGCGTCTTCGGCCCCCTTGAAACCGCGGTCGTAGGCGGCGGAGAAAGCTCGCCCCCAGGTCGCGTCATAGATCCGTCCCAAGATTCGGTGCTCCTTTATTCGAGTTGAGGAGCTATACGGGCGCCGCTCGGCCCTCGTTCAGCTAAGCGGCGTCGTGCTCGCGCGCCTGCTCGTCCTCGACGACTTCTTCCTGGCCGGGCTCGCTGGACGCCGCGCGGTCCTCATAGGCCCGCCGGGCGCCGTGATCGACCTCGGTCATCAGCTTGTCGACCTTCATCGCCCGGCCGAGCGCCTCGCGCCAGCTACGCGGCAGCGGTCCAAGGACCTTGTAGAGGACGCCATTGGCGCGCGGCACGAAGACGTCGAAGCGGGGCACTTCCATCGCCGCGACGATCTCGTCGGCGACGTCGGAGGCCTCGACCGGCTTCACCCATTTCTGGCCGACCCCGGAGGTCAGCTCGGTGTTGACCACGGTCGGCATCACGCAGAGGACCTCGATGCCGGTGTCGCGCAGCTCCGCCCGCACCGCCTCGCTGATGCCGACGACCGCATGCTTGGTGCCCGAGTAGGTGGCGATCCCCGGAAGTCCTGATTTGCCCGCCTGCGAGGCAATGTTGACGATGTAGCCGCTCCCCCGCGGGCGCAGCCGCTTGATCGCCAGCTGCGTCCCCGTGATGACGCCGCCGAGGTTGATGTCGATCTGGCGCTGCACCGAGGCCGCGCTCTCGTCCTCGAACGGGGTCACCGGCATGATCCCGGCGTTGTTGATCACCGCGTCGACCGGGCCGAGTTGCCGCTCGGCCTCGTCGAGAAAGTGCTCGAAGGAGCTGCGGTCGGTGACGTCGAGCGACAGCGCGACGGTGCCGCCGCCCAACTCCGTCGCCGTCCGCTCGGCCAGCTCCAGCTCGAGGTCGCCGATCGCGACGCGGCAGCCTTTTGCGACCAATGCGGTCGCGGTCGCCTTGCCGATCCCCCTCGCACCTCCGGTGATCGCCACAACCTTGCCGCTCAGTGACCGCCGCTCTTTCGCCATCGTGCTCCTCCTCGGGTTACGGCGGCCTTCCCTAGGCCGCCGGTTTGTAGACGGTGACCACGGCGGCGCCGCCGAGGCCGATGTTGTGCTGCAGGGCGGTCTTCGCGCCCTCCACCTGGCGCTTGTCGGCTTCGCCGCGCAGCTGCCAGGTGAGTTCCGAACATTGCGCCAGCCCGGTCGCGCCGAGCGGGTGGCCCTTGGAGATCAGCCCGCCGGACGGGTTGACGACCGGGCCGCTGCCGCCGTAGGTGGTCGCCTCTTCTTCGACCAGCTTGTGCGCCTCGCCCTCGGCCGCAAAACCGAGCGCTTCATAGGTGATCAGCTCGTTGGCGCTGAAGCAGTCGTGCAGCTCGCAGACGTCGACTTCCCCGGCCGCGACACCGGCTTCCGCGTAGGCGGCGTCGGCCGCGGTCTTCGACATGTCGGAGCCGACGATCGTCATGCAATCGGCGTTCTCGTCGAAGGTCGAGCTGAGGTCGGTGACCATCGACTGACCGGCGATCTCGACCGCCTGGTCCCAGAGCCCGTGCTTGTCGACGTAGGCCTCGGAGGCGACGATCGCGCAGGCCGAGCCGTCGGAGGTCGGCGAGCACTGCAGCTTGGTCAGCGGGTCGTGGATCATCTTCGCCGCCTTGATGTCCTCCAGCGAGTACTCGTCCTGAAACTGGGCGTAGGGGTTGTTGACCGAGTGCTTGTGGTTCTTCCAGCCGATCCAGGCGAAGTGGTCGGCCTCGGAGCCGTACTTCTGCATGTGGTCGCGGCCGGCGTTGCCGAACATCTGCGGGGCCGGCGGCGAGGCCTCCGGCTGGCGGATCTCGAACATCCGCATCGCGTGCTTGTCGAGCGCGTTGGTGCGGTCGGTGTACTTGACGCCGAGGCTGCCCGGCTCCATCTTCTCGAAGCCCAGCGCCAGGGCGCAGTCGACGAGGCCGCCCTTGACCGCCTGGCGCGCCAGGAACAGCGCCGAGGAGCCGGTCGAGCAGTTGTTGTTGACGTTGACGACGGGGATTCCGGTCAGGCCGAGCTGATAGAGCGCCCGCTGGCCGTAGGTGGAGTCGCCGTAGCAGTAGCCGGCGAAGGCCTGCTCGACGTCCTCGTACGGGATGCCCGCGTCGGCCAGGGCCTTATCCCCCGCCTCTTTGGCCCAGTCCGGGTAGTCGCCCTCCTTCGTCCCAGGCTTCTCGAACTTGGTCATCCCGACACCGATCACATAAGTCTTGCTGCTCAACTCTCCGCTCCTCCCACGTTTGGCTGACCAGCCAAATCTACCGCGCCACGAGGATTTGGCCAGAGCCGCCAGGCGAGAAAGGCGATCGCGATGCCCAGGGCGGTGCCGGTGGCGCGCTGGCCGGCGGCACGGAAGGCCCCCTCCCCCACCGTCGTGCTCATCAGGACGACGAAGGTGGTGATCGCCGCGGTGAAGAGCGCGTACTGCACGGTGAGCAGGCCGAAGGAGAGCGCGGCGGCGACCGTGAGGACGGTGCCGAGGACGAGGTCGTCGCCGGCGAAGGCCTCGCCGATCGAGGTGGCGAGGAGCAGGCCGAGGGCGGTGCCGAGGGCGCGGAGGACGAGGCGCTTGTCGGTCTCCTCGCGGTCCGGGCGCATCACGAAGAGGATCGTCAGCGGGATCCAGTAGCCGTGCTGGTCGAAGCCGAAGGTCCAGTAGGCGGCGACGCCGGCCGCCAGCGCGGCGCCGAAGCGGAGGCCGTGGCGGGCGCTGATCGAGCCGAGGCTGAGGTTGGCCTGCAGGGCGGCGAGCGCGGCGCTGGTGTCCCAGGCCTTTTCGGGCTCGTCGGCCGCCTTGTCGGTCGCGAGCCAGACGACCAGCGACCAGGCGGCCTGGGTAAGCCCGCCGACGGTTCCCCAGAGGAGGGCCGGCAGCGCATCGGAAGCTGGAAGGAAGAGGCCCTGGGCGATCAGCATCCCCAGGGTGACCGAGAGGCCGACGATCGCCAGCCGCAGGGAGACCGCGAAGCCGTAGCCGGCGAGCAGACCGAGCAAGCCGAGAGCGAGGACCGCGGTCGGCGCGGTCTGGCTGCTGAGGACGCCGATGCAGGCCGCGAGTCCGATCAGCGGCGCGGTCGCCGCCTGCCAGCCGGCGCGGGCCTTGGCCGGGGCATCCATCCCCGGGAAGCCGTTGATCAGCGCCCCGGCGGCGATCGCCCCCTGGGTCGGCGCGTCGAAGCCGAGCTCGACGACGAGGGCGAGGCCGATCGGGACCGCGAGCAGCGCTCCGCGGCGGAGCGCCGGCCGCGGTTCGCTCGGCCCGATCGCGAAGAGCGGCGAGGCTCGTAGTTCCCTCGCCCTCCCGGAAGCGTTGAAGAGACGAGACGATGAGCGTTCCGGCACGGCCCTGAGGGTAACCTGAGGGGTCGTGGTCCACGCCGCCATCAGCACCCCCGACCCCGCATCTGGCGTCGGGATCTTCGCCGCCCTCGCGGCCGGGGTCGTCTCCTTCCTCTCCCCCTGCGTGCTGCCGCTGGTGCCCGGCTATCTCTCGGCGGTGACCGGTGTCTCGGCGAATGAGCTCGACGACGCCGGCTGGCGCAAAGTCCTCGGCCCGAGCCTCCTTTTCGTCGCCAGCTTCTCGGCGATCTTCATCCTCCTCGGCCTGACCGCGACCGGCCTCGGCTCGACGCTCCAGGACCACAAGCAGCTGCTGACGAAGATCTCCGGGGTGCTGATCATCGCGATGGGCGTGCTCTTCGTCTCCTCGCTCTTCATCACCCGCCTCAACCGCGAGTGGCATGTGGACGCGTTGCTGGCGCGGGCCGGCAAAGGCGGCCCGATCGTCGCCGGGGCGGCCTTCGCGATCGCCTGGACTCCCTGTATCGGCCCGACTCTCGGCGCGATCCTCGGCGCCGCCGCGCTGGCCGGCTCGGTCGGGCGGGGCGCCTTCCTTCTCGCGGTCTACAGCGCCGGGCTGGCGATCCCCTTCCTCCTCACCGCGGTGGCCTTTTCGCAGATGACCTCGGCCTTCAGCGTCGTCAAGCGCCACTACCAGGCGATCGTCGCCGTCGGCGGCGTGATCCTGATCGCGATGGGCTTCCTGATCCTCAGCGGCGAAATGTCGAGGCTGAACATCGAAGCCCAGAACTGGCTCGAATCGTCCGGGATCAACTTCTTCAATTTGTAGCTTTACCGAGTCCGTCAAAAGGGTCGTAGAGCGACCTTTTTCACGGACTCGCGATCAGTTCTGAACTGGCGCGACGGTTTGGAGCTCTTTGCCGACCGCCTCGGTGATCTCCAGGCCGTCGTCCTCCAAGTCGCGCGAGCACACAATCCGGAACCGCCCCGTCCCGATCTCGCCGTCGGGTACCACCGGCAAGCCGCGGATCGTGTCCCAGCCAAGGCGCTCGACCTCGAACGGGTTCATCCGTACCTCCGCCGCCGGGAACGGGCAGTTCATGTTGTGCTGGTCGATCGCCTTCGAGATCGCCTCGAGGTTCTTCGCCTCCGGGGACGCCATGCCCAGGAGCCTAGAGCTTGATCGAGAATCTCTCCAGATATGAGCACGAACCGCCTCGAGGCCTTTTCCGACGGCGTCTTCGCGATCGCGATCACCCTCCTGGTGCTGGAGATCCACATCCCCGAGCCAGGTGCCGGCGCGAGCCTCGGACACGAGCTGCTGGCCCAGTGGCCGAGCTATGCGGCCTTCGTCGTCTCCTTCCTCACCATCGGGATCATCTGGATCAACCACCACGCGATGGTCCGCCGCCTGCGCCAGGCCGATCACTCGATCCTCGTCTGGAACCTGCTGCTCCTGATGACGGTCTCCGCCCTCCCCTTCACCACCGCCCTGATGGCGGCCTACCTGAAGGAGAGCAGCGGCGAGTCCCTGGCCGCTGCCGTCTACAGCGGCAGCTTCCTCCTCATGGGCGTCGTCTTCGCCGGCATGAACCGCCACCTTCTCTTCGGGCGAGCCGACTTCCTCGAAGAGGACATGGACCAGCCCACCCGCCGCCTCATCCTCAAACGCGCCGTAGCTGGCCTCCTCCCCTACGCGGTGGCCACCGCGATCGCCCCGCTCAGCCCCTACCTCACGCTCGGGATCTGCGCCGGGGTGGCTGCCTTCTATGCGAGCCCGGCGGCAAGCGCTTCCGATCTCGAAGCCGGCACCGGTCGGCCCTGATGGCCCTGCTCCCCCTGGCGTGCACCGAAGGTGGAAGCCACGGCGCGCTCGTCTTGCTGATCACTTTGGCCGCGCTTGCGGTTTGGATTCTGCTGACGGCTCTTTTAGTCAGAGCGGGACAAGATCGGACCGAGCGCCGGCTATTGCTGGGTCTCTTGATCGGCTCGATCGTTCTCGGGCCGCTGATCATCGCTGCCTACTACGGCGGCCACTTCGGCAGCGACAGCAGCATCGCCAAGCTCGTTCCTTTCCTGGCGATTCCGGGCGCAATCGGGGCCGTCATCGCGCATCTGACGGGGGCGGCCAGCCGCCTGAGGGCCTTTTTTGTCAGCACCTGGGGTGCGCTCTTCCTCATTAGCCTCAGCTTTTTCCTTATTTACGTCGCCCTCATCGTCGGCGAAGCCTGCCTCGAGTAGCCGAACGTCCCTTCCCCCTCCTACGATCAGGAGGTGAGTTTCGAGCGGACGATCGCCCATCTCGACATGGACGCCTTCTACGCGTCTGTTGAGCTGCGGCGGCGGCCGGAGCTGCGGGGGAAGCCCGTCGTGGTCTGCGGGTCGGGGCCTCGGGCGGTGGTGACTACCGCCAGCTACGAGGCGCGGAAGCTGGCGGGGATTCATTCGGCTATGCCGGCTGCTGTGGCTCGGCGGCGGTTGCCCGATGCCATCTATCTGCGGCCGGATTTCCCGGCTTATCGGGAGGCTTCAGGGCAGGTGATGGACATCCTTCGGGGGAACGTGGAGGTGGTCGAGGTCGTCGGGCTGGACGAGGCTTACCTGGACCTGACCGGACTCTTCTCCCCCAAGGCGGTGATGCGGCGGATCGCCAACGAGATCCGGGTGGAGACGCAGCTGACCTGCTCGGTCGGGATCTCGGAGTCACGGATGCTGGCGAAGATCACCAGCGAGCTCGGCAAGCCGCGAGGACTGGTCGTCCTCTCACGGGAGGACGCCTTGGAGCGGTTCGCGGACCACTCCCCCGGTCTGATTCCTGGGATCGGGCCAAAGACGGTCTCGCGGCTCGAGGCTCTGGGGATTCAGACGCTGTCAGATCTGCGGCAGCGCAGCCGGGAGGAGCTGGAATCGAGCTTTGGACCGCGGTCCGGCGCCTGGCTGCACGCGCGGGGCAACCTGCTCGACAACACGCCGATCACCCCCGAACACGAGACCAAGTCGCAGTCGACCGAGATCACCTTCGACGTCGACGTCACCCAGCGCGCGGAGTTGGAGCGCCACCTGCACGAGCTCTCGGAGGAGCTCTGCCGGCGCCTGGGCAAACGCGAGCTCCAGGGCCGCACGATCGGGATCAAGATCCGGCTCGACGACTGGACCAACGTCACCCGCTCGCAGACGATCGAGCAGCCGACCAACGATCCGGCGGTCGTCGGCCCGATCGCCCTCGGCCTGCTCCGCGCCTACGACCCGCAGCGCCCCGTCCGCCTGCTCGGCGTCCGCCTCGCCTCCTTCGACTCCGGCGAAGCAGCGACCGAGCCGGAGCCGACAGACGGTCAGCTCCGGCTCGGACTCGCCTCTTAGCGGCTCGCGAGCACCGTTCCGACGCCGGGGAAGCCAAGCCTTTCCTTGACCGCCGTCGTCAGGTCGTAGTCGCGCCCGGCCACGTAGGGGCCGCGATCGATCACCGGCACCGTCACGGTGCGGCCGTGGTAGCGCAGCTTCACCTTCGTTCCGCAGGGGAGCGTCTTATTGGCCACACCCATCGTCCCCGGCATCAGCGTCCCGCCGCAGGCGACGCCGTTGCCGTAGAGGCCCGGGCCGTAGTAGGAGGCGCCGGCCAGGCGGTAGGTGGTCAGCTTGCGCGCCGGGCTCTTCGAGCCGGTCGCCCGGCGGTCGTGGACGCCGTAGGCGCGGACCGCGTAGCTGCCGGTCCGCTCGGGCAGCCAGCGCACGGCGAAGCTGCCGTTCGCCTTCGTGGTCACGCCGCGCACACCGCCGCCCGGGCCGCGGAAGACGACCTTGACCCGGTGGCGGCCACCCGGCCGCACCCTGCCGCGCACCGCCAGCCCGTTCCCCTTCAGCACCGAGTGCGTCGAGAGGTGCAGGGTGACGTGAGCGCGGGAGCGCTCGTGATGGCGATGGCCCACCGGCCGCGCCGCCGCCGGCGCGAGGCCGATCGTCAGCGCGGTGGCAGCCGCCACCGCGGGCAGGAGTTTTCGCATGTAAGTCGCTCGCTTTCTTGCCGCCTACGGGGTTAGCTGACGGGCTCGCGACGCCCGGAATCCGTCCGGCTCTCGCTACGGGCGGCTCGCCGCCCGATTCGCCCCGGCCGCGCGTCTGGCGCGGCAGTGGGTCCCCCGCTCCCCCGCGCTGGGCGCGGAGGACTCGGCAGATCGATTAGATCGTTCTGAGGTGGAACACCGTAGGTCGGGCTTAGGAGCGCGAATGTGAGCAGACACACACATTCGCGAAACTGCAATGTTCGTTGAAATCCGGCTCTCAGCCAGGGTTTAGCTCTTTACAAAAGGGCTAGACAGCTATGCGACGATGTCTTCCATGACGAAGCCTGAACGACTCAGCGGCCTCGATACCTCCTTCCTGCACCTGGAGCGATCCGGCGCCCACATGCACGTTGCCTCGGTTTCGATCTTCGAAGGCGAAGCGCCCACCCACTCGGAGTTCCGCGACCACATCGGCTCGCGCCTGCACCTGGTCCCGCGCTTCCGCCAGAAGCTGCGCTTCGTCCCCTTCGCCCAGAGCCGCCCGGTCTGGGTCGACGACCCGCACCTCAACCTCGATTACCACGTGCGTCAGACCGCGCTGCCGGCGCCGGGGTCCGACGAGCAGCTGCGCAACCTCGCGGCGCGGATCTTCTCCCAGCAGCTCGACCGCTCCAAGCCCCTCTGGGAGCTGTGGCTGGTCGAGGGGTTGACCGACGAACGCTTCGCGATCGTCGGCAAGAGCCACCACGCGCTGGTCGACGGCGTCTCCGGCGTCGACATCACCACCGTCCTCTTCGACCTCGACCCCGAGCCGGCCGGGGCGGCGGACAAGGCGCCGCCGTGGCTCGCCGCCCCCGAACCGACCGACACCCAACTGCTGACCGAAGCGCTGAAAGAGCGGATGACCAGCCCGCGCGAGATCTACCGCGGCGTACGGGCGGCGCTGCGCGGCCCGCGCCAGGTCCTGCAGGGCCTCGGCGCCACCTCGAAGATGGTCACCGCCGGGATGTCGGCGCCGCACTCGGTCTTCAACGTCGAGATCGGCCCCCACCGCCGCTTCCAGATGGTGCAGACGGATCTCACCGACCTGAAGCGCGTCAAGGACGCCCACGGCGGCACCGTCAACGACGTCATCCTCTCGATCGTCGCCGGCGGCATCGGGAAGTACCTGCGGGCCCGCGGCCACGACACCGACGGCCTCGAGCTGCGGGCGATGGTCCCGGTCAGCGTTCGCGCCGCCGAGGAGCACGGCGCCCTCGGCAACCGCATCTCGGCGATGTTCGCGCCGCTGCCGGTCTGGTGCGAGGACCCGGTCGAGCGTCTGCACGTGGTGACCCGGGAGATGGGCGACCTCAAGTCCTCCGGCCAGGCGGTCGGGGCCGAGATCCTCACCAAACTGACCGACTTCGCACCGGCGACGATCGCGACGCAGGCGGCGCGCCTGCAGCCCGCGCAGCGTTTCTTCAACCTCGTCGTCACCAACGTGCCGGGGCCGCAGTTCCCGCTCTACGTCCTCGGCCGCAAAATGGAGTCGTTCTTCCCGATGGTGCCGCTGGCGCGGCGCCAGGCCCTCTGCGTCGGGATCATGTCCTACGACGGCCAGGTCAACCTCGGCCTGGTCGGCGACTACGACGCGATGGCCGACCTCGACAGCTTCGCCCTCGACCTCGAAGCGGCGACGCAAGAGGTCATCGGGACGGCGCCGAAGAAGAAGGCGAAGAACAAGGCCGCGGCGTCAAGCAACGGCGCCGCGCCGGTCGCGGCCGAGTCACGCCCCTAGCCAGGGCGCCGCGGCGAGTCCGCTAGCGGATCAGTTCGCCGCTGACTTCGAACGGGAAGCCGTCGGTGAGATAGAGCCAGTCGAGGCGGCGGGCGCTGAAGCCGCTTGCCCGTGCGTCGGCGTTGACGACGACCGCGGTGATGCGGGAGAAGCGGCCCGGGCGCGGCAGTCGCACCGTCATCCGCCCTCCCCCGCGCCTGAAGTCGATCCGCGAGACCGTGTGCCCCTGCCGCTCGCTGCCGATCCGGCCAACAAGCGCTAATCCGGCCGCCGTCCCGACCGGCGCCGTCAGGTGCGCGACCGCGGCGCGGCCGCCCCTCGCCGGAACCCGCAGCAGCTGAAAGGTCGTGTGGTTGAGGAAGCGCGTCAGCCGGCCGCCGTCGAGCGGCAGGTGACCCTGGCGCGGCATGTCCGGGAAGAGACGGCTCTCGCGGAAACCCTTCCCGGTCCGCCACTCCGCCGTGGCGGCGGCGAATCGGGTGAAGTCGTGGCTGAAGTCCGAGGGTCCCGCCGCGCGGATCGCTCGTTCGTAGGAGGAGATGGAAAAGCCGCCCGGCTTGGCGTCGATCGCGCCCGCCCAAGCCTTGCGGACGATCGACTCGCCGTAGCGCCGCGCCAGCCACTGGTTCCAGACGGCGCTGCCGTACTCCTTGATCGAGCTCGCGGTCAACGGCGTTTCCCAGAGCTTGACCCAGCGGCGGACGTAGCGCAGGTAGTCGTCGATGCCGTTGTAGACCTGGTCCTCCATCCAGGTCGCGCTGCACTCGGCGAACCAGGGGTCCTGGTAGGCGTCGTAGCCGAACTGGAGGATGTGGTTGTACTCGTGCGCGAAGGTCACCTTGAGGTCGTTCAGCGGCTTCGTATGCGGGAACTCGAAGGCGCTGTAGTCGTTGTCGAGGACGAGGTAGCCGTGCAGGTGCCGCGGGATCCGGTGGTCCTTGGTCGCCTGGCCGCGGTCGGGTGCCGCGTAACCGAACAGTTCGCCGCCGATCTGCGAGAGGTAGACGTCGGTCTTGCCGTTGCGACCGCCCTGGTGGCCGTCGCTGCGCGGCTCGCGCCAGCCGAGCTTCTCGTTCTCGACGTCGTGCACGTGTTCGGCGACCTGCAGCACCCGTTCGACGAAGTCGGGGACGCCGTCGCCGTTGCGGTCGGAGAGGTTGGGCGCGTCGAGGCCCTGGTCGACCCAGTGGACGCAGAAGTGCGGCGAGCAGGCCGGCGAGCCCTTCGCCTCCGGGACCGAGTAGGCGTTGCGGTTGGGATCGGGGTCGTCGGTCGGCCGCGGGCGGTCTTCGGTCGGGCGCGCCTGCGGCATGATGAACGGCTTCTGCGATTCGGAAGCGAGCGTGGCTTCGCCGAGGTCGGAAGCGGCGTGGGCAGCAGGGGCCGCGGCGAGGGCTAGCAGCAGCACCGCCGAGGTACCGACCAGGTGGCGCCGGCGGTTCCGCATGCTCGAAGAACCCTAGCGGGGGCCGAAAGTCGCTCTCGCGATCGCGGAGGAGGCTTCGGTAATAGCCTCCGCAGGGCCCGATGCGCGTAGCCCTAGCCCAGATCAACCCCACCGTCGGCGCGATCGACGCCAACGCGGCGAAAGTGGCCGAGTGGATCGGCCGCGCCCGCGAGGAGGGCGCCGAGCTGGTGATCTTCCCCGAGCTCTGCATCCCCGGCTACCCGGCCGAGGACCTCTACCTGAAGCGCCACTTCCTCGCCGCCAACCAGCGCGCGGTCGAGGAGCTGGCCAGGCACGCTGCCGGGATCACCGCGCTGGTCGGCTTCGCCGAGCCGGTCGACGACCGCAGCGACGCCCGCCACGCCCACAATTCCACCGCGGTCCTCGCCGACGGCGCTGTGCAGGCGGTCTACCGCAAGAACCGCCTTCCCAACTACGCCGTCTTCGACGAGCAGCGTTACTTCGTGCCCGGCGCCGAGCCGATCGCGATCGAGATCGGCGAGCTGAAAACGGGGTTGACGATCTGCGAGGACATCTGGCTCCCCGGCGGCCCGGCACAGGCCGAGGCCGAGGCGGGCGCGCGGCTGATCGCCAACCCCTCCGGCTCCCCTTACCACCGCGGCAAGGGACGGGAGCGCGAGCAGATGCTCTGCGAACGCTCGCGCGCCTACGGCGCCTACTTCGCCTTCTGCAACCTGGTCGGCGGCCAGGACGAGCTGGTCTTCGACGGCCAGAGCCTGCTCACCGCCCCCGACGGGACCGTGGTCGCCCGCGCCGCCCAGTTCGAGGAGGAGTTGCTGGTCTGCGAGGTCCCGCACACGGAGACCGGCCGGCTCGCCGAGCCGCTGGGCGACCTCGACGAGGTCTACGAGGCGCTCACCCTCGGCCTGCGCGACTACGTCGGCAAGAACGGCTTCAAGCACATCGGCGTCGCCCTCTCCGGCGGGATCGACTCCGCTCTGGTGGCGATGCTCGCCGCCGACGCGGTCGGGCCGGAGCAGCTCTCCTGCGTTGTCATGCCCTCCCCCCACTCCAGCACCGACACTCAGCAGGACGCCCGCGAAATCGCCGCCAATCTCGGCTGCGAGCTGCTCGAGATCGGGATCGAGCCGATGATGCAGGGCTACGAGCGGGCGCTGGACGGGCTGATGCGGCCCGACGAAGAGCCCTCGCAGGGTGAGGACGCACCGCCCCGGGATCCGGCGCGTCCTTCCGAGCCCGACCTCGCCGCCGAGAACATCCAGGCGCGGATCCGCGGCAACCTGATGATGGCCCTCTCCAACCGGCACGGTTGGTTGGTGCTGACGACCGGCAACAAGAGTGAGATGTCGGTCGGCTACGCGACCCTCTACGGCGACATGGCCGGCGGCTTTGCGGTGATCAAGGACGTGCCGAAGGGGCTCGTCTACGAATTGGTCGAACGGCGCAACCAGCGGGCCGGGCGCGAGCTGGTGCCGGCGAGCGTGATCGAGCGCCCGCCCTCGGCCGAGCTGCGACCCGACCAGCGCGACGAGGACTCGCTGCCGCCCTACGACCTGCTCGACCGCATCCTCGAGAGCTACGTCGAGCGCGACGAAGGCCGCGAAGAGATGATCGCCGCCGGGATGCCGGCCGAGACCGTCGACGAGGTGATCCGCCTGGTAGACCGCTCCGAGTACAAGCGCCGCCAGGCGGCGCCGGGAATCCGGATCACGCCGAAAGGCTTCGGCAAGGACCGGCGACTCCCGATCACCAACCGCTTCGGCGGCTGAACAACTTCTGCCCCTACACTCCCTGAGCAATGTCGGGAGTGAAAGTCAAAGGGGTCGCTTTTTACCTCTTCGCGGCCTGTAGTTTTCTTTTGGCAGCAGGGACTGCGGCGGTGATCGGGTGTGGGAGCAGCGAGAGCTCTTCAACCGCTGGTGCAGCGACCTCCCCCCACTCTGCCGACAACGCTTATGCGAAAGCGGCGCTGCGGCCGTTTGGCGATGGAAAGACTGCCGGGACCGCCGTCTTTACCAAGAGGTCAGGCCGGTACACCTTGAAAGTCAACCTCGGCGGGCTCAGTGCAACTCACGGTGAAAGCCAGTATGGCCTCTGGCAAATCCAAACCCCTCAGGATCGAGTGTCGCTGCAGACGCCCGACAACATGGTCAACCTGGCGACTTACCGTGTCGGCGACGATGGTCGTCTCTCAGTCGAACTCGAACCGACCGCGAAGGCCTACGTCGCTCTCGAAGACGGAAAGTTGACCCACTTTCTCGTCACCAAGATCGACAGTCCCGCGGGCCTCGAGAAATCGATCATCAGATTCGACAAGACCGGCGACTCGCCCGACCTCGGCGCACCGGTCGCCGAAGGAATCCTCAGCGGTCCGCTTGTGGGCGCGGTCGAACCGCAATAGTCATACGCCCGAGCGCGCAGAGCTTGCCTTCGTCGTTCAAGACTTCGCACTCCCAGAGCCAAGTCGTTCGGCCACGGTGCCGAGCCTTCGCTTTTACCTCCACCGCGCCCTCGGTGACGGGGCGGATGAAGCTGACGTCGATCGACTGGCCCATCGCCGCCATCCCGTCCTCCCAGACGGCACCGGCGGTCGCCCGCGAGCAGACGCTCTCGACCAGGGTCGACATCACGCCGCCGTGCATGAGGCCGAAGGGCTGGCGCAGCTCGTCGCGAATCGGCAGCCGCACCCGGGCGTCGTCGGGGTCGTCGCTGAGCCATTCGGTGCCGATCAGTCCGTCGAAGTGCTGCGGCTTAACCTGAGCGTCCTCGTTCACAGCTGGGCACCCTAATAGGCTTCGCGCTTCGTGGCTCTGAGTGACGACCAGAAGGCGATCCTGCGGCTGCTCGCGCAGCGGGGGGCGCAGGGCTACGAAGATCTTGCGGCGCTGATGGGGATCTCGGTCGACGAGGTCCATGCGCGGGCGCAGAAGGCGGCGGCTGATCTTGAAGCGGAAGGGATCCCTGCTCCTTCGATACCGGGGCCGGGGGGCGGCGAGACCTCGTCCGGCGGAGACCGAATTGGGGAGCCTCCGGCGGACGAGGCCTCCCCGCCCAAGGCTCCGAAACCGGAGGTGCCGGCCGAGGAGAAGAGGACTGCCCCCCCTGAGCCGGTCAAGCCGATTCCGCATCATGAGCATGGGCATGGGCCCAAAGAGATTGCTCGTGAGGCGAAGCTGTTGGAGAACCGGGGGTTGTGGGCGATCTTGGCTGGGGTCACGATCGTGGTGCTGTTCGTCGTCATCCTCTTCGTCGCCGGCAGCGGCGGGGGCGGCTCGGACACTTCGAGCACGACGACGGCGTCCTCGGCGCCCCAGAGCAACTGCGAAAAGCCGACCGCGGCGGCGCCCAAGGCAAACGGCAAAGCGATCGCCGTCCTGGCTGCCTCGGCGATCAAAGCCGCGAAAGAACCGACGCGGGCAGTGCTTAACCCGGTAGACGGCAGCGAAGGCCGCGGGCTTGTCGTCTTCGGGCGAGTGAAGAACAACCTCGCTCTCCAGGTTGCCGCCGAAGGCCTCCCGCCCCTCCCAGCCTGCGGCGGCTACACGGTCTGGCTTGCCGCGTCGCAGGACAAAATGCTGCCGCTGGCCTCGACCGAAGTCGCCAAGAACGGTCAGATCAGGGCCGAGGTCGGGGTCCCGGTAGAAATCCTCGCCTACCTGGCAAACGAAACTTTCGATCAGATCGCGATCACGGCAACCGACGAATCGCAACTGAAAGCTTCGCTGGCGCAGGCAACGAAAGAAAAGAAGGCGCCGCTCTACACCGGCACCGAAGTCCTGCGCGGGACCATCAGCGGCCCGGTTGTGGGCGCCGCCAAGAAGTAACGCGCGCTTTTCTGTTCTTCTTACTCAAGAAATCCCGATTGTCGTAGCCTGCGCTGCGCAATGGTCCATCGATTGCCACTAGTGCACCTCCTGTTCGGAGTCCTCGCCCTCCCTGCACTACTTTTGGTTGGTTGCGGCGACGACGGGTCGAGCTCGGCGACCGCCGGCACCGCCCCTCAGAGCCACAAGTCCGGTCCGACGGAAGCCGTCCTTCGATCGCTCGGAGATAGTGGCGTGACCGGGACCGTTGTCTATGTAAAGCAAGCGTCAGGCTTGCCGCTGATGAGGATCAAGCTGAAGGGCCTCGAGCGCGCGAGGGGCGAGAAGCAGTACTTCATCTGGCAGATGGGCTCACGACACAACATGGTGTCCTTCGCCAGCTACCACGTGCCTAACGGAGAGGAGTTGTCGGTCAACCTGGAACCGAACCCAGAGTCACTTTCCTTTCTCGAAGACGGCAGCACAACCGAATTCCTCGTGACCAAGGTCAACAACGACGATCGTTTCTTTACCGCTGCGGAAGAGGCACCGAGTGCCACCGATCCAGTTCAGATCGGCGAACCTGTTGCCCGGGGCTCTTTCACCGGCCCGCTCGTCGGGTCCGCTGGCGGCGCGGGTCAATAGTCCGCCGGCAGCAGCTTGCCGGGGTTCATGATCCCCGCCGGATCGAGCTGCTCCTTGACCGCTCGCAGTACCTCGATGCCGGTCCGCCCCACCTCGGCCTCCATGTAGGGGCGGTGGTCGCGACCGACGGCGTGGTGGTGGGTGATCGTGCCGCCGTGGGCGACGATCGCTTCCGAGGCGGCCTGCTTGACCGCGCGCCACTGCTCGACCTCGGCGCCGCGGCGGCCGCGGGAGATGAAGGTGAAGTAGAGCGAGGCGCCGTCGGCGTAGGCGTGGGAGAGGTGGCAGAAGACGAGGCCGGGCGTCCCCTGCTCGGCGAGGGCAGAGCGGATCGCGGCGCCAACCGCCGTGTGCAGCTCCTCGAGGCGGCTCCAGGCGTGGGAGGTCTCCAGCGTCTCCACCATCGCCCCCATCTCCATCAGCGTGTCGCGCAGGTAGGGGCCCTGGTAGCGGCCGTGCTCCCAGGCGCGCCCGGCGGCCTGGCCGAGGTAGGCGGCGCCGCCGTCGCGGAGGGCGCGGACGGTGAGGGCGCGGCGGCGCGCCACGTGCTCCTCGCCGCCCTCGAAGCCGACGATCACCAGGGCGCCGCCGCGACGCTTCCGCAGGCCTAGGTAGCCGTCGAAGAGCTGTCCGCTGAGGCCGCGCGGGCCCGAGAGCGCCAGCGTCCCTTCGGTCTCCTCCTCGTCGGAGACGCGGATGACCTCGGGCAGGCCCGGACCTTGGGCCAGCGCCCGCACGATCTCCGAGCCGGCCTCGAAGGACTCGGCCATCCAAGCCTCGTAGCGCTTGACGCCGGGCGCCGGGCGCACCCGCACGGTCACGTCCGGGATCACGCCGAGCACACCCTCCGAGCCGACCACCAGCTCCCGCAGGGCAGGGCCGGCGGCCGTGTGCGGCGTCTCCAGCGTCGTCAGCTCGCCGGCGGGCGCCAGCAACCGCACCGAGCTGACCAAGGCGTCGAAACGCCCGTATCCGCTCGATGCCTGGCCGGCGCTGCGGGTCGCGGCGAAGCCGCCGACGGTCGCGTACTCGAAGGACTGCGGGAAGTGGCCGAGCGTGAGTCCCTGGCGCCCGAGCGCCGCCTCGGCCTCAGGTCCGCGCAGCCCGGCGCCGAGGCGCGCCGTCAGCGAGCGCTCGTCCACCTCAACGTCGCGCAGCGCACCGAGGTCGAGGCTGATCAGGCGTGAATGGGCGCCCCGCACAGGCTCGACCCCACCGACGACGCTGGTGCCGCCCCCGAACGGGACGACATCAATCCCCTCCGCCGCGCAGACGTCGATGACACGCCGCAGCGAGTCGGCATCCGGAGGAATGACGACAGCGTCGGGTGCCATCTCCAGCTTCCCGTTCCGCAACCGCGCCAGGTCGACGTAGCCGCGCCCGGTCGCGTGCCGCAGCCGATCCTCGTCGCCGGTGAAGACGCTTCCCTCTCCCACTGCATCGACCAGCGATCGCGGCAGCGCCTCCGGCTCCGGCAGCTCGAACTCCCCGAGCTCCCGCGCCAGCGGCCAAGCCTCCAGCTCCCCGATCCGCTCCCGCAGCACCCCCAGCGCCTCATCGTCCAGCCGCGGCTCGACCGCCGGATCCCCCCAGCCCCACCACTTCGCGTCCCGCCTCGGGAACTGCATCAACTTTTCCACCCAGCAGATAGAAAAGTTGATGCAGTTCGGGAGGCGTGGCGATTTGTCACGTCAGCGCCTCCTCGATCCCGTCGAGCGCTTCGTCGAGGATGTCGCCGCGGGCGCGGCGCATCAGGGGGGAGCCGAACTTGGACATGCCTTTCAGGGTCTGTTCCTCGGTGATGCTGACCTTGGTGCCGCCGTCACGCTCGCGTAGGCCGATCTCCACCCGCAGCGCCTTCAGGTGCCGCTCGAACGGCGTCCCCTCCAGCTCCTGCTCCCAGACGTAGCGCTCGCGCGCGGCCGAGCTGACGCAGCGGAAGTCGGCGCGCACGCCGCGTCCCTCCGAGGTCTGCAGCACCTTCGTCCACTGCGTCCGCTTCCCGCCCGGCTTGGCGTCGACGTTCTCCACCCGTGCCGTCCGCGGCCACCAGCGCGGCAGGCTGTAGGGGTCGGAGACGAGCTTCCAGACCTGGGCGACCGGCGCCTCGATCTCGCGCGTGCGGGTGACGCGGGCCACTCAGTCGCCGGCGAGCCGGCGCAGGTCCCGGACCAACAGCAGGTGCTTGAGGTGACTGACCGTCGCCGCCAGGCTCTCCAGGCTCTGCAGCGCCTCTTTGCGGCGCTCGGGGTTGCGCGAGCGCAGCGAGGGGCCGAGCAGCGCTTCCAGCAGGTTCGCCTCGCGGTCGGCCGAGGAGCGGAAGACGCGCAGGTTGCGCGCCCCGACGCCCACCCGCGAGAGCTCGTTGGCGGCACGGACGATCTCGCGGTCGGTCTCGTCGTAAACGGTCTTGCCCTCGCGTTTCTCCGGCTGCACGATCCCGTAGTTCTCGAGCTCGCGGATCAGCTCCTCGCGGGCGCCGGTCTCCTCGACGATCTCCTCCAAGGTCAGGTAGGCGCGCGAAGTGTCGACGAGGATCGCCCGCCGTACCGTGCTGCCGGCAGCCGGTTTGCGCTCGCCGTCGCCGCCGAGGACGAGGTCGCCGCCGGAGGCGAGCTCCTGGCGGATCACCCGCAGCGGTAGGAACTCGTCGCGCTGCAGTCGCAGAATCGTCCGCAGCCGTTCGACGTCCGACTGGCTGTAGAGGCGGTAACCGCCGGAAGTCCGCCGCGGGTTGAGCAGCTTCTGGTCCTCGAGGTAGCGGATCTTCGAGATCGAGACGTCGTCGAATTCGCTCTGCAGGATTTTGCAGACGGCGCCGATCGTCAACGCCTTGCGTGGCCGGCTGGGCGCTTCGGCGCCGCGTCCGGTCTGTCCCGAGACGGTCACCCCTAGCGCTCCAGGTAGCTGAGCTTGTACTTGCCGACCTGGATCTCGTCGCCGTCGGCGAGCCGGTGGGACTCGATCCGGCGCCGGTTGACGTAGGTCCCGTTGAGCGAGCCGAGATCGTCGATGTAGAGGCCGTCGCGACGCCGCACGAGCAGCGCGTGATTGCGGGAGACGGTGACGTCGTCGAGGAAGACGCCGGCGTCAGGGCTGCGGCCGATCGAGACCCGCTCCTCGGCGATGCTGAAGCTCTCGCCGGCGCGGCCGCCACCGCTGCGGATCACCAGCGCGGCGCCGCTTTCCTCGACCACCTCGTCGATGTCGACCGGCTTCATCTCGCCGGTCTCGTCGACCCGATAGGTCATCGTCGTCGGTTCCTCGCCGGCCTCTTTCGGCCCGCCGAGGTAGGCGCCGCACTTCTGGCAGTAGTTGGCGCCCTCGGGGTTCGCGAAACCGCACTCGGGACAGTGAAGCGCCGCCATGGCAATCCCCGCTCAGGCGGCGGGATCGTCCTCCGTCAGCGGCTGGGTTTTGCCGGCGAGGATCTGGGTCAGCTGCTCGACGTCGTCACCGGAGATCACCGACTCGCCCGCCTCGCGTTTATGGCGTAGGCGGTTGACCAGCTCGGCCCGCAGGATGTCGATCTTCCCGTGCAGCACGCGCCGCTTGTAGGAGATCTCGTTCTCCTCGGCCGTCAGGTTGTCGATCATGTCCTTCAGCTCCTTGTCGCTGAGGGAGCCAAGATCGGGAAAAGTTTCCTCCATCGTGCTCCTAACTCGAGGAGGCAGGGCCTCCGTTTGCACAGATGCGGATGATAGACCCTCGGCCGCGAAAGGTTCAACCGCAGGTTAAGGGTTTGGGTGGATCTGGACCTCAGCTTGCAGGCCGCTGAGCGCGGGCGGCGCGCATCCCGGCCCGGGCGTAGAGCACGGTCGCGAGGATCGCCATCGCCAACCCCCAGAGCACGAGCGCGGTGGCGACCCAGCCAGGAGCGAGCAAGGCGAGCCAGATCCCGCCCATCAGCGGGAAGACCGAGATCCGGCCGGGCCAGTTGACCTCGATGTCGACGCCGTGATGGAGGCCGTACTCGGCGAGGATCAGCATCGAGAGCTCGCGCAGCGCCAGCAGCGCCAGCGCCCAGCGCGGCAGCAACTCGAAGCTCCAGCAGACGATGGCGCCGGCGAGGATCGTCAGCCGGTCGACGAGCGGGTCGAGCAGGGCTCCCATGCGGCTGTACTGGCCGGTGATGCGGGCGAGGATCCCGTCCAGGTAATCCCCAGCGGCAATCGCCCAGAAGACCATCGCCGAGGCGAACGAGGTCCCGTCCTCGGTGTTGTAAGCGAGGACGAGGAAGACGGGGAGCGCCGCGAGGCGGACGTAGCCGACCGCGTTCGGGATCGTCCAGGGGCGCAGCGGCTCGCCCTTGCGGGTCGAGGGCGGCGGCGGCGCGCTGCGGTCTAATCCGAAGAGGCGGCGCGTGCGGCCGCGGCCGAAGGGATTCTTGGATGAACCGTCAGTCATCGAGGAGCGACAGCGCCTGCGCGGCGGCGTCCTCCAGAGGGAGCTTGTGCTCGGCGCCGGTCGCCCGCTCGGAGGCCTCGACGGCGCCTTCGGCCAGGCCGCGGCGCCCGGCGACGATCCGCAGCGGACAGCCGAGCAGCTCGGCGTCGGTCAGCTTCTCCCCCGGGCCGGCGTCGCGATCGTCGTAGAGGACCTCGGCGCCGGCGGCGCGCAGTTCCTCGTAGAGCCTCTCGGCGGCCTCACACTCAGGCTCTCCCGCCTTGGCCAGGGAGACGAGGTGGACCTGCCAGGGCGCGATCGCCTTGGGCCAGACGATCCCGCGCTCGTCGGCGCCCTGCTCGATCGCCGCGGCGGTGATCCGCGCCGGGCCGATCCCGTAGCTGCCCATCACGATCGGCTTCTCGACCCCGTTCTCGTCGAGGTAGGTGGCGCCGAGCGGCTCCGAGTAGCGGGTGCCGAGCTTGAAGATGTTGCCGATCTCGATCGCCGTCTCGATCTCGATCGTGCCGCCGCCGGGGGCGGTGTCGCCCGCCTCGACCGTGCGCGCGTCCATCGCGTAGGCCTCGAAGTCGCGGGCGGGGTCGACGCCGCGAAGGTGGGTGTTCGGCTTGTTGGCGCCGGTGACGTAGGAGTTGCCGGTCAGCGCCGCGTCCTTGATGATCGGCAGGCCGCTCTCGACCGGTCCGAGGTAGCCGACCGGCCCGAGCTGCGCCTCGATCTCCTCGGCGCTGGCCTGGCGGAAGTCGGTCTTCATCCCGTTGCGCAGCTTCGTCTCGTTCAGCCGGTGGTCGCCGCGCAGGAGGACGAGGACCATTCCGCGTCCCTCGACGACGATCGGCAGGGTCTTGATGAACGCTCCGGGCGGCAGGCCCAGGTGCGCCGCCACCTCCTCGACCTTGGTCAGGCCCGGGGTGTCGACCTCCTCCGGCGCGCCGAGCGCGGCCGGCAGCTCGACGGGCTTCGGCTCGGCCGAGGCGATCTCGAGGTTGGCCGCGTAGCCGGGCGCCAGCGCCACCTCGTCCTCGCCCGCCGGACAGGGCGCCATGTACTCGTCGGCGTCGGTCCCCCCCATCATCCCGACGTCGGACTTGACCCGGTACCAGCGCAGCCCGCAGCGGTCGAAGATCCGCCCGTAGGCCTCCGCCTGCAGCTCGTAGTTGCGCGCCAGCCCCTCCTCGTCGCGGTCGAACGAGTAGGCGTCCTTCATCGTGAACTCGCGCGTGCGCAGGACGCCGGCGCGCGGCCGCGGCTCGTCGCGCTCCTTGGTCTGGATGTGGAAGAGCATCAGCGGCAGGTCGCGGTAGGAGCGCACGTCCCGCGCCACGTGGGTGGTGACCGCCTCCTCGTGGGTCATCGCCAGCACCATCGGCGACCCCTTCCGGTCCTCGAGCTTGAACAGCTCCTCGATCGCGTACCGACCCGTCTTCTCCCAAGCCTCCGCCGGCTGCAGGACCGGCATCAGCATCTCCTGACAGCCGATCCCTTCCATCTCCTCCCGGATCACAGCCTGGACCTTCCGCTGCACCCGCCATCCGGCAGGCAGATAGGTCCACAACCCGGCCCCAAGCTGCCGGATCAACCCCGCCCGCACCATCAGCTTGTGCGACACCGCCTCCGCGTCGGCGGGCGGATCCTTCAGCGTCGGCAGGAAGGTCTGGGAGAGGCGGCTCACAGGCGAAACCTATCCACTGGGTGGCTGTGTCGACTTATGCGCCTATATGGACGCATAAAGCGACACGCCCGCGTCTAGGCCCGCGTGAACCTGCGACCGGCGGTCGGCGAGGACTCCTCGTCGAGGAGGACTTTGTCGGACTCGCCGCGCTCTACGGCTTCGGCCTCCATCGCGGCGATCTTCTCGGGGGTGAGTTCGCCGGCGTTTTCGCGCTCGATGTTGGCCACCCACTCGGCCCCCTCCTGGGACTCGGCCTCGTCGAACTCGACCTGGCCGCGGTCTAGGGACTTGTCGATCTCTTCGAAGAGGGTGTCGACGAGCTTCGCCTGGGGGACCTTCCGCAGCGGTTTGCCGCCGGCGAAGATCAGGCCCTCGTTCTTGGCGCCGGCGATCCCGAAGTCGGCGTGGCTGGCCTCGCCGATGCCGTTGACCGCGCAGCCGAGGACGGCGACCTCGACCGGCTCCTCGTAGCCCTCCAGTCGCTGCTCGATTTCCGCCACCACCGAGTCCATGTCGAACTGGAGCCGACCGCAGGTCGGGCAGGCGATCAGAACCGGGCCGCGCTCGCGCAGCTGCAGCGCCTTGAGGATCTCCCAAGCGACCTTGACCTCCTCCTCGGCGTGGAAAGTCGAGAGGCTGATCCGGATCGTGTCGCCGATGCCATCGGCGAGCAGGGTGCCCAGACCGACCGCCGATTTCAGCGAGCCGCCCCATTTCGTCCCCGCCTCGGTGACGCCGAGATGCAGCGGATAGGGGATCTTCTCCGAGAGCAGGCGGTTGGCGGCGATCGTGTTCGGGACGTTGGTCGACTTGATCGAGACCTTGAAGTTCTCGAAGTCGAGGCCCTCCATCAGCTCGACGAACTCGACCGCGGCGGCAACCAACGCCTCGACCGGCGCTTCGCGCTCGAGCGCGTGCAGGTGTTTGGGCAGCGAACCGGAGTTGACCCCGATCCGCATCGGCACGCCGGCCGCGTTGGCCTTCTCGGCGACCTCGGCGACTTTGTCGCGGCCGCCGATGTTGCCTGGGTTGAGGCGGATGCAGTGGGCGCCTGCGTCGATCGCTTTCAGCGCCAAGGTGTGGTTGAAGTGAATGTCGGCGATCACCGGGATCGGCGACTCGCGCACGATCGTCTTCAGCGCCTCGGCGTCCTGCTCGCGCGGCACCGCGCAGCGCACCAGGTCCGCTCCCGCGTCGGCGACCTTGCGGATCTGCTCCATCGTCGCCGGCAGATTGGCGGTCTCGGTCTTGGTCATCGTCTGCACGGCGACCGGGGCGCCGCCGCCGATCGGCACCTTGCCGACCCATATCTGCCTTTTGGAAGCCATATCCGAAGCTTATTGAGCCGGGAGGGCGGGCCGGTTGAACCCGGGGGGTGCGGGAGCCGTATCCCGGCCCAGATGAGGAGGGGGATCAGCCTTTTCGTGCTCACGACGGCACTTGCCGTCGTGTTCGTGGCTGCGCCAGCGGCGCAGGCGACCTTCCACCTGATCAAAGTGCGCGAGGTCTACGCCGGGACGAACGACGACAGCTACGTGGAGCTGCAGATGTTCGCGAGCGGCGAGACCTTCCTCACCAACCATGCGATGACCGTCTACGACGCCAGCGGGACCCTCGTCCACAGCTCCAAATTCACCAGCGGCGTCGCCAACGGCCAGAACCAGGCGACGGTGCTGATCGGCGACACCGGCGTGCAGGCGAAATTCGGTGTCGCACCCGATCTCGTCGACGCCGAACTGACGATCCCGGCCGCCGGGGGCGCAGCCTGTTGGAACGCGAAAGGCATCCCCGCCGATTGCGTCGCCTGGGGCAACTTCAGCGGCGGTAGCGCCCTGCAGACGGCGACCGGGACGACGGTCGGCTCGCCCGTCTCCCCCGGCGGGATCACTACCGGCAAGGCGATCCGGCGCTCGATCGCGCCCGGCTGCTCGACCCTGCTCGAGGAAAGCGACGACACGAACGACAGCGCAACCGACTTCGCCGAGGTGACCCCGGCACCCCGCGACAACGCCTCGCCGATCACCGAGATGACCTGTCCGGGACCGCCCAACACGGCGATCGACGAAAGACCGGCGGCGGTGACCGAAGCCACCACGGCCCTTTTCACCTACGAAGCGCCGACCGCGACCAGCTACGAATGCAGGCTCGACTCGGCTCCGTTCAGCTCCTGCTCCTCGTCCGGCATCGAATACACCGAACTCGCCGCGGGCAGCCACAGCTTCCAGGTCCGCGGCGTCAACGCGGCAGGCCCGGATCCAACGCCCGCCTCCTTCAGCTGGCAGGTGGGCCCATCGTCGAGCCCGCCACCGCCCCCCACGCCCGCGCCGACCGCCGAAGTCCCCCCTTCCCCGGCTTCCAGCGGCGGCATCGGACTCGTCGCCACCCCTCCGGCGTCGATCTTCTTCGCCAAGCGGCCGCCCGCGAAGACGAAGGACCGAACCCCGACCTTCCGCTTCCGCTCCGACCCACCGGGAGCAAGCTTCCAGTGCGCCGTCGACAAGGGCCCCTTCCGCGCCTGCCGCTCTCCCTTCACGCCGAAGAATCAGCTCGCCTTCGGAGCGCATAGGCTCCGGGTGCAGGCGATCGGGTCCGACAGCCCGACGCTCAGCTTCCACTTCCGGATCCTCCGGAGCTCTAGATGAGGGGCCTGCGGGCACTCTTCCTCTCGGTGGCCGCTCTGGCGGCAACGCTGGCGCTCGGGGTCGCGCCGGCCGCTGCCACCTTCCACCTGATGCAGATCCGCGAGGTCTACCCCGGCTCAACCGCCGCGCCCGAAGCCGAATACGTCGAGCTGGAGATGTGGGCATCGGGGCAGAACCTGGTCGAAGGCCATGCCCTGCGCAGCTACGACGCTTCCGGCGTCGTCACTGGCACCTCCACTTTCGCTCACGACGTGTCCAATGCCGCGAACCAGAGCACTCTGCTGCTGGCGACGCCGCAGGCCGAAACCCAGTTCGGGGTTGCCGGCGACGCCGCTCTCGCCGTGGGCAGCCTTTCTCCGGGCGGCGGCGCCGTCTGCTGGGAATCGATCGACTGCGTCTCCTGGGGCAACTTCAGCGGGGCCCTCCCCAGCCCGGCCGGAGCACCGGCCGCTGCCGCCGGCATCCCCGACGGAATGGCGCTGCGGCGCTCGATCACCCGCAGCTGCGCGACCCTCCTCGACCCGCCCGACGACAACGACGTGAGCGCCGAAGACTTCGCAGTCGCCTCACCCCTGCCGCGGCCGAACTCAGTGCCTCCGACGGAGCAGTCCTGCGGCGGCAGTGGCACGGGCGGTGGATCTGGAGGCGGAGGCAACGGTGGCGCTGGCGGCGGAGCCAGCGGGGGCTCCGGTCAGAACAGCGGGCTTGACACCCTCCTGCGCCGCAAGCCGCCGCATCGCACCCACAACCGCACGCCCAGCTTCCGCTTCACCGCCAGCGACGACGGCGCAAGCTTCGAATGCAAGCTCGACCGCAAGCCCTACAGCAGCTGCCGCTCCCCCTTCACGGCCCGGCCGCTGAAAGCCGGCAAGCACCGCTTCCTCGTCCGCGCCCGCAGCGGTGGCGAGGTCGACAGCACCCCCGCCTCCTGGCGCTTCCGGGTGCTTCCCGCCCGCTAGCGGACTTCGAAGCCTTCGCCGGTGATCCGGCCGATGTCGTTGGAGAGGCCGATGAACATCAGCACCAGGACCAGGGCGAACCCGATCACGGTCGCCCGCTCGATCACCCGCAACGAGACCGGTGCGCCGCGCAGCTTCTCGACGAGCGCCCAGAGGATGTGGCCGCCGTCGAGCGGCAAGATCGGCAGCAGGTTGATCAGGCCGAGGGAAAGGCTGACAAGAGCCAGGAGCAGCAGAGCCTGGCGCCACCCCTCCTCCACCGCGGCATGTCCCACGTCGCTGGTGCCGACGATCCCCGAGATCTGCTTGCGCTGTTCGGATTCGAAGATTCGGGCAAAGATCGAGCCGGTCTTGCTGGTGACGTACCAGACGGAGTCGAGCGACTTGCTCACCGCATGCCCAAGGCTGATCGGCACGAAATGGCCGCCATATGAAAAGCCGATCAGCGCTCTCTTTGCTTCCTTGTCGTATCGCGGGTAGACGACGATCGTCTTCAGCTGGCCGACCCGCCTGATCGTCAGCCGGACCGGCGTCGAAGCGCGGCAGTTCTCTACCTGCGGGCCGGAGCATCTGTGCGCTTTGACCACGTTCCCGAAGTCCTCGAGGCGCTTTTCGAGGCTCAAACCAGGGAAGCTCTTGCCGTCGATGGCGACGATCCGGTCGCCTTCTTCGAGAACCTTCGAGGCAGGGCTTCCGGCTTTGACCGCGCCGACCGACTGATCCGATTTTTCGAGGCCGCCCACCGCATACACGCCGAACAGGATCAGGAAGGCGAGGACGATGTTCACCGCCGGGCCCGCTGCCACGACGACGATCCGCTTCCAGACCGGCTTGCGGAAGTAGGCGTTCTGGGCGTGCTCCGGAGGGACGTCCTCCTCCGGGTTCATGCCGGTGATTTTCACGTAGCCCCCGAGCGGGATGGCTTTGACCCCGTACTCGGTTTCGCCCCGCTTGACCGACCAGATCGTCGGGCCGAAGAAGAGAAAGAAGCGCTCGACCCGCATCCCGACCGCCTTGGCGGCGAAGAAGTGGCCCGCCTCGTGAATCATGATCAGGAAGCAGAAGCCGAGGAAGACGATCAGCCAGCTCATGCGGGCGTCAGCTCCCTGACCTGCTCCTGGCTGCGTTCCCGCGCCTCGGCATCGGCGGCGAAGAGGTCGTCGAAGTGGCTGACGGGGGCGGCGGGCATCTCTTCCAGAACCCGCTCGATCACCGCGGGGATCGCCGTGAACGGGATCCGCTCCTCGAGGAAGGCGGCTACGGCGATCTCATCGGCGGCGTTGAGGACGGTCGGGGCGGTGCCGCCGGCGCGGCCGGCCTCCAGCGCCAGTCGCAGACAGGCGAAGGTCTCGAGGTCGGGCCCCTCGAAGGTCAGCGAGCCGGCGGCGGCGAGATCGAGCCGCGGCACGTCGACGTCGGCCCGCTCGGGGTAGTGAAGCGCGTAGGAGATCGGCACCCGCATATCGGGATAGCCGAGGTGGGCGAGCGAAGACCCGTCGTTGAGGTGGATCAGGGAGTGGACCAGAGACTGCGGGTGGACGACGACCTCGATCCGCTCGTAAGGCACGGCGAAGAGGTGATGCGCCTCGATCGCCTCAAAGCCCTTGTTCATCAGGGTCGCCGAGTCGATCGTGATCCTCCCGCCCATCCGCCAGGTCGGGTGGGCGAGGGCGTCGGCGACGCTGACCTCGGAGAGGTCGTCGCGGCCGCGGAAGGGGCCGCCCGAGGCGGTCAGCACCAGCCGCTCGACCGTCCCCGGCGCCTCGGCGCCGATCAGCTGGAAGAGCGCCGAGTGCTCGGAGTCGACCGGCAGCAGCCGCGCCCCCGTCGCCTCGGCCAGCGCCATCACCAGCTCACCGCCGAGCACCAGGCTCTCCTTGTTGGCCAGAGCGACGTCGATCCCCTCGGTGAGGGCGACGATCGTCGACCCGAGCCCGGCCGCGCCGACGATCGAGTTGAGGACCAGGTCCGCGCCCGAAGCGACGATCAGCTCCCGGATTCCCTCCTCGCCGACCAGGACCCGACCGCTCCAGTTCCCACGCGCCTGCTCAGCCGCCGCTCCGTCGGCCAGCGCAACCGCCGGCACCCCGTGCTCGCGTGCCTGCTCGACCACCGTCTCCCAATCGGAGCCCGCCGCCAGGCCGACCGCCTGCAGCTCATCCGAGCGCCCGATCACCTCCAGCGCCTGCGTTCCGATGGACCCGGTCGACCCGAGTACGAGAACCTTCTTCATGCCTGACAGAGGATAGGGAGCGGCCTATTCGGCAAGGCCGCCGAGAAAGGTGAAGGGGCTATGGGGGCGCTCGGCGTAGGCCTCGCGCCAGGTGCCCTCGACCGCGACCTTGCACCCGGACGGCACCTCGGCACGGATCCGCTCCGCGAGCTCGTTGGCGCTGTCCTCGTCGGCGGCGCCGAGGAGGACGTACTTCCAGCGGTGGACGCTGCGCAGGCCCTCGGCGCTGAGCCGCTCGACCAGCTCCCGCGCCTGCTTGTGCGAGGGCAGGTCGACCCGCACCTCGTACTCCGGGTAGCCGCTTTCCTCCGTCTCCCGACGTTCGTGGGCGACCCGCGCGGCGTGCTCGGCGGCCGTTGCGTCGGCCCCCGCCGGCAGGGGCTCGTCGGCAGGGCGCCACTCCTCGGCCTCGGGGTGCCAGCGCGTGACGCCGACCTCAACCTCCTCCTGCTCCTTCTGCGCAAGCTGCTCGACCAGGGTCTGCGCCTTCTCGGCCTGCTCGCGGTCGCCGGCGTAGAGGAAGATCGTCGTCGCGTTGCGGGAGACGATCACGCGGTCGTGGAAGGCATTGCTGAGGTCGTGCTCGAGCTCCTCGGCGTCGAGCCGGTCGTGCACGGCGTCGGCCAGGCCCTCCTCGACGAAATCGATCTGTACGCGCCAGTCGTCGTTCATCGGTTCAGTAAACCAGGGCGACCGCGAGGTAGTAGCCGACCACGACGGTGAAGAAGACGGCGTCGAGGCGGTCGAGGAGGCCGCCGTGGGGTCCGAAGATGGTTCCGCTGTCCTTGGTGCCGAGGTCGCGCTTCAGCAGCGACTCGAAGAGGTCGCCGATCGGGGCGACGGCGGCCACCGCGGCGCCGATCGCCAGGGCATCGATTCCTGAGAGCCAGTCCTGGTAGAGGCCGGCGAACCAGAAGCCCATCGTCCCGATAACGAAGCCGCCGATCAGACCCTCGACCGTCTTGTTCGGCGAGATGTTGGGGGTGATCTTGTGGCTGCCGAACATGCGCCCGGTCGCGTAGGCGGCGGTGTCGGCGACGAAGGTGCCGACGAGAACGTCGATCAGCAGCGCCGCCCCGTGCGAGGGCAGGTCGCGCAGCAGGACCGCGTGGGCGAGCGGGATGCCGATCCAGAGGACGCCCAGCAGCGTCACCCCGATCGACACCGTCGATCCGCGCTGGTGCTGGGGCCGGGCGGCGAAGGCGAAGATCAGCGGGACCGAGCCGGCGACGACGTAGAGGACGTTGAAGGCGGTCCCGAAGTGGGCGGCGACGATCAGCCCCGCCACCGCGACGTAGGCCGGGAGGACGAGCGGCCGGTACCGCGCCGCGATCGTGTCGAACTCGCGCAGCGCCACCACCCCGATCGCGATCATCGCCAGCATGAAGACGATCCCGCCGGCGACCGTAATCGCGATCGCGAAGACGATCCAGGGCAGCGCGACGAGGATCCGCTTGGCGGTCTCGCCGCCGCCGCGCCGCCGTTTCCGCGGCTCCCGCGGTGGTTTGCCCCGCGGCTGCGGCTCGTCCTCGAACATCTCGTCATCGAATAGGTCCACCGTCACCCGCGGCTCCTCCCCCTCCGCGCTCACGCCCGGCTCCCGAAGCGACGCTGCCGCGTCTCGTACTCGCGCAGGCACTCCTCCAGCGCCGCCCGGTCGAAGTCCGGCCAGAGCTCGTCGCGGAAGACGAGCTCGGAGTAGGCGCACTGCCAGAGCAGGTAGTTGGAGAGGCGCTGCTCGCCGCTGGTGCGAATCAGCAGATCGGGGTCGTGCATCTCGGGGGCGTAGAGGAGCTGTTGGAAGTCATCGTCGGTTCCGCCCTCGAAACGGCGGGCCGCGTCGAGGATCTCCGCTCGGCCGCCGTAGTTGAAGGCGACGAAGAGGGTGATCTCCTCGTTCTCGGCGGTCTCGGCTTCCGACCACTCCATCCGCTGGACCAGCGCCGGGTCGAGACCCTCGCGGCGACCGATGTAGCGCATCCGCACGCCTTCGGACTTCAGCTCCGGGGTTTCAGTGCCGATCCGCTCGCCCATCATCGTCATCAGGCCGCGGACCTCGTCCTCGGGGCGGCTCCAGTTCTCGGTCGAGAACGAGTAGACGGTCAGCTCCTCGATCCCGAGCTCGGCAGCGTCGCGCAGGCGCGCCTTCAGCGTGTCGGCGCCGGCCCGGTGCCCCTCGACCACCGCCAGATCGCGCTGCTTGGCCCAGCGGCCGTTGCCATCGGTGATGATCGCTACGTATTTGGCGGTCACGCTTGCGGGCCGCCGTCCTCAGACTTCGAGGATCTCTTCTTCCTTGCCCTTGAGCAAGCTGTCGATCTCGGCGATGGCGGCGTCGGTCTCTTTCTGCAAGTCGGTCTCGGCCCGGCGCTCGTCGTCCTCGCCGGCTTCGCCTTCCTTTTTCAGGTCGCGGAGGTCGCTCATGATGTCGCGGCGGACGTTGCGGATCGCGATCCGACCCTCCTCGGCGACACCGTGGACGACCTTGACCATCTCTTTGCGCCGCTCCTCGGTCATCTCCGGGATCTGCAGGCGGATCAGGTTGCCATCGTTGCTCGGCGTCAGGCCGACGTCGGACTCCTGGATCGATTTCTCAATCGCGCCGATCGCGCTCTTGTCGAACGGCGTCACGGTCAGCAGGCGGGCGTCTGAGGCGGCGACGTTGGCCAGCTGCTTCAGCGGCGTCGGGTTGCCGTAGTAGTCGACCGTGATCCGGTCCAGCAGGTGCGGGGAGGCGCGACCGGTGCGCACGGTGGCGAGCTCGCCACGGCTCGACTCGACGGACTTGTTCATCCGCCCTTTCGCGTCTGCGAGCAGTTCGTCGATCAGCTCCACCTGGTTCTGCATCCCTCTCTAAGCAGCGGGGTTGCTGGAGACCAGCGTCCCCACCTTTTCGCCGGAAACGATCCTATCTATGTTGGTCTCGTCGCCCATGTTGAAGACGTAGATCGGCAAGTCGTTGTCCATGCAGAGGGAGAGCGCGGTCGAGTCCATCACCCGCAGGCCGCGCTCGATCGCTTCCTTGTGGCTGATCGCGGGGATGAACCGGGCGTCGGGATTGGTGGCGGGGTCGGAGTCGAATACGCCCTCCACCCCGTTCTTCGCCATCAGGATCGCCTCGGCGTGGATCTCCAGCGCCCGCAGCGCCGCCGCGGTGTCGGTGGTGAAGAACGGGTTGCCGGTGCCGGCGGCGAAGATGACGACTCGGTCCTTCTCCAGGTGGCGCATCGCTCTGCGTCTGATGTAGGGCTCGGCGACCTCCTGCACTTCGATCGCCGACATCACCCGCGTGTGCTGCTTGTGCCGCTCGAGCGCGTCCTGCAGGGTGAGCGCGTTCAGCACCGTCGCCAGCATCCCCATGTAATCGCCGGTGGCACGGTCCATCCCGCTCGCCGCCCCGTCGAGCCCCCGGTAGATGTTGCCCGCGCCGACGACGATCGCCACCTCGACGCCGCGATCGCGGACCGCCGCCACCTGCTTGGCGATCCGGTCGACCTCGGCAGCGTCGGTGCCGAAGTCCTGGCTGCCCATCAGGGCCTCGCCGGAGAGCTTCAGCAGTATGCGCCCGAAGCGCGGCTCGGGGGAAGAGTCAGCCACTGAGGTGGGACTCTATTCGCCGACGCGGAAGTAGGCGAAACGGGCGATCTGGATGTTCTCGCCGGTTTTCGCCGCCATCTCCTGGCGTAGCTCCTCGATCGTCTTGCCCTCGTGTTTCTCGGCGTTGACGTGGGTCTGATCCAGCAGCGCGACTTCGCTCGCCCACTTGTTCAGCTGTCCCTCGACGATTTTCTCGACGACGTTGTCGGGCTTGCCTTCTTCGCGCGCCTTCTCTTCGAAGACCTTCTTTTCGGCTTCGCGTTCGGCCTCGTCGATTTCGTTCGTCGAGACGTACTGCGGCGCCGTCGCGGCCGCGTGCAGGGCGACCTGGTAGGCGAAGACCTTGAACTCCTCGTTGCGGGCGACGAAGTCGGTCTCGCACTGGACTTCGACCATTGCCCCGACCTTGTCGTTGGCGTGGATGTAGGAGGCGACGACGCCCTCGTTGGTGCCGCGCCCTTCGCGCTTGGCGGCCGAGGCCTGCCCCTTCACCCGCAGCAGCTCGACCGCGCGCTCGACGTCGCCGTCGGCCTCGACCAGCGCCGATTTCGCGTCCATCATCGCCGCCCCGGTCCGATCCCGGAGCGCCTTGACGTCAGCAGCAGTAACGCTCATTTCGACTCCTCGGCTTTCTCGTCTCCAGCAGGCTCAGCGGCCTCCGCACTCTCAGCGGGCGGCGCCGGCGGCTGCTCCTCCGACGGCTTCACATCTTCGGTCCCCGGCTGCTCTCCAGCGACCGTAGGAGCAGGTTTCTCCTCCGACGCCTCTGCCGTGGGTGACGTCGTAGGGGGGACCGTCTCCTGCGTAGTTGCAGGAGACGGTGGGTCCCCTGCGGCGGCAGGACCCGCGGCCCCCGCGCCCTGAGCCTGAGGCTGTACAGGCGCCTGCGGCGCTTTCCTCTGCGTCTGCTGCGCTTTTTGCTGTGCCGCAGCCGTGGCCTGAGCTGCTTTCTCGGCCTCTTCAGCCGCTTTTTTGGCCTCCAGCGCTTCGACGCGAACTTTCTCTTCCTCCTCGCGTTTCTTGCGCTCTTCCTCCTCGCGTTTACGCCGCTCCATCTCTTCGGCGATCCGCTTCTCCTCCTGCACGCGCCAGGAGGAAGCACCCTCCTCGATCGCGCCGCCGATCGTGCCGATCACCAGCTCGCAGGAGCGGATCGCGTCGTCGTTGCCGGGGATCACGAAGTCGACCGGGGTCGGGTCGCAGTTGGTGTCGACCAGGCCGATGATCGGGATCCGCAGGCGGGCCGCCTCGTTGACCGCGATCTCCTCGGTTTTCAGGTCGGCGACGAAGACGGCGTCGGGCAGACGCTCCATGTCGCGCACGCCGCCGAGGTTGAACTCGAGCTTGGCGAGTTCGGCCTCCATCCCCATCCGCTCCTTGGTCGGCAGGAGGTCGAGTTTGCCCTCCTCTTTCCAGCCGTTGAGCTGATGGAGGCGGGCGATTCGGCCCGACATCGTGTTGAAGTTGGTCAGCAGACCGCCGAGCCAGCGCTTGTTGACGTAGGGCATCTTGCAGCGGTCGGCCCATTCCTGGATCGTGTCGGCGGCCTGCTTCTTGGTGCCGACGAAAAGGACGGTGCCGCCGCCGGTTGCCAGCTCACCGGCGAATTTGCGGGCGTTCTCCAGCAGCGCCTCGGTCTGCAGCAGGTCGATGACGTGAATTCCGTCCATCTCGCCGAAGATGAAGCGGCGCATGTTCGGGTTCCAGCGGCGCGTCTGGTGGCCGAAGTGGACTCCGGCCTCGAGCAGCTCTCTGAGTTCTGCCTGTGGCATCTGTGACTCTCCTTGTTGTGGTGCAGCAGCCCCGCTCTGCTCGCCGGGGACCTGGTGGTGGCCAGGCAGGATCCGGTCCGCCTCGAACGGGGGTTGGTTTGAATGGACGATTGTAGAGCGGGAGGCTAGGTGGCGTGGGCCGCCTGCAGGGCGGCGGTGAGGTCCGGCGGCAGCGCCGAGGTGAAACTGAGCCGCTCGCCGCTGCGCGGGTGGGCAAAGGCGAGTCGGTGGGCGTGGAGGAACTGTCGCTGCAGGCCGTAGCGCTCGGTGCCGCCGTAGGTCGTGTCGCCGGTCAGCGGGTGGCCGATGGCGGCAAAGTGGGCGCGGATCTGATGGGTGCGGCCGGTCTCCAACCGCGCCTGAAGATAGGTCTCGCGGGGCAGCAGCTCGAGCACCTCGAAGTGAGTCCGCGCCTGGCGCGAGGCGGCGCCGGAGACCGCCATTCGGTGCCGCTGGCGGGCGGCGCGGCCGATCGGCGCGTCGATCGTGCCCGTCCGCGAGGTCAGCCGGCCGCCGGCAAGCGCCAGGTAGATCCGCTCGACCTCGCGCTGGCGCACCGCCTCCTGCAGCGCCGCGTGGGAGTCGTCGTCGCGGGCGACCACGAGTAGGCCGCTGGTGCCTTTGTCAAGGCGGTGGACGATCCCCGGCCGCTCCGGGTCCCCGCCCCCGCCGAGGATCTCCGCCAGCTCGCCGACCAGGGTTGGGCCGGTGTGCGAGGGCGCCGGATGGACGACGAGGCCGGCCGGCTTGTCGACCACCGCCAGCTGCTCGTCGAGGTGGACGACCCGCAGCTGCGGTTCAGCCACCGTGCGTCTCCGGTCGCGCCGGCTCCTCCCGCTCGCCGTCGCCGAGGTAGAGGCAGACGAGCAGCAGCACCCCGAGCGTGATCGAGACGTCGGCGAGGTTGAAGGGCGGCCAGGAGCCGACGGCAATGAAGTCGGTGACGGCGCCGGCCCGGATGCGGTCGGCGAGGTTGCCGAGCGCCCCGCCCGCGACCAGGCCCACCGCCAGCCACATCCACGGCCGCTGCGGGTTGCGGGAGAAGAGGTAGCCGATCACCGCCAGCGCCACCGCAGTCACGAGGACCAAGCCGACCCCGGCCCCGCCCGCCAGGCCGAAGGCGACGCCGCGGTTGTGGGAGAGGGTCAGTTCCAGCGGCCCCAGCACCGCTTCGTACTGGCCCGGCACCAGGTGCGCCTCGACCGCCGCCTTGGCAACCTGGTCGGCGGCGAGGACCAGCGCACAGACGAGCCCGGCGAGGGCCCAGGGTCGGACGGAGGTGGAGCTCACCCGCGGATCAGCCCGACGACGATCGCCTGGGCGACGAAGAGGACGATCAGCCCGATCATCGGACTCAGGTCGAGGGCAAAACCGCCGCCGCCGATCGGGGGCAGGAAGCGGCGGAAGAAGTTGAGGTAGGGGTCGGTCGTCTCGGTGACGAAGTCGAGGACCGAGCGCAGCCACGGCCGGTAGGGCATCCGCGGGATGAAGGAGATGACGATCCGGGCGAAGATCAGGATCACGTAGACGATGAAGAGGGCGCTGACGTAGTCGGCGACGTTGCCGCGGTCGAGGGCGAGCGGGATCACCCTCGCATCTTCTCCAGCGAGGCTCCGACGGCGGCCGCGAAGGCCTTCCGTGCGCCCTCGCGCTCGAGCGCCTCCAACCCCTTCTCGGTGCTGCCGCCGGGGGAGGCAACTGCCTTGCGCATCGCCGCCGGATCGTGGTGGCGCAGCAGCTCCGCGGTGCCGACGGCGGTCTCCACCACCAGCTCTCGGGCGAGGTCCGGATCGAGCCCGTCGGCGGCGCCGGCATCGGCAATCGCCTCCACCGCCAGCGCCAGGTAAGCGGGCGAGCAGCCCATCACCGCGGTCGCGGCGTCGAAGTCCTCCTCGGCGAGCTCGACCACGAGGCCGAGCAGCTCCAGCTTGGAGCGTGCCCCCTCGCCAGCCGACCCGGCGACGCAGAGAACGCCCCGCCGCACCTCGACGCCAACGTTCGGCATCACCCTCAGCACCTGCTCGGCGCCCGGCAGAGCCGCCCGCAGTCTCTCGAGCGGCGTCGCCGCCAGCACCGAGACGACCTCCTTAGCTCCCACCAGCTGCGGAGCCACCTCCTCGAGCTTGTTCGGCTTCACGGCCAGCAGCACCAGATCAGCCCTCTCGGCGATCTCAGCGTTAGAAGCAACCTCACCCCCCAGCTCTCCAGCCAACGCCTGAGCCCGCCCAGACCCGCTGTCGGAGAAGAGCATCCGCTCGAACTCCCCAGCCCACCCACGCGCCACCGCGGCGGCCATGCTTCCAGAACCTACGAACCCAACGATCATGGCCCGGGAGACTAGCCGCCCCCCGGGCCACGACCTTCCCAGCTAGGGCCTGTTCACCAGGACTTCCCAGGTCGCGTTGTCCCCATGCTGCTGGGTGTAGAACCAGCGCCACTTGCGGCCACCGAGGTCCGGAGACTCGTTGCCGAGCACCCCGTTGACACCGGTGTTGCCATCGGAGACGAGCACCCCGGTGATCTCGTTGTCGCCCTCGTTGGAGCCGAAGCCGCCGTTGTCGGCATCGAGCGTGGCGGAGGCGTCGCGACCCTCGGCAAGCCAGCGCAGCGGCTGGTTGGCTGACGTGGAGTAGTCGTTGTTGACGTTCCAGGTCCAGCCGGAGTCGAGGGCGTTCCGCTGCCCGTGCAGGGTGTCCCCGGCGTCTTCGACGAAGGTGACCGTGTTCTTCGAGAGGAAGGTCACGTTGTCGAAGCTGGCGTGCGCTTGGTCGCCTTTGTAGAAGAGACGAAGCGTGCCGGTATTGGCGCTCGGGGCGCTCTGCGTTAGCTGGAAGATCGACCCCCAGCCGCCGTTGGCGTTCTCGACGCTTTCGGCATTGGTGTCGCCGGTCTCGTCGAAGAAGTACTTCTTGAAGCCCGAGTCCGGCTGGAAGGCGGCGTTCTCGGGACGCTTGAACGGGGTCGCACCCGCTGCCTTGGCCAGCGGCAGTGCTTGGAACGGCGCGTTGCCTTCTTTGGCGGTGTCGTGGATCGTCACCCATTTGGTTTTGAACGACTTGCCGTAGGTGTGCAAAGCGATCTGGTCGGGGCTGTTGATCGCTTCTTGGCTCGCCGCGGTGATCGGTTCGCCGCTCTCATCGAGGACCTGCAGCGCTTGCAGCTTGCCGTGCTGGAGGTCGCCAGGGGCTTTCGGGACGTAGCGGTAGACGTAGCTGTTCGGGAACTTGGCCTTGGTCCCGGGCTTGTTGGAACCGCCGATGTCCTCGTCGATCCAGAGGTTGCCCTGTGAGTCGTCCTGGATGCCCTCGTATCCGCCGCGGCCGAGCGCGCCGGAGACGTCGGTGACCAGCGCCGGGTAATCCGGAGTCATCGCGTAGGTCGGAGCGCTCGCGTTCTCGGTGGTGAAGAGAAGCCGCTTCGCCCACGGGTCCCAGGTGGAGCCGTCGATCGTCGCCAGCTGGTTGCCGAAGGCGTCTTTGGTCGCCATCAGCGTCACCCGGTGGGCGGCGTCGGCGTCGAGGTTGATCCGGGTGATGTAACCGGCGCCTCCAGCGCCTCCCTCGTGGCCTTGAAATAGGAAGTGGGTGCCGTATTCGTAGTTGGCGTCAGCGCCGGTCAGGCCTTTCTTGAAGACCAGGTAGGTGTTCTTGTCGGGCTCGGTCTTGTGAGCCTCTTTGCCGCCGCTGGCCGGCGTCGGAACCATCACCGGCTGACCGGCGCTGTTCAGCACGTCATTGTCGTAGCCGTAGTAGGAGGTCAGCGCCGAGGGGTTCTCGAGCCGCGTTGCGCCCTGGGCAACGGCGGTCTGCCGCAGCTCGGGCGAGAGGACGTCAGGGGGTGCATAGCCTTCAGACCTCGTGTTCGCCGCCGGGACGCTGGTCAGCGCCGGACCGCTCGGGGGCGTCGCCGCGGCCGTGACCGCGAGGACGGCGGCGATCAGCAGCAGGGCTGCGCCCAGGAGCGAGGCCAGCTTGGTGGTTCTCACCATGTTCGGTTCCTTTCGGGATTAGGTAGATCCGATCCCGCGGGAACCTAGGAACGCCTGGGTGGCGCACGGTTAAGAAGATGCGGCCGGATCGTGTCGATCCGGTGAACTGGTTACGACCGCACCTAAGACTGGTTGAAGAAGCCCTTGTCGATCAGTCTTGCCTTTTCCTCGGCGGAGACGTCGACGTTGCGAGGCGTCAGCAGGAACATCTTCTCGGCGATCCGTTGCATGCCGCCGTCGAGGGCATAGGTGAGGCCGGAGCAGAAGTCGATCATTCGCTTCGAGAGCTCGTGATCGGCGGTCTGCAGGTTGAGGATCACCGGAACCTGTCGTTTGAACTGATCGGCGACCTGCTGGGCGTCGTTGAAGTTGCGCGGGATCACCAGGTGGACCTGTAGGTCACCGCCGTCGCCGCCGTTATCGACCGGGCGCAGCGTGCGGGTACGGCTGCCGCCCATCGGTTCGTCGTCGCCGAAGATGTCGTCGATCTCGTCGCGCCGGGGGCGGCGCGAGGTCGGCAGGCGGCGGACCGAAGAGCCCTCGCCGCGCTCGCGGCGGCCCTCGTAGACCTCCTCGGTGCCGGTCTCGGGCTCGAAGTCTTCCTCGTATTCGGGACCGTAATCGTGGTCCTCGGCCAGTCCGAAGTAGACCAGCGCTCTATGCCAAGTGTCTTTAAGGGCCATCTAGCTCGCGTGTTTCGGCCTCGACCGGCCGACTCCTTTACAGATTATCCCCCAGATCGGTGACCGGAGCGGCGATTCACACGAAGAGGGCGTGACCGAGGCGGATGATCGTCGCCCCCTCCTCTACCGCGACCCGCCAGTCCTGCGACGTCCCCATCGAGAGGCGCTCGAGGCCGTGGGCCGCGGCGAGCTCGGCGAGACGGGCGAAATGGGGCCGCGAGTGCTCGGGGTCCTCGCTGAACGGGGGCATCGTCATCAAGCCCGCGACGCGGACGGGACAGCGCTCGATGAACGCCGGTAGGGCCCCCGGGTCCACCCCGCCCTTGCCCTCCTCGCCGGAGACGTTCACCTCGACCAGCACTTCGGTCTCCGGCGTCCCGTACTTCTCGAGCTGAGCCAGGGCCGAATCGGTGGCGAGCGAGTGGAGTAGCCGACAGAGCGGCAGTACCTGCTTCACCTTGCGGCTCTGCAGGTTGCCGATGAAGTCCCACCGGAAGGCGTCGCCCCAGCGTTCGCGTTTGGCGGCGAGGTCCTGCACCCGGTTCTCGCCGACCAACCGCACCCCCGCCTCGGCCAGCTTTCCCATCTCCTCGAGCGGGACGTACTTGGTCGCGACCAGGAGCTCGACCCGGTCGCCGGTCACGTCCCTGACCTCTTCCAGGTTCGCCGCCAGCTTCGCCGCATCGATGTCGTGGATCAGCTCCGCCACTCCTCAGCCCTCGATCCAGGCTATGCCCGCCTGGCGGCCGGTGCGGCCGTGGTCGCGGCGGTGGGAGAAGAAGAGCTCGCGCTCGCAGCTGGTGCAGAGATCGGCCGACTCGACCCGCTCGACACCGGCCCGTGCGAGCAGGCGGCGTGCAACCTCCGGCAGGTCGAGCATGCGCCCCGCCACGATGCCGTCACCAAGATCGCCGAAGGCGGCCTGCACCTCCTCGCCGACCTCGTAACAGCAGGGACCGATCCCGGGACCGATCGCCGCTGCGTTCGCTTCGACGGCCTCGGCGCCTGCCCCGACGATGCCGCCGGCCAGCCCGCGCCAGCCGGCGTGGACCATCGCCAGCCCTCCGGGGCCGTGCAGCGCCACCGGCAGACAGTCGGCCGCCAGGACCATCGGCGCGACGCCGGGCCCGCGAATCACATGACCATCGGCTTCCGGCCGCTCCTCGCTGGGAGAATCGCTGTGGTCGATCAGGCGGGTGCCGTGGACCTGGAGGGAGAAGACGACCTGCTCGGGCTCCAGGCCCAGGGCGAGCGCGAGGCGCCGACGGTTCTCCGACACCGCCGCGGGATCGTCCTCGGTGAGGATGCCGAGGTTGAGCGAGTCAAACGGCGGCTCGCTGACCCCGCCGAGGCGGGAAGAGAAGGCCGCGCTGGCACCGCCGAGGTCGGCTTCCAACCACCGCACGCCTTCGCGCTCGCGCCACTCCATCCCCGGTAACAAAGCAGAAGCGGCTGTCAGTCCCGCAATGCCGCCGCCAGCGCCGTCGCCAGCTCTTCGTCGCGCCCGGTGATCTCGCCTTCGAGCTTCTTGTGGCGGGCGGCGCGAAGGCCGCGGCCGATCGCCGGCCCCTGCTCGACGCCGGCGGCGATCAGGTCCCCGCCGTCGATCTCGAGCCCGATCTTGCGCCAGGAGGTCAGGTAGTGGTCGAGCCAGTCGGCCCCCAGCGCCCGCGCGAGGATCAGCTCTACGGGATCGCGGCGTTCGGCCAGCTCGACCCCCTCCCCCGGTTTCGGCACCCACATCGAGGCCAGCACCTCCTCGGCGCCGGGCGGCCCTAGCGCGGCTGCGACGAGCGCCTGCTCACGCGGCACGATCTCCGCCCATTGCGGCGTCTTCAGCAGCGAGGCGGCGGCCTGCATCAGCTCGATCCCCCCCGGGCGCAGATCGATCAGGCCCCAGTCGGCGAGCAGCTCGAAGCCCTCGCAGGCGTTCTCTTCCACCGCCAGTCGCTCCAGCTCGGTGCGGCGGCGGTCGGCGGAAACGGTCGTCAGGTCGGCCTCCCGCAGCAGCCCTTCGGTCCTCGGCTCGAGCCGGAAGCCGAAACGGGAGGCGTAGCGGGCGGCGCGGACCGCCCGGGTCGGGTCGTCGGCGAACGAGCGGTCGTGGAGGACCCGCAGCAGGCCCGCCTCGAGGTCGCTCCTTCCGCCGTGGGGATCGATCAGGTGCGCCTCCCCCTGCAGCGGAATCGCCATCGCGTTGATCGAGAAGTCGCGGCGGGCGAGGTCCTCTGCGACGCTCTCGGCCGGGGTGACAGTCGGCAGCGCCCCGGGCCTCTCATAGGTCTCGGTGCGGGCGCCGGCGACGTCCACCTCGTGCCCCTCGACGTCGACCTTGACCGTCCCGAAACGATCGTGCTCGGAGTTGGCGCCGCCGAGCGCCGCCGCCAGCGCCGTCGCGTCTCCCTCGACCATCAGGTCGACGTCGGCGCGATCGCGGCCGAGCAGCAGGTCCCGCACCGCCCCGCCGACCAGGTAGACCGGCTGCCGCGCGGCGGCCCGCACGGCCTCCAGCTCCGGGTGAGCCTCGCTGAGCGCTTGCGCCAGCTCGTCCATAGACGCCTTACGATGACCGCTTTCGCGGATGGCCGACGACTACTTAGACGAAGGGACTGGGAGAAATGAGGCCGCCGGGCGGGCGCATCGGCGCGAGGAGCAACGTCGCCGTCTACGCCGGCAGCGACTCCTGGCCGTCGGGGCTCTGGTGGCGGTCGGCGCTGTCGTGGTCGCGGTAATCGTCTCGGTCGCCGGCGGATCGGACGGGAGCGGGCAAAAGGGAGGCGCCTCGCCGACGCAGCAGCACTCTCACCCGGCGAATCAGGGCCAGGGGGCGGGCGGCGCCGCGGGTCCGGTACGGAACGCCGCGCCTCAACCCGACTGGAAGCCCTACGCCGGGCCGGTCCCGATCCTCGAGTACCACGTCCTCGGCCGTCCGCAGACCGAAGTCCCCTACCCCGACCTCTACGCCCCCCGCGCCAGTTTCCGCAAGCAGATGGACTGGCTCGACCGGCAGGGGTATGAAGCGGTGACGCTCGAAGCGGTCGAGGAAGCCTGGTACCACGGCGGCACCCTGCCGCAGAAACCGGTCGTCATCTCCTTCGACGACGGCTACCGCCCACAGTACACCTTCGCCCTGCCGACCCTGCGCAAGCACGGCTGGCCGGGAGTGCTGAACCTGAAGGCCGAAGGCTCAGACCTCTACGAAAGCAACGTCAAGGCGATGCTGGCGGCCGGCTGGGAGCTCGCCGCGCACACGATCAACCACTCTGACCTGACCACGCTGGAAGGCGAAGCCCTAGAAGAAGAAGTAGCCGGCTCACGAGAAATCCTTCGACGCGAATACGGCGTCCCGGTGAAGAACTTCTGCTATCCGGCCGGCCGCTTCGACGAAACGGTGGTCGCCGCCGTCGAAGCCGCGGGCTACGTCGGGGCAACGACCGAGATCCCGGGCTTCGCGACCAAGGACCATCCCTACGAACTGGCGCGGATCGAGGTTCTCGGCAGCTGGGACCTCGGCACCTTCGCGGAAACGATCCACAGCGACGCCGAAGCAGCCGGCGTCTGAGGGTCAAAGCCGGACGGGGATCCCGTCCGCGGCCAGCCGCTCCTTCGCCTCTCGCACTCGGTAGTGCCCGTAGTGGAAGATCGAGGCGCAGAGAACCGCATCGGCGTGCCCGTCGGCGATCGCGTCGCTGAGGTGGGACAGCTCACCGGCCCCGCCCGAGGCGATCACCGGCACCCCGACCGCATCGGCCACCGCCTTCGTAAGCTCGAGGTCATAGCCATCGTTGGTGCCGTCGCGATCCATGCTCGTCAGCAGGACCTCGCCCGCCCCACGCTCGACCGCCTCTTCGGCCCAGGAGACCGCGTCGCGGTCCTCGACCCGCTTGCGGCCTCCGTTGACGTAGACGCCCCAGGTGCCCGGGGCACCGCACGGCGAGGAAGAGACGGGAGGCTCGCCCTCGCGTTTAGCGTCGATCGCGATCACCACGCATTGGGCGCCGAACTGATCGGCCAGCTCGCCCAGCAGCTCCGGCCGCGCCAGCGCCGCCGAGTTGACCGAGACCTTGTCGGCCCCAGCATCAAGCACCGCCTGCGCGTCCTCCACTGACCGAATCCCACCGCCGATCGTGAAGGGAATAAAGACGTTGTCAGCCGTCCGCCGAGCCAGTTCCACAATCGTCTCCCGCTGCTCATGCGAGGCAGTGATGTCAAGGAAGACCAACTCATCGGCCCCCTCAGCGTCATACCGCTCCGCCAACTCCACCGGATCCCCCGCATCCCGTAGCCCAACGAAGTTGGTCCCCTTGACCACTCGCCCGGCATTCACGTCCAAGCAGGGGATTACGCGCTTCAGTGCCATAGAGGAAGCGTAGAGGGCGTTGGTGGTGAGGGGGCCGGTACTCCTCCTCCGGAATTGACCTCCCCTCCGCTTCGCTGCGGGGAGAGCATGCTGCGGCTTCGCCGCAGACTTCAGATTGCATATCGCCGAACATTCCTCCGGAGGAGCACCGGCCCCCTCTACAACGCGCACTTGCTGGACGGCTTGAGCTCCAGCGAATCCCCCAGGACTGTCGCTCGGAGGAATGGGTGTCCCCTGGCCGACCGGCGTCCTGTTCCTCGCACAGATCACTCGGCAAGAGACGGCAGCTCATAGGCGAGGAACCCAGGAAGGTCAGGGGACACCCATTCCTCCCTACAGGCAAGCGCGAGTACTACCGGAGTGCAGCCACCGCCTCGGCAACGGTGAACTTGCGCTCGTAGAGGGCGCGGCCGACGATTACGCCGGTGATGTTGGGGGCCGCCTCGGCCGCCAGCTGCTCGAGGTGGGAGAGATCGCCGACTCCGCCCGACGCCAGGACCTCGGAGCTGGCTCCAGCGGCGATGCGGTTGAGGAGGCTGGTCGCCGGGCCCTCCATGGTGCCGTCGACCTCGATCGCGGTGCAGAGGAAGCGGCAGACGCCGCGCTCGCTCAGCTGCGCCACCGCTTCGGCGACGTCGAGCTCGCTGGTCTGGGTCCAGCCCGAGAGGGCGACCTTGCCGTCGCGGGCGTCGACCGAGACGACGAGGCGATTGCCCTGGGCCTCGAGCATCCCTTCAAGAAACTGTGGATTGCGCAGGGCCGCGGTGCCGAGGACGACGCGCTCGGCGCCGGCCGCCCGCACCGCCTCCACAGCGGCCGTGTCTCGCAGTCCACCGCCGACCTGGATCGGGCAATCGACCGCGGCGGCGATCCGGCGCACCGCCTCGAGGTTCTGTGGAGTCCCCGCTTTCGCCCCGTCGAGGTCGACGACGTGGATGTACTCCGCGCCTTCCCCGGCCCAGCGGCGCGCCGCGTCGACCGGGTCGGCGTCGTAGGTCGTCTCGCGTTCGTAGTCGCCCTGCAGCAGCCGCACCGCCTTGCCGCCGCGGATGTCGATGGCGGGATAGAGGATCACGCCGCGGCGGGAGACTTCGCGCAGACGCCGGCGAAGTTGGCGAGCAGCCGCAGGCCGGCGGCGCTCGACTTCTCCGGATGGAACTGGACGCCGAAGACGTTCCCGCGCTCGGCGGCGCAGGCGAAGCGGGCACCATAGGCGGCGGAGCCGAGCAGGTCGTCGGCGCGCGGGCGCGGCGCGAAGGAGTGGACGAAGTAGAAGGGGGTCTCCGAGGGGATGCCGTCGGCGAGACGGGACTCGCGCTCCCAGCGCACCGGCTCCCAGCCGATGTGCGGGACCTTGAGGCCGTCGGCCTCGAGTGCGGCGACCGATCCGTCGAGCAGGCCGAGCCCGTCGGCGCCGCCGAGCTCCGAGCTCGACTCGAAGAGAAGCTGCAAGCCGAGGCAGATGCCGAGGATCGGCACCCCCTCCTCGCGCCGCTCGGAGATCAGCTCGTCGAGCCCGAGCTCGCGGATCCGCTCCATCGCCCGCGGGAAGGCGCCGACGCCGGGCAGGATCACGCCGTCGGCGGCCGCCACCTCGTTTGCCTCTCTGGTGATCGAGGCCGTCACTCCGACATGCTCGAGCGCCTTCTCGACCGAGCGCAGGTTGCCCATCCCGTAATCGAAAATCGCGATCCGGGTACTCACTGGCTCAGCGTCCCCTTGGTCGAGGGCACGCCGGTCTCCTCGGGGTCGATCGAGACCGCGACCCGCAGCGCGCGGGCGAACGCCTTGAACGAAGCCTCGATCATGTGATGCGCGTTGGTCCCCGAGCGAACCCAGATGTGCAGGGTCAGCTTGGCGCTGTTGGCGACGGCGCGGAAGAACTCCTCGGCGAGCTCGCTGTCGAAGCCGGCGATCGAGACGACCGGCAGCTCGGCGGCGAAGTCGCAGTAGGGACGACCGGAGATGTCGATCGCGCACTCGGCCAGGGACTCGTCCATCGGCACCAGGGCCGAGCCGTAGCGGCGGATGCCGGCGCGGTCTCCGAGCGCCTCGTCGAGCGCCTGGCCGAAGACGATGCCGACGTCCTCGACCGTGTGGTGGGCCCCGGTCTCCAGATCGCCGTTCGCCTCGACCTTCAGCCCGAGCCGGCCGTGACGGGCCAGCAGGTCGAGCATGTGGTCGAGGAAGCCGACCCCGGTCTCGGCGCTCGCCTCTCCTCCGTCGAGGTCGAGCGAGAGCTTGATCTGGGTCTCCGCCGTCTGCCTCTCTTTGTTTGAAGTTCTGCTCATCGCCTAATCATCGCCGACTCGCCGTGGACGGGGAAGCCCTCGGCGCGAGCGAGGGCGTCGACGTGCGGCGCCAGCTCCCGCGCCGCGGCCTCGTCGATCTGCACGTTGGAGATCCGGCGGCGGAAGGTCCCGGGGCCGAGCGGGCCCGCGTAGCGCCCCGCGCCGCCGGTCGGCAGCACATGGTTGGAGCCGGCGATGTAGTCGCCGAAGGCGGTGGCCCCATGGCGGCCGACGAAGACGCATCCCGCGGTAGTTACCCGCTCGGCGAGCAGGGCGGCATCGGTCTCCAGCAGCTCCAAGTGCTCGGGGGCGTAGGCGTTGGCGAGGTCGATCGCCGCCTCGACGTCGCGCACCCGCACCAGCGCCAGCGGCGCCTCGGCAACACTGGGCCGGGACGCCGCCGCCCGTTCAGTCGCCTCGGCGACCGCCTCCAGCACCTGCTCCTCCACGGCCGCCAGCACCAGCGGGCTTTCGGGGCCGTGCTCGGCCTGCGCGCAGAGATCGAGGGCGGCCCACTCCGGATTGCTGTCGTGGCCGGCGATCACCATCAACTCGGAGGGACCGGCGAGAGAGTCGATGCCGACGGTGCCGTAGACGGCCCGCTTCGCCTCCCGCACCCAGGCGTTGCCGGGCCCGGCGATCACGTCGACCGGCGGGATCGTCGCGGTCCCGTAGGCGAGGGCGAAGATCGCCTGGGCGCCGCCCATCGCGTAGATCTCCTCGATCCCGCAGAGCGCCGCGGCCGCGAGGACGAGACCGTGCAGGCGCCCGTCGGGCCCTGGCGGCGAGGCGAGGGCGATTCGCTGCACCCCGGCCGCCCGCGCCGGGATGGCGCACATGAGAACGCTGGAGGGGTAGGCGGCACGACCGCCGGGGGCGTAGATCCCCGCTGCGCCGACCGGCACTTCTCGCAGGGTGACTTCCTGGCCCGCCGGCAGCTTGACGGTTCGCTCCACACCGATCTGCGCCTCGGCGACCTGCCGGACGTTCGCGGCGGCGGCCTCGAGCGCCTTCCGCATCCCGGGCGCCAGCACCGCCAGCGCCGCCTCGGAATCGGCCGGATCGACCCGCAGCGACTCCAGCGTCGCCCCCGGAGCGTCGAACTTGGCGGTCAGGCGCAGTACCGCGTCATCTCCTTCGCCGCGGACCTCGCGCCCGATTGGGGCCACGTCGACCGGCGGAGCCGCCTCGGCGGCCCAGGAGCGCAGCGCGGCGGCGGTCCCCGCCGCCCCCGCCCACTCGAACCGGCGCGCCCTCATCCCCGGCTCGCCTCGCGCAGCTTCTCGGTCAGCTCGTCGATCTCGGCTGCTCGCAACTTGTGGGCAACGCGGTTGGCGACGAAGCGGGCGGTGCACTCGACGATCTCCTCGCGCACCTCGAGTTCGTTCTCTTCCAGCGTCCGCCCGGTGGCGACCAGGTCGACGATCCCGTCGCCGAGACCGATCAGCGGCGCCAGCTCGACCGAGCCCTTGACCTCGATCAATTCGATCTGGCGGCCGGTCGACTCGAAGTAGCGCTCGGCGATCCGCGGGTACTTGGTCGCGATCCGCATCGTCCCCAGCGAGCGCGCCGACTCGCTCAGCCGGTCCGATCCCTTGCGGCCGGCAAGAACCATCCGGCAGCGGCCGAAGCCGAGGTCGAGCAGCTCGTACACCGGCCGGTCGCCCTGCTCCAGCAGCACGTCCTTGCCGGTGATGCCGACGTCGGCGGCGCCCGCCTCGACGTAGGTCGGGACGTCGGAGGGCCGCATCGTCACCAGCGTCATCCCGCTCGTCTCGAAGATCAGCGAGCGCGAGTCCCCGCGCAGCTCGGCGGTGTCGACCCCGGCGGCATCGAGCACGTCGAGGGTTTCCCCGAGGAGGGCGCCGCGCGGCACGGCGATCTTCAGCGGCGACTGGGGCTCGGCGCTCATCGCCCCTCCCCCTGCCGCCGCCGCTCCTCGATCTGGGCGACGTGGACGCGCTCGACGTTGAGGGCGAAGCCCGCCGCCGAGAGCTCGAGCCCGAAGCGCTTCATCAGCCCGTCGTAGCGCCCGCCGCCGCCGAGGACGTGGCCGACCGCGGGGTCGTAGACCTCGAGGATGGCGCCGTTGTAATAGGCGAGGTCGCGCATCAGGCCGAAGTCGAACTGGACCCGGTAGCCGTCGGGACGGTCTTCGAGACCGCGGTAGATGCCGTCGAGCCGGTCGGCGGCACGGGTCACCGCCGGGGTGTCGTAGGCCCGCGCCCGCTCCAGCACCTCGGCGCCACCGCGCAGCTGCGAGACCGCCAGACAGGTGGCGATCTGCTCCTCGCTCGCACCGGCGGTGGCCAATTCGGTCTCCAGCCCGACGAGGTCGTGGGCGCCGAGGCGCTCGAGGACGGCCGCGCGTGCCGCCTCGTCGAGGCCGTATTCGACCACCAGGTCCCGGTAGAGGTCGGCATAGCCCAGACCGATCACCGCGCTGCCGAGGCCGGCGGCGTCGAGCGCCGCTTGCAGCACCTCGATCACCTCGCCGGTCCCGTCGGCGGCCGAAGCGCCGATCAGCTCCACCCCGGCCTGGGTGAACTCGCGCATCTCGCCCCGCTGCGGGCTGACCGCCCGGTAGGCACCGGCGAGATAGCAAAAGCGATGCGGCGGCTCGGTCTGTGCGTAGCGGGTCGCGACCAGGCGCGCGATCGGCACCGTCATTTCCGAGCGCAGCGCCAGCAGCTCGCCGCCCTCGTCGAAGAAGCGGTAGGCGGCGTCGTGGGCGCGGCCGCCGCCGCGCCTCAGCACCTCGTCGTATTCGAGCGCCGGCGTCGCCACCTCGCCGTAGCCGCGCCCTTCGAAGACCTCGATCAGGGCAGCCTGCAGCCGGCGCAGCTCACGCATCTCCTCGGGCAGGAGGTCGCGCGTTCCTGGCGGAATCGGATGGATCATCGGCCTGACCTTACGTGAGCCGGCGGGAAATCCCTGCTAGGCAGGGACCTCCGCAGAGACGCGTTCGATCTGCGCGCCGAGGCCCCGCAGGCGCTCGTCGATCCGCTCGTAGCCGCGATCGATCTGGCGGATCTCGCCGATCTCAGAAGTCCCCTCCGCCGCGCAGGCGGCGATGAGCATCGCCATCCCGGCGCGGATGTCGGGGCTGGAGACGCGCTCGCCATGAAGCCGGCTCGGACCGCTGACGATCGCCCGGTGGGGATCGCACAGCGTGATCCGAGCGCCCATCGCGACCAGCTTGTCGACGAAGAACAGACGGTTCTCGAACATCTTCTCGAAGATCAGGACCTCGCCGTTGGCCTGGGTCGCCAGGGCCAACGCGATCGAGGTCATGTCCGCGGGGAAGGCGGGCCAGGGGCCGTCCTCGATCTTCGGGATCGCCCCGCCGAGGTCGGCTTCGACCTCGAGCTCCTGCCCGGCGGGGACGAGAACGTCCTCGCCCTGGATCTCCGAGCGCAGGCCGAGCCGCTTGAACTGGCGGCGGACGTTGGTCAGGTCCATCGGGTTGACGTCGCGGATCCGCAGTTCGCCTCCGGTCGCCGCGGCGAGCGCCATGAAGCTGCCAACCTCGATGTGGTCGCAGGAGATCGTGTACTCGGCGCCGGCGAGGTGCTCGGCCCCGTTGACCACCATCACGTTGGAGCCGATGCCGTCGACCCGGGCGCCCATCGCGCTCAGCAGGTGCGCCAGGTCCTGCACGTGCGGCTCGGAGGCGGCGTTGGCGATCTGGGTCGCACCCGGCGTCAGCGCCGCCGCCATCAGCGCGTTCTCGGTGCCCATCACCGAGGGCTCGTCCATGAAGATCTCGCAGGCCTGGAGCCCGTTCGGGGCACTGAGCTCGATCCAGCGGCTGCCGTCGATCCTGGCGCCAAGGTCCTTGAAGGCGTCGAGGTGGGCGTCGAGCCGGCGGCGGCCGATGAAGTCGCCACCCGGCGGCGGCATCTTCGCCTCGCCGAAACGGGCAAGCAGGGGGCCGGCGAGCAGAAAGGAGGCGCGGATCTTGCCGGAGAGGTCCTCGTCGACCTCGCCGGCGACGTCCCGGGCGCAGAGCCGGACGCTGTTCTCCGCCACCCACTCGGCCTCGACCCCGAGATGCTCGAGCAGGGCGATCTGCGCTTCGGTGTCGCGAATCCGCGGCACCCGGTGCAGCAGCAGCTCCTCCTCGGTCAGCAGGCAGGCGGCGAGAATCGGCAGGGCCGCGTTCTTGTTCCCGGCGACGGTGATCTCTCCGGAGAGGGGGACGCCGCCCTGGATCACGAACTTCTCCATCAGCTTGTTCGCTCCATGCTCACGCGGCTAGGGTAACGAGCGGTCATGAGGAGACGGTGGACGATCGGGATCGGCGTGATTCTGGCGCTTGCGGCGCTGCTCGTCGTCAACGCCTTGATTCTCGACGGAGAGACCGAGGCCGCTCACGTCACCGTGCCCGGCGGCCGCATCCTCGACCTGCCCGATGGCGAGCTGCAGGTGCTCGAACGAGGGCCGCGCACCGGCTCGCCGATCGTCCTCGTCCACTGCTTCAGCTGCGCGATCGACTGGTGGGACGGGATGCTGCCGATGCTCGAACGCAAGCACCGGGTGATCGCGGTCGACCTGCTCGGCCACGGCGGCTCCGAAAAGCCAGGGTCCGGCTACACGCCGCAGAACCAGGCGCTGGTGGTGAGCGAGGCGCTCGAACGGCTGCACGTCCGGGGCGCCGAGGTGGTCGGCCACTCGCTGGGCGGCGCCGTCACCGTTGCGCTCGCCCAAGAACATCCTCAACTTGTCGGCCGGGCGGCGATCGTCGACATGCCGCCCGACAACTCCTATGGCGACCTCGGCTTCATCGCCGGCCTCGCCTTCAAGCCAGTCCTCGGCGAGGCGCTGTGGCGGGTCAAGCCCGACTTCTCGATCCGCGACGGTCTCGGCGTCGCCTTCGCTCCCGGCTACGACGTCCCAGACGCCTTCGTTGAGGACGTGAAGCGGCTTACCTACACCGCCTACGACGAATCGCCCGAAGGCGTCGACGACTTCCTGAACGAAGAGTCGCTCGACCAGCGGATGAAGCAAGCGGGCAAGCCGCTGATGGTCCTAATGGGCGCCGAAGAGCAGATCGTCAACGACCCGCAGCGGGCGCTCGCGCAGTACAAGCGTGCCGTCCCCAGCGCCCAGGTCCACCTGATCCAGGGGGCGGGCCACTCGCCCAACGTCGAGAAACCACGGGAGACGGCCCAGCTGGTGCTCCGGTTTGCACAAGGGGCCGAAAAACAGGTAGGGTCTTCTGTGCGCGACGTCACGGAGCGTGACCCCCGGTCACAGCAAAGCTCTCGCAGGGACGTTGCCGAATAGCGCTTCTGGGGTTTGCGGAGCTACTCACGGCAGTAGCTCCGCGACATGCCCTGAAACTGCATATTTCCAGGGCTTTTCGGGTAGTCCTGCAAAAGAGCTTGCAAATCCCGAGTGGCGTCCGAAGGCCCCTTTACCTTGTACGAACTTATGTTCGATTCAACGAAAAAACTAAGCGCACGGCTGACCGATGCCGTCGACCTGATGATCGACTTCGCCACGCTCGGCGAGTACGGCCTAGAGCCCGTTGGGAGAACGTCTCCGAGCCAGTGCGAAACCCGCCGCCGCACGAGCAGCAGCACCCCTGCCCGCTCGAGCCTGCGGCGGCGGGAAGCCGATCGCCCCTTCGTCCTGCGCCCGTAGCTAGACCCTTAACACGAGCCTTTCTGGTCGTCAGAGGATCTCCCATCAAGATGCAGGAAGACGCCAAGGTTGTTGGTCTCGCCGTCGGCCCTTCCGACAATCACTGCTCGGCAACATCCCGTTCCTTGGCGCTCGATCGCAGCCTTGATTGCCGGCCCGAAGCTCACGGCATCACCCCGTGAAATAGTCGACGAGGCCGCACAGTAAAAGGCAATGAGAAACCTTGCTGTCCGCTGGTGGAATATCTACTTCACCCGCGGTTCGGGCCAGGAATTGACGGAGAGCGAGGCGTTCCAGTAGCAAGCGATCCGGTAGCGGCGAGCGGCGCCGCGTAGCAGCGCTACGCAAGCCGCTCGACGGTGCCGTAGCGCGCCACTACTGGGACGCCGCAGCCCGCGCCAATTCCTGGCCCGAACCGCTCAAAGAAGAACCGGCGGCGACCTACTCTCCCAGGAGGTTTCCCCCCAAGTACCATCGGCGCAGAGTGGCTTAACTGCTCTGTTCGGAATGGGAAGAGGTGTTTCCCACTCGCTATGCGCCACCGGAATATTGCGAGACGCAACGCCCGGTGGAGCTTGAAAACCGCACAAGACCTCAGGGTAATAAATATCCGTCAAGCCCTCGACCCATTAGTACCGGTCGGCTACGTACATTGCTGTACTTCCACCGCCGGCCTATCAACCTGGTGGTCTACCAGGGGTCTTACTCCCTCAAGGGGATGGGAGAGCTTATCTCAAGGACGGCTTCCCGCTTAGATGCTTTCAGCGGTTATCCGTTCCATGCGTAGCTAACCTGCGATGCCCTTGGCAGGACAACAGATACACCAGAGGCATGTTCATCCCGGTCCTCTCGTACTAGGGATGACTCCTTTCAACTCTCCAACGCCCACAGCAGATAGGGACCGAACTGTCTCACGACGTTCTGAACCCAGCTCGCGTACCGCTTTAATGGGCGAACAGCCCAACCCTTGGGACCTACTCCAGCCCCAGGATGCGACGAGCCGACATCGAGGTGCCAAACCGGTTCGTCGATGTGGACTCTTGGAACCGATAAGCCTGTTATCCCCGGAGTACCTTTTATCCGTTGAGCGACGGCGCTTCCACTTGCTACCGCCGGATCACTAAGCCCAACTTTCGTTCCTGCTCGACCCGTCGGTCTCGCAGTCAAGCTCCCTTGTTGCCTTTACACTCTACGCACGATTTCCAACCGTGCTGAGGGAACCTTTGGGCGCCTCCGTTACTCTTTAGGAGGCGACCGCCCCAGTCAAACTGCCCGCCTGACACTGTTCACCACCCGGATTACGGCGTGGTGTTAGAAGCTCAGAGCACCAAGGGTGGTATCTCAAGGGTGACTCCCCAGCGGCCAAAGCCACTGGTTCATAGTCTCCCACCTATCCTGAGCGAGATACCCCAAACTCCAATATCAAGTTGCAGTAAAGGTTCACGGGGTCTTTCCGTCTAGCTGCGGGTACTCGGCATCTTCACCGAGACTTTAATTTCACCGAGCCTCTCGTTGAGACAGCGTCCAACTCGTTACGCCATTCGTGCAGGTCGGAACTTACCCGACAAGGAATTTCGCTACCTTAGGACCGTTATAGTTACGGCCGCCGTTTACCGGGGCTTAGCTTCGCTGCTTCGCGCCGAAGCGCTAACAAGTCCGCGTAACCTTCCGGCACCGGGCAGGCGTCAGACCCTATACGTCGTCTTACGACTTAGCAGAGCCCTGTGTTTTTGGTAAACAGTCGGTTGGACCAATTCACTGCGGCCCCCTCGAGCTCCCTCCGTATGGAGTTCACCCTACCGGGGCGTCCCTTCTCCCGAAGTTACGGGACGATTTTGCCGAGTTCCTTAACGAGAGTTAGCTCGCTCACCTCAGTATTTTCTACTTGTCCACCTGTGTCGGTTATCGGTACGGGCACGCGAATCCTGCCTAGAGGCTTTTCTTGGAGGCATGGGATCGGAGACTTGCCGGCGTTAAGCCAGCTGGCATCGCACCTCGCGTCAAAACGCCGCTGCGGATTTTCCTACAGCGACTAGCTACGTGCTTGCCCCAGGACGACCATCGCCTGGGTTCTCTTACCCTTCCCCGTCCCCCCATCGGTCATAACGGAAACGACGTGGTACAGGAATATCAACCTGTTGGCCATCGGCTACGCCTTTCGGCCTCGCCTTAGGTCCCGACTAACCCTGAGCAGACGAACTTTACTCAGGAAACCTTGGACAATCGGTGGTGGGGAGTCTCACCCCACTTTCGTTACTCATGCCGGCATTCTCACTTCCAGCCACTCCACGGGGCCTTACGACACCGCTTCACGCAACTGGAACGCTCTCCTACCGCGTACAGAACCCGCAGGCCTGCACACCCATAGCTTCGGAGGCTAGCTTGAGCCCCGTTGAATTATCCGCGCCCGAACACTTGACCAGTGAGCTGTTACGCACTCTTTCAAGGGTGGCTGCTTCTAAGCCAACCTCTTGGTTGTCTCTGCATTCGGACATCGTTTGCCACTTAGCTAGCACTTAGGGTCCTTAGCTGATGGTCTGGGTTGTTTCCCTCTCGCGTACGAAGTTTATCCCCCGCACACTGACTCCCGAGTTAAATGTAATGGTCTTCGGAGTTTGCCTGAAGTCGGTAACCTGGTAGGGCCCCTAATCCAAACAGTGCTCTACGGCCACAACACAATTACTCGAGGCTATACCTAAATATATTTCGGAGAGAACCAGATATCTCTGAGCTTGATTAGCCTTTCACTCCGATCCACAGGTCATCCGCCCAGTTTTCAACCTAGGTCGGTTCGGCCCTCCACGAGGTCTTACCCCCGCTTCAGCCTGCCCATGGATAGCTCGCTCAGTTTCGGGTCTACCGCCAGTGACTGTGTCGCCCTATTCAGACTCGCTTTCGCTACGGCTCCGCTCATCGCTTAACCTTGCCACTGACGAGTAACTCGCCGGCTCGTGATGCAAAAAGCACGCCGTCACACCCGAAGGTGCTCCGACCACTTGTAAGTCTACGGTTTCAGGTACTATTTCACTCCCCTTCAGGGGTTCTTTTCACCTTTCCCTCACGGTACTAGTTCACTATCGGTCACCAGGTAGTACTTAGCCTTGGAGGGTGGTCCCCCCAGATTCAGACCACGTTTCACGGGTGTGGTCTTACTCAGGAACGTCAATCGACAGATCAGCGCGCTTTCACCTACGGGACGATTGCCCTCTGTGGTGCGAGGTTCCACTCGCTTCGGCTAACGCCTGATTTTGTAACTGCCGCCAGACCGGCACGGTCTGGACATGACGCCCTACAACCCCAAACAGGCAACGCGTGCCGCTTACACCTGTTCGGTTTGGGCTGATCCCCTTTCGCTCGCCACTACTAAGGGAGTCTCGGTTGATTTCTTTTCCTCGGGCTACTTAGATGTTTCAGTTCGCCCGGTTTCCCTCTGCCGGCTATGTATTCACCGACAGATAGCACCGCATTACCGGTGCTGGGTTTTCCCATTCGGAAATCCGCGGGTCAATGGCTGTTCAGCGCCTCACCGCGGCTTATCGCAGCCGTCCACGTCCTTCATCGACTCCTGGTGCCAAGGCATCCACCGTAAACTCTTACTATCTTGACGGTGAGCGACCCACTCACATAAGTGTGTGGATCGATAATTAAATACCCTCAGATCCGCGTCGCGCGGATCTGATTTTTGGCCTTGTGCAGTTTTCAAGGTCCACCGAGGCGCACCCACGGGGTCTCCGTGGGAGGTCTCTCAAAACTGAGCAGCGTTTCTCCACCAGCATGCTGGTGGCATGAGCCCGGTCGACGTTCTAGAGAAATCTCCCTAGAAAGGAGGTGATCCAGCCGCAGCTTCCGCTACGGCTACCTTGTTACGACTTCACCCCAATCACGGGCCCCACCTTCGACGGCTCCCTCCTTGCGGTTAGGCCACCGGCTTCGGGTGTTGCTCGCTTTCGTGGTGTGACGGGCGGTGTGTACAAGGCCCGGGAACGTATTCACCGCGGCATTGCTGATCCGCGATTACTAGCAACTCCACCTTCATGGAGGCGAGTTTCAGCCTCCAATCCGAACCGAGGCGCACTTTATGGGATTTGCTCCACCTCGCGGTATTGCTGCCCTTTGTATGCGCCAATGTAGCACGTGTGTAGCCCTGGACATAAGGGGCATGATGACTTGACGTCATCCCCACCTTCCTCCGGTTTGTCACCGGCAGTCTCCTATGAGTCCCCAACTAAATGCTGGCAACATAGGACGGGGGTTGCGCTCGTTGCGGGACTTAACCCAACATCTCACGACACGAGCTGACGACAGCCATGCACCACCTGTGATGGTGTCCCGAAGGAAAACCGTGTTTCCACGGCGGTCACCAACATGTCAAGCCCAGGTAAGGTTCTTCGCGTTGCGTCGAATTAAACCACATGCTCCGCTGCTTGTGCGGGCCCCCGTCAATTCCTTTGAGTTTTAGCCTTGCGGCCGTACTCCCCAGGCGGGGTACTTAGTGCGTTAGCGACGGCACGGGAGGAGTCGACACCTCCCACACCTAGTACCCATCGTTTACGGCGTGGACTACCAGGGTATCTAATCCTGTTCGCTCCCCACGCTTTCGCGCCTCAGTGTCAGTAACGTCCCAGCGAGCTGCCTTCGCTATTGGTGTTCCTCCTGATATCTGCGCATTCCACCGCTACACCAGGAATTCCACTCGCCTCTTCCGTACTCTAGCCTCACAGTATCCACCGGCTTTCAAAGGTTGAGCCTTTGACTTTCACAGCGGACTTACGAGGCCACCTACGCGCGCTTTACGCCCAATGATTCCGGACAACGCTTGCTCCCTACGTATTACCGCGGCTGCTGGCACGTAGTTAGCCGGAGCTTCTTGTGGAGGTACCGTCAATCCACACGGCTATTCACCGGTGAACCTTCGTCCCTCCTGAAAGGGGTTTACAACCCGAAGGCCGTCTTCCCCCACGCGGCGTTGCTGCGTCACGCTTTCGCGCATTGCGCAAGATTCCCCACTGCTGCCTCCCGTAGGAGTCTGGGCCGTGTCTCAGTCCCAGTGTGGCTGATCGTCCTCTCAGACCAGCTACCCATCGTTGCCTTGGTAGGCCGTTACCCCACCAACAAGCTAATGGGCCGCGAGCCCCTCCCAATGCGGAGGCCGAAGCTTCCTTTAGCGAACAGGCTGATGCCTGTGCGCCACATCCGGTATTAGCCCGAGTTTCCTCGGGTTGTCCCGGTCATCGGGGCAGGTTACTCACGTGTTACTCACCCGTTCGCGGCTTTGCCCCAGGGCAAGCCCTGGTTCGTCGCACCACTTGCATGTGTTAAGCACGCCGCCAGCGTTCGTCCTGAGCCAGGATCAAACTCTCCGTGAAATGTACTTCTACAGAGAGCCTGTCATATCTCAGTGGCCGTCGAGTACACAAATACGACGACCGACATGACGAGGTAAATCAAAACCATCCGGCACGCTGGCGCACCGAATGGGTCGGGCTGAACATTCCGCAGACCATTGGTCCGCGGAGATGCACGCTGCTCAGTTTTCAAAGACCGCTGCGCCTTCTACGGCGGGATTCGCCGCTCTCAACGCTCGGGAGTCGCCGAGGCAACCCCAGAAGGACGAAGGAGTATAGCGCTTGCAGGGAGGTTTGCCTAGGGGGTGGCCCTAAGGCGACAGAAGCGCCGCTTCCCTACCTGCAGCACGCGTCCGTCGAGACTATCGACTGCGAGGTCCAGGGGCTCTGCGGGCACCGCCTCCCCGTCGAGCTTGACCCCGCCCTGCTGGATCAGGCGCCTGCCCTCGCTGCTGCTGAGGCCGAAGGCACCGGCGATCAGGCGCGGCAGGTGGACGAGGCCATCGCCGTCGGCCCGGTACTCCCCGAGCCCCACCTCGGGCATCTCCGCCGGCGCCGAGCGCCGCACGAAGACCCGGTTGAACTGCTCCTCGGCCACCGCCCCCGCGCCCTTGCCGTGGAAGCGATCGACGATCCGCCGCCCCAGCTCCCGCTTGGCCTCGTTCGGCGGGCCCTGCGGCTGCTCGGCGCCCAACAACAGCCGGTAGTACTCGGCCATCGCCTCGTCGGGGATGCTCATCAGCTTGCCGAACATCTCCTCCGGCGGGTCGGTGACGCCGACGTAGTTGCCGAGCGACTTGCTCATCTTCCGCTCGCCGTCGGTTCCCACGAGGATCGGCAGGGTCATGATCGACTGCGGCGCCTGGCCGTAGGCGGTCTGGACGTCGCGCCCGAAGAGCAGGTTGAACTTCTGGTCGGTGCCGCCGAGCTCGACGTCGGCCTCAACGGCTACCGAGTCGTAGCCCTGCAGCAAGGGATAGAGCAGCTCCAACGCCGCGACCGGCTTGCTCGCCGCCATCCGCCTCTGGAAATCGTCGCGCTCGAGTAGCCGCGCCACCGTCGTCTGCGCCAGCAGGCCCAGCAGTGCCTCCGGCGCCATCCGCAGCCACTCGCTGTTGCGGCGGACCTCGGTCTGCTCGCGGTCGAGGATCTTGAAGGCCTGCTCCTGGTAGGTGGCGGCGTTCTCCTCGATCTCCGCCGCCGTCGGCACCGGCCGCGTGGCCGAGCGGCCACTTGGATCGCCGACCTGCGCGGTGAAGTCGCCGATGATCAGGACGACGGTGTGGCCGGCCCGCTGGAACTCGGCCAGCTTCTCCAGGACGACCGTGTGGCCGAGGTGGATGTCGGCCGTGGTCGGGTCGATCCCGAGCTTCACCCGCAGAGGTTTGCCGCTCTGCAGCTGCTCCGCTAGCCGCCCCTCGGGCAGCACGTCGACGGCGTTTCGCGTCAGGTCCGGCACGGCGGCAATGCTAGACTGCCGCCTCCGCGCGACGGGCCCAGCCACGTCGCAGCGGTTCCCTTCTCGATGGCCGTCCTAGGACTAAAGCGCCGGCAAAGCGGCGGCGAAGTTCCGCCCGCCCCTCTGACCTCCCCGCCCCAGCCCGCCAAACCGCGGCTGAAGAAGCTGCGCGTGCTCTTCGTCCTGCTCGGGCTCGGCGTCCTCGCCGTGGTCTCGATGATCTTCGGGATGATGGCCGCGATCTCGCAGGATCTGCCGGCGATCTACAACTTCGCCCAGTACAAGGCTTCGAAGAACAGCGAGGTCTACGACGCCAACGGGGAACCGATCGGGACCCTGACCAGCGACCAGAACAAAATCCTCCTCAGCTCGGGACAGATCTCCCCCAACGTCAAGAACGCGGTGGTCTCGATCGAGGACGCTCGCTTCTACGAACACAACGGCGTCGACTTCCGCGGGATCGGCCGCGCCCTGGTCAGCGACATCGTCAGCGGCAGCGCCCAGCAGGGCGCCTCGACGATCACCGAGCAGTTCGTCAAGAACGCGCTCGAAGCCGAAGGCAGCCGCACCGTGCTGGAGAAGTTCCGCGAGGCGGCGCTCGCCTACCGCCTCGAGAAGCACTGGAGCAAGGAAAAAATCCTCACCGAGTACCTGAACACGATCTACTTCGGCGAGGGGGCCTACGGGATCGAGGCCGCCGCCCGCACCTACTTCGGCGCCGCCCACCCCGGCTGCGGCACCCCCTCGGAACCCTGCGCTTCGGTCCTCGACCCCTGGGAGGCGGCAACCCTGGCCGGGATCATCGCCTCCCCCTCGGCCTTCGACCCCAAGGTCTACCCCGAAAACACGCTCGGCCGCCGCAACCTGGTGCTGGAAAAAATGGAGCAGCAGGGCTACATCTCCGAAGCGCAGATGCTCGAAGGCCAGCAGAAAGCGCTGCCGGCGCCGAGCAGCATCGAACCTCCCACCCTCGACTCCCGGGCCCCCTACTTCACCGCCTACCTGCGCCAGCAGCTGGTCGAACGCTACGGGGCCTCCAAGGCATTTTTCGGCGGCCTCAAAGTCAAGGCGACGCTGGACCTGCAGTTGCAGGAAGCAGCCGAAGAAGCGGTCAACAGCTACCTCGGGTACTCGCCGGCGACCGCATCGGTGGTCGTGATCGACAACCACAACGCCGGGATCAAGGCGATGGTCGGCGGTCCGGACTTCGCCACCAAGCCGTTCAACCTGGCGACCCAGGGCCACCGCCAGCCGGGCTCCTCGATCAAGCCCTTCACCCTGATCACGGCGCTGGAAGAGGGGATCTCACCCGAAACCGTCTACCCCTCCGAACACCGGACCTTCCACTTCGGCAAGCACGGCAACGAAGTCTTCGAAGTCTCCAACGACGAGGACTCCTACCTCGGCTCCTGCAGCATCATCTGCGCGACGACCTACTCGGACAACTCGATCTACGCCGCCCTCGGCCTCGAAGGCCTGGAAGGCAAGACGGTCGAGGACCGCACCCGCTCGATCGCCTCGACGATCCACAAAGCCGGCTACGACGACCCGATCTCGACCAACCCGGCGATGGTCCTCGGCGGCCTCAAAGAAGGCGCCACCCCGCTCGGCTGGGCCTACGCCTACAGCACGATCGGCAACAATGGCGACCGCATCAGCGGCACCCTGGCGCCGCGGCCCGGCGACAGCCCCGTCTCCTACACCGAAGTGGCGAACCAGGACGGGGAGGTGATCAAGGGCGGCGACAACGACTCGATCCACCACCAGGTCTTCGACCAGGAAAAGATCGAAGAAGCGAAGAGCATCCTCGAAACCGTCGTCTCCGGCGGCACCGGCACCAACGCCCAGATCGGCGTCGAAGGCCAGTGGGGCAAGACGGGAACGACCGAGAACAACGGCGACGCCTGGTTCTGCGGCGGCGTCGGCGACGAAGTGACCGCCTGCGTCTGGGTCGGCTACCCCGACTCGACGACGCCGATGACGACGCTCTATAACGGGGGTCCGGTGATGGGCGGCACCTTCCCGGCCCTGATCTGGGCCAGCGTGATCTCCGCCTGGCAGGAAATCCAGGCCGAACACGCGGCTGAAAGGGCGGCGCGGAAAGCGGCCAAGGAAGCCGGGGAAGAAAGCGAATCCGGGGGCAGCGGCGAAGCGGGCGAATACGAATACGAAGCGCCGGAAACCGAAGGCGAAGGCGAATACGAAGCGCCGGTCGAACCGGAAACGGGCGGCGGCGAAGCCGAACCCGGGCCGGTCGAAACGCCCGAACCCGAAGGAGCGGCACCCGAAGAAGGCACGCCGGAACCCGCGCCTGAAGAAGCCGCGCCCGCCGGCGGTGGCGGCGGCGTTACGGCTGGTTAGCTCGGTCGCGGCCGCGAGACGTTGCGGTTTCCGGCGGCACAGAACCGCCAGGGGTTATCGACCGCTTTGGTGATGCCGATCCGCGGGCCGGTGACGATCTCCGGCTGCTCGCCCTCCGGCGGCGCGATCAGGAAGGGCTCCTGAGAAAGGTCGCGCTCGTTGTCACCGAGGTCGATCCCAAGTGCCTCGGTTAGCTTGCCGGGCCCCGAGCAGAGGTCGAAATCGGACCTCACCCGCCGTCGCTCGCGCATCAACTCGACTTCGTGGGTCGGCTCCAACGCCCGGATCAGCACCGCTGCCGCCTCCCCCTCGGGTTCGGCGACCGCGTTCAGCAGACTGTGGATCCCGTAGGAGAGGTAGACGTAGGCATAGCCGGGCGGGCCGAAAAGGACCCTGGTGCGCTCGGTCAGGCCGACGTAGGCGTGACAGGCGGGATCGTCGGCCTCGTAGCTCTCGGTCTCGACGATGACGCCGCCGCAGCCTTCATAGAGCAGCGTGCAGCCGATCAGGTCACGGGCGACCGCGTGAACCCCACGGTCAAAGAAGTCGCGCTCGAGGCGCGTCAGGAACGCTCCTCCTGGACCCGGGCCTGGACCGCGGCGAGGGTCTCGCGCGCCTCCTCGATCTGCCTGGCCAGCGGGGCCGAGCCGGTGCCGCCGGCGATCCGCTTTGACTCCAGCCAGCTGCTGCGCTGCAGGACCTCGTAGTAGGAATCGTCGAGTTGCTCGGAGCGCCGGCGCAGCTCCTCCGGAGTCAATTGGGAAAGCGACTTGCCGCGCTCGACCGCGTCGCGGACGAGGCCGCCGACGATCCCGTGGGCCTCGCGGAAGGGCACGCCCCGGCGGACCAGGAGGTCGGCGACCTCGGTCGCCGCCAGCATCTCGTCGCCGGAGGCCTCCTCCATCCGCTCACGACGGAACTCGATCCCGTCGAGCATCCCGGCGGTGGCGTCGAGGCAGGCCTCGATCGTGTCGACCGCGTCGAAGAGCGGCTCCTTGTCCTCCTGCATGTCCTTGCCGTAGGTGAGCGGCAGCGCGTGCATCACCCCGAGCAGGGTCTGCAGCGAGGCGGCTACCCGCGGGCTCTTCGCCCGCAGCAGCTCGGCCGAGTCGGGATTCTTCTTCTGCGGCATGATCGAGGAGCCCGAGGAGAAGGACTCGTCGAGCTCGCAGAAGTCGAACTCGCTACTCGACCAGATGACGATTTCCGAGCCCAGGCGCGAGAGGTGCATGGCGCAGGTCGAGGCGGCATTCAGGTAGTCGAGGACGAAGTCGCGGTTGGAGGAGCCGTCGATCGAGTTGTGGCTGACGTGGGCGAAGCCGAGGTCGGCGGCGACCGAGTCGCGGTCGATCTCCCAGTTGACGCCGGCCAGGGCGCCGGAGCCGAGCGGCATCACCGAAGCGCTGTCGAGGGCGAACTGGAAGCGCAGCACGTCGCGGGCCAGCATCCAGAAGTAAGCGAGCAGGTGGTGGCCGAGGTAGACCGGCTGGGCGCGCTGCAGGTGGGTGTAGCCCGGCATCGTCCAGTCCTTGTGGGACTCGGCGAGGCCGAGCAGCCGCTGCATCGCGGCGCCGCAGAGCTCGATCGCCCGCAGGGAATGCGCCTGGACGACCATCGCCACGTCGGTGGCGACCTGGTCGTTGCGGGAGCGGCCGGTGTGGAGCTTGCCGGCCAGCGGGCCGACCTCCTCGCCGAGCAGGCGCTCGATCGCCATGTGGATGTCCTCGTCGGCGGGCTCGAACTCAAAGCCGTGCTCGGCCATGCGGACGCGGACCCGGTCGAGCCCGTCCTCCATCTGGGCCAGCTCGTCCTCGCTCAAGACGCCGATCCCGCAGAGGCCGCGGGCGTGCGCCTTCGACTGGTCGATGTCGTAGGGCGCCAGCCAGGAGTCGAAGGCGAGCGAGCGGTTGAGCCGCCAGAAGCGGGGATCGGGGTCTTTGCGGAAGCGTCCCATCGGGGCGGCGATTATGCCGGGAGCGGCGCCTGGCCGAGGGCCGCGGCGAGCTCCTGGCAGACACGGTCCACCTGCCCCTCGCCCATCGCCGGGAAGAACGGCAGCGCCAGCGAGTCCGCGGCAGCGGCTTCGGCGACCGGGAACTGGCCCTCGCGGTAGCCGAGCTCGCGCAGGTGCGGGAAGAGGTGGATGCACGGCAGATAGGCCTTGGAGGCAATGCCGCGCTCGGCGAGGCGGTCGATCGTCGCGTCGCGGTCGGCGCCCTGCGGCAGGCGGACGGTGTAGACGAACCAGCTGCGGACTTCGCTGCCGTGACCGGCGATCGGCGTCCGCAGGCCCTCGATACCGCCGAGCCGCTCCTCGTAGGCCCGCGCCACCGCGGCGCGGCGCTCGAGCAGCGAGTCGAGCTTCTCGACCTGGGCGACGCCGAGGGCGGCGGCGAGGTCGGAGAGGCGGTAGTTGAAGCCGAGACGGTCGTGGTCGAGCCAGCCCATGTCGACGGCGCGGCCCTGGTTGCGCTCCGAACGCAGGCGCGCTGCCTCATCCGCGTCGCGGGGGACGATCATGCCCCCCTCCCCCGTCGTCATCTGCTTGTTGGCGTAGAAGGCGAAGGTGGCGAGGTTGCCGCGGGCGCCGACTTTACGTCCGTCTGAGTCCACCGCGCCGAGCGCCTCGCAGGCGTCCTCGAGGATGCCGAGGCCGTGCCGCTGCGCCAGCGCCTCCAGCGCGGGCAACGCCGCCGGGTAGCCGAAGATGTGGACCGGCAGCAGGCCGACGGTCTTCTCCGCCACCGCCTCGGCGGCCGCAGCGGGGTCGAGGTCGAGAGTCTCCTCCTCGACGTCGGCGAAAACCGGTCTCGCGCCCTCGTACAGCAGGCAGTTGGCGGAGGCGACGAAGCTGAAGGGGCTGGTCACGACCTCGTCGCCATCGTCCCAGCCCAGCATCCGCACACCGAGGTGCAGGGCGGAGGTGCCGCTGGAGACCATCACCGCGTCCTCGACCCCGAGCCAGGCGGCGAACTCGCGCTCGAAGCGCTCTCCTATCGGCCCCAAGGAGAGTTGGCCGGACCGCAGCACCTCCAGGACTAATTCCTCCTCGCGCGGGCCAAGATCCGGCTGGGCGAGAGGAATATGTTGGTTATGAGAACTCACTGGAAGGCGTACTCCAGCGAGTCGACCAGCGCCTGCCAGGAGGCCTCGATGATGTTCTCCGAGACGCCGGTGGTCCCCCACTCGCGCCCGCCGTCGGCGGAGTCGAGCAGGACCCGGGTGACGGCGCCGGTGCCGTGGGCTTCGTCGAGGATGCGGACCTTGTAGTTGGTCAGCTCGATCTCGGCCAGGTGGGGGTAGCGATCGGCGATCGCCGTCCGCAGCGCCTTGTCGAGGGCATTGACCGGACCGTTGCCCTCGGCTGCCTGGAAGTAGCGCTTGCCGTCGACCTCGACTTTGATCGTCGCCTCCGTCGTCACCTCGCCGTCTTCGTGCTTTTCGACGACTACGCGGAAGCTTTCGAGCTTGAACAGCGGCTGGTAGGCACCGGCCTCGCGCCGCAGCAGCAGCTCGAAGGAGGCGGGCGCCGCCTCGTAGTGGTACCCGCGGTGCTCCTGCTCCTTCAGCCGCTGCACGGCCCGGGTCGCCGCCTCGTCATCGAGCTCGATGCCGGCGTGCTCGGCCTGGCTGCGCACGGTCGCCTTGCCGGCCAGCTCGGAGGCGACGATGTCACGCTCGTTGCCGACCGCGGCCGGGTCGAGGTGCTCGAAGGTGCTCGCGTCGGCGGCAACTCCGGCGGCGTGCATACCCGCCTTGTGGGCGAAGGCGTTGCGCCCCACGTAGGGGCGGTCCGGGTCGGAGGCGAGATTGCAGATCTCGTCGAGGAAGTGCGCGGTCGAGGTCAGGCCCGCCAGTTGCTCGGGCGAGACCACCTCGTAGCCCATCTTCAGCTGCAGCGCCGGCAGGATCGAGGCGAGGTTGGCGTTGCCGCAGCGCTCGCCGTAGCCGTTGACGCAGCCCTGCACCAGGCGCGCCCCGGCTTCCACCGCCGTCAGCGAATTGGCCACCCCGCAGCCGGAATCGTCGTGGGTGTGGATCCCGATCTCGACCCCCGGGCCCACGGCAGCGACAACCGTCGCGGTCGCCTCGGCGACGAAGCTCGGCAAGCTGCCGCCGTTGGTGTCGCAGAGGGTGACGTTCTCGGCGCCGGCTCCGGCCGCCGCCGTCACGCATTCCAGCGCGTAGGCGCGGTCTTCGTGGTAGCCGTCGAAGAAGTGCTCGGCGTCGAAGATCGCCCGCTTGCCCTGCTCGCAACAAAAGGCGATCGAGTCGGCGATCATCGCCAGGTTCTCCTCGCGGCTGACGCGGATCACCTTCTCGACGTGTAGCGGCGAGCTCTTGCCGACCAGGCAGACCGCGGGGGCGAAGGACGAGGTCAGGACCGTCAGCGCCTCGTCCTCGGCGGCGGCGCGGTCGCGCCGGCGGGTCATTCCGAAGGCGGCGATCGTCGCATTCTCCAGCTCGACCTCGGCGAGCCGCTCGAAGAGCTCGGCTTCCTTCGGGTTGCTGCTCGGGAAGCCGGCCTCGATGAAATGCACGCCGAGCGCGTCCAGGGCCTGCGCGACCTTGAGCTTCTCGCCGACCGAGAGCGACATGCCGCGTCCGCCCATCCCGTCGCGCAAAGTGGTGTCGTAGAGCTTCACCTGTTCCATCTGCTCACTGCCTTTCGAGTCGAAGAAGATCGGGTGGGGCCTGTCGGCCCCGGCGTGCGCGGGCGTGCCGCGCCGGCCGCTTAGGCGGCGGGGGTAATTCGCCCGATCGACTCGGAGCCGGACTCCCCTGGGGAGTCGTTGGTGGTGGGAAGCTCGACGAAGTCCAGCCACTCCAGGTACTCCTCGGCGCGGCCGTAGAGCGCGTCTTCGAACTTCGCCTGGACCTGGCGGGTGATCTCACCGGCCGCGCCGAGCGGGTGGTCGTCGATCTCGCGCACCGGCACCAGCTCCGCCGCGGTGCCGGTGAGGAACACCTCGTCGGCCAGGTAGAGCTCGGCCCGGGCGATGTCCCGCTCGACCACGGTGTAGCCGAGGTCGCGGGCGATCTGGATCACCGATTTGCGGTTGATCCCGTCGAGGATCGAGGCGACGTGCGGCGGCGTCAGGATCTGGTCGTCGCGGACGACGAAGATGTTCTCGCCCGAGCCCTCGCAGACGAAGCCGCGTTCGTCGAGCAGGATCGCCTCGTCGTAGCCGGCGTTGTGCGACTCGGTCTTGGCGAGGATCGAGTTGAGGTAGGAGCCCGAGGCCTTGGCGTGCGGGATCGAGCCACCCGGACTGATCCGGCGCCAGCTCGAGACCTTGGCGCGGATGCCGCCATTCTTGCTCTCCTCGCCGAGGTAGGCGCCCCAGGGGAAGGCGGCGATGATCAGGTCGATCGGGGCGTCTTTGGCGTAGAGGCCGAGGCTGCCGTAGCCGCGGTAGGCGAGCGGCCGGATGTAGGCGGAACGCAGGTCGTTGCGGCGCAGCAGCTCATGCGTCGCCTGGCGGATCTCCTCGATCGAATACGGCAGCTCCAGGTAGTAGAGCTCGGCAGACTTTTCGAGCCGGTCGAGGTGGTCGTGGTGGCGGAAGATCGCCGGCCCGCGGGCGGTCTCGTAACAGCGAATGCCCTCGAAAACGCCCGTCCCGTAGTGCAGCCCGTGGCTCAGCACGTGGGTTTGGGCATCCTCCCAGGGAAGGAACTCGCCGTTTCGCCAAATCAACTCGACCTGATCCATGTTGGGGAATTATGCCCGATGGGTCAAAGGGCTTCAGGCCCGCCGGCGCGAATGAAGGACCGGAACCGAAGCAAGGAGAGGAACAGATGCGAATCCCCCGTCCCAAGTTGAGCTATTCGAACGTGATCGCGACGATCGCGCTCTTCGTCGCCCTGGGCGGCGCCGCCGTCGCCGCCGGGCTGCCGAAGAAGAGCGTCGGCGCCAAGCAGCTGAAACCGGGCGCGGTGACGACCAAGGCGCTGCACCGCAAGGCCGTGACCAGCGGCAAGATCGCGCCGCAGGCGGTCACCGCCGGCAAGCTCGGCCCGTTTGCCGTGCTCCCCGGCAACCTCGGCAACGGCGTGATCACCACCGAAAAGCTCGGTGACGGCTCGGTGATTGCGACCAAGATCAAAAACGGCGTCGTCACCACCAACAAACTGACCAACGCGGCCGTGACCTCAGCCAAACTGGGCGACGGCGCCGTCAACACCGGCAAACTAGCCGACGGTTCGGTGACCCCCGCGAAGCTCTCGGTGCCGCTGGGCGGCACGGTCTCGACCCTGCAGTCGGGTCAGACGCTGCGGGGGGTCTTCGACATCGGCGGCGCCAGCGCCGGCCCACAGGGGCAGGTCGCGGAACGCTGGAGCCAGAGCTTCCCGATCCCGCTGCTGAGCGCGCCGAATGCGGCCGAAGCGAACCTGCTGAAACCGGGTCAGACGAGCGCCAACTGCCCCGGGATCACCGGCGGCAACGCGGCGACTCCGCAGGCGGCGCCCGGGCAGCTCTGCGTCTACATCACCAAAGAACTCGAATTCGAAGACGCCAACTTCGACGTCGACAGCGTCAGCCGTCTCGGCTTCGGCCTGGGCGTCCTCTTCAGCGGCGAACCCGAAAAAGACCACTACCTGAAGGGCTACTGGGCGGTCACCGCCCCGTAGGCGACTGCCGCGGCGGTCTCGCGCGGGCGCTTCGGCGCCCGCGCCCCTACAGCTCCTCCAGGACAGCCGCGGTCATCTCCCCCGTCCCGACTTCGGCGATCGGCGACGGGCTCTCGCCGGTCGGCGCCTCGATCACCGTCCCGGAGGCGAGGTCGGCGGTGCGCAGGCCGCGCTCGAGGACGGCGTCGACGGCGGCCTCGATGCGGGACGCCTCCTCGCCGCGGCCAAGGCCGTGGCGCAGCATCATCGCGGCCGAGAGGAAGGTTGCGAGCGGATTGGCGACGCCTTTGCCGGCGATGTCGGGAGCGGAGCCGTGGACGGGCTCGAAGAGTCCGGGCTCGCCTTCGGCGCCGAGGCTGGCGGAGGGCAGCATTCCCAGCGAGCCGGTCAGCATCGCCGCCTCGTCGCTGAGGATGTCGCCGAAGAGGTTCTCGGCGAGGACGACGTCGAAATCGGCTGGGCGCGAGACGAGCTGCATCGCCGCATTGTCGACCAGCAGGTGCTCGAGCTCGACGTCGGTGTAGTCGCCGGCGACGTTGCCGACCACCTCGCGCCAGAGGCGGGAGGTCTCCATCACATTGGCCTTGTCTACCGAGGTGACCTTCGGATTGCGGCCGGAGCTGCCGGCACGACGGCGGGCGGCGTCGAAGGCGGTGCGGGCGATCCGGTCGATCTCCTCGACCGAGTAGGTGCAGGTGTCGTGGGCGACGTCGCCTTCGCGGCCGGAGTCGCCGAAGTAGATGCCGCCGGTGAGCTCGCGGACGACGAGCAGGTCGGTGCCGGCGATCCGCTCTTCGCGCAGCGGGCTGGCGCTGACCAGGGCCGGGCTGGGCCGGACCGGGCGCAGGTTGGCGTAGAGGCCCATCCCCTTGCGCAGGCCGAGCAGGCCCTGCTCGGGTCGCGGCGCGCTGGGGTCGGTGGTGTCCCACTTGGGACCGCCGACGGCGCCGAGCAGGACCGCGTCGGCGTTGCGGCAGGCGTCGAGGACCTCGTCGGTGAGGGCGGTCCCGTGCTCGTCGATCGAGCAGCCGCCCATCAGGCGCTCGTCATAGGAGAAATCGCCGAGGGCGTCGAGGACCTCGCGGGCTGCGGCGACGATCTCGGGTCCGATCCCGTCGCCGGGGAGCACGACTATGCGCGGAACCGCCATCGCGGCCGGACTATAACGGCGGCCCCGCAATACGAGGCCGCCACCGAACCGGGGCGAGGCGCTCCCTCAGCATTTCAGCGTCACTTCAACTGCACCGTACGTATAGACGATCCTCACCGGGCGAGTGCCGACTTTTTCGCACACGATTTCCTCGTCGCAGCTCAGCCCTGGGGCTAGGGCATTTTTCGCAGTCGGGCAGATGTCTGTCGCTTTGAACTGCCCGGTGCCGGCTTCGAAAGCGTAGACCGTGACTCGCCAAGGCGTGTTCCCGCTGTTGCTTATCGTCAGTTTCTTCTCTTCTTTCTCGCCTTTGAACTGGACTTCACTAGGGACCGTGATTGAGATGGTCCCGTCTTGGAAGTCGACGGCTTCCCCACCACTCGTGCCTTTCAAAAGCGCTTTCCCGGAATATTTCCCGTCGCTTTTGACGCCGGTTCCATTCAAGGGGCAGAGGACGCCCGCGTCTTTGGTTTTGTTGTATTTGACGCCCGACAGGGGAAGGCTCATCCCGACCGTCCCCGGTTCGGGTTCCGGTTTGCTTTCGTATTCACCAGATTTGAGGCCGGTCTGCCCCCCTACCTGAACTTCGCATTCCACGATCGTGGATTTGAGGATCAGCGTTTTTTCCGATGGGCACACAAGGTCGACCGTGCTCGAAAAATGGTGTTCTGAGATTTCTGAGCCAGACCTGATCTTGTAGGTGCAGCCGTTACTGCTGACGCTAACTGCGAGGCCGTTCATCGTGCAGCTCGAGTAGCTGGGGCTCAGCGAGATTTCGCTCGTGGCTTTCGAGATTTCCCCGCTGAAGCTCGCCGTGCCGCAGGTCACGGAGACTTTGCCTTCGTCGAGGCTGAATACGTGGCTCCCTTCGGCTTCGCCGGTGATTGCGGCCGGATAGCCGCCCGCCGCGAATTCCGTCGCCGAAGCCACGGCCGGGAACCAGAAGCAGAACAATGCAATGCCGAACGTCGCAGACGCGAGGAGGCGTTTCGCTCTCATCTCTCGCATCCTTTCTCCCCTGCGCCTGGGAAGCTATTACCTGTCTTTATTGATCAGCGTTCCCTGGTGAATCGTTTCGCCGGCTCTCGATCCCCCGGCGGGGCCTTCAGTCCTGAGCGGCGTCGGCCTCGATGTTGAGGCGCACGTAATCGAGGACGAAGGGCTCCTCATGCTCGGCGAGGACGGCTTCGGCGAAGGGTCGCCGCTTCTCCTCCGGCAGCTGGTCGAGGACTGGGCCCAGGGTTACCGTCGAGACGAACTGGAGCGGGCGCGAGGGCTCGACCGGCTTCGGCTGCAGCCAGCAGCGCACGGCGGTGAAGCCGGCGGCGTCGAGGCGCGGTTCGGTCTCCTGCGGCGAGGCGAAGTTCCAGAGCCCTTTCGCCCCGGTCAGGTGCTGGCCGTACTCCGGATCGGCGGCGACGGCGGCGATCGCTTCGGTGTGCCGGACGACGTTGCCCTTGCCGCCGCACTGGGCGACGAGGCGGCCGCCCGGGCGGAGGACGCGTCGCATCTGACGAAAGAGGACGTCGTGGTCGGGGATCCAGTGGAAGGTCGCGGTCGAAAAGACCATGTCGACCGGCTCCGCCAGGTGCAGCTCGACCAGGTCGCCGACCAGGTAGTCGACGCGGTCGCCGAGGCGCTCCCTGGCCTTCGCGACCATCGCCTCGGAGCCGTCGACCGCGATCACGCGGCCATTCGGCAGGCGCTCGAGCAGCTGCTCGGTGACGCGGCCGGAGCCGCAACCGGCGTCGACGACGGTCTCGTCGCCGCGTAGCTCAAGCCGCCCGAGGACCTCCATCCCCCATTCGAACTGGGGATCGGAGACCTCGTCGTAGGTCTTGGCGTCCCACTCGCGGGCGCCGGTGTTCATCGGCTGCTTGAACTGGTCGTCGGCCATGGCGGCCTCCTCTCGCTCTATAAGGTCGTCGTTACCGGCCCCACCGAGGCTGCGGCGCCAGCCTCGAACTGGTCGATCGCGCCCGCGTTTTCCAGCGTGATCCCGATGTCGTCGAGCCCGTTCAGCAGCCGGTGCTTGACGTCGTGCTCGATCTGGAACTGGAAGACGCCGGCGGCGCAGTTGACGGTCTCGTCGTCGAGGTCGATCCGGGCCTCGCCGGCCTCGGCGACGGCGCGGCAGTGCTCCTCGTCGAGGATCGCCGGCAGGAGCCCGATCTTGGTGCAGTTCGAGTAGAAGATGTCGGCGAAGGAGGGCGCGACGATCGCCTGGAAGCCGAAGTCCTCCAGCGCCCAGGGCGCGTGCTCGCGGGAGCTGCCGCAGCCGAAATTGGCCCCGGCGACGAGAATCGGGTTCGGCTCCAACTCGATCTCGCCGTCGCGGATCCAGTCGTAGAAGAGGAACTCGCCGAAGCCGGTTCGCTCCACCCGCTTCAAGAACTGCTTGGGGATGATTTGGTCGGTATCGACGTCGCTGCGGTCCAGTACCGACACCTTGCCTTCGATCTTGTCAATCGGTCGCATCTCTAGCTCCAATCCCTGATGTCGACGAAGTGGCCCTCGACCGCTGCGGCGGCGGCCATTTTCGGGCTGACGAGGTGGGTGCGGCCGCCCTTGCCCTGGCGCCCCTCGAAGTTGCGGTTCGAGGTCGAGGCGCAGCGCTCGCCCTCGGAGAGCGTGTCCGGGTTCATCCCCAGGCACATCGAGCAGCCCGCTACGCGCCAGTCGAAGCCGGCGCTCTTGAAGACCTCGTCGAGGCCCTCTTCCTCGGCGGCCTTCTTGACCTGCTGGGAGCCGGGGACGACCATCGCGCTGACGCCGCTGGCCACCCTGCGCCCCTCGACGATCGCCGCCGCCTCGCGCAGGTCCTCGATCCGGCTGTTGGTGCAGGAGCCGATGAAGATCCGTTCCGGGGCGACCTCGGTCATCGGCGTCCCGGCCGTCAGGCCCATGTAGGCGAGGGCGCGTTCGGCGTTCTCGCGGTCGGCCGGGGAGTCGAGCTCGGCCGGGTCGGGAACGCGGTCGGTGACCTCGACGACCTGGCCCGGGTTGGTGCCCCAGGTGACCATCGGCGAGATGCCGGAGGCGTCGACCTCGACCTCGTTGTCGAAGCTGGCGCCGGGCTCGGTCGGCAGCTCGCGCCAGCGAGCCATCGCCGCGGCGAAATCGGTGGGTGCCGCGGGCCGATCCTTGACCCACTCGAAGGTGGTCTCGTCGGGAGCGATCATCCCGGCGCGGCCGCCTCCCTCGATCGTCATGTTGCAGATCGTCATCCGGCCCGGCATCGAGAGCGCCTCGATCGCGGGGCCGGCGTACTCGACCGCGTAACCGGTCATGCCGCCGGTGCCGAGGCGGCCGATCGTCGCCAGGATCAGATCCTTCGGCGTGACGCCGGAGCGCAACTCGCCGGAATAGCTGATCCGCATCGTCTTCGGCCGCTTCTGGACCAGGCACTGGGTCGCCAGCACGTGCTCGACCTCGGAGGTGCCGATGCCAAAAGCCAGGGAGCCGAAGGCGCCGTGGGTGGAGGTGTGGCTGTCGCCGCAGACGATCGTCATCCCCGGCTGGGTGACGCCCAGCTCCGGGCCGATCACGTGGACGATGCCCTGGCGGTCGGAGCCGAGCGAGTAGACCGGGACGCCGAACTCGGCACAGTTGCGCTCCAGGGTTTCGACCTGGACCCGGGAGAGCTGGTCGGCGATCAGGCGCGCCGCCATCGTCCCGTCGGTCGGGGTGTTGTGGTCGGCGGTGGCGAGAGTCTTGTCCGGGCGCCGAACCGGCCGGTTGGCCAGGCGCAGGCCGTCGAAGGCCTGCGGCGAGGTGACCTCGTGGACCAGGTGCAGATCGATGTAGATCAGCCCCGGTGAGACCTCGTGCTGCTCCCAGATCTTGTCGAACATCGTCTTTGGCATATGCGTCAGCTCCTCCTCAGGCCGGCGGCGATCACGGCGAGGAAGCGGGTTGCCTCCGCGCCTTCGTTCTCGAAATGGTGTGGCAGGTCGGCGTCGAAGGTGACGCTGTCCCCTTCTTGCAGTTCGTGGCGAGCGCCGTCGACGACCAGCGCCAGGGTGCCGGCGAGGACGACCGCGGTCTCGCGGCTGCCCGGCTCGTGCATCGGCGGGTCGGCGCGACCGCCGGTGGTCGCGCCGGGGTCCAGCACGTGCAGCGAGACATCGGCGCGCTGGCCCGGCAGCGGCGGCGTCAGCTCCTCGAAGCGATGCCCGCCACGCTCGGAGTGGCGGCGATCCGCGGCGCGGCTGAGGACTACGTGCTGGCCCTCGTCCAGCCGCAGCAGCTGCGAGAGCGTCAGCTCGAGGCCGGAAGCGATCTTGCCGGCGACCGCGAGCGTCGGGCTCGTCTCGCCGCGCTCGACCTGCGAGAGCATCGGCGCGGAGACACCGGAGCGCTCGGCGAGGTCGCGCAGCGAGAGACCCATCGCATCGCGCAGGGCGCGGACTCGGGGGCCGACGGAGGCTGCGGGCTCCTTGGTGACATCAGGGTTGGTGGTTACGGCTGCCATTGAGGTCCGTACGTTATCACAGACGTTTGTATATGAGGTTCTTCGAGGGCGTTCTTGCCGGGCCGCATCCACCTCCTAATGGCTTGTAGAGGTGGATGCGGGCCGGCCCAGGAGTTTCCCTAGGTCGGCAGCGATCTGGGCGGGTTCTGAGTCGAGTTGCGCCCAGGTGAGGTGGATCACTGAGTAGCCGGCGACTTTGAGTGCGCGGTCGCGAGCTCGGTCGTCTTGGAAGGCCGAGCGCGTGCTGTGTCCCTCCCAACCGTCGAGCTCGACGATCAGGCGAAGGTGCGGCCAGTGGCAGTCGACCTGGTAGCGCCTAGGACCGAGGAGGATCCAGTCGTTGAAGCGGGGGAAAGACAGGTGGTGCCGGCGGAGGAACGGGGCGAAACGTTCCTCGAGCTTGCTGCGCTTGCGGCCGGGCGGCTCTTCCACGATGCGATCCAGCGCGAGGCTAATCTTCCGAGAGCCTCGTTTCCCCGGATAACGCTCCAGGAGGTCGGGGAGCGAGAGTCGATCCCAGCGATTCAGGTATTCGGCCTCCTTGATCATCGCGACCACGTCATCCACTGAGGCGGTGCTGGCGAGGTCGATGATCGTCCGGTGCACCGAGGTCACCGGAACCCCCTCCTCCACCGCCCGCTCGTCCGGTGGAACCTCCGAGAAGTGCCTGCGGATCCGCTTCGTGGAAGTGCTCTTGCGGGGCACGGTCACGTGGATCGGCCAGCCCGAATAGCTACGAAGCTTCCAAAGCGTCGCGGCAGCCTGATGGCTCAGCAACGCATCCGGCCCCGAGGCGAGCACCGCCGCCATCCACGATCCCTGTCGCGAGAGCAACTGCCTCGGAGCAAGGGAGTAGACGCCTGCGTGTATCCGGTGAAGTCGCCCAGCGCGCAGCCGGACCGTGATCGCATCTCTCTGGAAGCCCAAGTGGCGCAGTTGACGCCGAGCCACAATCCCATGCTGTACACGCGCGAGCCTCGCCAGCGCACGGTCGTCATCGCGAGTCCGTGAAAAGTCGGCCTCAAGCGGAGGTTTCACGGACTCGCGGGACATGCCGGGAGCTTGCCGAGCAAGAGCGCACGTGTGGCGCGCGATTCGCGCCGATTGTGGAGACGGATGCGCGCGCACCTGTGGAGGGCGCGGGTGACCCTCCCACAGAGGCTCCAGAGACCACGATGGCGCCCAGCAGGCCGCTCAGCTGCGCGACGGTCTCTGGGGGAGGGTCACCCGCGCCCTCCACGGCTATCGAGCAGGCCTAACTACGGCCCGGGCGTCCGTTCGACCGCGGCCTCGGCAGTAGCCGCCTCGGCCTCGCGCGTCGCCGCGCCTTCCAGCGCGTTCGAGATCGCTCGAACGTAGGCGCGGGCGCTCGCCTCGAGGATGTCCGTCGCCACGCCTTGGCCCGTCGCCAGCCGTCCTGCCGCCCGCAGCTGGACGGCTACTTCGCCGAGGGCGTCCTCTCCCCCGGTCACCGCCTCGACCTTGTACTCGACCAGCTCGCACTCGGTGTCGACGGCGTCCTGGATCGCGTGGAAGATCGCGTCGACGGGGCCGTCGCCGCTGGCTTCGCCGACCGACTCCTCGCCCGAAGGGCGGGTGACGGCGACTTTGGCCACCGGCGGCTTGCGGGTCCCGGCCTCGACTTCGAACCAGGCCAGGTCGTGGGCGTCGGCGCGCTCGCGCATCTCGTCGGAGACGATCGCCTCCAGGTCCAGGGCGGTCACCTGCTTCTTGCGGTCGGCGACCTCCTTGAACGCCTTGAAGGCGGCGTTGAGCGCGTTGCCCTCCACCTGGAAGCCCAGCTGCTCCAGCGCGTCCTTCAGCGCGTGACGGCCGGAGTGCTTGCCCAGCACGATCGAGTTCGACTCCAGGCCGACCTCGGTCGCGTCCATGATCTCGTAGGTGCTGCGCTCCTTCAGCACGCCGTCCTGGTGGATCCCGGACTCGTGGGCGAAGGCGTTGCGCCCGACGATCGCCTTGTTCGGCTGCACCGGGTAGCCGGTCAGGCGGCTGACCATGCGGCTCGTGCGGGCGATCTCCCGAGTGTTGATCCCGGTCCAGAGGCCGTGCACGTCCTCGCGGACGCCGATCAGCATCGCGATCTCCTCCAGCGAGCAGTTGCCGGCCCGCTCGCCGATCCCGTTGACGGCGCACTCGACCTGCCGCGCCCCCGCCAGCACGCCGGCGTAGGAGTTGGCGACCGCCATCCCCAGGTCGTCGTGGCAGTGGACCGAGGTCTCGACCTCGCGCAAACCCGGCACCAGCTCGTACAGGCGCCGGAAGTACTCGGCGTACTCCTCCGGCGTCGTATAGCCGACGGTATCCGGGATGTTGACCGTGGTCGCGCCCTCTTCGACGGCGATCGCGCAGACTTCGGCGGTGAACTCGATGTCGGCGCGGGTCGCGTCCATCGGCGAGAACTCGACGTCCTCGCAGTAGGACTTGGCCAGAGTGACCGCCGCCCGCGCCTGTCCCTTGACGTCCTCACGGTCGGTCTTCAGCTGGTGCTCGATGTGGATGTCGGAGGTCGAGATGAAGGTGTGGATCCGCGGCCGAGCCGCCTCCTTCACCGCCCCCCAAGCCGCGTCGATGTCGGCCTTGTGGGTGCGGGCCAGGCCGCAGATAACCGGGCCCTCGACCACCCGCGAGATTTTCTGCACTGCCTCGAAGTCGCCAGGCGAGGTGATCGGGAAGCCGGCCTCGATCACGTCGACCCCCAGGCGAGCGAGCTGCTGGGCGATCTCGACCTTCTCGGCCGTGTTCAGCGAAATGCCGGGCGACTGCTCGCCGTCGCGCAGCGTGGTGTCGAAGATGTGGACGCGGTTGGCGTCGGATTTATCTACTTCAGTGGGTCCCATCGGACCTCTCCTTCTCTCTTTGAATCGAATGGCCTTTGTCTCTCGCGGCTATCGCGCCGCCCAGCGCTATTCCCCCCGCGGGGGGAGGAGAAGGAGTAGCGCGAGGCTGTCGAGCCGGGTGCCCATTCGGTTCCGAACCTTAGCGTAGGCTGCGCGGATCGCAACCCCGGAAGCCACCGATTCGGGTCGCACCAACTGGCTCGCCCTCTTCGCAATGGGTGCCGCAGTCGTCGTCATCGCCAACGACTTCACCGCGGTCAACGTCGCCCTGCCGACGATGGAGAGCGACTTCCACACCAACATCAACACGATCCAGTGGGTGATCAACGCCTACGCGCTCACCTTCGGGGTGATGATCGTCACCGGCGGCCGCCTCGCCGACATGTTCGGGCGGCGCAACGCCTTCTTCCTCGGCAGCGCGATCTTCGCCACGATGTCGGCGCTGGGTGGCGCCGCCCCGACCGAGACCTGGCTGATCGCGGCCCGCACCCTGATGGGGATCGGCGGCGCGTTGATGTGGCCGGCAATCCTCGGGATGACCTACGAGATCCTCCCGGAAGAGAAAGCGGGCCTGGCCGGCGGGATCATCATCGGCGCCGCCGGCATCGGCAACGCGGTCGGGCCGCTGCTCGGCGGCGTCCTCACCGACGCCCTGAGCTGGCGCTGGATCTTCTTCCTCAACGTGCCGATCGCCCTCTTCGCGGTCGGGGTCACCTACCTGCTGGTGCATGTGAAGGAGCCGGAGAGCAAGGATCACCGCATCGACTACCCGGGGATCGCGGCGCTCACGGTCGGGCTCGTCTCCCTCCTCGTCGCCCTCGACCAAGTCGACGACTGGGGCTGGGCCGACCCGAAAGTGATCGGGCTGTTCGCGCTTGCGGTCGCCGCGCTCGCCACCTTCGTGCCGATCGAGCGCCGTGCCGGCACGCACGCGCTGGTCCCGCGCGAGGTGATCCGCAATGAGAGCTTCACCGCCTCCTGCATCGCGATCCTCTTCATGGCCGCGACCTTCTTCGCCGCATTGCTCTACCTGCCGCAGTTCATGCAGAAACAGCTCGGCTACTCACCGCTGGAAGCCGGGGTCGGAATGCTTCCCTTCCTCGCCGTCTTCGCCCTCTCCTCCTTCGCTGCCGGCCCCCTCTACAACCGGGTCGGGGCGAAGCGGCTGGCGGTGGTCGGAGCGGCGCTGATCACCCTCGGGCCCTTCCTGCTCTCGTTTCTCGACCAGGGCTCCGGCTACGCCGCCCTGATCCCGGGGATGGTCGTGCTCGGGATCGGCGCCGGCAGCTTCATTCCCACCGCGACGACGGCCGGGGTCACCTCGGTCGACGAGTCGCAGACCAGCCTCGCCGGCGGCATCGTCTACATGTTCCAGATCGCCGGCGGCTCGATCGGGCTGGGGCTGACGACGACGGTGTTCTCCGCGGCGATCCCGCCCTTCGCTGACGGGGTCCAGGCCGCCTTCCGGCTGGACGCAGCGCTCTCGGTGGTCGGGCTGCTGGTCGCGATCGCCTTCGTCGGCGGCCGTCTCGTGGGCAGGACCGAGCCGGCGCGCGAAACGGCCTAGACGGGTCTTATTGCACCAGCGAGTTCTGGCCGGGGCCACCTACCAGGAGGTCTGCGCCGGGCCCGCCCTGCAACTGATCGTTTCCCTGGCCGCCGACCAGGCGATCGGAGCCCGGGCCGCCGAGGAGGAGGTCGTCGCCGCGCCGGCCGCTGAGGACGTCGTCTCCGGGGCCGCCGACGATCTTGTCGGCGACGGCGCCGCCGGTCAGCCGGTCGCGTCCGGGACCACCGCGCAGCGTCGCCGGGATCGGGATGTCGGATCCGAGGATCGCGGTGTCGTCGCCACCGAGGGCGTTGACTTCGAAGCCGGCGATCGCCGGGGCGTCGCAGGCGAGTTCGGTCATCCGTTCTTCGGGGTGCCAACAGACGTCACCGCCGGCTTCGAGCATCGCCTCCGAGGTGATCCGGTATTCGCGCCCGTCCAGGCTGAGTTCGATGTGGAAGACGTCGTTCGCGTGGGTTCCCGTCAGCAGCAGGGTGAGCGGGCCGGGTTCCGCATGGGCCGGCGGCGCGAGCAGAGCCGCGAACAACGTCAACGCGATGAGGATCGACTTCTTCATGAGGTCCCTGGCAGGTCTTGGACGACCCTCCCATACGAACAAGCGTTTCCGCCAGACGTTGCGGCCTGACCCACGGGCTGTCTACAGCTCAGAGATCGACCGAGCGACCGTTCGAGAAACCCTCGAGGGCGAGGATCTTCTCGATCGTCTCCGCCCGCACAGGCGCGTCGGTGGTCAGCGCCATCACCGCGCGCTCCCCCCCGCTTTCGGCGCCGACGGCGGCGGAGACGATGTTGACTCCCTCTTCGCCGAAGAGAGTGCCGACGCGGCCGATCATCCCCGGCTGGTCGGCGTAGCGGAAAACGGTGATGTGCTCGGCGAAGGGCAGGTAGAAGCTCTCGCCCCAGGCCGAGACGAGATAGGGCTCGTTGCGCGGGCCGACGCTGGTGCCGGCGACCTCGACCTCGCCGTCGGCGGTGGTGACGCGGACCCGGACGAGCTCGCTGAAGTCCTCGGCGTTGGCATCGGTGGTTGCCGCCAGCTCGATCCCGCGCTCCTCGGCCATCTGCGGCGCGTTGACGAGGTTGACCGGCTCCTCGGTGTGGCCGGAGAGGATGCCGGCGAGAACGGCAATCCCCAGCAGCCGGGTGTCATGGGAGGCGATGCGGCCGCGGAATTCGGCACTGACCCTCTCGACCGACCCGTTGCCGAGGCCCTGGGCGAGGCGGCCGAGCTTTTCGCAGAGCGGGACGAAGGGCGCCAGCGCTTCCATCACCTCCGGGCGCACGGCGGCGATGTTGACCGCATTGGTGACAACGCCGCCGGTCAGCGCCGCGGTCACCTGCTCGGCGGTGACGACCCCGGCCCGGTCCTGGGCCTCGGCGGTCGAGGCCCCGAGGTGAGGAGTGACGACGACGTCGTCGCGGGAGAAGATCCGGTGCTCCGTGAACGGCTCTTCCGGGAAGACATCGAGCGCGGCGCCTCCCAGCTTGCCGGACTCGAGGCCGGCGTGGAGCGCGTCGAGGTCGACCAGCTCGCCGCGGGCGCAGTTGACGAGGCGGGCACCGTCCTTCATCGCCGCGATCGTCTCGGCGTTGATCATCCCGATCGTCTCCGGCGTCTTCGGCGTGTGCAGGGTGATCAGGTCGGCGCGGCCAAGCAGCTCCTCGATGCTCTCGGCGCCCTCGACGCCGAGCTCGCGGAAGCGCTCGGCGGAGACGAACTTGTCAAAGGCGACGACCTCCATCTCGAAGCTCTGCGCGCGTTTGGCGACGAGCTGGCCGATGCGGCCGAAGCCGATCACCCCGAGCGTCTTGCCGTAAAGCTCGGAGCCCTTGAACTTGGCCCGGTCCCAGCGGCCCGCGACCAGCGATTCGTGGGCCTGCGGGACATTGCGGAAGAGGGCGAGCGCCAGCGCCAGCGTGTGCTCAGCGGCGGCGACCGAGTTCGATTCGGGCGCGTTGGCGACGATGATCCCGCGGCGGGTCGCGGCCGGGATATCGACGTTGTCGACGCCGGTGCCGGCGCGGCCGATCACCTTGAGATTGTCGGCGAGCTCGATCAGCTCCGGGGTCATCTTCGTCGCCGAGCGGATCAGGATCGCGTCGTAGTCGCCGATCCGCTCGCGCAGCTCCTCATCGGACATCTCCAGCCCAAGGTCGACCTCGAACTGCGAGCGCAGCAGGTCGACGCCGGTGTCGGCGATCTTCTCCTTGACCAGGACCTTCATCGGCTCCGCACTCCGTCCACGTTCTCGACGACCCAGTCGATGCAGGCGGTCAGCGCCTCGACGTCGGCCGGGTCGATCGCCGGGAACATCCCGATCCGCAGCTGGTTGCGGCCGAGCTTGCGGTAGGGCTCGACGTCGACGATCCCGTTGGCCCGCAACGCCTTCGCCAGGGCGGCGGCGTCGACCGAGTCGTCGAAGTCGATCGTGCCGACGACCAGCGAGCGCTTGGCCGGGTCGGCGACGAAGGGGCTCGCGTAATCGCTGCGATCGGCCCAGCCGTAGAGGCGGCCGGAAGAATCCGAGGTGCGCTCGACGCAGCCGGCGAGGCCGCCCAGCTCGAGCATCCACCCGACCTGGTCGTTCAGCAGCAAGAGCGTCGCCAGGGCCGGGGTGTTGTAGGTCTGCTCCTTGCGCGAGTTGTCGAGCGCGGTCTGCAGCGAGAGGAAGGCGGGCTGCCAGCGGTCCCCGGCGCCGTCGAGCTCCTCGATGCGGGCGATTGCGGCCGGGCTGAGAGCGGCGAGCCAGAGGCCGCCGTCGGAGGCGAATCCCTTTTGCGGGGCGAAGTAGTAGGCGTCGCACTGGGTGAGATCGACCGGCAGGCCGCCGGCGCCGGAGGTGGCGTCGACGAGGACGAGAGCCTCGGCTGCGCCCTCGGGGCGCTGCACCGGGACCATCACCCCGGTCGAGGTCTCGTTGTGGGCCCAGGCGATCACGTCGGCGGCGGAGTCGGCGGTCGGTTCGGGCGCGTCGCCCGGCTCGGCCTCGACGACGATCGGGTCCTGCAGGAACGGCGCCGCCGCGGTCGACTTGGCGAACTTGCTCGAGAACTCGCCATAGGTGAGATGCAGCGCCCGCTCGCGAACGAGCCAGGCCGTCGCCGCCTCCCAGAATGCGGTCGTGCCGCCGTTGCCGAGGGCTATCTCGTAGCCGTCTGGCAGCGAGAACAGCTCGCCGAGACCGGTCCGCACCTCCCGGACCAGGTCCCGGACCGGCGCCTGACGGTGGGACGTGCCCATCAGATCGGAGCGCTCGGCGAGGCGCTCCAGCGCCTCCGGGCGCACCTTCGAGGGCCCGCAGCCGAAGCGACCGTCGGCGGGCTTGATCTCGGTCGGAATCTGCAAAGTCGTCTCGGGCGCCATCGAGCGAGACAGGTTATTGACCAAAGCTCTTGGGCGACGCCGGGGCGCGGGTTAGGCTCAGCAGTGCGGTTTGACGTACGTCTACCGAGAGGGGAGAGCGATGTACCCAGTCACCTACGAAGCGGACTTCAATCCCGCTCCGAACCGATGGACCACCTTCTTCCGGCCGATTCTGGCGATCCCGTGGTTGATCGTCGCCGTCTTCTGGGGGCTGCTGTTCGTCTTCACCCACTTCTTCGCCTGGATCTCGATCATCGTCCTCGGGCGCTATCCCGACTGGCTCTACGAGTTCAACTCCGGGGTCGTCCGCTTCGGCGTGCGCGTCGCCGCCTGGCTCTACCTGCAGACCGACGAATGGCCCCCCTTCGGCCTCGCCGAGGACCCGAACTATCCGATCAGGGTCGACATCGCCCCGCGCGAAGAGCGCCAGATCCGTCTCAAGGCCCTCTTCCGGCTGATCTTGGCGCTGCCGATGCTGCTCGTCTCCTACGCCGTCAACTACATGCACCTCTGGATCGCGGTGACCGCCTGGCTGACGATCGTCTTCCGCGGCTACCAGCCGGAGGGGATCAACACCGCGCTCACCTTCGTCAACGGCTTCTACGCTCGCCTCTACGGCTACATCGCCCTGCTCACCGACGACTATCCGCCAATCGGGGCCGAGAAGGCCGGCGGACCGACCGACGCCGACCCCGGAGCTTCGGCCCCGGTACCGGTGGCGCCATGAGCGGCGTCGCCAAAGGCGAGGGCTGGGCGGTCTCCAGCCTCGACGAGATCGGCGAGGGCTGGGGCTTCCGCAAGGTCCGCAAGGAGCTGGGCGTCACCGCTTTCGGCGTCAACGCGATCGTGATGCCGCCCGGCTACGAGTCAGGCCGCCACCTGCACGAGGTCCAGGAGGAGCTCTACTTCGTCCACCAGGGCCGCCTGGAGATCAACCTCGACGGCGAGAAGCACGAGCTGGGCCCAGGCGGCGTTGCCTGGGTCGACGCCCAAGTCGTCCGCGGTCTCAAAAACCTCAGCGACTCAGAAGACGCGATCTACATCTGCGTCGGAGGCAAGGACGGCTACGTAGGCCGCGACGGCAAGCTTCCGGAGGGCGAGACCGACCCGCGAGGGCCGATCAAAGGAGATTCGTAGGTCCCCTGAAGAGGGGATCGGCGCCCCTCCTCCGGAATTGACCTCCCCTCCGCTTCGCTGCGGGGAGAATTTGCTGCGCGGCTCCGCCGCGCAATAACCAGATTGCATATCGCCGAACATTCCTCCGGAGGGGCGCCGATCCCCTCCACAACACGCACTTACAGGACGGCTAAAGGTCGAGCAGCTGCCTTAGGAAGAGCTTCCAACCTCAAACCCCGCCCCGAGTTCGAGCGTCTCTCGGAGACTCTCGCAAGGAGGGGTGGGTGTCCGTCTCGGCGCCGGCGTCCTGTTCCTCGCACAGGCCAGTCAGCGAGAGAAGCCCGACTTAAAGGCGAGGAACCCAGGTGTCGAGAGGGACACCCACCCCTCCCTACAAGCAAACCCCTATTTAGTGTCCTTGAACCCCTGATCGATCCAGGGCATCAAGTCCCGGAGGTCGTGTCCGACCTCCTCGATTTCGTGCCCCGCCGCCTCGCTGCGCATGCGGTCGAAGTTCTCGCCGCCGGCCCGGTTCTCGGCAATCCACTCCTTGGCGAATTCGCCCGACTGGATCTCGGAGAGGATCTGCTTCATCGCCGCGCGGGACTCCTCGCCGATCACCCGTTTGCCGCGGGTCATGTCGCCGTACTCGGCGGTGTTGGAGATCGAGTGGCGCATGCCCTGAATGCCCTTTTCGTACATCAGGTCGGCGATCAGCTTCAGCTCGTGCAGGCACTCGAAGTAGGCGAGGCGCGGGTCGTAACCGGCCTCGACCAGGGTCTCGTAGCCGGCGCGGACGAGCTCGGAGGCACCGCCGCAGAGGACGGCCTGCTCGCCGAAGAGGTCGGTCTCGCACTCGTCCTTGAAGCTGGTCTCGATGACCGCGGCGCGGCCGCCGCCGATCCCGGAGGCGTAGGCGAGGACGAGGTCGTGGGCGTTGCCGGAATCGTCCTGGTGGACGGCCATCAGGCAGGGGACGCCGCTGCCTTCCTCGTACTGGCGGCGGACCAGGTGCCCCGGGCCCTTCGGCGCGACCATGCCGACGTCGACGCCGGGGGGCGGCTCGATCTCGCCGAAGTGGATCGCGAAGCCGTGGGCGAAGAGCAGCAGGTTGCCGGGGGCGATCCCGTCGGAGATCTCGTCGCGCCAGACCTCGGCCTGTTTCTCGTCCGGCAGCAGGATCATCACCAGGTCGCCGCGGCTGGCGGCTTCGGCGATGTCGAGCACCTCAAGGCCCGCTCCTTCGGCCTTGGCGCGGCTGGAGGAGTCGGGGCGCAGGCCGACGACCACCTCGACGCCGGAGTCCTTGAGGTTGAGGGCGTGAGCGTGCCCCTGGGAGCCATAGCCGAGGATGGCGACGGTCTTGCCGTCGAGCTTGCTGAGGTCGGCGTCCTTGTCGGTGAAGATGTCGTCGGTTCGCATGACGCGGCAGGCTACCGGGTGCGTGCTCAGCGCAGCGCCCTGCGCATCAGCTTCCCCGAGGGGGTCCGAGGCAGGGCCGAGGCGAGCTCGACCCGCTTCGGCACTTTGAACCCCGCCAGCGCCTCGGCGCAGTGGCGGCGCAGCTCGTCCGGAGTCGCGGTGGTGCCGTTCTCGAGCACGATCACGGCGGTGACAGCCTGCTGCCACTCCGGGTCCTCGCGGCCGATCACCGCCGCCTCGGCGACCGCCGGGTGGCGCAGCAGCACTTCCTCGACCTCGGCCGGGATCACGTTCTCGCCACCGCTGACGATCAGGTCGTCGATCCGGTCGCGGACGTAGAGGAAGCCTTCCTCGTCGATGTGGCCGAGGTCGCCGGTGTGGAGCCAACCGTCGGGGTCGGCGCTGCCGGGGGCGACGGTCGGACCCTGGATCAGGATCTCGCCTTCACGGATCCGCAGGTGCGTGGTCAGCAGCGGCCGGCCGGCGGAGCCGAGCTTGCGCTTGGCGTCGCCGGGGGCGAGCGTCGTCACCTGCGAGCAGGTCTCGGTCAGTCCGTAGGTCTGGACCACGGTCGCGCCCTTGGCGATCGCCTCTTCCAGCGGTTCCTCCGGGACCGGGCCGCCGCCGACGAGGATCGCCCGCGGGCCGGAGAGGTCGACGCCGGCGTCGAGCAGCCGCGTCAGCATCGTCGTCACCAGCGACATCACCGTTATGCGATCGCGCTCCAGCGCCTCCCCCACCCGGTCGACGTCGAAGCCGTCGTGGACGACCGCCGTGGTCCCGTAGATGACCGAGCGCATGACGATCCCGAGGCCGGCGATGTGGCTGAGCGGGACGCAGCAGAGCCAGCGGTCCTCAGGCATGACGCCGATGTTGAAGGCGGAGCCGACCGCGTTCCAGAGGAAGTTGCCGTAGCTGAGCGGGACCGGCCGCGGTGTGCCGGTGCTGCCGCTGGTCAGGACCCGGCAGCAGATCGCGTCCATGTCGTGCTCGCCGAGCAGCGGCAGGTCGGCCTCGGTCTGGGTCAGGAGCCCGGGGTCGTCGAGGTCGATGATCGGGTCAACGGTGGAGACGATCGCCGCCCGCTCCTCAGGGGTCAGCCGCGGTCCCAGCGGGAGTAGCGCCGCCCCGACCTTCATCAGCGCGTGGAGGAGCACGACCTGCTCGCGGCGCGGGTGCATCGTCAGCGCTGCGGTCGAGCCGCGGCGGACGCCGTGGGCGGCGAGCCGACGCGCGACCCAGGTCGCCTCGGCCTCCAGCTCGGCGTAGGTCATCTCGGCCGCGTCGGCGAGGAGCGCCGTGCGGTCGGGACAACTCTGTGATCTCTGCGAGAGCCAGTCGTCGAGCTTCATCGGGATATCGTGCCCATCATGCCCAAACGCCACAAAGGAGCTCCCCCAGAGAACGAGCTCTACGCGCCGATCGAGTGGTCATCCGGTGACGGCGCCTATGAAGACATTCGCTATGAGACCGGCGGCGGGATCGCCAAAGTGACGATTGCGCGGCCCGATGTCCTCAACGCCTTTAGGCCGCAGACGCTGATCGAGGTCTCGGCGGCGTTGGAGTTGGCGCGCGAGGATCCCGAGGTCGGGGTGATCGTCTTCACCGGCGAGGGCGAGCGCGCCTTCTGCGCCGGCGGCGACCAGACCGTGCGGGGCGACACCGGCTACATGCCGGAGGGCGCCGCGGTCGGCCGCTTCCACGTCACCGACCTGCAGATCCAGATGCGGCGGCTGCCGAAGCCGATCGTGGCGATGGTCGCCGGCTATGCGATCGGCGGCGGCCACATCCTCCACCTCTGCTGCGACCTGACGATCGCCGCCGACAACGCCGTCTTCGGCCAGACCGGGCCGCGGGTCGGCTCCTGGGACGGCGGCTACGGCGCCTCGCTCCTGCGCGACCTCGTCGGCACCAAGAAGGCAAAGGAGTTCTGGATGCTCTGCCGCCAGTACGACGCCGAGGAGGCGCGCGAGATGGGGCTGGTCAACGCGGTCGTGCCGGCGGCGGAGCTGGAGCGCGAGACCGTCGCCTGGTGCCGCGAGATGCTCGCCCTCTCCCCCTTCGCCCTGCGCCTGGTCAAGGCCAGCTTCAACGCCCACGAGGACGGCTACGCCGGGATCCAGCAGCTCGCCCACGACGCCAACCTCCTCTTCTACGGGAGCGACGAGGCGGCCGAGGGCCGCGAGGCGTTCAAGCAGAAACGGTCCCCCGACTTCTCCCAGTTCCCCCGCCGCGCATGAGGATCTGGCTGATGGCGGCGCGGCCGCGGACGCTGCCGGCGGCGATCGCGCCGGTGCTCGTCGGCACCGCGGCGGCGGTGCAGTGGTTGGGCCACCTGCCGCGCTGGGGAGCCTTCTTCGCGGCGCTGATCGGCTCGATCTTCATCCAGATCGGGACCAACCTCGCCAACGACTACTCAGACGCCAAGCGCGGCGCCGACACCGCTGACCGGCTCGGGCCGGTGCGGGTCACCGCCAGCGGCATGGTCACCCCGCAGCGGGTGATGCGGGCGACCTGGATCGCCTTCGCGGTCGCCGTCGTCTGCGGCATCTACCTGACCGTGGTAGCGGGCTGGGTGATCCTGCTGATCGGGATCCTCTCGATCGCCGCCGGCGTCCTCTACACGGGCGGCCCGCGCCCCTATGGCTATGCGGGCTTCGGCGAGGTCTTCGTCTTCCTCTTCTTCGGTCTCGTCGCCGTCAACGGCTCCTACTACGTGCAGCTGGAGGAACTCGACGCGCTGCCGCTCGGCCTCTCGATCTCGATCGGCTTCCTCGCTACCGCGATCATCGTCGTCAACAACGTCCGCGACGTCGAGACCGACCGCCGCGCCGGCAAGAACACGCTGGCGGTGCGGGTCGGCCGCGAGTCGGCGGTGCGGCTCTACGGACTGCTGGTGCTGGGGGCGTTCGTGGTGCTGCCGATCGCGCTGGTGGCGGGCGAAGCGAGCATGCTGCCGCTGATCGGCCTGCTAGCGGCGCCGCTGGCGGTAAAGCCGTACCGGACGCTGGCGGAGCGTCGGGACGGCCCGTCGCTGAACGGCGTCCTGGCGGCAACCGGCGGCGTCCTGGCGGTCTTCAGCGTCCTGGTCACCATCGGGCTGCTGATCTCGGCCTGAGTCCCGAACTGCATCAACTTTTCTATCTACGGGGTGGAAAAGTTGATGCAGTTCAGGTTTGAGAGGGTGTTGGACGTGCGGATCGCGTCCGTCGAAGTCATCCCTTACGCGCTCCCTTTCAAGGAGCCGTACGTGACCGCGCGCGGGGTCCTAGAGCGGCGGGAGATGGTGCTGCTGCGGGTCCGGGATGAGGACGGGGTCGTGGGGCTGGGCGAAGCGGTGCCGCTGGCGTTGCGGGGTGGGGTTGGGTTGACGGAGGTGGTCGCGGAGCTCGAGGGGTGGGCTGAGGAGCAGGTGGACGTGGGGTTGTCGGCTCCCTCCCGTTGTGCGGTAGCGACCGCAAGGATGGATTTGCTGGGCAGGAAGGCGGGGACGGAGGTTGGTGGTGGTGACGAAGCCGTTCCGTGCAACGCGACGTTGGTGGCTGGGGAGCCCGAGGCGGTCGCGGCTGACGCGGAGCGTTGGGCGGCTGACGGATTCACCACGTTAAAGCTGAAGCTCGGTGCCGAGTCCGCGAAATCTGACGATATGCGTCAAATCTCGCGGACTCGCGGTGACGTGGAGCAGGTGCGGGCGGTGCGGGAGGCGGTTGGGCCCTCGGCGCGGATTCGGGTGGACGTGAACGCGGCTTGGGATCTCGAGACGGCCAAGGAGCGCCTGGGCGAATTGGAGCCCTATGGAATCGAGCTGGCGGAGCAGCCGGTCGGGACGCTCGAGGAGATGGCGGCGCTTGCGGCGTCGATGTCGATTCCCCTCGCCGCAGACGAGAGCGTGGCTTCGCTCGAGGATGCAGAGCGAGCGGTGTCACTAGGCGCCTGCGCCTACACCGGGATCAAGCTCTCCAAGGTTGGAGGACCCGAAGCGGCGCTCGCGATCGCCGACCTCCTCCCCGCCTTCGTCACTAGCGCCCTCGACGGGCCGGTCGGGATCGCCGCGGGCGCCCAGGTCGCTCTCAGTCTGGCGGAGACCGCCCATCCCGAACGCCTCCACCTCGCCCATGGTCTCGCCACTCAGCGCCTCTTCGTCGAGTCGATCGCCTCAGTCGAGTGCGAGCTGCGCGACGGGATGCTCCGCCTCCCTCCCGGCCCGGGGCTCGGGGTCGAGATCGACGAGGAGGCGTTGCAGGCGCACCGCATCTAGCCTGCACGCCAGCCCGATGGACCCCACCAACGCCAACACCGCTCTCGCCTCGGGCTTCGCCGAGGAGCTCGCACGGGGTGGCGTGCGGTTGGCGGTGATCTCGCCCGGGTCGCGGTCGACGCCGCTGGCGGTGGCATTTTGGCGGCAACCGGAGATCGAGGTGAGCGTGATCGTCGACGAGCGCTCGGCGGGGTTCTTCGCCCTCGGAGCGGCGCAGGCGAGCGGCGAGCCGGTGGCGCTGCTCTGCACCTCGGGGACGGCGCTGGTCAACTACCACCCGGCGGTGGTCGAGGCCGACGAATCGGCGATCCCGCTGCTGGTGCTGAGTGCCGACCGGCCGCCGGAGCTGCGCGGGATCGGCGCCGGGCAGACGATCGACCAGGTCAAGAGCTTCGGCTCCTCGGTCCGCTGGTTCTGCGAAGTCGGGACGCACGAGGCCGATGACGGCGGCCTGCTGCACTACCGCTCGGTCGCCTGCCGGGCGCTGGCAAAAGCACGTGGCGAGGTCCGCCCCGGCCCCGTGCATCTCAACCTCCCCTGGCGCGAGCCGCTGGCGCCGGTGCCGGTCGAAGCGGCGGTGACGGCGACCGACCCACTGGCGCTAGAGGGACGAGACAAACGGCCCCTCACCGCCGTAACCCGGCTCGACCTAGAGCCCTCGGTCTTCCTCCTCGACGAGATGGCGGGACACATCGGCGACGCGATCTCCGGCGTGATCGTCGCCGGTCGCCAGCTCGACCCCGAGCTGCGCGAGCCGCTCGCCCACCTGGCCCGCGTCTCCGGCTTCCCGATCCTCGCCGACCCGACCTCGCAACTGCGCTGCGGGCCCCACGACCGCTCGCACGTAGTCGCCTCCTACGACCTGCTGCTCCGCGACGAGCACTTCGCCCGCTCGGTAGTACCGGAGCTGATCCTTCGCTTAGGCGAGATGCCGACCAGCAAGCCGCTGCGCTCCTGGCTGGCCGCGAGCGGCGCCGACGAAATCGTGATCGACCCCTACGGCGGCTGGAACGAGCCGTCGAACCGGGCCGCGGCGATCCTCCGCGCCGACCCGACCGAGCTCGCCTCCGGCTGGGCGACCCGGCTGGAAGGGCTGGAGGGACGGGAACGGCCGCTGCCCGACCGCTGGCTCGACGCCGAGAGCGCGGCGCAGGCCGTTCTCGACGAGGCCGTGGGAAGCGATGAGGAACTCACCGAGCCGGCCCTTCACCGCGCCCTCGGCGCTGCCCACCGCGGCGGCGACCTCGTCTACACGAGCTCCTCGATGCCGATCCGCGACCAGGAGAGCTTCGTCGCCTCTTCCGAGACCGACGTCCTCTTCCTCTCCAACCGTGGCGCCAACGGCATCGACGGCCTGATCTCATCAGGCATCGGCGCCGCCCGCGCCAGCGGCCGCCCGACCACGATCGTCACCGGCGACCTCGGCCTCCTCCACGACCTCGGCGGCCTCGCCGCGCTCCGCGAGGTCGAGACGCCAGTCCGCATCGTCGTCATCGACAACGCCGGCGGCGGCATCTTCCACTTTCTGCCGCAGGAGGAGGCGTTGCCAGAAGCTGAGTTCGAGGCCCTCCTCGGCACTCCACGAGGTGTGGACGCAGCGAAGGCCGCCGCCCTCTTCGACCTACCCCACCGTCGCCTCGAGTCGCTCACGGGCCTCCCCGCCGCCCTGGCCGCCGGCACCGGCCTGATCGAGGTCAAGACCGACCGCAGCACCAACGTCAAAGCGCACCGCGCTCTCACCTCACAGGTCCACGAGACGCTTCCGCACTAACAGGCGATCCGCCCGGCCTCGCGGCCGGGGCCGGGCTGCCAGACGGGACTGGAGAGGATCGTTTTCGGATCCGATGCGACGCGGGTGCGGCAGGAGCCATCGGGGTTGACCTCCATCAGCGAGTCGCCGACACCGAAGAGGTCGCCTTCATCGGCTCCCGCCTGTAGCTGCGCGTAGGCGAGGCGCTGCCCGGAGGGATCCCAGGCGGGGCCGACCTCGATCTGCCGCGGCGTCCGCGTCAAGCGGGTGACGGCGGAGCCGTCGGCGTTCATCGTGTAGATGTCGGTGAGGATCTCGGTTGCCGAACCGCCTCCGACCCGAAAGGTGCGCTTGGGCCCGCGCAGGAAGGCGATCCGCGAGCCGTCCGGCGAGAAGACCGGCCCGGCTGCGTTCCGGGCCAAGACAGAGCTCCGTCCCGTGCCGAGATCGATCGCCACCGCGTCGGCCGTCAGCCCCTTGCCGGTGCGTGAGACGGCCAGCTCCGATCCGTCCGGCGAGAAGGAGGACGCCAGATCGGAGACCTTGGTCGGGAGCCTGGTGACGGTCCCGGAGGCGAGGCCCGCGAGCCAGGTCGAGTAGCGAGGGCGAGGCCGTCCTCTCTTGCCCGGACCAAAAAGACTGCTGCGATCGATGCGGGTGAAGGCCACCCCGCGCCCATCCGGCGAAAACAGCGGATAGAGGGCATTGCGAGTTCCTGGAATCCGCCGCACGTCGCTGCCGTCGGCACCGACGAGGTAGAGGTCGAAGCGGGGCTCTTTCTGCGAACCGGAGAAACCGGTGAAGGCGAGCAGGCCCCCATCAGGGGACCAAGCGATCGAACTGAACGGGAGTGGAAGCGGACGCACCGCTTCGCCGCCGCCGGCGATTTTCAAGGGTTCCTCGCCCGAGGGATCAGTGCTGAGAACCTCCGAGCGCCTGTCAGGGGCGCTGAGGAACGCTAGCCGCGGTCCCGCTGGCGCCTCGCCGTGGGCCGCGGCGGCGAGCAGCGCTAAGAGCGCGCACGCGACGAGCAACACCCCTGCCAGGCGGCGGATCACGCGGCGGATTCTGCACTACTCGGCGAGCAGCGGCAGCAGCGCCCCGAGCTTTACCTCGGTCTCGGCCAGCTCGGCGGCCGGGTCGGAGCCGGCCACCACGCCTACTCCGGCGAAGAGGTGGGCCTCGCGGTCGCGGAGAAGGGCGCTGCGGAGGGCGACGCAGAATTCGCCGTCTTCGGTGGCGTCCATCCAGCCGACGGGGGCGGCGTACCAGCCGCGGTCCATGCCCTCGAGGTCGGCGATCGCGGAGGCGGCGGCAGGCCAGGGCTCGCCGCCGACCGCCGGGGTCGGGTGGAGCAGGCCGGCCATCTCGATCGCCGAGTGGGGCTCGGCGAGCTGGGCGATCACCGGGGTGGCGAGATGCTGGATGTTCGCGATCTTGACGATCTCCGGCTCGGCTGCCGCCTCGACCCAGACAGCGTGCGGGCGCAGGGCGCGGACGATTCGCTCGGCGACGATCCGCTGCTCGCGCCGATCCTTGTCGCTGCGCAGCAGCTGCTCGCCGAGGTGGTCGTCGACGGCGGGGTCGGAGCTGCGCCGGGTCGAGCCGGCGAGGGCGACGGTGGAGACGCTGGCGCCGGCGCGGCGGACCAGCAGCTCCGGGCTGGCGCCGATGAAGGCCGCCTCGGGGGTGCCGCAGCAGAAGCAGAAGCAGGCGGGGAACTGCTCGCGCATGGCGCCGAAGACCGCGGCCGGGTCGTGGGCGGCGGCGGCACCGACGATCACCTCGCGGGCGAGCACGACCTTGGAGAACTCGCCGGCGGCGATCCGGGATGTGGCGCCCTCGACCGCCGCTTCGAACTCCCGCGGCGGCCGGGCGCTACGGATCTCGGGGTGGGCGGTCGGGTGCGGATCGAGCAACGGCAGCGGCGAGTCGAGGCGCAGCCCGGTGACCCGCGCCGACAGCTCTTCGGCGAGACGGTCCGTCCCCTCCCCCGGCCCCACCACAGCGTTGACGGTGAGAAAGGCGCGCTCCCCTCGCCGGCAGATCGAGACCTGCGGCAGCACGAGCGAGGCGGGCCGAAGCGAGGACCAGGTCGAGCTCGCGCCTCCCTCGGGGGCGAAGGCGAAGCCGCCGAGCCAGACCGCCCCGGCCCCAGCCGGCAGCCCCCGCGGCTCCTCGAGGACCGGATGATCCCCCAGCCGCAGGCACTCCTCGGCAACGTCACGGAAGCGGTTCTCTCCTCGCGAGCCCGCCTCGTGCGCCATTCCCAGTCCGGCCAGCGCGAACTCCCGGTCGGGCTGCTCCCAGCAGAACCAGCGGTCGCTCGCGAGGCGCGATGAAAAGACGACCGCGCACGGATCATCGACCTCTACCTCCTTGGTGACGCTTACGAGGGTGCGGCGCCCGCGCTCGGCGCCTCGCTTCAGTGCTTCGAGAAGGTCCTCAGTCGTGACCGCGCCCAATGGCGATCTCTCCGGTGCGGACCATTTCGACTAAGCCGTGCGGGCGGACCATTCGCTCGAAGGCCTCGATCTTGTCGGCCGAGCCGGTCACCTCGATCGTCATCGTCCGCCGGGCGACGTCGACGATTTTGGCCCGGAAGATCTCGGCGAACTGGATGATCTCGGCGCGGTTCTCGACCGCCGAGGAGACCTTGAACAGCGCCATCTCGCGCGCCACCGTCTCTTCGGGCTCCATGTCGCGGATCTTCAGCACGTTGACGAGCTTGTGCAGCTGCTTGGTCACCTGGTCGATCGGGTGGACGGCGCCGTCGAGGGTGAGGGTGATCCGCGAGACCGTCGGGTCGTCGGTCGGGCCGACCGCGAGGGTGTCGATGTTGAAGCCGCGGCGCGAGAAGAGCCCGGCGACGCGCGCCAGCACGCCCGGCTTGTTCTCGACCTGGATCGAGAGGATGTGCTTGCGACCGCTGAGCTGCCCAGCCACGTGCAGGTCCTCCAGTTTCACCACCTGGGGGGTGCCGGCCTCCATCAGCGCACTGCCCCTCGGGGTGCCTCGACCATGTCGCGGGCGGCGCTGCCCGGCGGGATCATCGGGTAGCAGTTCTCCTCTTTGGCGGTGCGAACGTCGAGCAGGACCGGGCCGTCGTGCTCCAGCGCGGCGACCATCTGCTCCTCGAGGTCGGCGCTGTTCTCGCAGCGCATTCCTTTGGCCCCGAAGGCCTCGGCCAGCTTCACCCAATCGGGGCTGGCGCCCATCTCGACCGAGCTGTAGCGACCGTCCCAGAACAGCTCCTGCCACTGGCGGACCATGCCCATGTAGCCGTTGTTCTGGAGGAAGATCTTCACCGGGATGTCCTCGGTGACGCAGGTGGCGAGCTCCTGGACGTTCATGATCAGGCTGCCGTCGCCGGCGACGCAGACGACCTGCTCGTCCGGGCAGGCGACCTTGGCCCCGACCGCGCTCGGCAGGCCGAAGCCCATCGTCCCGAGGCCGCCGGAGTTGATCCAGCGCCGCGGCTTGTCGAAGCCGTAGTACTGCGCGGTCCACATCTGGTGCTGGCCGACGTCGGAGGTGATGATCGCGTCGCCCCGGGTGGCCCGGTGCAGCGCCTCGATCATGAACTGCGGCTTGATCTCGCCGTCCTGACCGGGCTCGTAATAGAGCGGGTGCCCGTCCTGCCAGCCGCGCAACGTGTTCCACCACTCGTCGAGGCGGCCGGAGTCGGTCTGCAGCGCCCGGTACTCGCGGGTCAGCTTCGGCAGCACCTGCTTGACGTCGCCGACGATCGGGATGTGCGCTCCCACGTTCTTCGAGATCTCCGCCGGGTCGATATCGATGTGGATGACCTTGGCGTGCGGGGCGAACTCGCTCAGTTTGCCGGTGATGCGGTCGTCGAAGCGGGCGCCGATCGCGACGATCAGGTCGGCTTTGTCCATCGCCTGGTTGGCGGTCCAGGTGCCGTGCATGCCCAGCATGCCGAGGAAGTGGTCGTTGGAGGCCGGGAAGCCGCCGAGGCCCATCAGGGTCGAGGTGACCGGGAAGCGGTCGGAGTCGGCGAGCTCGCGCAGCTCCGCGCTCGCATTGCCGTTGATGACGCCGCCGCCCGTGTAGAAGATCGGCCGCCGCGCGCTCGCCAGCGCTTTCGCGGCGATCCGGATCTGCTTGATGTTGCCCTCGGTCGAGGGCTTGTAGCCCGGCAGCTCGACCGGCTCGGTGCGCGGCTCGTAGTCGATGTCGGCCCGCGAAAGGTCCTGCGGGATGTCGAGCAGGACCGGCCCGGGGCGCCCGGTCGAGGCGACGTGGAAGGCCTGGTGGACGTACTCGGGGATCTGGCGCGGGTCGGTGACCGCGAACGAGTGCTTTACGAACGGCAGCGTGGCACCGAGGATGTCGGCCTCCTGGAAGCCGTCGGTGCCGATCAGCTCGGTGCGGACCTGGCCGGTGATGAAGACGGTCGGGGTCGAGTCCATCATCGCGTCGGCGATCGCGGTGACGAGGTTGGTCGCGCCGGGGCCGGAGGTGGCGAAGGCGACGCCGACCCGGCCCGAGGCTTTGGCGTACCCCTCGGCGGCGTGGCCGCCACCCTGCTCGTGGCGCACCTGGACGTGGCGGAAGTCGGCGTCGACGAGGGCGTCGTAGGTCGGCAGGTTGGCCCCGCCAGGGATCCCGAAGACGTCCTTGACGCCCTCGGCCTTGAGGCTTTCCATCAACGTGTCGGCAGCTCTCATCGAACTGGCGATGGTAGCAGCGGCGCTACGCCTGGCCTGCAGGCGATTTCGCCGGGTTCCAGCGGGTCTTCGGCTCGATCGCGGTCTCGACGACGCGGCCTTTGTAGCGCTCGATCGCGTGGATGATCGACTCGACCAGCTCCTCGCCCAACAGCGTCGGCTGCAGGCCGAGATCGAGCAGCTTGGTGTGGATCGCGTTGTAGTAGTGCTCTTCCTTCTCGACCCGCGGGTTGTCGTAGTGCTGGATCTCCACGCTGTAGCCGAGGTGCTCGCCGGCTTCTTTCACGAGTTCCGCCAGCCCGAGCACTGAATATTGCTCGGTGAACTGGTTGAAGACGCGGAACTCGCCGCGCTCGGCCGGGTTCAGGGCCGCCAGTTCGACGCAGGCGAGGGTGTCGCGGATGTTGAGGAAGCCGCGGGTCTGGTGGCCGGCCCCGTACACGGTCAGCGGATGCCCGATAACCGCCTGGACGCAGAAGCGGTTGAGGACGGTGCCGAACAGCTCGTCGTAGTCGAAGCGGGTGATGAGGCGCTCGTCGCGGGCGGTCTCCTCGGTCTCGACCCCGTAGACAACGCCCTGATTGAGGTCGGTCGCGCGCAGGCCCCAGGTGCGGCAGGCAAAGTGGATGTTGGTCGAGTCGTGGACCTTGGAGCAGTGGTAGAGCGAGCCCGGCAGCTTCGGGTAGGGCAGGCTGTCCTTGCGCCCCTTGTGCTCGATCTCGATGTAGCCCTCCTCGATATCGATGTTGGGCTGGCCGTACTCGCCCATCGTCCCGAGCTTGACCAGGTGCGCGTCGGGGACGTGGTCGCGCATCGCGAACAGCAGGTTGAGGTTGCCGATCACGTTGGCGTGTTGGGTTTCGACCGCGCGCTCACGCGAGAGCATCGAGAACGGCGCCGAGGCCTGCTGGCCGTAGTGGACGACCGCCTCGGGCAGCGTCTCGGCAACGACCTCGTCGAGGAAGTCGCCGTCCTCGACGGCGCCGACGTAGCTGCGGATCTGCTCGCCGGCGACCTCGCGCCAAGCGGCGATCCGCTCGTCGAGACCCCCGATCGGGGTCAGCGAGGCGGTGCCGTGTTCGGTGTGCCAGCGGCGGCGGGAGAAGTTGTCGACGACGGAGACTTCGTGCCCGCGGGCCGAGAAGCGGAGCGCAGTCGGCCAGCCGAGGTAGCCGTCGCCCCCAAGGATGAGGATTCGCATGAGGACGGAACTTTAATCGGTTGGTCGGCCGCGTGTCCGTGTTGAATCCCAGCGATGGCGAGCGGATTGGCGGCGCGAAACGGGGGCTGGCTTGGCCTGGGAGCGCTCGTCGCGATCTTCCTGCTGGGGCTAGGGCTGCGGGTCGGCGAGGCCTGGGACGGGCGGGCGCCGGTCTACGACGCCCGGGCCTACGCGGCGATCGCGAGGAACCTGGACGCGGGGGACGGGTTCACGGTGGGGTCGGGAGCGACGCAGCCGTCGAGCAACTACTCGCCGGGGCTGCCGCTGTTCGTGGCGGGGGTGTACGAGGTGACGGGCGGAGTACACGAACAGCTGGCGCGGGTCGTGCTGGCGTTGATTGGGGCGCTGTCGGTTCTGTTCGCGTACTTGATCGGCAGGCGCCTGGGGCGGCCCTCGCTGAATAAACCCGGCTATAGGCGGAATAACTCAGCGAGCGTGTGGCCGGCGCTGGTTGGGGCGCTTGCGGTGGCGGTTTATCCGGCGCTGCTGGAGTACCAGGGGATGCTGATGAGCGAGCCGTTGGCGGCGACGCTGCTGTCGGGTGGAGTGCTCGCGGCGCTTTGGGCTTGGGAGGGCGGCTGGGTTAGGTGGCTCTTGCCGGGTGCTCTCTTTGGAGCGCTGGCGTTGATGCGACCGGAGTACCTGGGGGTGGCGGTGCTCGTGTCGCTCGCCATCGCGGTGAGGCACGTCCGGGACGACTGGCGCAACTCCCTTCTGCGTGCGGCTGTTTTTCTCGGCGCGCTCCTGGTCATCCTTGCCCCCTGGACGATCCGCAACGCGGTCGCGCTCGACCGCTTCGTCCCAATCTCAACCGGTGGTGGGCAGGTTCTCTACGCCGGCACCTACCTGCCCTCGAACGGCGACCCGGAAAAGGTCGGCGGCGAAGTGGTTGCCGCAAACCCGCAGCTGTTCGCGGCCGACGCGGCGCAGCATCTGCGCCTCGAGCAGATCCTCGCGCGCCTCGCGCGCGCCCGGTATCCCGAAATGGAAACCGACCAGGCGCTTTCGAAGATGGGCAAGGAACAACTCTGGGACGACATCTCCCAAGAGCCGCTCGAATACGCCGGGTTCGTCGCCGCCAAGGTCGGCCGCATCTGGTCGCATGGGCCGCGAGACGTGATGCGCGAGCCGGTCTGGGAGGTCCTGCACTGGCTCCTGGTCGCCTTCGGCCTCCTCGGCCTGGCGATCCTCGTCTGGAAACGCCGCTGGGAGGCCCTCCTCTTCGGCACGATCTTCCTCGCAATCACCGCGATCAGCACCCTCCTCGTCGCCTCCCCCCGCCGCGTCCTCGTCCTCGTCCCTCTCCTCGCCGCGCTCGCAGCAACCACCCTCACCTGGCTCACCGCCTCCTTCGGGAGCGCATCCGCTGGCGACCTCACAAAGCCGGGGTCGCCAGCGGATGCGCTCTCCCGACCCCACCCCGGATAGCCTGACCCGGCCCTTGAAGACCCTCGCCGCCTGGATCCGCGCGCTGCACGAGCGATACGGCAGGAGGACGCTGATCGCGCTCGCGCTGATCGCTGCCCTCGGCCTGGTCGTCCGCGCCTACGTCGTCGTCAACCCCGTCTCGAACCCGGCTGACGACTCGCACGCCTACTACGCGATCTCGAAGGCGCTCTACACGGAAGGCAGCTTCGGGGGGCCGGAATTCCACGATTCGAGCGACTGGTCGCCGGGAGCGCCCTTCCTCTATGCCGCCTCCTTCTACGCGACCGGGGGCCCGCGGGAAGGGACGGCGCGGATCGTCGAGGCACTGCTGGGGGTGGCGACGATCCTCGTCGTCTTCGCGCTGGGGTGGCGGCTCGGGGGGCGCGAGCTCGGGCGCTGGGTCGGGCTCTTCGCCGCCTTCGCGGTCGCGGTCTACCCGCCCTTCCTCCACACGACCGGCGAGCTGATGAGCGAGCCGCCGGCGATGCTGACCCTGCCAGCGGCGATCCTCGCCTTCCTCTGGGCAAGTGAGAAGCGCTCGCTGTGGGCATGGCTCGCTCCCGGCTTCCTCTTCGGCCTCACCGCGATGTTCCGCCCGGAGTACCTGCTGGTCGGGGCGGCATTTGTCGTCCTCGCCGCGATCCGCATGTGGCGGGAGCGCGAATGGCGCCTCGGCCTCGCCGGCGCCGCGGTCCTCCTCGTCGCCATCGCCCTCCCGATCCTCCCCTGGACGATCCGCAACTACATCGTCCTCGACCGTGTCGTGCCGATCTCGACCGGCGGCGGCAAGGCCCTCTACGTCGGGACCTATCTGCCGGCGGACGGCGAATACCAGCGGGTGAAGGCGATTCTGGTCCAGCGCTTCGAACACCGCGACCTCGCACCGAACTCCGAAGCGCTGAACGAAGTCAACCCCACTCCGCTCTTCAACCGGGTCGCCAAGGAAGAGATGGCCAAGGACCCGAGCCTCAGCCGCGACCAGGCGCTCGGCAAGATCGGCAAGGAAAACCTCTCGAAGTACTTCGGCGAAGACCCGGTCGACTACCTGGCGATGACCGCGCGCAAGGTCGGGCGGATGTGGAGCAGCGGCGTCGGCGAAGCGATGGACACGACCGCGGGCCGGGCTGTCCAGATCCTTCTCGTCCTGCTCGGGATCGCCGGCTTCGCCCTGCTGGCGCTGTGGCGCCGCTGGTGGGAGTTCATCGCCCTGGCGACGCCGATCGCGCTCGTCACCCTGGTCGGCGCGGTCTCCCTCGCCGCCCCGCGCCGCAACGAGGTGCTGATGACGCTCGTCTTTCCGCTGGCCGGCCTGGCCCTCTCATCCGCCCTGGCGGCCATATCCTCCGGTCGCCAATGGTCGGCACCCCAACCGCAGGCATCTTCCCCGCCGAACTGACCGCGCTGCGCGCGGTCGGCGTGCTGCTCGCGCTGGCGATGGTCGCCTACGCGGTGGCGCGCCGTCGCACCCTGCGCAACGCCGACGTGCTGATCCTGGTTCTCGCCGGCCTCGGGCTGCTGATCGTCACCGGGACCGAAATCGTCAACGGTCTGCTGTCGGCGTTCTCGTTCGAGAAGGGCAACGGCGGCCGCATCCTCGGCCTGGCGGTCTTCGCGATCTTCATCCTCTTCCTGCTGACGCTGCGGGCGCTGGCGCAATCGGCGCGGAACGGGCGCCAGCTCGCCGCCGCGCTCGAGGGCCTCGCCTGGGAGGAGTTCCGCCAGGCCGGTTTGCCCGACCGCTTCAAGGGCAAGATCGCGATCCTGGTCCCCGCCTACAACGAGGCCGACAACATCGCCACCGTCCTCGACCAGATCCCGCCCGCGGTCTGCGGTATCCGCACCGAGGTGCTGGTCGTCGACGACGGCTCCCGCGACGGCACCGGCGACGTCGCCGCCGAGCACGGCGCCCTGGTCGCCCGCCACGTCACCAACCGCGGCGGCGGCGCGGCGTTGCGCACCGGCTACCGGCTGATGGTCGAATCGGAGGCGGAGATCGTCGTCACCCTCGACGCCGACGGCCAGCACCGCCCCGACGAGATGGAGCGCCTGGTCAAGCCGATCCTCGACGGCGAAGTCGAGATGGCCCACGGCTCCCGCGTCCTCGGCCACGCCGACCGCAACCACTTCGCCCGCGAGCTCGGGATCGTCTTCTTCAACCGCCTCGTCTCCACCATCACCCGCACCCACGTCACCGACTGCTCCAACGGCTACCGCGCCGTCCGCACCACCGTCCTCCCCCAGCTCGTCCTGCGCCAGGAGCAGTTCCATACCTCCGAGTTCATGATCGAGGCGATCAAGCGCGGCATCCCCGCCAAGGAGGTGCCGATCACGGTCGAACAGCGCCTCCACGGCCACTCGAAGAAGCCCGCCGCCTTCCGCTACGGCGCCGGATTCGCCAACGCGATCGTCCGCACCTGGCTACGCTGATCAGATCCAGGTCAGCGCGCGAGAGAAGACCGAAGTCGAGAAAGCCAACGCCGCCGGCAAGACGGCGGTCGTCTTCATCCACGGGCTCTGGCTGTTGCCGAGCAGCTGGGACCGCTGGGCCGAGACCTTCGAAGCGGCGGGATACGCGGCGGTCAAACCCGACTGGCCAGACGATCCCGCCACGGTCGAGGAGGCGCGGGCGAACCCGGACGTCTTCGCCAAGAAGTCGCTGGGCATGATCGCCGACCACACCCAGGATGTGATCGAGGGACTCGATCGCAGGCCGGCGGTGATGGGTCACTCGACCGGCGGGCTGCTGGCGCAGCTGATCGCCGACCGCGGGCTCTCGGCCGCGACCGTGGCGATCGACCCCGGGCCCTTCCGCGGCGTCCTGCCGCTGCCGCTCTCGTCGCTGAAGTCGGCGAAACCGGTGCTGGCGAACCCGCTCAACCGCGGCCGCGCCGTCACCCTCACCCTCGACCAGTTCAAGTACGGCTGGGCCAACGCCCTCGACGACGAGGAGGCGAAGGAGCTCTACGAGACCTTCCACGTGGCGGCGCCGGGGCTGGCGCTGATGCAGATGGCGAACGCCAACCTCAATCCCCTCACCGAGGCCAAGCTCGACCCGAAGAATCCCGAGCGCGGACCGCTGCTGATCATCGACGGCGAGAAGGACCACACCGTCCCCTGGGCGATCGCCAACGCTTCTTACAAGCGGCAGAGCCGCAACACCGCGGTGACCGAGATCGAGAAAATCCCCAACCGCGGCCACTCGCTGACGATCGACAGCGGCTGGCGCGAGGTCTGCGACCGGGCGCTGGAGTTCGTCAAACGCTTTACCTGACGCCCGGGTGGCGAACCGCCGCCGGGTCCGGCAGGTAGAGGTCGGTGCCGCAGCGAGGGCAGACCTGGACGTAGAGCTTCAGCGCCTTGTGGCAGTTGGGGCACTGGCGTTCCGGTTCGTCCTTGTCGACCCGGTAGAGGATCACCGCGATCAGGCCGAGCGGCGGGATCAACATCCCGATCACGAACCAGATGAAGAACGAGCTGCCCTTGGCGCGGCCGATGATGCCGGTGGCGAGCCCGAAGAAGAAGGCGATCACTAGGTATTGCACCTAGCCATTCTTGCGCGTCGGTCGTAGGCCTAACGTCCAACGGCTGCTGCGAAGCCTCAAGCGGGAGGGCTCGAGGGCCGACCAAAGCCGGTAGGCCCCCGTAGGGGCCTACTCGCGCATGGCGATCCCACGACAGCAACCAGTCGCAGCAGAGAAGCGGAAGCACCACCGGCACCGCAAGCGTCGTCGTGTCTGGAAGGACAAGCACTTCCGCTGGGTCCCCGACGGCCAGGGCGACTGGCGCGTCCAGGGCTACATCTTCACCCACCATCACAAGCCGAAGAAAGGGCACTTCCGCGGGCCAGGCCCGAAGCCCTCTCGGCGCGCCCTGCCGCAGACCCCGCCGCCGGCGCCCGCCCCGGCCGTCAGCGACCCCCGCCCGCCGCAGGCCTACCAGGGACCGTTCGGGGTGCCCCAGGCGACGCGGCTGCTGCAGCGCGCCGGCTTCGGCGCCGTCCCCGGCCAGGCCGAGGCGCTGATACCCCTGGGGCTGGTCGGGGCGGTCCAGTCGCTGACCCGACCCAGCGGCGCCGCCGTGCTCAGCGGCCCGCCGCCGACCGACGACGAAGGCCACCCGCTCGCCCCGGCCGACGCCTGGGGCCACGACCATCTCTGGTGGCTCGACCGCATGGTCCGCACCAACCAGCCGCTGGTCGAGCGGATGGCGCTGGTCTTCCACGACTGGTTCGCGACCTCGCTTGCCAACGTCTCCCGCCAGCAGCAGATGATCGACCAGTCCAACCTCTTCCGCAGCCACTGCTTCGGCTCCTTCCTCGACCTCTTCCGGGCGGTGACGATCGACCCGGCGATGCTGCAGTGGCTGAACGGCAACGAAAACTACGAGTGGGCCCCGAACGAGAACTACGGCCGGGAGATGATGGAGCTGTTCTCGCTCGGCGCCGACCGCGGCGCCTACACCGAGGACGACATCCGCGAACAGGCACGGGCGCTGACCGGCTGGCGCAGCGACTGGTCGAGCGAACTGGGCGAGCACAACTTCCACTTCGACCCGGACTCGCACGACTACGGAAACAAGACGGTCTTCGGCCAGACCGGCAACTGGAACTGGGAAGACGCCTGCCGGCTCTGCGTCGAGAACCCCCTTCACCCCTCCTTCTTCGTCGCCAAGCTCTGGAGCTATTTCGTCCCGCAGGCGCCCTCGAGCGCGCGGCAAGGAGAACTGATCTCGCTCTACACCGGGTCCGGCTGGCAGATCCGCCCGGTGTTGGAGACGATCCTGCTCAGCCCGGAGCTCTACGAAAGCCCGCCGATGGTGAAGCCGCCAGTCGTCCAACTGGCCGGGATGCTGCGGGCGCTCGGGCGCCACATCGACACCGAGGCCTGGACCTGGCTCTGCGAAGGGGCGGGACAGAGGCTCTTCGAACCGCCCAACGTCTCCGGCTGGGACGACACCCGCTGGCTCGACACCTCGCGGATGCGGGCGCGCTGGAACATCGTCACCTACGCGCTGGAGGGGACGACGGTGGACGTCTGGGGCGACGAATACAGCTCGACCGAGAACGCCGACGAAGCGCTGGCGCGGGCGCTCGCGTCCTGGGGCAACCCGGCGCTGCGCGAAGAACACCGGGCCGAGCTGCTCGACCTCGCCCGCCGCAGCGAAAACCTCGCGATCGCCGACTGGCAGGAGGGCCCGTTCCGGGCCATGCGCCAGAACGCCCTCCTGCAGCTGATCGGCGTCAGCCCGGACGTGATCCTGCAATGAGCGCCCGCAAACACGCCTGCTGCGAGGGCTTCACCCGCTCCCAGCTGCTGCGCAGCGCGGCCGCGGAAGCCGGCAAGGGCCTGCCGGCGATCGAGCCGGGGATGCCGGACCCGGCCGGCACCGGCCTCTCGCGGCGCAAGTTCCTCTCCCGCAGCGCCGGCCTCGCCCTCGCCGTCTACGGCGCCTCGAAGATCCCGCTCTCGGCCTTCGAGACCGGGATCGCCCAGGCGGCGCAGAACGAAAAGATCCTCATCTCGGTCTTCTTCGACGGCGGCATCGACGCCCTCAGCGTGCTGGCGCCGGTCGGCGACCCGAAGTACTCGCAGCTGCGCCCCAACCTCGCGCTCGCGCCCGGTGCCGGGCCGCAATTCAGCGAGGACACGAGCCTGCAGTGGCACCCGGCCGCGAGCGGCCTCGCCACCCTGCACGGCGAGGGCAAGGTCAGCACCTTCCCGGCGATCGGCTACGACCACCCCGACCAGTCGCACTTCACCTCCCGCCACTACTACGAGATCGGCGAGCTGGAAGTCGGCTACCGCACCGGCTGGCTCGGCCGCTACCTCGACGCGGTCGGCAGCGACGAAAACCCGCTGCAAGGGCTCTCGCTCGACGGCGACCTCTCGCCGATGATCGCGACCGCGGAAAAGCCGGTGGCGTCGATCGACAGCGTCGACGGCTACGAACTGTGGTCGCAGGTCGGCGACCCGGTCGAAGCGGAGATGTTCAAGAGCTTCGCCCGCTTCGGCACCCTGCCCTCCGATTCGCCCGGGCTCTCCCAGGTGCGCCGCGCCACCTACCAGACCGACAAGCTGCGCCAGGACCTGGCGGGCATCGGCGACTTCAGCAGCCCGGTGCCCTATCCCGACAACTACTTCGCCCACAAGCTCGCCGGCCTCGCCGCCTACATCAGCTTCGGCCTGCCGCTGCGGGTGGTGACGATCCGCGCCGCCGGCGGCTACGACACCCACGCCGACCAGGCCGCCGATTTGGCGAGCAGCCTGCAGGAAACCTGCGACGCGATCCTCGCCTTCCAGCGCGACCTCGAGGCCCGCGGGCTCGCCGACCGGGTCCTGATCGAGATGTGGAGCGAGTTCGGGCGACGGCCGGAGGAGAACGGCTCGCTCGGCACCGACCACGGCGCCGCCGGCACCGCTTTCCTGATCGGTTCGAAAGCCAAGGGCGAGATGGTCGGCGAGTTCCCGGGGCTCTCGAACCTCGACGAACTGGAAAACCTGAAAGTGACGAGCGACTTCCGGGGCATGTACTGCTCGCTGCTCGAGCAGTGGCTCGGCTACGACGCCGAACCGATCATCCCCGGTGCCTCCGGCTTCGCCCGGCCGGTGCTGGTGAAGCCGTGAGAGGGACGGTCGCGGTGCTGATCGGTGCGCTGGTGCTGGTGCTTGTGCCTGCCGGCGGAACGTCGGGCAGCGCTGCTGCGGAATGCAGCTGGCAGCGTCATTCGAAGCGGGTCGTCAAGCACGTGCGGAGGAACGGTCGTCTGCGAAAAGTCGTGCGACGCAAGAGCTGGTGGAGCTGCGAAGCCGCCACGGCTCCCGCTCCGACCCCCGAAGCGGTCCCGCTCCCCGCGCCGACGCTGCCACCGGCCGAAGCTCCGTCTGCCGATCCCGAACCGGAACCCGAAGCCAACCGCCTGGCGGTCAAAGCGCACGAGTACTACTACGTGCTCTCGCGGGCGAAAGTCAAAGCCGGCGAACTGACCGTGGAACTGAACAACCAGGGCGAAGACCCGCACAACCTCAATATCCGCCGTGAAGGCGAGGAAGGCGAACCGCTCCAGGTCGCGAAAACGGAGTCGCTCCAGCACACCGTGGCCAGCTTCGACCTGCCGCCGGGGACCTACCGCCTCTGGTGCTCGCTCCCCGAACACGAGGAAAAAGGGATGCACACCACGCTCGTCGTCGAATAGGCAACTGGCGCGCCCCTTTCGGGGCTCATCGGCTAGACGAGCGGCTTTGGTTTGCCGATCGTCCCGACCTCGGCGATGTCGCGGCTGAACGGCAGGCCGGCGGTCCAGTCGAGGACGGCGCGGACCTTGCGGGCTGCGCCCGGGATCTGGCTCATGTGGTAGGTCCGGGCCATCCACCAGGCTGGGAAGCCGCGGAAGGTGCGGTCGCCGATCCGGCCCACCGCCTTGTAGCGGCCGAGGTTGACGAAGCTCGCTTCGCTGCGGTACTCGAACGGGCGCGGGCTGCCGACCCCGAGCTCGGCGGCGATGTTGCGCGCGGCGACGGGGCCCTGGCGGACGGCGTGCTGGGCGGTCGGCGGGCAGGTGCCGCCGCGGGGATCGGGGGCGGCGGCGCAGTCGCCGATCGCCCAGACCGAATCCATGCCCTGCACCCGCAGGTAGGAGTCGACCGGGACGCGGCCGCGCTCGTCGAGCGGCAGGTTCAGCTCGGCGAGGATCGGCTGCGCCTTGACCCCGGCGGTCCAGACGACGGTGCGGGTCGGCAACACCTCGCCAGTGGAAAGGCGGGCGCTCTCGGCGGTGACCTCCTCCAGCGTCGTCTGTAGGCGGATGTCGATGCCGCGGCCCCGCAGCTCCCGCAAGGCGTAATCGGCCAGCTCGCGATCGATCTCCGGCAGCACCCGGTCCGTTGCCTCGACCAGGACCCAGCGCATGCCGTGCAGGCGGGCGCGCGGGTAGCTGTCCATCGCGTCGGCGGCGAAGTCCTGCAGCTCGGCGAGGGCCTCGAGGCCGGCGTAGCCGCCGCCGACGAAGACATACGTCAGCAATTCTTCGCGTCGCCGCGGATCCTCGGTCGCGTTGGCTTCCTCCAGCGTCTCGACCACATGATTGCGCAGGTAGATCGCGTCGGAGAGGCTCTTGAACCCGACCGCGTGCTGCGCGAGACCCGGCACCGGCAGCACCCGCGAGGTCGAGCCGAGCGCCAGCAGCAGCTGGTCGTAGGGCATCGTCTCGGTTTCGCCGTACTTGGCCCGCAGCGTCACCGTCTTCGCCTCGGGGTCGTGGCCGACGATCGCCCCGATCCGCAGATAGGTGCGCTTCAGCATCTCCCGCAGCGGCGTCACCACATGCCGCGGCTCCAAGGTCCCGGCCGCCGCCTCAGGCAGAAACGGCGTATAGAGCGCAAAGTTCGTCTCGTTCACCAGCGCCAGCCGCGCCGACTGCTTGGGCATCACCCGCTCCAGCTCATGCGCAGCCGCCGCGCCGCCAAACCCACCACCAGCGATTACGACGTTCCAGGCCATGCCCTGAACCTAGCAGGCTTGTAACAACTTGTTACAAAGTGCCGGTTGCAACGTGCCGAGATGGCTTTAGCTGTTCCTTTTGCCCGGATAGCGGCCAAAAGGAACAGCTAAATGACTGGGCTAAAGCCTCTCGCGAATGATGCGGTTGACCTCGCCGCCGTCCGCGCGGCCCTTGGTCTCTCGCATCACGGCGCCGACTATGGCTCCGATCGCCTTGCCGTTGCCTTCGCGGATCTTCTCTACGGCGTCGGGGTTGTCGGCCATCGCTTTCTCGACTATGGCCTCCAGCTCACCTGAGTCGGACATCTGGGCTAGGCCCTCGCGCTCGGCGATCGACTCTGGATCGCTGCTGCCCTCCAGAACCATCGCGGCTAGAACAGTCTTCGCGGCACCATGGGAAATCTTCTTTTGAGCGACGAGTCCAAGTAGCAAGGCAAGTCCCTCGGGGCTTACATCCGTATCAGCGAGACCCGCCCCCTTCTCGTTTTGCCGGGCAATCGCCGCACCATCGCCGGTCACCCAGAGCGCGGTGGTATGCCAGTCCACCCCACCAGGCGCTTGAGCGGCCTGCTCGAAATATTCGGCGGCTCTCGGGTCTAGCGAAAGAATCTCAGCGAGATCCCCAGCCACATCTTGTTCTTCGTATCTGACTCGCCGCGCCGCCGGCAGTTCCGGCAGCGCCTCGCGGGCTTCACGCAGCATCTCCTCGGTCGGCACCAGCGGAACCAGGTCGGGCTCGGGGAAGTAGCGGTAGTCGTGGGCCTCCTCCTTCGAGCGGAGCGAGGTGAGGCTGCCGCTGGCCGGGTCGAAGTGGAGGGTCTCCTGCTCCACCTCTCCTCCGCTTTCGACCAGCTCGCGCTGGCGCGCCAGCTCGGCCTCGATCCCGCGCTGCAGGAAGCGGAAGCTGTTCATGTTCTTCAGCTCGGTCTTGGTCCCGAGCTCGCTGCTGCCGGCGGGGCGCACGGAGACGTTGGCGTCGACGCGTAGGCTCCCCTCCTCCATGTTGACGTCGGAGACGCCTAGCTGGCGCACGGTCTCGCGCAGGAGGCGCGCCCACTCGGCGGCTTCGGCGGCGTCGCGCAGGTCGGGCTCGGTGACGATCTCGACCAGCGGCGTGCCGCCGCGGTTGAAGTCGACGAGGGAGGCGTCGGAGCCGTGGATGCGGCCGGAGGCGCCGACGTGGATCGTCTTCGCCGCGTCCTCCTCGAGGTGGGCGCGATGGATGCGGATCTCGCCGAGCCGTCCGGGGCCGCAGATCGGGATGTCGTACTGGCTGATCTGGTAGGCCTTCGGGCTGTCGGGATAGAAGTAGTTCTTGCGGTGGAAGATCGAGCGCGGGGCGATCTCGCAATCGAGCGCGAGGCCGATCTGCAGCGCGTAGCGGATCGCCTGCTCGTTGGGGACCGGCAGCACGCCGGGATGGGCGAGGCAGATCGGGCAGGTGTGGACGTTCGGCTCGTCGCCGAAGGAAAGCTCGCAGCCGCAGAACATCTTCGTCTTGGTCGCCAGCTGGACGTGGATCTCCAGCCCGATCACCGCTTCGAGCTCAGCCATCCGCATCCCCCGGGCGCTTGTCGAAGCCGATCCCCTGCTCAAGCGCGAAGGCGCCGTCGAGCAGGCGTTGCTCGGCGAAGGCGGGGGCGGCGATCTGGAAGCCGACCGGCAGCTGTGGTCCGCCGCCCTCGGGTTCGGCGAGCCCGGCCGGAATCGAGATCGCCGGGATGCCGGCGAGGCTCATCGGCACGGTGAAGAAGTCGTTGAGGTACATCGAGAGCGGGTCGTCGGTCTTCTCACCCAGCTTGAAGGCGACCGAAGGGGCGGTCGGCGTGACGACGAAGTCGACGTCGGCGAAGGCGCCGCTGAAGTCCTCGGCGATCCGGGTGCGGACCTTCTGCGCCTGGCCGTAGTAGGCCTCGTAGTAGCCGGAGGAGAGCGCGTAGGTGCCGAGCATGATCCGCCGCTTCACCTCGGCGCCGAAGCCCTCCGAGCGGGTCGTCTCGTACATCTCGATCAGGTCGCCGTCGCCCCCGGCCCGCATCCCGTAGCGGACGCCGTCGTAGCGGGCGAGGTTGGAGGAGGCCTCGGCGGGGGCGATCACGTAGTAGGCGGAGATCCCGTGCTCGGCGTTCGGCAGCGAGACCTCGGCGACCTCGCCACCGAGCTCCTCGATCTTCTGCAGGGTGCGCTCGAAGACCTCGCGCACGCCGGCGTCGACCGAGTCGCGCGCCAGCTCGGCCGGGACGCCGAAGCGCAGCCCGCTGAGGTCCTGGCGGTCGGGCAGCGAGACGCCGCCCTCGATCCCGACCGAGGTCGAGTCGAGCGGGTCGCGCCCCTGCAGCATCGCCAGCAGTAGGGCGGCGTCGCTGACGGTGCGGGTGAGCGGGCCACACTGGTCGAGCGAGGAGGCGAAGGCGATCATCCCGTAGCGGGAGATCGCGCCGTAGGTCGGCTTCAGGCCGACGATGCCGCAGAAGGCCGCCGGCTGGCGGATCGAGCCGCCGGTGTCGGTGCCGATCGCCCACGGCGCCAGGCCGCCGGCGACGGCCGCGGCAGAGCCGCCCGAGGAGCCGCCCGGCACCCGCGTGCGGTCCCACGGGTTCAACACCGGCCCGTAGGCCGAGTTCTCGTTCGAGGATCCCATCGCGAACTCGTCCATGTTGGTCTTGCCGAGGATCGGCAGGCCGGCCTCGATCAGCTTTCCCACCGCGGTTGCCGTATAGGGCGGGCGGTAGCCCTCGAGGATCCGCGAAGCGGCCGTGGTCGGGACCCCCTCGGTGCAGAAGATGTCCTTGACCGCGATCGGCGCGTTCCAGTCCTGCTCCAGCTCGATCGCCGCCGCTTCGGCGCCACGGTCGTTGTGCCAGAGATAGGCGTTCAGCTCGTCGGAGCCGGCCGCCTCGAACCAGGCCTCGGCGTGCTCCCGCGGCGAGAGGTCGCCGGCCATTTTCGCGTCGTGGGCCTCGAGGACCGAGAGGTCGAGGATGTCGGCCATCTACTCGGCCTGCGGCGAGGGGACGCGGAAGGCGCCTTCGGAGGGTTCCGGCGCCGAGGCGAGGGCGACGTCGCGCGGCAGGCTCTGCCACGGCTCGTCGGCGCGCAGCACGTTCTCCAGCGCGACCACGTGCGAGGTCGGCTCGACCCCCTCCAGGTCGAGGTTCCCGATCCGGTCGACGTGCCCGAGGATCCCCGATAGCTCCCCCACCATCGTCTCCACTTCCTCGTCCGAAAGCCGGAGACGGGCCAGCCTGGCGACGTGGAGTACCTGCTCGCGCTCGATCACCGGCGGCATTCTATGAACTGCATCACTTTTTCCACCTGCTGGATAGAAAAGTTGATGCAGTTCGAAGCGACTGGCTGCCTGGCCAGTTAGAGTGGCGGCGATGCAGGGACCGCGAGCCGAGAGATTCGTCGTCTTCAACCTGCGCCTGCTCGCCCTCAGCTTCGCCGTCGTCGGCATCCTCTTCATCGCCGTCCCAAGCGGGGTTCTCAACGTCATCTCCGACGTCGGCGAATGGTTCGGCAACGACAACCGCGCCCCGCACACCCAGGAGGACCTCTGGCTGGCGCTGGCCTTCGCCTACATGGTCGTGATCACCGGGATCTGCCTGGTCGCCCAGGCCGACGTCGTCCGCTACCGGCCGCTGCTGCTCGTCCTCGCCGCCGGCAAGACCGCCTCCTCGCTGGGCTCGCTCGCCTTCTTCCTGATCGACGAACACGTCTTCATCTACCTGCTGAATTTCCTCGTCGACGGCTTCCTCGCCGTGCTCTCGCTCTGGCTCTGGGCACTGGCGGGACGGGTAGGCCGCCCAGCGGCACCCGATTGAAGGCGCGCGCCAGGGCTCTCGGCCGCTGAGCAGCGCACCCTGAGCGCGATCTGCGCGGCGATGGCGCCGGGGATCGACGGCCTGCCCGCGGCGGAGCGCGACGTCGACGTCTCCGGACCGGTCGCGAGCTTCATCGGCTCGCTCTCGCCGGCGCTTCTGCTGCGCCTGCGCCTCGGCCTGCGCGCTTTCGAGTGGCTGCCTTTCCCCTGGCGCTTCAGCCGCCTGGACCCGGCGGCGGCCCAGGACTTCCTCGGCAAGCTCGACTCCTCGCGCTTCCCCCTTCACCACGACCTGCTGCTGATGGGCAAGCTGTTCTCGACTCTCGGCTACGCGGTGGCGCCGGAGGTCGAGGCGCGGATCGGGACCGTCACTGCCTGCGCCCTTGCCGACGGCACCCTGCCCGAGCCGGCCGGCTCGCTCGGCGAGACCGAGCCACGCGGCGAGGGCGAGGAATGCGACGTCGTCATCGTCGGCTCGGGCGCCGGCGGCGCCGTCGCCGCCGCGACCCTGGCCGAGGCCGGGCTCGACGTCCTCGTGCTGGAGGCGGGCGACCACTACAACCGCGACAACTACCCAGCCGATCGGCTGCAGGCGATCCAGGCCCTTTACCGCGAAGCCGGACTGACGATCGCCGAAGGCAGGCCGCCGATCCCGGTCCCGGTGGCGAAAGTGGTCGGCGGCACCACGGTGATCAACTCCGGCACCTGCTTCCGCGCTCCTGAGTCGGTGCTTGAGGAGTGGCGCGGCGAGTTCGGCCTCTCCTGGGCGCACGAGCTAGCCGAGGACTACGCCGAGGCCGAGGGCTTCCTCCGCGTCACCCAGCTCGACCCGAACCGGATGGGCCGCAACGGCCAATTGGCGATGGAGGGCGCGGCGGCGCTCGGCTTCAGCGGCGGCCCGATCCATCGCAACGCTGGCAGCTGCGTCCAGTGCAGCTCCTGTCCCTACGGCTGCACGATCGACGCCAAGCGCGGGATGCACGTCAGCTACCTGCCGCGCGCGGTCGCCGCCGGAGCGCGGCTGCGAACCGGGGTCGAGGCGCAGCGGGTCCTGGTCGAGGGCGGCCGGGCCGTCGGCGTCGTCTGTTCGGCCCGCGACGCGAGCGGGCGTCGGCGCAGGTTCACGGTGCGCGCGAAGCGGGCGGTGATCGCCGCCGGCGGCTCGCTCGGCACTCCGGAGCTGCTGCTGCGCTCAGGCCTCGGCGGCTCCCAGGTCGGCCGCAACCTTCGCATCCACCCCGCCTGCTGGGTCGGCGCCCGCTACGCGGAGGAGGTGCGCGGCTGGGACGGGGTCATGCAGAGCTACTACCTCGACCAGTGGGAGGAGGACCGCGGGGTCCTGCTGGAGGCGACCTTCACCCCGCTGGCCTTCGGCGGCGCCTGGCTGGTCGGGACCGGCACCGAGCACCAACAGGCGATGCTCGACTTCGGCCGGGTCGGCTCGATCGGCGTCCAGCTTCGCGACAGCTCGGTCGGCATGATGGGACTCGCCAACGATGGCGCCCTGCGGGCCAAGTACCGCCTAAACGACGAGGACGCCGGCAAGGTCATCTTCGGCATCGCCCGCGCGGCGGAAATCCACTTCGCCGCCGGCGCCACCGAGGTCTATCCCAACATCGCCCGCGCCGGCGTCCTGCGGCCCGGCGACCTCGCGACCTTCGAGGCGACCCGCTTCAAGCCCTCCGAGCTGCGGCTCGAGGCCTTCCACCCGCAGGCGACGGCGCGGATCTCAGCCGATCCACGCCGTGGGGTCTGCGCGCCGGACGGGTCGGTGAACGGCACGCCCGGCCTCTATGTCGCCGACGCCTCGCTGTTCCCGACGGCCGTCGGCGTCAACCCGATGATGACGATCATCGCCTTCGCCAAGCAGGTCTCGCGCGGCATCGCCGAGGGATCGGTCAGCTACTCGGGGGTGGCGGCGGAGGGGGCGACGGCGGGGTAGACGAGGGCGGCTGACCGCCGCCGCCGGGACCGCCACGACCGCCGCTGCCAAGCCGGTCGCCGATCTCGCCGAAGCTGGCGCCTTCTTCCTGCATCGCCCGGTAGCCGCCGTAGCCGATCCCGGCCGCCGCGATCAGGCCGAGGAAGATCCCGACGGCGGGGCTGACGTCGATTTCCGAGAACCCGGAGTCGGGCGGAGAGATGATCCGGTAGAGGATCAGCAAGACCGAGACGATCCCGAGGATCGCGACGACCGCGTTCATCGAGATCGTCGGCTCGAAGTCGGCCTCGGTGAGGCGGACGACCGCGACGCCGACCGCGGCGATGATCGCGATCAGGAGGATGATCGGGATCACGTCGAGCGCGTCCCAGGCGCTGCCGCCGACGCTGACGCTGACGAAGCCGTTCGAAGCGCTGACGGTGAACCAATCGAAGAACATGAAGATGAAGAGCAGGATCGCCGAGACCCCCGCGATCTTCTCCCCCGTACTGAGCCTGTCGACGTCCATCTCTTCCTCCTAGGTTGCCTGCCGAGATATACGCCGCAGGAGCCTCAAAACCTTTGCCTGGCGGCTTCGAGCGTGTTCGACAAGAGCATCGCGATCGTCATCGGCCCTACCCCGCCAGGGACCGGGGTGATCGCCGCGGCGACCTCGGCGACGGCCTCGTAATCGACGTCGCCGACGAGCCCCTCATCGAGGCGATTGACCCCGACGTCGATCACGACCGCGCCCGGCTTCACCGCCTCGGCCCCGAGCAGGCGGGGCACCCCCACCGCCGCCACCAGCACGTCCGCCCGGCGGCAGACCGCATCGAGGTCGCAGGTGCGCGAATGGCACATCGTCACGGTCGCGTTCGCCGCCAGCAGCAGGCGCGCGACCGGCACGCCGACCAGCTTCGAGCGCCCGACGACCACCGCCTCGGCGCCCTCCAGCTCGACCCCCTCGTGGGCGAGCAGCTCCATCACACCGCGGGGCGTGCAGGGCACCAGGCCGGGAGCGCCGTGCGCCAGCATGCCGGCGCTGATCGGGGTCAAGCCGTCGACGTCCTTCTTCGGGTCGATCGCGGCGACGATCGCGTTCTCGTCGATGTGAGCGGGCAAAGGCAGCTGGACGAGGATGCCGTCGACCTCGTCGTCCTCGTTCAGCTCACGGACCAGGGCGAGGAGCTCGTCCTCGCGGACCGAGGCCTCGGGCTCGTGGTGGATCGAGCGCATGCCCGCCTCCTCGGTGTTGCGGCGCTTCATCCCCACATACACCTGCGAGGCAGCGTCCTCCCCCACCAGCACCGTGGCCAGACCTGGAGTACGCCCGGCCTCCTCCCTGTAGGCGGCGACGTCGACCCTGACCCGCTCCCGCACCGCGGCGGCAACCGCTTTGCCGTCGATTGCCCGGGCGGCCACCGCTATCTCTTTCGGATTGGCGCGTAGTCGGCCATCAGCTTGCGCTCGACGCCGTCACCGGAGAAGCGAACGACGATCACGCCGCCCGGCTCGACTCCGGTCACCACCCCGTCGCCGAAGCTGGCGTGGACGACGTCGTCGCCGGTCTGCATCTCCAGGGCCGGCCCCGGATCGAGCGGCTGCACTGGATCGACCGCGTTCGCGGTCGGGGTCCCCCAGCTCGTCCCCAGGCTCCGGGCCGCGCTCGAGTGGCTCTCGGTCAGCTCGCTCGGCAGCTCGTCGACGAAGCGCGACGGAAGGTTGTGCTCGGCACGGCCGAAGAGGCGGCGCTCGCGCGCCCAGGTCATGTAGAGGCGCTTGCGGGCGCGGGTGATGCCGACGTAACAGAGGCGCCGCTCCTCTTCTTCGCCTCCCTCTTCGAGCGCCCGCATGTGCGGAAAAGCGCCCTCCTCGCAGCCGACGATGAAGACCGTGTCGTACTCGAGCCCCTTGGCGTTGTGCAGGGTCATCAGCGTCACCAGCTCCTGCTCGTCCTTCAGCCCGTCCTGCTCGGTGTAGAGCGAGATCTGCTGCAGGTACTCGTCCAAGGGCGAGACTTCGCTCGCGCCCTCGCGTTCGCGCTCGATGTCGAACTCGGCGGCGCCGGCGATCAGCGTTTCCAGGTTTTCGGCCCGGCCTTCGGCCTCGATCGTCCGCTCCGCCGCCAGCGCTTCGAGGTAACCGCTCTCGTGCAGGACGGTCTCCAGCAGCGTCGCCACGGGCCCTTCCGCGTCGGCGCGATCGCGCAGCGTCGCCATGATCTCGTAGAAGCGGGAGACGTTCTTGACCGCACCGCCGCTCAGCCCCGGCACCTCCTCGACCCGCTCGATCGCCTCCCAGACCGGCAGGCCGGTGGTGTTGACGTGCGAGGCGATCCGGCTCTGGGTGGTATTGCCGATGCCGCGGCGGGGACTGTTGACAACCCGGCCGAAGGAGACGAGATCCGCTGGGTTGGCGAGCAGGCTGAGGTAGGCGATCGCGTCCTTGATCTCGGCCCGTTCGTAGAACTTGGTGCCGCCGATCACCTGGTAGGAGACGTCGAAGCGCTGCAGCGTGTCCTCGAGCACCCGGCTCATCGCGTTGGTCCGGTAGAAGACGGCGACCTCGGAGCGGCTGACGCCGTCCTCCTCTTCCAGCCGGCCGATCTCGCCCGCCACCCAGCGCGCCTCCTCGTGCTCGTCGGTCAGCTCGTTGAGCTGGACCTGCTCTCCCCCGGTCTCTTCGGTCCAGAGCTCCTTGCGCAGGCCTTCGCGGTTGCGTTCGATCACCGCGTTGGCGGCGGAGAGGATGGTCTGGGTCGAGCGGTAGTTCTGCTCGAGCTTGACCACCTCAGCGTCTTTGAAGTCGTGTTCGAAGTCGAGGATGTTGCGGACGTCGGCGTGGCGGAAGCCGTAGATCGACTGCGAGTTGTCGCCGACGACCATCAGGTTCTTGTGCTCGCCGGCCAGCAGTTGCAGCAGCCGGTACTGGGTGTGGTTGGTGTCCTGGTACTCGTCGACGAGGACGTGGCGGAAGGTGCGCCGCCAGCGCTCGCGCACCTCCTCGAAGAGCTCGATCACGTTGACGGCGCGGACCAGGAGGTCGTCGAAGTCCATCGCGTTGGCTTCGCGCATCCGCTTCTCGTAGAGCGGGAACGCTTCGGCGACGATCTCCTCGAAGTCTCCGACAGCGCCTTCGTTGTAGGAGTCGGAATCGACCAGCTGGTTCTTCGCCCCCGAGATTTTCGCGTGGACCGCGCGGGGCGGAAAGCGTTTCGGGTCGACGCCAAGCTCCGTCAGGCACCGTTTCAGCATCCGCAGCGAGTCCGACTGGTCGTAGATCGTGAAGCCCTTCGAGTAGCCGAGCCGCTCGGCGTCGACGCGCAGCATCCGCGCGCAGGCCGAGTGGAAGGTCGTCACCCACATCGCCCGCACCGAGCGGCCGACCAGCTGGCCGACCCGCTCGCGCATCTCCGCCGCCGCCTTGTTGGTGAAGGTGATCGCGAGGATCTCTCCCGGCCGCGCTTCGCCGGTCGCCAACAGGTAAGCGATCCGGTGGGTGAGGACGCGGGTCTTGCCCGAGCCGGCCCCGGCCAGGACCAGCAGCGGCCCACCGCCATGCTCGACCGCCTCGCGTTGTGGGCCGTTCAGGCCAGAGAGCAGCCGTTCGATGCGGTCGGCGCCGGGCTCGGTCGGCGCCGCCGGCGGCTGCTCATGCGCCTCCGCGGACGCGTCGAACTGCTCCTGCAGGCTCACCCGCCGAGCATAGCCAGGCGCTCGGCGGGGGCCTTCAGGGCGCCTTGTCGCTATTCGCAGCTTTCGGCCAGTTCGACGATCGGCTGCGTGTTGTTTTCGATCACCAGCGTTTCGAGTTCTTCTTCCGGCGCTTCTTCCAGCCCTTCGACGATGCAGCTGGCGACCTGCGGTTCGATTTCCGGCTCTTCTTCGAGCTGTTTGGCCAGAGCGCCGACGAAGACCGCGGAATCGAACTTCGCGAAGCCGGTCAGTTCGTCGAGCTTCCAGTCGCCGTCCTCTTCGACCAGCGCGACTTCCACCGTCTGCTTGTCGAAGGTCCCGCCCTTGAAAGCGACGTCGGCGGTCGCCTTGCCGCCGTCAGCTTCGACCTTGCTGACCTGGACCGAATCCGGGTTGCCTTCGCCGGCCTTGGTTTCTTCTTCGCATTCCTTGACCGCGTCCTTGCCGCTGGCGCCGCCGCTGGTCTGTTCCATGAAGGCCTGGGTCTGCGTTTCCTTGCAGATCGAGGGATCGGTGCTGGTCGCGGATTCCTCGATCATGCTGGTGATCTTGTCTTCGTCGCTTTCGCCACCGCCACCGCAGGCGGCGAGACCGAGGGCAAGAGCGAGCAGGAGCGCGGGCAGCAGCGCCAGGTGAAGCTTTCTCAAGGGAGGACCTTTCAGACGAGGACGGGTGGCGGCCGCAAGCTACCGCAGCCGTCGGCGCTCAACCGCCGGCGGAGGAGCGGCCGGTGCGCGGCTCGATCCTCGCCACCTCGGCCGAGGGACCCTTGCCGCCGTCGAGCTGCGCGAGCCGCTCCTCGACCTCGGCGATGCGCTCCGAGAGCGCCTTGATCGCCTCGGCGATCGGGTCGGGCAGGTGGATCCAATCGGCGTCCGGGCCTTCGACCCGTTTGCCTTCGAGTTTCACCGGGTGGCCGGGGTTGCCGACCACGGTCGCACCCGGCGGCACGTCCTCGACGACGACGGTGTTGGCGCCGATCTTCGCCCCGTCGCCGACCGCGATCGGCCCCAGCAGCTTCGCCCCGGAGCCGACGGTGACGTTGTCGCCGAGGGTCGGGTGGCGCTTGCCGCGCTGGAAGCCGGTGCCGCCGAGAGTGACGCCCTGGTAGAGGGTGACGCAGTTGCCGATCGAGGCGGTCTCGCCGATCACGACGCCGGAGCCGTGGTCGATGAAGAACTCGTTGCCGATCTGCGCGGCGGGATGGATCTCGATCCCGGTTATCGCCCGCGTCAGGTAGGCGATGATCCGAGGCAGCAGCGGCACCCCGGCTTCCATCAGCGCGTGCGCCGCCCGGTGAGCCAACAACGCCTGCACCCCCGCCCAGCTGCTGAGGATCTCGAAGCTGGAGACGCCCTGGGCGGCGGGGTCGCGCTCGCGGGCGGCCTTGACGTCCGCGTGGATCTCCTTCAGCAGTCGTTTCCAGCGGTTCATGGTGAGAAGAAGGGTAAGGACATGTAGCGCTCGCCCGAGTCGCAGACGATCGTCACCACCCTCTTCCCCGCCATCTCCGGCCGCGCCGCGATCTCCAGGGCCGCCCAGATGTTGGCGCCGGCGGAGATGCCGGAGAGCATCCCCTCCTCCTTCGCCACCCGCCGCGCGGTCTCCAGCGCGTCCTCGTCGCCGACCGGCAGCACCTCGTCGATGACGCTGCGGTCGAGGGCCGCGGGGACGAAGCCGGCGCCGATGCCCTGGATCTTGTGGGGGCCGGGCTTGCCGCCCGAGAGCACCGGCGAGCTGGCCGGCTCGACCGCCACCACCAATGCCTCCGGCGCCCGTTCCTCCAGCATCTGGCCAACGCCGGTAATCGTGCCGCCGGTTCCCACCCCGGCGACGAAGGCGCCGATCTGGCCGTCGGTGTCGCTCCAGATCTCCTCGGCCGTGGTGCGGCGGTGGATCGCCGGATTCGCGGGGTTGGAGAACTGCATCGGCATGAACCCCTTGCGTTGGTCGCGAATCTCCTCCGCCAGAGCGACCGCCTCGTTCATCCCGCCCAGCGACGGCGTCTCCCGCACCTCGGCGCCGTAGGCGCGCAGCAGCTTGCCGCGCTCCCGACTCATCCCCTCCGGCAGGGTCAGGATCAGCTCATAGCCCCGCGCCGCACAGACCATCGCCAAAGCGATGCCCGTATTGCCGCTGGTCGGCTCCACCACCACCGCGCGCCCCGGCTTGATCAACCCTTCCTCTTCGGCGGCGTCGATCATCGCCACCCCGATCCGGTCCTTCACCGACCCCCCGGGATTGAAGTACTCCAACTTCGCGCAGACCTGCCCCGCCAGCCCCTCCCCCAGCCGGTCGAGCTGCACCATCGGCGTGTTGCCGACAACCGCAGAAGCCTCAGCCCCGATTCGCATCGCGCGAGCTTAGTGGTCGCAGGATGAGCCCGGCCCCGATTCAGACCGCCCTCAACCTCGCCGTTGACCGTCGGCGGTACTGGGATCTGCTTCGCGACGGTTCCTCGGCGAGGGAGAGAAGCAGTCCGAGCTGCTCGACAAACCCGTGGTCGGCTCGAGTCGGATGGCTGTCGGACAGCATCACCAGGTTGCACCTCCCACCCCGCAAGGAGAGCGGGACGATCAGCGAGTATGCCCCGAGCCCGGAAGCCACCTCTTCGAGGGTGCGATCGGTTGGACAACTTTTCCCCGGGTCGATGGCGAAGATCTCACTGCCGCTGCGGGCCACCACCAGGTGATGGCTGACCGTGGTTTCGACCACGTAGAAGCGGACGGAGGGATCGAACGCCACAGCCATCGGCGTCACAGCGGAGTCGAGGATCCGCTGCACCAGCTCCAGCACCTCCCGGTGCTTGGTCCCGGTGCGGTAGTCGACGATCTCCACTAGCGAGTGCTGGACCTGTTCGGAATAGAGCGTGCAGCGCGACAGTTCGTCCAGCTGCTTCTTACTGCTGTTCCGCAGGTGCCGGATCCTCCTGATCGCCGCCGACTGGAGGAGGACCAGGGCCCCCACCATGAATGCCCCCAGAGCCAGTCCCGAGAGGGACAGGAGGACGAAGCCCCTGGGCGGCGCCTCGAGGAGACGTGGAAAGGTGAATAGCGCCACGGCGGCGGTCAGCGCCGCCGCCGACCGCACCAGGGGGCTCCTGCCGATGGAGTTCTTGATCGCCGGCCGCCACTGCTCGGGCAGGTGAGTAACGGATTTCATGCCGATTCCTCCATCGAGTCGGTTCCGATTTGGTGGGCGAGGTCCAAGGACATCAGCCAGGAAGCAAGACGCTGGATCTCGGCACGGTCGTAATGATCGATTGCGGAATCGCGAATCCCGAAGATGCGCCAGCGCCCTCCCGAGACCGAGATCGAGCACCCGTATACGCGATCACCGAGGGAATCGATCCACGCGAGCAGCCGGGTCGGCGTTGAAAGCTCGGTTTGGTCGAACCGACCCGCCTGCGCGATCGGGCGAGGCGATTTCGGCCCGTCGTCGTCGACCAAAAGCAACTCCATTGAGGCCGGGCGGGACTTCGACATCTGTCGTCGCCCCCGCTCGATCATCGCGTGGTGGTCCGCCTTCTTGCCCGTCTCGTCGCGATAGCGCCCGGCCGCCCGCGCTACGTGCTCACGCTGTTCTCGCTCATAGCTCGACACACCGCGCTCCTCTACGTCCTGCGAACGCATCTCCTCGAAGTTGACTTCTTCCAGCTCCTGGGAATGCCAGGCGGCCGCAGCCACGAGGATCACCACCAGCGCCACGACGGCAAGACCGCATGCCGCCAAGAGGCCCTTCTGCCATGCCCCCGACATCACCGCCCCGGCCAACCCGGTTGCGAACGCAACCGCCAAGGTGACAAGGACAGCCTTCAGCACATCGTCCCTGATGGCGTTCAAGGGACTTTTGGATCCACTGATCATTGCGACTTCCCCTCCAGCCACGGCCGAGGCGACCCGGACGCCACCACCGACCTCGCCGACTTTGCTCGACCCCCGCTCCCAGAGGTCGTCTGCCGCTCAGCGTAGAGTCCAAATGCACCGTTGTACAACCTGTCGGAAAAGCCGGAAAAGCGGCGATTTCTGGTGCTTGTTGCGCATTCGCAACATTTGCGGGACGCGGTCGCGGCGTCGAACCGAAAACCCGCGTCCCTTCGGCGCTAGGGGCGCCTCAACTGCCGGTTTTGACAGCTTCGCGGCGGGAAGTCGGCGAAACTGCGTTGTGTTAAGCGTCGAGAATTTTTGCTTCGTGGCCGGAAGCTGCATCCGGAGCGACGGGGGAAGTTCGTACCGGGCTACCCCCTTGGCGCCGAGATCTCTTTCGATGCGGGGAACCAGCTCGGTCTCCAGGGCAAACTGAGCCGCTCCGGCCGCCGTGGTCTCGAACCCTGGGGTTGAGAGCCTAATTTTTTTTCTTTTCACCTGTAGGGGGGTTCCTTTGACGAGGACGTCTTGGATCCCAGTCAGCAGGTCCTCGTTTCGCGGAAAGGCGCTGACCACGATCATCTCGGGATCGAAAGCGAGCGCGGGACCGAGCAGGGCCTGCCCCAATAGCTTCCCCGCCCTGCCGCAGACATCGGTGACAAAGGGCTTGGTCGCGTTGTCTTCGATGCGGCGGGCACGCTCGTTCGGAGTGAGCTCCTTCTCGTTGTCCGGAGGGGTCGGGAAATACCCGCCCAGCTGCTCCACGATCGCCGCCCCACTAGCGAAGCGACCGACGCATTCCGAGCCGGTGCAGCCGCATTCGTCGAGTTCCTCGAGGCTCTTGAGCTTCCCCCACCTCGACTTCAACTCGTCCCCGGCACCGACGCGAACTTTGAAATGCTCGATGTCCCCCGCTGAGAGGGTCGATCCCGTGACGAGCTGGCGGTTGAAGAGGATCCCCATCCCGAGCCCTCCGGAGACCTTCAGCCCAAGGACGTGGGCCGCGCCCTTCGCCACCCCCCGCCGCGACTCGTAGAGCAGGTCCGCGTTCGCGTCGTTGATGAACACGATCGGAGGACGCTCGCCCAGCTTGGCGTTACCTGCCGGGGAGAGCTCGACCTCTTTCAGGACTTTTCGGAAGATTCCTTCCAGGGGCGGGTTCGAGCGGTCCCCGGGGCCGCTGAGCAGGGAACTCTGTCGCGGGTAATCCCGCGCTACGCCCTTCCGTCTCAACAGGCCGGGCCAGGCAACTCCGACAGCGGCAACCTTGGGACTCGTCAGCTTCGCGCTGAGTTCTTCGAAGACGGCCTTGACGTGTTCGCGCAACTGATCCATCGACACCGGCTCGCCGCCCAGAGGGAGGACCGGAACATCGATCGCGCCTTCGGCGACCACGCCCTCGACCTCCGAGATCACCCACGCGATCGATTCTCGCTTGACCGAGATTCCGATGACCGGTCCGCAGCGTTCCCCGAAGAGCCGCGACGCTCCCTTTGCTCTCTTCTTATCGACCCAGACATCGAGTTTCTTCGAGTCGACGCCATCCTGATAGGGGTCTTCCCCATGGATCAGCGCATCGCCGACCCGCGCGATCGTCTTCCGTTGCATCACTCACCCCCCACTTTCCTCTGCCGGACGGCAGAGGATTTAATCAGCTGAACTCGAGGCCTTCGGTTAGATGAAGTACATGCCGCTGCCCGCCTCTTCGGCCTCGCGGCGGGCTACTTCGGCGATCGTGGTTTGGCCGAAGACCTTGCGCAGGGCGGCGACGCCCTCGGCCCAGATTCCGCCGGCCTCGTCGGCCTCGTCGCCGACTTTGCCGTCGAGTGCCTGGACGACGTCGAGGACGGTGATCTCTTCGGCTGGGCGCGAGAGGGTGTAGCCGCCGCGCATGCCCCGGTGGCTGGTCAGCAAGCCGTTGCGGCGCAGGGTCGAGAAGAGCTGCTCGAGGAACTGCTCGGGGATCTCTCTCCTTTCAGCCAGCTCTTTGATCGGGACCGGGCGCTCGCCCGCCCGCGCCAACTCCGCGAGCGCAACTACCGCATATCTCGACTTCGAGGTAATGGAGATCACAGGGACTTTCTACCGCACCCTGGCGGAGCTGGGTTAGGATCGCCCGCAGGGCCCGCCCCCCGCCGGCGCCCACTCAGTCCATCGAGTGATCGGAAGCACCCTGAGCCAGCGCCACCATTGTCTTGTGATCGACGGCCAACCGCTCGTCCGGTTGGGGATTCGAGAGGCGATCGAGGACGGCTTCGTCGTCCACGAGGTCCCGACCCGCGACGAGGCCGTCGACCTGGTCCGGGACGTCGGCCACTTCGACGTCGTCGTTCTCGACATGCGCTGGCGCGGCAACGGAGACGGCAACTCGATCAGCGGCACCGAAACGATCCGGATGCTGCACCGCTCGGCGTCGGGCCTGGGGATCGTCGCCCACGGCGAGCTACCCGAACGACATCTCGCCAGCGCCGCGCTGCAGGCCGGCGCCAGCGCCTATGTCGCCCGCACGGCCGGGCCCTCTGAGCTGCGCCGCGCCATCGAGGCCGCGATCGCGCAGGAGCCCTTCGTCGACCCCGCCGTCCCCCCGAAAGGGAGCCGCGGCAAGCTCACCCGGCGCCAGCGCCAGATCCTGCAGCTGCTGGCCGATGGCGAGTCCACCACCTTCGCCGCTCGCGAGCTCGATCTCAGCGAGGAGACGGTGAAGACCCACACCAAGCACGCCCTCGCCCGGCTCGGGGCCAGGAACCGCACCCACGCGGTCGCAATCGCCGTGCGCGAGTGCCTTATTGATTAACCGCGCGCTGCGAAGTGGGGCGCTCGATCCGAGCAGTCGTGCCCACGAGGGGCCGATCCGACCAAGCAGGTCGTCTGACTCTGACGAGTGAATGGCGGCGCCATTCGCGAGGAAGAGGCGGGCGAGATGCGCCGGTCGGGCGGTTCATCGTGGGTGCGACTGCGAAGGGTCGAGTGTCCCGCTGAGCTAGATCCAGCCCCGGTCGCGGGCGGTGAGGACCGCCTGAGCGCGATCGACAGCGCCGATCTTGCCGTAGACGTTGTGAAGGTGGGTGCGGATGGTCGAGACGGAGAGGTGCATCTCGGTCGCGATCTGCTTGTAGACCATGCCCTCGGAGAGATGGCGAAGCACGTCCAGCTCGCGAGCCGAAAGCGGACAGGGCTCGCTGATCCGGGTCGCGTCCTGGGTCGGCAGCGGCAACTCGTAGAGGAGGTCGCGCAGGCCGGCCTCGCTGAGCCCGCAGCGCTCGCCGGCGGCGCGAATCCGCTCTGGGGCGATTGCCTCCCCCTGGCAGTAGTGGGCGACCATGTCGGCGGTGGCGACCATCGCCGCCAGGCCTTCGGCGTCGTCGGCGTGATGGCGCTCGATCGCGATCGCGATCCGCTGCGGCAGGTTCCAGCGCCGGGCGAGCACGCCGCCGACCAATGCGTGGTCGATCCCAAGCTGCTCGCGTTCCTCGCGCAAGCGCTGCTCGGGGGTGCGGGAGACGGCATCGAAGTAGACCTTGTAGCCCGGGTGCAGGCGGGAGATGACCAGACGGCCGACGTCATGCAGCAGCGCCGCGACCGCCAGCTCGTCGCGTTCGACCCAGCCGACTACGCGGCCGATGCGGTCGGCCGCGCGCTGGGTGGCGAGGGCGTGGACGCGGAAGCGCTCGGGCTTCAGCTCCCAACCGCTGCTCGGCTCGAAGAAGTCGAAGCTGGGTGCAGTCCCGGCGATCGCCAGCACACCGGCCGGCTTCAGCGCCTCGACCGCGGCCGGAACACCGGCGACGCCCCCGGCGCTGAGGCCGCTGCGGTTGGCGTTGCGGAGGACCGAGATCGCGAGCGCGACGTCGCTCTCGACGGCTTCGATGATCTCGCCGCTGCGGGCGGTCTCAGCCGTGGCGGCGTTGATCACCCGATCGCGGGACTCGGTCAGGACCGGGTAGCGCTCGACGGCCTCGAAGGCCTCGGCGAGGCGGCTGCCCGGCGCCGGAGCGGCGCGGGAGCCGGTCCGGGGACCTTCGTGCAGGGGCACTTTGCCGTTGCTCTGCGGAGCCGTGACACTCATTGGCCAAACCATCGGCAGCAAATGCGCTCAGGTTTAGCCCAACCTTTCTTTCCACTCCCCAAAATTGGGTGTATCTGAGCTTGCTCAGGCGGCGAGGCGCGCGGCGGCGGCGCGGATGCGATCCAGCGAGCGCTCCCGGCCGAGGGCGGCGAGGGACTCGAAGATCCCCGGCGAGACCGAGGTGCCGGTGATCGCGACCCGGATCGGCTGGTAGAGCTTTCCGGGCTTGAGGTCGAACCGCTCCAGGAGCGGCGCCAGCGCGGCCTCGATCGGTCCCGGCTCGAAAGGCTCGACGGGCTCCAGAGCACCGGCGACGGCCTCGAGGACTTCCCCGGTCCCCTCCTTCATCACCTTGTCCCACGCCTTCTGGTCGTCGACCGGCGGCTCGAAGAGGAAGCGGATCAGCGGCCAGACCTCCTCCAGGGTCTGGGCTTTCTCCTGGGCGATCGCGCAGGCCGCCCGCAGCGGCTCGTCCGGCTCGCGGCCGAGGTGGCGGGCGACGGCGGCCGTGTAGTCCTGCAGCGACAGCTCCCGCATGAAGCGGCCGTTCAGCCAGCGCAGCTTCTTCTCGTCGAAGATCGCGGCGGATTTACCGACGTCCTCGACGCGGAAGCGCCGGACCAGCTCCTCGGTCGACATGATCGTGGTGTCGTCGTCGCTGCCCCAACCGAGCAGCGCCAGGTAATTGCGGACCGCTGCCGGCAAATACCCCGCGTCGCGCAGCTCCTGCACCGAGGCGGCGCCGTGGCGCTTGGACAGCTTCTTGCCGTCGGGGCCGTGGAGGAGCGGCAGGTGGGCGTAGCGGGGGGCCTCGAAGCCGAGGGCCTCCAGCACGAGCAGCTGCTTCGGCGTGTTGGAGAGGTGGTCGTCGCCGCGGACCACCTCGGTGACACCCATCTCGGCGTCGTCGACGGCGACGGCGAAGTTGTAGAGGACCGAGCCGTCGGCGCGGGCAATCACGAAATCGTCGTAGCTGGCGTTGGGGAAGGCCACGCGGCCACGGATCAGGTCGTGGACCACCGTCTCCCCTTCGTCGGGCACCCGCAGCCGAATCGCGGCCGTCGAATCCTCGGTCGGCGTGCCGCGATAACCCCGGCCCGCTCCGTGCTCGGCCTTCCACGCCTCTACCTCCTTGGCGGTGGCGTGGTCGCGGTAGGCGTGGCCGGAGGCGAGTAACTGCTCCAGCGCCTCGCCGTGGCGATCCCCTCGTCCCGCCTGTGAGATCGGTCCCTCGTCCCAGTCGAGCTCCAGCCATTCGAGCGCGTCGATGATCTGGTCCCAGTTCTCCCGGGTCGAGCGCTCGCGGTCGGTGTCCTCGATCCGCAGGATCAGCGCCCCGCCCTCGTGGCGGGCGGCAAGCCAGTTGTAGAGTGCCGTCCTCGCTCCGCCGATGTGCAGCGCACCGGTCGGCGAGGGGGCAAACCTGAGACGGGAGTTATCGCTTTTCATGTTCGTAGGAGCGCACGTTTCCACCGCCGGCGGACTCGCCAACGCGATCGAGCGCGGCGAGGAGCGCGGTTGCGAATCTATCCAGATCTTCAACCAGAGCCCGCGCATGTGGCGGCCGACGAAATTCGGCGAGGAGGACTTCGCCGCCTTCCGCGAGGCGATGGACGCCTCGCCGGTCGAAGCGGTGATCATCCACGCCGTCTACCTGATCAACTGCGCGACCAAAGACAAAGAGCTGCGGAAGAAGTCGCTTACCTCGCTCACCCACGCCCTGCGGATCGGCGACGCAATCGGCGCCCGGGGGGTCGTCCTGCACCCGGGATCGCAGAAAACCGACCCGCTGAAACCGTCGCTGAAACGAGCCTCGAAGGTGATCGCCGCGGCTTTGAAGGAGACCGATTCCTGCCCGCTCCTGCTCGAGCAGACCGCCGGCCACAAAGGCCTGCTCGCCCGCGACTGGGACCAGATCGCCGCCCTGATCGACGGCACCGGCGACGACAAGCGCCTCGGCCTCTGCCTCGACTCCTGCCACATGTTCGCCCAGGGCTACGACATCACCGACGAGGCCCACCTAACCGCGGTCCTCGACGAAGCCGACGCCAAAGTAGGCCTCGACCGCCTCGGCGCCATCCACGTCAACGACGCCGCCGTCCCGCTCGGCGCCCACCTAGACCGCCACGCCAACATCGGCAAGGGCGAGATGGGCAAACGAGGCCTCTCCGCCTTCCTCTCCGAGCCTCGCTTCGAGGGCCTCCCAGCGACCCTGGAGACCCCAGGCCCAGAAAAGAAAGGCACCTCGAAAGCCGAAGTCACCTACGCGAAGCGTCTGAGGCGCGAAGGGCTGAAACGCCGAGCTGCGTAGCGTCTTCTTGTAGGGAGAGATGGGTGTCCCTCTCGAGACCTGGGTTGCTGGCCTCTAAGTAAGCCGTCTCTCGCTAACTGGTCTGTGCCAGCAACAGGACGCCGGCCCCGAGAGGGACACCCATCCGTCCTGGCGACAGTCTCGGATAGACGCTCAAGGGCGGAAGCTGCCTTAAAAGAAAGCTCGGTATCTCAGCCGTCCCGTAGCTGCGTGTCGTGGAGGGGGCCGGTGCTCCTCCGGAGGAATGTTCGGCGATATGCAATCTGATCTGGGGCGCGGCGGAGCCGCGCAGCAGGTTCTCCCCGCAGCGAAGCGGAGGGGAGGTCAATTCCGGAGGAGGAGTACCGGCCCCCTCCCCCAGTTGCGCTATTCAGGGCAGGCGACAAGGGCCGGCTTGCGCCAGCCCTTGCTCTCCCGCCGTAAGTCTCGTTATTTGATGTGGAGCCCGGAGATGGCGCGGGAGATCACCAGTTGCTGGATCTCCGAGGTGCCCTCGAAGATCGTGTAAATCTTCGAATCGCGGTGCATGCGCTCGACCGGGAACTCGCGGGTGTAGCCGTTGCCGCCGAGGATCTGGATTGCCCGCTCGGTCACCCAGACGGCGACCTCGCCAGCCTTGAGCTTCGACATCGAGCCCTCGGCGTTTTCGAATTTGTGGCCGTTGCGGCCCATCCAGGCGGCGCGCCAGACGAGCAGGCGGGCGGCGTCGATCTCGAGCTTCATGTTCGCCAGGTCGAAGGCGATCGACTGGTTCTCGATGATCTTCTTGCCGAACTGTTCGCGCTCTTTGGCGTACTCGAGCGCGTACTCGTAGGCGGCGCGGGCGATGCCCAGCGCCTGGGCGCCGACCGTCGGCCGGCTCGCCTCGAAGGTCTGCATCGCCGCCTGCGATTTGGCTTTTTTGCCCTCGCGGACGCGGGCGAGGCGTTCGTCGAGCTTCTCTTTGCCGCCCAGCAGGCAGGAGCCGGGAACGCGGCAGTCGTCGAGGTGGACGTCGGAGGTGTGGGAAGCGCGGAGGCCGTGCTTCTTCACCTTCGCGCCCTGCTCGCAGCCCGGCGTCCCCGGGGGAATCACGAAGGCGGCGTGACCGCGCGAGCCGAGCTCACGGTCGACCGAGGCGATGATGACGTGGACGTTGGCGATGCCGCCGTTGGTCGCCCAGGCCTTCTGCCCGTTGATCACCCACTCGTCTTTGGCTTCGTCGTACTTGGCGGTGGTGCGAATGCCAGAGACGTCGGAGCCCGCGTCGGGCTCGGAGGCGCAGAAGGCGCCGAGCTTGACGTCGTCGGCAGAACCGAAGCACTGCGGGATCCACTCCCCCATCTGCTCCGGGGTTCCCTGCCCGAAGATCGCTGCAACCGCGAGCGTCGTGCCCATGATCGCCATGCCGATGCCGGCGTCGCCCCAGAACAGCTCCTCGTTGGCGATCGGCAGCGTCAGCCCGGTCTCGTCAGCCCAAAACTGGCCGACGGCTTCGAAGCTGTAGAGGCCGATCTTGGCGGCCTCCTGGATGATCGGCCACGGCGTTTCCTCGCGCTCGTCCCACTCCGCTGCGGCCGGCCTAACTACGCCCTCGGCGAACCCGTGCACCCACTCGCGGATGTCCTTCTGGTCTTGGTTGAGCTCGAGGGTGAACTTAGGTTCGCCCTGAGCCTCGGACGTGGAGTTGGCCTCGTCGAGCAGCGCGTTGGCGTCGACGTCGGCGACGGAGGAATCAGCCATGAGGGCAAAGTCTACATAGAACGGTGTCGCGTCACCGAAGCGTGACGAGATCGCGCAGTGCCGGAAAACGACCCGCTAGACGTCGCGCAGATCGAACGCGCGGAGGCCCTCGCTGCCCTCGTCGGTGCAGTCGAAGAAGCGGCGGTTGACGCAGCCGTAGGACTCGCCTTGGCCCTCGTAGGCGCGCTCGACCGAGAACTGGCAGTGCGGCAGCGGTTCGCCGGTCATCTTCACGCCGCCGAACCCGCCCTTCTCCAGAACCGCCGAGAGCTCGATCTCCGCGCTGTAGACCTCCTGCATGCAGCCGACGTATTGGTCACCGGTGAGGCGGTCGACGAAGCTGTAGAGGTAGCGGCAACCGAGTTCGACGCACCCTCGCGGCTCGACCATCTTGTCGCAGAAGGAACGGCACTGGCGGCACTCACCGACCTCGGTGCGCGTAGCGGTCATGCGAAAAGTCTAGGGATGCGGGATCGCGGAACCAAGCGGTTCAAGCGGCTATCGCGTCAGGCCCGAGGAGCTGGTTCAGTTCGTAGCGGAGGTGTGGCGAGACCTGGACCTTGAAGTCTTCGCCGGTTTTCAGTTTCCGCGGGCCATCGCTGGTCTGAACCACGAAGTGGACGCCGGCCTCGCCTTTGTGGTCCTCGAAGAGGGACTTCAGCTCGTCCATCACCTTCGGGTCCCGCAGCTTCTCCAGGGCGATCGAGACCTGCAGGGGGCCGCTTGGGAGCGCCGTAACCTTCTTCGCGGCGCCGGCGATCTCCGCCTCGTCGGGTTCGAAGCGCTGCGCCTCCTGGACGACGAGCTTCGTCTCGCCGCGGTCCTTGTGGTCGAGGCGGCCGCGGACGAGGACGATCGCGTCGGGCTGGATCACCTCGGCGCTCTCGGACTCGTCGGCCTTGAAGACCAGCATCTCGACCTGACCTTCGACGTCGTCGAGGGTCGCGAACATCATCTGGTTGCCGCTCTTGGTGCGGATCTTCTTGCACTCGACGACGATGCCGCCAACCGTGACCCAGGCACCGTCTGGCTTGCCGCCGAGCTGGGCGAGGCTGCAGTCGACCCGTGCCCGCAACGCCGGCCCGACTTCCGCCAGCGGGTGCGAAGAGAGATAGGTGCCGAGCACCTCCTTCTCCATCGCCAGCATCTCGGCGCGATCGAACTCGGCGGCTGGGATCGGCGGCCGATGATGGGCCTGCGACTGCGCCTCCCCTCCCCCGCCGTCATCGCCGAAGTCGAAGATCGAGCCCTGGCCGAGCTGCGCGTCCTCCTGCGCCTTCTGCCCCGCCGACTGGGCAGCCGGCAGCGCTTCCAGCATGCCCTTGCGGCTGGCTTCGGTGGAATCGAGGGCGCCGCACTTGATCAGGCATTCGATCGCTCGTTTGTTGACGGCTCGTGAGTCCACCCGCTCGCAGAAGTCCCAGATCGACTCGATCGGCTTCTCCTCGCGGGCCCGCAGGATCGCCTCGACCGCCGAGTAGCCGACGTTCTTGACCGCGTCGAGGCCGAAGCGGATCGATTTCTCGAAGACGACGAAGGAGTGGTCGGAGGAGTTGACGTCGGGCGGCAGCACGTCGATCCCCATCTCCGCGCAGCGGTTGACGAAGAAGGGCACCTTGTCTTTGGTGTTCATCACCGAGGAGATCACCGCCGCCATGTACTCGGCCGGGAAGTTCGCCTTGAGGTAGGCGGTGCGGTAGGAGATCAGCGCGTAACAGGCGGCGTGGGACTTGTTGAAGGAGTAGTCGGCGGCCGCTTCGTTCAGCTTCCAGAGGTCGGCGGCGACCTTCGGATCGGTGTTCGATTCGCCCAGGCCCTTGATGAATTTGTCCTTCATCGTCGCCATCAGGTCGCGCTTCTTCTTGCCGACGGCCTTGCGCAGATCGTCCGCCTCGGCGCCCGTGAACCCGGCCATCTCGCGCGCGATCGCCATCAACTGCTCCTGGTAGATGACGCAGCCGTAGGTCTCGGCGGTGATCTCCTGCAGCCGCGGGTCGGGGTAACGGACGCTGGCGGGGTTGCGCTTGCCCTTGGCGTAGGCAGGGATGTAGGCCATCGCGCCCGGGCGGTAGAGCGCGCCGAGGGCGACGATGTCGGCGAACTCGGTCGGCTTCACCTTGCGCAGGGCGTCACGCATCCCCTCAGACTCGAACTGGAAGACGCCGGTCGAATCGCCCTCGGCGAGCATCGCGTAGGTCTTGGCGTCGTCGATCGGGATCTGCTCCATGTCGATCCGCTCGCCGCGCGAGCGCTCGATGATGTCGATCGCGTCCTCGATCACGTCGAGGTTGCGGAGGCCGAGGAAGTCCATCTTCAGCAGCCCGATCTCCTCGATCGGGTTCATCGAGTACTGGGTGACGATCTTGTACTGGCGCTCCGGCTTGCCTTTCTCGTTGGTCGCGGCGGGAGCGCTCTTGTCCTCGGCCAGCTGCAGGGGCACGACCTCGTGCAGCGGTCGGTCGGCGATCACCACCGCGGCGGCGTGGATCGAGTTGTTGCGGACGATCCCCTCGAGCCCCTGGGCGACGTCGATGACCTTCCTCGCGTCGGCGTCGGCGTCGTAGGTCTTTTTCAGCTCTTCGCCGGGCTTGAGACATTCCGCGAAGGACGGGCTGCGTCCCATGATCGGCTCCGGAATCTGCTTTGCGAGCTTGTCGCCGGTGGCGTAGTCGAAGCCGAGGACGCGGGCGGCATCGCGGGTTGCGGCGCGCGGCGCCATCTTGCCGAAGGTGATGATCTGGGCGACCGACTCGCGGCCGTATTTCTCGCCGACGTAGCGGATCATCCGCTCGCGACCGCGGACCGAGAAGTCGATGTCGATGTCCGGCATCGATTTGCGGCCCGGGTTGAGGAAGCGCTCGAAGATCAGGCCTTCGGCGAGGGGATCGAGATCGGTGATGCTGAGGCAGTAGGAGACGATCGAGCCGGCGGCCGAACCGCGGCCGGGGCCAACGGCGATCCCGTTCTCCTTCGCGTAGCTGACGAAGTCCCAGACGATCAGGAAGTAGGAGGAGAAGCCCATCTCCTCGATCACCCCGAGCTCGAACTCGAGCCGCTCGACCGCCTCGGCCGGCGGCGGGTCGCCGTAGCGGGCGCGGAGGCCGTCGAGGGCGATCCGGCGCAGCATCGCCTCCGGCTCCTCGCCATCGGGGGTCGGATAGCGCGGCAGCAGCAGCTTGCCGAGCTCGATCTCGATCTCGCAGCGCTCGGCGATCTCCATCGTCGTCGGCACCGCCTCCGGCCACTCGGCGAAGGACTCGGCCATTTCGGCGTTGTCCTTGATGTAGAACTCGTTGGTGTCGAAGCTCATCTTCGGCATCTGCAGCGTCGACTTCGTCTGCACGCAGAGCAGCGCCGCGTGGTTGTCGAAGTCCTCACGGCGCAGGTAGTGGACATCGGCGGTGCCGACCAGCGGCCGGTTCAGCTCACGGGCGTAGCGGACGATCCCCTCGTTCGCCTTGTCCTGCTCTTCGATGCCGTTCTTCTGCACCTCGAAGTAGACCTGCTCGGGGCCGAAGGCCTGGATCAAGTCGTCGAGATGGGCGCGGGCGTCGGCATCGCGCTCTTCGACCAGGCGGCGGCAGAAACGAGACTGCAGGCAGCCGGTGAGGACGATCACGCCCGCAGAGTGCTGGGAGAGCAGCTCCATGTCGACATTGGCCTTGCCGCGGTGGAAGCCCTCGAGGAAGCCGGCAGAGGTGAGCTTGACGAGGTTGGAGAAGCCCTCGTTGGTCTCCGCCAGCAGGGTCAGGTGGTTGCGCTCGTAGCGCGTCTGCTCCTTGATCGCGCGGCGGTCGTCGACGAGATAGGCCTCGAGGCCGGCGATCGGCTTGATCCCGTGCTTCTTGCAGGCCTTGTAGAGCTCGACGGCGCCGTTCATGACGCCGTGATCGGTCAGTCCCAGGGCCGGCTGGTCGAGCTCTGCCGCCCGCGCCGCCATCGCGTCGATCTTGCAGGCGCCGTCAAGTAGCGAGTACTCGCTGTGGGCATGCAGATGTACGGCCGAGGAGGAACTCACGGTCCGTCGATAATGCCAATCCGGGCAGATGGCACCGGCGCTTTTCGTGACGCTTCCGCGCGATTTCCGGGCTACTTACAGCAAGACCGCGAGCGCCGCGCCAATCACGCTGGCCCAAATGCTCGCAAGGAGCGAAAAGATGCCGATGAGCATCGTCCGCTGCATCGAATCGAAGCGGGCATCCATCTTGTCGAAGCGAGCATCCGTCTTGTCGAAGCGTTCGTCGACCTTGTCGAACCGCTTGTCGACTTCGTCGAATCTCCTGTCGACCACGTCGAATCGCTGGTTGACGTTCTCCTTGAGATCGTCGAGCCGCTCGTCGGTCCATGCTTCCCTTGCCATGACTGCCATGGATCAGACCATACGAAGTCAACTGTCTACAGTGGCGCGCAGAAAGTAAATCTTCGGCGCCGCCCTACGCGCGGAACTGTGACCGTCGCGACCTTTTAGCCGCAGACCCAGGCGCTGGGGCCGGAGTCGGCCCAGATTTCGCCGGCGATGCGGTCCTGTTCGGCCTTCGGTGCGTTCTGGGGTTCGCCCTGGCCGCCGTAGAGTTCCCAGGTCGAAGGGAGGATCTGGTAGGCGCCGCCGGCGCCGCTCGAGGGGTTGAGGGCGCTGTAGTTGCCGCCCGACTCGCACATCACGATGTAGGTGGGGATCGCGTAGGGACCGCCGAGCCAGCGGCCGACTTCTTCTTCGGCTTCGGCTTCCGAGGCTTCCCGCGCTTCGGCCGCACGCGCTTCCTGGATCTCGTCGACCCATTCGGCGATGCCGTCTTTCAGCTCTGCCAGCGAAGCTTCGCGGCTGGCGTGCAGCGACTGCAGCCGCGCCGCCGAGGCCTCGGCGGCTTCGCGCACGGAGGCGACTTCGGCGCGGGCGGCTTCGAGCCGTTCGTCGTAGGCGACGGCTTCGTCCTCGAGCTCGCCGACGCTCAGCACCTCCCGATGGACCGCCGCTCGCACTTCGGCGACCCGCTCGGCGAGAGCGCTGTCGGCTTCGTTGATCGCCCGCAGGTAGTCGTTGCGAGCGACGAGATCCCGATAGTCGTCGGCTTCGAGAACCAGCGTGGCGGCGTCGGGGGTGCCGCTCTCGTAGATCGCCACCAGCCGGTCGGCGAGGATTGCGCGCGAGCGCTGCAGCCGCGCCTTCTCCACCGCGAGTCGGTGCTTCGTAACTTCGAGCTTCTGGGAGAGCTCCGCTGCGTGTTCGCGGCCTTCGCTCAGCAAACCGTCGAGCTTTTCCTCGTGCGCCTGTGCCTTTGCCGCTTCGGCTTCGGCGCCGGCCAGTTCGGACGTCGTCGCCTGCAACTGGCCGGAAAGCGAGCTCGCCTCGTCGCGCGCCTTTGCCAGCTTCGCTTCGAGCGCACCGGCGCTGCCGGCGCTGGCGCTGCCGACAGCGGCAATCAGCACCGCGAGCAGCGCGCAGAGAAACGCTGCGGCGCCGAACCCGAGGGCGTCCTTTCTGAGCTCGAACGACCGCACGTAGCGGCTGAGGCTAGCGAGGCGACCTCGAAATCCCTGCAAGTTGCCGATAAACCGCAAGAGAACTTGCGGCGACGCCTATCCTTCCGGCACTTCCCGCGTGGCCAGGTAGGCAGCGACGGCGATCGCCACGGCCCCGAGCCCGAGAGCGACGCGGGCCTCGCGGCGGTAGCGCCGACGCAGATAGCGGAAGGCGAACTTCATCGAGGTCTTCCCGATCCGGTCGTACATCAGCCTTCCCCGTCCCGATTGCGAAGCCGATGCGCCATCCGCGACTGCAGCGACCAGAGCTCGATGAAGCCGGGGGAAGCGTTCTGGTCGAAGAGGCCGCCAGACTCGGAGAACGTCGCCAGCTGAGCGTCGTAGACGGCGTTGGGCGAAGACCGGGTGACGACGCGCACCGAGCCTTTGTACAAGCGCAGTCCGATCTCGCCGGTGACCTGCTGGTTGACGGCGTCCATGTAGGCGTCGAGGTCGGTGCGCAGCGGCTCCCACCAGAGACCGGCGTAGACGAGGTAGCCCCACTTCTGGTCGAGAGCGGGCTTGAACTGGTTCTGGTGGATCGTCCCGACCAGGCGCTCCAGCTCCTCGTGCGCGGTGAGGACCAGCGCCGCCGCCGGCACCTCGTAGATGTCGCGGACCTTGAGGCCGACGATCCGGTCCTCGATGTGGTCGACGATGCCGACGCCGTGGCGGCAGCCGATCTCCGCCGCCCGTTCGAGCAGCGCGACCAGCCCCAGGCGCTCGCCGTCGATCGAGACCGGCACCCCCTCATCGAAGCCGATCGTCACCGTCTGCGCCTCGTCCGGCGCCTCCTCGGGGCGGGTGACGAGTTGGAAGACGTCGTCCTCGGGGGCATGGTCGAGATCCTCGATCCAGCGGCCCTCCGACGACCGTCCCCAGAGATTGTCGTCAATTGAATAGGGAGCGACCTCGGTCCCGCCCTTGACGGGGATGCCGTGCTCGCGCGCGTAGGCGATCTCCTCGTCGCGGCCCATCTCCCATGAGCGGACCGGCGCGATCGTCTTCAGCCCGGGGGCCAGCGTCGCCACCGTCGCCTCGATCCGCACCTGGTCGTTGCCCTTGCCGGTGCAGCCGTGGGCGATCGTGTCGCAGTTGGTCCGCTGGGCGTATTCGACCGCGAGCTGCGCGATCAGCGGCCGCCCCAGCGCCGTGAACAGCGGGTAGCCGTTGCCGTAGACGGCGTTGGCCTTGATCGCCGGGGCGATGAACTCGGCGGCGAAGCGCTCGCGGGCGTCGACCACGTGGCACTCGACCGCGCCGAGCTGCTTCGCCTTCGCCTCGATCACCCCGTAGTCCTCGCCGGGCTGGCCGAGGTTGACGGTCAGGCAGACGACCTCGGCTTCGTAGGCCTCCTGGATCCACTTCAGCATCACGCTGGTGTCGAGGCCGCCTGAGTAGAGCAGGAGGACGCGATCGACGGTCGAGGGGTCCGCCTCGTAGGTCGCGGTCGGCTGGAAATGGGGTTGCTCGACGCTCACGGGGAGCGCAAGTCTGCCAACTAGGGGGCTTCGATGCCGCCCGAGCCGCCTTCTTCGGGTTCTTCGGCTTCCGGTTCTTCTTCTTCGGGCGCTTCTTCGGCTTCTTCGGGCGCCGTTTCTTCTTCTTCGGCGGTGGTTTCGGTCGTCGTCGATTCCGTGGTGGTCGTCGTCGAGCTTTCGGTCGTCGACGGAACAGTCGACGCGGTCGTGCTGGCGGAGCTGGTCGAGCTGCCGCCACCGTCGTTGCCCGCGATCACGATCACCGCGATCAGCAGCCCGACGATCACCGCGATCAGGCCGGCGATCAGCCAGCGCGAGTTGTTGTTGCGGTCTTCCGGTGGACGGCCGCCGGGGCCGGGGTCTTCGGGTCCCATCATCCGCGTCGGGTCCTCGTGCATGCGCTAGTCCTCCGGGCCGAGAATCGCGTCGAGGATCGGGGTCGTGTCCTCGATCTCGAACCGGTTTCGCAGGCGCTGCTCGATCTCCTCCCTGCTGCTGCCGGAGACGGCCATCTGCGTGGCGAGCAGGCGCGCGCCGGCCGCATCGGCCGTTTTGGCCTCGGGGTCGGGCGCCGGCTCCTCGGACTGCGCCACCGCGCGCAGGCGGGGGGCCTCGGGTGGCGCAGCAGGCTCCTCCCGGCCGGGGGCCGCCTCCCTGACTCCGTCTGGCTGCTCGGGGTCGATCCGAAACTTGGCTTCTTCCAGGAGGGTCTGCATGCGCTCCGCCTCGCGCTGCAGCGAATCCGCCTGGTCGAGCAACACGTCGATCATGTGGGTGAGGTCTTCCATGCGCCTGTCGGTTATTCGATCTGCCTCGGCCCGCGCCTGCGTCAGGTAGCGACGCGCCTGCGCTTCGGCGTCGTCGATGACGCCCTCGGCGGCGCGCTCGGCCGCCTCGACGATCCCCTCGAGGCGCTCGGCCGTGGTGGCGCGCAGCTCCTTCTGCTTCTTCGGGACGTCCTCCCGCCGACCGCTGCTCATGACGGGGAAAAGCCTAGAAGCGATTCGCCGATCAGATCAACCGCGAGATCGACGTGGTCGGAATCGATCACCAGCGGCGGCAATAGGCGCAGCGTGTCCGGGCGCGGCACGTTGACGACGAGCCCGCGCTCGAGCAGGTCGGCACCGACGGCCCGCCCGTCGATCCCCTCCTCCAGTCCGACCCCGACCATCAGGCCGCGGCCGCGGGTCTCGCGCACGCCGTCGAGCGCCTCGAGCTTCTCGCGGAGGTAGGCGCCGAGCTCGCGGACCTGCCGCAACAAGACAGGGTCGTCGACGACGTCCAGGACCGCCAGCGCCGCGGCGGTGGCCACCGGACCACCGGCGAAAGTCGAGCCGTGGTCGCCGAGCTCGAGCACGTCGGCGCAGCCCGGCGCCGTGACGCAGGCGCCGATCGGGACGCCGCCGCCGAGCGCCTTGGCCGTGGTCAGCACGTCGGGGCGGACCGGCGTCTGCTCATACGCCCAGAGCGAGCCGGTGCGCCCGACGCCGGTCTGGATCTCGTCGAGGATCAGCAGAGCGCCGACCTCGTCGCAGGCCTCGCGCGCCGCCAGCAGCGCCTCCTCGCTGGTCGGGAAGACCCCGGCCTCGCCCTGGATCGGCTCGACCAGGACGGCGGCGGTGTTCTCTCCCACCGCCTCTCGCAGCGCCGCGGCGTCGTTGTGCGCGACCGAGCGGAAGCCCGGGAGCATCGGCTGCAGGGCCTCGTTCTTGGCCAGGCCCGGCGTCGCCGCCAAGGCGCCGTAGCTGCGGCCGTGAAAATCGCCCTCGAAGGAGACGATCTCCGGCCCGGCGATCCCGCGAGCGTGAGCGTGCTTGCGGGCGACCTTGATCGCGCACTCGATCGCCTCGGTTCCCGAGTTGGAGAAGAAGACGCGGCCGCCGAGGCTCGACTCGGAGAGCCGCTCGGCCAGCTGCGCCATCGGCTCGGTGTAGAAGAGGTTGGAGACGTGCATCAGCCGGTGGGCCTGGTCGCGCACCGCCTTCACCACCTCGGGGTGGCAGTGGCCTACCGAGCAGACCGAGATGCCGGTGAGGAAGTCGAGGTATTTCTTGCCGTTGGCGTCCCAGAGCAGCGGGCCCTCGCCTTTGACGAAGTCGACCGGCGCCCGTTTGTAGGTGCGCATCAGATACCGCTCCTCCAGCGAGCGCGTCTCCTCCAGGCCGATCCCCTCGGCGACGTCGCTCACGGGGTGACCATCGTGCCGATGCCGGCGTCGGTGAAGAGCTCGAGCAGGAGGCTGTGCGGGACCCGGCCGTCGATGATGTGGGCCGACTGGGCGCCGCCGCGGATCGCGTCCGCGCAGGCCTGCAGCTTGGGGCGCATCCCGCCCTCGAGGCTCGCCACCTTCTCGTCGACCTCCCCCACCGTCGCCCGCGAGATCAGCGAGCCCTCGTCGGCGGGGTCGTCGAGCCAGCCCTCGACGTCGGTGAGGAAGATCGCCTTGTGGGCACCGATCGCGGCGGCGACCTTACCGGCGGCCTCATCGGCGTTGACGTTGTAGGACTGGCCGGAGCGATCGCTGGCCGAGGAGGCGATCACCGGGATGTAATCCGCGGCGATGTGGTTGAGGACGTCGACCTCGACCCGCTGGATCGAGCCGACGAAGCCGACGGCGTCGGCGTTGGCGACAGGCGCGACCTCGAACAGCGTCCCGTCCTCGCCGGAGAGGCCGACGGCGGCCTGGCCGTGGCGGTTCAGCCGCTGGACGATTTCCGAGTTGAGCTTGCCGACCAGGACCATCTTCGCGATCTCGACGGTCTCGGCGTCGGAGACGCGCAGACCCTCGTGGAAGCGAACCTCGAGGTCGAGTTTCTCCATGTAGCGGGTGATGTCAGGGCCGCCGCCGTGGACGATGATCGGGTTGAGGCCGACGTACTTGAGCAGGACGACGTCGGTCGCGAAGGCTTCGCGCAGGTCCTCGTCGAGCATTGCTGCGCCGCCGTACTTGATCACCACGGTGCGGCCGTGGAACTCGCGGATGTAGGGCAGCGCCTCGAGAAGGGTGGCGACGCTGCCGCTGTCGTAGCGGGCGTTTTTAGGGTTATTCGGGTTGGTGGCGTCGGTCACGTCGTGTATTCCGCGTTGAGCTTGACGTAGTCGTAGCCGAGGTCGGAGAACCAGACGTGGGCGCTGTGCCCGCCGCGGTTTAGACGCAGGCCGATCTCGGCCTCGGGAACCTCGGCGCCGAGCTCGGCGGCATCGATGTTCTCGGCGCCGAGCTCCGGCAGCTCCTCGCCGGCCAGGGCGGCCCCGGCCGCCTGGGCGATCCGGCCCCAGTTGGGGTCGCGGCCGAAGAGGGCGGTCTTGACCAGGGGAGAGTTGGCGATCGCCCGGGCGACGCGCTCGGCCTCGACCTGCGAGGCGGCCTCGGTCACCTCGATCCGGCCGGTGCGGACGGCGCCCTCGCCGTCGCGGACGATCTCAATCGCCAATTGCTTCAACACCGCCTCCAGCAGGCCCTCCGGCAACGGCTGCCCCGAGGCACCGGACGCCTGCAGCAGCACGGTGTCGTTGGTGCTCATCTGGCCATCGACCGTGATTCGGTTGAAAGAGGCCTCGGTGGCGGCGCGCAGCAGCGCGTCGGCGTCCTCGACGACCGCGTCGGTCTGAACGAAGCAGAGCATCGTCGCCATGTTCGGCTCGATCATCCCCGCCCCCTTCGCCTGGGCGGAAAGGGTCACGCCGCCGGCCCGCAGGGTGCAGCGCTTCGGCCAGCGGTCGGTGGTGAGGATCGCGTCGGAGAACGCGCCGCCGCCCTCGGGCGAGAGCGTGGAGGCGGCCTCGGCGATGCCGTCGAGGACGGCCTCGACCGGCAGCGGCACGCCGATCGTCCCCGTCTCGGCGACCGCGACCTGCGGTTGGTTCAGCTCCAGGTGCTTGGCGGCGGCCTCGGACATCGCCAAGGCGTCGGCGAAGCCCTGCTCGCCGGTCTCGGCGTTGGCGTTGCCGCTGTTGACCACGGCGGCGCGGATGTCGCCCGGGTCGCAGCGCTCGCGGCAGACGCGGATCGGCGCCGCCGCGGAAGCGTTCCGGGTCAGCAGTAGCGCCGAGCTGACCTCCGCGGCGTCGCAGACGATCAGCCCGACGTCGGTGCGACCGCCGCCCTTCAGCCCGCAATGCGCGCCGCCGGCGCGAAAGCCGGGCGCGAGCTGATTGGGACCGAGCTCCTCGACGCCGTCAGGACAATCGACCCAGCGCGAGCGAAAGAAGGCGTCGCTCATAAATTGTTCCTTTTGCCCGTAGGAGAGCCAAAAGGAACAGGCAAATGGGTTGGGGGCTTCATCTCAGCCCCTCCGTCTCGTCCAGCCCCAGCATCAGGTTGAGGTTCTGGACGCCCTGGCTCGAGGCGCCCTTCCAGATGTTGTCGATGGCGGCGAAGGCCATCACCCTTCCCCGCTCCTCGACAGTGACGTGGACGTGGCACTCGTTCGTATCGCGGACCGCGCGCAGGTTCGGTGGACCGTCGAGGACGTGGACGAAGGGCTCGTCGCCGTAGCGGCGGTCGTAGAGGTCGCGAATCGCCTCCTTCGAGGTCGGCTCGCTCAGCGAGGCGAAGCAGGTCGCCAGCTCCCCCTGGTCGAGCGGCAGCAGGTGCGGGACGAAGGTGACCGGCGCCGGGCTGCCGAGCGCCGCCAGCTCCTGCTCGATCTCCGGCCGGTGCCGGTGCCCCTCGGTCTTGTAGGGAAAGCCGTTCTCGGTCATGTTCGAGAAGTGGACGAGGTCGTCGCTGCTTCGCCCGTAGCCGGAGGTGCCCTGCATCGCCGAGATAAAGACCTCCGAGAGCAGCCCCTGTTCGGCCAGCGGCGCCAGCGCCAGCACGCTCGCGGTCGGATAGCAGCCTGGGGTGGCGACCAGCTTCGCCTCGCGCAGTTGGTCGCGGTAGAGCTCGCTGAGGCCGTAGACGCCGGTGCCGAAGAGGTCGGGGGCGCCGTGCTCGCCGTACCAGCGCTTGTAGGTCTCGGGGTCGCGGAGGCGGAAATCGGCGGAGAGGTCGACGACGAGGACGTCCTGCGCCCGCAGCGCGGCGTCGGTCGGCGCCGCGGCGCCGTGGGGGTAGGCGACGATCGCCGCGTCGACGTCCGGCAGGTTTTCGAGGTCGAGCTCGGTCAGCTCGATCGGCACCCGGTAGCGCGGGTAGATCGCGTCCAGTCGCTTGCCGGCGTCGCTGCGCGAGGTGGCGGCGACCAACTCCAGTCTTGGGTGGCGCCAAATGATGTCTGCGGCGAGGGCACCGGTGAACCCGGAGGCGCCGGCGACCAGCACCCGCGCGGCGGGATCGCCGTCGAGCGGTTGTGAGCCGAGGTCACTCACGCAACGACCCGCCGACCTCGCCCAGCTTCGCCTTGATCGCTTCCCGCCGCTCGGCAACCTCCTCATCGGTGAGGGTGCGGTCGTCGGCGCGGAACTCGAGGTTGAGGGCGAGGCTCTTACGGCCCTCGCCGAGCTGCTCGCCCTCGTAGAGGTCGAAGACCTCGGCGGCGCGCAGCAGCTCACCGCCGCCGGCCATCACCGCGGCGCGCACCTCGGCGGCCGGCGTCTCGGCAGGCAGCACGACCGCCAGGTCCTGGTAGACGGCGGGGAAGGTGGTGACGTCCGCGTAGCGCTCCTCACCCACGGTCGCGGCGGCCAGCAGCGGCGCCACGTCGATTTCGAAGGCGACGGCTGCGTCGAGGTCCCAGGCCCGGCAGACCAGCGGGTGCACCTCGCCTAGCCATCCGGCAGCGGCACCGGCGACCGAGACGACAGCCGAGCGGCCCGGGTGCAGGAACGGCTCCTCCGCCGGAGCGAAGTCGAGCTCGACCCCGAGCTGCGCCACCAACCCTTCCAGCACTCCCTTCAGCGCGAAGAGGTCGGCTTGCTCGCTGCCCCCGCGCCACGAGCGCGGCGCCAGCGGCCCAACCGCGAGCCCCGCCAACCGATGTGGCTCGGCAAACGGAGCCGGCCGGTCTCCCGCAAACTCGCCCTCTCCCTCGAGATAGACGCGGGCGGATTCGAAGAGCGACAGCGTGTCGACGCCGCGGGCGGTGTTTCTTGCGGCTATGTCGAGCAGGGAACCGAGGAGAAGGGTCCGCATCGCCGATTGATCCTCGGAGAGCGGGTTGGCCAGCAGTACCGGCTTCGCCCGCGGGTCGTCGGCTGGGATGCGCAGGCGCTCGGGCTCGCCGGGGTCGGTGAAGCTCCAGCCGACGACCTGGTCGAAGCCGAGGTCGCGCAGCGTGTCCTCGGCCCGCCGCCGCAGGCGCTGCTCGCGGCTGAGGCCGCCGACCGCGCCGCCGACCGCCGGCAGCGTCGTCGGCAGGTGCTCGTCGATGCCGTGAACCCGCGCCACCTCCTCGATCAGGTCGACCTCGCGGGTAACGTCGTAGTGGCGGTCGGGCGGGACGACGACCTCGAGGTCCTCGCCGGCCTCCTGCACCGCGAAGCCAAGCCGCTCCAGGTAGGTCTTCTGGTCGGCCTGGGAGATCAACATCCCCAACAGGCCCTCGACCCGCTCGGCCCGAAGGATCAGCCGCCGCGGTGCGGGCGGCTCGGCGGCAACGTCGATCGTCCCCGGCACCAGTTTGGCGCCGCAGAGCTCGACCAACAGCCGAGAAGCGATCCGCTGCGCCCGCATCGTCAGCTCCGGGTGCAGCTGCTTCTCGAAGCGCGAGGAGGCCTCCGAGCGCAGGCCCAGCAGCCGCGAGGTGCGAAGGATGTTGGTCCCGCTCCAGTTCGCGACCTCGAGCAGGACCCGCGTCGTCGAATCGGAGACCTCGGAGACCTGCCCGCCCATGATGCCGGCGATCCCCGAAGGGCCGTTCTTGTCGCAGACCAGCACGGTCTCGCTGTCGAAGCTGCGCTCGACATCGTCGAGCGTGGTCATCTTCTCCCCGTCGCGGGCGGTGCGGACGGTGAGGGCGCCGTCGGGGACCTCGTCGAGATCGAAGGCGTGCAGCGGCTGCGCCGTCAGCAGCATCACGTAGTTGGTGATGTCGACGACGTTGTTGATCGGGCGCTGGCCGGTGGCGGCAAGGCGCGCCTGCAGCCACAGCGGCGAGGAGCCGATCGTGACGTCGGTGAAGACGCGGGCGGTGAAGCGCGGGCAGAGCTCGGGCACCTCGACCGTGACCGAGGCGTAGTCGGAAGCCGCACCCTCCCCCTCGGCCGGCGCGTCCTCGGCCCAGGGATCGGTGGCGAGCGGCGCTCCGGTGATCGCGTGCACCTCGCGGGCCACCCCGTGGACGCCGAAGCAGTCGCTGCGGTTCGGCGTCACCTCGATCTCCAGCACCGACTCGCCCAGCGGCAGCACCTCGCTCAGCGGCGTCCCGGCGACAAGCCCGGGATCGAGCTCCATGATCCCCTCGTGGTCGTCGCCGACCTCGAGCTCGTCGGCGGCGAGGATCATCCCTTCGGAGGGAATCCCCCGCAGCTTCGCCTTGCGCAGCTTCTCCCCGTTCGGCATCCGCGCCCCCGGCAGCGCCACGGCGACCGTCTGGCCTGCGGCCACATTCGGCGCGCCGCAGACGATCGGCCGCTCGCCGTCACCGGTATCGACCATGCAGGCGCTGAGCCGGTCCGCTTTCGGGTGCTTCTCGCACCTGACGACCTTGCCGACGACGAAGCCCTCGGCCGAGGGCGGCCCCACCTGGTCGAGACGCTCGACCTCGGTCCCGGTCATCACCAGGCGGTCGGCCAGCGCCGCCGGCTCCATGCCCGGGTCGCAGTACTCGCGCAGCCAGCTGAGAGGCACTCTCATATCCGCCCGCCCATCATCCGAACTGCTCCAGCATCCGCACGTCGTTGTCGAAGAAGCGCCGCAGGTCGGGGACGCCGTGGCGCAGCATCGCCACCCGCTCGACCCCGATCCCGAAGGCGAACCCCTGGACCCGCTCGGCGTCGTAGCCGTAGGACTCGACGAAGCCGAGCACGTTGGGGTCGACCATGCCAGCCCCGAGGATCTCGATCCAGCCCTGGCCCTTGCAGAGGTTGCAGCGCTCGCCGCCGGCCAGCTCGCCGGTCCCCCCGCACTGGAAGCAAGAAACATCAACCTCCACACTGGGCTCGGTGAAGGGAAAGAAGTGCGGCCGCAGGCGCACCTCGCGGTCGGGACCGAAGATCGCCCGGCACATCGCCAGCAGCGTCCCCTGCAGGTCGGCGAGGGTGATCCCCTCGGCGATCGCCAGCCCCTCCATCTGGTGGAACATCGGGCTGTGGGTGGCGTCGGAGTCGCGCCGGTAGACCTTGCCCGGGACGATCACGAAGATCGGCGGCGGCTGGGTCTCCATCGAGCGCACCTGCATCGGCGAGGTGTGCGTGCGCAACAGCACGTCGGGGTGCGACTGGACGTAGAAGGTGTCCTGGAGCATCCGCGCCGGGTGGCCGGGCGGGTGGTTGAGGGCGGTGAAGTTGTAGTAGTCGTGCTCGATCTCCGGGCCCTCGGCGACGTGGTAGCCGAGCCCGATCATCGTGTCCTCGATCAGCCGCGTGGTGCGGGCGATCAGGTGGGCGTGGCCGACCGGCCGCGGCGGCGCGCCGGGCAGGGTGACGTCGACCCGGTCGGTGACCAGCTTCGCCTCCAGCTCGGAGGCGTCGAGCCGCCCGGCCGCACTCTCCAGCAGCGCTTCCAGCTCCTTGCGGGCCTTGTTGGCGGCGCCGCCGACCGCGCCGCGTTCCTCCTGCGGCAGCTCGGCGATCCCGCGCAGGATCGAGGTCAGCTCGGCTTTGCGGCCGAGGTAGCGCACCCGCAGCTCCTCCAGCTCGGCGCTGCTGCCGGCGCCTTCGATCGCCGCCGCAGCCTCGGCCCTGATCTCCTCGATCCGCTCAACCATCGCTCTGGGCCTCCCGCATGGCGAGCGAAGATATCCGCTGAGCGGCAATCGCAGCCGCGGCGGCGACGTTGAGCGACTCGGCGGAGCCGTGAAGAGGGATGGTGATCTGGCGGTCGCACTGGGCGACGACCTGTTCGGGCAAGCCTTCGCGCTCCGCCCCGAGGCAGACGGTGCGGGCGCCTTCAAGCGCGTCGAGCTCTTCGCCGCCATGCGCCACCATCGCCACCCGCGGCTCCTGCGTGGTCTCGACTCCAGCCTTGAACGGCGGCTGGGTGAAGATCGCGCCCATGCTCGCCCGGACCGCCTTGGGGGAGAACGGATCGGCGCAGTCGGGTCCCAGAACCACGGGGCTGCCGACCAGCGCATCTACCGTGCGGATGATCGTCCCGACGTTGCCTGGGTCCGATACGGCATGCAGATAGAAGGACGGGCCGGCTACCTGCTCGGCCCAGGCCAGAGGCCAAACCGCGATCGCCCGGGTCCCCGAGCCGAGGGACGAGACGTCGGCGAGGAGATCGGGCACGACCTCTTCGCCCTCCAAGCCCGATCCCGCTGCGACGAGAACAAACCGCGGCTTCGCGCCCGCCGCCAAACCCGCCGCCAGCAGATCCTCGCCCTCGGTCGCGAACAGGCCCTCGCGCTCGCGGTGCTTGCGGTCGCGCAGCTTGCGGACCAGCTTCAGCTTCTCGTTCTGGGGGCTCTCGATCATCTTCTGTGTTGGTTCTTCTCAGTCGTTTCTTCTCCTGGAACGAAAAAGCGGGCCGATAAACGGCCCGCCCGGGAGAGAGAAGTGTCGGCTCGCGCTCAGGCGGCCGCACCCTCCCGGGCCAGCTCCACAAATCGGCGGAAGGCGTCGCGGTCCGAGACGGCGATCTCGGCCAGCATCTTGCGGTTGACCTGGACCTCGGCTTTGTTGAGGCCGTGCATCAGTTCGGAGTAGCTCATGCCCTCGAGCCGCGCGGCGGCGTTGATCCGGGTGATCCAGAGGCGGCGGAAAGTCCTCTTTTTGTTGCGCCGGTCGCGGTAGGCGTACATCCCCGACCGCTGCACCTGCTCTTTGGCGAAGCGGTAGGAGGAATGCTTGCGGCCGAAGTAGCCCTTCGCTTCCTTCAGCACCTTGCGGCGCTTCTTGCGCGCGTGGACGGAGCGCTTGACGCGGCTCACTTGCCGCCTCCGAGCAGGGTCCGGACGGTCTTCTGGTCGCTCTTGGCGATCTCGACCGGACGCGCCATCTGCCGCTTGCGCTTCGGCGACTTTTTCTCCAGGATGTGGCTGGAGAAAGCGCGACGGCCACGGAGCTTGCCGGTGGCGGTCTTCTTGAAGCGCTTCTTGGCGCCGGAATGGGTTTTCATCTTCGGCATCGGGTCCGGTATTGAAGCAGACGACGCGATGCAGGCGCGGCGGCGCCTCGCGCGCGGGTACGCTGGCGCCCGAATGCGGATCCTCTACGTGGTCGGGACGCGGCCCAACTTCGTCAAGACGGCCCCGGTGATCGGGGCCCTACGCGAACGCCATCCCGAGGGCCGCCACGCGATCGTCCACACCGGCCAGCACTACGACCGGCTGATGTCCGAGGTCTTCCTCGAGGAGCTCGGGGTGCCGGCGCCCGACTACATGCTCGAGGTCGGCTCGGGCAGCCACGCCGGCCAGACGGGCCTGACGATGGAGCGGCTGGAGCCGGTTCTGGCCGACGAGAAGCCCGACCTGGTGATGGTCCCCGGCGACGTCAACTCGACCCTGGCCGCGGCGCTGACGGCGGTGAAGATGGGGGTCCCCGTCGCCCACATCGAGTCCGGCCTGCGCAGCTTCGACATGACGATGCCCGAGGAGGTGAACAGGATCGTCGCCGACCGCTTCTCCGAGTGGCTCTTCCTTCACAGCCCCGAGGCGGTCACGAACCTCCGCCACGAAGGCATCCCCGACGAGCGCATGCACATGGTCGGCAACACGATGATCGACACCCTGGTGGCGCTAGAAGGCCGCTTCCGGGCAGCGGGCACGGCGGGGCGGCTTGGCGTCGAGCCCGGCTCCTACGCGCTCGTCACCCTCCACCGCCCCGCGCTGGTCGACGGGCCGCTGCTGGGCGAGACCGTCGCGCAGCTGGCGGCGCTGGCGCAGCAGATGCCGGTGGTCTTCCCGGTCCACCCGCGCACGCGCAAGATGATGGAAGGGCTGGAGCCCGACGCGCCCGGCCTGCGCCTGGTCGAGCCGCTCGGCTACCTCGACTTCCTCTCCCTGCTCGCCGACTCGCGAGCCGTCCTCACCGACTCCGGCGGCATCCAGGAGGAGACGACCTACCTCGGCATCCCCTGCTTCACCCTCCGCGACAACACCGAGCGGCCGGTGACGCTGACCTCGGGCACCAACACCCTGCTCGGCCTCAACCCCGCGGCGATCGCCCGCATCCCGGCCCTGATGGCCGAGCGCGCGAGTGCACCTCTACCGCCTCCGCCCCTCTGGGACGGCCAGGCCGCGCAGCGAATCGCCGACCTGATCCTCAGCTAGCGTCGGCCGCAGCGTCGCTGGGCGCGTCAGCCTCAGCAGGAGCGTCGGTCTCGGCCGGCTTCTCAGCGCCATCCTCGGCAGGAGTGGCGTCGGCGAGCTTGTCGACCTCTTTGCTGGGGCCGAGCAGCATGCTCATGTTGCGCCCTTCCTGCAGCGGCGCCGACTCGATCGTGGCGATCCCGCCGAGATCCTCGAAGAGCTTCTGCAGCAGCGCCCGGCCGCGCTCCGGATGGGCCTGCTCGCGGCCGCGGAACATGATCGTCACCTTGACCTTGTCGCGGTGCTTGAGGAAGCGTTCGACGTGGCCCTTCTTGGTCTCGTAGTCGTGGGTCGCGATCTTCGGCCGCAGCTTGATTTCGCGGACGTTGACCTGCTGCTGGTGCTTGCGCGCCGCCTTCTGCTTCTGCTCTTGTTCGTATTTGTACTTCGAGTAGTCGAGCAGGCGGGTGACCGGCGGCTTCGAGTTCGGCGCCACCTCGACCAGGTCGAGGTTCGCGTCCTGCGCCTTTTTCAGCGCGTCGTTGGTGTCGAGGATCCCGAGCTGCTCGCCGTCGGCGCCGATCAGGCGAACCTGAGGCACCCGAATCCGCTCGTTGATCCGAGTCGTGTCGCGCTCTGGAGGGCGCCGGTCGAACCTGCGAGGAACCGGCACTATCGCGAGAGGAGGTGAGACTTCAAGAGGACGAAACTGGGGTCGGGCACGGGGCGCTCAGCGGCGGCGGTGTTTGTTCGTGCCTGCGATCAAGTTCGCCGCAGTATAGAGACCGAACGGCCAGGCGCAAGGCGCGGCCTCAACGGGCCTCGGTCTCGGCCCGGACTCGGGACGCAAACTCGGCCAGCGGCATCTCCCCGAGGTCGCCCTCGGCGTGGGAGCGAACCGAGACGGCCTCGGTCTCCTCCTCGCGGTCGCCGACCACCAGCATGTAGGGGTAGCGGCCGATCGTCGAGGCGTCGCGGATCTTCTTGCCGACCGACTCGGAGCGGTCGTCGACCGCGACGCGGACGCCTTCTTCGCGCAGCCGCTCGAAGGCGCGGCGGCCGTAGTCGTTATGGCGGTCGGAGATCGGCAGGACGATTGCCTGCACCGGCGCCATCCAGACCGGGAAGCGGCCGGCGTAGTGCTCGATCAGGATCCCGGCGAAGCGCTCCATCGAGCCGAGCAGGGCGCGGTGGATCATCACCGGCCGGTGGGCGGAGTCGTCGGCGCCGGTGTAGTAGAGCTCGAAGCGCTCGGGCATCTGGAAGTCGAGCTGGCAGGTGCCGCACTGCCAGGAGCGGCCGAGCGCGTCGGTGATGTGGAAGTCGATCTTCGGCCCGTAGAAGGCGCCGTCGCCGGGGTTGAGCGTGTACTCGCGGCCCTGGCTGTCGAGCGCCTCGGCCAGCGCCGCCTCGGCTTTCGCCCACTGCTCCTCCGACCCCATCGACTTCTCCGGCCGGGTCGAGAGCTCGACGTGGACGTCCTCGAAGCCGAAGCGGGCGTAGAGCTCGTCGATCGCCTCGCAGATCGAGGCGACCTCGTCGCCGATCTGCTCCTCGGTGCAGTAGACGTGGGCGTCGTCCTGGGTGAAGGCGCGGACGCGGAGCAGGCCGTGGAGAACGCCCTCGCGCTCGTTGCGAGAGACGCGCCCGAACTCGGCCAAGCGCAGCGGCAGCTCGCGGTAGGAGTGGCGGTCGGAGGAGTAGACGAGGCAGGCGCCGGGGCAGTTCATCGGCCGCAGCGCGTAGCCGCGATCGTCGTCCTCCATGAAGTACATGTCGTCCTTGTAGTTGTCCCAGTGGCCGGAGCGGTGCCAGAGGTCGACGTCCATCACCTGCGGGGTGGCGATCTCCTGGTAGCCGCGCTTGCGCAGCTGGCCGCGGACCTCTGTCTCGATCGTCCGCAGCAGGGTCGTGCCGTTGGGCAGCCAGAACGGCATCCCCGGCGCCTCCTTGCGCAGCATGAAGAGGTCGAGCTCGGGGCCGAGGCGGCGGTGATCGCGTTCTTTGGCCTGCTCGAGACGCTCCAGGTGCTCCTCGAGGTCCCCCTTCGAGAAGAAGGCGGTGCCGTAGATGCGGGTCAGGCTCTCGCGCTTCTCGTCGCCACGCCAGTAGGCGCCGGCGACCGAGCTCAGCTTGATCGCCTTGATGCGGCCGGTCGAGGGGCCGTGCGGGCCGCGGCAGAGGTCCTCGAAGGGGCCGTTGCGGTAGAGCGAGACCGTCTCGACGCCTTCGTCGCGGACCAGGTCCTCGATCAGCTCGACCTTGAAGCCCTGGTCCTGGGAGCGGAAGATCTCGACCGCCTCGGCGACCGGCACGTCGCGGCGCGAGAACTCCTCGTCGGCCTTGATGTGGCGGCGCATCGCCTCCTCGATCTTCGGCAGGTCGTCTTCGGTGATCCTTGTACCGGGCGGGAACTCGAAGTCGTAGTAGAAGCCGGACTCGATCGGTGGCCCGATCGTCACCTTGGTGCCGGGATAGAGGTCGACCACCGCCTCGGCCATCACGTGGGCGGCGTCGTGGCGGATCAGCTCCAGCGCGTCGGGGTCGCGGTCGGTGAGGATCGCCACCTCCCCCCCGCCCTCCGGCAGCGGCGCCGCCAGGTCGCGCAGCTCGCCGTCGACCTTGATCGCGAGGGCCGCCTTGGCCAGGCCCGGCCCGATCGCCGCTGCGGCGTCGGCGCCGGTCGCGCCCGCCGGCAGCTCCAGCGGTTTGCCGTCAGGCAGGGTGTAAGTCGTCTTCTCGGTCGCGGCCTCCATGCGTGCGGGCAATGGTAAGCGCAAGCTTCAGCAACTAGACGCCCGATCAGCGAGCGGGACCCTGCCGCGCCTGGCGGATCGCGATCAGCGGGCATGGGGTCTTGCCGGGTGGCGGCTTTTCGACCCTCGTCAGCGTCCAGTCGTCGCCGTCGCGGATCACGAAGCGCACGCCGGCCGGAGGCTTCCCGGTCGCTTCGTCAGTCGACTGGATACAGACGCGCCCGCCGCGGAGTTCCCAAGAGAGGAAAGGCGATCCATGCTGTTCCTGTAGCAGCTGCGGCGAAGCGACCACGAGCGTCGGCCCTTCGCCGACCTGCTTGCGGAACTCGCTCAGCTTTGGTGAGAACGAGGTCGGGCCGACGGGAGCATTGGCGAGGGCGAGGAGAGAGCAGACGCCCGCGGTCAAGACAAAGGTAAAAGGGACGACTACGGCGAGCGGGGCGAGTTTTGGCGATATATCTGACATAAGTCGCCTTGAATCGGGGGCGGGCAGCGGCAGGAGGATCGCCAAGGCGACGAGTGGCGCCCCGATCTCGATCGCCTTTGCGGCGGTATAGGGCGTGCCGCCGACGCGGGCGGCGACGTAGGCGAGAGCGGCAGCGGCGAGACCCGTGAGGATCGCGGTCTCCCGGTGGCGCCACAGCTGCACGAGCCCGTAGACGAAGAGCACAAGTGCGAAGGCAATCCCAAGGTAATAGGCAGGTGCCGGAACGGCGCCGTCTCCCGGAGCGAGCCGGAAGTCCCCCGAAGGCCAGATGCCCAGCACCTCGAACGGCGAGATCTGGCCGAAGAGGTTGCCGAGGCCGGGGCCGTTGGGGTCGAAGGTCTCGAACGATTGGAAGTCGATCATCCGCCCGATCTCGGGAGCGACCAGGACGAAGAACGCGAGCAGCGCGAGGACGAGAGCCTTGGCCGCCGGTCGGGTGAAGATCGCCCACAAAACCGCCGCCCCACCCAGCCAGATCAGGCCCGGGAAGCTGTACGTATAGACGGACCCCACCGCGATCAACGAAGCTGGCATGTAGCGCAGTGGCAGATCCGCCCACGCCCTGTCGGACTCGCGCAGTGCCAGGACGAAGCCGAGGAGGAAGAGCGCTTGCATCGTCTCCTTGAAAGCACCTTGGGCGAAGTAGGAGGCGACGACGTAGGCGAGGCCAACTAGAAGAGCGCCGGCGGTTCGGGGTAGAAACGGCAGCTCGGCGAAAGCAGCCAAGGCCGTAAGGCAGGCGAGAATCGCGACCGCGACCGTCAGCCCGCTGAAGCCTTGGACGAGCCCGATCCCCAGTCCCTTGTTCAGGGCGACGACGATCGAGTGCGGCCCGAGCGGATAGCCCTGGTTCAGCAGCTGCGAGGAGTGGCCTTCGGTCAGCCGGGCTGCCGTCAGCAGATGCTGGGACATGTCCGGGTTGAAGCTCGTCCCGAGGATCCCGAAGTGGCCTTCGACCGCAAACGGCAGCGAGGCCGCCAGCAGCGCAGCCACCGCGACCGGCCAACCGGCAGCAACGGCCCTCCCGGCTCCCTCGACCCGCCCCCACAGGTAAGCCACCGAGGCGATCGTCAGCACCAGCACCGCAACCGCGGAGACGACCCCGTGCCCCGGCAACCGCACCGTTCCCCAGCAGAGCCCGCACAGCAGCGCCAGCCCCACCGCCGGCGCCAGCCAGGACCAGCGCCGACCGCCGCAGAGGCAGATCGCCGTCTGTCCGAGCGCCAGCGCCGAGACGCAGACCGCCGCCACCGCTGCATAGGTCCCGATCACGAGGCCGCGAGACTAGCCCCCACAGAGGCCGCCTTGTGCCGCGCTCAGCTCCGCGTCAAGCGGGCAGGCATTCGAAGAAGCGAGAACGCACTTCGACTTCGCCGGAGTTGAGCAGTACCGCAGCCAGTTCGACCGAGCAGCGTTCGCGAACCGTAGTTTTCCGAGTCCAGGCGGTTTCGCCAACGATGACGGTGCGACTTTGACGCCGCAATCCCATCACGCGAGCAGGCTTTTCGGCGATGCGGTCAGCTTCCGGTTCCATCGCCGCTTTCGCCCGTTCGAAGGAGAGGATTCGCTCTCGCCGGCAGTACGACCGGAGCTTGGCCGAGGCCAGGCTTCCTTCGCCGCGCACGATCACCCTCAACGTGCAACTCGTTTCGAGATTGGCAGTACGACCTTCGGCTTGGAAGCGGCAGTCGATCCGGTACTTCGACTGACGGGAACAGCCATGGAAGGCGACACCTGCCACCTGGTTATGAAGGCGATCGAAGTGCAGGGCCTTGCCACTAGCAGCTCGCTTCGCCGCTGCCTTCTTCAGCTTGGGCGGTTCGGGTGGCGGAGGGGGTTCTGAAGATCCACCGCCACCACCGCCTCCTCCACTGCCACCGGAAGGAAGGTCCTCACAAGCGATCCCGTCATTGTCGGCGTCAAGGCCGTACGGATCGCCTGGTTCCAGGTATTCCTGCGCTTCCTCTTGAGTTGCAAAATCCGCGCAGTCGTAGTCGCGAGCCTGAGCTTGTCCTGCGGCGACAAGCAGAACCGCCGCAGCGGCACTGACAAGAAGAACGAGACCGAGGCAGAGCCGGCTGATTGCGAGACCCTAACCGAGCATTAGGAACCCCGCTGTTGAGGCGAGGGACCAACCAGGGCCACCTAGACTGCGACGATGGCGTCAGTACCTCCCGCCCGCCACCTGCTCCGGGCAAAGGACCTGGCGGATTCGCGCTATGCCGAGCCGCTCGAGGTCGACGATCTCGCCCGTGCTGCCGGGCTCTCGAAGGCTCACTTCAGTCGCGAGTTCCGCCGCACCTTCGGCGAGTCCCCTTACGTCTACCTGTTGACCCGCCGGCTGGAGCGGGCGGCGGCGCTGCTGCGCAACACCGACTACTCGGTCGCCGAGATCTGCCTCGAGGTCGGCCTCCAGGGCGTCGGCTCGTTCACGACCAGCTTCAAGCGCATGTACGGGATGACGCCGACCGCCTACCGCGCCGAAGGCCCACCCGCCTCAGCCCACGCCTGCGTCCCCGCCTGCGTCGTCCGCGCCTACGCCCGCCCCCAACACCGCACGTTTCGCGAAGACACGGCGTCGGAGCGCACCTAGCATCGCCCGAAAGCTGATCCGACCAAGGAGATAGAGATGAAAATCGCAACCGCACAGCTGTGGGTCCACGACCAGGAGGAGGCGCTCGCCTTCTACACCGAGAAGCTCGGTTTCGAGGTGCGATCCGACGTGACCCTGCCCGAGATGGGCGATTTCCGCTGGCTCACCGTGAGCCCTCCCGGCCAGGAGGACGTGGCGATCGTGCTGATGGCGATCCCGGGCCCGCCGATGATGGACGAGGAGACGACGCGCCAGGTCGAGGAGCTGATGGCAAAGGGCTTCGCCGGCACCGCCTTCCTCACCACCGACGACTGCCGCAGCGAATACGAGCAGCTGAAGGCCCGCGGCGTCGAGTTCACCGAGACCCCCGAAGAGCGCCCCTACGGCATCGACTGCGGCTTCCGCGACCCCTCCGGCAACAGCATCCGCCTCACCGAGGTGAAGCTGCCGGCCAACGTCTGAGCGCAACGCTCAGAAACGGGTCCGATCGTTGCTCGAACCCCGGCGCACCGACCAGAAGCCTCCCAATTCAAAAATGACGATCCCTGCAAAGGCGATCAAACCGCCGGCGGCAATGAGGTCGCCGGTCCGCCCGGGGACGATCAAGCCGATCACGATCACGGCCAAGATGACGGCCGCAAGGACCACGGAAGGCCAGCCGATCCTGCCGAAGGGCGTACGCATCAACTCACCTTAAGGGACTGTTTGAAGCACTACGCATTATTCGGAGGCACTTAGGCGCGTGTGGACCCAACCGACCGCCGTCCGGCCGACATATTCATCGCAGGATTGCGGAGGTTCTGGTGCTTGTGCGTAGAGAATTACGGCGCCCTCCGAGTCGATTCGCACCTTAAAGGGGACCGCTGCTCGCCGGACACGTCGCAGCTTTCCACTCGCCGGCCAGAGTGGTTCGCCTTCGTCATTTCGTACAGCCACGAAAGCATAGGAGCCCCCCGAGCACGGTTCGGTCGTGATCCCCACCCGCCCTTCGATGGTTTCGAAGGCGCCGTTGGTAGAGATCGTGAAAGCACCGGCTTCTTCGGGGCCGGAAATTTCCATTGATACGCCCAACGGATCTATGACTCCGCCAACAGTCACTTGTCTCGTTTCGACATTGTCCGTCTTCAGATATTCGCGTTCACCACCTTCAGAGAAGGCCTCATCCGACTTTTCGATGAATTCCGAAAGTGCGAGGCCCCCTGTCACAACCGGGCAGCCGTTTGGCTTGCCCCCCGGTTGTTCGGAGCATTCGTCCTCGGTATCGGGAATCCCACCACCGTCCCGATCTTCTTCAGGGGTGGAGGCATCGGGCGTCGTTCGGCCCTTGCCCTGCGTAGCGGCAACGTTTGCCCCTCTCTGATGCCCTGAGTTGGAGCTCGAGCTGCTGTTGCTGCCCACCACCAGAGCTATCAAGGCAATCGTGGCTATGAGCGCTGATCCCGCGAAGCCAGAGAAGGGCTTGTGCTCGCTCACCAGCCGACCGATTACTCCGCGGTCCTTCTTCGAACCCTTCTCGTTCTCCATCACCTCTGGTTGTCTCGCGCGTAAGGAATCTTAATCGCAGAGGACGACATCTGACTCGATGCCCCGACTCAAATCCGGACCCTTGCCGGTCCTAGTGGGCGTTACTGGGCTCGAACCAGTGACCTCCAGCTTGTCGAGCTGGCGCTCTCCCAACTGAGCTAAACGCCCGGGACGCCTGAATCTAGCAGCGGGAAAGCGAGGGCGGCGGCGCAGGGGCCTGGGGCTAAAGGATCGATTGCAACTGCCGATGCATTTGGTGCAACTTTCTGGATTCCCCGGTGTTTATGGGGGGCAACTTCAAAAGCTCGAGGACCGACGAGCCATGGACTTAGAACTCTCTGGTGGTACGTCCTCTCGGAAAACGGGGCCCCGGAAGGGGCCCTTTTCCGTTCTCCCCTCTCTTCTGCTCTAGACGTGCTCGCTGGGCAGGTGCCAGTGGCGCGGCGCGATCAGCTCGTCGATCTCCTGCGGACCCCAGGAGCCCGGCTCGTAGGGGACCGCGTGCGGCGGGTCCTCCAGCAGCGGCTCGGAGACCTCCCAGAGCCGCTCGATCGCCTCGGAGCTGCTGAACAGGGTGCGGTCGCCGACCATGACGTCGTGGATCAGGCGCTCGTAGGGGTCGAGGGCCTGTTCGGTGCCGCCGAAGGTGTCGGCGTAGCTGAAGCGCATGTGGGCCTCGCCGAGCTGGATCCGCGGTCCCGGGACCTTGGCGAGGAAGGAGGCGGAGATGCTGCCGGGGTCGCCGAGCTCGAAGGTGAGATGGTCGTGGCCGAAGGACTCGGCGATCTGGTCGCAGTCGAGCGGGAACATCCGCCGCGGCGGCTGCTTGTAGGCAACCGTCAGCAGGTGCCGGCTCTCGGCCAGCCGCTTGCCCGAGCGCAGGTAAAACGGCACCCCCTCCCAGCGCCAGTTATCGACGAAAGCCCTGACGGCGACGAAGGTCTCGGTGTCCGAGTCGGCGGCGACGCCGTCCTCGTCCCGGTAACCCTCGTACTGGCCGCGGACGACGTCCTCGGGTCGCAGCGGCGGCATCGACTCGAAGACCTTCTCCCGCTCCACCCCGAGCGCTTTCGCATCCAGCGAGACCGGCGGCTCCATCGCGACGAAGCCGAGAACCTGGAACAGGTGGGTGACGATCATGTCGCGGAAGGCGCCCGTCCCCTCGTAGAAGGAGCCACGCATCTCGATCGAGAGCGTCTCGGGAATGTCGATCTGGACGTGGTCGATGTGATTGCGGTTCCAGACCGGCTCGAACATGCCGTTGGCGAAGCGCAGCGCCAGCAGGTTCTGGACGGCCTCGCGGCCGAGGTAGTGGTCGATGCGGAAGATGCAGTGCTCGGCGAACACCGAGTGCAGCTTTGCGTTCAGCTTCCGCGCCGAGTCGAGGTCGGTGCCGAAGGGCTTCTCGGTGATCACCCGGGCGCCGTCGCCGAGGCCGTGCTCGCCGATCTGCTCGACCGTCCCTTCGGCCGCCTGCGGCGGCAGCGAGAGGTAGAAGAGCAGCTCCGCCCCTTCGCCTAGTTCCTGCTTCGCCCGCTCGATCGCCTCGGCGAGCGGCTCGAAGCCGTCGCCGACGCTGGCGAACCGCAGCGACCCGACGAAATCGTCGAGGGCCTCGCCGTCAGCGGAGTCTCGCCCGGAGCCGTCGATCGCCTCCCGGGCCTGCGCCTGGAACTCCTCATCGTCGATCCCTTTGCGGGCGGCGCCGATGATGCGGAAGCGCTCCGGCATCAGCCCCCCCTGCGCGAGGTGAAACATCCCAGGCAGCAGCTTGCGCTTGGCGAGGTCGCCGGTGGCGCCGAAGAGGACGATCACCTGGTCCTTCGGCGTCGGCATCGCTTGCTGCTGCGGGGACGTCATCACCGTGAGCCTATGCTCCTTCCCGATGACGCCCGAGACCAAGCGTGGGACCCATTACGACCCCTCCGGGCTCGACCGCGTGGAGCGCCGCTTCTGGCGCGACATCTGGCAGTCGATGCCGCACGAGGTGACCTCCGAGCACGGCATCGAGCTGCGCGAGTTCGGCTCCCTCCAGGCGACGCTGACGCGCGACCTTCCCCAGGTCCCGATCCTGAACCTGGTGCTCGGCGCCCCTGAGGCAACCGAAGCCGACATCGACTACGCGATCGCCTGGGCGGAGGAGCACGGCGTCTCCCCCTGCGTCCCCCTCACCCCCGGGCTGCCGGGGTCGGCGCAAGCCGAGGCGTGGCTGCGGGAGAAGGGCTTCGAGCAGGGGTACGCCTGGATGAAGTTCGTCCGCGACCCCCACCCCCCGCGCTTCCCGGCTCCGGAGGAGGTCGAGGTGGTCGAGCTCGAGGCCGTCGACGACGAGCCCTTCGGGACGATTGCCGCGGTTGGCTTCGGCATGCCCGCCTGGGCCGCCGAGTTCTTCGCCCGCCTGCCGGGCCGGGACGGTTGGCGTTGTTACGCCGCCCGCGTCGAGGGAGAGGCGCAGGCCTGTGCGGCGATGCTGATCGAGGACGGCGTCGCCGAGTTCGGGATCGCGGCGACGCTGGAGGAGGCACGCGGCCGCGGCTGTCAGACGGCGCTTCTGCACCGCCGCATCCTCGACGCCGCCGAGGCCGGCTGCCACACCCTCTTCGTCGAGACCGGCGAGCGGGTGCCGGACCGGCCGTCCGGCAGCTATCGCAACATCCTCAAGTCCGGCTTCGAGGAGGCCTACCGGCGCCCCAACTGGCAGCGGCGGCGCTAAGCCGTCGCTGCCTCTTCCTAACCGATTTGAACCCGCGCTGGAGCACCTTCGTAGTCCGGGCAACCAGGGATCGTCCAACGAAAGGCAGGACTTCATGTTCAGCAAGCGCACCGCATCCTTACTCCTCATAACGGCCTTGATGCTCGCGGCCTCGGCGCTGCCGGCGCAGGCGGCGCTCCGGCACATCGACGGCACCGTCGTCTCCAAGAACGCCGACAACCACAGCTTCCGGATCAAGACCCAGAGCGGCAGCCAGGTCGGCATCAAGGTCACCTCCACCACCAAGTTCCAGCGGATCGCCGGTGGCTTCGGTGGCCTGCAAAAAGGCCTGGCGGTCGAGGTCGAAGCGAAGAGCACCTCGAGCGGTCTGGTCGCGACCCAGGTCGAGACCCGGGGCGGCGGTGGTGGCGGCGGCGGAGCCGACGACAACGGCGGCGATAACCACGGCGGCGGTGGCGGTGGCGGTGGCGGGGCCGACGACGGTCCCAACCACACCTGAGCCCTAGGGCAGCGGCACCTTTTCCGCGAGCCGCTCCAGGTCCTCCACAACGGTCCCCCCGTCAAGGCGGGGGGACCGACCGCCCTGACCGCCGACGATCAAGGGCAGTTGCGGATGCTCACCATGCACCGCTTCGACAGCCTCCTCGAGGTACTGCGTCGATTCGGGCATCGTCACCGAGAGGCCGAGGAGATCGGGGGAGAACGCCCGAACCGCCTGCACCAGGGCGTCGGTGGGAACGTCAGTTCCCAGATAGGCGACCCGGTAGCCGCCGTCTTCGAGCAGGTCGGTGGTCATTCGCAGGCCGAGCGCGTGCTGCTCGCCCTGCACCGCGGCCATCAACGCACACGGCATCTCCGAGTCCGACTCAGACGTCTGGTCGAACAGCTTCGGCGGCCGGATCGCCGCCAGCACGCGATGGGTCACGGCGGTCGCCAGGCGCTCGTCGGCCAGCGTGATCGCGCCCTCCGCCCAGAGGCGGCCGAGCTCGTGCATGGCGGGAGTGATCACCCGCTGGTACAGAGCGGCCAGCGACATCCCCCGCTGCAGCGCCCCGGAGGCGACCTTGTAGGCGCCCGCAAGATCGGCGGCGCGCAGCGAGTCCAGGTAGGAGCGGCTGAGGGCCGCCGTCCCGACAGATCCTGAACGAGCAGATTTATCAGCTCGCGCCGATTGCTCTGACACTCCCCGCAGGCTACGCGTGCGGGGGGTTGACCTCAACCTCGCGCTCGCTCTCGGCGGCCGGGGAGAGGTCGCTCTTGATCCTCACCGCGGCTGAGAGGAGCGGCGCGGCGAGCACCAGGCCGACGGTGCCGAACAGGCAGCCGCCGGCGATCGTCGCGATCAGGACCGCCAGCGGGTGGAGCCGCAGCGCCGCCCCGTAGGCGATCGGCTGGACCAGCTGCTGGAGCACGCCGTTGGCCAGCAGGATCACGATCGCCATCGCTCCCGCCACCTCGGCCCCCTGTCCTCCGAGGGCGATGAGGACGGCGAAGATGCCGGCGGTCCAGGCGCCGATGTAGGGGACGTAGCCGCCGAGGAAGGTGACGACGGCGATCGTCCCGGGCAGCGGCACGTCGAGGAGCAGGGCGCCCGCGCCGACGATCAGCGCGCTCCAGATCGCGACGATCGTCACCCCGAGGAAGTAGCCGCGCATGCTTCCCGCCAGCCGCCCGAGGATCGAGTGCGCCGCCGGGACGGGAACTCCGAGGTGGCGCTCGACGAAACCGCCGATCGTCGGCGCATCCTTGAGCAGGAAGAAGAGGCTGAGGGCGGTGAAGGAGAGGAAGACGGCGAGCGAGGCCAGCCTGTCGATGCCGCCGAGGAGCCCCTGCGTCAAGGCCTGGAAGGCTTCGCTGACCGAGGCGCTCGTGCCCGCATTGGCGTCGGCGGCGGTCGGCGCCCTGACGCCGAGGTCCCGTGCCCAGGACTCCAGTTGCCGAGCCCCCTCCTCGAGCCCTTCGGAGAGGCCTTCCGCTTGGCTGGCGATACCGGTGAAGACGATCAGGCCAACGCCGAAGGCGATCGCCACGATCGCGAGCAGGACGAGGGCGGCGCTGACTCCGCGCGGAATCCGGTGCCGCTGGAGCCAGTCGACGAGGGGCGAGGCGACCGCGGCGACGATCGTCGCGGTGATCACCGGCATCACGATCGTCTGGGTCAGCGAAAGCAGCCAGATCAGGCCGATCAGGGCGGCGCCGGCCCCGACCAGGAGCCAGGCCGAGAAGCCGAGGTCCCGCAGCCATTGCGGGGCGGAGAAGAGCCCGCTCAGCTCGCCCGGCTCGATCTCGACCAGCTCGTCTTGCGCAGAACGCTTCCATACTCGACGCATGGGCATCTCAGACACCATTACCTATGTCGGGCACGGAACCGTGCTGATCGACGTCGACGGCACGAGACTGCTCACCGATCCGGTCCTGGGCCGGCGGGTCGGCCCGCTGGTCCGCCACGGCGCGCTTCCGGCGGCAGCGGTCGGCGCGGACCTCGACGCCGTGCTGATCTCGCACCTGCACCACGACCACGCCGATCTCGCCTCGCTGCGGCGGCTCGGCCGCGCGACGCGGATCCTCGGGCCGCCGGGCTCGCGCGGGTTCTTCGAGCACAACGGTTTCCGGGCCGTCGCCGAGCTGGCGCCCGGCGAGTCGAGCCGAGTCGGCAGCCTGGAGGTGGTCGCGGTCGAGGCCCGCCACGACGGCGGGCACCGCCGCTTCGCGAGCCACCCGGGCACGATCGGCTTCCTCGTGCGCGGCCACCGCCGCGTCTACTTCGCGGGGGACACCGACCTCTTCGACGGCATGGCCGACCTCGACCCGCAGCTCGACCTCGCGCTGCTGCCGGTCTGGGGCTGGGGGCCGAACATCGGCGCCGGCCACCTCGACCCGCGGGGAGCGGCTCGCGCGGCGGCGCTGCTCGCACCGCGAGTGGCGGTGCCGATCCACTGGGGCACCTTCTACCCCTTCGGCCTCGCCCGCCTTCGCGGGGGACCGCTGCGGACGCCCGGGCCGGAGTTCGCGGCCCGGATGCGCGAGCTCGCTCCTCACGTCGAGACCCGCGTGCTCTTGCCCGGTGAGGAGACCTCGCTCGCGTAGGCGGTCTGGCCGAGCTCCGCCAACCAGCCGCGGAAGATCCTGTGGACGCCTTCGGCGCCGACCACCTCGCGGTCCGGCCAAACCAGCTCGCTCGGGTGGAAGACGAAGGGGAAGCTCTGCGTCCCCCCCATGCCCCCGTGCGAGCCGACCAGCTCCTCGAAGGCGGCGACCTCGCCGAACTGCGGCCAGTAGGTGCTGTTGACCATCAGGTCGGCGCAGTGCGCGAACCCGTCGGTCCGCCGCAGATGATCGGCGGCGTTCGGGCCGAAGGGCGCGAGCGGGTCCTCCCCCTCGACCCGGTCGGAGTCGAGGAAGTACGTCCCTCCCGCGCCGATCGCCAGCGCCCCGTCGCGCTCCGAGCGCACCAGCACGAAGCCGATGCCCGGGTGCTCGCAGAGGCTCGGCAGCAGGCGTGGATGGAGGGCTTCGACGCGCTCGCGGCTCACCCGCCCCGGCTCGCGCGGAAAGCTGATCAGGCCCAGGCACCCCGAAGCCATGACCGAGAGCTCCGGCAGACCGTCGCCGTGGGACTCCTTGCTCTCCTCGCGGGCGTCGGCACCGAGCATCACCGCCCCGTCGGCGCGGCGATCGCGGGTGGCGGCCCGCACCGTGCGGCCGGCGACCGTGTCGTCGCGGGCGACCTCGGTCAGCCCCGCGCTCATGTAGGAGAGGGCGTCCTCGTCTCCCCCTTCGGCGACGACGACGCTGTCGGCGTCGCAGGCGCCACGGACCAGGTCCTCCAGCGTCTTCCCGTAGCGGTCGAGGAAGGTTTCGCCCTGCGACTGGCCGTGGTCGGAGAGGACCACCAGCCGGTAGGGGCGCGGGGCCTCGGCGCAGGCCTCGGCGATCCGCTTGATCTGCCGATCGAGGTCGTGAAGGACGGCGAGCGCGTCGTGGCGCTCGGTCCCGGAGTGGTGGGCGACCTCGTCGTAGGCAAGGAAGGTCGTGTAGATGACCGGGCGGCCGGCGAGGACGTCGCCGATAACCGCCGCGACCTGGAGGTCCCGCTGGACCACCGTCCCCCAGGCGCGAACGAGCGCGTAGGAGCGAGCGCGTCCGATCCGCGGCCGCACGTCGTCGCGGACCTGACTGCGGGCGGCGCGGCGCTCACGGGCGACGTCGGCCAGGACCAGCACCAAGGTCCGCGCCACCGCGTAGGGCTGGGCGAAGTAGGCGGCGTAGTCGCGGCCGATCGGGCGGCGACGGCGCAGCGCCGTGCTCATCGTCAGCATCGAGTGCGGCGCGTCGCCGGAGAGGATGTTGGCGCGGCTGGCGCCGTCGGCGTGCAGGAGCCCGTGCCCGTCCGAGCAGCGCCGCTCGATCTCTTCCGCATCGCGGGGGTGGTTGGTGACGATCGCCGCGCCGCGCTCCTTCTCCCACCAGCGGAAGGCGGGCATGTCCTCGTTGCAGCCGTGGAGGAGGCCCGCCTGGCAGGCGCCGGTCTGCGAGGACCAGTCGGTCTCCCAACGCTGGAGCTGATGGGAGCCGCTGCGCAGCCAAGCCGCCAGCGTCGGCGCGTTGCCGTCGCTGAGCGCCCGCCTCAGCACCTCATGGGCGAGCCCGTCGATCTCGAGGAACAGGATGCCGGGAACCTCGCTCTCGGACATCTGCCCCCGTCTCCGCGCCTGCCGGCGGACGACGTTGCGGTACCAGGCGTCGTCTTCGTCGATCGCCAGCAGCGAGTAGAGCGCGGCCGTGAACGCAGCCAGGGCGACGGTGATCACGACCCCGTCGAAGACCCGGCTCACTTCCGCCCCCGGGATCAAATCGACCGCCACCGTCACCAACAGCCCATTCAGCAAGAGCGCCGCGATCCCCAGCGTCAACACCGTCAGCGGCAAGGCAAGGCGAGCGACCACCGGCCACACCAGCCCGTTGAGCAGACCAATTGCCGCAGCCGCCCCAAGCGCAGCAGCAGGCCCGTCGAGCACGAAGCCAGGCAGCAGCTCCGAGAGCAGCAGCAGGATCGCCGCATCGAGAAAGAGCACCAAAAGCCCGCGCCGGATCGAGGTCACGGAGCGCAGTGTCCACTGGCACTGCCGACAAAGCAACTACCGACAGGGAGCGACCATGAGAATCGTAGTCTTGCGCGCGGCTGCTGCTCGCCGAAGCGAAGGCGCCTACCAGAATCGAACTGGTGTAAACGGCTTTGCAGGCCAGTACATATGCCGATTTCCCGCTTTCTAGAGCGGTTGTGCCCGAGCGTGGGCCAGTAAATGGGCCAGTTTGCGCCAGGAGACTGACTGCGGATCAGTCCTGCATCTGGACGTTCAGCCGGACCTTGACCTGGCTCATGTCGGGGTCCGAGGCCCACGGCTCGCGCTCGTGTTTGGGCCGCCAGACCTCCCATCTCGGGGTCACCGGCTCCGCCATCATCGGTTCCTCCATGGGTTCAACCAGGCGACCGTCCACCACGCCTCTTGGCTGCCAGCCCATGTGCATCATCATCCGGAGGAAGGGTCCGGGCTCGCCCCAGCACTCGCGGCCATGGGAGTCGGAGGCGTAAGGGCGCAAGGGCGATTCAGCGTGCAGCATCGGGTCGGGCCACCCGACAAGGTTTCGTCTGTACTGGTGGACCTCCCCCGGTTTCAACAGCACCGGAGAGCCATCGTCCCAACGAATCGAGAACGGAGCGGTGTTGATGATCTTCCGCTCCTTGACTTCATAGGTGACCTCCGATTTGACCAGGAATCCCGCCTCGGTGATGGTGGTCGGCTGCCGTCCTCGGTTGGAGACCTCGATGATCAGCAGGTCCTCATGCTCGGTCTGTGTGAACTTGACCGTGACGTTCAGCTTCACCCTGTCGCGGAGGTGGGTTGCGGCCTGCACGCCGACCGAAGCCGTGCCGGTAACAGCTCCCCAGATCGCGAGTACGGCGGTCCCGTCCATCTTCGCCGCCTACCGAACCAAGCGCGGGCTCAACTGCGCCGGAGCGCAGGGTCTCGCAGGACTGCCTCAACCAAGCTCTTAAGTTTGCCCCATTCGCTGATCGAGTCCTTGATCGTGTACTGCAAGGCCCACCGGAGCATCTCCACCAGCGCGTGGCCGTCTCGTTCTAGATCGGAAGCCTCTAGATCATCGTGGAAGTACACGCCGTTGAACCAGTCTTGGACGATGCTGTCCGGGGAGCGTTTGATCGAACCGCCATCCGGAGTCTCTTCCAGGTAGTAGCCCCTCGGATCCTCTCGTTTGCGTCGCCTCATCTGCTTTCCGAAGTCCTTGAGTTCATGAATCATTCGGCGGGAAGCATCGGTGCCTCGTTCGTGCGCGTGGCTCTTGAGCATCGTGATGATCCTCGGCGCGCTCGTGCGGTTGGTATGCGTGTAGATCTGACGGAAGTCGCCGATGATCAACTTGACCCCCCTCTCATCGGGACCGTCTATCTGGACCGTCCATCCCTGTCCTCCGTGTGGACCGGGACCAGGGGCGGGAGTGATGATGATGTTGAGGCTCGCGTTCGGGAATTGGGATTCCTGCAGACCTCTAACTTTGCGGACGAACCGTTCCAGCGTCTCCCTCTCCACGTCTGAAAACGGCGAGAAGAGGTAGGGCAGTGGTGGGCGGCTCGTCGGGGAAGTCCCCATGACACCAGGGTAGGAAGCTGAACGGCGGAACCCGCCTCAAGACGGGGACGCCGCTCGACCTCTTTCCGCATCTGCTGCCACCTGAGCCGTTAGATAACTGTCAAGGAGGGCTGCCGCCTCGGCCTCGGTCCCAGGCATCAAATGACCGTAGAGGTCGAACGTGACCTTGATTGAGGAATGGCCCATGAACGACGACAGAGCCTTGGCGTTGACCCCGGCCGCAATCATGAAGGAGGCATAGGTATGGCGGGCCTGGTGCAGCCGCAGCCGACCCAATGCCTGAGCCCCCCAGACTCGATCTGCTCTTCGATAGATCGTCGCGGCCTGGAAGGGCTTGCCGCTCTTGTCTCCGAAGACGAGGGCGTCGATGGGAGGCTCCCCGGCTGCGATTCGGTGCTCCATCAGGTAGTCGCGAAGGAGACCGGGTAGGGGCGTCGTTCGCTGCGAGTTCTTGGTCTTCGGTGCGATGGCGCCCTCCTTCGGGTCCCAGGACTCCGTTACTCGGATCGCACCGGCAGCGAGATCAACCGCCGACCAGCGGAGGGCGCGAAGCTCCCCGTAGCGAAGTCCCGCATAGAGGGCCGTCGCCCACAAGGCGCGATCCTCAACCGGAAGGACCTCCAGCAGCCGAGCGGCGACATTGGGGGCGACGATCTCAACTTCCTTCGGATTCGGTGCCGGCAATTCCAAGTCGCGGGTCGGATTGATCGCAAGGCCTTCGCGAGCACGAGCGCGACGATAGATCGCCTGTATCGGCTTGATCGAGTTGCGGATCGTGGAGGGAGATTGATCCTCTGCACCCCACCGATCAACGAGCGCTTGCAGGTCGGAAGTCGTGACCGCGTTCATCCTCCGGTTGCCAAGCAGCGGAAGGACATGATCCTCAAGTGCCTGACGGTAGCCGCGCAAGGTCGAGGGCTTGTAGCGGTTACCCGAGCGATTGCGGATCGTTCCCGCCTCGGCCCCTGCCAGCCACGCGGCAGCGGCTTCGCCAAGAGTCCGCTTCGTCGGGGCGCGAAGGGTTCCATGATCGACGCCGCGTTTCACTTCGGCAGCCCAGGACTGCGCGTCTCCCCTGTGGGTGAAGGTCTTGCGGATCTTTTTCTTGTCTCTCGGTGAATAGACCTCGGCGCGATAGCCGCCATTGCAGCTGCATCGCTTCCCGCGCCTAGCCGGACAGTTCCTCGAGTGTCTCTTCTTGATTGCCGCCATGCGGCTCACCTCCCGTTGTGGTTTTCGGCTCGGGCTTCCGAGCCATGCGTCGAAGGCGTGAGGGCGTCCGGCAGTAGCCTGTCCCGCGCGTCCGGCCTGGTTCCAACTGAGCCGGTCGCCACGGGGCCGGTGTCTTCAGCACGCGGCCCCACTTATGTAAATCGCAGGCTACCGCCGAAGTCGGTCGCTGGAGGACCATCAGCGCAGCTGCTCGACCATCGGCAGCTCGGCGCTCTCGGCCACCCAACGTTCAAGCTCACGAACCGGAACCAGGCGCTTACGGCCACGCCGGATCAAACGCAGTTGCGGGGCGACGTTGGCGTCGAAGAAGTCGGGACCAACACCAATGGCAGCGGCGGCCTCCGAGGGCGTTAGGGCGATGCGCGGAATGGATGCCGGCAGCTTCTTCGCCATGCCTCACCGCCCGATCCCGAGGCCCTTGGACCGCTCAACGGTTCGGTGCTTCAGCTTCAACTCGCGCTGTGCACGCTGCAACCGCTCCCTGACCCGCCTCTGCTCTGCCTCTTTGGCCCGGTTCTTCGGCTTCAGCCCAAGCGCGTTGTCTCTGTCCCCCACGCCGTTTCTGACCCGGTAGCCCTCGATCCCACGCACCGCCTTGTCCCAGGCGCGGGCCTTCGTCGGATCGCTCGGCCTCTCCCCCAGCTCACGCTTGATGTAGTCGGGAGGAGAGATGCGGGCGGCGGCCGCGGCGGCCCGCTCGCGCTCGGCGAGGACGTGCTCGGCCACCGCCATCTTGGCGCGGGCCTCGTGGCCGACCTCCGGCAGCTGCTCGCGCTCGACCCTTGCCGCCGCTAACCGCTCAAGCGTGTGTTCCTCGTTTGCAGGATGCACCGAATGCGAAGCCGAGCGGTACTCCTCCAGATGCTCGCTGTGGCGTTCGATGTCCGCCTCGGCCCTTTGATGCCGCTCTTGGTTTCGCTCCTCGGCGCCGGCCTCTGCTCTGAGCTCGTGGAGTCGGCCCAGAAGCTCGTCGGCGGGAAGCTGGCCGAGCTCCTGACGCAGGGCCTCGTCGTGGGCGGAGGCCTGGGCGCCGTCGCGCTCGGAGGCTTCGGCGATGTGGTCGAGCCCTTCGCGCAGCGGCGACCGCGGCGCGTACTCGTCGCGGTCGAACTGAATCTCCGGAGTGGCGTAGAGGTAGGTCTCCTCCCTGGTCCGCGAGGTTGCGACATAGAACTCCTGGCGGTCCATCGAGGGATCGGCCATGACAAAAGCCGTGTCAACCGTCGCCCCCTGGGCCTGGTAGGTCGTCGCGGCATAGGCGTGTTCGATCGCTGGCCCTCCGTCCCTCTCCCTCAAGCGCCCCAAGTAGTCGGAATCGACACACACCCGCCCCCGGGTGTCGATTCCGACCAACACCAACGAGCCGGAATCCTCATCAACCTCGGCCACCCGCCAGCGCTCGCGGTTGTAGATGTTCTGGCGCTGGTCGTTGATGCGGGTGATGACCTGATCGCCGGCAGCGAATCGAGCCTCGCCGACCTTGATCTCCTCCGCTCCAAGCCTGTCTTCGGCCCGCATCCGCTCCCGCGCCATCGCGTTCAGCTCGGCGACCTCGGCGTTGCGCTTCGCGATCATCAGCGCGTCCTCGCCGCGCTCGAAGCTCTGCCACCAGTCGCCGACCATCGCCTCGCGGCGGGCGAGCGGATCGTCGGAGACGGTGACCCGCTCGGCGCTCCGGTAGATCGCAAGGGCCTCGCGACCTTCGCCGGAGCGGACCAGCTTCGCGCCTTCGCGCTCAAGCTCGTAGCGGTGGCGGATCACTTCATCGAGGACAACCGGCTCGGTCCTCGACGCGATCGAGGCAAACAGGCCTCCCGCCTCGATCTCCCCCAGCTGCGCGGGGTCGCCGATCAGCACCAGCTTGGCGTCAGCCCCCTGGGCGTGAGCGATCAGGCGGGCCATCGCCCGCGAGTCCACCATCCCGGCCTCGTCGACCACCAGCACCGAGCCACGGGCGAGCGCCGGCTCGCCGGCAGCGGTGCCACGGTCAAGCTCGACCAGGAGGCGGGCGACGCTGGTGGCGCTCAAGCCCTCGGAGCGAAGGACATTTGCCGCTCTCCAGGTCGGAGCCGCCACCCGCAGCTCCTCCCCACTCGCCGCCCAACCCTCGGCCGCCGCGGTCAGCGCGTAGGTCTTGCCCGTCCCGGCCTCGCCGACGACGACGATCACTCCCTCGCCGCCACCGAGCAGGCGCCGCACCATCGCCTCCTGGTCTGCCTTCATCGACGACCGCTTGGCGAGGACGCGGGAGACGACGATCTCCGAGACCACGGCCGCGTCTTCGCGGGCAGCCATCACCGCGACCCGATCCAGCGCGCTGCGCTCAAGCTCCCAGATCGTCCGGGTGGTGAACCGCTCGCCCTTGGCGGTGGTCGCGATCCCGATCACGTCGGGGGTCGCGATGAAGGCGTCGGCAAGCTCCTCCACCTCGTTCCCCGGCGCTCCGGCCGGGAGGCAGTCGGCGACGGCCTGGATGACGTCGCGGCGGTCGAAGTGGGAGGCGTGGGCGGTGAGGACGGCTTCGACCTCGGCGACCACGACTTGGCCTTCGGGCGCTTGGCGCTCATGGCCGAGGGTGGCGTGAATCGACTCGCGCTCAAGGCCGATCTCCTCCGCCTTCTCCCGCCAGAGATCGCGCAGGCTCTCCGTGGTCAGGTCATGGTCCTTCGCCTTCCTGGTCGCCAGAGTCGCGATCTGCCTGGCGCGAGCGCTGGCCCCCTCCCCCGCCGCCTCGAGGATTTCCTGGCGGCGGGTCGAGAAGGCACGCAGGTGATCGGGGTCGAAGCCCCGGATCTCGGCGATGCCGTTGGCGACCTCGCGCCAGCGGACGCCGAGGCGCCGGGTCAGCTCGTCGCGAAGGTGGGCCTCGTAGATGTAGCCGGCCGCTTTGGCGTGTTCGTAGATCGCCGGGTGGTAGAGGCGGGTCCAGCGGCCCTCGGCAAAGGTGGCGTTGGCGACCAGGACGTGGGTGTGGAGCTGCGGGTCGCCGGCGCGGGAGGATCGGTGGGTGTAGCCGGCTGCGAGGAAGCCATCGCCGTGGACGAACTCCCGCCCGCCTTTGCCGCGCCGAGTCCAGCAGGCCTCGCGCTGCATGTAGCCGAGGGCGGATTCGACGGCGGCGGCGTGGGCCTCTTTGACCTCGGCGCCGACCGGCGAGCCGCCGAGCGCCCACAGAAGCGAGACCGACTTCGGCGCGGAGAAGGTGAGGTCGAAGCCGGGGACCGGCCCGTCCGTGACGTGCTGCATCCCGAGCGGCTCGCCACTGGCGGGGTTGGTGCCGGTCAGCATCCCGACGAGCTGGTCAGGATCGACCTTGCCTTGCAGGCCGAGGTCGTCTGCTGCATCTCCGAGCCAGTAGCCCTCTGCCTCGCCCTCGCCGGAGTAGTAGTCCTCGGCTCCTTCGGCGACCTTGCCGAGGTAGTAGCCCTCCTGTCCCGCGCCCATCTTCCCGATGGAGAGCATCAGCGCGGGCCTCTGGCGATGGCGGCGTCCATGCCTTTGCTGTCCAGCGCGGCGGCGGGGTGTATCGGGTCCACGCCGGAGAAGTCCTCGGGAAGAGGAAAACGCCCCGGCGAATTGTGACGGCAGTCCACGGAGTGGAAATGCCGAGGGCGGGGCTGTCGCCCCTGCCGATCCGCCCGAGCCGCCGCGACTGCCCTGGCGGCGGTCTGGGTCGGGGATCAGCGGGGGGTCGCTCCTATGTCAAGAACACCTCTGAGAATCAACGGGTTTCTGGGGATATAGATCTAGAAATTCAGGGAGAAACAGCAACAGCCTGAGGCTCCTGCAGGGCCCTGAAGACGACCCGGACCAGGTGTCGTTTCAGGCAGCGGAACGCCTCCTTGTTGGACTTGCCCTCGGCCCGCTTCTTCGCCAGGTAGGCGCGTGCCGGCGGATGCACCCGGGACTGGGTGAGGACGACGACGTGCAGGGTCGCGTTCAGCTTGCGGTTGCCCATGCGCGAGAGCCGGTGGCGGCGGGTGCGCCCGGAGGAGACCTCGATCGGCGCGCAGCCGGCGTGGCGGGCCAGAGCCGCGTCCGAGGTGAAGCGGCCGGGGCCGCCGGCCTCGACGAGGATGCGGGCGGCGACCAGCTCGCCGACGCCCGAGATCGCCAGCAGCGCCGGGGCCATCGGGCGCACCCGCGATGCGATCTCGGAGCGCAAGGCGTCAATCGCCCGCGTCAGCTCGCCGATGCGCAGGAGCAGCTCGCGGCAGATCCGTACCTGCACGCCGGAGCCGTAGCGCCCCAGCCGCTGGGCGAGGCCGCGGCGGACCTTCTCGTCGTTCAGGGTGCGGGCGAAGGGCTCAAGCCCGGAGTCGAGGTCGTGCAGGTGCCAGCGTAGCCGCATCGAGTGGGCGGTGCGCTCGCCGACCAGATCCTCACGATGGTCGACCAGGAGCTTCAGCTCGCGCAGCTTCGGGTCGTGGGTTGCCTGCGGCAGGTTCGGCTCCCGCAGCGCCGCGCGGGCCACCGCGAGGGCGTCGATCGAGTCCGACTTGCCGTAGGTGCGGGCGCCCTGGCGGGCGTGGGCGCTCATCCGGGTGCCGACCGCAGCACCGCCTCGCCGGCGCCCAGCAGGAAGCGCTCGAGGCGGCCGTTGACGTGGCGGCAGTCCTCCAGGGCGAAGCGCGGCTTGGCCTCGGCCGGGGCGAGCTCCTGGGCCCAAGCCAGCAGCCGTTGGTGGCCTTCCTCTGTGCCGGGCACGGTCAGCTCGCCGAGCAGCTGCCCGGTGGCGTCTTCGACCGCCGCCGCGGTGTGGGTGTCTTTGTGGGGGGTCAATCCCGATCGTGATCACTTCCTGGCGCCTCCCTAGGCTCTTGGTTGTCCTCGGTTGCGGATCGGCGGCGGACAGAACCGGGTGGGGCTCAAGGCAGGCTCCTATTAGGTCACGCCGTCGGTCCTCAGAACGCGGCGGGCGACACGACTCTCCTGGTCAGCCTCCCGGGCGACGAGATAGTGCGGAGTCAGCCCGCCGCGCTGAGGACGCTAGGCCGGAGGTTGGACGTGTTTCCGCCGCTCCGTGGAGGTATCGAACCACCCGGTGATAGTGCGTGAGGGGGCTGCTGTTGGGGGTTGGCAGGTTTTCTATGGGCCAGGCCAGAGGGCATCAGGGTAAGCCGGGATCACCTGACGGGGGCTTTTGCGGTGCTGCTCGGGGTTGGCCTATCGGCTGTGGTGAAGAGGCGCTGGAGGAGCTGACCTAGTTGCTAGTCGAGTTGTCATTTTCGCCGCTTTGGTCGCGGGGCTCGGCGAACGGAGACTTGAAGAACAGAAAAGCCCAAGAGGCCAGCATCGGCTCGGCTTCTCCGGCATCGAGACGCTTTTTGGCGGCCTCAACCTCTTCCATCGTTTCGTAGGTCGCTTCGCGGAAGATGCCGGCGATCTTCTGCCAACCCTGTTCATCGAGAATCTCCTTGTTCCAAGCAAGCGCCCGGTCCTTTAGCTCGTCAAAGGTCTCCTGAGCCATCGCCTCCGCGACTGCTTCGAGGAGATGGGTCATCGTCTTTCCGCTCCACCGATTCCTCACCGTCTCGGGAAGCTGATCCCAAACCTTTCCGTCGAAGAGCGCTCCGCGCTTTGCTTTGAAGAAATGCTGGTTGGTGCCCCGTACGGGAACCGAGGCGACTTCCTCTATGCATTCGTATTTCTCAAGGACGCGGAAGTGGTAGCTGACACCGGATAGATCAAGGTCGTAGCGCCTGGCGAACTGCGACGGACTGTCGACCCGATCATTCAGCTCGGCAAGGATGAGGGCTCGCACCGGATGGCCGATCGCCTTGGCCAGCTTCTCATCGACGTAATCCGGTTCCCATGGATCATTCACCGCTCGCCGACCTTCTTCCCTGTTCGCTCAAGAGGCTTGCCTGCACTGGAGGAATCCTAGGGAGTACCGGCGCGGTATCTGAAGTTCGGCGCAAGTTGCCTGAGCTTTGCTGACGAAATTTTTAGCAATGGGCGATCCTCGCTTCAGTTCCCAACCGTGGAAGGGAGGTGAGGACTCATGAAGCTCGTGCAGGCGCAGTCAATTCCGCTGCTGTGGATCTCGAAGAACGGCTAGGTGGCGGTTCCGTGGGTGCAGGGCCGTCCGGGTTTACTTGGGCGGCCCCGCCCACGCTCGCTGTGTCTGCGAAGGAGGCGCGACGTGCCACGGGTTCCAAACGCATGCACGCCGCGCCACGTCCCGCCAGGACAGAGGTGACCCCCGCCGCCAGGGAAGGAACGCCGAGGGTCATCCGGGATGTGACAAACGCGGTTAAGCGCCGTCTCCCGGGATGCGACCGTAGTAGGAGGCGGTCCCCGTCGGCAAACAAATCGTCGTCAGCGCTGATCCATATTTTCGTAAAACGGTCAGTAGCGTTGCTTTCAACGTGTGCCGACCGTCGCCCTGAGCGCGGGAGGCCCACCTCCAAATAGACGGCCGGGGACGGGTTGGCATCGTGGACAAACATGAAGCCCGTCCCCCGGACTTAATCCGCGAGCTGGGAGAGGGAGATGTTCCGCAGGGCCAAGCGCAACCGCAGTGACCGACAGACAAGCGAACTGACACGGGCGATTGACCACCCGTGCCGGCTCCGTCTCCTAGAGATGCACAAAAGCGTGAAGGGTCTGCCCCTCTCCGTAGAGACACTGACGTTCCTGCTTGCGCAAACCCGCGAGTTCCGGGACGTGAAGGCCGCGACAGTGAGTTACCACCTGAATCGCCTGCGGGACGCGCAGCTGCTGCCGGAGAGCTGACGTGGACGACAACAGGGTAGCCGGCTTGAGCGCGCTGGGCGAGACGATCAAACGTCTGCGGATCGAGCGCGGCCAAGGTCCGGCCGGTCTCGCGTTCGACGCGGAGATCGGGGAGGAGACGCTGGCCACCCTCGAACAGGGGAAGACCGAACCGCGCTGGGGGACGCTGCGGCGCATCGCGCCCGCGCTGGGGATCGAGCTACCCGAACTCCTCGCCAGAGCGGAAGCGCTTGAGGCCGAGATGGCGGAAAGCAGACGGGCGTGAAGGGCGTCGTGGTCGCTGACTGGTCGTTTGCGGCGTCCTTCAGGTCCGCCTTCTTGCGTGGCCCGAGGAAGCCGACCCGGACTCCCAAAGCCAGTGCCCGCTGAGCTCGACACCCTACTTCCCAAGGAGCGTCCCGACCTTGACGATCCGCAGCGGGGGATAAAGGACTTCCGCTGGGAATCGCTGGTAGCCGGCACCGTTCATCCTGTGAAGGTGGCAATCGTGGAAGCGTTGCTGTGGCTACAAGCGCCACTTTCGGCCACTGAGCTGGCAAGGCTCTTCGGACATGGCGACTACAACCTCGATTCCGTCCTGCACCACTTGAAGGGACTAGTGCGGTTGGAGGCAATCGAGGTCACCGATATACGTGACGCGCGCGGAGCCCGAGAGAGGTTCTATTTCTTCCGGTGAAAACACCGGCACTGGTTGACCTAGTTGGTCACACTGTCATGTTTAGCTAGCCCGGATGAAACGACCACCGGGCAAAATTAAGTCATAATTTTTGGTACCCGAGTAGTCGGCAAGTCGTATACGGTGCTCGCCGTTGACGATTCGGTACGCGCTCGGTATCGCGGCTTCCGACTCAAATTGGGGAATCCACGAAAGGATCTGTTGTGCCATCTAAGGTCAAGCTGTCGAGTCTTGCTGCTCGCGTCAAGCCTTCTAGGCTGACCTCCGGTTCCGAGCGACCGGTGGTCCTAGGTCTCGCCGTAGCGATCCTGATCCTCACTTTGATTCTGGGCTTGACTGTGGGAATTGCCGCCGCCGACGAACCGGCCGAGGAACCGTCAACCCAGCTTCCATTGTCGCCGGAAGAAAGCGGAGAACCGTTCCAGGCAGAGACCAATCCCACGGCCGCCGAAGTTCTCCCAACGGAAAACCTTGACCGAGGCCAGGCAGAAGAACTGCTGCAAGAAGTGTTTGGGGAAGAACTGGAAGTGCCGGCGGACTTCTTTGATGAACTCGAAGTTGAAGCTTTCCGCTCCGATCACGTTGCCCTGGTGGAGTCCCAAGATGCTGGGGCGCCGGCAGGACTTCTAGCCTCGACCCTTCCGCTTCGCGCCGAAAACCAGGCGGGGGAAAAGGAAATCGTTGATCTCGACCTCGAACATTCGGACGGCTACCTACAGCCGGAAAACCCGCTGGTAGAGGTGCGCATTCCTTCCGAACTAGCCGATGGGATCTCCCTGCCGGGCATCGGGGTCAACATTAAGCTCGCAACGGAAGGTGGCGAAAGGACCGGCACTGAGGTGGGGGAAGCCAGCTCCTTCTACCCGAACGTGCGTCCTGAAACGGACGTAGCGATTACGGCCGTCCCCACCGGGGTGGAGACCTATGCCCAGATTCGGTCGGCCGAAGCACCCAGGCAAGAGTCCTACGACCTCACCATTCCGCCAGGCGCCACCCTTTCCGCTACCGACCAAGGTGGCGCAAAGGTGGTCGACGAAAGCGGCGAAACCGTACTCTCGGTCCCTGCCCCCTGGGCCATGGATGCCGCCGGCACCCAGGTGCCGACTAGTCTTGAAGTCAGGGGAAACTCGATCACCGTCTCGGTGGACCCCGCCGCCGACGCCAGCTACCCGCTCCTCCTCGACCCCATCTTCGAGAGCTACAACTTCAACGGTCAGAGTTCACCGGGAACTTTGGGGAAAGACTGGAGCGGTGCATCCAACCAGGGTTTTGGCTACGGCTGGGGGTCCTATCCCAATTACGGTATGACGGTCCAGGCTTTTGGTGGGGCGGCAACGTCGCCAGGTAATCAGGCGACGTTCAACTACTACGTGCCGCGCTACTGGACCGATCTCCAAGCAAACCTTCCTGCACCGACGACCTACATCAGGTCGATGGATCTCTGGAACCTTACCTATATGGAGCCGGAAGAGAGCGGTATCTCTGCTGGGTCCCGACCAGCCTATCCCTTTATGCAGCTAGGCCTCTGGGACGAAAATGGTCAGCAATTCGTTTGGACGTTGACGCGATTCGGCTACGAAGGCCAATGGACGGATGGAAGTCATGTCTTCCATATGTTTAACCCAAACGAAAATCAAAGTGTCAAGCATGGCGGCTTTGCGATTGCCACTTTCGACTCTTGGAATGGGCCTTGGCGATATGTGAACGTCCAGCAGGCATCGGTTGAAGTGACGGATCTTCAGGCTCCAACTATTGGGGCGCTGCCAAACATCACGCAATGGGTGAATGCCCAGGCCGCACCGGGCATCTCATATGAAGCGACTGATAAGGGTCTAGGGCTCTACCGGTTGGATTTCAGCTACCCAGCTCAGGCGGGGGGAACGGGCGTAAATCGTGTCTCTATGGGTTGCGTGGGAACGGCAGGTAGCCCGTGTCCAAGGGCTAGTAACCAATCAACGAAGGTAATTCCCTACGATCCTCAGCTGATGCCGCAGGGTGAAGACTGGCCTACGGTAACCGCAACCGATCCCGTGGTTCAGGCAACCTCTAGTACCTTCCGCATCAAAGTTGATCACACCGCGCCGCAGCTGGCCTTGTCGGGCAATCTCACCGAACAGGCCAGCGTCGGCACGAAACTCCACGAATACACCCTCAACTACAACGCCACCGATGGCGACGACTCGGCAGCGGCAGGGCAGACGCCCTTCGGAAGCCAAGGCACCAGCGCCGGCCTCCTTGAACGTCCCCAGGGTACGGCGGTCGATGCCGCAGGCAACGTCTGGGTCACCGATAAGGTCAACAACCGCGTCCTCGAGTACGACCCGAGCGGAAAAGTGCTCCGCGAACTTCCCTCCGGAACCGCCGACGGCCAGATCAGCAGCCCGCGCGGGATCGCGATCGCGCCGAACGGCAACATCTGGGTAGCTGAAGCCGGCAGCAAACGGCTTCAGCAGTTTACCCCGGCAGGCGTCTTCGTCTCCAAGATCACTAACGCCTCCTTCATCGAACCGTGGGGAATCGCCTTTGATCCGGAAGGCTTCCTTTGGGTGACCGACAACGCGGCGAAGAAGGTCTTCAAGTTCTCTCAGAGCGGCGCCGTAGAACTGAGCGAAACTAGCACGAACGTCAACTCCGGAGTCCCCTACGGGATCGACGTGGACGCCTTCGGGCATCCCTGGATCGCTTTCCAGGGAACCGACCAAGTGGTCGAGGCGGAAGTCAGAAATGGGAAGCTCAGGAATGCGTTTACTTTCGGGAGTACGGGAACCGCGGCCGGCCAGTTCCGCTCGCCCTACGACATTGCAATCGCAAAGTCGGGGAACATCTTCGTCACCGACGATCTCAACAACCGTGTTCAGGAGTTTAAGCCCGACGGGAGCTTTCTGCGCCAGTTCGGCTCTGAAGGTGCGGCGGGCTACCAGTTCAAAGAACCGCGTGCAGTCGCCGTCGCTCCGGGGAACATGATCGTGATCGCCGATGCTGGCAACCATCGTGTAGCCCGGTGGGCGCATGCCGACCAAGACCCGCAGTCGGGCGTGACGAAACTGGAAGTGAAGGTAGACGGCGCTGTTGCCAAATCCACGGCGCCGGGTTGCAGCTCGAAAAACTGCGCCATCAGCGGCTCGTGGACGCTCAACGCCAACAACTACAGCGCAGGTGCCCACGAAATCAAAGTCATAGCCACCGATGGCGTCGGTCTGCCCACGACTAAGACCCTCAACATCGAAACCCACGGCGACCTTGTCGCCCCCGGGGTCGCACTCTCAGGCTCGATGACCGAACAGGCGACGGTCGGCACGACTAGGACCACCTACAAGCTCAAAGAGACCGCGACCGATACCGGATCGGCAGCGGAATGGAAATCGGGCGTGGTGGCGACGACGATCAAGGTCGACGGCAACCTCGTCGACTCCTACAACGCCGCCTGCGCGACCGAAGGCTGCGCGGTGACCCGGGAATGGACGATGCAGTCGAGCGAATACCTCGGCTCCCACAAAGTCCAGATCTCCGCTACCGACGGGGCCGGCCACGTAACGACTAAAGAACTCTCGATCACGATCAACAAAGACGTGACGCCTCCGAAAATCAGCACGGGCGGTGAAGCCTTCTTCACCCAGCCGCAGAACTGGTTGGTACAGAAAACCTACGCCTACACCACCGAAGCCACGGACGTGAATGCCTCCGGTGTTGCCAGCTTTCAGTTCAAGATCGACGGAGTTATCGTCAAACAGGCCTACGGCACCTGCCCCGGCGGCAGCTGCGCGAAGACCCTCACTGGCGAAATCAACGTACTGAATTACACCGGAGGCGCCCATTCCGCGGAACTGGTGGCCACCGACATTGCCGGGAACGTGGCAAAAAAAACCTGGACGATCAACGTCGATCCATCCGGGGCTATCTCAGCGTCGGAGGCTGAAGACACGTTGGAAGCGGTCGAAAGCACCTCCCAATCGGAAATCTTGAGCACCGACGCCTCCACGGGCGCGCCTGCTGGCGAAGTCTGGGGCGGAGATCCCACGCTCTCAGATTCGGCTGGCGTCATCGAAAGCCACGGCACCCCTGTCACTACTACCTTGACGGAAAATGCCTCACGGGGGTTTGTCATCGATACGGCTGATGGGCAAGTCTCAGTTCAACCAGTCGTACCTTCTGGTGGTCAGCAGAAAATCGAACTTTCCGCCAACGGCCAAGCGGCAGTTGCGCCGACCGCGGCAACCAACCTGGATACGGTCATCAGACCAATCTTCGATGGGTCGATGACTTTTCAGAATATTCGTGATGCAAGCTCTCCAGAAACCTATTCATGGACTGTCAACATGTCATCTGACCAGACGCTGAAACTTGTCAACGAACAGCTTGCTGGAGTATTCACTGACGAACGCGAGAACTTTGCAATTGTGGCTGAAGCGGCGCATGACGCTATAGGGACCGCTGTTCCGACGACCCTCTCCGTATCGGGCAATGTCCTCACGTTGACGGTTCACCATCGGGCCGGGAACCCGGCGACTGGCGGCGCCCCGTATACGTATCCAATAATCCAGGGTGTGGGCTGGGAGGGCGGTTTCCAGGTATACACCGAAAAACTGCCGCCCACCGAACAGGAAGAAGAAATCTGGGGCGGGTGGGGCTACGTCTCGCCTCCCGAAGCCGTAACTCCCTCTGAAGACCCCGAGGCCACGGCAAGCTCGGTTTACGGGCATGGTCCAAAACGCCACTTCATTTGGGTGATGTGTAGTCACAGCATCCATTTCGCGCCAGGCGGCATTCCACTCAGGTCTGTACCTGACGGTAGCGGTGAATGGGAAAAGGATTGCGGAAACCCTTGGGCTGGAGATCCTGGCGTCGAAGTAGTGTTCTTCGAGGCCATGCATGGCAAGTTCATTCAGCAAAAGGGACCCCTGCACAGTGATTATTCCGTGTGGCATGAAGGTGACCAACATACCGGGATCGGGTGTCTTGCGGGAGGATTCGGTGCACAAAAAGAAGAGCCAGGAGGTACCTTCCGCAGAGGCAACGTGATCGACTGTGTGTGGTGGGGGACCACCAAAGATAACCAGCCAAAGTACGCCACCTGGGGTGAGCACATAACCCCTGTGTTGCATGCTGACGCGGAAGAACGTTCAAGTTGTGGCGACAACTGTAATGGCACCCCCAACCCATGGGTATGGCACCACATGCCACCTATGGCCTACTACCTGTGGGCGGATGGGCACTATGCCAAGCACGTGACGGACTGCATCGATTGCAGTTGAGAAGGCCCATCGCCCATCTCAGACGACCTGTAAGCTGTTGCGCATGACTCGGTTGACCAGATTTGCAGTTTTGGCCGTCGGCTCGACGCTTGCTGTGCTGGTCTTGGCATCATCGGCAAGCGGTGATCGGCCGCGGCCGGGGATGATCCTTCTCGACAAGGCGGCCTTGCCCGGATATCGCTGGGGAATGCTGGTGCGGCGCGGCAATGGAAAAGAAGGGGGAAGGCGGCCATGCATCGTCGTGGTCATCTACTTCAAGTCCGCGCTGGGACTCACTGAGAGCGACGACACGGTATGTGGAGCCATCCCGCGGGGGGGGCCTCCAGACATTTTGACCTATTCGTTTGGAAGCGGGGACCGGGAAGTAACGATTTTCGCATTAGCTTTTGAGCGGCGAGTCAGCTCAGTGGTGATGGAATTGGGGGAAGCCGGAACGCGCAGGGTCAACCTGCACCTAATCAATGAACGCCAAAAGCGGAATGCGGCGGTCAGGCCGTTTCGCTTCCGAACCTTCGCGGTCAAGGGCCCCTATTGCCTCGGATCGGTTACGGGCTTCAACACAGCAGGACACGCGGTCTATGAAGCTCCCCCCGAGGAATGCTAGCTGGCACGTGACAAGCTAGAAGGAGCTTTCGGCGCCTCAAGAAGAATGCGCCAGTGATGCGCCAGTGCGCCACTGAAACCACCGGAATCAACCGGAGATAACCGGACTGGATTCCGCATCAGCAAGCGGAATCTCGCTCACCATCTACAGACTCGCAGTCCTCTCCTCCCTGTAGTAACCCCAGAAGCGATTCACGGGCACAATGCAGCTAGGTGTGCTGGCCGGCTGGACCGGATTGGTGGGCAAGTCCCGGTGCCGAAGGACGGATAGGCTCACGCGGTGTCAGCAGCGGAAATCGTCTCAATCACTGTCGCCCTCACGGCCTTGGTCATCTCCGGAGTCTCGCTCTGGCTGACCGTCCTGAGACCCGCCCGGCTTGGCCTCACCTTCCTGAGCGAGCACACCGAGATCGGTGCCGGCGGGGTGAACGGGGTGCCGGCCATGACCGAGCTTCGAGCGCTGGTAGCCCTCACCAACCTGGGGGCGCGAGCGGGATTGCTCCAGCGCGTCGAGTTCGGCATCCCCTCCGTCAAGCCTGACGCGGCGCTGCGGTTCGCCATCGGCGTGCAGCAGTGTGAACCGACCTCCGACTTCCCAATGGTGAGGCTCGACGGAGAGCCGCTGATGTGGCCGAAGACGATCGAGCCGGGGGACGTGCGCTCGCTGGAGGTCAACTTCGGCCTCGCCGGCGACGTGAGGACCGCGCGTCACACGACGAGCATCGAGCCGCCCGACCTGAGGCCCCTCGCCGAGATGGTCGCAAAGCTCGAACAGGTCAGTGTTCCGATGCACGCGATCTACAGGACGGGACACCGTTTGTTCGGGCAGAGGCGGGCGATCTGCACCCTCTCGATCCCCGGCTCGCACTTCCGCCGCGAGGCCTCGGCGTACTGGTCCAACGTCGAACCGGCGGATCTCGCCGAGATCGTGGACGCGAGTTCTACGGGCCGTGATGTGGACAAACTCTAGGGTTGCTTGACCATCCCCTGGCTAGACGCCAGGCAGTGATTCGGCGCCTTATGCTGGCGGCGGCATAAAGCCGACTGGATTCTTCACGATCAATTGCGGGACTAGTTTTCCCGCCCGCACGATCCGGTGGGCGCCAACCGCCCAGATCGCAAATAGCAGCGCCCCAAGCGGCTGCGAGAGACGGCTGGATTAGGCCTGGTCAGCACCTAGACGGCGCAGGAGATTCGCAACGAGGATGACTGAGTCGGCCGCTAGACCAGCATCCCGTCGAGTCCCTGCATCGCGGTGCTTGACCTCCTGCGCAAACTCAATACTCGCTCTGACCAGTTTCCGGAGGGCGGCGCCTGCTGCTCCTGGCGCTCCATCTTCAGCGATCCGACCGAGCCGAGCCTTCGTGTTCCCGATCGGAGGCTCCTCCTCACCCCCTCGAAGATGCTTTCCGGCGTCGTAGATTTCCCTACTAAGAGCCTCCAGAACGATCACACAATCGTTCCCCACGTTGCGGTAATCCTGCGGAGTGCTCGCATTGGCAAAGTGTCGGCGCAACTCGGCTATCTCGGTGTCGATTCTCGTCCAGCCAGTGCGACCCCTTGGGCTGACCGCCTCTGCGAGCCCATCGGACAGAGCATGCGTCTCCCGATCTGCGAGGGAATCGTGAATCGGGCCCAAGATCTCGTTGAGGATGTCTCGGCGTGCTTGCCACGAGTTGTAGCCCTCGTTCCGCAACCAATAGGTCTTAAAGGTCCGATAGTCGCGGAAGGGGATCTCAAACTGAGGTAGACCCAAACGAATAAGCAAAGCACGGAGCGTAGTTAGAGCCTCCCGCATCTCGGTCTCAGAAAGCTCCTCGCCGCCACCCGTCCCGAACGCTTCTAGGTCGTCGTGAACAAGCCGCGTGAGCGCTACCGCAATCTCGACATCGCCGGCCGAGCTGACCGGCCCAGTCCGAACCTGGCGAAGCAAGGCGAGATTGAATTTCGGTGCAGTAGCGGGGGCGGGACCGAAGAGACCTGGCGCAGCGTCACCGAAGATCCCTGCCCCATCACCTCTGAAGGGATCGGATACCTGCTCCTCGATGAAGAAGTCCTCGGGTCTCAAGACTCGCCTAGTTCATACGGTGAGCTTGGGTCTGGCACCTCCGTCACCGCCGGCCCAAGGCTGGGTCAGACGACCTCGGAAAGGCAGTCGATCGGAATGACGAAATACCTAGAGCTACGAGGTCGCCGGCGACCAAGGCGTCCCGCTCGGAGCGATTTGGATGGCCGAACCCTCGACATTCCTTCCGAGCCTCCGTTTGCCAATACCCAGGCCCGAATCTCCTCAACGTCACCGCCAGCTTCCTTGACTCGCGATTCGAGAATCGCGACCGTCCCCGGCGGTCTGCGGATTAAGCTCGAACCCGGCAGGCTTCTAAGGAATTGGGCGACGTCCGAATTCGCGATGGGCCGATAGTCGCTTGTAGATCGGACGCTCCTCGTTTGAGGTGCAATCCCAGCGGAGCCCGTGGGCCACCCATGGGCCAGATTTACATCCAGATAATCGGCAACAGTCGGACTCAGCCGGACGAGGAAGCGGCCTGAAAAGGCCGCGCAAAGCGCTCTAGCAAGCCAAACTGCGCTTGCCAGAGCTAGAGGCGCCTACCAGAATCGAACTGGTGTAAACGGCTTTGCAGGCCGCTGCGTAGCCACTCCGCCAAGGCGCCGGGGCGGTTGAAGGGTAGCGGCGCTCAGGGGGTGCTTGGGCGGCGGTTACTGCTCGTAGGTCTCGACGGTGCCGCCGTCGCGCATGCTGGCGTCGTCGGGGTCGTCGCCGGCGCGGCGGAGGGCGCGGCGCTGGCGAAGGTAGTCGTAGGCCTTGTCGAGCTGGACCCGTAGCTCCTCGAGGCGGGCGTGCTCGTCGTCGTCGAGGCCCTCGCCCTCGTGGCGGTGGAGGAGCGACTCCTCCTCCTGGACCAATTGATCGATGCGGTCGAGTACCTGCTGGTCGTCCATGACTTGAGCCTACCCTCTCTCCGTCACCTGGAATCGGATCCCGGCCTTCTGCACGCGCTCGAGGAGGACGTCGCCCATCGCCACCGCCGGGGTCAGCTGTCCGGCGCGCTGCGGCAGCTCGTCGAAGGCGAGGCAGAGACCCGATTCGGCGAGCATCTTCGAGGTCTCGCCGTAGCCGGGGTCGCCGCCGCTGACCTCGGTGACGACGCGCTTGCCGCCGCCCTCGCCGACGAAGACGATCTTGAACCAGCTGCGCTCGCGCTCGGCCTGGCTCGGCCCCTCCCCCGGCGCTTTCAGTTTCAGCAGCAGCTTTCGCGTCGGCGGCAGCTGCGCCAGCAGGCCGGCGGTGCCGACCCCGCCGGCGATCGCCCCGACCGTCGCCAGATGCTTGGCGACCATGTTGTGGCCATAGGTGAAGTCGGGTCCGTAGCGGTCCAGCGCGGCCGCCGAGCGGCGGATGATCGCGCCGTCGATCGTCGGCAGCGGCACCGTCCAGCCCCCGAGGTCCTCGTCATGGCGCAGGCGGGCGGGCGCGGAGTGGATCTGCCGTCCCTCCACCCGCGGCTCCTGCCGCTTGCGCTCTTTCGCCGCGCTCATCGTCTGCCGCGCCCGGGCGAAGCCGTTGACCGCGGAGTGAAAGGTGCCGCCGGAGTAGCTGGCGTTGCTGCGGACGTAGCCGTTGACCGTCAGCGGCACCCCCTCGGGAAGCTGCTGGACGGTGAAGTAGGCGCCGAGGTCGTGCGGGATCGAGTCGAAGCCGCAGCAGTGGACGAGGCGGGCCCCGCTGCGCTCGGCCTCGGCGTGATGCTCGACCCAGACCCGGTCGACGAACTCCGGCTCGCCGGTGAGGTCGCAGTAGTCGGTGCCGGCGGCAGCGCAGGCCGCGACCAGCGACCAGCCGTGGAGCGCGTAGGGGCCGACCGTGGTGATGACGACACGGGTCTGCCCGGCGATCTCGCGCAGCGCCGCCGCGTCGGCGGCATCGGCCACCAGCACGTCCGGCTTCGGCGCCTCCGGCGACGCGGCCGCCAGCCTCGCGGCGACGGCGTCGAGCTTTGCGCGGTTGCGTCCGGCCAGCGCCCAGCGCATCTCGGCCGGCGCGTGCGCCGCCAGGTAGTCGGCCGTCAGGCCACCGGTAAACCCGGTGCCGCCGAAGAGAACTACGTCGTACTGGCGCGTCGCCTCCATCTGCGTCATCCTCTCACGGTCGGGGGCTAGGCGCTTGGGGTCGCAAGTGGAACGGGCGCCGCAGACGACCAGTCAACGACCACGACGCCCGTTGCACGTGCATGGGTTGAACGATGGTCTTTGACAAATGTCAGGCCCAAGCCGAAGAAGCGACGTGGCGACAAATCAGGCGGGCGAAGGGGCCGCCTCGGCGGCGGCGCCTTCTATCGGATGGCCACCGTCGCGCCAGACGCCGACGCCACGGCCGACGTGGACGACCTCGAAGCCGGCGCGCTGGAGGATCGAGGCGGCGAGGCCGCTACGTTTGCCGCCGCGGCAGATCGTCGCGATCTGGCGGTCGCGGGGCAGCTCGTCGAGACGGCCGGCGAGGTTCCCGTAGGGGATGTGGAGGGAGCCGGGGATGTGCTCGCCCGCGTACTCGGACTTGTTGCGGACGTCGAGGATGACCGGGCCGCTGTCGCTGGCCACTCGGTGGGCCAGCTCGTCGGGGTCGATCAGCTCGATCCGGTGCACCGGCCGTTCCTCCGTGCGCCAGGCGGTCATCCCGCCCTCGAGGAAGCCGCGGACCGGCAGGCCGACCGAGGCGAGCAGCTGGGCGGCGTCGCGCTCGTCACCGCTGGAGGCGGCGACGACGACGATGTCGGCGCCCGCCGGCGCCACCCGCGAGACCTTGGTCGCGAAGCCGGTGTCGTAGGAGGAGGCGCTGAGGGCCCCCTCGATGTGGGCCTCGTCGAACTGCTCGTTGGTGCGGCCGTCGATCACCACCGCGCCTTCCTCGACCAACTCCTCGACCTCGTGCGGGCTGAGCGGCGCCGGCGTCCCGAAATCCTCGACCAGCGGCCCTTTGTTGAGGCCGACGATGCGCTCGACGTTCGGCGGTTTGTCGCCGAGCGAGCCGACCTGGCTCTCGATGAACTCCGCCTCGTCCTCGATCTGCAGCGCCCGGTTGTGGCGCCGCTCGAAGCCGATCGTCGAGGAGGTCTTGAGGTCGAGCCCGGAGCCGCCACAGAGTGAGCCGCCGAGGTGGCCCGGCCAGACCTCGACCTCGTCGGGCAGAACCAGCAGTCGCTCGTGCAGCGAGCGGAACATGTCGGCGGCTCCGTCTCGCGGTTCCACCGCCAGGTCGGGACGGGCGACGTCGCCGATGAAGAGCGAATCGCCAGTGAGGAGCGCCCAGGGGGAGCCGCCACGGCTGGCGTCGCTGAGCAGGAAGCAGGTGTGCTCGGGGCGATGGCCGGGCGTGTGGATCGCCTCGATCATGAGGTCGCCGAGCTCCAGCTTCCAGCCGTCGGAGAAGGGCTCGTGCCGATACTCGGCCTCGGCTAGCTCGTGGACGTGGACGGTGGCGCCGGTACTGCGGCAGAGGCGGCCGTGGCCGGAGACGTGGTCGGCGTGGTTGTGGGTCTCGAGCACGTGCCCGATCCGCACCCCGTGCAGCCGCGCCAAGCGCCTGTAGGGGTCGATTTCCCACTGCGGGTCGATCACCGCGGCGACGCCGTGTTCCCGGTCGGCGACTAGATAGGAGGCGCACCCGAGATCCTCGTGGATGATCTGGCGGAAGAGCATCGTCTTGCCGGTCAGGCTAGCGCCTGCAAGCATTCGGGTACGGGCAATTTCGTGGCCAGGGAGGCGACGCTGACGACGGTGGAAGAGCTGCTCGCCGAGGCGCGGGCCGAGATCGACCGCCTCTCCCCCGCCGAAGCCCAGCAAGCGGCTCGAGTGGTGCCTCGACCCGGAGGGCGAGCACCGCAACCCGAACTTGGCCCGCCGGGATCGACGGCATCCATGACTGGATGGCAGCCGGCCTGCCCCTCGAACCCACCGGCGCCTCATCAGTCAAGCCTGGGTAAACTGCCCTCCAGTGCGGCTGTAGCTCAGCTGGCTAGAGCGTCTGCTTGCCATGCAGAAGGTCGAGGGTTCGAATCCCTTCAGCCGCTTTTTCACGAATGTCCTGCACGCGGGCGGGTTGGTTCTGGCGCTGCGCCGAGAATCGCGTAGTGGGCGCTAGTAGCACTCCAGGCGATCCGCTCGGGCATCTTCGCTTCCCGGTTGACACGAAGCAAGACGTCGGTGAGGTGCCTCACGCCCTTGACGGCGCATTCGAGTGAGTCTTTCCGCCTCTTCTCCAGTTGCTCTTCCTGCTGTTGTCTGGTCTCGTAGCGGGCGAGCTTTGGGTACGACCGAGCCTCGACCCAATTGAACTGAGCCCACCTGTCGTTCTCGGCGACGTCGTCGATTGCTCGGATCAGTTCGGGAGCGATCACGCCTTGATCCGACTGTCGAAGGCCCAGCATGACCTTCAGCAACGCGGCCGTCGCTTCCAGCAACCGTGGGCGGCCCGGCGGCCGCTCTGAATCCTCGTTCGGCTGCTCGGCTAGCCAATGGTCGAGGAGACCCACGCCGTCCGTGGGGATCTCCTTGAAGGACGCGAGGTGGGTCTGCGCATAGTCCAAAGCGATCCACTCGACGCACTCCCAAAGGGCGTTCTCAGCCTTCAGATACACCAACTCTCGCCAGGGTCTGAGCCGCTCCTCCGCCTCTCGACGGAGGATCAGATCGACGAGCGTGATCGTGAGCGCGATCGTCGCGGCGCCGGCCGCGATATGAGGCATCCACTCGGTTGCGACCGAGGTGGTTTCGTGCATGACCACGGCCCAGACGGTGATCAGGCCACAGACGGGTGCTGCCACGAGTGCTGGCCGTCGTTTCGCCTTAGCCAACAAGCTACTTGGGTCTCCTAAGTACGCTCAGCACTCTTCTTGTGGACACTGGCGCGTCGCGAGAAGGCCGGCAGTAAGCATCTCGTGCGCCCACTCCCCCTCGACAGCCGAATTTCTGCCGTCAAGTAATGACCAGATTTCAATGCAGCCTGCGAGCTCCATGGCTTCCGTAGACGTATCATCGGCGCCCTCTAAGACTTCCGTAGAGGTTCGTAGCGACAACATAGTGAATCCGGCCCCTCCCACTGCGATCAGCTTTGACTTCTGGCATACGCTCGTCGCTGAGCCAGCCGGCCTATTGGCTGCAGTGCGGCGCGAGTCGGTTATGGGGGCGTTAATCGAGCAGAAAGTCGAGGTGACGGGCGAGGCACTCGACATCCGCTTGGCGCAAGCGCAGGCACTACAGGCTGAAGCCTGGAAGAGGGGAGAGCACTTTGCCCCTATGCGCGCGGCAATGCATCTCGCGGATTCGATCGAAGGACTGGATGAAGTGAGTCGTGACCGCCTTCTCGCCGCCTATCTCGATGTTGGAGAGGCTGTGAACCTTGAGTTGAGCCCAGGAGCAAGGGAGACGCTCGCGACCCTCGCGAATAGCGGCATACAACTGGGGATCGTCTGCGATGTCGGCCTCACGGGCTCGCAGCACCTTCGGGCGGTCTTGGAGCGCGCCGGGGTCCTCTGCCACTTCGAGGGCTGGGCCTTCTCTGACGAAGTCGGCCACTACAAGCCCTCACCGGCGATCTTTCGGCGCATGCTTGACCAATTCGAGCTTAAGGAAGGGGATGCCGTGTGGCACGTAGGAGATCTCAAGCGAACTGATGTCGCCGGCGCCCGAGAGTCCGGCCTCGTCCCGATCCGATACCGCGGCCTTACCGACGATACCTCCGACGGCGCTGAGGCAGACCTGGTGATCGAGCATTTATCGGAGCTCGTACCCCTGGCTCGGACAAGCTCCGGGTAACCAATGTCAATCCGTGATCGGCAATTCAGTTTTTCCGCGAAGTCACCTTGCCGACTTGGCACCTAACTGCATCACGGCACATTCGCGTCACGGACGAACACGCCGTCGAACTCATGGATCTGGAAGGAGGGAACTCTGTGCATCCCGGCCAAGATGAACCCCATGTCTCGCAGGACAGTGAGCACCTCGACATAGTTGGGCATGCCTTCGTAGATGGGAACAATCGATAGCTCGATCTGGATGCCAATCACACGATCTATGATGCCGCGGGCGCCTTCCAGAACCTTTAGGTCGTATCCTTGGGTATCCGTCTTCAAGAAGATGCGCTCATAGGACTCGTCACCTAGGAGCTGGTCCAGCGTGATCACTTGAACGCACTCAATTTGCCGAACCCTGGCCGGAGGACGGCCAGCAACGTACTCGTCTGTGACCGGCAAGAAAGACGATATGGGCGTGGATTCGGAGACATTCAAAGCTAGGGTTCCCACCTGATCCGCGACTCCAGTCCGATGGACCGTCCAGTTTGGATCGCGAGCGCTGCGGCTTCGTAGATCTGCAAAGGCCTCGGCACCGGGCTCGAGAGACACCATCGGGCCGCAGTACCCCGCTCGCCTCATCGCAGACGCGAACTGACCGCAATTGGCACCAACGTCAACTAGGCAGTCTGCCGCGTGCTCCCTCAGCAGCGCTGCAACCTGATAATCGGAGTTAAGACGCCAAGGCCTGCCAACCCAGACTCCAGCTCGGGCTAACGCATGCTTGGCCACTTCGACCGCTCCTTGGTAGCGCCCGGATAGCCGATGCTGCGGGTCGAAATCCCGAGTTATCAATGAGTTCCCTGTTTGAATATGCTCGTACCCATGGCAGCGGGCTCCGGGTTGGATAACTAGGGATTATCGCCATTGGCGCCAGATCTTGCCTCTAGGCTGCGCCGTTCGCTGGCCGAGGAACAGCGTCGTCTCCGTTCTTCGCTGGTCCTCAACCCGGTTGAGAACTTCCCGTTTGCGGAGGACGTCGCGGTTGCGGGGGGGCCTCTGCATGGCCTCTACAACAGCGACAAGATCCGCACCCGCGAGCAGCGGAGAGCGACCCCGATCCAGTTCGCAGGGCGCCAAGCGCTCGGGATGGACTCGCGTGTGGTCTACGAGGCCTGGGCCAACGCCCTGGGGGCCGAGGACGCGACCTTGCGTGTCCTATCTGGACTGCATGCCCACATCATCTTTTTCATGGCGATGGCGGTACCGGGCCAAAGGGTTCTGCTTCTCCCCGTCCACGCAGGTGGTCACCTTTCCGGCAGGGCGATCGTCGAGCGCCTCGGCCTCGAGGTAATCGAGATGGCGGTGGACGAGCAGGAGCTGTGCGTCGACGTCGATGCCACCATCGCCCGCCAGGACGGCGAACCCGTCGATTACGTCTTTGTTGATCGAAGCGAGGGTTTGGTCTTCGAGGATTTCAGCCGCTTTGCGGATTTGGAGGCACGACGGATCTTCGACGCCTCGCAATACCTGACTAATGTCATATACGGTGATCACCCGAACCCATTGGAGTGGGGATTCGACTACATGATCGCGAGCGTCCACAAGAATTTCCCCGGCCCGCAGAAGGCGCTGTTCGCGACGCGTCGGGCCGACGAGGGCTGGCATGCGTTTCTCGGCAACGTCTCCACGTTCGTTTCGAACATGCACATCACCAGCACCTATGCGGCCGGTCTCACGCTCAGCCGAGACGAGTGGCTCAGGGACTACTCGCGCAGGATGCTCGCGGTGGCGGTGCGCCTGGAGGACGAGCTGCATGAGCTTGGCGTGCCGGTCGTGCGTCGGCGACGGGACCTTCCTCCTACCCATCACCTGTGGATCCGCGAGGCCGACGACCAGCGCGCGTTCGACACCTTCGAGGCGCTGGAGCAGTGTCGGATCATGACCAACTACAGACAGCTTCCGTACTCGCTCGGGTGGGGGGTCCGGCTGGGCACCAGCGCAGCCGCGCGGATCGGACTGCAGGAGGACGACGTACCGGCGCTGGCAGAGCTGATCGCCGAGATCCGCCGCCATGGAGCAATGCCCGCACTGAGGGACCGCGCCCGCACATTCAACGAATCGATCTGGGCGCGCCAGACATGACCGTCGCTCCCAGCTATTTCCTGACCGGCCCGCGCACTCTCGAGTCGCGGCCCTGGGAGCCCGCGGTTTTGCCCGCAGATTGGGTTCGCATCCGCTTCCGCTTCTGCGGTCTGTGCGGCTCCGACCTCTCGATGTTTGAAGGCAGACAGACCATCAGCTACCCGATCGCAGTCGGGCACGAGTTCATCGCGGAGGTTGTCGAATGCGGATCGGTGGTCGACGGCTTGTCGCCCGGCGATCTGGTGACCAGCGATCTGAACTATCGCTGCGGAAAGTGCGAGCCCTGCCTCAGCGGTCGTTCACACCTCTGCGAGGAAGGTCAGATCGGACGGTTCGGCAACCGCGGCTTCGCCGGCCTCGGAGACATCCACGAGAGCTACCTGTTGCGCGTGGACGCGCCCTTGGCTGCTCACCTGGCACTGGCAGAGCCGCTCTCGTGCGTCATTCACGGAGAGTCCTGGGCGGATCTACAACCGTCCGATTCGGTTCTCGTGATCGGCGCCGGCGGCATGGGCTCGTGCATGGCGTTTGCGCTCTGCAACCGCCGGCATCCGGTGTCCTTCGACATCACCGATGAGATGCCCAGTCGTCTCGCTCTGATCGCCGAGGCCATCGACCCCCTCGGTACGGCGGTCCCCGTGCCGCGGGATGAGTACGACGTGGTCTTCGATCTCTCCGGCAGTGAGAGCGGGTTGCGCCTGGCCTGCGAACGGGTCAAGCGGGGCGGCAAGGTGTGCTCCCTTAGTCACCTGGAGGGCTACACCAACGGCGAGTTTCTACTGCCGACGCTGACCCCTCGCGATGCCACGTTCACGGTCACCTACCTGAACGGGGAGATCGAGAACCTGAAGCGGGCGGCGACGATGCTGGTAAATGGGTGGGGTCCGCGCTGGGATGCCATCATCGAGATCGTTCAGCTTCACCAACTGCAGGAGACGTACGAAAACCGTCGCCGATCGAGGTGGTGCAAGACGATTATTGAGATCCCCGAACCGCTAGGGACTTAGATATCGATTGAGCCGGTCCTCGAGGCCCTCCGCATCGAGCCAATCAACGTCCACCGCCGTCTCGACGAAGCGGCGATCGTCGCCGGCAATCCATGCGGATGCAACCCGCAGGTGCCCGTAGGTGTCGAGCTTGGCGACCGCTCGATCTAGTTCAGCGGAGCTGTCAGCGAGCTCCCGCACCTGCCCCGTAAAGGCGTGCGCGACCGTTCTCGCCTGGAGGGCGAAGACGACGCCGGCCGGATATCCGACCTCATCGGCCTCTGCTGTCGCCCGCTCGATCGCGGCTTCAGCCGGCTCAGGCTTATCGAGCCTCGCCAGGGCTATCCCCCTGATCGCATCGCACTTGGCCAACTCGATCCGGTTCCCCAGTCCGGCATTGGCTTCGGTAGACAGATCCGCGATCTCGAGCGCGTACTCCGGATCGTGCCAGCAGTAAAGCTCAGCCAGGTTCGTCCGTAGCTTGGCGACCATCGCCGGAGCGTCGGCAGCTACTCGCATTGCCTGTTCGCAGAGGTCGACTGCGTCATCCAACATGAAGGAGAACCGCATCGCCTGTGCGCGGTGCCGCACCAGTTCTGCCCAGTCGTGTGGAGCGCGGGCGCCGATCTTCTCGTAGGCATCCGTAAGGAGTCGCGAACCCTCCCGGAACCGGCCGTCCATGATCAGCATGTCGCCGTGGTAGAGGCGGGAGCGCAACTGCCCTCGGTCGAAGGGATCGAATGGTTGGGCGCGGCGGTTGAGCTCCTCGAATTCCATCCGCGCGCGCCTGTAATCCCCGGCCAGCTCGTTCAGGTAGGCAATCTCGACTTCGGCCGATAGCTGGCGGCGACCCAGGATCTCGAGGCGCGGCGCGAGGGCGTCAAGCAACTCAATCGCGCGATCGACACCGGTCGAGCGCCGGGCGACCAGGCCGCGGAACAACTCAAGCACGATCATGACGGGATGCTCGAGCTCATCTTCATAGGCCACCGACATCGAAACCAGCTCGTGCCAATAGCCGGCGTCGTGAAGCAGGTAGGCGGCATCCACAAGCGCTTCGACTGCGTTCGAGGGCACCGTCTCAAGCGAACCCCACCCGTCTAGGATCGCTCGGAAAAGAGCGAGACCAACGCGCAGCGCCCTTTCATCGGCGCCTTCGCAGCGACTCACCAGATAATGGCTGGCAGCGGCGAGTCCGGCCTCCCGAAGTTCGCCATCCGCCCTGGATCGACGGGCGGCATCGGTCAGCAGATCGTGGGTCTTGAAGAGGCCGTCCTCGACCTCCTCCACGAACAGCGACAGCATCACCTCGTTGAACTTGAGACCGCTAACAGGGATATGAAGCGCCCGGATCAGGTGTTGGTAGAGATCCTCGTCGAAGACCTGAATAGCTGCCAGCGATACCGCTACCTGCCGCTGTTCTGCCGGGAGATGGTTGAAGAGGTGTTCAAGGGTTGATTCATCCGAGTCGGGGAGGTCTGAAAAGTCGATCGTCCCGTCGCCGCCTCGACTCGCGTACGTTCTGATCGCGGCCCTGAGTAGCAGAGGGATGCGTTTGGAAGCGTCCAGCAACCGGGCTTCGATCTCGGGTGGGATATCACCAAGTCCCTCGCGCAACATCTTCCGCGAGTCCTGGTCGGGAAGCCGATCGAGCGACACGTGTTGGGTCGCGGGGAGACTATCCTGCTGCGGCCACTCCAACGGCCTGCGGGTCGCGATCACGTGGACGCCGCGCCCGATGGTTGCGATCAGCTTTCGCAGCCATGGTGCCTTACTGGCCAAGGTGGAGTCTGCCTGCTTCTCGTAGCCGTCGTAGAGGACGATCAGCGATCGATGAGTCGCCTCAAAACGCCGGGAGACGTCAAGCCCGAGGTAACCGGGAAGGCGCTCGCGCAACGCGGCTGGATCGGAACGCAGCTCATCGATTGCCTCGAACTCTGACCGCTCATACCGGAGACGTTTCTTCGTCTCACGGCCAATCGACCGGAAGAGTTTCACTCCAAAGGATGCTGGTAAGGGAAGAGAGGCAAGACCGCCTCCGAGTTCTATGGCCTCCAGGATCCAGCCTTCAGCTTTGTTAGGGCCACCATCTCCGTAGAGCTGCCCGACCGCTTCGAGGTAAGTCAGCAACGCAGTATCGAACAGGAAGCAGTCGATACCGATCTGTCGCCGGAACACGCGTAACGGCCCGATGGCGGTCTTCGATGCCTCCCCTTCGAGTGAGACTCGTACTACACGTCGCTGACTGCCCTCTAATAGAGCTCGACGTTCCAGCTCTCCCAAAAGGCTGCTCTTGCCTGCTCCGCCAATGCCATGGGCTTCGAGGATGGCGAGGTAACTCGGATCCTTCGCAAGCTCGCTGAACTGCGCCTGAACCTGGCGCAGCTCTTTAACGCGGTTGAGAAACCGCGGGGACTCCTGGAGGGCGCTGAGCGTGTCGGTCACGTCAGGTTTCCGCTCGCTCGCGGCGACGATATTCCCTAGTTATCGCGCCTCGGCAAGCCTCCCGAGGATGTCAGCATCGGAGACGACGCGGTGGAGGGCACGATCGGAGACGTGGGTGTAGATCTCTGTCGTGCTGAGGCTTGCATGGCCCAGGAGGCGCTGGATGTAGCGAATGTCCACCCCTGCCTCGATGAGCTGTGTTGCGGCAGTGTGGCGGAGCATGTGCGGGGTCACGCGCTGCGAAATCCCAGCGGCCTTAGCCGCTTTGGCGAGCCGTGATCGCATCGCGGGTGGACTGAGCGGCTCGTATCGGAGGTTGAAAAGGAGATGGGGATGTTCGATGCCTAACGATGAGCGCGCTTCGAGGTACGTGCTTGTGAGACCAACGATCCAGTCGTTCGGGAGGAAGACCTGTCGTTCGCGGCGGCCCTTTCCCACCAACCGCAATGCCCTGCCGGGCATATCGATATCTCGACACCTGATGCCCACAGCCTCATGGACCCGCACGCCTGTCGCGACCATCAGCGCGACCGCGAGGAGGGTTGTCGACTCATGGGGCCTCTTTTCAACGGAACGCCTTCCGGGGGGCTTGCCGACGTCGACCCGAGCCGCGCGGGCGAGGAACCCAATCAGCAGGTTGAGCTCGTGGGTCGCAAGGTTTCGCGGCAGCCGGCGAGATCTGCCCAGGGCAAGACTCGTGCCGCTCCACGGATCGGCGGGAATGAGACCCTGAGAGAGCAGCCAGCGGCAGAAGCCACGAAGCGCCGCGGCTCGCCTTCTCAATGAAGCAGGAGAGAGAGCCTCAGCCTTCTGCGCCTCGATAAAGGCGACGACGACCTTTTGATCGATCCCTTCAACCTCAAAGCGCGTGCCTACAGACCGCGAAAAGCTGGCCAGGTCGCCTTCATAGGCGCGAATCGTGTGCGGTGAGAGGTCTCGAGTTGCGAGCAGCCAGCGGATGTACTGAATGCGGGCTTGGTCGACTTGCATTTGCGGGTGGCGATTCGGTCAATTGCGAACCGGCCCGTTTATCTCGGTCGGGACGACACCGACCTGGATCTACGGGACAACCCCTGCGTTTGAGGCCCACCCAAGGCAAGCAGCTACGCGGCTTCGGCGGGTGACGGCGAGGCGGTGCGAGAGCGCGAGCTGCCGCGGAACGCGTCCGGCATCAGTCGACTGAACCGGCTGGCACGACCCACTCGCACGGCTGTCCGGTCACGGCCGCGATGCGGTCGAAGTCGGTGTCGTAGTGCAGGACGGTCAGGCTGTGAGACTCCGCGGCTGCGGCGATCAAGAGATCGGGCACCTTGCGACCGCGCTGGTGCTTGGCCGCGAGCATGCGCTGCACCTGCTTGGCTCGCCGTACTTGCTCAGCTGTCGTCTCCACGAGCTCGAACGCGCGAAGCGCCTCCTCCAGCCGGTCCCACTCAGCGGCATTGCGAGCCGAATAGCCGATCTCTAGATCGCTGATCCCGGCTCGTCCAAGCTCACCGCGCTCGGCCCGAGCTTCGATCGCCTCCCGAACCGCACGATGACGCAGGCGCGTCAGGACACTCGAATCAAGCAAGTGGGTCAGCGCCACGCCTGCTCGCGGTCAGCCAGATCAGCGTCAGCGAGTGAATCGAGGCGCCGCTTCAACTTGCGCCGATGATCCTCCCCGGCTTGGCGAAGCGCGCGGTTAACGGTCTCCTTGATCGTCGCGCTGCCGAACTTCACCCGCGCAGCCATCAGGGCTTCCTCGTCGATGTCCACCAAGTGCTTGCTCATGAGGGCAGTATATACGCATGCTTAGGGCGTATATACAGAGGAGGTCGACGCTCAGATTGAGACCACCCCCGCTGACTGGGGAACTCGTGGCCATTAGTTCCCGAAAAGCCGCGTATCCGTTCATGGGTCGAGGGTTCGAATCCCTTCAGCCGCTCTAACGGAAAGCCCCGCCCGGCGGGGCTTTTCTGTTTCCGGGGCTAGTCGAACAGCTCGCCGAGGAACCCTCGGCTGCGTTTGTCCTCCCGGAGCCCGGAGGACTGGCGACTGTCGGAAGCAAGGCCGCCGAGATAGGAGCTCTCGGCGCTGATCAGCTGCTCCAGCTCGCCGCGGTCGAGGAAGATGCCGTGGCAGGCGGTGCATTGGTCGATCGTGATGCCGTTGCGCGCGTAGGTGCGCATCGGGCTGGTGCACTTGGGGCAGACCAGCTTTTTCGCCTTTGCTTTCACTAGAGGCCGAGCTCGCCGACGCCGGGCTCGCCCCAGCCGAGGTGATGGGCGAACTCGTGGCGGAGCGTGCGGTCGACTTCGCGCGCGAGCAACCGGCGGTCGTGGCCGAAATCGCGTTCGAGCGTGTCGCGATAGATCACGATCCTGTCCTCGTAGCGTTCGCTGGCGACGCCGTCGCCGAAGTACTGGCCGTAGGCGTTCGCTTCGGTTCCGAGCTCGGAGACGATGACGGGGACCTTCTCGAGCAGCGCCCGGAATTCGGCGGGGAGCCGGTCGATCGAGTCGGCGACCAGCCCTTCGAACTCGTCTACCGGGTCGTCCTCGGGCATGAAGACACGGTACCGAGCGGCGCCTGCCAGGCCGGCGAGATGTTGAAGGTCACGCCGCCGCGTGGCAGGATGCCCTCGAACCAGTCGGCTAGCTAGGGAGAAATATCATCACTCGGGTACTTCGCTTTTGGTCGGCGCCCATCGTGGCCGCCGCGTTCATGGCAACTTCGCTCTGCTCGCCGGCGGGCGCCGCGATGACCGTAGGCTCGACCGGCGACAGCGGCGGCTGCAGCCTGCGCAGCGTGATCGAAGCCGTCGAAGCCGGCACCAGCAACGGCTGCGGCACGGTCGAAAGCCCGACGACGACGATCAACCTCCCCGCCAACACGATCACGTTGGGTCCCCAGCTCGTCGTCAACCAGGGCAACATGGCGATCGTCGGCGACGAAAACAACCCCGCCGGCACGGTGATCAAAGGCGGCACTGACCGGGTGATGGAAGTGAAGGCCTCCGCCACGGTCAAGCTGGTCGGCCTCGAGGTCACCAAAGGGCACACGCCCGACGGCGGATTTGCCCCCAGCCTCTACACGGAAAACGTCGTCGGCAACGGCGGCGGAATCCTCAACAAGGGCTCCCTGACCCTCGAAAACGTGGTGGTGACCGAAAACCACACCGGCCAAGGCGACCTGGGGATGAACGGCCCGCTGGAAAGCGGCGGCGGCAGCGGCGGACGGGGAGGGTCGGGCGGCGGCATCTTCAACGAACCCGGCGCGAGCCTCACGATCGTCGAATCGACGATCAGCAAAAACCTCACCGGAAATGGCGGCAGGGGAGGCGAAGGGGGTCAGGGAATCAACGCGATCGGCCACTTCCCCAACGGCGGCGACGGCGGGCGCGGCGGATCCTCAGGTGACGGCGGCGGCATCTACAACGCCGGCAGCCTGCTCATCGAAGGCTCGACGATCAGCGGCAACTTCACCGGCCGGGGCGGCGAAGGTGGAACCGGCGCGCAAGGCACCGGAGAAGTCGAAGAATTCAGCCCGGGCAAAGGCGGCGACGGCGGCGAAGGCGGCAACAGCGGCGTCCAGTACCAGAAGAACTCGGGCTACAACTCCGATCTTCTGAGCGGCGGTGGCGGCATCTACAACGCCGGCAGCCTGACGATGACCAGCTCGACGATCAGCGGCAACGGAACCGGGGCCGGCGGCACCGGCGGCGGCTCGGGCGCCGGCGGCGGCCCGAACAAATACGGCTATTTCTCGAGTTCCGGCCGGGCCGGCACCGGCGGTGGCGGTGGTCGCGGCGGCGGGCTCTTCACCGGCGCCGGGTTCGGCGGTCACTCGACGGTGCACCTGACGAACGTGACGATCTACGGCAACCGGACCGGCGACGGCGGCGACGGCGGCCCCGGTGGGGGCGGCGAACTATCGACCCTCGGCGGCGGCGTCGGCGGCTGGGGCGGCGACGGCGGCGGCATCTGGTCGGAGGGGGCGGCGAACGGCTCCGAAGTGATCCTCGCGCACGTGACGATCGCCGGAAACGGCCTCGGCGCGGGCGGCCCCACCGGCAACTCGGCCAAACCGAGCCTAGGAGGCTGCTGCGGCGGTCGCGGCCTCGGAGCCGGGATCGACACCGGCGGCCGCTACGACAACGGCTCCGCGGTCTTCATCAAGAACTCGATCGTCGCCAAAAACGGCAACGAACTCGAAGGCGACGCCAACTGCTACCAGCGCTACTACCCGACCTACGTCGACATCGTCGACCAGGGCGGCAACGTCACCTGGAACGACCTCACCTGCCCCGGCAAAGTCGCCGACCCGCTGCTCGGCAACCTCGCCGACAACGGCGGCCTGACCGAAACGCTGCTCCCGGGCGCGGGCGGCTCCGCAATCGGGGCGGTCCCGGCGGCCTCATGCACCGTCCACGAAGACCAGCGCGGCCTGCCGCGCCCAGGCACCGGGAAGACCAACTGCGATGCGGGTGCGGTCGAGACGCAAGCGGGAGAACCACCTCCTGACGAAGAAGAAGAAGAAGAAGAAGAAGGCGGTGGAGAAGAAGAAGGCGGCAGCGGAAGTACCCCTCCCAGCGGCGGCGGCAACGCGGGTGCGAGCGGAGCCATTTCAACGCCGACGCCAACGCCGGCTGCGAGCCCAAAACCACTGCATTGCAAGAAGGGCTTTAAAAAGAAGACCGTCAAAGGCAAGCCGAGGTGCGTAAAGAAGGCAACGCACCGGCACCACAAACACTGAGGCGCCCCAGGTCCAGACCGCTCCCTGGCGGCTCTACTTCCACAGCTCGCGGCGCAGCATCGCGTTGCCGCGCTCGAGCTGGTCGATGGTGGCGCTGGCGACTGAGCGGGCGCGGGTGGCGCGGTTGATGCGGGCCTGGACCTCCCGGTGTGACTTGCCGGTGCGACGGGCGACGTCGCCGACCAGGCGCCTGCGCTCGCCGCGCAGCCGCTCTCGGGTCGCGTAGGCCGACTCTCGCTCGGGGTCGGAATCGGCCGGTACGGCTTCGGGCTTGGTGGGCGCTTTCTTCGCCGGCTTTGGGTCGTCGGTCGGGAAGAGCTGCAGCATGGTCTCGCTCATGATCGCCTCGTCCAGCTCGGCGTCCCCCGAGCTGAGGGCGGCAAAGCCGGCGCCCGGCTCGCCCGGCTCCGGCCTGGAGTCATCGAACTCCTCGCTCTCCTCCTCGGCCGGTGAGAGGTCGAGCGCGTGGCGGCGCTCCAGCTCGATCTCGTGGGCCAGGGCCTTCAGCCGCGAGTCTGCCGGCATCAGCAGGTAGCTCATCTGCCGCCTCGGCTTCGGGGTGGCGCGGATGAAGCGTCCGACCACCTGGCGGAAGAAGAGCTCGGTTCGGGCCGCCGTCGCATAGACGCCGACCCGCAGGCGGGGGATGTCGACGCCCTCGGAGACCATCAGCACCGAGACCAGCCAGCGCCGGTCGGATGCGGCGAAGTCGGCGATGCGCCTGCTGGCGCCGGGCTCGTCGCTCATCACCAGCTCGGGCTGCTCTCCCGAGATCGAGCCGAGCCGAGCCGCGATCGCCCGCGCGTGGTCCTGATCGGAGGCGATGACCAGGCCGCCCGCATCAGGGTGCCCTGCGGCGCGCACCTCGCTCAGCCTGGCGTCGGCGTCGCGCAGCACCTCCCCCATCCACTCGCCCTCCGGGCTCAGCGCCGTCCGCAGGCGCCGGGCCGCCTCCGCCGCCGGCAGGACGAGGTCGAAGTCGGCGCTGCGCAGCCGACCGTCCGAGACCCATTCCATCTCGCCGTCATAGGGCAGGAAGGTGATCGGCCGGCAGACCCGGTCGCGCAGCGCCTGCGGATAGCCGTAGGCGTAGTCGGCCCGGCTGAGGCCGTCCTCGTCGTAGGCGACCCAGGGAATCGCCGAGTTGTCGGAGCGAAAGGGCGTTCCCGAGAGCAGCAGCCGGAAGCGGGCGCCGTCGAAGGCCTTGCGGGTTTGCAGACCCCAGGCGGCCAGGTCGCCCATGTGGTGCGGCTCATCGGCGATCAGCAGGGTCAGCCGGCGACCGGCGGCCAGCCGGTGCGTCTCCGGTCCGGCGGCGATCGTCTGGTAGGTGACGGCGACGCCGTGGAAGTCGGGGGACTCCGGCCCGTCGGAGTTCGGCCGGTTCGGCTCGAGGTCGATGCCGTAACGGGCCGCGTCGGCGGCCCATTGGCGGCAGATGTGGGTGGTCGGACCGGCGACGACAACTCGCGAGACGAACCCGGCGCTCAGCATCCGGTGGGCGATGTGCAGGCCGAACGTGGTCTTGCCGGCCGCCGGCGTCGCCGAGGCCAGGAAGCTGGTGCCCGAGTGCGCCCGCACAGCCTCGGTCGCCTCCATCTGCCACGAGCGCAGTGGCCGGGAAGCGGGCCAGTCCGGAAGCGAGCGGGCACGCGCCCCACCGCCGACGAGTTGCTGAGAGGCGTCGTACAAGGGCGCGCAACAATATGGTCGCCCGCGGCGGAGCACGGCCGCCCGCAGCCCGCCTCGATTACGGCCGCATCGCCTCGTCGTTGCGGTACCGTCGCCCGGATGACGATCGAACGGATGGACCACGTCAGCATCGTCGTCGCGGACCTCGCGGCCGCGATCGAGTTCTTCGAAGCGCTGGGCCTCGAGCTGGACGGCGAGGGGTCGGTCGAAGGAAGCGAGGTCGACCGCATCGTCGGGGTCGAGGGAGTCCGGTCGGACCTCGCGTTCGTGCAGACCCCGGACGGGCACGGTCGCATCGAGCTGGTGAAGTTCAACTCACCGCCGCTGCAGGGCGGCGACCCGGAGGCCCCGGTGAACACGCCCGGCCTCAGCCATCTCTGCTTCGCCGTCGACGATCTCGACGCCACCCTCGCGCGTCTACGGGCCAAAGGGGCCGAGCTCGTCGGTGAGGTGGTGTCCTACGGAAACAGCTACAAGCTCTGTTACGTTCGCGGGCCCGAGGGCGTCATCGTCGAGCTGGCGGAGAAGATCGGCTGACGAGCTACGCCGGCTCGGAGATCAGCGCGCCTTCGAACCGTCCGCGCGGCGGACGCGGCACCGCGAAGCTCGCGACCGCGGCGAGGAGGCTGGCGCCGGCGGCCAGCATGAAGGCGAGGGTGAAGCCGTGGTTGGTCGGAAGGCCGGCAGCGGTGGCGGTGCCGGCGATCAGGCTGGCGCCGAGCTGACCGCCGACGGAGCCGCCGAGGGTTCGCATAACGGTGTTCATGCCGGTCGCCACCGCGGTCTGTTGGGGCGGGACGGCGTCGATGATCAGGTTGGCCAGGGAGGCGAAAGCGAGGCCGATGCCGGCGCCGAGAAGAGCGGTGGAGACGTAGACGTCGATCGGCTGGGTGTGGCTGACGGTGATCAGGCCGAAGGCCAGCGCCGAGGCGAGGGAGCCGGCGATCAGGGTGACCCGGGAGCCGACGCGGCTCGCCAGCCAGCCGGCGATCGGGCTGACGATCAGCATCATCAGCGTGCAGGGCAGCAGGAAGAGGCCGGCCTGGGTGACCGAGGCGCCGAAGCCGTAGCCGGAGCTGGTCGGCGCCTCGGTGAACTCCGGGAAGAGGATGAACGAGCTGTACATGCCGGCGCCGACGAGGAAGGCGGCGGCGTTGACGGTCCAGACGCCGCGGATCCGCATCATCGCCATGTCGACGAGGGGCTCGGCGGCGCGGGTCTCGAAGCGGACCCAGACGACCAGCACCGCCAGCGCGGCGGCGATCATCCCGATCACCCGCCCGTCGCCCCACCCCCATTCCCCCGTCTGGGTGATCCCGAGCAGCAGCAGCACCAGCCAGGCGGAGAGCAGCAGCGCCCCGCCCCAGTCGATCTTGCCGGGGGACTTCACCGGCGATTCCGGGACGAAGAAGATCGTCGCCACGGTGGCGGCCGCGACCGCGATCAGCGGCAGCCAGAAGAGCCAGTGGTAGTTGAAGACGGCGAGGATCGGGCCGGCGAGGACGATCCCCAGCCCACCGCCGATCCCGAGGATGGCCGAGATCATCGCGATCCCCTGGGCGCCTTTCGCGGGCGGGAACTCGTCGCGGATGATGCCGAAGGCGAGCGGGAAGATGGCGCCGCCGGAGCCCTGCACGATCCGGGCGAAGATCAGCATCCCGATCGTGTGCGAGATCGCCGCGAGGAAGGTGCCGAAGGTCAGGACCCCCAGCGCGACAACCAGCGTGCGCTCCTTCCCGTACATGTCGCCGAGCCGGCCGACGATCGGCGTCAGCACCGAGGCGCTCAGCAGGTAACCGGTCAGCAGCCAGGCGGTGGCGGCGGCTGAAGCGTGCAGGTCTTCCTGGATCGCCGGCAGGGCGGGCGCCACCGCCGACTGCAGGAGCGCGTAAGAGGCGCCGCCGAGCGCGAGAACGGCGAAGGTGATCCCGTAGTGCTGCCGCTTCTCGGCAGGGGCGCTGTTGCTGGCGTCGATCGATGACATGACCGGCGGTTCAGGCTAACGATCCCGCCTCATCTGCCTGCTTTTTGGCTCCCTGGCTGGGACGCCCGGGGTGACATCCAGCGTCAGCTTTTCGAAATTCGTGGTTTTCCGTACCAATTATTGGGTAAGGTGCTCTTGTTCCCACATTGATCCATCCCCTGACGCGACGCAGAGGAGGGGCCTTTCCCCGTTTCGGCACCGTCGTTTTCCCTGGCCACGGTTGCCCTGACGCTCCTCCTCCGCGTCGCGTCTTTTTACCGAGGAGGCGCACGTGACCAAAGCCAAACTCGTCCTTGCCCTTTTGCTGAGCATGGCCGCCCCGATGCTCCTACCCCCGCTGGCCTCGGCCTGGGCGCCGGCCACCGGCGCCACCGTGCATCCGGGGGTCCAGGTCTTCACCGCAGGCGCCCAATGCACCTCCAACTTCGTCTTCGAGGAAGGCCCGACGGTCTACCTCGGCCAGGCCGCCCACTGCTCGGGCACCGGCGGGCAGACCGAAACCGACGGTTGCAGCAGCGGCTCGCTGCCGCTGGGGACGCCGATCGAAGTGACCGGCGCGAGCAAGCCCGGAACCCTCGCTTACAACTCCTGGCTGGCGATGCAGGCGGCCGGCGGGAGCGACCCCGACACCTGCGCCTACAACGACCTGGCGCTGATCAGGCTCGACCCCACCGACGTCGGCAAGGTCAATCCCTCGGTCCCCGGTTACGGCGGCCCGACCGGCGTCGGCACCGTCGGCGGCCTCGGCTCGACCGTCTTCTCCTACGGCAACTCGGAGCTGCGCGGCGGGATCGCCAAGCTGAGTCCGAAGCAGGGCACCGTGGTCCAGAACGAAGGCGGCGGCTGGAGCCACATCGTCGTCACCGTCACCCCCGGCGTCCCCGGCGACTCCGGCAGCGGCTTCATGAACGAAGCCGGACAGGCGATCGGCGTCCTCTCGACCCTGCAGCTGGCGCCCCTGGCCGGCACCAACGGAGTCGGCGATCTCAGTCGCGAGCTGGCCTACGCCCACAGCCACGGGTTCCCGGAACTGCACCTGGTCCCCGGGACCCAGCCGTTCAACCCGAGCCTGGTCGGCGCGATCCTCGGCGCCTAGTCGCGCAGCTCGGAGATCAGGTCGTCGAGATCGAGGGGGAGGGTGCCCATCTGGACGCCTTCCCCCTCGGGTGGCCGCGGCCACTCCTCGCGGGGGCGGTCCCAGTAGAGCTCGACGCCGTTGCTGTCGGGGTCGGAGAGGTAGAGCGCCTCGCTGACGCCGTGGTCGGAGGCGCCCTCCAGCGGCCAGCCGGCCTCGCTGAGGCGGCGCAGAGCGTCGGCGAGGGCGCGGCGGGTCGGATAGCGGATGGCGGTATGGAAGAGACCGGTGGTCCCGGGCGGCGGCGGCGAGCCGCCCTTCGAGGACCAGGAGTTGAGGCCGATGTGGTGGTGGTAGCCGCCGGCGGAGACGAAGGCGGCGTCGGCGCCCCAGCGCTGCTGCAACTCGAAGCCGAGGATGCCGCAGTAGAACTCGAGGGCGCGGTCGACGTCGGCGACCTTGAGGTGGACGTGGCCGATGTCGACGCCGGGGTCGATCGGCTCAGCCATCGAGCACACCGTCCAGGGCCTGATTGACGAGGCGGTCCGCGTCGGCGTTCTCGGCCCGGCGCACGTGGCGGATCGACCAGGAGTTGAAGCCGCCGAGCGCTCGCTTGACCTCCGCGTGCAGCGGTTTGATCCCCGCGTTTTTGACCTTGTACTTGCCTTCGACCTGCCGCACGATCAGCTCCGAGTCGCCGATCAGCTCGAGGTCGGAGGCTCCCTGGGCGGCGGCCAGTTCGATTCCCCGCAGCAGCGCCTTGTACTCGGCCACGTTGTTGGTCGCCTCGCCGATCGTCTCCCCCACTTCCTCCAGCACCTGCCCCGCGTCGTCGCGCAGGACGGCGCCGATCGCCGCCGGGCCGGGGTTGCCGCGGGCGCCGCCGTCGACGTTGACCGTGACCCGTCTCATCGCTGCGCGGCCCGTTCGCCGACCAGCGCCAGCCGGCCGTCCTCGCCGACCGAGGCGTTCCACTGCCGAGCCGCGCGGTCGAGCTGATCGATCTCGCGGCCCTTGTCGATCTGGAAGACGGGACGCAGCTCGTCGCCGATGTCGACGCCCCACTGATACCAGGAGAGCTCCCAGGCGACGGTGACCCGGACCTCGTTTGGCCTGCCGGCGGCGGCACCGACCGAGACCGAGGGCTTGCCGAGCGTACGGGTCAGCCCAACGACGGTGCGCCCACCGTCGCTGGAGTTGAAACGGGCGACGGCGCGCTGGAACGGAGTCGGCGCGGCAGGGTCCAGAGGCGGCAGGGGACGCGAGCGCTTGACCGGGGCCGAGACGGGATCGGCCGTGGGTGGGGTTGCCGGCGCAGGCGAGCCAGGGCGCCGGGCCGAGCGTCGCAGCAGCCCGCGTAGGCGCCAGCGGCCCTCGTGTCCGTTCGACGGCCGCTCGGGCTCCGGCTCACCCGCCGGGCGCCAGCCCAGCCGCTCCGCCCGCGCCACGCAGAGCTCGCAGACCGTTCGCTCCTCTCCCCCCTCGACGAAGCCGTGTACGCGCTCGCCGGCCAGGATCGTCCGGCCGCAGATCGCGCAGGTGGCATCGGCGCTCATGCCGGCCCAAGGTACCAACGGGAGGCCGTAAGCCCCCGTGGCCTCAACCCTGCTGCAGATGCGATTTCAGCCGCATCACGGCCTTCGTGTGCAGCTGGGAGACCCGCGACTCGGTGACGCCGAGGACCTCGCCGATCTCACGCAGGGTCAGGTTCTCGTAGTAGTAGAGGGCGACGACAAGCTGCTCGCGCTCGGGCAGCCCACCGATCGCCTCGGTGAGACGGTCCTTGACCTCCGTCGTCGCCAGCGCCTCCTGCGGGTCGGCGGCGCCATCGTCGGCGATCGTGTCGAGCAGCGAGACCTGGTCGCCGGAAGAGTCGGAGACGGTCCAGAGCTCGTCGAGCGCGTAGACGGAGGAGTTGGCGATCTCCAGCAGCGCGCCCTGCAGTTCTTCCTCGGTCATGTTGAGCTTGGCGGCGAGCTCGCTCTCGCTCGGCGCCCGCTGCAACTCGTGCTCGAGCTTCGCCTGGACCTGTTCGATTTCACGGGCGCGCGAGCGGACCGAGCGCGGCACCCAGTCGAGCGAGCGCAGTTCGTCGATGATTGCGCCGCGGATCCGGGTCATCGCAAAGGTCTCGAATTTGATGCCGCGCTCGGGCTCGAAGCGCTCGATCGCGCCGATCAGGCCGACCAGGCCGTAGGAGATCAGGTCGGCGTCTTCGACGTGCGAGGGCAGCCCGGCGCCGAGGCGGCCGGCGACAAATTTGACCATCGGCGAGTAGGCGACGACGAGGCGCTCGCGGGCGGTGTTGTCCCCCTGGTCCTTATAGCGCCGCCACAGGTCGCGCAGCTCGACTTCCTTCACGCCCGTGTCCATCAGGCGATCCTATGCTGATTTGCGGGGATTTGTCTCATGCGCGGGGATGGCTGGCGGCGTAGGTGTCGCGAAGTCTGGCGGCGTCGACCCGGGTGTAGACCTGGGTGGTCGAGATCGACGCATGGCCCAGTAACTCCTGAATCGTACGCAGATCGGCACCCCCCTCGAGCAGATGCGTTGCAAAGGAATGCCTAAGTGAATGCGGGGAGACCCCGGCGGCGAGGGCGGCCTCGCGGGTCCAGAGGCCGAGGCGGCGCGTCACGTCGGAGTTGGAGAGGCGGCGGCCGCTCTTCGAGAGAAAGAGCGCGTTCTCGCGCCGATCGGTGGTCAGGGCGTGGCGGCCTTTGTCGAGGTAGCGGCGCAGGGCGCGCTGGGCGGGCTCGCCGACCGGGAGCAGCCGCTCCTTCGACCCCTTGCCGAGCACCCGCAGCTGCTCGGTCTCGAAGTCGAGGGCGCCGAGGTCGAGGTTGACGATCTCCTCGCAGCGCAGGCCGCAGGAGTAGGCGAGCTCCAGCATCGCCCGGTCACGCAGCTCCAGCGGCGTCCGCGCCGGGATCCGCTCCAGCAGCGAGCGCATCTGCTCGGTGGTTAGGACGTTCGGCAGCTTCTCGGAGCGCTTCGGGCTGGAGACCAGCTCGGCCGGGTTGGAACCGGCGCGCTCGGTGCGGACCAGGAAGCTGTAGAGGCCGCGGATCGCCGCCAGCTTGCGGGCGACCGTCGCCGGGGCAGCGCCGGCGTTGGAGAGGCCGGCGCCGTAGCGGCGCACGTCGCGGTGGCGAACCTCCGCCGGTCCCAGCCCCAGCTCACCCGCCCACTCGGCGAAACCGCCGAGATCGACGCCATAGGCCCGCCGCGTCCGCTCGGCCGACCCCCGCGCCCGCAGGTCACGGTCGTAAAGAGAAAGTGCCTCTTCCCAGTTCACGGGACGTTGATTCGTCCCCGCCGCCCGTCGTCCTGCGCGCGACTAGTTACCGATGTAAACCGGCGTCCCCACTTCGACGAGGTCATACAGTTCTTCAACGTCGGGAATCGCCATCCGGATGCAGCCGTGGGATTCGGCGTGGCCGAGCGAGTAGGTCTCTTCGGTGCCGTGGATGCCGGCGCCTTCGTAGATCCCCATCCAGCGCGCCTTGATCGGGTCCGCGGGCCCGGGCGGGATCGTCTGCCCGGCGAGGCTGCCGGCCCAGGCGGAGTCCGGCACGTGCCAGACCGGGTTTTCTTCCTTTTCCTGGATCGCGTAGAGACCTTCCGGAGTTTCCAAGCCTTCCATGCCGACGGCGACGGTGTATTCCTTCGCCAGCTTCAGGTGCTGCCAGAGGCGAAGGGTGAAGGTGCCACGGTCGACGGTGATGTAGGACGGGTACTGGGCGGCGACCTCGCTCTTGGTCACTTCGGGCTCGATCGAGTGCACCGCGGCTACGATCTTGTGCGACGCGTTCGCGTTCAGGACCGCTGCCTTGAGCTTCTTTTCCAAGAGGTTGTCGCGCAGCTTGCGCCCACTGCGGCCAGCGACGACTTCGAGCGAGTCGGGAGTCGGTTCGACGTCGGCGTTCTGCGGTTCGCGGTCGACTTCTTCGGCGACGTGGCGGACGAAGCGGTTGATCGCCGGCTGCGAGTAGGCAACCTGCGGCGAGATCTTTTCGTCGACTTCGCCGCCGCTGACGTAGCGCACGAGACGCCCCGGGAAGCCGCCTTCCTGGCTCGCTTCGACGGCTTCTTCGACCGCCGAGCCGACGTCGGCGCGAATCTTCAGCTTCTTGCCGGGGAGCTTCCAGGTCTGCCCGTCGAAGGTGACGACGAGGGAGTGCCGCAGCGGGGAGAGCAGCTTGCGGCGCACGGCGGCGGTGGCCTGCGCTTCGCTCATGCCCCCGACATCGACCCCGGCGACGGTGACGCCGTCGGCGATCTTGTCCTTCTGCGAGCTGTCGTAGGCGTAGGCGCCGCCGACCACGGCGACCAGCACCACGGCGACGACGACCACCGCTATTGAAGTTCTCTTACCCATCTCGACTGGAACCGCTCTCGGTTGGAGGACTCACCCGGTGCCCATAAGTCTAGGCACTCGGATAGTTCGCTCAAGCGGTATCTCTCCCCTGCAATTTCGCATGTGCCCGGTATATCGGCAGCTCCGGCGGATATCTTTCGCCCAGATGCGAACCAAGGACGAGGTCCGCGCGGAGGTCTGGGCGGCGATGGAACGAGAGGGCGTCTCCCGCTTCCCGGGGGCGGAGGGCCGCATCCCGAACTTCGCCGGCGCCAAACTCGCCGCCGAGAAGCTGGCCGGGCACCGGCTCTGGAAGCGAACGCGGGTGATCAAGGCAAACCCCGACTCGCCGCAGACGCACGCCCGCCGGATCGCCCTCGAAGAGGGCAAGACAGTGATCATGGCGGTGCCGCGGCTGCGCGATCCCCATCCCTTCCGGGTCCTGGAACCGAAAAAGCTCTCGAAAGCGGCGATGAAAGAGGCGGCGACGATCAAGGGGGCGCTCAAGCACGGGCGCGTCGTCGCTCTCGACGACCTGCCGGAGATCGACTTCGTCCTCTGCGGTTCGGTCGCGGTCAACCTCAGCGGCGCCCGGGTCGGCAAAGGCGGCGGCTACCACGACCTCGAGTACGGAATCCTCAGCGCCGCCGGCAAGATCGACGAACACACCACGGTCGCCACCACCGTCCACCCGATCCAGATCCTCCGCCAGCACCTGATGGTCACCGACCACGACCTACCCTGCGACCTGATCGCGACGCCGCGCGCGGTGATCGAGATCGACCGCCAGTACCCGCGCCCCCGCGGCATCCTCTGGGACCATCTGCAGCCACCGCAGATCCGCGAGATCCCGGTTCTGGAAAGAATGGGCTATGCCTGATCGGCCCGAGCACCCCGAGCCGTTGTTCCCTGCCGCCGACTACGGCAACCCGGATCCGGAGTGGCTGAAGATCGACTGGCGGGAGCACCTGCACCAGGTCGACCTGCCGGGGGCCGAGGCGGTCAACTACGTCGAAATCGGCGAGGGCGACCCGATCATCTTCATCCACGGCATCGCCGGCTGCTGGCGCAACTGGCTCGAGAACCTTCCCTACTTCGGCCGTACGCACCGGGCGATCGCCCTGGACCTGCCGGGCTTCGGCGACAGTCCGATGCCTTCTTGGGAGATCTCGATGGGCGCCTACGGGCGCCTGATCCACGACTTCTGCGAGCGCCTGGGGATCGACCGCGTCGCCGCCCTGGTCGGCAACTCGATGGGCGGCTTCATCAGCACCGAGGCGGCGATCGAGGAGCCGGAGCGCTTCGAGCGCCTGGTGCTGATCTCGGCCGCCGGGATCAGCTTCGCCGAGTGGGAGGGCAGGACCTTCGACGCCACCAGCCGAATCGTCCAGGCAGCGATCCCCTTCCTCAGCGGCGACAGGCGCGCTTTCTGGACCCGGCCGCGCGGTCGCAAGCTCGCCTTCGGCCGCCTCTTCCGCAACCCCAGCAAGCTGCGGCCCGAGCTGCTCGCCGAGCAGGTGCGGCCGGGGCTGCAGGCGCCCGGGTTCAACGACGCCCTGACGAAGATCTGGGGCTACGACACGCGCGCGCGGCTGCCGGAGATCGAGATCCCGACGATGGTCGTCTGGGGCCTCAACGATCAGATCGTCCCGATCGAGGGGGCGCTCGGATACCACCGCCTGATCCCGAAATCGCGGCTGGAGATCTTCGAGCGCACCGGCCATCTGCCGATGCTCGAGCGACCGGCGAGGTTCAACCCGCTGCTCGAAGAGTTCATCGAGTCCTCGCAGCCGCTGCGCGCGGCCGCGGACACCGCCGTCGGCTAAGCCGCAGCGGCACTGGTCAGGAGGTAATCGCGCCTTCTGAGGCGGATGAGACCGTGGCCGCGTACTTGGCCATGATGCCGCGGGTGTAGAGCGGCTTGGGCAGCTGGTAGTCGGCGACGCGCTGCTCGATCTCCTCGTCGGAGAGGGCGACGTCGAGGCGGCGGTTGTCGATGTCGACGATGATCTCGTCGCCCTCGCGGATCGCCGCAATCGGTCCGCCTTTGGCCGCCTCCGGGGCAACGTGGCCGATCATCAAGCCGCGGGTGGCGCCGGAGAAGCGGCCATCGGTGACCATCGCCACGCTCTCCCCCAGCCCCTCGCCGACGATCGCCGCGGTCACCTGCAGCATCTCCCGCATCCCGGGGCCGCCGACCGGCCCCTCGTTGCGGATGACGACGATGTCGCCAGGATTGATCTGCTGGTCCTTGACGGCGCGGAAGCAGTCCTCTTCGGACTCGAAGACGCGGGCCGGGCCGGTCTGCTGACGGCGCTCGGTACCGGCGACCTTGACCACCGAGCCTTCCGGGGCGAGGTTTCCCCGCAGGATCGCCAGCCCGCCTTCGGCCTTGAGCGGGTTCTCGACCTGGCGCACCACTTCCTGGTCGGGCGCCTCGGTCGCCGCCGCGGCTTCCTCGCCGATCGTGCGGCCGGTGACGGTGATCGCCTCGCCGTGAAGGATCCCCGCTTTCGCCAGGCGCTTGAGGATCACCGGCACCCCGCCGGCGGCGTAGAGGTCGGTGGCGACGAAGCGGCCGCCCGGCTTGAGGTCGGCGAAGAGCGGCGTCTGGCGCGAGATCCGCTCGAAGTCGTCCATCGTCAGCTCGATCCCGCGCTCGTGAGCGAGGGCGATCAGGTGGAGGACGCCGTTGGTCGATCCGCCTGAGGCGCAGATGCAGGCGATCGCGTTCTCCAGCGCCTCGCGGGTGATGATCTTGCTCGGCCGAATGTCCTCGGCGAGGACGTTGATCACCAGCTCGCCGATTTTCTCGGCGACCGTGTCCTTGTCGTCGTCTTCGGCGGGGACCATCGCCGAGCCCCCAGCGCTGATCCCGAGCGCCTCGAAGGCGCAGGCCATCGTGTTGGCGGTGAACTGGCCGCCGCAGGCGCCGGCGCCGGGGCTGGCGACCCCCTCCAGCTCGTGCAGTTCCTCGTCCGTCATGTCGCCGGCGTTGTGGGCGCCGATCGCCTCGAAGATGTCGAGGATGGTGACGTCGCGGCCGTGCCAGTGGCCAGGCGCGATCGAGCCGCCGTAGAGCAGCACCGATGGCACGTCGAGCCGAGCCAGCGCCATCGCGCAGCCGGGGATCGTCTTGTCGCAGGCGCAGAGCGCGACGATCGCGTCGAACTGGTAGCCGCGGGCCATCAGCTCGATCGAGTCGGCGATCACCTCGCGGCTGATCAAGGAGGCCTTCATCCCCTGGGTCCCCATCGTCACCCCGTCGGAGACGGCGACGGTGTTGAACTCCATCGGCGTGCCGCCGGCGGCGCGTACCCCATCTTTGACGTGCTCGGCCAGCGCCCGCAGGTGGAAGTTGCACGGCATCGCCTCGGTCCAGGTGTTGGCGATCCCGACCGTCGGCCTGCTGAGCGCGTCGTCGTCGAACCCGATCCCCTTCATGTAGGCGCGCGAGTGGGCGCGGTCGGGGCCGTCGAAGACGACCGAGGAACGCGGGCGGGGAAGCTTGGTCGTGGTGTCGCCGTTGCTGCTCATTGCCGGGAATCTAGTCAGCGGGTTGCTTCGGCGTCGCCGACCTGGCGGCCGGTGAGGTTGAAGACGTCCACCGGCCCCGCTCCGGCGCCGATCTCGCGCAACCCGTCACGTACCGCTTCCGAGGTGAGCTCCCGCGCTCCCACCGCGGCGGCAAGCGGAGACCAGCCGAGCGCGAGGTAGGCGGCCAGCGAAGAGGAGTGGGTGCAGCCGGAGCCGTGTGCGGCGCCCTCAGGATGCCGCTCGCCGGGGATCTCGACGACCTCGGTGCCGTCGTAGAGGACGTCGATCACCTCGTCGCTGTGGCCGCCGGTGACGACCGCCGCGCCCGCACCCATCCCCACCAGCGCCTGCGCCAGCTCCCCCTGCGTCGCCTCCTCCCCCATGCCAGTCAGCGCTCGCGCCTCGGGAATGTTCGGCGTGACGACAGCGGCCAGCGGCAGCAGGCGTACGGCAAGAGCCTCGCGGGCATCGGGATCGAGCAGGACGGATCCGCTCTCGGAGACCATCACCGGGTCGATCACGACGGGTGGCTCGTTGTTCAAGATCGTGGTGAGGGCGGCGGCGACGCTCTCGATCGCTTCGGCGCTGCCGACCATCCCGATCTTTACCGCGGCGACCCCGATGTCCTCGGCGACGGCGGCAACCTGGGCGAAGATCATCTCGCCCGAAACCGGCTCCACCGCGTCGACCCCCACCGTGTTCTGCGCCGTGATCGCCGTGATCGCGGTCATCCCGTGCACCCCGACCCGGGCGAACGCTTTCAAGTCGGCCTGGATCCCGGCCCCCCCGCCGGAGTCCGAGCCGGCAATCGAGAGGACGGCAGGTATGCGCTCGAAGGTCATGGGTCAAGCCTAAAGAGCAGAGCCGCTGGCAGATGACGACAAAGTGCGCACGTAGGTACCCAGATTGGAGCAGGTGAGATAGCCGAGCAGCTCCAGTCGGGACAGCGCCGCGGCTGCCGCAGGACCGGAGAGGCCGGTGGCGGTGGCGACGGCGTCGCAGGTGGAGCTGCCGGCCTCGACGGCGGCGAGGGCGGCCTCGAGGTCGGGGGCCAAGACCGGCCTGGCCGGCTCGATCAGCTTGCGGCCGGGGCCGAGCAGGGCGTCGAGGACGTCCTGGGCGTCGCGAACCACGTGAGCGCCGGAGGCGAGCAGGGCGTTGGGTCCGGCGGAGGCGCGGGAGGTGACGGGGCCCGGCACGGCGCCGAGATCCCGCCCGAGGTCGGCGGCGAGGTCGGTAGTGATCAGAGAGCCGGAGCGGGTGGCGGCCTCGACGACCACGGTCATGCCGGCGAGGGCGGCCATGATCCGGTTGCGGGCGGGAAAGGTCCAGCGCCAGGGGGTGGCGCCGGGCGGGAACTCGGAAATCACCAGCCCCCGCTCACAGATCTGCCGCCAGAGGGAGCGGTGGCTAGCCGGGTAGGCAACGTCGGGGCCGCAGCCGAGGACGGCGATCGTGCGACCGGCGTCGATCGCGCCGCGGTGGGCGCAGGCATCGATACCGAAGGCGAGCCCGCTGACCACGACTATCCCGGCTCGTGCCAGCTCCTGACCCAGTTCACGCGCGATCTCGCGGCCGTAGGAAGTGGCCCGGCGGGCGCCGACGATCGTCACCGTCCCAAACGGCTCGAGCCCCTCCAGCAGCCGCGGGTGCCCACGACCGATCAGCGCCCAGGGGGCGTCGCCGGCGTCGCGCAGCGAAGCCGGGTAGAGAGCACCGTGGCGACAGCAGGCCCAGCATTCGGCCGCCAGCAGCTCTTCGATCAGCCGCTCCTCCGACAGCGCCTCCATCCGGGCCAGCATCTGCGCTGCGACCTTGGGAGAGGCGACCTCGACCAAATCCTCGTTCGAGAGCCGCAGCAGTTCCGGCGAGCGCGAGCCGACCTCGCCAGTGGCGATCTTCTCGATGTAGGGACCGAGCGCGGCGAGCAGCCACGACCGCCGCAGACAATCGACGCAGGCCGCCGGCTCAGCCATGGTCCCGCCTCCGTATCTGCAGCGCCTGCGCCATCTGCTCCTCGCCGATCGCCTCGACTCCTTCGAGGTCGGCGATCGTCTGGGCCAGGCGCAGCGCGCGGTCGTGGGCGCGACCGCTGAGACGCTGACGCGCGTAGAGGTCGGCGAGCAGGGCGCTCGCCGCCGCACTCAGCACGCAGTCGCGTGCCTCCCCCGGCGTCATCTCGGCGTTGCAGCGCCCCTGGCCGAGCCGGTGCTCCTGGCGCTCGCGCGCCGCGCGGACCCGCTCGCGCACCGCCGCCGACGGCTCTCCGGGCGCCCCACTGATCTCCGCCGCGCTCGGCTGGCGCACCGCGGCGAGGATGTCGATCCGGTCGGCGAGCGCGCCGCTCAGCTTGCCCCCGTAGCGCTGGACGTCGTAGGGCGCGCAGGAGCAGTCGGGGTCGGTCTCGCCGCGGCCGCAGGGACAGGGGTTGGCGGCGGCGACCAGCATGAACCGACAGGGGAGGCTGCGCTGGCCGGCGGCGCGGGCGATCGAGACCTCGCCCGCCTCCAGCGGCGCTCGCAGCGCCTCCAGGGCGTCCCGCCGGAACTCGCAGAGCTCGTCGAGGAAGAGGACGCCGCGATGGGCCAGCGTCGCCTCCCCCGCCCGCGGTGGGCTGCCGCCGCCGATCAGCCCCGCGGCGCTGATCGTGTGGTGCGGGGCGCGGAACGGCCTGCCACCCGGCAGCGCCGGCCCGAGGCGGCCGCAGGCGCTGGCGACCCGCGCCACCTCCAGCGCCTCCGTCGGCGCCAGCGGCGGCAGGATCGACGGCAGCCGGCTCGCCGCCAGGGACTTGCCGGCTCCGGGCGGTCCGACCATCAGGACGCTGTGCCCCCCAGCCGCCGCGACCTCGAGCGCGTGGCGCAGGTGCGGCTGACCGCGCAGGTCGGCGAGGTCCGGGGCGCCGGGCGGAGGATCGAGCTGCAGCGGCAAAGGCCGGGGACGCGGTGGGTCCCAGTCGCCGGCGACCAGCGCCGGCAGCTGCCCCAACGCTTCCACCGGCACCACCGCGATCCCGGTGGCCAGAGCCGCCTCGGGCCCGTTCTCCGCCGGCAACACGATCGCCTCCGCCCCGCTCTCCCGCGCCGCCTCGGCCATCGCCAGCGCGCCCTGCACCCCGCGGGTCGAGCCGTCCAGCGCCAGCTCTCCCGCCAGCGCCACCCGCGCCAGCCCCTCCCACTCCAGCTGGCCCGAGGCGCTCAGCAGTGCCGCCGCGATCGCCAGGTCCATCCCCGGCCCCGCCTTGCGCAGGCTTGCCGGCGCCAGGTTGACGACGATTCGCCGCAGCGGGAACTCGAAGCCGCAGTTGACCAGCGCCGCCCGCACCCGCTCGCGCGCCTCCCGCACCGCCGCGTCTGGCAGGCCGACGATCGTGAAGTTCGGCAGGCCGCGGTGGACGTCGACCTCTACCCGTACCGGGCGGGCGGAGATGCCGTCGAGGGTGAAGGTGTTGGCGGTGGCGAGCACGGGGACGACGCTAGGGAGGTAGACCGCACGTATGGCGCGCAGATTTCAAAATTTCCCGCCCGGCTTCCTCGCGCTTCTGTGACTTCCCAAGAATCCGGCCCGAAAGGGGGCGAGTTTCGCCCTCTCTGCCCCTTATAAGGACATGACCGACGCCCGCCGCCGCACCGGCCAGATCGCCGAGGACCTCGTCGCCGCCCGCCTCGCCGCCAAAGGCTGGGAGATCGTCGAGCGCAACGCTCGCACCCGCTACGGCGAGCTCGACATCGTCGCCCTCGACGGCTCGGTCCTCGTCTTCATCGAGGTCAAGGGCGCCCGCGCCGGCAACCGGTTCGGCCCCGAGAAGCCGATCCTCTCGATCGACTTCGCCAAGCAGCGCCAGGTCCGCCGCCTCGGCACCGCCTGGATGGCCGAACGCCGCGAGTTCCCGCCCTTCGACGACATCCGCTTCGACGCCGTCGGCGTCACCCTCGACCGCGGCGGCAATGCCGTCGAGGTCGAGTACGTCAAGGCCGCGTTCTAGCTAGCCGAGCTCCAGCTGCGAGTAGGCAACCGACTGGAACGACCGGCGGTGCAGCGGCGAGATCCCGATTTCCTCGATCGCCTGGCGGTGCTCGGGCGTCGAGTAGCCGACGTGCTCCTCGAACCCCCAGCCCGGATGCCGGGGGGCGACGTCGCGCATGTAGCGGTCGCGGGTGACCTTGGCGATGACGGAGGCGGCGGCGATCGCGGCGCTGGTCGCGTCGCCCTTCACCACCCGCCGGTGCGGGACCTGGCAGGCGTGGAGGCGGAAGCCGTCGACGAGGCAGATCGCCTCCTCCTCTGGCGGCCCCAGCCGCTCCAGCGCCAGCGAGAGCGCTTCGACGTTGGTCACGTGCAGGCCCCGCCGGTCGATCCCGGCGGCGCAGCGGACCACCACACTGACCCGCGCGGCCGCCCGCAGCACGCACGGATACATCTCCAGCCGCCGCTCTTCGGTCATCTGCTTGGAGTCGTGCAGGCCGCTGAGGGCGCGGCGGTCGGAGTTCGAGAGGCTCTCGTAGTCGAGCAGTACGGCGGCAGCGACCAAAGGTCCTGCGAGGCAGCCGCGGCCGGCCTCGTCAGCGCCGGCGACATAGCGGCTGCCGAGGCCGCGGTCGAAGGCGAAGAGGCGCCGGCTGCGGGCCAGCCGCCGGCGGTGGAACTTCCCCTTCGGGGCTTTAGAGCCCGCCGATTCGATCTGGGGGCCAGTAGGTGGCAAAGGCCTCACCGATGATCCATTCCTTGGGGACGGGTCCCCAGAAACGGCTGTCGTCGCTGGCTCCACGGTTGTCGCCCATCATGAAGTACATGTCGGGTGGAATCGTGATGGTTTTCGGCAGATTGCATTGAGAGGCGGCGCCGCAGGGGTTGATGTAGGGCTCGTCGGTCTTCTCGACCCCGTTGACCACCGGGTGGCCGTCTTTGATCGAGAGTTCGTCGCCGGGCCCGGCGACGATCCGCTTGATGAAGTTCTGGCTCGACTCGGCTTCGGTCGGCTGAGAGCACGATTCCCGCGGTCCCGGGTGCACGCCGCATTCCGGCCCTTCGCCATCGGCGCCGGCGGGCGGATGGAAGACGACGATGTCGCCGATCTGCGGGTCCTTGAAGTGGTAGAGGAAGCGGTTGACGAGGACGCGCTGGCCGACGTCCAGCGTCGGCTCCATCGATTCGGAAGGGATCTGGTACGGCTTGATGATCCAGGCCTGGATCGCCAGCGCCAGCCCCAGGGCCAGCGCAACGATGACGGCCAACTCGATGAGCCCGCCGCCTTTGGTTTCCGGCTTCGGGATCCTGAGTTTCAGGCTGCCGAGTCCTCGTCGGAGTCGCCGGCTCCGGCCGGCTCCTCGTCCTCGGCTTGCTCAGACGCTGAAGTGTCCTCGGTCTCCCCGGCCTCGGGCGCTTCCGCGTCCGCCTCCGCCCCAGTCTCAATCTCAGTCTCCGCGCTTGCCTCCGGCTCGGCCGGCGCCTCCTCCGCAGATGCGGTCTCCTCGGCCTCGGCCTCCGCCTCCGGAGTGGCCTCCTCGCCGCCGTCGGCATCAGCCTCCGGCGCCTCCACTGGCACGACCTCCTCCTGGCTCACGCCGTCGGCGTCCACCGCGGTGCTCTCGTCGGGAGAGGCCGTCGCGGGCGCCGAGACGACGTCGTCGTCGATGCCCCAGCGCCGCTCGGCGACGCGGGCGGCCTTGCCGATGCGGCCGCGCAGGTAGTAGAGCTTGGCCCGCCGCACGTCCCCGCGCGCCGCCACCTCGAGTTTCTCGATCTTCGGCGAATGCAGGGGGAACGTCCGCTCGACGCCGACGCCGAAGGACTGTTTGCGCACGGTGAAGGTCTCGCGAACGCCGGAGCCCTGACGCCGCAGCACCACGCCCTCGAAGACCTGGATCCGTTTGCGGTTGCCCTCGACCACCTGGAAGTGGACGCGGACGCGGTCCCCCGGGTCGAATTTGGGGAGTCCCTGCCTCAGCTGGGCGCGCTCGATGCTGTCGATTACGGAGCTCATAGGAAGTCTGTTGCTGATGGGTGTTGCTGATGAATTGCGGCGAGAAAAAACCGCCGGACCCGGATGCGGGAGCCGCGCGGTCGCGGAATGGTAGCCCAAAGCGCCTAAGCGGGACCTGAAGAGAGGCTCAGCCCTGGTTGTGTTGCTGGTGCTGGTCCCGCTGCTCGTACTCCCGCGCGCGCTCCCGGCTCTGCTCCAGCCGCCACTGGCGGACCTTCTCGTGGTCGCCGGAGAGCAGCACCTCTGGCACGTCCCAGCCGCGATAGGCCGGCGGGCGAGTGAAGTGCGGGTACTCCGGCATTCCCTCCAAGGCGTGGCTGAACGACTCCTCGACTGCCGAGTCCTCGTGGCCGAGGGCCCCGGGCAGCTTGCGCATCAGCACGTCGGCGACGACCATCGCCGGCAGCTCGCCGCCGGCGAGGACGTAGCGGCCGATCGAGATCTCGCCGTCGGCGAGGTGCTGGTGGACGCGGTCGTCGAAACCCTCGTAGCGGCCGCAGAGCAGGGCCAGGTGCGGCTCGGCGACCAGCTCGTCGGCGATCGGGTCGTCGAGCACCGGCCCGGTCGGCGAGAGCAGCACGATCCGCGGCCGCGGGCCTTCGCCGTAGGCGGCCTGCAGCGCTGCGTCGACGACGTCGACCCGCAGCACCATCCCGGCGCCGCCGCCGTAGGGCGAATCGTCGACCTGCCCGGCGCCGAGGGGCGTGGTGTCGCGGTAGTTGAAGAGGTTGAGCTCGTTGCCTTCGCGCAGCGCGTTCTGGACCGAGCGCTGCGACTGGAACCAGTCGAAGGCCTCCGGGAAGAGGGTGAAGACGTCGAGGCGCACGCGGGCGCGCCGCTCAGTCGAGGATGTCGACGATGACCCGGCGGTCTAGCCGCACCGCGGCGGCCTTGGCGATCGTCCGGATCGCGTTGGCGATCCGCCCGCCTTTGCCGATCACGCGGCCGAGGTCGCCCTCGGCGACGCTGATCTCGTAGATGAGGTCGCCGTCCTCCTCGAGCTCCTCGACCACGACCGCCTCCGGGTCCTCGACGAGGGCCTTGACGAGGAACTCGAGCAGCTCCGTCATCGGCGGCTCAGCTGCCGGAGGCCTTGATGCCCTTGGTCCGCAGCAGGGTCGCCACGGTCTCAGAGGGCTGGGCCCCGTGCTCGAGCCAGTGGCGCGCGCGCTCCTCGTCGATGTTGATCGTCGAGGGCTCGGTCTGCGGGTTGTACTGGCCGATCGTCTCGATCGTGCGCCCGTCACGCGGCGAGCGTTTGTCGGCGACGACGATGCGCCAGATCGGGTTCTTCTTCGAACCCACGCGTCTAAGTCTGATTCGGACTGCCATAGGGTCGGGCAGATTAGCGTCTTCGGATCTTCGGGCGCGGTGCGCGCTGGCCGCCGCTTGCGAGCTGGGACATCTGCTGCGGCGTCGGCATCCGCCCGTTGGCCATCGCTTTCATCATCACTTTCATCTGGTCGAACTGCTTGACCAGGTTGTTCACCTGCGTGACTTTGGTCCCCGAGCCGGCGGCGATCCGTTTGCGGCGGGAGCCGTTGATGACGCCCGGATTGGCCCGCTCCCGCGGCGTCATCGAGAGGATGATCGCCTCGACCCGGTCGAGCTCGCGCTCGTCGACGTCGGCGTTCTTCAGCTGCTTCATCGCCCCCATCCCCGGCAACATTCCGATGATCCCGCTCAGCGGGCCCATTTTGCGGACCTGCTTCATCTGCTTGAGGAAGTCCTCGAGCGTGAACTGGTCGCGGCGCATTTTCTCCTGCAGCGCCTCGGCTTCGTCCTCGTCGACCTGCTGCTCGGCTTTCTCGATCAGGCTCAAGACGTCGCCCATGCCGAGGATCCGCTGGGACATGCGATCGGGGTGGAACTTGTCGAAGTCCTCGATCTTCTCGCCGGTCGAGGCGAAGAGGATCGGCTTGCCGGTCACCGCTTTGACCGAGAGCGCGGCGCCGCCGCGGGCGTCGCCGTCGAGCTTGGTCATGACGACGCCGTCGAACTCGGCGACCTCGGCGAAGGATTCGGCAACACCGACGGCGTCCTGGCCGGTCATCGCGTCGACGACGAGGAGGACGTCGTGCGGGCGGGTGTTTTTCCTGATCTTGGCCAGCTCGGCCATCAGGTCCTGGTCGATGTGGAGGCGGCCGGCGGTGTCGATCACGAGCACGTCGCGGCGCTCGGCGCGGGCTTCGTCGAGCGCCCAGGAGGCGATCTCGACCGGGTCGGCGTCGGCGCCTTTCTCGTAGACGTGGGCGCCGGCCCGCTTGCCCATCGTCACCAGCTGCTCGATCGCGGCCGGGCGGTAAACGTCGCAGGCGGCAAGGGCGACGTCCTTGCCCTGTTTGCCGAAGTACTGGGCGAGCTTGGCGCAGGCGGTCGTCTTACCGGAGCCCTGCAGACCGGCCATCAGGATCACCGTCGGGCCGCTGGCGGCTATCGCCAGCTCCGAGCCGGTGCCGCCCATCAGCGAGGCCAGCTCCTCGTTGACGATCTTCACCACCTGCTGGCCCGGGTCGAGGCTCGACATCACGTCCTCGCCGAGGCAGCGTTCTTTCAGCGTCTTGGTGAAGGCTTTGACGACTTTGAAGTTGACGTCGGCCTCGAGCAGGGCGAGGCGGATCTCCCGCATCGCCGAATCGACGTCGGACTCGCTCAGTTTCCCGCGCGAGCGGACCTCCGAGAGGGTCGACTGCAGGCGTTCGGAGAGCTGGTCGAACATGTCCGTCAGCTTAAGCGACTCTTCGCCTGTGCCTTATGCCCAGATAGCCGGCAAAAGGAACAGGTAAGCGAGGGGCTACTCCGCCAGCAGGGCTTTGGCGTAGTCGCCGGGGTCGAACGGGCGCAGGTCCTCGAGGGTCTCGCCGACGCCGATCAGCTTCACCGGGATGCCGAGGTCGGAGGCGATCGCGAGGGCGATGCCGCCGCGGGCGGTGCCGTCGAGCTTGGTCAGGACAACTCCATTTACGTCGACCGCCTCGGAGAAGACTTTGGCCTGGCGCAGGCCGTTCTGGCCCGTGGTGGCGTCGATCGAGATCAGGGTCTCGTGGGGGGCGTCGGGGATTTGCTTCTGGATCACCCGGCAGACCTTCGCCAGCTCGTCCATCAGGTTGTTCTGGGTGTGGAGGCGGCCGGCGGTGTCGACGATGACGACGTCGGCGCCGCGGGTGCGGGCGGTGTTGATCGCGTCGTAGGCGACGGCGCCCGGGTCGGAGCCCTCCGCGCCGCGGACCAGCTCGGCGCCGGCGCGCTCGGCCCAGGTTTCGAGCTGCTCGGCGGCCGCGGCGCGGTAGGTGTCGGCGGCGGCCATGATCACGTCCAGCCCCATCTCCTTGCCCAGGTGCCAGGCGATCTTGCCGATCGTCGTCGTCTTGCCGGTGCCGTTGACGCCGACCATCATCAGGATCGCCGGCTCGGCGGAGAGGTCGATCGGCGCCCGCCCGGTCGAGGCAACCTCGGCAAGGATCTCGATCAGCCGATCCCGCACCGCGACTCCGTCCATCGGCACCGCCCCCGACTCGACCTCCTGCTCCAACCGCTCCACCACCGCAGCCGTAGTAGGCGCCCCGACGTCAGCAAGGATCAAAGCCTCCTCAAGCAGCTCCCAGGTCTCATCATCGATCTTGTCGAAGAGAGAGGCTGAGATCTCCTCGGTAAGCGCCTGCCGAGATTTCGAGAGACTCTCGCGCAGCCGTTTGAAGACCCCACGGCGTGCCTCTGGGGCCTCCTCCTCAACTGCAACACCGCCCCCAGGCTGCCGCGCCCCCAGATCGACGATCTCCTGCCAGCTAGTAGCCACGGCGAAGAAAGGTAGCGACCGGCTAGAGGGGGCGGGTGCCCCTCTCCAGACACTCAACCACGAGCCATTGGCGAGTGGTGTCTGGAGAGGGGCACCCGCCCCCTCCTAAGCCACAGCAGAAAGCCCCGGCGCTTCGTCCTCATCTTCAGCGCCCCCGGCCACTTCGCGCGGCAGCCGCTTCGAAACCACCTTGGTAACGCCGTCCCCGCCCATCGAGACCCCGTAGAGGACGTCGGCGGCATCCATCGTCCGTTTCTGGTGGGTGACGATGACGAACTGGGCGCGGTCGGAGAAGCGGCGGATCAGCTGCAGGAAGCGATCGATGTTGGCGTCGTCGAGGGCGGCCTCGACCTCGTCGAGGATGTAGAAGGGGCAGGGCCGGGCGAGGAAGACGGCGAAGACGAAGGCCAGCGCCACCAGCGACTTCTCGCCGCCGGAGAGCAGCGAGAGTTTCCGCGTCGACTTGCCGGCCGGGGTGACCTCGATCTCGACCCCGAGCTCGTCGCGCTGCTCTTCCTCCTCCTCGGGCTCCGGCTCCGGCTCGGCGTCCGTCGGCGCCTCCTGCTCGCCCGCCGGGCGCTCGTCGTCGCGGACCGGCCGCAGGCTGACCCGGCGCAGGCGCCCGCGCCCGCCCGGGAACAGGTGCTCGACCATCTCCTCGAAGTTCTTGGCGGTCGCCTCGAAGGTCTCCTCGAATGCGCGCTCGATCTCCTCGTCGATGTCGCGGATCAGCGACTCGAGCTCGCGCAGCGAGCGCTCGATGTCCTCGCGCTGGGCCTGCAGCGCCTCGACGTGCTCGCGGGCTTCGTCGTACTCCTGCTCGGCCAGCGGGTTGACCGGACCGATCTGCGACCGCCGCCGCTCCAGCCGCTCCAGCCGCTTGTCGATCTCCGCCCGCGCCTCGTCGCTCAGCGCCTCGGTTGCCGGCGGGATCTCCTCGCCGAGCCGCTCGGCGATCGAGGCCAGCTCGCGTGCGGCCTCGGCGCGGCGGTCGCCGAGATGCGCGGCCTCTACCTCGGCCCGGGTCAGCTCGTCGGAGGTCTTCTTCATCTCCGCCTGCAGCTCGAACTCCTGCTGCGAGCAGCGGCGCAGCTCGTCGGCGATCTCGTCGCCATCGTCCTGCCCGCCGACGACCTTCTGCTCGATCCGCTCGACCCGGCCCCGGATCGCGGCCCCGGCGGCTTCGGCGGCTTTCAGCGCACTTCGGACGTCGTCGAGCAGGCCCTCGCCGGCGGCGAGCCGCGCCCGCATCGCCTCGCGGTGGCGCTCGCCGAGCAGACCCTCGGCGCGTTTGGCGTGGCGGGAGGCGCGCTCGGAACCGGCGCGGACGTCGCCCAGCGCCGCCTCGCGAGCCGCCTCGGCGGCGTCGGAGGAACGAGCGACGCTCAACCCCTCGCCGGCGGTCCGCAGCCCCGCGTCGATCTCCCCCAGCTCCTCTTCCAGTTTCCGCGCCCGCTCGCCCGGCGCGCTGCCGGGACCGACGTCGAGGGTCAGCGGCCCCAGTTCGACCCGCAGCTTCTCCAGCCCCGCCTCCACCTCCGCCTCGCGGCTCGACAGGTTGGCGACGCGGACCGCGACCCGCTCCTGATCGCCACGCAGCTTCGTCAGCAGACCCCAGGCCTGGGTGCGCTCGCGGTCGCGGGTGGCGAAACGCTCCTCGGCGGCGGAGCGGCGCTGCGAGACCTCGGAGAGTTGCTGCTCGAGCTGCTCGCGGATACCCCGCGCCTTCTTCGCCGCCTCTTCGGCCGCGGCGGCGCGATCGGCACCGAAGCGCAGCTCCTCGGAGACGAGCTGTGCGCGCAGGCCCAGCTCCTCGCGCTCGATCCGCGCCCCCAGCTCGGCGGCCTGCGCCTGGCGCTTCAGCGGCCGCAACCGCGCCCGCGCCTCGCGCTCGACGTCCAGCGCCCGGTCGAGGTTGTCGCGGGCGCCGCGCAGCTTCAGCTCGGCCCGGCGCCGCCGTTTGCGGTGCTTGCCGAGGCCGGCGGCCTCCTCGATCAGCAGCCGCCGCTCCCGCGGTTTCGAGTGGATGATCGTCTCGACCCGGCCCTGGCTGATCACCGAGTGCATCTCGCGGCCGAGGTTGGTGTCGGAGAGAACGTCGGTGACGTCGGCGAGGCGACAGCGGGCGCCGTTCAGCCGGTAGCCGCTGTCGCCGGCGCGGTCGAGACGGCGCTCGACGGCGATCTCGGAGAACTCGGTGGCGGCGCGCCCGTCGGAGTTGTCGATCGTCACCTCGACCTCGGCGGCGCGGCGCTGGCCGACACCTTGACCGCCGGCGGAGATCACGTCCTGCATCGAGGCGCCGCGAATCGCCCCCGGGCTCTGCTCGCCCAACGCCCAGAGCACGGCGTCGGTGATGTTGCTCTTGCCCGAACCGTTGGGGCCGACGATGACGCTGACGCCCGGCGAGAACTCCAGGGTCGTCCGCTCCGGGAAGGACTTGAACCCCTTCATCGAGATCGATCTCAGATACATCCGCGCGCTCCTTGCATCCCCCAAAGGCTGCCGCTCGGCTCGGACGCAAAGGCGGGGCGATTAACCCCCAAGATGCGCCAAAGCCTCCTCGGCGGCAATCTGCTCCGCCGCCTTCTTGCTCCGCCCTTTTCCCGTACCGACCTGCTCGGAATCGACGATCGCGACCACCTCGAAGGTTCGCCGGTGCGGGGGGCCCGTCGCCGCGACCACCTCGTAGGTTACGCGCGCCCCGCGCCGGGCCAAAAGCTCCTGCAAAGCGGACTTGAAGTCGATCCGGGTCTCGGAGGCGAGCTCGATCCGCGGTTCGAAGGCCTCGGCTACCGCCGCAGCGGTGCGCTCGAAGCCGAAGGCGACATAGCAGGCGCCGATCAACGCCTCGGTCGCCTCCGGCAGCGGCCGGCCGCCTTCGAGCAGGATCTCGGCCGGGATCGCACCGACGAACTCCTCCGGCTCGTTCGCCCGCAGCATCTCCGACACCCCGAGCTGGAGGCCGACGTCGGCGCAGGAAACGCCGCTGACGGCTTGGTTGTGAACCTTGGTCAGGCCGCCCGCCGCCAGCTTCTCGAAGTTCTCGAAGACGTTGGTCGCGACGGCGAGGCCGAGGACGCTGTCGCCGAGGAAGGCGAGGCGCTCGAAGGAGTCGATGCGACGCTCGGTCCAGGAAGAGTGGGTCAGCGCCTGGCGGCGCAGATCGTCGGGGAGCTCGGCGATCAGGGCCGAGAGGGCGGCAACGGCTGAGTCCTGCTCCGTCGCCAAGGGCTCAGGCGGGCGCGCGCTCGATGACGAAGCCGACCGCGTCGCCGACCGTCTTGATGTGGGTCGCCTGCTCCTCGCTGACGCTGACCCCGTAGCGGTCCTCCAGCTCCATCACCAGCTCGTAGAGGTCGAGCGAGTCGGCGTCGAGATCCTCCTTGAAGCGGGTCGCCTCGTCGATCCGCCCGATGTCGATTTCGAGCTCCTCGGCGAGGTGCTCGCGCACCAGGGTGAGGACTTCCTCGCGCGTCATCTACCGACTGTGTTTATCACGGAGCTATCACGGCCGTTACGCGGCGCCGTCGGCGGCGAGGGCGCCGCGGCCGACACCGCCCTCGGCGAGCAAGGCGGCGGTGCGGCCGACGGCGTCGACCTCGGCGCAGCGGGCGGCGAGGCGGACGGCGTTGGCGATGCCCTCAGGACCAGAGCTGCCGTGGCCGACGACGGCGATTCCGCGCAGGCCGAGCAGGATCGCGCCGCCGGTGGTGTCGGGGTGCAGCTCGCGCCGCAGCCCGTTCAGCGCCGGTTTCAGCAGCAGGCCGCCGAGCGTGGCGATGGGATTGGAGCGAGCGGCGTCGCCGACGGCGCTCGCGACGGTCTTCGCCGTCCCCTCGAGCAGCTTCAGCGAGACGTTGCCGGTGAAGCCGTCGGTGACGACGACGTCGACCTTGGCGGCCGGGAGGTCGCGCCCCTCGACGTTTCCGACGAAGCGGATTCCCGGCGCCTGACTGAGCAGGCGGTGCGCCTCGACCACCTCCTCGCGCCCCTTGCCCGACTCCTCCCCGACGGTCAGCAGCCCGACCGAGGGGTCGCGGACGTCGAGGACGGCGGCGCTGAAGGCGGCGCCGAGGAAGGCGAACTGGACGAGGTGCTGGGCGCGGACCTCGACGTTGGCGCCGACGTCGAGGAAGAGGACCGGTTTGCCCGGGACGGGGACCTGGACCGCCAGCGCCGGCCGCTGCACGCCCTTGAGCCGGCGCAGGCCGAAGGTCGCGGCGGCCATCGTCGCCCCGGTCGACCCGCAGCTGACCAGCGCCGCCGAGCTGCCCTCGGCGACGTCGCGAGCGGCGCAAACGACCGAGGCCCCTTTCTTTGCCCGCACGGCGGGGACCGGGTCCTCGTCGTTGGCGATGGAATCGGCGGTGTCGACTACCTCGACGCCCTCGACACCGCTCAGCCCGAGCGCCCGCCGCGGCCCGAAGACCCGCACGCCGATGCCGTCGGCCGCAGCCAACCGCGCACCTTCCGCGAGCACGTCGAACCCCTGCTCCGCCCCGTAGCCATCGAGGGCAACGGTCACCGAGCGCCCGAGCGCCACGATCTACTCGTGCGTGTGAGGCGCGGTCGGATCGGCGATCCGCTGCGCGACGACCTCACGGCCGGCGTAGGTACCGCAGTTCGGGCAAACCCGGTGCGGCAGTCGCGGCTCGTGACATTTCGGGCAGCGATTCAAGTTCGGCTTCCCAGCCTTGTGCTGCGCCCGCCGCTTGTCGCGTCGAGCGCTGGAAGTTCTCTTCTTCGGGACGGCCATGAGTCGCGGAAGGTTAGCGGGTTGGGGAGAGGTCGGGACCCCTCAGTGGATAGCTCGGATAACTGCCAAGTCGTCGGCCTGCCAGGTGATCTCGCCGCCGGACCAGCTTGCTAAGTCAGGTGCCGTCTCGGGAAAGTCATAACCCTCGTCAATCGGAGCCACCTGCACGTCAGCCTTGACGATGTCCCCGATCACGAACGCGCGGGCGTGCTCGCGGACCTGGCGGAAGAGGTTCTGCTTCTGCTCGGCGCGCAGGTGGTGGATCGAGAGGACGCCGATCACGAGGTCCCAGGGACCCTCGGGCAGGGGGTCCTCCATCCGCGCCAGCTGCACGTCGTCGTAGTTCTCGCGCGCCCGGAAGACCATGTCGGCGCTGGCGTCGAGACCGATCACCCAGGCGTCTGGATAAGCCTCGATCAGGCGGCGGGTCGTTTCCCCCGTCCCCATCCCCAGCTCCAGCACCCGCTCGGGCGGGAACGGAATCGCCGCGATCGCCTGCTCCTGCAGCTCGTCGTAGCGGGGGACCTCGGAGCGGATCAGCTCCGAATAGGTGTCTGGTTTCCAGTGGAATTGCGCCATTCCGTAACCTCGGTGGGGTCGTCCATCGTAAGTCCCGACGCAGCGGAGGTGCGGAAATGGCGCAAGCGCCGATGACGATCATCGATCTATCGCGCCTCTCGCTGGCCCATGGCGAGGGCAAGCGGCTGGAGGTTGCGGTCGCGCTCGAGCCGTTCGAGCTGGCCGGCCAGACCTACAAGCCCGAGCCGTGGGCGCCGACGGTGCGGCTCGAGGTCTCCCGCCCCAGCAACGGCTTCGCCTTCCGCCTCGAGCTCCCGGTCCACCTGGAGGGACCGTGCATGCGCTGCCTCGAGCCGGGGCAGCTCGACCTCGAGGTCGAGGCCCGCGAGATCGACCAGGCCGGGACCGACGACCCGGAACTGCGCAGCCCCTACGTCGACGACGACGAGCTCGACATCGGCCGCTGGGCCCACGACGCAACCATCCTCGCCCTCCCCACCCGCATCCTCTGCCGCCCCGACTGCGCCGGCCTCTGCCCCGTCTGCGGCGAGAGCCTCAACGACAATCCCCACGAGCACGAGACCGCCACCGACCCAAGGTGGTCAGCTCTCAAAGACCTAAAGCTCGACTAGCGCCTGACTGGGGGATCGGGTGTCCCTCGCCAGACACTCAACCACGAGCCATTGGCGAGTGGTGTCTGGAGAGGCACACCCGGCCCCTCCCCAGCGCTTATGGAGCTTGGTCCAGCTCAGGCTGCGGTTCCTCCTCGCGGCCGGCGAGCCGGTCGCGGCCGCGCTGTACGGCGGCGAGGAACTTCTGCAGGTTCACTTCGAGGGTGTTGAGGATCTCGTCGGCGTAGTCCTCGGCGCCGAGGCGGATTTCGCGCTCGCGGGTACGGGCGTCCTCGACGATCTCGTCGGCGGCGCGCTCGGCCTGCTTGGTGACCTCCTCGTCGGAGATCAGGCGGGCCTGCTGCTCGCGGGCCTCGCGGACGATCCGCTCGGCCTCGCGTTTGGCCTCCGCCAACATCTCCTGGCGCTCCTTGACGATCCAGCGCGCCTGCTTGATCTCCTCGGGGATCGTGGCACGCATCTGATCGAGGAGGTCATAGATCTCCTCGCGGTCCACGCGCACCTGATCCGTCAGGGGGACGGGACGGGCGTTGTGGACGACGTCGTCCAGCTTGTCAATGAGGACCAGTACGTCCATTTTCAGGTCGTAAGCCTACGTGTATGCGGGGGTTTTGGTGCGGATGGGTTCGAAATGGCCGTTTTTTGCAAGGCGGCGCCCACTTGGACTGACCGGTCTTCCACAGCCTACCTACCGCCCAGGCGGTCAGCCAGCGCCGTGGCGACGGGCGCTGGTACGAGGTCGGAGACGTCGCCGCCGAAGGTGGCCATCTCCTTCACCCCGGTGGACGAGAGGAAGCTGTACTGGGCCTGGGCGATCACGTAGATGCTCTCGATCCCCGGGTCGAGCTTGCGGTTGAGCTGAGCCATCTCGAACTCGTACTCGAAGTCGGAGATCGCCCGCATTCCCTTGACGATCGCCTTGGCGCCGTTTTCGCGGGCGAACTCGACGAGGAGGTTGGCGAAGATTTGCACCTCGACGTTGGCGAGGTCGGCGGTTGCCTCTTCGATGAGGCCCATGCGCTCCTCGGCCGTGAACAGCGTTTTCTGCTTGCGGATCGGGTTGTTGACGACGCCGACGACGACGCGATCGAAGACCCGCGAGGTGCGGGTGATGATGTCGATGTGGCCGTTGGTGACCGGGTCGTAGCTGCCCGGACAGACGACCGTCCCGTTGCGCTCGCTCACTCGCCCGCTCCGTAAATGGCGACGTCGGCGGCGCCGTAGCGGCGCTGGCGCAGCGGCTCCAGCGAGTCGACTCGCAGTGGCCGGCGGGCGCCGCTCTCGACGATGGCGCGACCGCCTTCGGCGATCACTCCGGGCAGGTGTTGGTTGAGGACGTCAGACACGCGGTCGGCGAGTTTATACGGGGCGTCTACAAAGACCAGATCGAACTTTCCCGCTGCATCCGCGGCTGAAACATTGCCCAGCCAGCGGCCGGCGTCGGTCTTCACCAGCTCGGTCCGGTCAGCGAGTCCAAGTCGCTGCACGTTGCCGAGCGCGGGCCTGGTGTCCTGGTCGACGAGGACGGCGCGATCGGCGCCGCGGGAAAGCGCCTCGATCGCGAGGGCGCCGGTACCGCAGTAGAGGTCGAGCACGCGGGCGCCGACGACGCGCTCGCCGAGGGCGGAGAAGATCGCCTCGCGAACGCGGTCGGAGGTCGGGCGCACCTTCCAGCCACGCGGCGCGACCAGCCGCTGCCCTTTTAGCTCTCCGGCGATGACCCTCATAAGAGAGTTCTCATAACGGAATCGGGTCGGCCGCGCCGGTACCGAAGCGACGGTGGGCGGCGTCGAGCAGCGGACCGAGGGCGGGATCGGAGAGCGAGCCGTGGGAACTCAGCAGCGCCAGCACCTCGCGGTGGGCCTCCATCAGCAACGGTCCGTCCTCCGGCAGCTTGGCGACGGCGAAACGCGGCAGCCCGCTCTGGCGGGTGCCGAGGATCTCCCCGGCGCCGCGCAGTTCGAGGTCGGTCTCGGCCAGCTTGAAGCCATCGCTCTCGCCGGCGACCGCCTGCAGTCGTTTCTGGGCCAGCTCGCCCGCCTCTTCGGCGAAGAGCAGGCACTGGCTCGGATGCTCGCCGCGGCCGACCCGGCCGCGCAGCTGGTGCAGCTGGGAGACGCCGAAGCGCTCGGCCCCCTCGATCACCATCACCGTTGCGTTGGCGACGTCGATCCCGACCTCGATCACCGTGGTCGAGACCAGGACGTCGGTCTCGTGGGCGGCGAAGGCGCGCATCGCCTCGGCCTTGTCGTTGGAGTGCATCTGCCCGTGCAGGAGGCCGACCCGGAACTCGCGTAGCTCGCCGGCCCGCAGCCGCTCGGCCTCGACTGCGGCGGCTTTGCCGGCGACTTTCTCCGACTCGCCGACCAAGGGGCAGACGACGAAGGCCTGCCGTCCCTCGCGCAGCTGGCGCCGCAGGAACTCGAAGGCTTCGCTCCGCTGCTCCTCGGAGACCAGGTGCGTCGAGATCGGCTGCCGGCCAGCCGGCAGCTCGTGCAGGGCGGTGGCGTCGAGGTCGCCGTATTCGGTCAGCGAGAGGGTGCGCGGGATCGGCGTCGCGGTCATGTGGAGGACGTGCGGCGCCATCCCCTCCACCCCCTTCTCGTCCAGCGCCCGGCGTTGGGAGACCCCGAAGCGGTGCTGCTCGTCGACCACGCAGAGGCCGAGGCGGGCGAAGCGCACCGTCGGCTCGATCAGCGCGTGGGTGCCCAGGATCAGCCCCAGCTCGCCGGAGGCGAGCTGGTCGAGCGCCCGACGGCGGCTCGCTGCGGGCGTCGCGCCGGTCAGCAGTGCGAACGGGATCGCCTCTTCGGCGAGCAGCCTGCCAAGGGTGATCGCGTGCTGCTCGGCCAGGGTCTCGGTCGGCGCCATCAGCGTCGCCTGATAGCCGGCTTCGAGCGCCCGCAGCATCGAGTAGAGAGCGACGACGGTCTTGCCCGAGCCGACCTCCCCCATCAGCAGCCGCTGCATCGGCGAGCCGGAGTCGAGGTCGCCCTCGATCTCGTCGAACGCCTTTAGCTGGTCGCCGGTCGGCTCGAAGGGCAGCGAGTCGAGCCAGCGGGCGACAGGCTCTCCGGCTTTGCCGAAGCGGGGGGCCGGGCGGGCGGTGCGGTGGCTGCGCTTGCGGGTCGCGAGCAGGGCCTGGTGGAGGAAGAGCTCTTCGAACCCGAGCCGCTTGCGGGCCTCGTCTACTTCGTCGGCTTGCTGCGGGAAATGGACGACACGGAGCGCGTCGCCGACGGCGGACAGCTGCCGGCGGGCGCGCAGCTCGCTGGGGAGACCCTCGATCGCGTTTGGGGCCAACTCCACTGCTTGGGATGCCCAGTCGCGGATTTGCTGGGGGCGGATTGCCTCGGTTGCTCCATGGATCGGGACCATGGTTTCTGGCTGCGGGGCCTGACGAGGGCTGATCGGGGACCCCTGCGCGGGATACTCGGGGTCCCCGGCGCCCTCGCCACCCGCAGAAGGATCGAGATCGGTGGGACTGAGAAGCTCCCATTCGCGGATGGCGAAGCCTTTGCCGGAGTATTTGCCCGTGAGTAGGAGGGCGGTCCCAGGGGTGAGCTTGGAAGCTACCCAGGGTTGGTTGAACCAGGTGGCTCTTACGTGGCCTGATTCGTCGCCTACTTTGACGCTGACCATGCGGAGGCGGCCTTTGCGGAAGGGACGGGGCTGGGAGCCCTGGACCTCTACGGCGACGGTCGCGGTCTCTCCCGGCGTCAGGTCTCCCAGTTGGCGGATGCGGAGGTCGCGGTGGCGCCTTGGGACGTGGAAGAGGAGGTCGCCTACGGTGCGGATGCCCGCCTCGGCCGCGGCTTCGGCGGTTTTCGGGCCGACGCCTTTCAGCGCGCCGAGGCCCTGCTCGAGGACGCTCGGGCGGGGCCAGTGGACGGGGGCGTCGAGCAGGTCGGCCCGCTCCAGCTCGCGGGCGCCGGCGAAGGAGCGCGTTACTGGGCGGCCAGGAGCCACCACCAGCTCGGCTGCCCCCCCTCGTGGGTCTCGACCTCGACGCCGTCGGGGACGTGGACGTCGATCTCCTCGAGCGGGATCGGGGCGCCCTCGCCGGCGATGATCGTGAGGATCTCGGCGCCCTCGGCGAGGCGCTGCAGGGTCTGGTCGAGGGTCGAGCCCGCCCCGCCCCAGGCGACGATCTCGCCGGCGACGAAGCCGACCGCGTCTCCCTTCTTGAACCGTCCTTGGGCGTCGTCGCGGGCGGCCGGGGCGATGCCGCCGATCGCCACCTCCTCGACCGCCTCCCCGAGGCGCTCGGCGTTCTCCTCCAGCGGCGCCTCGGGGTCGAGCTCGACCAGCACCAGCAGGCTCGCCTGCTGCGAGGTCGCCGGCACAACCCGCGCCGGCTTGTCGGAGAGTTCGCAGGCGCGCTCGGCAGCCATGATCACGTTCGAGGAGCTGGGCAGGACGAGGACCTCGTCGGAGGGGACGCTGTGGATCCCGGCGAGCAGCTCGTAGGTCGAGGGGTTGAGGGTCTCGCCGCCCGGGACGACGTGGGCGCCGAGCTCGCCGAAGAGGCGCTGCAGGCCGTCGCCGGCCGCCACGGCGACGACGCCGGTGCGGCCGGTCGCACCGAGGCGGGCGTCGCGTTCGGCCATCTGCTCGCGCATGTCGGCGACGTCGAGGTTGGTCACCTCGCCGACCCCGACGAAGATCTCCGTCGCCGCCTCCGGCTCGTCGGTGTGGATGTGGACCTTGAGGGTGACGTCGTCGCCGACGACGAGGACGGAATCGCCGAAGCGCTCCAGCCGCGGCAGGAACTTGCGGTCCTGCAGCCCCTTGCCAGAGACGATGAAGTTGGTGCAGTAGCGGTAGCGGCTGTCCTCGTGGTGGGGCAGGCTGCGGCGCGGCGGCTCGTGGTGTTGGACCTCCGGCAGCTCTCCCCCGTCGCCGCGCAGGCCGGCGACGACGCCGGCGAGGATGAGGACGAGGCCGTGGCCGCCGGCGTCGACGACGCCGGATTCGCGCAGCACCTCGAGCTGCTCGGGGGTGCGGGCGACGGCGCGCTCGCCGTCGGCGATCGCCTTCTCCAGCACCTGGGCGAGAACCGCGTCCTGTTCCTCATCGCTGACCTGGCGGTCGAACCGGGTCTTCTCGCGCTCGAGGTGGGCGAGCTGGCGCGAGAGCGAGTGGGCCATCTCGCGGAAGACGGTCAGCATCGTCCCCTCGGCCGGCTCCCGCACGGAGTCGTACGCGGCGTCGGCGGCCTTGGCGAAGGCGGCGGCGACGAGGGTCGGGTCGACCAGCTCGCCGGGGCGGCTGGCCAGCTCCTCGGCGGCCCCGCGGACGATCTGACTCAAGATGACGCCGGAGTTGCCGCGGGCGCCCATCAGCGCCGCCCGCGCCAGCGCCTGGACCAGCTCGGTGCGGCCGACCTCGTCGACCGATTGGCCGTCGAGGCGGTCGAGCTCTTCCATCACCGCGCGCATCGTCATCGCCATGTTGTCGCCGGTGTCGCCGTCGGCGACCGGGAAGACGTTGAGGTCGTTGACCTCCTGGCGGCGGGCCTCGAGCGAGGCGTAGGCAGAGGTTATTACCCGTCGGAACCGGGCGATTGAGGGGTCGGACATCTAGGGAAGAATCTAGTGCTCGCGGGCGACGTGAGGGCGTTCACACGCGGACGTGCACACGTTCACACGCGGCGGCCGGAGGCGTTGGTACGTTGCGCGCTCCAATGAGACGCTTCGCCACTTGGACCACCAGCCATCGCAAGACCGTGATCATCGGCTGGATCGCGGCCCTGATCGTCGTCGGCATGATCGCCAAAACGGCCGGCTCGGCCTTCAGCGAAGACTTCAGCCTGCCTGCCTCGGATTCCAAGGAAGCGTTCGACCTGCTGGAACAGAAGTTCCCGGCGCAGTCGGGCGAAGCGGCCCAGATCGTCTTCAAGTCCGACCAAGGGGTCGAAACGCCCGCCGTCGAACAGAAGATGAAGGCGGTCTTCGCCAAGGTCGAAAAGTTCCCGCACGTCAGCGAAGTCGCCAGCCCGTACGCCAAGGGCGGCGGCGCGGCGGCGATCAGCAACGACGGCAAGATCGCTTACGCCACGGTCCAGTTCGACGCGATCAACAGCGACATCGATAAGGACAAGACCGACGAAATCATCTCGCTCGCGCAGGGTGCTTCGGGCGAAGGCCTGCAGGTCGAGCTGGGCGGGCAGCCGATCGAGGAAGCGACCGAAGAAGAAGGCGAAGACTCCTCCTTCATGGTCGGTCTGCTCGCGGCCGTCGTCGTCCTCCTCATCACCTTCGGCTCCGTCGTCGCGATGGGAATGCCGATCGTCACCGCCCTACTCGCGCTCGGGGTCGGGATCAGCGTCATCACCCTCGGCACCCACCTCTTCCCGACCGCGAACTTCGCACCCTTCCTGGCGCTGATGATCGGGCTGGGTGTCGGGATCGACTACGCCCTGTTCATCCTCACCCGATTCCGCAGCGGCCTCGACGAGGGACTCGAGCCTCGTGAAGCGGCGATAGCGGCCGTCGATACCGCCGGCAGGGCGGTGCTGTTCGCCGGGATCACGGTGATCATCTCGCTACTGGGCATGTTCCTGCTCGGCCTGTCCTTCCTTTACGGGGTCGCAATGGCCGCGGCGATTGCGGTCTTCTTCACGATGATCGCGGCATTGACCCTGCTGCCGGCGCTGCTGACGATCGTCGGGCGCCGTGTCGACCGCCTACGCCTGCCTGGCTTTCGCGGGAAACGACCCGAAGCCGAAGGCACCCGCTGGTATGGCTGGAGCCGCGCAATCCAGCGGCGGCCGGTTTTCGCCGCGGTGCTTTCCGGAGGGCTGCTCCTGCTCCTCTGCGTCCCCGTCCTCTCCCTCCGCCTCGGCACCAACGACGCCGGGACGGATCCGCCCGAGAAAACCACCCGCAAGGCCTACGACCTGTTGGCCGAAGGCTTCGGCCCCGGCTTCAACGGCCCGCTGGTGATCGCGGCGGCGCTGCCCTCCAAGGGCGACGACGCCGGTGTGACCGAACTGCGCCAGCAACTGGACGGCGAAGCGGACGTCGCCAAAACGACTCCGATCGTCCTCAACCCGGCGAAAAATACCGCGGTCTTCCAGGCTTACCCCACGACCTCACCCGAAAGCGCCGACACCACCGACCTGCTCGACCACATCCGCGGCGACGTGATTCCGCCGATCGAGCAAAAGACCGGCACTCAGATCCACGTCGGCGGCATCAACGCGATCTTCGAGGACTTCGGGAACGCCATCTCGGCGAAGCTGCCGCTCTTCATCGGCGTCGTCGTCCTGCTCTCGGCGCTGTTGCTGATGATGGTATTCCGCTCTGTTTGGGTGCCGCTGAAGGCAATGGTGATGAACCTGCTCAGCATCGGCGCCGCCTTCGGCCTCGTCGTCGTCGTCTTCCAGTGGGGTTGGGGCGCGAGCCTGATCGGCGTCGACAGCACCGGCCCGATCATCTCGTTCTTCCCGATCTTTCTCTTCGCGATCATCTTCGGGCTCTCGATGGACTACGAGGTGTTTCTGATGTCGCGGATCCATGAGGAGTGGGAACACCGCAAAGACGCCACCGAAGCAGTCACCCGCGGCCTCGCCCTGACCGGCCGGGTGATCACCGCGGCGGCGGCGATCATGGTCACCGTCTTCGCCTCCTTCATGCTCGGCGAAGACCGGATCATCAAACTCTTTGGCCTCGGCCTCGCCTCCGCCGTCCTCATCGACGCCGTGATCATCCGCTCGGTCCTGGTCCCGGCGATCATGCAGCTCCTCGGCAAGCACGCCTGGTACTTCCCCGCCGGCCTCGACCGCTTCCTCCCCCGCCTCCACGTCGAGCCGGCCGAGGGCGACCCGGCGCCGACGGGAGAGCACCCCGTCGTCGGGGCAGCCGAGTCCGACGGCTAGCGTCCGAGGGCCGCGGCGAGGTCCGCGGCGATGCGGTCCGGTTCTTCTTCGAGCTGTAGTTCCGAAAACCGCAGCACGGTGAAGCCGAGCTGGCGAAGGTCGAGGTCGCGCGCGTGGTCTTCATGGAAGGCGACGGAGCCACGGTGGTAGAGGAAGGAATCGATCTCGACGACGAGGCGATGCTCGCGCCAGAGGAAGTCGACCTCCCACCGGCCGAGCTTGACGTTGGTCTCGGGGGGCGGAAGGCGGCGGGAGTCGACGAGGGCGAAGAAGTCTTCCTCGAGGTCGGAGCGGGGACGGCGGCCTTTGGTGCCTTCGAGGTGGATGCCCTTGAGCTCGGCTTGACGCTTGGCGCGGCGGAGGAGGTGAGACGGGACGGTTCCGTCGAGGTCGTTGATGGTGCGTTGGATGGTGGTCACGGGGATGTGGTGGCGGTGGGTGGTGAGCCGTCCTCCTCGCCCTCCTCGGCTTGGCAGGTAGGAGGGCGAGGAGGACGGCTCCTTGAGCGTCTGGCAGCGGTGGAGGTGGATTCCGCGGCGAGGCTTTCGACCTGAGGTGGTCGGGGTCGAGACGTGGATCGGTCCTTCGAGGGGCTTGAGGATCTCCCAGAGCGCCGCTGCGGAGGAGTGACTCAACACCGCACCGTCCCCGCAAGCGAGTATCGCGGCCATCCATCGTGCGTGGTAGCTGGGAGCGCGATGCCCCACCGCGTAGACGCCTTGATGGAGACGATGCAACCGTCCCCGTCTCGCGCGCTTGTACGCAGCCTCACGCGTGACGCCCGCCTCTTCGAGTTGCCGCAACGTAATCACTCCGTGCTGCCGCGCCGCGATCCTCGCCACCCGATCGTCGGGCGTGTCGCTTTTGTGGCCCATGTGGCCACTAAGTCGACAGGGCCTTCGAACTCGCCCCCCTTACGTGCTGCCGTTCGTCGCTACGAGCGGTTTGAGAGCGCTACGCGCTCTTGGTGACCTTGCCCGCCTTGAGGCAGCGGGTGCATACGTAGGCGCGGAGGGGGCGGCCGTTCTCTTGGATCCGAACTTTCTGGAGGTTCGGGTCGAAGCGGCGCTTGGTGGCGACCATCGAGTGGCTTCGGGACTGGCCGAACGCCGGTCCCTTGCCGCAGCTGTGGCATACCTTGGCCATCGGTCGCGGGATGGTACCTGAGTCAGCCGATCTGGCGCTTGAGCAGGGCCATGCGGGCGATGGTTAGGGCGGCGTTGCGACCTTGGTCGCGTTTGTCGCCTCCCGAGCGCGCCAGCGCCTGGTCCATGTTGTCGCAGGTGATGACGCCGAAGGCGCAGGGGACGCCGGTCTCCAGCTGCACCCGCTGGATGCCGCGCGCGGCCTCGGCGCAGACGAAGTCGTAGTGGTCGGTCTCACCGCGGATGACGACGCCGAGGCAGGCGACGCCGGCGTAGCCGTTCTCGGCGAACTGCTTGGCGGCGAAGGGGAGCTCGTAGGCGCCCGGGACCGAGACCTCGGTGACGGAGCCCTGGGAGATCCCGGCCAGCTCGAAACCCTGTCGCGCGCCGCTCAGCAACCGCTGCGCCAGATCCTCGTAGAAGCGGCCGACGCAGACGCCGAAGTGAAGCGGCGCCAGCTGCCCCCGCTCCTCCTCGCTGAACCCCTCCAGGAACGCCCCGGCTTCAGCCATCGCCGTCCTTGGCGGTGCTGCCGTCGCGGTCGCGTTCCTCCTCGTCGCGGATCATCTCCTCGTCGAGGGCGAGGCCCTGGTGGTGCAGCGAGTGGCCCATCTTCTCGCGCTTGGTCCGCAGGTAGGCCTCGTTGTGGGCGTTGGGGGCCGATTCGATCGGCACCTGCTCGCTGACCGAGAGCCCGTAGCCCTCCAGGCCGACGATCTTTTTCGGGTTGTTGGTGAGGATGCGGATGCTGGTCAGGCCGAGGTCGCCGAGGATCTGCGCCCCGATCCCGTAGTCGCGTAGATCGGCGGGCAGGCCGAGTTTGAGGTTGGCCTCGACGGTGTCGGCCCCTTCCTCCTGCAGTTTGTAGGCGCGCAGCTTGTTCAGCAGGCCGATCCCGCGCCCCTCCTGCGAGAGATAGAGGAGGACGCCGCGGCCCTCGCGCTCGATCATCGAGAGAGCCGCTTCCAGCTGTTCGCCGCAGTCGCAGCGCATGCTGTGGAAGACGTCGCCGGTGAGGCACTCGCTGTGGACGCGGACGAGCACGTCCTCGGCGCCGTCGACGTCGCCCTTGACCATCGCCACGTGGTGTTTGTCATCGACCAGCGAGCGGTAGCCGACTGCCTCGAAGTCGCCGAAAGTGGTCGGCAGCGCGGTGGCGACGACGCGCTCGACCAGCTTCTCGGTCTGCCGCCGGTAGGAGATCAGGTCGGCGACGGTGATCATCTTCAACCCGTGCTTCTCGCAGTACGGGATCAGGTCGGGGACGCGGGCCATCGTCCCGTCGTCGTTCATCACCTCGCAGATCACCCCGGCCGGGGTGAGGCCGGCGAGGCGGGCGAGATCGACCGAGGCCTCGGTGTGGCCGGTCCGCTCCAGCACGCCGCCCTCTTTGGCCTTCAGCGGGAACATGTGGCCGGGGACGACGATGTCGCGCGGCCCCGAGTCGGGGTCGATCGCGACCTGGACCGTGTGGGCGCGGTCGTGCGCCGAGATTCCGGTGCTGACGCCGCCGGCGGCCTCGATCGAGACCGTGAAGGCGGTCTCCAGCGGCGCCTCGTTCTTCGCCGTCATCAGGTTGAGGCCGAGCCGTTCGCAGCGCTTCGCGGTCAGCGCCAGGCAGACCAGCCCGCGCGCCTCCTTGGCCATGAAGTTGATCGCCTCGGGCGTCGCGAACTGCGCCGCCATCACCAGGTCGCCCTCGTTCTCGCGGTCTTCGCCGTCGCAGACGACGACCATGCGGCCGGCGCGGATCTCCTCGATCGCCTCCTCGATAGAGGAGAACGGGCTCCTCTCGGTCTCCGTGCTCTCTTGTCCTCGGGTCTCTGCCATCTGGCTCACGACTGCTCCTTTCCGGCGAATGGTGACATCAAACGCTCCACGTACTTGGCGATCACGTCACACTCGACGTTCAATTGGTCTCCTGGCGCCAAATCGGCGAGGTTGGTCCGCTCCAGGGTCTCAGGGATGAGGGAAACCTCAGCCCAGGAATCGCCCAAATTCGCGACGGTGAGGCTGACCCCGTTGAGGGTGATCGAGCCCTTGTCGACGACGTAGCGGAGGAGGTCGCGGGAGAGCTCGACGCGGATGCGGCGGGCGAAGCCGTCGTCCTCGGTCGAGGCGACCGAGGCAACGCCGTCGACGTGCCCCTGGACGATGTGGCCGCCGAGACGGTCGGAGGCTTTCATCGCCAGCTCGAGGTTGACGCGGCTGCCCGGCTCGACGTCCCCGATTGCAGTGACCTCAAGCGTCTGGTTCATTGCCTCGGTCTCAAACCCGTCGGCCGCAACAGCAGTTGCCGTGAGACAGCAGCCGTTGACCGCGATCGAGTCGCCCGCGGCAATCTGAGGTCCGAGCTGGGTGGAGATGCGGAGACGCGCGCCGTCGGCGCCGAGATCCACCGTCTCGACGGTCCCTAGGTCCTCTACGAGTCCCGTGAACATCTCACCACTCCTTGAACCGGGCCGTGATCAGTAGGTCGGCGCCGATGGGTTGGGCTGACGACTCCAGGGCCGGTAGGCGCGCGGGTCCTGTCTCCGATACCGGGCTCTCTCTACCGGGAGAGTCCTCGGCATCGTCGCCACCCACGCGAGGGGGCGGCCCTGGTTGACGGCCTAGGAGCATTGGGGCGATGAAGGTACGGGATTCGTCGATGAGGTCGGCGGCGAGGAACGAGGATGCGAGCGTTTTTCCGCCCTCCAGGAAGAGGCTCGTGATGTTGCGGGTGCCTAGCTCTCGTAGGGCCGGTTCTATGCCGCTCGCCTGAATTACGTCGGTGCCGGCTTCGCGGAGAGCGGAGAGATGGTCATTTGGGGCTTCTGGAGCGGCTACGACGAGCACCGGGGCCTGGTCGAGGGTCTGGAGGAGCTGGGAGTCCAGGGGCAGGCGGGCCTGGGAGTCGAAGATGACTCGCAGGGGTTGGCGGGCGCCTTCGATGCGGGCGGTCAGGAGGGGGTCGTCGGCCAGGGCGGTGCCTATGCCCACGGCTATGGCGTCGGATTCGGCACGCCACTGGTGGACCAGATCTCGGCTCCCGGGGCCGGAGATCCATGGGCTGTCGTCTGCCGCAGTTGAGGTCTGGCCATCCAGGGACATGGCCATCTTCAAGACCACCAGAGGAAGGCCGGTGCGGGAGTGCTTGCGGAACGGTTGGTTGAGGCGGCGGGCTGCGGTGGCCTCGGCGCCGCTCGCGAAGGCGACCTCGATGCCACCGTCGCGGAGGATGCCGGGGCCGCGGCCGGCGGCCTTCTCGCTGGGGTCGTCTGAGGCGATGACGACGCGGGCGATCCCGGCCTCGAGAATCGCCTCGACGCAGGGCGGCTGGCGGCCCTGGTGGGCGCAGGGCTCGAGGGTCGCGTACATCGTCGCCCCGGCGGGGTCCTTGCCGCGCTCGCGGCAATCGGCCAACGCTGCGCGCTCGGCATGCAGACCGCCCAGTTCGGCATGGAACCCCTCACCGATGATCTGTCCGTCGCGGACGATCGCCGCGCCGACCAGCGGATTCGGGCTCACGCGCCCCCGACCGCCCTCGGCGAGGGTGAGCGCACGCTGCAGGAAGTCGCTATCGGTGGTTGACTGACTCGTCAATCAACCAGGATTCTACCCCCTGGGTGGCGTAGCTATGGGGGTTTGGCCTAATACGCTGATCCGCCCACCCCGCATCGCCATATGAAGCTGATCATCCAAATCCCTTGCCTGAACGAGGAGCAGACGCTCCCGGCCACGATCGCGGACCTTCCACGGGAGGTCGCGGGCATCGACGAGGTCGAGCTGCTGGTGATCGACGACGGCAGCACCGACCGCACGGTCGCGGTCGCGCGCGAGTGCGGCGTCCACCACATCGTCCGCCTGACCAACAACAAGGGCCTCGCCGCCGGCTTCCAGGCCGGCCTCGACGCCTGCCTGAAGCTCGGGGCCGACATCGTCGTCAACACCGACGCCGACAACCAATACAAGGGCGCCGACGTGGCGAAGCTGGTGGCGCCGATCGTCGCCGGCCAGGCCGACATGGTCGTCGGCGACCGCAAGGTCGGCGGCATCGACCACTTCTCCGGCAGCAAAAAACAGCTGCAGCGGCTCGGCAGCTGGGTGGTGCGGCGGGTCTCCGGCACGGAGATCACCGACGCCACCTCCGGCTTCCGCGCCTACAACCGCGAGGCCGCCCTGCAGCTGCTCGTCGTCGACGACTTCACCTACACGCTGGAGAGCCTGATCCAGGCCGGGAAAATGCTGGTCGCCGTCGACGAGGTCGAGGTCGGGACCAACCCGAAGACGCGCGAGTCGCGCCTCTTCGCCTCGACCGGCTCCTACGTGCGCCGCAACGCCCCGGCGATCCTCCGCATCTACACCCGCTACGAGCCGCTGCGCGTCTTCTCCCTCGCCGGCCTCGCCGTCCTCCTCCTCGCCTTCCTCGCCTGGCTGCCCTTCCTGCTCGACTGGATCCTCAACGGCGACAGCACCGGCCACGTCCAGTCGCTGATCCTCGGCGCCGTCCTCTTCATCGCCGCAGTCCAGCTCTTCGCGCTCGGAGTGATCGGCGACCTGCTCGCCGGCCAGCGGGTGATGACCCAGCGGACCTTCGAGCGGGTGCGGCGGGTCGAGCTGGCGCTCGGGGTCAAGCCCTCCCACTACGAGCCGGGTAGCAAACCCGAGTGAGCGCAGAACCGCAGGGAACGGCCGCCGCGCCGCAGGGCAAAGGCGCTGCCAGCAGCGCCGACTACGGCAGGACCGCGAGCTTCCTCGCGGTCGGCGTCGGACTGACCGGCGTCATCACCTACGCCTACTTCCTGATCGCCTCGCACGTCCTCTCCAAACCCGACTACGGGCAGATCACCGTGCTCTGGTCGGCGGTCTTCATCACCATCTCCACCCTCTACCGGCCGATCGAACAGCTGCTCTCGCGCCACATCTCCGAGCGGCTGGTCAAAGGCGAGCCGATCGGCCAGCCGATGCGGGTCGCCTCGACGATCCAGCTCGGCCTCTCGCTCTTCTTCGCCGTCGTCGCATTGGCGCTGCGCGGCCCGATTCAGAACGGCGTGCTCGAGGGCAACGAAGCGCTCTACTGGGTCTTCTTCACCTCGGTCCTCTTCTACGCCGCCAGCTACTTCGCCCGCGGCTTCCTCGCCGGCGAGCAGCGGTTCGGGCTCTTCGTCGCGATGATCCTCTCCGAATCCTGCTTCCGCACGATCTTCGCGGTGATGGTCGCGATCGGCGTCCTCAGCGGCCAGTCGGCGGTCGCGATCGGGATCACTGCGGCGCCGGCGCTCTCACTGCTGGTCGTGCCCTTCGCGTTTGCCCGGCGAGCGCAGAAAGAGAGGGAAACGCAGCAGCCGCAACCCGGCATGCCCGGACGCGAAGCGGAGGACATGCCGGCTGAGGACTTCTCTTTGACCCAGGGCGGTGGCTTCGCGGCGGCGGTGCTGGTGATCATGTTCAGCGAACAGGCCTTCCTCAACGCCGGGCCGCTGATCGTCCGCGGCCTCCAGGGGGCCGCGGCGGCGGGCTTCATCTTCAACGTGCTGATGCTGGCGCGGGCGCCGCTGCAGCTGTTCCAGTCGGTCTCGACCAGCATCCTCCCCCACCTCACCACCCTCCACGCCAGCGAGGCCGAGGACGCCGAGCGCGAGTTCCACCACACGGTGCGGATGGTCCTGCTCGGGATCGCCGCTTTCACGACGCTGGTGGTGGTCGTGGTCCTGATCGCCGGCCCGACGGCGATGCAGATCGCCTTCAGCAAGAAGTTCACCTACGACCGCGCGGGCCTGCTGCTGGTCTCGGTCGGGATGGGGCTCTACCTCTCCTCGGTGACGGTCAACCAGGCCTGCATCGCCCAGGGCCAAGTACGGCGGGCGGCGGCGCGCTGGATCACCTGCGCGGCTCTCTTCATCGCCTGGAACTTCGTGCCGCTGGTCAGCGACGAGTTCCGCCGGGTCGAGATCGGCTTCCTGCTCGCCGCCGGGGTCCTCTTCTCGCTTCTGTATCTCGTCTACCGCCACCCGCACGCGCGCGCCGAGGACGTGCCGGAGCCAGGCTCGGGTGAGGAGCTCGAGGTGCGGGTCGGGATGCTCGACGAGAACGTCTGAGCGACCAACACAGCGCGTTGTTTTATTCGAATGCAGACGCTTTATAAGTCAGAGAATGCCTCTGTAGGGTCGCCGCATCGGAGTTCATGACGCCCATCTGATCCTGATCGCCGGCGCCCTTCTGGCGGCGGGAATCGTCGGGGCGCTGGTCGCCGACCGGATGCGGGTGCCGGGCCTGCTGCTCTTCCTCGGCCTGGGGATGCTGGCCGGCTCGCAGGGGATCGGCGGCATTCACTTCGACGACGCCGAGCTGGCGCGGACGCTGGGGACGATCGCCCTGGTCTTGATCATCTTCGAGGGCGGGCTGACCGCGGGCTGGTCGGAGATCCGACCGGTGCTCGGCACGGCCGCCTCGCTGGGGACGATCGGCACCGCGGTGACGGCGGTGATCGCCGGCTTCGCCGCGAAGTTCCTCTTCGACCTCAGCACCTTGGAAGGGATGCTGGTGGGGGCGGCGATCGCCGCCACCGACTCGGCGGCGATCTTCGCGGTGCTGCGACGAAGCACGCTGGAGAAGCGGCTGGCCCGCTCGCTGGAGGGCGAGTCGGGGATGAACGACCCGGTCGCGCTGCTGCTGGTGATCGGCTTCATCGAATGGATCCAGCAGCCCGGCTACGAGATCGCCGACATGGCCGGACTTCTGGTCCTCAAACTGGGTCTAGGAGCGGCGATCGGCCTCGCCCTGGGACGGCTGGCGGTACTGGCCCTCGACCGGGTGAAGCTGCCGGGCGACGGCATCTATCCGGTGGCGACGATCGCGATCGCCGCTCTCGCCTACGGGCTGGCCGAGCTCGCCCACGGCTCCGGCTTCCTCGCCGTCTACCTGACCGCCCTCGCCCTCGGCTCGGCCAGGATCCCGGCGCGGCGGACCGTCGTCGCCTTCCACCAGGGACTCGGCTGGGTCGCGCAGATCTCGCTCTTCATCCTGCTCGGCCTGCTGGTCTTCCCCTCCAGCCTCGACGACGTCGCCCCCGAAGCGCTGGCGCTCTCGGCGGTACTGATCCTCGTCGCCCGACCGGTCGCCGCCGTCCTCGCCACCCTCTTCGCGCCGCTGAACATGAAGGAGCGGCTGATGCTCGGCTGGGCGGGACTGCGAGGCGCGACCCCGATCTGGCTGGCGACCTTCCCGGTAGTCGCCGGCATCGGCACCGGCGAGGAACTATTCGCGATCGTCTTCTTCGTCGTCGTCAGCTCGACCCTGGTCCAGGGCGCCAGCTTCGAGCCCCTCGCCTCCCGCCTCGGCCTGACCACCGACGAGCCGGCCCTCCCCCGCCGCCTACTCGAGTCCGGCCGAATCCGCCGAATGGGCGGCGACGTGATCGCCTACCGCCTGCCCCCACGAGCAGCCGCAGCCGGCCACCCGGTAAGAGACCTAGACCTGCCCCGAGAGGCCCTGGTCAACGTGATCGTGAGAGACGGAAACGCGATCCCACCCCGCGGCTCCACCGAGCTGCAGGAGGGAGACGAGCTCCACGTCCTCGTCCGCAGCGAGCTGCGCGACGAAGTCGAGCAGCTGACGAAGAAGTGGACCAAAGGTCCGATCGGACGGGAGGCACCAGCGCTGCTACCCCGCCGCGGAGCCTCACAGGTCTTCACGGTACGGCCAGCCCGCGGCGACGATGAGCTGGGCGAGGCAATCGACGGCATCCCCATAGTCACCGTCCTGCGCGACCGCGGCGAGCAAGGCGCCTACTTGGTCGCCCTCGCAGACGGCCGCTTCGCAGTCACCGGCGCAGGCCTGATCGCCATCGGCGGCCGGCAGGCAGTAGCCGACTGGTGCGTCCGAAGAGCTGAACGCCCGGACACCAATTCATCAGCCCGCGCCTGGTGGCAGGAGGTAACCGGAGCTCTAATCGCGCGCGGCTAAACAGCGCCGGCGGCTTCAGCTATGTCGCTGTATGCCCGAGCCGGGTCGTCAGCGCCGAAGACAGCTGATCCTGCGACGAATAAGCGAGCTCCAGCGGCGGCAAGCGGACCAGCGGTATCGACGTCCACCCCACCGTCCACCTCGATCTGAGCCGGCCCGACCAGCGGGACCAGGCGCTCGACCTTCTCTGGAGAGGTCTCGATGAAGGACTGCCCGCCCCAGCCGGGATTGACGGTCATGCAGAGGACGACATCGGCGAGGCCGCGCAGTTCCTGCACCGCCTCGACCGGCGTGCCGGGGTTGATCGCGATCCCGGCAAGGCAGCCTGTCTCACGCACCGCCGAGAGGGTGCGATGCGCATGGGGCGTGGCCTCCTCATGGAAGGTGATCGAGTCCGCCCCTGCTTCGGCGAACTCGCCGATCTGGCGCTCCGGCGCCTCGATCATCAGGTGCACGTCGACGACACCGCCGGCGTCGTGGACCTGGTCGGCGATGCCGCTGAGGACCAGCGGCCCGATCGTGATCGGCGGGACGAAGTGCCCGTCCATCACGTCGAAGTGGATCACCCGGGCGCCGGCATCCATCACCTCTTCGATCTGGGCGCCCAGGCGCCCCATGTCAGCGGAGAGGATCGAAGGCGCCACCCGCGGCTCGCTCAGCAGCTCTCGCATCCGGTCGCTCACGCGGCGCAGCCTACATCCGGGGGTGGATTCAGGCGGGTTGGAGCATCGAGGCGCCGCATGACTGACATTCCATGTCAGCGGTGTTGGTCATCCGCGCGATCGTCTGGTGCTCGCCGCAGTTGGGGCACTGGGAGACGAGTTCGAAACGGCTGAGGCAGTTGACGCAACGCAGGCGGCCCGGCAGCTGGGTAGGGCGCAGCCAGGGCTCGCCGCAATTCGGGCAGGGGGCTCGGCCTAGTGGATTCGACTCCGCCGAGCCCGACTGGTTGGGTTCACTCATTCCCCTAATCATGGCGGTTTAAGAGTCCGTTCTTAAAAATCGGGCGATGAAGAAGCCCGTCGTGCGGTCGCGGTCGGGACGCAGCTGCAGGCAGCGCGGCTCGGCGGGTGCGGCCAGATCCGGCGCCAGCGCCCCGAGGTCGTCGAGCTCGAGCGGCGGGACATCGCCGGCGGCTGCAGCCGCCAGCAGCGCCGCGATCCGCTCCTCGTTCTCGCGGCGGGAGATCGTGCAGGTCGAGTAGACGAGGGTGCCGCCCGGGCGGAGGACGGCGGCGGCGTTGCGCAGCAGCCGGTCCTGGATCTCGATAACCCGCTCGATCGTCTTCGGGGACTTGCGCCAGCGCGCGTCGGGGCGGGAGGCCAGGGTGCCGAGGTCCGAGCAGGGTGCGTCGAGAAGGACACGGTCGAAGCCCGGCGCCATGCCGCTCTCGGTGGCGTCGGTCTCGATCACGGTGATGCAGTGGAGGCCGAGGCGGGAGGCTTGGGCGGCGGTTTCGGCCGCCCGCTCGGAATCGATCTCGACCGAGATCACCTCGCCGCGGTCGCACATCCGCTCGGCGATCTGCCCGGTCTTGATCCCCGGGCCGGCGCAGAGGTCCAACACGTGCTCGCCCTCCTGCGGATCGAGGACCTCGACCACGGCGGCGGAACCGCGGCTCTGCGGGGTCAGCTCGCCCGCCGCGACCGCCTCCGGGACCGCCTCGCCGGTCCGGCCTTCGATCGCCAGCATCTCCGGCGCGGCGAGCGGCCACGACGCCTCCGGCAGCCGCGCCTCCACCCCGCCATCCCGCAGACGCGCCAGGATCTCCTCGCGGTCGCCGCGCAGCGGGTTGACTCGCATCGCCACCTCGACCCGCTCGTTGCAGGCGGCGAGGGTCGAGCGCGCAGCCGCCTCTCCCAGCTCCCGCCACCACATCTCCGCCAGCCACTGCGGCGCCGAATCGGCGACCGCGGCGGCGGCGGGGGTCGAGTCGTCGTCCAGCAGTTCCTTTGTCAGCTGTCCGCGCTCCCGCGCTGCTCGCCGCAGCACCGCGTTGACGAGGCCCGAGGCGTGGGCGGCACCGGCGCCCTTGACCAGCTCCACCGCTTGGTCGACGGCGGCGTGGTCGGGCGTGGCGTCGGCGAAGAGCAGCTCGTAGAGGCCGAGGCGCAGCGCCGCCAGAACCGGCGGGTCGAGCAGCCGGGTCGAGCGGCCGGCGAGACGCTCGATCGCGACGTCGCTGGTGCCGCGACGCTGGACGGTGCCGTAGGCGAGCCGCTGCGCCTGGGCGCGATCTCGTCCCTCGAGATCGAGCCGGTCGGCCTCGGCCCGGAAGGCGCGCTCGGTGAAGGCGCCGTCCTCAAAGGTGGCGCGGGCGGTGGCGAAGGCAAGCGCGCGGGCAGGCGAGACCCGACCGAACTGCATCAACTTTTCCACCCAGCAGATAGAAAAGTTGATGCAGTTCGGGTGACGGCGGTCAATCGGCCCTCCGTGCTCATAGTTGCGGCGGCTCGTGCCCGCGCAGATAGGCTCCGGCTGGCATCGCCTTGCCGCCGGGCGGCTGAACGACGTCGAGCTGGAGCGTGCTTTCGTCGCAGCCGAGGAGGAGCGCGCCGTCCCGTGCCTCCAGCGTCGCCTGCGGAACATCCGCCTCGATCACGCGGGCTTGGCGGATGCCGAGGCGCTCTCCGTCGGCGGCCTCCAGGTAAACACCGACGTGCGGGGTGAGGGCGCGGACCTTGGCAGCCAGCTCCGCCGCCGGGCGCGCCGGGTCGAGGCGACGCTCGGCCGGGTCGATCTTCTCGGCGTAGGTGACGCCGTCCTCCTCCTGCTCGGCGAACTCGAGCGCGCCTTGCGCCTGCAGGTCGAGGGCACGGACGAGGAGGTCGCCGCCGAGCTCCGCCAAGCGCGCCGAGAGCGAGGAGAAACCCTCTTCGGGGCCGAGCGGCACCTCCTCGCACAGGGCGACCGGGCCCGAGTCAAGGCCGGCGGTCAGCTGCATCACGCAGACCCCGGTGACCTCGTCCCCGGCCATGATCGCCCGCTCGATCGGGGCGGCGCCGCGCCAGCGGGGCAGCAGCGAGGGATGGACGTTGAGGATCGGGAACTCGGAGAGCAGCGGCTCGCGGATCAGCTGGCCGAAGGCGCAGACGAGGACCGCCTCGGGCTTAGCGGCGCGGATCCGCTCCAGCGGCCCCTCCTCGTTGACGTTCTCCGCCGGCAGCAGCTCCAGACCGAGCTCACCGGCCGCGAGCGCCGCCGGCGGCGGCGAGACCTTGCGGCCGCGCCCCTGGCGGCGGTCGGGCGGCGTCACCACCAGCGCTGGACGGTGAGGCGAGGCCGCGAGGCGGCGCAGCACCGTGGCGGCGAACTCGGAGGTCCCGAGGTAGGCGGTCCTCACGCGTCGGTGCGCGGCTCGCGCAGCTCGCCCTCGGGGGCGATCTCTTCCTCGGAGGAGGGGCTGTAGCTGCCACCCTCGCGCAGCGCCCGCAGGGCGCCCTTGCGCTGGGGGCGCTCGGTGCGATCGAGGATCAGGACCCCGTCGAGGTGATCGATCTCGTGCTGGAGGACGCGGGCCTCGAGGCCGGCGGCCTCGAGCACGATCGGCTCGCCCTCGACGTCGCGACCGCTGAAGCGCGCGTAGAGCGGGCGCTCGACGTCGACCGAGATCCGCGGCAGGCTCAGGCATCCCTCCTCGGAGACCACGGTCTCCTCCGAGAGCCACTCGATCTCGGGGTTGACGAGCGCGCTGGGCCCGCCGTCGGGGCCGGCGTGGAAGACGAGCAGGCGACGGAGGACGCCGAGCTGGGTCGCGGCGAGGCCGACGCCGAGGCCGTCGCGCATGATCGCGTACATCCGCTCGACCTCGGCGCGCAGCTCCGGGCCGAAGTTGGCGACCGGCGAGGCCTTGCTCTTCAGCACCGGGTCGCCGAACTTGACCACGTGCGCCAGCGCCGCTTCGCGGCGCTCGATCATCTCGGCTTCGAGCCGCTGCTGCTCGGCGTCGCGCTCTGGAGTTTGGACCTCGTCGCTCATCGATTTCTGAGTCTAAGCAGCTCTCGCTTTCTGATACTTCCTGCGACCTGAGCCATGTCCTCCCCGCAGATCGCCATTGCTACCTGTGCCGCCTACGCCGACCTCAAGGCCGACGACGAGCTGCTGCGGCAGGCGCTGGAAGCGCGCGGGGTCGTGGCGCGGCCGGTGGTTTGGGACGAGGAGGGAATCGACTGGAGCAAGTTCGACCTCTGCCTGGTCGGCTCGACCTGGGACTACCACGAAAAGCATCGACCGTTCCTATCGTGGGCACAGCAAGTAGAAGCGGCGTCGACGCTAAGAAACCCAGCCAGCCTGATCGCCTGGAACAGCGACAAGAGCTACCTGCGAGAGCTCGCGGAACGAGGGCTGAGAATCGTGCCGACGGTCTGGGTGGATCGAGACGACGGCGCGGACCTGAAAGAAGTGCTCGCCGGCGAAGGCTGGAGCGAGGCAGTGGTGAAGCCCGTCATCGATCTCGGCGCCAGGAACCTCCATCGCGTTCGGATAGACGAACGCTCGCCAGCCCTAGACCAAGCCCTGCAGCGGAGCCCGAAAGCGATGGTCCAGCCGTTCTTCCCCTCCGTGGAAGAGCAGGGCGAGCTCTCGCTCATCTACATCGCCGGAGCGCTCACCCACGCAGTCCGCAAGCGCCCCGCGCCAGGCGACTTCCGCGTCCAATCGATCTGGGGCGGATCCGTAGAGCGGACCGAGCCTGAGTCCGCCGAGATCGAACTGGCCGAGGGGGCGCTCGCACAGCTCGACGAGCCACCCCTCTACGCGCGCGTCGACCTCGTCGCCGGTCCCGATGGCGCACCCTGCCTGATCGAGCTGGAGCTAATCGAGCCGAACCTCTATCTCACGGAGCACCCCCCGGCCGCCCAGTCTCTTGCCGAGGCAGCGCTACTGCGGATCGACGTCGACCCCTAGGGCCACGTCCTTCAGCGACCGGTCCCCAGCCCGCCGCTCGACCGTCTCCCGCACCGCCGCGACCGTCCCCTCGCGATCGTCGGCCTTGATCAAGATCCGCCGCCGATATCGATTCCGGACCCGGAACATCGGCGCCGGCCCCAGCAGTTCCGAGCCTTTTGGGAGGGAGCGCCGCAGCTCGTTGGCGACCGAAATCGCCACCTCGTCCAGCCTCGCCTCCTGCTCGGCGGCGAAGTTGATCCGGGTCAGGTGCGAGTACGGCGGATAGTGGAGCGCTCGCCGTCGCCCCAGCTCGACCTCGAGGAAGCCGGCGGAGTCGTGGCGGGCGGCATGCTCGATGCTCGACGCCTGCGGCGCCAGGGTCTGGACGATCACCTCTCCCCCGGCCTCGCCGCGGCCGGAGCGGCCGGCGAGCTGGGCGACCATCGCGAAGGTCCGCTCCTCGGCGCGGAAGTCGGGGAAGCGGAGGGTCGCGTCGGCGTCGAGGATCGCGCTCAGCGTCACCTCGGGGAAGTCGTGGCCCTTGGCGACCATCTGGGTGCCGACGAGGACAGCGCTGGGGACTTCGTCGAAGCGGGCGAGGATGCGGGCGTGGGCGCCTCGCTCGGCGGCGGTGTCGGAATCGAGGCGCAGGACCGGCATCGGATCGAGCCGCTCGGCCAGCAGCGTCTCGATCCGCTCAGTTCCGGACCCGGCCTGCGAGAGCGTGGTCGAGCCGCACTCGGGGCAGGCCTGCGGCTGGCGCTCGCTGTGCGCGCAGTGGTGGCAGACGAGGCGACCGCTGTGGCGGTGGACGATCAGCGAGACGTCACAGTTGGGGCAGTCCCAGTGGTGGCCGCAGGAGCGGCAGGTGAGCCAGGGCGCGAAGCCGCGGCGATTGATCATCACGATCGCCTTCGCCCCGGCGGTGCGAACGCCCTCCAGGGCTTCCCAGGTCTCGGCGTGGACCGGGCCCGAGCGCGGGTCGGCCTCGCGCATGTCAACCAGATGGACCGGCGGCATTCGGCGGCCGTCGACACGGCGCGGCAGCTCCAGGCGCGGCAGCTCCAGCCAGCTCTCCGGGCGCGGCGTGGCGGTGCCGGCGACGAGGACGGCGCCGCTGTCGGCGGCGCGCTTGCGGGCGACGGCGCGGGCGTCGTAGGTCGGGTCGCCCTCCTGCTTGTAGGAGGGCTCGTGCTCCTCGTCGATGACGATCAGGCCGAGGTCGCGGACCGGAGCGAAGACGGCGGAGCGCGGGCCGACGCAGACCTGTGCCTCGCCATCGCGAAGGCGGCGCCACTCGTCATAGCGCTCGCCGGGCGAGAGGGCCGAGTGCATGACGGCGAAGCGGTCGCCGAGGCGGGCGCGGAACCGGGCCACCGCCTGCGGGGCGAGCCCGATCTCGGGGACGAGGACGATCGCCCCCTTCCCCCGCTCCAGCGCCGCCTCGACCGCGGCCAGGTAGACCTCGGTCTTGCCGGAGCCGGTGACGCCGTGGAGGAGCAGTCGGCGCTCGGCGCCGGCCTCGCCGTCGAGCGCGGCAACGAGCGCGGCCACGGCCTCCGCCTGTTCGGGCAACAGCTCGGGTGCCACGGCTGCGGCGCCGAGCCCCGGCTCGCCGGGGATGCGGCGGACGTTCGTGCTGCGGGTGGCGACGAGGCCGCGCTGCTCGAGCCGGCGCAGCGTCTGGCGGTCGGAGCCGACAGCGGTCGTGAGCTCGCCGCTCGACATCTCGCCCGCGCGCAGCGCCTCCAGCACCGAGCGTTGTTTCGACCCCAGCCGCTCGCCGCCCTCCAGCGCCACCTCGCCAGCCGACAGCAGCGCGGCCCGCAGCTCGGTCTTCGAGCGCACCGTCCGGGCGCCGGCGCCGGTCCCCGTGCCCGGCGGCAACACCAGCTGCAGCCCGCGCGAGGGGGTCGAGCAGTACTCGCGGGCGACCCAGAGGCCGAGTTTGACCAGCTCCGGCGTCGCCCCTGCCTCCAGCGCCTCGATCGGCTCCGCCAGCCGCTCCGGCGGCAGCTCGGAGCCCTCGGCGACCTCGACGACGACGCCGAGGATGCGGCGCGGGCCGAAGGGAACGCGGACGACGCTGCCGACGCCCAGCTCGGCCATCGCCTCCGGCCGGCGGTAGTCGAAGGGACCGCGCAGGGCGCGGGCGGTGGTCAGCGGCTCGACGCGGAGGATCGCCACCGGGCGAGGTTACGTCCGGCACAAGATGCTCCCGGCCCAGTTACCGCACCTTCGGGGATTCCGTTGCCGATCCGCCAGATCAGGTCATATGCTGGCCGCGATGAGCATCAACCTTCATCCCGGCGAGCGGGTGATCTTCGAAGGGCACCCCTCCTGGCGGGCGATCCTCGGCTTCTACCTCAAAGGGCTGCTGGTCGCCGTCATCCTCGGGGTGATCGCAAAGCTGGCCTCCGGCAGCGGCACCGCCTTCCTGGTGATCCTCGTCGTCCTGGCCCTGACCGTGGTGATCGGCTTCGTCAAGCGCGTGGCGACCACGTACACGATCACCGACCGCCGGCTCAACATCAAGCGCGGCATCGTCTCCAAAGAGGTCCAAGAGACCCGCCTCGAGCGCGTCCAGAACGTCAACTATCGCCAGAGCGTTTACCAGCGCCTGATGCAGATCGGCGACGTCGACTTCGACACCGCTGCAAGCGACGACTACAACTTCATCTTCGCCGGCGTAGCCAGCCCGGGCGAGGTGGTCCACAAGGTGGACCAGGCAACCGGCGTCACCGCCGCCGGCACGCACGGCTTGGGCGAGGCCCAGCCGCCTACGGCATAGCTCAGAGGTTGCAGCCTTTGAGGCCGTGAGCGCTCGCGGCGACGCCTGCCGCTGCGAAGGGGTGACCCAGCGCGAAGGCGCGCGGATCTGATTCAGCCATATTGAGCCCAGCTTCGATCTTGCGCACAAGATCATCAGCTACAGCCTGGTACTGGCCACTCACTGGCAATTCGCTGAGTTCCCTCGCGAGCTTTTCAAAGGGAATCGTCACCCCTTCGATCAATTCCTGCTTGGCGTGAGGCGGTTCATTTCCACTTTGGGACAGAGAAGACGCATAGCGTTTGAGGGCCTTACCAACCAGCAGATCTTTTTCGTGCAAGCGCGCTTCACAGATCTGACCGGTCTTCGTGACGAATTCGGCCCTGTTTAGAGACACTCCTTTGCTGCCACCCGAGTCGGTGCTGCCGCCACAGCCGCTCACGCATAAAGCCACCGTTGCGGCGATTAGTGCGATCTGTATTCCGATCGACCTCATGAGCGGCACTGTACTAGATCAGTTTTTAAATACTCTGGTTTTTTTCAGCCAGGTGAAATTGCCATTACTTACCGAGGAACCCCTGTCACCCCAACGGTCCCGTGAAAATACGCGCTTTCCAGCACAAAACCGGTGCTGCTTCGAAAGCGGATCCTCCTGGCTTTATCGATTTTCAGGCTCACACCGCAAAAAGACTCTTGACCTTACGCTTACATCTGGATAGAAGCTGTCGCCAATCGAACTCGTCGACTTACGACGAACGAGAACAAGCCCGAGGGGGCCATAAGTATGCGACCCCCCGGAACATCTAGCAAGGAAGGAAGTGTTTCAAATGAGCAAGAAGCTGATCGCAGCCTGCATGGTGATCGCGGCCTTTGCCGTGGTGCCTTCGCTCGCCGCGGCCAAACCCGTGATCACACATCCGACAGGCACGGTCGTACCGACGGGGACTAAGATCGATGCCGTAAACGTCGGAAACACGATCATGACAATTTCCGGCCTGCCCAACCTGGAATGCAGCACAGCGACCATGACAGGGACCCTGACCGTCAACAGCGCGGCCAACGGATTCGAGGGCGAAATCGAAACTGCCGCATTTGGCGGAACCGGATCTACGATTACCGGTGACACTGAGCCGGAGTGCACAGGTGGCCTCGGCAGCACCGGCGTCACAGTCATGAGCCTGCCGTGGTGCCTCGAAGGAACAGAAGCCAACGACACCTTCATGGTGAAGGGCGGTAAATGCGGAGCAGCGACCGCGCCGATCACATTCCAACTGACGGTGACAAGCTCCTTCGGGACCATCACCTGCAAGTATTCGCGGGCGGCCAAAATCCCTGGCACGTTCCAGACAGACACCACCACCCAAGACGCGACGGCAACCATTGCGAACGTCGCTTTCACTCGTGAGGAAAACGTTCTCTGCCCGAACGAAGGCAAACTCGACATGTCCTTCACAATCAGGACAGATTCGACTAAGCAACCCGTGTTCATCTCCTGACGATTCAGCGCAAGGAGACTGCAACGCCGGGGCCGCTAGATGCGGCCCCGGCGTTTGTTCCCGCACGGCTTTCCTCTTCTCAGGTTCCCGGGTGACACAAACGCCAGAGCCGAGGTGCGCGACCAAGATCGTACCTTGACAAGGACCAGCACATACCTTTACATTTCGGCCGCTGTGCGGGGAATTGCCGCCTCGAACCATCAGAGGAATCGGAGGGACATGAAAATCGTTAGGGGCCGTCAACTCAGCGTGCAAACCGCGCTAACTGTCTGCATGGGCTTACTGTTCCTTGCGCCGGCAAGCTCGCTTGCAGCGTGTCCTAATGAAGGCCAGAGAATAGGCCTATCGGAATTGCTACCAGACTGCCGCGCTTATGAGTTGGTGACCCCTGCTGATTCCGATGGCCGACCGGCCATCGGAATTTCCGCCCTCGGGTGGGGTCAGTCAGGGAGTTCATTTCCCATCGATCCGCTAACTCCCACGGGCGAAGATTTGGTCCTCGCTACCGATGGCGTTCCGTTTGGAGCGGTCGGGGGGCTTAACGGGACCATCGACGTCAGCGAGATAGTGAGATCGCCCGGCGGCTGGACTATCGCCCGGCGGCTGAGCCCGGGAGAAGGATTAGCTATCTTTCCCCATCCCGGCGGCGTCTCGGCTGACCATCAGTACACGTTTACCCATGTGGGGCCGATAACCAGTGGCGCAAGCGGAGAATTGGGAGCTGGCGGCCATGCAGTGTACCTCGGAGGTCCCGATGGAACGTTCCAGCTCGTCGGCATCGGCACCGTCGGGGGGAACACGGTCACTGAACCACTCACCCAGGGTGACTACATCAGCGCCGGAGGACAGCACGTGATCTTCTCGACCGGGCGGGGTCCCAATGGAGGCATTTACTGCGAGGAACAAAAAGGCGCCTGTCAGGTCCGGCGGCTTGCCGATAACGCGCCCCCCCAGGGAACCGGCGCCGTCTACGACCGAAGCGCCGTCGGTCCGACGAAGGTGGTTTCTCTCTTACCTGGGCCCGGAGACCCAACCCCAACCGCTGGCGAAGACGCCGTTTACCAGGGTGTTTCAAAGGATGGCACGACCGTCGCTTTTAAGATCAGCGGGACCCTATATTTACGCGTTCCAGACGCAGAAGACGGCCACACCGTGAAAGTCGCCGAAGGCAACCCAGCCTTCGCCGGACTCTCTGAAGACGGCAGCTACCTCTTCTATGTCTCCGGCGGCGAAAACGGCACGATCCACCGCTTCAATAGCGAAACCGAAGACGACGAAGAAATCAATCCCTCGGCCCTCGGCGAAGTAGTCAATATCTCAGCCGACGGATCCCACGTCTACTTCGTCTCTGAAGAACAGATTGGAGGAGAGGGGGAAGCAGGAAAGCCCAACCTCTACTCCTGGAGCGGCGCAACCCCCGACTTCATTGCCACCGTCGCACCCGAGGATGTCGAACCGGGCAGCAGCAGAGCTTTGAACAACTGGACCGATTGGGCGGTCGCACCCGCAAGTCCCTCGGGTCACCCTGAACCGGGACCTGGCGCCGACCCTTCGCGTACCACGCCAGACGGCACTGTCTTCGTCTTTGAGTCCGCGGCGCAACTAACTTCGTATGACAATGATGGCCATACCGAGATTTACCGGTATAAAAAAGGCGATCCAAACCTCATTTGCATATCCTGCGGTCCGCTGGGTGAACCGGCTCATCACGATTCAAGCCTTCAGAGGCCGACCCTCACCCCTCCTCAGATTGTCCTTCACAACCTCAGCATGGATGGCACGCGGGTCTTCTTCGAAACCCCCGAAGCTTTGAGCGCCAAGGATGTCGACGGTGTAAACGACATCTATGAGTGGCGGATCGAACCGAGCAAAGAACCCGGTGTGAACCTGATCTCAACCGGGCAGACCCCGGATTACAAACAACCCGCGATCTCGGTCTTCACGGAACCGCCGAACGTGCTTTTCGGGATCACGCCAGACGGCAGCGACGTCGTATTCCTGGCTCAGGAGGAACTGGTTTCCGGAGCTGGGGGTGGGGGCAACCCCAATCTCTATGACGCCCGGGTGGGTGGCGGCTTTTCTCATCCCCCCGCGGCAGCGGAATGCCTCAAGGAAGGGTGCCGTCCCCAAGGCCCGCCAGCCCCCCTGCTCGCGCAGGGGTCGCGGGCCACCGACGGGAAGAACGTGAAGCCCAGAAGGCCAAGGAACTGCCACGGGCGCTCGAAACACCACGGGAAACGCAAGCCTTGCCACAAACGCAAGTCGAATAAGCACAAAGCAACTAGCTCTACTGCCACGACGGGGATACAAGGTTCCGCCCCGGAACCTTTACCTACGGCCGACGGCACCGATCCCAAACCTTCTGATGCGGGAACGGAAACGGCCGCTGGAGCAAGCTCGAGCCCCACTACTCTCGCTGCCGGAGAATTCGACGATTTCGGGATCAACGACTTCACGGCAGGTGTTACGGCTACGGGCGCGGGCACACATCCGGATTTCCTAACCAGTTTTTCCGTAACTCACAGCATCGAGAGCGGGGTCGTGAAAGCAGGCGCTCGCCCCGAAGAGCTCGCCTTCGAACTTCCGCCGGGCCTGGTTGGGAATCCCAACGCGGTCCCAAAGTGCAGTACCGGCGACTTCCTGGCTCAGCACTGCTCGCCAGACACCCAGGTAGGTACTGCCCATGTGCTGACCACCTTCAATGAACTGAATGTGCCGATCCTCAATCTTCAGCCACCTCACCCGAATGCTGAGGTAGCCCGATTTGGGTTCTTTGCCGTCTTCTTGCCCATTTATCTCGACGTCAAGGTTCGCACCGCTTCGGACTACAGCGTCGTCGCGACCGTCCACCATTCTTCGGGCCTGGTTTCGGTGCTCGAAGCGCAAGCGACGATGTGGGGCAACCCAGCTTCCCCAAGTCACGATGGGCAGCGGGTGGCGGTTCAAGAAATCCCTGAATGTGGTGGTCAACTCATTCCTTGCAAACAGCCCGGCAGCAAACGCCCCAGTTCGATTCCGGCGGCGGAAAGAAAATCGTTCCTTTCTAATCCCAGTTCCTGCGGACTAGGTGAAGTTGGACTCTCGGTAACGAGCTACCAGTTGCCCGGGAGCCTTTTCCAAAGCCGCACGCCACTCGAACCAGGTCCGATTGCCGAATGCCAAGGCCTGCCCTTTGATCCGAGCTTCAGCGCCGAGCCGACCAGCCACGTCGCCGGAGCTGCGACGGGCCTCGACACGAAGCTGACCATCCCTCAGCACCTAGGAGAAGAAGAAAGGTCAACCGCGACCATGCGCGAAGCGAAGGTGACGCTGCCAGAGGGCATGGAGATCGCCCCGGGCGCGGCCAACTGGATCGGGACCTGCTCTGATGAACAGGTTGGCTTCCACCAGGAAGTGGACGCCAATTGCCCTGACAACTCCAAGCTCGGGACCGCAACGATAACCTCCCCCGCCCTCTCGACTCCGATCGACGGCGAGCTCTACCAGCGAGCGCCTTCAGCGGGCCATCAGTTCGGACTCTGGTTGGTCGCCGACGCTCTGGGCCTCCACATCAAGCTCCCTGGCGAGCTTCAACCCGACCCCAGCACGGGCAGGTTGACCGCCACCTTCACCGACCTGCCGCAGGTTCCGGCCTCCGAGATCGATCTGAGCGTCTGGGGCGGGCCACGTGCCCCGCTCGAGAACCCCGATCATTGCGGTACCTTCGTCACCGACTACACCCTTCTGCCCCACTCCAATGACCCAGCCGTTTCGGGCAAAAGTCAGATGACGATTGACCAGGGTTGCGACCAAGGATTCAGCCCAAGCCTCTCAGCCGGCGTCACCGAACCGGTGGCGGGCAATTTCAGTCCGCTGATCATCGACCTGACGAAACCCGACGGCCAACAGAATCTTCGGGGATTCGAACTGATGTTGCCCGATGGGGAGCTTGCGATGATCAATGGCGTTCCGCTCTGCCCTGACACGGCAGCGGTTAGCGGAGCCTGTCCGGCCGATTCGAGAATTGGGTCCGTCACTGCCGCGGCCGGTCCCGGCCCGGAACCGTTTTGGGTTCCGGGCGTCGGCAAACCTCAGCCGACCGTCTACCTCGCCGGCCCTTACAAAGGGGAGCCCTTCAGCGTAGTCACGGTCGCACCCGCGCAGGCCGGCCCCTTCGACCTCGGCAATGTTGTGATCAGGAGCGGACTCGGCCTCGACCCCGACACGAATCGAGGCATCGTCAAAGCCGATCCCCTGCCCCAGTTCTTCGAAGGCGTGGGCCTCGCCTACCGGCATCTGCATGTCGTCATCGACCGGCCAAACTTCACTTTGAATCCGACCGACTGCTCCCCGCTCGAGGTCAACTCCAGCGTCGCCTCTATCGCAGGGGCACTGGCCCATCCCTCTGCGCCTTTGCAGGTTCGCGACTGCCAAGCGCTGAAGTTCAAGCCGAAGCTGACGCTGAAGCTAGCGGGTGGGACCAAGCGAGCCGACTACCCAGCGCTGACGGCGGTACTGAAGGCCCGGAGCGGCGACGCCAATATCGCCAAGACCTCCGTCGCCCTGCCGCACTCGGAGTTCCTGGCTCAGGAACACATCGGAACGATTTGCACCCGCAAACAGTTCGCCGTTGATCAATGTCCGAAAGGCTCGGTGTACGGCAAGGCGAAGGTCTGGACGCCGCTCCTGGCAAAACCGCTCTCCGGATCGGTTTACCTGCGCTCCTCCGATCATCCGCTGCCCGACGTGGTGGTGGCGCTCGACGGGGAATTTGATGCCAACCTCGTGGGGCGCATCGACTCTAAGAATGGCGGCATCCGAGCGACCTTCGAATCCGTGCCCGATGCCCCCGTCACCAAGTTCGTGCTGAAGATGCGCGGCGGCAAGAAGGGCCTATTCACCAACTCAACCGACATCTGTTCCAAGCCAAATCGGGCGATCGTGCGGATGACTGCCCAGAATGGCCGCACGCTCGACCAGCGGCCGGCGCTTGAAGCGATCGGCTGCAGAAAACGATAAGGCACTTTTTCGTTCCCATCCACCTTTCCCGAAATACGAAATGCACCCATTTGAGTAGATCGGTTCGTGGTGCCATATCTGTCGTAACTGTCAAGTCATATCGAACGCAAATTTCTTGGAGCAGTCGGAGCGACCGTACCTAGCGGACTTTGATCTCGTTGGCCGCAGCGGGCGAGGGCACTACGACAAAGAACTCGATCACCATGCAGGCTGTAATCAGCTCCTTGCTCTTTTGCGATACTTAATACCTTGCTAGGTGTCCCGAGGGGTTCCATATTCAGGCCCCTCGGGTTTTCCCCTGCTCTTGCTAGGAGTCAGAGGCGTCAGGCGGTCTTGCCTTAGGTCCGCAATCGTCCGAGCGCCGGCCCTTGGGGCTCTCTTTATCCGTGGGTTTCACGCAGGTGAAAAGGAGTGACAGGAGTCACTCGAAATACCGACTGGTCTTAACTCGGTACGGTAGATTTCTATAGCTTTATAGAGCTCGGGTCTCGAGCATTGGGAACGTCATTACAGCCTCTACGAAGAGGCCCAACTAGGGGAGGGTCTGCATGTTTCATCGACTCCGTATGCGATCCGGTTCGGCCGGACTGATGATCGCGATTCTCGCGCTTGTGATTGCACTTGCCGGCACTGCTTTCGCCGCGGCCAAGCTATCGAGCATCCAGAAGAAGGAAGTAGTCAAGATCGCCAAGAAGTACGCTGGCAAACCGGGCAAAGAAGGGGCCCAGGGACCTGCCGGGCCTCAGGGAGGCCAAGGACCCAAAGGCGCCGATGGGGCCCCGGGTCAAAACGGCAAAAACGGCGAACCCGGGCAAGACGGCGAAGACGGCGAAGCGGGGGTCTGCAGTACGACCAACCCCACCTGCAAAATGCCGTCGAAAGCCACGGTAACGGGCGTCTGGGGGGTTCGCGCAACCGGCGTGAGCACTGCGTACGCACAAGTGAGCTTCCCATTGGCCATGACGAGTGGCGAATTCGTCCCTGAGTACATCGAACCGGGTGACACCAGTAACCCCAATTGCCCGGGTACGAACGAAGAACCGCAGGCAGCAGCGGGGCACCTCTGCGTCTATATTCAGGGGTCGCTCGAAAACATCGCCTTCGCAGACTTCATCAATCCCGATGGTCTGGGCCGCAACGGGGTTGTCCTCGCATTCCCGCTTGAAGACACGAGTCAAGAAGCAATTGCGAAGGGTAGTTGGGCGGTGACTGCGCCCTAGCGGGTCGGGCCAAAGATGCACAATGACGCCCCGGCCTCGGCTGGGGCGTTTTTTTGGTCTATGCCGTCGCGGCCTCGAGGCCCGCTGCGTTGCGCAGGGCCTCGGCGCGGTCGGTGCGCTCCCAGGTGAAGTCGTCGTCGGCGCGGCCGAAGTGGCCGTAGGCGGCGGTCTTCTGGAAGATCGGGCGGTGGAGGTCCAGGTACTCGCGGAAGGCGCCGGGGCGCATGTCGAACTCGGCCTCCACGAGCTGGGAGATCTGGGCGTCGGGGAGTTTGCCGGTGCCGAAGGTCTCGACCATCAGGCTGACGGGATGGGCGACGCCGATCGCGTAGGCGACCTGGACCTCGCAACGCTGCGCCAGGCCGGCGGCGACGACGTTCTTGGCCACGTAGCGGGCGGCGTAGGCGGCCGAGCGGTCGACCTTGGACGGGTCCTTGCCGGAGAAGGCGCCGCCGCCGTGGCGGGCCATGCCGCCGTAGGTGTCGACGATGATCTTGCGGCCGGTGAGGCCGGCGTCGCCGACCGGGCCGCCGATCACGAACTTGCCGGTCGGGTTGACGAGGAACTCTCCTTGGAGGGCGCTTTCGTCGAATCGCCCCGGGACCTCGGACTGCAAAACCGGGAGGACGACGCTCTCCCACAGCTCCGGCTTGATCTGGGTCTGGGAGTCGATCCCCTCTTCGTGCTGAGTCGAGATCAGCAGCTTCTCGACCGAGACCGGGCGGCCGTAGGCGTAGCGCACCGTCACCTGGGTCTTGCCGTCGGGGCCGAGGTAGCCGAGGGTGCCGTCCTTGCGCACCGCGGCGAGGCGTTCGGCGAGCCGGTGGGCGATGTGGATCGGCATCGGCATCAGCGCCTCGGTCTCGTCGCTGGCGTAGCCGAACATCATTCCCTGGTCGCCCGCGCCGGCGACATCGAGCTCATCGTCGTCGGAAGGGTTGACTTTCGTCTCGTAGGCCTGGTCGACGCCCTGGGCGATGTCAGGCGACTGCTCGTCGATCGAGGTCAGGACCGAGATGTGGTCGCAGTGGTAGCCGTAGTCGCCGTGGTCGTAGCCGATCCCGCGCACGGTCTCGCGGACGATCTCCGGGATGTTCAGGTGGACGTCGGTGGAGATCTCCCCCGAGACCACCGCCATACCGGTGTTGACGAGGGTCTCGCAGGCGACGCGGCCGCCCGGATCCTCGCCCATGATCGCGTCGAGAACGCCGTCGGAGATCGCGTCGGCGACCTTGTCCGGGTGGCCCTCGGTGACCGACTCGGACGTGAAGAGGTACTCGCCCTCGGCGAGAGGCTTAGAAGTCATGGCGGAAGACTAGAGGAAATTTGTGCGGTGGCGGCCGGTCATTCGGAGTAGCGCCTGCGGCCGGAAGCGGGGACGAAATCGATGATCAGGGGGACCCCCTCGAGCTCGTAGGTCTCGCGCATCCGGTTCTCCAGGTGGTAGGCCCAATCGCGGGCGATCAGTTTGCGGTCGTTGACCTGGATCGCGACGCGCGGCGGGCTCTCGCCGATCTGCGCCGCGTAGTAAAGGCGCAGGCGCTTGCCGCGTTTGGAAGGCGGCGGGTGCTTGGCGACGACGTCGCTGACGAAGCGGTTCAGCTCCGGGGTCGGAATCCGCTCGGCGGCCTTGTCGGCGAGCTGCAGGGCCCGCGGCAGCAGGGTGCCGACGTTGCGCCCGCGGGTGGCCGAGCAGGTGATGACGGCGGGACGGAGCCGCAGCTTGCGCTCGACCCGGGCGCGGGCGTCGTCGATGTCGGTCTCGGTGAGGTCCCACTTGTTCATCACCAGCAGCGAGGCGCACCCGGCCTTCATCGCCATCTCTGCCGCGCGCAGGTCCTCCGCCGTCACCCCCTCGGAGGCGTCGCAGACGACGATCGCGACGTCGGCACGCTCGACGGCCCGTTCGGAGCGCAGCTGCGCGTAGTAGTCGACGGTGCCGGCGACCTTGGAGCGGCGGCGCAGGCCGGCGGTGTCGACGAGGATCGTGCGGCGACCGTCGACCTCGACCTCGGTGTCGATCGCGTCGCGGGTGGTGCCGGCGATGTCGGAGACGATCACCCGCTCGGAGCCGAGGAAGGCGTTGACGAGCGAGGACTTGCCGACGTTGGGGCGGCCGATCACGGCGATGCGGGTGGTGTCGTCCTCCTCGGGCTGGGGCTCGCGGTCGCCCAGCGCGGCGGCGATCGCGTCGAGCAGGTCGCCGGTACCGAGGCCGTGGGTGGCGGAGACGGCGATCGGGTCGCCGAGCCCGAGGCCGTGGAACTCGGCGGTGATCGCGTAGTCGTTCGGCCGGTCGGCCTTGTTGACGACGACGACCACCGGCACCTGCGAGCCGCGCAGCGTCTTCGCCAGATCGGCGTCGCCGGCGCGCAGGCCGGCGCGCCCGTCGACGACGAGCACGATCGCGTCGGCTTCGGCGATCCCGAGCCGCGCCTGCGCCTGCACGTCGCGCGCCAGCTCCGCCTCGTCGCCGAGGTCGATGCCGCCGGTGTCGATCAGCTCGAAGGCGATCCCGTTCCATTCGGTCGCCAGGCGCTTGCGGTCGCGAGTGACGCCGGGCTCGGGCGAGGTGACCGCCTCGGTGCCGCCGACGAGGCGGTTGACGAGGGTGCTCTTGCCGACGTTGGGGAAGCCGACGACGGCGACGGTTGGCAGGCTCATGCCCCCCTCTCCTGTTCCTTTTGCTCGCTATGTCGGCCAAAGGAACAACTCATGCGAGACCCCGCTCGCGGGCGAGGACGACTACGCGGGCGACGACCTCGTCCTGGGTGAAGCCGGTCGTATCGAGCTCAACCGCGTCGTCGGCGGCGCGCAGGGCGCCGTGCTCGCGCTCGGTGTCGCGGGCGTCGCGCTGGCGCTGCGCCGCCAGCACTGCCTCGAAGTCCTCGCCGGTCTCCTCCGCGCGGCGCCGCGCCCGCTCCTCGTCGGAGGCGGTGAGAAAGACCTTCAGCGGCGACTCGGGGCTGACGACGGTGCCGATGTCCCGGCCCTCGGCGACGTAGTTACCGGCGGCGATCAGCTGGCGCTGGCGGGCGACCATCGCTTCACGCACTCGCGGGTGGACGGACACCCGGGAGGCGGCGGCGCTGACCTCGGGCGCGCGGATCGCCGCGGTGACGTCGTCACCGCCAAGCAGCACGCGCCGCCCGTCGAAGTCGATCCCGAGTCCCTCGACCAGGGCACCGACGGCGTCGCCGTCGTCGAGGTCGGCTCCGCCCCGCAGCGCCGCCAGCGCCCCGCAGCGGTACATCGCCCCGGAGTCGAGGTAGGTGAAGCCGACCTCGGCCGCGACGCCGCGCGCGACCGTGGACTTGCCGGCCCCGGCGGGCCCGTCGATCGCGATCACCATCGGCGCAGGGTATGGGGGTGGACCGCCGGGCGTCGCTTCAGCTCAGCCGGCGGCGCCTTACTCGCATGAGGCGAGGAACCGCCCCAGGAGCCGGTTGTAGGGATCGCCCGTCTCGGGGACGCTGTGGCCCCTCCCTTCGATCGTCTGCCGGTCGGCTCCCAGCGCCTCGGCCAGCCGGTCGCAGACGGCCTCGAAGACGGGAGAGTGCCCGCCGGAGACGACGAGGACTGGGAAGCCGGCCGCGGCGAGGCGGTCGAGCGGCACCTCCCCCTCCCAGGGCGGGCGCTCGCGCATCGCCAGCTCCGCCCCGCGGCGCAGCGACTCCGGCAGCTCGGCGGGCGTCTCGCGGGCGGAGTTGGCGCCGAAGCGGAACATGCGGACGAAGTCGAGCGGCGTGATCGAGTCGGCCGCGGCGTAGAGGCGCTCCCCGTTGACGATCATCTCGGCGGCCTCGGGCGTCCCCGCCAGCTGCAGGGTGCCCGGCTCAGAGACGGTGAGCGAGAGCACCGCCTCGGGGCGCAGTGCCGCCGCGTAGAGGGCAATCACGGCGCCGTAGGAGTGCCCGACCCAGGTGCGCGCCGTCGCCGAGCAGCTCCGCGAACAGCGGCGCTTCGACCTCGAAGTCGTTGCGCGGCAGCGGCGGGCTGTCGCCGAAGCCCGGTCGGTTGGGGAAGATCGTCGTCCAGCTGCGGGCGAGCTCACGCTGGCGGCGCCAGGTCAGATCCGCGCCGACGACGCTGCCAGGTACGAAGAGGACCGGCGGACCCTCCCCTAGCCGCTCCACGTCGAGGTCGGCAGCCCGCACCTCACCCCCCGAGCAGCGAGCCGAGGTCCCGCTCGAAGCCGGGGTAGCTGACGGCGGCGGCTTCCATCCCGCGCACCTCGACGCCCTCCTTCGAGGCCAAGCCGGCGACGGCGCCGAGCATCGCGATCCGGTGATCGCCGTGGGAGTCGATCGAGCCGCCTCGCAGGCCGCCCGACCCCTCGATGACCATCCCGTCCGCGGTCGGCTCGACCTTGCCGCCGAGCGCCCGCAGCGCCGCCGTGACGGTCTCGATCCGGTCGGACTCCTTGCGCCGCAGCTCCTCGGCGTCGCGGATCGTCGTCGTCCCCTCGGCGAAGCAGGCGGCGAGGGCGACGAGCGGCAGCTCGTCGATGGCGAGAGGGATCTCGGCGCCCCCGACTTCGGTGGCCTGGAGGGGCGCCGAGCGGACGCGGAGGGTGGCGACGCGCTCGCCGCCGCCTTCGGCCTCCTGGTCTAGGTCAATCTCGGCGCCCATCCGCTCGAGGATCATCAGCAGGCCGGTGCGGGTCGGGTTGACGCCGACCCATTTCAATTCGACCTCGCTTCCAGGGACGAGAACAGCAGCGGTGAGGAAGAAGGCGGCTGAGGAGATATCGGCGGGGACGAGCAACCGGTCGGCCTGGAGCTGCTCGGTGGGTTTAACGACAACTTCGCCTTTGCCGCTGCTGATTTGCACCCCGGCTGCTTCGAGCATGCGCTCGGTGTGATCGCGACTCGGCGCGGGCTCGATCACGCGCGTCTCGCCGTCAGCCAAGAGACCGGCGAAGAGCAGGCAGGACTTCACTTGGGCGCTGGCGATCGGCATCTCGTAGGTGGTGCCGTGCAGGGGCGCGCCGTGAACCTCGAGCGGCGGCAGTCGATCCTCGCGGGCGCTCAGGTCAGCACCCATCTGGCGCAGCGGCACCGCGATCCGATCGACCGGGCGGCGCCGGATCGAATCGTCACCGTCGAGGGTCCATTTCCCCTCCGGCTGCCCCGCGAGCCACCCGGGAAGCAACCGCAACAGGGTCCCGGCATTGCCGACGTCGATGCTCGCCGGCTTCGGGTTCCGAAGACCGACACCCGTGATCCGCAGCACAAGGCCCCGCGCGCCAGCGACTCCCTCTCCTTTACCCAGCTCTTCCTCGACTACCTCTGCCCCTAGGGCACCTATCGCGCCAAGGGTCGAGCGCGTGTCCGCCGCGTCGAGATAGCCCTCGACCAAGCTCTCCCCCTCTCCCATCGCCGCGATCAGCGCCGCGCGGTGGGAGATCGACTTATCCGACGGCGGGCGCAGGGAGCCGCGCAGGGGTCCCGAGGGCTCGAAGCGGGTCATCGGGCGAGCCTATTCGGCGCTGCCGAAGACGGTCACGGTGTGGCCGAGGCCGCGGACCAGCTCCTCGGCCTTCGCCGCCTGCTCGTCGCCGGCGACCCAGAGCGAGACGGCGCCGGAGGTCATGTCTGGCGCCGGGTGGAGGGCCATGTCCTCGATGTTGACGCCGGCCTCACCGAGCGCCAGCGCCAGCTCGGCGATCGTCCCGGGTTTGTTGGCGACGACGATCCGCAGCTCGCGCAGCGGGCCGGCGTCGGACTCGGCTGCGAGCAAGCGCTGGCGGGCCTCGCCGGCGGCGCCGTGCCAGGTGGCGAGCGTCTCGCGGTCGCCCTCGCGGATCAGGTGCGCCGCGCAGCGCAGACGCTCGCCCACGGAGTCGACCGACCGCGCCACCGCCTCGCGGTTACTGGCGAAGATATCGGCCCAGATTTCCGGGTTCGAGCCCGCCACACGGGTCATGTCGCGGAAGCTCGGGCCGACGTCGGGCAGCCGCTCGGAGTCCTGTGTGAGCGCGTCGGCCGCCTCGCATGCGAGCACGTTCGCCAGCACGTGCGGCAGGTGGCTGATCGCCGCCATCAGGCGGTCGTGGCCCTCCGGGTCGATCGCCTGCGGGCGCGCCCCCAGCGCCGAGAGCGTCCGCTGCAGGCGGTCGTAGAGCAGGCCGCTCGAGCGCTCTGTCGGGGTCAGGTACCAGCGGGCGCCCTCGAAGAGGTCCTCGCGCGCGTTCTCGACTCCCGCCGTCTCCGCCCCGGCCAGCGGGTGGCCGCCGATGAAGCGCTCGTCGTCGCCGAGCTCCTCGACCAGCTCGCCCTTGGTCGAGCCGACGTCGGTGACGACGGTCTCGGGGCCGGAAGCAGCCAGCGCCTCGCGCGCCTGCTGCGGCAGCGCCGCCACCGGGCCGGCGCAGAAGACGACATCGGCGCCATCGCAGGCCTCGGCCAGCGAGCCGCCGCGGTCGATCGCCCCCAGCTCGACCGCCCGCGCCAGCCGCTCGGGGCTGCGCCCGCAGCCGACCACCTCGGCCTCCAGCCGTCGCCGCGCGGCGAGCCCGATCGAGCCTCCGATCAGGCCCACCCCGAGGACGGCGATCTTCATGGACGAGGGCGCGGCCTCAGGAGGCGCGCCGCGCCTCCACTGCGGATGCGAATCGCTCCAGGGCCGAGGAGGTGTCCTCCCAGTCGAGGCAGGCGTCGGTGATCGACTGGCCGTAGACGAGCTCCTCGCCGGGGACCAGGTTCTGCCGTCCCTCGACCAGGAACGACTCCAACATGACGCCGACGATCGCCTTGTTGCCGTCCGCCACCTGGTCGGCGATGTCGCCCGCGGCGAAGAACTGTTTCTCGGGATCCTTGCCGCTGTTGTCGTGGGAGGCGTCGATCACGAGGCGCTCCGGCTGGCCGGCGACGCCGAGCGTGACCAGCGCGTCTTCGACCTCCGGCGGATGGTAGTTCGGCTGCCCGTGGCCGCCGCGGAGGATGACGTGGCAGTCGGGGTTGCCGGTCGTGTGCAGGATCGCCGGCGCCCCGGCGTCGTCGATCCCGGCGAAGGCGTGCGAGGCCGCCGCCGCCCGCACCGCGTCGACCGCGACCTGGATGTTGCCGTCGGTCCGGTTCTTGAACCCGATCGGCATCGAGAGTCCGGAGGCGAGCTGGCGGTGCGTCTGGCTCTCCGAGGTGCGCGCCCCGATCGCCCCCCAGGCGACGCAGTCGGCTATGTATTGGGGCGTGATCGGGTCGAGGAACTCGCAGCCGATCGGCAGCCCGGTGTCCAGCACCTCCAGCAGCAGTTTGCGGGCGATCCGCAGGCCGGCGTTGACGTCGCCGCTTTCGTCGAGGTGGGGGTCGTTGATCAGCCCCTTCCACCCCGTCGTCGTCCGCGGCTTCTCGAAGTAGACGCGCATCACCACCAGCAGGTCCTCGCGCAGCGAGCGCGCCGCCGCGCTCAGCCTCGTCGCGTACTCCATCGCCGCTTTCGGGTCGTGGACGCTGCACGGGCCGACCACGACCATCAGCCGCGGATCCTCGCCCTGCAGCACCCGCCGCACTTCCTCGCGGCCGCGGATCACCGCTTTCGCCCGCTCCTCGCCGAGCGGCAGCTCGCCCAAAAGCCGTTCCGGCGGCACCAGCTCGACGATTTTGCCGATCCGGGTGTCGCGGACGCCGTCTCGCTTTGCCCCCTCCATTCCGATGAACATATTTCCTTCGCCTTTCTCCAAAGCCTTCAAATCGTACTTTCTGGTCGTTCGCTGCCGGGCTGGGTCGGCGCGCACGAACGCGACAACGTCTGGGGCGGCGCCCGGCCGGAAGATCTGGGTCTTCGGGCGGCACGGCGCCGCCAGGCCGAACGCCTAGCTAAATCGCCAATACCAGTGGGTGGGATGGGCTGGCGCGACGGCAATGTCGAGCGCCATGGCGCTACCCGAGGATGTGCCTTTGTCCAACCTCACCATGCAGGAGGTTGTACCACGGGCGCGCGGTTAGTCAAGTATTTCCGACAGGACGCTCAGGAACCGCTCGTTCTCCTCGGCGGTCCCGTAACTGACGCGGATGTGGCCGGGGCCGCCGAGGGCCCTCCCGGGCCGCACGGCGATCTCGCGCTCGGCGAGGCCGGCGAGGACCGCGGCTTCGTCGGCGTCGCCGAGATCGACCCAAGAGAAGTTGGCGTGGGAGTCGCTGGTCCGCAGGCCAAGCTCTCGAAGGCCCTCCTCGACGGTGAGACGGGCGGCGATCGTGCTCTCGACCCGGCGCAGGACGTCGTCCTCGTGGCGCACTGCCTCCGCCCCGGCCGCCTGGGCGAGGGCGTTGACGCTGAACGGCTGGCGGACGGCGTCGACCGCGGCGCGGAAGTTGGCGGAGCCGATCGCGTAGCCGACCCGCAGCCCGGCGAGGCCGTAGCACTTGCTAAAGGTGCGCAGGACGACCAGGTTCGGGAAGTCCTTCAATAGGTCGAGCGAGGTGTCGGGGTCGTCGTGGGCCTGGAACTCGACGTAGGCCTCGTCGAGGATCACCGTCACGTGCGCAGGGATGCGCTCGCAGAAGGCGCCGATCTCCGCCGCGGGGATGTGGGTCGCGGTCGGGTTGTTCGGATTGCAGACGATCAGCAGCTGGGTCGCCGCGGTCACCTCGGCCGCCATCGCGGCAAGGTCGTGGACGTCGCCCTCGGCCAGCGGCACACGGACCTCGCGGGCACCGGTCAGCGCCGGCAGGTAGGGGTACATCGAGAAGGACGGCCAGGCGTAGAGGATCTCGGCGCCGGGCTCGCAGAGCGCGTCGGCGGCAGCGAGGAGGATCTCGCAGGAGCCGTTGCCGACGGCGACCCGCCCCGGCTCGGTCTCGTAGCGCTCGGCGAGGCGGCGGCGCAGCAGGGTCGCGTCGGGATCGGGGTAGCGATTCATCGAGCCGGCCGCCTTCTGGATCGCCTCGACGACCTTCGGGTGCGGCGGGAACGGAGACTCGTTGGAGGCGAGCTGGGCGATGCTCCCCGAGGCGATCGCCTCAGGCGCCTGCCCGGTCGGGACCCCGGCCTGGTAGCCCGGCATGCGGGCGAGCTTCTCCGCGAAGGTGATCGTCATCGGCTGTCGATTCTGACGGACTGAGGCGAAAGCGCCCTACTGGGCGGCTTCGAGGTCGGCCCGCAGCTTCTGCGCCGCGCCAACGTAGACATGAGCCGGCTCGTGGCCCTCCGGCGCATAGAAGTGCAGCATCACCCGGATCACCCGCGGCATCGACCCGGGCACCGGGATCTCGCGGCAGCACATCAAAGGCACCATTGTCAGCCCCAGATCGCGAGCGGCGACGGCGGGAAACTCGGCATCGAGGTCATCCGTAGTCGTGAACAAGCAGCTGACCATGTCCTCCGGCGCCACCCCATTGCGCTCGATCAGCCCCCGCATGACCTCTTCGGTGGCAGAGAGAATCGCCGCCGGCTCATTTGCCTCAGCCTGCGCCGCCCCCCGCACCGCAAAGAGCCGCTGCTGCGGCCCCGCATAAGCACCAGCCCGCATCTCACCGTTGCTTCCATTCCCGCTCACGCCGTGAATCTTCTCAGAGCCGGGGGGCGAATCGCCTAGGCGAGGCGACTTATGTCGATATGACAGCCATAAATCGCCCCGCTCAGGCTTGGCACCGCGTGGGCGTCCTCGCCGACCAGCAGCACGGGGTGATCTCGCGCGATCAGATGCGCCGCCTGGGCTTCAAGGACGGCGCAATCAGCCACGCCGCCACGAGCGGACGTCTGCACCGGGTGTTCCACGGCGTCTATGCCTTGGGTCACGCCCGCATTGCAGAGCGTGGGCGACTGATGGCCGCGACCCTCGCCTGCGGGAAAGGCGGCGTCCTGTCTCACCGCAGCGCGGGGGCCCTGCTCAAGCTCCTGGATGGCGGACCGGTGGTGATCGACGTAATCGCCCCTCCTTCCCATGGCCGCGGCATCGACGGCATCTACCTGCACCGAGTGCGACCGCCGCGGCTGGAGGAGACGGGGACGGTCAGCGGTATCCCGTGCACCAGCCCGGCACGGACGTTGGTGGACCTCGCAGGCGTCGTCGGCGAATGGACGCTGCGCAGCGCCTTCGAGCGGGCGGCGGGGGGGGAGTCGCTCGACATCGTCGCCATTGAGACCTCTATCGATCCGCGGCGGCGGGGGATGAAGGTGCTACTGAAGCTGATCGAGGAATGGCGCGGAGCGGCGCCGCTGCTCGGCAAGCGCGGCAAGCTCAAGAGCCCCCTGGAGGCGAAGGTGGTGCCGCTGATCGTCCGGCGCGACCTCCCTCCCCCGTTCTTCAACGCACCCGTCCAGATCGCCAACGGCCGCATCGAGGTCGACTTCCTCTGGCCCGATCACTGCTTCGCCCTCGAGGCTGACAGCCGCGACTTCCATGGCACCGCCGTCGCCTTCGAGCGCGACCGCTGGCGCGACCGCGAACTGATGCGTGCGGGCTATTCAGTCCTGCGGGTTACCCACCGCGAAGCAGAGAGAGAAGCCGAGGCAGTCGCTGACACCGTCGCCCGCCGTCTCAAATGCAATGCCTCGTAGATCCCCCTAGCTCCTAGCCGCATCTGGCGGCCAAATCCCCCTCCTACAAGCTTGTGCGAGGGGGATTTGGCCGCCCCGAGCGGTTGGAACCGTCAAACAGCGGCTTCGCGCAACCGGGCGATCTCGTCCTGCGAAAGGCGCCGCGAAGCACCCGCCTCTAGACCCCCTAACCGCAGCGGCCCGAACCCCACCCGTCGCAGCTCAATCACCTCGTTCCCGACTGCCTCCAGCATCCGCCGCACCTGGCGGTTGCGCCCTTCGCGGAGGACGATCTCAACCTCGCGATCGCCACGCCGCTTCACCTGCGTCGGCGCGGTCGGGCCGTCCTCCAGCTCCACGCCGCGAGCGAGGCGCTCCAGGTCCCCATTAGCGATCGGCTTCTTCAACCGCGCCACGTAGGTCTTCGGCATTTCGTAGCGCGGGTGAGTCAGCCGATTCGCCAGCTCCCCGTCGTTCGTCAGCAGCAGCAGGCCGCTGGAGTCTGCATCGAGGCGGCCAACCGGGTATAGCCGCGCCTCCGTCTCGACCAGATCGACCACCGGCCTGCGGCTCCCCGGCTCCCGCGCCGTCGAGACCACCCCGATCGGCTTGTTCACCACCCACACCTCGCGCACCTCGGCCGCCACGGGGTCGCCGTTGACCCGCACGTCGTCGCCCGCATCCACATCCCGAGCCGGATCGGTGACGACCTCGCCGCCAACGGTCACCAACCCCTTGCCGATGATCTCCTCCGCCCGTCTCCGGGAGGCAACACCTCCATGGGCGAGGAACTTCGCCAGCCTCACGATCGAGGAGCCGGGGATGGGGTTCGCCGGACCCTCCCCGTTGTTGTCCGCCGAACCCCATCCCCGGCTCCCCCAGCCGTCACTCCGCTCGCTGTTCCCCCGCCTTCAGCAGCCGCTCGCGCAGGTCGCGCTCGTCCTCGGGGCTGGGGTCGAACTTCGACGGGTCGGGGAGTTGGTCGAGGCCGCCGAGGCCGAAGAGGCGCTCGAAGAGCTCGGAGGTCTTGAAGATCGCGGCGCCAAACTGGGAGCGGCCGGCCTCCTCGATCAGGCCACGCTCGGCGAGGCTGGTCACCGCCGACTCGGAGGTGACGCCGCGGATGCGGGCGATCTCCGGGCGCGTCACCGGCTGCAGGTAGGCGACGATCGCCAGGGTCTCGGCCTGGGCCTGGGTCAGCGGCGGGGTCCGCGGCTTCGACAGCAGGCGGCGGGCGGCGTCCTCGCTGGCGGGGTCGGAGGCGAGGGAGAAGCCGCCGGAGACCTCGCGCAGCACCACGCCGCGCTTACCCTCGGCAAGGTCCTCGCGCAAAAGCTCGACCGCCTCTTCGACCTGCCCCTCGGCCGCCTGCGTCGCCTCCGCCAGGTCCTCGACGGCGACCGGCTGCGGCGAGAGGAAGAGCAGCGCCTCGACGGTGCGGGAGAGGTCGCTCATCCGCTCTTGACGACGTTCGCGGTCGGCACGACCTTCTTCACCCGGATCGGCCCGAAGCACTCGCCCTGCTCCCAGGTCACCTCGCCCTTGCGGTAGAGCTCGAGCATCGCGAAGACGGTCACCGCTTGGGTCAGCCGGTCCTCGCCGCCGAACTCCTCGTCGAAGTCGAAGTCCTTGCGCCGCAGCAGCGCGTCGCGAAGCGCCCGCAGCCGCCGCTCCAGCGAGACCGTCGGCCGGATGTGGCTGATGTCGACGTCGGGCGGCTCGGTCAGCAGGTCGCCGAGGGCGGCGCCGAGCTGGTCGGGGTCGTAGACCGCGGTTGCCGCCTCGACCGCCACCCGCCGCAGCTCGGTCGGCAGCGGCGCCGAGCGGTAGAGGTAGCCGCGCTGACCCTCGAAGCGCTCGGCCAGCTCGGCCGCGGCGTCGCGGTAGCGGCGGTACTCGAGCATCCGCGCCAACAGCTCCTCCAGCGCCTCCTCGGGCTTCAGCTCGTCCAGGTCTTCGTCGGGGCCGGGGAGCATCAGCCGCGACTTCAACTCCAGCAGGGCGGCGATCAGGACGAGGAACTCGGTCGCCACCTCCAGCTCCAGCTCGCCTTCGCGCTCCAGGTGCTCGACGTAGGCGACGACGACCTCGCCCAGCTGCAGGTCGAGCAGGCTGACCTCCTCGCGCAGGACGACCGCCATCAGCAGGTCGAACGGCCCGGCGAAGACGTCGAGGTCTAGATCGAGGTCGAGGTCGGCGACGGCCACCGAGCGAAGACTAGACCGGAGGTGGGATGGCGACGGTGCGGACGCGAAGCGGAGCAGCCGTCGCTTGATGTTTTCCCGGCTATTTGGGGCTAAGCGGCGCGTTGGGGCGGGTAGCCCATCCGGCCCCGCACCTCGGCGACGACCGGCGCGCAGATCTCCCGCGCCTTCTCGGCACCGATGCCGAGGATCCGGTCCAGCTCCGTCTCGTCGGGGCGCAGCTCCGCGTAGCGCTCGCGGACCGGTTCCAGGTAGCTGACCACCACCTCGCCGACGGCCTTCTTGAAGTCGCCGTAGCCAGAGCCCTCGAATTCCCTTTCGACCTCCTTCTGCTCGGTGCCGCAGGCGACCGAGAAGATGTCGACCAGGTTGGAGATCCCAGGCTTGTTCGGCGAGCGTCCGATCTCGCGGCCGGAGTCGGTAACGGCGGAACGGAACTTCTTGCGAATCGTGTCGGGCTCATCGAGGACCAGCACGGTCCCCTGCTCGGTGCCCCCGGTCGTCGACATCTTCCGTTCCGGCTCCTGCAGGTCCATGATCCGGGCGCCGACCTCCGGGATCACCAGCTCCGGGACGACCAGGGTCTCGCCGAAACGGGCGTTGAAACGACGGGCGATCTCCCGCATCAGCTCGACGTGCTGGCGCTGGTCGTCGCCGACCGGCACTTCGGTCGCCCGGTAGGCGAGCACGTCGGCGGCCATCAGCACCGGGTAGTAGAACAGCGCCGCGGAGGCGAGCTCGCGGTCCTTGCCGACCTTTTCCTTGAACTGGTGCATGCGGTTGAGGTCGCCGTGGGAGGTGACCGCCGAGAGCAGCCAGGTCAGCTCGGTGTGCTCGCGGACGTCGGACTGGCGGAAGAGGATGCAGCGCTCGGGATCGAGGCCGGCGGCGAGCAGGATCGCGGCGGTGTCGTAGACGCGCTGGCGCAGTTCCTCGGGGTCGTAGGGGACCGAGAGCGCGTGCAGGTCGACGATGCAGAAGATCGCCGGGTCGCCGCGGTCCTGGCCCTCTACGTATTGGCGGATTGCCCCGATGTAGTTGCCAAGATGCTTGCGGCCGGTGGGCTGGATGCCGCTGAAGATGATGGAGCTGGGCATGAGGGACTGAGCCTAGTGAGGGGCCGTTCCGGCTGTCGCTCAGGCCTGGGCGGAGTCGATAGCTGCCCCGGCTTTGTCTTGCTGGTGGTCGGTGCTGTCGCAGTCGCTGCTGTGGCCGCACTCGCCGGCTTGGGCTGAGCCTCGGCTGGGGATGGCCTGGCGGCGCCGTTTCGGGTTCTGGACGCCGATGCCGGCGACGATGCCGCCGAGGATCATCAGGATCCCGGCGATGCCGATCCCGAGGCGGAAGGAGGAGGTGGAAGCGTCCGCGGCGGCCTGCGTCACCCGGTCTGCTTCGGCCGCGGGGAGATCTTCGGCCGCGGGGACGGCCAGCGGCTTTTCCTTCGCTTCGGTGACCGCAGCGGCCGCGGGGTGGGAGAGCGGCGCGTTGCCGAGCTGGGCGTCGAGCTTGCTCCCGAAGCTTGCCGAGATCACCGCCCCGAGCACGGCGATCGCCAGCAGCCCGGCCACCCGGGAGACGCCGTTGTTGACCCCGGAGGCGACCCCGACCCGGTGCTCGTCGACCGAGTCGAGGACGGTCGCGGTGAGCGGGGCCACCGTCGCCGAGAGGCCGACGCCGAAGACGAGCAGGCCCGGGAGAACGTCGGCCAGGTAGCTCGTATCCGGCCCGATCCGCATCATCATCAGCAAGCCGATCCCGCCGACGATCGGGCCGGCGCTCATCGGCACCCGCGGCCCGGTGCCGGAGGCGATGCGGCCGAACCGGGGCGAGAGGAAGAACATCAGGATCGAGATCGGCGTCGTCGCCAGGCCCGCCTCGAGGGGCGAGTAGCCGACCACCTGCTGCAGGTAGAGGCCGACGAAGAAGAGGCCGCCGATCAGGCCGGCGTAGGTCGCGAGCGTGGTCAGGTTCGTGACCCAGAAGTTGCGGATGCGGAAGAGCCCGAGCGGCAGCATCGGGTGGCGTGCGGTCGCCTCGCGAAGGATGAAGAGGCCGAAGCAGAGGACCCCGGCGGCCATCGTCCCCCAGACCAGCGGGTCGCTCCAGCCGCGCGAGGGCTGCTCGATCAGGGCGAAGGTCGGCCCGCCGAGGCCTACGCCTGAGAGCGCGATCCCGGCCCAGTCGATGCCGAGGAAGGCGTCCTCGTCGCGGCTCTCCTCCACCGAGTGCAACGTCAGCAGGACGGTCGCCGCGATCAGCGGGATGTTGACCCAGAAAATCGCCCGCCAGGAGGTAATGCCGATCAGGGCGCCGCCGCCCGCCGGCCCGATCACCGTGGCGATCCCGGTCCAGGCGGTCCAGGTCCCGACCGCCTTGCCGCGCGCTTCGCCCTCGAAGGTGGAGGCGACGATCGCCAGCGAGCCGGGGACGAGCAGCGCTCCGGTGATCCCCTGCAGGGCGCGGGCGCCGATCAGGAACTCGGAGGTCGGCGAGATCGCGCAGAGGATCGAGGTGACGCCGAAGCCGACCAGCCCGATGACGAACATCCGCCGCCGCCCGAACTGGTCGCCGAGGCTGCCGCCGACGAGCAGCAGCGAGACCAGCGCCAGGGTGTAGGCCTCGACCACCCACTGCTGGCCGGCGAGCCCGACGTCGAGCCCGTCGCTGATCGCCGGCAGGGCGACGTTGACGACCGTGCTGTCGAGGAAGACGACGGTCGAGCCGAGGATCGTCGCGATCAGGGTCAGGCGCTGGGAGCGGGACACGGGGGCGAGTCTAGGAGGTGGCTGCGATCGGCTTGGGACCTCTGGCAAGCGCTCATCCGTATGGAAAGCATGAGAAGGGGACTGCTTTGACGGCGGCACTGCTGGCAGCTCTCGCCCTGCTGGCGCCGCCGGCGTCGTCTGGCGGCAGCGAGACCCTTGCCTTCGTCCATGCCTTCCGCGGTCCCGGCATCCGCACCGAGACGATCGGCCACTCGCCGGAGGGACGGCGGATCGAATTGCGCCAATTGGGCGCTCCGCGATGGCCGGGCGAGCTGCTCGTCTTCGGCTGCATCCACGGCGACGAGTGCGCGGCCGGCGGCGTCGAGCCCGTCTCCGGCCTCACCGCCGGTTGCCCGGATCCGAGCTCCGACATCTACTTCCTTCCCAACCTCGACCCCGACGGAACCGCCGCCGGTTCCCGCCTCAACGCCCGCGGGGTCGACCTCAACCGCAACTTCCCCTCCGGGTGGCGCCCGCTCGGGCGCCCCTTCAGCTCCGAGTACTCGGGACCGCGCCCGTTCTCGGAGCCGGAAACGCGGCTCGCGGCGCGGGTGATCCGGGCCATCCACCCGGCGGCGACGATCTGGTTCCACCAGTACGGCGGCAGGCGCCCCTTCGTCCGCGCCTGGGGACCGAGCGCACCCAGCGCCCGCCACTTCGCGGCCCTGGCGCGGATGCCGTTCCGCCTCATGCAGTGGCCGGCGGGGACGGCGCCGAACTGGCAGAACCACACCTTTCCGGGTGCCGCCTTCGTCCTGGAGTTGCCGCGGGGGCCGGTCGCAACCCGGATGCGCGAGCGGCTCGGCAGAGCGCTGCAGCGGATGGGGCGCTGGGTGAGAGAAGATTGAGATGTCGGAAGGGGGTCGAAGGTGCGAGCTGAGAGCGGTGCGGACGAGCGGCGGCTCGTCGGCGAGGCCCAAGACGGGTCCGGCGCCGCGATGGCGCGGCTCTACGCGCTCCACTGGCGCGGGGCCTACCGCGCCGCCTACCTCGTCGTCCACGACGCCGCCGCGGCCGAGGACATCGCCCAGGACGGCTTCCTCGCCGCGGTCGAGGCGCTCGACCGCTTCGACCGGCGCCGGCCGTTCCATCCCTGGCTGCACCGGATCGTCGTCAACCGGGCACTCGACTGGGCGCGGCGCGAGGCGCTGCGGCGGCGGGTCGACGGAGCCGAGTCGGTCTTCGAGCCGCTGCCGCCGCCCGAGGAGATCGGGGGCGAGATGATCGCGGCGCTGAGGGAGCTGCCGGCCGAGCAGCGGGCGGTCGTCGTCCTCCGTCACCTGCTCGAGTACACGCCGGGTGAGATCGCGGCGATGCTGGACCTGCCGCGGGGAACCGTCAATTCGAGGCTGCGGCGCGGCCTCGACCGATTGCGCGCCGCCGCCGAGGTCGAGCCACTGGCGGAGGGAAGGCGATGAGCGACGGCAAGCTCGAGCGGGCGCTCTGGGAGGCCCCGATCCCCGAGTCGCCCGAGGCCGAGGAGCGTGGCCGCCGGATCGTCGCCGCCGCCTTCGTGGACCGGACGAGCAGCGATGGGCGCGGCCGCTCCGAACTTTGGGGGGCCATGACCCCCGCAACCTCGGAGGGGCGAAGCCGGCGACCTCTCCCCCGCCTCGTGCTCGGGTTCTCGCTGGCGGCACTGCTCGCGATCCTGCTGCTCTCGCCCGCCGGGGCCGCCGTACGCGGCTGGGTCGGCGACGCCTTCACCGCCTCCGCTCCGCGCCCGGAACCGACCCTGGCCCGGATCCCCGGCGGCGGCCGCCTCCTGGTCCAGAGCTCCTTCGGTCCCTGGGTCGTGCAACCGGACGGCTCGCGGCGCCTATTGGGCGATTACGAAGAGGCGAGCTGGTCACCCCACGGCCTCTTCGTCGCCGCGGTCAAGAAGCGGACGTTGAGCGCGATCGAGCCCGACGGCACCACGCGCTGGTCGATCACCGCCCCGGCACGAGTAGCGGTTCCCCGCTGGTCACCATCAGGGGAACGGATCGCCTACCGGGCCGGTTTCGACCTCCGCGTGATCGCCGGCGACGGGACCGAGGACCATCTGGTAGCCGGCTCGACCGCCGCCCACACCCCGCCCGGCGCCCGGATCTCCCCCGCCTACGTCGCCCCCGCCTGGTCACCGGACGGGACCGAAGCGCTGGCCTACGTCACCGGCGCGGGACGGCTGCGGATCATCGACAGCGAAACCGGCTCCGTGCTCGCCGCCGCCCCCGCCATGCACCGCATCGCTTGGATGGACTGGGCCGACGGTGGGAGAAAGATCCTCGAAGCCTCACCGCAGGCCCTCCGCCTGCGGCCGATCTGGCCGGCCGGAAATCCGTCGCGACCCGCGCTCGGGAAGGCCCATGGCCTGCCGCTGCCGGCGGGCGCAACCGTGGTTGACGCCGCGCTCGCCCCCGGGCGCTCGCTCGTTGCCGCTGCAATAACTCACTGGAAGAAGCACGGCACCTACAGCGAGGTCCTCGTCTTCCCGCCCGGCGACAGGCCTCGAAGCCTGCTCAGGGTTCCCGGCAGCCTCGGCCAGGTCGAATGGTCGCCGGACGGCAAGCGCCTCCTCGTCGCCTGGCCGGGCGCGAACCAGTGGCTCTTCCTGCCGCTCGGCCGCGGCAGGGGGCGAGCCATCGCCGACATCCCGAAGGCCTTTTCGTCAGATGGCGAACCATCGTCTTTCCCCCGCGTCGAAGGCTGGTGCTGCCGGCGCTAGTCCGAGGTCTCCGACTCCAGCTCTCGCAGCTGGGCCGCCGGCGTAAAGAAGTTGCGGTAAGCGAGAAGGGTCGCGGTGAGGGCGGAGATCGAGACGCTGCCGAGCAGGGTGTAGAGGAGGATCAGCTGCAGGCGGACGGCGTCGGTGGGGCTGGCGCCGGCGAGGAGCATGCCGACCATCGTCCCTGGGAAGAAGATCAGGCCGGTGGTCTTGGTCGAGTCGACGAGGGTGATCATCCCCGAGCGCAGGGAGCGGCGGATGGTCGGGGCGGCGGCTTCGCGGGCGGTGGCGCCGAGCGCCAGGGTCGCCTCGATCCGAGCGCGGGCGTCACCCATCTCGTCGCCGAGGCGGTTGAGGGCGACGGCACTCGCCGTCATCGCGTTGCCGATCACCATCCCGCCGACCGGGACCAGGTAGCGCGGCGTCGGTTCGAAGATGCCGAGGGCGACGACGAGACCGAGGGTGGTGCCGCCGGCGAGCGCGAGGGCGATCAGCAGCGGCCGGAATGATTCCGGGACCTTGGCGGCGCGGTGGCGGGCGGTGATCGCGCCGAAGAGGACCATCACCGCCAGCAGGACCAGCACCAGCCAGATCGTGTCGGCCTCGAAGATCAGCTTGATCGCGTAGCCGACCAGGGTCAGCTGGACGATCGAGCGGCCGGTGGCGACGAGGATGTCGCGCTCGAGGTCGGCCTTCTGCCAGAAGGAGATCGCTGCCGCCAGAGCGACCAGGGCTAGGGAGGCGGCGACCTGCCAGACGGCGATGTGGATCGAGGTGCTCACGTCGCCTGTTCCTTATGCGCGCAGGGTGGGCAAAAGGAACAGCTGACGCATCCGGTCATGCCAGCACCTCCGCCAGCGGGCCGCAAGCGGCGATCCGCCCGGCCTCGAGGCGGACCACCCAGTCGCCGAGCCGCCGCGCCTGCTCGGGGTCGTGGCTGACCAGCACGGTCGAGATCTCCAGCTCGTGCCGCAGCTGCGCCAGCGCCGCCTCGATCGTGTCGCGGGCGGCGTGGTCGAGGGCCGAGGTCGGCTCGTCGAGGAGGAGGACGCGGGGGCGCTGCGCCAGGGCTCGCGCCAGCATCGCCCGCTGCTGCTCGCCGACCGAGAGCTTGGCGACGTCGCGCTCGGCGAAGTCCGGGTCGAGGCCGGCGAGGGCGAGCGTGCGCTCCGACTCCAGCGGCTCGCCCGCCAGCTCTGCCGCGTAGCGCAGGTTCGATTCGACCGTCCCCTCCAGCAGCGCCGGCAGCTGCGGGACCAGCGCGACCTCGCGCCGCAGCGCCAGCGGCTCGTAGGCGCTCAGCGGCCGGTCGCGGTAGTCGATCTCGCCGCGGTCGGGGTCGGCGAGCCGGTTCAGCAGCCGCAATAGCGTCGACTTGCCGGCGCCGGAAGGGCCGACGATCGCCGTCGCGCCCTCCGGGACCCCGGCGCTGAGCGAGTCGAGGACGGCCTTGCCGCCGCGGTCCAGCCCCACGTCCCGAAGCTCGAAGAGCACCGCCGGATCATCCCTCATCACCCTCAGCGCAAGATGAGTCCCGTAAGCCGACCTCTATGGCCGACGGACGCGTTTGGTTGAAAGAATCCGGGTAAGAAATCCAGGTGAGGAACGGACACAAAGATGGCTAGAGCAATTTGGAGCGGGACGATCAGCTTCGGGCTACTGAATGTGCCCGTGCGCCTATTCAGCGCGGTGGCGCGGCGCAACATCGCCCTGCGCGAGATCCGCGACAGCGACAGTGCCCGGATCAAACACCGCCGGGTCGCCGAAGGGACCGACGAGGAGGTCCCCTACGAGAACATCGTCAAGGCCTACGAGCTCACCCCCGGCCAGTACGTGCCGCTGAGCAAAGACGAGATGTCGGCGCTGGCGCCGGAGAAGACGCGGGCGATCGACGTTCAGGATTTCGTCGACATCGAGGAAATCGATCCCATGTACTTCGACAGCCCCTACTACCTCGGGCCGGCCGACGGCGCCGAGAAGGCCTACTCGCTGCTGGCGGCGGCGATGGAAAGCTCGGGCAAGGCCGCGATCTCCCGCTTCGTCTTCCGCAACAAAGAGCACCTGGCGGCAATCCGCGCCTCCGACGGCGTGCTGACGCTGACGACGATGCGCTTCCACGACGAGGTCGTGCCGCCGTCCGAGCTCGACGACGCACTGCCGGACAAGAAGCCGAAAGTCGCCAAGCGCGAGCAGCAGATGGCCGAGCAGCTGATCGACTCTCTCAGCACCGAATTCGAGCCTGGCGCCTACAAGGACGAGTACCGCGAACAGCTGCTGGCGCTGATCGAGCAGAAGGCCGAAGGCAAGGAGATCGTCGCGGCGGAGGCCGAGGCGCCGAAAGCGACCAAAGCACCGGACCTGATGGCGGCGCTGGAGGAGAGCATCGCCGCGGTCAAAGAGAAAGGCAGCGGCGGCGCCAAGAAAGCGCCGAAAGCGAAAGCCGCCAAGGCTTCGAAAGCGAAAAAGAGCAAATCGACGAAATCGAAAAGCTCCTCCCGCTCCAAAGCCAAAGCCTCGAAATAGGCTTCAGCCGTGGCTGAGACCCGGCAGGTAGAGGTCGAGGGCAAAGAGCTGCGGCTCTCCAACCTCGACAAGGTGCTGTTCCCGAAGACCGGGTTCACCAAGGGCGAGATGGTCGACTACTACGCCAAGGTGGCGCCGGCGATCGTCCCCCACCTGAGCGGGCGGGCGGTGACGCTGCGGCGCTTCCCGGAAGGGGTCGAGGACCTCGATGCGGCGTTCTTCGAGAAGCGCTGCCCGAAACACCGGCCGAAATGGGTGAAGACGGCGAAAGTGCAGGCGGGGCCGCGCGCCGGGGTGATCGAGTTCTGCGTCTGCGACAGCCTGCCGACGCTGATCTGGATGGCTCAGCTGGCGGCGCTCGAGCTGCACCCCTCGCTCTCGAAGAGCCGGGCGCCGAAACGGCCGACGGTCGTCGCCTTCGATCTCGACCCCGGGCCGCCCGCCGACATCGTCGACTGCTCGCGGGTGGCGCTGCGCCTGCGCGACCTGCTGGAGCAGGTGAGCCTCCAGTGCTTCGCCAAGACCTCCGGCTCGAAGGGCATGCAGCTCTACGTCCCCCTCAACACCAAAACCACTTACGAGCAGACGCGCCCCTTCGCACAGGCCCTCGCCCAGGTCGTCGCCAACCAGGACCCGGAGAACATCCTCGCGAAAATGGGCAAAAAGACCGACCGCAGCGGCAAGGTCTTCATCGACTGGTACCAGAACAACGAACGCAAAACCACGATCTCCGTCTACAGCCTCCGCGCCCGCGAACGCCCCACCTGCTCGACCCCGGTGACCTGGGACGAGGTCGAGAAAGCCGCCAAGTCAGGCAAGGGCGACCACCTCGTCTTCGAGACCGACGACGTGCTGAAGCGAATCGACAAGCACGGCGACCTCTTCGCCCCGGTGCTGGAGCTGGAGCAGGAGCTGCCGGAGCTATAGCTGGTGGAGGACGGGTCGAAATCGGAGTACGAGCGGCTCGGGGTCGCCCCGACCCCCGACGCGGGCACCCGCTTCACCGCGCCTCGATGGGATGAGTCGACCCGGCCCCACCGCGAGCCTTCCGGCGCTGAGGTCACCTACAGCGACCAGGGCCGGGCAGCCGGCCAGCACCTGATCGACGTCCACGACATGTTGCGGCGCGAGCTGAGCGAGCTGCGGGAGCTGGTCGCTCAGGTGCGCGACGGCCGCCTCGACGCCGGCGCGGCGCGCTCGGCCCTGCACGAGATGGCGCTGCGCCAGAACGATTGGACGCTGGGTGCCTTCTGCAGCCGCTACTGCCGGGTGGTGGCCCAGCACCACGGCCTCGAGGACGAGTCGATCTTCCCCCACCTACGCCGCAGCGATCGCGGCCTCGAGCCGGTGATCGACCGCTTGGCGCAGGAGCACCTGGTGATCCACGACGCGATCGAGGGCGTCGACAAGGGCCTGGTCCGCCACATCAACCACCCCGAGGACTTCGGCCCTCTGCAGGAGGCGATCGACGTCCTCACCGACACCCTGCTCTCCCACCTCTCCTACGAGGAGCTCGAGCTGGTCGAGCCCCTCGCCAGACTCGGCTTCTACCCAGGACAGATCTGAGCGCTGACGTCGCGCAGCCCCACTAGGTTGTCCGGATGAGCGATGTCGTAGCCGTAGCTCTGATCTCCGCCGCGTCTAGCCTGCTCGGCGCGGCCGTCGGCGCCACCTCGACCTACCTCGTGGGCCGGCGCAGCGCGAGCGCCGAGAGCGAACGTCTCCTGATCGAGCAGCGAGAGAACGAGAGACGCAACCGACAGGCGACCTACTACGAGATGATCGATGCCTATCGAGAGGTTTTCCAGATCCTCGGCTGGGGAGTATCCGAAGAGGTCCAGGTCGAGCGGACCGAGAACTTCAACCATCAAATGGCGGGGATCCTTCTCTTCGGGCCCCCGCAGGTGCGGTCAGGAGCCGACGCGCTGAATGAAGTCTTCGAAGAAATCTGGCCCAGGCTTTACGGGCAGGAAGAAGCCAACTCCGACGAGCCCTTCGAAGAGTGCTGGAGGCTCGCCACCGCCGACCTGGCGGAGCCGTTTACCGAACGAGGAAACGAGCTGATCGAGCTGATGCACGCCGACGTCACGCAGGGGATCGTCGAGGTTCCCAGCTTCGATCAGGCCCAGGGCTAATCGAGTAACTGCCGCACGACCGGCTGGCGGGTGGCTTTGACCTCGTCGAGGCGGCGGACGGGGGTCGTGTAGGGGGCGTTCTTGGCTAGGTCGGGGTTGGTCTCGGCCTCGGTGAGGATCTTCTCTACTGCTTCGGCGAAGGCGTCGAGGGACTCTTTGGTCTCGGTCTCGGTCGGCTCGACCATCAGGGCCTCGTCGACTAGGAGCGGGAAGTAGACGGTCGGCGGGTGGAAGCCGAAGTCGAGCAGGCGCTTGGCCAGGTCCAGGGTCGCCAGGCCGAGGTCGCGCTTCATCGGCTTGCCGGAGAGGACGAACTCGTGCATGCAGTGGCGGTCGAAGGCGATCGGCAGGCGCTCGCCGGCGCGGCCCTCGGCCAGGCGCGCCTTCAGGTAGTTGGCGTTGAGGACGGCGGTCTCGCTGGCCTCGGCGAGGCCGTCGCCGCCGAGGCTGAGGATGTAGGCGTAGGAGCGGACGAAGACGCCGAAGTTGCCCTGGAAGCCACGCAGGCGGCCGATCGACTTCGGCCGCTCGAAGTCGAGGTCGAAGCCGGGGCCGTGACCGTTGGAACCCTCGCGCCGCACGACCTGCGGGCGCGGCAGGTAGGGCTCGATCCGGTCGGAGACGGCGATCGGGCCGGCGCCGGGACCGCCGCCGCCGTGCGGCTGGCTGAAGGACTTGTGGAGGTTGACGTGGACGATGTCGAAGCCCATGTCGCCGGGGCGCGAGTGGCCCATCACCGCGTTGAGGTTGGCGCCGTCGTAGTAGAGGGTGCCACCGGCCTCGTGGATCAGCGAGGCGATCTCGGCGATGTTTTCGTCGAAGACGCCGAGCGTGTTCGGGTTGGTCAACATCAGGCAGGCGACGTCGTCGGGGTCTTCGGCGATCTTCGCTTGCAGGTCGTCCATCTCGACGCCGCCGCTCGCGTTGGTCGCCACTTTGACGACGGTGAACCCGGCCATCGTCACCGAAGCCGGGTTGGTGCCGTGGGAGGTATCGGGCGCAAGCACGCGGGTCCGCTCTTCGCCGCGGTCGGCGTGGTAGGCGCGGGTCAGCAGCAGGCCGGCGAGCTCGCCGTGGGAGCCGGCGCTCGGCTGCAGGCTGACGTGCGGCAGGCCGCAGATCTCGCTCAATGACTCCTGCAAGAGCCACATCAGCTCCAGCGCCCCCTGGGCGCGGCGCGGGTCCTGCGCCGGGTGCAGGCGGGCGTGTCCGGGCAGCGCCGCCACCCGCTCGTTGAGCCGCGGGTTGTGCTTCATCGTGCAGGAGCCGAGCGGGTAGAAGCCGCTGTCGAGGTCGAAGTTGCGGCGCGAGAGGCGGTTGTAGTGGCGGACGATCTCCGGCTCGGCGATCTCGGGCAACCGCGGCGGCTCCGCCCGCAGCAGGCTCGGGGGGATCAGCTCGCCCAGCGGCTTCTCGGGCACTTCGGTCGCCGGTAGCGCCGCGGCGCGACGGCCCGACTTCGACTTCTCGAAGATCGTCCGGGCCTTTTCGGCCTGCATCGGCGTCTCCGTCAGTGCCATCAGACCGCCCCCTCGGCGAGTGTCGTGTTGCTCTCGCTATCCGAGAGGAAAGCGCCACGCTCCGCGGCGACGGCCGCGCCGAGCGCCTCGGCCAGCTCGTCGATCTGGGCCTTGGTGCGGCGCTCGGTGATCGCGACCAGGAGCCCGTCCTCGAACTCGGGGTACTCGCGGCCGAGCGGGTAGCCGGCGGCGATCCCGCGCTCGGCGACGCGGTCGAGCACCTTGTCGACCGGCGCCTGCAGCCGCACCGCGAACTCGCGTGCGACCGGTGCCTCGTGCAGCAGCTCGACGCCGTCGACCGCCGCCAGCCGCTCGAGGGCGTACGCGGTCCGCTGGACCAGCAGCTCGCCGAGCTCGCGGAAGCCCTGACGCCCGAGCCAGGCGAGGTGGACCATCGCCCCGAGCGCGTTCAGCGCCTGTGCGGTGCAGATGTTGTTGGTCGCTTTCTCGCGGCGGATGTGCTGCTCGCGGGTCTGCAGCGCGAGGACGAAGCCGCGGCGGCCGTCGACGTCCTCGGTTTCGCCGGCGATCCGCCCCGGCATGCGGCGGATCTGCGCCTCGGTCGCGCAGAAGAAGCCAAAGGAGGGGCCGCCGAAGTCCAAGCGGTTGCCGAGCGGCTGGCCCTCGCCGAGGGCGATGTCGGCGCCGCACTCGCCCGGCGGCTTGAGGATCCCCAGGGTCATCGGGTCGCAGGCGACTATCAGCAGCGCCCCGTGCTCCTTGGCCGCCGCCCCCAGCGCCTCGACGTCCTCGACCGCGCCGAGGAAGTTCGGGCTCTGCATGATGACCGCCGCGGTCTCGCCGTCGACCGCCTCGGCTAGCGCCGCCGCATCGGTCAGCCCACCGTCGAGGCCGACCTCGACCACCTCGGCGCCGTAGCCGACCGAGTAGGTGCGGAGGGTCTCGCGGCTGTGCGGGTGGACGCCGCGGGAGACGACGAAGCGCCTGCGCTTGGTCGCGCCCATCGCCAGGTAGCCCGCCGAGGCGACCGAGGAGGGCCCCTCGTAGAGCCCAGCGTTCGACACCGGCAGGCCGGTCAGCTCCGACATCGCCGTCTGGAACTCGAACATCACCTGCAGCCCGCCCTGGCTGATCTCCGGTTGGTACGGCGTGTACGGGGTCAGGAACTCGCTGCGCGAGGTGATCGCGTCGACGATCGCCGGCACGTAGTGGTCGTACATCCCCGCCCCGACGAAGCAGACCTGCTCTTCGGCGTCGGCGTTGCGAGATGCGAGCGCCGCCAGTCGCTCGTAGACCTCGGCCTCGCTCATCCCCTCCGGCAGCGCCAGCGGTCGTCCGAGCCGCAGTGGCTCGGGGATCTGCTCGAAGAGCTCGTCGACCGAATCGACGCCGATCGCGTCGAGCATCTCCCGCCGGTCGTCCGGGGTGGCGGAGGTGTAGCGAGTCACCTGGCTAAGGCTAGGGAAGCGGGTGGCCGGGCTTCTCGCCTAGCGGTCCAGCATCTTGCGGTATTCCTGGACCCCGAGCAGGGTCTCGGCCTCCTCCGGCGCCGTCAGCCGGACCTTGACCAGCCAGCCGTCGCCGTAGGGGTCCTCGTTGACCTTCTCCGGCGAGTCGTGGAGCACGTCATTGACCTCGACGATCTCGCCAGAGAGGGGCGCGATCACGTCGCTCACCGCCTTCACCGACTCGACCTCCGCGTAGGAGGAGTCTTTCTGGATCGTCGCGCCGACCTCGGGCGGGTCGAAGAAGACGACCTCGCCGAGCGAGTCCTGCGCGTACCAGGTGATCCCCAGGGTCGCCTGATCCCCCTCGATCCGGGCCCAGTCATGTTCCTCGTGGTAGCGAAGGTCGTCGGGGTAGGTGGCGTCAGCCAAGGCTCAGCTCCTTTTCGAACTCTGCAAATACAGGGGCTTGGAAGCTATCCGGGCGGGGCGGCGCTTGCCGCGCACGTCGATCGCGACCTCGGTCCCGATCTCGGCCAGCTCGGAGCGGACGTAGGCCATCCCGGCACCGAGATCGAGTGAGGGCGCGTAGGTGCCGCTGGTAACCGCGCCGACCTGCTCGTCGCCCCGCATCACCGGGTTGCCTTCGCGCGGGATCCCCTGGCCTTCGATCTTGAAGGCGACGAGCTGCTCCGCGGTGCCCTCGGCACGGGCGCGGGCGACTGCCTGGCCACCGATGAAATCGGTCTCCTCCTTGCAGCACCAGCCGAGGCCGGCCTCGATCGGGCTGCGCTCGGGGCTCAGCTCGTTGCCGTGCAGCGGGTAGCAGACCTCCAGCCGCAGGGTGTCGCGGGCGCCGAGCCCGCAGGGGACGACGCCGGCGTCGAGCAGCTCGGCCCAGATCGGGGTCGACACCTCCGGGTCGAGCAGCAGCTCGACCCCGTCCTCGCCGGTGTAGCCGGTGCCGCAGGCAAGGGCCGGCCGGCGGCCGATCTGGACGTGGGAGACCTGGAAGCGCGGCGGCAGCTCGATCCCGAGCGCGCGGCTGACCACGGCGCGGGCGTGCGGGCCCTGCACGGCGAGCATCGCGTAGCGGTCGGCGACGTCACGGACGATCGCGTCGAACGCGCGGCTCTGCCGGCCCAGCCACTCGAGGTCCGTCCCGTGGTTGGCGGCGTTGGTGACGACGAGGTAGCGGTCGCCGCCGAGCCGGTAGGCGAAGAGGTCGTCGATCACGCCCCCGTCCTCGTTGCAAAGGCAGGAGTACTGGGCGCCGCCGACATGGATCTTGGCGACGTCGTTGGAGAGCACCCGCTGCAGGAAGGCAAGCGCCCCCGGACCCTCGACCTCGACCTGGCCCATGTGCGAGACGTCGAACATCCCGGCATGCCGGCGCACAGCCGAGTGCTCCTCGCGAATCCCCTCATAGGTCACCGGCATCTCCCAGCCGGCGAAGGGGACGATCCTCGCCCCCAGCTCGACGTGCTGCTCGTAGAGCGGCGTCTGGCGGAGGGCGGCGTCGGTGGTCACGACGCCCAATCTAGTGAACGGGCCGTTCCTACTCTTTGAGGAAGCCGGGCACGTCGATGTCGTCGTCCGTGACCCGCAGTTTGCGGATCTCGGTGTCCTCGGCGGAGACGCGGGGGCGGCTCTCGTAGCGGCGCCGCACCCGCTGCGGCGAGCGGGCCAACAGCTCGAAGCCTTCGAAGCCGGTGGCGATCACGGTCACCCGGACCTCGTCCTTCATCGACTGGTCGACGACCGAGCCGAAGATGATGTTGGCGTTGTCGTCGGCCTCGGCCTGGACGAGCTGGGCGGCCTCGTTGACCTCGAAGAGGCCGAGGTCCTCGGGGCCGGTGATGTTCAGCAGCATCCCGGTCGCGCCTTTGATCGACTCCTCGATCAAAGGCGAGGTGATCGCCGCCTTGGCGGCGTCGAGCGCGCGGGCCTCGCCGGTGGCGGAGCCGACGCCCATCAGGGCCGAGCCGGCGTCGCGCATGATCGTCCGCACGTCGGCGAAGTCGAGGTTGATCAGGCCGGGGATCGTGATCAGGTCGGTGATGCCCTGGACGCCCTGGCGGAGGATGTCGTCGGCCTGGCGGAACGCCTCGAGGACGCTGGTCCGCCGCTCGACCGCCTGCAGCAGCTTCTCGTTCGGGACGATGATCAGGGTGTCGACTTTGTTGCGCAGCTTCTCGATGCCCTCGAGCGCCTGCTGCATCCGCCGTTTGCCCTCGAACTCGAACGGTTTGGTAACGGCTCCGACGGTGAGCGCGCCGATCTCCTCCTTGGCGATCTCGGCGATCACCGGGGCCGAGCCGGTGCCGGTACCGCCACCCTCGCCGGCGGTGACGAAGACCATGTCGGCGCCCTTCAGCGCCTCCTTGATCTCGTCGCGGCTCTCCGCCGCGGCGCCGGCTCCGACCTCAGGGTTACCGCCGGCGCCGAGGCCACGGGTCAACTCCTGTCCGATCGAGAGCTTGATGTCGGCGTCGCAGGCCTGCAGGGCCTGCGCGTCGGTGTTGACGGCGACGAACTCGACGCCGCGAATGCCGGCGTCGATCATGCGACTGACCGCATTGGTACCGCCGCCGCCTGCGCCGACGACCTTGATGACCGCGAGGTAAGTGGATTCCATCTCCCGATTTTCTCCAGCGCGCCCGGTTTCCCTTGGCGCTATTGAAAGCTTTCAGTTGAGTTGAGCCTTTGTTCCGTCCGAGCCTTCAGCGATGATCGAGAGTTCGAGTCGCCAAAAGAAGAGCGGAATTTGCGCTTGAACGTAGGACATTCTCGCCCTCCTGTCAAACCGTCGCAGCCCCTGATGCATGGTGATTTCTCAACCCCAACTTGAGGGTTGGCCTACCCTCAGCTTTTACTTGAGGGTTTGCAGAAAGGCATGCTAGAGCGGTTTCCTCGGGGTCGCCCATGCCCTCAAGGTGCGGATGGAAGTTCGTGTTCCGAGCCTCCATAGGAGGGGCGGCCGGGGACCTGCAGGTCTACATAATCGAGCGCCGTCACTTCCGGATCGGCGAGGATGCCGATTGCCGCGCGCCACTTCTTCGCCACCTGGGAGGCGTCGCCGAAGATCAGTTCGATGCCCGTGGTCAGGGTGACCTCCACCCCGCTTTCCCCGTATCCGCTGCGGTCGACGTAAGGCCGAAGTTCGGCGGGAACGTCGGCGAGGACGTGCACCTGTTCCAGCGCCGGGCCTTTTACGTGCCCTCCTTTCGGCGGCTCTTCAAGCGCCAGCTGCGGCAGCGGCGGTTCTTCGGGGAGCGGCAGCCAGCGCACCAGCGCTCCGTCGGCGGCGACGCCGATCGCGTCTTCCCCTTCGCCGATCGTCGCCGCCAGCCGCGGCGCCAGCACCCGCGGTTCCGCCGTGTCCTGGCGAATCAGGAACCAGTAGGCCGCCAGCGCAACGACGGCGACGAGCACCGCCCCAGCGATCCAGGGTGCCCTCAGAGATCCCAGCCGGCCGGCCACTCGACCTCCCCCAGGATCTGGACCTCTGGCTCCAGCTCGACCCCAAAGCGCTCGTGCACCCGGCGGCGCCCCTCCGCCATCAGCTCGAGCACGTCGGCGGTGGTTCCGTCGCGGTCGTTCTCGACGAAGTTGGCGTGCTTCTCCGAGAAGCGCACGCCGCCGTGGCGGAGACCGCGGCAGCCGGCAGCCTCCAACAGCTGGCCCGAGGAGCGCCCCTCGGCCCGGGGGTCGTCCGGATTCTTGAAGGTCGAGCCGAAGGTCTTGATCCCCGATGGCTGTGCCTCGCGGCGACGCTCGCGCATGCCGGCGAGGGTGGCCTTGATCTCGTCCGGGTCGGCGGGCTGGAGCCGAAAGGAAGCTCGGGCGACGATCTCGCCCGGCTTCAAGTTGGAGCGGCGGTACTCGAACCCGAGCTGGTCCGGCCCGCGCCGATCGGTCCCCTGCGCGGTACTGACGTCGACCCACTCGAGCACCCGCGCCAACTGGCCGCCGTAGGCGTTGGCGTTCATCCGCACCGCACCGCCGGCGGTGCCCGGGATGTTCACGCCGAACTCCAGCCCGGCGAGACCCCAGGCCGCGGTTTTCGCCGCCGCCGAAGGGAAGCGGAAGCCGCCGCCGCAGACCACCCGATCGCCGTCCCGCTCGATCTCCGCCAGCCTGCCGTCGAGCTTGATCGCCAGGCCGTGGAAGCCGGCGTCGGCGATGAGGAGGTTCGAGCCGGAGCCGATCACCCCGACCGACAGGCTTTCGGCCTCGGCCCAGCGAAGGGCGGCGACCAGGCTCTCCTCGTCCTCCGGTCGCGTGAACCAATCGGCTGAGCCGCCGGTGCGGACGGTCGTCAGCCGCGCCAGCGGAAAGTCCCGCTGCACCCCCTCGGGCGCCAAGCTCATCACGAACCTCTGATCATGTCCGCCACCAGCAACTCCTCGCCGAGAAGGAAGACATCGCCGGCCCCGATCGTCACCAGCACCGACGCGTCTCCGTAGTGCTCGGCGTGGCGATCCAGGTGGCCAACCAGGGCCTCTCGCGCCAGCTTGAGGTCGGGCAGCCACCAGACCGGCCTTCCGCCCATCCGATCCGCCGCCGCTCGTGCCACCTGAAGGCCACTCACGCCACTCAGGTCTCCGATCGGTTTCTCCCGAGCCGGGTAGACATCGAGGACAAACGCCTCATCGGCCAGGGAAAGGGCCGCGCCGAACTCCTCGGCCAGTGCCTTCGTTCGCGAGTAGAGGTGGGGCTGAAACACCGCCAAGATCCGGTTCGGTTCCATTTCGCGAAGAGCAGCAAGGGTCGCTCGGACCTCGGTCGGATGGTGTGCGTAATCGTCGTAGATGTCGATAAGCCCGTAAGTCCCCTTCAGCTCCAGTCGGCGGCGGACCCCGCGGAAGCGAGTGAGGCCCACGGCGACGTCGTCACCTTGGGCGCCCGCCAGCTCGAGGGCCGCGATGGCGGCCCTGGCGTTACGGCGGTTGTGCTCGCCCGGCACTCGGAGATCCAACTCCGCCGGGCCTGGAGAGGCGCCGTTGAATCGGCTCACGGCGCCAGCCGCCTCTTCTAACCATCCCATCTCCTCGTCGGCCGGAACCACCAAACCGCGAGCCGGGCCGACGAAGCTGCGGAAAGCTTCGTGCAGCTCGGACAGCGACCCCCAGCGGGTGTGGTGGTCCATCTCGACGTTGGTGACGACGGCGACCTCCGGCCGCAGCCGCAGGAAGCTGGCGTCGCTCTCGTCAGCCTCGGCGATCACCCATTCGCCCTCGCCCCAGCCGGCGTTGGCGGTGGCGCCGTCGGGGCCGAGTCCCGGCACCTCGCCGCCGACGAAGAAGGCGGGATCGGCGCCGATCGCCCGCAGCGCCCAGACGGTCATCGCGGTGGTGGTCGTCTTGCCGTGGGTGCCGGCGATCGCGATCAGGCGCTTCTCGGCGCAAAGCTCGGCCAGCAGCGCCCCGCGGTGGATCGGCTCGACTCCGCGCTGGCGCGCCAGCGCCAGCTCCGGGTTGTCCTCGCCGATCGCGGTCGAGACGACAACCTCGGCCCCCTCGGGCAGGTTGGCGGCGTCGTGGCCGACCGCCGGCTCCATCCCCGCCTCCCGCAGACGCTCCATATAAGAGGAGTCGCTGCGGTCGCTGCCGGTGACGGTCGCACCGAGCTGGGCACACACAAGAGCGAGCCCGCTCATCCCGGCGCCGCCGATGCCGATGAAGTGAAGTCGTCGCCCGGACCAGTCGCTCATCGGCTGCTCCAATCACGAGTCTGTGAAAAGGGGTGTAGTACGCCCGTTTTCACAGACTCGCTGCCTCCAGCACCTCGTCGGCGATCCGGCGGGCCGCGTCGGGCTTGGCGAGCCGCCGTGCCGCCGCGGCCATCTCCCGCAGCCGCGCTTCATCGCCCAGCACCGCCGCCACTTCGGCCCGCAGCCGCTCCGCCGTCAGCTCGGCGTCGGGGATGACGGTCGCTGCACCGCCGCTGCGCATCCACTCGGCGTTGGCGCTCTGGTGGTCGGCGGTGGCGAACGGGAAGGGCGCGAGAATCGCCGGGCGACCGGCGGCGATCACCTCGAAGATCGAGCCGCCGGAGCGGGCCACGACCAGGTCCGAAGCGGCGAGGGCGTCGCCGAGGTTCGGCTCGTACTCGAGCAGGGTGTAGCGCTCCCCGTGCAGAGCGGCCGCGAGCCTCTGCTCGATCTCGGGATAGTCGCGTTTGCCGGCGATGTGGACGACGTGGAAGTCGCGCGTTCCCTCCGCGAAAGCCTCGATCGCGGCGAAGTTGACGGTGCGGGCACCCTGGCTGCCGCCGAAGACCAGCAGGCAGCGGGCGCCGGCGGCGATTCCGAACCGCGCCCTCGCCTTCTCGCGGTCCCCTTCCAGCACGGCTCTCGGCACCGGCCGCCCGGTGACGAGGTAGGGCTCGCCCTCCCGTCCCGCGATCGGGAAGGCGAGACAGACCCGCCGCGCCCGTCCCGCCAGCAGGCGATTGGCAAGCCCGAGGTGGCTGTCGGCCTCGGTCAGCACCAGCGGCGTCCGCGTAAGCGCCGCCCCCAGACCAGCCGGACCGGCGACGAAGCCGCCGCCTCCCACCACCACATCGGCCCCGCGTCGCCGCAGGACCTTCCGGGCAGCCGCAACCGCCGCCACCGCCTCGACGCCCGCCCGGGCCGCTTTCAGCGGGTTGCGCCGGTCGATCCCGCGCACCTTGACGAAGTCGATCTCGTAGCCGGCCGCCGGCACCAGCTCAGCCTCCATCCGCTCACGGGTGCCGAGGAAGCTGACCTCGGCGCCACTAGCCCGAAGCTCGTCGGCGACCGCCATGGCGGGTACGACGTGCCCCGCCGTTCCCCCCGCCGCCACTACGACCTTTGGCTTTCCTGGCACCGCTCGATCGACTCCTTTTCTGGCTCGCGGGCGCGCGCCCGCCCTGGACGACGCGCAGTTTGCCAGCGCCGGTGGTCGAGCCCCGCGCCGCCTTCGCCGAACCGCCGCGGGCTACGTTGAGGATCAGGCCGACGGCGAACAGCGTCGCCATCAGCGAACTGTTGCCGTAGGAGACGAAGGGCAGCGGCACGCCAGTCAGCGGCGCCAGCCCCATCACCGCGAAGAGGTTGATCGTCGCCTGCACCAGGACCAGGGAGGTGAGGCCGGCGACCAGGATCTTCGAGTAGTTGTCCTTGGCCTTCTGCGCGGTTTTCAGCCCGGCGAAGCCGAACATCCCGAAGAGGCCGACAAGGGCGGAGATCCCCACCAGCCCCAGCTCTTCGCCGATCACCGCGGTGATCATGTCGGTGTGGGCCTCGGGCAGGTAGAAGGCCTTGGAGACGCCGTTTCCGATCCCGACGCCGAAGAGGCCCCCGGAGCCGAGCGCGATCTTCGCCTGGGCGGCCTGGAAGCCGGCGCCTTCGGCCGCGGCGCTGGGGTTGAGGAAGGAGGTGAGGCGGGCCATCCGGTAGGGCTCGACGACTGCCATCAGCAGCATCAGGCCGCCGATCACCAGGGCGATCTTGCCGAGGTCGGCCGCCCGCGCCCCGGAGGCGACCAGGGTCGCGGCGACGGCGAAGACGATCACCATCGTCGTCCCCATGTCGGGCTCGAGCATGATCAACAGGCAGGAGGCGCCGGTGACGAGAAGGAAGGGCATGATCCCTTCCAGCGAGCGCACCCGCTTGGGCTTGCGGGCCAGCAGGTCGGCGCCGTAGAGGATCAGCGCCACCTTCGCCAGCTCCGAGGGCTGGATCTGCAGGGCGCCGCCGCCGATCCAGCGGGTGGCGCCGTTGACTTCGCTGCCGGCGCCGAGGACGGCGACGAGGAGGAAGAGCGAGGCGCCGAGCAGGAGCGGCGTCAGCTGGCGGATCTTCTCCAGCCCGATGCGCGCGGTCACGTGCATGATCACCAGGGCGACGGCGCCGAAGATCAGCGTGCGCTTCAGGTAGTAGGCGCTGCTGGAGAGCCCGCCTTCCTGCAGCACTTTCGTCGTCGAGCTGGCCGAGAAGACCATCACCGCCCCGAGCGCCAGCAGGCAGAGGGTCGCGGTGAGAAGCATGCTGTACTCGACGGGGAGGGCGCGTGAGCGCTTCGTCGTCTTCTTCGTCCTCTTCTTGGCCTTGCCCGGGCGGCTGCGGCCGATCGAAACCGCGCTCATCGCTCCAGTCCCCCGACCAGCTCGCGGAAGCGGTCGCCGCGCTGCTCGAAGTTCTCGAAGGCGTCGAAGCTGGCGCAAGCCGGCGAGAGCAGGACGACCTCGCCCCGGGCGGCGGCAGCGGCCGCGCGCCGAACGGCGTCCTCCAGGTCCGCGCAGCGATGCAGCTCCACCCCCGCCTCGACCACCGGCGCCAGCTCCCGCGCCATCCGCTCGCTGGTGGCGCCGATCAGGTAACAGGCACGGACCCGCTCGCGGATCGGGTCGATCAAAGGCGTGAACGGCTCCTCCTTCTCGCTGCCGCCGAGGATCGCGTGGACGCCGTGCTCGAAGGCGCGGATCCCGACGGTCGCCGAGGCGACGTTGGTCGCCTTCGAGTCGTTGACGAAGCGGACCCCGCCGATCTCGGCTACCTGCTCGAGGCGGTGGGGGACGCCAGCGAAGCTGCGCAGCCCGTCGCGGACCGCCTCGCGGTCGATCCCCATCGCCAGCGCCGCCGCCGCGGCGGCCATCGCGTTGGCGACGTTGTGCGCGCCGAAGAGGCCGAGCTCGTCGACCGCGATCAGCGGCTCGCCGTCGTAGAAGATCGTCCCCTCGGCGACGGCGACCTCGCAGTCGGGGGCGGCGCCGTGGCAGAAGGCGATCCGGCGGGCGCAGCCGCCGAGGTCGACGTTGGCGACGAACGGGTCGTCGGCGTTGTAGACGGCGACGTCGTCGTTGCCCTGGTTGGCGAAGATCCGCAGCTTCGCCGCCAGATAGGACCCGAGGTCCCGATGACGGTCGAGATGGTCCGGCGCGAGGTTGAGGAAGACGGCGCACTCGGGTGCGAAGGCAACCGTGTCCTCGAGCTGGAAGCTGGAGCACTCGCAGACGATCGTCTCGTCAGAAGGGACCCCGCCGACCAGCTCCGAAAGCGCCGTGCCGACGTTGCCCGCCACCGCCACCGGTTCGCCGGCGCTGCGGTAGAGGTGGCCGAGCAGCTCAACCGTGGTCGTCTTGCCGTTGGTCCCGGTCACGGCGAGGAAACGATTCGGCAATGCCCGCCAGGCGAGCTCCACCTCTCCCACCACCTCGATCTCCCGCTCCAGCGCAGCGGCGATCACCGGCACCTCCCGGGGAACTCCCGGGCTCTTGACGACCGTCCGCGTCCCCTCGAGCTGTGCCACTCCATCCGTATCCAGGAAGACTTCGACGCCGACCCCCTCCAGCCCTGCCGCCCCCTGCGGATGCCCGGAATCCACCGCCCGCACCGTCTCCCCCCACCCCGCCAGCATCCGCGCCGCCGCCTGCCCGGAGCGAGCAAGTCCGACCACGAGGAAGGGCCCCTGCGGCAGGGGCGGTCGCACTTCCTTGGCCGGGACGCGTCGGGGCACGCCTGAAGCTTCGCGGGCGCGCCGGATAGCCCTACTGGGCGAAGTCCCTGATCTCCTGCGCCAACGCCAGCGGCTGGTCGATCGGGATCAAGGTGTAGCAGTCGGGCAGCTCGACGTAGGTGGAGTTGGGGAAGGATTCGGCGAGGCGGCGGCCCTCGCTGTTGGGCATCATCGTCCCCTCCTCGTCCCAGACGACGAGGACCGGGCCTTCGAAGGAGCGCAGCTTCGGCGTTGCGGCCTTGATCTCGCGCTTGCCATGGCGGACGTCGCGGACGTACCTGCGGGTGTCGCGGCGGATCTCGGGTCGCTTCAGGGGCTGTAGCCAGCGCTGCATCAGCTCGTCGGAAACACCGCGCTTGCTCATCCGGCCATAGGTGAAGGGCAGGCGACGCAGGGCCGGCGAGGAGAGGGCGAATCGCATCACCCCGAAGCCGCCGGGAAGGAAACCCGAAAGCGCCGCGATCTGGCCGGCGACGCCGGGTGGGTAGTTGTTATCGGTCTCGCAGGAGACGAGGACGAAGGCACCGACCCGGTCGGTCCCGCCGTGGGAGATCATCGTCTGCGCCCCGCCCCAGTCGTTGAAGCAGACGACGGCGTCTTCCAGGTCGAGCAGCTCGAGGAACTCGGTGACGATCCGCGACAGCCCCACCAGCGAGAGGTCGGCGTCCGGCCGCAGCGCCTTGCGCTGGGCCCCGAGCGGCAGCACCGGCGTCAGGCAGCGGAACTGCGGGCTCAGCTCCGCGATCACCCCGTCCCAGAGGCTCTCGTCGTGCGGCAACCCGCCGATGAAGACGATCGGGCGGCCCTCGCCGCCGCTGTCGCCGTAATCGACCGGCCCCGCCGTTACCTCTACCTCTGGCACGGCCTCACATCATTGCGGGTGTGAGCGACGCCTCCCACCGAATCGATCACACACGCTCAGCGGCCGATGCTCTGCTGGTAGAGCGTGAAGCCGATCCCTGAGCACACCGCGGCGATGATCCAGAAACGCAGCATGATCTTCGTCTCCGACCAGGCCATCATCTCGAAGTGGTGGTGCAGCGGCGCCATCAGCAGGACGCGGCGGCGGAAGGTTTTGAAAGCGAAGACCTGGAGCAGGACCGAGAGCGCCTCGATCACGAAGATGCCGCCGATGATGATCAGCAGGACCTCGGTCTGAGTCATCACCGCCAGCGCCCCGATCGCGCCGCCGAGGCCGAGCGAGCCGGTGTCGCCCATGAAGATCGAGGCCGGGAAGGCGTTGTACCAGAGGAAGCCGATGCAGCCGCCGACCAGGCAGGCCGAGAGCAGCGCCAGGTTCTGCTGCTCGTTGGCAACGAAGGCGATCGCCGTGTAGGCGAGGAGGACGATCGCGCAGGAGCCGGCGGCGAGGCCGTCGAGGCCGTCGGTGAGGTTGACGCCGTTGGAGGTGCCGGCGATGACCAGGAAGACGAGGACGAAGTAGAGGACCGGGCCGAGGTCGATGCTGCCCTCGCCGATCCGGAAGTAGAGCGTCGGTTCGAGGCCGACCGAGTGGCGCGCCACCCACCAGAGGCCGAAGGCGAGGATCAGCTGGCCGAGCAGCTTCCAGCGGCCGGCGAGGCCGAGCGAGCGCCGTTTGACGATCTTGATGTAGTCGTCGGCGAAGCCGAGCGCGGCGCAGCCCATCGCGACGCCGAAGACGGCGAGGCTCTGGGCGTCGCGGTCGGAGAGGACGAGGAACGGGACGCAGATCGAGGCGAAGACGATCAGCCCGCCCATCGTCGGCGTCCCGGCCTTGGTGTGATGCTCCTGCGGCCCGTCCTCGCGGATGTGCTGCCCGAACTCTCGGACCCGGAGGAATTCGATGAATTTCGGGCCGAGGAAGATGCAGATCAGCATCGCCGCCATGCCGGCGATCAGGACTTCACCCATCGCCGACCTCCACCAGCTCCGGCAGCTGCTCGGCGACGGTCTCCAGACCGGCCGAGCGCGAGCCCTTGATCAGGACAGCGTCCCGAGGTTCCAAGCGTGCCGCCAGCAGCTCGGCGGCCTCGTTGGGGTCGGCGACGAGCTCGTCGGGGTCGTAGTCGCGGGCCGGCAGGCCGACCCCGATCACGAAATCGATCCCAGCGGCGCGAGCGTGCTCGCCGACCTCGCGGTGGTAGCGCGGCGAGTCGGGTCCGAGCTCGCCCATCTCGCCCAGCACGGCGACCGAGCGCTCGGCCCCGAGGGTGGCGAGATGGTCGAGCGCCGCGCGCATCGACACCGGGTTGGCGTTGTAGCAGTCGTTCACGAGGACGATTCCACCGGGTAGCTCCAGTCGCTCCCCACGGAAGCGGGAGAATCCTATGTCCGCAGCGCGGTCGGCCATCCCGCCGAGGTCGGCGCCGAGGGCGACGCCGGCGGCGATCGCGGCCAGGGCGTTGGTGAGGTTGTGCGCCTCGGTGAAGGGAAAGTGGAAGCGCTCGCTGCCGACCGGCGTGCGGACCAGGGCCTCGGTGACCCCGTCCTCGACCCGCACCTCGGTCGCCTCGACGTCGGCGCCAGGACCGAAGCCCAGCAATCGCGGCGCCCGCTCCAGGTGCGGCTCCAGCGCTCCCGCCTCGACCGGCGCCACCGCGGTGCCGCCGGGCGGCAGGTCGTCGAGGATCTCCGCCTTCGCCGTCGCGATTGCCTCAACCGAGCCGAGCAGCTCGACGTGGACCGGGCCGACGTTGGTGATCACGGCGACCTCGGGCTCGGCGATCGCCGCCAGCTCGGCGATCTGCCCCTTGCCGCGCATCGCCATCTCGAGCACGAGGACGTCGGTGTCGCCGGGCGCTTCGAGGATCGTCAACGGCAGCCCGATCTCGGTGTTGAAGTTCTGCGGGTTGGCGTGAACCCGGCCCGGCAGCAACGCCCTGGCGATGTCCTTGACCGAGGTCTTGCCGACCGAGCCGGTGACGCCGACGACGCGGGCGCCGAGCTCACGCCGGTACTCGCGCGCCAGCGAATGCATCGCCGCCAGCGGATCCTCGACGACAAGGACCCAGGCACGGCGTTCGTCCTTTGTCGGCTCCTTCCCGATAAAGGACGAACGCCAGGTAGGTGACACCACGACGCCCCAGGCGCCGGCCTCGATCGCCGCGGCCGCGAACTCGCCGCCGTCTTGTTTCTCGCCGCGCAGGCCGAAGAAGAGGTCGCCCGGCCCCGCCTCGGCCGAGTTGATCGTGGCGCGGCGAGGCGACTCGTCGGGCCCCGCGGCCACTACCTCCGCTCCGAGCGCGTCGGCGATCTGGGCCGGAGAGAGGTTCACGCCGGGGTTCCCAGCTTCCAGAGCTCCTCGCGAGCCACCTCGCGGTCGTCGAAGGGGACCTTCCGCCCTTCCTCGAACTCCTGCCCCTGCTCGTGGCCCTTGCCGGCGATGACGACGGTGTCGCCGGGCTGCGCCCGTCCCAGCGCCAGCGCGATCGCCGCTCGCCGGTCGACGACAACCTCAAGCTCCGCTGCGCCTGCGGCCGCCTGCGCGCCGGCCGCGACTTCGGCGACGATCGCCTCCGGGTCCTCCGAGCGCGGGTTGTCGGAGGTGATCACGGTCAGGTCGGAGAGCTCCGCCCCCGCCCGCCCCATCTTCGGGCGCTTGTCGCGGTCGCGGTCGCCGCCGGCGCCGAAGACCGAGATCAGCCTGCCCTCGGTGAGGCGCCGCGCCGCCCGCAGCACGTTTTCCAGCGAGTCGGGAGTGTGCGCGTAGTCGACCAGGACGCCGAAGCCCTGGCCCTCGTCGATCGGCTCGAACCGTCCCGGGACCCGGGCCGCCCGCGCCAGCCCGGCCGCGGCGATGTCGCCGCCGACCCCCAGCGCCTCGGCGACGGCGAAAGCGCCGAGCGCGTTGGCGACGTTGAAGTGGCCCGGCAACGCAGTACGTAACCGCAGCGTGCCGAGGCTGAAGGTCGCACCCAGCGCGTCGAACTCGATCTCGCGAGCGCTGTAGTCGGCCTCCGCAGCCTCGGCCGAGAAGGTGACGCACTCGAATTCCTCCGCCAGGCGGCGTCCGTAGGGATCGTCGACGTTGACGATACGCGTGCCCGGCTCCATCGCGAACAGCTTGCGCTTGGCGAGGAAGTAGTCCTCCATGTCGGCGTGGAAGTCGAGATGGTCCTGGGTGAGGTTGGTGAAGAGGACAACCTCGAAGTGGATCGCGTCGGCCCGGTGCAGGGAGAGCGCGTGCGAGGAGACCTCCATCGCGCAGGCTTCGTCGCCACCCTCGAGCATCTGCCGGAAGGTCCGCTGCAGCTCGATCGCCTCCGGCGTCGTCCGCTCCACTTCCTTCTCGACCCCGCCGACGACCTGCTTCACGGTCCCCAGCAGCCCGCAGCAGAAGTCGGCCGCCTGGAGGATCTCGCGGACGAGGAAGGCGGTCGTCGTCTTCCCGTTGGTCCCGGTCACCCCCACCAGCCGCAGCTGCGCGGTGGGGTCGCCCCAGAAGCGGGCTGCCAGCGGCGCCATCGCCGCCCGCGAGTCCGCGACCACGACCTGCGGCACCGCCAGCTCGGTCAGCTCGCGCTCGACGACCAGCGCCGCCGCACCCTCCTCGACCGCCCGCGGCCCGAACTCGTGCCCGTCGGCCTTCTCGCCGACGACACAGAAGAAGAGCGACCCCGGCCCCGCCTTGCGGCTGTCGTAGACGAGCTCGGAGATCTCGACGGAGCCGGCGCCGGCGATCCGCGCCTCCGGCAGCTCCGCGACAAGCTCGGCGAGTCTCATCCGCCGCCGATTATTCCTGAGGGATGCCGAGGTACGGAAGGGCGAATTCGGCGATCTGCCCGAACGCCGGCGCCGCCACCGAGCCGCCGTAGATTTCGCCCTGCGGCTCGTCGACGATCACCGCGCAGAGGAACTGCGGGTTCTGAGCCGGCGCGAAGCCGATGAAGGAAGCGACGTACTTGGTTTCCGAGTAGGTGCCGTTTTCGGCGACCTGCGCGGTTCCGGTCTTCCCCGCCAGGCTGTAGCCGGGGACGCTGACCTCCGAGGCGGTGCCGCCGGCCGCCAGCACGCCTTCGAGCATTTCCCGCACCTGCGAGGCCACCTTGGGCTTGATCACCCGCTTGCCCTTCGGCTCGTGGACGTTTTCTTCACCGATCCGCTTGATCAGCTGCGGCGGTTTCAGCATGCCGCCGTCGGCGATCGCCGTGTAGCCGGCGACCATCTGCATCGGCGTCACCGACAGCCCCTGCCCCATCGGCAGGTTGCCCATCGTCGAGCCCGAGTATTCGTCGAGTTCGGGGACGATGCCCTGCTCCTCGGCCGGGAACTGCACCCCGGTGGGCTTGCCGAAGCCGAAACGCTGGATCCACTGGCTGAACTTCGTCGCGCCGACCTCGAGGCCGATCGTCACCGCGCCGACGTTGGAGGAGCGGGCGAGGATCGTGGCGACGCTCATCGTTTCGGTCCCGCGGGGCTCGGCGTCTTCGATCGTCCGGTCGGCGACCTGGAGCTGCGGCGGCAGGACGAATTCGGTCGTCGGCGTCACCAATTTTTCTTCCAGCGCCGCTGAGACGGTGAACGCCTTGAAGGTCGAGCCCGGCTCGTAGGTAAACCCGGTCGCCTTGTTGAGCAGGTCTTCGTTGCTGACTTCGGAGAGGTCTTCGGGGTCGACGGGCGGCCAGTTCGCCATCGCCAGGATCTGCGAGCTGCGCGGGTCGACGACGATCGCGGTCGCCCCCTTCGGCGAGTACGTTTCGCCGACGCCGCTCAGCACCCGTTCGGTTTCGCGCTGGATCACCGGGTCGAGGGTGAGTTCGACGTCTTCGCCGTCTTCGGATTCCTTCGTCGTTTCCAACCGGATCGGTTCGCCAAGCGCGTCGTTGACGATCCGCCGTTCGCCGTCGCTGCCACCGAGCACTTCTTCCTCGCCCTGCTCGAGCCCGGTCAACCCGTGGCCTTCGGTGCCGACGGCGCCGATCACCTGCCCCGCCATCTCACCCTGCGGGTAGGTGCGGCGGCTGTCGGGCAGCTCGCCGATCCCTTCCAGTTCCAGCGCTTCCACCTTCGCCGCGGTGCTGAGGTCGACTTTCTGGGCGACGTAGGAGAAGCCGCCTTCGGCGCTCAGCGCTTCCAGCACTTCCCCTTTCTTCTCCTTCAGGATCGGTGCCAGTTGCGCCGCCGCCTGCGGCGGGTTTTTCACCTGGTAGGGAGTCGCGTAGATCGTCGAGGCGTCTTCGGAGGCGGCGAGCTTGTTGCCGCTGCGGTCCAGAAGATCGCCGCGAAGGCCGGGAACGGTGACCACCTCGGTCTGCTGATATGCGGCCTCCGAGGCGAGCTGGGACCCCTGCACGCCCTGCAGCCAGAAGGCGCGAACCACTATGACGAGGAAGCAGAGGAGGAAGCCGCCGAAGAGGAGCCCGATCCGCCGCTCGATCAAGCGCATTCGGGGAATGCTCCCCTAGCCACCGGCGGCAGCCAGGCGGGCGGCAGCGGTGGCGACGTCGCCCGGCTTGTATTCGATCAGCCGTGGCTCTTCGGTGTTCGGCATCGCCAGTCCGAGTTCGGCGGCCTCGCCGCGGACGCGGGCGGTGCTGAAGTGCTCGGCCTCGCGACTTTCCAGCATCGAGTTCTCTTTTTCCAGCGCCGTGATCTGCTCGTCGATCTTGCCCGAGGCGGCGGCGAAGCTGAGGGTGGCGACGTTGAGGGCGACGATCCCGACCAGGAGGACGCCGAGGACGCCGATCCAGAGCCGCCCCTGGGTCATCCGCACGACCAGGCTGGAGTCCGGGAGCTGGCGGACGGCGACGGCGGTGCGGCCGGCGACCACCGCGAGCTTGGGACGGGCGGCGGGAACGCGTTTCGTCGCCGGTTTGCGCGCGGGGGCCCTGCGCGGCCTTGGCGGCGCCGTCGTCCGCGATGGTCGCGGCGCCGGCGCGGTACGGCTGCGGGGGACGGCGACGGCCATCAGCCGGCCTCCGCCGCGGGCTGGGCCTCGGCGACCTTCAGTGCCGCGCGCAGGTGCGCGGAGCGCGAACGCGGGTTGCGCTCCGCCTCCTCGGTCCCGGGCGAAATCGCCCGCCGGGTCAGCAGCTCGGCCTCGGGCTCGTGGCCGCAGACGCAGACGGGAAGCTCGGGCGGGCAGATACAGCCGCGGGCTTTAGCCGCGAGGAACTGCTTCACCGGCCGGTCCTCGAGCGAGTGGAAGGAGATCGCGGCGAAGCGGCCGCCGACCTTCAGCTGTTGCCAGGCCAGCGGCAGCGCGTCGGTCAGCGCCTCGAGCTCGCCGTTGACGGCGATCCGGATCGCCTGGAAGCTGCGCTTGGCTGGGTGGCCGGCGCCGAAGCGGGCCGAGGCCGGCATCCCGGCTTTGATCGCGTCGACGAGTTCGGCGGTAGTCGAGAGCGGGCGGCGGCGGACGATCTCGCGGGCGATCCCGCCCGCGTAGCGCTCCTCGCCGAAACGACGCAGGACCTGGGCGATCCGCGCCTCCGGCCACTCGTTGACGAGGTCGGCGGCGGTGAACTTCTGGCGCGTGTCCATCCGCATGTCGAGCGGCGCGTCGTAGGAATAGGAGAAGCCCCGCTCACGCGCGTCAACCTGCATCGAGGACATCCCCAGATCTACATAAACCATGTCTGGGCGGATTCCTTCGCCCTGCAGGGCGCGAAGTCCTGCTGCGAAGTCACTGCCGATGAAGAGGGTCCGGCACGGCGCCTTGACGGCGAAGCGGTTGAAGCGCTCCTCTGCGGCCGGGTCGCGGTCGATCCCGATCAGCGTCCCCTCCGGCCCGAGCAGCTCGGCGACCTGCCGCGCGTGGCCGCCGCCGCCGAAGGTGCAATCGACGGCGATCTGCCCCGGCTCGGGCGCCAGCAGCGAGACCAGCTCTGGCAGAAGTACGGGCTCGTGCTCGCTCATGACGACCTCGATCGGGCTGAGCGCCCGCCCATCCAAGCCGACGGGCCGATTTCCACTCCATGTAAGCGGTTTTGGTCCCGTCGGCACCGGGGGCGGCGGGTAGGCGTGGTGGTTTGCGGCGGCATTCAGTCTCATGGTTACGCGGCGGGGCCGGCGGCGGCTAGGCCCTCGGCGATCTCGGGGGCGGCGGCGTCGAGTTCTTCCTCTTGTTTCGCCCAGGCGTCGGCATTCCAGATCTCCAGGTACTCCCCGGCGCCGATGACGACGCAGTTGCCGTCGAGGCCGGCGTGCTCGATCAAGGGCCTGGGGATGCGGATGCGCCCGGCGGAGTCGAGCTTCTCGTCGAAGGAGCCGCCGTGGAAGCGGCGGCGCAGGGCGCGGGCGTCGCGGCCGAAGGGGCTGTGCGGCGAGAGGAAGCGATCGGACAGCTGCTCGAACTCCCCGGTCGTGTGCACCCAGACGCAGGGGTCAAAGCCCTTGGAGAGAACGATGCCCTCAGCGAGGGGAGCCCGGAAGCGAGAGGGAACCGTAAGCCGGTCCTTGGAATCGAGGCTGTGCTCGTAAAGACCTCGGAAGGCCACCTCGCCGAGTCCTTTCTAAAACGGGGGGCGAACGAAATAACCAACAAAGAAAAGGGACCGGAGTGATGAGGTGGGAGGAGCCTCACCACCCCGGTCCTGGGCTTCAACTCGATCGCCACAATAACCCACACTCCCCCACTTTGCAACACGACCCCCCTCTGCAACCCCAATTGCATCCGCGGGAGAGCGGTAGGTTGCGGCCCGTGGCTACGAGCGCAGACGCACACGCGGCGGCGGCAAACGCCCCCGACGACGCCAACGACCTGCGCGGCTTCCACTTCAAGCGGCTGCTGCGCAAGCCGCTGACCTGGATCCTGATCGGAGTCTTTGCGCTGATCGGGGCCGGCGTGGGCGCGGCGGTCGTCGGTCCGGCGATCGGGCTGGCGGCGCTGGTGGGAGTCGTCCTCGTCGGCCTGCTGATCGTCTTCGGCATCGCCGACTCGAAGGCCGCCGACGCCTTCTTCGAGACCTACGCCCAGGAGCGCGGGCTGGCGCTCGGCGGCAAGGGACCGCTGCCGGCGGTGACGCCACTGCTGAAGAAAGGCGACGACCGCTACGCCAATCGGACCCTCAGCGGTCAGATCGGCGACGGCATCGAAGGCACCCTCGCTCTCTATACCTATGAGGAGGAGACGACCGACAGCGACGGCGACCGGCAGACCAACTACTACCGCTACACCCTCGGCCTGGTCGAGGTCCCCGACTGCGTCGCCCACTGCCCCGAGCTCTACTGCCAGCGCAAGTTCGGCCTCCGCTCGCTGGAGAAGTTCGAGGACGTCTTCCGCGGCAACAAAGAGCGGGTGAAGCTGGAGAGTACGGAGCTCGACGAGAAGTACGAGATCTTCGCCGGCAAGGGCCAGGACGCCGTCTGGCTGCGCCGCCTCTTCGCCCCCACCTTCATCGTCTGGCTGAACGAAGCGGCGCCGGAGAAGTTCGCCTTCGAGCTGGTCGGCGGCGCCCTCTGCTGCTACGTCAACGGCCACAAGGAGAACGCCGCCGAGCTCGACGGCATCGCCGCCGCCACCGCCGCGGTGGCGAAACGGCTTCGCGACGAGGCGCTGGAAACCAGCACCCCGGCCAGCGGCCCCTCAGAAGCCGGCTAGCAGCGTCCCTGCGTTGGCGATCAGGCCGGCGGCGATCATCAGCAGGACCGAGGGGACGAGGACCAGGGCGACGACGAGCTGGATCTTCGGAGCGGCGCGGGCGGCGCGCTCCTCGACGGCGCGGCGGCTGTCGCGGCGCAGCGCGGTGGCCTGGCGGCGCAGCTGATCGGCGAGGGGCGAGCCGAACTTGCGCGAGCGCTCGATCGCGGCGACCAGCGTCGCCAGCTCGCCGCCGGGCACGCGGCTGCGCAGCGAGGCAAGGGCGTCGCTGAGGGGTACGCCGCAGGAGAGCTCGGCGACGGTCAGCCGCAGCTCGTCCGCGAGCGGCCCCTCCCCCGCCCGCGCCAGCTGCTCGATCCCGGCGGCGGGGCCGCGGCCAGACCCGGCGCCGACGGCAAGCAGGTCGAGGGCATCGGGCAGCGCCGCGACCAGCCGCCGCTGCCGTTGCCGAGCCCGGCGCTCGAGGACCGCATTGGGCAGGAGGAAGCCGGCGATGGGAAGACCGACCAGGACGAGGAGGGACATCCGTCCCGGTGCCATCGGCGAGCCGACCAGCCCGAACAGCGCCCCGCAGCCCGCGCCGAGCAGCCTGCCCAGCAGCAGCTTCGGCACCTGCACCCGGACCTCCCGACCGCGGCACAGGTCCTTTGCGGCCGCGGCGACGAGCAGCGCCGCCACCGCCGCGAGCAGGCCGCTGCCGTTCACTCGACCACCTGCGAGAAACGGCGAATCGCGAAGAAGCCGACGACCTGCAACGCCGCGGCAAGCGCGAGCAGGACCGCGGCAGGCGGCGAGGCGAGCAGCGTCGCCAGGAACCCCGGCTGCAGCAGCTCGGCGAAGAGGGCGCCGCCGGTCGGCATCGCCACCACCAGGAGGCCGGTGAAGCGCGCCTGCGAGGTCGCCGAGCGCGCGTCCTCGACCACCCGCTCGCGCTCGGCCGCCCCGGCGGCGAAGCGGCGCAGGAGCCCAGCGAGGTCGCCGCCGGCAAGGCGCTGGCTGAGCAGCGCGGCGGCGAAGGTGTCGATCCGCTCCGAGCGCATCCGCCGCCGCCAGGCCCGCACCACCGCCACCGTCGGCACCCCGAGGTCGAGCTCCGCCGCCAGCCGCGAGAGCTCGATCGCCGGCGGCCCGTCGAGCGAGGCAACGGCGGCGGGCAGCGAGGCCCGCAGCGAGCGCCCGGCGCTGAGCGAGTCGGCGATCGCCGTCGCCACTTCCGGCAGCGAGCGCTCGACGGCGCGGCGGTAGCGGCGACGGCGCACGCCGATCGCCCACCCCATCGCCGCCGGGCCGGCGAGGGCGAGCGGCAGCGCCAGGGCGAACCCGCCGAGGAACCAGCCGCCGAGGATCGCGGCGGCCGTCGCCAGCGCCGCCAGCCGCCGGCGCTCGACCGAGGAGGGCGCGTACCCCTCCTCGGCGGCCCGGCGCAGCGGCTCGAGCGCCAGACGGAGCCAGCCCGCGAGCGCCGGGCTGGAGATCGCCGCCTCGCGTGCCGCCAGCGCCAGCAGCCCGCCGGCGGCGGCTCCGATCGCAATCGCCGCCGTCATCCCACCTCGGCGATCTCGGTGACGCGACGACTGCCGTCTGGCCGGCGCTGGAGGTGGACGACGAGGTCGATCCCCCGCCGCACCTGTTCGGCGACGGCGGCATGCGGCAGGCCGACGCCCGCCATCAGCGCCAGGGTCTCGAGGCGGCTGAGGGCATCGTGCGGGGAGTTCGCGTGGACCGTGGAGAGGGCGCCGTCGTGGCCGGTGTTCAGAGCCGAAAGCAGGTCGAGCGCCTCGACGCCCCTGACCTCGCCGATCACGATCCGGTCGGGCCGCATCCGCAGCGCGTTGCGGAGCAGGTCGCGGATCGTCACCTCCCCCCGCCCCTCGACTCCCGCCGGCCGACTCTCGAGCCGCACGACGTGGGGCTGCTGCAACCTCAGCTCGGCCGCGTCCTCGATCGTCACCACCCGCTCAGAGGGCGCGATGAAGCTCGAGAGCGCGTTCAGCAGCGTCGTCTTGCCGGAACCGGTGCCGCCGCTGACGAGGACGCTGCGGCGATCCGCGACCGCCGCTTCGAGCAGCCGCCGCTGCTCGTCGCTCAGCGTGCCGATCTCGACCAGCCGATCGGGGTCGGGCCGGTTGGCGCCGAAGCGCCGGATCGAGAGCGCCGGGCCGTCGATCGCCAGCGGCGGAATCACGACGTTGACCCGCGAGCCGTCGGCGAGCCTCGCGTCGACCATCGGACTCAGCTCGTCGATGCGCCGCCCGAGCGGAGCGAGGATTCGCTCGATCGCGTTGCGCAGGTCTTCCTCGCTCTCGAAGCGGACATCGGTCTCCTCGAGCAGCCCCCTCCTCTCTATATAGACGCGGTCGGGACCGTTGACCATCACCTCCTCGACGGCAGGGTCGACCAGCAGCACCTCGAGCGGGCCGAGGCCGATGCTGTCGCGGACGATCCGCTCGGCCAGCTCGCCTCGCTCGGCGGCGGGCAGCACCGCCGCCTGCTCGGCGACCAGGCGGCGCACCGAATCCTCGATGCTCTCCCCGGACCGGTCTCCCGCCGCCGCCTCCGCCCGCCGCCGCTCGATCAGGCGCCGGCGCAGGCGGTCGGAGACTTCAGCGATGTTGCGCTCGCGCACGTCCATCAGCCGCGGGGGAGCAGGGTTATGCGGCGGGCGAAGCTCTCGGCCTCGATCAGGCGCAGGGCCTGTGGCCGGGTCAGGGCGAGAGTGGCCGCGGCGGTTTCGCCCTCGATCCCTTCGCCACCGGGGCCCAGCCCCAGCAGGGGAACGGCCGGTGCAGCGACGTAGGTGCGCCCGTCGCCGGACCCGCTCGGTTCGGTCGTCACCGCGACGTCGACTTTCGACCCCACCGGCGCCGCGCCCAGTGCTTCCAGGGCCCCTGCTCCGCTGACCGCGATCTCGACCGGCCGGCGGCCGCTCCCCAGAGCGGCGACAGGACCGGCGGCGCGGGGCGGATGAAGCTGAGCCGCAAGTAGGTAAGAACCAGCGGGCACGGGTGCCGCCGGGACGAGGCCGACCGCTTCGGCGGGTCCAGAGAGCGCGCCCGGCGGGGCGAATCGGACCGGTACGCGGCGCACCACCAGATCCTCCCCCGCGACCTTGGGATCGATCGGCCTGCCCGCCGCAAGCGCCGAGCCGGCGATGAGGACCGGACGGAGCTCGCCGTAGCCGCTCGCCACGCTGTCGCCGTAGCCATTGGCGATCGCGGCCGCGCTGACCGCTGCGATCGCCGCTGCGAGGAGAAACCCGAAGGCGCGGAAGCGCCGGCTCATCCCGAACTCACCCGCCGTCGCACGGGCAGCCGCAGGCTCGCCTTGACACCCTGCCGCGCGGACCGCAGGGTGAAGCTGCCGCCGTGGGTCCTGGCGACTCGCCTAACCACCCGCAGCCCATGACCTCGGCGGCTGCGGCCACCCCGGCCTCGCCCTCGCCGATCCGGCTTCACCCTCGACGCAGCGGTGTTCGTAACCGAGATACAGACCCAGTCGCCCTCGCGACGCCACCCGATCCTCACCTCCCCCGTCCCGTGCTCGATCCCATTGCTGAGCAAGTTGTCCAATGCTTGGGCGAGCCCAAAGCGGTCGCCTGCAACGTACGTCTCGGGGTCATTCCACCCTCTCCGCAAACTGTTCCCACTCCGGGTCGCCGCGCCCTTCCACCGCTGCACCGCTTCCTCGATCAGGGCATTGACCGGAACCTCAGTCACGTCTTCCTCGAGCGCGGCCCCGTTGATCTCACGATCGAGGCGATCGAGCGCTGCCGTCGCCAACTCCAGTGAGGACTCGATCGGCGCCGCCCTGTGGGAGGCGTCTGGCAGGGCCAAACTGAGAGCCTGCAGCGGGCGACGAAGCTCGTGCACCGCCTCGTTCAGCGCCGCCCGGCGCCGGCCCTCCCGGCGACTCGTAATTCCGCCTGCCAAGGCCAAAGATGCCGCCAGCGGCAGACCGGCGGCAACCTGCGCCAGCTCCATCGTCATTGCTCGCCACCTCCACTCGCTCGCATCGCAGAAGCAAGGGCGGAGCGGCCCCATGTTCTCCCCCGGCGGCCTGGAATCCGGCGCGAGCAATCCGGACTGAGCGGAAAAAGGAGCACCCGCCCCTCGAAGCGGTCTCGGCCAGGCGCCACGACGGGGCGGGTGCAACGGGTAAGACCCTAATTCATGACAGTTAGGTTCCCAAACCCCTATAAAAAAAGAAACTGGAGGTGGTTACATTGGTTGCTCTTTTTTAGTGCATATTTGTTCGCGGGCGCGGTTACCCTCCATGCGTTTTGGAATACTTGTCTAGTAACTCAGACGACCTTTGCCACCCCTAGATCACCGTCTGAGACCCCAACCCCAGGAGGTCCTCCTTGCCACAGTCCCGCACTTCACCAGAGGGCATTACCCAACAGTTGGCGAAGGCGCTTGCCCACCCGCTGCGCGTTCGCATCCTCAGCTCCCTGCACCGAGGGATCTCGAGCCCGAATCAGTTGGCTCAAGAGCTCGGTGAGCCGTTGGGCAACGTCAGCTACCACGTGAAAACGCTGCTCGAATACGACTGCGTCGAACTGGTGAAAACCGAGCCCCGCCGGGGAGCGGTGGAGCACTTCTACCGCGCCACCGACCGCGCCTTCCTCAGCGATTCGGACTGGGCCAAGATCCCGGCCTCGGCCCGCAAGGGCATCTCCGGTTCGATCCTCGAGTCGATCGGCCAGAGCGCGACCGAGGCGATGGCCGAAGGCACCCTCGACGCCCGTAGCGATTCACACCTCTCCGACACCCCGCTCCAACTTGACAAGCAGGGTTGGAAAGACCTCAACAAGACCCTGACCGAAACGGTCGACAAAGCGAACGCGATCCAGAAGGAAGCCCGCAAACGGATCGGCAAAGACAAAGCCAGCGCGATTCAGACCAAGCTGGCGATCATGCACTTCGAGGTGCCGGCCGCCAAGAGCGGCAAGAAAAAGAAATAGCCAGCCGCGCGCCTCGCGCTCAAGCCCCTGGTCGAACCGTTCGACCAGGGGCTTTTTCTTTGCCCTCGAGCGATTCCAGCAAGCGAAGCAGGCAAATAAACAGATACATCAGCCCGAAGGGGAAAACGCAAATGAGACTTTCGGCAGCACCCGCCAGAGACAGCAACCCGGCGATGACCGTCGCGACGCTGCAGACGAACATGAGGGTCCGGGTGACGGCTTTAGCTCTACAGAATGTCATTGTCTGCATCGTAGCTCAGCAGATCCTGGAAAGGCAATGATCAGGAAGAGGCCGACGAGAAACCCGACTGCCGTACCCCCGGCACCCCAACGTTCGTAGTTTTCGCCCGGCTCGCCCCCGAGATAGGCGACGGCGAGCGCGATCCCGCCGCCCAAGGTCATGCAGGTGGCGAGAACTTCCATCCCGGCTCATCCCTCGATCAGGCGGTAGCCGATCCCCCAGCAGTTGATCACGAAGCGACCGTGCTCTGGGTCTAGTTTTCGCCGCAGGCGGCTCGCGTGGGAGTCCAGGGTCCGGGTTTTCGAGGGACCGTGGTAGGCCCATACCGCCCCCAGCAGCTCATCCTTGGTGAAGACTCGGGTCGGGTCGGAGGCGAGGATTCGCAGGAGACCGAACTCCTTCTTGGAGAGGGAGACGAAGCGGTCGCCGACCATGACCCGGCGGCGGCCGGGATCGACCGTCAACTCGCCGACTCGGCTGGGACCGTCGTTCGCGTGGGCGCGGCGGCGGAGCACGGCGTTGATCCGCGCCCGCAGCTCGCCGTACCTGAAGGGCTTGACGATGTAGTCGTCGGCCCCGGAGTCGAGGCCGCGGACGCGATCGTGATCGCCGCTGCGGCCGGTGAGGATGATCACCGGCAGCCGCGGGTCGAAGCGGTTGCCGACCCCGTCGGCTTCGCGGATCTCGCGCAGGACGTCGAGGCCGGAGGCGTCGGGCAGGCTGAGGTCGAGGAGGAGCAGGTCGGGGTGGTTGTAGCGGCAGAGGCGGAGCGCGTCCGATGCGCTCGGCGCCGGCATCACTCCAAACCGGTCGGCCGCAAGGTGGTCGCAGAGCATGTCGAGGGTGACCTCGTCGTCGTCGCAGACGACGAGGCTGGCAATGTCTTCTCGTTCGGGCAGCATGGGTGGTTAAGTCCTGGGCGCGCCGAACTCTCCCCCCTCTGCCGCCGGAATCTCCAAAACTGCGGACGCGCCGCGGCACCAGAGGACCCGGCGGGGCGGCACCCGTCGCCGCACCGCGAGGACCCGGCCGCCGCGGTCGAGGAAGTAGACGTCGAGCTCGAAGCGCATGCCGAAGGTATGGACGCTCGAGCAGCGCGGGATCAGCAGGCCCGGGCCCGCCTGCGCGCGCTCGCGCCAGGCGAGGCCGCGCAGGCGGGTGCGAAAGCCGGTGGCGGCCGGGTACTCGGAAAAGGACTCGCTCACGCCTCGTCAAGCCGCCGACGAGGGCGATCTCTCCCCCGTCTAGGCTCTGACCGTGGACCGCAAGCCGCGAGTCGCGATCTTCAGCCCGAACCCGATGGTCTCGATCGCGATCGAGAGCTTCAGCGCCGACGGCGGCGACGACATCCATATCCACCCCGCCGGCCAGGGCGTTTGGGTGGCGCGGATGGCGGCGGAGTTGGGCGCCGATCCGGTTCTCTGCGGGTTCATCGGCGGCGAGGTCGGCAAAGTCCTACGACCGCTGCTGGAGGAGATGCCGATCGAGCTGCGCCTGGTCGAGACGAGCGAGGCGAGCGGTGCCTACATCCACGACCGCCGCGGCGGCGAGCGCGAGCCGCTCTCGCAGAGCGCGGCGCTGCCGGCCTCGCGGCACGAGATCGACGAGCTGTTCTCCGTCACCGTCACCGCCGCCCTCGACTGCGACCTGCTCGCCGTCTGCGGCCCCTACCCGGACAACGCCGTGCCACTCGAGATCTACGGCGACCTCGTGACCGACGTGAAGACCAACGGCGTGCCGGTCATCGTCGACCTCTCCTCGCCACGCTTGGACAGTGCCCTCGAGGGCAAGCCGGACCTGGTCAAGATCAACGACTGGCAGATCGCCGGCTACGTCTCCGACGCCGTCGACACCGAGGAGCGGATGCGCTCGGCGATGGAACGGGTGCAGGACGCCGGCGCCGAGAGCGTCATCGTCACCCGCGCCGGCGAGCCGGCGCTCGCGCTGCGCAACGGCAGCTTCGTCGAGCTGACCCCGCCCAAGTTCGAGCGCGGCGCCCGCGAGGGCTGCGGCGACTCGATGATGGGGGCCTTGGCGGCGACGATCGCGGCCGGCCGCGAGTGGGAGGACGTGCTGCAGCTGAGCGCCGCCGCAGGCGCTGCCAACTTCCTCCGCCACGGCCTCGGCACCGGCTCCCGCGAAGTGATCGAAGAGCTGGCGCCCCGCGTCCAGCTCCGCGAGCTGGATTGATCGTTTCCACCTTTGCGGCCCTCATAGGGGCCAAAAGGGTGGAAACGTTCTAGAGCTGCGGTTCGTATGGAGGGTCGAGCGGGGTGCCGTTGACAATCGCACTGGGGGCGGTCTCGGCGATCCACTCGATGTGGGGTGCCAGGAGCTCTGCCTCGCGCAGCTTCTCCAGCGCCGGGGAGAGCCGCACCGGGCGCCCGGCGAGGACCGTGTGGGCGTCGCTGCTGAGGACGTGGACCAGGCCTCGCTCAGCCATCGCCAGCATCCCCTTCGCCATCTGCTCGCGGAGGAAGAAGTCGGCGGTCGCCTGGATCAGCGCCCCCTCGGCCACCAGCGCCGCCATCCGCTCGAACATGTCGGCCGAGAGGTGGCGCTCGGGGTGGGCGATAAGTGCCCGGTAGCCACGCTCGCGCAGGTGCCCCACCCGCCGCAGCAAGCAGTCGCCAAGCGGACCCGGCGCCGGCTCGAGCAGGATCCAACCGCCATCCCCGAGCGAGACCTGTGCCAGCTCCTCCGCGCTCAGCCCCTCGACCGCGGTCTCCGCGACCTCGCCGCCCTGGAGGATCTTGACCGCGACCAGCTCCTGCTCCAGCCGCGCGTTCAGCCCGCGCACCCGGCCGGCCAGCTCCTCGATCCGCACGTCGTGGTCATGGCGGATGTGCGGGGTGGCGCAGACGGCCTCGATCCCGTCCTCTTCGGCCTGGCGCGCCATCCCGACGCTGTCGTCGGCGTCGCGCGCCCCGTCGTCGATCGCGTCGAGGATGTGGCAGTGCAGATCGATCACGTCGCCCCGGCAGGCTAGCTGCCCGCCGGGCGGCTTCAGAAGTGCAACGGACCCGCCAAGGTGCAACCGTGCGTTCAGCAAGGGCCCCGAGCCGGCACGTCTCTACGATGATCGGCAAGATCATGGCCCTGCTCACGCCGGGCTTGCGTGAGTGGGACGGCTTCAACTCATGGATAAGAAAACGACCCGCAGAGGGAATTACGAGTCTGGCTCCGACTACGTGTTGGAGTACGGAGAGCTCCGCTTCGCCTTCAACGAGGAGGATTTCGCCCAGCGCGTCGAGCAGGCGGCGGTGAAGCTGCGCTTCGTCAACCAGGGGCTCAGCACCGAGGAGCTCGACGACCTCCTCGACCTCGCGGTCAGCGGCGAGATCGCCGAGCCCTCCTCAGCCCTCGGCGAGCACATCAACGAGAACTGGGAGGACCTGGTCGGTCCCTCCAACCGCAGCCTCGTCCACTGGATCCGCCGCCTCGTCTTCCGCGGCGCCTGGCTCGACCAGCGGGTCAAGGAGGGTGAGCTCGACGTCGTCTTCGACGAGCGAACCCAGACCTTCGGCTACGTGCAGCCGGACCGCAGCGACGAGCTGATCGAGCTCAGCAAAGAGCCGTCGTGGCGGCGAATCGCCTACCGGCGTTAGTCCTCGTTCGGGCGCTCTAGAGCGGCTACTACCGTCAGCGAACCGCCACCGGCCGAGCCCTGCTCGCGGCCGGCGTCGAAGAACTCCTTGGCGGCATCGGCGTCGCCGGTGGCCTCGCCGAGGCGGGTGAGGGAGTCGACGAGGAGGATCACGTCATCGCCTTTGCCGGCGCGGGATGCGGCCTGGGCAAGGGCGTCTGAGGCGTGGCGCGGCTGGCCGGCGGAGACGATCTCCGCCTGCGGGGCGTCGCGCTTCCAGTCGGCGAGCTCCTCCGGGCTGGGGTCGATCAGCAGGGCGACGGGGTCGGGGCCCTTGGCGTCGGCGGCGAGGTCGGCGGCGACGCCGCGCAGCAGCGCCGTGCAGCCCTCGCGGCTCTCGGCGAAAACGAGGGCTTGACGGCCGGCCTCGGGTGGCAGCAGCAGCGACTGCAGGGTTACGCCCTGCTTGCGGCGGCCAAAGCGACGCCTGCGACGACGGCGCGGCCGCGCCGCCTCGGTGCTCGACTCCGCCGGCTTCGAAGGTTCCTCCTTGGCGACCGGCTCGGGTGCGGGCTCGCGCTCCGGCGCCTTCTCCGGGCGCTCGCGCGGCTCTCGCGGCTCGCGGCGGCGATTGCGACTGCGGCGCGGGCGCTCCGCGTCTCCGGCAGCGGCCTCGCTCGTGCGGACTTTGGCAGCAGCCCTGCTCGAGCTCTTCTCGCCGGCACTGCCGTTGCCGTTGCCCCCGGCGAGGCGCTCGACCAGCTCGTCCTTGGTCAGCAGCCGGTACTTCTCGATGCCGGCTTCGGAGGCCAGCAGGTGCAGGTCGGATAGATGCTTCTTTTCAAGCTCGGTTTTGGTCATCGCGCCGGAGGTTATTCGACCGCGAAGCTGGACCGCTCAGCCGACCCGGCCGGCCGCGGCGGCGGGATCGACTCCCTCCTGCGCCACTACGTCGGGCCAGGCCTCGGCCTCGCTGGAACGGCGCCGGCGCGACCAGCCGAGCTCGGCGCCCAATACGTCGGCGACCGGGCGCACCGCCTTCGCCGAGCGCAGCTCGGGCGCCGCCAGGATTCCCAGGCGGGTGCGGCGCAGCAGCACGTCGGCGACGCTGCGGGCCTGCTCGGCGCGTGCCGCCAGCGCCACCTCGGCCAGTAGGTCGGGCCTGCCGGGAACGATCGGCCGCGCCAGCTTCGGCTCGGCGCGGGCGATGGCGAGGACTTTGCGCGCCGCGTGCCCGTAACGGAAGGCCAGCTGCTCGGTCGCCTCCTCCCCCACCCCCGCGGGCGCCTCCAGATCCTCGGGCCGCGCCGGCATCCCCAGCGGGATCTCGTCGGTGTGGCAAGGGGCCTCGCGGCCCTCGCGCTCGACCAGACGATCGACCGTCTGCTTTGCCATCCGCCGCCAGGTGGTGAGCTTGCCGCCGGTGATCGTCAGCATTCCCGAGGAGGTCTCATACAGCTCGGCTTTGCGGGAGATGTCGACTGACTTGCGAGGGTCGCCGGTAGAGATCAGCGGCCGCACTCCCGCGTAAGCGCCGACGAGACTCGACTGGCCGAGCGAGGTGCCGAAGAAATCGTTCACCGCGTCGAGGAGATAGGCGATGTCGTCCTCCGCCGGGCGCGGGTGGACGGTGTCGCCGTCGAAGTCGTTGTCGGTGGTGCCGATCAGCGTGCGCCCGTACCAGGGCAGGGAGAAGATCATCCGCCCCTCGCCGGCCGGGACGATGCAGGCGGCCTTGCCCATCGGCAGGTCGGCCTGGTCGATCAGCAGGTGGGTGCCGCGACTGGGGGCGATCCGCGGCACGTCCTCCTCTCCCAGCAGCTCCTCGGGGCGGACCTGATCGGCGAAGACGCCGGTTGCGTTGACGACGTGGTCGGCGCCGACCTCGATCCGCTCGCCCGACTCCTCCTCGACGAAGGCGACCCCTGTGGCCTTGCCGTTGGTGGAGAGGACCTCGGTCACCTCGGCCCCGTTCAGCATCACCGCGCCGAAGCGCTCGGCCTCGCCGAGCACGGTGAGGACCAGGCGGACGTCGTCGGTCTGGCAGTCGTAGAAGAGGTAGGCGTCCTTCGGTTCGCGCGGGGCCAACGCCGGCACCAGCTCCAGCACCTCGTCGCGGTCGATCGTGCGGTGGCGGTCGGGCGACCAGTAGCTCTCGTCGCCCTCTTCGAGCTCGCGGGCGGCGCGGCGCTCGCGGCGGCTGCGGCCGGCGCGCGTGGTCGCCATCACGTCGTACATGTTGAGCCCGAGGCCGAGTTTGCGGTCGCGGCGCTCCTCGCCGAGGGCGGCGACGAGGAACGGGGTCGGGTAGACGAGGTGCGGCGCCAGGCGGACCATCAGCTGTCGCTCCAGCAGCGCCTCGCGGACCAAGCCGAGGTCGAAGTTCTGCAGGTAGCGGAGGCCGCCGTGGACCATCTTCGAAGAGCGGCTCGAGGTGCCGACGGCGTAGTCGCCGCGCTCCAGCAAGGCGACCGAGTAGCCGCGCGAGGCGGCGTCGAGGGCGACCCCGGCGCCGGTGATGCCGCCGCCGATCACGACCACCTCGAAGTGGCTGCCGGCGACCTCCTCGATGGCCCGCGCCCGCGCCAGCATCAGTCGAGGTAGGTCGTGGTCTGGTCGGCGCCGGGGCGCTCGGGCGGCGGCTTCTCCTGGCGCGGGTGGCCGAGGTGAAGGAGGCCGACGAAGCGCTCCCGCTCGGGCAGGCCGACGGCGGCACGGCCCTCGGCGCTGCGGAGGATGCCCGGGGTGCGCCAGTAGCCGGCGAAGCCGAGGGCGTGGGCGGCGAGCAGGACGATGTAGGAGGCGGAGGCGGTCGCGTGCAGGTCCTCTTCGTCGGCGACCGGGTCGCCGCTGAGCACGCAGGAGACGACGATCAGCGTCGGGGCGCGGTCGAGCTTGACGGCACCTTCGGGGCCGGCGACCTCCTTCAGCCGCCGCAGCGCCTCCGGCCCGATCACGCGGAAGCGCCAAGGGACGGTGAGGTTGTGGTTCGGAGCCCAGGAAGCGAGCTCCAGCAGCTCGTCGATCTGCTCGCGCGGCAACGGCTCGGGCGCGAACGCCTTGTGCGTGCGCCGGGTGCGGATCGCGGTCTCGACGTCCATCCGCCGAGGGTATAGCTAGAAGCCGATCAGCCCGGCAAGCCCAACGAAGCCGGTAACCATCAATCCCACCAGGATGAAGAACCCCTGGAGCATGGCCTGCCGAAGCTCCCGGATATCGCCGTCCATCCGGTCCAGCCGCCTGTCGACCTGGTCAAAGCGCTTGTCGACTTCGTCGAAGCGCTGGTTGACGCTCGCTTTGAACTCGTCGAGGCGCTCGTCGGTCCAGGTCTCCCTCGGGGTCATCACCACCATGATCCTAGCGTAATGTTTTAGCTGTAACGAAACAAGGCGCTATCGCAAAATTTGCGTGCCAAGTTCGTGTCGATTCAGTGATCTACAAGCCGTAGCGCCAGTGCATCCAGCCCTTGCGGGCGGCGAGGCCGAGGCCGAAGAGGACGCAGCCGGCGAGGAGGCCGAGGACGATCGCACCGGCGGTGCTGCTGCCCTGCCCTTCGGTCGATTCCGAAGCCGGCTTTGCGGATGCCTCGCTCGGCAGCGGGGTTTCAGGTGCTGGTGCCGGAACGGGCGCTGCGGAACCCTGCGGCAAGCCGCCGCCGTCGGGGGCAGCCGGAGGCTTCGTCCCGTGACCGCCCTTACCGGACGGAGCCACTGGCTTCGCCGGCGCACCGCTTCCGTGATCTTCGAACTGTTCGAGGACTTCCAGGGGGGACTTAGCGGAGCTAGACGGCGGAATACCGGAGTGCGAATCGCTGGATGGCGCGATGGTCGACGGCGGGACCCCGCCGCTCGAGCCCCGGGAGTGGCCGTGGGTAGCGGGACTGCTCGTCGGCTTTGGCACGCGCGGCGGGGCGGTGATCGGGAGGTGGGCGCCGGCCAGGGGTACGAGCGCGTCGGCGGTCACCCATACGGGGGACGCTTCTTCGCCCGGCGCCTGGAGGAAATGGCCGTCGTCTGCCTGCAGTTCGCGGAGGTAGGCGAGCGAGCTCGCGCCGGAGCCGAAGCTCGCCGGGTCCTTGCCGACGGCGAGCAGGCCCTGCGAGGCCCAGGCGGTGGCCTGCGCGTTGGCGCCGAGGTTGTTGCCGGGGGCGAAGCCGCCGTTGGGGCGCTTCGCTTCGCGCAGGTAGGCGAGCGCCCGATCGCTGACGTCCGACCCCGGCGTCAGGACCTGCAGGACGCCGCCGGTGATCTCGGGGGTGCCGGGGTCGCCGGGCTCGTTGCCCCAGCCGCCGTCCTTGCCCTGCACCTTGCGCAGCCAGTCGACGGTCGAGGCGGTCGCGCCGTTCGCCCCCGCCGCCCGCAGCGCCAGGACCGCGTAGGCGCTGGTCGCCGGCCAGCCCTGGTAGGAGCCGTTCTGCCGCCGCTGCGAGAGCAGCCGACCGACCAGGTTTTCGCCGGCGAACTGACGCGGGTCGGCGCCGGCCGCCTCGAGGGCGAGGATCGTGCGGGCGACGTCGCCGGCGTCCTTGATTTCGTCGGCGTGCGAGCGGAGGAAGTCGACGGGGGATTTGCCGTCCTTGGTGACGTCGAGGGGGTTTCGTCCCGCGGCGGCGAGAGCAAGCATCGCCCAGGAGGTGATTTCGGCGCCAGGTTCGCGGCCGCGGTCGGCGGCGAAGCCGCCGCTGGGTCGTTGCTGGACTTCAAGCCAGTGGAGGGCGCGGCCGACCGAGAGGGCATCTTCGGCCGCAGACGCATGAGCGGCCGGAGCGAAGGCAGCTGCCAGGAAGATCAGGAGCAGCGCTGCGACGCCGCCGCTTCGCAGGACTCCGCCGAAGCCGCGATCGGCTCCACCCGGAGTCTCGGCGACCGGACGCCGCTGCCATTCGAAGCGCTCGCGGAAGCGGACGAGCATCCGGATCATCGCTGGCCCGGCGACCAGCGCGAGCACGACGTTGCCGCTGAAGTGGGCGATTTCAAACGGGACCGCGCGCCCCTCGTAGAACCAGAACTTCTCCCACGACAGGTCTCCTCCATAGGTCGCCATCAATGAGAAGTTCAGCAGAGTCCCGTACAAAATGGCTGCAAACCCACAGGTAGCGGCGAGGGTGAAGCGGCCGGCGTTGCGCGTCCCGAGCGCCAGCAACGCTCCGAGGATCCCGCAAAGGCCCCATCCCGCCATCTGCCACGGCGTCCAGGGACCCTGGCCGAACCAGAGGTTCGAGCCGAGCGCGGCGAGGGCGCCGACGGCGAACCCAGGGGCGCCGCCGAGGGCGTAGCCGGCGAAAATGACGATGTCGGTGGTCGGCTTGACGTTGGGGAAGGCGGCGAAGGCGATGCGACCGGCGATCGCCAGCGCGGCGAGGGCGGCGACCAAGGCCACGACCTGCGAAGGCGGCCGCGAGCGCTCGTACCAGGCGAAGCCGCCGAGCAGGACGAGGCCGAGGATGAGGAAGCTGGTCAGCTGCCAGCTCATCCGAGCCACTCCTTCAGCACCGCCGCCCCCTGCTCGGGCGTGACGATCCCGGGCAGGTCGAGCACCCGCGCCACCTCGGTGGCGAAGTACCAGCCGCCGGAGAGGATCTCCTCCATCGGCCCGTCGGCGATGACCACGCCTTCGCCCAACAGCACCACGCGCTCGGCGAACGCGGAGGCGAACTCGACGTCGTGGGTGGCGACGACGACCGCGGCGGCGCCTGTCGCTTTTGTCTCCGCATGGGAGACAAAATCGACATCCCCCGCGAGGCTCCGGATCAGCGCGACGAGGTCCTCCTTGCGCGCGCGGTCCATGCCGCGGGTCGGCTCGTCGAGGGCGACGACATCGGGAAGTTGCTCGCCGTCCATGCGTCCTGCGAGCGCGATCGCGAGCGCCAGGCGCTGCCGCTCGCCGCCCGACAGGTCGCGGGGATCGGCGTCGACCGCGTGCTCGAGGCCGACGACCCGCAGCGCCGCCGTCCCCTCCTCGCCCGGCAGCTCGTCGCCGACGCGCTCGCGGACGAGGTAATCGCTCGGGTTCTGGGTGAGGAGCGCGATCGAGCCGACGCTCAGCCTCCCCGCCACCGCTTCGTGCAGCGCCGCCGCGGTGCGCAGCAGCGTCGACTTCCCGGCGCCGTTGCGGCCCATCAGCGCGACTCGTTCCCCCGGTCGCAACTGGAGGTCGATGCCCCTGAGCACGTCCCGCATCTCCTCTCCACGGTCCAGCTCCACCCAGAGGTTCTTCGCCTCCAAGACCGGGTCGGAGGAGTAGGGGTCCCGCACCCTCCTATTTGCAATGTGTGGAGGGTGGGCGACCCCTATTCCCCGCAGCGTCTGCCGGGCATCCCGGACACCCACTGGCAGCGGGGTCAGACCGGCGAGCGAGAAGAGGCGCGCCGCGGGCGTGGTCAACGCCGGATCGCTCGCGCTGGCCCAAGCAAGGAACTCCGCAGACCGCCCGTCGAACGCAACACCACCCCCCTCCATCGCCACCACCCGATCCGCCGCGGCGAGGCACCGCTCGAGGCGATGTTCGGCCAGCAGCACCGCCACCCCCCACTCCTCGTTGAGGCGCCTCAGCAGCCAGATCAGCTCGTCGCCCGCCACGGGGTCGAGCTGTGAGGTCGGCTCGTCGAGGAGGATCAGGCGCGGGCGGGTGACCAGGGCCGCGGCGAGAGCGACGCGCTGCAGCTCGCCGCCGGAGAGGGTGTCGACGGCGCGGTCGAGCAGGTGCGGGATCGCCAGCGCCAGCGCCACCTCCTCGACGGCGCGGGCGCGGGCGTCCGGGGCGTCGCCGCGCATCTCCAGCGGCAGCTCGATCTCGGCGGCGACAGTGGTCGAGACGACCTGCGTCTCCGGGTCCTGCGCGAGGTAGCCGACGGCGGCGGCGAGCTCGCCGGGGCCCGCCCCAAGCGCGTCGAGGTCGGCTACCCGCACCTCCCCCTCGACCTCGCCACCGTGGAAGTGCGGCACCAGCCCGCAGGCGGCTTTCAGCAGCGTCGACTTCCCCGAGGCCGAGCGCCCGGCAAGGAGGACGAACTCCCCCGGGGCCACCTCCAGCGAGATGTCCTCCAGCGCTCGCTTGGGCGCCCGCGGATACGAGTAGCTGAGCCCCTCCACCGCCAAAGCCGGCGCCGCCCCTCGCCTGATCGCCAGCTCAGACACCCGCCACCTCCCGCCGACGGGACGATTTCGTCTCGTATAGGGACGTTTTCGCCCCGTCGGCCCTAGGGGCGCGGCGCTTCATCTGGCGGCGGAAGGGGGCGAGCCCGCAGAGGGCTACCACCGCGGCCACCGTGAGGGTGGCGGGGCCGAGGCCGATCTCGACCGTCGGGTAGGCCTGGAAGGCGTCGGCGCCCAGGAGCTTGCCGGCGATCGCGGCGACGAGGACGAGCGTGGCGACGGCGTAGAAGCGGCGGTCGTAACGGGAGCGTTCCCGGCGGTTGCGGGCGCGGGGGGCTTCGAGGCTGTAGCCGCGTAGCTCCAGGGTGGCGGCGACGTCGACGGCGCGGTCGAGGGAACCGGCCAGCAGGCGGCGGGCCAGCGGCGCCTTGCCGACCGGGGCGGCACCGGGGCCGCGAAGCGCTGCCGCGTCGCGCAGGCGGGCGGCGTCGGCGGCGGCGACCGGGACCAGGCGCGAGACCAGCGTCGCGGTCAGCGCCGAGCGGCCGGCGATCGGGCGCAGCGCCCGCAGTACGCGGTCCGGGTCGACGCAGGCGGAGTAGACGGCGAAGGCGACGATCGACGCCGCCGCGACGAGGCCGTAGGAGACGCCGGCGACGATCGCCTCCAGGGTCACGTCGACCCAGCCCAGCAGCGGCCAATCGCCGAGCCGCGCCACCACCGTCTCGCCGCGGCTGGTGGCCAGGGCGTTGACGACCGCGACGAGAAGCGCAAGCGAGAGCCCCATCCTCAGCGCCGCGCGGACGGCGGTGCGAGCGCCCGCGAGGGTGCCGGCCAGCGCCGCCGCGACACCCGAGGCGAGCAGGACCAGCGGGTTCAAGTAGAGGAAGGCGACGGCGACGATCGCGCCGAGATAGGCGACGGCGGCGCCCGCCGAGGCGTCCTGCAGCGGCCCCCGCCGCGGCTTGTAAGCGAACGACGACCTCATCGCTCCGCTTCCGGCAACGACATCTCCTGCCCGTCTTCGACCGCCACCGCGTAATGGTCGCGCAGGTGCTGTTCGTCGAGGGCATCGGCGGCTTCGCGCACCGCTGCCGGCGTCCCGCCGGTGACAAGCCAGACCGGTGGCCCGCCGTAGCGGCTGGTCGCGGCGACGAGGCCGGCTTCCGACCCGAGTGACTGTCCCGGCCCGCCGTCTTCGCCGAGCGCCACGAGATCATGTCCTTTGAAGTCCGCGTAGATGCCGCTTTCGGCGGGGCCGGCTTCGAGCAGCTGCGCCGCCGGGTCCTGCCGCAGGCGGTCCCAGGGGCCGACCAGCATTCGGATCGCTCCCCTCGGCGAGCCGGAAGACAACTCCACGCCTTCGCCTTCCAGCGCCTCGCGGGCCGTGTCGCAGGCCTCGCCGCCGCCGTCGCATTCGAGAACGACCGGGTAGCTCTTCCCCGCCACTCCGTCAACGAACGGCGCCGGCCAGGATCCGACCACCGCTGGGACGTGGTTCGTCGCCGACCAGTCGCGGTAATCCCACCAGACGCGCTCTTCCCCCTCCAGGGCGACCTCGGCGGCGCCGACCGGCGACTCGACCCCGTCGACGAAGAAAAACCAGTCGTAGGGATCGCCGCCGCGTTCGCCCTCGGCGACCCCGTCGATCGAGTGGACGAAGCCGCCGCCGTAGCGGGCCTGGACGTCGGCGTTGGCTTCCAGCGCCCGCATCACGGTGTCGGATTCCTTCACCTCCAGCGAGTGCTGCAGGACCGGCTCGCGGCCGAATTCACGCGTCACCGTCAAATCGACCGAGCCGACGTCGGCACCGGGGCCGAGACCGCAGCCGGCGGCCGCGAGCGCCGCCAAAAGCAGCGCAATCGCAACCGCCGGGCCGCGGCGTGGGGTCATTTCGAGCTGCGCCCCATCACTTCGGGCACTTGCCCCCGAGGCAGACCGGCTCGCGGGCCGAGGGGATCTCCCCCGCCGCCGTCGCCATCAGGCTCGCTGGCTTGGCCAGCGTCACCATCGTGCGGCCGTCGGCACCGGTCGGGGCGCTCGCCCCGGTCACCTTCACTCCGGCCTGCGGCTTGCTCTTCCCTTTTTCGTCATAGGAGAAGACGCGCACCGAGAACGGCACGCCCGCCTTCGCCGAGTTCGGCCCCGTCAGCACCAGCTCTTCGGGGTACTTGTAGCTCGGCGCTTCGGTCTTCGCCAGCGCGTAGAGCACTTCGTCGCCCGCGTGGATCTTCGCCACGTCGCCGCCCACCGAAAGCGACTTGTGGTTGACCTTCAGGTACCAGGACGAGCTGCCCTTGGCGACGCTCTGTCCGATCCCGCACAGCGCCAGACCGAAGTCGAAGCTGTCGCTGATCGACAGTGGGCTCAACGCCGGGGTCGACTTGGAGGCGCGGGCCAGCAGGCCCAGCGCGGTGTTGCCCTTGATCGTCACCGGGTCGCCGCTGCCGCCGGAGCCCTTGCCGAAGCATTCGGCCTTGGGGCTGGTCGCAACCATGGTGGTCGCGGTCGCGACCGGCTTTTCGGCGAGCACCTTGCCGCCGCTGCCGACCACGCGCAGCTCGGCCTTGAAGCCGGCGGCCGAAGCGCCCGCCGCAAGGGCGAGGGACAGAGTGATGGCCAGCGCGCAGACGGCCGCCAGCCGGGATGGGGTGATTCTTGGCATTTACGCCACCCTTTCCTCGAGGGTTGAATTGGCTAGGCCGGGGACAGGTCTCCTGGCTTCCGGGATCAGGGAGGACGCGCCTTCCCGGGGGCTCAGTGTCGCCTCCAGTGGCTGACGCGCGACGGCGCCTGCGAACTCCTCCACCCGGTCACAGTGGCGGGACCACGCCGGACTTGCACCGGACTTCCCTTGACCACCGACCGATATGAACGCGGCGAGTCTATCCGCGGCCGGGGTGTCTGAGTTTTCCCGTCATATATGGGGGTCAAGCTCAGACACGTCTTGGAAGTTCCGCGCACCCACTGCCCCCGGCCGAATCCTCAGCACACGCCAGGTCGCCACACGCACTGGCGCCTCGCCCGCCACCGCCACCGGCTGCTGCGCCTCGGCGGCCTGGCGGCGCTGCTGGCGGTGGTCGGCCCCGGCGTCCTCGCCGGCCTCTCCGACGACGACCCGGCGGGGATCACGACCTACTCGATCCTCGGCGCCCGCTACGGCTACGAGCTGCTCTGGGTGCTGGCGCTCTCGACCGCGGCACTGATCGTCTTCCACGAGGTCGGGGTGCGACTCGGCGTCGTCACCGGCAAAGGGCTGCTGACGCTGGTCCGCGAGCGCTTCGGACAGCGCGCCGCCGCGATGGTGATGGCGGCGCTGCTCCTGGCCAACACCGGCACCCTCTGCGCCGAGTTCGCCGGGGTCGCGGCCGGCGCCGAACTGCTGACCCACACCAGCCGCTACGTCAGCGTGCCGCTGGCGGCGATCGTCATCTCCGCCCTCGTCCTGCGCGAGAACTTCCACAAAGTCGAGCACCTGTTGCTGTTGCTGAGCTCGGTCTTCGTCGCCTATGTGGTGGCCGGGATCGCCGCCCACCCCGACTGGGGCGCGGCCGCGCGCGGCCTCGTGGTGCCGAGCATCCCGCTGAACCGCGACGCGGTCCTGGTGGCGGTGGCGACGGTGGGGACGACGCTCGCGCCCTGGGGCCTGGCCTTCATCCAGTCCTACGCGGTCGACAAGCGGCTGCGGGTCGAGGACCTGCGCTACGAGCGGGTCGACGTCATCGTCGGCGCCCTGCTGACCGGGGTGATCGGGTTCTTCGTCGTCGTCGCCTGCGCGGCGACCCTGCACCCGCAGGGGATCGACGTCAACGACGCCGGCGACGCCGCCCGGGCGCTGGAACCGTTCGTCGGCGGCGGCGCCGCGACCCTCTTCGGCCTCGGCTTCCTCGGCGCGGCGCTGCTGGCGGCGGCGATCGTCCCCCTCTCCACCGCCTACTCGTTCTCGGAGACGCTCGGCCGCCGCGCCGAGCTCGACGACGGCTTCGCCGAGGCGCGCACCTTCTACCTCAGCTTCGGCGCCGTGATCACGGTGGCGGCCTGCCTGGTGCTGATCCCCGGCGCGCCGCTGATCGAGATCCTCTTCCTCAGCCAGGCGCTGAACGCGGTGCTGCTCTTGGTGCTGCTGCCGTTCGTCCGCTCGCTGGCGAACGACCGCGAGCTGATGGGGGTAAACGCGCTCGGCCGCTTCGACCGGGCGACGACCGCGATCGCCCTCGCGGTGGTCGCGGCGAGCGTGGTCGCGCTCGGGGTGCTGGCGGTCCTCTAGTTGCTAGTACGGGTCGTAGCTGACGGTGCGCCAGCGTTCCTTGCCACGACTGCGGATCGCCAGCAGGCTCCGGGTCGCCTGCTGTGTGCCGTCCGGGCCCGGCCACTCGGCGACGATCTCGGTCGTGCCTTCCTGCACCCGCTCGGCGTAGCTGCCGCTGACGACCGCGGCGCAGAGCGCCTGCACCTGCCGCTTGATCTCCTCCGGGTCCTCGGAGAAGAACTCGCAAACCATGTCTTTGCGGCCGGGCGAGCAGACCAGCAGCTGGTCGGAGTCGAAGTAGACCTCGAGCGGCGCCGCCGAGAGCTTCATCGGCTCCAGGAACATGGTCAGGCCGATCTCGGCTTCCTCCTCGCGGACCTCCGCCCAGCCCGCTGCCAGCGCATCCCGCGCCTCCGTCTCGAGGATCTTCCGGATCTCAGAAGTCAACTCGGTCACACCCTGACCGGTTATACACCTTGGACCAAAACTCGGTGTTGACTTATACGCCAAGAAGCAGGTCGAGGCCCAGCATCACCGCGGCACCGGCGAAGAGGCCGAGGCTGGGCCCGAGCCGGCGGTGCCGCCCGTAGGCCTGGGGCAGCATCTCGACGGCGATCAGGCTCAGCATCGCCCCGGCGGCGAAGGCGAACGAGAAGGGCAATAGCGCCGTCACCTCTTCGACCGCGAGGTAGGCGATCACCGCCCCGACCGGCTGCGGCGCGCTGGTGCCGACCGCGGCCCAGAACTGCCGTGCCCGGCCGAAGCCGGCCGCCTCCATCGGGATCGCGACGCTGGTCCCCTCGGGAACGTTCTGGATCGCGATCGCGACGATCACGAACAGCCCGAGGCCCGCCCGTTCGGAGGCGTACGCGGTCCCCACCGCCAACCCCTCCGGCAGGCTGTGGACGAAGAGCACCGCGAAGACCAGCGCCGAGGTGCGCGCCCCCGGCCCCCGCCGGCCCATGAAGGCGGCCCCCGGGTCGAGCCGCCGCCGCGCCACCCCCAGCAGCACCCCGCCCACCAACAGACCCGCCAGGACCTCCCAGACCGACCCTTCTTCGGCCGCCGGGATCAGCAGCCCGAAGATCGAGGCGATCCCCATCACGCCGGCGGCGACGCCGAGCAGGAACGGCGTCAGCGCCGCGGCGCGATCGCCGAGGAACCAGACCGGTATGGCGCCAAGGCCGGTCGCAAGCGCGGTCCCGCAGGCGGCGAGGAAGAGGATCAGCAAGTCGGGCACGTCGCCCGACGCTAACGCGAGCGCTATTCAGAATCGCGCTCGGACGCGCTCCGGGGGCGGCCGCGCAGGCGGATCGTGCGGACCGGGCGCGGCGGGTGGAACATCGCCAGCAGCGGCGAGGCATTCGCCCTGGCCGCCGCTTCGGTCCGCTCGCGGTCCCAGCGCTCGGTCGCTCGCAGGACCGAGCGGACGCCGCGGTCGCCGGAGACTGCCGAGGCGTACCGGGCGCGGCCGCGATCGACGCCGCCGCCGGCAAGCTCCGAGGCGACTGTGTCGCAGTGCCGGAGCACCTGCAGGTGGTAGCTGAGCTGGCCCGAGCGAACCGGCAGCCGGGCACCGATCTCAGCGACGCTTCGCGCCGGCCTTTCGCCGTGGAGGGCCCGCAGGACTTCGCGCCGGACGGGATGGTCGAGGGCGTCCTGCAGCTTCGGGCCCAGTCTCGCGGCCAGATGGGCAGCAAGACGGCCGTCCCCGCCTACGACAGGACCCGCCTTCTCCATTCCTCCTCCTGCTCCTCGTTGCGCAGATCGCAAGACCGACTGGGACCTGGGCACCGTAAAAGAAGGAAGAACCTCTTACGAAGTCATCTTCTGCAGCAAAAAGATGCCGATCGGCACAAGGAGCCCGCCGGCCGGGGCGACACCGTCAGCCGGCGGCCTTGGCCCCGATGTAGACGACCTTGTAGTCGCGGGCTTCGTCGGGCGGCTCCGAGAGGACCACTTTGCCGTCGATCTCCTGCATGCCGAGCGCCGCGAGGCAGTCGAGGCCGGCGGCGCTCATCGCCTCGCGGACCTCGGGCTCCGAGCGGTAGCGCTCGCGGTGGACGATCGGCTCGATGTCGTCTCCCTCGATGCGGGATTCGAAGACACCGGCCATCCCCTCCACCTCACCGTGGCCATACCAGGTCCAGTTGCGACCGTCGTGCTCGACGGCATGGCCGCTGCCCGACCAGAACCCGGACTCGTAGGTGCCCTTCGAGTTGACGTCGAAGAGGAGCAGCCCGCCGTCGCCCAGATTCGCGCACATCCGCGCCAGCGCCCGCTCGAGATCCTCGTCGCCGAGCAGGTAGTTGACGGCGTCGTTCATCGAGAGGACGAGCTCGAACTCCCCGTAGACCGGCAGCTCGCGCATGTCGACGACGTCGAGCTGCACCTGCCCGCCGCCCTCCTCCCGCGCCCGCTCCAGCATCCCCGGCGAGAGGTCGCAGGCCCGCACCTCCCAGCCGCGCCGCAACAACGGCCCGAAGGCGCGCCCGGTTCCGCAGCCGACATCGAGTGCCCTCCCCCGCTTCAACCCGTGCTGCTCGAGCTCGGGCAGGAGCACCTCCCCCAGCCACATCTCGTAGTCGTTCAGGTGGTTGAACTCGTTGTAGATCGGCGCAAAGGCGTCGTAGGTGGTGCGTGCCGGGTCTCGCTCCATCGCCGCAAGCCTATACCTCGAACTCTTGCCGAATGACCGCGTAGATATCCGTCCAAGCAGCGAGTTTCGCGGCTAGGGTGCCCGCCGCTTAGAGCGCCCCATCCGGTCGATGGGGTCTCGTCCAATCGAGTCAAAGGAGAAACGATGAGCAGGGGCATTTGGCGGCAGGCGCCGGCGCTGGCGGTTGCGGCGGTGGCGTTGGTGGCGGCGCTGGCGGGAACGGTTTACGCGGCGGGGAAGATCAACGGACGCGCGATCAAGATGAAGTCGCTGCCGGGGAACCGGCTGGCCCTGCACTCGGTGCCGGCGAACCGGCTGAAGCCGGGGACGATCCCGAGCTCGCAGCTGGCGCCGGGGTCGATCCAGGGGGACCGGCTGGCGCCGGGTTCGGTGACTGGGCTGCAGGTCGACGTCTCCACCCTCGGCCAGGTGCCCTCGGCCGTCCACGCCGACACGGCGGAGTCGGCGAAAGACGCCGAGACCGCGCTCAACGCCGCCAACGCGGTCAACGCTCAGACCGTCAACGGCTACCAGGCGGGCTGTCGATCGGGTACGCGGCTATTTGCGGGCGCTTGCTGGCAGATGGCGACCAGCTCCAGCGCCCTGACGCCGGCGGCCGCCGCTGCGGCCTGCGCCAACGAAGGCGGAGAGCTTCCCGATCCGCTGCTGCTTGCCGCCTTCTCCCAGCAGCCAGGCGTCACGCTTGCTGCGGGTGATGAGTGGACCGACAACGTGACCAACATCTCGGGCCCTGACCTCTATGCAGTTGTCACTGTTTCTTCGTCCGGAACGGTCAGTTCCGAACTCGGTACCAAAACCAAGAAATTCCGCTGCGTGCTTCCGCTCCTCGGCTAAACGCACCCACGGCGGGGCGGCTCCGGCTGCCTCGCCGCCCTACCTACCTGTCTAGGCGTCGAGCAGGCGGCGGTAATAGCGGTAGTCGCGGCGGTCGGGCCGCAGGTTCGAAGCCAGCGCCAGGTGGTGGCGGGCGCGGCGCTTCTCGCCGGTCTTGCTGAGGGCGCGGCCGAGGCAGAAGTGGGCGAAGTCGTTGACCGGATGGGATTCGACCACGGCCTCGAACTCGACCGCGGCCGGGGCAAAGCGGCCGGAGCGGAAGTAGGCACGGCCCAGCGCCTCGCGGATCGAGCTCTTCTCGGGGTCGCGGCGGGCGGCCTCGGCGAGCGGTGCGGTGGCGTGCTCGAAATCGCCGTCCTCGAGCAGCTCGAGGCCGCGTCGGTAAAGGGTGTAAGTGGGCTCCGGGGCTCCCTCGCCAGGCATGTCCAAAGTGTAGGAGGGAAGGCCCATGGACCCGCAAAAACCGCCATTTAGCAGGCCGAATAGGGCACTTTGCTACCGTAAATGAACGGGTCCGGCGGCTTTTCCCCGCCGGTCCGACTTTCTATGAGCACTGCTACCGCGAAGAAATGGACCTGCGACGAGTGCGGGGTGACCGTCAGCCGCCTCGGCGGCGAGAAGGTCGAGCTGCCCACCAGCTGGGCCTCCTCCAAAGAGGGGACGTTCTGCCTGCTCTGCCGGCGTGAGCGCGCCGCCCAAGCCGCCCTCGCCGCGTCCCCCACCGAGTCCCTCGAAGACCGCGCCAAGCTCCGCCGCGCCGCCCTCGTCGAGTTCGAGGTCCGCCGCCGCCCCGGCCACGGCAACGGCGAGATCGCCAAAGCCTGCCGCTCCTCCGTCGCCGCCGTCGTCGCAGCGCGCAAACGCCTGAAGATCCCGGCGCCGCAGTAGCTCAGACCCGCGTCCGCTCCGCCAGGTCGCTGAGCAGGCCCTCGATCCCGCCCTCCTCGTGGACCCGGCGCTGCCTATCGGCGCCGTTGCCTTCGCTGAGGATTCGCTCGATCTCTTCGAAGGCGTCGGCGCCGCCTAGCTGCTCGGCGTAGGGGCGGGTTTCTTCGAGGATGCCGCTCGCTACCTCGGCGGCGGAGGCGGCGGTGCTCTCGTCGACCATGACGCGGGCCTCGAGGCCGTAGCGCTCGGCCTGGAAGTAGGACTCCTCGATCGCCTCGCGGGTTAGGCCGGGGGCGGCGGGGCGGTCGATCTCTTTCGCCGCCAGGGCCTGGATCAGGGCGGCGATCGCGGCGTTGGCCTCCGGCGTCGTCTGGACGTCCATCCCCCGCACCTCGACCATGCCGAGGTTCGGGTGCGGGCGCACGTCCCACCAGATGTATGTGTAGTCGGAGACGCCGGCGGCGGCGATCAGCTGGTCGGCGACGCGGACGAAGTCCTCGTAGTCGCGGAAGGCGCGCGGCAGCTCGAAGCGCGGGTAGCTGCGGACGGCGGCGGCGCGGGCGCTGGCGAGGCCGGTGTCGCCGCCGTCGCGGAAGGGCGAGTTGCCGGTCAGCGCCGCCAGCAGCGGCAGGTGGTGGCGCAGCGCGTTGGCAACGGCGACCGCGGTTTCGGCGTCGGGCATGCCGATGTGGACGTGGAGCGCGCAGGGCGGGGTCGCGAGGATGCCGGCGAGGTCCTTCTTCACCGACTCGTAGCGGGCCTTCTCGACCATCTGCGGCTCCCCCGCCTCACCCGGGTAGATCCCCGAGCCCATCAGTCGCGCCCCGGTCGCTTCGGTCGCCCGCCGCACCTCCGCCAGCTCCTTCGCGGCCTGCACGGCGTCGAGGCAGATGCCGGTCTTCAGCTCGATCTGGGTGGCGAAGATCTCGGTCGAGACGCTGTCGCGGTGCTTGAAGTCGATCTCCTCCAGAACCTCCTCGCCGGCGGCAACCAGGCCGCAGCCCTCGTCGACGAGCAGGAGCTCCTCCTCCACCCCGATCGTCAGCGGCCCCGAAGTGCCGAACTTGTGCCCGGGGCGGCCTGCGCCGGTCTCCGCCCTGCCGGCATCGGTCGTGCCTTTAGGCAAGATCCCCATCGTGGAGGCGAGCTACCCCGCGGCCGAGCTTCCATAACCGCCCCTATCCTGGCCCGATGGCCCCGGGAGGGAAACTGCGCGTGCTCGGGGAACCGTCTTACCGGCGGCTCTGGATCGGGCGCACCACCTCGCTGATCGGCGACGGGATGTCGCCGGTGGCGCTCGCCTTCGCGATCCTCGACCTGACCGGGTCGGCGACCGATCTCGGGATCGTCCTTGCCATCCACAGCCTCTTCCTGGTCGCTCTGCTCCTGGTCGGCGGCGTCGTCGCCGACCGGATTTCGCCGCGGCTGGCGATGCTCGGCGCCGACGTGACGCGGACGATCTCGATGGGCCTGATCGCGGCGTTGCTGCTGGCGGGGGTCGCGCAGATCTGGGAGCTGGCGCTCCTCTACGCCATCGACGGCGCTGCCAGCGCCTTCTTCAACCCCGCCTCGAACTCGATCGTCCCGCAGATCGTTCCCGCCCGCCGCCTGCAGGAGGCCAACGCCCTGCTCAGCTTCTCGCGCTGGATGGGCAAGGTGGCCGGCCCGGCGCTGGCGGGAGTGCTGCTGGCGCTCGGCACTCCGGGCTCGGCTCTTGCCGTCGACGCCGCCACCTTCGCCGTCAGCGCCGCCTGCCTCTGGGGGCTGCGGGCGCCGGGCGTGCGGGCCGCGGGGGCGAGCAACGACTTCCTCGCCGAGCTGCGCCACGGCTGGCGCGAGTTCTCGAGCCGCAGCTGGCTGGTCGCGGTGGTCTTCTCGGCGGCGACCACCAACGCGATCTTCTTCCCCGCCTTCCAGGTGCTCGGCCCCACCGTCGCCCGCGAATCCCTCAACGGCTCCAGCTCCTGGGCCCTGATCGCCACCCTCTGGGGCCTCGGGGGGCTGCTCGGCGGCCTGATCTCGATCTCGATTCGCCCGCGCCGGCCGCTCCTCGTCAGCGAGGGATTCATCGTCCTCTTCCCGCTGCCGATCGTCCTGCTCGCCTTTCCCTCGACCACCGCCGTGATCGCCGCCGGCGCCTTCGTCGCCGGCAGCTCGGTCAGCCTCGCCGAGGTCCTCTACGAGACGACCATCGCCCAGCACGTCCCCCAGGAGGCGCTCTCCCGGGTGACGGCCTACGACTGGCTCGGCTCCCTGGCGCTGGAGCCGATCGGACTCGCCCTCGTCGGCCCGCTGGCCGCCGGGATCGGCATCCCCACCACCCTCTGGCTCGGCGCCGCCGTGATGACCGTCTGCCTGCTAGCCGTGATCGCGGTCCCAAGTGTGCGGCGGCTGGAAGCCGTGCCGATGAACCCAACCCCGATCCCCCCGCCCCGACCGATCGAAGCGGGAGATTGAGGCCGCTGGCAAAAGCTCCCGCGCACGCAGTGTGCAATTGGACTCCGTATAGGTGTCGAAATGCACACTGAAGAGTTAGAGCGTTCGCAGGACAGCCTGGGCGGCGTTGTAGCCGTTGATGCCGTGGGCGCCGGCGCCGGGGGGCGTGGCGGCGGAGCAGATGAAGACTTTGGGGATGCCGGTCGAATACGGGTTGGTGGTGATGCGGGGGCGGAGGAGAGTCTGCAGCGGGGTGTTGGCGCCGGTGAGGATGTCGCCGCCGGGGAAGTTGGCGTTGGCGGCCTCGATCTCGGCGGGGGTGCGGACGGAGGTGGCGACGATGCGGTCGCGGAGGCCGGGGGCGAAGCGCTCGAGTTGGTCGAGGATCGCGTTGGCGGCGTCGCCGCGGTAGCCGCTGGGGACGTGGGCATAGGTCCAGACCGGGTGCAGGTCGCCCCGCGAGCGCTGCGGGTCGGCGAGGTACTGCTGGGCGACGAGGACGTAAGGGCGCTCGGGCATGCGGCCGCGGTTGACCTCACGCTCGGCGAGGACCACTTCCTCGAAGGAGCCGCAGACGTGAACGGCACCGGCCCGGCGGGCGGGCTCGTACGCCCACGGGACTCCACCCTCGACGGCGAGGTCGAGCTTGAAGGCACCGGGTCCGTGCTTGTAGCGACGGTAGGCGCGGGCGCTGCCTGACGGCAGCCGGTCGCCGGCCAGCTCCAATACCCCGCGCGGAGAGAGGTCGAGGACGACGGCATCGGCGGCCGGCAGCTCGTCAAGGGAGCGAACGCGCCTGCCGGTCTCGATCCGGCCACCGTGCTCGCGGATCACCGCCGCGAGGGCCTCGGCGATCGCCGCCGAGCCGCCCTTGGCGACCGGCCAGCCGTCGGCGTGGCCGGCGGCGATCAGCGCCATCCCGATCGAGGAGCTGAGCGGCCGATTGAGCGGCGCAAAGGCGTGGGCGGCGACGCCGCCGAAGAGGGCAGCGGCCTCCGGCGTCCCCAGCGCCCGCGCCAGCAGCGTCGCCGGCGCCGCCGCCGGCAGCCCGAAGCGCAGCAGCCGCAGCGGGTGGCGCGGGACATGGACGAAGGGCTGGTAGATGTCCTCGGTCAGCGGCTCGTATCCGCGGGAAGGAGGACCGAAGATCTGTCGCCAGCGCGTGCCCGCCTCCCCCAGCCCCGCCGCCGTCGCCTCGAGCGAGCGCAGCATCGTCGCCCCGCGGCCGTCGTCCAGCGGGTGGGCGAGATCGACCTCGGGCCACCCCCACTCGAGCCCGTAGCGCTCCAGCTCCAGCTCCAGCGTGGCCGGCGCGGAGACCGCCATCGGGTGCGTCGCCGCGCACTCGTCATGCAGCAGGCCGGGGACGGTCAGTTCCGAGCTGCGGGTGCCGCCGCCGATCCGGTCCTCGGCCTCGATCACCGCCACCTCCACCCCACGCTTGGCCAGGACGGCCGCGCAGGCGAGCCCGTTGGGGCCGGAGCCGACGACGATCGCGCTGCTCATGAGCTCGACACCGGGAACGGCTCGTCGCTCAGCCACGGCTGGCGCTTCGCCATCTCGGCGACGTCGACGTAGCCCTCCTCGACCAGGCCCTCGGCGGCGTCCCAGATCCGGTAGCGCTGGCGCTGCACCTGGGCCGGCTGGCTCTCCAGCGTCACCACCCGCACCTCCCCCGGCGCGAAGCGGCAGCGCTCCTGCACCGCGGCCAGCAGGCGCTGGTCGTGGAAGTGGCCGTCGCCGAAGTTGTAGCCGAGGACGACGCCGGCGACGAGCTCTCCCTCGCGGACGTCGTAGTCCTCGATGTCCGTCACCGCCCGCGCCGTCAGCCCGTTCAGCGCCCGCCCGTGCGAGTGCATCGAGCGGAAGGCGAGGCCTTTGTAGAGGAGAACCTCGATCAGGTCCGGCTCGTAGAACTTCTCCAGCTGCACGCCGACCGTCGGCGCCGCCTTGACGATGTCGCGGTCGAGCTTCGCCTCGGCGCCGGTGTCGCGGCGGAAGAGCCATTGGCTGGTCGCCCAGTTGCCGGCGTAGTAGCGCATCGAGGGCAGGAACGAGATCAGGTCCGGGCGCAGGTTCCCCAGCACCGGTAGGCCGACGCAGGTGAGGACGAGGATGACCAGCAGCAGCGGATCGTCGATGGTCGAGAACGGCACGCTGCCGTAATGGCCGAAGAGGACGAGCAGGCCGAAGATCATGAACACGTTCCACTCCAGCGGCACCGCCAGCGGGAAGGTCGAGAAGATGTGGGCGTGGAAGATCACCATCCCGGCGATCGCCAGGGTCTGGACGATGCCGCCGCTGCTCAGGACCAGGACCAGCGGCAGGGTGAACTCCATCACCGTGCCGAGATGGGCGGCCGCGGCGCCGAAGCGCGAGGGCCGCAGGTCCTCGGGGTGGCTGCGATAGAGGCGGCGCTTCATCGTCCGCGAGCGGTTCCAGGGCGTGTTGCTGATCATCACCGTGACCACGAAGGGGAAGTGGCGGTTCAGCTTCGAGGAGGCGGCGCCCCACCAGATGCAGAAGAAGACGAGCTGGGCGGCGATCGCCAGGTTGGCCAGCGGAAAGAGGAAGATCAGCGCGAGGTTGCCGTAGATCTCCGAGCGCGCCGCCAGGAACGGGACCTTGTCCCGCAGGCCGAGCGCGGCGAGGACCGCCAGCATCGCCCCGACGGCGACCGGGTCGAGGCGCGAGACCGTGCCGCCGACCCAGGGCGCGGTCGCGTCCACCCCCGGCGCGACCAGCAGGTGCAGCAGCGCCACCAGCAGCGCTCCATATAAGAGGACGTCCAGCAGCGTCCGCGTCGTCCCCCGCGTCCCCGGCACCCGCTCGGGCCAGGGCGGCAGCCGCGTCGTCCCCGGCCGCAGCCAGTAGAGGACGCCGCCGATCATCGGGCTGAAGCGCAGGGTCAGCGGCAGCGAGCCGGCGCCGAGCCCCAGCACCTCCCAGAGCATCGTCCAGATCACCGCCTTCTCGAAGACGATCGGCTCGGTCCAGTGCGCCCAGCCGCTCGTCGCCTCGATCAGCAGGAACCCCAGTCCGGCGTAGGCGAGGACCTTGAAGAGGTAGAGGAAGTAGACCGCGACCGGCGTCCCGAACCCGTTCAGCGCCCAGTCCTGGGCCAGCGGCTCGATCCGCTGCAGGTGCGGTAGCCGCCGCCACTCGGCGACCTCGAACGGCGGTGGCGCTGGATCCAGAAGGCCCATCTGTCTAATCGACCCGATTAATGCCTAAAGTGGAGGCAATTCACGCCGATGACTCTATGCCTTGCCCATGGAACCGCCAACCTCCAGCTCGCCCCCTGGCGCACGGCCACTCTGGGGCGGTCATGAGGGCACTAGTGCGCCCGCCGTGTCGCAAAGCTCTCGCCCCGCGAGAGGAACTCGACACTCGCTCTTGGGCGACGGGCCGCTCGAGCCCCTCTCCCGCCGCCTCCTGCTTGCGGCCGGCGTCCTCTCGCTGCTGCTGATCCTCGTCGCCGTCAACTCCCTCCTCAACCACGGCGGCAGCGAAAGCCCGTTCAACCCGAACCCGGTCGCGGCCGCCGCCCAGCAGACCGAGGAAGTCCCGGGCATGCGGATGAAGATGACGATGCAGGTCAGCAGCGTAGGCAGCCCGCCCGTCCTGATCACCGGCGAGGGCACCTACAACGGCGAAGACGACCTCGCCGAATTCGCCTACAGCGGAGCTGTCAACGGGCAGCAGATGACTTTCGACGCGGTCCTCGGCGAGGACGCTTGGTACTTCCGCTATCCCCAGCTCGCCGACAAAATGCCCGAAGGCAAGGAATGGATCAAGCTTGAAGGGTTCCCCGGGCAGAAGGACCTGAGCACCCCTGGAGTCGGCAGCCCGACCGAATCGCTCGGGATGCTGCGCGCCAACGGGACCGTCAAGCGGCTCGGCCGGGCGAAGGTCGGGCGGCTGCAGACGACGCGCTACCAGGTGACGATGACCGCGCCCGAGATCGAGGAAGCGCTGCGCTCCCAGGGCAAGGACGAACTCGCCGACCAGATCGAAAGCGCCGCCTCGCAGATGACCGGCCCGGCGCAATCCGAAGTCTTCATCGCCCCCGACGGAATGCTGCGCCGCATGCGCACGGTGACGACGATGCTGGCCGACGGCAGGGCCGTGACCACTGAAATCCGCGCCGACCTCTACGACTTCGGCATTCACCCCGAGATCCGGGTCCCCGACGACTCCCGGGTCCTCGACCTTGGCCCCGAGCTGGAAGAAGGCCTCGAAGCGTTAGGGCAGGCGAGCTAGGCACGCACCCCGGGGGCGGTGCCGGCCACCGCTCCGTTACCGCCGTCGCAAACGCCAGCGGTAGTCGAAGCGGACCCGCGCCCCCATCAGGCCGTTGTCGATGAAGCCGGGCTCGGGTAGGCGGGCGACGAAGCGGTAGCGTCGCTGTGCCCCCGTCGCCAGGAAGCCCAGGTGCAGGGTTGGCATCGCGACCAGCGCCCCGCGGTAGACGAGCGCCCCCGCGCCGAGGGTGAGGTCGCGGATCCGCAGCTGCAGCGCTCCCGCCAGCGAGGCGCCGCCCGCACCGAGCCGCTCTGTCAACTGGCGGCGCGACAGCTCCAGGCTGGCGGGGGGACCAAGGTTCTCGATCGTCAGGTTGCCGGCGACCGAGCCGCCCGGCCGCAAGGGACGGGCGGCGAGGATCGCCGCTTCCCCGCGTGAGTCGGCGATCCGCAGCGCTCCCGTGGCTGCAGAACTCACGCCCAGCGGCCGGTTGTCGCCCAGCTGCTGCTGCGACCAGGCGAGCGCCCCAGCCGCCAGGGCAAGGGTCAGCGCCAGCGCTGCCACCACCACGGTCGCGGGTCCGGGGCGCATCAGAAGTCCTTGTCGGCCGTCCCCGACTCGGTGACGGCGGTCGTCGAGGTGGCGTTGCCGGCGGAGTCGGTGGCCGAGGCCGACGGGGTCCAGCTCAGCGTCCCGGTCGCGGCGGCGGTCGTCGGGGCGGCGGACTGGGTGCCGAGCGTGATCGTGATCGTGTTGCCGCTCATCACCATCATCGAGGCGGTGCCGGTGGCGCCGAAGGTGATGTTGGCGGTGGTGTAGTCGCTGCGGCCGAGGTTGACGCTGCCGAGCGGCAGCTGCGTCGCGTTGGTCGAGTTGAAGACCGTCACCGTGTCGTTATTGCTGCCGGCGCCGGCGTTGAGGCGGACGACGACGTTGGTCGAGCCGCCGTTCCAGCCGGAGAGGATCGAGTTGGGGTCGATCGCCTTGCTGAAGGTGAAGGCGATTTTGTCCCCGGCCTCGGCCAGGCCGTTGGTGCCGGTGCCGTTGGTGGTCTGGACGTCGCTGCCGGCCGGAGCGGTGTTGTCAACGGTGACGCTGAAGCCCGGCTGGGTCTTCGAGTTCGCCGCGACGTCGGCCAGGGTCAGCGAATAGGAAAAGCTGCCGGCGGCGAGGCTGCTGCCGGCAGTAAGCGAGGCGCTGCGATAGCCGTAGCTGACTCCGCCCGCGGTGAAGCTGCCGGCGCTGAGCGCGACCGCAGTCGAGCCGGAGGTGATCGAGCTGACGTTGGCGGTGACTTTGGAGACCCCGCTGGCCGGGCTGCCGCTGTCGCCGACGTTGGCGTAGACGTAGTAGGTCCCGCCCTTCTTGATCTGGCCGACGATTCCACCCGCGGTCTTGCCGACGATCGAGGCGCTGGCGGTCGGGGCGAGAAAATCGGTGGCGGCGGTGATCGAGTTGCCCGCGACCTGGCCCTGGCCGCTGAAACCGCCCCAGACGCTCTGCCGCGCCAGGCCGGCGCTGCCGAGGAGGATCGCGGCGATCGCCGCCACCGCTATCGCCGGCCTCGTGCTCACAGTGAGTCGACCTCCCGCGAGCGCGCCCCCGGCGCCGGCCGCCAGATCCGCACCATCGCCGCCCAGAGCAGCAGCAGCGCCGGGATCGCGATCAGGGCCAGCCGCGCCGGCCCACTGTCGATCCAGGAGAGCGCGTAGCCGATCTTCGGGATCCGGTAGGCGACGCGGCCGATGCTGCCGTTGGCGGGGACCCGCCAGTGCTCGGTCGAGGTGTTGGCATCGCCGCGGGTGACGAAGGCGACCTCGTCGCCGACGGCGCGCACCGACTGCACCCGGTGGGAGAAGAGTTTGCCGGTCCCTTCGGGGTCGACGAAGGTGACGACGTCGCCGACCCGGGCGGTGAGCGGCGAGATCGACTTGGTGACGACGACGTCACCGGTTTCGATCGCCGGGGTCATCGAGCCCGAGCGCACGGTGAAGGAGCGATAGCCGCCGAGCTGCGGCGCCACCGCTGCGAAGAGGGTTCCGAACAGCAGCCCGAGCCCGACCCAGAGGACGAGGATCCGCAGGCGTCGGATGACAGTGCTCACGGCTGCGTTTTCTCCACCGGTTCGAGCGCGACGGCGACGTCGCGGCCCTCGTAGCCGGTCTCGACTTCAGCCGGGATCCAGGCGATGACTTGGACCGGAGCCGCGCCTCCCGGCCGCAGCCGCACTGCCTTCGCCGTCCCCTGCCGCAGCGCCTGCAGCGTCCCTTCGGAGAGGACGGTCCCGCGGCTTTCCAGCCGCACCTGCGCGGTGCCGTCAAGAGCGGTCGAGCTCGGTTTCGCCCGCAGCCGCACCGCGAGGGTCTCGCCGGTCTGGTTGCGAAGCGTGAAGCCACCCCGGACGTGGCTGCCCGGGCGCATCGGCCCGCTCGCCAGCAGCGGCTTCGGCGCCGCCGGTTGTGCCGCGACCACGCCGTCGAGCGTCGCCGTGAAGCGCAACGAGGCGGGCAACACCCCGCCATGGCCACCGGCCGGGCGCGCAGCGACGATCAGCGCCGCGACCAGGCCGAGCCCGATCGCGGCGCCGATGGCGCGAGTGAACCTGTCAGCAGCGGAGGTGCTCATGACAGCTCGACTGGTTCCGTACCTGCGGCGGCCGCTACTGGTTGCGGGCCTCCCAGGTGAACGTGTGAGCACCGGTGGTGGCTCCCTGGGCGGCTTCCGGGGCGCTCGACTGCAGCGTCGCGGTCACCTGGTAGACGACCGATTCGTTGGTCGCCCACTTGGTCCCCGAGCCGGGGTAGTCGACGACGCCGTTGGCGTAGCTGCTTTTGGTCGTGCCGAAATTCGCCAGGGTTCCCGTGTACAGGGCGCCGCCGGAGTCGGGGGTGAACCCGGTGCAGCTGGGGAAGGTCGGGGTGGTCTGCGAACCGGGAGTAATCGTCAAGTCGACGTACTGGCCCAGGGCGCCGATCGTGCTCGACGTGTAGATGTGGACGTCGGCGTCGAGGCTGCCGGTGTAGGTGACTTTGATGCACTTGCTCACCGATTCGCCGGGCTTGGCGTTGGTGATGCTGTACATCGCGGCGCCGGCGTCGTTGTCGGCGATCGCCACGGTGCCGGCGGTGATCGTGTTGCCGGCGTTGGTGGTGGTGGCGCTGAAGGCGCCGAACACGCCCATCGCGGCGAAACTGCCGAGCGCACCCACGCAGAGTGCCGTCAGCAGGACTTTGGTGCTGGTTTTCACTTTGGTACCTCCTTGCTAGTTCACTCGTCCGCGGCCTTGAGCCGCTGAGCGCGTGATCGGAGGCGCCTATAGGAGGTATGTCCGGGTTTTGTCTGAAAAGCGTATGAATCCGTCAGGACGTGCCTGGTCTGGACGGATGTGCGATGCGGTAGCGGTAGCCGAACCCGCGCACGGTCTCGATCGGATCGACTCCCGCCTCATTCAGCTTGCGCCGCAGGTAGCTGACGTAGAGGCGCACCTGCTGGGCGTCCGCATCAGCGTTCCCCCATACCTCCTCCAGTAGCTGCAGCTGACTGACGACCTGGTTGCGGTTGAGCATCAGGAAGGCGAGAAGCTTGAATTCCGTCGGCGTCAGCGCCACCTCCTGGCCGTCGACCTCGACCCGGCGCCCCGCCCCGTCGAGCCTGACGGTGCCGTCCTCGAGCGTTTCCTCCTCGCCGCCGCCGCGTCCGCGCCGACGCAGCAGCGCGTGGATCCGCGCTACCAGCTCCTCGCGGCCGAAGGGCTTGGTCACGTAGTCGTCGGCACCGGCGTCGAGGCCCCGCACCTTCTTCACTTGCTCGCCCTCGGCGGTCAGCAGCAGCACCGGCACGTCGCTGAGGTCGCGGACCCGCTCCAGCACCTGCCAGCCGTCGAGCTCGGGCAGGCCGATGTCGAGTACGACCAGGTCGGGCCGCTCCTCGAAAAAGGCGCGCAGGCCGGCGCGCCCGTCAGCCGCCTCCCGCGGCCGCATTCCGGCCCGCTCGACCAGGGCGACGACGAGGCCGCGGATGTCGGGGTCGTCCTCGATCACGAGGACCGTCGCATTGGACACGCTGTACTGATAACCGATCGGAAGGTCGGAACGACTCCGGGTCGAATCCGGTGGAGCCAACGCCGATAAGGAATCCAGGCATGTCAACCACCCAAGATCAGGCACGGGCCGCCGCCACCGACTCCGAGCTGCAGCAGCTCTGGCAGCTCAGCTTCCAGAGGACCACACGCGGGATCTCGATCGCCGACGCCGACGGGCATCTGGTCGCGGTCAACCCCGCCTTCGCGCGGATGCACGGCGGCACCCCCGACGACTTCATCGGCCGCCCCCTCGCTTCCCTTTTCGCTCCCGCGCTCGCACCGCGATTGGAAGTCGTCGCCGAGGAACTCGACCAGGAGGGCTTCGCCGCCTTCGAGGGCGAGCGCGTCCGGGTCGACGGCTCCACCTTCCTCGCCGCGATCGAGGTGATGCTGGTCCGCGACCAGGACGGGACGCCCTTCTACCGGATCGCCTGGTTCGCCGACCTCAGCCGGCGTTCGCTGGAGGAGCGCCGTCGCCGCGAGGCCGAGCGCAGCTTCGAGACCGCCTTCTCGGGGGCGGCGGCGGGAATGGCCCTCTGCGGCATCGACGGCCTTCTGCTGCGGGCCAATCCGGCCTTCTGCGAGCTGACCGGCTACGAAGCCGAGGAGCTCTATGAGCTCACCTTCGCCGACCTGACTCATCCCGAGGACCTCGACCAAACGCTCGCGGCCGACGCCTCTCTCCTCGCCGGCGAGACCAGCGGCTACGAGCTGGAGAAGCGTTACCTCCGCAAGGACGGCGTTGCGATCTGGATCAGCACCGCCGTCGGACTCCTGCGCGGCGAGGACGGCGAGCCGCTCCACTACATCGTCACCGCCCAGGACATCTCCCTGCGCAAGCGGATGGAAGAGGACCTGACGGGGATCGCCCCCGGCGCGGCGATCGAGCGCGACCTGATGTGCATGATCAGCGGCGAGGGGCGGATCGTCCGCCTGGAGGGAGACTGGCGCGAGGTCTTGGGCTGGGAGCGGGCGGAGCTGGTCGGCCGTGAGCTCGCCGAGTACGTGCACCCCGACGATCGCGAGCGCACGGTGGCGAACCTGGTCGGGCTGGCGCGGATCGCGAGCGGCTGGCGCACCGTCCGCATCCGTTTCCGCACCCGTAACGGCAATTGGTCCTGGCTGATCTTCTCGGCGCTCGGCCAGTCCGACGGCCGCGTCGCCTGCGCCGTGCGCGAGGCGAACGAGCGGGTGGCGATCGAACAGGTGCTGGACCTACGGGGAGAGATGATCGCCAACATGGGCGAGGGCGTCTGCCTCGTCACCACCGGCAACCAACGGATCGTCTTCGCCAACCCCAGCCTGGAGCGGATGCTCGGCTATGCGCCCGGAGACCTGGTCGGCCGTCGCGCCGTCGACGTGATGAAGCCGAAGGACCTGACGCCGGCCGAGGAGGCCGAACGCGAGGAGGCGAGACGGTGCCTGCAGGAACGGGGCGACTGCATTCACGAGGGGCGCCGGGTGCGGCGCGACGGTACGACGATCTGGTGCAGGACGACGACGACCACCTTCGAGCACCCGCGCTACGGACCCGTCTGGGTGGCAGTGCAGCAGGACGTCACCGAGGAGCGGCGCGCCCGCCAGGCGGCGGCGGAGCTGGAGCGGGCGAAGTCTGAGTTCCTCGGCTCGGTCTCGCACGAGCTGCGGACGCCGCTGACCTCGATCCTCGGCTACGCCGCCCTGTTGCGGGAGGACACGGAGGGGACGGTCGACGCCGGCGACCACATCGACGTGATCGAACGCAACGCCAGCCGCCAGCTGCGTCTGGTCGAGGACCTGCTCAGCATCGCCCGCATCCAGGCCGGCGAGTTCGAAGTGCACCGGCTGCCGCTCGACCTCACCGAGCTGGTCCGGCTCGGGGTCGCGGCAATGCGGCCCGCCGCAAAGGAGGCCGGCTTGAGACTCGAGCTCGACTGCGAGGGGCCGGCGCGGATCCTCGGCGATGCAGACCGCCTCGACCAGGTCCTGGCCAACCTGCTCTCCAACGCGATCAAGTTCACGCCCCGCGGCGGCCGCGTTGCGGTGATGCTGCGATTGACCCCCGAGGAGGCCGCCCTCACCGTCACCGACACCGGTCCGGGGATTCAGCCGCAGGAGCGCGCGCACCTCTTCGAGCGGCTTTTTCGCGGCGACGACGTCAAGCGATTGCAGGTCTCCGGCGCCGGCCTCGGGCTGGCGATCGCCCGCTCGATCGTCGAGGCCCACGACGGCACGATCGACGCCGGCACCGGCCCCGAGGGCGGCGCGGCCTTCGAGCTGACGCTGCCGCTATTTCCGGCGGGCTAGCGGCGCGACGATCGTCGCGTTGCGGCGGAAGCGCAGAGCGTGCGCCGCCTTCTTCCTATGGGCCTTCTGCGGACCGGGAGCAATCGAGAGACCCGGAGCCATCTCCCGGCCCGGGGCGTTTTCGAGGCCCGGCGAGTCCACTCCCGGCGGGGTCGGCGGCGCGGGGACCGAAGGCGGGGGTGCGAACGGAGCGATCACTTCGAAGAACTTGCCGGCGAGCAGGCCCGAGCTTTCGTACCGATTGTCGGCCTCGAGCCGGAAGAACCATTCGCCCGGGTGCAGCCCGGGCAGTTCCGCGTGGACGGTGACGGGATCGGTCCCCGAGCCGATTTCTTCGAGACTCTCGCTGCAGGGAACCGTCGGGCCGACGCGGATCTGTTCGATCGCGTCGTGCCAGTCGAAGCCGTGGTAGTAGCCGGCCCGGTCGAGGTAGCGGAACTCACAGTCGGTGAGGGGAACTCCTTCGGGGTCGACGGTCCCCGTCAGCTCGACCGTGCCTTCGCCGGTTTGGGTCGCGGTGCCGTTGGCCACTCCCGGACGGGAGCCGTCGGTGGTGGTGAAGAACTGGTCGGAGCCGATGGTTTCGTCTTCGGCGTTCCAAGCCCTGACCCGCCAGCGGTATTCGTGCCCAGCGCCCAGTCCGCCCTCCCAGTAGCGCGGGATCGTCACTTCCTGCGCCACCGGCCCTTCGCCCGCGGGCACCGAGTGGGGCATGTTCCAGTGGCTGAGTTCTTCGCCGACCCGGGCCCAATCCACTTCGTACGTCGTTTCCAGCCCACCGGGATCGATCGAAAAGTGCAGCGTCGCTTGGTGGTTGCGAATCGGGTCCGGAGTGCCGTATTCGATCGACGGCGCGCTCGCCGCCGCGGCAAAGGCAGGGACGCACAGGCACACCACCAGCACGAGTAGGGACGCCACCGTTCGCTTCACGCGCCGCAGCGTACCTCGATTCCACTACCCAGGGACCAACTCGAGCGATTAACCCTATTTCCAGGTAATTAAGCGACGCAAAGGAAGGGTAAATCGGGGCTCGGGACACTCTCGGCGACGACGGCGTGGACGCCGGCCAGCCTCAGCGCCGGCGGCAGACCTGGAGTCGGCTCAACGCCGGGGCGACGAAGACGCTGATCCCCTGGTTCCGACAGCAGATGGTGGGCACGACCCTCCGGGTCGGAGAAACGCAGGGCAACCGGGTTGCCGGCAGCGTCGCGGGTGATCGCGGTTGCAACCCCGAATAACTCGAAGCGTGCCGCCCACTGCTCCAGCGCCTGCCGTCCCGACACCCACCAGCGGATGCCGTGGACCATGCCGGCGCCGGCGGTGCCGGTCGACGCGCCCGGCGCGTCGACGAAGCGGAGGACCAAAGACCCCTCCCGCCCATCGCCGAAACAGATGTCGCCGCCGGCGGCGTCCGCGATCGGGCTGCTCGCCAGGTCGAGGTCGAGGATGCCGACGTAGAAGTCGAGGCACTCCTCGCGGGAGGCGGTGATTGAAGTGAAGTGGTCGATGCCGAGGAGCTGCACGGGCCTGATTGTATATCAAGCTCATCAACAAACTGTCAAATAGGCAGACCCAGCAGGTCGGCGGCCTCGTGAACGACTGGATGGTCGACCGTCAGCGCCTCGGTCGAGGCGAGCTCGAGTGACGGCCCGGCCCGGTCGAACAGCGTCCAGTTGATCCAGGAGGACTCGAGGGTCGACCACCAGCGCAGGCCGAGGACCGCCTGGTGGTCTTCATATATGTCAGCTGCCTGACGCTGCGTCACCTCACGTCGGCGAGTCGCCACCAGGGACGGCCGCAAGCCGGTCGCCAGCAGGGTCGAAGGGTCGTCGAGGTCGACGGCGCCGATCCCCTCCTCCAGGTCGAGGGCAGCCAGCGAGAGTGGCTTTCCGTACCGGACCAACATCGACGGCAGGAGCCTGCCGGTGCCGCGGAACGGAGCCAGCAGCTCGGCCACGGCCGAGACCGGTTCCTCGGCGACGTAGAGGCAGCCGTAGAGGTCGGGATTGTCGTGACGACCCCCTCCCTGCTGCAACCGCGGGAACCAGAGCGCGCCTCCAGCCTCCTCCGGCTTGGCCCGCCGATCGAGCGGCAGGGCCCGCCAGAGCCTCAAGCAAACCCGCCGGCGCGCTCCGCCCCCAGCGCCCCGAGCAGCTCCTGGGCCCGGCCCGCCCGCACCAGATCAACCGGGCGCCGGTCGCCGAGGTGTGGATTGACCCCCAGCAGCCACTGCTCCGCCGCCTCGGCCGGATAGAGCCGCAGCAGGCTGGCGACCACCAGCTCCAGGAGGTCCACCCGCTCCGCGTTGCGCAGATCGATCCCCCCGCCCCGGCGCCAGCGCGTCACCTGCGCCGGGCTCACTTCGAGCAGCTCGGCGAGCCGGCGCTGGGAGCCGAGGTCGTGGCTCAGAGCCGTGATCTTCTCCGCGGTGGCTACAGGCATATGCAGATCCTAGCGCAACACTTTCTGTTGCGCCACACAGGCCTGATTTTGCCCGCCTTCCTCGGCGCTAGCATCGGCGCCGGTGCGCTTCCTCGACAGCCTCGACCGCGGCGCGATCAGCGAGCTATTGGAGCGCGACGAGTTCTTCTGGCTCGATCTGGAGAAACCAAGCGCCAAAACGATCGAGCTGCTGGGCGAGCTGTTCGGCTTTCACCCGCTGGCCCTCGAGGACTCCGAGCACTTCGGCCAGCGGCCCAAGCTCGAGGACTACGAGAACCACATGTTCCTCGTCTACTACGGGGCCCGGCCCGAGGGCGGCGGGGACGACGAGATGCTGGTCGAGGTCCACGCCTTCCTCAGCGGCAGCTACATCGTCACCCTCCACCACGACCCCTGCGCCGAGCTCGACCAGTTGCGGGAGCGGCTCCCGCGCCAGGCTGAGCGCAGCGAGCAGTTCGTCATCTACCGCGTCCTCGACGCCCTCACCGACAGCTTCTTCCCCGCCCTCGAGGGGATCGGCGTCGAGATCGAGCAGCTGGAGACCGAAATCCTCGAGCAACCCACCGACGAGCATCTGGAGCGGATCTTCGACCTCCGCCGCCACCTGATCTCCCTGCGTCGGGTGGTCTCCCCCCAGCGCGACCTGCTGGCCCGTGCCACCGACGACATCCTCGAGCTGCCCGGCCTGGAAGCCGACACCCGCAACTACTTCCGCGACGTCTACGACCACATGCTGCGGATCTCGGACCTGATCGACAGCTACCGGGATCTGCTCGCCAGCTCGCGGGACGCCTACCTCTCGATGGTCTCCAACCGCCTCAACTCGATCAGCAAACAGCTGACGATCGTCGCCACGATCTTCCTCCCGCTCGCCTTCATCACCGGCTTCTTCGGCCAGAACTTCAAATGGATGACCGACCACATCCAGTCCTTCGCCGCCTTCGCGGTCTACGGCGTCGGCGGGCTCCTGGTCTCGGCCATCGCCCTGCTGGTCTGGTTCCGCCGCGGCGGTTACGTCTAGCGATGCGGCTGTCGCGGGCAGATCGCGAGGAGCTCGGCGTGGTCGAGCCGTTCTGGCAGGCGCAGCTCGCGGTGCTCTTCGCGCTCCTGCTCTACATCCTGCTGCCGGGCCGGCTGACCCTCGGGCCGGACTGGCTGGTGCCGCTGCTGGAGGGCGTGCTGCTGGTCGGGTTGGTGATCTCGACTCCCTACCGCCACCACACCCAGTCCCCCGCTCGCCGCCGCATCTCGATCTGCCTGATCGCGCTGGTGATGATCGCCAACTTCACCGCCCTGGGCCTGCTCATCAACTTACTGCTGGAGCGCAACACGGCCGCCGGCCGCGACCTGATCATCGCCGCGGGGCAGATCTGGCTGACCAACGTGGCGGTCTTCGCGCTCTGCTTCTGGGAGATCGACCGCGGCGGGCCGCACGTCCGCACCAAGTCCGAACCGCTGCCCCCAGACTTCCTCTTCCCGCAGATGACCCTCCCCGAAGCGCCGTTCAGGGACTGGCGCCCGGGGTTCGTGGACTACCTCTACGTCGCCTTCACCAACGCCAGCGCCTTCAGCCCGACCGACGCGATGCCGCTGAGCGTCCGGGTCAAGGGCCTGATGCTGGTCGAGGCGATGGCCTCGTTCCTGACCGTCGGCCTGATCGCGGCGCGCGCGGTCAACATCCTCGGCTGAGCTCCGTCCTCGCCGCCGGGGAGACGGTTGACGCCCACCCCACCGGCTAGCCTGCCGTCGCCATGAACACTCTCGAAGCCATCGTCCTCGGCCTCGTCCAGGGGCTGACCGAGTTCCTGCCGATCTCCTCCAGCGGCCACCTGCGGATCGTCCCGGCGCTGCTTGGCTGGTCGGACCCCGGCGCCGGCTTCACGGCGGTGATCCAGCTCGGCACGATGGCCGCCGTACTCCTCTACTTCCGGGCCGAGCTGTTGCGCATCGCCCGCGCCTTCCTGCACGAGCTGCGCCTGCCGATGGGCCGCCGCAGCCACGAGGCGAAACTCGGCTGGTACATCGTCCTCGGCACGATCCCGATCGCGATCTTCGGCTTCATCTTCCGCGACCAGATCGAGTCCGGCGCCCGCAGCCTCTACCTGATCGGCTCGGCGCTGATCGTCTTCTCGTTCGTGATGATCGCCGCCGACCGGCTCGGCACCCGCCAGCGCAACCTGGCCGAGCTGAACGGGCGCGACGGCTGGCTGATCGGCCTCGCCCAGTCCCTGGCGCTGGTCCCCGGCGTCTCCCGCTCGGGCGCGACGATCTCGGCCGGCCTCTTCCGCGGCTTCGACCGGGTCGCGGCGGCCCGCTACTCGTTCCTCCTCTCGGTGCCCGCCGTCGTGCTCAGCGGCCTCTTCGAGCTGCGCAAGATCGGCGAAGAAGGCAACGCCCCGGTCGGCGCCACGATCGTCGCCACGATCGTCGCCTTCCTGGTCGGCTACGCCTCGATCGCCTGGCTGATGCGCTACCTCGGCACCCACTCGCTGCGGATCTTCGTCGTCTACAGGATCGCCCTGGGCATCTTGGTTCTGGTGCTGACCGGAACCGGCGCGATCAGCTGAGTCGCCTTCGCGCCGTTGACGCTGAGGACGCGGCGGTCGGCCGGGTCGGGCCGCAGGATCAGGACCTCGGCCGGCGCCTTCTCCAGCAGCCAGACCAGGTCGTCGCCCGAGAAGCCGGCGGCGCCGGTGGCGGTCGCCGAGACGACGACGCGATCGAAGCTCTCGTGGTCGAGCAGCCGGGCGAGGGCGTGGCGGTAGGTGCGGCCGCGTTCGATCCGGGCGTCGACCGGGACGCCCTGCGAGCTGGCGCGCTGTTCGATCGCCTCCAGCATCGCCATCGCGCTGCCGGCCTCTTTCGGGATCGCGCACTCGAGCGGCAACTGCTTCGGCACCCGCGCCAGGTAGGCCGGCATCAGCGTCGCCCCCTCGGCGCGGGCCAGCCGCAGCGAGGCGTCGATCGCGCGGCGGGATATCTCGGTGCCGGTGAAGGGCAGGAGGATCTGGTGGACGGCCTCGGTGTCGGTGGGCCGCCGCCGGCCGCGGGCGAGCAGGTAGCCGCCGGCCAGGCCGAGGATCAGCGCCAGGCCTACGAGGAAGTGCTCGATCACCTCTCCCCCTCCTTGAGGCCCCGGTGGGCGACGATGCGCACGTCGACCCCCGGCGGGGTCGCCCGCATCAGCCGCTGGGGCAGCGGCTCGCGCAGGCGGGCGAGACCCCTGGGCGGATTCGACTCGCCGACCATCAGGTAGGTGCTACCGCGCTCGCGGACGACGCGAGCGGCGCCGGCGACGAGGTCGTCGTGTTCCTCGATCAGCAGCGTCGCGCCAAGGACCGAGGCGAGCTGGCGCAGTGCCGTCACCTGCCGCTCCAGCTCGCCCTCGATCGGCTGGCCCGGCGGCTTCACCCAGAGCAGGTCGAGGTCGGTGCCGAGCCGCTGAGCCGAGCGCCAGGCGCGACGGACCAGGCGCTGCGAGCTCGGTTGCGGCCGCACCAGCGCCAGCAGCCTCTCCCCCACCGCCTTCGGCGCGTCGGCGGCGACCTTGTCTTCTTCGCGGCGGGTGCCGACCTGCTCGGCCTCGCTGTAGACGAGGCGCTTGGACTCGACGTCCTCGGCGACCTGGCGCAGGCTGACCTCGCGCAGGGCGGCCAGGTTCTCGATCTTGAAGAAGTTGTCGAGGGCGGCCTGGACGTTCTCGCCGGGGTAGACCTTGCCGGCTCGCAGGCGCTCGATCAGCGCCTCGGGGGTGAGGTCGATCAGGACCACCTCGTCGGCGGTGCCGAGAACCGAGTCGGGAACGGTCTCGCGCACCCGCACCCCGGTCAGCTCGGCGACCTGGTCGTTCAGCGACTCGAGGTGCTGGACGTTGACGGTCGAGAAGACGTCGATGCCGGCGGCGAGCACGTCGGCGATGTCCTCGTAGCGCTTGCCGTGCTCGAGGCCCGGCGGGTTGGCGTGGGCGAGCTCGTCGATCAGCGCCAGCTCGGGGCGGCGGGCGAGGACCCCGGGGAGGTCCATCTCCTCGACCTCGACCTCGCGGATCGTGACCGCCCGCCGCGGCACCACCTCCAGCCCGCGGGCCTGGGCGCTGGTCTCCTCGCGCTTGTGGGGCTCGAGGTAGCCGATCGCGACGTCGCGGCCGGCGCCGGCTTCGGAGTGGCCCTCCTGCAGCATCCGGTAGGTCTTGCCGACGCCCGCGGCCATGCCGAGGAAGATCTTGTAGCGGCCGCGGGACATGGCGCCCCCGATGCTCAGACCCCGAGCAGGTTGTGGACGACGAGGTCGATCAGCTTGATCCCGACGAAGGGCGCGATCAAGCCACCGAGCCCGTAGACGAGGATGTTCCGCCGCAGCAGCGCGGTGGCGCCGACCGGCCGGTAGCGGACCCCCCGCAGCGAGAGCGGGATCAGCAACGGGATGATCAGCGCGTTGAAGATCACCGCCGAGAGGATCGCCGACTCCGGCGTCCCCAGCGACATCACGTTGAGGGCATCGAGCGGACCCCTTTTCCCCGCCGACACCGCCCAGGTGGCGGCGAACATCGCCGGCAGGATCGCGAAGTACTTGGCGACGTCGTTGGCGATCGAGAAGGTGGTCAGGGCGCCGCGGGTGATCAGCAGCTGCTTGCCCACCTCGACGATCTCGATCAGCTTCGTCGGGTTGGAATCGAGGTCGACCATGTTCCCCGCCTCGCGGGCGGCTTGAGTGCCGCTGTTCATCGCCACCCCGACGTCGGCTTGAGCGAGGGCCGGAGCGTCGTTGGTGCCGTCGCCGGTCATCGCGATCAGGCGCCCGTCGGCCTGCTGCTCCTTGATCAGCTCCAGCTTGCGCTCCGGCGTCGCTTCGGCGAGGAAGTCGTCGACGCCGGCCTCCTCGGCGATCTTCGCCGCGGTCAGCCGGTTGTCGCCGGTGACCATGATCGTGCGGATGCCCATCGCCCGCAGCTGGTCGAAGCGGGTCTTCATCCCCTCCTTGACCACGTCCTTGAGGTAGACGACGCCGAGCACCCGCTCGTCGCGGGCCACCGCCAGCGGGGTGCCGCCCTCGCGGCCGATTCGGTCGAGCTCGCCCGCCAGCTCGGCCGGCGGCCGGCCGCCCTCGGCGACCACCCAGGTCTGGATCGCGTCGCCGGCGCCCTTGCGCAGGCGGGTGCCGTTGAAGTCGACGCCGCTCATCCGCGTTTCGGCGCTGAAGGGGACGAAGCGCGGCTCGTGACCGTTGAAGTCGTGCTCGCGGATGCCGTAGGTCTTGGCGAGGACGACGATCGAGCGGCCCTCGGGAGTCTCGTCGGCGAGCGAGGACATCTGCGCCGCCTCGGCCAACTCCTCCGGGCTGACCCCGGGCATCGGCATGAATTCGACCGCCTCGCGGTTGCCGAGCGTGATCGTGCCGGTCTTGTCGAGCAGGAGGACGTCGCAGTCGCCGGAGGCCTCGACCGCGCGGCCGGAGAGGGCGAGCACGTTGCGGCGCACCAGCCGGTCCATGCCGGCGATCCCGATCGCCGAGAGCAGCGCCCCGATCGTGGTCGGGATCAGCGCCACCAGCAGCGCGATCAGCGTCGTCTCCGAGAGTTCGGTGCCGGCGAAGAGGGCGAAGGGGCGCAGCGAGACGACGACGAGGACGAAGACCAGGGTGAGGCCGGCGAGGAGGATGCCGAGGGCGATCTCGTTCGGCGTCTTGCGGCGCTCGGCCCCCTCGACCAGGGCGATCATCCGGTCGAGGAACGACTTGCCGGGCTCCTGGGTGATTTCGACGACGATCCGGTCGGAGAGCACCTTGGTGCCTCCCGTCACCGCCGAGCGGTCGCCGCCGGCCTCGCGGATCACCGGCGCCGACTCGCCGGTGATCGCCGACTCGTCGACCGAGGCGATCCCCTCGATCACGGTGCCGTCGCCGGGGATCGGCTCGCCGGCGACGACCACGACGACGTCGCCGCGGACCAGCTCGGAGGCGGCCTTGGTACCGCCGTCGCGCAGGCTCGCCGTCGTCTCGGTCTGCATCGCCCGCAGGCTCGCCGCCTGGGCGCGGCCACGCCCCTCCGCCAGCGCCTCGGCCAGGTTGGCGAAGACGACGGTCAGCCAGAGCCAGAGCGAGATCGTGAAGGTGAACCAGGCGGGCTCGTGGCCGCCGCCGAGCGGCTTGCCGCCGAAGACCTGGATCAACCAGGCGACGGTGGTGATCAGGGCGCCGATCTCGACCACGAACATCACCGGGTTGCAGGCCTGCACGCGCGGGTCGAGCTTGCGTACCGACTCGGCCAGCGCCGGCCGCAGGATCGCGGGATCGAACAGCGAGCGCGATTGTGTCTCGGTGATCCCGGTCATCGCCGCGGCGCCGCTTCTTCGAGGGCGATGTTGAGTTGGAGGACGTTGACGCCAGGCTCGCCGAACACGCCGAGCGAGCGGCCGTCGGTGTGGGCGGAGATCAGCGCTTCGACTTCGTTCAGGGAGAGGTGTCGCACGGCGGCGACCCGGTGGGCCTGGATGCGGGCGTTGGCCTCGGAGATCTGCGGGTCGACGCCCGAAGCCGATTCGGTCACCGCGTCGACCGGGACCTGGTCCCGCGTCAGCGTCTGGTCGTAGGGCTTCTCGAGCTTGACGTAGGCGGCGAGCTGGTCCCTGATCGCGTCGCGCAGTTCGGCGCTGTTGGGGCCGGCGTTGCCGAAGTAGGTGGCGTCGCCCGAGTATCCGGTCGCCGAGGGGCGCGAGTGGAAGTAAGCGGGGCCCTTGATCTCCTGGCCGATCAGCTTCGAGCCGACGGTCCTGCCATGGAAGGAGACCTTGGAGCCGTTGGCCTGCCCCGGGAAGACGACCTGGGCGATCCCGGTGATGACCAGCGGGTAGGCGAGGCCGAGCGCCAGCGTCATCAGGACGATCGCGAGCGCGGAAGTGAGCAGGTCGCGGCGCAGCCCGGCCATCAGAACAACCTCCCGCTGAGGCCGTTGGCGACCGGGCCGAGCAGGATCGCCGGGAAGAAGGTGAGGGCGCCGACCAGGATCACGATCCCGACCAGGAGGAAGACGAAGGTCGGGTTGTCGGTCCGCATCGTCCCCAGCCCCGCCGGGCTGACCTTCTTGCCGGCGAGGGCGCCGGCGACCGCAAGGACAAAGAGGATCGGGGCGAAGCGGGCGCCGATCAGGACTATCCCGCCGAGCAGGTCGGTGAAGCTGAGCCCGTAGGCGCCGACGTTGCCGGGCGCGTGGGGCTGCACGAAGCCGGTGTAGCCGGCCCAGGCGGAGCCGTTGTTGTTGGCCTGCGAGAGGTAGGCGTAGAGGGTCTCCGAGAAGCCGCTCGGGTTCGTCCCCGCGTAGATCGACTGTTTGGCGATCGGCGCGGCCGAGGCGATCCCGGCCGAGAGCAGCACCGTCAGCGGCGTGAAGAGGACGCCGAGGGAGACCAGCTTGATCTCCCGCGCCCCGATCTTCTTGCCGAGGTACTCGGGGGTGCGGCCGACCATCAGGCCGCCGATGAAGACCGCCAGCAGGACGTAGAGCAGCATCGAGTAGAGCCCCGCGCCGACTCCGCCGAAGACGACCTCGCTGAAGCCGAGGTTGACGAACGGGACGGCGCCGCCGATCCCGGTCAGCGACTCGAAGGCGGCGTTGACCGCCCCGCAGGAGGTGACGGTCGTGACCGCCGTCCACAGCGAGGAGTCGGCGATCCCGAAGCGCTGGTCCTTGCCGACCATGTTGCCGCCGGTCGAGCCGTCGAAGGCGGCGGTGTGGAGGCCGGCGGCGTGCTGGGCGGGGCTGCCGTGCTGCTCGGCCAGGTAGACGACGGCCACTCCGGCGACGAAGAGGACGAGCATCGCGCTGAAGATCGCCCAGCCCTGGCGCTGGCTGCCGACCATGCGCCCGTAGGTGTAGGTCAGCGACGCCGGGATCACGAGGATCAACAGCAGCTCGACGAAGTTGGTGAGGCCGCTGGGGTTCTCGAACGGGTAGGCGGAGTTGACGTTGAAGAAGCCGCCGCCGTTGGTCCCGAGCTCCTTGATCGCCTCCTGCGAGGCGACCGGGCCCTGGGCGAGCACCTGGGTGCCGCCGGTGAGGGTGTGGATCGCCTGGTAGTGGGCGAGGTTCTGGATCACCCCCTGGGAGACGAGGAAGAGCGCGCCGATGATCGAGAGCGGGACCAGGACGTAGAGCAGCGTCCGGGTCAGGTCCTGCCAGAAGTTGCCGATCTCGCGGCCGCTGCGGGCGACGATGCCGCGGATCAGGGCGACGACGACGGCGATCCCGACCGCGGCGGAGACGAAGTTCTGCACCGCCAGGCCCGCCATCTGCGAGAAGTAGGTCATCGTCGTCTCGCCGCCGTAGTACTGCCAGTTGGTGTTGGTGACGAACGACGAGGCGGTGTTGAAGTTGACGTCCCACGGGGCGGAGTGGAAACCCTGCGGGTTGAACGGCTGGGCGCCCTGGGTGCGGAGGATCAGGTAAAGGGCGATCCAGAACAGCAGCGAGAAGACAACGAGGCTGCGGGCGTAGGCCTTCCAGTCCTGACCCTCCCCGGGCCGCACGCGCAGCACCCTGTAGGCGAAGCGCTCGATTGGCCCGAGGACGGGGGTCAGGAAGACGCGCTGGTTGGAGAAGACGCGCGCCATGTAGAGGCCGAGCGGTTTGACCAGCGCCACGAGGACGGCGAGGAAGATCGCGATCTGCAGCCAGCCCTGGGCCATCAGAGCTTCTCCCCGCGCAGCAGCGCGTAGACGAGGTAGACGCAGACCAGCGCCGAGGCCAGGAGCCCGAAGACGTCGGCGCCGGTGAGGGCGGCAAGCGGCATCTCAGATCCTGTCGATCAGGTCGATCGCCCAGTACAGAAGGGCGAAGAGGACGACGGCGAGCGCGATCGAGAGGACGTCGGCCAGAGGGCCGCCGCCACCGGGGAAGAGATCGGCACAGACGAACACGTTTCGATCATGCGCCGCACCCCGTCAAGGCCGCATGAAGAAACAGGCGATCCGTATACAGATTTCGTGAAGGACCGATTCGGCGGCGCCTTCCCGCTGATGCCTCAAGCCCGCCTGAGTGCTTTATCGTGCCGCGCCATGCCAGCCGACGCGGTGATCTCGCCTGCGCTGGTCTTCCTATTCGGGGTCTTGGGGATTGGGCTCGGCGCATTGGTCGCCTTTCTCCTCGTGCGTAAGGGCGTCTCGCTGGTGCCGCTGGCGATCCCGGTCCTCTCGCTGCTCGTCACCCTGCGCCCGCTGGTCCTGCCGATCCTCGCCGGGGTCGTCGTCGGGCTCTTCAACCTCGGCGGCCTGGTCCTCCTGATCGGGGCGGCGCTGCTGAGCTTCGTCGCCCTCTGGCTCTTCGTCCTCCCCGAGCGCGACCAGCTCCACCGCGTCGACACCTGGGACCAGCCGCTGGTCCACGGAGCCCGGACCGTCCTCGCGCTGCTCCTCGTCGGCTTCGCCGCCCTCGGCTCCGCTCTCGGCTCGGAGCGGTCGCTGGAATCGATCGGCGGCCCGGCCGCCATCCTCCTCATCCTCGCCCTCGCCCTCTGGCTGCTCGCCTTTGGGCTGCGCCTGATCTCGCACGCCTCCTCGAGGCTGCGGGCGGCGGTCGCGCTGGTCGTCGTCCTCGCCGGCTTCCGCCTCGGCGCCTTCCTCGGCCTCGTCCCCTTCGGCGACTTCATCGCCGACCACCTCTCCTTCGTCGACTGGCTGCTGCCGGTCTTGCTCCTCGTCCTGATCGCGGTCGAGGGAGTCCTCGACGCGATCGCCGCAGCCCGCGGCGAAGACCCGAAGGCCGCCGTGCCGACCGCGGACTTGCCTCCCCTCGTGCGCAGGATCCGCCGCGGCGGCCTCGGCGGCGCGAGCGTCGGCCTCTTCCAGGGCCTCGGCCTCGCCCTGACGCTGCTGAGCGCGGCAACGCTGCTGTTCTCGGCCTGGATCGGCCTCGGCGAAACCGACCAGCCTGGAGCGAGGACGACCACCGACCGGGCGGTGCCCGCCGAAGAAGCGAAGCCGCCGCCGGCACCGAGCAGCTACGGCGACGACGAGGCCCTGGCGGCCGCCTACGCACCCGTCCTCTCGCTCACCCGCGACGAGCGCTGGTCGCCGATCGCCTACGACGAATACGCCGAAGAGGCCACGCTGAGCGGACCGATGCCGAGGCCGCCGCCAAAAGGAGCGAGCGCCGCGGAAAAACTGACGACGAACTGCCCGCGGCTTGCCTCGACGCCGTGCTTCCGGCTCTCGATCCACTGCCCGAACGGAGAAGCGGACTGCAACGGGCACGACGAGCATCCCGACCGCGGCGACGCCGGTCTCTTCAAGGAAGGCGACGTCTACGTCCGCGTCGCCCGCCGGGGCGTCGAGGAAAAGCTCGAAGAGCAACGCAACGTCGAACACGTGCGCCAGTCCGACCGCTGGCCCGCCAAGGTTTTCCGCCCCGAAGGGCCCTACGCGAAGCAACTCTCGATCCTGCTCCAGTACTGGTACTTCTACCGCTACGACGAATGGGAAACGCACGTCTTCGCCGGCAAGCTGGTACAGCGCCACGAAGGCGACTGGGAGGCGGTGACGATCGGCCTCTCGGACACCGAACCGCTCTTCGTTGCCTACTCCGCTCATTGCGCGGGCACCTGGGTCCCATGGGAAGAAGCCGAGATCTCCAAGCAGCTCGGCGGGCGCACCCACCCGGTCGTCGCCGTGGCGGAGGGCTCGCACGCCAACTACCCGCGCGCCGGCCAGAAGCGCTCACCCGACTGGGCGGGTTGCCAGGGGGCGCCGGCGGGAACGACGACGCTGCTCAGCTATGCCTCCAACATCCGCGACAAGACCGAATACGGATGGGAGTGGTATCCCGAAGAAGGCGGTATCCACGTCGTCTCCGAAACCGAAGCGCCGATGAGCTTCCCCGGCTACTGGGGCGCGGGCGAAAGCACGACGCTGTACGGGTTCTTCAAAACGACGAAGCTCGGCGAAGGCCACGGCCCGGAAACTCCGAGCGAGCAGCCGCTGTGGCGGACGCCGGTGACGAAGATCTTCTGCGGCAACTACAGCCAGCCGCAGCTGCCCGGCTCGGTCCCCCACCATTACTGTCCCGAGAGCGCCAAGCAGAGCGAAAGCGAGGGTTGAGATGGAGCACCAGATCGCCGACCTGCACTGCCACTACCCGATGCACCTGCTGGCCGACGAAGCCGGCGGCGACCCCTACGTCCGGCCGCTGCGGCAGATCAAGAAACGGCGCCTGTGGAACAAGATCCGCGCCGTCTTCGTCCGCTGGGCGGCGCAACGGCTCAACTTCGGCAGCAAAGGCGAGTGGCTGGTCAACCTCGAGGAGCTCGACCGCGGCGGCGTCCGCCTCGTCTTCTCGGTCCTCTACGTGCCCGAGACCGAGCTCGGGATCGAGGAGTGGCTGAGCGGGCGGCCCGAGGAGCACAGCTTCGACGAGCTGCTCGAACACATGGACGAAGTCGAGACCGACCTCGCCCGCCCCCGCGACGGTGGCCCCGGGCACGTGCTGGTGACGAGGCGCTCGCAGCTCGACGGCGCCGGCGAGGACGCGCGGATCCGCTTCGTCCACTGCATCGAGGGCGGCGCCCACCTCGGCTCGGACGCGGCCGCGATCGAGGACCGGATCGAGCGGCTCGCTCAGCGAGGCGTCGGCTACATCACCCTGGCCCACCTCTTCTGGCGCCACGTCGCGACCAACGCCCCGGCGCTGCCCAACCTCAGCGACGGCCAGTACGACTTCGTCTTCTGCCAGCCCGACGAGGTCGGCCTCAGCGCACGCGGCGAGGCGGCGGTGCGGGCGATGTACCGCTGCGGGGTGCTGATCGACATCAGCCACATGCGCCAGCGAGCGATCGACGACACCTTCGCCCTGCTCGCCGAGCTCGACGAGCGCACAGGCAACGACCCCACGGCCTACCCGGTGCTGGCGACCCATGCCGGCTACCGCTTCGGCAAGCACAGCTACATGCTGAGCGCCGAGACGGTCCGCGCCGTCGCCGCCCGCAACGGCGTAGTCGGCCTGATCATGGCCCACCACCTGCTCAACGACGGCCTGCACGAAGACGACCCCGGCAACTTCGAGACGACCCTGAGCAGCATCCGCTCCCACCTCGACAAGCTGCACGAGCTGACCGGCTCCTACGACCACATCGGCCTCGGCACCGACCTCGACGGCTTCATCAAACCGATGGTCGGAGGAATCGAAAAGGCCCGCACCCTGCGCCCCCTGGCCGAGGCGCTGCACGAGGCATACCCCCAGCACGCCGAGAGCATCCTCTACGGCAACGCCCTACGCACGCTCGAGGCCGCCTACGCCCGCCGTGTCGAAGCCGGCATCGGCGTCGACTGAAGCTCTGGGGCTGAGCCACCATCTAGGTGGAGCTTGCTCTGCAAGCCGCGACGCCGTGTTCGTTCTACCGAATATTGGGTAGTGCGATATGCATCGTCTGATTTATGGAGGGTTCCTTTTTATAGACCGAACTGAGGAGGCGTCATGGGAGATCAGGGAAGCGGACCTAGGAGCAGCGGGCAGCGGGGGGCTTCACCCAAGGGGGCGGCACCGGTCTTCGATGTTGCGGCGGGCGGTGACATCGCCACCCTGAACGCGACGATTGCCGCCTTCTACGGGACCTGCGGCAGTGTCTTCAAGCAGAAGTTCAACTTCACCGACGGCTCGGCAGAAGTCGATTTTCAAGTGGCGCCCACGGTGACGCTCGCACCGACCGAGATCGTGCTCGCGCACGCTCGCGAGTTCGCCGAGGCAAACGTCACGTCGGCGGCGGTAGAGCAGGCAATCGCGGATCTGACGGCGAGCTCCCTCACTGCCACCTGCTCCTCCGTCCAGTGCGAGCTCGAAATCAAAGGGCACAAAGAAACGGTGACGGCCTCGGTCACCTGCAGCGCCAGCGTCGAAATCGAAGCCAACCCCGGAGAGGGCGACTACCTCTTTCACCTGGCGCTCTCCAACCCGGTGCTCACGGTCCCCGGCAACCAGGAACTCTCCAAACTGCTCACCAACCTCGTCGGTCCCCTGCTCGTCGAATACCTGAACGAACACGTCCTCAACCACATCAAGATCCCGACGATCTCGCTGCTCGGCGTCAACTTCACGATGCCGGTGATCAATGAGGAGTCGGCGGGCGGCGACGACTTCCTGCTCGGGTACACCGGCCTCAACTCGGTCGTCCCCCCCGCCTCGGGAACCAGCTGGCCAAGCGGGACGCTGTTTGCCGCCGCCGACGCCAACGTCCTCAACGCAGTCGCCCGCAACGAGCTTCCCGCTCCCCACGGCCAGGGCGGGATCGACGACCCGGTCAACCTCAGCTGGGAATACGAAGTTGGCTTCTCCCCGAGCTTCGAACTGAGGCCCGGCGCAGGGGACGAGATCAGCGCCACGCTCGGGATCGGGGGAGGCGCCCACATTACCTTGCACACCCCAAACGGCCTGCCCAACATCACCTTCGGGGGCTCGTTCTCGGGGTCGGCACAGGTCACCGTCGGCCTGGAAGCGAGGCAGTCGGGGGCCAACGAGGAAATCTTTCTGGTGATCGAGGGCATTTCCAACCTCAATGTCTCAATCAGCATCCCCGGCCTGCCCGGCATTCTGGAAAAGCTGCTGAGCGAGATCATCGACGCGATCCTCCAGCCGGTCGTCGCGGCCATCTCGGCAGCGCTGAGCGGATACGCGATCCACGTGACGACGCTGAAGCCGATCCAGCTCAGCTTCGCCGACCTGCCCGCCTACCAGCTCGTGGTCGAGCACCTGCAGCTCTCCCAAATCGATGGCCCGGAAAACGTCCCCCTCGCCACGGTGACCGCGGTCGCGGCGTTCCAACCGGTGCCGACCCTGTCCGCCAGCACCTCCTACGGCTGGAGCCGCCGTCCCTCGGTCCCGATATCGCCGTGAACGCCGAGAGGGGGGCCGACCCCGCCGCCCTGGTCGCGCGGTTCAGGCCCGTCTACCGCCTGCACTCCGAGGAGATGTGGTACCCGTGTCACCCCGAGGATCAGCTGCGCTGTGCGGACCTCGTCTCGACCGAGGACGGCTCGATCGTCATCCCCGCGCTCGGCGAAGGCACCGGCTCGAGCGCCGACCAACTGCTGTGCACGCCCCAGGGCCTGCAGGAGCTGGCGGGGCGCGGCGTCTCCCTCGACCAGCAGACCGTCGAGGCTCTGCGGTGGGCGCCCACCTCCTCGCCGCACTACGGTGCCCTGACGCCGACCAGCGCCTTCGTCCTGCGGCGGGCCGACTCCCGCTTCATGCCGCCCTACGGCTGGATCGAGAGCGCCAACTACAAGCCCCAGCAGGGGACTTGGTTCCATCACCAGGCGCCGAACAACCCGCTGACCTGGCTCGGCGGCGACGCCTCCACCTACGCGGAGGCGATCCTCTCGCCCCCCGCGGGAACCTTGCGCGGAGCCTGGCAGGAGCCAACGACGGGGGCCTGGGTGCAGTGCCACACGGTCGCCGGGGTCGAATACGTCGACGTGATCTACACGGCGATGCTGGGCTGGAACGGCAGCATCAGCCTGCTCGCCGGCGAGGGCGAGCACCCCAACGATGTCGAGACGGTGGTGGTACGCCTGGCGGCCTCCGATCTCGAGCACCCGGTCCGTTACATGTTCCAGCAACACGGCGGCTTTGCCTGGTACGAGCCGCCGGAGGTCGAGCTCGAAGGCGAGCGGCTCGTCGTCTACCTGGCCCGGCAGAGCCACGAGTGTTACCCCCACCCGGGACGGGCGACGCGTCTCTTCGGCATCGCCGACGACATCTGCGACAGCGGCGGCGTCAGTTGGGACGCTCCCGTCGAGTACATGGACCGGCCACAGGGGATTGACTCGCAGGGCGTCGACACCGATGCCCTGCGCGCCTCCGTCCTCCCAGGCGATCCCGCCGCCGTCGTCCTCGTCCCGCTGGGGGAGCCGGGGCCCCTTTGGCAGTACCTACGCTTCCGGTTCCTCAGCCGCAGGCCGGAAGGGACGCCGCTCGACGACGACGACTTTCTCTTCCAGCCCTTCCCCCTCGCCACCACCAAGTGGTGGCCGCCCGAGGGACCCGCGGGAACGTCTCCTCCGCTCTCCGAAAAGGCCGCCGAACCGAGCGCGCCGGGAGTGCCGCCTGCCTTCTTCGACGATGTCGCGCCGTACCTCGGACCCGACCCGTCACCAGGGCAAAGCGAGGGACCGGCCCAGCGAGAGCGACCGGAGCCCGCCGCCGCCGCGAAGCGCTCGACGGCCGAGCCAGCGGTCGCCGAAACCGTGATTGGCAGCGAAATCGGCGGCGCCACGAGGGCGCTGGCGCCGGACGCGCCCTTCGTCGACTGGCGCGGGTCGATCGGGACCCACCTGCTGAGCTCGATCGACTCCCACATGGCTGGCTGGGTCGCCGAGCTGCCAGACCCGCTGGAAATGACCGACGTGGTGCTGGGCGAACTGACGATCGAAAGGCTCGCGGTCAGCGGCTTTCGCACCCTCGCGGTCGCGCCGGTGGTTCCGAGCGCGGCGACGACGCTGCGGCTGTACGGCTCTGCGCCACAGATCTCGGCCGCTGGCACGATCTCCTTTCAGAGCCTCCACAATGTGCCCTTGACGGCGAAGATCAGCAGCGTCACCGTCGACGCCTCCGCGCAGATGATTACTCCGGTGGCGAGACCTGTCTCCGGCCCGGCACAGTGGTACATCCCCTACGTCGGGCCGCTGCCCTACTCCTACGCGACGAAGCCGTTTGAAACCACCGCGGCGATCTGTGACGCCACGATGGCCACCCTTGCGCTCACCTACGAAGCGATCGAGGTGGATGTCGGAAGCAGCTGGGAGGACGCGATCATCGACGCCCTGCTCGTGCTGTTCAAGCAGACGATCGAGAACGACCTCTCGAACGTCCTGCGAGAAACGGTCAACGACCAGCTGAGTGAGGTTTTCGGCGGCACGCGCAGGGTCGGATAGCTCACCCTTCGGGAGTACCGCTACGGGGATTCGAACCCCGGTTTCCGGACTGAGAATTGCCTCTGCGAAGCCATTTGCGTTCGATCTGGTTCTCTCCGTCCAGTTGATGTGGTCGAGTTCGATCCAGTTCGGTGGAGTCGGGGACATATTTCGGGACATGGATTTTCGGCGTCTCAGCCTGCCCCGGGCCTATCCTTGAAAGCCATGGAGCACGCAACCGTCGATCGGCTCAATGCAGCGGAGCTCACCGAAAGCGAGCGCCGGGTGGTCGAGCGCTTCGCATCGCGCTTGGATAACGAGGTGGGCGGCGATCTGCGCGGTCTCTGGCTCTACGGCTCCCGCGCTCGCGGGACGGCGCACCCTGAATCCGACGTCGACCTGCTCGTGATCGCCGACGGGGGCCGTGATCGCTATGGGCGAATCGCCGGCGATCTCAGCGAACAAGCCGCAATCGCCGAGAACGAGAGCCCTTTCAGATTCTCGGTCCACGTCTACGACCCCGAGTGGCTGAGAGGTCGCCGCGCGATCGAGTCCTTCTTCATCCAAGAGGTCGACCGCGACAAGATTGTCCTCGCCGGGAGCGCATTGGATTGAGTCCCCGCTCGGAGGAGTTCATGCAGCAGGCTCGCGACCGCCTAGCGGACGCCGAGGCCATCCTTGGGACTGCGCATCCAGCTGTTGTAGTCAGCGCTGCCTACTACGGGATGCTTTACGCAGCCCGAGCCGCTCTCTCAGAGCGAGGGGAGTTCGCGAAGACCCACAGCGGCACCTGGACGCTCTTCAGCCAGGTCTTCGTCGCGCCCGGCGAGTTCGACCAGCGCCTCAGCGCCCTCGCCCGCCGCGCCAAGGACGCTCGCGAGGAAGGCGACTACGAGGCCGCGCCGGCCAGTCCTGAGGAAGCTGCCGAATTCGTCAAAGGCGCCGCCGAGTTCATCGCGGCAATCGAACAGATGCTCGCGGTCTGAGCCGAACCATCCGCCACGAATTCACAGCGATCGCCGGGCACCAGCGCGGCCGCGGTTTCGCTGTCATTCTCAAAGCCGCCCGGACACATGCTCCGGGAGGCTCAGGCGCCGTGGCACCTCTTGTACCTCTTGCCTGACCCACACCAGCAGGGGTCGTTGCGGCCGATTTTGTCGTGCTCATCTTTGAGTACAGGCGAATCGGTATCACTAAGGCGACTCGCCTGTGCGGGAACTCCTTCGGACCCTTCACGTCGCAGTCTTTCCCGTTCAAGCCTTTCGCGAATTTCGACCAGCTCCGGGTCGTGTTCGATGCTGCCCCGCGTAGCCGCCTTGTCGATCACCTCGCGGGATTGGGCATTTTGCAAACGCGCGTCGATGCTCTCCGTAACGCTTGCGAGCCGTTGAAGTCGATCCATGACGAGTGCGAGCGTCTGCTCCTCGACGTTACCCCCTTGTAACTCGGCGAGCCGCATCCCATCCGATATCGGGTTGTCAGGAGTACCAGCCAGCGATGCTTGAATCTGCTCTTGGAGTTCTTCCCGAGCCTTGCCGGCGCTCGTTAGATCGGTGTGATCGAAGAAAATCACCCGAGACTGGCTGACGTCGAACGGGAGCTTCGTGCCCTCCGTGGCTATCAGAACCACAGGCAACTGGGCACCGTGACGCACTGACAGCTCGTAGTAGACGTTGGGGTTACCGCCCGTCAAATCTGCCACGGCCGCCTTGGCCTTGAGGCAGTGCTGAACCGCCTGCGAGGTAATCTGCCCTGGCTCGCCTACTTCATCGGCGCGAACCGTCTTGAGGTCGTTAGCCTGGGCCGCGGGTCCGACCACCCAATCCCTCACGCCGTCAGAGCGCTTCCGCACTTCGGACCCCTCTTCGCCGATCGGAGCGATGAAGAAACACTCCCGCTCAAAGTCATTCGCCATCCCTTTGACGACCATAGCCGCCACAGGGGACGTCCAAGAGTCATACCGCTACGGGGATTCGAACCCCGGTTTCCGGACTGAGAATCCGGCGTCCTAGTCCCCTAGACGATAGCGGCGAGGATGCGGGGCATTTTAGCGAGCCGTTGGGCGTGGGCGCGAGACGTCGATCACAGGAGACTGGCTGGGGCGGCGAGGGGCGGGAGGCTCGCAAGCGGTAAATTGCCTGCTCCGCGCGGCTGTGGCGGAACTGGTAGACGCGCACGGTTCAGGTCCGTGTGGGCGAGAGCCCGTGGAGGTTCGACTCCTCTCAGCCGCATCATTGTGACGGCGAGTCTGTCTTTGACCCCCGTATAGGGACGGCTGAGACGGACTCGCGATTCAAGCCGGTTGGGTGGCCGGCTTCTCCTGCGGCGCCCGGGCGGCGTTGCAGGAGATCTCTTCGACGAAGGTGGGCCAGAGGGCTCTCGGCAGGTCATGGCCCATGCCCTCGACCATCTTCAGGCGGGCGTTGGGGATGGCGCGGGCGGTGGCGCGGCCGCCGGAGGGGTTGACGAGGATGTCGCTCTTGCCGTGGATGACCACAGCCGGGAGTTGGAGCTTGCGCAGCTGGTGGGTGCGGTCGCCGGAGCCGGTGATCGCGTGCAGCTGGCGGGCGATGCCGGCCTGGCTGTGGCCGCGGTCGAAGGAGCGGCCGGCGATCGCGCGGATCCGCTCCTCCTCGAAGGGGTAGCCGGGCGAGCCGATCGTCTTGAAGGTCTTGATCACGCGCTCGATCGCCGCCTCGCGCTGGTGCGGCGGTTTGCCGAGCAGGAGCCCGAAGGTCTTGTAGCTGGGGTGGCCGACGCGGCGGCTGCCGGTCGTCGACATGATCGAGCAGAGCGAGCGCACCCGCTCGCGATGGCCGATCGCCGTGCACTGGGCGATCATCCCGCCCATCGAGGCGCCGACGACGTGGGCGGATTCGATCCCGAGGTGGTCCATCAGCCCGACGGTGTCCGCGGCCATGTCGCGCAGCCGGTAGGCGGGCTCACCGCGGCCGACGAGCAGGTCGACGACGTTCGGGACGCCCTCCGCCCGGACCCGGCTCGAGCGGCCGATGTCGCGGTTGTCGAAGCGGACGACGCGGTAGCCGCGCTCGGCCAGCATCCCGCAGAACCCCTCGTCCCAGGCAATCATCTGCGTCGCCAGGCCCATGATCAGGATCAGCGGCTCGCCGTCGGGATCGCCCATCTCCTGGTAGCAGAGCTCGACGCCGTTGACGGGGGCCATCTGCTCGTCTGAGAACTGCGGCATCCGAGGAGGTTACCCAAACTGGCCAGGCAGCCAAACACCGTCCGATAGAAAGGGCGGGTGCGGACGGCGATCATCTCCGACCTCCACCTCGGCGTCGCCAGCGACGAGGACGTGCTCCGCGACGCGGCGATCCGCCGGGTCCTCTTCGAGGAGATCGCGGGCGCCGACCGCCTGGTGCTGCTCGGCGACGTGGTCGAGCTGCGCAACCTGCCGCTCGGGCCGTCGCTGGAGCGCAGCCGCCCCTTCTTCGAAGAGCTGGGCGAGGCGCTGGGCGACGTCGAGGTGACGCTCCTCCCCGGCAACCACGACGCCCGCCTCGCCGAGCCGCTACTCGACGGGCTCTCGATCGCCGGTGAACCGGCGCTGGGGCTTGAGCATCCCTACGCGCCAGCGCCCGGCCCGCTGGCGATGATCGACGAGTGGCTCGGGCCGGCGCGACTGCAGCCCGCCTACCCGGGCATCTGGCTACGCGACGACGTCTACGCGACCCACGGCCACTACATCGACCTCCACCTCTCGCTGCCGCGAGCCGAGTGCATCGCGGCGGCAACGATGATGCGCTTCCTCCGCAAGCCGCCGCAGCGGGCGACCCCGACCGACTACGAGCGGGTGCTGCGCCCGCTCTACGGCTTCGCCTACGGCCTGGCCCAGGTGCTGCCGGTGCGCCGGCGACGCAATGGACCGGGCGAGAAGGCCTGGGAGGTCCTCGCCGGCGAGAAGAAGGCGCGGACCTTGCGCGGCCGTGCCGCCGCCGCCAGCTTTCCAACCGCGATCCGCGGCCTCAACAGACTCCTGCACGCCGACTTCGACCCCGACGTCACCCCGCCGGCGATCTTTCGTAGCGGCCTCGACGCCACCCGCGAGACCGCCATCCGCCTCGGCATCGACGACGTCCACGTGATCACCGGCCACACCCACCGCGGCGGCCCACTGCCGAGCGAACCCGAATGGACGCTCCCCCGCGGCGGCCACCTCCACAACACCGGCAGCTGGGTCTTCGCCACCGCCTTCCACCACCCCGGTCGTCCCCCTAGCCCCTACTGGCCCGGCACCGTCACCTGGGTCGAGGACGACCAGCCACCCCGCAGGGTGCAGCTGCTTCTGGACCGCCCCCACGCGGAGCTGCTCGAGCTGGTCAGCTCAGCCAGTCGGCGATGACGCGGCCGATCTCGGCTCCCGCGTCCTCCTGCAAGAAGTGCGAAGCGTTCTCGATCGGCCGCGGCGGCGGGAAGTTGAGCTCGCTGGAGACGCGCTCGCCCACTGAAAACGGCAGGATCGGATCGGAGTCAGCCCAGAGCACGAGCGCGGGACGGTCGTCCTCCCGCAGCGAGTCGGCAACCCGTTTCCCCTCGACTGCACCGACTGCATCGGGGGTCGTCGGCAGGATCAGCGGGAAGGCGCGGACGCCGGCCTTAGCCGCCAGCTCTATATAAGGGGCGTCGTAGGCGGCGATCACCTCGTCGCCCGGGTCGTTCTTGCAACCGCCTTTGATCAGGAAGCCGACCGGCACGTCCTCGGTGTCGCGGACGAAGTCGCGGAAGGCGAACCAGGCGTCGCTCATCTTCTGGCGGCCGGTGAAGGGTCCCGTCTCCATGATCACGATGCGGGAGATGCGGTCGGGATGCTCGACCGCCAGCCGCAGCCCGATCGGGCCGCCCCAGTCGTGGACGACCGCGGTCGCGTCGCGGAGGTCGAGTTCCTCCAGCAGCGCCGCCATCAGCTCGACGTGGCGGTCGTAGGTGTACCAGCCGAGATCGGTGGGCTTGTCGGAGCGGCCGAAGCCGGCGTAGTCGGGGGCGATGCAGCGGTAGCCGGCGTCGCGCACCGGCGGGATCACCTTGCGCCAGAGGAACGACCAGGTCGGCTCGCCGTGGAAGAAGACGACCGGCTTGCCCTCCCCCTCGTCGAGGTGCGCCAGCCGCAGCCCGTCGACCTCGCGGTAGCGCGACTCGAACGGATAGTCCGGCAGTCCTTGCAGGAGCTCGTCCGGGGTGCGGGCGGCATCGACTGGCATCGAGCGCAGCCTATCCCGAAAAGGGATTGTTGACTCAAATTTCCAGGAATCCAGATCAGGATTCCGGACTTTCTCGGTCGACTTTGTGCTAGGCTGCCGCGCCACTGATTGGGCAGTAAGACGCTCAAGAAAGTAAGTAAGTCGAAATAGGAAGGAATTACTTGATGCGGAACGCTCGCACCACCCGGCGGAGCGGCGTGACGGTCGGCCTCTTCGCCGCCCTCACCCTGCTAGTCGCCATTGTCGCCGCCGGTTGCGGAGGCAGCAGCGACAGCACCTCCTCCGGCTCCAGCTCCTCCGGCGGAGGCAAGCTCGACGTAGTCGGTTACTCCACCCCGGAATCCGTCTACGCCGAAACCCTCGAGCCTGCCTTCGAGAAAACCTCGCAGGGCAACGGGGTCAGCTTCAGCAACTCGTTCGGCGCCTCCGGTGATCAGAGCCGGGCCGTCGCGGCGGGGCAGCCCGCATCGGTAGTCCACTTCTCCCAGGCCGGCGACATGGAACGGCTCGTCGAAGAAGGCGAAATCGTCGCCAAAAACTGGGAAGACAACAAGTACCACGGCATCGCCACCGACTCGGTCGTCGTGATCCTCACCCGCAAGGGCAACCCGGAAGGGATCAAGTCCTTCAAAGACATCGAGGACAAGGGCGTCGACGTCGTCACCCCGAACCCGTTCAGCTCCGGCTCGGCCCGCTGGAACATCATGGCCGTCTACGGCGCGGCGCTGGAAGAAGGCGACTCGCCCGACCAGGCGCTGGAAGCCGTCAAGACCGTCCTCGAACAGACCGTCGCCCAGCCGGGCAGCGGCCGCGACGCCTTCTCCGCCTTCTCCCAGGGCGAGGGCGACGTCCTCCTCACCTACGAGAACGAAGCGATCAAGGCCGAAAAAGAAGGCGAAGACGTGGAATACGTGATTCCGCCTGCGACGCTGCAGATCGAAACCCCGATCGCGGTGACCAAAGACGCGCCGGAGCCCGCTGCGGAAGATTTCCTCACCTGGCTCTGGTCCGACGAAGGCCAGGAACTGTGGGCTGAAAACGGCTACCGCCCGGTCAACCCGAAGCTGGTCGACCCGAAGCAGTTCCCGACCCCGAAGCAGCTGTTCAAGATCAGCAAGTTCGGCGGCTGGGGCAAGGTCAACGACGAATTCTTCGACGAAGAATCCGGCTCGGTGGCCAAGATCGAGTCCGAACTCGGAGTCTCCACCTCGGGCTGACCGATGGAGGCCGGGACCCTCGACACCCGCTCACGCGCCCCCCGGGTAGGCCTGCGCCTGCCCGGGGTCGGCGTCGGCCTCGGCCGCGGCATGGTCGTGCTCTACCTGAGCCTGATCGTGCTGCTGCCGCTGGCGGCGCTGACCGACCAGTCGCTGACCGAGGGACTCGGCCACTTTTGGCAACAGGTGACCCAGCCGCAGGCTGTCCGGTCCCTGAAGCTGACGCTGATCGCCTCGTTGATCGTCGTCCTCATCAACGCCTTCTTCGGGACGATCCTCGCCTGGCTGCTGGTGCGGGACGAGTTCCCCGGCAAGGCGGCGATCAACGCGGTAGTCGACCTCCCGTTCGCGCTGCCGACGATCGTCGCCAGCCTGATCCTGATCGAGCTCTGGGGGAACAAAAGCCCCTTCGGCGTCCACATCGCCGGCACCCCGGCAGCGGTGGTGGTGGCGCTGATGTTCGTCACCCTCCCCTTCATCGTCCGCGCCGTTCAGCCGCTGCTGATGGAGATGGACCGCGAGATGGAGGAGGCGGCGGCCTCGCTCGGCGCCGGCGGCTTCACGGTCTTCCGACGGATCATCTTCCCCAACCTGCTGCCAGGCCTCGGAGCCGGCATCGCGCTGGCCTACGCGCGGGCGCTGGGCGAGTACGGCTCGGTCCTGCTCTTCGCCGGCGGCCTCGCCAACACGACCGTCTCTTCGGTCTTCATCAAGCAGCAGATCGAGTCCGGCAACGACACCGGCGCCGCCGCCGTCTCGGTGGTGCTGCTGCTCTGCTCGCTCCTCTGCCTGGCCGTCGTCAGCCTGATCCAGCGCTGGGCGGTCCGCCACGACCGCAGCTCGAGCGAGCTGATCCCCACGCTCGCCGCCGGCGGCAGCGGAGGTGCTGACAAGTGACCGCGAATCCGGCAAGCCGCTGGACCCTGCGGGTCCTCGGCCTCGGCTACATCCTGCTCCTGCTGCTGATCCCCCTCGGCTTCATCTTCTACAAAACCTTCGAACACGGGATCGCGCCGCCGCTCGACGCGATCACCTCGCCCGACGGCCTGCACGCGCTGAAGCTGACCCTGATCACGGTCGCGATCGCGGTGCCGCTGAACACCGTCTTCGGGGTGGCGTGCGCGATTCTCCTCGTCCGCCACAAATGGCGGTTCAACTTCCTGATCGACGCGGTCATCAACCTCCCGTTCGCGATCTCGCCGGTGGTGATCGGCCTCTCGCTCTTCCTTCTCTACGGCACGACCGGCTGGTTCGAACCGGCTCTGGCCGAAGCGGGGATCAAGGTCCTCTTCTCGGTCCCGGGGATGGTCCTCGCCTGCATCTTCGTCTCGCTGCCGTTCGTGGTGCGGGAGACGGTGCCGGTGCTGCAGGAGATCGGCACCGAGCAGGAGCAGGCCGCCTCCACCCTCGGCGCCAACGCCTGGCAGACCTTCTGGCGGGTCACCCTGCCGGCGATCCGCTGGGGCGTCGCCTACGGCGTCGTCCTCACCACGGCGCGCGTGCTCGGCGAGTTCGGCGCCGTCTCGGTCGTCTCCGGCTCGATCTCCGGGGAAACCCAGACCCTGCCGCTCTTCGTCGAGAAGCAGTACGAGAACTTCAACCTCCCGGGAGCCTTCGGGGCATCGGTCCTGCTCGCCCTGCTCGCTCTCATGACCCTGCTCGCAATGAATTTCCTCAAACGAAAGGAGGACGCCTGATGGGAATCTCAGTCGAGGGAGCAAACAAGCGCTTCGGTGACTTTCAGGCGCTCAGCGACGTATCGATCGAGGTCCCGACCGGGTCCCTCACCGCCCTGCTCGGCCCCAGCGGCTCGGGCAAGTCGACCCTGCTGCGCGCGATCGCCGGCCTGGAGACGCTCGATTCGGGCAGCGTCCTGATCGACGGCGAAGACGTCGGCACCAAGCCGACCCAGAAGCGCGAAGTCGGCTTCGTCTTCCAGCACTACGCCGCCTTCAAGCACATGACCGTCTACGAGAACGTCGGCTTCGGGCTGAAGATCCGCAAGTGGGACAAGCGCAAAATCTCCGCCCGCGTGCACGAGCTGCTCGACCTGGTCCAGCTCCCCGGGCTTGCCGACCGCTATCCCTCCCAGCTCTCCGGCGGCCAGCGGCAGCGGATGGCGCTGGCGCGGGCGCTGGCGGTGCAGCCGCAGGTGCTCCTGCTCGACGAGCCGTTCGGCGCGCTCGACGCCAAGGTGCGCAAGGACCTGCGGACCTGGCTGCGCAACCTCCACGACGAGATGCACGTGACGACGATCTTCGTCACCCACGACCAGGAGGAGGCGATGGACGTCGCCGGCCAGCTCGTGGTGATGAACGAGGGACGGGTCGAGCAGTCCGGCAGCGCCGACGAGCTCTACGACCACCCGGCCAACGAATTCGTCATGAGCTTCGTCGGCGAGGTCAACCAGCTCGGCGAGCACTTCGTGCGCCCGCACGACATGGAAATCGTCCTCGACCCCGACGACCGCACCCAGGAGGGCCTGGTCCAGCGAATCGTCACCCTCGGCTTCGAGGTCCGGGTCGAGCTCGTCCTCTCCGACGGGACCGAGGTCTGGGCGCAGCTGACCCGGGCCGAGCTCCAGCGGCTCGAGCTGCGGGAGGGCCAGATCGCCTACCTGCGCCCGGTCCAGGCCAAAAGCTTCAACGGTTCGTCGCCGTCAGACCACGGGGCCTCGACTCCCCATGGTTCCAACGACGGTGGCGACGCAGAGATACCTGCAGCCGTTTGAAGGGGCGACGGGGTGGGGCGTCTTCTTGCCGGGTGACGCCCCGCCCCATCTCGCCACTGAACTCTGCGGGCGCTAAGAACTTCGGCGCCGAGAAGACCGCTTCGCCCACCGCGGCGTCAGCAGCTCTATCGATCGTTTGAGGGTCAATGGGTGCTCCAGTGACATCATCGGACTTGGTCGCTTTGGCTGGGGGCCGGGAGTTTGCTCAGTGGAGTGGCTCATAACCCGAACCCTAGAACCTGAAGACAATAGCCATCATCCACAGAACTACCTCGAACGTCAGCAACCCGCTCGCGACCTGGAGTAGGAGCGCGAACTGACGCAAGCCTTCATCGTTGTTCCGGTAGCTGCCGAGCATGTGAATGGCGAGTTCACGATGCACCTCACCCACCGGAGGAGCTTCCGCCACCTCGATATAGGTGTCGATCACCTCGCGCGGATTAACGACGCTCTCCCACTTCCGTGGCCAGAAGATGCCAAGGGAGGCAGCGGCAACGCCGAGGAAGCACAGCATCGCCAACCAGATAGGCGGGTTCCAGTCCGCGCCATGAAGAGCCCGCGGAGCCAAGAGGGAGGCAGTGACTGCGCCGGCGGAAAAGAGAAGCCCAGCGCGATTGCGAAAGCTGTCGACCATCGCCTGCTGCTCTGAAAGAGCCCGCACCGCCTCGTCATAGGCAAGTTTGTAAAGCAGGTCATCACCCACGATCGACCTAAGGGTTGAGCGGCCCCCGTCTCTCCCCCACCCCTGTACCTCTTTCCCCCTCTTTACGCCCTCCTGCTATTCTTGAGTTAGATGATCAACAAATACAGAAAGGAGACGGGATGTCCAGACGTGTTGAGCAGACGACGTTCCGTTCGCGGGGACGGCTGACCGGGCTGGTGCGGGACGAGAGCCCGGCTGGGATCGGCCAGAACCGGACCACCCAGGTCGACAACCGGGAGTCGGAGCTGCGCGGGGCCGACGAGGCGCTCTTCTACCGCGCCCGCCTGATCCTCGGGGACTCCCTCCCCCGCCCCCAGCGCTAAAGCCATGGATGGCGAAGGCGCTGAATCTCCCGGCTGCGAAACCTGAGCCCGGACCCCGTCTGAGACGAGGTCCGGGCTCTTTCGCTATTTGGAGCTGCCGCCTTTAGGCGTTTCTTCCGTCTGCAGCGGTTCGTCCGGCTGCGGGAAAGCCTGGACCGCGAGGTTCCAGCCTTTCAGCGTGAACGTCACGTTTTTGGCGCCCGCGTACTGGATCGCGACCGTGTGACCGCCTTTGCCGAGCACCGTCGTCTGCACGACCGTGTTGTTGATCGGCACCGGCGTCGGGCTGGCGGCGGTCGAGGGCAGGAAGTTGACTTTGCCCGTCGACTGGCCGTCGACCAGGATCTGGATCGGGCAAGCCTGATCCGGGCCCGGTTTCGGCGCCGTGCAAATTCCCTGGCCCGAGAACGAGATCACGACCGAGCTGACTTCGGCCTTGGTCGCGAACGAGCTGAACGCGGTGGGGATGTAGCCGGCCGTGGTTACCGTGACGGGCCCGTACTGGGCGGTGCCGGCGGCGATCCCGACGACAGGCGACTTCGGCGCGGTCGCCTTCGCCACGTAGAGGTTCGAAGCGGCCTTTTTCTTCAGGTAGAGCTTCGACGCCTTCTGGTTACTGACGAACACCTTCGCTGCCTTCTGGCTCGTCAGGAACGACTGGGCGACCGAGGGCACCACCGTCACCGAGACGGCAACCGCCGCCGCCAGCACGACCACCGTCGCGGCTCGAGGGGTGGACAGTCTCTTCTTCAGCAATTGATCCTCCATGTCTACGGCCCCCTGGCGGCTTGGTGCCCTCGGCGGCCTTTCTCTACTAAGGAGGTCAATAAACTACAGAAGCTGTTACGATTATGCGACTAAGTTGGTCAACAAAGACGTGTACCCGGCAAGAAAGGACTCAACCCCGCATGAGAATCAAGACCCTCGCCATAGCGGCGATCGCCCTTTCGGGGCTCGCCGCGCCGGCGTCGGCCGGAGCCGTCCAATTCATCGGATCCGGCTCCGTGGCCGCGCAGCCTGTGCTGCAGGCCCTCTTCGCGACCTACACGAAGAAGGTCAACCACCAGGTCCACTTCGTCTACACCGCCAACGGCGGCAACGCCGGCGTCAAAGACGTGCAGAACGGGACCAGCCAGTTCGCCGGGCAGGCTCGTACCCCCCTTCCCAGCGACGCGGGGACGACCTACATCAAGTTCTACCTCGACGGCCTCTGCATGGACGTCAACCCGAAGAACAGCCTCAGCAACATCTCGGTCCAGCAGACCCACGACATCTACCGCGGCCTGCTGACCAACTGGAGCCAGGTCGGCGGCTCGAACCTGACCACCACGATCGACCCGGTCGGTCGCGACACCAACGGAGGGACCTACAACTTCTTCCTCCAGTCGGTGCTGAACAACGAACCACCGGCGTCCAACGTCAACGCGTTGACCGCCGACGGCCTCGTGGTCAACGCGGTCAAGCAGGACCCGAACGCGATCGGCTACGCCGGCCTCGCCTGGCAGAAGAAGGGCCTCAAGCCTCTCACCGTCAACGGCGTCCCCTGCAAATCCAGCAAGATCAGCGTCGAGCCACTGAAATACCCGCTCTCGCGCTACATCTTCCTCGTCCTCCCCGGCGACGGAAGCACCAGCCCGAAAGCGCTGCTCAAGTTCATCGACTGGGCGCGGCGCAGCCCGCTGGCCGGGGCGACGATCGCCGCTGCCGGTGGCGTCCCCGCGTTCAACAAGAAGTAGGACATTGGACGAGGAGCTGACCCAGGAGTACGGGCCCAAGTGGTCCGACCAGCGCGTCGAGCGGATGCTCGGCGCGCTGGTCTGTGGTGTCGTCGCGCTGCTGCTGGCGCTGATCGTCACCGTCTTCGTCCACGCCTGGCCGTCGTTTTCCCATAACGGCCTCGCCTGGTTCAGCTCCAGCGGCTCGGTCGAAGACCAGCTCAACGAGATCTCGCTCTCGGCCCAGACCAGCGGCGAATACGTCTACACCTTCCACGCCTGGCCGCTGATCTGGAGCACGATCCTGATCACCGGCGGCGCCGTCCTCATCGCCCTCGTCTCCGCCCTCTTCGTCTCCGTCTTCATCGTCGAGTTCGCGCCGGAATGGATGAGCAACATCCTCCAGCCGGTGATCCGCTTCCTGGCCAGCGTCCCCTCGGTCATCTACGGCCTGCTCGGGGTGCTGGTGCTGGTCCCCTTCATCGGTAACCACCTCGTCACCGAGCACCAGAAGGCGTCGGTCGCCGGCGTCATCTCCCTCACCGGCTACAGCCTGATGGCGGCGGTGCTGGTGCTGACGGTGATGATCGCGCCGCTGATGGTCTCGATCTTCAGCGACGGCCTGCGGGCGGTCAAACCGGGCTGGCTGGAGGGTTCGCTGGCGCTCGGCGTCAACCGCTGGCGGACGACGTGGAAGATCGGCGTCCGCAGCGCCCGCCCGGCGATCGTCGCCGGCACCGTGCTGGCCGTCGCCCGGGCGATCGGCGAGGCGGTGATGCTGGCGATGATCTCCGGCTCTGTCGCCTTCGCCCCCAACCCCGCCGACGGGCTGATCTTCATCTACGAGCCCTCGCGACCGCTGGGCCCGACGATCGTCAAGAACATCGACCAGCTGAGCTCGCCGCCCTTCAACGCGACCCTGTTCTCGATCGCCGCGGTGCTGCTCTTCTCCGCCGCCCTCTTCTCCCTCGCCGGCTGGACCGCCCGCCGCACGATGCGCAAGTACCTGATGCCATGAGGTCGCCTTCGATGCAAGACCCGCCGCTGACGGTCCCGCCCGTCCCGCCGCCCGATCAGGTGGACCCGCCCGGCGCGCACCAGCGCAAGGGCGCGGTGGAGGGAAGTGCCACCTGGAGCCTCACCGACCGCATCGGCCTGGCGATCTGCTGGACCCTCGGCCTGCTCTTCTGCGCGATCGCGGTGGCGATCGTCGTCTACCTGATGATCCAGGGAATCAAGTTCCTGCGCCCGGAAATGCTCTGGACGCCGGCCGCCGCGGGCTTCAACGAGACCGAAACCGGCGGCTTCTCCGACGCCTTCATCGGCACCATGATCGTCGCCACGATCGGGATCGCGATTGCGCTTCCGACCGGGATCGCGATCGCGGTCTGGCTGGTCGAGTACGGACGCCCCGCGACCCTCGCTCGGATCACCGAATCGACGATCGAGGCGATCGCCGGCATCCCCTCGATCGTCCTCGCCCTCTTCGGGACGGTGATCTTCTCCAGCACCGCCCTCGGCTTCCTCTCCCGCAGCTCCGAAGGGGTCGTCTTCGGCCGCTCCTTCTTCGCCGCCGGGGCGATGCTCTCGTTGGTGGCGCTGCCGCTAATCGTCGCCAGCGTCCGCGAGGGGCTGAACTCGATCCCGCGCCACGTGCGCGAGGCCTCCTACGCGGTCGGCAAGACCAAAGCGGCGACGACGCGGCGGATCCTGCTGCCGACCTGCCGCCCCCAGGTCGCCACCGGCGCGATGCTCGGCCTCGGCCGGATCATCGGCGACACCGCGATCATCGTCGTCCTCCTCGGCGCCACCCAGAACTTCGCCCCGGTCGAAGGCGTCGGCTTCCCGCTCGACTACCTGCGCGGCGCCGGCACCACCCTGACCAACTTCGTCTACGAGGCCTCCCCCACCGGGAACCTCAACCAGCCGCAGAAAGCCTACGCGGCGGCTTTCGTCCTGCTGCTGATGGTCCTGGCCCTGAACGCGGCCGTCGACGTCGTCCATCGCCGCGCGAGAAAGGTTGGAACGTGGAGTCACTGACCCCAGGCGTTTCTGAGTTTGACCGTCACATGCGAGGGGAAAACTCAGACACCCCCGCGACGCTGCAGCCCCTGGCCGCCGCGCAGCCCTCGGGGCCACCGCCGATCCGGCGCATCCCACTCGAGGACCCCGCGCCGGCGACGGAGGTGCTGCCGCCCGTCGGCGGGGGAACCAGCCAGGCCCCGCAAGGGAGCGGCTTCACCGCTGCCAGGCGCTCGATCAAAGCGCCTCAGTTCTCGATCCGGCGGATGGAGATCGACGACGTCTCCGTCCACTACGGGCCCAAAGAGGCGGTTAAATCCGTCTCGCTGCCGGTGCGCCAGGGCGAGGTGCTGTCGCTGATCGGTCCCTCGGGCTGCGGCAAGACGACCCTCTTGCGCTCGCTCAACCGGCTCACCGAGCTGACCACCAGCGCCCGCCTCAGCGGTCGCATCCTGCTCGACGACGTCGACATCACCGAGATCGAGCCGACCCTGCTGCGGCGCCGGGTGACGATGGTCTTCCAGCAGCCGAACCCGTTTCCGATGAGCGTTTTCGACAACATCGCCTACGTGCTGCGCGAGCAGGGCTCGCGGCGGGCACGCAAGAAGACGCTGGAGCCGGCGGTCCACAGCGCGCTGGACCGCGCCGGGCTCTTCGAGGAGGTCAAAGACAATCTCGACCACCCGGCACTGAAGCTCTCCGGCGGCCAGCAGCAGCGGCTCTGCATCGCCCGGGCGCTGGCGGCCGAGCCCGAGGTGCTGCTCCTCGACGAGCCCTGCTCGGCGCTGGATCCGAAATCGACGCAGGTGATCGAGGACCTGATCGTCAAGCTGCGCGACGACGTCGCCGTCGTCATCGTCACCCACAACCTGCAGCAGGCCTACCGGATCGCCGACCACGTCGCCTTCATGTACCTGGGCGACCTGGTCGAGTACAACAGCGCGACCGCCCTCTTCGGCAGCCCGCGCGAGCAGCGGACCAGGGAGTACGTGAGCGGTGCCTTCGGCTGAGCGCGCGCCCCAGCTATGCGCGGCGAGCCGGCCAAGCCGTCTCGCCGTTCTCGTCCTCTGCGGCGCCCTCGGCGCCGGCAGCCTCGCCGGCTGTGAGACGACCCAGGAAAAGGCGTCCGCCCAGCGGGCCGAATCCGAACGCATCCTCGAGGCCCGCGCCAAGCGCCAGGCCGCGAAGAAAAAGCACAAGCAAGAGCACCACCACAAGCACCGGAAGGGGGAGGGATGACTACGCAGCTCGAGGACGTTCGCCGACCGCAGACGCATGAACCTTGCGAGGAGTGCGGGGCGCCGATGGACCCGCAGCAGCGCTACTGCGTCAACTGCGCGGCGCGGCGCGGCAACGGCGCCAACCCCTCTTCGCGCTACTTCGCGGCGATGAGCAAACGGGCCCGGCCGCCGCTGGTGCGGCAGACGGCGAAACCGAGCACGACCAGCCGCGCCGCCGTGGTCGGCTTCTTCGCCCTGCTGCCGATCGCGGTGGTGATCGGGGTCGCGATCGGGCGCAGCGGCTCGAACGAAGGCGACAACGAGGCGCTCCTGAAGGCGCTGCAGGAACGACAGGCGACGGCCGCGAGCACGGCCGCCGGGCCGGCCGCTGCCACCACCGCTGCGACGCCGAAAGCGGCGAAGAAGAACGCCAAAGCCGCCAAGGCCAAAGCCAAGCCCGAGGAAAAAGTCGTCGCCCACACCGAAAACGGCGACGTCCACGAAGTGACCAACTTCCACGCCTCCGAAAAGAAGGAAGCCGAAGACACCCATCTGGTCGAAGAAAACCCCGAACAGACGGGCGAAAATTACATCAAGGCTCAGCAGAACCTGCCGGATGTGATCGTCGTCGGCGGCGAAGGCGGCGGCAGCGCTCCGGCGTCTTCGGGGGCGGAACCGTGATCGAGCGACTGCGAGAGCTGAAGCTGCCCCGAAAGGCGAGCGCAAACGGCAACGGCGCGGTGAAACCGGGCCCGGCGCCCGCGCCCGCGCCCGCGCCCGAAAACAAGGATCTCGTAGCCCAGCGCGACCGGCTGCTGGAGAAGTTCACGGTGATGCAGGCCGACCTCGGCGGCGCCTTCTACGAGATGGCGATCCGCGATCACGTCCGCCTCGACGTGCTCACCCGCAAAGCGGGCGAGCTGCAGCGGGTAGACGCCGAGCTGCTCGCTGTCGAGCGCCAGCTCGAGCTCGAACGCACCGATGCCGCCGGCCACTGCCCCACCTGCAACGCCCCCTTCGGACGCGCCGACCGCTTCTGCCCCCAGTGCGGAAGCTCGCTGGTGGCGGTGAGCTCGTGAAGCTCGCCGCAGCCGCATATCTGCAGAAGGCGATCGCCGCCGCCGCAGCGATCACCGGCAAGAAATTCGGCCTGCTGGTCGCTTCCTCGCTGATCGCCACGACCGGCATCGTCTCGGCGACGCTGAACAGCTCGAAGGGCGTCGACCCGCTGGCGGCCGCTACGGTGGCAGCCCTGATGGAACAGCAGCCGGCGGCGGTTACCGCCTCGGCCCCGACGGCCCCCCTTGCCGCAGCGACCCCCTCCCCCGCCGCTCCCGAACCGACGCCGAGCGCGGAACCGGCCCCATCGGCACCCCTGCCCGAATCGGTGCCTTCGGCGGCGCCCGAATCCGTACCCAGCAGTGCGCCGGAAACGCCGGGCCCGCCGCCCCCGAGCGAACCGGAACTGCCCGAAGCGGGCCCGATCAAGCACGTCTTCCTGATCTCGTTGGCGAGTCCCGGCTACGACGCCGCCTTCAGCACCACCGCCTCGCAGATGCCCTACCTCTCCGGAACGCTGCGCCCGCAGGGCGTCCTGCTCACCAACTACTCGCTCCTGGACGCCGCTTCCCTGCCGAACGGGCTCGCGGCGATCAGCGGCCAAGCGCCGACCGCGGACACCAAGGCCAACTGCCCCCAGTACGAAAAATGCCTGTTCCCGGTGGAAACCCTGACCGTGGCCGACCAGTTCGGCAGCGCCCGCTTCACCTGGCACGCCTACCTCGAAGACATGGCCGACCCGGAAGGCAAACCGGCCAACTGCGTCCATCCCGAACCCGGCGCGACCGAAGCGCCCGCACCCGGCGGCTACTCGGCAACCGCCAACCCCTTCGTCTATTTCCACTCGCTTCTGGACCTCGGCGACTGCGCCACCAACGACGTGCCGCTTAGTGAGCTGCCGAAGGACCTGAAGAAAGCGGATAAGACCGCCAACTTCAGCTACATCGCGCCGACCGGGTGCAACGCCGGCTTCCGCGGACAGTGCCCGGAAGGCACCCCGGACGGCCCCGCAGCCGCCGACGTCTGGCTGGAAAAGACGACGAAGGAAATCCTCGCCTCGCCCGCCTACAAGAAAGACGGCCTGTTGATCGTCAGCTTCGGCGCCCTCGACCCGGTGGCGGAAGCGGAAGCCGCCGCAGCCGGCAACGGCGACCCGCTGAAGGTCGGAGCTCTCCTCGCCTCTCCCCTGCTGACGCCGAACGGCACCGACGGCGCCGCCTACACCCCGTACTCGCTGCTGCGCTCGACCGATGAACTGTTCGGCCTCGAACCCCTGGCCGAAGCGAACGGCAAGAAAGTCCACTCCTTCGCCTCGGCCTTCGTCGCCATCGAAACCGCCGCTGGCGACTGATTTCTGGCACGCTCTCGTCCATGAGCGCGCAGGAGCAGGCCGGCGAGCCGATCACGCAGACCGGCATCGAAGAGCTGAAAGCCGAACTGGCCGAGCTGGAAGGCCCGGCACGGCTGAAGATGGCGGAGCGGATCAAGGTCGCCCGCGAGGAGGGCGACCTCAAGGAGAACGCCGAGTATCACGTCGCCAAAGAGGACCAGGCACACATGGAGACGCGGATCAAGCGCCTGCAGGAACGGCTGCGCAACGCGGTCGTGGTCGAGGTCTCCGAGCTCGACTCGGACGTCTTCTCCTTCGGCCGCAGCGCCGAGGTGCTCGACGAGTCCAAAGGCGAGACCAACGTCTGGACCCTGGTCGGCTCGACCGAGGCCAACCTCGCCGAGGGGCGCCTCTCGGCCGAGTCGCCGATCGGGCGGGCGCTGATGGACGCCAGGGTCGGCTCGACGGTGAGCGTCGAGACGCCCAAAGGCAACCGCTCCTTCAAGGTCGTCAAGCTCGTCTCCTAGAAGCGTGAGAATGGGCGGATGCTGAGGCTCCGCTCGTCCGTCGCGCGCCACCAGGCAGACGAGTTCGCTGCGCTGCTGCGCGAGCTCGACGGCGTGCGCCGCGTCGTCCAGCAGCCCGACGAGTCCGTTGCCCACGACGCCTACGTCTTCGTCGCCGACGTCGCGCCCGTCGCCGCCGACCGCCTGGTCGAGGCGATCTCCGACCTCGGGGTCGCCTCCGAGGACTACGTCCTCACCCGGATCGACGTGGTCGCCCCGCAGCACCGCCACCACCTCGGCGAAGGCGGCGTCGACGGCTACGCCTGGATCGAGGTCCTCGGCCAGGCCAGGGCCAACTCGCGCCTGCTGGCCCGCTACCTGGCGCTGATCAACGTCGCCGCCGTAATCGCCGCCCTCGGCGTGATCACCAGCAGCTCGATCCTGATCGTCGGCGCGATGGCGGTCAGCCCGGATCTGCTGCCGATCTGCGCCACCTGCGTCGGCCTCGTCGCCCGCCGCCCCCGCCTTGCCAGGCGGGCCTTCGTCACCCTCACGCTCGGCCTCGGCCTGGTGGTCGCGACCGCCGCCGTGCTCAGCTTCCTGCTCAAGGTGACCGGCCTCCTCCCCGACGGCTTCGAAGTCGAGCACAGCAGCCTCACCAACCTCGCCCACACCGACTACTCGACGGTGCTGATTGCGCTCGCCGCGGGCATCGCGGCGATGCTCTCCTTCGAGACCAAAGCGAGCGCCGCGGTCGGCGTCGCGATCTCGGTGACGACGATCCCGGCCTCCGCCTATCTCGGCGTCGCGCTCGGGGCAGGCGGCATCGACCACGCGCTCGGGGCCGCCGCGGTCCTGGCGATCAACGTCTCGCTGCTGATCGTCTCCGGCACCCTCACCCTGCTGGTCCAGCGCCGGTTGCCGAACCGCTCAGGGGCTCCGATTTAGGCACCGACCACGGCGCCGGCTCCGGCCGCCGCTCGTCGTAGAGGACGCCGCAGGCCGAGAGGCGGTCGTCCCAGGCGCGCCGCCGTTCGCCGAAGACGATGCCGAGGAAGCCGAGCCCGAAGGCGAGGACCGAGAGTCCCAGCCCGAAAAGGCGCTTGACGCTGCGGCCGAGCGGCAGCGGCTCCTCGAGCCGGATCCCGACGAACCGCATCCCCGGGGTCTGGCCCGCGAGCGACCAGAAGCCGAGCAGGTAGACCGCGCCGAAGGAAAGCCAGGCGGTCGAGCCGACGACGATCGCAAAGCTGCCGCCGCCTTCGCCGCTGCCGCCGAAGGCGTTCCCGAGCAGCGTCACGAGGGCAACGAAAGCCGTGAAGGAGAGGTTGACGAAGACGCCGTCGATTGCCATCGCCAGCGCGCGGCTTATCGCTCCCGCGCGATCGCTCGCCACCACCCGCCGGCGGCGGAAGAAGATCCGCCGAGCGATCCGCTCGAAACGGTCGTCGAGCCGTCGCGCCAGGCTCCCGATCGTGCGGCCGATGTCCTCGATCAGCCCCATCCCCTGGGCGCTGATCGCCGCCCGCACCTCCGGCGCCTCGGCGATCCGCTCGACCAGCTGCTGGGTCTCCTCGCTGGCCAGCAGCCGCCGCCACACCTCGTCGACCAGCTCGCTGTCCATCGCCTCCAGCAGCGCCCGCTTCACCGCCTCGCTCTCCAGCGCGCCTTCTACCGCCTCTTCGACCACCGGTCCTTCCAGGACCCTGGCCATCGCCCGCTCCACAGCTTTGCTCTCGACCGCAGCAACGATCGCCTCCTCGGCCGCAACCTCAACCGCCCGGTCGATCCCGGTCGCCTTGGTGACCGTGCGAGCGCCCCGCACCCCGACCCCGAGCAAACGAGCCGATAGAGGCAGCGACCCGTTCTGCGTCGGGTCCGCAGTCGCCTCCGACCGCGGAGTAGAGCCGTTTTCCATCACGGCGACTATAGGCGCGGTTCGACCGTTCTCCAAACGGTCGAGGGAGGAGTCCGGGGGTCCTCCGAGTGAATTTGTCGCGGCCCTATCGGGCCTGACTCCCGAACATGCTGTCCTCCTAGGGAGGACAGGAACCAGATTGCATATCGCCCGAACATTCCCTCAAAGGACCCCCGAACTCCTCCACGACACGCAGCTGTAGGACGACTGAGTCACAGGCCTTTCTCAAAGACAGCTTCCGCCCTAGGGCGTCTAACTGAGACTGTCGCCAGGAGGGGTGGGTGTCCCTCTCGGGACCGGCGTCCTGTTCCTTGCACAGGCCACTCAGCGAGAGACGGCAACTTAAAGGCGAGGAACCCAGGTCCCGAGAGGGACACCCACCCCTCCCTACAAGGAAACGTCCGTCCCGAGTCGCTCAAGCAAGCGGTCCAAGAACTCCGCCTGAGCGGCCAGGATCTTCTCCCGAGCCGCCTCCAGACCGAACCACTCGGCCCGATCGACCTCGGGAAACTCCTGCTGGCTTCCGCTGCGAGGCGGCCATTCCATCGCGAAGGTATTGCTATCCAGGGTGGCGGGATCGAAGTCTGCTTCGGCCGCCCAGGCTTCGACGACTTTGCCGGCCTTCTGTTTGACCGAGCCGAGCTCGATCAGCTGCTCGAGGTCGAGCTCAGGCGCCTTCCCGAGCTCCTCTTCGAGCTCGCGGATCGCGCAGGCGCGCGGTTCCTCCTCGGCCTCGATCTGCCCCTTCGGGATCGACCAGGCGCCGGCGTCTTTCTTCGCCCAGAAGGGCCCTCCGGGGTGGACGAGGAGGAACTCGGTCTCGCCGCCGTGGCGGCGGAAGAGGAGGATGCCGGCGCTGCGCTTGGCGGCCATCGGCCCGAGTCATATCGACTCGGGCCGATGGCCGGAGCGCGACCTACCCCCCGAGTTTGTAGGCGACGAGTTTCGGCAACTGCCCTTCGGCGGCCGGCAGCCCGGCGCCGGTTACGAGCATGTCGCCACTGACCATCACGCCGGCATTGGTCCCTGAGGGCAGCGCCGCCTGCCAGATTTCACCGCCGCTGTTGGCGCTCAAGGCGTGGATCACACCTTCGGCCGAGGTCGCGAAGACGACGTCGTTGCTGACGATCAGCGACCCGTAGGCCGGGCCAGGGAACGTTGCCTCCCAGACCACCTTGCCGGTCCGCAGGTCGATCGCCTCGACTTCGCCGGTGGCTTCGCTTTCTTCGGTCACTTCCGAGCCGTTGAGCACCGTCATCGAGTGGTTGACGATCGGCACGTAGACCCGTTCGCCGTCGCTGGCCATCCCCGCGATCACGCCGCCGAGCTCGCCGGGGAAGACTTCGCCGGGCTTGATCTTGTTGTATTCGCCGCGCATCGCGTAGAGCGAATCCTTGTCGTGGCCGTTGTGTTCGCCGACCCGGGTCCGCCAGAGCGGCTTGCCGGTCTTCAGGTCGACGGCGACGACGAAGCCGGACTTGCCGGAGCCGATCGCGACTTCCTTGCCGTCGGATTTAGTGATGATCGGCGAGTTCTGGAAGTCCCAGTCGTAGATGTTGTGCGGGGTCTCCTGGTAGAACCAGTCGAGCTTGCCAGTTTTCGGGTCGAGTTTCACCAGCGAGTCCGCGTAGCGGTTGTCGCCGGGGCGGCTGGAGCCCCAGGGGTGGTTCGGCGTGCCGGGCAGCGGCGCCGGGTTGCCGGTGCCGGCGTAGACGTTGCCCTGGCTGTCGAAGGAGGGCGGGTACCAGAGACCGCCGCCGGAGTTGACGTTCGGTTCGCCCCAGAGGTCTTTGGGGACGGTGTCGAAGTGCCACAGTTTCTTCCCGGTCTTGGCGTCCATCGCCCAGAGCGTGCCGACCGCACCGGCTTCGTATTCGGCGCTGGTGTTCTCCGGAACCGTCGAGACGTAGACCTTGCCTTCGTTCACCCCCGGCGCCATGTCGACCGGGCCGCCCAACTGCACCGTCCACAGTTCCTTGCCGGTCTTCTGGTCGAGCGCAAAGGCTCCGCCGTTGGTCGCGCCGTAGACACGCCCTTCCGCCACCGCCAGGCCGTTGGGCCCGTGGCTCGGCGATTCGAGTTTCGTTTCCCAGAGGACGTCGCCGCTTTCGAGGTCGACCGCCGAGACGTTCGATTCGAGGTCCTGGGAGTAGATGACGCCGTTGATGATCAGCGGCGTCGAGGCGTAGCTGCCGTAGATGCCCTGGCCTTCGACCGGGATCGACCAGACTTCTTTCAGCTGGTTGACGTTGCCGCTGTTGATCTGACTTTTCGCCTCGCGGTTGCCGGCCAGATCGATGTTCGGTTGACCGTCGCCGGTGAAGTTGGCGTCTCCCGACGAGGAAGAGGACGAGGAGGATCCGCATCCCACCACCAGCGCTCCGATCGCGAGCGCCAGCACGAGCAGCGGCAACCCCTTCAACTTGGACAGCATCGACATCCAACTCCTCTCCCTAATCGAGTAATAAGGATTTGTCTTCCATCGTTTCAGAAATCCCTGCAAAAGCGGGATCCAATTCGCTGAGAAGTGGTTGCAGGACCCGGTTCGCGAGCAGCCCGAGGCTGCCGAGGTTGGCGAAGCCGGGGCCCTGGCGGAGGCCGCCGAGGCCGGGGATGTGCAGCCGCGGCCGCACCCCCTCGAGCTCGAGACCCCGTCCGATCGGGACCTCGGTTTTCGGCGGACCGTCCCAGAGCGGGCCGCACTGTTCTTCGACCTCGTCGCGGACGGCGTCGGGGAAGAGCCCGCGCAGCTGCCGCAGCAGGTCGAAGCCGGTGCAGTTGATGACGAAGTCGTAGCGCTGGGACCGCATCCCTTCCGAGGGGCTGTCGTATTCGAGCAGCGCGGCATCGCCGTCGTCGGCGAGCGAGACGTGGACGGCCCGCCCGGTGACGAAGGAAAGATGGTCGTCGTCGGCGATCCGCTCGAGCACGCTGGCATCGAAGACGCCGCGGTCGCAGTGCTTGACGAAGTCGCGGCGGGTCTCGATGTCGAGGTGTTCCCAGTCGACGTTGTCGGGGTCGGCGAAGACGCGGTTCTCGAGGAAGCTCTCGCCGCGGCTCAGCGGCAGGGTCGGCGTGAAGATCGTCAGCCGCGCCTCGGGCCGCAGGTCGCGGAGGAAGACGAGGGCGCTGAGAGCGCTCTCCCCTCCCCCGACGATCGCGATCTCGACCCGCTCGTCCTCTGGCACCCGGGCGAACTCCTCGCGGCGGCTGTCGCAGTGGAAGACCCGCGACTCGACCTCGGGATCGTGCGGGAAGTGGCGGTGGACGCCGGGACCGGTGAGGACGAGGTTGTTGCCGAAATGGCGCTCGGGGTCCTCGGGCCGGCCGCGCTCGGCGACCTCGACCTGCCAACGGTCGTTCTCCTCGACGAGCGAGACCTCGGTCACCCTGCCGTCGTAGATCGTCACCCCCTCGGTCGCCCGCTCCAGGACCCAGCCGAGGTAGGTGCCGTAGTCGCGGTGCATCACCGTGGGCGAACCGGAGTTGACCCAGGCGGCGTATTCGTGTCGCTCCATCGCGAAGCGCTGCCAGGTGAAGGGCAGGAGCGCCGCGTCGATCTGGTCCCCGAGCTCGCCGAACTGGCGCGAGCTCTGGTACGGGAAGCCGACGTCCTTGATCGGCGGGATCGCCAGCGGCTCCTCGCCCGAGGTCATGCCGTTGCGGCCCAGCCAGGAGGCGGCGGGCTCGGTTTTCTCGATCACCGTCATCGAGATCTCGGCGAGGCCGAGGGTGTTGATCGTGTGCACCTTGGCGGCAAGCGCCGCGGCCTTGGCGCCGGCGCCGACGATGAGGATGTCGCTCTCGCTCATGCGGTCCCCTCAGACCGGCGCCAGGGTCTTGCCCCCGGCCGCCTCGGTTTCCCTGGGTTCGGCGATCACCAGCCCCTTCTGGGCGGGGGCGAAGGCGATCGCGCTTTTGCGGGCGCGCTCGCCGTCGTTCTCGACCGCCCGCAGCTCGGTGGTCTCGAGCACGATCCGCAGCACCCGCTTCATCTCCATTTCCGCGTAGCTGGCGGCGAGACAGCGGCGGACGCCGCCGCCGAAGGGGATCCAGGTGTAGGTGCCGGGCTGCTTGCCGACGAAGCGCTCCGGCAGGAAGCGCTCGGCCTGCTCGTACCAGCGCTCGTCGCGGTGGATCAGGTGGATGCAGGGCGCGACCGTGGTCCCCGCCGGCAGGTCGTAGCCGCCCAGCCGCATCGGCTCCAGCAGGCTGCGGACGACCACCGGCACCGGCGGGCGCAGCCGCAGCGTCTCCTTGACCACCGCGTCGAGATAGCTGCCGTCGCCGCTGAGGACGTCGTCGCGGAGCAGCGCGAGCTTGTCGGGGTTGCGGAGCAGGCGCTCGAAGGTCCAGGCGAGGGTGCTCGAGGTCGGGCCGTCGGAGAGCAGGGTCACGAGTTCGTCGCGCAGGTCCCGGTCCGACAGCGGCGAGCCGTCCTCGTACTCGGCGCGGACCAGCATCGAGACCACCCCGAGGGTGCCGCCGTCGGGTTCGGCCTTGCGGCGGCGCACCTCCTCCATCACCGCCTCCTCGACCGCCCCCATCGCTTGGCGGTAACCGCGGCTGCGGGTCACCCAGCCGGGGCCCAAGGCGGCGAGCATCGCCAGGTTGCGCGGTTCGTTCATCCAGGTAGTGAGCCCGCGCAGGCGCTCGCGCAGCGGCTGCAGGCGCGGGTGTTCGGAGTCGGGACCGAAGACCGCGCGCATCACCACGTCGAGGGTGATGTCCTGCATCCGCGGCCAGAGCGCGAACGGCTCGCCGGCCGGCCAGCGGGCGATCTCCTGCCGCGCGACCAGGGCCATCATCTCGGCGTCCGCCTGAACCGCCTGGCCGTGGAAGGAGGGGAGCATCAGCTTGCGCCTGGTCATGTGCTCCGGTTCTTCCAGCAGCATCACCGAGCGCGGACCGAGCAGCGGGCCGAGCAGCGGGTTGGCGGTGTCGACGCCGACGGCGCGACCGGCGGTGAAGACCTTTTTGACGTCGTCGGGGTCGGCGAGCAGCACCCAGTCGCCGTAGTGGCGGATCCGCAGGGTGAAGATGTCGCCGTAGCGCCGGTGGCAGCGCTCCAGCCAGGGCAGCGGCCGCTGCGTCCAGCCGACCGCCTGCAAGGCTCGCGGCATCCGGGGGCCGGGCGGTTTTTTGCTTATGCGGCGGCTTATGCGGCGGCTCATGCCACGTTCCTGCGTTCGGCCAGTTCGTCCATCAGGTCGTCCTCGAGCTTGCAGGTGGTGGCGATCAGCAGCTCGAAGAGTTGGGCCGTGAACTCCGCCGGCAGTCCGACTTCGGCGCCGCGGGCGAGGTAGCGCTCGCGCACCAGCTTCACCCGGTCGGGTTGCATCATCGGGATCTCGTGCTCGCTCTTGTAAACGGCGACTTCGCGGCAGATGTCGAGGCGCTCGCCGAGCAACCGCGCGATCCGCTCGTCGATCTCGTCGAGCCGGCGCCGGAAGGGATCGAGGCCGTTGGCTGCGGCGCCGTCGCTCATCGTCCCTCCCCTCCGAGCAGGCCGGTGGCGAAGGCGTGGCTGCAGGCGGCGAGGTCGCCGAGCGAGTAGCCGCCCTCCTGGATCACGCAGATCGGCAGGCCGGAGTTGGCGAGCAGGCGCCCCACCTCGGCGAAGATCTCGGGCCGGAAGCTCCAGGTCCCGTGGGGGTCGCCGGCGACGGTGTCGTAGCCGAGCGAGACGACCAGCGCCCGGGCGATCTCGGAGAGATCGTGGATCGAGTGCGCGACCTCCTGCAGGTAGGTGTCTTCCTCGGGGCTCTCGGCGAAGGCGACGGCGCGTTCGCCGGCCATCTGCGGCAGCGGCGTGCCCGGCGGCAGATTCGTCACCGGCGCCGCGTGCAGCGAGTGCAGGGCAACGAACGGACCCATCCGCTCGACCAGCGCCGAGGTCCCGTTCGGGTAGTGGAGGTCGAGGTCGATGATCCCGACGGGCTTGACGCCCCCGTCGGACAGCCGGCGGACCGCCGCGGCGGCGTTGTTGAGGTAGCAGTAGCCGGCGTGGAAGGCAGGGCCGGCGTGGTGGCCGGGCGGACGGCAGACGGCGTAGGTAAAGCGGGCGCCTCCAAGAAGGCGCTCGGCGGCGGTGACCGAGGTGCGGATCCCCTCGCGGGCGGCGGCGACGAGGTTCGCGTTGACGGGGATGTCGGGCTCCAGCCCGGGCGGCGCGAAGTCCGCCATCACCACCGGCTCGCTCGTCCGCAGTTCCTGTAGCGCCTGCAGATAGGTGGCCTCGTGCAGCGCCGCCAGGGTCCGTTCGACCTCCTCGTCGGCGGCGTCGGCGGCGACCGGGCGCACCCGCGAGTGCCGGACCAGGCCGGCACGCAGCTCGACCAAACGCCGGTTGCTGTCCTGGCCCTCGATCCGGTGATCGCCTTCCCGCACCCAGAAGGCGTCGTCGTCGCGGCCCTGCCGCTGCTCGACCATCAACAGCTCAGGACTCATCCAGGAGCCTCCGCATCCGCGGTCCGAGATGCTCGAACCCGTTGCGCTTGTAGAAGGACTCGGTCGAAGCGATCGCCGCAAAGGTCTCCCGCGGCAGGCCGACCTCAAGCCGGCTGACACCGCGGCTTCGCGCCTGGGACGCGATCGCCTCGACCAGTTCCGCTCCGACGCCGCGACTGCGCCAGTCCTCATCGACCCAGAGGTCCTGGACAGTCACGTAGACGCCGGGAACGTGTATTGCCCGCTGCCAGCTCGCGGTGAGAACGCCGACGATCTCTCCGTCGGCCTCCGCGATCAGCACCGACCCGCCCTGCGGGTCGTCGAGCAAAGCTTGTACCTCCGCCTCCATCTGCGCCCGCGTGGGCGTGCGGCCGCCGAGCTCCCCGAGCAGGCTTGCGACCGCGGTCGCGACCCCCTCGACGTCTCCGTCGTCAGCCTGCCGCACAGTTGATCGAGTTGCCACCGGCTCGGTCACGCGGCCTCCGCGTGGCGGGCGGCGGGCTCGAGCTCGACGCTCCAGGCGTCGGTGCCCTCGCTGCCGGTGACGGTGCGCGCGATCGCCGCCATCGGCGCCCGCGCCTTCAGCAGGATCTCGTCGAACTCGTCCTGCGGGTCGGACTGCATGACGATCGCGCCGCCGGCGCCGATCGTCGTCTTCCCGGGTCGCATCACGATCGTGCGGATGACGATGTTGAGGTCGGTCGAGCCGTCGGCGCCGAAGTAGCCGATCGAGCCCGAGTAGACGCCGCGCGCCTCCTCCTCGAGGTCGTCGATGATCTCCATCGTCCGCTCCTTCGGGGCGCCGGTCATCGAGCCGCCGGGGAAGGTCGCGCGCACGCAGTCGACCGCGCTGCGCCCGTCCTCGAGCCGGCCGACGATCGTCGAGACCATCTGGTGGACGGTCGCGTAGGGCTCGACCACCATCAGGTCGGGCACGGCGACGCTGTCGACGTCGCAGACGACGCCGAGGTCGTTGCGCAGCAGGTCGACGATCATCAGGTGCTCGGCGTAGGTCTTCTCGTCGCCTTCCAGCTCCTCGCGGCGGGCGGTGTCCTCGGCCGGGTCGTCGACCCGCGAGATCGTCCCCTTGATCGGCCGTGCCATCACCTGGCGGTCGCGGTCGACCGAGAGGAAGCGCTCCGGCGAGGAGCTGACGACCGCGTACTCGCCGAAGCGCAGGAAGGCGGCGAAGGGCGAGGCGTTGCTGCGGCGCAGCTGCCGATAGAGATCGAACGGCTCCGGGCTGGCGTCGGTCGAGAACTGGTCGGTGAGACAGACCTCGTAGGACTCGCCGGCCAGCAGTTCTGCCTGAGACTTGGCGATGTCCGCGAGGTAGCGCTCGCGGCCGCGGCCGGATTGGAAGGAGACGTGGCCGCCGGGTTCGATCGGCGGTGCCAGCGGCCGCTCCGCCGGCGGGTTGGCGATCGCCTGCTCGATCAGGTCCCGCGCCGCCTCAAGCCACAGCTCCGCCTCGGGGTCCTCGCCGCGGCAGAGGGCGAAGACATAGGTGAGGTTCTTGGTGTGGTCGACGGCGACGACCCGGTTGGCGAGCATCATCGCCGCGTCGGGCATGTCGGAGCTGTGCACGTTGGTCGAGCCGCAGTCGGCCTTCAGCTCGTAGCCGAGATAGCCGACGTAGCCGCCGACGAGGCCGCGCTCGACGCCATCCGGCGGCTCGATCGCGATCCGCTTCAGCTCGCGGTCGAGGAAATCGAAGATCGACTTGTGCTCGACCGTCTCCACGCCGGCGCGGTCGACCGCGATCTCGCCGCTGTCGACGTCGTAAGTGACGGCGCAATGATCGCTGCCGGCCGAGGTGCCCATGTAGGAGCACTGGGCGAGCCAGGTCGGCGCGTCGACGCTGTCGAGCCAGAAGGAGGTCTCGGCGTCGGCGAAGAGCCGTTCGTAGACGTGCTCGGTCGGCGCCTGGCCCTGGATCGTCCGCATCCGCAGTTCCAGCTCGCCCGGCTCGGCCGACTGCGGCGCCGGCGCGCGGCGGGCGCTGCGCGGGACGATCGTCGCCCGGCCGGCGGGGCGGACGCCCTCGCAGCGGTGCTTCGCCGCCAGCTCGAAGAAGTTCTCGGCGATCTTGCGCCCGTACTCGGTCGAGATCGACTCGGGGTGGAACTGGACGCCCCAGATCGGCCGTTTGGTGTGCTCGACGCCCATCACGACGCCGTCGTCGGACCAGGCGACGATGCTGCCTTCCGGCCCGGGCGGAGTGGTTATCGCCAGCGAGTGGTAGCGGACGACGGAGAAGCCCTGCGGCACGTCCTTGAACAGGCCCTTGCCTTCGTGCATGACCCGGCTGAGACGGCCGTGCATCGCCATCGGCGCCCGCTTGACCGTGCCCTCGAGCAGGTTGCCGATCCCCTGGTGGCCGAGGCAGATCCCGAAGACCGGGACTTCGCTGTGGCGGAGAATGTCGCTGCAGACGCCGAAGTCATGCCAGCGGCTCGGGTGCCCCGGCCCCGGCGAGAGCACGATCGCGTCGAAGTCCATCCTTGTCAGCACCCGCCAGCTGACCGCGTCGTTGTTGACCACCATCGGCTCCTCGCCCGAGGCCGCGGCCAGCAGGTGGAAGACGTTGTAGGTGTAGGAATCGTGGTTGTCGACCAACAGCGTTTTCACGTCAGGCTCCCTCTAGTCCCAGGCCCAGCAGGCCCTGCTCGAGCACCGGCTGCACGACCGCCTCGACCTCCGGTGCGCGCTCGTCTTCCCTGTACCAGCGCGCGAAGTGGGAGAGGTACTTGGAAAGCGGAGCGACGTCGAACTCGTCGACGGCGCTGCGCAGATGCACCCGGTAGTGCTCCGACTGGACCACGGCGAAGCGGTAGTCCGGGTCCTCCGCCGGACGCTCGCCCTCGATCTCTGCGGAGGCGTGGTGGGCCTGCGCGCGCGCCAGGTCCCAGCCGAGGCTCCCTTTCCCTTCCACCAGCAGCTTCTCCTTGCCGAACTTGACCTGCTTGGTCGTCGGCTGCAGGAGGAAGTAGCCGAGCGCGACCTGGGCCGGGACCGCCTCGGGGTGCGGGTGGCGCGCCATCTCCTGCGCCAGCTCGGGGTTCCGCGCCATCTCCTCTTCCAGCCACTCGACCAGCTCGTCGATCAGCAGCGCCCCTTTCTTGCTCGAGCTGATCGATTCGTTCTCGCGGGCGACCATCCCGTGGAAGATGTCGTAGGTCGGCGGCCCTCCCCCACGGGCCGAGCCGTTGCCGTTGCCGTTCTGCAGCCCCATCTCGTCGATCAGCTTGCGGCGGCAGGTGACGTGGGCGACCCACTCGTTGCCGCACACCTGCATCGAGATCACGTCGTCGAGTTCGTCGGCGGCGGCCCAGTAGGCGAGCGCCCGCATGTGCTGGGTCGGGAGGCCGTCGGAGCGGACCAGCGGCATCTCTTCCAGCTCCTCGCGTTCGGTCTCGTACATGACCATGTCGTCGCCCCAGCGTTTGGTCAGCGTCCCCTCGGCGAGACCCTGATTCATGAACTCGGCGACCTCGGGCAGGTAGTCGGACTCGTAGATCACCTTGTCGAAGGCGATGCCGAGGCGGGCGAGGGTCTTGCGCTGACCGGAGACGACCCAGGAGCGGGTCCGCGACCAAAGTTCCAGCGCCTTCTGGTCGCCGTCGAGGACCCGCATCATCATCTCGTCGGCTTTGTCGTCGTACTGGGTCGACTCGCGGGCGACCGAGTCCTCGGCCCCGTCGTCGCCCTGGCCGCCGTTGCGGCTGGCGGTGACGTAGTCGGCGTAACAGAAGCCGACGAAGTGGTCTGACTTCTCGTTGGCGTCGGGGCCGGCGTCCTCACCGGCGCGGGTGGCGACGCCCGCCATCGCCTCGCCCATGCTGCGGCCGACGTCGCAGATCAGGCTGCGGTTGTCGACCCGGGCGCCGGCCTGCTTCAAGGCACCCGCGATCGCGTTGCCGACCGCGAGGTTGCGGAGGTGGCCGATGTGCAGCGCCTTGGTCGTGTTGGCGCCCCAGAAGTAGACGGCGTACTGGTTCTCGCCGGCCATGTCGGCGAAGGTGCCGTTGCCGAAGGAGCCGGAACGGATCGCCTCCCCCTGCGCCTCGATCCACTCGTCGGCGAGCTTCAGCGTCGGCTGCTTACCCTCGCGGTCGAGCGCGGCGACCCAGGGCTCGGCCTCGAGCCGGTCGAGCGCCGCCTTGGCGCCCTCGTCCTCGCGCCAGTCGCTGCCCTTCGGCAGCCGCGGGATCAGCATCAGGTCGAAGTCCGGCTCCGGCCGGTACGGCGCCCGCGCCGCCCACAGCGCCTTGCCGTCCTCGCCGGTGGCGACCCTGTCGAAAGTGGTGAAAATGTTCTCGCCCATAGCTGGTGATTCCGAACCTTCTGCCTTCGAGTTGTTCGAAATGCACCCGCCGGGGCTCGAACCCGGATCTTCGGCTTACAACGCCGACCCTTTAACCGATTAAGGCACAGGTGCTAGCTATGTCGTTCCCTGCCGAGCACGATCCCTGATTGCTCAACTGCGGCGGCAGCATAACCATCCTGTCTGTGCAAAGTCAAATCTTTTGACTAAAAACCTGGATTTCCCTGACAAGCGTCTTCTTGTAGGGAGGAATGGGTGTCCCCTGGCTGACGCCTTAGTCCGTGGCGGGCCTTCTCTTCAGGAAGGCCGCAACCCCGCCTATGCCGCCACCACCGAGTAGGACCGCCGGAATCAGCTCCGGATTGAAGGCCAGAACCGCCCCTACTGCCATGAGCACCACCACCGCGAGGGCCAGCTCAATGCCGAAGGTGACTTTGTCGCGGGTCAGCTCGAAGGAGGCGCGATCAGCTGCGACCTCCGCTTCCCGTCGCTTTGCCCGCTTCGTGAGCGCCTCGTCCCGTTCTTCAGCCCGTCGGCACTCTTCCGGCGTCTCCAGTGGAGGCGGGAGATCTACCTGCTTGGACTTCTTGGGGGACTGCGGGAGAAGCATTGATCGTCCTCGTGCGCACTCTCCTCATCTCTCCTTGTCCGAGATAGGGGGTGCGACTAAGACGATGCTGGCCCTTGTCCTTTGAAATATTCCGGCTTCGAGACAAGGCCGAATGCCGGCGCTCCGATTCGTAATGAGACCCAAGCCTTGCACTGCGAGGGCATGGGTGATCGAAGCTATTTAGTCCATGGGTATACAGGCAAAGCCATTCGGCCATACCTCACGAGCTTGTGAGATCTTAGCGGCCTCTTCGGTCTCCCGAGGTGTGTCGTCAAGGATCCGGCTGTCGACCTAGTGGCCATATAGGCCACAAAAGCGACATGCCTAAGCCCGTCCAGCCTCCAGCAGGCGACTGAGGAAACGGCGGGTCTCGTCTTGTTGGGGAGAGACGAGGACCTGGGACGGAGAGCCTTGCTCGAGGATTCGGCCTTCGTGGAGGAAGGCGACCTGGTCGGCTACCTCGCGGGCGAAGGTCATCTCGTGGGTGGCTATGACCATGGTCATGCCCTCCTGCTTGAGGTCTCGGACCGCGGCCAGGACCTCGCCGACCAGCTCGGGATCGAGGGCGCTGGTGACCTCGTCGAGGAGCAGGGCGCGGGGGCGGCCGGCGAAGGCGCGAGCAATTGCGATCCGCTGCTGCTGGCCGCCGGAGAGGTTGTCGGGGCGGTCGCCCTCGCGGCCGGCGAGGCCGAAGCGGGCGAGGAGGTCGCGGCCCCGCTCCTCGGCCTCGGCCTTGGAGGCACCGTGGGCTCGCCTCTCCCCCAGCATCACGTTCTCCAGCGCGGTCATGTGCGGGAAGAGGTTGTAGGCCTGGAAGACGAGCCCGAGGCGGCGGCGCACGCCGACCGGGTCGACGGATGGGTCGGTAATCACCTCGCCGTCGAGGAAGACGTCGCCGTCGTCGATCTCCTCCAGCAGGTCGATGCAGCGCAGGAGCGTCGACTTGCCCGAGCCGGAGGCGCCGATCAGCGCCACCGCTTCGTGTTCGCCGATCGTCAGGTCGATGCCCTGCAGGACCCGCCGCTCGCCGAAGGACTTGGTGACGCCGCGGACCTCGAGGACCGGCTTGCCGGCGCTCACCGGACCACGCCCTCCGGGCCGCCGATCCGGTCGACGACGCGGGCCAGCGGCACCGTCACCGCCAGGTAGAGCAGCGCCGCGGCGATCAGCGGCGTGAAGTTGAAGGTCTCGCCCTCGATGATCTGGGCGTAGCGGAAGGCCTCCAGGGGACCGAGGATCGAGATCAGCGCCACGTCCTTCTGCAGGGCGACGAAGTCGTTCAGCAGCGGCGGCGCCACCCGCCGCACCGCCTGCGGCAGGATCACGTGGCGCAACGCCTGGGCGTCGGTGAGGCCGATCGCCAGCGCGGCGTCGCGCTGGCCGCGGTGGACGGAGCGGATCCCGGCGCGGTAGACCTCGGTCACGTAGGCGCTATACGAGAGGCCGAGGGCGATGCCGCCGAGCACCACCGGATCGGTGGGGAGCCCGCTGAGGCGCAGCGCCGGGATCCCGAAGCCGACCAGGAAGACGAGCAGGATCGTCGGGATGCCGCGGAATAGGTCGACGTAGACGACGGTCAACAACCGCAGCGGGAAGAAAGCGGGCGCCCGGCTCGTCCGCAGCACCGCCAGCCCCAAGCCCACCGCCAGGACCGCCACCTCGACGAGCACGAACAGCTTCACGTCAAGCCAGAAGCCGCCCAGTACTTCCGGGAACGATTCCCGGAAGACGTCCCAGTTGAAGAAGGTTTCCTGGACTTCGGGCCAGCCGGGGCTGGTCAGGACCCAGGTCGCGAGGCCGCCGATGACGACGAGGCTGGAGAGCGCGGCGATCAGCTGCCCGCGCCGGTGTCGCCGGCGCGCAGCTGCTTCGCGTTCGCTCTGGCGCGTCAGTGCAGTTCAGGCGCGCCGGCGGCTTTGCTCATCCAGCGCTGGGTGAGCTTTTCCAGTTCGCCCGAGCTCTTCAGCGCTTCGACCGCCTGGCTGACGCAGCTGGTGAGCGGCGAGTCCCTTTCCAGCAGGGCGCCCCACTGGTCGCCGCCGGGGGCGCTGAACTGACCGACGACCGTCGCCTGAGGCACCTGCACAGCGGTCAGGTAGAGGGCCGTCGGCAGATCGACGACGACCGCGTCGATCTGTTCGTTCTTCAGCGCGGTGACGACGTCGTTGGAGCTGTTGAAGACCTCGGGTTTGCTGCTCGGTTCGATCTCTTCTTCGGCAGCTTCGAGGCTGGTGGTGGCGATCTGGACGCCGATCTTCGCGTCCTGCAGTTCGGCCAGCGATTTGGCGCCGGCGGCTTCGGAGTCCTTCAGCGCCACCACCGCCTGGTTGGCGGTGTAGTAGGGCGCCGAGAAGTCGACCGCTTTTTCGCGCACCGGCGTGATCGAGATCTGGTTGACGTCGAAGTCGAAGCTTTTCGGCCCCGGCGCGTAGGAGGAGTTGAACGGCTCCACCGTCCACTCGACCATCCCCTTCGGGTAGCCGAGCTGCTTGGCGATCGCGTAGGCGACCGCGCTCTCGAAGCCTTCCCCGTTGGTGGGGTCGTCTTCTTCGAAATAGGGCGGGTAGGCCGGTTTGTCGGTGGCCACCGTCAGCACGCCCTGCTTCTCGGTCGAGAGCTTCCCCTTGGGGCAACTGGCGGCGCTGGCGCTCGTACTAGAGCTCGAGTCATTCGAGCTGCCGCAGCCGAGCGCGAAAAGCGCGGCCAGCAGGAGGAACGTCAGCGAAAGGTTCTTGGGGGCTCCCCAGCGCACGGCGGCAGCCTATCCCAGGCGCCGGCCCAGGACCTCAGCCCCTACACAAAAATACTTTACGAATGGCTGAGTACTAGAGTTCGGCTCAGCCACCCCGAAGCAGGGGTCCTACTGCCCTCCGGCCCCCTGCCCTGGCCGGGGGGCAGTTCCATATTGCAACTCGAGGTCTTCGGCGAGGGCGGCCAGCACCGCCAGCGGCACTCGCAGGCCCCTGGCGATCCGCCGCACGTTTCCCCAGGTGGGATTGACGCGCCCCGACTCCATGTGCGAGATCCAGGTCGGGTGAATGTCGGCGAGCAGCCCAAGGGCTTCCTGGCTCAGCTGCCCCTCCTTGCGGAGCTGCCGAATGGCCTTCCCGAGGCCGATCTGAGGGTCGTCGGTGCGCGGCATCTACGGAAGGGAATGCGCCTCCCGCCCCCGCGTCCATAGAGGCAAGCTCAACTCGCCCCAGCGCTGGCGCGCGACCGGCTGCTTTGCGGTACGCCTGAAACTCTGGCGGCGTCGCCGGCGAAGACCCGATTTAAGGGGGCGGTCTCTCACTGAGGCGAACACGAACATATGTTCGCATACCTTTAGGGCAAGTGTGTACGTGTGACACGTACCAGTTTTCCCCTGGCTTGCTACCGGGCGAGCCATAGGGGGAGAAGGAAGGCTCCGATCCCCAACGGGATAAGGAGCCAAGCGGGAAGCAGGACGACCGCGAAGATCGCGAGCAGTTGCAGCCAGTACCAGAACTCGGGCGTCGGGCCTCTGGTTTTCGCGGATGGTCTCTGCATCAACAATTAAGGGACGGAGGGGTCTCCCTTCTATGTATGCGGATGGGGCGTTGGCCTAAAGAGGGGACGGCACATTTCGTACGTGTGTCTGGTATCATCCAGGCATGGCAGCCCGGAATCGCAACTCAGTAGCTCCCGCTCCTTCGAGCGAATCGCAGATGACCTATCTGCAGTTCATCGACCGGTTCCCGGACAACGACGCCTGCTTGGAGTACCTGAAAGAGCGCTTCTTCCCGGACGGCACCGAGTGCTCGAAATGCGACAAAGCGAGCAAGTTCCACCGGATCAAGGGCCGCTCGGCCTACAGCTGCCAGTTCTGCGGCAACCACGTCTACCCCACCGCCGGCACCATCTTCCACAAGAGCAGCGTCAGCTTGCAGCTCTGGTTCTACGCGATCTATCTCATGTCTTCGACGCGCTGCGGGATCAGCGCCAAGCAGCTCGAACGCGAAATCGGCGTCACCTACAAGACCGCCCATCGGATGTTCAAACAGATCCGCTCGCTACTGGCCGACGACGACGAGGGGCCGCTATGCGGCGACGTGGAGGTTGACGAGTCCTGGTACGGGGGCAAGCCTCGAGCCGAAGACACGCGCAAAGGGCGGAGCAATATCCGCAAAACCCACAAGCCGACGATCCTGGCGATGGTCGAGCGAGGCGGTCGAGTCCGGCCCCTGGTGATCCCCGACCGCGGCAGCCGCTCCATACACATGGCGATGAAGCAGCACATGCTCCCCTCTTCGATGCTGTTCACCGACGAGTGGGACGCCTACAAAACCATCGGCGCCAAGTATCGCGGGCACCGTAGGATCAAACACAAAGCGAAGGTCTACGCGATGGGCGAGACCCACACGCAGACTGTGGAGGGCTTCTTCGGCCTCTTCAAGAACGGCGTGCGCGGCGTCTACCACGCGATCAGCACCGATTACCTACAGGCATATCTGGACGAGTACGCCTTCCGCTACAACCGGCGCGACGGCCGGGAGCCGCTGTTCTGGGCGATCCTCAACCGCGTCCAGAAGGCAAGCCCAGCTTCTTCCTAGCCCGGTTCGAGGTCGCCTTCTCCAGGTCGCGGAAGAAGTCGGCCTCGGCGTGGGCCGGGTCCTGCTTCACGTCACCCTGGGGCGGCGTCGACCTCAGCTTCTCGGGACGTTTGCGGGGAGCCATCCTCCCGAGAATAGCGGCGCGGTCCCCTTCTTACTCGTTGTCAGAGTGCGTGAGGCCGGGTTTCATGGCGGTGAGCATCGCCATCATTTGATCCCACGAACCCTCGCTGATCGGGAAGGCTCCCACAACCTTTACCCACGTGGTCCCGGGCAACGGGATCGAGATCTCCCGCAGATCGGGCGTAACAGGAGGGTTGAGCGGCAGAGTTTCCACCGGGGGAGGAGGAGTTGCCGGGGCGGGCGGGGTAGCAGTTGAACCGTTGTTGGCCATATCGTCGCTTTGACTCGTCTCGGTATCCCCAGCTCGATCGTCGGCGTCCTCGACGGTATCACCGTTCTCGGCCGGTTCTTCCTGGGGTCCGTCCAGGCCGGCGAACTCCATAGTCGCGCGATACTCGGCAACCAGCTCGTTTGCCGCGCTCTCCGTGAAGCCGCGTTCCGACTTGAGATACCAGCGAACGGTGCTGTCAGACGGGAGGCCGTCGCTGTACTTGTCGCGAAGCTCTTTGTGGATCGCCGGAGCCATAGCCGCCTTCTTCAGCGAGGCCCCGCGCTCGGGCGAGTCGGGCATGACGATAAAGAGCCCTAGCGGGCTGAGCTTGATCTGACGATCATCTCGGCTTCCCTCTTCAATCGTCAATCCAAACTTCTTCAGAGCTGCCAACTGGCGCAGGGCACGACCGCTGCGGGAGGTGTATCCCCAGTGGGCGATGATCGAGTCGATCGGGGCCAGATACTTGCCCTCGTTCTTATAGAGAACTTCGGCCCGCTCGACGGCTTTCCCCAGCGGAATCGACGGGTAACTCGGGCTCCGCGGGCGCTTCTGCCCTCCAACTTCTACATCGTTCATGGGCTACAAGGTACCAGACTTTTAGCCTTCTGGGGTTACGGAGCTAAAAAGTCGGGGCTTAATCTGCTATAAGTCCGGTATCAGGAGGGCACGAGTCGTCCGCCCTTTAGTGGCCTAGGCCGAGCGCGGTGTGGCGACAAAAAAGAAACCCCGCGCTGATCGTGAAGCTTTGGAAGAGAACGCGATCAGCGCGGGGGTCGGCCACAAAGGGCGGAGCCGACGATACCGGAATTTCGTTTCCGATTCAAGTATCGAAGGGAGTTGCTAGTCCTCTTGCAGGGGGTCGCTACCCGATCCCGTAAAGCAGGTCTCGGACCTGCACCCCGACCACCTCCGCGAGATCCACCACGAGGTCAAGGCGCGGACAGCGCTTCCCAGTCTCCAGATTGGACAGGCCGACGCGATCCGTGAAGACACACGAGGCGACCTCTTCCTGACTCATACCGGCCTCCCTACGCGCCGTGGACAGGTTGCGGCCGAACTGTTTTGCGACCTCCATCTACGCCGCCTCTGAAAGCAGCTCGTAGGCCCGTAGAGCGGTGCGGGTAGGCAGCACCACCCCTTCGCTGCGGAACAAGAGTCCGGCTTTGACGAGTTCCCTCACCGCCCGTTCGGTGCGGTCGCGCTCGGCGAAGTTTTCCGGGTCGCCCAATTCGCGGGTCAGGTCCGAGAGCCGCAGGGTCTCGGGGAACGTCTCTACTACGTGGACGAGGATCGCCCGTTCGTCTTTCAGGTCCTCAGCAGCGTTCGATTTGGCCTCTGGCCTAGGATTTCCCTGCACGGGGAGCACCACCTCTCTGTGCCAGGCCGGGGGCCGTTCACGCGGTGCCCCGGCCGCTCTTTGTTGTCGGCAGGGAAGCTAGGGCGGAAACAGCTCAGGGCGGTACGTGTCACACGTACACACTTGCCACCTTTAGACCGGTGTAAAGGGCGCTGCGCGACTAGCCGCCGGCTTCGGTGCGGGCGGCTTCCAACTCGCGTTCGACCGTCGCGGTCTGGTTGGGGATTTCGAGCCGCTGTTCGAGGATCGGGATCGCCTCGTCGGGACGGCCGCTGAGACGCAACGCGTCGCCGAGGTTGAAGAGCGCATAGGCGTAACCGACGTCTTCGGTGCCTTCGGGATATGAGGCGACCGCTTCTTCGAGCACCGGCACCGCGGCTTCGTATTCGCCCGCCTGGATCAGCGCATACCCCTGTTCGTTGAGGGCGGCGCCGGATTCCGAGCTGCCTTCCGGGGGAGCCGTGGTCACTTCTGCGGGTTCGCTGGTTTCTTCGGGTTCGGTCGGTGACGCAACTTCTTGGGGTTCCTTTTCGATTGCTCTGTGCTGAGGTGCCGCTGCTTTCGCCTGCTTCGCGTGGTGCCGCTTCTCCCCTTCGCCGCCACCGTTGCCGCCGAGAACGACAACCGCGGCGACGATCAGCGCGGCGACCGTCCCGAGCAGGGCCGTGACCGCGCCCCAGCGGCTGCGGTGAGAGCTCGTTTTCGAGTAGTTCGGGGGTGGTTGGAGAGGCGGCGGTACGAACGTCGGCTCGTAGGCCTGCGTCGGCTCGCCGATCCTCTCCGCCCGTTCCAGGCGCGCCAGCGCCTGGCTTGCGGAGGCCGGGCGCGCCATCGGGTCCCGGCTCGTCATCCACTCGATCAGGGCGCCGAGGGCGCGCGAGCACTGCCCCTGGCAGGAGCGCAGGACGACGCCGGCGGAGTAGAGGTCGGAGCGCTCGGTCGCCGGGTTTCCTTCCATCACCTCCGGCGCCGCGTAGCGCTCGGTGGCGAGGATCAGGCCGGTGCTGGTCAGCGCGGTTGCGTCCCGCGGCAGTGCGATCCCGAAGTCGATCAGCTTCGCCGTGCCGTCGGGTTCGATGACGATGTTGGCCGGCTTGACGTCGCGGTGGAGGACCCCGGCCGAGTGGATGTGGTCGAGCGCCCCCAGCAGTTCCCGCGCCAGCTTGTCGCAGTCGACCCCCTCCCCTCGCTGCAGCCGCGTCGCCAGGTCCTCGCCGGGGACGAGCTGCATCACCAGGTAGGGGCGCTCGCCCTCGTCGGAGTAGTCGTAGACGTCGACCAGGTTGGGATGAGAGAGCGAGGCCACCGTCTGCGCCTCGCGCCGGAAGCGGGCGACGAAGCCCGGATCGCCGGCGATCGTGTCCGAGAGCACCTTCACCGCAACCGGCCGGTCGAGCACCTCGTCGTGCCCGAGCCAGACCGCGGCCATGCCGCCGCGCCCGAGCGTGCGCTCGAGGCGGTAGCGGTCCTTCAGCAGCTCTCCGCTGGCGATCGTCGCGGCCACGAATTTCCTCTACCCGCTTCGCGGAGGAAGCGAGCCGCCGGCTGAACCTGCTCGCGCGCGGCGTTCTAGCGCAGCGCGCGCCAGATCATCCCCGGCCGCCGCGCGACGTGCGGGCCGAGGACGAGGGCGAAGAGAGTGAGGGCGAGCCAGGGGCGCAGATGGGGGCCGATTCGGCGGATGCGGCCGTCGGGGGCGAGCTCGAAGACCATCGCGTCGGTCAGGCGGACGCCGAGGAGGCGGGCTTCGCCGATGGCGACTCGGTCCTTGCCCTCGCCGAGCGTCTGCGTCCAGCGCAGGCCCTTGAGGCTGTCGTAGACGGCGGCGAGGAGGACGCGGACGTCGTCCTCTCCCTTGAAGACCATGTGCCCGGAGATCGGTGAGACGAGCTCGACGTCGGGAGCACATGCGCTCATCAACGTGTCGATGTCGCTCCGAGCGGAAGCGTCGGTGTAGCGCGAGACGGCGTCTTCCATACGGCACACCCTATGACGCAGCCCGCCCTCTCCGAACTCAAGGCCCCCATAGATAGGGGCCCGAAACTCGGCAGCGCTGTTAGGAGCCCTCGCCCCAGGCGGTTGCGACCAGCGAGCGCGGGCCGCCGTGGTCGCGGTGCTCGCAGAGGTAGATGCCCTGCCAGGTGCCGAGCGCCAGTCGGCCGTCGCGGACCGGCAACGTCAGCGAGGGGCCGAGCAGCGCTGCCTTGACATGCGCGGGCATGTCATCGTCTCCCTCCAGCGTGTGCGTCCAGTACGACGCGCCTTCCGGCACCGCCCGGTCGAACCAGCTCCCGAAGTCCCGGCGCACGGCGGCCGAGGCGTTCTCGTTCAGCGCCAGTGAGGCGGAGGTGTGCTGGATCAGCAGGTGGAGCAGGCCGACCGAGATCTCCCCCAGCTCCGGCAGCGCCTCGCCGACCTCATCGGTGACGAGGTGGAAGCCCCGCGCTCGCGCGGAAAGCCGAACCGTCCGCTGCAGCCACACGGGCCCAGCCTAGGGGGAAGCGGCGGCGGGAGCCGGGATCGGGCTGGTGCTGATTTCACCGAAGGCGTTGCCGAGGTAACGGTTGTCGGCGATGCCGCCGGCAAACGAGCTGGCCGCCGATGCGGAGCTCTCGAGCGGCCAGTCCATGCCGCTGTCGACGTTCTCGAACCAGAGGAGACCGCGGATCTGCGGGAAGCTGGTCGGCAGCTCTTCGAACATTTCGGCGATCCACGTCGCCTTCGAGCCACCGTACTCGCTGGCGGCGGTCTCACCGATCATCATCGGCTTCGAAGGAGCAAGCGCTTCGGCGATCGCCGCATAGGACCGGCTGTAGAGGTCGCTGAAGGTCGTCCAGCCGTGAGGCGCGGCGGGGTTGGTGCCCCAGTCGTAGGCGTCGAGGCAGGTCCAGTCGACGTAGGCGTCTCCGGGATAGAGGGAGGCAAAGGTGTCGCTTTGATTGACGTAGGGACACCAGACCCAGGTCGCGTTGGTAGCCCCCACCGAGGTGAAGATGTCGTGCACATGGCGCCAAGCCGCCCCGAATTCCCCCGGCTGGTTGCCGTTGGCGTGTTCGCCCCACGCAAACCAGCTCCCGTTCATCTCCCAGTCGAAGCGGAGGAAAAATGGGTGACCCCATTCGGCGGCGTGGGTGGCCCATTCCCGGATGTAGTCGTCGTACCTGCCGGCGAGGATGTCGGCGAGCTGGAAATCCGGCTGGTCCGGGCTGCCGGGAATCGACTGCGAGCCCCAGCTGAAGAACGGGATCGCGCCGTGCCCACGGATAGCACTGAACAAGCTTCCGGGGAAGCCGAAGTAGGAGCACGGGGACGCCGAGCAGTCGGCGAACGGGGAGCTGAACTCGACCATTGAAAGCTGCTTTCCGGTCAGCTGCTCGAACGTGGAGACGGCACTCATGTCCCAGGGCGCGGGCGTCCCCGTCAGCTGAGGACCGATCCAGGCTCCCCAGTAGACATCGCCGGGCGCGGGCGCTGGCTCGGCGACTTCGGCAGGCGAAACCGCAGGCGCTGAAGCATCGGCGAGCGGCTGGGGCTCGGGCGCAAGGGCGGCGCGGCGCAACTTGACTCTCAGCGGCACGGAGCTGGCAACTACCCGACCTCCCTTCAGCAGGCTGGCCCGCAACCGGCGCGCAGGCGAAGTCAGGTCGTTGAGGACAAAGGAGATTTGGAAGTGACCGTGGCGCAGCTTTGTGGCCGCCACCGGATGCCACCGGCCGCCCGCCCAGAGCTGGAGCAGCACCCGCCCCCGCCGGGGGGGAACGACGCGGCCCTTGGCGGTCGCCGGCGTTGCGCTGGTGAGTTCGGCCGGCAGCAGGAGCGAGACCCGCGGCTTACCCAAACCCGCAGCCCCCGACGCCCCTGGCCCGAGGCTGGCAACGACGAGCGCCGCGAAGCAGAGCACAGCGACCGCCGCCGTTCGCGAGCAGGAAGTGTCGATCGGACGCCGCATCATGCTTCCCCTACCCGTTATCCGGCGAGAATCCCGTAGCGCTCCCCGGCCGGCAGCCGAGCCGCCGGGTGAAGGCGGACGGCATCGGGCCAGAAGCGGCTACCCACGCGCAGCTGCAGGAGGGCCGAGCGCAGCAGCGCCTCGCGGGCCGGGTCCCAGCTGAACCCGAACAGGCGACGGATCTCCGGCGGCAGCAGTCCAACCGAAACCAGCCGGATCGTCTCGGTCAACGGGATCGCGGCGGTGCGCTGCCAGCCGCTGAAGGGCGGCTCGAGGACCATCTGAACCGCCTGCTCGCGCCGCTCGTCGGAGATCCAGAGGCTGCCGTCGTTCAGCCGCCGGGCGATGTATTCCTGCAGCCCCTCGTAAGTGGCGGGCATCGAGTCAGGCGGCAGGCCGAGCAGTTCGCCGACCCGGCGGTACTCGTCCCAATACCGCTCGCGCTCCTCGGCGGCGAGCGAGCCGAAGATGCGCTGGTAGTAGACAACCGCCGAGTCCGCCAGGGTCGCCAGAACCCAGAGCCCGAGCTCCGCATCCGAGGCGTCATAGCGGGTCCCCTTCGAGATCGGGCCGTAGTCCGCCGGCGTCTTTCCGCGGACCCGCCGGTGCATTGCCCGCACGACCTGCCCAGTCTTCTCCGCCTCCTCTTGGCTGCCGAAGTAGATCCGCGACATCCGCTCATCCGTGCGCTGCAAGCGAGCTTGGGGGTCGTCGAAGATGATCGAGTGCCGCTTGAACCCCACCACCGCCAGCGGATCGCATGCCTGCATCAGAAGTGCCCGTACCCCCGAGAACAGCACCAGCCGCTCCCGATGCAGTCGCCGCACAATCGAATCGGCAGCGAAGAACCCATCAACCCCCTGCGCCCACGGCCTACCGCCGGGCGTCACCCCGGGCACGAGCGACAGCATGTCGGCGGGCCGGAACATCGTTCAAAGGTAGCCGCCCCGAACAATGGGCCGGATGAACTCGATCGGGACGCGCTCCGGCTCAGGAGACCATTCCTCAGCTTTCCTTGACTACAGGCCTGGCCGGGCTTAGTACTTGCTGCGACCCAAACCTCGGCGTCAGCCGAAACCAAGGAGGAATGAAGATGAAGCAGCTGAAGAGGATCGCCCTTGCCGCCCTTGCCACGGCGCTCCTGACCGCGTTCGCCGGAGCGTCCAACGCCTCGGCGACCACACTGGAGGTCAAAGGGGTCAAACAGAACCGCGAAATCGAACTCGTCGCGAGCCTCAAATCAGGCAGCTCGCTGGCCATCACCGACACAACCGGTGAATTGAGCGAACTGCTCTCGGTCACATGCACCCAATCGACCATGAAATCAAAGGCCTTCGGGAGCAACCCCTTCACCGCCACCACCATCGTTCAGCTGATCTGGATTCTGGAATTCAGCTCATGCAACGAACCGCTGATCGTCGATCGCGCCGGCAAAGTCACGTTCGAAACGATACCGGGCACCACAAACGCAACAGTTCGCTGGACCGCATCCGAAGTGACAGTGCCCTCTGCCCTCGGCTACATGACCTGCACGACCTCCAACACCGACATCGGCGTGCTCAAAGGCGTCGCCTCAGGAAAAGCAACCCTGGAAATCAACGCCATGATCAACTGCAACTTCTTCTCCTCGAAATGGACCGCGACCTACACGATCACAAGTCCGGAAGGGCTTGGCGTCACGTCGTAGCCAGGCATTGAGGATTCCCTGGGCTGGCAGCCTATTAGGAGTCGCCCCCGTGGTCCGGGGCGACTCCGATTCCTTCGGTTTAACCTCCAGCGCGATTGGCTATGCGCCGACGCCGAGCGCAGCATTCGCGCCTGTGAGGGTGTAAGTCCCGCTCCATTTGGCGGTACCGATGACCGTGCATGAGAGCACCGCATTGAGGTCGAGTTTCGCAGCACCAGAGGCGACCCCTGTCAGGGTGCCGATGTCGGTGTTGCTGGTCGTGCAGGTTAGGGTGCCGAAGGGTGAGGGCACTGTGAATTTGGCGCCGGAGGAACGGACTGTGCCGTTTGTGGTGGTGCCGATTCGTTCAACGCTGAGGGTTCCCGTAGCGTCGGTGGTCCAATTTCCTTCGAGGCAGTTGCTGGTGTCCCATGTCGAAATCGGCCCGCCGACGGTGGTGCCGCTGAAGGGGCTCGAGGTGCTCCCTTTCAGGGTCGACGTGGTGCATGTGTTGGCGGGAACGCCGAATGTGTCGGTCAGAATCGTTGAGGCGCCCGAGGCGAGCGTCGCTTCGATCGAGACCGCGGCGTTCCTCGCTACTCCGCCAACCTCGAGTGTCGTCGCCGAAGCGGTGCTGGCGAACGCCATCGCCGCCATCGCCGCGACGGCGACGACCCCGAGGATCTTGCTGAGCTTCATTTCTTTCTCCTTCGATTAACCGTCAGCGATTGGCTATGCGCCAATGCCAAGCGCGGCGTTCGCGCCTGTGAGGGTGTAGGTCCCGCTCCATTTCGCGGTCCCGATGACGGTGCATGAGAGCACGGCGTTGATGTCGAATTTCGCAGAACCAGAAGCGACCCCTGTCAGGGTGCCGACGTCGGTGCCGTTGGTCAAACAGGTCAGGGTGCCGAAGAACGAGGGCACTGTGACTTTGGCATCGGTCGAACGGACTGTGCCGTTTGTGGTGGTGCCGATCCGTTCGATACTAAGGATGCCTGCAATATCAGTGGTCGGATTTCCCTCGCTGCAGTTACTGAATGACAGGGTGCTGACCGGGCCACTTATGGTGGAGCCGCTGAAAACGTGTTCCGTGTTCCCTTTCACGGTCGACGTGGTGCATGTATTGGCGGTAACGCCGAATGTGTCGGTCAGAAGCGCGGAACCGCCCGAGGCGATCGTCGCTTCGATCGAGACCGAGGCGTTCCTCGCTACTCCGCCAACCTCGAGTGTCGTCGCCGAAGCGGGGCTGGCGAACGCCATCAGGGCCATTGCCGCGACGGCGGCGACCCCGAGGATCTTGCTGAGCTGCATGTCTTCTCCTTGGTATCCGGCAGGATCTGCCGGGTTTGTTGTCCCCGCCGACATTTTTATCAACTCTGTCGGACTAATCAAGAAAGTGAGACGTACCAAGAGAGAAAGCTCGGCGCCTCGAAAGCGAGAGCTGTCAGATCTACCTGCACAAGCCCATGAACGACTCAGGTCGAGGAGGCGAGGACTAGAGGATCGGCCTGCGGGAGATTGGCCGCGCGGCGATGCGAAGCCGTGAGGGGGACCTGCTGCTATCGGGGAGACAGGATTTGAACCTGCGACCGCTCGGCCCCCAGCCGAGTGCGCTACCAGACTGCGCCACTCCCCGTGGGGACTTCATTCTGACGAATCGGCGGGATGGCGGCTACCCTCCCTCTGGCGCGGCGGTAGCTCAACGGTAGAGCCTTAGCCTTCCAAGCTAATGACGCGGGTTCGATTCCCGTCCGCCGCTCTCTTTTTGCCGAGATGAAGGATCGTGCGAGGGCGTTGAGATGCCGCCTCGAGCTGCCGATGAGTAGCGGATGCGCTCCGCGATCTCACGACTTTTGGCCGTTGGCTGCCTGGCCGCCGTCGTTGCCATGACCGGCTGCGGCTCGAGTGGCTCGGGCGCTACCGCGACTTCGGGGGGCTCCGGGTCCAGCGCCGCCGGCTACGTCGAATGGCCGTTCTTTGGACGGGTGCCGGCGCGGACTCACTACCTGCCCGAGCAGAGGCGGGCCTTGGACCCGCCGCTGAAGCAGGCTTGGGCGGTCAACACGCACGCGCTGATCGAGTTCCCGCCTGCGATCCATGACGGGGTCGCCTACGTGATCAACAAGTACGGGAACGGGAAGGCGGTGCGGCTACGGGATCGGAAGGTGCTCTGGGAACTGAACGTGCGACCCAGCGACAAGGGGAAGCCGAACTTCGTCACCGGGCCCGTCTACTACCGGGGGGTCGTGTACGGGGCTTTCCTGACCGGGAACCTCGCAGCCGGCGACGCGAAGACGGGCAAAAAGCTTTGGGTCCGGCATCTGAACGGGCACCTGGAATCCTCGCCGCTCGCGGTCGATGGGACGCTCTACCTCGGCACCGACACCACCAACGTGCTCGCCCTGCGTGCCTCCGACGGCAAGACGCTCTGGAGCTTCAACGCCCCGGGCGCGATCAAAGCCAGTCCCAGCTTCGCCGACGGCAACGTCTTCGCCGCCGACTACCAGAGCTCGATGTTCGCGCTCGACGCGAAGACCGGCAAGCCGGTCTGGCGGACCAACACGAGCAAGGTGCCGCCTTACGGGCAGGGCGGCTTCTTCTCCTCGCCCGCGATCGGCTTCGGCCGCGTCTACGCCGCCCGCGACGACGGCACCGTCTATGCCTTCGACGAGAAGACCGGCAAGGTCGAGTGGTCCTTCGACACCGGCGGCGCCGTCTACGGCTCGCCCGCAGTCGCCCGCGTCCCCGGCACGCCGCCCAGCGTCTACATCGGCGCCGAAAACGGTCGCTTCTTCGCCCTCGACTCGCGCACCGGCAAGCCGCGCTGGCACTACGACGTCGGCGGCCCGATCCCCGGCACCGCCACCGTGATCGGCCACACCGTCTACACCTCCAGCTTCAAGACCCAGGAAACGACCGGCCTCGACGCCCAAAACGGCAAGCGCACCTTCCACATAAAGCAGGCCGGGTACACGCCGATGGTCTCCGACGGCAAGCGCCTCTACCTGGTCGGCTACTACGACCTGATCGGCCTCGAACCGACGAAGCGCTGAGCGCCTCGCTCAGCGGATCGGGCTCCCGGCCCGGCTGACCTCGAGGTCGAAGATGCGGAAGTCGGCGCCGAGCAGCAGCTGGGCGACGTTGTGAACCGGAGTCTCGCCGAGCACAGCGCCGACTACCGCGACCTGATCCTGATCACCCGCTCGCTGCGCGAGCAGATCGACTGGGCGCAGCTGCGCGAGCGCACCGCCGCCAACGCGTTCGCGGCGGCTTACTTCACCCTCGCGGACGGGCTGGAGATCAGTGCCCGGAGCCGCGCCCAACCTGCGTCGTCAGCTTTACCTTCGGTTCGCCCGAGCCGATCTTCGCCGCCTTGACCGAGAAGCGCAGCGTGCCCTTGTGGAGCCCGGAGACTTTGGCGACCAGGAAGGTCTGCCCGCTCTCCTTCTTCACCTGGAGCTTGCGCACCTTCGGCCGTGCGGCAGCGACCACTTTGCCCTTGGCGACAAGCCTCAGGCCGGAGAGCTTGAACTTGTCCAGCGAGCTGGCCCAGCTGAGCACGATCTGCAGCGACTTGGTCGAAGCCCCGACCGCGATGCTGTGGGTCTTGCTCTGGCCTGCCTTCAGCAGGTCGTTGAATTCCCGCGGAGGCGTCTGGCAGGTGAGCGCCGCCTCGATCTTGGTCATCGTCGCCTGCAGCGAGCTGTTGTCTTCGAGCTCGAAGAGCTGACCGCCAGTGTCCGCGGCGATCTTCTGCAGGCGCGCCTGGTCTTCCGGGGCGGCGAGCCCGGAACCGAAGCCGACCACGTAGGTCGGGACGTTGTGGGCGAGGTGGGCTTCGTTATAGGTGTCGACGTCGTGGCCGCCGTCGGTAAGGAAGATCCGCGCTTCGGAGGTGGGGTTGGCAGCATCGGCCGTGGCGAAGGCCGCGTTGTAGTCGGTGGCGCCGTTGTCGGCCTGGATCGCGGCATCGAGGGCCGACTTCATCGCCGCTGCGTTCGCGCCGACCGGCTCCGGCGGGAAGACCGTATCCGCGGCCGGTTTTTCGAATTCGGAGCCGAACTCGACGGCCCCCAGCTGGGTCTGCGTCGGCAGGGCGTTGATCAGCAGGTCCATCGCCTGCACCCGCAGCCGGTTTGAGTCGGTGAACGACATCGAGCCGGAGTCGTCGACGATCGCCTCGATGTTGGTTTTCGGCGTGCAGCTCGCCGAAACGCTCGCCGCGCCGCCGGCGGCCCCGCTAGGCACAGCCACCGCCGCCAGCGCCAGCAGCGCCGCCATCGTCGCCGTCATCAGAACCCGCCAACTACGCCTCATGCTCACCCCTTCGCTCGACCACATGTGGCGCTCAAGCTAGCGGCGGCGTCGGACCGCCGCAAGGCCATTCTCGACCGGCCGGCCTGTTAGGAAGGTCGCCGATGGAGGCCCACCGGTCATACGAGCGCTTCGAGCAGGGGCACCACGTCGCGGCCGGTGGTGAGCTTCCACGTCACTCGCAGATGGCGGCGGTCGCGGTCGCGGTCATCGCCTGCCTCCTCGCGGTCGCGACCTTCCTCTCGAACGAGGCACTGAAAGAGGTGATCACCGGCGAGACCCACGGTGGGACCGCCTCGGCGCGGCTCGAGAGCAACCGGGTAAAAATCGACATCGCCAGGGGCAACGCATCGCTGCTGCGGGTTCTCGGCGCCGGCATCCCAGCCAGAAACCGCGCCGCCGCCAGGGCGCGGCTGCACGAGAAGCGAGTGGACGACCAGCTACACCCCGCTGACCACCATCTCAACGAAGAGATCGAAGCGCATCGGAGCGAGGTCGATCACGCGAACGCCCAGCACCTCGACTTCGAGCTGGCCGAGGTCGCCTTCGAGGTCGGCATCGTCCTCGCCTCGATCTCGATCATCGCCCGCCGCCGCTGGCTCCTCGGCGCCGCGGGAGCTGCGGCGACGGCAGGCGTGGCGCTGCTGGCGGTTGGCCTGTTGCTTGCCTGAGTCGAATCAAGCGGTGAATCGTGCCCAGGAGGTCGGCGAACTGAAGCCGCCGGGGTCTACTCCCTAACAAGTCCCGATCGCGGCCCCTCCGGGCGCGATGAAGGGCCTCGCCAAGGCGGCAATCGCTTTGTGGCCGCAGGTTTCCGGGTGGAAGCTTTCCCAGACGTTGACCGTGAAGCCGTTCAGCCAGGGCTGGGGATCGCCGAGCCGGTGGTTGCCGAACCTGGTCAAGGCAAGTTGGGTGTCGCCGATGGTGGCGGCGGCCTTGATCCCCGTTTTCTTCACAGTCTTCCGTATGACTTCGTCGAGTTCGAAGATGAAGTGTTCGATCGACTGCGCGGCGGTTCTGGTACCGAATCCAGTCTGGCGGTTGTCGATGACGAGGCCCTTGCCGACTTCGATTTCGGGTTTCCCGAGGTTGAGCACGCGGGGATAGAGAGGGACGAAGATCTTCGCCTGGGGCACCCGGTCGGCCACCTTCCGCAGGATCAGCGGAAGGTTTTTTTCGATCGTTTCGAACCCTTTTTCTTCCCAGGTTTTGACCGCGTTCTGGCAGGAGGTCGGGTCGTACCGTTTCAACGGGAACCACCGACGTGAGAATGCCCAGCATGCTTTCCCGATCGAGCTGAAGCCGGAGTCGTTGCCGCCGATGCCCACCGAGACCTTCGCGATCTTCCGGTCGTTCATGTTGTTCGGCAGCTTCAGCCATTCCAGCTGGGCGAGCTTGTCCTTTCCCCACTTCGCCCCCGGTTCTTCGTATTCGACGTACTGTCCGGGACCCGGCCAGATGTTGGTGGTCACGGCGCCGCTGCAGGCCCGGAAGATGAACCGCGGCGGCGAATGTTCGTAGATGGTCGGCGGCTGGATCGCTCCGACTCCGAAAACGCTTTTGGCGACCAGCGCCGGCCACGCCTGTTCGCTGCGGTGACACTGGCTTCCGTTGAGGAATCCGGGCGACAAGGTATTCGTCTTGGGATAGAACGTGCCTCCGTTGGTCCTCACTCCCTCACCGGAGGAATAGGAGTTCCCGAAGGCGGCGTATTTCCATTCCCCTTTGTTAGCCGCCTGGGCCACCTCCGAGCCACAGGCACTTTCGGCTGCGGGGTTTTTGCCATCACCCGAGTATTTGACGCGCCACCAGTAGAGGCCCGCTTCTTCCAGTTCGACGGGATTCGAGGCCGGGACTTCACCTTTCGCGAATTCGATTTTTCCCGCGTTGGCGAACAGTTTTTCGCATTCTTCGTCTTCGTAGACGAGGTATTCGATAGTGCCGCTCGCTTCCCCGGCGTGTTCGCTGTGGAGGGTGGCCTGATCGGTCACCGCGGCACCTTCGTCGACTTCGATGTCGGCCCCGGACTGGCCTTCGCCTGAGAGCGTGGTGGTGATCGGCGCGGTCACTTGCTCGACCTCGGCGCCGCATTCCTCGGTGGCTGCTGCGTTGAGGTCGTCGCCCCAATATTCAGCCTGCCAGTAATAGGTGCCGGGCGGCAAAGTCATTTCGCTGGAGGCTTCCGCGGTCCCTCCTTCGACATCGGCGACACCCGCGGGCTCGACCAATTCGGTGCAGCCGCTGTCGGCGAAGACCGCGTAGCTGATGGACCCCGTCGCGGCGCCCGCTTCCGGTCCGCTCAGCGTCGCCACGTCGCTGACGGCAGCTCCTTCTTCGACCGAGATTTCAGCGCCTTCTTTTCCTCCCCCCGAGAGGGCGGTGGTGAGCGACGTCGGCGCGGTGACGATCGTCGCCTCCGAGCCGCAGGCGCTGATGGCGGCGGGGTTTTTACCGTCCCCGGAGTAGTCGGCCTGCCAGAAGTAGGTGCCGGTTTCTTCGAATTCGATCGTGCTTGAAGCAGGAACTTCAGCGCCTTCGACTTTCGCTTTGCCGACGGCGGCAAAGAATTCTTCGCATTCTTCGTCCCTGTAGACGAAGTATTCGACGCTGCCGGTGGCTTCGCCCGCGTGCGGCCCGTGCAGGGTTGCTTCGTCGTGGACCGTCGTACCGGTGAGCACCCTGATGCTGCCGTCGGATTCTCCGCTGCCGCTGAGGGTCGTCGTGATCGGGGGCAGGACCATCTCGATCTCCGAGCCGCAGGGACTGGTAGCGGTGTAGTTGCCGGCATCGCCGGTGTAGACGGCCTGCCAGTAGTAGAGGCCGGGTTCGAGCGCGACCGCGGTCGAGGCGGAAACGCTTTTCCCGCTCACGGTGACTTCGCCGGCTTTTTCGACCAGTTCTTCGCAGTGGGGGTCACCGTAGACGGAATACTTGACTTTGCCGGTTGCTTCGGCGGCGTTGGGGCCGCTCAGGGTCGCGCTATCGCTGACGGTCGCTTCTTCGGACACTTCGATCTCATCGCCTTCTTCGCCTTCGCCGGAGAGCGTGGTCGCGACGGAGGTGGCGGCGAGCACGTGGACCACCTCGGTGCACGGGCTGGTCGAGGCCTGGTGCAGCGCGTCTCCTTCGTAGCTCGCCTGCCAGTAGTAAGTGCCCGTTTCCAGCTCGACTTCCGACGAAGGAGCGGCGACCCCTTCTTCCAGTTCTGCTTCACCGGCTTCTTCGACCAGTTCTTTGCATTCGCCGTCGGCATAGACCTTGAAGCTCACTTCGCCCGTCGCCGCGGAGGAGCCGGTGCCGCCCAGGGTCGCGGAGTCGGCCACCGGCGAGCCCTCCGGCACCGTGATTTCTTCCCCTTCTATCCCTTCGCCCGCCTGCGGGTCCTCGCCCCCCAGCAGGGTGCTGAGCGTGGTCGCCGCCTTCACCGTCAACACCTCTTTGCCGCAGGCGCCGGTCGAGGGCTGATGCAGCGAGTCGCCTTCATAGCTCGCCTGCCAGTAGTAGACCGCCCCTGCGGTCAGTTTCTTTTCTTCGGATTCGGCACTGCCGCTGCTGACGCCCACTTTGCCGGCTTCTTCGACGGGTTCTTTGCAGCTCGAGTCTTTGTAGACCTTGAATTCGACTTTGCCGGTGGCGGTAGTCGAATTGGTGCCGCTGAGGGTCGCTTTGTCCTTGACTTTGCTCCCCTCCAGAACGGTGATCGCTTCGCCGGATTTGCTTTCCCCCGAGAGCGAGGTAGAGACGCTGGTCGCCGCCTTGACCCAGAGCACCTCTTTGCCGCAGGCGCTGGTCGATTCGGCATCCAGGGAATCGCCTCCGTAGTGGGCCTGCCAGTAGTAGATCTTCCCCGCTTCCAGGGTCTTTTCTTCGGAGGCCGGGACTTTGCCTTCTTTGAATTCGAATTCGCCGGCTTTGGTGGCGAGTTCTTTGCAGCTTGAGTCTTTATAGACGGCGTAGCTGATTTTGCCGGTGGCTTTGCCGGCGTTTTTGCCTTCCAGGGTCGCTTGGTCCTTGACTTTGGTGCCCTCCAGCACCGTGATTTCCGCCCCCGATTTGCTTTCGCCCGAGAGCGAGGTGGTGAGCGTCGTCGGTTCGGCCGGGCCAACGCAGGCAAGCGCCAGCCCGGTGGTGGCGAGGAGGATCAGGATTGGAAGGACTAAGCAGCTCAGGGTCCACGGCGCTCGCTTTGCAAGTACGCGGACCGGAGCGATCATGGCATCAGCCTGTATCGCGCAGGTAATAGTCCTTGATCATTCAGCAATTATGACGCTATGGTCCGGTCAAATGCAACTGCTCAGTGATAGGGCTTTGAGTTTGCTCCTTCACCTGGGTCTCCTGGCGGTGACGCTCGCGGTCTTTTTCGCGGTCAGCGGACCACGGGGGTCTTCAGCAGACGGCTCCTACGCAACCTCCGTCTCGGCATTTCATCCGGGCATCCCCCGCTCCGTCCCCCAGCTGCGACAGCCGCACGTGCGCAAAATCGTCGACGCCACCTTCGCCGGGGTCCCCCAGCGAGGCGTGCTCTTAGGTGACCCGGATGCGCCGGTGACGATGCAGTTCCTGGCCGACCCGGAGTGCCCACAGGCCCGGCAGTTCGCGGTCCAGCTGCTGCCACAGCTCGTACGCCGGTGGGTGCGGAATGGAAAGCTGCGGATCGAATACCTCGGCGAGCCTGCCGAGACCATCTGGCCGAAGGTCTTCGAACGCCAGCAGGTGGCGGTACTAGCAGCGGGAAAACAGGGAAGACTCTGGCAGTACCTCGAGTACTTCTACCACTACCAGGGACCGGAGTTCCACAGGTACGCGGAAAACTGGTTCCTGACTGCAATGGCCCGCGAAACCCGCGGCCTTGACATGGACAGATGGGAACACGACCGCCACCACTTTTTCCTCTCCCTAGCCGGAGAGGTCAGGCGATTTCGGGAGATCGGGTTCAGGGATGGCGTCCACGCCACGCCGGCGTTCTTCGTCGGCCCGACCGGGGGGCGCCTCGAGCCGCTCCTGCACTTCACGCTAACCGAACCGCTGGCTTTCGAAGCTGCGTTCAGGGAAGCGCTGGCTGCCTGAAGCGCCCGTCGAAGCGGCCTCCTCCAATCGAGCGGGGCAGCCAGGACTCGAACCTGGAATCGCCGGTTTTGGAGACCGGTGCCTTAGCCAGTTGGGCCACTGCCCCAGAGGGTCTGATCGTATCGGCGCGGCGGCCGAAGCGGGCTAGCCGTGGCTAGCCGGCAAGCTTCTTCTTCAACGTGATCGACTTGGTCTTGGTGACCGAGGCGCCGTTGCTCGGCTTGAAGACGACTTTTGCCTTCACCTTGGCCTTGCCGGTCGAGGCGAGCTTGGTCTTCGCCTTGCCCTTGGCCTTGATCGTGACTTTGAGCGTCTTCGGGCCTTTGGCTTTGCGCTGGACCTTGGCGATGCCCTTGCCGGAGACCGTCAGCGTGCCGGCACCCGGCACTCCGACCGAGAGCTTCGCCGTCCCGTTGCCCTTGTTCAGCTTGACCTTGCCGAGTTTGAGCTTAGGTTTCGTCACTTCGATTTTCGCGACCTGGGTGGCGGTGCCGCCCTGCGGCGCTTTCGCGGTGAGGGTGACTTCGTAGACGCCGGGTTTCGCGGTGCTGGGAACCGTCAGGGTCACCGTCTCCGAGCCAGACGAGCGGTGAGTGCTCGGATCCAGAGCCGGCGGCGCGAAGGTCGAGCTCGAGAGGGCGACCGCAGCACCGGGCAGATTCGAGGCAGCGCTAAGCGTGAAGCTGGGCGCCGTCGGCGCCGTGCTGCCGAAGTTGAGGCCGAACGGAAGCGTCGCTTTGCCGCCGAGGAAGACGGCCGAGGTCGGAACTGGGCTGATCCGCAGGTCAGAAGTGCCAACTTGGGCTTCTTCCCCGCTCGGAAGACAGAAAGCATCGGTGCTTTCCACTTCTTCTGCTTCGGAGGTGATGCACTTGGGAGGCCGGTCGGCGGGAGCTTCGGGACCCACGCCACGGAACCCCAATGCCGGAGACGCCTTGAAGGGTCCGACGAACGGGCTTCCGTCAGCGGCGCTCGGGAGCCCGAAATCGGCATCTACCGACCATTCGGCAGTCGACCCTTTCGATTCGACGACGACCCCCGACAGGTAACCGACCCCTTCCAGCCCCGGCGGCGGCCATGATTCGATTTCGCCTGGTTCCGCCGCCTGCAGCGCAGAAGTTCCCGCGGCGATCTGAGAAGCCACCTGGTCATTACGCGTAAAGACGATCGGCGCACCGCCCCCTACCGGAATAGCCGTGACCGTCCCCGGGGCCAAGGATCCCGGCGGCACCGCGATCCCCAGGAGGTATTGGATTTCACCTTCGTTTTCGTTTTCGTTGCAGGCAGGTTTTCCTTCTCCACCGGGTTCGGTGCAGAGAACAAAATGCACGCGCGCAGCGCCAATTCCACCCGGCTGACTGACGCTGAGAGTGCCGGCCTTGAAGAAGGCGCAGGCACTCAGCGCGAATGCCAGACCAACCACGGCGACTACGAGGGCGAGGAACTTGGCACGGCGGCGCGCAGCAGGCAACGGACGCTCCTTGGTCGAGGTTCCCGCTCAGTCTATGCGCCCCGGGAAGACGAAATCCACCCCTCGACGATGCGGGCGGAGGGACTTGAACCCCCACGATCTTTCGATCACCAGGACCTAAACCTGGCGCGTCTGCCAAATTCCGCCACGCCCGCGTGGCTGGGCCGCTCGGCCCTTAACGAGCGGCCAATGCCGCTGCGTCGCTCAGGGATTCTATGATCCGGGCGTGGCGGTAGGAGAGGTCAGGCCCGGCTACGAACTGTGGCGGCCAAATCGGGAAAAAGGGAGCTCGGCTACGACCAAGTTCATCGTCGTGCTGCTGCTGCTGGCGACGGCGGTGCTCGCCGCGGTGATCACGATCGGCGGCTGGTCGCTGCTGAAGGGCGGCAGCGGGATGGGAATCGTCTGCGCGATCTACGCCCTCCTCTACGCCTTCTTCGCGATCATCGTCGCCCGCTGGAACCGCGGCGTACTGCCGGTCGTGGCGGCGCTCTCGATGATCCTGGCGATCTTCTGCGCGGTCGGCGCGGAAAGCTGGTTCAACCGCGACCGCACCGGCTTCGAGGACGCCGCGCTCAGCTCCTCGCTGCTCGGGCTGCTGGTGATCCTCCTCGGCCTCCTGCAGATCGTCCTCGTCGCCGCCGCCCTCTACGCCTTCAACCAGGAATGGCACGTGGAGGAGGAGCGGCCGATCGGCTCCGGCGAGGACTACGGTGCCGGCGCCTCGGGCCATCCGCAGCCTGCCTGATCTGCGCTTTATCGTTCAGGCGGAGCCGGAGTGGCGGAATTGGCATACGCGATCGACTCAAAATCGATTGCCCTTGCGGGCTTGTGGGTTCGAATCCCACCTCCGGCATCGTGATCGCCTTGATGGGCCGTAGTGATGGAGCGCCGTGAGCTCAGCTGACGGGGAGCTGCTGTGGGAGCCCTCGCCTGAGCTGGCCGAGCGCTCGCGCCTGCGCGAGTTCACGGGCTGGCTGACCCGCGAGCGTGGTCTTGCCTTCGACAGCTACCACGAGCTCTGGCAGTGGTCGGTCGACGACCTCGACGGGTTCTGGTCGGCGATCTGGGAGTTCTTCGACGTGCAGGCCGACGGCGACCCCTCCCCCGTCCTCGCCTCGCGCGAGATGCCGGGGGCGCGCTGGTTCCCGAACACCGCGCTGAACTACGCCGAGCACGTCTTCGCCGGCAAAGGCGACGAGCAGGTGGCGATCCTCCACGCCTCCGAGCTGCGCGAGCTCGAGGAGCTGCGCTGGGGCGAACTGCGGGCGCAGGTGGCGGCGGTCGCGGCAGGCCTGCGGGCGCTCGGCGTCGGCCGCGGCGACCGCGTCGTCGCCTACATGCCGAACATCCCCGAGGCGATCGTCGCCTTCCTCGCCACCGCCTCGCTCGGCGCGGTCTGGTCGAGCTGCTCGCCGGACTTCGGCCCCGCCAGCGTTGTCGACCGCTTCGCCCAGATCGGGCCGAAGGTCCTCTTCGCGGTCGACGGCTACCGCTACGGCGGCAAGGACTTCGACCGCCGCGAGGTGGTGGCGCGGCTGCAGGAGGCGATGCCGACGCTGGAGCGAACCGTCGTCCTCCCATATCTCGACCCCGAGCCGGACCTCTCGCCGCTGCGCGAGGCGATGCCCTGGGATGAGCTGCTGCGCTCCCGCGAGGGCGCCGAGCTGCGCTTCGAGCGCGTCCCCTTCGACCACCCGCTCTGGGTCCTCTACTCCTCCGGCACCACCGGGCTGCCGAAGGCGATCGTCCAGGGCCAGGGCGGAATCCTGCTCGAGCACCTGAAGAAGCTGGGCCTCCACGTCGACGCCCACCCCGGCGACCGCCTCTTCTGGTTCACCACGACCGGCTGGATGATGTGGAACTTCATCGTCTCCGGCCTGCTGACCGAGGCGGCGATCGTCCTCTACGACGGCAACCCCGGCCATCCCGACATGGGCGTCCTCTGGGATCTGGCGGAGCGGGCGCGGATCACCACGTTCGGCACCAGCGCCGCCTACATCGCCGCCTGCATGAAGGCTGGGGTCGAGCCGGGGAGCGGGCGCGACCTCGGGGCCCTGAAGGCGGTCGGCTCGACCGGCTCCCCTCTCTCGCCGGAGGGCTTCGACTGGATCTACGAACACGTCGGGAGGGACACCTGGCTCTTCTCGACCAGCGGCGGCACCGACCTCTGCACCGCCTTCGTCGGCGGCGCGGTGACGCTGCCCGTCTACCGCGGCGAGCTCCAGGCGCGGGCGCTGGGGGCCGCGGTCGAGGCCTGGAACGAAGACGGCGAGCCGGTGGTCGAGGAGGTCGGCGAGCTGGTCGTCACCGAGCCGATGCCCTCGATGCCGCTCTACCTCTGGGGCGACGAGGACGGCAGCCGTTATCGCGAGGGCTACTTCGAGATGTTCCCCGGCGTCTGGCGCCACGGCGACTGGCTGGAACTGACCCGGCGCGGGACGGCGGTCATCTACGGGCGCTCGGACTCGACGATCAACCGCGGCGGCATCCGTATGGGGACGAGCGAGATCTACCGCGCCGTGCTCGGCATCGACGAGATCGTCGACGCGCTCGTGGTCGACCTGCCGCGGCCGGGGACCGACGGCTGGATGCCGCTCTTCGTGGTCCTGCGCGACGGCGCCGAGCTGGACGAGGCGCTGCCGCGGGAGATCGCCCGACGGGTGCGCGAGCAGTGCTCCCCGCGCCACGTGCCCGACGAGGTCTTCCAGATCGACGAGGTGCCGCGGACGCTCAGCGGCAAGGTGCTCGAGGTGCCGGTGAAGCGGATCCTGATGGGGACGCCGCCGGAGAAGGCCGCCAGCCGCGACTCGCTGGCGAATCCGGCGGCGCTCGACTACTTCGTCGCGATGGCCAGCCGGCTCGCGGTCTGAGCCAGGATCGCCAGCACGTGCCGGGGTTCGTAGCGGACCTGCTCGTGGGTGAAGCGCAGCGGGGTGAGACCGGCGGCGGTGTGGGTCTGGTCGCGTAAGCGGTCCCGGGCCTGCTCGGCCGGCGTGCGGTGGTAGCGCAGCCCGTCGGTCTCGACCACGAGGCCGAGGTCGGGCCAATAGAAGTCAACTTCGAAATTGTTGACCCACTGGCCGGTAAGCGGGGTGGGTAGTCCGGCCCGGTGGGCGAGCGGCAGGAAGCGCCGTTCCAGCTCCTCCTTGGTGAGGCGAAACGTGCGACGGTCGAGGATGAAGCGGAGCTTGGCGACGCCCGGCTCACCGACGCGGTTGTCGAGCGCCTCGCGCAGCTGAGGCGGGTGCGTGAGGTTGTATTTGTCCGCCTCGTTGATCATCCGCTCCATGCCCGCGCGGTTGAGACGCAGCGACATATCGATGAGAGTCTGGACTGGAGTGGTACAAGGGATGCCGTACTCGCGAGTCAGGTCGCGAGCTTCGAGCGGCGGGCGGCGGTGGATTCGGAGCCCCGGACGGCGCCGTTGAAAAGGGCTGGGTAAGGAGAGCTCCACGACGCCGTGCTCCTCGGGCCCGATGCGCCACAGTGCCGCCGCGCTGGAGTGACTAACGACGGCGCCATCGCCGCACGCGAGTACGCCGGCCATCCAGCGCCCATGCTCGGTGACGTGGGGTCGGCCCACCGCATAGATCCCGCGATGCAACGGATATAGACGGCCGGTCCTGATTCGGTGATCAATCGCGTGCCGCTTATATCCGACAGCGACAAGCTGGCCCCGAGATACGACACCGTGCTGGTTCCGCGCAAACTCCCAAGCCTGTCGGGCCATCCGCACCCTTTCCTTGCGGCGCTCATCCGACGACTGCTGAGTTATGCCGGTCATAGCCGGGTTAAGTCAGCGAGGGCGACAGACTCTCCCCCCTGTCGTGAGCCGGGAGGGAGACCCTCGCCGGACACTCCCCGCTTTTTGTCCGCCGAGGGTCTCCCTCCCGGCTCCCGCAGCGTTAGACCATGCCGAGGCCGCCGCTGACGCCCAGGGTCTCGCCCGTGACGTAGCTGGCGTCGTCGCTGGCGAGGAAGGCGACCGCGGCCGCTACCTCCTCGGGCTGGCCGAGGCGGCCCATCTGGGTGGAGCTGCGCATCGTCTCGATGACTTTCTCGCCGATCTCGCCGAACTCTTTGGCGCCCATCAGCAGGGGGGTCTCGATCGGGCCGGGGGCGATCGCGTTGGCGGTGACGTTGTAGCGGGCGGCCTCGCGGGCGATCGCCTTGGTGAAGCCGATCACGCCGGCCTTGGCGGCGCTGTAGGCGGCCGAGCCCTTGGAGCCGACGCGGCCGGCCTCGGAGGCGATGTTGACGATACGGCCGTAGCCGCGCTCCTGCATCCCCGGCAGCGCCGCGTGGGTGCAGTTCATGACCCCGCCGAGGTTGATGTCCAGCGTCTGCCGCCACTGCTCCTGGGTGACGTAGACGAAGAAGCCGAAGTTGTCCATGCCGGCGTTGTTGACGAGGACGTGGAGGTCGCCGATGGCGGCGACGGCACCGCGGGCGGCGTCGAGGTCGGTGACGTCGAGCGCGACTGCATGGCCGGCGATCTCGCCGGCGACCTTCTCGGCTCCCTCCATGTTGAGGTCACCGATCCAGACCTCGGCGCCCTCGGCGGCGAGCCGGGCGGCGGTCGCGGCGCCGATGCCGCTGGCCCCGCCGGTGACGAGCGCCTTCTTTCCCTCCAGCCTCATGCGAGCGGAGCATAGTGACCCTCGGAAGGTCACTTAGACTGCGCGACCTTGGAACCGATCCCGATCATCGGCGGCACCGGCGCCCTCGGCGCCGGCCTGGCGCGGCGCTGGGCCCAGACGGGAGTGCCGATCGTGCTCGGCTCGCGGAATGCCGGCCGCGCCGAGGAGGCGGCGGCAAAGGTCCGCGAGGCGGTCCCTGGCGCCGACGTCACCGGCCTGCAGAACGAGGAGGCGGCGGCCAAGGGCGAGATCGTTTTCCTCACCGTCCCCTTCCGCGCCCAGTCGGAGAACCTCAACAACCTGCGCGAGGCGCTCCGCCCCGGCCAGATCCTCGTCGACTGCACCGTCCCCCTCGCCGCCGCCGTCAGCGGCAAAGCAACCCGCTCGCTCGGCGTCTGGCAGGGCTCCGCCGCCCAGCAGGCGCAGGAGATGGTTCCGGACGGGGTGATCGTGATCGCCGCGATGCACACCCTCGCGGCGCCGATGCTGGCCAAGCTCGATACCGAGCTCGGCGAGGACGTCCTCGTCTGCGGTGACAAGAAGGCCGACAAGGCGCGGGTGGCGCAGCTGATCGAGCAGATCCACGGGCTGCGCGCGGTCAACGCCGGCGCCCTGGAGATGGCGCGGATCGTCGAGCAGCTGACGCCGATGCTGATCTCGGTCAACACGCGCTACAAGACGCACGCCGGGATCCGCCTCACGGGCCTGCCCGAGGGCGACCACTGGGCGTGAGGCCCGCCCGGGAGCAGGTGGCCTAGCGTGCGCGTCGCGCTTCTCGCCGGCGGCACTGGCGGCGCCAAACTCGCGGCCGGGATGCAGGAGGAGGTCGGACCGGACCTCACCGTGATCGCCAACACCGGCGACGACGTCGAGGCGCTCGGCGTCCATGTCTCCCCCGACCCCGACCTCGTCACCTACTGGCTCAGCGGCGAAATCGACGCCGAGCGCGGCTGGGGGATCGAGGACGACAGCTTCACCGCCTTCGAGCGCCTGAAGCAGCTCGGCGCCCCCAGCTGGTTCGGCCTCTCCGACCGCGACCTCGCCGCCTGCCTCTACCGACGCCAGTTCATCGACGACGGCGGCCGCCCCACCGACGCCCAGGCGCAGATCGCCCGCGGCCTCGGGGTCGAGGCGCGGGTGCTGCCGATGTGCGACACGCCGGTGCGGACGCAGGTGACGACGCCCGGCGGCGAGCGCGGCCTGCAGGAGTACCTGATCCTCGACGGTGGCAAGCCGCAGGTCCTCGGCGTCCAGCTGGAGGGGATCGAGGCGGCCAAGCCGACGCTGGAGGTGCTGGAAGCGCTGCGCGACGCCGAGGTCATCGTTGTCGGCCCCTCGAACCCGGTGATCAGCATCGGCCCGATCCTCGCGGTGCCTGGCCTGCGCGAGGCGATCGCCGCCTCTCCGGCCCCGGTCGTCGCCGTCAGCCCTTACGTCGCCGGCGCCGTCGTCAAGGGCCCGACCGACCGCTTCATGGAAGGGATCGGCCGCCCGACCACCGCCGCCGGCGTCGCCTCGCTGTACGCGGGGCTGATCGACGCGATGGTGGTCGACGAGGGCGACCCCGATCCACCCCCGGCGGAGATCCCGACGCTCGCCGCGCCGACCTTGATGGAAGGCGCCGCCGGACGGGTCCGGCTGGCGCGGACCGTGCTCGACTACGCCGCTACGCTCGCTCAGTCTTGAACGCAATTGCGGTACTACCGGTGAAGCGCTTCAGCGCGGCGAAGCAACGCATGGCTGCCGGGATCACCGGCGGCCAGCGACGCGACCTCGCCGAGGCGATGGTCGCCGACGTCCTCGAGGCGATCGGCCAAGCGCGGGCGATCGAGCGCACGATCCTCGTCACCGGCGACCCGATCGCCCAGGAGCTGGCGGCCGAAGCAGGCGCCGAGGTGGTGCCCGACCCCGAGGACGGCGGGCATGTGGAGGCGGCGCTGGCGGGGATCGCCCGAGCCGAAGGCGACGGCGCCGAGCGGGTCGTGCTGCTCGCCGGCGACTGCCCGCTGCTCGACCCGCGCGAGCTCGACCGCCTGCTGACCGGCGTCCCCGGCAACTACGTCGGCGTCGTCCCCGACCGCCACGGCACCGGCACCAACGCCCTCCTGCTGAGCCCGCCGGACGCGATCGTCCCCGCCTTCGGCGAGGGCAGCCGCGACCGCCACGTAGAGGCGGCCCGCCAAGCCGGCGTCCCCTTCGGCATCGAGGAGCTCCCCTCGATCGAACTCGACCTCGACACCCCAGCCGACGTCATCGCCCTCACCCGCGAGCTAGCGAAGCAACCGGGGCGGGCGAAGCGGACCGCGAAGGCACTGGGGATATGAGCAGAGAGCTTCGGGTCCTGCCCGTCGAGGGCATGCCCGAGGTGAAACCGGGGGATCAGGTCGGTCAGCTGATCGCCGAGCGGGCGGAGCTGCAGCCCAGCGACGCCGTGGTGATCTCGCAGAAGATCGTCTCGAAGGCCGAGGGACAGGTACGGAAGCTCTCGGAGATCACCCCATCCGTGCGGGCGCGCGAACTGGCAAAGAAGCTGGGTAAGGAGGCGGGATTCGTGGAGCTGGTGCTCTCCGAGAGCCTCGAGGTACTGCGGGAGGAGCGGGTCTTGATCACCGAAACGCACCACGGCTTCGTCTGCGCCAACGCGGGAATCGACGCCTCGAACCTCCCCGAGGACGGCACGGTCTGCCTGTTGCCGGAGGACCCGGACGCTTCAGCCCGCCGCATACGAACCGAACTAGCGCCCGCGTCCGAGGGGCCGGGGATGGGGGTCGCCGGACCCTCCCCGCTGTTGTCCGGCGACCCCCATCCCCGGCCCCTCCCCGCGGTGGTGATCGCCGACAGCTTCGGCAGGGCATGGCGTCTGGGCCAGGCCGAGGTTGCAATCGGCTGCGCGGGCCTCAAACCGCTGGACGATTGGCGGGGGCGCCAAGACTCCGCAGGGCGCGAGCTGAGTGCGACCGTGATCGCGATCGCCGATGAGGTTGCAGCGGCTGCGGACCTGGTGCGCACCAAGGACGAGGGGATCCCCGTCGTAGTCGTGCGCGGCCTCGGCCGCTACGTCGGCGCGGAGGACGGCCCCGGTGCTGCCGCCCTCCGCCGCCCTCCCGGCGAAGACTTGTTCAGATGAGAATCAGAGCCCGCTATGCGGCGTCCTCAGTCGCCCAAATAGCGCTGCTATTCGGGCTCCCTGCGTCCTTGCCTAGCGACCTCTGATTCTCATCTGTCCTTCCCTACCGCGTCCTTGACCTTGTCGGACGCCTTGTCGAGACCGTCCTTGACGGCGCCTGAGGCCTTGTCGACCTTGCCTTCGCGCTTGAGGTCGTCGTCGCCCGTCAGGCTACCGGCGGCCTCCTTGAGGCGTCCCTTGGCGTCGTCCTTGTTACGGATCTCGTCGCTCATTGCATCCCTCCGTTGGCTTACGTGGATGCAGTTCAGCTACCCGGAACCGGCTACATCTAGCACCGCGGCACCGCGGAAGCGGCCTTCTCGGAGGTCATCCAGTGCCTGACTTGCCTGCTCCAAGGGATAAACGGAGACCTCGGTGTGGACCGGGATCTGGGGCGCGAGGGCAATGAACTCCTCGCCATCCTGGCGGGTGAGGTTGGCGACCGAGCCGAGCACGCGCTCCTCCCAGAGGTCGGCGTAGGGGAACGACGGGATGTTGCTCATGTGGATGCCGGCGCTGATGATCCGCGCCCCCTTCGCGCTCGCCCGCAGCGCCGCCGTCATCAGCGCCCCGACCGGCGCGAAGACGATCGCGCCGTCGAGCTCTTCGGGCGGCGTCTCCTCCGAGCCGCCCGCCCACTCGGCGCCGAGCTGGCGCGCGAAGGCCTGGGTCTCCGCATCGCCGTCGCGGGTGAAGGCGAAGACGCGCCGCCCTTCGTGGACGGCGACCTGGCAGAGGATGTGGGCGGCGGCGCCGAAGCCGTAGAAGCCGATCCGCTCCGCCTCGCCGACCAGCCGCAACGCCCGGTAGCCGATCAGCCCAGCGCAGAGCAGCGGCGCCGCCTGCAGGTCCGGGTAGCCGTCGGGGACCGGGAAGCAGAAGCGGGCGTCGGCGGCCGCGACCTCGGCGTAGCCGCCGTCGATGTCGTAGCCGGTGAATCTGGCGTGGTCGCAGAGGTTCTCGCGGCCGCTGCGGCAGTAGCGGCACTCGCCGTCGGTCCAGCCGAGCCAGGGGACGCCGACGCGGTCGCCGGACCTGAAGCGGTCCACCCCCTCCCCCACCTCGCGCACGACGCCGACGATCTGGTGCCCGGGCACCAGCGGCAGCTTCGGCTCGGCAAGCTCGCCGTCGAGGATGTGGAGATCGGTGCGGCAGACGCCGCAGGCGCGGACGTCGAGCAGGACCTGGCCGGGACCGGCACTCGGCTCGGGCAGCTCAACCAGCCGGAGCGGCTGGCGCTGCCTCTCGAGGACCATCGCTCTCATACGTCTCGATGATCTCGTACAACGTCGTCCGCTGCGCCGGCTCCCGACCAGCCGCCCGCGCCGCCTCGATCAGCTGCTCGACCTCCAGCCGCACGCCATGCTGGGAGCCGGCCATGCGGGAGATGTTCTCCTCCATCAGGGTGCCGCCGAGATCGTTGACGCCCCAGCGGAGCGCCTCGGTCGCCCCCTCGAGCCCCATCTTCACCCAGCTCGCCTGCAGGTTGGGAACGCTACGCCCGAGCGCGAGGCGGAAGGCGGCGGTGTGCTTGAGGTTCTCGCGGATCGAGATCTCCTCGATCCCGTGGGTACGGCCGAGCAACGTGTTGAAGGGGATGAAGCTGAGCGGGACGAACTCGGTGATGCCGCCGGTCCGCTCCTGCAGCGCCCGGATCACCCGCATGTGGCGGGCGAGCTCGCGCGGCTCCTCGATGTGGCCGAACATCACCGTCGACGTCGAGCGCAGGCCGGCGCGATGGGAGGCTTCGATGATCTCGACCCAGCGATCGGCGGGCAGCTTGTTCGGCGAGATCCGCTGGCGGACGCCGTCGTCGAGCACCTCGGCGGCGGTCCCCGGCGTCGAACCGAGCCCGCACTCGAGCAGGTACTCGAAGACCTCCAGCGGCTCCTTGCCGGAGCGCTCGCAGGCCCAGTTGATCTCCATCGGCGAGTAGGCGTGCAGGTGCAACTGCGGCGCCACTTCCTTGGCCAGCCGCAACCAAAGCCCGTACTCCTCCAGGGTCAGATCGGGATGGATCCCCCCCTGCATGCAGAGCTCGGTAGCCCCGAACTCGACCGCATCGAGGACCCGAGCCGCAAAGTCCTTCTCCGAGACTTCATAGGCATCGGGCGACCGCTTCCCCTGCCCGAACCCACAAAAGGCGCAGCCGACCACGCAGACGTTGGTGAAGTTGATGTTCCGGTTGACGACAAAAGTGACCCGGTCCCCCGCCAGCTCCGCCCGCAACTCATCAGCAGCAACCCGCATCTCCTCGATCACCTCAGGCCGCGTCTCGGCGAACAAGGCAGTCAGCTCGTCCTCGGAGAGCTCCTGACCCTCGCGGCCCTTCCCAATCGCCCGTGGGGCGAGGTCCGGCGCGATCTTCTCGTCTGACCGCCGTCCCGAACCTTTCCTCGGAATGAACGACCAGTACTTCAGCTTGATCACATCCAGGACCCCCTGCTCCATCCACTCGGGATCCATGTACTGCGGGTAGACGCACAGCCGCTCGGTCAAGGCATAGCCCCTGGGTGCCAACTCCTTCCGCACTTGGTGCGGCGACGGAAACGGCTCCTCGGGACTGATGTGATCGCCATTCGCCGAGAGCCCCCCGAGATCCGTCGCACCGGCCTCCACCAACTCAGGCCACCAATCCGAAAGATTCGGCGGCACCTGCACCCCCACATCCGGCATGAGCCGCTTGCACTCCCCAATCAACCGCTTGATCTCCTTGATGGAGACCGGGCTTGACCAGGTCGGGTAGGGCGACGGGGACACCCCCTCCAGACACTCCTCGCTATGGCTCGGAGTTGAGTGTCTGGAGGGGGTGTCCCCGTCGCCCACCCAGAGGTTGCGGGCGGCCTCGTTGGCGATGTCAGCCACCTCAGCGCCGTAGTACCGCGGATGGGGGACGAAGTTCTGGAGGATCACCTCCTGGAGGTGGCCGTGGCGGTTGTGGCTGGCAGCGAGAGCCTCCAGAGATTGGACGCGCTCGTCCTCGGTCTCGCCGATCCCGACGAGGATGCCGCTCGTGAAGGGGATCTTCAGTTCGCCAGCGGCTTCGATCGTGGCGAGCCGGGCAGCTGGGTGCTTAGTGGGGGAGCCCGCATGGACGGTCTCCATGAGGCGCTCCGAAGTGGACTCGAGCATCAGACCCTGAGAGGCAGTGACTTCGCGGAGGCGAGCCAGATCCTCCTTGCTGAGGACGCCAAGGTTGGTATGCGGGAGCATCCCGCGCTCCATCGCCCGTTCGCAGGCCCAGACGACGTAGCTGGTGAAATCGTCGTGGCCCCAGGTCTTCAGGCGTTCGGCAACTACCGGGTTGACCTCGGGGCGCTCGCCGGTGAGCACCAGCAGCTCCTTGGCGTTGCGTTTCAGCGCCTCGTCAAGCTGCTTTTCGACGTCAGCCGGCGCATGGATGTGCGCCTGGTGGGTGGCGAAGGCGCAGTACTTGCAGTAGCACTGGCAGGTCCGGGAGAGGGAGAGCGTGTAGTTGCGGGAGAAGGTGACCCGGCGCACGCTGCTCAAGCTACTGCAACCGCCCAGCCGGCACGCCTAGCGAGAAGCGCGCGGTCCCCCGAAAGCAAAAGCGCCACCCGGGTGGGTGGCGCTTTTGAAGGTCTAGCTGGCCTGCCTCAGTCGGCGGCCTTGTCGCTGGTCGGCGTCGCCCGTTTGGGGACCGGCGGCCGGACGTGCTCCGGCGGTTCGGTCGGGGGCAGGCCGCCCGGCTCGAGGACAAAGCGGTAGACGGCGGCCGCGAGCAGCGAGCCGACGATCGGGCCGGCGAGGTAGGGCCAGATGCCGCCCCACTCGTTGCCGACGAGCGCCGGGCCGAACCAACGGGCCGGGTTGAAGGCACCGCCGGTCAGCGGACCGCCGACCATGACGATGAACCCCAGGGTGGTGCCGATCGCCAGCGGCGCCCACTCCTTGAAGCTCTTCTCCGAGTAGACGGCGGTGAGGATGACGAGGACGAGGACGAAGGTCCCGATCCCCTCGACCACAGCGCCGGCGAAGTTGCCGGCGAGGAGGCCGCTCACCTGCGCGGCGCCGTAATGCGTTGCCCGTCCCTCGTCGAGCAGCAAGCCCTTGGCGAGGAGCGCGCCGAGGACGGCGCCGGAAAGCTGAGCCAGCATGTAGATGACCCCGTCGAGCGGCCGGATGCGACGGATCACCAATGCCCCCAGAGTCACCGCCGGGTTGAAGTGGCCGCCGCTGACGGCGCCGAACATGACGATCAACCCGAACAGCAGGAACGCGTGGACGAGGCCGACGACGGCGAAGTCAGAGCCGAACTGGGCCTGACCGCCGGTCGAGACAAAAAGGATTACGACGGTGCTGATGAAGAAGACCAGCAGCAGCGTGCCGATCAACTCAGCCAGATATGCGGCCAGACCTCTTTCCTGCACTCTTTCCTCCTCGATTCCCGTGATCTAGGTAAGCGGCGGCAGTGTACTCACAAACGGTGGATGAAATAGGTTCCCCGACTCATGAGAAGGGCTGTCGCGCTGCTGGCGGCCGCTCTCGCGCTCGCCGGCGTCGCCGGCTGCGGGGGAAGCGGTGCTGAACCGGGCGCGCCGAAAGGCGCGACGCTCGTGCTCGATTTCGTCCCCAACGCGGTCCACAGCGGCATCTACGCCGCCCAGGCCGAAGGCTTCTACGACGAAGCCGGGGTCGATCTGAAGGTGCAGCCGCCGGGCGAATCGACCGACGCCCCGAAGCTGCTCGGCGCCGGCAAGGTCGAGTTCGCGATCCTCGACATCCACGACCTCGGGATCGCCCGCGAGAAAGGCATTCCCCTGGTCGGGGTGATGCCGATCGTGCAGCGGCCGCTGGCCGCGGTGATCGCCCGCGGTGACGGCCCGGTCCGCAGCCCCCGCGACCTCGAAGGCGAGCGCACCGGCGTCAGCGGCCTGCCCTCCGACGAAGCCGTCGTCGACTCCGAGGTCGAAGCCGACGGCGGCGACCCGGCCAAGGTCGACGAGGTGACGATCGGCTTCACCGCCGTCCCCTCGCTGGCCGCCGGCAAGATCGAAGCCGCGACCGGCTTCTGGAACGCCGAGGCCGTCGCCTTGCGCGAACAGGGGGTCCCGATCCGCGTCTTCAAAGTCGATCAGTTCGGCGCCCCGCCCTACCCGGAGCTGGTGCTCTGCACCTCCGAAGCCCTGCTGAAGAGCGACCCGGACCTGGTCGACTCGGTCGTCTCAGCCACCCGCCGCGGCTACGAGCTGACCGAGGAACACCCCGAGCGCGCCCTCACCGACCTGATAGGCGCCAACCAGAGCCTCGGCCTCGATCGAGCCGAACAGAAGGCCCAGCTGGAAGTCCTGCTGCCGGCGCTGCACCCCAAAGCCTTCGACATGCCGGTGCTCGAAGAATGGGCAGCTTGGGACCTCCAGCACCACCTGCTGGAAAAGCCGCTGGATGTCGAAGCGGCCTTTCCTAGTCGCTGAGCAACTTCGCGGCCAGCTCTGGCAATTCGCGGGCCATCCGCGAGCGCGGCACCGCTAAGTCGACACCGGCAGCGTCAGCGGCTTTCTTGGTCTCGACGTCGACGTGCGAGTAGTAGCCGAGCACCGGGATCCCCAGCCCGACCAGCGCCTCCGGGCTCTCGACGTCGAGGTCGGCGACGATCAGGTCCTTGCCGTCCCAGGTCGACCCCTCGATCGAGGGAGCGGTCGTCACCTCGTGTCCGGCCGCACCTAGCTGCGCCTCGACCTTGGAGCCGAGCATCAGATCGGTCGAGATGCTGAGGACGCGGGCCACCCGGATCGCTAAACCGAGCGGCGCTGGCGGAACTCTTCGCGCACGCTCTCCGGCCGTCCCCACATCTGCATGACCTCCGAGCGTCCCTCGCGCACCTCGGCCATCCGCAGCTCTCCCGCGACGCCTTCGCCGTCCAGCTTCTCCAGTACGCCCATCACCGTCTCAGCCGCGGCGGCATGACCGAAGCTCTTCGCTACGAGCAGCCGCCAGTGCCAGCTGTCGGCCTGCGGGTGCTGGTAGACCTGTGCGTTGACCTGGCTCAACCAGGTCGCGGTGTCGACGTAGTGCGACATATCCGCGATCCGCATGTCGACCTCGAGATCGGTCCAGTCGGGCGGCAGCGTGTCGAGGATCTGCTGGAAGTCGGCAGCGAGGCTCATCGAGAAGAAGCGTAGTGGAGGGGGCCGGGGGTGCCCCCTACCGGACGCCTTCGGCTGAGTGTCCGTACGGGGACACCCCCGGCCCTAGCCGACGGCGAACTGGATGATCAGGAAGGCGTTCAGCGCGATGATCAGGGCTGCCAACGCTCCTGCTAATACAGATAGCCACCTTGGATTGGCTAGCTCACCCATCACCTGCTTGTCGGCGGCGATCATCAGGAGGGGGACCAGGGCGAAGGGGATGCCGAAGGAGAGGATGACCTGGCTGCCGACGAGGGCGTCGGTCGGGTCGATGCCGAGCGCAAGGACGACCAGGGCCGGGGAGAGGGTGAGGGCGCGGCGGACGAAGATCGGGATGCGGCGGCGGATGAACCCCTGCATCACCACCTGGCCCGCCATCGTCCCGACCGAGGAGGAGGCAAAGCCGGAAGCCAGGAGGGCGACGCCGAAGACCGTCGCCGCCCGGTCGGAGACGAGAGTCTTGAACCCTTCGTAGGCGCCGTCGATCGAGTCGACGCCGGTGAGGCCGCTGCTGTGGAAGAGCGCGGCGGCGACGATCATCATCGCCAGGTTGACCAGGCCGGCGAGCGAGAGGGCGATCACCACGTCGACCTTCTCGAAGCGCAGGATCTTCTTCTTCTCCCGCTCGTTGCGGCCGACGATCCGCCGCTGGGTCAGGGCCGAATGGAGGTAGATGACGTGCGGCATCACCGTCGCACCGATGATCCCGGTCGCCAGCAGCAGGCTCTCGGTGCCGGAGAAGCCCGGGACGAAGAGATGGCTGCCGATCTCCGACGCCTGCGGCTTGGCGTCGATCAGCTCGAAGGCGAAGGCGGCGACGACGACGCCGACGAGGACGGTGATGCCCGCCTCGAGCCGCCGGAACCCGTACTGCTGCAGCGCCAGCAGGGCGAAGGCGCCGATGCCGGCGATCACCCCGGCGGGAAAGAGCGGGATGCCGAAGATCAGGTTGAGACCGAGCGCGGCGCCGACGATCTCGGCGACGTCGCAGGCCATCGCCACCAGCTCCGCCTGTAGCCAGAGGCCGATCGAGGTGCGGCGCGAGAAGCGCTCGCGGCAGAGCTCGGCGAGATTGCTGCCGGTGGCGATCCCCAGCTTCGCCGACTGGGTCTGAACCAGCATCGCGATCAGGTTGGCCGAGAGGACGACCCAGAGCAGCAGGTAGCCGAACTTGGCGCCGCCGGCGATGTTGGTGGCGAAGTTGCCGGGGTCGATGTAGGCGACGGCGGCGACGAAGGCAGGGCCGAGGAACGGCCAGAAGCGGCGAACGCCGCGCTGGTGCCCGTCGAGCGAGCGGCGGGCGGCCGCGGCGACCGCGGCCTCGCCCGGGAGGACGTCCTCGGGCAGGGCCCCCCGCGCCCGCAGCTCCTCGACGACCGCTTCGCCCGGCGGCGGCGCCGGCTTCACGAAGCGTTCCCCCAGGTCGGCGGCACCAGGTCGGGGCCGGGGATCGGCGTCCCATGGGGGTCGTGGCGCGGTTCGCCGAGCTTGGCCGCGATCAGCGCCTCCAGCTCCTCGGAGATGTAGTGCTCGAGCACCTCGGCCTCCTCGTGGACGCGGTCCTCGGGCATGCCCAGCGCCTCGGAGAGGTAGGCCTCGATCAGCCGGTGGTGGCGGATCACCTCCAGGGCGACCCTCTCCCCTGCCGGGGTCAGGCTTACGCCCTTGTAAGGCATGTAGTCGACCAATCCGAGCTCGGCGAGCTTTTTCAGCATCGAGGTCGCGGTCGCGGGCGTCACTTCAAGCCGTTGCGCGACCTCGCCGTTGAGGACGAGCCCCTCCCGCTCCTGCGAGATCGCGTAGATCGCCTTCGCGTAGTCCTCGATTGCTTGAGAGTTAGACACGTCTAAAAGTAGTTTAGACAAATCTAAAAGCGGCGGGTGGGGACGGGGTGACCCCTACCGGACGCCTTCGGCTTGAGTGTCCGTACAGGGTCACCTCGTCCCCACGGAGGCCGCTTCTTAGAATTGGGGAATGGCAGTAATGGTTGAGCTCGATGGGCAGTACCGGCAGTTGCGCGAGGAGTGCGGGCTGCTCGACCGGTCCGAGCGCGGAAAGCTGCTCGTCAGCGGTGGCGAGGCGGCGGAGTATCTGCAGGGGCAGCTGACCAACGACGTCGAGGCGATCGAGGCGGGCGAGGGGCTCTACGCGGCGCTGCTCGACCGCAAGGGGCACATGCAGGGGGACATGCGGGTGCTGCGGCCGGGCGAGGGGCCGGAACTCCTGCTCGATACCGAGCCCGAGGCGCTGGATGCGGTGCGGCGGCACCTCGGGATGTACAAGATCGGCCGCGAGGTCGACGTGGTCGACGTCAGCGCGGGGCGGGCGATCCTTTCGCTGATCGGCCCCCGCGCGGTCGAGATCGCCGGCTCGGCGGCGCTGCCGGAGAACGCATGCGAAGAGGCGACGATCGCCGGGACCCGGGTGCTCGCGGTCGGAACCGCCGACGGCATCGACCTGATCTTCGAGGCCGAGGCGCGCGAGCGCGTCGCCGAGGCGCTGCTCGCCGCCGGCGCCGACGAGGTCTCCCCGGAGGCGGTCGAGATCTTGCGGATCGAGACCGGGCGCCCCCGCTTCGGCGCCGAGATGGGCACCGCGACGATGCCCGCCGAGGCCGGGATCGTCGAGCAGGCGGTCAGCTTCACCAAGGGCTGCTACATCGGCCAGGAGACGGTCGCCCGGCTCCATTACAAGGGCAAGCCGAACCGGCACCTGCGCGGGCTGAAGCTGAGCGGCGCGGGCGGAGCGCAGCCGGGCGCCGCGGTCAGGCTCGGCGAGAAGGAGGTCGGAAAGCTCGGTAGCGCCGGCGTCTCCCCCGCCTTCGGCCCGATCGGGCTGGCGATCCTGCGCCGCGAGGCCGAGCCCGGTGCGACCGTCGCCGTAGGTGAAGATGGCGTTACGGCTGAAGTTGTCGCCCTGCCCTTCGGTTAAATTCCGGCCCGATGGGGCCCGGGAGAGCTAAAGCTGTCGCGATGGCGGCGCTTGTCGCCACGGCGATGCTCGTCGGCTGCGGCGAATCCCGTCACGCCAACCAACCGCGGCCACAGGTCTCGACCCGGGTCAGCGTCACGATCAACCCGAAGCAGTTGATCGTGCAGCCGACCAAGGTGGCGGTCGGACCGGAACCGAAACAGGAAATCGAACAAAACCAGGGCAATCCAGCGCCGCCGATCAAGACCAAGGCGCCACTCGACATGACGGTCGTCGCCGTCAACCAGACGGCCACCAACACGAAGCTGAAGATCACCGGGACCAAGAGCGGCGAATCGGACACCGTCTACGCCCACAGCCCCGGCACCTTCGGCTTCAAACTCCCCGCCGGCCAGTACACGATCTCGGCGGTGAACATGCCGGACTCGCGGCCCGCCCACCTGACGGTGGGCAAGTACCGCGAGTCCTCCCAGAACGACCTGCTGCTGCCGTAGGCGAAACGAGCCCGCTGCAAGCGGCGTTTCAGGACGACTGTTCCGTCTGGGCGGCGCGTCAGCCTGAACTACATGATGATCGTTCTTGCCACTGCCGTCCTCGTAATCGCTGCTCTCGCCTACTTGCTGGCAAAACGGGAGTCGAAGCCGGTCGAGCAGCCTGACCTCGCCCCTGCGATCACCGAAGCGGCGCACGAAGCCACCTCGCGGGCGATGGACAACCTGCTGAAGATGAACGAGGAGCTGCGCAGGCGCGAGGCCGAGACCGCGAGCGAGACGCTCGACAAGCGGCAGGCGGAGATCCGCAGCCTCGCTGAGCGGATCGCCAAGGGGCAGGAGCGGATCGAGGCGCAGGTCCGCAGCCGCGGCGAAGCCGACCTGCAGACGAAAACCCTGCTCGAGCAGATGGGCCAGACGATCGGCAACCTCAACAGCGAGACCGCCGGGCTGAAGAAGGCCCTGCGCCAGCCGCAGACGCGCGGTCAGTGGGGCGAGCTGCAGCTGCGGCGCTGCATCGAGATCGCCGGCATGACCGAGCACGTCGACTTCGAGCTGCAGACGACGCTGCGGACCGAAGAGGGGCGGCTGCGGCCGGATGCCCGCTTCCTCCTGCCAGAGGGGCGCAGCTTCGTCGCCGACTCGAAGGTGCCGCTCGACGCCTTCCTCGACGCGCAGGAGTCCGAGGTCGAATCGGAGCGGCGCGTGCACCTCGAGCGTCACGCGCGGCAGGCGCGCGAGCACGTGCGGAGCCTCAGCTCCAAGGACTACCAGGGGCAGTTCAACCCAGGTGAGACGCCAGACCTGGTGATCTGCTTCATCCCCAACGAGCCGGCCCTGCACGCCGCCTTCGCCGCCGACCCAGAGCTCTTCGACTACGCGCTGGAGCGCAACGTGCTGCTCGTCTCCCCCACCTCGCTGATCGGGCTGCTGCGGACGATGGAGCTGGGCTGGCGCCAGGAGCGGATGGTCGCCGAGGCCGCCGAGATCGCCAGCGCCGCCGGCACCCTGCACGCCCGCTTCTCGAAGTTCCTCAGCGACTTCGACACGGTCGGGAACCGGCTCTCCTCGGCGACGAAGGCCTACAACTCGGCAGTCGGCTCGATGGAGGGCCGGCTGCTGCCGCAGCTGCGCAAGGTCGAGGGCCTCGGCGTTGCTCCCGGCAAAGAGATCGAGGCGCCGGAGCCGATCGAGGCGACCGTGCGCGAGATCTCGGCCCCCGAGCTACGCGCCGCCGAGGACCCGCCCGAGGCCGAAGCGGCCTAGAGACGGCTGCTCCGGCGCTGAACTAGGATTCGGCGCCCGATACTCAACCCGCGGAGGAGCCGGTTTTGGCCGTTGACACCAGTGCAATCTCGAAGTTGGACGTGGAGCCCGGAACGCTGCCGGAGACGATGGCTGCGTGGGTGATCCGCCAGGAGCGCGAGGGCGAACCGAAAGACGCCTTCCAGCTCGAGCAGATCGAGGTCCCCGAGCCCGGCGCCTTCGAGGTGATCGTGCGGGTGATGGCGGCCGGCGTCAACTTCAACAACGTCTGGGCCTCGCTGGGCGAGCCGGTCTCTGTCTTCGGCTACGGCGACCATCCCGAGTACGGCCACCACATCGGCGGCTCCGACGCCTCCGGCGTGGTCTGGAAAGTCGGCGAGGGCGTAACCCGCTGGAAAGCCGGCGACGAGGTCGTGATCCACTGCAACCAGGCCTCCTACGAGGACGTCGAGGTCCACGGGCTCGACCCGATGGCGGCGCCGAGCCAGCGAATCTGGGGCTACGAGACGACCTGGGGCTCCTTTGCCCAGTTCACCAAGGTGCAGGCCCAGCAGCTGCTGCCGAAGCCGAAAAACCTCTCCTGGGTCGACTCCTCCTCATACGGGCTCACCTACTTCACCGCCTACCGGATGCTGATGGACCAGTGCAAGCTGCAGGCCGGCCACAACGTCCTCATCTGGGGCGCCGCCGGCGGCCTCGGCGTCTTCGCCGTGCAGCTCTGCAAAGCGGCCGGGGCGAACGCGGTCGGCGTCGTCTCCTCCGACGAGAAGGGCGAGCTGGTCAAGCAGCTCGGCGCCGTCGACTACATCAACCGCAACGAGTTCCGCGAGATGATGCGGACCAAGGACAACCTCACCGACCGCGCCGCCGACAAGGAGCGCTTCCGGGCCTCGCGCGAGTTCTCCAAGAAGCTGAAAGGGATCCTCGGCGACGCCCCCGACATCGTCTTCGAGCACGTCGGCCAGGCGACCTTCCCGACCTCGGTCTACGTCGTCAAGCCGTTCGGCAAAGTCGTTATCTGCGGCGCCACCTCGGGGTACCAGCTCGACTTCGACGTCCGCTACCTGTGGATGAAGCAGAAGCAGATCATCGGCTCCCACTTCGCCAACGCCTACGAGTGCATGAAGGCCAACCAGCTGATGGCGGAGGGCAAGGTGCGGCCGGTGCTCTCGGAAACGATGGGCTTCGACGGCGTCCCCGGCGCCCACCAGCTGATGCACGAAAACAAGCACCTGGGCAAGATCGCGATCCTCGTCGGCGCCGAGAACGAGCAGGACGGGCAGCACGAGGACGGCCCCGGCGCGATCCGCGCGGAGGTCGGCGCATGAGCGCCCCCGCCAACCGAGTCGAAAGGGAAATCTGATGGAGGTCTGCACGCTCGACTGGCACATCGTCCCGCTGCGGGCCGACCGCTTCCTCGACCTCTGGGAAGCGGCGGCGGCGAAGGCGCCGGCCTACGGCGCCAAGAGCTGGTCGCTGACCCGCTCCACCGACGATCCGCTGGCGATCCGCCAGACGATGATCTGGGAGAGCCGCTCCGACTTCGAGCGCTACTGGTACTCGGACGAGATCGCCCACGCCCGGGCGGCGGTCATCGACCTCTACGACATCCCCCTGCTGCCTGCCTGGCATACCCTGCTCGCCGCCGAATAGCGGCGGGCGGCACTACCGCTTCGGCGGCAGCACCTTCCAGCTGTACTTGGCGGGCGTCGCGTCGGTGAGGACCCCGGCCGAAGCCCAGACCTTGAAGGTGTGCTTGCCCGGCTTCAGCTTCTTATAGGTCTTGGGGGAGCGGCAGGCGGCTTTGGCTTTGCCGTCCAGCTTGCAACTGAAGGTCGTGCCGGGGCGACTCGCCGAAAAGGTGAATTTCGCCTGGTTGCTGTGGGTCGATTTCGGCGGGTGCGCCCCGAGGACGGTGTCCGGCGGAGTCGCGCCGCCGCCGGTACTCCCGCTTCCGCTTCCGCCCCCGCCGCCGCCGGTGCTCCCGCCTCCGCCGCCGGTCGATCCACCGCCCGCCGGCGGCTCTTCACCGGCGGAATAGGTCGCGGTATAGGTCCTGTTGCCTTCGACGGTGATCGTGTGGAGGCGTTCACCGCCATCCGACCATCCCTGGAAGGCGTAGCTCGTGCCCCCGACCTGGGCGGTCGACGGGGCGCTGAGCAGCACGTGAGCCTTTTCGATCGCGGTGAACGTGAACGGCGCGGGCCCCTGAGCCAAGCCGGCGGTCAATTCGATGCCAGGCGGCGAGGAGCCGATCGTCAGGTCGCCCGTGTGCGGGTAGATCGTCTCGGTTTCGGTTGCCGTCAACCCACGGGCGTCGGTGAAGGTCGCCGTGATTTCGATCCGCGACGGGTAGTCGTGTTCGGGAGCGACGAACGATTCGTACTCGACGCCGCTGAACGTCCCCAGGGGATGCGCGTGGCATTTGGTCGGTTCCGCCGGGTTCGGGCAATGCAGGAGCCTCGTCGACCAGCTGTATTTCAGCGGTTCGTAGATTTCGTTGCCGTGCCAGTCCTTGCCGACGGCGCCCAGTTCGATCGTGTCGCCGACACTCCATTTCAAGGTCGGCGCGGGTTCTTGGATTTCTATGCTCGGCGGGGCATCGCCGGGGTAGACGGTCACCCGCGCGACGCTGGTGAGGTTTTCGGAGTCGGTGATCTTCACCGCGGCGGTGAAGTTTTCGCTTTCGGTGTACACGACTTCGTGGCTGACGCCCCCGTGGGTCTCGAAGCTGCCGTTGCCGTCGAGGTCCCAGTCGTATTCGAGCGGTTCGCCCTGCGGATCGGTCGAGGCGCCGGCGTTGAAGGTCACGTGCAGCGGCAGGCTCGTCCCGTAGGGCGGGTTGGCGCTGAGGCGGGCGGTCGGCGCCCCAGGCGCGTAGGAGATCTTGTGGATCGCGCCGTTCGCGAACGATTCGCTGCCGAAGAGGTCGGCGTAGTAGAGGTAACCACCCGGGCCTTCCTCGATGTCGACGGCCGGGTAGATCTTTCCCTCGCGCAAGAATCGTTCGGTGGTTTCAGGGTCAGGCTTCCCGTCATCCCCCGGATACATGACCCAGACGCAGCCCCGCACCGAATCGGTGAAGAAGAGCGCACCTTTGTATTTCGACGGGAACTGGCTGCCGTGGTAGAGAGAGATGCCGCCGAGTGCCGAGCCGGATTCGAGCGGGCATTCGTCGCCTTCGCTGACCGGATGGCCGTGGCTGTAATAGAAAAATGGTTCCGAGGTTTCCGGATGCCCCGCCGCCTCCGCGCTGTAGAGGCTGTTGCAGACGTTGAACCCGAGATCCTTGAACTGGAACTGGTGCTCGGGGCCCTCGTAGCAGGGCCAGCCGGAGTTGTAGAGCGTCGACGGCGGCGCCTGGAAGCGGTCGATCTCCTCGATCTCGGAGGAGCCGACGTTGTCGGCATACAGTTCGCCGGTCGCCGAATCGAGGGTGAATCGGAACGGGTTGCGGAAGCCGTCGCCGACGATGCGGCGGGTGTTCGCGTCGAGGCTGCTCGCTAGTGGATTGCCAGGCAGCCCTTCGCCGGTGTCGGGGTTGATCCGGAGGATCTTGCCGCTGAGGTTCTTGAGGTTCTGGGAGCGCAGCGAGCCGCCTTCGGAGGTCGGCGATTCAAGCGCGGTCCCTTTCGGCGAGGGCGGATCGCCGCAGGGATTGGGTTCGGTTCCCAGCTGGCCGTAGTCGGCCGAGGAGAAGCTCCCCCCTTCGCCACCGCTGACATACAACGCCCCTTCCGGGCCGAAGCGCAGGTCCCCGATCGAGTGGGACGAGAACTGCTGGCACCAGCCTTCGAGCAACTGGGTCTGCAGGGGAGCAGTGGCAGAGGGCGCGGCGTGAGGCGCAGCATGGCTGCCTTCCGCCGTCAAGCGGACGAGACGCCCGCTGACCAGGCAGGCATCTCCCCCGTTGAGGTTCGGGCAGGCGTCACCGGTGTGTTCGGGGGATCCCCATTTCGGCGCCGGGTTGGGATCGCCGAGGATGTGGTCGTAGGTGTAGAGGGCGTAGACGTAGGGACGCCCGCTTTCGAATTCCGGATCGAGAGCGATGCTCAGCAGGCCGCGGTCACCGGTGTCGTAGACCTGCGTGCGCAGGTCGGCGAACAGTTCCGGGGACGTGTCCTGGAGGTTTTCGTAGACCCAGATCAGACCCGGCTTGGAAGCCACGAAGACGCGGCCGTCGGGGGCGAAGCGGAAGCTGGTCGGCTGCTGGACGTTCGCAATCGCGATTTCGTCCTGAAAACCCGGTGGCAGCGCCGGGTCGGCGGCCGCGACCGAGATCGGGCCAAGGGCGCCGAGGAACAGAGCCAACAGCGCCCCGAGGAGGAGGCGGCGCTTCACGCCCGCTCCAGCGGCGCCATCGTCAATCCCGCCATCTCGAGCTGCTCCCAGTAGTGCTCGGCCGGCTCGCGGGCGCCGCTCCAGACGATCGCCTGGCCGCCGTGGTGGATCTGGTCGGCGATCCGATGCCCCTGCTCGAGGCTGACACCCGGCAGGATCCGCGAGAGGGTTTGCGCCACATGGTCGAAGGTGTTGTGGTTGTCATTGCGGACGATCACCCGCCAGTTGCCGCCGAGACTGGAGCCGGGGCCGCCGGTGCGGGGTCGCTCGATCGTGCTGGTGGACATGGCTGTTCGGATTATGCCCCGGCAGCTCGGGGCTAGCGCTCATTTTTAAAAAGGGCTCGGGACGCGGACGACGACGTCGTCGACGCTGGCAACGATGCCGTTGCCGTTCTTGATCGTGCCGACAACTACGGCAGAGGCGCGGCCGGCGAGATCGCCGGCGCCGGCGTCTTTGGCTTCGCCGACGAGTTTGTTGCCGACGTAGGCGAACAGCCGCGCCTGGCCCTTTTCAGGGCCGGTGGTGACGTTGACGGCGCGCAGTCGCAGCTTGTTCGCTTCGTTGACGCCGACGACCGCTTTCTCGTTCTTGGCGATCGCCAGGTACTTGGTGCCTTCGCTCGTCACCTTGATCAGCTGCGCCTTTTTCTGGCGCGGGAAGACCAGGAGCGCGTACTTGGCGCCGCCACCGGCGCGGAGCATCAGTCCGAGATAGGCCTTGCGCTGCAGCGCGGTCGGCGTGCCGCTGAGCAGGCGCTCGGTGGCGGCGATCTCGAGGTCGCGGCCAAGCACCGGCGTGCGGAAGGAGCAGGAGCTGGTCGCTTTGCCGACCGTGATCCGCATCGCCCCGCCCGCTCCGGCGCGGGCACAGCTCTTGCCGGAGAGCTTGACCAGCTGGCTGCGCTGGGCGAGCGACTCCATGCCGTTGCGGTAGATGCCGATCATCGCCGCACCGGCGACGGCGCAGCAGAGCAGGCCGGCGGCAAGCGCAACCAGGAGGGGGCTTAAGAAGCGGAGCCTCATCGAGTCGCCAGCCTAAACACAGCCGAGGCCAAAAGATGCGCCTCGGGGCGGCTTGGGCGGCGGATTTCGGCCCCACGGCGGCGGCGTTCGTCCTTTATCGGCTATATGCCGGAAAAGGACGAACGCCGAATCCAAATATCATTTGACGCATGAGCGACCACCGACTTCCCCAGCCCGATCGCCCGTGGGTGATGCGCACCTACGCCGGCCACTCCGACGCCCGCCGCTCCAACGAGCTCTACCGCAAGAACCTGGCCAAGGGCCAGACGGGGCTTTCGGTGGCCTTCGACCTGCCGACCCAGACCGGCTACGACCCCGACCACGTCCTCGCCCGCGGCGAGGTCGGCAAGGTCGGCGTCTCGATCGCCCATAAGGGCGACATGCACCAGCTGCTCGACGGGATCCCGCTCGACGAGATGAACACGTCGATGACGATCAACGCGACCGCCGCCTGGCTGCTCGGCCTCTACGTGACGGTCGCCGAGGAGAACGGGGTCGACCGCTCGAAGCTGAAGGGGACGACGCAGAACGACATCATCAAGGAGTACCTCTCGCGCGGAACCTACGCCTTCCCGCCGGAGCCCTCGATGCGGCTGATCGCCGACATGGTCGCCTTCTCCGTCAACGAGGTGCCGAGCTGGAACCCGACCAACATCTGCAGCTACCACCTGCAGGAGGCCGGGGCGACGCCGGTGCAGGAGATCGCCTACGCGCTCTGCACCGGGATCGCCGTCCTAGACGAGGTGAAAGCCCGCGGCCAGGTCGCCGAGGAGGACTTCCCCAAGGTCTTCGGCCGCATCTCCTTCTTCGTCAACGCCGGGATCAGGCTGGTCGAGGAGATCGCCAAGCTGCGGACGATGAGCGCGCTCTGGCAGCAGATCGGGCGCGAGCGCTACGGGGTGACCGACGAGAAGATGCTGCGCTTCCGCTACGGGGTGCAGGTCAACTCGCTGGGCCTGACCGAGGCCCAGCCGGAGAACAACATCCAGCGGATCGTGCTCGAGGCGCTGGCGGTAACGCTCAGCCGCGACGCGCGGGCGCGGGCAATCCAGCTGCCGGCCTGGAACGAGGCGATGGGCCTCCCCCGCCCCTGGGACCAGCAGTGGAGCCTGCGGATCCAGCAGGTGCTGGCGAACGAGACCGACCTGCTCGAGTACCCCGACGTCTTCGAGGGCTCGGTCGTCATGGAGGGGCTGGTCGCGGAGCTGACCGAGGGGGCGCGGGCGGAGATGGCCGTGGTCGAGGAGCACGGCGGCGCCGTCAACGCCGTCCCCTACATGAAGGCGCGCCTGGTCGAGAGCCATCGCGAGCGGGTGGCGCGGATCGAGGCCGGCGAGCAGAAGGTGATCGGCCAGAACAGTTACACCGAGACCGAGGATTCGCCGCTGACCGCGGGCGCCGACGGCGGCATCCTGACGCCGGATCCCGAGGTCGAGCGCGAACGGATCGAGGCCCTGGCCAAGTGGAAGGACGAGCGCGACGAGACGGCGGTGCGTGCGGCACTGGACGAGCTGGCCACGGCCGCGGCCGACGACAGCGTGAACGTGATGCCGGCGACGATCGCCGCCGCGAAGGCGGGGGCAACCACCGGCGAGTGGTCGGAAACCATGCGCGAGGTCTTCGGCCCATACCGGGCCCCGACCGGGGTCGACGGCGCCTCGGCGCCGGGGGAGCGCGACCAGATGGAGGAGATCCGGCGCCAGGTCGACGCGACCTCCGAGCAGATCGGCCACCGGATCAAGATCCTGGTCGGCAAGCCCGGCCTCGACGGGCACTCCAACGGCGCCGAGCAGGTGGCGCTGCGGGCGCGCGACGTCGGCATGGAGGTGATCTACCAGGGGATCCGCCTCACCCCGGAGGAGATCGCCGAGTCGGCGCTGCAGGAGGACGTCGACGTGGTCGGCCTCTCGATCCTCTCGGGCTCGCACTTGGAGCTGATCCCCGATGTGGTCCGCCTGCTGCGGGGAGAGGGCGTCGATGTGCCCGTAGTCGTCGGCGGGATCATCCCCGTGGCCGACGCCGAGCGCCTGCGCGAGGCCGGCGTCGCCGGGGTCTACACGCCGAAGGACTTCGACGTCAACAAGATCATGGGCGAGATCGTCGAGCTCGTCGGCCAGCGCGCCAAGGCCGTCGCCTGACGCCCAACCGCTGCGCTCGCAACAATGGGCCGATGAGCGAGCTGAACGGGGAGCGGGGTGCTTGGCTGCGGTGCTACCGCTGCTGGTCTCAGAACCTCGAGATCCAGATCCACTACGACGCGATCCGGCGGGTCGATCCGGAGACGGGGTCGCTGGCCGACGGCATCGACGAGGTGCAGGAATCGGTCGTCCAGTGCCTCGACTGCATGCACGACCAACCGCACCTGACCTTCGAAGGCGACCGTGTGGTGGCGATCGGCGACCGCTGGGAACGGATGGTCGCCGGCACCCCCTGGGTCGCCTCCTGCACGGTCCAGGTCGACCAGGACCGGGTCGAGAGCTGCTCGGGCCCGGAGGCGATCGAGTTCCTCACCTACGGCGCCTTCGGCGACGCCGGCGTCCGCGAGTTCTTCACCCACGTCCGCTTCCACAAGCACGACGACGAGCAGATCGTCGTCCACCTCCTGGTCGAGCTCTACGCCCGCTCCGCCCAGGAGGCGACCGAGGTGCTGGAAGAGGCCGCCCAGGGCCAGCTCGAGATCACCTCGCTGGCCGAGGAGTCAAGACCCCCCGCTCACGCCTCTGGCGAGGCCCACTAGCCGCAAGATCGTGCCCGCGCTCGACCCACAACCTCCCGCTGCCGATAGGTAGCTCGATGCCGCTGTCGCAAGAGCACCGAAGCTCCTTGGCCGCGCGTCTGCGCGCCGAGGTGAGCCTGAGGCTGCACCGGCTCGGCGGCCACAAGATCGAGGAAACCGGCAAGCCGCTCTTCTACGAGGGCTGGCCGGTCCTACGCGCTCGGGAAGGGACGATCAGCCTGGGCAGGGACGTCAGGCTGCGGGGAGGACCGACGCGGCTGAGATTGATCACGCGTGACGGCGGGCGCCTCGTGACCGGCGACTACGTCGGCATGAACTTCGGGGTTGAGATCTGCGCGGTCCAGCTGATCTCGATCGGCGACTACACCTCGATCGGGCCCAACACGACGATCTACGACACCAGCTTCCACCCCGTCAGCGAGGGCGAAGAGATCCGGACCGCGCCGGTCAAGATCGGCAAGAACGTCTGGATCGGCCGCGACGCGCTGATCCTCCCCGGCGTCACCATCGGCGACCACTCGGTCGTCGCCTCGAGATCGATCGTGATGCGAGACGTTCCGCCCCGCACGGTCGTCGCCGGCAGCCCGGCCAAGGTCATTCGCGAGGTCGAGGCCTCCGACGACTGGCGGCGCATGTAGGACAACCGGCTCGGCGAATCTCGCCGGGCCGCCTCAGTCGACGTTGTCGGCGGCGGCTTCCGGCGACTCGCCCGGGTTCTTCTTCGGAACCAGCACCAGGCGCTTGAACTCGGCGACGAGGACGCCGTCCTGGTTGAGGACGCGGGTATGGACCTTGACGATGCCGCGGTCGGGCTTCGATTTCGAGGGCTTGACGTCGAGCACCTCGGTCTCGCAGAAGAGGGTGTCGCCGTGGAAGACCGGGTTCGGGTGGCTGAGCTCCTCGGTCGCCAGGTTGGCGATCGCCTTGCCGGAGACGTCGGAGACCGACATGCCGAGGGCGAGCGAGTAGACGAGCGGCCCGACGACGACGTTTTTGCCCTGCTGGGAGCCGCTGGCGTAGACGTCGTTGAGGTGCAGCGGGTGGTGGTTCATCGTGATCAGGCAGAAGAGGTGGTCGTCGGACTCGGTCACGGTCTTCGCCGGCCAGTGCTTGTAGACGGCGCCGACCTCGAACTCCTCGAGGTAGCGGCCATAGCTGTGCGCGCCGGTCGCCTCGCGCTCGGCCTGGTCGGTGGTCAGCTCGTACGTCTCGGTCATGCTCGTTTTCAGCTCCTTCGAAGTTTCGGGCCGCGGATGCTATCTGGAGGGTGCGGGCGGCCGTCCCCCCGAGGAATGCAGCCCATCGCTAAAGGGAGCTGCCCGAATCTGCCGAATACACTCGCGCGATGCGTATCGGAATCATCGGTCTCGGCTACGTCGGTCTCCCCCTCGCCGTCGCCTTCGCCGAGAACGGGGACGAGGTCGTCGGCCTCGACGTCGACTCGCGCAAGGTCGAGGCGCTGAACGCCGGCACCAGCTACATCGAGGACGTCCCCGACAGCGTCCTGGCGCCGCTCGGCGATCGGCTGCGGGCGACCGCCCGCTACGCCGACCTGGCCGCTTGCGACGCAGTGATCATCTGCGTGCCGACGCCTCTGACCGACTCGCGCGAGCCCGACCTCACCTACCTGATCGACTCGGCCGAGCAGCTCGCCGCGGTCGTCCAGGCCGGGCAGCTCGTCGTACTCGAGTCGACGACCTATCCCGGCACCACCCGCGAGCGGCTGCAGCCGATCCTCGAGGAGTCGGGGTTGAAAGTCGGCAGCGACCTCTTCCTCGCCTTCTCGCCCGAGCGCATCGACCCCGGCCGCACCGACTACACGGTCAAAACCACCCCGAAGCTGGTCGGCGGCATTACCCCCGACTGCACCGAGCGCGCCCGCGAGCTCTACGCGCGGATCTGCGACACCGTCGTCGTCCTCTCCGCCCCGGAGACCGCGGAGCTCTCAAAGCTCCTGGAGAACATCTTCCGCTCGGTCAACATCGCCCTCGTCAACGAGCTCGCCCAGCTCTGCGATCGGCTGGGGGTCGACGTCTGGGAGGTTGTCGAGGCGGCCTCGACCAAGCCCTTCGGCTTCATGCGCTTCGACCCCGGCCCGGGGATGGGCGGCCACTGCTTGCCAGTCGACCCCTTTTACCTCGCGTTCCGGGCACGGCAGCTCGACTTCTACCCGGAGTTCATCGAGCTGGCCGGAAAAGTCAACCAGGCGCAGCCGGCCTTCTGCGTGGAACGGATCGAGCGGGCGCTGAACGGGGTGCGCAAGCCCGTCAACGGCTCCCGCATTCTCGTCCTCGGCGTCAGCTACAAGGGCGGCGTCGGCGACATCCGCGAATCGCCGGCGCTGAAGATCATCGGCCGGCTGCAGGACCTCGGCGCCGAGGTTTCCTACCACGACTCCTTCGTCCCGGAGCTGCGTGGCCACGGGCTCGCCTCGGTCGAGCTCGAGGAAGCGTTGCGCGAGTGCGACCTGGCGGCGATCGTCACCGTCCACCCCGACGTCGACTACGAGACGGTCGTTGCCACTGCGCCGCTGACCATCGACTTCCGCGGCGTCACCCGGAAGATCGAAGCCGAGAACCTCGTCCGCCTCTAGTGAACTTTCTTGAGGCGGTTGCGCGCCTCTTGTTTTTCCACGACCTGGGCGATCAGCTTGACCACGTTTGAGTCGCCGTTGGCCTTGATGTGGCCGGTCTCGACCGCGCGGCGGTAGCTTTTCAGCGTCCCTTTCTCGGCCAGCTCGTTGAACTGCGGGCGGTCGACCTCAACCAGGACCCGCTCGTCCTGAGCAAGGTCCTTGGTGATCTTCGGCCCGGGCAGCTCAACCCGGTAGAGCTGGATGTCGTGTTTGGCTTTCAGCTCGAGGCCGAAGACCAGCTTCAGGTTCGCCAGCGCGGGGACTTCGGCCTGAAACCGCTCGACGGCGGTGCGGATCAGGTCCGAAGTCGAGGCCATGTCAGATGCTCCGCGCGATCAAATCTTGTGGCGCTGTAGGAGCTTCTTGCCGATCACCATGCGCTGGATCTCGGAGGTTCCCTCGCCGATCAGCAGCAGTGGCGCGTCGCGGTAGAGGCGCTCGATCTCGTACTCCTTCGAGTAGCCGTAGCCGCCGTGGATGCGGAAGCTTTCCTCGACGCAGAACTTGCCCGTCTCCGAGGCGATCAGCTTGGCCATCCCGGCCTCGAGGTCCGAGCGCTCGCCGGCGTCCTTCATCCGTGCCGCTTTGCGGGTGACGAGGCGGGCGGCCTCGATCTGGGTCGCCATGTCGGCGAGCTTGAACTGGATCGCCTGGTGCTTGGAGATCTCCTTGCCGAAGGTCTTCCGTTCCTGGCTGTAGCGGAGGGCCAGCTCGAGGGCGCGCTGGGCGATGCCGACGCCGCGGGCGGCGACGTTGACGCGGCCGACCTCCAGCGCGTCCATCATCTGCACGAAGCCCTGGCCGACGCCGGCCTCCTCGCCGCCGAGGATGCGCTCGGGCGGGCACTTGTAGCCGTCGTAGACGAGCTCGGTGGACTCGACGCCCTTGTAGCCCATCTTCTTGATCTTCGGCGGTACGTTGAGGCCCTTGAAGTCGCCCTCGTTGGTTTCCTTCCAGGGCTCCTTCTCGGTGATGAAGCAGGTCATCCCCTTATACGGCGGGTCGGCCTGGGTGTCGTTCTTCATCAGCACGAAGACGACGCTGGAGCCGAGGCCGTTGGTGACCCACATCTTCTGGCCGTTCAGCTCCCAGTTGCCGTCCTCGCCCTTCTTGGCGGTGGCCTTGATGCCCTGGACGTCGGAGCCGACCTCGGGCTCGGAGAGCGAGAAGGCGGCGCGGATCTCGCCGGTCGCCATCTTCGGCAGGAAGTACTCCTTCTGCTCGTCGGTGCCGAACTTCATCAGCAGGTAGGAGCCGATGAAGTGGGTGTTGACGACGCCGGAGATCGAGATCCAGCCGCGCGAGAGCTCTTCGACGATCATCGCGTAGGTGGTCAGGTCGAGCCCCATGCCGCCGTACTCTTCGGGGATCGTCACCCCGAAGAGGCCGAGCTCTTTCATCTGCTCGACGATCGGCTCCGGGAAGGAGTCCTCGTGGTCGTAGTGCTCGGCGTTGGGGATGATCTGCTCGTCGGCGAACTGGCGGACCATTTCGACGATGGCTTCCTGCTCGTCGGTCATTTCGCGGTGCGCGGCGGTGTCTACGGCCATGGCTCCTGCTCGTGAAGTAGTTGGTATCTGACGGCTAGGGCGGCGACGCGGCTGCGGCGCCCTGCAGGGCCAAGGATATAGACGCGGGGTCGGCGTCGGAGTCAATGGCGCGCAGGGGCGCTGCGGCCTTGAGCAGCATCTCCTCCCACTCGCGCTCGGGATCGGACTGCAGGACGATCGCGCCGCCGGCACCGATCGTGGCGCGGCCGTCGGCGAGGACGATGGTGCGGATCGCGACCGAGAGGTCGGCGGCGCCGCCGAGGCCGAACCAGCCGATCGCGCCGGAGTAGACGCCGCGGGGGGCGCCCTCGAGCGCGTCGAGGATCTCGGTGGTGCGGCGCTTCGGGGCGCCGGTCATCGAGCCGGGCGGGAAGCAGGAGCGGACGGCGTCGAGGGTGGTGGCGTCGGGACGGAGGCGGCCGCGGACCTCGGAGACGAGCTGGTGGACGGTCTCGTAGCTCTCCACCGCCATCATCTGGGGGACCTCGACGCTGCCGATTTCGCAGACGGCGCCGAGGTCGTTGCGCAGGAGGTCGACGATCATCAGGTTCTCGGCTCGGTTCTTCTCGTCGACGGCGAGGGCGGCGGCGAGTTGGGCGTCATCGCCGGGAGTCAGGCCGCGGCGTGAGGTGCCCTTGATCGGGCGGGCTTCGACCTGGCGGTCTCGGCCGACGCGGAGGAAGCGCTCGGGGGATGAGCTGAGGACTGCGAGGTCGCCGAAGCGCAGGTACGCCGCGAAGGGCGCGGGGTTGGCGCGGCGGAGCCGCCTGTAGAGATCGAGCGGATCGGCGTCGGTGTTGAGCGAGAGCTGATTTGTGAGGCAGATCTCGTAGCTGTCGCCGGCGAGGAGGTGGTCGAGGGAGGTCTGCACGTCCTCCAGGTACTGCGAGCGGGAGCGGGACAGCGCAAGCGTGCTGGGAGAGAAATCAGGAGGAGGTCCCCACTTGCAAGTAGGACCTCCTCCTGATTTCTCTCCCGCACGCAGCGCGGCTAGACGACGGGCGGTGGCGTTGAGCCAAGCTTCCGCTGATTCCTCTTCTCCGAGGTGGTGGAGGCAGAGCAGGTAGGTGCAGTGGGCCTCATGGTCGAAGGCGATGACGCGGTCGGCGAGGAGGAAGCAAGCGTCGGGCAGGTCGGACTCGTGGGGGGATACGTAGCCGCACTCGGCCTTGAGCTCGTAGCCGAGGTAGCCGACGAAACCGCAATCGAACTCGAAGGGGAGATCGGGAAGCGCGGTGGGACGAAGCTCAGCGGTGCGGCGCTCGAGGTAGTCGAAGATCGACTCCTCGGCGCCGATGTCATAGGTCACCATCTCGGCGAGCGGCCCCGATGCGTCACCCATGAACGAGAACCGCGCGCGAACGCCGGGGCGCGAGCTGTCGAGCCAGAACGCGTTCTCGCTCTCGCCGTAGAGAGCGACAAAAGCAGTCTCGGCGTCCGGAGTCTCGTCGAGACGCCTCACTGTCAGACCGGTCGAAGGTTTCAGTGTCGCTTTTGTGGCCATATGGGCCACTAAGTCGACAGTCCCCCCGGTGGCACAGCTCATGTCGCGGAAGTTCTCGAGGAGGCGCTTGCCTTGCTCGGTGGCGATTGACTCGGGGTGGAATTGGAGGCCCCATTGGGGGCGGGTGCGGTGTTCGATTGCCATTGGGACGCCCTTGCTCGCGGCGATCTCGCGGAGCGTTGGCGGGAGCGGGGGCGCTAGAGCTAGCGAGTGGTAACGCGTGGCGCAAAAGGGGCTGGAGATGCCGGCGAAGAGCGGGGAGCCGTCGTGGTCGATCTCTATTACGCGGCCGTGCATGGGCTCGGGCGCGGGCGCCACCTCTCCCCCCTCCACCCAGCCGATCCCCTGGTGACCCAGACAGACGCCGAGGAGGGGCTTCTCGCAGCGGCGGATCGCTTCGGCGCAGACGCCGAAGTCGCTCTCCCTATCCGGTCGTCCCGGACCCGGCGAGATGACGACGTTGTCGAACTCCAGGCGCTCCAGCTCGTCCCACGTGGCCTCGTCGTTGCGGACGACGATCGGCTCGGCGCCGTTCACCTCCGCCAGCAGCTGGAAGAGGTTGAAGGTGAACGAGTCGTAGTTGTCGATCAGCAGCGTCTGCATCCGCGGAGGGCATGTCGACTTTTGGTGCCATATGGACGCATAAAGCGACACGCCGCAGCCTCGGTAGGCAAGATATCCCCCAAGTGGCCGATCAATGGAAGCCCGACCGCTCGCGAGGCGTCTTCGAGACGCTGCTCGTGGTCGGCGGCGAAGCCGTTGAGCTCGATGCCCACCTGCACCGTCTGGCGCAGAGCCTGGAGGCGATCTACTCGCGAGCGCTGCCGCCGCAAGCCGAGGGAAGGCTGCGCCGCGCCGCCGAGCATCTCGACCTTGGTCGTCTTCGGTTGACCCTCGCGCCCGTAGAAGACGGCCTCCAACTCGACCTACTTGCCGGTGGGGTCGAGCCGGAGGCCGTCTTCCCGGAGCGCGGGGTCAACCTCTGCGCTCGCCCGGTCGCAGGCGGCCTCGGCGCGCACAAGTGGGTCGACCGAAACGGCATCGACCGCCCCGCCCCTGATGAGGCCGGGGCGCTGATCGTCGACGAAGGCGAGGCCCTGGAGGCCGGCTGGGCCAATGTCTTCGCCATCCGCGGCGGCACCCTCTTCACACCCCCGCTGGACGGCCGCATCCTCCCCGGGGTCACCAGGGCAACGGTGATCGAGCTGGCGCACGCCCGGAACTTTGGGGTGGCCGAACGGCAGCTCGATCTCACCCAACTGCAACAGGCCGATGAGGTCTTCCTCACCAACTCGATCCGCGGCGTCGAGATGATCGACTCAATCGAGGATCAGACGCTTGCAGCTCCGGGCCCCGTGAGCGGCATCCTCCGCGAGGATCTGCGCAGCGCCTGGGGCCTCGTCTCTTCTCCGTCTCCCGATTCACTTCGCGAAAGCGAAACGGCCGCCCCGGAGGGCGGCCGCTCGCTCAACGCTTGACTGTTCCTTGTGTTTCCGGTTCTACGGTTTGACGTCGAGCCGGAAGAACATCGACCGCGCCGACGGGTTGCCGTTCTCGGTCGCGACCAGTGAGATCGCATCGCCGGCAGCAAACGCCTGCGTGTGGGTCGCGTCGCTGCATTCGCTGGTCGAACTACCGGTGACCGTGCAGGTGATCCCGGTGTTGCTCGGAGGGGTCGCGCCAGCGGGGTCACGGCGGACCGTGAACGTGTAACTGTCACCCGAGCCGGCACTGCCGGTCAGGTAGACCCGCAGGTTGCTGACCGTCCCTGCCGAGAGCAGGACCTCCTGGATTGCGGACTCGGTGCCGAACCTGGTGTCGATACTGGGGCCGAAGAACACGGTCCCCATGTTGTTTTCGACGTTGGAACTTGCACCGCCGCCTCGCAACTCGCGAGCCGCGGCGCTCCCGGTCGGACCCTGCGGACCTTCCTTGCCTTCCTTACCTTCTTTACCTTCAGGGCCCTGTTTGCCTTCGGTGCCCTGTTTGCCTTCTTTGCCTTCTTTACCTTCGGGTCCCTGTTTGCCTTCTTTACCTTCCGGGCCCTGTTTGCCTTCCGGCCCTTCCGGACCGATCAGCGAGGTGGGGCTCCCCCAGTCGCCTTCCTTCGGCCCGTAGATCATGTGGGTCAGGGTGTCGACGTAGAACTCGCCGTCCGTACCTAGAGAGTCGTCGGGCGCCCCTTCCCCGCTGAGGATCGAGAGGCCGTTCTTGCCGTCTTTTCCGTCGACGCCATTTTCACCCGGGAGGCCCTGAGGCCCTTCTTTGCCTTCCGGACCCTGGGCGCCTTCTTTTCCTTCTTTGCCTTCCGGACCTTCTTTGCCCTCAAGACCCTGTTTACCTTCGGGGCCTTCTTTGCCCTCGGGTCCCTGTTTGCCTTCCGGTCCTTCTTTACCTTCCTGACCGGGTTCACCCGTCAGGCCCTGCGGACCTTCGAGACCCTGCGGACCTTCTTTACCTTCCGGCCCGACCAGGGAGACGCTGTCAGCCGGCCATTCGCTCGACTGCTTGGGCCCGTAGATCTCATGAGCGGTGACGTCGATGTAGAAGTCGCCGTCGGCACCGAATGCGTTCGACGGCGGTCCGTCGCCGTGGAGGACCGAGTGGCCGTCGGCGCCGGGTTCACCCTGCGGACCTTCTTTGCCTTCGAGGCCCTGGGCGCCTTCTTTACCCTCTTTACCTTCCGGGCCTTCTTTGCCCTCGAGACCCTGTTTACCTTCGGGGCCTTCTTTGCCCTCGGGCCCCTGCTTGCCTTCCGGTCCTTCTTTACCTTCGGGCCCCTGTTTTCCTTCCGGTCCTTCCTTGCCTTCCGGGCCGATCAGGGAGACGCCCTCGGTCGGCCATGCCCCCGACTGCTTGGGGCCGTAGAACTTGTCGGCAGTGGTGTCGACGTAGAAGTCGCCGTCGGCGCCGAGCCCATCTGACGGCGGCCCGTCGCCGTGGAGGACGGAGTGACCGTCAACGCCAGGTTCACCTTGCGCGCCTTCTTTGCCTTCCGGACCTTCTTTGCCCTCGAGACCTTGTTTACCTTCGGGTCCTTCTTTGCCCTCGGACCCCTGTTTGCCTTCCGGTCCTTCCTTACCTTCGGCGCCCTGTTTGCCTTCGGGGCCTTCTTTGCCTTCCTTACCTTCGGCGCCCTGTTTGCCTTCGGGGCCTTCCTTGCCGTCCTGACCGGGTTCACCCGTGAGACCCTGCGGGCCTTCGAGGCCCTGCGGGCCTTCCTTGCCTTCGGGTCCGATCAGGGAGACGCCGTCAGCCGGCCATTCGCCTGACTGCTTGGGGCCGTAGATCTTGTGAGCGGTGACGTCGATGTAGAAGTCGCCGTCGGAGCCGAATACGTTCGACGGCGGTCCGTCGCCGTGGAGGACCGTCGACCCGTCCTTGCCGGGAGTGCCCGGGGAACCAGGAGTACCCGGGGTGCCGGGGTTGCCCTGCGGCCCCTGAGAGCCCTGCGGCCCTTGCGGACCCTGCGGGCCGATCTCACCCTGTAGCCCCCGCTCGCCTCTTTCACCGGTGTCGCCTTTTTCACCTTTGGCACCCGGATCGCCTTTGTCGCCTTTGGCGCCGGCTGCGCCCTGGGTGCCGCTTTCGGCGCTGACGCCGAGCACACCCTGCTTGCCCGAACCGGCAACCTGGATGCGCTGCTCGCCCGGCTTGCAGCGCAAGCTCTTGCCGGCGAAGCGAACCACGCCTTTTTCTGGGCCTGACGTCTTCACACACAAAGTCAGCGATTCGACGGTGATCGTTTTCGCCGCCGCACCCGGTGCCACAACCCCGATCACCAGGGCAAGCAGACCGAGACACAACCCAACTACAGCCGTTCGATTCGACCGAGAAGTTGAAGCACTCATTGCGGATCTCCTAACTGGGTCTACGTCCAAAAAAAGAAAGAAGCCGCAAGCGGCGGCCCCGGCGGCGAACGTACAAAAAGCATCAACGTTTGACTAATTGAGGAGATCAAACATTCGGCCAAACTAGTTATTTTTGCTAAAGGTCTGGCGCAAGTTTCCGGGCTCGGGATTCGTTATGGGTGTTTTCTTCCACCCGGCCGACCATTCGTCCAAGGTTTTTTCGAGGGGTCGGGAGTGGGCTGGCCGGCGGCGATAGGCCTTGCATGGGCGGCCGAATCTTCCTCCTGGCCACGACGGCTGCGCTCTTCTGCCTGCTCGCCGCAAACGTCGCCGCTGCGGAGAGCAGGGGAGCGCTCGGCGGCCCCAGGGCGGTGCCGGAGGCGAGCCCCCGCCAAGCCGCCGAATCTGGTGGGTGCCGCGCCGACCTCGGGCTCGACGCCCCCGCCGCGGCCCAGGAGGCGACCATGCTCTGCCTCGTCAACGGAGCCCGCGCCCGTTTAGGGCTGCCGCCCCTGAGCCAGACCACGGAGCTGCGCGAATCGGCCGTCGCGAAGACGGCAGACCTGCTGCGCTGCGACGAATTCAGCCATACGGCCTGCGGCAGGCCCTTCTACTACTGGATCGCAGAAACCGGCTACATGGGCTCCCCGTGCTGGCGGGTCGGCGAGAACCTCGCCTGGGGCGTCGAAGAGGAAGGGACCGTCGGCGCGATCTTCCGCGCCTGGATGCGCTCGCCTGCCCACCGCGCGAACGTCCTCGGCAACTTTGGCGAAACCGGGTTCGACCTGCGCGTGGGCACCCTCGGCGGTCTCGCGGGCGTCCACCTCTGGACCGAGCACTTCGGCTCCCACTGTGCAGCCTGAGCGCCGTCGTTTTAAAGAGGAACCCGCTGCAGCTCCCGCAGGCGGGCGGAGATCGCGTCGGCGCGGTCGTTGAACCGCTTCAGCGGATCGATCACCATTTCCCGCGTCGCGGCGGGAGCCGGCGAATCGGCAGCCGACGCGGCAGCGGGCTGGCGCGGAGCGCGGCTGACCTCGGCCGCCGCCCGGGCGCTGGTCTCCGCTGCCTCGGCCGCCCGCTGCGCCTGGCGGGCAGCGTCGAGGGCCATCTCCCCCACTTCCCGCACGCCGGCCTCTGAAGCACGCGAGACCACCAGCGCCTCGTCGATCCGCGCCTCGAGCTGATCTAGCGTCGGCACGGCGCCGCGGGGGATGACCCAGTCCTCGGTGTTGTCACGCACAGATCCCTCGATACCAGGGAATTTACGATTGAGGAAGGCGGAAAATCCGCCCTCTGGCTAGATTTACGCCCGCCCGTCCCCAGAACCGAGACGCGAGGAGCACCTTGAGACATCCACGAGACTTCTTCCTGCCGCAGGCGATCGGCGCCCCCGAGCCGCTTCGCGAGATCCCCGTCAAGCCCTCGCGGATGATCCACTTCCTCGACTTCTCGAACGAGAAGATGGTGGCCAAGGCCGGCGACATCGCCGCCAAAACCGACATCCTGCTCGGCAACCTCGAGGACGCCGTCCCGGTCGACCGCAAGGAGGCCGCGCGCGAGGGCCTGATTCGCGCCGCCAAGGAGAACGACTTCGGGGCGACCTCGCTCTGGACCCGGGTCAACTCGCTGGAGAGCCCCTGGGTGCTCGACGACTTCACCCAGCTGGTCGGCGAGATCGGCGAGCAGCTGGAGACGATCATGGTGCCGAAGGTCGAGGGCGCCCACGACATCCACTACGTCGACCGCCTGCTCGCCCAGCTCGAGGCGAAGGCCGGGCTCTCGCGCCCGATCCTCGTCCACGCGATCCTCGAGACCCCGCAGGGCGTGGTCAACCTGGAGGAGATCGCCAACGCCAGCCCGCGGATGCAGGGGATGAGCTTCGGCCCCGCCGACCTCGCCGCCGCCCGCCGGATGAAGACGACCCGCGTCGGCGGCGGCCACCCCGGCTACCGGGTGATGGAGGACCCGGCCGACCCCGAGAACCCCGAGGCCGACCGTGTCTCAGCCCAGCAGGACCTCTGGCACTACTCGATCGCCCGCATGGTCGACGCTTGCACCTCCGCCGGCATCCTCCCCTTCTACGGGCCCTTCGGCGACATCAAGGACACGGCCGGCTGCGAGACCCAGTTCCGCGCCGCCTTCCTGATGGGCTGCGTCGGCGCCTGGTCCCTGCACCCGGTCCAGATCGGGATCGCGAAGAAGGTCTTCAGCCCACCGCCGGACGAGGTCAAGTTCGCCAAGAAGGTGATCGAGGCGATCCCCGACGGCCGCGGCGTCCACATGATCGACGGCAAGATGCAGGACGACGCCACCTGGAAGCAGTGCAAGGTGATGGTCGAGCTGGCGGAGATGCTCGCGGAGAAGGATCCGGAGCTCGCCGAGGCCTATAAGTAGACAGATCGCGTTTTTTTTCGAGAAACCGCGGCGGCGCCTAATGCATAGGCATGAGCAGCGCATCCCCATTATTTGGGAAAACCGCTTTTCCGGTCCCTAGTTCCGTAATCTGAGGGGGCGTTACGCCTGTTGCAGCGGTTTAGGTGATCCGTGGCGGCTGCCGATACGGACTTTGCGTTGACAACCGCAACCAAGGTTCCGTTCCTGACTTACAAAGACAAGCCCAGTCCAACCTCGCAGCCAATGCACTCTTCCTCCGAAGTCCCCCTAGATCATCCCTTCCAGCCCACCTCCGGCGGGCGCGAAGCCCTCGTCCAGGATCGCCCCACCCTCGGGGCGATGCCGATGGCCAAGCGCGGCCCCGGGCTCTGGCTCCTCCCGCTCGCCGACTTCGTCTCATCCTCCGTCGCCCTGGCGATCGTGGTCGCCCTCGCCGGCGTCGCTTTCGTTCCGGCCTTCCCGGTCGCGCAGCTGGTGCTCGTCCTCGTCTACGGCATGCTCGGCGTCTACGGTTCGGCTTCGGCGCGGGCCGAGGAGGGGGCGCGCGGCTGGCCGCTGATCCGCTTCCTCGTCGCGGCGATCTTCGCCTGGTCGGCTTCGCTCCTGACCTCCCTCGGCGGCGTCGAACAGCTGGGCCTGTGGATCGGCTTCATCGCCCTCGACACGGCTCTTCGCTCCGTCCTCACCCCGTATATAGAGCGGTTCAACCCGCAGGAGCGCTGGGTCCTGGTCGGCGACGAGGACACCGCCGACCGCCTGCGCGCCTACGCGCCGCTGAAAAAGTACGCGAACGTCGTCGGCACCGTGCCGCCTGCCGAGAAAGACCCCGGCACCGCCGGCCGCGTCGCCGCCCTCGAGGTGGTCGAGCGCTACCACGCCGACCGCGTCGTCATCTCCAGCTCCCACGCCGACGACGAAGGCCTGCTGGAGCTGATGCGCGCCTTCAAATCGATCGGCGTCCCGGTCAGCCTGCTGCCGCGCCCGCTCGACCTGCTCGAGGCGCAGTCGGTGACGACCAGCCGGATCGGCGGCGTGCCGCTGATCGGCGTCGAGGCGCTCGGCGCCCGCAGCTCCGTCCCTTACAAAGGTCCCGACCGGCGCAACCGCAAGACCAAAGTCAGCGTCGTCGTCCCGGCGATGAACGAGGAAAAGAACATCGGCCAGGTCCTCTCCGAACTGCCCGAGGGCCTGCACGAGGTGATCCTCGTCGACGGCAACTCGAAGGACAACACGATCGAGGCCGCCCGCCGCGCCTACCCGGAGATCCGCGTCACCAGCCAGAGCGGCCGCGGCAAGGGCGACGCCTTCCGCACCGGCTTCGCCGCCGTCACCGGCAACCTCGTCGTCATGCTCGACGCCGACGGCTCCGCCGACCCGGCCGAGATCCCCGCCTTCATCGACGCGCTGGAAGCCGGCGCTGACTTCGCCAAGGGTTCGCGCTACATGCCCGGCGGCGGCAGCGCCGACATCACCAGGCTGCGCAGCCTCGGCAACACGGTCCTCAGCGGCACCGCCAACATGATGCACGGCACCAAGTTCACCGACCTCTGCTACGGCTACAACGCCTTCTGGGCCCGCTGCCTGCCCTTTATCTCGCTCGACGTCCCCGGTTTCGAGGTGGAGACGCTGATCAACCTGCGGATGGCCTCCGCCGGGATGAAGATCACCGAGGTGCCGAGCTACGAGAAACTGCGCATGCACGGCGAGAGCAACCTGAAGACTTTCCGCGACGGCTTCCGCGTCCTCGGCACGATCTTCCGCGAGGCCCGCAGGCGCCGCCGCATGATCCGCGCGCATCGGCAAGCCTCGCCGGCCGAGGTCACCGAGCAGCAGCGCGCGCGTGCTACCGCTTGAACGCTTCAACCAAGTCTCGCTGATCGTTTCCCCCCCGACGGCGACGCTAGCCTCGACCACGATGAGCGAGGGCAAGGCCCGTGGCGGACCTGAACTCGATCCCGATGCGGCCCTCGGAGCCGCGATCGCCGATCTCCGCGACCGGGCGCAGATGAGCCCGGGGGAGCTCGGGCGTCGCGCGGAACTGGACGAGAGCCAGGTCGTCGCGATCGAAGCCGGCCGGTTGGAGCCGACCTGGGGCGCGCTGCGTCGCGTCGCCTACGCCCTGGAGGTCGGTCTTCCCGAGCTCCTGGAAGAGGCCGAACGTCGCGCTGACCGGTGGCCACAGTGAGCTCGGCCGAAAGCCAGAGGTCCGCCTTGCCGGCGGCAGTGCTGGCTGCCGGGGTCGGCCTGCTGATCGTCTCGGTCGCCAACGCGCTCTCCCGAGCCACCGAGAGCAGCTCTCCCGTCCTCGCCTGGCTCGGGATCCTCGTCTTCGCGCTGCCGATCTTCTACCGGCTCACCTCGAAAGCGGCCTCTCCCCGGGAGCGACTGCTGCTGGTCCTGCTACTGGGACTTTCCCTCTACCTCGTCAAGGTGATGCGGGACGCCCCGCTGTTCACCTTCTCCGACGAGCAGGTGCACGCGTTCAACGCGGTGCGGATCGACCAGACCGGGGCGCTTTTCCGGCACAACCCGATCCTCGAGGTGACCCCGTACTACCCGGGTCTGGAGGGGGCGGCCTCGGCGCTGATGAAGGTGACGGGGCTCTCGGTCTACCCGGCGGGGATCGTCCTGATCGGAGTCGCCCGCCTGGTCATGCTCGCCGCGCTCTTCCTGCTCTTCGAGCGGGTCAGCGGCTCGGCTCGCGCGGCCGGGCTCGGCGTCGGCATCTACACCGGCAACTTCAACTTCCTCTACTGGGGTGCCCAGTTCTCCTACGAGTCCCTGGCGCTGCCGCTGCTGCTGCTGGTGATGATGGCCCTGGCCGAGCGCGAAGCCGCCCCCCGCACCGCCTGGCGAGCCTGGGGGGTGCCGGTACTGCTGGCGGTGGCGGCGATCGTCGTCACCCACCACCTCACTTCCTACGCGACCGCGGCCTTCCTCGCCGCCCTCGCCGTCTCCTTCTGGTTCGTGCGCCGCAGCTGGCGGCCGCCGAACCCCTGGCCCTTCGCCGTTGCCGCCGCGGCGATGGCGGGGTTCTGGCTGCTCGTCGTCGCCAGCACCACCGTCGGCTATCTCTCGCCCGTGCTCGGCAACGCGGTGGAAGCGATCGCCCACACGATCGGCGGCGAGGACCCGCCTCGCAGCCTCTTCTCGGGGAGCGGCCCATCGGTCGAACCCACCCCGCTGCTCGGCAAAGCGGTGGCGCTGCTGGCCGTCATCGCCCTCGCCGCCTGCCTTCCCTTCGGCCTGCGCGAGATCTACCGCCGCCACATGAAGAAACCGTTCGCGCTGATCTTCGCGATCGCCGCCGTCGCCTTCTTCGGGACCCTGGCGCTGCGGTTGGCGCCGCCCGCCTGGGAGACCGGCAACCGCGCCAGCGAGTTCCTCTTCATCGGCCTCGCTTTCACCCTCAGCTGCGCGTTCGTCGCCGCGCTCGCCCGTTTCTCCGAGCGCCGACGCTGGCGCGCGACCGCCGCCGGGCTGATCGCGCTGTTCCTGATCGGCGGGGCGATCTCCGGCTGGCCCTGGGATTCGCAGCTGGCCAAGCCGATGCGGATCTCCGCCGACGGCAAGGTCATCCCCTCGCCCTCCCTGAGCGCCGCCGAATGGTCGCGGGAGCACATCGAGGGCGGGCGCTTCGCGGCGACCAACGCCGACGCCGGCCTGCTGATGGTCCCCGGCGGCAAGGTCGCCTTCGCCGGCAGCTCGCCGGCAATCGAAGACGTCCTCGACGTCGAATCCTTCACCGGCTGGGAGCTGCCGCTGCTGCGGCGTCACAAGCTTCGCTACATCGTCCCTGACCGCCGCTATGCCAGCGCCGACACCCTGCGCGGGCATTTCTTCACGACCGAAGAACCGAGCGGGGAAACGCTCAAACCGAGGAGCTCGACCGCGAAGTTCAACCGGGTTCCGGACGTCTCGCGCATTTACGCGAACGGCGCGATCACGATCTTCGATCTCGGAGAAGGGCGATGAGGGGCAACCGCGATCTCGGCTTGGCGGTCAAGGTGGCGGTCGCCTCCGCCGTGCTGGCACTGCTGCTGCCGGTCCCGGTGCTGAGCCTCCTGGCCGCCGCGCCGCTCTTCTTCTTCCTCCCCGGCTACGCGATCGTCTGTGTCGTCTTCGCCAAGCGCAGGATCGACCCTCCGCGGCTGCTCGTCCTCAGCGTCGGCCTCAGCCTGGCGACCCTGGCGCTGCTGCCGCTGGCGATCGACCCGCTTCCGGGCGGAATCTCGCCCGGCTGGTGGGCGGTCGCGCTCTGTCTGGTAACGATCGGCTGCGCCCGCGGAGCGGCCATATCGCGTCCCAAACCGGCCCGAGCCGCCGCCCGCAGGCCGCGTTGGCGGCCGGCGAGAGCCGAGCTGGGTCTCCTTGCCGGGGGGATCGTCGCCGGGATCGTCGCCATTGTCCTGATCTTCATTCCCTTCTCCGCCAAGAACGCGATCGGCTACTCGGAGCTGTGGATCGAAGCCGAGCAGGGCAAGTCGGTGCCCGTGGCCACGGTCGGGATCGCCAGCCGCGAGCAGAGCCGCGACGGCTTCACGCTCGAGCTCCGTACCAACCGCAGCGAAAAGCCCTTCGAGGTGCGGGCCTTCCGGCTCTCTCCGGGCGAACAGAAGCTGCTCACGGTGCGGCCGCCGGACTCGAACGGGCGGCCGGTGAAAGTCTCGGCCACCCTCTTCCGCCGGGGAATCACCAAGCCCTACCGCCGGGTCGCCGCCTGGATCCCGGAGCCGCCGGAATGAGCGGCGGCGATGGCGCTGCGCTGAGCGTCGACGTCGTCATCGACAACTACAACTACGGCCGCTTCCTCGCCGCCGCGATCGAAAGCGCCCTCGCTCAGACCCACGAGCGGGTGCGGGTGATCGTCGTCGACGACGGCTCCAGCGACGACTCGGTCGCGGTCGCCCGGCGCTTCGGCGACCGGGTGACCGTGGTCGCGAAGGAGAACGGCGGTCACGCTTCGGCCTTCAACGCCGGCTTCGAGCGCTGCGAGGGCGACGTGGTGATCCTCCTCGACGCCGACGACCTCCTCCACCCCGAATGCGCCGCGAGGGCGGCGGCCGTCTTCGCCGCCGATGAGCGGGTGGTCAAGACTCAGTCGCGAATGGAGGTCGTGGACGGGGAGGGCAGGCCGACCGGCTTCGTCAAGCCCCCCTCTCACATCCCGATGCCGGACGGTGACGTCTGCGCAGAAGAGCTGAACCAGCCTTTCGACCTGCCCTGGGTGCCGACCAGCGCCAACGCCTTCCGGCGCGAGGCGATGGCCAAGGTGATGCCGATCCCCGAGCGCGAGTACCGGATGTGCGCCGAGCGCTATCTCGTCCACTTAATGCCGCTGCTGGGGCCGGTGGCCTCTCTCGACCACGTCGGTGCCTCCTACCGGGTGCACGGAGACAACGCCTACGAAGAGCTGGACCCGGGCCTCGACATGGAGCGTCTGCGGCTGACGATCCGGGTCGACCGCTCCACCGCCGCAGCCCTGCTCGAGCTCGCCCGGCGCGAGCGGATACCGCACCCGGAGCCGATCGTCTCAATCGCCGACCTGGCGAACCGGATGATCTCCCTCCGCCTGGAGCCGGAGCTCCACACGGTCCCCGAAGACACGCGAGCCGGCCTGGCGCGCGAAGCGTGGACGGCGGCGCGGCGGCGGACCAACGCCGGGGTGGCGATGAAGGCGATGTTCGTCGGCTGGTTCGCGGCGATGGCGCTTGCCCCGCGGCCGCTGGCGCGGCGGCTGGCGACGGCGTTTCTCTTCCCCGAGCGGCGGATGACCTTCAACCGTCTGCTCGGCCGGCTGCAGCGCTCGTGATGAAGATCCTCCTGGTCGTCTCGATGGTCCCCGAGGCCGACGGCCTGGGGGCGATCCCGAAGCTCCTCCATGCCCAGCTCGCGGGGCTGCGAGGGCACCACCAAGTGACCGTCGTCGGCTCCTACGGCGACCTTCCCGGCCAGGCCGAGGCGGCGCAGGATCTGATGCGCGCCGACGACCTCGAGGCGGTCTTCGTCGACCGCCGCCGCTCCGGCTCGGCGGGGCGCCGCTGGCAGGTGCGGGCGCAGCTGGCGGGCACCTGGGCCGGGAAGCACTGGCCCTGGCGGGCCGTCAGCGCCACCGCCGGGGTCCAGGCGGCGATCGACCGGGTCGCCGGCGGCGGCTTCGACGTCGTGGCACTCGAGGAGGATTTGATGGCGGTCCTACGCCTGCCGCCCGGGATCCCGACCGTCCTCACCGAGCACGAGGCGGTCCAGGCGCCAGCCGCCGGCTGGCGCGCCGCCCGGCTCCGCGACCGTCCCGAGCAACTGATCCGGCAGGCCGACTGGCGCCGCTGGGACGAGTTCCGACGCGCGGCCTGGCGCCGGGCGACCCTGATCCAGGTCTACAGCCGAGGCGACGCCGCCGAGATCGCCCGCCGGGAACCCGACCTGGCCGAGCGGGTCCGGGTCAACCCCTTCGGCATCGTCCTGCCGCCCGCCTGCGACCCGGTAGCGGAGGTGGCCGGGACCGTGCTCTTCGCCGGCACCTTCACCCATCTCCCCAACCGCGAAGCGGCACTCTGGCTGGCGCGGGAGATCATGCCGGCGGTCTGGCGGCGCGCCCCGGCGGCGCGGCTGCGAATCGTCGGCAGCGCGCCTCCGGCCGAGGTGCGGGCCCTGGCCGGGCCACGAACCGAGGTCGTCGCCGACGCGCCGAGCATGGAGCCGCACCTGCAAGCGGCCGCCGTCGTCGCCGCTCCCGTGCGCAGCGGCGGCGGCATGCGGATGAAGGTGCTGGAGGCCATGGCCCGGGCCAAGGCGGTGGTGACGACCCCGCTCGGAGCCGAAGGCCTCGACTGCATCGAGCCCGAGCCGCCGCTGGCGGTGGCGGAGACCGGCGAGGAGACCGCGGCGGCGATCGCGCGCCTGCTCGAGGACGGAGACGGCCGCCGCCGGCTCGGCGAGAGCGCCCGCGCGTTCGCCGAGGCCCACCACAGCCCCGCCGCCTGGGGAAAGCGGCTGCAAACGGTCTACGAGGAAGCAGCGTTGCGGGCCTCATGACGGCATCCCTCGCCGCCGATATCTTCACCCAGCCAGCCACTCCTCCGAAGCGATAAGTGTGTCCAGTCCACATCTGAGCGTCATCGTCGCCAGCCACAACCGAGGCGATCTCTTGCTGCGCTGCCTGCGTTCGTTGGCCGAGCAGAGCGCCGCCCCGGACAGCTTCGAGGTGATCGTCGCCGACGACGGCTCCGAAGACGGGACCGCGGCGCTGGCCGAAGCCTTCGAGGCGCCTTACCCGCTGCAGGTTCTGCAGCTGCCGAAGAGCGGCCACGCGGCCGCCCAGAACTCGGCCCTCGAGCAGGCGCGGGCGCCGCGCTGCCTCCTGCTCGACGACGACATGATCGCCTCGCCCGAGTTGGTCGCGGCGCATATGGCCGCCGCGGACCAGAGCCCGCCCGCGATCGGGGTGGGGGCGATCACCCAGCATCTGGTGGCCGACGAAACCTGGTTCGCCGAGACCTACGCGAGCGGCTGGGCCGCGCACTACAAGGACCTGGCCGAGCGCGAGGCCCGCTGGAACGACTGCTACGGCGCCAATCTCTCCTTCCCGACCGACACGGCCCGCGACGTCGGCTGGGTATCGACCGACATCCCGCAGGCCAAAGACTTCGACCTGGCGCTGCGCCTGATCCGCGCCGGCTGCAAGCCGCTCTTCCTGCCCCGCGGCCATGCGGTCCACGACGACCGCATGAAGGGGAGCGCAAAGATCATGGCCAGCGTCCGGCGGGCCGGGAAGATGCACGTCGAGCTGAGCCGCCGCTTCCCGGAGTTCGCGCCCGAACTGCTCAACTGGGAAGGCATCGTCGGCCCGAAGCAGCTCGCCGTACGGCGGCTGGCGCTGGCGCTGCGCCTCCCTCCCGCCCGCCTGATCCGGCTGGGCCGCTTCCTCCCCGGCCCGGACCGCAAGATGATCTGGTTCCACTTCTGCGGCCGGCTCTCGTTTTGGAGCGGGGTCCACGAGGAGGTGGGGCCCGACACCTGGCGCGCGCTCACCGCCGGTCGCGTCGACGAGGCCGTGGCTGGGGGATTGCGGTGAGCGAGCAGCCGCCGGTCCTCAGCGTCCTGATCGCCACCCACAACCGCAGCGAGTTGCTGCGGCGTTGCCTGGGGACGCTCGCGGCGCAGGACGAGGCCCCGCAGAACTTCGAGGTGATCGTCGCCGACGATGGCTCGACCGACGGCACGACGGCGATGGCCGAAGCCTTCGAGGCGCCGTTCAGGCTGCGCGTTCTGGCCCTGGAGCGCCGGCGCCAGCCCCGCACCCTGAACGCAGCTGTGGCCGCGGCCGAGGGTGAGATCGGCCTGATCCTCGACGACGACGTGATCGCCTCTCCCTCGCTGGTCTCCGAGCACATCCGCGCCTACCGCGAGGACCCGATGACGATCGGCGTCGGCAAGATCGTCCAGCAGGTGCCGGACCGGCGCGAGTGGTACGCGGAGACTCAAGCGCGGGTCTGGAACCTCCACTATGAGGAATTCCCCGGGCGCGAGCCGACCTGGGTCGACTGCTACGGCGCCAACCTCTCCGCCCCCCTGCGGCAGATCGAAGCGGTCGGCGGGATGAACACCGAGCTGGTCGTGACCCTCGACCTCGACCTCGCCTTCCGCCTCTGCGAAGCCGGATGCACGCCGCGCTACCTGGCGCAGGCCTCCTGCGTCCACGACGACCAAAAGCCGCGCCGCAAGATGCTCGAAGGGGCCTTCGCGCAGGGGGTCTCGCACGTCAAGCTCGCCCGTGAGGTGCCGGCGATGAAGCCGGCGATGCTGGGCTGGCAGCGCGGCGGCCCGCGCGAGATCGCGCTGCGGCGGCGACTGCTCTCGCTCGGCGTGCCCCCCGGTCCGTTCGCTCGCCTCGGCCGCCTGATTCCCGGCGAGGACCGCCAGCTGCTCTGGTTCTCGATCGTCGCCCGTTACGCCTTCTGGCGGGGGGCGAAGACGGCGATGAGCGCCGCCGAGTGGAAGCAGCTGACGAACCCCGACGCGGCCGCGTAAAGCGATGGCCGCGACCCCCCGGATCTCGGTCCTGATCGCGACGCATGACCGTCGCGAGTTGCTCGAACGCTGCCTGCAGGCGCTGGCGGAGCAGACCCAGGACCCCGCCAGCTTCGAGGTGATCGTCGCCGCCGACGGCGCCGCCGAGAGCGCTGCGGCGGCGGTGCGGGCAGTGCAGACGCCTTACCGGTTGCGCCTGCTGGAGCTGGAGAAGGGCGGCAAGCCGGCGACGCTGAACGCGGCGATCGAGGCCGCCGAGGGCAGCGTCTGCGTCTTCCTCGACGACGACATCATCGCCTCGCCGGAGCTGCTCGCCGAGCACGACGAGGCCCACCGGCGCGATCCCCTGGCGCTCGGAATCGGCCGCCTCACCCAGGTCCCTTTCGCCGGCAACGACTGGTACGCGAAGGCCTACGCGGCGGCGTGGAACGAGCGCTATGAGGAGCTTGCCCGCAAACGGCTCGATTGGACCGACTGCTACGGCGGCAACATGTCGGCGCCGCGGCAGCAGCTGCGCGAGGTCGGCGGCTTCGCCACCGACCTCGACGCGATCGAGGACCTCGAGATCGGCTACCGCCTCTGCGCCGCCGGCTGCCGGCCGGTCTACCTGGCCGCCGCCGTCGGCCTCCACGACGACCAGAAGGGACGCGAGCGGATCATCGGCGACATCCGCCGCTTCGGCTCCTACTGCGCGGAGTTCAACCGCCGCGACCCACAGATGGGCTCACAGCTGATCGGCTGGTTCGCCGAGCCGACGGTCCGCGACGTCAACCTACGGCGCACCGCGCTCGCCCTGCGGGTTGCACCGACCCTGCTGGCCACCCTCGGGCGGCTGCTGCCGAGCCCTGGCGCCAGGCAGGTCTGGTACGGGTTCGTCGCCCGCTACGCCTTCTGGCTCGGCGTCCGCGGCGCGATGAGCCGCCGGGAATGGACTCGAGCCACCCGTGGTCTGCCGGTGCTGATGTACCACGCTTTCGACCGGGAGGGCGGCGGCGGGCGCTTCGTCATCTCCAAGCGCCGGTTCGCCCGGCAGATGCGCCTGCTCTCGCTGCTGCGCTACCGGGTGGTGCCGTTCGCCGAGGTGGTCGAGGCCGTGCGCGGGGGCGAGGAGCTGCCGGCGCGGACGGTCGCGGTCACGATCGACGACGGCTATCTCGACAACCTCGAGATCGCCGTCCCGATCCTGCGCCGGCACCGCTTCCCGGCGACGATCTTCCTCGTCAGCGGGCGGATCGGCGGTCGCAACGACTGGGCCGACGAGGGAGGAGACGGCGCCGGCCTGGCCGGGCGGCCGCTGCTCAGTGCCGAGCAGATCCGGGAGCTGCGGGGCGACGACATCGATTTTGGCGGCCACACGCGCAACCACCGCAACCTGCTGGGCGTCGAGGACAGCGAGATCGAGGCAGAGCTGGCGGGCTGCCGCGGCGACCTGGAGGAGCTGCTCGGCGAGGACGTCGCGACGCTCGCCTACCCATACGGGGGCTTCGACGAGCGCGTCGTCGCGGCGACGGGAGACGCCGGCTACCGCGGTGCCTGCACGGTCGAGTCGCGGCTCGTCCGCCGCGGCGACGATCCGCTCGAGCTGCCGCGCCTGGAAATGCGGGGGACCGATTCGCTGCGCCGGTTCCTGCGCAAGCTCTGGTTCGGCGACGCCGTCTGAGACCCGGTTAGCTCTGCGCCAGGCGCTTCAGGTGCCGCTTGAGGCCGGTGCCGTAGCGGGTCGGGTCGCCGGCCCAGTCGCGGATCAGCGAAGGGCCGCCGGCGCAGTCCCAGCGCCCTTCGGCGTTCCAGGTCCAACCCAGGTAGGAGACGCCGTGTCTGTCGGCCCATTCCATGTACGGGCGCACGTAGTCGGAGCGGCAGTCGGTCTGCCCGAGCTCGCCGGTGACGACCGGAACCCGCTTGGCCAGTTCGGCCAGTTCGGCGCGGCAGCTGCTCGGGCAGGCTTTGTAGTCGTAGTTGTGGAAGGAGACCACGAGGGCGCCGGCCGGGTCGGGCGGGCGCCACTGCAGCCAGCCGCTGAAGTCGCGGGCCCAGTCGAGGCCGCCCAGCATCAGCGGCTGCCTTGCCCCGGTGGAGCGGATCGTTTCCACCAGCTGGGTCATCCCCACCGCCGAGTAGGGGCCGAAGTAGTTGTCGAGCCCCGGGCAGGCGGTCGCCCAGCATTCCCAGGAGACGTCGTGGGGCTCGTTGAAGACGTCGAAGAGGAGGGCGCGGTCGTCGCGAAATTCGCTCGCCACGCTGCGCCAGAAATCGAGCGCGTGGTCGGCGTCGGGCATCGGGATCAGGCCGGTGCCCCAGTTCTTCCCCGGTGCCGCCCACTGCAGGTCGAGGATCACGTAGAGGCCGGCCTGCTCCAGTAGTTCGACGTATTCGTGGACGGCGGCGCGATACGGAGCGCCGCTTAGCCGTTCGGGAACGCCGTTGATCCCCAGCCAGCAGGTCTCGTTCAGCGGCAGGCGGACGGCGTTGACGTGCCAGCTCTTGATCGCCTGTACCGAGGCCCAGTCGGCGGGGCCGTCGAAGATCTTTTCTTCCTCGACGCAGGCGTACTCGAAGCCCGAGCGGTTGACCCCGAGCAGGCGCACCGGCTTGCCCTTGGCGTCGATCAGGTGGTTGCCGCGCACTCCGATCCAGGGATGAGGGGCGGCCTGCGCCTCAGCGGGCAGCAAGCCCAGCAGGGCGACCGAGAGCAGCAGCGTCAGCGCACGCACCGCAGGGATTGTGGCGAACCGGCGCCGTCTACCCGGGCAGATGCCACTTGTGCGGCAAGACGATGTCGCCGTCGGCGCCGTCGGTCGGCATCGGCCGCCCGGCGCTGAGACCGGGCTCGACGTCGAAATACGCCGCAGCCTGGAGCCCGTCCTGGATCTCCTGGTTGCCGCGCAGGAGCACGTCGACCCGGTAGCGCCCGGGGGTGAGCGGCAGCGACTCGACGCTGCATTCGATCCGCCCCTCGTCCCCGCTGCGGACGTCTTCAGGCGAGGAGAGCTCGCTGTCGAGGGTGGTGAGGGGCTGGCCGAGGTTGTTGAGGATCGTCAGCTGGCACTCCATCGTCGGCATCACGTTGGTGATCCCGATCTCGATCCGCACCGGGCGGCCGCCGACGATCACGTCGGGCTCGTTGCTGACCGCGTCGTAGACGATGAGGCTGGAGACTTTCGACCCCTTCCAGGAGCGACCGTCGCGATCGGTCCGCTCCAGCAGGTTCTTCGAGGCGCCGCGCTCGAGCGAGCTCAGATAGCTGCTCACCGCCTCCTCGACCGGGGCGTCGTTGACGACGCTGCCGCGCTCGAGCAGGATCGCGCGCTCGCAGAGCGCCTGGATCGTCGCCAGGTTGTGGGAGACGAAGACCACGGTGCTGCCGGCGCGCGCGACTTCGGCCATTTTCGCCAGCGACTTGCGCTGGAAGGCCGCGTCGCCGACCGCCAGGACCTCGTCGACGAGCAGGATCTCCGGTTCGAGGTGGGCGGCGACGGCGAAGGCAAGACGGACCTGCATGCCGCTCGAGTAGCGCTTGACCGGCGTGTCGAGGAACCGCTCCATCCCGGCGAAGTCGACGATCTCGTCGAAGCGGCGGCGGATCTCCGCCCGCCGCATGCCGAGGATCGCGCCGTTCAAGAAGACGTTCTCGCGGCCGGTCAGCTCCGGGTGGAAGCCGGTCCCGACCTCGAGCAGCGAGCCGACCCGCCCGGTCACCTCGGCCCAGCCTTTGGTCGGCTCGGCGATCCGCGAAAGCAGTTTCAGCAGCGTGCTCTTGCCGGCGCCGTTGTGGCCGATCAGCCCGATCGCTTCGCCGCTTTCGACCTTGAAGGAGACGTCCCGCAGCGCCCAGAGGACGTCGGTCTTCGGCTTCTCGCCGCGGCCGACGAGGCGGCCGACGCTGGCCCGGGCGCTGTTGCCGATCGCCTCGCGCAGCGAGCCGTAGGCGCCGGCCAGGCCGAGCCGGTAACTCTTGCTCAGCCCCTCGGCCTCGATTGCGGTGTAGTTGCCCATGCTCAGATCAGATCGGCGAAGCTGCGCTCGACGCGGTCGAAGTAGGCGAGCCCGGCGACCAGCAGGACGGCGGCGGAGGCGGCGGAGATTCCGATCAGTTCCCAGGGGGCGCTGCCGTTGTGGAGCAACGCCCAGCGGAAGCCTTCGATCACGCCGACCATCGGGTTGATCGCCGAGAGCGTCCGCAGCGGCTCGCTGAGCGAGCTGCTCGGATAGACGGTGGGACTGACGAAGAACCAGAGCTGGGTCGCGAAGGGGATGACGTAGCGGACGTCGCGGTAGCGGACGTTGACCGCCGAGAGCGCCGTGCCCGCCCCCAGCGCGGTGGCGACCGCGATCGCGATCAGCAGCGGCAGCGCGAACAGCGCCAGCGAGGGCACGATCCCGTAGACGAGCAGGATCACGAAGAGGATCAGCAGCGAGATCGAGAAGTCGACGCAGCCGGCGGCGATCACGCCGGCGGGGATGAAGAGGCGGGGGAAATAGATTTTCGAGATCAGCGTCTGGTTCATGACCAGGCTTTCGGAACTGAGCAGGAAGGCGTTGGCGAAGAACATCCAGGGCACCATCGCGCTGAGGCTGAAGAGCGCATAGGGAAGGCCGTCGGAGGAGATGCCGGCGAAGCGACCGAAGATCAGCGTGAAGACCGCCATGAAGGCGAGCGGCTGCAGGATCGCCCAGGCGGCGCCGAAGGCGGTCTGCCGGTAGCGGATGGTGACGTCGCGAACCGCGATCTGGAGGCCGAGGTCGCGGTAGCGCCAGAGTTCGCGCGGCGCGAAAACGCGGCGAAAGCCCCTGGTCGCTTCGAGCCGGATCGTTTCCGGCTTCGGCGTGTCGGTTTCTGCCGGTCGTGCCGGGTTTGAGGCGGTCAGCTGCTCCATGATTTCCAGGTTACGTTCTGCACCGACCCGCCCGGGCCTGCGCGGGGGGTCGTGACTTCTATCGGCGGCGAGGCGCCCCTGCCTTGAGACCGGCGGCGACGGCAATCTCGTATGCATCCTCGAACCGCGGCACGATCCGGTCGGGGCCGAACTCGCGCGACCGCTCGCGCGCCGCCGCGCCCATTCGCTCGCGCAACTCGGGCTCGGCGACGAGCCGCCCCAGGGCCGCGGCGAGCTGGTCGACGTCGCCCGGGGCGACGAGTAAACCGGTCTCGCCGTCGACGACGACGTCGCGCAGGCCGCCGATCGCAGTCGCCACGACCGGCTTGCCGAGCGCAGCCGCCTCGAGGGCGACGATCCCGAACGACTCCGGCAGCAGCGAGGGCGCGACCGTGAACAGCGAGCGCCGCACCGCCTCGATCGCGAGCGTGTGCGGCATCGGGTCGAGGGCGAGGACGCCCGGCACCTCGCCGGCCCCCTCGAGCTCCTGGCGGCCGATCAGGACCAGGGGCGGCGCCCCCTCGAGCCGCCGATAGGCCTCGATCAGCGACCCCACCCCCTTGTCCTCGGTGACGTCGCCGAAATAGAGGATGAAGGGCTCGCTGGGCAGCTCGCCCAGGCGCGGCTCCGCCGCCGCGGGCGGCGGCGGCAGCTCGCCGATGAAGTTGGGGACCACCCGGTACGGCAGCCGCTCGTCGATCCCGCTCAGGTCGCGCACCGCCTCGCTGACCGGCAGGAACATGTCGACACGGCGACGCAGGACCGGGTTGGCAGCAGCCACCCCAGCCGCTGCCACAACCCCCTTGGCCGCCCCGTAATAGGAGATCGCATGGCTCAGGCACTTCGCCGGCCCAGGGCCGCTGCAGACACCGCCCTTATAGAAGAAGCGCTTGGTTGCGCAGACGAGGCTGTAGTCGTGCAGGGAGAGGACGAAGGCCGCTCCCGAGCCCCGGTCCAGCGGCAGATAGGAATGGACCAGCCAGTTGTGGGCGTGGACGACGTCGGGCCGGAAGCGGTCGATCGCCCGCCGCAGGCCTCGTACCGTCAACGGGTCGGGTCCCGGCGGCGCGTAGGCGCGTTCGGGGTCGGCGGCGAGGCCGGGAACGCGGCTCATCGCGGCCTCGAGCAACTCGACCTCTACCCCATCGCCGCGCGGCGCCGGCTCTCCGAGCGGCTGGCGCAGGGTCGCCACCGCGACCTCATGCCCGCGGCGGGCCAGCTCGTGGCTGAGGTCCTCGACGATCCGCTCCTCGCCGCCGACGATCGGCGAGAAGGACTGGGCGACCATCAGGATTCGCATCGATCTTCCCGCCTCATCGGCGGCGAACGTTACGAGAAGCGGGGGCTGGCAGAATCGCCTCCGTGCCGCCCACGATCTCGGTGCTGATCTGCGCCTTCACGCTGGAGAGAATCGACCGCATCGCCGCGGCGATTGAGTCGCTGCGCGCCCAGACCGTCGCTCCGCACGAGATCCTGCTGGTAATCGACCACTCGCCCGAGCTGGAAGCGGAGTGCCGGCGACGCTGGCCGGAGCTCCAGGTGATGCCGAACCGCGAGCAGCAGGGCCTCTCCGGCGCCCGCAACACCGGCGTCGAGGCCAGCGACGGGGAGGTCGTCGCCTTCCTCGACGACGACGCCGCTGCCGCCCCGGACTGGATCGAGCGGCTCGGTGCCGCCTACTCGGACCCGACGGTGCTCGGCGTCGGTGGCGCGATCCACCCCGCCTGGGAGCAGGGGCGGCCACGCTGGTTCCCGCCCGAGTTCGACTGGGTGGTCGGCTGCACTCATTCGGGAATGCCGCGGCAACGCGAAGGGGTCCGCAACCTGGTCGGGGCCAACATGTCCTTCCGCCGCGAGGCGCTGGTCGAGGTCGGCGGCTTCCGCCACGAGCTCGGCCGCATCGGCAAGATCCCCGCCGGCTGCGAGGAGACCGACCTCTGCATCCGCATCGGCCACCGCCATCCCGAGGGGACGATCCTCTACGACCCGGAAGCGAGCGTCGACCACTACGTGACCACGACCCGCGGCCGGCGCTCCTACTACGCCTCCCGCTGCCGGGGCGAGGGGCGCTCGAAGGCGATCCTCTCCGCCCTCGTCGGCAGCGACTCCGGCCTCGAGGCCGAGCGCACCTACGTCCGCCGAACCCTGCCGCTCGGCTTTCTGCGCGGCCTCGGGCAGGCGCTGCGCGGAGACCGCGGCGGCCTCGAGCGCGCGACGGCGATCGTCTCCGGCCTCGCCAACACCACCTACGGCTACCTCGCCGCCCAGCGGCAGGCGCGACGGCTCGCCCGCCGGCGCGAGCGGATGGAGGCGGCAGAGGGGCCGCTGCGGGTGCTGATCGTGACCCCCCGCAGCCCCCTCTTGCAGGGCGGGGTCGAGCGGCACGTGATGGAGACCAGCCGCCGCCTCGCCGCCGCCGGGGCCGAGGTCGAGGTCCTCTGCGCCGAGCCCGGCGCCGCGGCCGCCGGTTCGCAGGAACTCGACGGAGTGGAGATCCGCACCGTCCGCGCCTGGCCCGCGGACCGCGACTGGTACCTGGCGCCGGCAATCTGGCGGGAGATGGGCCGACGCCGCTGGGACCTCGTCCACGTCCAGAGCTACCACACGCTGGTGGCGCCGCTGGCGATGCTGCGGGCGCTGACGCTGCGGGTCCCCTACGTCGTCACCTTCCACGGCGGCGGCCACTCGTCGGCGATGCGCAACCGCGCGCGCCGCGCCCAGCGCCGGCTGCTCCGTCCGCTGCTGCGACGCGCCGAGCGGCTGGTCGCCGTCGCCCGCTTCGAGGTCGAGGACTACGGCGCCGAGCTGGGAGTACCGCCGCAACGGTTTGCCCTGATTCCGAACGGCACCGACCTCGCCTTCTCCGCCAACGGCGCCGGCAAGGAGCGCGGCGAAGGGCCGCCGGTGCTCGCCACCCTCGGCCGGCTCGAGCGCTACAAGGGCCACCACCGCGCGATCGAAGCGCTGCCCGCCGTGCTCGCGCAGCAGCCGCGGGCCAGCCTGCTCGTGGTCGGCGGCGGCCCGTACGAAGAGGACCTGCGCGAGCTCAGCGAGCGGCTCGGGGTCGCCGCCTCGGTCCGCTTCACCAGCACCCCCTCCGATCAGCCGGCGGCGATGGCCGAGCTGCTCGCCACGGTCGACCTCGTCGTCTTGATGAGCGAGTTCGAGACCCACCCGCTGGTCGCCCTCGAGGCGGCGGCCGCCGGCTGCCGGCTGCTCGTCGCCGACAGCAGCGGACTCGGCGAGCTGGCTCGCGAGGGCTTCGCCCGCGGGCTGCCTCTCGACGCCCCCGCCGAGGAGGTCGCCGCGGCGATCCTCGAGGAGCTCGGCAAACCGCCTCCCGAGCGGCGCCCGCAGCTGAGCTCCTGGGACCAGTGCGCCGCCGAGTTGCTCTCGCTCTACCAAGTAATCGCCTGAACAACCGGCCAGGGGCCGGGCTGACAAACGTCCAGCGCGGGCGGCGGCGCTGCAGCGAGGTCGGCGGCAGTCGATGGCGGCTGCATGACCTCCTGCCGCCACCGCCCCGCCCGCGTCCTGCTCGCCCTGGCATCCCTTGCCCTGCTCTCCCTCACCGGCCTCACCGGCTCGGCGCAGGCGCAGAGGAGCAGCGGAGACAGCGGCTCCTCGAAGGTGCAGATGCGCACCTTCGATCGCCGCGCGGTCAGCTCCAGGTCGACCCGGCTGGGCCTGGTCACCGTCGCGCCGGCGAGCGGCGCAACCGTCTCCGGGACGATCGCCTGGGAAGTGCAGGCCTCCGGCACCCGCGCAGCCCGCGTCGAGTTCGCGATCGACGGCGCCGTCAAGTGGTCGGACGCCAGCGCCCCCTACACCTTCTCCAACGGCCTCGACACCACGCGGCTCGGCGGCGGCCGCCACGCGCTCACGGCGACGGTCTACTCGCGCGGCTCCCGCCCCGCGGCCAGCACTGTCTCGGTCTCGGTCGCCAGCCCCTCGACCCCGCCGCCCGCCCCCCAGTCGCAGCCGACCCTCGAACCCGCCCCGCAGCCGACGCCGGCACCAGAACCCGAGCCGGCTCCTGCCCCCGAACCAGCGCCTGCGCCCCAGCCCGAACCCACTCCGACCCCGACTCCCGAACCGACTCCAACCCCCGAACCCACCCCCGCTCCGACCGCCGCCCCCTCGTCGATCTACTGGGGCGCTTGGATCGGCAACCAGCTGACCGGCCATGAAGCGCCCTGGGATATGAGCGCCGCCTCCAGCCTCGAGCAGTCGCTGGGCAAGAAGCTCTCGATCATCAACTTCTCCTCCCCCTTCGCCAACTGCTCGAGCTCGCCCTGCTCCTTCTACAACTTCCCGGCGGGCGAGTTCAACAACATCCGCTCCCACGGCTCCATCCCCTTCCTCAGCTGGGGCTCGCAGTCGATCCCGCTGCCGAGCAACCTCAACGAGCCCGACTTCCAGCTCTCCGACGTGATCGAAGGCCGCTACGACAGCTACATCCGCAAGTGGGCCGAAGCGGCCAGGGCCTGGGGCCACCCCTTCTTCCTCCGCTTCAACTGGGAGATGAACGGCAACTGGTTCGCCTGGATGGAAGGCGTCAACGGCAACAAATCGGGCGAAGCGGTCACCGCCTGGCGTCACGTCCACGACATCTTCACCTCGGTCGGGGCGACCAACGTCAGCTGGGTCTGGTGCCCGAACATCGACCCGAACGGGATGTTCACGGACCTCAAGAAGGTCTATCCCGGCGATGCCTACGTCGACTGGACCGGGCTCGACGGCTACAACTTCGGCACCAACCCCAGCCGTCCCGACCGCTGGCGCACCTTCGACCAGCTCTACCGCTCCACCTACGACAAGATCACCAAGGAAATCGCCCCCAGCAAGCCGATGATCGTCAGCGAGGTCGGCTCCAGCGAGTACGGCGGCTCGAAGGCGACCTGGATCACCGAAATGCTCTCGGAGCTGCCGACGGATTACCCGAAGATCCGCGGCGTCCTCTGGTTCGACAAGTACGACAGCGGCATGGACTGGCCGCTCAACAGCTCCGCCGGCGCCACCGCCGCCTTCGCCAAGGGCATCCAGAACCCCGCCTACGCAGGCAACGGTTTCGGCTCGCTGCCCTTCGGCACGGTTCAGCCCGCCGCCTGAGGCGGGTGGGCGCGGCAGCGGCCGCGTCAATCGTACAAACGTCCAGACATCCGGGACAAGGTGAAAGGCGGGGAGCAGCAGTCGATGGCTTGGCATGCCCTACCGCTCCTCCCTTCCCCGATTGATCGGCTTCTTCCTGGTCGTCGTCGCCCTCCTCGCCGCCTTCGAGGTCACCGGCCCGCAGGCGGCCGCCGCTAAGCGGCACGCCGCGACGCGCAGCGGCAACCTCGCCCAGGCTCGGGTCGCCGGCCGCCCCCTCGACTGCGCCCGCGCCAACGCCCTTGGCCGCCGTCAGCTGCCGGCCGGCCGCCAGCGACAGGTAACCCGCCGGCTGCGCACCTGCAAGCCCAAAGCCGGTAAGCCGGTTGCCAGCGGCCCCGGCGGCCCGATCTACTGGGGCGCCTGGATCGGCAGCCAGCTGACCGGGGACGAAGCTCCGTGGGACATGGGCGCCGTCTCGGCACTGGAAAAGATCACCGGCAAGAGCCCCGCGGTGATCAACTTCTCCTCTCCCTTCGCCGACTGCTCGAAATCCCCCTGCTCCTACTACGACTTCCCGACTGCGGAGATGGAAAGAATCCGCAGCCACGGCTCGATCCCCTTCTTCAGCTGGGCCTCGCAGTCGACCCCCGCCAAGCCCGATCAGCCCGAATTCCAGCTCTCCGACGTGATCGAAGGCCACCACGACGCCTACATCAGGGAATGGGCCGAAGCCGCCAAGGCCTGGGGCCATCCCTTCTTCCTTCGCTTCAACTGGGAGATGAACGGCAACTGGTTCGCCTGGTCAGAGGGCCTCAACGGCAACAAGGCCGGCGAATACGTCGCCGCCTGGCGCCATGTGCACGACATCTTCAAGGAAGTCGGCGCTACCAACGCGACCTGGGTCTGGTGCCCCAACGTCGACCCCGAACATCAGTTTCAGAAGCTGGCCAGCCTCTATCCCGGCGACGAATACGTCGACTGGACCGGCCTCGACGGCTACAACTGGGGCACGAACCCGGCGCGGCCGGACAGATGGCGCAGCTTCAACGAACTGTTCCGCCCGACCTACGAAGAAATCACCACCACGATCGCCCCGTCCAAGCCGCTGATCATCAGCGAGGTCGGCTCGAGCGAGTACGGGGGCTCGAAGGCCCAGTGGATCGCCGACGCCCTCCACGCCGCCAGCACGGAATATCCGCAGCTGCGCGGGCTGCTGTGGTTCGAGAAGTACGACGACGGCATGGACTGGCCGATCGAGAGCTCGCCCGAAGCGGCATCGGCGTTCGCGGCCGGCATCCAGAGCCCGGACTTCCTCGGCGACTCGTTCGGCTCGGCGCCGGACGCCCCGATTGCCCCCGCCGCCTGATCTGGGCCGACCCCTGCACTCCCTAAACTCCCGCCTCCGCCGTGTCGATGCACGAGCGGAGACGGATGCAGAGGCAGAGCGCAAAGATCAGGGTCCTCGCTGCCGCCCTTGCGGCGTGCCTGCTCGCCGTACTCGTCTTCGGGTCCGCGGCCTCGGGAAAGACCGGGAGCGCAGCCAATCCGCAGGCGAGCTCGGCAAAGAGCCAGACGAAGAAGAAAAAGGTGCCGCAGCAGCGGCCCACCTACTGGGGCGCCTGGATCGGCACGCAGCTGACCGGCGGCCAGCCCCCCTGGGACATGTCCGCGGTTGCCCGCTTCTCCGAACTGGCCGGCAAGGCGCCCTCGCTGCTCGAGTTCGCAGCCCCCTTCGCCGACTGCGGCAGCTCGCCCTGCTCCTTCTACTCCTTCCCCCGCTACGAGATGGAAACGATCCGCTCCTACGGGGCGATTCCGTTCTTCAGCTGGGGGGCGCAGTCGACTCCCGTCCCCGCCGACGCCAACCTGCCCGATTTCCAGCTCAGCGATCTCGCCAGCGGCGCCTATGACACTTACATCCGCGAATTCGCCGAAGAAGCTCGGGAATGGGGGCACCCGTTCTTCCTCCGCTTCGACTGGGAGATGAACGGGGACTGGTTCCCATGGGGCGCGGGCGCGAACGGCAACCAGATCAGCGACTTCATCCCGGCCTGGCAACACGTGCACGACATCTTCACCTCGGTCGGGGCGACCAACGCGACCTGGGTCTGGTGTCCCTACGCCTATGCCGCCGGCGCGCCGCAGCTCGGCTCCCTGGCCAGCTACTACCCAGGCGACGCCTACGTCGACTGGACCTGCCTCGACGGCTACAACTGGGCCCACAACGGGGTCAACTCGCAGCCCTGGCACGACTTCGAGGAAATCTTCGGCCACGCCTATCGCACGATCGTCCGCAAGGTCGCCCCGACGAAGCCGATGGTGCTGGCGGAGATGGGCTCCGGCGGCGGCCCACGCGCCAAGGCCGCCTGGATGAAGGACATGTTCAAGCAGCTGCGCACCAAGTACCGGCGGATTCGCGCGCTGATCTGGTTCGAGCAGGTCGACCGAGGGGTCCAGTGGCCGATCGAGTCCTCCGGCGCCGCGACCAGCGCCTTCCGTCGCGGCATCCGCCAGGCCAGCTTCCAGCCGAATATCTTCCCGACGCTGCCCGGCGCGCCGATACCACCGCCCGAATGATCCGCTGCGGCCTACGCAGCGAAGCTCTTCTTACCGGGTTGAAAGAACCAGTGAAAACGAACGACCAACCTCCCAGAGCCCTGCGCCGCACCGCCCTACCGGCGATGCTGCTTATCCTGCTCGCCCTGCTGGCGGTCGCCCTGCCGATCTCATCCGCCGCTGCGGCACAGCAGAAGCCGCGCCCGCTCTATTGGGGTGCGGTGATCGGCAAGCAGCTGACGGGGGAATCCGCTCCCTGGGACATGGGCGCGATCGAAGCCTTCGAACAGAAGGCTCGCAAGGGGGTCTCGCTGCTCGCCTTTTCCTCTCCGTTCTTCGACTGCGCCAGCACGCCCTGCGTGCCCTACCCGTTCCCGACCTTCATCTCCGAAAAGCTGCGGGAACGCGGGACGATCCCGTTCCTCAGCTGGGCCTCCCAGGCGGTGCCGACCAGCCTTGTCCAGCCCGAATACACGCTGGCGAAGATCGCCGCCGGCGCCCGCGACGCCTACATCAGGGAATTCGCCGAACAGGCCCGCGAATGGGGGCATCCGTTCTTCCTTCGCTTCGACGCCGAGATGAACGGGTTCTGGTTCCCCTGGGGCGCCGACGTCAACGGCAACGACGCCGCCGACTACGTCGCCGCCTGGCGCCACGTCCACGACATCTTCACCCAGGTCGGCGCCAACAACGCGACCTGGGTCTGGTGCCCCAACGTCGACTTCACCCGCGCCCTGGTCCCCCTGCACAGCCTCTACCCGGGCAATTCCTATGTGAATTGGACCTGCCTGGACGGCTTCAACTGGGGCAACACGCGCAATTCAGCCGGCTGGCAGTCGTTCGACCGGGTCTTTGAATCGACCTACAAACGGGTCGTCAAAATCGCCCCCACCAAGCCGATGGTGATCGGCGAGGTCGCCTCCGAAGAGCGGGGCGGCTCCAAGCCCAACTGGATCAAGAACGCCCTTCGGGTCATCCCCAGCCACTACAAGAAGGTCCGCGCCGTGATCTGGTTCGACGAAAAAGACCAGGGAATGGATTGGCCGATCGAGAGTTCGAAGGCCTCCACCAACGCCTTCGCGAAGGCGATCCGCCGCAACCTCTACCGGCCCAACGTCTTCTCGCAACTCCCCCCCGGGCCGGTACTTCCGCCCGGCCCGGGATGAGGCCGCGATGAAGCAGTCGGCCGTTAGCTGAGCCGCTGTTCGAGCGCCTCGAGCTGGGCGCCGACCTCGGCCGGCAGCTTCTCGCCGAATTTCGCCAGGTGCTCTTTCACCTGCGGCAGCTGCTCCTTGACCAGGTCGAGATCGACGGTGAGCAGCTCCTTCATCGCCTCGCCGGAGATGTCGAGCCCTTCGGTGTCGATCTCGCCCTCGGCCGGCAGCAGCCCGACCGGGGTCTCGATCGCCTCGCCTTCACCTTCGCAGCGGCGGAAGACCCACTCGAGGACGCGGCTGTTCTCGCCGAAGCCGGGCCAGAGGAACTTGCCGTCGTCGTCTTTGCGGAACCAGTTGACGTAGAAGACCCGCGGCAGCTCGGCGCCCTCGCGCTGGCCGACCTTCAGCCAGTGGGCGAAGTAGTCGCCCATGTTGTAGCCGCAGAAGGGCAGCATCGCCATCGGGTCGAAGCGCAGCTGGCCGACCGCGCCGGCGGCGGCGGCGGTCGTCTCCGAGGACATCGTCGCCCCCATGAAGACGGCGTGCTCCCAGTCGAAGGCTTCCTGGACCAGCGGCACCACGGTGGCGCGGCGGCCGCCGAAGAGGAAGGCGTCGATCGGGACGCCGGCGGGGTCCTCCCACTCCGGCGCGATCGACGGGCACTGCGACGCCGGGGTGGTGAAGCGGGCGTTCGGGTGTGCGGCGGGCTTGTCGGACTCGGGCGTCCACTCGTTGCCGTGCCAGTCGATCGCGTGGGCCGGCGGCTCGCCGGTCATCCCCTCCCACCAGATGTCGCCGTCGTCGGTCTTGGCGCAGTTGGTGAAGATCGTGTTCCGCTCGATCGTGTCCATCGCGTTCGGGTTGGTCTTGTGGCTCGTGTTCGGAGCGACGCCGAAGAACCCGGCCTCGGGGTTGACGGCGTAGAGACGGCCGTCGTCGCCGAATTTCATCCAGGCGATGTCGTCGCCGACGGTCTCGACTTTCCAATCCGGCAGGGTCGGGACCAGCATCGCCAGGTTGGTCTTGCCGCAGGCCGAGGGGAAGGCGCCGGTGATGTACTTGACCTTGCCCTCGGGCGAGGTCAGTTTGAGGATCAGCATGTGCTCGGCCAGCCAGCCCTCGTCGCGGGCCATCGCCGAGGCGATCCGCAGCGCGAAGCACTTCTTGCCGAGCAGGGCGTTGCCGCCGTAGCCCGAGCCGAAGGACCAGATTTCGCGCGTCTCGGGGTAGTGGACGATGTACTTGTTGGCCTCGTTGCAGGGCCAGGAGACGTCTTCGACGCCCTCGGTCAGCGGCATCCCGACCGAGTGGACGCAGGGGACGAACTCGCCGTCGGCGCCGAGCACGTCGAGGGCGGGCTTGCCCATCCGGGTCATGATCCGCATGTTGGTGGCGACGTAGGCGGAGTCGGTCAGCTGCACGCCGATCTCGGAGATCTCCGAGCCGAGCGGGCCCATCGAGAAGGGGACGACGTACATCGTCCGGCCCTTCATCGAGCCCTTGAAGAGGTCGTTCAGGGTCGCGCGCATCTCAGCCGGGGCGCGCCAGTTGTTGGTCGGACCGGCGTTCTCCTCCTTCTCGGAGCAGATGAAGGTGCGGTCTTCGACGCGGGCGACGTCGGCGGGATCGGAGAGGGCGAGGTAGGAGTTGGGGCGCTTGGCCTGGTCGAGGCGCTCGAAGGTGCCGGCGTCGATCAGAACCTGGGCGAGGCGGTCGTACTCCTCGGCGCTGCCGTCGCACCAGTAAACGGAGTCCGGCTCCGTGAGCGAGGCGATTTCGTCCACCCAGCTGAGAAGTTTCGCGTGGGTCGTCAGCTCGTCAGGGGCAGTCGTCAGGTCGCTCATTCGCCTCTCTCTAATTCTTGGGTTTGAGACCGATCATCGAGATGTCGGCGTCGGTATTCCGGATTTCCAAAGTCGCTACTTCTCGCCTGTCATCGGAAAAGATCACGTCGCACTCAAAGGTCGCGCCCGGGTCAACTGACTCATCGGAAGGGCATTCGACGTTCTTAATCTTTTCATGAATCGAGTTTTCGAGGCTCGCTTGAATCGTGTCCTGGAGCTTTTCGCGGTCGACCACGGTGCCGCATCCGCACAGCACCACAGAGCCGAGAACCAGCGTCAGCAAAGGAAAAACGAGGAACCGGGGGCGGATCTTGCGCCCGGCGGAGACGGGAAGCACCCGGGCAGTAAAGCAAGGGCGCGGGACGCGGTTGGCGGGGAGGGCGGTCGTGTCGATGCCGCGCGGCTTCGCCGCGCAGGAGCCAGATTGCATGTCGCCGAACATTCCTCCGGAGGGACACGACCGCCCTCCTCCAAGCCGCTCTGTTGCTCAGGAGTGGGATCTTGGGCCGCTGCTCTAAATCGTGGTTCCTCTGTCGTGCATGACCGGACTAGGGAACCACGGGATTCGATGGCTGGCGACGACCTGCCGGGGTCCTTGGATAGGGTTCCGCGCCGCGATGCGGTTCTACGAGTACGAGGCCAGGAAGATCGTCGAGTTGGCGGGGATACCCGTCACCAAGTACGGCTTCTGCACGAGCGCTGAGGAAGCGCGCAAGGTCGCCGAGGAAATCGGCGGGCCGGTCGTGATCAAGAGCCAGGTGCTGAGCGGCGGCCGGATGAAGGCCGGCGGCGTCAAGTTCGCCGACACGCCCGAGGAAGCCGCCGAGCACGCCGAGGCGATCCTCGAGCTGGAAATCAACGGCCACATGCCGCGCGGCGTCCTCGTCGACCCCAAAGCCGAGGTCAAACAGGAGTACTACGCCAGCGTCGTCTGGGACGGCACCGCGAAGAAGCCGCTGATGCTGTTCAGCGACATGGGCGGGATCGACATCGAGGAGGTCGCCGAGACCCACCCCGACCACGTCGGCAAAGGCCATGTCTCCAACCTCCTCCCGATCGGCGACTTCGAGGCCAAGCAGGTCGTCGCCGCGACCGGCGTCACCGGCTCGCAGCTGAACCGCGCGACCCCGGTCCTCGCCCGCCTCGCCCGCCTCTTCCGCGACAACGACATGACTCTCGCCGAGATCAACCCGCTAGCCGAGCTGACCGACGGCAGCTTCGTCGCCCTCGACGCCCACATGGAGATGGAGAACGAGGCGGTCGGCCGGCAGAAGAAGCTTCTGCGCAAGGAGCTCGGAATCGCCGAGGACGACACCCGCGAGACCTACGAGCCCTCCGACTTCGAGAAGAACGTCAGCGCGATCGACGCCGCCGACCACCGCGGCGTGATCCAGGGCAAGGACCACGGCTTCACCGGCAACCTCGGCCTCGTGATCGGCGCCGGCGGCGGCTCGCTGACGCTGACCGACGCGGTCCGCAACCAGGGCGGCCAGCCCGCCAACTACTCGGAGATCGGCGGCAACCCGTCGGTCGCCAAGGCTTGCGGCCTCGCCAAGGAGGTCCTTGAAAAGGACGGCGTCGAGAAGATCGCGGTGATGATGTCGATCGTCTCCAACACCCGCGTCGACATCGTCGCCCGCGGCGTCATCAAGGCCTGCCTCGAGCTCGGCAAGGACCCGGGCGAGACGATCGCGATCTTCCGCATCCCCGGCGCCTGGGAGGACGAGGGCTTCAAGATCCTCGACAAGTACGGGGTCGAGTCCTGCGACCGCTCGGTCTCGATGTGGGAGGCCGCCGGCCGCGCCGTCGCCAAGATCCAAGGGGCGGCGGCGTGAGCATCCTGCTCGATAAGGACACGACCTTCATCGTCCAGGGGATCACCGGCCGCGAGGCGGTCAACCTCACCCGCGAGTGCCTCGACTACGGCTCCAAGGTCGTCGGCGGCGTCACCCCCGGCCGCAAGGGCCGCGAGGTCCACGGCGTGCCGGTCTTCGACACCGTCGCCCAGGCGGTCGAGCACCACGGCGGCCCGATCGACGGCTCCGTCGTCACCGTCCCCCCCGCCTTCACCAAGGACGCCGTGCTCGAGGCGATCGAGAACGGGATCAAGTTGATCGTCATCGTCACCGAGCGGATCCCGCGCGGCGACGTCGCCGAGATGGTCGAGCTCGCCGAGATGCGCGGCGCCCGGATCATCGGCCCCAACTGCCTCGGCCTGATCGTCCCCGAGGTCTGCAAGATGGGCGGCATCGGCGGCCCCGCCAAAGACGCGGCGAAGGCCTACCAGCCGGGCCGCGTCGGCGTGATGAGCCGCTCCGGCGGGATGACCACCGAGATCTCCTCCTCGCTGACCGCCGCCGGCCTCGGCGTCTCCACCGCCGTCTCGATCGGCGGCGACGCGATCATCGGCTCCACCTATGCCGAGCTGATGCCCTACTTCGAGGCCGACGAGCAGACCGAGGCGATCGTCATCTACACCGAGCCCGGCGGCCGCATGGAGGCCCAGCTCGCCGAATGGGTCAAGGACAACAACTCCCGCCTCCCGATCGTCGCCTTCATGGCCGGCAAATTCATGGACGACGAGGAGATGAAAGGCATGTCGTTCGGCCACGCCGGCACGATCGTCGAGGGCAAAGAGGACACCGCGACCGAGAAGATCGCCCGCCTCGAAGCCGCCGGCATCCGCGTCGTCGAGCGCATCGACGAGATCCCCGACGTCGTCAAGGAAAAGATCGGAGCAACCGCCTGATGGCCGAGACTCTGAATAAGGTCTTCATCGACGTCGAGGTCGAGGACTCCGTCAAGAACGATCCCGCCCTCGCCGCCAAGCTCGAAGAAGTCTGCCCCGTCGACATCTTCAAGGACGCCGGCGGCACCGTCACGGTCGTCGCCGAGAACTGCGACGAGTGCGTCCTCTGCAAGCTCTGCATCGAAGCCGCCCCTCCGGGCAGCGTGCACGTCAAGAAGCTCTACGACGGCACCGAGCTCTCCTAACCCGGCGCCCCAGCGGCTCGGCGCCGTCCGTCCTTCAAGCAGCTGACCACAGGCTGCAGGGTCCCAACATCCGTCTAGGACGATTGATTGAGCACCTTTTAGTTACTTGTCCGGCACAATCCGGGGGTGACGCCTGCATCTCCAGTCTCGTCCCCTCCTCGTCCCTTGCTCTTTCGTCTCCGCAATCTCCCGCTTGCCGGGGCCACGTTGCTGGCCATCCTGTTCCTGCTTGCTTGGCTGCCCGGGGCAGCGGCAGGCGACAGCCCGTCCTGCGTCCATAAGCGGCTGACGGTCGTCGCCCACGAGGACGACGACCTGATCTTCCAGAACCCCGCGGTCTTGGAAGCGATCGCGGCGGGCGATTGCGTCCGCACCGTTTACGTCACCGCGGGCGATGCCGGGAAAGGCGAAACGTACTGGCGCGAGCGCGAACTGGGGCCGCGCGCGGCCTACGCGCAGATGGCCGGCGTCGCCAACTCCTGGACGAACTCGACCCCCAGCGTCGCGGGACACACCATCCACCTCGCCACCTTGACCGCCCACCCCCAGGTCAGTCAGGTCAACCTGCGCCTGCCGGATGGCGGCGGCGGCGCCGGGACGGGTTACGCCGTCAACGGCAACCAGAGCGTCCCGAGGCTCTGGCGCAGCCAGAACCCGCAGCCGGCGAGCCTGAGCCCGATCAGCTCGATCAACGCCATCGACGGGTCGGCCACCTACACCTACGGAGGCCTGCTGACGACGCTCGAAGCCCTGATCGAAGAATTCGAACCGGACGTGATCGGCACCCAGAACTTCAGCGCCGAATTCGGCGGCGGCGACCACGGCGACCACATCGCCGTCGCCCGGTTCGTCCACCTGGCCGAGGCCTCCTACCAGCGCGAGCACGTACTGCGCTCCTACATGGACTACGAAAGCAAGAACCAGGCCCAGAACGTCTTCGAACCGGCGCTGGGCAAAAAGCTCAACGCCTACTACGCCTACGCCGTCCACGATTCCAACGAAGCCTGCGCCAGCCAGGCCGCCTGCGAATCGCCGTTCTACTCGGAATATTGGAACTGGCTGAAGCGCCAGTACGTGGTCACCCAGCGGGGAGTCCCAGGCGCGAACGCCGGCTCGCCGCAATCGGTGGCCAGCCAGGCTCAGGTGACGCTGGACGGTTCGGAAAGCTCCGACCCCCTCGGCCATTCCCTCAGCTACGAATGGACGCAGACCGCGGGCCCGGCCGTCACCCTCTCCAACGCGCACGCAGTCAAACCGACTTTCACCGCCCCGACCGGGCCGGCCACGCTGACCTTCTCGCTGGTCGTCAAAAGCTCGGAAGCGAGCAGCGCGGCGGATTCGGTGACCGTGACGGTCGCCGCTCCCCCGAAGTTCACCCTCACGGTCTCCGTCTCCGGCAATGGCTCGGGCACGGTGACGAGCTCCCCCGCGGGGATCGAATGCCCGTCCGACTGCGAAGGCTCGTACACCCAGGGGACCAAGGTGACCCTTACCCCCACCCCTGCGGTCGGATCCGAATTCAAAGGCTGGAGCGGCGCCTGCGCCGGCAGCGGGAGCTGCGAAGTGACGCTGGGCTCAGTCAAATCCGTCGGGGCCGAATTCGCCCTGCAGCGCCACCAGCTGAGCGTCACCAAGTCAGGCACCGGCTCGGGCACGGTGACCAGCTCCCCGGCCGGGATCACCTGCGGGGCGAGCTGCAGCGCGTCCTTCGACCACGGGACCGAAGTCACGCTCTCGGCCAGCCCGGCTGCGGGCTCGGAATTCAAGGGCTGGAGCGGGGCTTGTGTGGGGACTGGCAGCTGCAAAGTCGCGATGAGCGCCGCGAAGTCGGTCGGGGCTGAATTTGCCCCGGTGCCGAAATTCGCCCTCGGCGTCTCGACCACGGGGAACGGCAGCGGCACCGTGACTAGCTCCCCGTCGGGGGTCGAATGCCCAAGCGACTGCGAAGGCTCTTATGAACAAGGGACCAAAGTCACCCTCACCCCCGCCTCGGGCGCCGGGTCTGAATTCAAGGGCTGGAGCGGGGCTTGTGTGGGGACGGGCAGCTGCGTGGTCACGATGTCGGCGGCGAAGGAAGTCAGCGCCCAGTTCGCCCTGGAACTTCACCAGCTGAGCGTCACCAAGTCAGGCACCGGCTCGGGCGTCGTGACCAGCTCCCCAGCGGGGATCAACTGCGGGGCGAGCTGCAGCGCGTCCTTCGACCACGGGACCGAAGTCACGCTCTCGGCCAGCCCGGCTGCGGGCTCGGAATTCAAGGGCTGGAGCGGGGCTTGTGTGGGGACTGGCAGCTGCAAAGTCGCGATGAGCGCCGCGAAGTCGGTGGGGGCTGAATTTGCCCCGGTGCCGAAATTCGCCCTCGGCGTCTCGACCACGGGCAACGGCAGCGGCACCGTGACTAGCTCCCCGTCGGGGGTCGAATGCCCAAGCGACTGCGAAGGCTCTTATGAACAAGGGACCAAAGTCACCCTCACCCCCGCCTCGGGCGCCGGCTCTGAATTCAAAGGGTGGAGCGGCGCCTGCACCGGCACTGGCGCCTGCGAAGTCTCGATGACCGCCGCCAAATCCGTGGGCGCCGAATTCGCCTTGCAGCGCCATCAACTGACGTTGACCAAGTCGGGTTCCGGCAGCGGCACGGTGACCAGCGCTCCTGCGGGTATCACCTGCGGGGCGACCTGTTCTGCGAGCTTCGACCACGGGACCGAAGTCACGCTCTCGGCCAGCCCGGCCGCCGGCTCGGAATTCAAAGGGTGGAGCGGCGCCTGCGTCGGGACGGGTACCTGCGAAGTGACGATGTCGGCCGCCAAGTCGGTCGGGGCTGAATTCGTCCTGCAGCGCCATCAGCTGAGCGTGACGAAGAGTGGGGCCGGCAACGGAACGGTGACCAGCGCGCCCGCCGGGATCAACTGCGGGGCGACCTGTTCTGCGAGCTTCGACCACGGGACCGAAGTCACGCTCTCGGCCAGCCCGGCTGCGGGCTCGGAATTCAAGGGCTGGAGCGGGGCTTGTGTGGGGACTGGCAGCTGCAAAGTCGCGATGAGCGCCGCGAAGTCGGTGGGGGCCGAATTTGCCCCGGTGCCGAAATTCGCCCTCAACGTCTCGACCACGGGCAACGGCAGCGGCACCGTGACCAGCTCGCCCGCGGGGATCAGCTGCGGGTCCGATTGCGAAGAGAGCTATGAACAAGGGACGAAAGTCACCCTCTCGCCCTCACCGGCGGCGGGATCGGAATTCAAAGGGTGGAGCGGGGCCTGCACCGGCACTGGCGCCTGCGAAGTCTCGATGACCGCCGCCAAGTCGGTCGGCGCTGAATTCGTCCTGCAGCAACATCAGCTGAGCGTGACGAAGAGTGGGGTGGGCAACGGAACGGTGACCAGCTCCCCGGCGGGGATCAACTGCGGGGCGACCTGTTCTGCGTCCTTCGACCACGGGACCGAAGTCACGCTCTCGGCGACGCCCGCCGCTGGCTCTTTCTTCGCCGGCTGGAGCGGCGCCTGCTCGGGGGCCGGGTCCTGCAAAGTCTCGATGTCGTCGGCGAAATCGGTCGGGGCCGAATTTGCCCCGGTGCCGAAATTCGCCCTTTCCGTCTCCACCTCCGGCAACGGCCCCGGTTCGGTGACGAGCTCTCCAACGGGGATCAGCTGCCCCGCCGATTGCGAACAAGCCTATGAACAGGGCACCAGCGTCACCCTCACCCCCGCCCCGGGCGCCGGATCGGAATTCAAGGGCTGGAGCGGGGCTTGTGTGGGGACGGGCAGCTGCGTGGTCACGATGTCGGCGGCGAAGGAAGTCAGCGCCCAGTTCGCCCTGGAACTTCACCAGCTGAGCGTCACCAAGTCAGGCACCGGCTCGGGCGTCGTGACCAGCTCCCCAGCGGGGATCAACTGCGGGGCGAGCTGCAGCGCGTCCTTCGACCACGGCACCGAAGTCACGCTGTCGGCGACGCCCGCCGCTGGCTCTTTCTTCGCCGGCTGGAGCGGAGCCTGCTCGGGGCCCGGAAGCTGCAAAGTCGCGATGTCGTCGGCGAAATCGGTCGGGGCCGAATTTGCCCCGGTGCCGAAATTCGCCCTCAACGTCTCGACCACGGGGAACGGCAGCGGCATCGTGACGAGCTCGCCCGCGGGGATCAGCTGCGGGTCCGATTGCGAAGAGAGCTATGAACAAGGGACGAAAGTCACCCTCTCGCCCTCACCGGCGGCGGGATCGGAATTCAAAGGGTGGAGCGGGGCCTGCACCGGCACTGGCGCCTGCGAAGTCTCGATGACCGCCGCCAAGTCGGTCGGCGCTGAATTCGTCCTGCAGCAACATCAGCTGAGCGTGACGAAGAGTGGGGTGGGCAACGGAACGGTGACCAGCTCCCCGGCGGGGATCAACTGCGGGGCGACCTGTTCTGCGTCCTTCGACCACGGGACCGAAGTCACGCTCTCGGCGACGCCCGCCGCTGGCTCTTTCTTCGCCGGCTGGAGCGGCGCCTGCTCGGGGGCCGGGTCCTGCAAAGTCTCGATGTCGTCGGCGAAATCGGTCGGGGCCGAATTTGCCCCGGTGCCGAAATTCGCCCTCAACGTCTCGACCACGGGGAACGGCAGCGGCATCGTGACGAGCTCGCCCGCGGGGATCAGCTGCGGGTCCGATTGCGAAGAGAGCTATGAACAAGGGACGAAAGTCACCCTCTCGCCCTCACCGGCGGCGGGATCGGAATTCAAAGGGTGGAGCGGGGCCTGCACCGGCACTGGCGCCTGCGAAGTCTCGATGACCGCCGCCAAGTCGGTCGGCGCTGAATTCGTCCTGCAGCAACATCAGCTGAGCGTGACGAAGAGTGGGGTGGGCAACGGAACGGTGACCAGCTCCCCGGCGGGGATCAACTGCGGGGCGACCTGTTCTGCGTCCTTCGACCACGGGACCGAAGTCACGCTCTCGGCGACGCCCGCCGCTGGCTCTTTCTTCGCCGGCTGGAGCGGCGCCTGCTCGGGGGCCGGGTCCTGCAAAGTCTCGATGTCGTCGGCGAAATCGGTCGGGGCCGAATTTGCCCCGGTGCCGAAATTCGCCCTCAACGTCTCGACCACGGGGAACGGCAGCGGCATCGTGACGAGCTCGCCCGCGGGGATCAGCTGCGGGTCCGATTGCGAAGAGAGCTATGAACAAGGGACGAAAGTCACCCTCTCGCCCTCACCGGCGGCGGGCTCGGAATTCAAGGGCTGGAGCGGCGCCTGCGTCGGGACGGGTACCTGCGAAGTGACGATGTCGACCGCCAAATCCGTGGGCGCCGAATTCGCCTTGCAGCGCCATCAACTGACGGTGACCAAGTCGGGTTCCGGCAGCGGCACGGTGACCAGCGCTCCTGCGGGGATCAACTGCGGGGCGACCTGCAGCGCGTCCTTCGATCACGGGACCGAAGTCACGCTGTCGGCCAACCCGACTGCGGGCTCGGAATTCAAAGGCTGGAGCGGCTCTTGCACCGGCACCGGGAGCTGCAAAGTCTCGATGTCGGCGGCGAAGTCGGTCGGGGCCGAATTTGCCCCGGTGCCGAAATTCGCCCTCAGCGTCTCGACCACGGGCAACGGCTCCGGTTCGGTGACGAGCTCCCCAACGGGTATCAACTGCCCCGCCGATTGCGAACAAGCCTATGAACAGGGCACCAGCGTCACCCTCACCCCCGCCCCGGGCGCCGGATCGGAATTCAAAGGCTGGAGCGGGGCCTGTGTGGGGACGGGCAGCTGCGTGGTCACGATGTCGGCGGCGAAGGAAGTCAGCGCCCAGTTCGCCCTGGAACTTCACCAGCTGAGCGTCACCAAGTCAGGCACCGGCTCGGGCGTCGTGACCAGCTCCCCAGCGGGGATCAACTGCGGGGCGAGCTGCAGCGCGTCCTTCGACCACGGCACCGAAGTCACGCTGTCGGCCAACCCGGCTGCGGGCTCGACCTTTATCGGCTGGAGCGGGGCAGGATGCAGCGGGACCGGCAATTGCGTGGTCTCGATGTCCGCGGCAAAAGAAATCAGTGCCCAATTCGCCCTGGAAACCCATCCGCTCACCGTGACCAAGAGCGGCACCGGCTCGGGCGTCGTCACCAGCTCCCCGGCCGGGATCAACTGCGGAGCGACCTGCAGTGCGAGCTTCGACCACGGCACCGAAGTCACGCTCTCGGCCAGCCCGGCCGCCGGCTCGGAATTCAAAGGCTGGACCGGTGCATGCGCCGGCACCGGCGCCTGCGAAGTGACGATGTCGACCGCCAAGTCAGTCGGGGCCGAATTCGCCCTGCAGCGCCACCAGCTCACCGTGACCAAGGCAGGTGCGGGCAACGGAACGGTGACCAGCGCCCCTGCCGGGATCAGTTGTGGAGCAACCTGTGCCGCAAGCTTCGACCACGGAAGCGCGATCAAGCTCACCGCAGCCCCGGCCGCGGAATCCGAGCCGGTCGTCTGGACCGGCTGTGACCAGGTCAACGGCGCCGACGAATGCGAACTGACGATGGGCGCCGACGAGGAAGTCACCGCCACCTTCACCCTGATCAACCACAATCCGCTGACGGTGACCAAGATCGGCTCCGGCACGGGAACCGTCACCAGCTCCCTGGCGGGGATCGACTGCGGCGCCGGGTGCACGGCCGAATACCTCGAAGGCACTGTTGTCTCGCTCACCGGTGCCGCTGGAGCCGGCAGCAAAGACGTCCTCTGGGAAACCTGCCCCGGAACCGTTAACGCCTCCAACCAGTGCGAAGTGACGATGAGCCAGGCGCGCAACGTCACCGCCCGTTTCGACCTCGAACAGCACGCCCTCGTCGTCACCACCGGCGGCACGGGTTCCGGCACGGTGCTGAGCAGCCCATCGCGGATCAATTGCGGCTCCGAATGCGTAGCGACCTTCAACCACGGCGCCATCGTCACCCTTGTCGCTGCAGCAAGCACCGGCGAAACGGTCTCCTGGTCGGGCTGCGATGAAGTGCGAGACGGCAAATGCACGGTCGCGATGGACGCGGACAGGCAAGTGGCAGCGACCTTCGCCCACCCTCCTGCCCCGCCGGCGCCATCTCCGACCCCCTCCCCGGGACCGTTGCCGGAACCGCCCGAACCTCCCCCCGTCCCGCAGTCGCCGAACACGAAGCTGCTCAAGGCCCAAATCACGCAGGGCACGGTCAAGTTCGCCTTCGAAGCTCGCGGAACCGCGACCAAGTTCCGCTGCGCCATCGCCAAAATCGGACAGAAGCTTCGGTACAAGCACTGCACTTCGCCGGTGACCTTCCGCCGTCTCGAGCCCGGCCGTTACGTCTTCAAGGTGAAGGCAGTAGGCCCGGGAGGCGCCGATCCAAAACCGATCACCAGGCACTTCCGAATAGCGAGTCCCGTTGCCTCCTAGCTAGGGTCACCGAGCCTCGCGCGGCTGCGTGGACCCTGTGCGATGCGTCACGTTACTTGCGTATAAATTTATATCGGCGTAACCTCGTCATCGATGGATGCATCGGTTCGTACGAGGCTCTCGCGGGACGACCGCATGGAGCAGACGCTCGGGGCGGCTCATGAGCTGTTCGCCGAGCGCGGCTACGCGGCGGTGACGATGGACGAGATCGCTGCTGCGGTGGGCGTGACCAAGCCGCTGCTCTACAACTATTTCGGCAACAAGGAGCGGCTCTATATCGCCTGCATGGAGCGGGCGGGCGATGCGCTGATCAAGACGATCGCCGAGGCTGTCGGCGAAAGCGCCAATCCCGGCGACGCGCTCGGGGCCGGCGTCCGCGCCTTCTTCTCCTTCCTCGACAACGACCGCGCCGCCTGGGCGGTGCTCTTCGACGAGACCCTCCCTCACGGCGGCGAGGTCTTCGACCGGGTCGCCGCCTACCGCGGCCAGATCGTCGAGCTCGTCTCGGCCTCGCTGCTGGCCCAGCTGCCGGACCGTCGCCAGGTCAAGGTCGAAATCGAGGCCCTCTCCACCGCCCTGCTGGGCGCCGCCGAGGCGCTCGCCCGCTGGTGGCTGCGGACCGAGGCGATCTCCGCCGAGGATGCCGCCGAGCTGCTCGTCTCCACCGTCGAGCCGGGTCTGCGCGTCCGCTCCACCCCCACTTCGACTTCCAAGTCCCCTCAAGGAGGAAACACCCCCCGATGAACGCCAAAACCCGCAAAGTCGCCATCGTCGGCGGCAACCGGATCCCCTTCGCCCGCTCCAACAGCGTCTACTCGCACGCCAGCAACCAGGACATGCTGACCGCCGCGCTCGACGGGCTGATCGATCGCTACGGCCTGCAGGGCGAGACGCTCGGCGAGGTCGCCGGCGGCGCCGTCCTCAAGCACTCGCGCGACCGCGACCTCACCCGCGAGAGCGTGCTCAGCACTCGTCTCGCCGCCGAGACCCCCGGCTACGACGTCCAGCAGGCCTGCGGCACCGGCCTGGAGACGACGATTCTCGTCGCCAACAAGATCGCCCTCGGGCAGATCGACTCCGGCATCGCCTGCGGCGCGGATACCACCTCCGATGCGCCGATCGCCCTCAACGAGGGCCTGCGCGAGACCCTGCTCGAGGCCAACCGCGAGCGCTCGACGGTCGGCAAACTGAAGCAGCTGACCAAGGTCCGCCCCGGCCACATCGTCCCGGCGATCCCCCGCAACGAGGAGCCGCGCACCGGCCTCTCGATGGGCGAGCACTGCGCGATCATGGCGACCGAATGGGAGATCGGCCGCGAGGAGCAGGACGAGCTCGCGGTGAAAAGCCATAAAAACCTCGCCGCCGCGTATGACCGCGGCTTCTTCGAAGACCTGATCACTCCCTACATCGGGCTCGACCGCGACCAGAATCTCCGTCCCGACTCCAGCCTCGAGAAACTGGCGAAGCTGAAACCGGTCTTCGGCGGCCCCGAGGGGACGATGACCGCGGCCAACTCGACGCCGCTCTCCGACGGCGCCTCGGCCGTGCTGCTCGCCTCCGAGGAGTGGGCGAAAGAGCACGATCTGCCGATCCTCGCCTACATAACCGAGGCCCAAACCGCCGCCGTCGACCACGTCCACAAGCGCGAAGGCCTGCTGATGGCGCCGGCCTACGCGATGCCGCGGATGCTCGACCGCGTCGGGCTGAAACTGCAGGACTTCGACTACTACGAGATCCACGAGGCCTTCGCCGCGCAGGTGCTCTGCACCCTCAAGGCCTGGGAAGACAAAGAGTTCTGCGCCGAGAAGCTCGGCCGCGACAAACCGCTCGGCAAAATAGACCGCAAGAAGCTCAACGTCAACGGCGGCTCGCTGGCGGCCGCCCACCCGTTCGCCGCCACCGGCGGGCGGATCGTCGCCAGTCTCGCCAAGCAACTGAACGAAGACGGCAAAGGCCGCGGCGTGATCAGCATCTGCGCCGCCGCCGGCCAGGGTGTCGTCGCGATCCTCGAGGCTCCGGGAGGTGCCAACTAGTCATGGCCGACCGTTACTCGCAACTCGTCAACGCGCCGCTCGTCGGCACCGTCGCCAAGCAGCTCGGGCTGCCGCAGCCGGTCTCGCTCGACCGCTACCAGCCCGGCCAGCCGGTTGTCGGCGGCCCGGTCCTCGCCGACGGCGCCCCCGCCGGCCGCCTCGGCAAAGCCGTCGCCAAGGCCCTCGACAGCATCGGGGCCGAACGAGCCGGCGCCGAGGGCAAGGCGAAGGCGCTCGTCTTCGACGCCACCGGGATCGCCGACTCGACCGAGCTGGTCGAGTTGCAGCGCTTCTTCTACCCCGCCGTCGGGCGCCTGCAGCGCAGCGGCCGCGCGATCGTGCTCGGCACCCCGCCGGCCGAAGCCGGCTCGGTCGCCGCCCACACCGCCCAGCGGGCGCTGGAGGGCTTCGTCCGCTCGCTCGGCAAGGAGATCGGCGGCCGCGGCTCGACGGCGCAGCTCGTCTACGTCGAACCGGGCGCCGAGGACCAGCTGGAGTCGACGCTGCGCTTCCTCCTCTCGCCGAAATCAGCGTATGTCTCCGGGCAAGTCATCCGGATCGGCAAAGGCGTCGCCGCCAGCCCGAAGATCGACTGGGAGCAGCCGCTGGCCGGCAAGGTGGCGCTGGTCACCGGCGCCTCGCGCGGGATCGGCGCCGCGATCGCCAACACCCTCGCCCGCGACGGGGCCGAAGTCGTCGGCCTCGACATCCCGCCGATGGCCGATGACCTGAAGGCCGTCACCGGCGCGATCGGCGGCCGCTCGATCGAGCTCGACATCACCGCTGCCGACGCCCCCGAGGCGATCGCCGCCGAGCTCAAAGACGGGGTCGACGTCGTCGTCCACAACGCCGGCGTGACCAAAGACCGGACGATCGCGAAGATGCCGGAAGAGCGCTGGGCGCAGCTGATGGAGATCAACCTCTCCTCGGAGGAGCGGATCAACGAGGCCCTGCTCGGCGGGAAACTGCTGAACGGCAACGGGCGGATCGTCTGCGTCTCCTCGATGTCGGGGATCGCCGGCAACTCCGGCCAGACCAACTACGCCGCCTCCAAGGCCGGGGTGATCGGGATGGTCGAAGCGATGGCGCCGGAGCTGGCGAAACGCAAAGCGACGATCAACGCGGTCGCGCCGGGGTTCATCGAGACCCAGATGACCGCGGCGATGCCGATCGGCCCGCGCGAAGCCGGCCGCCGGCTCTCCAGCCTCTCGCAGGGCGGGCTGCCGGTCGACGTCGCCGAGACGATCGCCTGGTTCGCCAGCCCCGCCTCGACCGGCGTCAACGGCAACACGGTCCGCGTCTGCGGCCAGAGCCTGCTGGGGGCCTAGGCGCCGATGGCGAAGACCCTCGAGAGCTCCCCCAGCATCCTGCCGCTTTACGCGCGGGCGGCGCTGCCGATGATCCCGGGCGCCTCCCTGCTGCCGTTCGTCCCGGGCGGCGGCGGCGAGATCCCCGCGGGACTCGACCTCGAGCTTGCGGGCGTCAAGGCAGAGGCGGCCGACGTCGCCGCCTACGCCAAGGTCTGCGGCTTCGCCCTCCGCGACACCCTGCCGCCGACCTACCCGCACATGCTCGCCTTCCCGCTGCACATGGCGGTGATGAGCGACGGCTCCTTCCCGTTCGGCGCGGTTGGCCTCGTCCACGTCGAGAACTCGATCGCCCAGAAGCGGCCAATCGGGATCGAGGAGGAGATGACGATCCGGGTGCGGCCGACGAAGCTGCAGCCGCATCCCAAAGGCAAGACCTTCTCGCTGGAGACCGAGGTCCTGGTCGACGGCAAGGTCGTCTGGGAGAGCACCAGCACGATGCTGCGTCGCGGCAAGGGCGACGAGAAGGCCAAGGCGAAGAAAGGATTCGAATCCCTCCCTGCCGATGCTCCCGCCAGCGCCGAGTGGAAGCTGCCCGGCGATCTCGGTCGCCGCTACGGCGGCGTCTCCGGCGACCGCAACCCGATCCACATGCACTCGCTGACCGCGAAGCCGCTCGGCTTCCCCGGCGCGATCGCCCACGGGATGTGGACGAAGGCGCGGGCGCTGGCCCAGCTCGAATCCGAGCTGCCCGACGGCTTCGAGGTCGAGGTGCGCTTCCGCAAGCCGATCCTGCTGCCGGCGCGCGTCGTCTTCGCCGAGCAGGACGAGGGCAAGGAGGTCCTCTTCGCGGTACGCGATGCCAAGAAGGGCACGCCGCACCTCGACGGCCACGTCCAACCACTGACCCAGACCAAAAAAGCGAAGAAGACCGCCAAGACCACCGGAAGGACCAAGACCAAGTGAGCACCACGACCGAGAACAAAGGGATGGCGGAGCGCGGGATGGGCTACGGCCTGCGGGCGCTGAACCGCCTCGCCGGCTCTGACCTGTTGGATCGCATCCGCATCCGCAAGCAGGTCGAGAACGCCCTCTTCCAGGGCACCAAGAACGGCTTCCGCACCGCCACCGCGGCCGGCCGCACCTTCAAGGCCGCGCAGTCGCTGGGCAAACCGGCGCGCCAGAAGAAGGGCAAATCGAAGGGCCTCTTCGACCTCACGCCCGACGACGAGCAGCAGATGTTCCAGGAAGGCGGCCGCGCCTTCGCCGAGGAAAAGATCCGCCCGGCGGCATTGAAGGCCGACGACGAGCGCGAGACGCCGAAGGAGATTCTCGACCAGGCCACCGAGCTCGGCGTCGCCATGCTCGGCGTCCCCGAGGAGCTCGGCGGCGTGATGACCGAGCAGTCGGCGGTGACCAGCGTCCTGATCGGCGAGGCGCTCGCCCACGGCGACATGGGCATCGCCTATGCCGCCCTCGCCCCCGGCGCCGCCGCCACCGTGATCGGCCTCTGGGGCAGCGCCGAGCAGGAGGCGACCTACCTGCCGGCCTTCACCGGGGAGGACGTCCCCGCCGCGGCGCTGGCGATCCTCGAGCCGCGGCCGCTGTTCGACCCGTTCGCGCTGGAGACGAAGGCGAAGCGCAAAGGCGACGAGTGGGTGCTGAGCGGGGCCAAGTCGCTGATCGCCCGCGCCACCGAGTGCGAGCTCTTCGTCATCGCCGCCGATGCCGAGGACATCGGCCCGGCCCTGTTCGTGGTCGAGTCCGGTGCCAAAGGGCTGACGGTCGAGGACGAGCCGGCGATGGGCCTGCGCCCCGCCGCCACCGGCCGCCTGCTGATCGACAAAGTGAAACTGCCGGCGAACGCGCTGCTCGGCGAGGGCGAGGCGAGCGCCAAGGACTACGCCGCCTGCATCAACCGCTCGCGGATCGCCTGGTGCGGGCTCGCGACCGGGACCGCGCAGGCGGTGCTCGACTACGTGATCCCGTACGTCAACGACCGCCAGGCGTTCGGCGAACCGATCTCCAACCGCCAGGGCGTCGCCTTCGCGGTCTCCGAAATCGGCATCGAGCAGAACGGGATGCGGCTGGCGACCTACCGGGCGGCGAGCCGCGCCGACCGCGGCGAGAGCTGCGCCCGCGAGGCCGCCCTCGCCCGCCGGCTCTGCTCCCAGAAGGGGATGAAGATCGGCTCCGACGGCGTCCAGCTGCTCGGCGGGCACGGCTTCGTCAAGGAGCACCCGGTCGAGCGCTGGTACCGAGACCTCCGAGCTGCGGGCGTCATGGAGGGCGCCCTGCTCGTCTAGGACCGCCTAGAGAGCGAAAGGCCCCGACCTAAAGGAACAGACATGACGATCAACCTCGAGATACCGAAGAAGTTCAAGCCGCTGGCGAACCAAGCCAACCAGGTCGCGACGGAGGTGTTCCGGCCGATCTCGCGCAAATACGACGAGGCCGAGCACGCCTACCCGAAAGAGCTCGACATGCTCGCTTCCCTGATCGACGGGATGAACGAGGGCTCTGACATCGGCGGCGCCGGTGCGGCCGGCGTGCGACGCGAGAAAAGCGACGACGGCGAGAACCGCAACGGCTCCAACCTCTCCACCGTGCTCGGCATCATCGAGCTCTGCTGGGGCGACGTCGGCCTGCTGCTCTCGATGCCGCGCCAGGGCCTCGGCAACTCGGCGATCGCCTCGGTGGCGACCGAGGAGCAGCTGAAGACCTACGGCGGCAAGTGGGCGGCGATGGCGATCACCGAGCCCGAAGCCGGCTCGGACTCCGCTGCGATCCGCGCCACCGCCGAGCTCGACGGCGACGAGTACGTCCTCAACGGCGAGAAGATCTTCGTCACCTCTGGCGACCGAGCCGACCTGATCGTCGTCTGGGCGAGCCTCGACCGCTCGAAAGGGCGGGCCGCGATCAAGTCGTTCATCGTCGAGCGGGACAACCCGGGCTTGAAGCTCGACCGGCTCGAGCACAAGCTCGGGATCCGCGCCTCCGACACCGCCAACTTCACCCTGCAGGACTGCCGGGTGCCGAAAGAGGCGCTGCTCGGCGACCCCGAGGTGAAGGAGAAAGGCTTCGCCGGGGTGATGGAAACGTTCGACAACACGCGGCCGCTGGTCGCCGCGATGGCCGTCGGCGTCACCCGCGCCGCTCTTGAGGAGACCCGCAAGAAGCTGAAGGAAGCGGGCGTGAAGATCGACTACGACAAGCCCGCCCTATCCCAGCACGCCGCCGCGGCACGCTTCCTCGAGATGGAGGCCGACTACGAGGCCGCCTGGCTGCTCACCCTCCAGGCCGCCTGGATGGCCGATAACTCGAAGCCGAACTCGCTGCAGGCCTCGATGGCCAAGGCGAAGGCGGGGCGCACCGGCGTCGACGTCACCCTCGGCTGCGTCGAGCTCTGCGGCTCGGTCGGCTACGGCGAGAACGAGCTGCTGGAGAAGTGGGCCCGGGACTCGAAGATCCTCGACATCTTCGAGGGGACTCAACAGATCCAGTTGCTGATCGTGGCTCGGCAGTTGCTGAAGAAGACCTCGGCTGAACTTCGGTAGCTAGGAGGCAGGAGTTGGGGGCCGGGGTGTCCCCCTCCAGACACCACTCGCCAATGGCTCGTGGTTGAGTGTCTGGAGGGGGACACCCCGGCCCCCTAGAAACCGCAACCGAGTCTTGCCCCACCCGGCTGTGCTCGAAATCGGATGCGGCATCCGGCGCCGCCAGGGTTGCGACAATGGAGGGAGGAGCACTGATGGCAACTGTTGTAGCCCTAGATTCCTCGCCTGCGAATGTCCTGCGTTCTATGCGCGGGGCGATCGTTGATGCTCGTTTGGGATATCCAGAGATCCTGCATGTTGAGATCGAGGACTCGGCAGGCGAGAGGTGGCAGCTTGCGACTCAGGATGCCGATTGGACTCCGGCCGATCCGAGTGAGCTTGTCGGCCAAAGCATTGAGGACGCCCAGATCGACGAGGAGAGCGGGGATCCGGGCGTTCGCTGGCAGATCAGTAGCGCTAACGAGCCAACTTCATCCCGGCGCTAACGGATCTCGCGCCTTCAGTTCGCTCCGTGAACCTGATCGAAGACCTCATGGAGCAGTCCCCCGCGTCGCGCCAGGGGATCGTTGCTCTCGATAGTGAGGGGCATCGGCGGGATTGGTACTTCGGGGAACTGGTTGCTAAATCGGCCGGGCTCTCGGGGGCGTTTGCTGCCCGTGGGGTGAAGCGGGGTGATGTGGTTATGACGCTGGTGGGGAACCGGATCGAGTGGGTGCTCTCGCTGCTTGCTTGCTGGCGGATGGGGGCGGTGGCTTTGCCTTGTTCGACGATGTTGCGCCGGCATGACTTGGAACATCGGGTTGCCGTCGCCAATCCCAAGCTCTGCGTCGGTGAGAAATCGCTGTTGGAGGAGATGCCGGGTGGAGTGCCTTTGATGACTTTGGCCGACGTCGCCGCGGTGATGGATGAGGACCGGCCGCAGGAGACACCCGCCGCGATCGAGGAGATGGGGGCTGAGGATCCGGCGCTGATCGTCTTTACCTCCGGCACTACCGGCGAGCCTCGGGGGGTTGTGCATGCGTACCGCTACTTGTTCGGGCAGCAGGTCCAGGCCGAGCACTGGTTCGGGTCTCGCAAGGGGGACCTTGCTTGGTGCACCACTGCGACGGGTTGGTCCAAGTCGGCGCGAAACGTCTTTCTTGCGCCCTGGCTGACCGGTGCCGCTGCGGTCATCCACGACGGGCGCTTCGATCCGGCCGAGCGACTGGACTTCGCTGAGGCGCTTGGGGTCAACGTCCTCTGCCAGGCCCCTACCGAGTACCGGATGCTGGCGCGGCGCACGCAGCTGCGGCCGTTGCCGGCGCTGCGGCGGATGGTCTCAGCGGGCGAGCCGCTCGATCCGGAGACGATCGCCTCCTTCAAAGCGGCGACCGGGCTCGAGCCCGCCGACGGCTACGGCCAGACCGAGACCGGCCACGTCACCGCCAACCTCGTCGACGAGCCGGTCCGCCTGGGATCGATGGGCAAACCGCTGCCAGGTCTCGACACCCGCATCGTCGAGGGCGAACTGCAGCTGCGCGCCGCCTCCTCCCCCACCTTCTTCTCCCGCTACCTCGACGGCGAGCACTTCGAGGGCGAGTGGTGGCAGACCGGCGACCTCGTCTGCGAAGACTCCGACGGCTACCTCTACTTCGAGGGCCGGGGCGACGACATCATCCTCTCCTCCGGCTACCGGATCGGCCCGACCGAGGTCGAGGCGGCGCTGCTCTCGCACCCCGCCGTCGCCGACGCCGCCGCGGTCGCCGCCCCCGACCCCGAGCGTGGAGCCGTCGTCCGCGCGATCGTCGTCTTACGCGATGGGCGCAGCCCCGGCGAGGCACTGGCCGGCGAGCTGCAGGAGCACTGCAAACGCGAGACCGCTCCCTACAAGTTCCCCCGCATCGTCGAGTTCGCCACCGAGCTGCCGAAAACCAGCAGCGGCAAGATCAAGCGCGCCCAGCTGCGGGGGTGACCGCAGCGGCGCTGTCCGCCGGCTTGCCGACCTCGCGCTCCACGTCCCCGAGCTCGAAGTCCGGCTCGCAGCCGAAGACGTCGCCGATCCGGCGCTTGAAGTGGGCGTAACGCCGGTGCGCCTCGCTGCGTCGCCCACGCCGCAGGCAGATCTCGATCAGCAGTTGCTGGGCATCGTTGTCGAAGGGCTCGAGGTCGGCGAGCCGGCGCGTGTGCTGGGCGGCCGACTCCAGGCGCCCGAACTCGATCTCGATCCTGGTTTGACTTCGCATCACCCGCGCGGCCAGGCCACGCAACCGCTCTCGCTCTTCCAGCGCCCACTCGCAGTAGGGATCGTCGGCGAGGAAGTCGCCGCGATAGAGACGCAAGGCGTTGGCCAGGCTCTGCCGAGCCTGCTCGAGCTGGGACTGCTTGCAGGCCGCCAGCCCGGCGCGCGCTTCGCGCTCGAACTCGTCGACGTCGAGCCAGACGCCGCCCGTGTCGAATAGGTAGCCGCCACGCCGCCCCACCACGAAACGAGCCGGCGAACGGTGCGGCCGGTCGGGCTCGAGCTTTTCCCTCAGGGAGTGGACGTTGTACCGAAGGCGGTTCTGGCCCTCTTCGAGCCCCGCCTCCGGCCAGATTGCCTCGGCCGCCTGGTCGCTGGTCACTGCCTGCCGGCGATGGCAGAGCAGGTACTTGAGCAGCTGGCCGGGCCGCTGTTCCAGCCAGTTACCACCGATCGAACCACCCAGGCGCTCGATCTCCATCCTCCCCAGACAGGAGACCCGCAGCTCGGCCTGCTCGTGCGAGCCGCCCTGCCCGCTCCAATCGGGGGCGGTGCGACGGCGGCGGTCGCCGGTCCTCCCCGGGCGCAGGTGGAACAGCAGCTCCGAGCGCTTCTCGTCGAGGGACGAGACGGTCACCCAAGCCGCGGTCTCCAGGCGTTCGGACTTGATGTCGAGCCGCACCTCCGGCAGCTCGTCCTCGCAACCAACGGCGATCTCCGACAGGCAGCCGCCGAGCACCGATTTGAGGCGATCGCAGACGAGCTCGCAGCAGGACCAGGCGCCGATCACGTCCCTCTCGGGCGGCAGCAGGAGCTGTCGTGCCTTGTGATTCAGGTACCGCACACGGCCGTCGGGACCGACCAGCATCAGGCCAAACATGAACTGCTCCACCATCTGCGAGGAGAAGGACAGGCCTCCAGCGGCATGCGCTGGCACCATCGCGTCCTCCAGGGGAGAGGTGTACTGGAGCGTCATAGTTCGGCCGGTCGAGGGGAAATTAATTTCGGACCTTGGGGGGTTTTAATCAGATACGGATCGGGTATTCAACCTTAGTTTTTGGCAAAAATTTCCCGATCAGGCAGTTTCTGGCTAATCCAGGACAAACGTGTAGCCAAATTGTGAGCAAGAGCCTCCGGCCTAGGTTCGGTCCCTCAAATGTCACGACGAGGGGGCTGAGATGGAGGCATTCACCAAGGTTCCGGGCCGGACCAAGGTCCCGGGCGGAGCCGAAACGAGGACCGACGAGGGGTCGTCGCACCGCGGCTCGCAGCTGATCGGAATCGTCGGGCTCGGCTATGTCGGGCTGCCGACCGCGCTCGCAATGCACAGCGCCGGCCGCCCGGTCCTTGGAATTGACATCTCGCAAAAGCGCCTGGCGGAGATCCGCGAAGAGGTCTGCGACCTGACGCCGGCCGACTGCAAGCGCCTCAGCACCGCCCTCGCGGACGAGGAGCGGTTCGACGTCACCGGCGAGCTCAGCCGGCTGGCGGAGCCCGACGCGCTGGTCATCTGCGTCCCCACCCCGGTCGACTCCCACCAGGTTCCCGACCTGCAAGCCCTGCAGGGCGCCTGCGAGGCGGTCTGCCGCCACGCCCGGGCGGGCCAGACGATCATCCTCACCTCGACCACCTACGTCGGGGCGACCCGCGACCTGCTGACGCAACCGCTGGCCGAGCGCGACTTCGTGATCGGCGGGGACGTCTACGTCGCCTTCTCGCCGGAGCGAATCGATCCGGCCAATACCGCCTTCCCCCAGGAGGTCGTGCCACGGGTGCTCGGCGCCGCGACGCCGCGCTGCGCCCGCGAAGCGCAGGCGACCATCGCCACCGTCGCTCCCAGCGTCCACGTCGTCTCCTCGCCCGAGGCGGCGGAGATGACGAAGCTCTACGAGAACATCTTCCGGGCCGTCAACCTGACGCTGGCCAACGAGATCGCCGAGGCCGCCGGCGTGCTCGGCCTCTCGGCGCCGGAGATCGTCGATGCCGCGGCAACCAAGCCCTACGGCTTCATGCCCTTCCATCCCGGACCCGGGGTCGGCGGGCACTGCATCCCCTGCGACCCCCACTACCTGCTCTGGCAGCTGCGGCCGCACCACTCGATGCCGCTGGTGGAGCGGGCGATGACCGGGATCGCGCAGCGCCCCCGCCGCGTCGCCGAGCGCGCGGCCGAGGTGCTCGCCCGGCGGGCGGGACGGGGCCTGGAGGACGCCCGCATCCTGCTCCTTGGCGTCAGCTACAAGCCCGGCGTCGCCGACGTCCGCGAGTCCTCGGCGCTGACGCTGATCGACCTCTTGCACAACCGCGGCGCGCGGGTCGAATACCACGACCCGCTCGTCCCCGTGCTCGAGTGCGGCGGCGAGACGCTGATCTCGGTCACCGACCCTGCGCCAGACGAGTACGACCTCGTAATTGCCCACACCCTGCACCCGGAGTTCGATTACGGGTTCGTCGACGAGTGCGGCCCCGTGCTCGACTGCACCTATCGCCTTCCTGGCAGCAACGAGCATCTGTGACCGGACTCACCGGAACCTCCGAGGCGGCCACGGAGACGCAGGAGCTCGATGGCGCTCGGCATCACCAAGACGAAGACCAATCGCAGCCACTGATCTCGCCGCAGGCGAAAACCTGGCTCCGGGCCGGCCTCGTTCTCCTCTGCCTCGCTCCGATCACCGTTCTGCTCGGACTGCGGCTGGCGCGCTTCACCGACGACCCGGTATTCGCCATCTACGGCGTGCTCGTGCTCTTCACCACCGCCGAGGTGATGTTCGTCGCCTTCTCCTTCTACCGCGACCCCTCGAAACGGGGGGCCGAGGTGGTCTCGCTCGAGCAGCCGCTGGTCTCCTGCCTCGTCGCCTGTAAGGACGACGTCGACGTGATCGCCCGCTGCGTCACCTCGATGCTGGAGCAGAGCTACGCGAACATCGAGGTGCTGGCGATCGACGACGGCTCCACCGACGGCTCCTACGAGGAGCTGCAGAAGCTGGCGGAGCAGTATCCGAAGCAGTTCACGCTACTCCGCAACGACGAGTCGGCCGGCAAGAAGCGAGCGCTGGTCCGGGCCAGCGCCGCCTCGCTCGGCGAGTACATGATCTTCACCGACTCCGACTGCGTGATCGACCCCGAGGCGGTGGCGCAGGTGATGCAGGGGTTCCAGCGGGATCCGCGGATCGGCGCGATCTCCGGCGACGCCCGCGCGCTCAACGCGAACGTGAACCTGCTGACCAAGATCCAGGACACCTGGTACGACGGCCAATTCTCGATCTGGAAGGCGACGGAGTCGGTCTTCGGCTCCGTCTCCTGCGTCTCCGGCCCGCTGGCGGCCTTCCGCCGCGAGGCGATCTGGAACTACCTCCCGGCCTGGGCGGAGGACTCCTTCCTCGGGCAGGAATTCCGCTTTGCGACCGATCGACAGCTGACCGGCTACGTGCTCGGGCAGAAGTGGATCGGTCGCAAGCTGAAGGAAAAACACGCCGACTCAGCCTTCGTCGAATACGTCGACTACCCGGAGCGCCACTGGCGGGTCGAGTACGTGAAGTCGGCGATGGTCTGGACGAACGTGCCGCCGACGCTGCGCCTGCTGACCAAGCAGCAGACGCGCTGGAAGAAGAGCTTCATCCGCAACCTCTGCTTCACCGGCAGCTTCTTCTGGCGCCGCGGGCCCCTGCCGGCGGTCCTCTTCTACTCCCACTCGCTGTTCGTCCTGGCGACCCCGTTCATGGCCTTCCGCCACCTGATCTGGCTCCCCCTCCACGGGGCCTGGCTGCTCTGCGGGCTCTACATCGCCGGGGTCGCGATCAAGGGATGCATCTGGGCGATCGCCTACCGGGTCCAGAACCCCGGCTGCTCGCGCTGGATGTACCGGCCGCTGATGAGCCTGCTCGGGGCCTTCCTCTTCTCGCCCCTGCTCCTCTACTCGCTGCTGACCGTGCGGCGGCAGATCTGGGTGCGCGGCTGATGAATCCCCGCTTCATATCGCTCGTGATGACGATCCTGATCGGCTTCCTCTACCTGGTCGTGCTCACCCGCGGCCACCTGACGGTGGTCCCCCACTGAGATGGCCGCGCTGACGAAAACCCGGCGCCGGGCACTGAACCTGGTCGTGAAGGTGGTCGGCCTCGGGCTGCTCCTCGCCGGCCTGGCGGTTCCGGCCTACGCCTTCTGGTACGCGACCCGGCCGCCTGTCTACGGCGTCTCGCAGCAGGTCGCGGTGTCATTGCCGAAGCGCTCGCCGGCGGCGCCGGTCCCCGCCTATCGCAACGGCGTGCTGGTCCTCTGCTACCACGACCTCACCACCAAACCGCACAACGAGTACACGGTGGCGCCGCGGTCCTTCGCCGCCCAGATGGCGGCCCTGAAGCAGGCGGGTTTCCACACGATCAGCGCCGACGAGTTCGCCCGCTTCAACTCCGGCGCCCCAGTCCGCATGCCGAGCCGGCCGCTGCTGATCACCTTCGACGACGGCGCCAAGGGCACCTGGATCTACGCCGATCGCGTGCTTGCCCGGGTCGGCTTCGAGGCCACCGTCTTCCTGATCACCGCCGACGTCGGCCACCATCAGCCCTACTACCTGGATTGGCCCGAGGTGGAAGCGATGCAGGAAACCGGCCGCTGGAGCTTCGGCTCTCACACCGCCGAAGGTCACGGCCTCGTCGCCGCCGACAACAGCGGCGACACCGGCCCCTTTCTCACCAACCGCCTCTGGCTGCCGAACGAGGACCGGCTGGAGACGCTGGGTGAATACCGCGCCCGTGTGTCCGCCGACCTCGATCGCTCGATCGAAGAAGTCGTCGCACACGGCCTCCCCCGGCCCTCGCTCTTCGCCTTCCCGTTCTCGGCGGTGTCGGAGCCGACCAACGACCCGGTAATCGGACCGCTGCTGTTCCACCTCCTCAGCACCCGCTTCTCGGCCCTCCTCGACAACACGACGAGCGCGACCCTGATCGCCGCGAAGCAGCGGGGGCCGCTGCCGCGCGTCGAGGTCTTCCAGAACACCACTGCGGCCGCGCTCCTGCGCGAGTCCACGGCGACCATCTCGCGTTCCCAGCCCGACCCGAACGGAGGCCTGTAGACATGTGCGGAATCATCGGCTACGTCGGTGGCGGCGCTGTCGCCGAGCGACTGCTGGAGGGGCTCGAAGTCCTCGAGTACCGGGGCTACGACTCGGCGGGACTGGCGCTGGACCTCGACGGCGCCCTCGAGGTGCAGCGGGTGGTCGGCCCGGTGGCGCACCTCTCGAAGGTCGTCACAAGCGATCGCAACGCCGGCGGCGGTCTCGGTCACACCCGCTGGGCCACCCACGGCGCGGTCACTGCCGAGAACGCCCACCCCCTCACCTCCTGCGAGGGCGAGCTCGCCGTCGTCCTCAACGGCATCGTCGAGAACTTCACCGAGCTGCGGGCGGAGCTCGAGGCAGGCGGCCACCGGTTCGCCTCCGAAACCGACGCCGAGGTCGTCGCGCACCTCGTCGAGGACGCCTACGCGGGCGACCTGGTCGCGGCGGTGGCGGCGATCGCGCCGCGGCTGCGCGGACACTTCGCCTTCGCCGTCTACCACCGCGAGGAGCCCGGCCGCCTGGTCGCGACCCGGCGAGCCTGCCCGCTCGTTCTCGGGCGCGGCAGGGAAGGCAGCTACCTCGCCTCGATGAGCGCCGCCTTCTCCTCCCGCGTGGAGGAGCTGCTCTACGTCGAGGACGACGAGATCGCCGACCTCAGGGCCGGCATAGTGCGGCTGCACGGTCCCGGCGGGGAGCTGATCGACCGACCCGGGGAGGAGCCCGGTGCCTGCCTCGTCAGCGACCGCGGCGCTCACCCCAGCTTCATGGCGAAGGAGATCGCCGAGCAGCCGGCGGCGATCCGCGGAACTTTGGGAGGGATGCTCGACAGCGACGGCAAGCCGATGGACTGCGGGCTGCCGCCGGAGCTGTGCGACGCCGAGCAGGTCGTCCTCGCCGCCTGCGGCACCGCCTACCACGCGGCCCTCTACGGCGCCTACCTGCTCGAAGAGTGGGCCCAGATCCCGTGCCGGGTCGAGATCGCCAGCGAATGGCGCTACCGGACCAAGCGCCTCGCCCCCGGCACCCTGGCGATCTTCGTCTCCCAGTCCGGCGAGACCGCGGACACGCTGCAGGCTCAAGCGCACGCGGCCGCCCTCGGCGCCCGGACGCTGGCGGTCTCCAACGTCGGCGAGAGCCAGCTCGTGCGCCAGTCCGACGCGGCGCTGCTGACCAAAGCCGGCTTCGAGATCGGCGTCGCCGCGACCAAGACCTTCACCGCCCAGGTCGTCGCCCTGGCGGCGCTGGCGCTGCACTTCGCCGCCCGCCGAGGAACCCTCAGCGAGGAGCGGGCAAGCGCCTACGGGCAGGAGCTCCGCCGTCTGCCGCTGCTGTTCGAAAAGTTCCTCGAAGCCGACCACCCCGTCTTCGAGATCGCCGACCGGATCTCCGAGCAGCAGTTCTTCCTCTACCTGGGGCGCGGCTACGGCCTGCCGATCGCGCTAGAGGGCGCGCTGAAGCTGAAGGAGATCTCCTACGTCCCCACCGACGCCTACGCGGCCGGGGAGATGAAGCACGGCCCGATCGCCCTGCTGTCGGAGGACACCCCGGTCGTCTGCGTGGCGACGGCGAGCCCGACCTACGAGAAGCTCGTCTCCAACATCCTCGAGGTCAGGGCCCGCGGCGCCTCGGTGATCGCGGTCGCCTCCGACGGCGACGAGGAGATGCAGCACCACGCCGACGAGGTGATCTTCGTCCCCAAAGCTTCCTGCGAGCTCGGGCCGCTTCTCTGCGTGCCCGCCTTGCAGCTACTTGCGCTTCGCATCGCGGAGCGTCGCGGTCTCAACGTGGACCGCCCGAGAAATCTGGCAAAGACGGTAACCGTCGAGTGAAAGGGAGTTCGATGCACAAGCACAGGTTGAGTTCGATGGCCCTCGTGGCCCTACTGGCGACGATCGCCGCCGTCGTAACGGCGCTGAGCGCATTCGGGGCTTCCAAGCCCGACCTCTCCTTCACGACGCCTCCGCGGACGACGACGGCCGGCGTCACCTCGGAAACGATCACGGTCTCCCTGCCGAGCGGCTACAGCGGACCGGCCGAAGTGAAGCTGAAGACCTCCTCGGGCAGCGGCGCCTTCCGCAACTCGGCGGACACGGCGACGATCGGGATCGCGTCGATCCCAAGCGGCCAGCGACAGGCCTCGTTCCGCTACCGCGACACCACCGCGGGCAAACCGACGCTAACCGTGACGGCGACCTCCACGGCGCAGAAAAGGCAGTGGAACGGCAACATCTCCGAGAGCCAGACGGAGACCGTCGTTCCGGCCGCGCTCGACCACATGACGCTTGCGCCCTCGACGGCGACCAAAGTCTCCGGCGCCAGCCAGGCCTACACCGCCACCGGCTTCGACAAATTCAACAACTCGCGCGGCAACGTCACTGCCGGCACCGTCTTCGCGATCGCCCCCAACGGCTCCTGCACCGGCGCCACCTGCAAAGCCCAGGCAGCCGGGACCCACACCGTCACCGGGACCAACGGCGGCGTCAGCGCGAAAGCGACGCTCAACGTGACCCCCGGGCCCGTCGCCAAAGTCGTCCTCTCGCCGCAGCAGGCGGCGATCGGCAGCGGCGGCAGCCAGGCCTACGGCGTCGAGGGCTTCGACGCCTCCGGCAACGACACCGGCAGCCTCACCTCGAAATCGAGCTTTGCGATCACCCCCGATGGCTCCTGCGTAGGCGCCGTCTGCACGGCAACCCATCGCGGCGCCCACACCGTCAAAGCGACCTACGGGAGCTTCAGCAACCAGGCGAGCCTGGAAGTCAAATCCGAACCGGCGACGACCGTCTCGCTCACCTTCGACGACGGCCGCGCCGACCAGATGCAGGCCGCGGAAATACTCGCCGAACACAAAATGGCGGCGACGTTCTTCGTCATCTCGGGCCGGATCGGCGCCTCCGGCTACATGAGCCTGCCCAACCTCGAAGAACTGGCGTCCGCCGGCAACGAGATCGGCGACCACACGGTCAACCACCTCAACCTCACCAACGTCAACCGCGAAGAGGCCGAACGTCAGATCTGCAACGGCCGCGTCCAGCTCGAGGCCTGGGGCTTCCAGATCACCGACTTCGCTTACCCGCAGGGCGGGACCGATCCCGAACTCGAGGAAATCGCCGAAAACTGCAACCTCAACTCGGCTCGCATCGTCAGCGATCTGGTCTCACCCGGAGCCTGCTCCGGGTGCCCGTACTCAAACGAGATCCCGCCGGAAGATCCCTACAAGATCAAGACCCCGGACTCGATCAAAGCGACCACGAGCCTGGCGGACCTCAAAGGGCTGGTCACCCAGGCACAGGAACACGGGGGCGGCTGGGTGCCGCTGGTCTTCCACCACGTCTGCGACGAATGCGACGCCGCTTCGATCGACCCCGAAACCTTCAAAGCCTTCCTCGACTGGCTGGGCGAAGAAGCCGGGAACGGGGTGAGCGTGAAGACCGTCCACGAAGTGATCGGCGGCGCCGACAAACCACTGGTCGCGGGACCGGTGGCCCCGCCGAAGAGCGAACCGCTGCCGGAAAACCCGTCGCTGGAGGCAGACGCGAACGGTGACGGCGTCCCCGACTGCTGGACGATCGGGTCGAGCGGCATCACCACCTTCGAAGCGTCCCACACCACTGACGCGCACTCGGGCTCCTTCGCCGAGCGAATCGCGATCAGCAACTTCGAATCAGGTGACAAGCGGCTGATCACGACCCAGGACCTCGGCCAGTGCGCGCCGGCGGCGGCACCGACCCACACCTACAACGCCTCGGCCTACTACAAGGGCGAAGGCACGATGCGCTGGGTCGGCTACCTGCGCAACGGACAGGGCGGCTGGTCGTTCTGGGCGCAGGGTCCCCTGCTCGCGTCCGCGACCGAATACACGGCCACCAGTTGGAAGACGCCGCAGGTCCCGAGCTGGGCGACGGCGATCTCGGTCGGGATCAGCCTCCGCTCGGTCGGCAGCTTCAGCGCCGACGATTTCAACCTGCACGACAACGGCGAAGCCGACCAGACGCCACCGTCGGTCTCGATCACGGCGCCGGAAGGCGGCGCCACCGTCGAAGGGACGACGCCGATCACCGCCGACGCCACCGACAACGTCGGGGTCGAATCGGTGCGGTTCTTCCTCGACGGCGTCTCGCTGGGGTCGAAGACCACGCCCACGGTCGAAGGCGGCTCCACCTACAAGTGGAACTGGGACACGACGGCCGCCAGCACGGGGACCCACACGCTGACCGCGGTGGCGACCGACGGCGACGGCAACCAGACCACCACGGCGCCGGTAACCGTCAACGTCGTCCGCGACACGACGGCGCCGAGCACCTCGATCCTCTGCAACGGGTCGAGCACCTGCGGCGGCTGGCTGAAATCGCCGGTCAGCGTCAGCCTCAAAGCGACCGACAACGTCGCCGTCGCGGGCACCTATTACACGACCGACGGCAGCGAACCGTCGAGCGTAAACGGCACCCTGTACACGGCTCCGTTCAGCCTCACCTCGACGACCGAAGTGAAGTACCGCTCGGTCGACAGCGAAGGCAACCTGGAGCCGGTGCACTCGCAGCTGATCCAGGTCGACGGTCAGGCGCCGACCAGCGTCATGACCGCACCGGCCAACAATGCGACCGTGATCCGCACCAGCACGGTGGCGATCCTCGACGAAGCAACCGACGCGGTCGGCGTCGCCTCGGTCCGCTTCTTCCTCGACGGCGTCTCGCTCGGGTCGAAGACCGCGCCGACCGTCGCCGGCGGTTCCACCTACAAGTGGAACTGGGAAACCACGGGCGTCAGCGAAGGCGCCCACACCCTGACCGCGGTGGCGACGGACCTGGCGGGCAACCAGACCAGCTCCGCCACGGTCACCGTCAACGTCGTCGCCGACACGACGGCGCCGAGCACCTCGATCCTCTGCAACGGGTCGAGCACCTGCGGCGGCTGGTTCAAAGCCGCGGTCAGCGTCACGCTCAAAGCAACCGACGACGCGGCGCTTGCCGGGACCTACTACACGACCGACGGCAGCGAACCGTCTGCGGCCAACGGCACCCTCTACTCCGGCGCCTTCAGCGTCGGCGCCACGACCGAAGTGAAGTACCGCTCGGTCGACGCCTCCGGCAACTGGGAGACCGTGCACGCGCAGTTGATCCAGGTGGACACCCAGGCGCCGGCGACCAAAATCACCTCGCCCGCCGCCGGGGCGACGGTGACGGGGACGACGCCGATCCTGGCCGAAGCCACCGACAACGTCTCGATCGTCTCGGTCCGCTTCTTCCTCGACGGCGTCTCGCTGGGGTCGAAAACCTCACCGACCGTGGCCGGCGGCTCCACCTACCGGTGGAACTGGGAAACCACGGCGACGACCAAAGGGGCCCACACCCTGACCGTCGTCGCCACCGACCAGGCGGGGAACCAGACCACCTCGGCCCCGATAACGGTGACCGTTGGCTAAGCGGTTTCTCCGGCGACCGGTGGCGGCGGCCGTCGCGGCCGTGCTGCTGGTCGCCGCCGCCGCGGCCACCGCGCTTGCGCTCAGCCCTCTCGGAGGGTCCGACAACCTGCTCTTCGAAGCCGAATTCGACGGCTCCGACCGGCTGCTGAGCAACGAATTCGCCTTCCGCCATCCTGACTCTCCCGAGGCCGTCGCCTCGCCGCAGTGGTTCGTCACCTCGGGCTCGCTCTTCGTCCGCGCCGGAGCCGCCACCAACGGCTCCCTCGACGACCGGGCGGCGAACCCGCACTCGACCACGGGCACCAACTCCGCCGTCTTCAGGGCTTACACCAAGCAGCGCTTCCAGCCCAGCTACGAGATCACCTTCGACGTCCGGGTCGAGCCCCCGCGCGAGGTTCCCGGCCTGCGGCCGGCCCCGTGGGACGGCCTCCACCTGATGGTCGACGCCGACAGCCCCGAGGCCGCCTACTACGTCAGCCTCTACCGCCGCAACGGCCAGTCGGTGATCAAGAAGAAGACCCCGGGCGGCACCGTGGCCGGCGGCAGCTACACCGCCCTCTCCCGCTACGTCCCCTGCCACATCCACCCCGGTCGCTGGTCCGAAGTGCGGATCGACGTCCGCAGCGCCGGCAGCCGCGCCGTCACCATCGACCTCTACGAGGACGGCACGCTGCTGACCACCGCCACCGACCAGGCCTCGCTCTCCGGCTCCCCCCCCTTCACCGAAGGGAGGATCGGGATCCGGGCCGACAAAACCAACTTCGCGATCAAGGACCTCCGGATCGAGGCGCTCTAGCCCGGAAGCTCAGTTGGCGGTGACGATGAAGTTGTCGATGTTGAAGTCGGCGTTGTCGCCGCGAACGCCGACCGAGCCGGCGGCGGTGATCGGCGCGCAGCCCGTCCCGGTATCGGTGGCGGAGAGGATCTTGGCGCCGCCGCGCCACATCGTGATCGTCACCGAGCCGTCGGCGTTGTCCTGGATCGAAGCCGCGAGGTGCTGCCAGGTCCCAAACGGGATCGGGTAACCGCTGGCCTCTCCCGCGCCGAGCTCGTAATAGGTGCCGCCGTTTTCAGAGCCGCCTTCGCACTTCTTCTTGATCACGATGTGATCGTCGCGCCGGTTGAACGAGGCGTAATAGAGCTTGTACTCGCTCTGGTAGTGGAGCCAGACGTGGACCCCGTCCCAGGCCTCCGCCGGGGTTCGCGAGGAAGAGGTCAAGGAGTTGTCGCGGAGGTCGAGTGAGACGGTGACGTTGCCGAAGTCGTGCCGCTTGGTGTTGAGCCGGAAGACGTCGGAGGCCGTGCAGGGGTCCGAGCTCGCGCTCGAAGTCGAGCAGCCGTCAGGCTTGCCGGTCCAGCCGCTGCCGCTCTGGGCGAAGAGGGAGCCGGAGGTCATTTCCCAGATCGAGGAGACGCTGGCGGCGGCGCTGGTGGCATTCCAGGTCGAGTACTCGTTGGTGATCAACCCGTCCGGATAGTCGAATTCTTCGCGGAACAGGGCGCTGCCGGGGGTCGGCGCCGGGGCCGGTTCTTGGCCCGTGGCCGGCGGCTTCTGCTTGGGCGGCTTCTTCGCCGCCGTGGCCGCAACGGTGCCGTGCCCCGTCCGGACCCTCTTCGCAGCCTTGAGGACGGCGCGGTGCTGCCCGACCTTGATCATCGCCCCAGCGCTGCCGGCGAAAAGGCAGCAGACGGCGAAGGCGAAGAGCGCAAGATTGAGGAACTGGCGGAGTTTTGGCATGAGAGGGCTATCGGGGCGCCCCTGCCCTGACTCCAACCCGAACGGATGCTAGCTGGACGTTTGGACGAGTCTTTAGGCGAAAGCCTCGGCGGCGTCCACCGGCCTGCCCAGGTGGAAGCCCTGGGCCATGTCGACCCCATACTCGCGCAACATCTTCGTCGTGTCCTCGTCCTCGACGAACTCGGCAATGGTTCGCTTCCCGAGGCCACGGGCGATCTCGACGATCGCTTTGACGACCAGCTGGTCGGCGTCGTTGCGGGACATGTCGCGGATGAAGGTGCCGTCGATCTTGATCACGTCGAAGGGCACCTTCTTCAGGTAGGCGAAGGGGCTGAAACCGGCGCCGTAGTCGTCGATCGCGACTTCGCAGCCGAACTCGGTGAGCCGGTCGGCGAAGGCCCCGGCGGTCTCGTAGTCCTCGACCCGCGCCGTCTGGGTGATCTCGAAGGTGCAGCGGGCGGGATCGGCCTCGCCTTCGTCGAGCCGGCGTTCGATGAATTCGAGCACCGAGAGGTCGGTGAAGGAGGCGCCGGAGAGATTCATGTGCAGGGAGACGGGGTTACCAGACCGCTCGCGCTCGGCCATCATCTCCAGCGCCCGCGCCACCACCCAGCGGTCGAGCTCCTGGACCATCCCGGAGCGCTCGGCGACCTCGATGAAGGAGGCGGCCGGCAACAGCTCGCCGCTCTCCCCGGTCATCCGCAGGAACAGCTCGTAGCGCTCGATTCCCCCGTCGGCGAGGCTGCGGATCGGCTGCGTTGCCAGCCGGAGGCGGTTCTGGGTGAGGGCGTCGCGGATCCTGGCGCTGGTCGTCTGCGCCCGCTGTGTCGAGTCGGCCGCCTCGCCGGGCGCGTGGAAGAGCATGATCCGGTTGCGCCCCTCCTCCTTCGCCTGGTACATCGCCTGGTCGGCAGCGAGCAGGACCGCTTCGGAGCCGGTCGCACCCTGGCCGCCGAACATCGTGATCCCGACGCTGATCGAGGCCGGCGCGGTCTCCGAGCTCTGCGCGAACCCCTCGGCCACCTGCGCGCGCAGGTCCTCGCCGAGCTGCAGCGCTCCGGCGGTGTCGGTCTGCGGCATCAGCACCGCAAACTCGTCGCCGGAGAGGCGGGCGACGAGGTCGGTGGCGCGCACCCGTTCGCGGAGCACGTCGGCGACGCCCCGGATCAGCCGGTCGCCCTCCTGGTGGCCGCGCTTGTCGTTGACCTCCTTGAGGCCGTCGATGTCGATCACCATCACCGCGCCGCGGCCGCCGTAGCGGGCGGTGAAAGAGACGTATTGGTCGAGCTCGGCACGGAAGCGGCGCCGGTTGAGCAGCCCGGTGAGGGAGTCGTGGTCGGCGAGAAAACGCAGTTCGGACTCGGTTTTCTCGGCCCGTTCGAGCGCGCCCTCGACCACCACCCGATCCTCGGGCGCCAGCTTGGCGAGCGCTGCCGCAACCGCCGGGTCTTTCCCGGCTCTCTGATGGCTCTTCATCAAGGTGACCGTAGTTCCTTACCCGGCCAGGAGGACCATCCCTTCAGGGAACCCACATGTAGACCCGAATTTCAGTGACCCCGAGGGGTCGAATAATTGACTTGTCCGTGCGCGGGTAGGTTCAGGGGGTGGCCAACCGCCTCGCCCAGGAGACCAGCCCCTACCTACTCCAGCACAAGGACAACCCGGTCGACTGGCATCCGTGGGGCGCGGAGGCGCTGGGGCGGGCGCTGGAGGAGGACCGGCCGATCCTGCTTTCGGTCGGCTACAGCGCCTGTCACTGGTGCCACGTGATGGAGCGCGAGTCCTTCGAGGACGCCGAGACGGCGGCCTATATGAACGAGCACTTCGTCAACGTCAAGGTCGACCGCGAGGAGCGCCCCGACGTCGACGCGATCTACATGGAGGCGGTGCAGTCGATCAGCGGCCACGGCGGCTGGCCGATGACCGTCTTCCTCGACCCCGACGGCGTCCCCTTCTACGGCGGTACCTACTTCCCGCCCGACGAGAGCCGCGGCATGCCGAGCTTCCGGATGGTGATGGAAGCGGTCGTCCACGCCTACGAGACCCAGCGCGAGGAGATCCGCGAGCGGGCGCCGGGGGTACGAGCGCGGCTGGGGGCGATCGGCGAAGTCGAGCCCCGCCCCGACCTGCCGGGCACGGCCGAGCTGGAGGAGGCCGCCCAGCGGCTGCTGGGCGCGGCCGACCGCCGCAACGGCGGCTTCGGTGGGGCTCCCAAGTTCCCGCCCGCCTCCTCGCTGGAGCTGCTGCTCGCCCGCGGCGAGACCGAGCACGTCGAACTGACCCTGGACAGGATGCTCGCGGGCGGCATCTACGACCAGCTCGGCGGCGGCTTCGCCCGCTACGCGGTCGACGCGATCTGGCTCGTCCCCCACTTCGAGAAGATGCTCTACGACAACGCCCTGCTCGCCCGCGCCTACCTGCACGGCTGGCAGGAGCTGGGCCACGGGCGCTACCGCCGCGTCTGCGAAGAGACCCTCGACTGGATGCTGCGCGAGATGCGCGGCCCCGAGGGCGGCTTCTACTCAGCCCTAGACGCCGACAGCGAGGGCGAAGAGGGCAAGTTCTACGTCTGGACCCCCTCCCAGCTCCGCGAGGCCCTAGCCACCGACCCGAACTGCATCAACTTTTCCACCCAGCAGATAGAAAAGTTGATGCAGTTCTGGGGGGTCAGCGAGGAGGGGAACTTCGAGGGGGCGAACATCCTGCACCTCGCCGATGGCGCCGAGTCGCCCGAGCCGGAGGGACTTTCCGAGGCGCGGCAGGCGCTGCTGGAGGCGCGATCGCAGCGGGTCTGGCCGGGGCTGGACGACAAGCGACTGACCTCTTGGAACGCGCTGGCGATCGCGGCGCTGGCCGACGCCGGGGCGGTGTTCGGGCGCGAGGACTACCTCGACGCCGCCCGCGCCTGCACGGACTTCCTGCTCGCGCAGCTGCGCGACGACGGCAACCTCCTGCGCACCTACAAGGACGGCCGCGCCCGCCTCAACGCCTACCTCGAGGACCACGCCTTCCTCCTCGAGGCGCTGCTGGCGCTCTATGAAGCGAGCTTCGAGACTCGCTGGTTCAGCGAGGCCCAAACACTGGCCGAGACGATGATCGAGCGCTTCGGCGACCCCGAGCGCGGCGGCTTCTACTCGACCTCCAGCGACCACGAGGAGCTGATCGCCCGCCGCAAGGAGGTCGGCGACCACCCGATCCCCTCCGGCAACAGCTCGGCGGCGATGGGCCTCCTGCGCCTCGGCGCCCTGACCGGCGAGCGCCGCTACGAAGAGGCCGGCAGCGCCGTCTTCGCCCTCTTCGGCAAACCGGCCGTCGAACACCCCGACGCCTTTGCCCACCTGCTGCGAGCCCTCGACTTCCACCTCTCTCCCACCCGCGAGGTCGCCCTGGTCGGCGAACAGCTGGACGAGCTGGCCAGCGTCGTCCGCGAGAAACCCCGCCCCCACCTGGTCCTGGCCGGCGGCCCCGAGGGCTCAGCCGAACCGCCGCTGCTGGTGGGCCGCACCACCGTCGACGGCAAGCCAGCCGCCTACGTCTGCGAGAACTTCACCTGCTGGCTCCCGGTCACCGACCCGGAGGAGCTGAGGCGGCAGCTAGAGGATCGGTAGGAAGTTCTCGATCTCGTACGGGGTGACCTGGACGCGGTAGTCGTCCCACTCCTGCCGCTTGATCTCAACGAACCGCCGGAAGGTGTGCTCGCCGAGCGTCCGCAGCACCAGCTCCGACTCGGCAGCGACCTCGACCGCCTCGCCCAGCGTCGCCGGCAACTGCTCGATCCCCTGGTGGGCGAGCTCCTCCTGGGAGAGGTGGTAGAGGTTCTGCTCCATCGGCTCGGGCAGCTCGTAGCCCTTCTCGACCCCTTCCAACCCCGCCTGCAGCATCCCGGCGAAGCAAAGGTAGGGGTTGGCGGCGGGATCGGGACAGCGCAGCTCGGCCCGGGTCGCCGACTCCTTGCCGGGGTGGTAGAGCGGCACCCGGATCAGCGCCGAGCGGTTGCGGCGCGACCAGGCGAGGTAGACCGGCGCCTCGTAGCCGGGCACCAGGCGCTTGTAGGAGTTGACCCACTGGGCGAAGAGCGGCGAGATCTCGCGCGCGTGCTTGAGCTGCCCGGCGATGAAGCTCTTCGCCACCGGCGAGAGGTAATAGGGGTCGTCCTCGTCGTAGAAGGCATTCTTGCCATCGCGGCTGAGCGACTGGTGGACGTGCATCCCGGAGCCGTTCTCGCCGAACAGCGGCTTCGGCATGAAGGTCGCGTGGTAGCCGTACTTCATCGCGTACTCCTTGACGACGATGCGGTAGGTCATGCAGTCGTCGGCCATTTCGAGCGCGTTCTTGTAGCGCATGTCGACCTCGTGCTGGGAGGGGCCGACCTCGTGGTGGGTGTACTCGACGTGGATGCCCATCTTCTCCAGCGCCAGCACCGTCTCGCGCCGCAGATCCGAGCCCGCGTCGAGCGTGGTCAGGTCGAAGTAGCCGCCCTCGTCGAGGGGCTCGGGGACCCCGCCCCCCGGCTTTGCCGAGCGGAAGTAGAAGTACTCCAGCTCGGGGCCGATGTTGTAGGCGTCGAAACCCATCTCTTCGGCCCGTTTCAGCGCTCGCCGCATGATCCAGCGCGGGTCTCCCTCGTAGGGACCGCCGCCGGGGACGCGGATGTCGCAGAACATCCGCGCGACCGCGTCGTCCTCGGGCCGCCAGGGAATCAGCGCGAAGGTGGCGGGATCGGGCACCGCCAGCATGTCGGACTCCTCGATCGGGTTGAAGCCGGTGATCGAGGAGCCGTCGAATCCCATACCGCCTTCGAAGGCGTCCTCCAGCTCGGAGGAGTTGACCGAGAAGCTCTTCAGCTGTCCGAGGACGTCGGTGAACCAGAGGCGGATGAAGCGGACGTCGTGCTCCTTGACCAGCTCGATGACGTCAGCGGCGCTGCGGGGTTGCTCTGCCATGCCTCATGCCTCCTTGGCTGTTCGCGAGGAGCGCAACGCTAGCCAATGAACCGACCGGGTGCTGAACGACGTACTAGCGGGTAGGGAAAAGACTCCTCGTCCAACTTGAAAGCGTCCCTGGAAGCAGGTATAACTTACATCGGGTAAGTAAGCGGCTAAAAGTAAAGTAAAGGCCACGTAACGGCTCCGTAAGGCAAAGTGCCGCCCCGATAGGAGCCAGAAGCGAGAAGCGAAGTGACGGTAAAAACCGCAGTAAGCAGATTTCAGATCCACGACGAGCTGACGGCGCCTGACGAGAGCGCTCCTCTCATCAAGAGCATCCAGGCCGCCGGCGGCGCGGTAACCAAGTTCGTAGGCGTGCTTGCCGGAGCGCCGGCCGTACTGCGTGCCTACACGCGGATGCGCTCAGAGCTGCGCGGCGGAGTCCTGCCGCAGGCGACGAGGGAGCGGATCGCGCTGGCTGTGGCCGAGCATCGTGAGGACGACTACAGCATCGCCCAGCACGCGAAATCGGCGCGCCGGGCAGGGCTCGGCCTCGACGAGGTCTCCAAAGCCCGCAGCTTCACCTCGGGCGACGAGAAGGAGGCGGCGCTGCTCGCCTACCTGAAGGAGGCGCTCGACGCCGAAGGTCCCCCGCCCCTGCACCTCCACGAGGAGGCGCGTGAGATCGGCTGGACCGACGAGGAGATCCTCGAGGCGGTCGGACACTTGGCGCTCAACGAGTTCCAGAGCTTGATCGCTAGTGCTGCGGCGCTGCCCAAAGATCAGGCCGGTCCCAGGGTTCTCCCCTCGGCTGCGTAAGTGGCTGGGGGCGGGTGCCCCTCTCCAGACACCACTCGCCAATGGCTCGTGGTTGAGTGTCTGGAGAGGGGCACCCGCCCCCGCCTCGACAGTCGGAGTTCAGCGGCGCCCTACCAAGGGCCGTTTGTTCTGAGCTAACGGCCCTCTACGAGAGTCGCCGTGTAGAGCAGTCTTGCCGTGGTGTATTTGCAGCCGTAGGTTGCTCGGCGGCCGATTTTCTCTTGGGGTTCGCCTTGGCGGATGTCGGTGGCGTTTTTGCAGGTTTCCGGTTCGCGGCTGGCTCGCCAGACGTTGCCGGCATCGAGGTTCTGGGCGAAGGCCGGGGCCCAAGTGGGCACGGTGAGCCCGATGATGTCGCCCTTTTCGACCTTTAGGTTGGAGCTGAATTCAACCGTCTGGCCCAGATAGGGCGAGAGGACCTTGATCGAACCTTGGCTGCGCAGGGTGTAGCGCGGCGGGTTGGTGCCGGCGACGCGGCGCAGGATCGCCAAACGGGCCTCGGGCGGGGTGCCGAAGAAGCCGTTGAAGAAGGAGCGCTGGCTGTTGGTCGGCTGCGCCAGGGTCAGGGTCCAGGCCTTGATCGTGCCGTCATGGGGGACGAGGAACGGCAGCCGCGTCTGCCCGTTGTTGACCTGGAAGCCGGTCACGCTGCCCACCGCCTGGCAGGGCAGCTCGGGGCACGAGGGGTCCGGCACGGTCGAGGTCTGCCCGAGGATCACCCTCGTCCGCGGCACCTTGGCGGCGTCGCTCTCGGCGACGAGGCTGACGAGGAGGAGCAGCGCGCAGGCGAACAGGCCGAGAACGAGCCAGCGAGCCTTCCGCGCGCTCGCGGTGGCCACTGCTGCTGACGAAGACCTCGACATAAACGCTGCTCCTCTCGTTGCTTGCACTGCCTCGAACACGGCAGCCTAGCCCGAGGAGCGGCCGGAGAAGCCGAGGTTTCTAGCGCTGGCGCGCGTAGCTGAGGGCTACCGCGTAGCGAACCCGTCCCACGCCTTCGAGCCCGAGCGCTTCGCTCGCCGCCTGGGTGAAGTCCCAGGCGCGTCCCTCGACGTAGGGACCGCGGTCGATCACCTGGGTGACGAGGACATGGCCGTGATAGACGAACTTGACGGAGGTGCCGCAGGGCAGCGTCTTGTGAGCTACGCCGAGCGTGCCGGGCTGCAGCGTCCTGCCGCAGGCGGTCTGGCGCCCCCACATACTGGGACCGCCGTACCAGCTGGCGCCGGCGTAGCGGAAGGGGCTGAAGGCGAGTTCGGCGCCGGGGGAGCTAGCCGTGGTGCTCGAGGCACCGCCGGTGGAGGCCTTGGCGCCGGTCGCGGCGCCGGCCATGAGCGCCAACAGGGCCGCCATGATCAGCGCCCAGCGCAGGGTGTTTTGTTTGATCGTCATCATCTCTTTGCGACGCTTACGGGGTTAGCTGACGGGCTCGCGCTGAAAGAGCTGCGCTACGCGGCACTGGGCCGCGATTCGCCCCAACTGATTGGGCCCCCCGCTCCTCGCGATATGTAGGCGAAGATTCAGCGGAAGTTGTGCGGCATGTTAGCAATCCTTAAGACAGAAAAACGTGCAATAGAAAAGGCCTCCAAATGGAGGCCTTTTCCGTAGCGGGCCTGTAAGCCGGATCCTGTCGTGAGCGGCCATCTATCTCTGCGGCCTACCTGGACCTCGCCGAGCCGGGTCGACGGTCCTGCTTGGCCTTGCACCGGGCGGGGTTTGCCTGGCCGCCGCGTCACCGCGACGCCGGTGCGCTCTTACCGCACCATTTCACCTTTGCCTGTACGCGACTCAGCTGAGGCCGCGCCATCGGCCGTGTCATTTCTGTGGCACTTTCCCGCGGGTTTCCCCGGGTGGGCGTTACCCACCGCCCTGCCCTGTGGTGTCCGGACTTTCCTCGAGGGGTTTTCTCTCCCCCCGCGGTCCGCTCAGCCCGCCCACGAAGGGTAGCTGGGCCCGGTGGTTTCGGCGTAGACTCGCTGGCGATGCGCAACGCCGTGGTCACGGGGGCTGGCAGCGGCCTTGGCCGCACGATCGCCGCCGAGCTGATCGAGCGCGGCTACCGGGTGCACGTCACCGACGTCGATGCCGCCGCAGCCGATCGCGCAGCTGCCGAGCTCGGCAGCGCGGCGCGGGGCAGCGCCCTCGACGTCCGCGACGAGACGGCCTGCCGCGGATTGGCTGACTCAATCGGCCGCGGCGAGGGATTGGACCTCTGGGTCAACAACGCCGGCGTCCTCTTCAGCGGCCCACCCTGGGAGCAAAGCGCCGACACCCGGCAGACGATGCTCGACGTCAACGCCGCCGGCCTGATGAACGGGACGGTTGCGGCGCTGGGACCGATGCGCGCATCCGGCCGCGGTCAGATCATCAACATCGTCTCGCTGGCGGGGATCGTCGCCGCTCCGGGCGAGGTCGCCTACTCCGCGAGCAAGCACGCGGCGATCGCCTTCACCCTCGGCACGCTCTTCGACCTGCGACGGACCGGCGTCAAGGGCATCGAGGTCTCTGCCGTCTGCCCCGACGGGATCTGGACGCCGATGCTGGAGGACAAACTCGACGATCCCGACGCCGCCCCCTCTTTCTCCGGGCGCCTGCTCACCGCCAAAGAGGTGGCCAAGGAGGTCGGCAAGCTGACCAATCGCCCCCGCCCGATCCTCATCGTCCCCCGCTGGCGCGGCCCGATGCTGCGCTTCTTCGACCTCTTCCCGCGGCTGGGCCTGCGGATGCTCCCGCTCGTCCTCTGGGACGCCCGCCGCAAGCAGCGACGCTACAAAAAGCTCATCGAAGCCGGGAAGTGGCCCTGACCGCCTCAGGGGTCGCCATGCGGCGTCCTCAGTCGTCGAAATAGCGCTGCTATTCCGCCTCCCTGCGTCCTTGCCTGGCGACCCCTGAGCCTCGTCAGACAGCGCGGAAGACGCCGACTACTTTGCCCAGCACTTTCGCCTCAGTGGTGAGGATCGGCTCCATTTCCTCGTTTTCGGGTTGGAGCCGGATGTGGTCCTTCTCGCGGTAGATCCGCTTCACCGTCGCCTCCTCGCCGATCAGGGCGACGACGATCTCGCCGTCGTTGGCAGTGTCGCTGGGCCGCACGACCACATAGTCGCTTTCGAGGATGCCGGCGTCCTTCATGCTTTCGCCGCGGATCTGGAGGATGTAGTCGCCGTCCTCGCCCCCGATCACGTCCGGGATCTCGAGGTACTCCTCGATGTTCTCTTCGGCGAGAATCGGCTCACCGGCGGCCACCTGCCCGACCAGCGGCAGCCCACCGCCCGCCTGGATCGCGTTCTTGGCCTTGTCGAAGAGCAGCTCGATCGCCCGCGGTTTCGACGGGTCCCGCCGCACCAGCCCCAGCTTCTCCAGGTTCGCCAGGTGCGCGTGCACGGTCGAGGACGAGTGAAGCCCCACCGCTTTGCCGATCTCCCGCACCGTTGGTGGGTAGCCGGTCTTGGCCGCGTATTTGCGGATGAAGTCGAAGATCTCCTTCTGCCGCTTGGTCAGATCCAAATCCATCGTCTTTCCGCTTTCCTCCGATGCCGGGCTTATCTCAAAAAGCGCAGCTTGCCGTGGCAAATTGCCTTCGAACACTTGTTCGTAGAGTACCGCCCCCCTCGGACGACCGCAACGTCCGCCCTCCCCTTGCACGCAAACATCTAGAATCGCCTTTCCTCAAGCGGCTGTGGCGGAACTGGTAGACGCGCAAGGTTGAGGGCCTTGTGGGTGGAAACACCCGTGATGGTTCGACTCCATTCAGCCGCATCGGAAAGCCCCCGCTAGCCGGGGGTTTTTCTGTTTTTGCGGGCCTATTGCACAGGACGCCTAGACCCGTGGTGCGCCAGTCGGTGCGCCAGTCAGACAGCGCCCGTGCAGCCTCCCGCCCCGATCAACCCTCTTCGTCGGCTGGCGACAAGCTGAAGTACCCGCAACGACCAATTAACGTCTCTTGCTCCAATGGAGATTCACCCGGAGAACACGCTTGTCATCTATACGGACGGATCGAAGCGACCGAAGCCGAACCGCGGGGGCGTAGGAATGGTGCTGGTCTGGACGAACGCCGAGGGCCACGAGGAGTCCCAAGAGCACTCTCCCCCAGGCTTCTTCGGTGTCACGCCGCCCCAGATGGAGCTTCAGGCGGTGATCGAGGCACTTCGGCTTGTCGACCGTCGATCGCCGATCGTGGCCCGAGAGCTGTACAGCAGAATCAGGATCTACTGCGACGCCAGCTACGTCGTCGACCATCACGCCACCGCGAAGTGGAGATGGTCGAAGTCGAAATGGCGCAAGAGCGGCGGCGGGCTTGTCGAGAATGCCGATCGTTGGAAGGAAATACTGCGCCTAGAGCGCAAGATTGGACTGCCCTTAGAAATCCGAAAGGTCGAAGGCCACAGCACGAACGAATTCAATAATCGTGCGGACAAGCTGGCGAAACTTTCGCTCGCCGCCGCTGCCAGGCCCGCGTTAACTCCGGCCACCGTCCGGCGAAAGAAGAGCCCGCGCCGACCGAGTCGGGAGGGAATCGACCTCACTGACGGTGACCCGGTCGACATCCACATTCACCTCTTGAAGTTCATGCCCGTTCAGCGGCTCTATCGCTACGACTTCTCGGTCCAGAGCGACGGCCGGCATTTCGAGGAGGTCAGCGGGGCCTACGCTTCCCTCGACCTGTCGCTGGAGGCCGGGCACTCCTACCGCGTCCGGTTTGAGGGTTCGCCCAACAACCTTGAGATCGTTGAGGTGCTTCAGGAGATTGTCGAGTCGGACGACGATTAATCGGCCACCCGAACTCACACGGGAGGGCATCGGCGCTCTGCAATCCAAGGCGCCTCCGCGATCTTCTCGGCTCCGCTGGAGGAGACTCCGGCTAGCGCCGAGCCGACACCGGATCAGTGGCGCTGCTGATTTGCCAGCGCACCCCGGGCCCGAACTCCAAGAGGACTCCGCCCGGCGTGATCAGCTCCCAATTCGGCGGATCGTCGCTCGCCTCTTGGGCAGCGGGTTTCACATCGAGCAACGAGCCGCCCGAGAGCTGACAGCGCAGCTCGCCGGTCTCCTCGTCGATCTCGGCGTCCTCAATCGACTTGCCAACCAGCTCGGTGGGGTCGGTCGGCGACCAGTCGGCATCCTGGGTCGCCAGCCGCCACAGATCCCCCGCCGAGTCCCGGACCTCAACGTGGAGGACATCGGGATAGGCGGTGCGGACATCAACGATCGGCCCACGCATAGAGCGCAGGACGTTTGCAGGAGATGAATCTAGGGCTACGACAGTTGCCATCAGCGTTGCCTCCATTGTCGCAGCCAGGCCAACAGGTCTCCATAGCTCATGTGAGCTTGCACGCCCGCTGACTCCTTCTCCTCATGAAGGGCTTGGCTGGCTTCATAGCGCTCCTGCACAGTCAGCCCCACCTCCCGACAGGCCTGTCGAAACTGCTTGATGTCTCGCTTCCTGGTCACGGCAGGCAGCGAGTCTATGAACCGCCGGCCCGGCTCACGCCGCGGCAGCGTCCATGTAGGCGTCGACCAGCTCGCGGGCCTGGTTGCGCGTGCCGGGCATCAGGTGCCCGTAGCGGGAGAAGGTCTCCTCGATGGTCGCGTGCCCCATGAACTCCTGAATCGCCTTCGGGTTGACCCCGGCGTCGATCAGCAACGACGCGAAGGTATGGCGGCACTCGTGGAGCGTGATCGGCTGGAGCAGTTCGGGCTCGCGCCCCTCGCACTCCGCAAGCTCGACCTCGCGCTCATTTGCTGTCGCCCAGGCTCGCTTGGCCCGGTCGTTAATCGTCTTCGGGTCGAACGGGCCTCCTCCCCGATCTCGTTTGAAGACCAGATCCGAACCGTTCACCGAGCCGCGCAAGTCCAGGCGCCCCCGCAACACCCCGAGGAGCGGCACAGTGCGAGTGCCGGCCTTCGACTTCGGCGCAATCGGTCCCTCATGCTGATCCCAAGAGCGGTGGACGCTGATCTCCGCGCGCACTTGGTCGATGTCTGAGCGCCGAAGGGCTTGAAGCTCTCCTCGCCGCAGTCCAGCGTAGAAGGCCGTCGCCCAGATCGGTCGGTCAGCGTCGGGCACCGCGTCGAGGAGCCGCGTCGCTTCAGCGGCGGTCGCTACCCGCTCGCGCCGCCCGCGCGCGACCGGCAGCTCAACATCGCGAGTCGGATTGACAGGCGCAAGTTCCCGGCGCACCGCGTAGCGATAGATGGCCTGTAGAGGGTTGACCGTGTTGCGGATCGTGCTTGGCGCCAACTCGCCCGCGAGCATCCCGTCCACGAAGCCCTGGATGTCGGCCCGCGTCAACTCCGCGAGCCCGACCGAAGCGAACTCTGGAAGCACGCGCAGACAGAGCACGCGCCCGTATTCGCGCAACGTGCCTGGCTTGTACTGATGGCCGGAACGGTCGCGGACTCGACCGCTCCGAGCCGCCTCAAGCCAGAGCCACGCCGCTTGCTCGACGGTCAACTGTGAAGGGACGCGAGAGCTGCGGGCATTGGCTGCGACTCGTGCATCCGATCGCCACAATCTGGCCTCTGACTCGCGCGCAAAGGTTCGGCGCAGCTTGCGTCCCTCGCGGGCCAGGTAGATCGAAGCCTCCCAGCCTGCGTTGCAGTTGCATCGCTTCCCCCTGCGCGAGGCGCAACCCTTCGAGTGCCGCTTGCGGATGCCCTCAGCCATCGGGCTCTTCCCTGAACTGCCCCCGCCGCACGTCGCCAGGGCTCCAGATGATCCCCGCCATCAGCTCGTCCGGCTCGACTTCAAGGCATGCGCAGAGTTTCGCCAGCGTGTCGATGCGAGGAATGCGAAGGCCACGCTCAAGCTGACTGATCTCGGTGCGATGGACGGAAGCCCGGACACTCAGCTCGTCCTGGGACATATCCGCGCTCTTGCGGGCGCGAACGAGGTTGTCGCCAAACTGCGCTGCGATATCCATCAGCTCAACTCCAGGGCGGTGAAGTAGAGCGCTGCCCGCGAAGGCGAGAGGAAGCGACCCTCGCGGTGCATGAGCCCGGCGCCAACCAATTCGCGAACGGCTCGCCCTGCGGCGTCCTCGGGATCGCCTCTTTCGGGATCGGCATGAAGGACAAGGATCAGCTCGTCCATCGTCAGCCGGATCGGGTGTTCATCGAGGAGGAGCGCCAGGACGGCGCGCTCCGTTCTCTTGTCTGCACCTGCGGGCGAAGAAGGATCGAGCGAAGCCCGACCCGTAGGGTTCTCGTCAGCCATGAGGAGTGCACTCTCCTTGTGGTCAGGCTCCCGGTTGGCGTTTGCGCGCCGGCCGGGAGCCGCTTTTAGTTGAGGCCGGAGAGTAGCACCTACTGTTGTGGCACCCTCTACAGTTGAGCTACTACTACTTGCCCTTGATGATCTGATTGACGCGGGTTCGGTGAAGCCCGACCGCATCTCCAATCTCTGCCATCGAAAGGCCGGCCGCAGCGGCTCGTTTAAAACTCTCGCGCCGCGCGTTTGCTGCCGCCTCAAGCTGGCCCTGCGTGCGCTCGAACTTTGCTTGTGCGCGGCGTGCCTCGGTTCGGGCTTTCTTCTGCTTTGCGTCGACCATCGCGAGCAGCCTAGAAGCTGCCGCCCCAAGAAACAGCTCGAATCTGGCGAATGCAGGGCGCTGGTCACTGGAACTCTCCAATGGCCCGCTCGGCATTCTCGGCCGTCCAGCGTTCCAGCTCGTGAACCGGAACCAGCCGCTTCCGCCCCCTGCGGATCAGCCGAAGCTCCGGCGCCACGTTGGCGTCGAAGAAGTCGGGGCCGACTCCGATCGCCGCCGCGGCCTCGGCGGGCGTGAGGGCAATCCGGGGAATCGAGGTCGCGAGCTTTTTCGCCATGACTCACCCCGCCCCGCTCATCGCCCGATTCCCAATGAACGCTGGGCGCCGCGCTGAAGGTCGCGACTACGCGCCTGCTCCAGCCCCAACCGTCTCTGGCTTTCCCGCAACCGTCGCTGCTGAGCCTCCCATTGCGCCCGCTTGGGACCGCGATCAGGGTGCGCGCCGAGCGCGCTGTCTCTGTCCCTGATGCCGTTCTCTTTGCGGTAGCCCTCGATCCCCTGAGCCGCGCGGTCCCAGGTCGAGCGCTTGCGGAGGTCGCCGGGCCTCTCCCCCAGCTCTTTGACGATGTAGGTGGGCGGGGAGATACGCAGGGCGGCCAGCTCGGTGCGCTGGCGCTCGGCGAGCAGGTAGTCGATGACTGCCGCCTCGGCTCGCGCCCGATGCTCGACGGGTGCGAGCCCGCGCTGCTGGGCTTCCGAGCGATCAGCTGCCTCGCTGCTGCGATCAGCCTGGGCCTGTAACCGCTCCAGCTCCGGGCGCCGTTGTCGTCGTGGCAACTCGCCAACCCGCTCGGCCTGCTCGGCGATCCGGTCGAGGTTGCGATCGGCGCGGGCGATCTCCTCCGCGAGCCGGCCGTGGCTCTCCTCGTTGTGGCGCTCGGCGCCGGCCTCGGCGCGAAGCTCTTGGCGCCGTTGGGTCAGCTCCTCGGTCGAGAGCCGCCCGAGCGAAGAGCGCAGGGCCTCATCGTGCGCTGCCGACTGAGAGCCGTCGCGCTCGGCGGCTTCGGCGATGTGCTCAAGGCCCTGGCGTGAGTGCGGCGAGCGCGGGGCGATCTCCTCGCGGTCAAACTGGACCTCCGGGGTCGCATAGAAGTAGGTCTCCTCACGGGTGCGGGAGGCCGCAACGTAGAACTCCTGGCGATCCATCGAGGGATCGGCCATCACGTAGGCGCGATCAACCGTCGCTCCCTGCGCCTGGTAGGTCGTCGCGGCGTAGGCGTGCTGGAGCGCCGGGTCTCCGTACCTCGTAACCCGCCCCAAATAGACGGAATCGACACACACCCGCCCACGGGTGTCGATTCCGTCCAACACCAGCGCCCCGGACCCTGGATCTACGGACTCAATCCGCCAGCGCTCGCGGTTGTAGATGTTGGCTTTGTGGTCGTTGACCCTCGTGATGACCTGATCGCCGGCAGCGAAGCGCGCCTCCCCCACTTCGATCTCGGCCTCGCCAAGCCGTCCCTCCGCCCGCATCCGCTCTCGCGCCAGGGCGTTCAGCTTCTCGACCTCCGCGTTTCGCTTCGCCACCATCAGCGCGTCCTCGCCCTGACCGAAGCTCTGCCACCAGTCGTTGACCATCTCCTCGCGACGGGCCTCGGGGTCGGCGGCGACGATCACGCGCTCTGAGGAGCGGTAGATGTCGAGCGCCTCGCCGCCCTCGCCCTCCCTGATCTGCTTCGCCCCTTCGCGGTCGAGCTCGTGGCGGTGGCGGATCACTTCGTCCAGCACCACCGGCTCGCTGCGGTTGGCGATCGCCGCGAAGAGCCCGCCCGCCTCGATCTCCCCGAGCTGGGCGGGATCGCCGATCAAGACCAGCTTGGCGTCGGCTACCCGGGCGTGGTCGATCAGGCGGGCGAGGGTCGCCGAGTCGACCATCCCAGCCTCATCGATCAGCAGGACCGAGCCGGGCCGCATCGGCACCTCGCCCCCATCCACCTTCCTGTCGAACTGAGCCAGAAGCCGAGCGATGCTGCTGGCATCGAGTCCCTCCGAACGCAGCACGTTCGCCGCCCGCCAGGTCGGCGCCGCGACGAACAGCTCGCGCGAGCCGGCAGCCCAACCTTCGGCCGCCGCCACGGTGGCGTAGGTCTTTCCGGTCCCAGCCTCGCCGATGACGATCTCCAGCGCCCGGCCGCCTCCGAGGAGCTGGGAGACCATCGCGCGCTGGTCGGCCTTCAGGCTCGGCCGAGCGTCGAGGACGCGGGAGATGAGGATCGGGTCGACCACGACACGATCGGTCGTGCCTCGCATCCGCTCGGCCGCCGCCAGCGCCCGTTGCTCCAGCTCATAGATTCGCTGCGTCGTGAACCGGGCGCCCTTCGGGCTCTCGGCAATGCGGATCACGGACTCTGAGGCGAGGAAGGCGTCGGCGAGTTCCTCGACTTCGGCGGCCGGGGCGCCGTGGGACAGGTTGTCGGCGACGGCCTGGATCGCCTCGCGGCGGTCGAAGTGGGAGACGTGGGCAGTGACCGAGCGCTCGACCTGGAGCGCGGTCAGCAGCGTCGGGCCGGGTCGCCCGTGTCCGAGGCGCGCGCCGATCGCCTCGCGGTCAAGGCCGACCTCGGCGCCGTTGGCTCGCCAAGACTCGCGCAGGCTCTCCGTGGTCAGGTCGCGGTCCTTGGCCTTGCGCGTCGCCAGGGTCGCGACCTGCATCGAGCGCGCCGAAGCGCCCTCCCCCGCCGCCTCGAGGATCTCGGCGCGCCGGGTGGAGAAGCGCCGCAGCTCCTCGCGGCTGAAGCCACCGATGTCGGCGATGCCTTTGACGACCGGCTGCCACTCGACCCCGAGGCGCTGGGTCAGCTCGTGGCGCAGATGGGCCTCGTAGATGTAGCTGGCGGTTTTGGCGTGTTCGTAGATCGCAGGGTGGTAGAGACGCGACCAGCGGCCGTCCGGTCCCCTGGTCGCGTTGGCGATCAGGACATGGGTATGCAGCTGGGGATCGCCGGCGCGGGAGGAGCGGTGGACGTAGGCGGCGGCGAGAAAGCCGTTACCGGGGACGAACTCATGGCCGCCGCGACCGCGCCGGGTCCAGCAGGCCTGGCGCTCCAGATAGCCGAGCGCCTCGGCTACGGCGGCGGCGTGGGCCTCCTTGACCTGACCGGAGACCGGGTGGCCGCCGAGCGCCCAGGTCAGCGAGACCGACTTCGGGGCCGAGAAGGTGAGATCGAAGCCGGGGACCGGCTCGCGGCCGGGGGCGCTCTTCAGGCCGAGCAGCTCGCCGTCGACCGGGTTGCGGCCGGTCAGCATCGCGACGAGCTGGTCGGGCTCGACCTTGCCGTCGAGGCCAAGATCCTCGGCGGCGTCGCCGAGCCAATAGCCCTCGGCCTCGCCCTCGCCGGAGTAGTAGTCCTCAGCACCTTCGGCGACCTTGTCGAGGTAGTAGCTGTGCTGGCCGGCGCCGAGCTTGCCGATCGAGAGCATCAGCCGGAGCGCCTGTGGCGGAGACGGAAGCGGTCGAAGAAGGCGCTCATACCTCCTATGTCGTGCCGGAGGCGGTTTTGCATCGGAGAGATTTGGAGGCTGGCCATGCCTCCTACGTCCGACGAGGAGCGTCAGCGCCCCCGGAGATCACCCGGTGATAGGGCGTGAGGGGGTTGCTGTAGCTGTTCTTGTGGCTTTGGCTGGTGGCTGTGGCTTTGGCTGGTGGCTGTGGCTTTGGCTGGTGGCTGTGGCTTTGGCTGGTGGCTGTGGCTTTGGCTGGTGGCTGTGGCTTTGGCTGGTGGCTGTGGCTTTGGCTGGTGGCTGTGGCTTTGGCTGGTGGCTGTGGCTTTGGCTGGTGGCTGTGGCTTTGGCTGGTGGCTGGTCCTCGTCATCCCTGCGCGGTACGGTCTGGCTTATGACCGACGCTACGCCCGTTGACAATCGCAAGGACCTTCTCCTGCTCGTCTTGGCCGCCGCGGACAACGCTCCGGTCGTCGGCGTCACCCGCCTGCAGAAGTACCTCTTCCTCCTCCAAGAAACGGAGAAATGGAAAGAGCGCCTGAAACGTCCGTACGAATTCAGGGCCTACGACTTCGGCCCATTCGATGACCAGATCTACGCAGACCTCGACTTCCTTGAGAATTTGAAGCTCATTGAGAAGGAGCCATGCGGAGAAGAGCCATCGGCCGAGAGCGGTGAGGAGCGTGCGGCCTCTGAATCCTGGGCCACGCGGGACCCCGAATTTGCTCCCGAGGCAAGCAATGAGACGATCTGGGCATACCGCCTTACGGATAGCGGGCGTGCATTCGTGGAGAATCGGCTACGAGTCGAAGAAGCCGACCGCGAGCCAATCGAGAATCTCAAGCAGCAGTGGAATAGCGTTCCGCTCGCGCAGTTTCTACGCTGGCTCTATGCCGAGTATCCAGAGATGGCAGCAAATACCAAGCTGACCCATCTGCGCGCTCAGTGAATTCGGAGACGAAACGTCGGCGAGGTCGCGGAAGCGGGCAGGTGGTGCGTGGATACCCTCGGCCGGCCCGACTCAATCTGCCAGCAGCAGGAAGCCGGCCCCCCGGTGGCCTTCCCGAGCCGATCCCTGAGGCTGCCCTATATCCGGCTGTCGCACGTTGGCTCGTCCATCAAGGGTTTTCATGCTGGCGAGATGTGAGCTATCTCGGCCGATGGATCGATCTGTACGCCCAGCACCCGTCGGGACGAACGATTGCTGTCGAGCTAAAGGTCGCGGACTGGAGAAAGGCATTAGGCCAAGCGCGACTGGTGCGACCAGCAGCCGCCCGGACCTACATTGGACTTTGGGCGCCCTATGTACACCGGGCACAGACGAGCGAGGCAACCGATGCGCTGCGGGAAGCAGGTATTGGCTTGCTGTCCGTCAATGGCGAGTGTACGGTCCTACGCACAGCGCCACGAGGTAACGCAAGGTACGGGCGCTGGGTTAAGACTCCGAACAGGGCCAGCCATCAACCCGAACGATGAAAGACGCTAACGCTTGGCCCGCTGAGGCCAGGCACTGCTTGCGTGTCGGATCGCTAAGCGACAAAAAAGTCATCGAGGCATCGGAAGATCATTTCGATGTCTTGGTGATACAAGGCAACCTTGCTGTTTCAGCACCGCAGGGATTGGCAACCTGGAGCCTTGACAAGCCGCTCTGGATCGATCCAATCACCTACGCGTTCGCAGCGTCCCCCGCCTACCTCCGTTCAGACGGGAAAAAAGGCGGCTACAAGAGAACCTTTGTGAAGCTCGCTGAAGCTTATGGTGCTCCTTACTCGACTGCCCTTTTAGAGAAAAATCGAAGGCTGCACCCGGAAGATTTCTCGGATATCGACCTGGGTGCGAGCGTCGTAAAAGTCATCGACTGGCAGTCAAATGTCTTTGCTCCTCCAGAGGAAGACGAGAAGTATGGAGCGTCTCCGATCTCGCCAGCACTGCTAACCATCCCCTTCTTCCCGCTGGCAGTTGAGAACACCACGCACCCCGACCCTCCAGACTGGTTCGGCCGAAACTTAGAAATGATCTCCGCGGCGGCGCAAAGCTACCCCCCGGATCGCCTTGCGGCAGGGTTCCTTGCCGAGCTAGATGTATTCGACCACCAGAACTTCATAACCTGGCTCGACACCTACGCAGAAGCGCTTGAGCAGGCGGGTGTCTCCCATCTCTGGTGGTGGATTAGCGATCACGACGAGATCGACAGCTCTTTGCAGCGTGCAACCCGCCTCTTGGAAAGCTTCCAATCTCTCGCCGAGCGCGGCATCAAGGTGCATCAGGCCTTCGGTGGTTCGCTCTCGTCTCTTGCGCTCCAGCGAGGGTTAACAAGCGTCGGTCACGGCGTCAATTACTGGGAACAAAAGGGGTGGGAGCCCATCTCAACCGGCGGACTACCAACTGCACGCTATTTCCATCCCCGACTTCGTGAGCGATTGCGTGTTCCCGAGGCGATCGCGGTCGTCGACCAAGCCATTGAGAGCGCCGAGGAATTCTTTGAGAAGGTCTGCGACTGCGCCGTCTGTAGAACCGTAGTCGGCGATGACCTCGCGAACTTTGGCGCGTATGGCGACGTGAACATCAAAACCCGTCGGACGCGAGGCGGAGGCACCGCTGAGTTTGACTCTCCGACCCCCGAGGCACTGTTTAGGACCAAGTGCCACTACCTTCACGCTAAGGGAGCCGAGGTTGAGCAATCCCTGGACGAGGACTTCGACGCCCCGAAAGCCCTGCGTGAAGATGCCGAATTCTGGGCCAGCGATTTGACCCGGACCCGCCATCTTGATCGGTGGGCTCTCGCCCTCGATCTCTAGCGACGCTCAGGCGGGGTAGAGGCTTCCCAATCGAATCCCTTGCCGATTTGATTGTCGACTATCCAGTTCGCCAGCGCCGCGTAAAGTCCGGCTTCGTCAAGCGCGGAGCCTCCCAACTCTGCGACTTCACGAACCAACTTGCGGACTCCGGGCTGGGCTGGCAGCAGCCCGGCCAGCGTGCTGGTGACGGTACCCAGGGAGACCTCGTCCTCCTGGAGGGCACGATCAAGAGCCTTCAGTGCGTTTTCGACATCAGGCAGGAGATCGGAAATCAGCGCTTGATGGAGACCATGATCCTTGATCGCCTTCAGCTCGCCGTCGCTCGGAATTCGCACTCGGCGCGTCATGGCTGCCAATCGTCGGCGCGACCCTTGCGATACGAACGGATCAAGACAACCAACGCGAAGACCAGGCTAGCGCTAGCCGCAAGCGTTATTCCACCAAACAGAATCCCCAGCCAGACTTCCGGGGACCAGCAGAACAGCAGAGAGATATCCGGCGCGATCGAGGCCCATGCCCACCACGTCAGCGCCGCAAGCAGGATCGTGAAGGCGGACACGATGACAAGGACCACTAGGTTGACGTTGTAGGCGCGATCGTGAACGCGGAAGCGGCGCACCTGCCTGTCGACGACGAAGATCAGGACCGCAGAAGTTATTCCGAGAAGACCGCTCAAACCTTGAGCGAGAGCGAGGAGATAGTCGCTGCTAGAGACAGCCGCGTAAGCCGAGTGCGGGACCATTGCGAGGAGCCTAAGGGGTACACAAGACCATTTCGTCATCGACACCTCCCCGAAGCCAGACCGAGCTAGTGGTCAAGGCCGGACCATCCGGGTTCGGGCCTACGCTCGCGGGACCGTGGAATACCTCTCAGTGACTGATCTGTTCCTTGTCGGGCTCGCGCTCGATGTCACCGGAGCTTGGCTACTGGCCAAGGGCCTGCTGATCTCCGCGCTGGCGATTTCCAGGATTTCAGCGACGCTCTGGGGAGGCAATCCCGAGACGGCGCACGACCGCTGCGCCAATCGCGTCGATGCAGAGTTCGGACTGACCTATCTAGCCGCGGGATTCCTCCTGCAAGCGATCGGCTACTCGCTCGAAATTGCCGGCGTCGAAACGGGAACCGGAGGGAGGCGTTTGCTCGCGGCGCTCACGCTGTCGCTGGTCGTGGCTGCCTTAGCCGTCGTGGCCTACTACTCCTTCCATGTCGGTCGCGTGGAAAGGCTGATTTCTGAAACTGAAGCCGAGGACGGGGGTCGGCAGGCAGCCTACGAGGAGCGCCAAGAAGCTGGACTTAAGGCTCGGGAGACGGAGGCGGGGAATAAGTGACCGAGCGGAGGGGTTCTCAACATTAACTCGGGCAGCGTCCCCGGATCACGGGAGAAGGCTGTGTCGTGCGCCAGTCGTGCGCCAGTCAGACACCGAAATAGCCGGTTTCAACCGGAATCAGCCGGATATGACTTGGCTCTGGAATGCGGATCTGGCTCTAGCAAGAGGCCCTGAGGCAGCTTGAGGGCCTTGTGGGTGGAAACACCCGTGATGGTTCGACTCCATTCAGCCGCATGTGAAGGCCCCTGCGACGCGGGGGCCTTCGCGTTCAAGGCCCTCGTTTCGGCTGCGCTTATTAACCCGGTCCGACTAGACCGGGGCCCCGGCGACGGCCAAGCCTGCCGAGGCGGCCGCGTCGGCCAGGGCTCGATCCCAGGTGACGAAAGTGACTTCCCCGTCATCGAGGTCGAGTGCCGTCGCAAGATGGATCGCATCCGCGCCGCGAAGGCCGAAGGTCGCTGCTCGCTCGCCGGCGGCAAGTGCCAACTGCTCGTCGACCTCGATCGAGACCAACTGCTCGAACGTCCGCTCGAAGCTCCTCAGCGACTGCTGGTAATGGGTCGGGGTTAGCCTGCCATTCCTGCTTGCCGCTGCGAGGGCGGCGCATCCCTCTGGATAGGCCAACATGCTCGACGCAACCCGCGGCGAGTTGACCCAAAGCTCTATCGCCAAGTCGGAGCCCGGCTCAGTGAGCACCAGCTTGACCAAGGCCGAGGTGTCCGTGTAGAGGATCATCGTCTTTGTTCGCTGACGAGGTCGGAGACAGCGCCTTTCGGCCCTGGCAGCGGCTTGGGGATCCCCTTGGGCCTTTTGGGCCAACGCACCAAACCCCGGCGCTCGAGCTCTTCTAGCGGTCGCGGGGAGCCGACTTTGCTCAGTCTCGCGATCGGCTTGCCGCGGCGAGTCACGACGATCTCCTCGCCCTGCTCCACCTTCTCGAGGTACTCGCTGAGACGATCGTGCAGCTCGCGGACGCCGACCTCGGCCCCTCCACTATGTAGCGTCATTGGGCCGAGGCTAGCAGCTACATCGGAAACGGCTATCGACATGCACACCTAAGGCGTCGAGCCAGTGAAGCTCTCCCCCCGTAGACGTCTTGCAGTCACGGAAACTCCGTCAGCCAGAGCTGCCGAGCGCCTTGTCGATGAACGGGCCCATCAGGCCCGCCACCGCTTGGGCGGTGTCCTCGGCCGACCCGCCCGGCGTCGTCACGTAGCTGATCCCCAGCCGCACCAGGGTCTCCGCCAGGGTGTTCACGTCGTCTGGCGGCGCCTCCGGCCAGCTCTCCTCGATCACTGAGGTGAGGCGGTTCGTCGCCCACTGCACGACCGGCAGGCCCTGGGTGGTGACGAAGGGCAGCATCCCCCCCGTGCCGTCGTCGCTGAGGAGGATGCGGATCAGCGGGTCGCCGCCGGCGGCGCTGAGGAAGTGCTCGAGGGCGGCGAGGACCGCCGCGCGGGGGTCGTCGCGATGCTCGAGGACCGCTTTCTCGACGTCGTCCATGAACCGTTCCGCCTCGTGAATGACGAAGGCGAAGCCGAAGTCGTTGCGGTTGCCGAACTCGTTGTAGAGGGTCTGACGACTGACGCCGGCGCCGCTGGCGATGTCGGCCATCGTGATCTCCGACCAAGGACGCCCGCCCAACTGATCGCGGGCGGCGTCGAAGACGGTCTTGCGCAGCAGCTCGCGCGCCGCCTCCTGGTAGGGGGTGCGTTGAGTGGCCACCCCCGTATCGTGCCAGCTAGTCCCTCCTAAAGATTCAGCCGTCTCCGGAGACCGCTTCGAAGTCCACCTTGTCGCGGACCCCGCAGTCGGGGCAGGCCCAGTCGTCGGGCACCTGCGACCACGACGTCCCAGGCGGGAAGCCCTCCCGCGGATGACCCGCCTCCTCGGCGAAGACGTAGCCGCAAGCCGGACAGCGCCAGGCGCTCATGCGGTCCGCCCGTAGCGCTCGAGCACCCGGCCGAGCTTGCGCGGCTGGATGTTGCAGCGGGTGACGTCGCCTTCGTAGTGGTCCATCAAGCGCGGGTCCATCACCCGGCGCCAGAGTGGCGGGAACCAGGCGAGGACGATCATCCCCGCGTAGCCGGTCGGCAGCTGGGGCGCCTCTTCGACGTGGCGCAGGGCCTGGTAGCGGCGGGTCGGGTTGGCGTGGTGATCGCTGTGGCGCTGCAGGTGGTAGAGGAGGACGTTGGAGGCGACGTTGTTGCTGTTCCAGCTGTGCTCGGGACGGCAGCGCTCGTAGCGGCCGTCCTCTTTCTTCTGGCGCAGCAGCCCGTAGTGCTCGAGATAGTTGACGACCTCCAGCAGCGAGAATCCGATCACCGCCTGCGCCACCAGGTAGGGCAGGACGACCGCACCGAAGGCGACCGTGAGGACGGCGAAGAGGCCGACGGTCATCGCCCAGGCGGTGAGGATGTCGTTGTGGCGGCTGAAGTGCCGCTCGCCCAAGCGGTCGAGACGGGCGGCCTCGATCCCCCAGGCCGAGCGCAGGCTGCCGGCGACGGTGCGCGGCAAGAAGGCCCAGAAGCCCTCCCCCAGGCGCGAGCTCGCCGGGTCCTCGGGAGTCGCGACTTTGACGTGGTGGCCGCGGTTGTGCTCGATGAAGAAGTGGCCATAGCCGGTCTGGGCGAGGGCGACGCGGCTGAGCCAGCGCTCGGAGTCGGCGCGCTTGTGGCCGAGCTCGTGGGCGGTGTTGATCGCGATGCCCCCGACCACTCCCATCGTCAGCATCAACCCGATCGATTCGATCAGGTCGAGGTCGCCGCTCGACCACATCCAGCAGGCGAAGACCAGCCCCGCGTACTGGATCGGGATGAAGACGTAGGTGCACCAGCGGTAGTAGCGATCCTGCTCGAGGAACTTGAGGACGCTGTCGGGAGGGTTGCTCGGGTCCAGCCCGATCGCCATGTCGAGCACGGGAAAGAGACCGAAGACGAGCAGCGGCCCGAGGTACCACAAGCCGCCGAAGCCGGTGACGGTCACCCAGAAGAAAGCGAGGAACGGCGAGAGCGGGACGATGATCCCCATCAACCAGGCGTAGCGCTTGCCGTCAGTCCACGCTGCGGGGTTGACCTCGACGTCGTCGTGGTGGTGATGGTGATGAACGTGCTCCGCGTGAGCCTCCACTGCTCCCCCTTGTCAAATAGCCGCCTTCGGTCGCCTAGTTTGACATCAAAGATCAACTTGTCAAGTACAAGGACAGACTGAGCTTGCTTGTCTGTCGGGCGCGAAGCCAAGCTGTTCCTTTTGCCTGCTAGAGCGGCAAAAGGAACAGCCAGAGGAGGGCCACAGAAAATTGTTCCTTATGGCTGCATAGCCACGAAAAGGAACAGCCGACGGAGGCGGGCTAGATCTTGAGGAGGAGGAAGGTGTTCAGCGCGAAGACCACGGCGAAGAAGACCGTTGCCCGGTCCAGGTTGCGCTCGACCATCGAGCCGCCCCCTAGGGAGCTGCCACCGCCGCCGATCCCGAAAGCACCGGAGAGACCGGCGTCTTTGCCCGAGTGGAGCAGGATCAGGAAGATCAGCACGACGGCGACGATCACCTGGATGATGCTGAAGAAAGTGAACACGGAGACGGATTCTAGCTTTGCTCGATTTTTTCCGGCTCCTGGGGGTGGGCGCCGTTGCCGTTGGTGCCCGCTCCGTTGCCGTTGGAGAGCACCTTTGCCCCGTTCTCGCTGTCGAGGATCTCAAGCGCTTCTTCACGCAGCTCGGCGTCGACCGCGGCGAAGTCCTCGTCGGAGAGCTTGCCGACCGCATGGTCGAGCTCGGCGTCGCGGATCTCGCGGTACTTGGCTTCCTTGCGGGCGTCGGCCTCGGTGCGGACTAGGGCGCCGCGGCGCCTCCCCCGCGTCGGCCAGATCGCGATCAGCGCCCCGGCCAAGGCGATCAAGCCGCCGATCCACATCCAGGTGACGAGCGGATTGACGATCACCTTGAAGGTGACCGCGGCGTTGTCGCCGAGGTAGGACTTGGCGACGCGCCCGGCGGCGAGCCCCTGCAGCTTGGAGATCTGCCCCAGCGCCTGGGCCCGCAGCGCCGGGTTGGCCGCGGCGGCCCGCATCATCGCGCCCAGCGCTTTGCACTGCGGCGGCGTCCCCGGGCCGCCTTTGACGCAGGCCCGGAAGCCGTTGTCGGCGGCCCGCGCCCGGCGCTGGACGTCGGCCACGTCGACCCGCGGAGCGATCCACAGATCCTGCTTCAGTCCCGCTTCCAGGCCGACCTCGCTGGTCGACTCGCCGGCGAAGTAGCTCTCGATCGTCCCCACTTCGACCCCCGTGGGCTGGAAGAAGCGCTGGCTCGGTTCGAGGTTGCCGACCAGCTTGCCGTCCTTTTCGACCCGGACCAGCTGGCCGAAGGTGAACTTCTCGCTGTCGGCCTTGACGATTGGCTTCACGTAGGTGATCGTGCGGCCGTCGACGACGGCGCTTTCTCCGGGCTTGAGGGTGACGTCGCGGTTGGTCTGGAAGCTCGAGGAGGCGGCGATTCCGATCAGCAGGACGGCGACGCCGGCGTGGACGACGTAGCCGCCGTAGCGGCGCCGGTTGCGCGTCACCAGCCCGACCAGGGCGGCGGGCATCGACTCGCCGGAGAGCTGGCGGCGCGCTGCCGCGCCGGTCCAGAACTCCTGCGCCAGCCCGGTCAGGGCGAAGGCGGCGAAGGCAAACAGCGCCAGGGCCCACGGCTTATGGGCGGCATCGGTGAAGACCGCCAGCGCCACGAGCGCAACGGCCCCCACAACGAGCGGCAGCCGGAAGACCCGCCTGGCCGACTCCCAGCTGACCCGCCGCCAGGCGAGCAGCGGCCCGATCCCGGTGAAGAGCACCAGCAGGATCGCCAGCGGGGTCGTGTAGCGGTCGAACCAGGGCGCGGCCAGCGAGGCCTTGTTGCCGGTGAAGAGTTCGGAGATCAGCGGGAAGAAGGTGCCCCAGAAGATCACCGCCGTCAGCCCGACCAAGAGCAGGTTGTTGACGAGGAAGACCGCCTCGCGCGAGACCAGCGAGTCGATCCGCTTCGGCGAGCGCAGGTCGTCGAGACGGCTGACGATCAGCAGGGTCGAGCCGATCACGACCACCCCGATCAGGCCGAGGATGTAGGGGCCGACGGTGTTGTCGCCGAAGGCGTGGATCGACTGCAAGACCCCGGAGCGGACGAGGAAGGTGCCGAGCAGCGCCATCGAGAAGGTGCCGACGACGAGGCAGGCGTTCCAGACTTTCAGCATCCCCCGCTTCTCCTGGACCATGATCGAGTGCAGGAAGGCCGTGGCGAGCAGCCATGGCATCAGTGCCGCGTTCTCGACCGGGTCCCAAGCCCAGTAGCCGCCCCAGCCGAGCTCGGTGTAGGACCAGCGAGCGCCGAGCAGCAGGCCAAAGCCGAGGAAGGTCCAGGCGATCAGGGCGAAGCGGCGGGTGGCGCGGATCCACTCGGCGTCGAGGCGGCGGGTGACGAGGGCGCCGACGGCGAATGCGAACGGGACCGTCATCGCCACGTAGCCCGAGTAGAGCATCGGCGGGTGGATCATCATGCTCGGGTGCTGGAGCAGCGGGTTGAGGCCGATCCCGTCGCTCGGCGGGTTGCCGAGGGTGGAGAAGGGCTGCACGTCTGGCGCGAACAGCATCAAGCCGGTGAAGAAGGCCGCGACGCCCATCAGCACCGCGGTCGCCCAGGGGACGATCTCGCGCAGCTTGTTGCGGGTCGCCCAGAGGGCGAGGCTGGAGGCGATCGAGAGCACCCAGGCCCAAAGCAGCAGCGAGCCTTCCTGACTCGACCACATCGCCGCCAGCTTGTAGAAGGTCGGCGTCTCGATCGAGGAGTGTTCCTGGACGATTTTGAAGCTGAAGTCGTTGTTGGCGAAGGCGATCTCGATGAGCACCACGCAAGCGGTCAGTAAGCCGCAGAAGGCGTAGACGACGCGACGGGAGATCTCGACGCGGCGGCGGTCGCCGTTGCGGCCGAGCAGAGCGAGCACCGCGGCGCTGACGGCAGCCAGAAAGGCGAGGGCCAACAGGCCGCTGCCGACGCTAGCCATTGCTCTTAGTAGTGAACTTCGACGGGCACTTCGTGATCAGGGTTTCGGGTTCGCCGACGAAGGTGCCGTTCTCGACAGAACCGGTGAGGACGATCTCGCGGCCACCGCGGAAGGGGTCGGGGACGGTGCCGTGGTAGGTCACCGGCAACGCCTTGCCTTTGCCTTCGGCTTCGCGATCGACGACGCGGAAGGCGATGCCGTTGCCGACGTGGTGGATCGAGCCCTTGACGACTTCCCCGGTCATGTCGTAGCTGGTGCCGGGACTGGCGTTGAGCAGTTCGGAAGGCTCTTTCGCCTGGGTCGAGGCCGAGAACGAGGTGTAGATCAGCGCCACCGCGAGCAGCACGGCGACACTGAGCGCGGCGACAAGCCGAATCTTCCGCTTCCGCTGGGGATCCACGAGCACCGGGGATTATCGCAAGGCGGCGGCATGGGACAATCGCTGCGTGACCGATGACCGCGTTCTCCTGATCACCGGTGCCAGCAGCGGGATCGGCGCCGCCACCGCCCGAGCCCTCGCCGGCAGGTACCGGCTGGTGCTGGCGGCGCGCCGGATCGAGGAGCTGGAAGAGCTCGCCGCGGAGCTTGGCGGCGAGGAGCGGGCGGTCGCCATCCGCTGCGACGTCACCGAGTGGGACGAGGTGCAGGCGCTGGCGCAGACGGCGCTGGAGCGCTTCGGCCGCATCGACGCCGTCTTCGCCAACGCCGGCTTCGGCGCCAGCCGCGGCTTCCTCGAGGAGTCGCCCGAGCACTGGCGCTCGATGGTCTTGACCAACGTCTACGGGGTGGCGCTGACGATCCGCGCCACCCTCCCCCACCTGCTCGAGCGCGGCGACGGCCACTTCCTGATCACCAGCTCGGTGGCGGGCCGGCGGGCGCTGCCGGGCTCGCTCTACTCGGCGACGAAGTGGGCGGCGACGGCGATCGGCGAGTCGCTGCGCCAAGAGCTGCGACAGATGCACGACAACCACGGCATCCGCGTCACCCTGATCGAGCCAGGGATGGTCGACACGCCCTTCTTCGACAACCGCCCGCAAGGGGCGCTGGAGGACGAGGACATCGCCAATGCAGTTGTCTACGCGCTCAACCAGCCCGAGGGCGTCGACGTCAACGAGATCCTGATCCGCCCGATCAGCCAGTCGAACTGACGTATCCGATTTCTTCCCCACCGGGGTGGGGAGAATGTCGGAAGCGCTATCGCAGGAGCAGGCGCAGCACGCGCCAGTAAGTTCGGAGGGCGAGGCGCGCCGGGAGCGAGCGGACCAGCGGCGAGATCAGGTCGGAGTCGAGGTCCGGGGTGAGCGTCGCGGCAAACTCGGCGGCGCTGATCGTGCGCTGGCGCTGGAGGGTGCGGCGCTCGCGCAGGAGGCGCGGTAGCCAGGCGAGGAATTCGCGGTTGGCTCGGAGCTTCTGGCGTCCCCAACCCCCGGCGGCGGCGACGGGCAGCAGCGCCAGCTCGGTGGCGAGCAGCGCCGGCGCCAACAGGGCAAGCAGCGCCCCGGGGTAGGTGCGGACGATGAAGGCGAGACGGTTGCGCTCGAGCCAGCGCCACTTGTCGGCGCTGGCGCCGAAGTCGTAGTCGTGGGCGACGACGGCGGTCGGCTCGATCCCCACCGTCCCCCCCGCCATCCGCAGCCGGACCGAGAGGTCGACGTCCTCGTGGTACATGAAGAACTCGGCCGGGAAACCGCCGGCCTGCCTCCACTTGTCCAGCCGAATCGCGAGGCAGGCGCCGGAGGCCGCGGGCACCTCCCCGGGCGACGGCGTCTCGGCCAGAGGCCGCCCGTGGCCGCCAGCCCAGACGATCCCGGTGAAGTGGATCGGGTTGCCGGCGGAGTTGATCCTCTCCCCTGCCCCGTCGGCGACGAGCGCCTGCCAGGCCACCCAGCCCATCTGTTTGAGCCAGGGCTTTCGGATCGCCTCCCCCCAGTCCGACTGTGGGACCGCGTCCGGGTTGAGCAGAACGAGCAGGTCTCCCTGCGCGATCTCGGCTCCTGCGTTGGCACCGCCGGCGAAACCGGTGTTGCGGCCAGGAGAGACGATCCGCGCCTGCGGCGCCAGCTCGCGAACGAGCTCGACGCTACCGTCGCCGGGCTTGTTGTCGACGACGATCAGCTCGTCGTCGTCGCCCAGCTCCCGCAGCAGGGCAGGGAGGGTCTTGGTGAGATCGTCGCGGCTTTCGTAGGCGACGATCAGGACTGAGAGCGTCGGTCGCACCGGCGCGGAGGCTATTGGACCTCCGCGCCGGTGCTCGCGACTGGGCTACTCGACGACTACTTGTGCTTCTTGTGCTTCTTGCAGGAGGCGATGTTCAACTTGAACTTGTTGTTCTTCACCTTCTTGCCGTTCTGGCCTTTGATGTTCAACTTCGCCCGCTGCGGCTTCGCGCAGGTGTTGGTCGAGTTGACGAGCAGGCTCTTTTTCCCACCCTTCATCTTCAACGCGAACCGGCTCACCGGAACGTCGGGGACGTTGTTGAAGACCGTCTTCAGGCCTCCGTGTTTCGAGCTGATGACCCCGCGCAGGTAGATCTCCACCTGGCCGCGTAGGTCGACCAGCAGGTCCGGCAATTCGTGGTTGGAGGACACGAGGAACACCTTGCCCTTCAACTTGTTGCTGAGCAGCGGCGATTTCGCTTCCGCCGTCCCGTAGACCGACTTCTTCGGGCAGGTGTGGGAGGCCAGCTGCGGCCTCGTGCACACGGTCCCGATGTGGCCCTGGTCGAGGAACAGGGAGTGCGGCATCGTCAGCGCCGTGCGCAGGACGTTGGCCTGACCGTTCTTCGCGTTCAGGACCGCCGTCAGGCGCGGGTTCTTAGCCCGCTTGGTCGGCCCGTTCAGCGTCACCTTCAGCTTCGGCTTGAAGCCGAGCGTGTTGCATTCGGTGGCCTGGAACGGGTCGTTGACCGCGTAGGAGCTGAACGTCGCCGGGTTGGTCGGATCGGCTCCGCCGCCGTTGATCGCCCCGGTCGTCGCCTGCGCGGCGCAATTGGTCGGGTTGATCATGAACTGGCTGCGATCGACGTCGAGATTGATCGAGCGCAGGTCCAGCTTGACCCCGCCGAAGACGTCGGGAATGACGTCGGAGACCGCGCGGATCTGGGCGGTTTCCGGTTCGACGTTGAGGGCCACCCGGACGACGACGGTGCCGAGGTCGAACGGTCCGGCGACCGCCGGGGTGATGGTGACCAGCGACAGCGCCGCCCCCTTGTAGGGACCGGCGAGGTAGGCGCTGCCGCCGAGCTGCAGCGGATTCGCCCCGGTGCCGGACTTGGTCGTCACCTTGCCGATCAGGCTTTCGCTCGAACAGCTCGGGCTCGCCTGCTCGGCCTTGCCGGACTTCGATGCCGCGGAAGCGATCGCTTCCTCCGAGCAGTAGGGGATCCCGGCGAGTTTGCCGGTCAGCCCTTTCGGCAGGGTGACGTCGACGACCTTCAGCTCTTGTTCTCCGTCCCGGCGCGCAATGGTCACGTGGAACGGCGAGTAGGCGCCGGCTTTGCTGCTGTCGGTTTTCGCTTTGTAGAGCGGGGTGAACTTCCGCTCGGCCAGCGATTTCGGACAGCTGCCCCCGGTCGGATCGCTCGAAAGCGTGAACGAGGTGCTCGTGTTGACTTTTTCATCGGGCCGCGCCCAAGGCACGAACGTCCCGTTGGTGGCCGCGGCCGAACAGGTGGGCGGGGACGTCAGCACCGCTTTCGATCCGTCGAAGTGCAGTTTCACTGAAGTGAAAGGCACCTGCGGCAGGCCCTGCGGCAGGTTTTCGCCCGTCAGTTCGAGCTTCTGCTGTTCGTCGAACACCGCCGTCAGCTGGCCCGTTTTGGCATTCGCCTTGACGTGCCCGACCAAGCGGACGTCGATCCCCTCATTTTCTTCCTTGGCTTCAACCAGGATTCGGAACTGTTCTCCGGATTCCGGGTTGCTGCTGTTCTGGGTGCCGACGTATACGTCGCCCGCAAGCGGCCGCTCCAGGGGCGGCGATTCGATCGTCGCCGTCCCGACCTTGGAGTTGTCAGGACAGGCATTTTTGTAGGTCCGAACGCCCTTGTTGAACTGCTTGTCTTCGCAGGCAACCAGCCCGTTTGCTCCGGATGGATTGAGTGCCATCCCCTGCGGCAGGGTCACTTCCGCGCTGCGGAGGTGCGACTCCTGAACTTCGCTTTCGGCCCCGGTGAGGTATTTGAGGGTCGTGTCGACCGTGGCATCGGCAGGCGAGTCGATCTGCGTCGTCCCCGGATTGGTAGCCACGCTCGGGGTGAACGGGACTTTGTCGCAACCTTTCTGCTGAATCAGTTCTCCGGTCGAACTCTCAACCTTTGCCTCGAACGGAGTCGAGCCCGCCGGGAAGGTCGGGTTTTCTTCCCCGTAGGAGTGGGCCCGGAACCAGGTCGAGTAAAGCGTGGGGAACTGACTCGGGTTGAAGCAGGTGGTCGGGTTATTGATGTAGGTGCCGTTCCCTGCTTTGACCAGGCCTTGGTTACCGGCTTCCTGGCCGAAATTGACCAAGCGGCTGACCAGGGTGGCGAAGGGCGGCTCCTGCTCCGGCAGTTTGATCGTGAATGACTCATGGAAGTCGTTCTGCCATGAGACTTCGGTTTCGAGGAACACAACCTCTTTGCCCGCAGCTACGAACCCAAACAGAGCCGGTTCCCCAGGTTTCGGCTGGAGGTTGTAGACGGGGACTTTCGTGCCGCTGGCTTCGCTCGGGGGAATGATGAAGCCCTTAGGAAGCGTATTTGCGGCCGGGAAAGGTGGCGACGGAGCCGGAACGCCGGCGATGGTGGTGACGAGGGTGATTTCCTCGCGGCCCACGATCGCGCCTTCTTTACAGGTCGGCACCTGGAATTCGCCCACTTTGTTTTCGAATTCCGCCAAGGAGCACTTCGGCGTCGCATTCGGATTGACGGTCAGCCCCGGCGGCAGATCCACCTTCAGGGTCTTGATCGATTGATCCCCTGCCGGGTCTTCGACTTCGGCGGTGGGAAATTCGAGCCCTGCCGGTTCAACTTTGCCGGTGCCGTTTTTGTGTTTGATGATGTATTGGGTGAACCCGATCGGCGGGTGTCCCGCGGCCTGGGTATAGAACGCGGGTGCGCTCGGACCACAGTGGATTTTGGGTTCCCCGGTAACCGGTTCGTCAGTCGTGCACGTGCCGGCCTGCCAACCGTCTGCATTGGTCGGCGGGGTATTCTGCGGTTCGATGATGTTCCCCGTGTCGGCTTGCGCCAAGACGGGCACCGCGAGCAGAACACCGAAACACAAAAGAAGCAATGCGAGCGAGCGCTTCGCCATCAATTTCCCTCCTCGTTTTCCCTTACGAGGACGCCCCCCTGTAAGCGCCCTACCAACGTCTCCCGAGACAGAACATACAGGGCTGCGCGGGTGATTCAAGTGTTTCCCGCGTTTGCACCGATCCAAACCGTTTCATCGTTTGGTGTCGTAACACCTTTCGATGTCACTATCGGTGGTGGCGCGAGTGCTTCTTCCCGTGCTTCTTCTTGCAGGGAGTCCGAAGCTTTGGCTTGCGGTTGGCTTTCTTGCCGTTCTGGCCTTTGATCCGGATGATCGCTTTGACCGGCTTGGCGCAGAGGCTGCGTGAGTTGACCAGCAGCCCCTTCTTGCCGCCGGGCAGCGTCAGCACGAACTTGGTCACCGGCACGTCGGGCACGCGGTCGAAGGTGGTGCGGATACCGCCCTTGAAGCTGTCGATGCGGCCGACGAGGTCGATGTCGACCTGCCCTTGCAGGTGGGCGACCATGTCCGGCAGCGTGTTGTTCGACGAGCGCAGGTAGACCGGGCCTTCCAGCGGTTTGCCGAGCAGCGGCGTGATCGCGCGGGCGTGGCCGTAGATCGATTTCTTCGGGCACTGGCTGGCGGCGAACTGGACCCGGGTGCAGATCCTCCCCAGGCTGGCCTGATCGAGGAAGAGGGCGTGCGGCAACGCCACCGAAGCACGGGCGATGTTGGCGTCGCCGGGGCGCGCGGTGAGGATCGCGCGCAGTTTCGGGTGCTTGGCCCGATTCGTTTTGCCGAAGAGCCGGATCTTCAGCTTCGGCTTGAAGGGAAGCTTGTTGCAGTTCTGCGCCTGGAATGGATCACTGACGGGGAAGGCGGAGAAAGCCGCCGGATTGGTCGGGTCCGACCCGCCGCCCTTGATCACGCCGGCGGTTGCCGCTTTGGCGCAGTTGGTGCCGTTGAGAGTGAACTCTTTGCGATTGAGGTTGAGGAAGATCGAGCGGATGTCGAGCTTGGCACCGCCGTAGACGTCCGGCAGGGCGTCGGTCTTCGTCTGCACCTGGGCCGTTTCCGGATCGACGAAGAGCGGCACCCGCACGACCACGTTGCCGAGGTCGAACGGGCCGGCGACCGCCGGGGTGACGACGACGACCGACAGCGGCGCGCCTTCGTAGGGCCCGGCGAGATAGACGGTGCCGCCGATCTTCAGCGGCGAGTCGCCGGTGCCGGCTTCCACCGTCGCGACGCCGACCCTGCTGTCGTCGGGACAGCTCGGTTTGGCCTGCTCTTGGGCGCCCGAGCGGGACCCCGCGGCGGCGATCGCGCCCGGCGGGCAGTAGGAGACGCCCGCCAGCTTTGCCGTCGCCCCCGGCGGCAAAGTGATGTCGAGTCCTTTCAGCTCCTGCTGCCCAGCCGGGCGAGTTAGGTGTGCCATGAACGGAGTGAAGGCTTTGGCTTCGTTGCTCTTCGGCTGCGCGCTGAAGCCGGGGCTGAAGGGCCGGTCGCCCAGCGTCTTCGGGCAGTCGCCTCCGCCCGGCAGTTTGGCGAGCGTGAAGCCGCCTTCCTGGGGCCCCTGGTCGGGACTGCCGGACCACGCGGTCATCGCGTGGCTGGCGGCGTTCGGCCCGCAGGTGGGCGGGCTCGTCAACAGGCCCTTGGCCAGCTTTACCTTGGCGGCCGTGAAGGGCACTTGAGGGCTGTTCGGGAAGGTGGCGGTCAGCTGGCCCGTCTGGGGGTCGGCCTTGACGTTTCCGATCAGTCTCACGTCGACGTCGTAGCGGCTCGCGGCGGCGTCGAAGAAGACGCGGTAGACGGTGCCGGACTGCGGATCGCGGCCCAGCTGCTGGCCCAGGTAGAGGTTCCCGGTCAGGGAACCGGACGGCAGCGGCGGCGTTTCGATCGCGGCGGTCCCGATCTTCGAGGCATCCGGGCAGCCGATCGGGTTCCGGGTTCCCTTGCCGAACTGACCGTCCGTGCACATCTGCAGGCCGGGGGCAGCGGCAGGATTGAGGCCCATCCCGCGAGGCAGGGTGATGACCGCGTCCTTCACGTTGGAGTTGGCGATCCCCGCCGTCGGATCGAATGGCACCAGGACCTCGATCCCGGCGGCCGAGGGCGAGTCGACCTGCGGGGTCGCGGGGTCGATCGCGGTCGTCGGGTCGAAGGGCACTTTGTCGCAGCCGGTGGGCGCGACTCCCGGCGGCAAACCCGACTCGAGCACCTGCGCCCCTTCCGGGAAGGCCGGCGCTTCTTCCTCGTAGGAGTCGGCATGGAGGAAGGTCGAGTACGTGTGCGCGAAGGTCGGGTCCGCGGGGTTGAAACAGGTGCTGGGGTTGGTCAGGAACGCCCCGCCGCCGCCGGGCGTCATCCCCAGGCGGCCGTTGAACACGAGGCGGTTTTTCAGCACCCGCACGCCTTCCAAGAGCGGGATTTCCGGCAGGCTCAGTTTCGGCACCCGGATGAAGAAGTGCTCGTGGTAGTCCCCGGCCCATTCGATGCCCGGTTCGAGGAAGACGTCGTTGCCGGCAGTGCTGAAGCCGAAGCGGGCGGGCTGCCCCTCTTTCGGGACCAGGTTGTAGACCGGCGAGGCGGGCAACGTGAGCGATTTGCCGATGCCCGCCACGACCAGCGCGGCAGTCAGGGCGCTCGTCCCGACCTGACTCCCCGGCGCCCGCGCTTCGCAGACGCTCGGACTTTCGCCTTCTTTCAGATCGCAGCGCGGCGTCGCCTGTGGGTTGACGCTGAGACCGGCCGGGAGGTCCACCAGCAGGTTCCGGACGTCCCCCACCGGCGTTTCCGCCCCGAGTGCACCGCTGCCGTGCTTGACGATGAACTGGGTGATGCCGACCTCGGGGTGGCCGGCAGCCTGGGTGAAGAACTGGTTCTTGGTCTCCGGGGAGCACTCCGGGACGTCCATGGTGCAGGTCCCGGCCTGCCAGCCATCTTCCGCGTTCGGCGGGTTGTGCTGGGGCGCGATGATGTCGACCGCCTGCGCCGCGGGGGCGAACAGCAGACCGCAGCACGCGGCCAGCAACAGCATTTGTGCAGTCCGTTTCCTCACCTGTTGCAGGTCCGTACCCATCTGAACGCTCCGTTAACCGCCTCTAGCCCCGGTGCTTTCGCCGGTGCTTGTGCGCCTTGCGGCAGGCCGGAGTCCGCAGCGGCAGCTTCTTCACCTTCAGGCTCTTGCCGTTCTGGGCTTTGAAGTTGAGGAAGGAGCGGTTCGGGCGCAGGCAGAGGTCGCGCGAGTTGACCAGCAGACCCTTCTTGCCGCCTTTCATGTTCAGCGTGAACTTGCTCACCGGCACGTCCGGCACCGGGAAGAAGACCGTCTTCAGCCGCGCCTTGGAGGAGCTGATGACCCCGCGCAACCGCACGTTCACCTGCCCGTGCAGGTCGGCCAGCAGGTCCGGCAATTCGTGGTCGGAGGAGACCAGGTAGACAGGGCCGGCGACTTCGTCGTCGAGCAGCGGCGACTGCGCCCGCGCGTATCCATATATGGAGCGGGCGGGGCAAGCGGAGGCGGCGAGCTGGACCCGCGTGCAGATCGTCCCGATGTGCCCCTGGTCGAGGAACTGCGAGTGCGGCAGCGTCAGCGCCGCCCGCTTGATGTTGGCGTCGCCGTCCCTGGCGACGAGGGTCGCGCGGAAGGCCGGGTGGCCGTTGCGGCGCATCGTCTTGCGGCCGCCGATCAGCTTCGTGAACAGCTTCGGCTTGAAGCCGAGCTTGTCGCAGTCGCTCGCCTGGAAGGGGGCGTTGACCCCGAAGGCGCTGAAAGCGGCGGGGTTGGCCGGGTCCCCCCCGCCACCGGCGAGGGCGCCGGCGGTCGCAAACGGTTCGCAGCTGGTCGGGTTGAGGGTGAAGTTGGGCCGGTCCATCTTCAGGTCGATCGAGCGGATGCTCAGCTGGACGCCGCCGAAGACGTCGGGGATCGGATCGGAGACGGCGTGGATCTGGGCCGTTTCCGGATCGACGAACAGAGCCACCCTCACCACGACCGTGCCGAGGTCATACGGCCCGGCCGCGGCGGGGGTGACCACCGCCAGGGAGAGAGGGGCCCCGTGGTAGGGACCTGAGAGGAAGACCTTGCCGTCGATCTTGTAGGGAGCGGGCCCGGTGCCGGCGGCGACCGAGGCGCTGCCGACCTGGCTCGCGGCGGGGCAGCTCGAAGCGGCTTTCTCTTCCACGCCCGACCTGGAGGCGGCGGCGGCGAGCGCGGCCTCAGGGCAGTAGGGAATGCCGCGGAGCTTGCCGGTCATTCCCGGCGGCAGAACGACGTCGGCGCCTTTCAGCTCCTGCTGGCCGTCGGGCCGGGTGATCTGGATCGAGAACGGGCTGAAGGCACCAGCCGTCGAGCTCGCCGGGCCGGCGGCGAAGGTGGGCGCGTAGGGGCGCTCGGCCATCGTCTTGGCGCACGCTCCGCCAGCGGGATTACCGCTGAGGTTGAAGCTGCTGCCGGGCGTCGCCGGCGGGGTCCCCGACCACGGCGTCATCACCGCGGAGCCTTTGTTGGGCCCGCAAGTGGGCGGGCTGCTGAGGACCGCTCGAGCGCCGCCGTTGAAGGAGAGGTCGAACGAGGTGAAGGGCACCTGCGGGGTTTCGTCGATCGTCGTCGTCAGCTGCCCCGTCACCGGGTTGGCTTGAACGTCTCCGATCAGCCGCACGGAGACCCCGTAGCGATCGGACTTCGCTTCGATGAAGATCCGGAACTCCTTGCCGGAGGCCGGGTCGCGGCTTTCCTGCTTACCGGCGTAGACGTTTCCTTCGAGCACTTCTTCGGGCTGCGGGTTCGTCTGGTCGACGAGCGGCGGCGATTCGATCTTCGCCCGGCCGATCACCGACTGCGGCGGGCAGGTAACCGGATTGCGAGTCCCCTTGCCGAACTGTTCTTCGGTGCAGGTCTGCAAACCGTCGGCGGCGGACGGGTTGAGGCCCATGCCCTGCGGCAGCGTCACCGTCGCTCGCCTCGTGTGGGAGCTGTCCTGTCCCGCTTTTTCTTTCAAGTGCGGGACGTCGACGCTGACCGTGGCGGCCGCGGGCGAGTTGACGTTCGGGGTACCGGGGTCGACTTCGAGTTTGGGTTCGTAGGGAATCGAGTCGCAGTCTTTGGGCGAGGTCCCCGGCCCGCTCGTTTCGCTCTTCGGCGGGATCGGCGACTCGAAGAAGGACGAGCCGTTGGGGAAGTTCGGGTCGGGATCGCCGACCGAGTCCGCTCGCAGGAAGGTCGAGTAGATGTGGCCGGAAGGACCGCCGGGCTGTTCGCCCGGTTTCCAGTCGTCCTTGTAGGCGGCGCCGAAGCAGGTGGTCGGGGTGGTCAGAAAGGTCCCGTCCCCGGCCCGCCCTTCGAAGACGAGGCGATTTTTCAGGATCAGGCCTTTTTGGCCGAGGGGCAGTTCGAGGAGGCCGCCGAGAGCTTCCGGCAGCGCGGCCGGAACGTGGATCGTGAACCCCTCGTGGTAGTCACTCGACCAGGCGACGTCGCCTTCGAGGAAGACTTCGTTGCCGGCCAATTCGAGGCCGAAGCGGGCCGCCTCGCCGGGCTTCGGTTCGACGTTGTAGACGGGGACTTCGGTCTCCGGCGCGGTCGGCGGCGCCGGGATGCCGAGCGGCGGCAGCGAGGCGGTCACCTGACTGACCCCGACTTTCGAGAGCGGCGGGCAGTCGGAGGCGCCCGCTTCGAAGGTCGAGAGTTTGCAGCGGGGCGTCGCGCTCGGGTTGACGCTGAGGCCGACCGGAAGGTCGACCCGTACCGTCTTCAGTTCGTCGACCGGCGTTTCGCCGGGCGGTTCGTTCTTGATGATGAACTGGGTGAAGCCGAAGTTGGGGTGGGCGCCCGCAGTTTCGAAGAAGAGGTCAGGGGTGGCGATCGAGCAGGGTTCGCCGACCGGTTCGGCCTTACAGGTGCCAGCCTGCCAGCCGGAGTCGACCGACGGGTGGGCCGGATCGCTCGGGGCGATGATGTCGCCCGTATCGGCCAGGGCCGCGGTGGCGGCGACCAGCGTCAGGCAAAGGCAAAGGCCAACAGCAAAGGCCGCGCGAGCGGCTCCGTCTCTCATCCAAGCTCCTCCTGAGTTCTTCCCGATACAGGTCCCGATACAGGTATTCAGCGGATGTTCTACCCGAAAGTAATGAGTTGAATCAACAATTTTGGGTAATATTGCGGCATGCCAACCCAAAACGGACATTCCCCCAACGGTCACTCCGAGGGCCCCCAAATCTCGGTGAATGCAGCGCAAAACGGACGACCAGGCCGCTCGTCGATCCCGGTCGACTGGGAGCAGCTGGCGCGGGCGACGGCCCACCCGCTCCGCGTTTCGATCCTCGAAATCCTCGGCATCGACGGCGGCCGCGTCCTCTCCCCCAGCGATCTCAGCCGCGAGCTGCAGATCCCCCTCAGCAACACGAACTACCACGTCACCGAGCTCGCGAAATCGGGCTTGATCGAACTGGTGCGCGAGCGGCAGGTGCGCGGTGCGACCGAGCACTTCTACCGCCTGCCCGCCGAGAACAGAGAGGCCACGAGCGAGGGCGAGTTGGAGGCCGACTCCGAGGAGGAGTCGCCGCATCCACTCGCCGTTGCCGCTTGATTCAACCTCGGATTGAGGGATAGGGAAGCGCGGCCCGCCCCTAAATCAACGCAGCCCTGGGGTCGATAGTGGAAACCATGAGCATCCCTCGCTCGACCGAGCAGCTGCGGGCGATCATCCGCACGCAGACGGAAATCGCCGCCACCGACCTCGACGCCCCGACGGTCATGCAGTTGATCGCCGAGCGGGCGCAGGAGCTGACTCGCGCCAGCGCCGGCTTGATCGAGCTCGCCGAAGACGACGAGATGGTCTACGCGGTGACCACCGGCGAGGCCACCCCGTACCTCGGGATGCGACTGCAGAAGGCGGCGAGCCTCTCCGGCCGCTCGGTGATCGAGGGCCGGGTCCTGCGCAGCGACGACACCGGCGACGACGAGCGGGTCGACTCCGAAGCCTGCCGTCGGGTCAACGCCTGCTCGATGATCTGCGTGCCGCTGTCTCACCGGGAGGAGACGATCGGCGTGCTCAAGGTCTACGCGCCGGAGGCTCACCACTTCGACGACAGCGACGTCGAGACGTTGGAAATGCTGAGCGAGCTGATCGCCGCCCATCTTTCGCACGCCAATCTCTATGAGACCGAGACCCGCGACAGCCGCCGCGACGCCCTCACCGGTCTTCCCAACCGCCGCGCCTTCCAGGAGCGCCTCCCGACCGAGCTTGCCCGCGCCTCCCGCTCCGGCAGCCCGCTGGCCCTCGTCCTCCTCGATCTCGACGGCTTCAAGGGCGTCAACGATCGGCTCGGCCACCCCGCCGGCGACGACGTCCTCCGCGAGGTCGCCCGCATCCTCGACGAATCCCGCGCCGCCGACGACTGCTTCCGCATCGGCGGCGACGAGTTCGCGATCCTAATGCCGGAGACCGAAGCGATCCACGCCCGCATGGCGGCAGAACGCGTCGCCAACCAGATCCGCTCGGCCCGGCTGGGCGGCGCCGCGATCGGCGCCTCCTACGGCCTCGCCGCTAGCACCAACCGCGACAGCGACACCCTCTTCGCCGCCGCCGATCGGGTGCTGCTAGCCGCTAAGGACCGGCTCTACGGCCGGCGCGGCGACTGAGCCGACGGCTCCGCTACGCCTGGAATCGCTCGGCCCGCCCCCGGATCGCACCGGCGATCTCCTGCACCGGCTCCTCTCCGTATTCATCTTCTGCGGAGAGACGCGCAGCGGCCTCGCTCACCCGTCCTACGAACGGAAGCATCCGCTCCTCGAGGAAGCGGGAAGCGAAGCCCACCTGCCCGGCAAGCTTTCCCCAAGCCTGGTTGTCGATCTCATCCAGGTGCATTGCGCCGTCGATCGACATCGCCATCTGGGTGGTCAACTCACCGTAGACCGCAGTTGAGAGCAGATCGTAGAAAGGCGCGAGGCTCGGAGCACGGGAGTCGTAGAGCAGCGAGTAGTTCTTACCGTGGGCATCGCAGTTCCCGATCAAAGCGTTGAAAACCAGCGTTAGCCAGAGCTGCTGCCGATCGCGAGCAGGTGCCGTCGACTCCTCGTCGATCAGGTGCATTGCCTCGCGCACACCCGGCCCGCCTTCGTGCTGGTACTTCTCCACGTAGAGCTTGCCGAGCGCCTGACAGAAGTCCTCTTGGTGGAGGCGACGAGGCGGCTCGCGAGTGAGGTCGCGGTCAAAGCGAGTGACGATAAGGAAGGGCAGGCCGGAAATCGTCGTCGCCCGCTGGACCGGCGCCACGTTGAGCCCGACCTCTGCGGCCAGCCGCATGCAGAAGAACTCGTTCGCGACCAGGCCAGGAAATCGCTCGGGCTGAGGCTTGACGATGTGGGTGGTGGGATGACGCGAGCCGTGCGGCAAGGCGAAGACGCCATCGACCTCTACGACAGGCAGCTTGTTCTGTGCACCGGCAAGGGACATCCGCACCTCGCCCTTCTGATCGACCCCAAGCGGACGCTGCGGCAACTGGGTCAGGACCTCATCGAGCCTCTGCGGGGAGAGAAGATCGAGCCCGTCAGGCTCGCTCTCGTTCGCGCCCCGACCGGACGGAAGCAGGGTGACGGCGCCCGCGACGTCTCCACCAAAGCGCTCGAGGAGCTTGTAATCGTTGGCGGCTGAGATCCCGGTCACCAGGGCAACCTGGGCCCGCACGTCCTCCTCGGGCAGCAGGTTGCCGAAAAAGGCGAGGCAGTCGCGGTGCGGAAAGGCCTCTTCCCGGACCGGCAAGTTCACGGAGAGAGGTGGCCCGTTCTCCTCCACGTACGACTTCTCGTAACGGAACTGGAGATTGCCGTTGTCCTTCCGCGACAGGGACCCGGCGAGCCTGCCACTTAGATGGACGTCAAGAGTCGACTGCGCCACGCGTCTCCACTCCGACGTTCAGCCCGAGTGCCCGAGCGGCTCTTAAGGCGATATCGAGCTGGACGGTCTTCTTGCCACCCTCCAGCTGACCGATGACCTTGCGATTGACACCGATCGAGAGGGCGAGATCATCCTGGGTGAGCCTCAAGTCCCTGCGTCGCAGGCGGATCTCGGCGCCGAGCGCGGATGGGGTGTTCGCTGGCTTCATATTTCTCAGCCTACCATGGATGTGACCGATCGATCTCATTCTGTCCCTAGAGATCGAAATCGGCGCATTGAGATTGATCGGTCTCAAATCGCCGGAGGGAATGTCAGAGGGAGCTATTTGAGACCGAACGGACCCCTTCCGTCCCAGCACCTATTTGTATAGCGTGCGGGTGGGATAGGCGCATGCTTTCGGGAGGCCAGGAGATCGACAAACATCCGGAGAGGTTCGACCCGGAAGAGGATTCCGGGAAGCTGATCGATGCCGAGCACCGGGCGCGCTACCACTGGGCCGCGCAGGTCGCGACAGGCAAGAGGGTGCTGGATGCCGGCTGCGGGCTTGGTTACGGAACCGAGATCCTCAGCTCCGCCGGGGCGGCCGAGGTGGTCGGCGTCGACCTCGACGCCGAGGCGGTGGAGGAGGCGCGCCGACGGGTCAACGGGGCCGGAGACATTCGGCGTGGCGACGTCCAGCGCCTCGACTTCGACGATCGGAGCTTCGACCTGGTGGTCTGCTTCGAGACGATCGAGCACGTGGAGGGGGCGCCGTCGGCGCTGGCCGAGTTCCACCGGGTCCTACGGCCCGGTGGGGTCCTTCTGCTTTCGTCTCCGAATCCGGACGCCTACCCGCCCGGCAACGAGCACCACGTGCGGGAATACAAGCCAGGAGAGCTGGTCGATCTGGTCTGCGAGCACTTCCGCAACGTCGAGTACCACCGGCAGGCGGCCCTGCTCGCCAGCGGGATCGAACTCGGCAACGGCAGAAGCAACGGCCAGAACGGCGGCACGCCCCAGGCCACCCGCCTGCAAACCCGGGAGCTCGAACCTGGCCGCGAGCAGTTTGGCCTGATCGCAGCAAGCGATGCCGAGGTCCCGAACCTCGATCGGTTCCTCGCACTAGCGCCTCCCTTCGAGGTGCGTTGGTGGGCCGAGCAGCTCGCCGCCGCCCATGCCGAAGCCGACGAGGCGAGGGCGGAGTCGGCCAAGGCCATCGAGGCCGCCCGAGAAGACGCCTTGGCGACGGTTACCTCGATCGAAGATCGGGCCCGCCGTCAGCTGGCCGAAAAGGGCGATGAGCTGGAGAACGTCAAGGGCAACGCCAGCGCCGCAGTGCGAGAGTCCCAGAGGCTCCTGGCTCAAACGGAAGCCCAGGCGCGCCTCCTCGAAGAGCGTCTGCAGGAGACCAGCAGAGGCCTGCTCGAGAGCAACCAGGAGTTGGCCCAGGTTCCCTTGCTCAAGCACCGGCTGGCCGAGCTGCACGAGGAACACGCCCAGCTCTGGGGGCGCTTCAACGAGCTCGCGGGTTCACGGAGCTGGCGTCTCACTGCCCCCTTGCGGAGGTTCCGAGCCTATTTCCGGTTTCGTGGGTAAAGAGCGCCGCTCGCGCTCTTGGGCGACTCTCAGCGCCGGTCGAAAAGAGGGGGTTCGGGTAGGTCTCCTCGTCCTCGCCCTGACGGCGATCGGAGCGTTGGTCTACGGGCCCCACGCCGTCGACGGCGGCTTCATCGGCGACTCCTGGACGCTGCGTGAGTGGTACCAGCTCTATCCGCACGCCGATTTCTTCGGGACCGTCGGGCATTTCCTCGAACTGCACACGATGCAGACCCGGCCACTCAACGCCGTCTACCGCACCATCCTCAACTACTCCTTCGGCGGCGACATGGGCTCCTGGTTCATCTGGCAGCTCGCCGCCAACATCGTGATGTCGGGCTTGCTCTACCTGCTGCTGCGTCGCCTCTCGCTTCCACCGCTCGACTCCGCCCTGATCGCCGTGCTGGTGTTGGTGTTCCCAGCAGCTTCGTCGCTGCGCTTCTGGATGGCCGTCTCGCACGCTCCGGTTGCGATCTCCTTCGCGATCGTCGGCTTCCTCCTCGCCTTCGCGGGATTCGAGGCCGAGGGGCGGAAGTCGAAGCTGCTGCACGGTTTCTCATTGCTGCTGTTCGCCTCCAGCCTCCTGCTCTACGAGGTCGCTCTGCCGGTGATGCTCGCCTCGGTGCTGCTCTACCGGTTTTGGGTGCCCTGGAGGGTGGCGGCGAAACGCTGGGGTGTCGACCTGGCGGTCCTACTCCCGATCGCGCTCCTGGTGACGCGCTCGGATCAGAGCCACGCCCAGGCCCAGAGCGACTCCGGCGCCCTCAGCCACCTGTGGAAGATCGTCGAACGCACCCCGCGGCTCCTCGGCAACCGCCTGCTTCCGCTCTCCGGAGCCGAATGGCTGGCGGTGCTGGCGGTCGCGGCACTTGCCGGGGGCGGGGTCTGGGCGCTTCGCGGCGGCTCCTGGCCCGACGGCAGTCGGTCGGCGCTGCGGCGCTACCTCTATCTGCTGGCCGCCGGAGTCGTCGTCATCGCTCTCGGCTATTCGATCTACGTACCCGGCATCAACTACTACGAGCCGACCATGCCCGGCATCGCCGACCGCATCAACGCGGTGCCCGGGTTCGGCTGGGTCTTCGTCCTCTACGGCTCGATCGGGATCTTGGCGACGCTTGCCCTCGGGCGAAGATGGAGGAGCCTGATCCCCCTCGGCGCAACCGTGGGGAGTGCGCTCCTGATCGCTCTGTGGTTGCCGCTGATCGCAACCGAATCGCGCCGTTACGTCAGTGGGTACGAAGAAGGCCGGCGAGTGCTCGGGCTGGTCCGCACGGCAGTGCCGGATCCGCCGTCGCACACGACGATCTGGACCTTCGGCCAGCCAGTCGAGATCGCCGATGGCATTCCCGTCTTCGGCAACACCTGGGACATGACCTACAGCGTGCAGTTGATGTACGGGGACCGGACTATCCGCAGCTACGTCGGCTTCCCAGGCACCTACATCGAATGCCTCCCGACGAAGCTGGTGCCCGGGGGCAATGCCAGCTACCCGACGGCGGATCCGCCTGGATCGAGTGCTTATGCCTCTCGATACGGAACCGTGTACTTCGTCGACACCGCCAACGGCCAGTTCGAGCGGATCGATTCGCGCGCGCAGTGTCTGCAGGCGCTGCGTTCCTACGGCAACAGTCCTGCCTTCCCCGCCGAGTAGGCGGGAGCGGTAACGCTCGCTAGCAGGCGGCTTCGAGTTCGGGCTTGGTGTTTTCGACCAGTTCCAGCGTGCTGCCGTTGCCGTCCAGCACGCCGTACACCTTCAAGCCGCCGGCCGGCTTCGAGCAGTCCAGCTTCGAGGTCGGGATCCGCAGTTCGAAGCCGCTCTTTTTGATGCCCGGCTTCCCGTAGAAGGCGGCGACGTCGGCGCGTTCCACGGTCGGAAGCGCTTCTGCCACGGTCTTGTTGGCGACTTTCCCGGCGACGAAGTCAGCCGGACCCTTGAGATCGCTCGAGGCGGCCCACCCGGTCAGCACCACAGTGCTTCCTTCCGCTTTCGCGCTGTCGACGAATCCCTTCGTCGCGCCCTGCCTGACCGCGAATTCCTTTTCCACCGGAGGCGGTACCGCTTCGGTGGAGCCACCGCTCGTACTGCCGCTCGAGCTTTCGCTGTTTCCGCAGGCGGACACAGTTACGGCCAAGGCGAGAAGCGTGACCACCGCGAGTGGCCGCAGGCAAGACAGGGGGTTCACGAGGCGGGCAGCTTACACAATCAAACGGCAGCTCCACCGCGGCCGAAGACGGAAGGATGGCGGCGCATCATCATGCTCCAGCTGGCCAGGGTGTCGACGTTGGCAAGGTCGATCATCGAGTGCGGGCTTTCCCGGTAGCGGGCGACGAAATCCTTGACGTGAGCCCCGCGCAGGCCCCGCGCGGCCATCGCGATCCAGAGGTCGAAATCCTCCCAGCCGAAGAGAGCGGAATCACTGGCATACCCCCCGACCGCTTCGAGGGCGGAGCGGCGAACCATGGCCATCGCGTCGATGTAGTTGCCGTTCCGCAATCTGTCCGGGTCCCAGGCTAGCCAGTTCATCAGGCCGGTCGGGCGAGCTCCGTCGAAGACTTGGATCAAGCCGTAGGCGAAGCCCGCGCTCTCGTCAGCGTCAAGGGCCTCTTTCAGACGCCCGAGCCCTCGCGGCAGGAGCGAGTTGTCGGCGTCGAGGATGAAGAGGTTGTCGCTGCCAGCGTGCTCGGCGGCGATGTTGCGGGCAGCCGGCAGGCCACGATTTCGATGCAGCTTCACCAGTTTCAGCGACAGCCAAGGATGCTCTCCGAAGCTCTCGTGCACCGCTTCGACCGAGTGGTCGGTCGAAGCGTCGTCGACGACGACGACCTCCACCTCTTCCTCGAAATCGCTGACGGCGACACTGCGCAGCGCCTCGCCCACATAGTCGGCGTAGTTGTGGAGGGTCAGTAGGACGCTGACCGCAGGGGCCGTGTACTGGGGGCCGAGCGATTCCACCACGTCCTCGCCCGGCTGCTCGGCGAGCGTGAGCCCGTCGAGCTTGCGCTCCAGCACCCGCGTCTTGACCACCAGGTCCTTGAGCGCCATGCGGATGGGCTGCATCTCTCCGAAGTGCCGCGAGTGCTCCTCCCAGGCCGGTCCCGGACCCTGCAGTGCCATCGGCAGGGGGATCGGCGTGGGCGCCTCGGTGTGGCGCAGGGGCAGCGGATTGGCGGCTGCCCGTTCGATCGCCCGCTCCAGGCCTTCGGTGGTGCGAGCGAGGGGGACCTCCTCCCGCAGACGGCGATAGGCCGCCAGGCGGATCCGCTCCATCCTCTCCGGATCGGCCAAGAGGCCCTCCAGGACGTCGGGCAGGACCTCGTAGTTGGCGGAGACGTAGTGCTCGCCGGGGACCAGCGGCTCGGCGCCGATCACGTGCTCGGTGACCACGACGCAGCCGTTCAGGATCGCCCCGATCACCCGGTGCCACTCCAGGTAAGGAAGGGCGGTGCGGTGCACGTTCAGCAGCACCTTTGCCTCGGCGAGCGTGCGCCACTTGCGCTCTCCCGAGAGGAAGGACGTGCTGCTGGCCAGGTGCGGCTTGGTCGACTCCGTCATGTGAATCGCGGCCCGGTCGATCAGGGGCCTTTGGGCGCATCGGGCGAGGACGTGGGCTCGCCGCTCGGAGAAGCCGCCGAGGAAGAGCAGGTCGATGGGGCGCTCCGACTCCCGCTCCCCGCCCCAGCAGTCCCAAGACGGCACGTGCCCGAGCGGGACGTGTTCCGCCGCGACCCCGCGGCGCTGCAGCTCCTCGACGCCCAAGAGGTTGATGTCGACCACACCACCCGCGCGGGTGGCGATGTCGCAGGCGAGGTCGAACCACTGGGTCCCGGGCTGCTCGGTGTTGATTGCGACGGACCGCCTCAGCTGCGCCGTCGTCGGGTGCGCGAGCTCCTCGACCAGCGGGTGGTACTCGTGGGGGACGTACAGGTAGACGAGGTCGTCGTCGGCCGGCGGAAAGCAGTCGATCGACTCTTCGACCTCGAACCCTCTTTCCCGGAGCGAGGCGGCCAGGGCTTCGACGATCTCCGCGAAGAAGACGTTTTGCCCGCTCGCCGAGACGCAGCAGATCCGGGTCCCTCCCATCGCCCCTAGTATGGCGAATCAGATGGAGTCGGAACCCCAGCCCCCGGCGACGATCACCCGGCAGCCTGGTCCGATCCCGGCCGACGACATCCTGATCCGGATCGGCGTCGACCCGACGCTCACGCCCGAGGCTCGGGTGGAGGAGTTCGCAAGGGTCGGCGAGGCTGCCTATCGGGACATCCTCGATGCGGCAGAGGGGCTTGAGCGGCCGCTCTCGGTGCTCGACTTCGGCTGCGGATCCGGCCGCGTCATGCGCTGGTTCCTCCAGCACGCGGACATCAGCCTGACCGGCTGCGACATCCATCAGCCGACGATCGACTGGATGCTTTCCTCCTATCCGGAGGAAGTTCGGCTCTACGCCAACAACCCCGAGCCCCCGCTGCCTGAGCTGGCCGGGACGTTCGACCTCGTCTACTGCGGGTCGGTCTTCAGCCACCTCCCAGATTGGGCGCCCTGGCTGCTCGAGCTGCGGCGGGTACTGAAGCCGGGCGGCCTCCTCGTCGCCAGCATTCACGGACGCGGCCTCTGGCAGTTCGGCGAGGCCGGCAAGAGAGGCGTGCCGTGGGACGAGGATAAGACGGGGCTACTAGTTGAGCGCTACGGCGACGACTTCGACAACAGCTGGGGCCCCGCCGTCTACGTGTCCGAGTGGTGGCTGCGCGAGCACTGGGGAAGGGCGTTCGAAATCGTCCGCTTCGAGCCCACCGGCTTCGCCCTACCGGATAACCGAGGCGCCGGCCAAGCCTGGGCGGTGGCGCGGCGACCCGAGGAGGCGAACGGCCGCGCTCCCACCCTCGACGAGCTGAAGGCCCCCGGCAGCGACGCTCGGGAAGTCGAAGCAGCCCTCCGCGGCCAGTGGCTCGCCTACGAGGAAAGCCGGCGACTCCGCCACGGCGGCTGACGACTCGGTCAGAAGCGGACGACGGGGGTCGAACCCGCGACCTCAAGCCTTTCTCGAACCGACTAAACCTGCCCGCTCTTACGCAGCGACGATTCCACGGCTAGCTGAATCAGCCGAATCCGCATCGCCGCGGTGTCCGCGACCACGAGCGCTATTCGGGACCTTCACAAGTTTCTGGCGGGGAACTATCGAAGATTTAGCATCTCGCATACATCAACTGTCGACGCCCACGGGATACAGCATGAATACCGGAGTTACGGGCATACGTCAGTGGAAGCGGCGAACATCTCATGGCCTTCACCGTCGTATCCCGTCACTGCTTCGACACAGACGTTGCGCATCTGCCCTAGCGCCACGTATTTGAGCGCCGGAACGTTTGCCTTGTGCTGTTGCCTCACGCTAAGAAGACGCGGTCGCATCGCGATCTGCCCTCCCGCGTCGAGCGCCATCACAACTCTGGCCACACTGGGGTCGAAGGTAAGCCCCATCACAGTGTCGGATCTTTCTGGACCGCCGGGATGGTTGCGGTAATTCTCAGCGATGCTTGCATAGACTGGGTGTTCTGGATCGCCCTCCGATAGCAGCTGTCCGCAGTCGAGCGCGCTATTAAACTCTCCGAACTTCGTGAACCGTGCAATCGTGATGCAGGGGCGCTTCGTGCGTTTATCGCTCTTGCCAAACCGAGAGACATAAGCCCCCCAATGGGTTCCATTTGGAAGCTGACCTTCATCTAGCACGGCGAACCGCGGAGCTGGGACTTCCAACCAGAGGGGAAAGGCCTTGTGTCTGCCGCCATCACCTCCGCGGGCGTGCACCGGCATGGCGCCGAGCGTCCCAATCCCGATGAGCACGAGGGTGAACACCCAAAGGCGATATGCCCACACCCGGTTCAGGGAATCGACCATCGGCCCTATTCTAGCTTAGGTCAGGTCGCCCGATGGAGATGTTCCCAGGGGCATTGTTCGGTTGGCCACACAGCATCACGGTTGATGTAAAAGTGGCTCTGGAGCACTTTTTCTCCTGGAAAGTCCTGGCGGAACCAGTTCGGTAACACTCCGTCAATTTCGTAACACTCCGCTTGGAACGGGGCATAGTTTCCGCCTTCGTATTTCGCCGGCGCGAATCTGAACATACCGAGTGCATCGAGGTGAACGCTCTTGAGATTGCTGGTCGCTCTACAGTGAACTCTCGCCGGCTCGCGCGGACCCCACTTCGAACATTCTGGCCCGTCTGGATCCCAAGCCCATTGACCTCGCTCATACTTATAGGACCCATTGACCGAGAGTGCCCATCCGATGGTGAAAGCCGCCCCTGAAAGGCGGGGTCGGATCGGCGTTCCTCGATGTGCTCTTCGATCGCCCCCTGTGCGGGCGCGGTTTGCGGTGTCAAGTAGTCCCTTCTACCTGGGCGCGATAGGTCTCTTTGCTGGGGCGCTAGGGGCCCAAAGGGGCCTCATGCTGGGTAACAGCAGATTCGCGGGCTTCCAAACATCCGGCCAGCCAATAGCGGAGATCTAGAACTTCGACACGTCCTAATACTGAACTTCGCCCCTGTGTCATGGCCGGAGACAGCGGCTTGATCGCTATCGGCCGAAGGAACCTATTTCAACGGACATTCGTCGTAGTGGGCATCTATGACCGGTTCGTCGAGATTGTTAAATCCAACGATTCGCTTAACACAGACATCACGATGAACCACCAACGCCAAGTAACGCAAGGGCACCACTGCTGCTTCTTGGCGCTTGCGATCACCGAGGAGTTGGGCTTTACGGGTCATCGGAGGGCCCGGTTCCATCTCGACCGTAGCTTTGACCACCTCCGGAGCCACCAGAACACCAAAGAACGTGGCAGGTTCGGACCTTTCATTTCCGCCTGCAACTCCCAGTAGCCGGTAGGAAGGGACCCCTTCCGAGCCCGCCTCTGGAGCAAGCACCGAGCAACCTGAAGATAGGCCATATTCACCGACAGCCGAGATACGCGAAACGGTCAAGCATGGATGCAAGCGTGCATCCGGCGCGGCAGAAGCTCGAGAAACAAAGGCCCCCCATCGGGTCCCATGGAAATTCCCTTCGCGAAGGGTCGCGACCCGATGGCCCGGTACATCCTTGGAAAGCGGGAATGACGCAAACGGTCCCTTTGCCTTTCTAAGATTTGCCCGGCCAGCCTGGGATCCGGCAGCGCCTGAGGCCGAGGCGCCGAGCTGCATAAGGCAAACTGCCAGAATCCCCAGCAGGAGAAGATAAAATGCGAAGGACCGCTGACGCTTCTCTAGGTTCATCACTCTCCTATGGTCTCACATCGTTACTGCTTAGGTTGTGCCAGGGACAAGGTTCTTTGATGGGACGGACGCGGATAAAGCGGTGATAGTTTTCCCGAAGGATGTTCCCTCCGTATTCCTGTTGAGGAGGCCTGGTACCGAGCGTCCCGTTGGTTTCCATGCACGTCGTCTGCGCGTCGTCGAGATAGTTGCCGGGTTCGAATCGGTATTGCCCAAACACGTTGATCCTGGTGGTCGACTTGCCGGTATCTGCGTAGCAGTTGATTAGCACCAGCTTGTCCGGACCCCACTCGACGCAGTCAGGTGCAGCCTTGATCCACACTAGTTCGCGGAACCCGCGATACCAAGCGCGTACCGAGTCGGCGGCATCTTGCACACCATCCGCCGTCCTGTCAACCGCTCGGACGAGATAAACGGCATACCGGACGGTGTGGTTTTTCCGGTCAGCACAAGCTTGACGTGGTCCATTTCCTATACCCGCTGTCCAATCGGAAGCAGCGAAACCGACTGCACACGCCAGTTAGAAGCCATGAGCGCTTTCGGACGCCTTGTCAGCGAAAAGCAGTCTTATTGGAAGTGAGACCAGGAAATTCAGACTGATACATGGCGGCGCAACCTCAGATTGCCCCCTCTACGCCCTATGGTCCTTGAGGCGACGACTATCATCGCTAAGGGTGAGTAGACGAGCAGTCCTTATCCTTGTTTTGCTGCTTGGCATCGCAGCCTCTACCGTGGCTCTCCTGCTGCAAGGCCAAGGTGGCTACCTGGTTGGGGTCATGGTTGCCATCGGCTTCTGGTCGCTTTTGGGACTCGCATTAATGATGCGTTGGACCTTCAGCCTTCTGTTCTGGGGAGGCGTCAGTAACTGGCTGCGCAACCGGCGGCGTTGACGCTGTTAGGACCTCTCCGTCGCGCAGTGACCGCATCAGACTAAGTCACTGTCGGCGGAACGGTCGGCTAGTCGCAGGACGCTGACGTCAAAGGCCGGTCGACCGCGGGGCGGTCGACGCGAGTGATTGCAGCTTGGGCGCCATCGTCGGCGAGCCCGTCCTCGACGGGAAAGTCAATGGCGCATCCCATTTCCCCTTGGCTGGTTTCACGGCAACTCCATTCCCGATTGCATGCCAGCGGAGGATCTTGGCGACATGCTCATCCATGAGTCCGGTTTCCGCTCTTGGTCAGAAGAACGTGGGCGGCCGCTCTTTTTTGGCTCTACGGGGGGCTTTCAAAGCGGACGACGGGGGTCGAACCCGCGACCTCAAGCTTGGGAAGCTTGCGCTCTACCAACTGAGCTACGTCCGCGCGGGGTTGATTCTAGAGGCGCGGCGGGGGTGCCGGGGTGGCGCTGGAACTAGAGTTCGGCGTCTGTGAGCGTTCGCTCTTCTATCGCCGTGCTGGCCGTGCTGGCACTCGTCGGCCTGCTCGTCTTCGGGCTGGTCAGCAAGGGTTCCTCGAGGATCGCGGTCGGTGAACCGGCGCCGAGCACCGCGCTTCCGCGCCTCGAAGGCGGTGGGGACGGCTCGCTTGCCCAATACAAGGGCCGCTGGGTGCTGGTCAACTTCTGGGCCTCGTGGTGCATCCCCTGCCGGCAGGAGGCGCCGGCGCTGGAGGAATTCCAGCGGCAGCACGGCGGAGCCAAGTTCACCGTCGTCGGCATCGACACCCGCGACCTGACCGACGACGGCCGCGCCTTCGCCGACAAATACGGCCTCAGCTACCCGCAGCTGCGCGACGGGGACGGCGGCGCCGCGCACGATTTCGGCACCACCGGCGTACCGGAGAATTTCCTTCTCGATCCGACCGGAACGGTCCGGTGGCTCCAGCCCGGGCCAGTTGACGAGCAGCTCCTGACCGACGAAGTGGAAACCTTCCTGCCGAAAGGCAAGTCGTGAAGGTGCGCCTGGCGCTGACTGCGCTCGCCCTGCTGGCGGCGTGCGCGCCAAACGCGGCCGCGGCGCCGCGCGCCTCGCTGATCGAAATCGAAAAGCAGGTGATGTGCCCCGTCTGCGGCACGCTGCTGCAGCTGGCGGAATCGCCGCAGGCACAGCGGGAGAAAGTCTTCATCCGCCGGCTGATCGCCGCAGGCAAGACCGAAGCGCAGATCAAGGACGCGCTGGTCGCCGAGTACGGCGACGAGGTGCTGGCGCTGCCGCAGGGCTCGGGCTTCAGCCTCTCCGCCTACGTGGTCCCGATCGTCGCCTTCGTCGTCGCCATGATCGCGCTGGCGTTCGGCGTCGTGCGGTGGCGGCGGGCAAGCGGCGGGGGCGGTCGCGACGAGGCCGGTCCCGCGGGGCCGGAAGGCGACGACGCCGAGCGGCTCGACGCCGACCTCGCGCGTTACGACTTCTGAGCAGTGGGACTTTTTGGTCGCTATACGACCATAGGTCCCACTGCTCAACCGCCGACCGCGATTGAGCCAACAGTGGGGATCGACAGGCGCTTGATCGCCTTGGCGAACGCGCGGTCGTTGGCCGCTGACGCCGGCATACCTGCCACCAGCGCATCCGCCTGGCGGGCGGCGACCAGGCACGATCTAGGTTCCTCGACCAGCGGCGGCCCGCTGAGGAGCACCAGCTCGTAGGCCGCCCGTAGCTTCTCAACCATGTGGGCGAAGCTCTGGAGCCCGAGCAAGGTCTCGGTCTTCGAGGCCGGACGGCCGCCGCAGATGCAGGCGAGCGGGTCAGCCGAACCGTTGGCCGCCGGCCCCCCGAGGGCGACCGGCTGCAGCACGTCCGCCGGCTCGGCCTCCCAGCGCAGGTACTCGTGCAGGCCCGGGGTCGCGGCCAGGCCGACGTAGGCGGCAAGCTGCGGCTGGACGAGATCGCACTCGACGAGGATCGCCCTGCGGCCGCGAGCCGAAGCGGCGGCCGCCAGCGCGATCGCGGCGATCGGCGCCGCCTCGCGGCGCCCGCTGACCAGCACCACCCGCTGCCCCTCCAGCCGTGCCAGCGCCCCCTGCAGGGACTCGAAGTCGCTGCGGCGCAGCGACCACGCCCGCGCCGCCTCCGGCGGGCCGGAGATCTCGGCGAGGAGGGGAAGCCTCGTCCGGCTCCGCAGCATCACATCCGCTCGGGCGCGGAGATCCCCAGCAGGCCGAGCGCGGCGGCGATCGTCCTCTTCGTCGCCAGGCAGAGCGCCAGCCGCGAGGCTTCGACGCCCTCGCCCTCGGCGCCCACCACCTGGCAGTCGCGGTAGAAGGCGTGGAAGTCGGCGGCGACCGCGGTCGAGTAGGCGCAGATCCGGTGCGGCGCCCGCCGCGCCGCTGCCGCCCGCACCTCTTCCGGGAACTCGAGCAGGCGCTTGACCAGCAGTTTCTCGCTCTCCTGCAGTGGCGGCCGCCGCTCCGGAACACCGGGGATGCGCGGCTCCGCCGCCGCCCCCTCCCTCTCGGCTTTGCGGAGGATGCTGGCGATCCGCGCGTGCGCGTATTGGACGTAGTAGACCGGGTTCTCGCTCGACTGGCTGCGGGCCACCTCGAGGTCGAGGTCGACCGTGGTCTCGTGACTGCGCCAGAGCATGAACCAGCGGGTCGCGTCGACGCCGATGTCGTCGAGCAGCTCGTCGAGGGTGATGAAGTCCCCCGTCCGCTTCGACATCTGCACGCGCTCGCCGCCTTCGACCACGTGGACGAGGCTCATGATCGGCACCTCGAAGACGGCGGGGTCGGCCCCGAGGGCCTCCAGCGCCGCCCGCATCCGCGCCACGTAGCCGTGATGGTCGGCGCCCCAGACGTCGATCAACCGCTCGAAGCCGCGCCCGAGCTTGTCCCAGTGGTAGGCGATGTCCGGCGTCAGGTAGGTGGCCTCGCCGTTGGAGCGGATCAGGACCCGGTCCTTGTCGTCGCCGAAGTTGGTGGTCCGCAGCCAGAGGGCGTCTTCTGAGCGGTAGGTGTGGCCGCGCTTCTCCAGCTCGGCCAGCACCTCCTCGACCTCGCCCTTGGCGTAAAGGCTGCTCTCGGAGAAGAAGTTGTCGTGATGGACGCCGAAGCGCTCCAGCGTCGAGCGCATCCAGTCGAGCATCAGCTCGACCCCGCGGCCCCGCAGCGTCGCCAGGTCGCCGGGGTCGACGCCCTCCGCCTTCAGCTTCTCGGCGATCTCGCCGACGTATCCCCCGGCGTAGCCGTCCTCGGGCGGCTCCTCCCCCCGCATCCGCGCCGCGATCGACTCGGCGAAGCGGTCGATCTGGCTGCCGGCGTCGTTGACGTAGTACTCGCGCCCGACGTCGTGCCCGGCTGCCTCGAGCAGCCGCACCAGCGAGTCTCCGTAGGCGGCGTGGCGGCCGGTGCCGACGTGGATCGGCCCGGTCGGGTTGGCGGAGACGAACTCGACGAGGATCTTCTCCGGCGCCGCGACCGGAGCCGGACCGAGGTCCTCCCCGGCCTCCAGCAGGTCGCTGAGCGCCCCCAGATACCAGGAGTCGGCGAGGAAGAAGTTGACGAAACCGGGACCCGCCACCTCGATCCGCTCCAGGTTCGGGGCCAGCCCGGCGTCGGCCTCCAATTCGTCGCGCAGGCGCTCGGCCACGGTCCGCGGGTTGTCGCTGAGGTGCCGGGCAAGGAGCATTGCCGCGTTGGAGCTGTAGTCGCCGAGCTCGGGCTTCGGCGGCCGCTCCAGAGTCGGCCGCGGCTCGCTCGGGTCGGCCTCGTGCAGAGTCCGGGCGGCGCCCTCGACCGCGCCCCGCAGCGCGGCTATCGAATCGTTGGCGGTCACCGACCCATCGTATGGACCGAGGCTGGGGCCGGGTACGCTGCCCGCTTGCGCGTAGCCGTCCTCAGCGACATCCACTCCAACCGGCAAGCCCTCGAAGCTGTCCTCGCGACGGTGGAGGAGGCGGGCGTGGACCAGACCTGGTGCCTGGGCGACATGGTCGGCTACGGCGCCGACCCCGACGCCTGCACGGCGCTCGTCCGCGAACGCTGCGACACCTGCCTGGTCGGCAACCACGACCTGGCGGTGCTGGGAGCACTGGACATCTCCACCTTCTCGGAGGCCGCCGCTGCCGCGGTCGAGTGGACGCGGGAGAACGTCAGCGAGGAGACGGTGGAGTTTCTGGGCGAGCTGGAGCCGACCGCCTCGCAGGCGGGCGTCGGCCTCTTCCACGCCTCGCCGCGCGACCCGGTCTGGGAGTACGTCCTCTCCACCGACCAGGCCGAAGCCGGCTTCGAGGCCCAGGAGGAGCGGGTCGGACTGATCGGCCACTCCCACATCGCCCTCTTCTTCGTCCGCGATCCCGGCGCCCGCCCCGGCTATGCCCAGGGGGCGCAGGCGGAGGGTGGGCTGGAGATCGAGCTGGCGGAGGGGCAGTGGCTGCTCAACCCGGGCAGCGTCGGACAGCCGCGCGACAGCGATCCCCGCGCCGCCTGGCTCGAGCTCGACACCGACGCCTGGAGCGCCCGCTGGCACCGGGTCGAGTACGACATCGCCGCCGCCGCGACGGCGATCCGCGCCGCCGGTTTGCCGCCGGCGCTGGCCGATCGGCTGGAGGTCGGGCGTTGATCGGTAATTGCAGGGCAAATAACAACCCGGGAACGTTGTCTAGACTCGAATCATGCGGCTGAGCGCACTGATGCTCGCCCTTCTCTTCGGCGCAGCCAGCGCGGTGGCTTTGGCCTCCTGCGGTGGCGGCAGCGACGCCAAGCTGCTGCCGGGGACGACGGCGGACCAGATCGAATCGAACCTCGAAGAAGTGAGGCAGCTCGCCGCCAGCCACGACTGCGTCGGGGCCGAAGACGCGGTCGCCGCGGTCAACGGCGAGGTCGAAGAACTGAACAACGTGGCCGCGAAGCTGAAGGACGCCCTGCAAGAAGGGACCGACCGGCTGAGCGAAGTCGTCAGCAGCTGCGACGAAGAAGCCGCAGAAGAAGAAGCGGAACCTTCGACGGAAGCCGATGTTGAAGCCGAAGAATTGGAACAGGACGAACTGAGGGCCGAAGAACGAGCCGAAAAGGCGCAGGAAAAGGCCGAAAAGCAGGAACAGAAGGCAGAAGAAAAGGCAGAAGGGCCCGAAGAAGAGGAAGGGAACCTGCCGCCGCAGTCCGAAGGCAAAGGCAAAGCCAAAGGCCACGAAGAAGCCCCCCCTCCCCCGGCTCCCGAACCCGCCCCCGAAGAATCCGAATCGGGCGGGGAATCGGGTGGAGTCGGCCCGGGCGTAGGAGTCGAATGATGGAGGCCGGAACGCTCTCAGGCCGCTACGAAACCGGCGACCGCCTCGGCACCGGCGGGATGTCGAGCGTCTACAAGGCGACCGACCGCATCCTCGAGCGCACGGTCGCGGTGAAGATCCTCGCCGAGCACCTGCACGACGACGAGCGCTTCGTCGAACGCTTCAAACGCGAGGCGCTGGCGGTGGCGAGACTGATCCACCCCAACATCGTCCAGGTCTACGACACCGGTGTCGACGACGGCCGCCACTACATCGTCATGGAGTACGTCGAGGGCCGCTCGGGGGCGCAGATCCTGCAGCGGCAGGGGCCGGTCGAGCCGGAGATCGCGGCGGAGATCGGGATCCAGGCCTGCGCCGGGCTCGACTACGCGCACCGGCGGGGGATCATCCACCGCGACGTCAAGCCGGGGAACCTGATGATCGTCGGCGGCCCGGTCGGCGGCGGCGAGATGATCGTCAAGCTGACCGACTTCGGGATCGCCCGGGCGATCGAGCAGACGCGGATCACCCAGGTCGGTTCGGTGGTCGGCACCGCCGCCTATCTAGCGCCCGAGCAGGTGCGCGGCGAGGAGGCGACGCCGGCGACCGACGTCTACGCCCTCGGCGTCGTCCTCTACCAGTTCCTCACCGGCCGCCTGCCCTACGAGGGCTCCTCGCTGGCCGAGCTGGCGGTGCGTCAGCAGAACGAGAAGCCGCTGCCGCCGAGCACCTACGACAGCGATATCCCGGAGCCGCTCGGCGCGGCGGTCCTGCGGGCGCTCGAGGGCGACCCGAACCGCCGTTACGCGAGCGCCGAGGAGCTGGCGAACGGGCTGCGGCGAGGGCTGGAAGGCGAGGACGTGACGCTGCCGCTGGACGAGGGCACCTCGGCGACGAGCGTGCTGGGCGGCGACACCGCCGCGACGCGGCACATGGGTCGCGACACCGGGCAGACGGAGTACCGGCCGCCCGCCTCGCAGACCAGGCGGCCGGCGCCGCGCCCGGTCGCGCCTGCGCCCGCTCCCGCACCCCAGCCGCGTGCCGCCGAACCGCGGCGCCGCGGCGTCTTCTCCCGCTTCGCCCGCTTTGTCCTCGCGCTGGTTGCCCTGGTGCTAGTCGCCGCCGCGGTGGCGACCGCGGTGATCGTCACCACCGACAAGGCAGCCGGCGTCAAGGTCAGCCGCGTCGCCGGCGACACCGTCGACAAGGTCGTCGAAGAACTGAAAGACCTGGTCAACAACAACAAGGAATAGGGCGTTGGGGTTGGGGAGGTCATACCCCCTCCTCTCTCAACTTCTTTGGGTGATCGTGGGCTGTCGTCCGCGATCGTCGGCGCCCAAAAAGTACAAGCCGTTCGGAGGGGGTATGACCTCCCCTCTCAGGCCGCCCAGGGGGGGCTTCCAGCTAGGACGGCAGCGCGGTAGGAGTCGAAGGTGCCGTTTTTGATTGCTTGGCGGGCGTGGGTGGTTAGTTGGTGCATGTAGGTGAGGTTGTGGAGGACGATGAGGCGGACCGCGGTCAGCTCCTCGGCGCGGGAGAGGTAGCTGATGTAGTCGCGGTCGTGGCGCCGGCAGGCCGGACAGGGGCAGCCGTCGACGAGCGGCTCGCGGTTGCCGACCCATTTGCCCTTGCGCATGTCGAGGCGCCAGCGGGTCTCCGGGCTCGGGGCGAGGGCGACGCCGTGGCGGGCGAGGCGGGTCGGCACCGCGCAGTCGAAGACGTCGAGGCCGAGGGCGATGCCGCCGAGCAGGTCGTCGACCTCGCCGATCCCGAGCAGGTGCTTGGGCGCCTCCTCGGGCAGCAGCGGCGCCGTGTAGGCGAGCACGGCCGCCATCTCCTCCTTGTCGCGGCCGAGGGTGCCTCCGATCGCGATGCCGTCGACCCCGGCTTCGGAGATGGCCTGCGCCGATTCACGCCGCAGGTCCTCATGGGTGCCGCCCTGGACGATCCCGAACACCGCCTGGCGCTCCGGCCCGTTCTCGTCGTGCCAGGCGAGGCAGCGGTCGAGCCAGCGGTGGGTGCGCTCGGTCGAGCGGGCGGTGTAGTCGCGATCGGCGTGGAAGGGGGTGCACTCGTCGAAGACGAGGGCGATGTCGGAGCCGAGAGCGGCCTGCACGCTCATCGAGACCTCTGGCGAGATGAACAGCTCGGCGCCGTCACGATAGGACTGGAAGCGCGCGCCCTCCTCGGTGATCTCCACCCGCGAGCCGGGCTCGCCGCCGGAGCGGCCGCTGCCCTTGACCTCGTTGGCGACGCCGCCGTGGGCGAGCGAGAAGACCTGGAAGCCGCCGGAGTCGGTGATCAGCGCCCGCTCCCAGTTCATGAAGCCATGCAGCCCGCCGGCGGCGGCGATCCGCTCCGGCCCCGGCGAGACGAAGAGGTGGTAGGTGTTGCCGAGGATCAGCTGGTAGCCGAGCCCGGCGACCTCACTCGACTCGAGCCCGCGCACCGTCCCCTTGGTCGCCAGCGGGATGAAGGCCGGCGTCTCGATCGGCCCGTGGGCGGTATGGATGACCCCCGCCCGGGCGTCGCCGTCACGGGCGCCGATCTCGAAGCTGAACCGCTGCGGGTCAGCGCGCACTACTTCGCCGGGTCCTTCTCGCTCAGGCCCGGATGGACGCCCTTGCCCAGCGCCTGCTGGTCGACGATCTGCTGGAGCATCGAGACCAAGAGCTTGCGGTCGGTGGCGCTCATTCCCTTGGTCAGCTCTTGCTCGTGCTCTTTGGCGATCTTGCGGCCGCGCTCCAGGCAGCGCTTGCCTTTCGGGGTGAGGAAGAGGGCGCGGACGCGGCGGTCTTCGGGCTTGGGGCGGCGCTCGACGAAGCCGCGCTGCTCGAGCTCGTCGACGAGGGCGACCATGCGGCTGGCCGGAATTTCGATCGCCGCGCCGATCGCCTGCTGGGACTGTCCCTCGGCGGCGGCGACGAGATTGAGGACGCGGAAGAGCGGCGGGTTGAGGTCGACGGCGTCGATCCGTTCGGCGAACCGGCGCGAAGCGTGGATGCCGACCTGCGAGAGCAGAAAGGCCAGCGTCTGCGGGGCCTTGTCGCCGTTGAGGGAAGTCTCGGTCACGAGGGGGAGCCTACCTGCTCATTTGTGGTATGAATCGTTCACGTCCTAAACCTTTCTGCTTGTAAAGCATATTCACGAAGGGGAAGCCGCATGACCCGTCGTCTCGCCCGTCTCGCCGATATCGCCTACCGCCGCCGCGGCCGCATGGTCCTCGCCTGGATCGTCGCCACCGTCGTCATCATCGGCCTCGGCTCCGCCCTCGCCGGCGAGTACCACGCCGACTACAACACTCCCGGCTCCGAGTCGAAGGAAGCGAGCGAACTGACCGAACGCGAATTCGGCGGCTATTCCGGGCAGGAAATCTACGTCGTCTGGAAAGACCCGGCCGGAGCGCAGAGCGCCAGCGCCAAGAAGCAGATGAGCGCCTTCTTCGCCGCCGCCGAAGAAGTCGACCACGTCGGCAAGGCGGCCCCGATCCGCGTCTCCGACGGGGGCAAGATCGCGACCACGACCCTGCCGCTGAACGTCCCCGGCTGGGAGGTCAAGAAGGAGCAGGGCGAACAGCTGATCGACGCCGCCGAAGCCAACAGCGCCGGTGGCCTCGAGATCAAGCTCGGCGGCGAACCGATCTACCTCGCCCAGGAATCGACCAGCCCCGAGGGCCTCGGCTTCCTCGGAGCGGCGATCGTGCTGCTGATCGCCTTCGGCTCGCTCGTCGCCGCCGGCCTGCCGCTCGTGATCGCGCTGGTCGGCCTCGGCATCTCCTCGGGCGGCCTGATCGTCCTTCTCGCCAACGTGATCGACGTCCCCAACTGGACCACCGCCGTCTCCGGGTTGATCGGGATCGGCGTCGGAATCGACTACGCGCTGCTGGTGCTGACCCGCTTCCGCACCGCGATGAAGTCCGGCAAGGACCGCCACGATGCGGTCGTCGAGGCGGTCAGCACCGCGGGCCGCAGCGTGATCATCGCCGGCAGCACCGTGGTGATCGCGATCCTCGGGCTCTTCATCACCGGGCTGCCCTACATGTACGGGGTGGCGATCTCCGCCTCGCTGGCGGTCCTGGTCGTGATGCTCGCCTCGATCACGCTGCTGCCGGCGCTCCTCTCCTACCTCGGCCCGCGGGTCGACCGATTGCGGATCCCGATCCTCGGCCGCCGGCTCGACCGTCCCGAAGGGGACGGCAACTCCCCCGCAGCCCGCTGGAGCCACGCCGTGCAGCGGCGGCCCTGGACGGCGGCGATCGTCGCCGCGGCGATCCTGCTCGCCCTCGCCGCTCCCGCTCTCGGCATGCGCCTCGGCTTCCCCGACGCCGGCAACGACAAGACGGGGACGATGACGCGCGAAGCCTACGACCTGATCAGCGAGGGCTTCGGCCCCGGCGCCAACGGACCGCTGGTGATCGCGGCCGAACTGCCCGACGCCGGCGCGAAGTCCGACATCCAGGCGCTGGCGGTGGCGCTGCGGGAAGACCCGGGCATCGCCTACGTGCAGGCGCCCCAGTTCAACGGCGACGGCACCGCGGCCTTCCTCACCGTCGTCCCCACCACCTCGCCGCAGGACGAGGCGACCTCCGAACTCGTCGAACGCATGCGCGGGACGGTGATCCCCGAAGCCCTCGGTGACTCCGGCGTCACCGCGCTGGTCGGCGGTGTCAACGCTGCGCTGGAGGACCAGAGCGAATACATCACCGACCGCATGCCCTGGTTCATCGCCGGGGTGGTCGGCCTCTCCTTCCTGCTCCTCCTCGTCGCTTTCCACTCACCGTTCATCTCGCTCAAGGCGGGAATCATGAACCTGCTCTCGGTGAGCGCCGCCTACGGGGTGATGACCCTGGTCGCGCAGGGTGGAGCGGTCGGCGAACTGATCGGGATCGACCACGAAGTCCCGATCGCGCCGTTCATGCCGGTGATGATGTTCGCGATCCTCTTCGGGCTCTCGATGGACTACGAGGTCTTCCTGATCTCGCGGATCCGCGAGGAGTACCTGAAGGACCACGACACCCGTCGCGCCGTCGCCGACGGCCTCGCCAAGACGGCGCGGGTGATCACCGCTGCGGCGGCGATCATGGTCGTCGTCTTCCTCGCCTTCGTCGCCTCGCCCGAAGTCTTCCTCAAGCTCTTCGGGATCGGGCTGGCCTCGGCGATCTTCCTCGACGCCACCCTCGTCCGCATGGTCCTCGTGCCCGCGGTGATGCAGCTGCTCGGACCCCGCAACTGGTGGATCCCCGACTGGCTGGAGCGGATCCTCCCCAGGATCGAGGTCGAGTCCCCCGAGCCGCAGGTGGCGTCGAGCGGGCCCTAAGGCAATGTCGCAGCCGTGTTCTGTTCCTTTTGCCTGTCTGACAGGCAAAAGGAACAGCTCTCGCTAAGGCTCGACCAGCGTCTGCCCCGTCATCGCCTCCGGCTGCTCGATACCCAGGAGGTCGAGGGCGGTCGGGGCGACGTCGGCGAGGATGCCGTGGTCGCGGAGCTCGATGCCGTGGTCGGTAACGATCAGGGGGACGGGGTTGAGCGAGTGGGCGGTGTTGGGTGAGCCGTCGGGCTCGAGCATGTGGTCGCAGTTGCCGTGGTCGGCGGTGACGATGCAGGTGCCGCCCTTGGCGGCGACGGCCTCGACGACCTTGCCGAGCTGGGCGTCGACGGTTTCGACCGCCTTGACCGCTGCGGGGATAACGCCGGTGTGGCCGACCATGTCGGGGTTGGCGAAGTTGATGATTCCGAAGCGGTAGGAGCTCTTGCCCCAGTGGGAGGCGAAGGCCTCGGCGGCGTCGGCGGCGCTCATCTCCGGCTTGTGGTCGTAGGTGGGAACGTCGCGGGGTGATTCCACCAGCGCCCGCTCTTCCCCCTCCATCTCCTGCTCTTTGCCACCGTTGAAGAAGTAGGTGACGTGCGCGTACTTCTCGGTCTCGGCGACGTGGAGCTGGTGGCCGCCCGCGGCGGCGATCGTCTCCGCCAGCGTCGTCTCGGGACGCTGCTCGGGAAAGGCGACCGGGTAGGGCCAGCCCTTGCGGTACTCGGTCATCGTCGTCAGCTCGAGCGGCGGCGCGCTGCGGGGAAACTCGTCGAAGCCGGGGTCGGCAAGAGCGCGACTCATCTGCCGGGCGCGATCGGGGCGGAAGTTGATGAAGAACGCGACGTCGCCCGCGGCGGCGCCGTCGTAATCACCGATCACGGTCGGCTTGACGAACTCGTCGGTCTCCTCGCGCTCGTAGGACTCTTCGATCGCCGCAGCGGAACTCGGCGCCCGCAGGCCCTGGGCGTGGACGATCGCGTCGTAGGCGAGCTTGGTCCGCTCCCAGCGGGTGTCGCGGTCCATTGCGTAGTAGCGGCCGCTGACGGTGGCGACGCGGCCGGCCGCGCGCAGCCAGCGCTCCAGCTCTTCGAGGTAGCCCTTACCGCCGTGCGGGAGCGTGTCGCGGCCGTCGGTGAAGGCGTGGAAGACGACGTCGGGCACGCCTTCCTGCGAGGCGAGCTCGATCGCGGCCTCGATGTGCTCCCAGCCGGAGTGGACGCCGCCGTCGGAGACGAGGCCGAGCAGGTGCAGGCGCCCGCGGGGGCTGGTGCGGGCGCGCTCGCAGGCGGCGACCAGCACCTCGTTGTCGAAGAAGCTGCCGTCGGCGACGGCGTCGTCGATCCGCGCCAGGTCCTGCTTGACGATCGCGCCGGCGCCGAGGTTGAGGTGGCCGACCTCGGAGTTGCCCATCTGCCCCTCGGGCAGGCCGACATCCGGGCCCTGGGCGGAGAGCTGGGCGTGCGGGAACTCGCTCCAGAGGCGATCGAAGACCGGCGTCTCGGCGAGCGAGATCGCGTTGCCCGGTCCCGGCTCCGCCAGCCCCCAGCCGTCGAGGATGATCAGCGCCAGGGACGGGACGTGCGGGGTCATCCGCTCAGCCTGCCGCGTCGACGATCGCCGCGAAGTCCTCGGCGTCGAGGCTGGCGCCGCCGACGAGAGCGCCGTCGACGTCGGGCAGCGAGAGCAGCTCCTGGGCGTTGGCGGGCTTGACCGAGCCGCCGTAGAGGATCCGAACCCCGTCGGCGGCGGCACCGCGCATCCGCAGGACGTCGCGGATGAAGGCGCACACCTCCTGCGCCTGCTCGGGGGTCGCGGTGCGGCCGGTGCCGATCGCCCAGATCGGCTCGTAGGCGATGACGACGTCGGCGATCTGGTCGGCCTCGAGGCCTGCGAGGTCTGCCTGCAGCTGGCGCTCCAGCACTTCCTCGGTCTCCCCCGCGTCGCGGGCGCTCTCGCTCTCGCCGACGCAGAGGATCGGCTCCAGGCCGGCGGCAAGTGCCACCGGCACCTTGCGCGCCAACGCCTCGTCGGTCTCGTTGAAGTACTGGCGCCGCTCGGAGTGGCCGAGGATGACCGCCTCGACGTCGAGCTCGACCAGCATCGGTGCCGAGACCTCGCCAGTGAAGGCGCCCGAGTCCTCCTCGTGCATGTTCTGGGCGGCGACTTTGACGGCGGTGCCGTAGCGCCGCTCGACCACCGCGGTCAGGGCGGTGAAGGGCGCGCAAATGACGACGTCTGACTGGGTCGCGGCGATCCGCGGCAGCAGCGCGTCGACGAATTCGGCCGCCTCGGCGACCGTCTTGTGCATCTTCCAGTTGGCGGCGATGTAGGGGGTGCGGTCAGGCATCGGCGGTCTCCTCTTCGGCGTCGAGCAGGGCCTCAACGCCCGGCAGCTTCTTTCCCTCCAGCAGCTCCAACGAGGCGCCTCCGCCGGTTGAGACCCAGTCGACCTGGTCCTCGAGGCCGAACTGGTTCAGCGCCGCGACCGAGTCGCCGCCGCCGACCACCGTGGTCCCGGGCGCCGCGGCGACCGCTTCGGCGACCCTCTTGGTGCCGCCGGCGAAGGGCTCCATCTCGAAAGCGCCCATCGGCCCGTTCCAGAGGACGGTGCCCGCCGCGGCGATCGCCTTCGCGTAGTTCTCGGCGGTGTGCGGACCGACGTCGAGCCCCATCCAGCCGTCCGGCACCTCCACCACGTCGCTCTCTTTGCGCTCGGTGTCGGCAGCGAACTCGCGGCCCAGCACGAGGTCGACCGGCAGCTGCAGTTCGCAGTCGGACTGCTCAGCCCGCTGCAGAGCCTCTTTCGCCGCGTCCTCGCCCTCGGCTAGCGAGTTACCGGTCTCGATCCCCTGCGCCTTGAAGAAGCCGAAGCACATCGCGCCGCCGATCAGGATCTGGTCGGCGACTTCGAGGAAGCGGTCGATCACGCCGACCTTGTCGGAGACCTTGGCGCCGCCGAGGACGACGACCAGCGGCCGCTGCGGATCCTCGACGACCTTGGTCAGCTCGGTCACCTCGCGCTCCAGCAGCAGGCCCGCGTAGGCGGGCAGGTAGTCGGCGACGCCGGCGGTGCTGGCGTGGGCGCGGTGGGCGGCGCCGAAGGCGTCGTTGACGTAGACGCTCCCGAGCTGGGCGAGGTTTTCGGCCAGCTTCGGGTCGTTCTTCGTCTCCCCGGGCTCGAAGCGAATGTTCTCCAGCAGCAGGACGTCGCCCGGCCCGAGCGCTCCGCAGGTGAGGTCGACGTCGCCCTCGATCACGCCGGGGGCCAGCTTCACCTCGGTCCCCAGCAGCTCCCCGAGGCGCTTCGCCACCGGCGCCATCGAAAGCGCCGGGTCGCGCTGGCCCTTGGGCCGGCCGAGGTGGGACATCAGGACCAGCGCCGCGCCGCGTTCGCGCAGCAGTTCGATCGTCGGCAGGGCGGCGCGGATGCGGGTGTCGTCGGCGACGACCGGCTCGCCCCCTTCGTCCTTGAGCGGGACGTTGAAGTCGACCCGGACGAGGACGCGGCGCCCCTTGACCGGGGCGTCGCGGACGCTTGCCTTGTCGAAACCCATCAGGGGACGAGACAGTCCGCTACGGCAGAACCTTGCCGGCCAGCTCGACGCAGCGGTTGGAGTAGCCCCACTCGTTGTCGTACCAGGAGACCGCCTTGACCAGCTTGCCGTCGCCGATCACCATCGTCTGCTCGGAGTCGAAGATCGAGGAGTGCGGGTCGCCGACGATGTCGGTGGAGACGATCGGGTCCTCGGTGTAGGAGAGGATCCCCTTCATCGGGCCTTCGGCCGCCTCCTTGACGGCGGCGTTGACCTCCTCGGGGTTCGTCGCCTTGGCCGAGTCGAAGGTGAGGTCGACGACCGAGCCGGTCGGGACCGGCGCCCGCATCGCGAAGCCGTTCAGCTTGCCGTTCAGCTCCGGCAGCACCAGGCCGACCGCCTTGGCGGCGCCGGTCGTGGTTGGGATCAGGTTGAGCGCCGCGGCACGCGCCCGGCGTAGGTCCTTGTGCGGCATGTCCTGCAGGCGCTGGTCGGCGGTGTAGGCGTGGATCGTCGTCATCAGGCCCTGCTCGATCCCGAAGGCGTCGTTGAGAACCTTCGCCAGCGGCGCCAGGCAGTTGGTCGTGCAGGAGGCGTTGGAGATGACGTCGTGCTGCTCGGGGTCGTAGGCGGAGTCGAAGTTGACCCCGAGGGCGACGGTCACATCCGGCTCCTTGGCCGGGGCGGAGATGATCACCTTCTTGGCGCCGGCCTCGAGGTGCTTGGCGGCGTCGGCGCGGGCGGTGAAGAAGCCGGTCGACTCGATCACCACGTCGACGCCGAGCTCGCCCCAGGGCAGAGCGGCGGGATCGCGCTCGGAGAGCACCCTCACCTCATCGCCGCCGGCGATGATCGTGTCGCCGTCGACCTCTACCCCGCCGGGGTAGCGGCCGAGGATCGAGTCGTACTTGAGCAAGTGGGCCATCGTGGCCGTGTCGACGAGGTCGTTGACCGCGACGAAGTCGATGTCCGCGTTCGCCTCCTTGGCGGCCCGGAAGACGTTGCGCCCGATGCGGCCGAAACCGTTGATGCCGACCTTCACAGCCATGAACCAATTCCTCCTAAATCTCGTTGGTGAAGCGGGTGTTTGGGGAAGCCGATCCTATGGGGTCGGCGCCTCCGGCTCCGCTCAGTCGGAGCCGATGGTGATCTCGATCTCGTACCCGTCCGGGTCCTTGAGGAAAGCGGAGTAGGAGCCCGAACCGTGCGAGCGTTGCTCGCCGGGGTCGGAGACGCTGACGCCGCCCGATTTGACCCCGTTCTCCCAGGCCGCCTTGACCGCGACGATGCCCAGAGCCGAGAAGCTCAAGAGGCCGAAGCCCGGCTGGGGATCGTGCTTGGAAGAGACGAAGAAGACGGGTTTGGCGATGCCCCAGCCGATCGTCTGATCCTGCTCGAAATGCCGGCGCCAGCCCAGTGGGGCCAGCATCGAGTCATAGAAGGCGGCAGAGCGATCGAGATCGCCCACCTCCAGAAGGACGTGGTGAAGCATCAGACCGCGGAGGCTATAGGAGGCCGCGATCGGAATCAGCGCGGTGCGGATGATGCGCCCCCAGCCGAACTGCATCAACTTCTATATCTGCTGGGTGGAAAAGTTGATGCAGTTCGGCCAATTCGACTCGAGCAGCTACCACTGAGCCGGAGGATGAGAGTGGTCCGGCTATTTGTTCCGCATAGCGGATGAAAAGACCGGAGCGCCTAGCCCGACCGCGGGGTCCAGCGGAAGAAGCGGATCGCCAGGAGAAGGCCGGCTACTCCCCAGAGGGCGACCACGGCGAGGTTGTCCCAGGAGACGGCGGGCCCGCCGGCGGGGACGTAGGCGTCGAAGAAGGCGTCGAAGAAGTGGCGGACCGGGAAGAGGTCGGCGAAGGCGATCACCCCATTGGGCAACTGGTCTTCGGGGATGAAGACGCCGGAGAGGAAGTAGAGCGGCAGCAGCATCGCGTTGACGATCGCGGCGGCGGCGTCCTGGGAGGGGATCGCGGCGGTGAGGGCGATGCCGAGGCAGCAGAAGGAGGCGGCGCCGACGACGAGGGCGAGGAGGATCGCCGGCAGGCGGTCCCAGGGGACTTCGACGCCGTAGAGGACGCCGCCGATCGCGGCCAGCAGGACCAGCATCATCAGGGCGACGACGATCGAGTTGCCGATCCGGCCGGCGATGAAGACCCAGGGCGGCATCGGGGTGCCGCGACCGCGCTTGAGGCGGCCGTCTTCGCGGGCGATCACCAGGGTCATCGCCAGCGTCTGCATCGTCGCCGAGATGATCGAGAGCGACATGATCGCCGGCACGTAGTAGGTGGTCGCCTCCACCCCGCCCCGCACGTTGACGATTTCGCCGTTGAAGACGACGGCGAGGATGAGGAAGACGATCACCGGGAACATCACCGTGAAGAAGACCGAGGCGGGGTTGCGCCAGAAGGCCTTCTGGTCGTAGCGGAACTGGTGGCCGACGAGGGCGAGGCCGTTCACTCGGCGGCCTCCTCGGGGGCGGCCGATGCCTCAGCGGCGGCGGTCAGCTCCAGGTAGATGTCCTCGAGGGACGGGCGGGTCACTTCCAGGCCCTCCAGCTCCTCGCCCTTCGCGAGCGCCTCGCCGGTCAGCTCGTTCAAGGTCTGGACCGGCGTCGCCGTCTGCAGCGTGACCTCGCGGCCGTCGGCTCGGTAGCGGATCGTCGTCTCGCCAGAGTCGCGTTCGCCCAGGTCTTCCGGGGTGCCGCGGGCGACGATCTGCCCGGCGGCGATGATCGTCACCCGGTCGGCGAGCCGCTGCGCCTCGTCCATGTAATGGGTGGTGAGGAAGACGGTCTTGCCGAGGTCGCGGAGGCCGGCGATCACGTCCCAGGCCTGGCGACGGGCGGAGGGGTCGAAGCCGGTCGTCGGCTCGTCGAGGAAGAGCAGCTCGGGGTCGCCGACCAGGGCCATGCCGACGTCGAGGCGGCGCTGCTGGCCGCCGGAGAGGCGACTGGCGCGCTCGTCGGCTTTGCCCTCCAGGCCGATCAGCGCGATCACCTCCTCGGTCGGCCGCGGATTACGGAAGTAGCCGGCGTAGAGGTCAAGCGACTCGCGCACGGTCAGGTACGGATCGAGGCGCCCGCTCTGGAGGACGATCCCGATCCGCTCCCGCCAATCGCGCCCAGCCCGCGCCGGATCCTCGCCCAGGACCGTCACCTCTCCCCCGGTCCGCCGCCGGTACCCCTCGAGGATCTCGACCGTAGTCGTCTTCCCAGCCCCGTTAGGCCCGAGGAACGCAAAGACCTCGCCGCGCTCGACCTCGAGGTCGATACCGCGGACCGCCTCGGTCGAGCCATAGCTCATCCGCAGGCCCTTGATGGAGATGACAGGTTCGCTCAACGCCGGGGCGATTCTAGGTTGACGGGACGAAAAGTCGCTTTGGCAATACCGATGGGCCGATCTGTCGCCCATGGTTGGTCATTTAGTCCCATCGGCAAACCGGATGCGACCTTTCGGCCCGTCAGCCGATCTCAACGTCGCGGTGCTTGACGCGAACGATTACGTCGTCGCGGGCCGCGAGGTCGCGCCTTATGCGGTCGGCGACGGTGATCGAGCGGTGACGACCGCCGGTGCAGCCGATCGCGATCGTCAGGTGGCTCTTGCCCTCGGTGACGTAGGCGGGGACGAGGAACTCGAGCAGCGGCAGTAGGCGGCCGTAGAACTCGCCGGCCTGGGTGCCGTTCTCGACGTAGGCACGGACCTCCTCGTCCATCCCGGTCATCGGCCGCAAGACCTTGTCGTAGTAGGGGTTGGGCAGGAAGCGGACGTCGAGGGTGAGGTCGGCGTCGCGGGGCGGCCCGTTCTTGAAGCCGAAGGTGAGCAGAGTGAGGGCGAGCTTGCCGCTCTCCTCCTGCCCCAGCAGCTCTTCCTTGATCTGGCGGCGCAGTTCGGCCCCGGTCAGATCGCTGGTGTCGATCACCTTGTCGGCGCGCTCGCGCAGCGGCGCCAGCAGCGCCCGCTCGGCCCTGATCCCCTCGACGATCCGCCCCTCCGGCGCCAGCGGGTGGCGGCGACGGGTCTCCTTATAGCGGTCGAGCAGGGCCTCCTCGTCGGCCTCGAGGAAGAGGACCATCGGCCGCAGCCCTTCGGCCTCGAGGTCGTCGAGCACCTGCACCAGCTCCTCGAAGTAGTCGCCGCCGCGCACGTCGGAGACGATCGCGGCGCGCTCGACGCCGCTGCCCTGGTGGCGGAAGAGCTCGCCGAGGGCGGCGATCATCCGCGGCGGCAGGTTGTCGACGCAGAAGTAGCCGCCGTCCTCGAAGGCGGCGATCGCTTCGGACTTGCCCGCTCCCGAGTGGCCGGTGATGACGACGAGCGTGACCGCTTTGGTGGGGGAAGCGCCGTCGCCCCCGCTCTGCTTCTCGATCTCCACCCGCTCCGCCATCAGATCCCTCAGTTGGTCCTGTTGAGCTGCTCGTGTATCTCGCGGCCTACTTTGCCAGGCAGACCGGGCACTGCCTCGAGCTCCTCGCGGGTGGCGGCGAGGAACCGCTCCGGCGTCCCGAAGTGTTGCAGGAGCGCCCGCTTGCGCGCCGGCCCGATTCCGGGCAGCGAATCGAAGACCGAGCTTTCGAGCAGACCGCGGTCGCGGCGGCCGCGGTGGTGGTCGATCGCAAAACGATGAGCCTCGTCGCGGACCCGCTGCAGCAGGCGCGAGGCCTCGGAGTCGGCGGCGAGGTCGAGCGGCTCGGACCGGCCCGGCACGTAGACCTCCTCCAGTCGCTTGGCGAGACTGACGATGGTGACGCCGCGCTCGCTGAACGGCTGCAGCGCCCGCACCCCCGCCGCCAACTGTCCTTTGCCGCCGTCGATCAGGATCAGCGAGGGGAGCGAGGCGAAGCTGGGGTCGCGTTTGCCGTCGTGCGGAGAGAGGTCGGCCTGATCGAGGTAGCGGGCCATCCGCCGCGAGAGCACCTCCTCCATCGAGGCGAAATCGTCCGGCCCGCCGTTGCCGACGCCGTCGAGCCGCAGGTCGCCGCGGACTTTGAAGCGGCGGTAGTCGGACTTCTTCGGCGCTCCGCCCTCGAAGACGACCATCGAGGCGACGGTGTGCTCGCCCCCGATCGTCGAGATGTCGAAGCCCTCGATCCGCACCGGCAGCTCCTCCATCCCCAACGCCGCGGCCAGCGCCGCCAGCGCCTCGACCCGCTGGGTTCGGCGGTGCTCCCGCCGCAGCCGGTCCTGGTCGAGGGCCAGCTGCGCGTTGCGCTCGGCCAGCTCCCGCAGCCTCCGTTTGTCGCCGCGCTCGGCGGCGCGCACCTCGACAGGCGCCCCGCGGCGCTCGCTCAGCGCTTCAGCCAGCACCTCGACCCGCTCGCGCAGGTAGGGCCCGACGATGATCGTCCGCGGCATCGAGGGCGAGGCGGCGTAGTACTGGGAGATGAACTCCTCGGCGACCTCGCCGGGCTCGCGTTCGCCCTGGTTTTCGAGATAGAAGCTCTGGCGCTCGGCAAGGATCCCGTCGCGGACCTGGAAGACCTGGGCGTTGGCGTCCTGGCCCTCGACCGCGACCCCGATCAGGTCGGCGGTCCCCATCGTCGCCCCCGCCACCCGCTGGCGCTCGAACAGCGAGCGGATCGCTTTCAGCCGGTCGCGGTGGATCGCCGCCCGCTCGAATTCCTGCGCCTCGGCCGCCGCCGCCATTTTCCCCTCCTCCTCGCGCTCGACCTGGCGGTAGCGGCCGGAGAGGAAGTCGACGATCGCCTCGATGTTGTGCCGGTACTCCTCCTTGGAGATGTAATCGACGCAGGGCGCCCCGCAGCGCTTGATGTAGTAGTCGAGGCAGGGGCTGCCGGAGCGGCGACCGGGCTCGTGACCCTCGCAGGTGCGGAACTGGAAGAGCTTGCCGAGCAGGTCGAGCGTCTCGCGCACCCGCTTGGCGCTGGAGAAGGGGCCGAAGTAGGCGCGACCCGAGCGGTGCTTCTCGCGGGTGAAGTAGACGCGCGGGTAGTCCTCGTCGAGGCTGACGGCGACGTAGGGGTAGGACTTGTCGTCGCGAAGGCGGATGTTGAAGCGCGGCCGGTGGCGCTTGACGAAGCTCTGCTCGGTCAGCAGCGCCTCCGCCTCGTTGGCGGTGACGAGGCTTTCGATCCGGTCGATGCGCGAGGTGAGGCGGGTGTTGCCACCGGAGAAGTGCGAGGAGATGCGTTTGCGAATCGAGCGCGCCTTGCCGACATAGAGCAGCTCGCCGTCGCGGTCGTAGAAGAGGTAGACGCCGGGCTGGTCGGGCAGCTCCTTGCGCTGCTGGGCGATCCGCTCGGCGCGGCTGAGCGCGCCCTCTTCCCTCGCTTTGCCGTTGCCTTTCGCCATCGATCTAAGGGTAGGCTGCTGGCCACCCGGCCAAACCCCCACGCGACCAACAGAACCAGGAGACCCATGAGCACCGAGACCGTCAACCCGCCGCAGCTGAACACGATGCGGATCGAGATCGACGGCGAGATCGGGACCCTGACCCTCGACCGACCCGACGCCTTCAACGCGATGAGCCCGGAAATGATCGGCGAGATGACGGTCGCCTTCGCCTGGCTCGCCGACCGGGCGCCGCTGCGGGGCCTGATCGTCACCGGCTCCGGGCAGGCGTTCTGCGCCGGCGGCGACGTCACCTGGTTCCGCAAAGGGGTCGAATCGGGCGAGATCGACCTGCCGAGCGACGTCCGGCGCGGCGCCGAGGTCCTGCACCAGGCGATCATCGACTTGCGGCGGGTCCCCTATCCCGTGATCGGCGCGATCAACGGACCGGCAGCCGGGGCCGGCTTCTCGTTGGCGCTCGCCTGCGACTTCCGGATCGCCTCCAGCACCGCCTTCTTCGCCCCCGCCTACGGCCGGATCGGCGCCTCCCCGGACGGCGGCATGACCTACTTCCTGCCGCGCGTCGTCGGGCCGAGCAAGGCGCTGGAACTGCTGCTCGAAGACCCGAACCTGAAGGCCGAGGCGGCACGGGAGCTCGGGCTCGTCAGCGAGGTTGTCGGACCCGACGAACTGATGGAGACCGCGCGGGCAAAGGCCGGGGAGCTGGCGAAGAAGGCGCCCCACTACGTGCGCATGGCGAAGAAGCTGGTCGGGGTCAGCATCGAGAACAGCATCAACGACCACCTGCAGCTCGAGCGCCACGGAATCGCCGACTCGATGGCGACCGAGGATCTGCGCCAGGGTGTCGAGACTTTCTTCAGCGGCGGCACGCCCGAGTTCCACGGTCGCTGAACGGGGTAGCGATCCTTTACGTACCGCCACTAGAGTCCGTGGCCCAGTCCTGAAGCGGGAAAGGAACCTGATGAAGAAGCTCATTGCCCTGTTTGCCCTGCTCCTCGCGGCGGTTGCCCTGGTCGCCTGTGGCGGTGGCGGCAGCTCGACCAGCGAAGAAACCGGCGCAGCCGGCGTCGCCCAGGAAGCCGAAGAAAAGGCCGAAGAAGCCGGCGAAGAAGCCGAAGGCAAGGCCGAAGAAGTCGAAAAGGAAGCCGAAGGCGGCTCCGGCGCCACCATCGCAGTCGAAGCCGACCCCAGCGGCAACCTCGCTTTCACGAGCGACAACATCACCGCTAAGGCGGGCAAGGACACGATTGAATTCACCAACGAATCGCCGGTCCCCCACGACGTCAAAATCGAAGACGCAAGCGGCGAAGAAGTCGGCGGCACCGAAGTGACCCAAGAAGGCTCCGACTCCGCCGAAGTCGAACTGAAGCCGGGCACCTACACCTACTTCTGCTCGATCCCGGGCCACCGCCAGGCGGGCATGGAAGGCACTCTGACCGTCAAGTAGCGCCCCACCGCTTCGCGCTTCCGACTTTCGCCTCGCTATAGCGGGGTGGAAGTCGGAGACGTGAGGTGCTCCAGCGCCATCTCCAGCACTTCGCGGCGGCTGCGAGAGCCGTGGTCGGCCTTCGTGAAGTGACTGCCGACGAAGAGTGAGAAGGCGAATAGGCAGCGGACCTCGACCTCGTCCTCGTCGGCGCAGAGTTCGCCGAAGAGGGAGCGCATGTACTCCATGCGGCGGTTGTCTACGCGACGCAGGCGCCGGGCGACAGCCTTGTCGCGACGAGCCCAGTCGCGGACCGCGAGGTCGATCTTCAGCAGCTCCCGGCTGCCCGCTGCGAGGGCGAAAAGGCGCCGCAGCTTCTCCTGCGCATCGCCAGGCTTCCCCTCGACCTGCTCGATCGCCTCGTCGACGCTGATCCGCTCCCACTCGTCCAGCATCTCCTCCAGGAGCGCGGCGCGGTCCTCGAAGTGCCAATAGAAGCCCCCCCGGGTCACCCCGAGGGTCTTCGCAAGGGAGTCGATTCGAACCGCATCCGGCCCACCGGCAGCAAGGGCGCGCAGGCCCTCTTCGACCCACCTGGTGCGCGGGGTTCGCGCCGATGGCGGCATCTCAGAAATGTTCCTTTCGAACTCGGATTGACATTGCCCCGGAGGAAGTCTAGCCTCTCATCCATACACTTCTGTATGGAACGGAGGAACGCCATGAAGCTCCCGAACTCCGAGCAGACCTCCCGGCCCTGGCGGATCCATGAGCTGGTCCAGGACTTCCAACTCCTCGACGTCTGGGCGCTGCCGACTCCCGGCGGTCCCGACGACTTCCCGCGGCTGGTCGAGATCTTCGCTTCTGCCAGCACTGCGGAAAGTCCCTCCCGCCCCAGCCGCGCTCTCTGGGCGATCCGCTGGAAGCTGGGTGAAAACTTCGGCTGGGATGACGTGGACGAGGACGAGCTGCCGGATTGGCAGACGCTCCGTGACCGGCTTCCGGAGGACCTGCGCCACAGTTCCCCTGGACCCACGTTCGAGGCGCTGCCCTTCACGCCGGTCTACATGCTCGAGGACGAGTGGGCGGCGGAGGTTGTCAACAAGACCGTCCACGGAGTCATGCACCTCTCCTGGGTGCCGGACGGGCAGGGCCGCTACCGCGGGCAGATGTCTGTCTACGTGCAGCCGAACGGCCTTTTCGGCAGCGCCTACCTGGCGGCGATCAAGCCGTTCCGGCACATCGTCGTCTACCCGCCGATGCTGCGCGAGCTGGGACGGCGGTGGCGCAGGTCCATGAAAGAATCGCCCCGACCTGACGTTTAGGTCTATGAGGAGGCAAGGGGAGACGCCTCGGTCCGCCCGGCAACCACCACCCCGAAAGCCCTTCGATGCTCACTTACCTGCAGGCAATAGTGATCGCCCTCGTGCAGGGGGTCACCGAGCTCTTTCCCGTCTCCAGCCTCGGCCACTCGGTCCTGGTCCCCGCCTGGATCGGCGGCTCCTGGGAGACGCTGGTCACCCAGTCCTCGGCGTCGAACAGCGAGGCTTCCTTCTACCTCGCCTTCATCGTCGCCCTGCACGTCGCAACCGCCCTGGCGCTGCTGTTCTTCTTCCGCGCCGATTGGGTGCGGATCGTCCGCGGCTTCTTCCGCAGCGCCCGCCGCATCCTCTCGACGCGGGCCTTCAGCGCCGAGGATGCCGACGAGCGCCTCGCCTGGCTGATCATCATCGCGACGATCCCGGTGGGAATCGTCGGCCTCGGCCTCGAGCACGTCTTCCGGACGATCTTCGCCAAGCCGGTCGCCGCCAGCGCCCTCCTCTTCGTCAACGGGCTGATCCTGCTGGCGGGGGAGCGACTGCGACGGCAGACGGAGGAGGATCCCGGCGGCCTGCCTTCAGCGCATGGCGACGAGCTTGCGGTCCCCGCCGCCGCCCATGGCGGCAGTCGCACTGCCGAGGACATCGCCGCCGCGCGCGCCTCCGACGTCCGCATCTCCGGCATCCCCTACCTCGACGGACTGCTGATCGGCAGCCTCCAAATCCTTGCCCTGCTGGCCGGGATCAGCCGCTCCGGCGTGACCATGGTCGGCGGGCTCTGGCGCGGTCTCTCGCACGAGGACGCCGCCCGCTTCGCCTTCCTGCTGGCGACGCCGGTGATCCTCGCCGCCGGGGTGCTGAAGGTCCCCACCCTCTTCGGCAGCGCCGGCGAACACATTCACGGCCAGGTCGCGGTCGGTTTCGTCGTCTGCGGCATCGCCGCTTACATCTCGGTCCGCTACCTCGTCCGCTATTTCGAAACCCACACCCTGAAGCCGTTCGCGATCTACTGCCTGATCGCCGGCGGCGTCAGCTTCGTGCACTTCGCCTGAGCTTCGAGCAGGTCAGGCGGGCGGGGCGACCATCACGCGCGTCACCGAGTCGCCGACGAAGCACGGCTTCTCGCCGCCCTCGACCTCGAGGGTGAAGCGGGTGACGACCTCGTACCAGCCGCCGCCCTTCTCCTCGACCGTGACGACCTCGGCCTTGGCGCGGATGCGCGAGTCGACCGGGACCGGAGCTGGAAAGCGGATCTTGTTCCAGCCGTAGTTGACGCCGAGGGCAAAGCCGGTGGAGGAGATCAGCTCGCCGCGGAAGCCGTCGACGGTGGCGAGGGTGAGGTTGCCGTGGGCGATCGTGGTGCCGTAGGGGCTCTCGGTCTTCGCCCGCTCGGGATCGACGTGGATCCACTGGTGGTCGCCGGAGAGCTCGGCGAAGGCGTCGATGTCGGCCTGGGTGATCGCGCGCCACTCGCTGGGGCCGACCTCCTGGCCGACCAGCGCCTTCATCCCCTCGATTCCCTCAACCTCGGTCGCCATCGGCGCGCAGTCTATCCCGCGAGTCCGTGAAATTCCCTGTAGAGCAAGGGCTGAGACAGACTCGCGATCAGTCCGCCCACCAATTGGGGACGATCTCGCCGTCGCCGTCGTGGCGGGGACCGAAGGCGATCACCTCGAGGCCGTCGTCGCCGGCTTCGAAGGCGCGGGTGACGTCAGGGGAGACGCGAATCGCGTCGAGGGTCTCGACCTCGATGATCTCGTCGTCGAGCTTGAGCAGGCCGCCGCCTCGGATGACGACGTAGACCTCCTCCGCCTCCTCGTGGACGTGCCCGAACGGCTGCCGTTTACCGGGCTTGAGCCGGTGGAAGCTGAAGCCCGTTTCCTCGGTCTCGAAGTCATCCTTGGCAAACCGAGCCTCCATGCCGTCGCCGACACCGAACTCCGGTGCCGAGTCTTTGATCTCGGTCAGCTTCTTGTGGGTGAAGGGATTTTTCATGACTCTCCTTTCGTCGCCGCCGTCGAAGTTCCGCTACCCGCCGTGCCGCGGCCCAAGCAGTTCGACCTGCGAGGAGAGCTCGCCGTCGCGCAGCACGTGCACCGCGAAGCCGGGCGGGTCGGTCCAGATGACGTCTTCGCCCTCGAAATCGGTCGGCGCGTAGTTCGGCAGCAGCTGCAGGTAGGTGCTCGGAGCCGCGAGGACCGGGCAGCCGGCGAGCGCCGAGACAGCGACGCGGTGGAGGTGGCCGCCGAAGATTGCACGCAGTTGCGGGTGGCGGGAAACGACCGCGGCCAGGGCAGCTCGCTCGGAGACGGAAAGGTTGATCCCATCCCACTCCGGGACCCCGGTGGCAAGCGGCGGGTGGTGCATGGCGAGGATCGTCGGCCGCTCAGGGTGTCTGCCGAGCTCCTCGTCGAGCCAGCGCAGCCGCTCGGCGTCGAAGGCGCCATGGTCGTGCCCTGGGACGATCGAGTCGAGGACGACGAGCCGAAGCTCCCCGACCTCGACGGCGTAGTCAATCGGGTCGTCGCCCTCACCTGGCAGCTCGAAGGCGCGCCGCAGCGAAGCGCGAAGATCGTGGTTGCCCGGGAGGACGTGGACGGGAACGTCGAAGCCGTCCAGCAGGCGACGGGCGAGCAGGGAGTCCTCCTCGCCGCCGTCGGCGGTGAGGTCGCCGGTGACGACGACCGCGTCGACGGGATTCGGTAGTGAGCGGACGGCCTCGATCACCTGCTCCAGCCGGGGCGTCGGGTCCACCCCCTCCCAAGCCGCTCCGATGTGGAGGTCGCTGAGCTGGGCGAGCAGGACGGGCTTCACGGCCGGGTAGCCTACGGGCGTGGCCCACCCCGTCGGTCGTGTGCTCTCGAACAGCCAGCTGCAGACGCTGGCGCAGCACGGCAAGGAGCGAACCGCCGCGGTCGGCGAGGAGCTGTTCCGGATCGGCGACGCGACCTACCCGTTCATCGCCATCCTCGAGGGCGAAGCGGCGGTGCTGGATGGCAACGGCCAGGAGATCGTCCGCCACGGCGCCTCCGGCTTCCTCGGCGAGATGAACCTGCTCTCCGGACAGACGGTCTTCCTCACCGCGGTGGTGACCGAGCCGATGCGCTATATCGCGGTCGAGCGCGAAGAGCTGCGCCGGCTGCTGCGAGAGGACGCGCCGCTCTCGGACATCCTTCTCTCCGCCTTCGTCGCCCGGCGCGAGCTGCTGCAGCAGCGGCAGGGGATCGGGGTCGAGATCCTCGGGCCGCGGGACTCGGAGGCGACCCGGAAGCTGGCCGACTTCGCCAGGCGCCAGCGCCTCCCCTACACCTGGACGGAGCCTTCGGCGAGCGATGAGGCGGCGCAGGCGCTGGCGGAGCTGGACGAGGCGGAGATTCCGCTGGTGCGCCTGCCGGGCGGACCCGAGCTGCGGGCGCCGAGCGACGGCGAACTGTCGCGGGCGCTCGGCATCGGCCTCGAGCTGGAGCCGCGGGAAGAAGTCGACCTGCTGGTGATCGGCGGCGGCCCGGCCGGTCTCGGCGCCGCCGTCTACGGCGCCTCGGAGGGCCTCGACACGCTGGTGATCGAGAGCACGGTGCTGGGCGGGCAGGCCGGCAGCTCGCGGCGGATCGAGAACTACCTCGGCTTCCCCGCCGGCATCACCGGCACCGAGCTGACCAGCCGCGCGGTCACGCAGGCGCGCAAGTTCAGCGCCCGCACCGCGACGCCGTACCGCGCCAAGGCGCTCGAGCCCGGCGACGGGCACCACCTGGTCCGGCTCGAGGAGGGCAACGAGATCGCCGCCCGTGCCGTCGTCCTGGCCACCGGCGCCGAATACCGCAAACTGCCGGTGGCCGACCTCGAGAGCTACGAGGGGTTCAGCGTCTTCTACGCGGCGGGGCCGCCGGAGGCGCAGATCTGCGGCGGCCAGCGGGTCGCGGTGGTCGGCGGCGGCAACTCAGCCGGGCAGGCTGCCGTTTGGCTCGCCCGCGGCGGCGCCCTGGTCACGCTCCTGCACCGCCGGGCCGACCTCGGCGAGACGATGTCGAACTACCTGATCGACGAGCTGGACCGCTACGGCGTCCACGTCCGCGACCGCAGCGAAATCGCCGAGCTGCACGGCAGCGACGGCAAGCTCGAGGCCGTCACCCTCACCGACGGCTCCCGCCTCCCCTACTCGTTCCTCTTCCTCTTCCTCGGCGCCTCCCCCTGTACCGAGTGGCTCGGCGACGCCGTCGCCCGCGACGAGAAAGGCTTCGTCCTCACCGGCGCCGACATCGGTGCCGAGGGCCTGCTCGAAACCACCGTCCCCCGCGTCTACGCCGCCGGCGACGTCCGCTCCGGCTCGATCAAGCGCTGCGCTACCGCCGTCGGCGAGGGCGCCGCGGTGGTCCGCTTCGTCCACGAGCATCTGGAGCCGGAAGCAACGGCGGCCGAGCGCACGCGCTAGAGCTCACGCCACCAGCCGCACTTCGAGCCCCAACCGCGAGCACTTAGCCGCCCTCTCCGGTGCCGTTGACCGCGTGACCCACTTTCTCGGTGAGCGCGAGCATTGGACCGTCTCCTTCGTCCACGACCCGGGCAGCCCCGGACGAAGGATCGGTGACGATCTGGCGGGCCGGGTACGAAGGCACCGACCGCGACGACGAGCCGGAGCGGATCGTGATCAGGCAGCGCGGGTTGATGCTCGACGTGACCGCGTACATTTAGACCCGCGTCGCCCCCGAGGGCAGTTCCCTCAGGGACGACGGCGCGGGACCTACTTTTTCTTCTTGTTACGCGAAGTGCGAGCCGTGCTCTTGTGACTGTCCGCGTAGAGGTGTCGCCCCACTGGCTCCCTTGCGAAGGGGTCCTATTTGTACGCCTTCGATACGCCGTATTCCGCTTGGGACGGCGTGAACCCTTCGGACCTCAGTTGGGCCACCAGACCCGATTCCGAGAACGATGAAAATTCGAGGTAGCTTTCGGCAGACTTGACCGCCTGTTCGTTCCAGTCTGCTCCTGCGTGGCTCGCAGCGTACTGAGCGTCTGCCGTGCTAAAGCCTTCCGACTTCAGCTGTCCCACGAGGCCTGATTCTGAGAAAGCCGAGAATTCGAGGTAGCTTTCGGCCGATTCCAGTGCGTTTTCCTGCGAGGCCGTCGCACTAGGTCCGGCGGATTCCGTGGTTTCGGCGGGCTCCGCGGACTTCGACCTTGCGGATTCAACTTCGGCGGACTTCGGCGTTGACGGCTGCGTCACGGTGACCGTCGTTGCCGTTTCTCCGGTCCCACAGCCAGCCGCGCCCACGATGACGACGATCGCCCCCACGGCCGTGACCGACCTCCTCGAATACTTCATTGCACGCGCCTCCCCAGGTCGGTTTTTAGAGCCTGAAATATCTATCACTCATAAGCGTCTTTGCGCAATTCGCCCCGAGGGGGCAAGTAGCGACGGCGCACGTCGTGAGGACCGCAAGCCGGAGGCCGTCCGACCTGCGGTTCACGATACGGGGTTCACTCAAGACGACTCGCGGCGTTCAAGCGCCGAGAAAGGGACGCCGTGAATAAATCAGACGCCCAGGACGTCTCCATGAGCATCGCTGCGGCCCACGCCGCGAAGGTGGAGGGGGACCCCCAGCTCAGCCGCGAGGTCGAACACCGAGTGCACCGTGCGGTCCATGACCACCTGATGGAGATGATCCCCGACTCTGCGGTCGTCGCCACCCTGGACGAGGCCGACGTGCCGAAGGTCGTCGCGGTCCACGGGGACCACTTCTACGAGGTCGAGGTCGGCGAAATCCCCGACGGCCATGACCCGGTGCCGACGGTCCTGCGAATGCGGACCATCGACCCGCAGAACGCAGCGGTTGACTGTGAAGTGAGGTTCAGCGGCCACCGGAAGGATGATCGACAGGTGATCTGCGACATCAGCTGGGCATTCCGAGTCGGAGACCTCGACCTGATGTTCGAGACCCACATCGACCGTCGCCGCGACATGGTGGAGCCGGACGAGAAGTTCGCGCTCTCCCTGGCGCAAGCCATCGGCTGGGAAGCGCCCGGCAACGCCGTTCCCCTGGTGGCGGTCGCTTAAGCCTGCTCGAAACCACCGTCCCCCGCGTCTACGCCGCCGGCGACGTCCGCTCCGGCTCGATCAAGCGCTGCGCTATCGCCGTCGGCGAGGGCGCCGCGGTGGTGCGCTTCGTCCACGAGCATCTGGAGCCGGTGGAGGGTTCTCGTCGACCTGCCGCCAGGTGAGCAGCTCCTCGATCTCCCAACCTTCCTCGGCTTCTTTCGACAGCTTCTCGATCAGCTCGTCGGTGAGAAGCTCTCCGGTGACAAGTCGTCCGTAGTTCCTTGGCTCCGACATCATTCCCTCGGTAGCAGGTTGGCATATCTCGGTCGCATGGTCATCGCATGTATAGCCACCTCCGACAAGTCAGGTCGTAACACAGTGACCACCTCAAGAAGTTCTCCATCACGAGCTGGACCGAGGTAGAGGCGCCGCCAGTCATCTTCCTCCTGCACTCTCATCGCGTGCCGAAGGGCATGCCTGATGTCAGCAGCAGCAATCCCGTGCTTCAGCGCCGCCGGGTGGACATCCCGCATCCTTCTGATCCGGAAGTTCACGCCACCAGGCGCACTTCGAAGCTGGGCATGGCGATCGCGCCGGCGGCGCCGATCAGGGCGAGGATGCGGGTGACGTAGGCCTGGGTCTCGGGGTAGGGCGGGATGCAGTGGCAGGCTTCGACCGGGGCGGGGCCGGCGTTGTAGGCGGCTAGGGCCAGCTCAGGAGAGCCGAACTGGTGGAGGAGGTCCGACATCAGGTGGGCCTCGGCGTCGATGGCGGCAACGGGGTCGTAGGGGTTGGTGAGCCCGTAGGAGGCGGCGGTGCCGGGCATGAACTGGGCGATGCCTTGAGCGCCGGCGGGCGAGCCGGCGCTGGGGTCGAAGCCGGACTCGGCCATCAGCTGGCCCGCCATCAGCGCCGGGGGAACGCCCCAGCGGGTGGCGGAGCGGAGGATCGGGTCGCGGTATTGGGCCGGGACGAAGGCGGGCAGGGCGGTCGAGGAGGCGGTCATCGTCCCTCCGCCTGCGGTGCTCATTTCGCCCTCAGGCGAGCAGGGCGCCGGGCCGCTGACGAAACCGAAATGCCAGGCCTCCCAGCTATAGCGCTGCTCGAAACCGAAGCGATTGGCGTTGGCTGCCAGCCAGCCATAGGCGGAGGAGGGACCGAGGTCGAGCTCGGTGGCGCAGCGGTGCAAGGAGTGGCCAGGCGGCGCCACCCAGGTCGGGTCAGGATGGGCGGCGAACAGTTCCGCCTGTTCGGCGTCGGAGCGGAAGCCGGAGACGACGATGAGGACGATGCCGTCGTCGCGGGCGGTAGCTGCCATCCGGTCGTAGGCCGCAGCCACGTCCGGCCTCATGCCCTCGCCGTCGCGGTAGGTCAAGGGGCCGCCGTAGCCGCCGCCGCTGGCCATACGCGTGCCTCCACCCGCCACCGCACCCATTGGAGCCGCCGCTTCGGCCACGGCCGAGGCTTCGACGCGCCGCCCCTCGCCTTCGCGCAGACCGGCGACCACGGTCGCCTTGGCGCGAACCGGGGCGAAAGAAGCGGCGTCGGGGAATCGCACCTGCACCCGATCGGGGTCGACCTCGTTAGCCCGGGCCGCTGCCAGAGCCGCGGCCGTCGCCCGCGCCAGGTAGATGCTCTTCTCGAGGTGGTTCGGGTTCGGCTGCCCGTCCGCGAGCCGGGGTGGCGAGAGGAGTCGCGGCAGGTCGTCGCGCATCGAGCGGACAGCCGAGATGGCGACGAGGTCGGCGGCTCGCTGCGCCCTGCCCTTGCCGGTCACCGCCCCGGCGATCGCCACCAGCGCCAGCGCTCCGGCGATCAGGGCCAGCGCCGCACCCAGCGCCAGGATCAGCGCCTGTCCCGTTTCCTCCCTCGCCCGCACGGAAGGGACCGTGACCCGTCCGCACGCACGGATGGCGCGCAGAAACAAAATCTTGGCGCGCGGCTTTCGAACTTTTCCGTGACCTGCCGCGTAGATCGGGGCGACACGCCAATCGAGGAGGCCCGATGTTGCCGCGCTCCATGCCCCGCCCGCTCCCCACGTCACACCTGCACCTCGTCCGCATCGTCCTGCTCGCGGCTCTGGCCATCGCGTTGGTCGTCGCAGCCGGCGCATCGGCGAGCGGGTCAAGCAAGGTGGTTGCGAAGAAGGTGCAAAGCGAAAGCCTCGAAGCCACGGTCCTGGCCAGGACCAACGGCCACACCCTCTACAGCCTCAGCGTCGAGACGCACGGCAGGTTCGTCTGCACCGGCGGCTGCCTCGAAACCTGGAAGCCGCTGGTCGTGCCGCGGGGAGTGAAGCCGAAGGGGCCGGTGAAGCTCGGGACGATTCGACGCCCCGAGGGCAAGATCCAGGTGACCTTCAAGGGCCGCCCGCTCTACAGCTTCGACGGCGACGCCAAAGCCGGCGAAGCGAACGGCGAGGGCTTCAAAGACGTCGGCACCTGGCACGCCGCGAAGGTGGCGGTGGCAAGCACGACTCCACCGCCGGTAACCGAACCTTCTCCGCCTCCGTATCCGTACTAAGAGGCGATTCGCAGGCGCCGCACCAGCTGAGACGGAAGTGAGCTGGGCGTTCCTCGAGGCAGCGCCCCGAAGAAGGCGCGTCGCTCGGCAACCCAGCCGAGCCGTCGCTTGAGAACCGCCACCGAGAGGCCGCGGGCCAGCAAGTCTCGGACAGTTAGCGCGACCAGAGGTTGATCGTCGATCAGGTCCGCGCGCAGCAGGACGCCGGTCGGGTCAAGATCGGCTTCGCCCACCAATACCCCCTGCAGCAGCTCCGGCGGAACGTGGACCACGGCGGCCACTTCACGGGCCACGGTCACCGCAGCGCCGGCGCTCGCGAGCCCCTCCGCATCGGCGGGCACCGCGAGATGGCAGACCTGCCCCCGCGCTGCCACCCTCGCGTCCGGAAGGTGCGCCGCCAGCCGCTCCTCCAGTTTCTGGGCGGCCGCCGAGGCGAGCAAGGCCGGCCGCGGCGCCCTCCCGCCCACGTCGACGAGCAGGGTCGCGAGGTCGACGTCGGCTCCGGCACAGGCAAGTGCCGCCGCGGCGCCGCGGGCGCCCTCGGCCTCGCCCACCGCGGCGACGACGATCGCCGGCCCCGTTTTCAGAGGGTTGAGAAAGGTGGTCACCGCGCTCATCGCGCCGGCCTCGCGGATGCGCTGCTGGTGATCGTCAACCGCTTCGCCAGGGCGGGGACCGGCGAAGGCGGCCGCAAGCGCACCGAGACTTCGCCGCCCTCGACCGAGACCGAAACGTCGTCCTCCGCCCAGTCCGGCAACGCTCCCTTGGCGGCTTCGGCGGCCGAGCCGCCCGAAGCCAACGCCAGCGCCCCGGCCTCGGCCGCGCCGTCGGCAAGCGTCATCGCGTAGCCGGCAGCCAGCAGCTGCAACGCCACCAGCCCTGCCAGCAGCAGCGCGGGCAGCGCCGCGATCAGCTCGACCGTCGCCTGCCCGCGCTCAGCCATCGCCGCCCTCCAGCGAGCTGGTGGCGCCGACCCGCACCGGGGGCAGGGACGGGATCAGCCGCGGAACCTCGACCCGGACCTCGACGCCGGCTTCGTCTTCGACCTTCGCCGCCCGCCTCATCGACGGCGGCAGAGCGGCGCGGGCAGCAGCGGCCGGGTCCCCACCCACCACCGCCGCCCGCGCTCCCGCTCGCGCGGCCACGCTCGCCGACCAGAGGGCCTGGCCAGCGAGCGCGATCTGCGCCGCCGCCAACACCGCCAGCAGCAAGAAGGGAACCACCGCGACCAGCTCCACCGAAGCGGTCCCCTCCTCCCCGTGCGCTGCGTTCTCGGCCCTCGGCGGCATGCCGGGACCCTCACAGCCCACAACGCACGCGTGGCGCGCAAAAAGCAAATCTTGTGGATCAGCTCACGCGCGGAAGCGTGAACTGCGCGCTAGTAGGAGTTCGCCTCTATCCAGACTTTCCAGATCGCGGCGATAGAGATGCCGAGGAGGACGATCCAGAGCAGGGTGCCGCCGCCGGTCGAGAACATCTTGTCGCTGCCCGCGACGAGGAGGGCGATCAACCCGAAGGCGCCGTAGAGGATGGCCCGCCGTCCGTCGGTCAGGGTCGAGAGCGTCAGCTGGTTCTCGCGGCTGAGGATGTAGAGCATCCAGGCGATTCCGGCCAGCAGAGCCATGGTCAGCGCCGTGATCACCGCCGTGGCCAGGTTGCCGCCGCCGGGCAGGAAAGCGACGCCCAGGGCGAGCAACATCACGATCGCTACGTTGCGGGCGGTTCGCACCCTTCAAGTGTAGGACGCGGAGGAAGGCTCTACTTGTGCGTCATCACGACGATGCCGATGATCACCGCGGCCGCGACGCAGGCAAAAGCGAGAGCGGCGATCAGCCCCGCGACCGTCGCCGCCGCCTGGCGGTCGTTGCGGCTGAGTTCGACGAACTGACCGGTCCCCCAGATCCCGACCGAGAAGGCGAAGGTGATGCCGACGCCGGCGACCACGGAGGCCACCACCGTCTGCCACAACTCCTTGCCCTGGACGATCGTTGCGATCATCCGCCCACCGCCTCGACCGGGGCCCCCTGCCGCGCCCGGCGCGCGAACGCCGCCGTGATCAGCGAGAGCGCCATCAGCGTCACCAACACCGGACCCAGTGCTCCGGTCCCGAAGATACGGGTGAACCCGTAAGTCAGAGCGCCGATCAGCGCCGCCGCGGGCAGGGTCAGCACCCAGGCGAAGACGATGTTGCCGGCCACCCCCCAGCGCACGGCCGAGAGCCGTTTCGCCGCCCCCGAGCCCATCACGCCACCGTTGATCACGTGCGTGGTCGAGAGCGGGAAGCCGAAGTGGGTCGAGGCGAGGATCACCGCCGCACCGGCTCCCTGCGCGGAGAACCCCTGTGCCGCGTCCATCTTGATGATCCGGGTGCCGGTGGTTTTGATGATCCGCCAGCCGCCGCTGTAGGTGCCGAGAGCGATCGCCGTGGCGGAGGATGCGATCACCCAGGTCGGTGGGTCGGCTTCGGCGCCGAGCTTGCCGCCGGCGATCAGCGCCAGGGTGATCACACCCATCGTCTTCTGCGCGTCGTTGGTGCCGTGGGCGAGCGCCAGCAGCCCACTGGAGACGATCTGCCCGTAGCGATAGCCGCGGGTGACGATGCCGGGCCGCTGCTTGCCGACGACCCGGTAGGAAAACCCGATCGCCAGCCCGGCGACGAGGAAGGCGACGATCGGCGCCACGACCGCCGGGATCAGGACTTTGCCCACCAGCCCTTCGGCGAGGATTGCGTCGAGGCCCGCGGCAGCCACCGCTGAGCCGACCACACCCCCGATCAGGGCGTGCGAGGAGCTCGAGGGCAGTCCGAAGTACCAGGTGACCAGATTCCACGCGATCGCCCCGATCAGGCCCGCGAAGACAATCGTCGGAGTGATCACTTCGGCGTCGACGACGTCCTTGGCCACGGTGGCGGCGACGCTGATCGAGATGAAGGCGCCGACGAAGTTCAGTAGCGAGGCGAACCCGATCGCCACCTGCGGCCGCGCCGCCCCGGTCGAGATCGAGGTGGCGACGACGTTGGCGGTGTCGTGGAAGCCGTTGGTGAAGTCGAAGGCCAGCGCGGTGGCGACGACGATGACGAGGATTACGTCGGCACTCACGGAACGGTCCTCGTGACGTCAGAGGCCGTCATGAATTCTTGATGACTATTCCCTCGATGATCTGCGCGGCGGTCTCGGTCGCGTCGATCGCCTCCTCGAGCACCGCGAACATGTCCTTCCAGCGGATCACGACCATCGGGTCGATCCCGTTGGAGAAGAGCGAGGCGACGGCGTCGCGGGAGATCCGGTCGCCGTCGTTCTCGAGCCGATGGATCTCGATCCAGTACTTATCGAGGTCTTTGAACGAAGGCAGCTTCTCCAGGCCCATCGCCAGCTGTTCGCAGGAGGCGACGAGGACTTTCGTCAGCGCCGTCGCCTGCTCCATCGGCGCCTCGATCTTGTAGAGGCCGAGGAAGTCGGCGGCCTCCTCGGTGAAGTCGACGATGTCGTCCATCTGCGTCGCCAGCCCGTAGATGTCCTCGCGGTCGATCGGCGTCACGAAGGTCGAATTGAGCCGTTTGACGATGTCGTGGGTGATCCGATCGCCCTCCTGCTCGGCCAGGAGGATCTCCCGCGAGAGCCCCTCGCTCTCGGGCCAGCCCTGCATCATCTCGTCGAGCAGCTTGGCGGCGCGAACGGCGTTCTGGCCGGCCTCGATGAAGAGGTCGAAAAAGGTCTGATCGCGAGGAAGGAGCGAGAAGCGCGCCACTGCTGCCGCATCCTAGAGATGTAACAAGCGAAAGCGTCCCTCAGGCGGCGGAGGCGGCCAGGTGCTCCGCGGCACGTGCGGAATGACGGGCCATCAGCTCCTCCTGCGCGCTGCGCGGTTCCCCGTTCGGGCGCTGCCGCGCCCAGGTCCCATCCGCGCCGAGCTCCCAGGAACTGGCGTTGTCGGCCAACGAGCGCTCCAGTATGTCGAGCAACTCGGCCTTGATCGCCGCATCCTCGACCGGCACCACCAGCTCGACCCGGCTGTCGAGATTGCGCGGCATCAGGTCGGCGGAGCCCATCAGCACCCGCGTCTCCTCGCCGCGGCGGAAGGAGTAGATCCGCGAGTGCTCGAGGAACCGGCCGACGATCGAGGTGACACGGATGTTCTCGGAGATCCCCTCCACCCCCGGCCGCAGGCAACAGATGCCGCGCACATTGAGGTCGATCCGGACCCCCGCCTGCGAGGCCTCGTACAGCGCCTTGATGCAGCGGGAGTCGACCAGCGAGTTCATCTTCAGGACGATCCGGCTCTCCTCCCCCGCCTTGTGCGCCTCGACCGTGCGCTCGATCTCCTCGATGATCTGGTCGCGCATCGTCGTCGGCGAGACCAGCAGCTTGCGGAAACCCGCCGGCCGGCCGTAGCCGGTGAGGAAGTTGAACATCTCGGCGACGTCGGCGCCGACGTCGGGGTCGGCGGTGAAGATCCCCAGGTCGGTGTAGAGGCGGGCCGTTTTCGGGTTGTAGTTGCCGGTGCCGACGTGGACGTACTCGCGCACTTCGTCGCCCTCGCGGCGGGCGACGAGGATCGCCTTCACGTGCGTCTTCAAGCCGGGGATGCCGTAGACGACGTGGACGCCGGCCTCCTCCAGCGACTTCGCCCAGTGGATGTTCGCCTCCTCGTCGAAGCGCGCTTTCAGCTCGACCATGCAGACCGCCTGCTTGCCGCGTTCGGAGGCGCGGATCAACGACGGGACCAGGGGCGAGTCGTCGCTGGTCCGATAGACGGTCTGCTTGATCGCCAGCACGTCGGGATCGGCGACCGCCTGGGTGACGAAGCGCTCGACCGAGGTGTTGAAGGAGTCGTAGGGATGGTGGACGAGGAGGTCGCGCTGGCGGATCTCGGCGAACATGTCGACCGGGTTGTCGTCCTCGCCCTGCAACCGCGGCGACGTGACCGGGGTCCAGGGGGAGTAACGAAGCTCGGAGTGGCCGGGGACGTCGGCGATCGCCCCCAGGTCGGCGAGGTCCAGCAGGCCGTCGATGTCGTAGACCTCGCGGTCTTCGAGCCGCAGCGCGTCGACCAGCTGGGCGCGCAGTTTTTGGTTCATCCCGGAGGCGACCTCAAGCCGCACCACCTCACCGAAGCGGCGGCGGCGGAGCTCGTCCTGGACCGCCTGCAGGAGGTCGTCGGCCTCGTCGGAGACGTTGAAGTCGGCGTCGCGGGTGACCCGGAAGTAGCCGTGCTCGAGGACCTCGATGCCGGGGAAGAGGGCGTCGAGGTTGGCGGCGATCACCTCCTCCAGGGGGACGAAGGTGAGACCACCGTCCCCGAGCGGCAGAAAGCGGCCGAGCAGCTCCTTCGGAACCTTGATGCGGGCGATGATCTCGTTGCCGCTCTCGGCGTCGCGCAGCAATACCCCGAGGCTGAGCGAGAGGTTGGAGATGTAGGGAAAGGGGCGGCCGAGGCCGATCACCAGCGGCGTCAGGGCCGGGAAGACCTGCTGCTCGAAGCGATCGTCGATCTCGCGTTGCTCCTCCTCAGTGGCGGTGTCGAGAGTGACGATGCGGATGCCGTGCTGCTCCAGCGCCGGCCGCAAGTTTGCCCCGAAAGCATGGCAGAGGCGGTCGTCGAGCTCGAGGACCCGCTGCTGGATCGCGTCGATCTGCTCCTTCGGCGTCAGTCCGTCGGGCCCGCGCGCTTCGATCCCGGCGTCGAGCTGGTCGAACAGGCCGGCGACCCTGACCATGAAGAACTCGTCGAGGTTGTTGGCGTAGATCCCGCAGAAGCGGACCCGCTCCAGCAGCGGCACCTCGGGGTCCTCCGCGAGTTCGAGAACCCGTTGGTTGAAGTCGAGCCAAGAGAGCTCGCGGTTGAAGTAGAGAGCGTGGTCGTCGATCGACCCATCGTACTGGGGCCTTCGCGGCGCTTCGCCGGGCACCGAGGCGGCGGGCAGCGCGTCGTCAGGCGGCACGTGAGACGGCTGGCGAATCGGCCGCGGCGGCGGCGTCGAGGGCGCGCCGGTACCCAGTTGCGAGCTGCCCCATCGAGCGCTCCCAGGAGCGCTCCCGCGCGGCGCCGACGGCGGCGCCGCCGAGCTGACCGCGCAGCTCCGGCGAGCCGGCGAGGCGGAGCAGGGTGCCGGCGATTTGGTCGGCGTCCGGGCGGCAGAGCAGACCGGTATGGCGGTTCTCGACCAGGGTCGCCGGGCCGCCTTCGGCGACCGCCACCACCGGCAGGCCGCTGGCGGCAGCCTCGAGGATCACCTGCCCGTAGGTGTCGGTGCCGCTGCAGAAGAGGAAGGCGTCGGCGCTGGCGTAGGCGCGGGGCAGGTCCTCGCCGGCGAGCCAGCCGAGGAAGGTCGCCCTCTCCCCCAGGCGCTCGCGCAGCTCACCCTCCTCGGGGCCGCCGCCGGCCAGCAGGAGGTGCAGCCGCGGATCGCGATCGTGAGCGCGGATGAAGCTCTCGGCGAGCAGGTCGACGCCCTTTTCGCGGGTCAGGCGCCCCGAATAGAGGACCTTGATCTCGCCCGGAAAGGCGTCGCGGTCGGCCTTGGCCGGGTCGAAGCGGTCGGTGTCCACCCCGCGTTCCCAGCGCCCGAGGCGGGCGGGATCGGCGCCGAGGGCGATCACCGAAGCGTCGGCCGAGGGGCTCGGCGAGAGGACCGCCCCTGGAGCGGTGTAGAAGGCGCCAAGACCGGCCCGGGTGAGCGCCTCCAGGGACTCGTCCTTGGTTCGCATCCCGGCGTAAGTGGCGATCTCGGTGTGGTAGCTGGCAATCAGCGGCACGCCGGTGATCCTGCTCATCAGCGTCGCCGCGATCCCGGCGGGGCCGGGGGCGGTGACGTGGACCAGGTCGTAGCTGCCTTCGGCGAGCACCTCGACCAGGTCCGGCAGCCCCGGCACGCCCAGGGTCATCCCCTCGTAGAAGGGGACCTCGAGCTCGGCGGCGGCGGGCAGGCGCCGGTCGACGCCGGGGTCGGTGCCGACGATGTCGACCTCGAACCCAGGCACCCCACGCTCGCGTATCTGTTCGATCGTGTGAGTGACCCCGTGCATCGAGCCGATCCCGTCGGCGATCAAGGCAACCCGCCGCCGCTCGCCGCTCCGATCCCGCAGCTTCGCCTTCTCGACGCCGAGGAAAGCGGTAGCGGGCGCGTAGGGCACCGCCGGAACAAGCGCCCCGAACAGGCCGCTGACAGCCGACCCGAGATCGCCCTCGGCGACCGCCTTGACCCCACCGTCGACGGCGGCCCGCAGGCGGCGATCGTGCATGCGCCGGGCGCGCCGATAGAGATCGGCATGCGAGAACTCGTCCGCCTGCAGATAGTCGATCAGCTCCCGCCCCCGGAAATCGAGCCCAACCCCATCCAGCCAGGCCTCCAACAACGCCCGAGCATCCTCCGGCCCGACATCAGCAGCGACCTTGCCTCCTCGGGCGGACCCCTCGCGTATTACGCGCTCAACCATCTTCAGCACAGCGCCCGGCTGGACGGGCGGGAGACCCTCCCCGGACCCTCCCCGCTGTTGTCCGGGGAGGGTCTCCCGCCCGTCCCCCAACGCAAGAGCCCGAGTAGCGAGCGCCATGGCGGCATGAGTCCACTTGGCCGCGCTCCCTTGTTCGCCACTCGCTTCGGCGTCCCCACACCGCAGGTGGGCAAGAAACTCTTCCGGCGTCGCAGCCACAGGCGCCTCGGTGAAGGTGCGGCCGATGTCGACGCCGGCATGGTCGTCGGAGCCGCCGATGCCGGTGCCGCCGTGGGTCTCGATGTAGACCACGGCGGGCATGTTCAGCTCGGCGGCCCGAGAGCCGTTGCGGACCTCCCAGATCGGGAACAGCTCCGCCAGTCGCCGCCGGTGGCGCCGGGTGAGCGGCGCGGCGACGTTGAAGAACGGGTGCGCCAGAGCGCAGACGATCTCCCGCTCGTGAAGGTATGCGGCGCAGGCCTCGACGTCGCCGGAGTGCGCCTGCAGCCACTCGTGGTCCCCGGGGGTGATCCCGTAACAGAGGACGTGCACCGCCTGGGGCTCGCCGGCGAAGCGGGCGGTCAGCTCCTCGGAGACGAAGCAGTCGGGACGATCGGCGAGCTCCAAGCAGCCGTCGATCGTGTCGTGGTCGGTGATCGTGACGAAGTCCATCCCCCGCCGCTTGGCGAGCTCGTAGACCTCCTGCGGCGGCGTCGCGCACTCCGGCAGTCCCAGCGAGCGCTGCACCCCCAGCTTTGAAAGCTGCGACGCGGTCGAGTGGCAATGCATGTCAACACGGGAAGTCATCGGTGTCTCCCTCTCTAGTCAGTCTTTGTCACCGACAGAGTTCGCCATCGCCGTGGCGGGAATGTGAAAAGGCGGATAAAGCGAGCTTCCGTGTATTGACCCGGGGAGAGCCTCCTTCGCGACGGACTTATATGACCATGGTCGAGCGCCTCTGCGTACGGATCCTCGTAGCCATTGCGCTTTGCACCGCGCTGATCGCCTTCTTGGCGGTGCAGGTTCCGGTCGCCGAGGACGGCAGTTCAGCCCTGCCGGCAATCGCCCTTGGACAAGCAGACCTTTATCGGCTGGAGGTGGCCCTGCTCGTCTTCCATGGGATCCTCCTCCTGGTCACGCCAGCCTTCTCGGGACTGGCCAGAGGACGCCTGCCGATTGAGATCTCCATCCGTGGAACGAAATTCGCCGACGAGACTGAGCGATTGACGAAGCGGGACGAGATCGCAATTCAGGCGCTCGAGCAAAGACTCGACAAGCTCACCGACCAGATGGAGCTAATCGCGATCGAAATCAAGCGACCAAAAGATCGAGGTGACAAAAGGTGACCACCGGTAACTTGAGCGCAATGACGGAGCAAGAAATGCTCGATCTAGCACGGCGCCTTGCAGAGAGATCTGAGGTCTTCAGTTTCAGTACCGCACTCGAAGTCGTCGAGCACGATCCCGCGAGAGCCGAAGAGCGACTTCGTGAAAAGGAGGAGTCAAAGAAGCGCATGGAGGGCCTAGCTGAGGCCCATCGGCGACTGCGCGTTGCCGCTCGCGAACTCCGGTAGGAAAAACCGGCACCGGGTCGAAGCCCGGTGCCGGTTGGAAGAACTGCTGGCTCTCGCTAGAGCGAGGCGACTGCTTTGAGTGCTGCCTGTTTGACGACCTTGGGGAGCGGCGCGAAGTCGAGCGCGGCTCCGTATTTCTGGCCGATCGTCAGGCAGTAGTTGGCAAACTGCTGGAGGGGACCCTTCAGCGGTGCGTTGTGCGGGATGATCGCGTAGGTGAAGGTCGAGATCGGGTAAGCGATCTTGTCCTTCTTCGGCGGGTTGGTAATGGTGATCGAGTTGTCCGAGCCCAGCTTCTTCACGCTCGAAGCCGCGCTTTCGATGTTCGGAATGTTCGGGAGCTCGAAGTTCCCGGCCTTGTTTTCGATCGCGACCGCATGGAGGCCGGCGGCGATCAGGTAGTAGGCCGAGATGTAGCCGATCGCACCCGGGGTTTTAACCACGGTCGCGGTGACGCCAGCGTTGCCTTTGGCACCGACCCCCGCTTTAAACCCGACGGTGGTTGCGTACCCAACTTCGTTCCTCCAAGCGGGGCTGATTTTCGACAGGTAGTTGGTGAACGCGTAGGTGTCACCTGAGCCGTCGCTGCGGAAGATCGGGGTGATGGTGAGTCCCGGCAGTTTGACGCCTGGGTTGAGTTTTTTGATCTTCGGGTCGTTCCACTTGGTGATCAGACCGAAGTAGATGCCGGCAAGGACCTTGCCCGACAGGTTCAGTTTCTTCACCCCGGGGACGTTGAAGCCGACGCCGGTGGCCGAAAGGGCCCAGGGAATCTGGACGCAGCCGTTGCAGGCGGCGGCCTGTTCGGGGGTCAGCGGCGCATCGGAGGCGCCGAAGTCGACGGTCCTGGCGGTGATCTGGGCGATCCCGGTGCCGGAGCCGACGGCGGAGTATTTGACGGGGATGCCTTCTTTGATTTCGAAGTTGGCCATCCAGTTCCCCATCAAGGGGGCGACCAACGTCGAGCCGGCACCCGTGATGCCAGCGGCGGAGGCAGTGGCCGTCGTCACCGACGCCGTGCCCCCCACCGCCACGAGAGCCGTAGTCAGCAGGGCAAGCAGCCTATTGCGGAGCAATGCGTATTCCTTTCCAGTGGATTGACGGCGCAAGCCTCCCCAGAAAGGTTCACGAAAGTGTGTCAATTCCGTGAAAGAGGGCAGTAACAATTCAGTTACAAGAAAGTGACCTCTACTTCTTAGGCTGGCCCGGATGAGCGCCTCCGCCTCCGCTGCTCCGCGTGCCGCCGGGCGGGGCGCCCGCGTCAGCCTGCTGCGCAAGCGGGCCGACCAGTTCGGCGACCGGTTTCTGGTCGGCATCTGCCTGGCCGCCGCCTTGATCGCCGGCGGGACGATCTTCCTCGTCGGCTACCAGATCGTCCACGGGGCCTCGCCCGCTATCTCCAAATTCGGCCTCGGCTTCGTCACCGATACCGAATGGCAGCCGAACTTCGGCGTCTTCGGTGCCGGCGTGCTGTTGTTCGGGACCGCCGTCACGTCGGCTTTCGCGCTGCTGCTGGGCGCCCCGATCGCGATCGCGATCGGACTCTTCCTGACGTTACTGGCGCCGAAGGGCATCGGGGCCGTAGTCGGGCCGCTGGTGGAGCTGCTGGCGGCGATCCCCAGCGTCATCCTCGGCTTCTGGGGCCTGCTGGTGCTGGCACCGTTCCTGCAGGAACACGTAGAGCCCTTCCTCCATGACCACCTCGGCTTCGTCCCGATCTTCGGCGAACCGAAGACCACCGGCCTCAGCCTCTTCACCGCCAGCCTGATCCTGACGATCATGGTGATCCCGATCATCGCCTCGATCACCCGCGACCTCTTCCGATCGGTGCCTGTCGAGTTACAGGACGGCGCCAGCGCTCTGGGCGCCACGCGGTGGGAGGTCGTGCGGGGGATCATCCTCCCGACCACCTCCTCCGGCGTGATCGCGGCCTGCATCCTCGGCCTCGGCCGGGCCCTCGGCGAGGCAATCGCCGTGTCGCAGGTGATCGGTGCCGGATTCCAGATCAAATCGTCCCTGTTCGAAACGGGCAATACCCTCGCCGCGCAAATCGCTTTGCAGTTCCCCGGCGCCCTGACCGAGCTCCACAAAGCCTCGCTCTACTACTGCGGCGTGATCCTGCTCGTGATCGGGCTGAGCTCGAACCTGCTCGCGCAGTGGATCGCCAGCCGCTTCGGCTACGCCGGGATGGTGGCGCGGTGAGCACCGCCTCGATGTCGCAACCGACCGGCCCGCTGATCCCCGGCGGCAACCTGAGACGACGGCAGATCGTCAGTCGCGTGGCCGAGTTCATGGCCACGGCGGCAGCAGTGCTGGCGATCGCCGCGCTCGTCCTGGTCATCTACACCGTCGTCGTCCGTGGCGCCAAGAAGATCAGCCTCGACTTCATCTTCTCGGCCTACCCGACCGGCGTCGGCCCGATGTTGCTGGGAACGCTCGAGATCGCCCTGATCGGGACGCTGATCGCGATGCCGATTGGCGTCCTGATCGCCCTCTATCTCACCGAGTACAGCGGCGCCAAGGGCGCCCGGACCTTGAAGCTGATCCTCGACCTCCTCAACGGGCTGCCGTCGATCATCCTCGGCCTCTTTGCCTTCATCGCCTTCGTCGAATACAAGGGCCAGTCGGGATTCGCGGGCTCGGTGGCGCTGGCGATCATCGAGCTGCCGCTGATCGCGCGCGGTTCTCAGGAGGTGCTACAACTCGTTCCGGGCAGCCTGCGGGAAGCCTCCGACGCCCTTGGAATCGCCCGCTGGCGCTCGGTGCTGACGGTGGTGCTGCCCACCGCCCTCGGAGGGATCATCACCTCAACGGTGCTGGCGGTCGCCCGCGCCGCCGGCGAGACGGCGCCGCTGATCCTCAACAGCTCCAACTTCGACGGCAAGACGTTCGTGCTCAACCCGTTCGAACCGATGCCGAACATCCCGACCTGGATCTACAAACTCTCCGAAGAAGGCAACCCCGAAGGCTTCAACGAAGCCTGGGGCATGTCGTTGATCCTGGTCTTCATCATCCTCGTCGCCAGTCTCGGCGCCCGCGCGCTGCTGGCCCGAAGCAAACGAAAGCTGAGCTCATCATGAACAGCCGTCTCGACCTCGCCCGCGCCGAAGACCTCGCACCGGAGGAGGACCCGCAGGTTCCCTCGCGGGTGCGCGTGCAGCCCCCCGCCCCCGGCACGCCCACCGTCTCGACGCCACCGAGCGGGGCGACCGAGACCACGGCGGAGATGCAGCCGCTCGCCGCGCCGGAACTTGTCTTCGAGGCCCGCGGGGTCTCGATCTTCTACGGCGCCAAGCAGGCGCTGGCCGGGGTCGACCTCGGCATCCGCCACGGTCAGATCACCGCCCTGATCGGCCCTTCGGGATGCGGCAAGACCACCTTCCTGCGCAGCCTCAACCGGATGAACGACCCGGTCCCCGGTTTCCGGATCGAGGGCCAGATCCTCTACCACGGCCATGAGATCTACGGCTCCAACGTCGACCGGGTCGAGGTGCGGCGGCGGATCGGGATGGTCTTCCAGAAACCGAACCCGTTCCCGAAGTCGATCTACGACAACATCGCCTGGGCACCGCGCAACCTCGGCCTGCGCCGCGGCCTCGACGAGCGGGTCGAGAAAGCGCTGCGGGGAGCCGCCCTCTGGGACGAGGTCAAAGACCGGCTCAAGGACAGCGCTCTCGGCCTCTCCGGCGGACAGCAGCAGCGCCTCTGCATCGCCCGCGCGATCGCGATCGAGCCCGACGTCCTTCTCCTCGACGAGCCCGCCTCGGCCCTCGACCCGATCGCCACCGGCGCGATCGAGGACCTGATGCACAGCCTCAAAGGCCGCTTCACCATCGTCATCGTCACTCACAACATGCAGCAAGCGGCCCGAGTAGCCGACCGCACCGCCTTCTTCAGCCTCGAGACCGGCGGCCCTAAACCAGTAGGCGCCCTGATCGAGGTAGACGAGACCAACAAAATCTTCAGCGCCCCCCGCGACCCCCGCACCCGCGACTACGTCTCCGGGCGCTTCGGTTAACGCGAACTACGAGCCGCACTCGTAGGGAGAAATGGGTGTCCCTCTCGAGACCTGGGTTGCTGGCCTCTAAGTAAGCCGTCTCTCGCTAACTAATCTGTGCCAGCAACAGGACGCCGGCCCCGAGAGGGACACCCATTCCTCCGAGCGACAGTCACAGAAACACGCTCAAGGGCGGGAGCTTTTTTTAAAACAGCTGCTCGACCCTGGGCCGTTCTGCAGATGCGTGTCGTGGAGGGGATCGGTGCCCCTCCGGAGGAATGTTCGGCGATATGCAATCTGGTTCTTGCGGCGAAGCCGCAGCAGCTTCTCCCCGGAGCGGAGGGGAGCGGAGGGGAGGTCAATTCCGGAGGAGGGGCACCGATCCCCTCCCTACAAGTCAACGCTTGAGAATCGCGTCCCCGGAAACCTGAGCCAGGATCGGTTTCCCGCACTGCCAACAGAAGGTGGCGCCCGTTGAGTGGGGGGCACCGCAGCTGCCGCAGACGCCGGCGGTGCCGGTTTGCTCCATGCGGAGGATTCGTTCTACCTCGCCCAGTTCGGCGTCGGCGTCTTGCAGCGGGACGGCGCGTTTGACTATTACCTCGACGTCGATGCTGTTGCGGACGATCATCTCGTAGACGAGGCCGCCGAGGTCCCACTGCAACTCGGCCACCTTGGCGACGAGCTGCTCCCGCCGGCGCTCGAGGTCGACGATGAACTCTTCGCCGTATGCGGAGCTGAGCGCCGGGGGCGCGGCGCCGTTGGTTGCCGGAGACGGCTGACTGGTCGTCTGCGAAGGGTTGCGCCGGAGGCGGTCTACGAGGCTCATTCGAAGAAGGTCCCTTCGAACTTGCCGTTCTTGCCGCAGCCGGCGACCCCAGATTCGCATTCGCCGCCGATTTTCTGTTCGGGCGGGGCGATCTTCACGCCGGGAGCCGGTTCGTAGACTTCTTCGACCGCCTTGGTGGTGCCGCTGTTCCCGGTCGCAAGCTTTTTCTTCGCCTTTTTCTGCGTCGCGGCCTTCGGCTTGCCGGCGCTCGCGCCGCTCTTGCTGGCGGCGCCTTTGGCTTCGTTCGCCTTGGCGGTGGAGGCGACTTCGCCGCCACCGCCACCGACCGTGATCACCTGCGGCGCCGGGGCGGCGGCGTTGCTGGAGCCGCCGTCGCCGGAACGGCCGATCAGGACGCCGACGCCGATCGCCAGGACCAGCGTCGCGACCCCGGCGATCAGAGACGCGTTGGCCGAGATGAACGGGCGCCGGTCGGGAGCCGGAGCGGCGGCTACCGCGGCATCGGCCGGGCGCTTCGCCGACTCCATGAAGACGACGGCGTCCATGAAAGGCAGCCGCGGGTCGCCGCGCCGGTGACCGCAGGCCAGACAGTAACGCTGGTCGGGCGCAAGAGAGGCGCCGCAGTTGGGGCAGTTGTCGCCATTGCCGGCGATCGTGTTCCGCACGCGGTCATTCTCTGGATGCCGCCCCTCCTCAATGTTGAAGAGTTGTGAAAACGATGTCACGACACAGGTACAAAATCTTCACAACTCCCACACGGGCTCGACAGAGAATCGGGCCACGTGATTGGCAAGACCTGTTCGGAGTGCGGGGCCTCGCGGGCACCCGATCAGCGCTACTGCCTCAAATGCGGGGCGAGACTGGGCTCGCTGCCGGCGGCGATCGCCTCGCAGATCCAGCGGCTGCGCACCTTCGCCACCGGTCGCATCCCCGTCATCAAGGCCCCTGCACCGAGCAAGAAGGCTGACGAGGGCGCCAAGAAAGGCAAGGGCTGGCCCTACGAGCGCTCGGACTTCATGCCGTCGCCGCGGGCCGCGGCGGCCGCGGTGATCGGGATGCTGGCCTTGGGAGTCGCCCTCGGCTCGGCGACGAACCAGCTTGCCCAGAGCGCCGGCCTGACCACTGTCCTCCTCGAAGAACCCGCGCCGCCGCCCGAAGCAGAAGAGCCCGCGCCGAAAACCGCGGCGGCGGAGCCCGAAGAAGGGGTCGAAGAAGCTCCGGAAACTGCCGCGGCGGCGCCCTCGAGCATCCCCACCGAAGTTCCGGTCGTGGAAGAACCGCTGCCGAGCGAACCGGAACCGGAAGTCCCGGTGATCGAAGAAGAAGTGCCGACCGGGCTGCCGGAAGTGAAACACGTGTTCCTGATCGTGCTGGGCGAAAATGGCTACGAAGAAACCTTCGGCGAAAAATCCCAGTCGCAGTATCTGAAAGAAGAACTGCCGGCCCAGGGCGAGATCCTCAGCAACTACTTCGCGGTGACCAAAGGTGAGCTGGCGAACGAGATCGCGATGGTCAGCGGCCAGGGGCCGACGCTGGAAACGGCGGCGAATTGCGTCACCTACGCCGATGTCGCCCCTGGTACCGAATCGACCGAAGGCCAGGTTGAAGGCAATGGTTGCGCCTACGCAGCGACGACCAAAGCGCTGCCTACGCAGTTGGCCGAAAAAGAACTGACGTGGCACGCCTACATCGATAGGGACGAAGCCAGCGAAGAAGCGGACCCCAGCGCAGCCAATCAACCAGCTGGCTGCTACGCGACCTGGCGTAACCCCTTCGCCTACTTCCACTCGATCGTCGACGCCGGCAAATGCGACGAAGGAGACCCCGGGTTGGCGCAGCTGGCCAAAGACCTGACGCTGAAACCGGAGAAGTTCCCGACCCTCGCCTATATCTCCCCCGCCCCCGCGACGCCGGAGAATCCAGCCGCCGTGGAAGAAGAGCTGAAGACGATCGTCCCCTCGATCGAGAGCTCCTTCGCCTACAAGGACGGCGGCCTGATCGTCCTCACCTCTGCCCAGGCACCGCAGGAAGGCGAACACGCCGACAGCAGCGCCTGCTGCATCACCCCGGCCTACCCGAACCTGCCGGCCCCCGTCGGCGAAGAACCGGCGGCCGGCCCGGTCAAGGAAACCGGAGGCGGCGGCCGCGTCGGCGCCGTCCTGATCTCACCGTTCATCGAACCCGGAACGACGAGCGAAACGTACTTCAACCACTTCTCCCTGCTCGCCACGATCGAGGAACTGTTCAGCCTGGAAAAGATCGGCTACGCCGCCGAACCGGCGATCACCGGCTTCGACGAATCGATCTTCAACGCTGGCAGCTAAGCCGCGACGCGCTCGGGCGAGGAGCCGTTGGCGCTGCCGTTGAGGAGGTCGAGGATGACCCCCTCGCGAAGACCGCCCTTGCCGATCTGCAGCGGCTGGCCGAGCAGGTCGGAGACCTTCTCGAGTAGGAGAACCCCCGTCGGCAGGATGCAGACCCGGGTCGGGTCGAGCTCGAAGCGGCGGCCGACGTCGACTGCGGGGTCACCGCAGAGGACGCGGATTCCGCGCTCCAGCGTCTCGTACTCCAGCACCGCGCCGACCAGGCGGCGCAGCGAGGTGGCGGAGCCGCCGACCGCGACTGCCTGCGCCGGTTGCTCGAACTCGACGTCCTCGAAGATGTCGTCGATGCGGTCGCGGATGCGGCGGATTTCCGCCGCCGAAGGCGGATCGGAGGAGATCATCTCCTCGGCCAGGTTGCCGGAGCCGACCGGCCAGGACCGCACGCTCTGGACGCCGCCGGAGACGGTGCCGAGGATCACCTCGGTCGAGCCGCCGCCGATGTCGACGACCCCGATCAAGCCCTCGGCGGGATGTCCCAGCGTCTTGGTGGCGCCGAGGAAGGAGAGACGGCCCTCCTCCTCCTCGGGCAAAACCTCGATCGGGACCCCGGCAGCGTTGCCGACCGCCTCGGCGACGTCGTCGCCGTTGCTCGCCTCGCGTATCGCGGCGGTGGCGACGGCCCTGATCTCCTCGGCCCCGAGCTCCTGCGCAAGCCGGACCTGGGTACCGACGACCTCGCCGACTTCCTCGACTTTCTCCTCGAGAATCGCGCCCTTCTTATCGACCGCCTTACCGATCCGCGTATAAGCCCGCTGCTCCATCACCTTCTTCAACTGCCCGTCAACGGGCTCCGCAACCAGCAGTCGCGTGGTGTTAGAGCCGATATCTATCGCCGCACAAAGGGTCATAGGTATCCTCTGCATGTTCCCAGGCAGACCGGATCTCACACGGCGCCCCGGTTGCGAGGAGGGGTGTCCGAGCATCCAGCGCAGGACATCCCTCCTCGCCCCGCGCTCACGAAGTACTGGGATGCGAGGCGTCCTCGAACTCTCTGAACAGCCCCGTGACCACGAAGGCGACCTGCTCGCCGATATCCACCGCATTGTCAGCAGTCCGCTCCAACGCCCGCGCCGCCAGCAGCATCGTCATCGCCCACTCGCGCTTGTCGATGTCGTCGCCGATCTCCAACGCCAGCCGGAAGCAGTCGCGGTTGAGGTCGTCGACGACGTCGTCCTGGCGGACCAGGTCCTGCGCCATCTCGACGTCGCGCTCTTCGAAGGCCCGCTTCGCCTGCGTGATCAGCGTCTTCGTCTGCCGCCCCATCGTCAGGATCAGCCGCACCATCTCCTGGTCGGCCGGCGGCTCGTTGCCGGAGATCGGGATCACCTTGCAGATGTTCACGCACTGGTCGCCCATCCGCTCGATGTTCTTCAGCACGTGCAGCAGCGAGGAGATCAGGCGCAGGTCGGTGGCCACCGGCGACTGCGTCGCCAGCAGCGTGATCAACGCCTGATGCACCTCGAGGTAGCGGCCGTCGATGCGGTCATCGTCGGCGACGACCAACTGCGCCAGCTCGACGTCCTGACGCTCGACCGCTTCCAGGGTCCGCCCGAGGGCGATGTTGACGAGGTCGAGCCCGCCCAGCGCGCTCGCCTCCAGGTTGGCTAGTTCCTCTAGATATTCGGCGCGCGCCACTTCGGGCATGACCTACCCCCTAGCCGAACCGACCGCTGACGTAGTCCTCGGTCTCTTTCTGGTTCGGGTTGGTGAAGATCTCCTCGGTCGGGCCCATCTCCACCAGGTGCCCGGGCTTGCCGGTCGCGTCGAGGTTGAAGAAGGCGGTGACGTCGCTGGCCCGCGCCGCCTGCTGCATGTTGTGAGTGACGATGACGATCGTGTAGCGGCTCTTCAGCTCGCCGATCAGGTCCTCGACTGCCAGCGTCGCCACCGGGTCGAGCGCCGAGCAGGGCTCGTCCATCAGCAGGACCTCCGGCTCGACCGCGATCGCCCGTGCGATGCAGAGCCGCTGCTGCTGGCCGCCGGAGAGGCTGCCGCCAGGCTTGTCGAGCCGGTCGGAGACCTCCTCCCAGAGGTGGGCGCCGCGCAGGCTGCGCTCCACCACCCCGTCCTTCTGCGCCTTGCTCACCTTCGTCGAGTTGAGGTTGAGTCCGGCGGCAACGTTGTCGTAGATCGACATCGTCGGGAACGGGTTCGGCTGTTGGAAGACCATCCCGATCAGGCGGCGCACCGCGACCGGGTCGACGCGGGCGTCGTAGACGTCCTCGCCGTCGAGCGTCACCTCACCCTCGACCCGGGCCCCCGGCGTCAGCTCGTGCATGCGGTTGAGCGAGCGCAGGAAGGTCGTCTTGCCGCAGCCCGAAGAGCCGATCAGCGCGGTCACCTTGTTCGGCTCGATCGTCATCGTCACGTCTTCAACCGCGTGGAAGTCGCCGTAGAAGAGGTTGACCTCACGGGTCTCGATCGTCTTCGCACCGCGCCCGGAAACCGCGGCCGGCTCGGTCGAGGTCGCGGTATTAGGACGGGATTCGGTCATCTCTCCCTTTTTGCCCTCCGTCTCCGGCAGGCTGCGTTTGGTTGCGGCTCCCAGCATCGATTTCAGCTTCCTTCCTTCCACTCTCAGCGGATCTCGGTCTTGTACCGCCGGTAGACGAGCCGGGCAGCAATGTTGAGGATCATCACGATCGCGATCAGGGTCAGCGCCGCCGCCCACGCCTTGTCGTAGGAGGCCTGTTTCATCACCCCAGGCGAGCGGTACTCGTTGTAGGCGTAGACGGCGAGGTTCTGCATGCGGCCGTTGAAGGGATCGGTGTTCATCGAGTCGACGACCCCGGTCGTGACCAGCAGCGGCGCGGTCTCGCCGATGATCCGGGCGATCGCGATCATCACCCCGGTGACGAGACCGGCGAAGGCGGTCGGTAGGACGACCTTGGTGATCGTCTTCCACTTCGGGGTCCCCAGCGCGTAGGCGGCTTCGCGCAGGTGGTCGGGGACGATCTTCAGGACCTCCTCGGCGGAGCGGATCACGATCGGGATCATCAGCACCGAGAGGGCGACCGAGCCCATCACCCCGAGCCGGATCCCCGGTCCGAGGAAGATCTCGAACAGCGCGTAAGCGAAGAGACCGGCGACGATCGAGGGGATCCCGGTCATCACGTCGACGAAGAAGGTCAGCGCCCTTCGCAGGCGCCCCGCCCCGTACTCGTTGAGGTAGATCGCCGCCATGATCCCGATCGGGACCGAGATCAGGCTGGCGACTCCGGTGATGATCAGCGTGCCCATGATCGCGTGGGCGGCACCGCCGCCGCCAACCACCCCTCGAGCATCCTCGGTGAAGAATTCGGCGCTCAAGCCCGGAATGCCGCGCTTGGCGACTTCGAAGACCAGCGAGAAGAGCGGGATCATCGCCAGGCCGAAGGCGGCGGCGATCAAGAGCGTCATCAACCGGTCTTTCGCCCTTCGCGGCCCCTCCACCGCCCGCGACCAGGCGTAGAGGACGAGCGCTGAGAGGAGCGTCGCGAAGACCAGGGTGAGCGCCACCGTGAAGACGCCCGTCGCGACCCGGAGCGCCGCGACCACGGCCGCCGAGCCGCCGACCGCAGCCCAGGTGCCCCAGCGCGGCAGACTCCCGCGCTCGCGGGTCAGGACGAGGCCGCCGGCGTGGATCGGCTGAGATGCGCTCTCCATGCCTATTCCTGGTTCTGCCGGGCGATGATCGCCCGCGCTCCCATGTTGGTGACCAGGGTGATCGCGAAGAGGACCAGGCCGGTGGCGATCAGGGCGTTGATCGCGAGCCCGCTCGACTCGGGGAAGTTGAGGGCGATGTTGGCGGCGATCGTCGAGGGGTTCGCCTGGCTGATCAGGTTGAAGCTGACGGCGCCGGAGACCGAGAGGATGATCGTCACCGCCATCGTCTCCCCCAGCGCCCGGCCGAGCCCGAGCATGGCGCCGCTGATCACCGAGGAGCGGCCGAAGGGAAGGACGGTCATCCGGATCATCTCCCAACGGGTCGCGCCGAGCGCCTGCGCGCCTTCCTGCAGCCTCCGCGGCGCCTGCGCGAACGCCTCACGGGAGACGGCGGAGACGATCGGCAGGATCATCACCGCCAATACCAGCCCGGCAACCAGCATCGTCCGCCCGGTGACGGAGGCGGGGCCTTCGAAGATCGGGATGAAGCCGAGCTTTTCTTCCAGCCACTTCATCACCGGCACCGCGGCCGGGCCGAGGACGAAGATGCCCCAAAGGCCGTAGATGATGCTCGGGATCGCCGCCAGCAGGTCGACCAGGTAGCCGAGCGTCAGCGCGATCTTCGGCGGCGCGACGTGGGTGATGAAGAGCGCCACGGCGACGGCGAGCGGAACCGCGACGACGGCGGCGAGCGCCGCCGCCAGGACCGTCCCGAAGGCGAGCGGGGCGACGTAGTCGAGGAAGGTCTTGCCCTCCGGCAGTTCGGAGGCGCTGGCGGTGAGGGCCGGGAAGCCCTCGGAGAGGAGGAAGATCGCGACCCCCGCCAGCAGGATCAGGATCGTTACCGCGGCGAGGACCGCGGTCCGCGAGAAGACGCGGTCACCGAGGCGGCGGCGCCCTCCGGACGCCGCCGCCAGCAACTGGCCTGCGTTGGTCGTGGTGTCGACCGAGGCCACGTCCCTCCTAGCCCGCTTCGATCGCTTCGACCGCGGGCATGACCTTCTTCGTCAGCGCCGAGGAGAGCGGCGCCGAGCCGGCCTGTTCGGCGGCCAGTTCCTGCCCTGCGGGGCTGACCACGTATTCGGCGTATGCCTTGACCGCACCGGCTTCGGAGCTCGAGCCGTATTTGGTGCAGGCGATCAGGTAGGAGACGAGCACGATCGGATACGTCCCCTGCGATTCGGTCTTGCGGTCGAGTTCGTAGGCAATCGTGTACTTCGATGGACTGAGCTGCTTGTCCAGAGGAGACTCCTCGACGATTTTCGCCGCGGCCTCCGGAGTCGGTTCTGCCCATTCGCTGCCGACTTTGACCTGGGCGACGGTGAGTTCGCCCGCCTGGCTGGCATCGGCGTAGCCGATCGCGCCTTCGCCGGCGCTGACCGCTTCGACCACACCCGAGGTGCCCGAGGCGGCTTCGCCGCCCTTGACCGGCCAGTCGCCGCTGACTTCGAACTTCCAGACGCTCGGAAGCACCTCGGAGAGGTATTCCGTGAAGTTCTGCGTCGTCCCCGACTCGTCGGAGCGGTTGACCGGGGTGATGCGGGTGTCCGGCAGTTCGACGCCTTCGTTGTCTTTGGCGATCGCCGGGTCGTTCCAGCTGGTGATTTCCTGGGCGAAGATCTTGGCCAGGGTTTCCGGGTCGAGTTTCAGTTCTTCGACGCCCGGCAGGTTGTAGATGATCGCAATCGGCGAGATGTAGTCCGGGACCTCGATCAGTTCGCCCGGCGAGCACTTCTTTTCGGCCTTTTCCAGTTCGCCTTCTTCGGTTGAGAGTGCTGCGTCACTGCCCGCGTAGGCAACGCCGCCGGCGATGAACTGTTCGCGGCCGCCGCCGGAGCCGACCGGGTCGTAGGAGATGGTCGCGCCGGAGTTTTCGCTCTCGAATTCGGCGATCCAAGCTTCCTGCGCCGCCTGCTGTGCGGTCGAGCCGGCACCGGCGATTTCACCGGAGACTTCACCGCCACCGCTGCCAGAGGAGGAACCACTGGTTTCGTCGCTGCTGGACCCGCACGCGGCAACGCCGAGAGCAAGGGCCACGGCAAAGGCGATCACCACAAGCCATCTAGAGCTGGACATCAGACTCCCTTTTGGATTCGTTCGACATAGCTGGGGCGGAGGGTCCCAGTGGCCATGTCCCAGCTTGTTATCGCGGTGTGGCGAAGATGTAAAAAAGATGTAAAAGGGCGCTGGAGGCGGCGTTATCCATCCGGCGAATAGCGGTAACCGATCCCGTTGTGCGTATGGATCAAGCTCCTCCCGGGCAGAGCCTCACCCAGCTTCGCCCGCAACCGGCTGACGTAGACGTCAACCGAGCGGTCGTCGTCGCGCGGCTGTCCGCCCCAAACCTGGGCGAAGAGCTCCTCGCGGGTCATGATCCGCTGCGGGTGCTCAGAGAGGCTGACCAGGAGCTGCAGCTCGCGGACGGTCAGGCTGAGCGGCCGCCCGTCGACAAGCGCGGCGTGCTCCTCTGGCCTGATCTCCAGCCGTCCCATGCCAGCCGAGCATGGCCGGGTGGATCGAGGGAGCGGTTACCCCGCCGTAAAGGTCTTGTGAACGACCTGTGAAGAAGGATCCGGCTGCGGCTCGGGCTGCTTCTCGGCCTCCACCGGCTCGGCAGCAGGTCGTAGCTCCTCCTCGACGATCCCGGCGGGTTCGGGCTCGAAGCGATAGCCGATGCCGAAGTGGGTGTGGATGTAGGACCAGCTCGGCGAGCGCTTCTCCAGCTTCTGGCGCAGCTTGCGGACGAAGACGTCGACCGAGCGGTCGCCGTGGGCCATCGCGTAGCCCCAGACCCGCTGGTAGATCTTCTCCCGCTCCAGCACCTGGCTGCGCTCCTCGGCGAGCAGGTAGAGCAGCTCGAACTCGCGACGGGTCAGGTCCAGCGGCTCCTTGCCGACGAAGGCCTGGAAGCGATCGGGGCGGATCTCCAGCTCGCCGGCGGTGAGCGGCGCGCTTTCGACCTCGCGGCGGCCGCGGGTGTGGCGACGGGCGACGGCTTCGATCCGCGCCATCGCCTCCTCGGGATGAGATGGCTTAGTCATCCAGTCGTCGACGCCGAGCCGCAAGCCGCGGACCCGCTGGGCGACGGTGGAGCGGCCGGTGCAGACGACGAGGCCGAGCTCGGGCAGCATCGCGGCCACCCGCTCGAGGTAGGACCAGGCTTCGTCCCCGAGCAGGGCCGGGTCGACCAAGAGGGCGTTCAGCTTCATCGCGACGAGGTCGCGCGGCGGCACGGGGCCACTGCTGTGGCTGAGGATCCAGCCGGCGGCTTCGGCACGTTTGGCGAGGACCGTGACGAAACCGCTGTCGGTGTCGATCACTGCGATGCGGATAAGCGGAGTGTATGGCACAGAACAGCCGGGAAAGCCCTGCTGATTACAGGATTTTCACAAGTGGTCTTGGGTCCGAGCCGAAATTGCGGAAACGCCGGAAAACCCGCCCGCGGCCCGGCGCCCCTCCGTCCGCTAGATTTCCACCCCGTGAAGCGAACCGCCGCACTCCTGGCCTCGATCTGGGCCCTGATGTCCCTGATGCTGGTCCTCGCCCCCGCGGCCTTCGCCGATGAGGGCGTCGGCCTCGCCGGCCCCACCACGGACAAGACGGTGACCTTCTTCTGCTTCGGCGTGATCTTCTTCTTCGCCGCCCTGGTCATCGTTCTCTCGCTGATCCAGGGCCGCCTCGAGAAGCGCAAGGAACAGCGCCGCGCCGACCTGGCCCGTTTTAACTAAGCCGCCTCGTCAAGACAGCCGGAAGCCGGTCAGTAGGCGTTTCTCGGCTTCGCCCTCGATCTTGGCGACTACTTCGACTTTGCCCTCGAGAGGGGTGTCGCGGATCTTGGTGGCGAGGAGGTCGTCTACCTGGAAGATGCCGGCGGAGTTGTTGAGCTGGATCTCGATCTTGATCGGGCGGTCCTCGCCGGCTTCGATCCGGACCTCGTCGATCGCGGCGGCGGAGATCGAATGGATGCCCTCGTGGCCTTTCTCCAGCGGTATACGGGTGCGGCCCTGGGCCATGTCGAGGGCGTCGGCGACCCGGACGACGCCGGCCTCGAGCGTGTAGGGCTCGCCGCGGCGGCGGTGGCCGATGATCGCGTGGAGGATCTCCGAGGCGACGACGGTGCGCTCGGGCTGGCGGTAGGCGTCGACGAGGAGGCGTTCGAGGGCGCCGTTGGCGAGGAAGAGCGAGTAGGCCTCGTGGTCGGCGCGGTGGATCGACATGCCGACGTCGTGGAGGAGGGCGCCGCCGGCGACGACGACCTCGGCGTCGCGGTCGCGCATGCCGTGGTCGGCGACCATCGCCGGCTCGACCCCGGCTTTGACCAGCAGGCGCAGCAGGCGCAGGGCGATGTTGAGGACGATTTGCATGTGGACCCAGGAGTGGTCCGACATGCCGAGCCGCTCGGATTGGACCTGGGTCATGTACCACCAGGCCCGCACCTGCTCGTCCTCGTTCACCGCCTCGAGGAAGCTCTCGAGCTTGCGGTTGCCGCGGGTCGGCGCCCGCACCCGCGCCTCGGCGATCGCCTCTTTCGGCGGTTTGCGCTTGGGACCCTCGGGATCCGGCGCCGGAACTTTCTCCTCGCTCACATGCGGATCGTAGGCTCAACCGCAGACGGGCCAGGGGCTGGACCCCGCCGTCGCATAGAGGAGCGCGGCGCGGTAGTTCTGCTCGGCCACGGGGGCGGCGGCCGGGTCGCCGCTGCCGCCCATCGATTCCCAGGTCCCGTAGTCGAATTGGTAGAGGCCGCGGTAGGTCCCGTCGGAGGAGACGGCGGTCGGGTCGCCGCCCGACTCGCAGGAGGCGATCGCTTCCAGAGTCGAGAGCGAGACGCCGCCCGGCAGCTCGGCGAACTGTTCTTCGCGTTCGCGTTCGCGCTTGCGGGCCGCCGCGCGTTCTTCGGCCTTGATGTCGTGGGCGATCGTGTGAACGAGCCGCTGGAAGCGCTGGACCGGCGGCTGCAGCGGCGCGATCTGCACGACCTGAGCCGGCCCCACTTCCGGAGAACCGTTTGACCCGCCGCCCCCGGCTGCCAGTGCAGCGGCCGGGAAAACAAGCAGGATGAGCAAGATCCAAGTGAAATGTTTGCGTTTTGTGAGCAAGCGCGAAACCGTGAGGGTTCGCGCCGCTCTCATGTGTGTGGGGCATCACAGAGTTGACCGCGCTAGCAACAGGCGCCACTAGCCCAGGCGTGAAACAGGCTTCCGCTTTGGAAGGCTGGTCGCGGTCTTGCGGTCTCTAGACCGCTTTTGCGATCAGCAGCCGCAGGTCCGGCAGCGTCCGGAAGGACTTGACGTCGACGCTGCCGAAGCCGCTCTCCCCCATCCAGCGGGAGACCTCCTCGACGGTGTAGGTGTCGGCGCCGGAGGTGAGGTGGAAGAAGAGGCCGAGAATCGAGGCGGTGTTGGCCTGCTGGCCGCTGGCGCGGTCATAGAGATCGAGGACGGCGAGCGGCGCGCCTGGGCGCAGCACCGCGCGGATACGGGCGAAGAGCGCCCGAATCTGCTCGGGCGAAAGGTGATGGATGATGTTGAAGCTCATCGCGCCGTCGTAGTGGCCGTCGTAGTCGACCTCGAACATGTCGCCGACGAGGTGGCGGACGCGGTCGCTCATCCCTGCGTCGGCGACGATCTGCTCCCCCACCTTGGCGCTGCCGGGCAGATCGACGATCGTCGCCCGCAGCCCCTCGTGACGGCGGCAGAGCGCCATCGAGTACTCGCCGTGGGCGCCGGCGACGTCAAGAACGGAGTGCGCCCCCTTGGCGAGCGGGATCGCCTTCGCCACTTCGGCGCTGGAGAGGCGCGCCAGCTGGTACTGGCCGCGGATGTAGGAGCGCCAGTAGGGGTCGTCGGCGCCTTTCCCGTGCAGCTCGGCGTGGGTGCCGTCGCGGACCAGGTCCTCCAGCCGCCCGTACCAGTCCCAGTATTCGCCGGTGTCGGCGAGGAAGTCGCCGAGGTAGGTGTCCGAGCTCGGGTCGAGCCAGGGCCGCCCGCTCTTGGTCATCTCGTAGCGGCCGTCGGGGTTCTGGCGGACATGCCCGAGCGAGGCGATCACGTCGAGGACGCGAACGGTCCCGGTCTTCTGCAGCCCCAGGTGCTCGGCCAGCTCCCCCGGCTCGCGCGGGCCCTCGGCCAACGCCGCCAGCATCCCGGTTCGCTGGGCGACCTGTAGACAGCGGGCGACCGGCATCGCGAACATCGCCTCGCCGATCGGCGTCGGCAGCTTGTTGAGGAGCAGCCCCAGGCGCTCGACCGGTCCATCAGGCACGGCAGCTATCCGCATCGGCGGCAGCCTATCCGCGATCATCGACGGATGGGAGAGGCGCCGACCTCACGACTGCTGCTCGCCTGCCCCGACCAGCCAGGGCTGATCGCCCGCGTCAGCGGCTTCCTCGCCGAGTCGGGGCTGAACATCGTCGACGTCGACCAGCACTCGAGCGCCGAGGGCCGCTTCTTCATGCGGATGGTCTTCGACCGCGTGCCGGACGCCGAGCAGGAGGGCCTGGAGCTGCGCTTCGCCCGTGAGATCGGCGAGCCGTTCGGGATGGACTACAGGTTCCACGAGACCGGCCGGACGAGACGGGTGGCGGTGATGGTCTCGCGCGAGGACCATTGCCTCTCGGACCTGCTCTGGCGCTGGCGCAACGGCGACCTCGGCGGCGAGATCGCCTGCGTCATCTCCAACCATCCCGACCACCGCGACCAGGTCGAGGCGGTCGGGATCCCCTTCCACCACCTGCCGGTCGAACCGGCGACCAAAGCGGAGGCGGAGCGCCAGATCCTCGAGCTGATCGACGGCGTCGACCTGCTCGTCCTCGCCCGCTACATGCAGATCCTCTCCGAGGACTTCCTCCGCGGCCTCGCCGCCCCGGCGATCAACATCCACCACAGCTTCCTGCCGGCCTTCGTCGGCGCCGACCCCTACCACCGCGCTTACGAGCGCGGCGTCAAGCTGATCGGCGCCACCGCCCACTACGTCACCGCCGAGCTCGACGCCGGCCCGATCATCGCCCAGGACGTCGAGCCGGTCGACCACCGCGACGAGGTCGCCGACATGATCCGGATCGGCCGCGACATCGAGCGGCTCGTGCTGGCCCGAGCGGTCATGGCCCACCTAGACGACCGCGTCCTCCTCGACGGCGACCGCACGATCGTCTTCTGACACCACGCGAACTGCATCAACTTTTCCACCCCGTAGATAGAAAAGTTGATGCAGTTCGGTTCTAGGGACTGGCTGGGCAGCCAGTTTTCTCGGTAGGCTCTGGGCATGGAGCAGGCGACGCTTCCTCGGCCACGCGCCGCGGCCCCCCTGGCGCTACCGCCGGGATCGAAGCGGCCGGCGGCTTTGCAGGCGGTGCGCTATGCGCGCAACCCGCTCGGGTTCCTCTCCGGCGAACAGCGGCGCTACGGCGACATCTTCAGCGTCCGCTTTCCCTTCTTCGGGCGGATCGTCTACGTCACCCATCCCGATCTGGTCAAAGCGGTCTTCACCGGCTCCCCCGCCGACTTCCACGCCGGCGAGGCGAACGCGACCGTGCTGGAGCCGGCGCTCGGGCCGAACTCGGTCCTCACCCTCGACGACGAGCCGCACATGCGCCAGCGCAAGCTGCTGCTGCCGCCGTTCCACGGCGAGCGGGTCACTCGCTACGGCGAGCTGATCGTCGAGATGACCCGCAGAGAGATGGAGAGCTGGCCGGTAGGCGAGCCGTTCGCGCTGCGTCCCCACACCCAGCGGATCACCCTCGCGGTGATCATGCGCGCCGTCTTCGGCGTCCACGACGAGGAGCGGCTGGAGCGCTTCGAGCGACTGATCGACGACTTCTCCCAGCGGGTCGGAGTCATCACCTCCTTCCCGATGCTGCGGCGCAACTTCGGCCCCGGCAGCCCCTGGCCGCGCTTCCTGCGCTCGCGCGATGCGCTTGACGAGTTCATCTACGAGGAGATCCGGCTGCGTCGGGCCGAACCCGGCCACGAGGAGCGCGACGACGTGCTCTCGCTGCTGATGGGCGCGCGGGACGAGGACGGCAACCCGATGAGCGACCAGGAACTGCGCGACGAGATGGTGACGGTGCTCGGCGCCGGGCACGAGACGACCGCGACCGGGCTGGCCTGGGCGGTCGAGCGGCTGGTTCGCAACCCGGCGGTCCTCGCGAAGCTGCGCGAGTCGCTGGCGGCCGACGAGGAGGACTACCTCAACGCCACCGTCAAAGAGACGCTGCGGGCGCGGCCGGTGATCGTCGACGTCGCCCGCAAGCTGAAGGCGCCGGCGACGATCGGCGGCTATGAGCTGCCGGCGGGGCAGTTCGTCCTGCCGGCGATCGCCGCCCTCCACTACCGCGAGGACCTATTTCCCGAGCCGGAGGAGTTTCGGCCCGAGCGTTTCCTCGACGGCAAAGCCGACAACTACGCCTGGATCCCGTTCGGCGGCGGCATCCGCCGCTGCATCGGCGCCGCCTTCGCCGAATACGAGATGCGGACGATTTTGCGCGAGTTCGTCGAACGGGCCGAGCTGCGACCGGTAACGCAGGAGCCCGAACGGGTGAAGGTCCGCAACATCACCCTGGCACCGGCCAAGGGCACTCAGGTCATCTGCTCGGCAGCGACCTGAGCCTGCTCCCACTCCGCATACAGCCCTTCGACCTCGGTCTTCGCTTCGGCGTGGCGTTTCGTCGCCCGCTCGACCCGGCCCGGGCTCGACCAGGCAGCCGGATCAGCCAGCTCGTCCTCGAGCTCTTGCAGCTTCGCCTCGGCCCGCTCGATTCGCTGCTCCAGTTTCGCCGCCTTGCGCGCCGCTTTCTGCGCCGGCTTCGTCGCGCTGTACTTCTTGCCGCCGCCCGAGGCGGCTTTCACCGCCGCGGTCGCCTCCGACTGGCGTTCGTCGCGCCGTCGCTGGTACTCGGCCCAGCCGCTCGGGTGGCTCTCGAGCTTGCTGTCCTCGCAAACGAAGGTGCGGCTGCCGACCGCCTCCAGCAGCGCTCGGTCATGGGAGACCAGCAGCACCGATCCCTCGAACTCGGTCAGCGCGTCCTCGAGCGCCTCGCGGCTCTCGATGTCGAGATGGTTGGTCGGCTCGTCGAGGACGAGGACGTTGGCGCCGGAGGCGACGAGGATCGCCAGCGAGAGCCGCCGCTGCTCGCCGCCGGAGATGTCGGAGAGCTGCTTGTCGACGTCGGCGCCGGAGAAGAGGAAGCCGCCGAGGAGCGCCCGCGACTGGTTCTCGTTGAGGCCCGTCTCGCGCTTGGCGGCGTCGAGCACGGTGCCCGAGCCGGCGGCGGTCTCGGCATGCTGGGAGAGGTAGCCGATCTTGACGTTGTGGCCGGTGCGGACGCTGCCGGAGGCCGGCTCGCGCTGCCCCGCCAGGGTCTCGATCAGGGTCGTCTTGCCGGCGCCGTTGGGGCCGACGAGGACGACGTGTTCGGAGCGCTCGACTTCGAGGTTGGCGCCGGCGAGCAGGGTCCGCCCCGGCACCTCGAGCGTGCCGTTGACCATTTTCAGGACGACCCGGCCGGGCCGCTCCGGCGGCTTGAAGTGGAAGCGCAGGCTGCGGGTGTCGCGGCGTTCGGCGCGCGGGCCGTCGCGCTTCTTTTTCTCGATCTGTTTGACCCGCGACTGCGCCTGGCGGGCCTTCGTCGCCTTGTAGCGGAAGCGCTCGACGAAGCGCTCCATCCGCTCGATCTCTGCCTGCTGGCGCTCGATCGCTTTGCCGAGGGCGATCTGGCGCACCGCCTGCTCCTGGCGCCAGGCGTGCCAGGGGCCGGCGAAGAAGCGGGCCCGCTGCGCCTCCAGCTCCAGCACCGAGGTGCCGACCGCCTCGAGAAACCAGCGGTCGTGGGCGACGAGGACGACCGCGGCGTCGAGCTCGACCAGGTAGCCCTCGAGCCACTCCAGCGAGGGGATGTCGAGATGGTTGGTCGGCTCGTCGAGCAGCAGCAGGTCGGGACGGGTGGCGAGGGCGCGGGCGAGCGAGGCGCGGGTCAGCTCGCCGCCGGAGAAGGTCGAGAGCGCGCGCCCGGCCTGCTCGTCGTCGAAGCCGAGACCGCGCAGGACTTCGAGGACGCCGTCGCGCCAGCGGTAGCCGCCGCCGGCTTCGAGCCGCTGCTGGGCGGCGGCGTAGGCGCGCATCGTCTCCTCCTCGCCGTCCCCCATCGCCGCCTCCAGCCGCGCCAGCTCGGCCTCGGTCTCGAGCATGTCGGTGCGGCCCGAGAAGACGTACTCGCTGAGCGTCGCCTGCGAGTCCCGCGGCGGCCGCTGGTCGTGGAGGGCCACGCGGGCGCCCCGCTGCACGCTGAGCGAGCCCGAATCAGGCGCCAGCTCGCCGGCGAGCACCCGCAGCAGCGTCGACTTGCCGGCGCCGTTGCGGCCGGAGAGCGTCATCCGTTCGCGCGGCTCGAGCTTGAAGGAGACCTCTTCGAAGAGGAGCTTGCCGCCTACGTAGACGTCGAGGCTGGTTGCGGTTGCGATTGCCATGTAAGTCCCAAGGTAAGTGAGAGAGCCGGGAGAGGGGGTCCCGCGGACCCTCCCCGCTGTTGTCCGCGGGACCCCCTCCCCCGGCTCCACCCGAGCCGCGGTGGCGATCGCCTAGCCGTGCTTCGAGGCGATCTGCTCGATCGTGCCCATGGTGCGGATCGTGCCCGCGCCTAGAACGGAGTCGATTGCCTTCAGGTCGAGGTCGGATTCGCTGATGCCGGCGCTGGGGAGCCAGTAGAGCTCGCGGGTCTCGATCGCCAGCAGGTCCTCGTCCGTTGCCAGGGCGAGCGCCTTCTTCTTCGCCGCTGCGCTCGGTTTCTTCTTCAGCAGCGAGACCTGAAGCTTTCCCTTCGATTTACGGACCTGCTTGGCGTCGAACGGCTGCTGCGCCGCAATTGCCGTCACCTCTTCGATACTGCGGAGGAAGACCGGGACGTCGTAGCCGAGGCGCTCGTCCAGCTCCGTTTCGACCCGCTGCGCCAGCTTGCTCTCGCTCTCCCGCTTGGGCGCCGAGAAGATCACGTTGCCGCTGGCGCGGAAGGTGGCCACCTCATCGAGCTGCATCTCCTCGAAGTGGCGCCGCAGCTCCTCGTTCTTGATTCGGCGACCCCCCAGGTTCATCCCGCGCAGGAAGGCGACGTAGCGGCTCATGCCGCGACCCTAGTGGCTGCTGGCTGAGCGCGGCCGGCGGCGGTGCCTGCGGACGTCCCGCGCTCGCGCCGCGTTGGCAAGCAGCCTCCCCAGCGCCTCGTCCCGCCGCCACTCCCCGGGGGTGCGTATCCCCTTGGTCTTGTTGCACGGCCGGCAAACGGCGACGAGGTTGGTCGGCGAGGTCGCGCCTCCTCGCGCCCGCGGGGCGACGTGGTCTACCTCGGTTGCCTCCTTGCCGCAATAGCGGCAGGTCCAGCCGTCCCGGTGCAGCACGGCACCGCGCAGCAGCGGGTGGATACGCCGCTGGGCGGGATCACGGGCAGCCGGGTCCCAGTACAGAAGTGGATTTGAGAGATCGGGATACATTCGCTGAACTGCAGCCCCTGCCGATCTGCTCTGCAGTCACCAAGAACCCATTCCGAGGGAATTGGTTTCGCTCTCATACCAAATCTTTATCTAATCCTTCGCTCCTCGAAGTCCTCGGCCACGGCAGCCAGCTCGGCCAGGGTGATGCCGAGGCCGACGGCGATCCGCCTCGCCGTCGCCCAACGCGGGTTCCCCTTGCCTTTCTCCAGCCGCGAGACCTGGCTCGGGTCGAGCCCGACGCGCCGCGCCAGCGCGCTCTGTGTCAGCCCTTTTTCGGTGCGCAGTTTGCGCACCGCCCAGGCGAAGCCCCGCTGCGGTTCCCTGCCGCTCGTCATTCGCAGCAGCAAACGCGGTTGAGCCGCCTAGTTCCACAGAGGGAAGATCAAGTACTTGCAACAGAACAGGCCATTCCCGCTTGGGAATCGGCCTGTCATCCATGGAGGCGCCGAGATTCGAACTCGGATCCGCGGACGCGGTGCGAGGGTGTCTACAGGTTTAGCCGGCGCTTTGTTCTCGTCTCCCGGGGTCCGCGCCAGCGGGCACTGCGGGAGATAAAGCCCCTTCAATGTTCCCTTGCGGTCGGGGCGATCCGCCTGGGTGAGCCCACTTCTGAAGCCGGTGCCCCTCCCCGTGGGCGAGGGAGGACCGACTCTCACAGCGCTTAGCTATTGACTAAGCGGCGAGGGCGAACTCATGGTCCGCACGTATTGGTTTGTGCTGGGGTTTAACGAGGCCTCCAGCAACCTCGACCTGCAACCGTTCGCACGAGTCGACCACGTCGAAGCCTGTCGCCCCCGTGCTTGGGAATGCCTTGTCATTGTAGGTGACCTTGGGGGTAAGGGACCGGGCGTGCCCACCTGAAATGATGCGCCCGTGAGCGAGCGCAGCTACGACGCGATCGTCCTCGGCGCCGGCCCCGCCGGCGAGGTCTGCGCCGGGCGACTGGCCGACGGCGGGCTGCGGGTGGCGATCGTCGAGCGGGACCTGGTCGGCGGCGAATGCTCCTACTACGCCTGCATGCCCTCGAAGGCGCTGCTGCGCCCGGCTGACGTGCTCGCCGAGGCGAAGCGGATTCCGGGAGTGCCGACCGGACACGGCGAGCTCGAGCCGCAGGCGGTCCTCGCCCGGCGCGACGAGGTGGTTCACGACCTCGACGACTCGGTCCAGCTGCCTTGGCTGGAAGAACGGGAAATCGACCTCTTCCGCGGCAGCGCCCGCTTCGACGGCGAGCGCCGGGTGGTTGTCGGCGACGACACGCTGACGGCGTCGCAGGCCGTCGTCGTCGCCACCGGCAGCAAGGCGGCGATGCCGCCGATCGACGGCCTCGACGAGGTCAAGGCCTGGAACAACCGCGACGCGACCAGCGCCAAGCAGGTGCCGGAGAGCATGATCGTCCTCGGCGGCGGTCCGGTCGGCAGCGAGCTCTCGCAGGCCTGGGCGAGCTTGGGCGCGCGGGTGACCCTGGTCGAGGGGGGCGAGCACCTGCTCTCGCGCGAGGAGGAGTTCGCCGGCGAGGAAGTCGCCGAGTCGCTGCGCGAGCACTTCGGCGTCGACGTCCGCACCGGGACGAAAGTCGAAGCGGTGCGACCCGAGGGCAGCGGGGTCGCGGTCACCCTGAGCAGCGGCGAGACAGTCGAGGCCGGGGAGATCCTGGTCGCCGTCGGCCGCGTCCCCAACACCGGCGATCTCGACCTCGAAGCCGCGGGTGCGAAGCCCAACGAGCACGGCTTCCTCGACACCGACCGCCGAATGCGGGTCGGCGGCAGCGACTGGCTCTACGCGATCGGCGACGCCAACGGCCGCTCTCTCTTCACCCACATGGGCAAGTACCACGCCTGGATCGCGGTCGAGAACCTGCTCGGCCGCCCGGTCGAGGCGATCGCCGAAGGGCTGGGCTCACCACGCGTCACCTTCACCGACCCCCAGGTCGCCGCCGCCGGCAAGACGCTCGCCCAAGCCCAGGAAGCCGGCATCGACGCCCGCGCCGTAGACGTCCCCACCGACGGCTCCCCCGGCGCCAGCTTCCAAGGCAAGGAAACCGGCGGCACCTCCCGCCTGGTCATCGACCAGCAAAAGCACGCGATCGTAGGAGCCACCTTCACCGGCTTCGAGACCGCCGACTTCCTACAAGCAGCCACCATCGCCATCGTCGGAGAGACCCCCATCTCCCAACTAAGGCACGCAGTCGCCCCGTACCCCTCCCGCAGCGAGTTCTGGCTCAAGCTGCTGGAGAAGTACGAAGAACAATCCTGAGCCCACCGCCCCGGTTCGGGGCCGGGGAGGGGGTCCACCGGACCCTCCCCGCTGTTGTCCGGTGGACCCCCTCCCCGGCCCCCTAAACGGTAGACCGAGACTTCAAGTCGTCCAGCATCTCCACCGGAAACCCAGCCACCTGGTCAAGGTCGTCGACCGACTGGAAGCCGCCCAACCGCTCGCGATGCGCCAACAACCGAGTCGCCTGCGTAACCGAAAGGTTCTGCTCGCGCAGCTGCTCGAAGGTGACCGTGTTGAGGTTGACCTGGTCGCCAGACCCGCTGCCGGCTTCCGGCCGAACCGCCGGGTCCGGAACCGAATAGGTCGGCTGCGGCGCCGCCGGAGGAGGCGGCGGGGTCGGCTGCTCAAGCGGCTGGAATGACTCTGCCGGCGGAGCGGGCGGCGGCCCTTCGCTCTGGAACGGAGGCTGTGGCGCAGCCGGCGGCGGTGCCTGCGGAGGCTGGTTGACCGGAGGAGGCGGCGGGGGCGCAGCCTGGAAGGGCTGGCTCTCGGCCGGCGTCGGCGGTGGCGTCGGCGGCGCGAACGACTGCGGCGGCTCCGGTGCCGGCGGCGGGGGCGGAGTGGGCTCGGAAACGCCCATAGCGCCTGGGGCTGCTCCGCCCTGGACCGGGCGCAGCGCGGCCTGCTCAGCTTCCTCGGCCTGGCGCTCTGCCTCGCGCGCCCGCTCTTCCGCGGCGGCGACGCTGCGGCGCATCTCTTCGAGACGCTGGTCCTTGGCGGCCTCTTCGGCTCGCCGTTCCTCCAGCCGTTTCGCTTCGGCGGCGCGTTCTTCGGCGGCTTTGGTGCGCTCTTCGATCTGGCGCAGGCGCTCCTCGGCTTCTTTCATCTCGCGTTCGCGGCCGGCGCGGTCTTCCTCGAGCCTCTGCTCGGCATTGCGCAGCTCCACCGCGGGAGCGGGAACCGTCGGCGCCGCCGACGGCTGTGCGTCCTGCATCGGCTGCGGCTGGCCGCCGACCGGAACGCCACCCTGCTGCTGCAGCTGGTCGGCTGCCTGCAGGCGACGGTCGGCCTCGGCGCCGATCCGCTGCTGCTCAGCGCGGACTTCGGCAACCTTGTCGCGCACCCGCTGTTCGGCCGCGGCCGGGTCGTATTCGCCCGGGGCAGGCGTCCCGCCGGGGATCGGGGGCGGCGGCACCGAGGGCATCGCCGAGAGCTCGCCGGTCGGCGGCTGCATGGTGGTCGCCTCCTCCCAGGGAGGAAGCTGGCCGGAGGGGGGCACCTGGCCACCGGTCTGCGCTTCGGCCAGAGCGCGTTCGTTAGCAGCGCGCGCCTCCGCCAGCCGCTGTTCGGACTGCGCGGCTTCGCGCTTCTTCTTGCCGCCAAGCTTGAGCCCGAACAGGCTCATCTCGGTGAACCCCGCCTTGCTCGCGGGATGTTCTCCCGTCGGGGCGGGTGCAGAGGTCGGGGCGCCGGGTGCGCCTGGTGCAGGCGGTGAGCCGGCCGCGGGCGCCGGCTGGCCCTTCTTCTGGGCCCGGCGGTTGGCCTTCTCGTCCTTGCGGCGCTGCAGCTCGGCTTTGCGTGCCTCGCGCATCTGCGCCCGCTTCAGCCGCTGTTCCTCGCGCTGGCGGCGCTTGCGATCCTTCGAAGACTCGTTGGCGAAAACGGGTGCAGCGTCGGGGACAGGCGGCGGAATCGCGGCTCCAGGCGGGGAAACCGGCTGACCGGGAGGCGGCGCCGACTGGGCTGGGTCGGCCGCGGGCGGGGCGGCGGTCGGCGGGCCGCCGACGGGCACCGCGGCAAGCTCGGCGGTCTGACCCGGCGCGACGGGCTGGGCTGCGGCCGGCGGAGCGCCTGGCGGCGGGGTCTGCGCACCCGCGGCCTGCGCGGCCTCCTTCTGTTCCTTGTCCTTCGCGCGCCGTTGCGTGATCCGCACGATCAGCAGCAGGACAAGAATCGCCACCAGGAGGGCAGCGACGAAAAAACCGGTGTGGTCGCTCACGTAATCACTCGCCTTTTCGGGGAAGGACTTTGCGTTGGCCTGCGCCGGAGCGGCCATCACGAGCGCGATGATCCCAGCGACGGCGGCGGGCAAACTCTTCATCGGCCGCATCGACCTGAATCCTCCCATTTGGTTCTGCAGTTTCAACCTCAACGCATCCTTCCCTTGAACTCGCGCTCGACCTCTCTGCGGACGTCGCGGTCGGCGATCTCCCGGCGCCGGTCACGACCCTCCTTGTTTCGCGCTAGAGCCAGCTCCACCTTTGCCCGCGGCCCTTTGAAATAGATCCTGGTCGGAACCAGAGTCAATCCTTTCTGCGCGGTTTTCCCGACCAGTCGCTCGATCTCCTCCTTATGCAAGAGCAGCTTCCGCGGCCGCTCGGCTGCGTGGGCGTCGACGGCGGCGTACTCGTAGGGCGGAATATGCAGCTTGCGAAGCCAAACCTCGCCCCCGTCGACGACCGCGTAGGCGTCGGTCATCTGCGCCTTGCCGCTGCGCAGCGCCTTCACCTCCGAGCCTTGGAGGACGATCCCGGCCTCCAACTTCTCCACCCACTCGAATTTGTGGCGGGCGCGCCGGTTGGTGACGACGTCGCCGGAGGCCGGCTCGCGTTTCTTCTTGTCCTTTTTGCTCATTCGGGCTTGCTCATTCGGACTCCTCGACGGGCTCGCCAGCAAGGTCTAGCTCGGCGCGACCGCGGGGCGCATCGACCCCCGCCACCCGGACGGATATCGGATCCCCGAGGCTGAAGCGTCCCTTAGAACCGCGGCCCACCAGCGCCACCTCGGCCCGGTCGAGCTCGAAGCGGTCGCCCGGCATGCGCCGCGCCGGCAGCATCCCCTCGTAGACGTCGCCGAGCTCGCCGCGGAAGGCGACGAAGGCGGCGGAGCGGATGACGCCGGAGATCTCGCCCTCGAAGACGGTGTCGAGCCCGCGCTCGCCCAGCTCGCGTTCGAGCAGGTAGGCGGCGCAGACGTCGTCGGCGTGGCGCTCGATCCGGGCCGACTCGCGCTCGCGGGCCGAGGAGTCGGCGGCGGCGTCGCGCGCCTGCGCCAGGGTCGGCGCCTCCTCCCCCTCGCCCAGCAGCGCCAGCAGCGCCCGGTGGCAGACGAGGTCGGGGTAACGCCGGATCGGCGAGGTGAAGTGGCAGTAGGCAGAGCTGCCGAGGCCGGCGTGGCCGACGTTCCGCTCGCTGTAATAGGCCTGCTTGAGGGATCGGAGCACGAGCGAGGTATACGCCTCGCGGCCGTGCCCGCGCCTCGCGGCCTCCTGCCGCACCAGCCGGCTCGCCTCCGCCGCCACCTGGCCGGCCTCGCTCGGCGCCAAGCCCTGGCGCAGCGGCGGCGTCGGCACCCCCAGCGCCGACAGCTGCTCGAGCAGGCGCTCGATCCGCGCCGCGTCGGGCTGGGCGTGGACGCGGTAGATCGCCGGCACCCGCTCGCGCTCGAGCAGCTCGGCGACCTGCTCGTTGGTGAGGATCATCAGGCGCTCGATCAGACGGTGGGCCTCGGTCTGGGCGACGCCCTCGGCCCGGACGACGTTGCCCTCGACGTCGAACTCGAACTCGGGCTCGAAGGATTCGACGTCGAGATTGCTGGTGCCGCGGTGCTCGGCGAGGCCGGCGGCGACCTCACGGGCGGCGGCAAGCGGTTCGGCCACCTCGGCCGGCGGCTGCCGACGCCCGGCGAAGATCTCATCCAACTCGTCGTAGTTCAGGCGGACGTCGGAGCGGATGCGACTGCGGTAGAAGCGCGCCCGCCGCGGCTCCATCCCCGGCCCCAGCTCGACCTCGGTCGTCACCGCCAGCCGCTCGACCCCCGGCGCCAGGCTGCAGGCCTCCGAGCTGAGCGCGTGCGGCAGCATCGGCTCGACCGCGCCGGGAACGTAGGTGCTGTTGGCGCGCCGCCGCGCCTCCTGGTCGAGAAGCGAGCCGGGTTTGACGTGGGCGGCGACGTCGGCGATGTGGATCCAGACGCGGGCGCCGTTGCCCTCGCGCTGGGCGGAGACGGCGTCGTCGAAATCGCGGGCGGTGGCGGGGTCGACGGTGAAGGTGGCGAGGGCGGTGAGGTCGCGGCGCGGGCCGCCTTCGCGCTCGGCCCACTTCGCCGCTTCCCGCGCTTCCCCCTCGATCGTCGGCCGGAAGCCGCGGTAGCCGAGCTCCTCGCGCAGCATCTCCGCGACCGCCTCCCGCGCCGGCCGCTGCGCCTCACGTTCGCGGGCGCGCCGCTCAGAGCGCGCCACGCCCCCGTGGCGGCTGCGCCGCCGCGGCGCCTCGGCCCGACTGCGCTCGCGCCGCCCCCTGCCCCGCCCGGGCATCAGCCGACCTGGCCGGCGAGGACGCCGAACGCGCGCTGCTTGGCCTCGTCGGCCGGAGTCTTCAAGTTGTCCTTCACCTTCACGTCCGGGTGGATGCCATGGCTCGCTGCCAGGTTTACCCCTTTCGGCGTGAAGAAAGCACCGACCGAGAGCTTCAGGGCGCCGCCGTTGGCGAGGCTCTGCTCCTCCTGGAAGAGGCCCTTGCCGTAGGAGCGGGTACCGACCGTGGTGGCGCCCTCGTCGTCGGCGAGCGCGGCAGCGAGGATCTCAGCTGCCGAGGCGGTGCCGCCGTCGATCAGGACGACCACCGGCAGCTTGGCGATCCGCCCCGCCCCGGTCTTGTGGACGCTTTCCCCCTGGGTTCGCGATTTGGTGATCACGACCGTTTCGTCTTCGGGCAGGAAGAGGCTGGCGCAGAGCACCGCCTCGTCGAGCAGGCCGCCGGGGTTGTGGCGCAGGTCGAGGACGACGCCTTCGGCCCCTTCCTTCTTCACCTTCTCCAACCCGTTCGCGAGCTGCGCGTGGGCGCCTTCGCTGAAGCTGAGCAGGCGCACGTAGCCGAGCTTCTTGCCCTTCTCCGTCTTGACACTGCTGCTGACGTTGGGCAGCGAGACCTCGGCCCGGGTGATCGTCAGCTGTCTCACCTTGCCGCTCTTGCCGTCGCGGACGCCGATCGTCACCTGCGTCCCTTCCGGGCCTTTGATCAGCTTCGTCGCTTCGGTGCTGTTCTGGCCGGCGATCGATTTGCCTTCGACCGAGACGATCGTGTCGCCCGGCTCGATCCCGGCCTGGTCGGCGGGGGAGCGCTTGAAGACTTCGGCCACCCGCAACCCCTGCTTGACGCCGATCACCGAGAGCCCGATCCCCGAGAAGCGCCCTTCGATCTCCTGGTTGAAGCTTTCGAGGCTTTCCTTCGAGAAGTATTCGGAGTAACGGTCCTCTTTGTTGCTTTTGCGCAGCTGCCTGACCATCCCCTGCAGCGAGGCGTTGCCCAGCTCCTGCGGGCCGACCGCGCGGTAGTAGTTGTCTTCGATCGCTTCGGCGGCTTCGGCGACCAGGCCGCTCGGTTCGTCGACGAAGACTTCGCGGAGCGGTTCCGGCAGGTCCCGCGGGTGCCCGCCGAGCCAGAGGCCGGCGGCGAGGAAGACGACCAAGGCGACCGCGAAGGCCACGGCCCCGCGTCCGCTCACGCGGGCCTCAGACCTTGAGGAAGCGGCGCAAGGTGACGCCGGAGCCGATCGTCGAGACGATGATCGAGGCGGCGAAGAGGATCGCGATCAACGCCGGGAAGGCGAGCGTCGAGGTGCTCTGCGCCGAGAGGACGCTGACCTTGCTGCTGAGCGGGTCGACGATCGTGATCTTGCCTAGCCACAGGATCAGTATGGCCAGCGCGCCGCCGACGAAGCCGACGACCACGCCCTCGATCATGAACGGCCAGCGGATGAACCAGCGGGTGGCGCCGACCAGGCGCATTACCTCGACCTCGCGGCGGCGGGTGTAGATCGAGAGCCGGATCGTGTTGCCGATCAGCATCAGCGAGGCGAGCACCAGCAGCGCCGTGATCACGGTGAGGATGATCTTCAGCGCGCTCGTCACCTGCTCGACCTTCTGCTGGCCGAAGGTGTTGTCGAATTCGTTGTTGATGATCGAGGAGATCGGCTTCCCGTTTGGCCCGTCGGGGAAGATCGACTTCTGGATCGCCGGCAGGTTGGCGGCGTCGTCGGGGACCACTTCGAAGCTGTTGGGCAGCGGGTTGTATTTCAGCTCTTCGACGATCCGCTTGTCCTCGAGTTCGGATTCGAGCGTTTTCAGCGCCTCCGCTTTGCCGACGAACTTCACTTCGGCGACGTGCGGGAGCCCTTCGAGCTTCTGTTTGGTCGCGGCGATTTCCTGTTTCGTCGCGTCCGGGAAGAGCGCGTACTGGACGCTCAATTCGTTGCGGACTTCCTGGCTCTTGCCCTGGGCGGTCTGGAAGATCGGGATCAGCATCCCGAGCAGGACGACGGTGACGACCGTGGTCACGATCGCCGCCAGGCTCGGGGCGCCGTTGCGCTTCAGCGCGCGCAGAGCCTCCTGGAAGAAGAAGACGACGCGGCCCATCAGCTCAGCTCGTCGTGATGGGAGTGGCCGTTCGTCAGCTTCTCGCCCTCGGCGCCGACGCCCATCCCAGCCCGCATCCGCAGGCCGAATTCGGTCGTCGACTCCTCGGTGTAGCCACCGGAGACCTCGTCGCGGACGACGCGGCCCTCGTAGAGCTCGACCACGCGCCGCTGCATGTTGTCCACCATCTCGCGGTCGTGGGTGACGACGACGACGGTGGTCCCGGCCTTGTTGATCCGGTAGAGCAGCTGCATGATCCCGATCGAGGTGACCGGGTCGAGGTTCCCGCTCGGCTCGTCGGCCAGCAGCAGCGGTGGGTGGTTGACGAAGGCGCGGGCGACCGAGACGCGCTGCTGCTCGCCGCCAGAAAGCTGGTCGGGGTAGCTGTGGATCTTGGTCGAGAGCCCGACCAAGCGCAGCGTCTGCGGCACCTGCTCGCGGATTTCGGCGCGGCTGGCGCCGATCACCTGCAGCGCGTAGGCGACGTTGTCGTAGACGGTGCGGTCGGGCAGCAGCTTGAAGTCCTGGAAGACGGTGCCGATGTTGCGTCGCAGCTGCGGAATCTTCTTCTCCGGCAGCTCGCCGATGTCCCGCCCGGCGATCTTGACCGAGCCTTCGGTGGCGGTGAGCTCGCGGATCAGCATCTTGATCAGCGTCGACTTGCCGCAGCCGGTCGGGCCGACGAGGAAGACGAACTCGCCGCGGCCGATCCCCAAAGAGATCCGGTCGAGTGCCATATGGCCACCCGGATAGACCTTGGTGACCTGGTTCAGCTCGATGATCGGCGCGCGACGCCCGCGGGGGCGCCGCGGCTCGTCACTGCCGCGGTTGTTCTTCTTCGATCGGCGCATCGAGGAGGTGCCTTCTGCAGTCACAGGGTGACTCCTGCGACCCCTCGACCCCGCAAGATCCCGCCCACGCAGGGGATCTTTCAGGCAGCTACTGCGGGGGCGCCCGCCAGATCGAGCTCAGCCGTCACCTGGACTACGGGGAGGTCGACGCTGCGCCGCAGCCGCGCCGGCAGGCCGAGGGCCAGCCAGCGGGAAATCCCCTTCGGCAGCACCGAGACGATCACCGCGTCGAACTCGCGGGCGTGGAGGACGTCGCCGACGGCTGCAAACGGGTCCGGGTCGCCGACGATCACCTCGTCCAGCTCCAGCCCCTCCTGCCTCATCCGGGCGGCGGCGCGGCCGGCGCGGGTGACGGCCTCTGCCCACCCGGCTTTCATGTCCGCGGCCCAGGCGAGGCCATGGGGGACGGCGGGGACGACCAGGGTGAAGCTGGCGCCGGAGCGACTTGTGCGCTGCAGCGCGGCGATCAGGTCGGGTGAGTCGGCGGTCCTGTCAGCCACCACCAGGACCTTCTTCTTCGAATCCATAGGGGTCACTTCCTTCCTTTCCGGGGAGTACGGAGCCAGCCTGCCCCGGGTTCGGCAAAGGAAGCGAAAAGCGACCTAAAAGTCGCGTGAAAACTTCAGCGAGGAGTGACCGGCGTTTAGCCGATCGCGACCATGCGCTCGATCGGGATGCGGGCGCGCTCGGCGATCTCCGGCGGCACGCTGACCTCGAACTTGAGGTCGCGGAGCGAGTCGCGGAGCTTCGGCAGGGTGATCATCTTCATGTATTTGCAGAAGGCCATCCGGTTGGCCTCGATCAGGTTGGCGCGGGGCGCGGCCTGCTGCAGCGGGTAGAGCATGCCGTTCTCGGTGGCGACGATGAACTCGCCGTCGGGGTGGGCTTCGACGTGCTTCTGCATCCCGGAGGTGGAGAGCATGTGAACGCCCTCGGGGTCGATGTCGCCGGCGGCGACGTACTCCATCGCCTGGGTCGAGCAGCCGCACTCGGGGTGGATGAGGAACTCGGCGTTCGGGTGTTCTTCGCGGGTGCGGGCGATGTCGAGCGGCTTGATCCCGGCGTGGACGTGGCACTCGCCGTCCCAGATGTGGAAGTTGCCGCGGCGCTCGGGTTCTTCGACCAGGCCGGTCTCGCGCTCGACGAAGGCGCCGAGCCACATGTCGGGGCCGAAGAGGATCTCGGCGTCGGGCCCGTGCTCGGCCCAGATGTGGCGGACCACGTCGACCGCGTTGGAGGAGGTGACGCAGTAGTCGGTCTCCGCCTTCACCTCGGCTGAGGTGTTGACGTACATGACGACCAGCGCGCCGGGTTGCTCGGCCTTCCAGCCGCGCAGCTGGTCGGCGTCGATCGAGTCGGCGAGCGAGCAGCCGGCGTCGAGGTCGGGGATCAGCACGGTCTTCTGCGGCGAGAGGATCGAGGCGGTCTCGGCCATGAAGTGGACGCCGCAGAAAGCGATCACCTCGGCGTCGGTCTCGGCGGCCTGGCGCGAGAGGCCGAGCGAGTCGCCGAGGTAGTGGGCGACGTCCTGGATCTCGGGCAGCTCGTAGTTGTGGGCGAGGATGACGGCGTTGCGCTGCTGCGCGAGCGCGCGGACCTCTTCGCTGATCTCAGCGATCTCCTCCGGGCTCAGCTCCGGTCCGAAAGTAGGTTGGATCGTCGGGAGCTCCTGCATGAGCCCTCTCTTTCCTGATGTTCGCCGGCGGGACTGGGTCCGGACCGGTCGAATGAACGTCATTGAAGTCTAGACGACTGAATCGGCCGTCTAGCCTTTTCGGCGATGCCCGAGCTGCCCGAGGTCGAGATCGTCGCCCGCCGCCTGCAGAGCGCCCTGGCCGGAGCCGAGGTGGAATCGGTTCTGGCGCCGGGGATGAACGTGATGAAGACCTTCGACCCGCCGTTGGAAGCGCTGGTCGGGCGCCAGCTGACGGGGGTGCGGCGGATCGGCAAGATGCCGGTCGTCGAGTTCGGCGACCTGGCGCTGCTGATCCACCTGATGTCGGCGGGGCGGCTGCGGGTCTTCGACAAACGCGCCTCGCTCAAAGACAAAGCCTCGCGAGTGCTGATCCGACTCACCGACGGCCGCGAGCTGCGCCTGCGCGAGTTCGGTACCAAGCAGCGCGCCTGGGCAAAGCTGCTGCCGATAGAGGCGGTCTCAGAGGACGAGATGGTCGCCAGCCTCGGCCCCGAGGCCTGGCCCCCTCCCCCGCTCGACGAGTTCGCCGCCGCGATCGACCACCCCCGCCACCTCCATCCCCTCCTCCGCCACCAGAAAGACATCGCCGGGATCGGCCGCTCCTGGGTAGACGAGATCCTCTGGGAGGCCCGCCTCTCACCCTTCAAGAAAGGCTCGGAACTCAACCCCGCCGAGCTGAAGCAGCTCCATGCCGCATTACACGTCCTTGGCGATGCGATCGATCACTACGAGAACACGATCGGCCCCGAAGTCCCCGACAAAGTCCCGATGCCGCTGAAGATCCACAAACGCGAGGGCAACCCCTGCCCCCGTTGCGGCACCACCATCGAGGCCGTCTTTTTCTCAGAACACCAAACCAACTATTGCCCCAAAGAGCAGACCGGCGGACGCATCTTGAAAGACCGTCGCCTTTCGAAACTCCTCAAGTAACAGGACCGGTCACAGGAGCCGGGAGAGGGGTTCGCCGGGCCCTCCCCGCTGTTGCCCGCCGAACCCCTCTCCCGGCTCCCTAACCCAGCTCGACGAGCATCGAGAAATCTAGGGTGGGAGCCGAGTGGGTTAGGGCGCCTATGGAGATGAAATCGACGCCGGTTTCGGCGATCTCCCGCACGTTCTCCAGGTTGACCCCACCCGAGGCCTCGAGGGAGACGCCGTCGGCGCCACCTGCCGTCTGATCGCGCAGAGCCACCGCTTCTTTCATCAGCTCCGGGCCCATGTTGTCGAGCAGAAGACGGTCGACACCGGTGCCCAAGGCGTAGGCGGCCTCGTCGAGGTTGCGGACCTCGACCTCGATCGCCATCTCCGGCTGCGCGTTGCGGGCAGCGTAGACCGCTTTTGCCAGGCCGCCCGCGGCGGCGATGTGGTTCTCCTTGATCAGGATTGCGTCGTAGAGGCCCATCCGGTGGTTGATGCCGCCGCCGGCGGCGACCGCCGCCTTCTCCAGCCGCCGCAGCCCCGGCGTCGTCTTGCGGGTGTCGAGGATCGTCGTCCCGGTCCCGACCACCGCCTCGGCGTAGCGCGCGGTGATCGTCGCCACTCCGGAGAGGTGGCCGAGGAAGTTGATCGCGGTCCGCTCGGCCGCCAGCAGCGCCCGCGCCGAGCCACTCGCCAGCAGGACCTCGGCCGGCACCTCGTCGCGCCACTGTCCCTCGACCACGAGGTTGTCGACGTGCTCGACGCCGCACTGGCGCATCGCCTCTGCAACCAGCGCCAGGCCGAAGATCACTCCCGGCTCTTTTTGCACGATCCGCGCCCGCGCCTGGGCCTCCTCGGGAACCGTCGCCTCGGCGGTGACGTCCCCTTCTCCCAGGTCCTCGGCCAGCGCCCGCGCCACCAGCTCCTCGACTTCGGTTGCCAACTCGGTCATAGCGCCAGCCTAACGAGCCGACGATTTCCCACCCATGAGGTGGTAGATCGTCGGTTCGATCTCACATTTTGAAGATTCACCACGTTTAATCCCACAGAGTGACCGCGCTGCCGCCGTTTCAAACCGTTCTGGACGAGCATGCCGGTGCCGTGATGGCGATCTTGCACGGCGCGGTCGGGCGCGATGGCGCCGAGGACTGCTTTCAGGAGACCTTCCTCGCCGCCCTGCGGGCCTACCCCAAGCTCGAAGACGATCGCAACCTGCGCGGCTGGCTGCTGACGATCGCCCACCGCAAGGCGATCGACCACCACCGCGCCCGCGGCCGGGCGCCGGTTCCGGTCGCCGAACCCGCGGAGCTGGTCGCCGTCGACGGCATCCCCGAGCCCGACGACGAGCTCTGGACAGCGGTCGGGGCGCTGCCGCCGAAGCAGCGGGCCGCGGTGGCGCTGCGCTACGGCAGCGACCTCCCCCACGCCGAGATCGCCGCGGCGCTGGGCTGCTCGCCGGAGGCGGCGCGGCGCAGCCTGCACGAGGGACTGAAGCGACTGAGAAAGGAACTGGCATGAGCACCAAGACCGACAACGCCGCAATCGACCGGCTCAAGGCGCGAGCCGCCGAGGAGGGCCTGCTCGACGTCGCCTACACGACCGCCGACTCGCCCTTCGGGCCGCTGCTGCTGGCGACGACGAAGCGCGGCCTGGTCCGGGTCGGCCTGCCGAACCAGGACTCGGACGAGATGCTGATCGACCTCGCCGAGCGGGTCTCGCCGCGGGTCCTGGAGGCCCCCAAGGAGCTGGACGAGACCCGCCGTGAGCTCGACCTCTACTTCGAAGGCAAGCTCGACAGCTTCGACCTGCCGCTCGACTGGCGCCTCAGCGGCGGCTTCCGCCAGCGGGTCCTGCGGGCAATTAACAGGATCCCTTACGGCCAGACCCGCAGCTACACGGAGATGGCCCGCAAAGCCGGCAACGAGCGCGCCGTCCGCGCCGCCGGCACCGCCTGCGGCAGCAACCCGATCCCGCTGGTCGTCCCCTGCCACCGCGTTCTGCGCACCGGCGGCGCCCTCGGCGGCTACGGCGGCGGCCTGCCGATGAAGCAGGCCCTGCTGGAACTGGAGGGCGTACTGGACGAAGGTCCAGCTTCCTAAGGAGGGCTGGGCCCAGCTCCGATGCAGGGGGCATGCGGAAACTCCCGCTCCTGCTGGTCCTCCTGCTCGCCTCGCTGCTCCTGCTCGCCGCGGCCGCTTCCGCGCATGCCATGAGCCTGCCGGCCACCGCTTCGGCACCGCCGTTCGTCACCAATGAAGACGACGAAGGCGAAGCGGACGCAGCGGAAGACGATTCGGTGCAGGTCGAAGAAGTCGACGACGAAGGCGAAAGCGAAGGCTGCGAAGCCGAAGACGCCGAAGACGAAGAACTCTGCAAGGAAATCGAAGCCGAAGAAGAAGCCGAAAGGCATCGGTCTCAGCGGCAAGGGAAGGGCGCTCACCGCAAGAGCCGCTCACACCATCACCGGCACCACCGGTCGCGGCATCATCGCGCTAGCCGCGCATCTCTCCCAGCCAGGTAGCGGCATCGCGCAGATGAGCCGGGTCGATCTGGTGGCCCAGCTCTGACTCGCGGTAGGTGAGGTCGAGGCCGCCAGCCTCGATCAGCTCGCAGGCGCGCTGGGCAAACTCGATCCCGATCACCGGGTCGTTGCGACCGTGGCTGACGAAGACGCGGGTGCCGGTGCGGTCGGCGAAGCTCGGCTCCCAGCCCTCCACCGTCGGCACGAAGCCGCTGAAGGCGAGGATCCCCGCTGGCGCCGGCCGCTCGGCGCTGAGGCCCATCGCGTAGCTCATCACCGCCCCCATCGAGAAACCACCGAGCACGGTCCGCTCCGGGCCGACCCCCGTTTCCTCCCAGAGCCGGTCGTGGAGGTCGGCCAGCGCCGCCCGCGCGGCCTCGAAGCTCTCCGGGTCGGGATAGCCGACCCGCGGGACCAGGTACCAGTGGTAGCCGGGCGATCCCGGCAGCTGCAGCGGCGCCTGCGGCGTCACCACCTGCAGCCGTTGCCCAGGGTCGAGGAAGTCGGCGAGGCCGAGCAGATCGCGCTCGTCGGTGCCGCGCCCGTGATGGAGCACCAGCAGCCCCTCCGGCTCGCCGGCGGCGGCGCGTTCGAGGTGGAAGAGCGGCTCGGCCACCGCTAGCTCGCCGAGGCGGCGGCGGTCTTCTCGAGGTAGTCGCGGACGAACTCGTCGAGGTCGCCGTCGAGAACCCGCTGCACGTCGCCGACCTCGTGCTCGGTGCGGTGGTCCTTGACCATCGTGTAGGGGTGCATCACGTAGCTGCGGATCTGCGAGCCCCAGGCGACGTCTTTGACCTCGCCGCGCTGCTTGGCCAGCTCTTCGGAGCGTTTGCGCTCCTCCAGCTCGATCAGCCGCGAGCGCAGCAGCTGCATCGCCACGGCGCGGTTCTGCATCTGCGAGCGCTCGTTCTGGCACTGGACGACGACGCCGGTCGGGAGGTGGGTGATCCGCACCGCCGAGTCGGTCTTGTTGACGTGCTGGCCGCCCGCCCCGGAGGCGCGGTAGGTGTCGATCCGCAGGTCGCTCTCGTCGATCTCGACCTCGACCGATTCCTCGACCACCGGGCCGACTTCGACCTGGGCGAAGCTGGTGTGGCGGCGGGCGGAGGAATCGAAGGGCGAGATCCGGACCAGGCGGTGGACGCCGCGCTCGGCGGCGAAGAGGCCGTAGGCATTCTCGCCGCGGGCGATGAACGTCGCGGACTTGAGCCCCGCCTCCTCCCCCGCCGAGGCCTCGACCATCTCGACCCCGAAGCCGCGCCGCTCGGCCCAGCGCAGGTACATCCGCAGCAGGATCTCGGCCCAGTCCTGGGAGTCGGTGCCGCCGGCGCCGGCATGAACCGTGACCACAGCGTCGCCGGCGTCGTACTCGCCGCTGAACAGCCGCGCCTCCTCAAGCTCAGCGAGGCGCCCCTCGACCGAGCGCAGCTGCGTATCCAGCTCAGCCGCCATCTCCTCGTCCTCAGCGGCCATCTCAGCCAGATCGGAAAGATCGGTCACGTCACCTTCAAGCCCCCGGAACATCTCCAGCCGCTTCTGCGCCCGCGCATGAGCAGCCGAAGTCTTTGCGGCGGTCTCCTGGTCATCCCAGAACCCAGGACGTCCCATCTCCTCCTCGAGCGAAGCAGCTTCCTTCTCTAGCCCAGCCGGGTCAAAGGTAGTCCGAAAGCAGGGTCAACTGCTCCCGGACAGCGGCCAGACGAGGCGCGACAGGTTCGCTCTGAGTCTCGGCCATAACCACAGGTTATTGGGCGTGGCAGGTGAGGGGGCCGGTACCCCTCCTCCGGAATTGACCTCCCCTCCGCTTCCGCTCCGGGGAGAACCTGGAGCGCGGCTCCGCCGCGCGAGAGACAGATTGCATATCGCCGAACATTCCTCCGGAGGGGCACCGGCCCCCTCTCCAACACGCATTTGCAGGACGGCCGAGCTACCCAGCTTTGCGCGACAGCTCCCGCCCTTCGGCGTCTTACAGGGACTGTTGCTCGGAGGAGTGGGTGTCCCTCTCGGGGCCGGCGTCCTGTTGCTGGCACAGACCACTCGGCGAGAAAAGCTCAGTTAGAGGCCAGCAACCCAGGTCTCGAGAGGGACACCCACTCCTCCCTACGGCACCACCTTCCGTCCCTCAGCTGTTCGGAACCCGGGCCGTGATGATCCAGGTTGATGCTGGGGCGTACACCCCGTCCGGTTGCTCGAAGTCGGCGATCGCCGCTCGAATCTTGGCGGCGATCTCGGGGCGGATCTCGTCGACGCGATCGCCCCAGAGCCGCAGGACCTCCCCGGCAGGACCAAGGGCCATTCCGAACTCGACCGCCTGGTCGAGGTCGGCGCCGACCTTCATCGGCAAGTCGCAGCGCTGCAGCCCGATCTCCTCGAAGCCGGCGATTTTCAACTGTTCACTGACCGTGTCGGCATTGGCCATCGAGAAGGGCCCGGGGCCGCAGGTGGGTTCGTCGGTCTCCTCGGGGTGGTCGAGGTACTCGTCGACGATCTCCTCGGCGCGCCGCACCCACTCGTTGTCGAGCTTGCGCCGCCAGACGACAGCGGTGAAGCGACCGCCGGGCTTGAGCGCCGCTCGGACGTTGCGGAGGGCCGCGACAGGGTTGGCGAAGAACATGATCCCCATCCGCGAGAAGGCGTAGTCGAAATCCTGCGGCAGCTGCAGCGTCTGCACGTCGGCGAGTTGGAACTCGACGTTCCCGAGATCAGCCTCGTCGGCCTCCTGGCGAGCCATCTCGATGAACGGTGCCGAGACGTCGACTCCAAGCGCCGAGCCCTCCGGCCCGACCAGCTCGGCCAGCCGCTGCGTGGTATCGCCGAACCCGCAGCCGATGTCGATCACCCGCTCGCCCAGCTGCGGCGGGTTCGACCGCATCGCCACCTCGCCGTGCGCGCCGAGGCCGTTGATGGCCAGGTCGCGGTACTTGACGAAGAGGTCGAAGAGCGGTCCGCTCCAGGCCTCGGTGGCCTCAACGTTGTCGGGGGCGACCGATGACATTGACCCGATCGTACGCCCGCCTTCGTCCTCAGCCAAGCGGAGGCGCGAGATTGGTCACCCGCAGCGCCTCTTCGCGATCGTCGTAGGGGCGCCAACTCGAGACCTTGCGGTCGCGCAGCTCGAAGGCCCAGGCCATCTCATCTACCCCGGCCTCGCTGCCGTCCTCTTCCCAGCGCCACTGGCGCCGGATCAGCGCCACAGCGCGGCCGCCACCGCCCTCCAGCCCTTCCTCGTAGAGCTGCTCGAGCTCGATCGACTGCTGGACCCCGCCGGGCTCCCGCGTCGCCCAGACCCGCGCCGCCTCGCGCCCCTTCCGCAGCCCCCGCCCCGAGTGCAGCTCCACCTCTGGGTCGAGCACCGCGACGAAGGCGTCCAGGTCGCGCTCGTTGAAAGCGCGGATGAACTCGCGGACGGGATCGGTCAAGGCGCGCCTCAGGCGCCGTGGCACTTCTTGTACTTCTTGCCCGATCCACACCAGCAGGGATCATTGCGGCCGATGTTCTCTTTGTCGTCTTTGACGACCGTCTCGACCGTTTCGAAACCGCCGCTGTTCGGCCCGGCGGCCTGCGCCGCGGCGACGTCGACGGCGCTGGCGCCGCTGGCGGCAGCGACCTCCTGCAGCGCCGAGGGCTGGTTCTCCATCGTCCCGCCGGAGTAGGCGAGCGCTGCCGCCTCGCCGCCGCCGTTGGTCGCGGCCACGGCACCCGCCTGGTCGGGCTGAACTTCGATCTCGGCCCGGAAGACCAGTTTCGAGAACTCGTCCCAGATCGAGTGCAGGAGCTCTTCGAACATCTGGAAGCCCTCGTTTTTGTAGGCGACGAGGGGGTCGATCTGGGCGAAGCCGCGGAGGTGGATGCCTTCGCGCAGGTAGTCCATGTCGAAGAGGTGTTCGCGCCAGCGGTTGTCGATCACCTGCAGCAGGATCGAGCGCTCGAGGAAGCGCATCAGCTCCTCGCCGAGCTGCTCTTCGCGCTCGTCGTAGGCGCTCATCACATCGTCGTCGAGAGCTTCTTTGAGCTGCGTGCGGTCAACCGTCTCCGGCGCCAGGCTGGCGACCTCGACGCCGACCGGCCAGATCTGGCGCAGCTGCGTCTCCAGCTCCTCCAGGTCCCAGTCCTCGAGGATGTCGCTGGCCGTGTACTCGTCGATCAGCCGCTCGATCACGCCCTCGAGTTCGTCGCGGGCGTTCTCGGAGATGTCGCGGCCTTCGAGGATCTCGCGTCGGTATTTGTAGACCACCCGCCGCTGCTCGTTCATCACGTCGTCGTACTCGAGCACCCGTTTGCGGATCAGGAAGTTCTGCTCCTCGACCTTCTTCTGGGCGTTCTCGACGGTTTTCGTCAACATCTTCGCTTCCAGCGGCACTTCCTCGCCCTCGTCGCCGACGGGGCCGAGTTTGTCGAGGATTTTGTAGATGCGATCGCCGGCGAAGAGGCGGATCACGTCGTCTTCGGCGGAGAGGAAGAAGCGCGACTCGCCGGGGTCGCCCTGGCGGCCGGAGCGGCCGCGAAGCTGGTTGTCGATACGGCGGGACTCGTGGCGCTCGGTGCCGCAGATGTAGAGGCCGCCGAGCTCGCGCACCTCTTCGGCCTCGGCCTTGCACTGCGGCTCCAGCTCGGCCGTCTTCGCCGCCAGCGCCTCCTCGTAGCCCTCGCTCTCGTGCGTGATCCCCTGTTTTTTCAGCTCGGCGATCGCCAGGTGTTCGGGGTCGCCGCCGAGCTTGATGTCGACGCCGCGGCCGGCCATGTTGGTGGCGATCATCACCGCGCCTTTGCGGCCGGCCTGGGCGATCAGCTCGCCCTCTCGTTCGGCGTGCTCGGGCTTGGCGTTGAGGACGGCGTGTTTGATCCCCTCGCGTTTGAGCGCCCCGGCGATCATCTCCGAGACCTCGACCGAGACGGTTCCGACGAGGATCGGCTGGCCCTTGTTGTGGCGGCCGATGATCTCGGCCAGCACCGCCTCCCACTTGCCGTCTTTGGTCTTGAAGATCTGGTCGTTCTGGTCCTTGCGGACCATCGGCTGGTTGGTCGGGACCTCGACCACCGGCATCTCGTAGATCTTCATGAACTCGGTCGCCTCGGTGAGAGCGGTACCGGTCATGCCGGCGAGCTTGTCGTAGAGGCGGAAGTAGTTCTGCAGGGTGATCGTCGCCAGGGTCTGGTTCTCCTCGCGGATCGCCACGCCCTCCTTCGCCTCGACCGCCTGATGCAGCCCCTCCGACCAGCGCCGGCCCTCGAGGATGCGGCCGGTGAACTCGTCGATGATCATCACCTCGCCGTCGATCACCGCGTAGTCGTCGTCTTTCCTGTAGAGCGACTCCGCCTTCAGCGCCTGGCTGAGGTGGTTGACGAGGCTGCCGTGCTCGCCGAGGTAGAGGTTGTCGACGCCGACGAATTCCTCGGTTTTCTTGACCCCGCGCTCGGTCGGGGAGACGGTCTTGTGTTTCTCGTCGTACTCGTAGTCGTAGTCGGCTTCGTGGGTCTCCTTGTTTTCGCCGAGCGATTTCAGTTTCTGTTTCGCCGGCACGCCGACCAGCTGTTTGGCCAGGCGGGCGAAGGTGTAGTAGGTCTGCGCCGCCTGTTCGGGCTGGCCGGAGATGATCAGCGGCGTCCGCGCCTCGTCGATCAGGATGTTGTCGACCTCGTCGACGATCGCGAAGTGATGGCCGCGCTGGACGCAGTGCTCGAGCCGGTCGGCCATGTTGTCGCGCAGGTAGTCGAAGCCGAACTCCGAGTTGGTCCCGTAGGTGATGTCGAGCCCGTATTTGCGCTGTCGGGAATCGTGGTCGTCGAAGTCCTGGACCGCGTCGACGGTGCAGCCGAGGGCGTCGTAGATCGGTTTCATCCATTCCGCGTCGCGGCGGGCGAGGTAGTCGTTGACCGTGACCACGTGGACGCTGTTGCCGGCGAGCGTGTTGAGGAACACGGCCAGGGTCGCGGTCAGGGTCTTGCCCTCGCCGGTCCTCATCTCGGCGATGGCGCCGTCGTGGAGGACCATGCCGCCGATCAGCTGGACGTCGTAGTGGCGCTGGCCGGTCGTCCGCTTCGAAGCCTCGCGGGTGAGCGCGAACGCCTCCGGCAGCAGGTCGTCGAGGGACTCGCCGCCGCGGGCACGCTCGCGCAGCTTGTCCGCCTCCTCGCGGATTTCGGCGTCGGAGAGGACTTCCATCTCCGGCTCATAGCGATTGATCGCCTCCGCGCGCTTCTGGTAGGCCTTGAAACGCCTCCCCTCTCCCGCGCGCAGCGCCTTCGTTACGAGGTCCATCGCTGGCATTGCTCAAGGGTAGCGGTGTGGGGGTGGGTGCAGATGTCCCCTCGCCAGAGACCGTATGAAGTGCAGGGTTCCAGCGTTTCAGGAGGCGCGACCCAAAGCCTCTGGCGGGGGGACATCTGCACCCTTGTTTCGGGGTAGTGGTGGGTCTAAGCTCGTTGCACAACCCACAAGGAGGCACTCATGCGGATTGAGATTCGGGGCAGGAACGTCGAGATGACCGACGAGCTGCGTGAGACGGTGCGCAAACGCTTCCAGCGGCTGGGACGACAGGTCTCAACGCTCGCGACCCTGGAGGTGGTGCTCTCGGAGGAGCGCAATCCTCGGGTCGCCGACAGCCAGGTCGCGGAGGCGACGTTCTACTTGAAGGGAGTGACGCTGCACGCCCGGGAGTGCAGCCCGGAGATGACCCACTCGGTGCACGAGCTGGCCGAGGACATGAGCAGGCAGGTGAAGAAGCATCGCGAACTGCGTCGCAAGCGCCGCCGCACGCGGCGGCTTGTCGACCAGATGCGGGGACGCCCGGCCGAGGCACGGCCGTAGGGCCGCGGAGAGCCAACTAGAGGCGCCGGGAGAAAGTCACCGCCACCACCCGAGACGACCCCGCGGCCCGAAGCGCCCGAGCGCAGGCCGTGAGGGTCGCCCCGGTGGTGAGCACGTCGTCGACCAGCAGGGCGCTGCGCGGAGCGGGGCCGGTGGAGTGGATCCGGGGCGGATGCCCGATGCGCTCGACCCGGCGCCGTCCCGCCTGCCTGCCCCGGCCCCGCCGTTCCAGGCAGCAATCGATCGGCGCATTTAGCCGCTCGGCCAAGGCTGCCGCCAGCTCCCCGGCGGGATCAAACCCACGCCGGCGCAGGCGCACGGGAGCCGGCGGCACCGGCACGATCGTGCCGCTCAACATGTGCGCGGGTGCCATCCATTCGATCCGTTCGGCCATCAGGTCAGCGACCGGCAGCAACCGCCGGAACTTCAAAGCCCCCACCAGGTCCCGCGCCACCCCCTCGTAAGGCGCCGAAGACCAAGCCTTGTCCAACCCCGCCGGCCCCGAACCCAGGAACGGCTCAGCCCTGTCCAAGCGCCTCCCACACCGATTGCAGAGCACAGCTTCAGGGCGGCAGACCCGCCCACAAGCCGCACAAAGCGGCGGCACCAAAGCAATCGCAACAGCCCTCGCCACCTCCATGCCGCAACCCTGCCGAGCAAGAGCGCACGTATGGCGCGCAAAAAGCAAATCTTCAGGCGCGCCTCTGTGTCGAAACTGAGACCCCAGCCTCCTGATCCCCCGAGACCGCAAAAACTCCTCTTGAAAAGGGGTTTTTGCGGTCTCGCGAACAACTAGCTGGAGCTCGAGAAGCGCATCCGGCTTTGACCCCACCAGGGTGGGGCAAAACTCGGTTTCGCTCTCGCGCGTCTGCCCCAACCGTTCCGAAGGAGGGTGCCGGTGCCCCTCCGGAGGAATGTTCGGCGACATGCAATCTGATCTTGGGCGCGGCGGAGCCGCGCTGCATGTTCTCCCCGCAGCAAAGCGGAGGGGAGGTCAATTCCGGAGGAGGGGCACCGGCACCCTCCCCCGCGCCCGGTCCCGCTCCGTCAGCCGCGGGCGGCGGCGATGGCGCCGATTAGGACCGCGTTGGCGGGGATCTCGGCGCCGGGGAGGGCGATTACTTCTTTTAGACGGACGCCGTCGCCGACGCGGACGCCGTCGCCGACGATCGAGGGACCGTCGATGCGGACGTCGTCGCCGATCTCGCAGCCGGGACCGAGGAGGACGGGGCCGACGAGGGGGCCCTCGTCGCCGGGGTCCTCACCGCTGCGGTAGCCCTCGACCAGCTCGCCCTCCCGCTCGATTTGGACCGCCCCGGTGAGGGCGTCGACGTTGCCGTCACGCAGCTCCTCGAGGTTGCCGATGTCGTTCCAGTAGGCATCGATCTCATGCGAGTAGAAGGGGACGTCGCCGTCGAGCAGGCGCGGGAAGACGTCCATCGCCCAGTCGGCGAAGCCGTCGGGGTCGTCGGGCTTTGCCGCCATGCTCGTCCCCGGCTCGGGGAAGTAGTCGAAGATCTCCTTGCGGAACATGTAGATGCCGCAGTTGGCGAGGTCGGAGAGCGCTTCGGCGGGGTCAGGCTTCTCCTGGAAGCCCTGGATCCGCCCGCCGGAATCGACTATCGCGACACCGAACTGGCTCGTGTCCTGCACCCGCTTCATCGCCAGGGTCGCGATCCCGTCGTGGGACTCGTGGAACTCGCGCATCGCCGCGAGGTCGATGTCGGTCAGGGCGTCGCCGGAGATGATCAGGAAGGAGTCGCCGAGGAAGTCGGCGGCGTTTCGCACCCCGCCCGAGGTCCCGAGCAGTTGCTCCTCGTGGCTGTAGGCGAGCGAGACGCCCTGGCCCGAGCCGTCGCCGAAATAACCCTCGATCACGTCCGGGAACCAGTGCAGATTGGCGATCGTCTCGGTGAAGTCGTGGCGGGCGAGCAGGCGCAGGATGTGCTCCATGACCGGCTTGTTGATCACCGGCACCATCGGCTTCGGCATCGCGTAGGTGATCGGCCGCAGCCGCGTCCCCAGCCCAGCCGCCAGGACCATCGCCCTCACTGCGACATCCCCGCCTTGATCCGGTCCAGCGCCTCGATCCGCTCGGGGTCGACGCCGAGCCTGTCAGCGACCTCGAGCGAAACCAGGTCGCCGAGCAGCATCGCCCAGAGCAGGCGCTCCACCCGGGTCTGCCCCTCCGTCTCGACCCGAACCACCGCGCCCGCTCCCTCGCCGACGATCCCGGCCGTGAGGTCGAAGCGCCGTCGCTCGCGCGGGTGCTGGTCGCAGTCCTCGAGGAAAACCGCCGCCAGCCGCGCGGCCCCGTCGCCGGTCCAGCCGCAGATCTCGTTGTGATCGGCCTCCGGCAGCTCGGCGCAGAAGGCGGCAAGCTTCGCGTTCTCGTTGATCTGGGTCTTCCAGCGCTGGGCGACCGGCGCCGTCAGGTCGGCTCCGTAAATCACCGTCACCGCGCCGTCGAGCTCGGCGGCGATCTCGGCAGCCCGCGCCTGCAGCGCCTCCCGCTCGCGCTCCAGGAACGCCGCCGCCGCGTCGATCTCGGTGTGGATGCTCGGGGCGGCCCCCGCAAGCGCCGCCGCCTCTGCCGCGGCGACGAACATGTAGGCGACCGCGACCCGGGGCTGGTAGATCCCGGGCGGCGCGACCACGGGAACGCCCGCCTCGCGGGCGCGCTCGACCAGGGCACCGCCGGTGCTGAGCACGATCCGGCGCGCGCCCAGCACTTCGGCCGCCTCGAAGCAGGCCAGCGTCTCCTCGGTGTTGCCCGAGTAGCTGGAGCAGAGCACGGTCCACTCCGGCGTCGTCCAGCTCGGCAACTCGTAGCCGCGGATCGAGACCATCGGCTTGGTCAGGCGGTCGCCGAGCGCGCCGGCGGCGAGCTCGCCGCCGATCGCCGAGCCGCCCATCCCGCAGACCATCAGGCCGGCCGATTCGGCCGGCTGCAGCCGCGCGGTTTCCAGCCGCCACATCGCGTCGCGCAGTTGGTCGGGAAGACCGAGGACGTCGTCGAGCATCGCGCTCATCAGGCGGGGACTCTTTCATCTCGGCCGATGACGGTGTCGATGAGCTGCGCTCCCGCCTCGACCGTCGCCCCCGGAGCCAGGATCGAACGCTCTACGCGGGCACCCGCCCCGACGGTGCAGCCGTCGAGCAGGACCGTTTCGTTCAGCTCCGCGCCGGCCTCGATCCAGCAGTCGGAGGAGATGACGGCGCGCTCGCCGACCCGGGCCTCGGCGTCGACTTCGGCCCCCGCGGCGACCAGGCAGCCGGGGCGGGTCGGCTCGACCTCGGTCTCGACCCGGTCCTCCAAGATGTCCCAGCTCGCCTGCAGGTAGCGCTCAGGGGTACCGATGTCCATCCAGTAGCCGTCGAGCAGCACCCCGCAGAGGCCATCGCCGACCAGGCGCGGGAAGACCTCCCGCTCGATCGAGACGGCGCGACCGGCGGGGACGAGGTCGAGCGCGGAGCGCTCGAGCACGTAGGCGCCGGCGTTGATCTCCCCCGGCACCGCCTCCCCCGTCTTCTCGAGGAACTCGAGCACCTTGCCGTCGCCGTCGCATCGCACCAGCCCGTAGGGGGAGGAATCTTCGACGGGGTGAAGGGCAATCGTGGCGCGAGCGCCGCGCTCCTCGTGGGCCTGGAGGAGGGCGGTGAGGTCGAGGTCGGCGAGGACGTCGCCGTTGAGGGCGAGAAAGCGCTCCTCGAGCCGGTCGCCGAGCGCCTCGGCGGCGAAGCGGATCGCGCCGGCGGTGCCGAGCCGCTCCGGCTCGGTCACGTAGGTGATCGTCACCCCCGCGTGGCGCTCCTCGTCGCCGAGCGCCTCGCGCAGGACGTCGGGGAGGAAACCACAGGCGAGGACGACCTCGGTGACCCCGTGCGCCGCCAGCCACTCGATCGCGTAGGCGAGAAAGGGCCGATCGACCAGCGTCACCGCCGGCTTCGGCACGTCGGAGGTCAGGGGACGCAGGCGCGTTCCCTCTCCCCCGACTAAGACGATTGCTTGCACCTCTGCAGCCCTGAACGGTGGGGCCGCTAAGTGGCGGTGGCCGGTCGAGGTAAGTTCACGGTCCTGCCGATGCCCTCGTACTCGAAGCCTGCGGAAGTCAGCGCCTCGGGGTCGAGGAAGTTGCGACCGTCGACGACCAGCGGCCGTGCCATCCGCTCGGCGGCGGCGGCCCAGTCGAGCTCGGCGAACTCGCGCCACTCGGTGACGAGGACGGCGGCGTCGGCGCCATCGAGCGCCTCGATCGCGGAGTTCGCCATCTCGACCGAGCCGAGCATCCCGGCGGCGCGCTCGGCGGCAACCGGGTCGTAGGCGACCACCTCCGCCCCCTCGCCCTGCAGCCGCGCTGCGAGGACGAGGCTGGAGGCCTCGCGCATGTCGTCGGTGTCGGGCTTGAAGGCGAGGCCCAGCAAAGCGACCCGTTTGCCGATCAGCGAGCCGAGGTGCTTCTCCAGCTTGCCGACGACGCGGCGCTTCTGCAGCTCGTTGACCTCGATCACCGCGGTCAGCAGCTGGAAGTGGTAGCCGGTGTTCCCGGCCAGCATCTTCAGGGCGCTGACGTCCTTGGGGAAGCAACTGCCCCCGTAGCCGATCCCGGCCCGCAGGAACGAGTGGCCGATCCGCTCGTCCAGGCCCATGCCCTTCGCCACCTGGCCGACGTCGGCACCGACCTCCTCGCAAACGTTGGCGATCTCGTTGATGAAAGAGATCTTGGTCGCCAGAAACGCATTCGAAGCAAGCTTGATCATCTCGGCGCTGGCGACGTCGGTGCGGAGGATCTCGCCACCGAGCGGCTTGTAGAGCGCTTCGACCGCGTCGGAGGCTCCCTCGTCACCGGGGTCGGAACCGACCACGACGCGGTCGGGGTGCATGAAGTCCGCGACCGCGGTCCCCTCCTTGAGGAACTCGGGACAGGAGACGTAGGCCAGCTCGGGCATGTCGCGGCGAATCGACTGCCCCGTCCCGGCCGGGACCGTGCTCTTCATGATCAGCACGTGGTCGCTGCCTTCGGGCAGCTCCTGGACGACCGCCCGCACCCGCGAGAGATCGGCGTCGCCGGAGTAGGTCGGTGGCGTGTCGACGCAGACGAAGAGCAGGCGCGCGCTCTCCAGCAGCTCGTTCATGTCGGTCGTGAAGGTGATCCGCTCGGCGTTGCGCCGCAGCAGGTCCTCGAGGCCGGGCTCGTGGATCGCCACCTCGCCGCGCGAGAGCGCCTCCACCTTCTCGGGGAGGATGTCGCGGGCGACGACGCGGTGGCCGAGCTCGGCGAAGCAAGCCGCCGTGACCAGCCCGACCCAGCCCACTCCGATTACGCCGACTGGCTCCAGCTGCTCACTCATGGGTGCCTCCTACCCTGTTTCTTCGGCTTTTTCTTTCCCATCACGAGATCGGCGGATCGCGCCATCCCGACCATCTGTTCGTTGCCGAGCGACTGTTCGAGGTCGTTGGCGATCCAGTAGGTGTTCGACCCGCGGTGCCAGGCGATCAATTTGATCCGCCCACTGTCAACGAAGATGTCGTATTCGCGCCCGTGGATTTCCTCGGTGACACTGGCGTTGGCGAGGATCGGCGGGTCTTCCCAGCCCTTGATTCCCTGCACCCCGAAGTAGTGGTAGCCGTCGGGCTCTTCCATCACCGCGACCATTTTGTAGGCGACGTGGCGATTGCCGTCGCTGTCCTTGAAGCGGTAGACGCGGGGGTCGACGACGTGTTCGTAGGGGTCGGTTTCGACGTAATGCGCCCCTGATGGCAGCCGCGTCGGGTAGAAGACGGGAAAGCCGCCGCCGACCTTGCGGGCGACCGCGTCGGCCTCGGCTTCGCCGACTTCGCGCGCCGGGATGAGACCGTCGTCGCCGGGCTTGACCACCTTGACCTTCGGCTTCGGCTTCTTGTGCTTCTTGCCGTGCTTGGACTTGCCGCCCCCGTGCGACTTCTTCTTGCCGCCGCTCTTGCCGCTGGAGGAGCTTTCTTCGCCGCCCCCCGCTTCTTCGCTGGTCTCGCCGCTGAGGAATTCCTTGACGGCGCCTTCGATCGCGCTATGCGAGGCATAGACATAGCTCGGACCAAGTTCGGCCGGGAAGTGGACCTGCTTGATCGCTGCATTGCGCGATGCGATGAAGAGTTTCAGCACGTCCAGCATCGTCCTGCCGTCGCTGATGTCGGAGGTGGTGTATTCGGTGAAGATGTCGATCAGGTTGCGCTGGTCGAAGACGAGGTCCTGGACCGAGATCTGCTGGCGAGCGTCGCTGATGAAGGACTGCTGGCGGGCCGAGCGGACGATGTCGGTATCGGTGTGGCGATAGCGCACGTACTGCAGGGCCTTTTTGCCGCAGAGCTTCTGGTAACCCGGCTGGATGTTGATTTCCGAATACTGTTCGTCTGCCGCCAGGCCGGCGTTGGAGTGGTAGTAGCGGCGGTCGACGTCGGTGTAGACACAGCCGATCGCGTCGACGGCGCGGACGAAGCCGAGGAAGTCGACGTTGACGACGTGGTTGATCTTCAGCCCGGTCAGTTCCTTGACCACCTGCAGCGTCATCTTCGGTCCGCCGTAGGAATACGCTTCGTTGAACTTGCCGGTTCCGTATTCGGGGATTTCGACCTTGAGGTCGCGGGGGATCGACATCACCGCGATCGAGTCCTTTTCCGGATCGAGCCGGAGCAGGATCGTGGTGTCCGAGCGCCCGGGGTCTTCTTCGAATTCTTCGCCGGCGCGTTTGTCGGAGCCGAGGATGAGGATGTTCTCGGGGTCGCCGGGGTGGACGTTGGCGAGGGCCCGGCTCAGTTTGTCGTGAAGGCGGTCGTTGTGGCCGAGCGCCTGGGCGATGCTGTCGATGTAGAGGAGGACGCTGGTCGCGGTCGCCCCCGCGGAGACGGCGACGATCAGCACCGAGGCAAGGACGAAGCGCCACCAGAACCGCTTCGGCTTCGGCGCCTGCTCGCCGTCGCCGCTCGGGGGCGGCTTCTTCGGCGACCAGCCTTGCGTGTTCAGCGGCTCGTCACTCATCGAGGCAGTCCGGGATCGCCCGCAGGAAGGACTCGAGCGCCTGCCGGTAGGTCTGCAGCGAAGAGAGCGAGACCCACTCGGCCGGGCCGTGGTGACCCGCCCCGACGGGGCCGAACTCGACCGCCGGCACCCCCACCCGCAGGAAGGAGACCGCGTCGGAGGCGCCGTCGCGGCCGACGCTCATCGGCTCGCCGTCGTGATGCGCCCGGGCCGAGGTGCGCAGCGCCCCCACGTAGGCGGAGTTGCGGTCGACCGTGGCGGGGGGCCGGGTCAGCAGCGCCCTTGCCTCGCTGCCCGGAATTTCGCGCACTTCGGCAAGGATCGCCTCTGGATCCTGGCCGGGCAGGTAGCGGATATCGACGTCGATCACGCATTGGTCGGGCACCTTGTTGAGAGCGTCGCCGCCAACGATCCGTCCCAGGTTGATCGAAGGTCGGTCGAACAGCTCCGAGCTGTGTCGGGCAAACGGTAGCGACTCGATACTCCGGAAAACGTCGATCGCGTTGAGGACGGCGTTGTCGCCGAGCCAGGGGGTGGCGCCGTGCGCCGCCGTCCCCCCCACCTCCAGCCGCAACGCCAGCACCCCCTTGGCCTCGATCCCGATGTGGAGGTCGGTCGGCTCGCCGGTAATCGCGAAGTCGCCGATGAAGCCGGTGTCGACGAGGTGGTCGGAGCCGCGCTCGGCGTCCTCCTCGGACTCCTCGTCGCCGACGATCCCCAGCCGCACCCGCACCCTGTCCTGGTCGCGCATCGCCGCGATCACCAGCAGCATCGCCGCGACCGCGCCCTTCATGTCGTAGGCCCCGCGCCCGATCAGCCGGTCGCCGGCGGTCTCGGGCACGAACTGCGCGGGGTGCCCCGGCACCACGTCGATGTGCCCATGCAGAACCACGGTCGGGGCGTCCGCGGGCCCGACCTCGGCCATCACCACTGGCAGACCGCGCACCTCGTCGGCCTTCGTCTCGATCCCCCGAGCTTCCAGCCACCCCTGCACGAACCCCGCGGCCTCCGAAATCCCATCCGGCTCACAGGTTTCAAAGCTGATCAGCCGCTTGGCAAGAAAAACCAGCTCGTCACTCATAAAGACCTCCAGCTAATACGAAGAACCGCTACGCGTCGAAGGGGAGCCGGTGCTCCCCCGGAGGAATGTTCGGCGATATGCAATCTGGTTCTTGCGCGGCGATAGCCGCGCAGCAGGTTCTCCCCGAAGCGAAGCGAAGGGGAGGTCAATTCCGGAGGGGGAGTACCGGCTCCCCTCACGCCCCGGCGATCGAGAGGAACGCTTCGGCCCGGTCCCGGTCTTTCTGCGCCCGATTCTGCTCGGCACTACCGTCCTCGCTCTCGGAAAGCCGCTGCTCGGCATCGGAGAGCTGCTCTTTGAGCGTGCCGCTGTCGAGGTCCTCAGGCGAAATCGCCTCCTCGAGCAGGAGCCGGGCGCGGTTGCCGTAGACCTGCAGCCAACCGTGGGCCTGCGCGTAGGTTTTGGTCTCCGACTCGGAGACGTGGAGGCGGAGCTCGGTCGGCCGCAGCGCCGCGAGGACGGGAGCGTGGTTGGCGAGGATGCCGATTTCACCGGCCTCGGTCCGGGTCGAGACCTGGCGCGCTTCACCGCTCCAGACCTCGCCCTCCGGGGTCAGGATTTCGACGTCGACCATGTGCTCCGCGGCCATCTACGTGCCCTAGGCAGCGGCGCCGGACTTGGCGTTCTCGAGGACCTGGTCGATCGAGCCCTGCATGTAGAAGGCTCCCTCGGAGAGGTCGTCGTGCTCGCCGTCGAGGATCTCGCGGAAGCCGCGCACCGTCTCGGCCACCGGCACATACTCGCCGGAGCGGCCGGTGAACTGTTCGGCGACGAAGAACGGCTGCGAGAGGAAGCGCTCGATCTTGCGGGCCCGGGAGACCGTCTGGCGGTCCTCGTCGGAGAGCTCGTCGATGCCGAGGATGGCGATGATGTCCTGCAGCTCCTTGTAGCGCTGCAGCACCTCCTGGACCTCGGTCGCGGTCCGGTAGTGCTCGTCGCCGACGACGTCCGGCTTGAGGATCGTCGAGGTCGAGTCGAGCGGGTCGACCGCCGGGTAGATCCCTTTCTCGGAGATCGACCGCGAGAGCGCGGTGGTCGCGTTCAGGTGGGCGAACACCGAGGCCGGGGCCGGGTCGGTGTAGTCGTCGGCGGGGACGTAGACCGCCTGGATCGAGGTCACCGAACCGCGGTCGGTTGAGGTGATCCGCTCCTGCAGGCCGCCCATCTCGGTCTCCAGCGTCGGCTGGTAGCCGACCGCCGAAGGCATCCGCCCGAGCAGCGCCGAGACCTCGGAGCCCGCCTGGACGAAGCGGAAGATGTTGTCGATGAACAGGAGCACGTCCTGGCCGCCCTGCTCGCGGTAGTACTCGGCCATCGTCAGCCCGGAGAGGGCGACGCGCAGGCGGGCGCCCGGGGGCTCGTTCATCTGACCGAAGACCAGCATCGTCTTGTCGATCACGCCCGACTCTTTCATCTCCAGCCAGAGGTCGTTGCCCTCCCGCGAGCGCTCGCCGACGCCGACGAAGGCGGAGAGGCCGGAGTGCTCCTCGGCGATGTTGCGGATCAGCTCCTGGATCAGCACGGTCTTGCCGACGCCGGCACCGCCGAACAGCCCGACCTTGCCGCCTTTGGCGTAGGGAGCGAGGAGGTCGATGACCTTGATCCCGGTCTCGAGCATCTCCTGCGTCGGGGTCAGGTCGGAGGCCTTCGGGGCGGGCCGGTGGATCGGCCAGCGCTCGACCTCGCCGAGCTCCTCGCCGTTGTCGATCGGCTCACCGAGCAGGTTGAAGATGCGGCCAAGGGTGACGTCGCCGACCGGGACCGTGATCGGGCCGCCGGTGTCGGTGACGACGGCCCCGCGCTCGATCCCGTCGGTGGCGTCCATCGCGACCGCGCGGACGCGGTCGTCGCCGAGGTGCTGCTGCACCTCGCAGACGAGGACGGCCGATTCGCCGTCGCCGTCGCCGCCGCTGGTCTCGATCGTCACCGCCGAGAAGATCTCCGGCAGGTGGTCGGGGAAGACCGCGTCGATGACCACGCCGGTCACCTGCTCGACCCGCCCCTGGTTGGTTCCGTTGCTTCCGTTGCTCTCAGCCATGGGTTCCTTTTCTGATCATCGAATCGAAGTTGTCGTTGGTGGTGGTCAGGTCGTCGCCTAGCCGAGCGCCTCGGCGCCGCCGACGACCTCCAAGATCTCCTGCGTGATCTCCGCCTGACGGACCCGGTTCATCTCCAGGGTCAGGTCGCCGATCATCGTCTCCGCGTTCTCGGCCGCGTTGCGCATCGCCGTCATCCGCGCGCCCAGCTCCGAGGCGGCCGACTCCAGCAGCGCCCGGTAGACCGAGATCGTCACGTACTCCGGGATCAGCCGCGCCAGCAGCTCCTCGGGATCGGGCTCGTAGATCCACTCCGAGCGGCTCTGGGCCTTCTCCGCATCGGTTTCCTCTTCTTCGGCCGCTGCCTCCTCGTCGGCACCCTCGCCGGTCACCTCGGCCTGCTGCAAGGGCAGCAGCGTCTGGCGCCATACATGCTGGGTGAGGGGTGAGACGAAACGGTTGTAGATCAGCTCGACCCGGTCGAGATCCTGGTCGACGTAGCGGGCGGTAAGCGCCTCGCCGATTTCACGAGCGTTGGCAAAGGCGGGGCGGTCGGTGAAGCCGACGTAGGAATCGGTCACCTCCTGCTTGCGGAAGGTGAGGGCGGAGACGCCCTTGCGGCCGACCACGGCAAAAGCGGGCTGGGCGCCTTCCTCGCGGACTTTCGCCGCCAGCCGCATCCCCTCGCGGATGATGTTCGAGTTGAAAGCCCCGGCGAGACCGCGGTCGCCGGTGACGAGGACGATCCCGACGCGCTCGACGTTCTCGCGCTCTTCCAGGACCGGCACCCGCGGGATGCCGCCCGCCTGGGCGGCGGCGCGGCGGGTCAGCTTGCGCATCCCCTCGGCGTAGGGGCGCATGTCGGCGATCCGCTGTTCGGCGCGGCGCAGGCGCGCCGCCGCGACCATCTCCATCGCCCGCGTGATCTTGTTGATGTTCTTGACCGACGCGATGCGATTCTTGACTTCCTTCTGCGTTGCCATGAGGGAGTCGCTCCCGGCCGCTAGGCCGGAGTCGCCGCCTCCTCGTCCTCGGTGCTCTCAGGCGCCGTGTCCGAACCGGGCGTGCGGGCCGGGGCCTCGCGCTCCTCTTTGGAGTGGACGCGGTCGGACTCGCCCTCCTCGAGCGGGTCGCCGTGCTCGTCGAAGTCGGGGCCGAAGTCGTCGACGAAGTCGGCGATCGCCTTGCCGAGCGCCTTCTCGTCGTCCTCCTCGAGCTTGCCGCTCTCTTCGATCCGGCCCAGCAGCTCGGCGTTCTCGGAGTGCAGGCGCACCCGCAGGTCGGCGAGGAACTCGCCGACGCGCTCGACTTTGATCCGGTCGAGGTAGCCGCCGGTGCCCGAGTAGATCGAGGCGACCTGGTCGCCGACCGAGAGCGGCTCGCGCTCTTTCTGTTTCAGCAGCTCGACCAGCCGTTCACCGCGGGTGAGGGCTTTCTGGGTCTCGGCGTCGAGCTCGGAGCCGAACTGGGCGAAGGCCTCGAGGTCGCGGTACTGGGAGAGGTCGAGGCGCAGTTTTCCGGCGACCTTCTTCATCGCCTTGGTCTGCGCGTTGCCGCCCACCCGCGAGACCGAGATGCCGACGTTGATCGCCGGCCGCACCCCGGAGAAGAAGAGGTCGGACTCGAGGAAGATCTGGCCGTCGGTGATCGAGATCACGTTGGTCGGGATGTAGGCGGAGACGTCGGAGGCCTGGGTCTCGATGATCGGCAGCGCCGTCAGCGAGCCGCCGCCAAGCTCGTCGTTCAGTTTCACCGCCCGCTCCAGCAGCCGCGAGTGCAGGTAGAAGACGTCGCCCGGGTAGGCCTCGCGACCCGGCGGGCGCCGCAGCAGCAGCGACATCTGCCGGTACGCGGAGGCGTGTTTGGTGAGGTCGTCGTAGACGCAGAGCGCGGCTTTGCCGTTGTAGAGGAAGTACTCGCCCATCGCGCAGCCGGCGTAAGGGGCGATGTACTTGATCGGCGCCGCCTCGTCGGCGGGGGCGGCGACGATGATGGTGTTCTCCATCGCGCCGTTTTCCTCCAGCGTCTCTTTCAGCTGGACCACGGTGGACATCCGCTGCCCGATCGCGACGTAGATGCAGATCAGGTCCTTGTCCTTGTTGTTGATGATCGTGTCGATCGCGATCGCCGTCTTGCCGGTCTGACGGTCGCCGATGATCAGCTCTCGCTGGCCACGGCCGATCGGGATCATCCCGTCGATCGACATCAAGCCGGTCTGGACGGGTTCCTCGACCGGTTGGCGCTGGACGACGCCGGGGGCTTTGAACTCGGCCGGGCGGGTCTCGGTGGTGGCGATGTCGCCGCGGTCGTCGAGCGGGCGGCCGAGCGGGTCGACCATGCGGCCGAGCAGCGCCTCGCCGACCGGGATCTCGAGCAGTTTGCCGGTCCGTTTGACCGTGTCGCCCTCCTCGATGTGTTCCCACTCGCCGAACAGCACGGCGCCGACGTTGTCGGACTCGAGGTTCAGCGCCAGACCGGTGACCCCGTGCGGCAGGTCGAGCATCTCCAGCGCCATGCAGTTGTCGAGCCCGTGGATGCGGGCGATGCCGTCGGCGACGGACAGGACCGTTCCGACCTCGGTGAGGTCGGCGGAATCGGTCTCCAGTCCCTCGATCCGCTCTCGCAGGATGCTTGCGATCTCGTCGGGCTTGATCTCCATCGGGTGCTCTCTGCCTCCTTACGCCGCGGTGGCGACGCTCTTTCGAAGTTTCTCCAGGCGACTGCGGATACTCGCGTCCAGGACCATGTTGCCGACCTGCAGCACGATGCCGCCGAGGATCTCGCTGTCGACCCTGCTCGAGAGGTCGACCTTCTCCTCGGTCTGGCGTTCGACCTCCTGGCCGATTTTCTCGACCACCGCCGGGTCCAGCTCGACGGCGCTGGTGACGGTGACGTCGATGCGGCGGTTCTCACGCTTCCAGAGCTCGTCGAGCTCGCGCCGGATGCGGAAGACCTCCGTCATCCGGTGCTTGTCGACGAGCAGCTCGAGGAAGTTGATCAGCTCGGGCTCGGCGCCCGTGATCGCCTTCTCGATCCCCTCCTGCTTCTCCGCCGTGGAGAGGTAGGGGCTGAAGAAGAAGACCTGCAGCTCGCGGTTGCGGTCGACGGCATCGGCGAACTGGCCGAGCTGCTGCTGCAGCGCGTCCAGCTTGCCTTTGTCGCGGCCCACCTCGAAGAGGGCCTCCGCGTATACGCGAGCTGCGTCGGCCATCGCTAGTTGTTGCTCTCCGTGCCGGAGAGGGTCGAGAAGTCGACCTCGCTGAGCGCCTCCTCGACGAGCCGTTTCTGGTCCTCGGGATTAAGCGATTTGCGGGTCACCCGCTCGGTTGCGAGCACGGTGAGGTCCGCGACCTCCTGGCGGATCTGGTCGAGCGAACGACGGGTCTCCGCCTCGATGTCGCGTTTGGCGGCCTCGACCAGCTCCTCGCGCTTCTCTTTACCCGCGGCAGCAGCCTCGGCTTCCGCCGTCTCGGCGGATTTGCGGGCCCGGGCCATGATGTCGTCGGCCTGCTCGCGAGCCTCGGAGAGGCGGCCCCGGTACTCGGCCAGCAGCTCGTCGGATTCCTTGCGCTGGCGTTCGGCAGCTTCGATCGACTCGCTGATCGTCTTCGCGCGTTTGTCGAGCGCTTCCTGGATCTTCGGGAAGGCGACCTTGCTCAACACCCACATCGTGAACAGGAACAGGACCAGCGTCCAGATCATCAGGCCGAGGCCCGGGCTGACCAGGAAGCTGCCGCCGCTTTCGCTCTCCTCGGCGGCGAGCGGGAGCGCCGCTATGTAGCCGAGCAGCTCCATCGACCTAGGAGAGGAAGAAGGCGATGAGGCCGAAGATGAAGGTGTAGAAGGCGACCGCCTCGGTCAGCGCGAAGCCGAGCCAGCGGATGCTTTCCAGGTCGCTTTTCATCTCCGGCTGGCGGGCGACCGACTCGATCTCCTTACCGAAGATGAAGCCCACGCCGATACCGGCGCCGATCGAGCCGAGGCCGGCGCCGACGCCGAGGGCGATCGCTTTGCCGGCGCTTTTGACGCCTTCGTCGGTGACTTCGGCGATCGGCAGGGAAGTGAGATCCATCTGAGATTGACTCCTTTTCTAGTGAGTGGCGGAGGTCGCTCCGCCGATGTAAATAGCGCTAAGCGTCGAGAAGATGAATGCCTGCAGGGTCGCCACAAGCCCGACCTCGAAGATGAAGAAGGCGAAGGCGAGCGGGAAGGTGAGGGCACCGAGTGCCGCGATCCCCAGCAGCACCGCCAAGCCGCCGCCCATGAAGAGCAGCAGCAGGTGGCCGGCGAGGATGTTGGCGAAAAGACGTACGGAGAGGGAGATCAAGCGGACGAAGTGGGAGATCACCTCGATGACGAAGATCGCTCCCTTGCCGATCGGGCTCATCTCCTCCAGGCCCGGGGGCAGCCAGCTCTTGAAGTAGGGGACGAAGCCCTTGGCCCGGATGCCCTCGACGTGGTAGCTGAGCCAGACGACCAGCGTCAGGACCAGCGGGATCGCGATGTTGGCGGTGGCGGCGTAGATCGCGAAGGAGGGGATTTCGAGGCCGAAGAGGGTGAAGTGGTGCTCGGTGTTGGTCGGCAGCGGCAGGAAGCCGAGCATGTTCGAGAACCAGATCCAGAAGAAGAGGGCGCCGATGAAGGGGAACCACTTGCGCGCCAGCTCGCCGTGGAGGCTGCCGCCGGTGATCGTGTTTTTGGTCAGGTCGTAGGCGACCTCGACCGCGGTCTGCACCCGGTTCGGTTTCTGCTGCATCCGGCGGGCGATCCAGACCATCGTCCCGATCGTCGCCAGGCTGGCGAGGACGAGGTAGAGGACCGCCTTGTTGATGCTGAGGTCCAGGCTGCCGAGGTGAATCGAGATCCACGGTTCGAGTTTGAACTCGTTCTGCGGCTTGAAGGCTTCGTTCTTACCGGCGTTGCCGAAGATCAGCAGCAGCAGGATCGCCACCGCGAGGTAGATGCCGAGTCCGATCAGGACCTTGGCTTTGGTGCTCATGCCGTCGCGCTGCGGGGCGCCCGACGGCGCCGACACCGTTGCCGCCTCCATCTCTACGCGACCCCCTGGCCCTCAGGCTGCTCGAACAGGTGCGAGATGCCCTGCGCGGCGAAGGAGATCGTGAACAGGGCCGCCAGCAGGACGGCCGCGGCCAGCCCCGACTCCCGTTCGACCAAACCGACCAGCAACACCACGGTGGCCATCAGCCAGACGCGGCCGAGGGTGGTGCCGGCGACGATCCCCATCGCCTTCTGGCGGTTGCCGGCGGCGAGATGCTCCTTCATCCGCCGGGTCGCCAGCATCTGCAGGCCCCGCTGCGTCAGCCAAACGGCAGCCGCCGCGGCATAACCGAGCAGGGGGAATCCGCCGAGCAGAAAGATTGCGAGCGCGGCAGCGAGCGCGATGAGGTCGACGTACTTGGGAGGAGACATAAGAAGGAACGGAGGAAACAAACGCCCGGCTCGGGGCAGAGCGGGCGCAGGGGCGACTATACCCAAAAGAGCCCGTGAATGGCTTTGTGAAGCCAGTTCGTGAGGGTTGCCACTACCGTCAATACTGTCCTTCCAGGACCGCCTGCTCCTTAACCCGGCGGGCGGCCTTGGCGTAGGCGATCATCCGGTCGCGGCGGCCGATCGCCAAGACGACACTCGTCGCCGGTGCACCATCGCTCGGCTCATTGCGGTAGACGAAGCGGTAGCGAGGCTTTCCTTTCCAGCCTGGTTCGTCGAAGCGGATCTTGCGACAGCCCTTCAGCACGCGGGGAGGTTTATCTCCCATCAGCTCGCCGGAATGGGGGTTTCCATGCAATTCGACGACGATCCGCGCGACCTCGCGCTTCAGAGCTTCATCGAGCCCATTGGCGTCGGTCGTCGCCTCCGCCAAGGCTTCGACGGTGTGCCGCTCAGGCTTGGGGGAGTTGCTCAACGAACTCCCCCATCCCGATTTCCGTCAGGAAATCGCCGGCGCTCAGCCGCCTGCCCTCGCTCCGCGCAAGACGCTCCTGGAGGAAAAGAGCCAGTCCGGCGTTCTCAAGCTCCTCTTCGAGCTCTTCGATCCTCTCCTTCGCCGCCACCAGGTCCACCGTAGGGACCAACGACGCCGACCCCTCCTGACCTCGGGTGGTAATTCGCACCACATTGCTCTCGAGGTCGGATGAGGGCTTACGGCGCGAGGAGGCCTTTCTCACTAGTCCCGGCAAACTGCGTCGCGCCTCACTGGTGCCAAGTGCTGCCGGCTTTTTACCTCTGGCCGCTGCCATACAGCGATGGTACCACTAGTTGTACAAGTCGCAGAGTTGCCCCTCGCGAGGGAGTCGCCCTATTTCTCGACGGCTTGGAACTCCCCGGTTTCGGGGTCGACCGCCGGAAAGCTGCCGGTCTCCAGCTCCTGCTCGACGGCGACGTTGACCTCTTCCAGCTCTGGCTCGGGAGCTCCGGCGGCGCGGCGGAGGGAGATCAGTTGACGGAGGCGGGTTTGGCGGAGCTTGAGGATCTCCAAGACCTCTACCAGATAGATGCTGGCGGCGATCGCGGCCAGGAGGCAGGCGGCCATCACCGCGGTCCAGAAGGCGTTGAAGTGGCCGTGGTTGTCGCTGTAGGGGACGAAGCGCAGGGCCAGGGCCAGGCCGCTCATAACGGCGGTCCAGCCGTAGAGGTAGAGCAGGGTTCTTCGTTGCGAGAAGCCGATGTCGGCCATCCGGTGGTGGAAGTGCCAGCGATCGGCTTTGTAGATCGGTTTTCCGTATTTGAGGCGCTTGGCGACGACGAAGCCGGTGTCGAGGATCGGCACCGCGAGGATCAGCAGCGGCAGGAAGAGGGCGACGACCGCGTTCGTCTTCAGCGCTCCCTGCACCGCCACCGCCCCGAGCAGGTAGCCGAGCAGGTTGGAGCCGGTGTCCCCCATGAAGGTGCTGGCGGGCGGGAAGCCCCACCGCAGGAAGCCGAGGGCGGCACCAGCGGTCAGGGCGGCGAGGACGCCGGCGGCGGTTCGTTCCAGCGAGAGGGCGATCGTCGCCAGGGTCAGAGCCGAGATCACCGCGACCCCGGCGGCGAGACCATCGACGCCGTCGATCAGGTTGATCACGTTGATGATCGCGACCAGGCCGAGCACGGTGGCGACGTCGCCGAGCTGGATCGTCGTGCCGGCGAGGTGGACGAGGTCGACGGTCCCCGGCGTGAGACGGCCGAAGAAGGGGACGGTGAAGTTTTCGACGGTGACGCCGGCGGAGACCGGGATCACGACGGCGACGACCTGGCCGAGCAGCTTCGGCGCCGCCGCGAGCTCGAAGACGTCGTCGAGGACGCCGACCCAGGCGATCGCGATCGCACCGAAGACGATCGCGTGGCTCTCGTTATCCGAGGGCAGCCAGAGCAGACCGGAGATCAGCGCCGCGGCGAGGATCCCGAGCCCGCCCAGCTTCGGCGTCGGCACCGTGTGGAGCTTGCGCTCGTTGGGGTAGTCGATCGCCCCGACGCGGAGTGCCAACCGCTTGGTCAGCGGCACCAGAACGAGCGCCAGCAGCCCGGCGACGAGGAAAGCGAAGAGCGCGTCGGTGTTAGTTGGCATAGCGGTCGAACCAGAGGGTAAGCGCCATCAGGCCCCAGATCTGCCGGCTCAGGTCCTCCTGGCCGGAGCAGTGACGGTCGAGGACGGGGGTGACGGCGGCGGGGTCGAGCAGGCCCTGGCGGGCGACCCCGCTCGGCGCCAGCACCTCGCGGGCGAAGGGCTCGAGGGGTCCGCGCAGCCAGGCGGCGATCGGGATCGAGAAGCCCTGCTTGCGGCCATGGACGATCTCCCGCGGTAGGAGCGGCGCCAGCGCCTGGCGCAGCAGGCGCTTCTTGGCCGAGCCGCGGACTTTGAGCTTGGTCGGCAGCGCAAAGGCGAACTCGGCCACCTTGGGATCGAGGAAGGGGACGCGCAGCTCCAGCGAGTGGGCCATGCTGAGGCGGTCGGTCTTGACCAGGAGGTCGTCGACGAGGTAGATGCCGAGGTCGACGTCCTGCATCCGTGCAAGCGGCGCGGCGCCCTCGGTCTCGGCGTAGCGCTCGCGGTAGAGGTCGAGCGGGTCCCAGGCGGAGGCGCCCGGCCCCGCCAGGTCGGCCCGCGCCTGCGGGGAGAAGATCTCCTTCCAGCCGTGGTGGCGCTCCAGCGGCGGCAGGGCGGCGGCGCGGGCGAAGCGCTTGGCTTTGTAATCGAAGCCGACCCGGTCGCTGCGGCTCGGCAGGGCCTCGGCCAGCGGGCGCGCCAGCGCCGCGAGGCGTCCGACGCGACGGGCAAGTAGGTCGGCGACGTAGGTGTAGTAGCCGCCGAAGAGCTCGTCGCCCCCCTCGCCGGAGAGAGCGACCTTGACCTCGCTCACCGCCAGCTCGGAGACCAGGTAGGTCGGCAGCGCCGAGGAGTCGCCGAAGGGCTCGTCGAAGGCCTCGACCAGCTTCGGCAGCAGCTCGACCGCGTTCGGGCGTAGGACCAGCTCGTGGTGATCGGTGCCGTAGCGCTCGGCGACCAGGCGCGCCCGCGAGAGCTCGTTGAAGCCCTCCTCCTCGAAGCCGATCGAGAAGGTGCGCAGCGGTTCGCCGACGTGGCGCGAAGCGAGCGCGGCAAGCCCGCCGGAATCGACCCCGCCGGAGAGCAGGACGCCGACCGGGACGTCGGCGACGAGGTGGGCGCGGACGCTGTCGTCGAGGACCTCGCGGAGCTCGGCGGCGAGCTCCTCGGCCGAGCCGCTTCGGACCTCGCTAGTCGGGCCTGGCCGCGCGTAGCGCCGCAACGCCACCTCCCCCCCCTCCCACGTCAGCAAGTGTCCCGGGGGCAGCTTCCGTGCCGCTTTGAAGATCGTCAGCGGCGCCGGGATCGAGTTGAAGGCGAGGTAGGCGGCGACCGCCTTGGGATCGATCTCACGGGAGAAGCCCGGCTGCTCGAGCATCGCCTTCAGCTCGGAGGCGAAGGAGAGGCCGCCGTCGGCGTGGCGGTAGTAGAGCGGCTTGATCCCGAAGCGGTCGCGGGCCAGCAGCAGGCGCCGCCGCCGCTTGTCCCAGAGGGCAATCGCGAACATTCCCCGCAGCCGCTCGACGAAGGCCTCCCCCCACTCCTCGTAGCCGTGGACGAGGACCTCGGTGTCGCAGTCGGTGGCGAAACGGTGGCCGCGGCCCTCGAGCTCACGCTTCAGCTCGCGGTAGTTATAGATCTCGCCGTTCTGGACGACGACACAAGAGCCGTCCTCATTTTCAATCGGCTGGTGGCCGCCGGCGAGGTCGATGATCGAGAGCCGCCGCGCCGCCAGCGCCACCAGCCCCTCGCAGAAGAGCCCGTCGTCGTCGGGACCGCGGTGGACGAGCCGCCCGCTCATCCGCGCCACCGCCTCTCGGTCCGGGGCCCGTTCCCGCTCGCCGGCCACGAGGCCGCAGATGCCGCACATGGGCGGCAGTCTCGCAGCCGGGACGGGCGAAGCCGGACCGGTGTTAGGAGGTCGGCTGTCCCCTGCCCAGGACCTTGTTCACCGTGGCGAGCAGGACCTGGATGTAGAGGCTGACCGAGCGGTCGGCGATGTACTCCATGTCGTGGGCGAGCTTGTCGGCCCAGGTCTCCTCGCGGGTGATCCGCGTCTGGGCGAAGCCGGTCACTCCGGGGCGGACGACGAGGCGCTGCCAGTACTGCGGAATCTCGCGGCAGAGCTCGGCGTAGAAGGTGGGCCGGATCGGGCGCGGACCGACGATCGACATATCGCCCCGCAGCACGTTCCAGAGCTGCGGCACCTCGTCGAGGTGAGTCCTGCGCAGGGCGCCGCCGATCCAGGTCCGCTCTTGCTCGGTGCGCCTGGTCAACTCCTCGCCGTAGTAGGGGCCGAGCCGGGTTTCGGCGTCCGGCTTCAGGGTGCGGAACTTGTACATCCAGAAGAGGTGTCCGGCACGGCCGACGCGGGCGCCGCGGTAGAGGACCGGCCGGCCGGAGCTGACCGCGATCGTCGCCGCGATCAACGCCAGCAGCGGCGAGAGCACCAGCAGGATCGAGGCCGAGATGAAGATGTCGAGGGCGCGCAGGACCGGGTCGATCGGGCGCGGGTCGCCTTCGCCCGCGGGCGCGACAAGTTCTTCGAGGCCGGGCTCGGCCTGCTCGCTCAGGAAGGCGTTACGGGATGAGGCTCTTCGCGCAATGGTGAGGCTCCGACGGTACCTAGGATCGTCTCGACCAGGTAGGACGGATCGCGCCGGGTCGGCGTCGCCTCCGCGGTCCGTTTCTGCAGCTCGACGGCGCGGGGGTCGGTCAGCGGCCGCAGCCGGCCGGAGCGAATCAGCGCTTCGTCGACCCCGCCGAGGCGACCGCCGTAGGTGGTGTAGACGGGGGTGCCGAGGGCGGCGGCCTCGCGGTTCATCGTCCCGCCGGCGGAGACGACGAGGTCGGCGAGGGCGACCAGGCTCTGCGCCTCCACAGCGCCCGGCGGCACGATCAGCGAGGGCAGCCGCAAACCTTCGATGAACTCCCGCTGCGCCTGGGTGCGGGGGATCACCACCGCGTGGACGTCGGCGTCGCGACCGAGCCGGTCGAGCACCTTGGGGAAGAGCGGGTTCGACTTGCGGTGGTAAAGCGAGACGTCGGGCGGCGGGCGGACGATCACGACGACCCGTTTCTCGTCGACGCCGAGCCGCGCCGGCGCCTCGGCGTCGGGCTCGAAGTCGTAGAGGTAGTACTCCTCCTTGAGGCCGGGATAGGGGAAGTACTTCTCGGGGGTGACGCCGAAGCGGCGCAGGCGGTCGAAGGGCACCGCGTCGGGGAACATCACCCGCCTGGCGAAGCGGCAGCCGATCCGGTGCTGGGTGACCGCGTACTCGTAGTCGTGCATGTTGGCCTCGGGGATGCCGAGGGCCTTGGCGGCGATCGCGAGGTCGTTGGAGCCGTGAGCGAGGGCGAGGTCGAAGTTGCGGCCGCGGCCGAACCTCAGCATCTGGGCACTGCGGCCGGCCAGCCGGTAGGCCTTGCGCAGCCTGGAGGCGCCGCCGTGCTGGCCGATCGCCGTGTGCGGCATCCCGTGCAGTTGCAGCAGCGCCAGGGTCTGCGCGTAGTCGCGAGCGGTCACTTCGACCTCGTGCCCTTCGGCTTCGAGCCGCTCGATGATCGGTTGCAGCACCAGCACGTGCGCCGGCGCGCTCATGTCCACCCAAACGCGCAAGGCGCTAAACGGCGGCGAGCTCGGCGTAGAGCGGGAAGCGGTCCATCAAGGCCCCGGTGCGGGCGCGCAGGTCCTCCTTCGAGGACTCGAAGTCAGGGCCGAGGGCGGTGACGATCACCTCGGCGATCTCGCTCATCTCCGCCTCGCCCATGCCGCGCGTGGTCAGCGCCGGGGTACCGATCCGCAGGCCCGAGGGGTTCATCGGCGGCCGCTCGTCGAAGGGGATCGCGTTGCGGTTGACCGTGATCCCGACCTCGTCGAGGCGGTCCTCCCCGGCCTGGCCGTCGAGGCCGGTCGGGGTGAGGTCGACGAGGACGAGGTGGACGTCGGTGCCGCCGGTGAGCACCGGCACGCCGCCCGCTTCCAGGCCCGCCGCGAACGCCTGCGCATTGGCGATCGTCTGCCGCTGGCGCTGCTTGAACTGCTCGCTGGCGGCGATCTGGAAGGCGACCGCCTTGGCGGCGACCGTGTGCATCAGCGGACCGCCTTGCTGGCCGGGGAAGATCGCTTTGTCGACCGCTTTCGCGTGCTCCTCGCGGCAGAGGATCATGCCGCTGCGCGGGCCGCAGAGGGTCTTGTGGATCGTCGTCGTCACCACGTCGGCGTGCTCGACCGGGTTCGGGTGCTCGCCGGCAGCGACGAGGCCCGCGAAGTGGGCCATGTCGACCATCAGCTTCGCCCCGACCGAGTCGGCGATCTCGCGGAAGGCAGCGAAGTCGAGCTGGCGCGGGTAGGCCGACCAGCCGGTGACGATCAGGGCGGGCTTGTGCTCTCGAGCCAGCCGCTCGACCTCGTCCATGTCGACGAGGAAGTCCTCGCGGCGGACGTGGTAGGGCACGGGGTTGTAGAGCTTGCCGCTGACGTTGATTTTCATCCCATGGCTGAGGTGGCCGCCGTGGTCGAGGGCGAGGCCGAGGAAGGTGTCCCCAGGTTCGAGCAGCGCCATGTAAGCGGCGTTGTTGGCCTGGGCGCCGGCATGGGCCTGGACGTTGGCGTGCTCGGCTCCGAACAGCGACTTGGCCCGGTCGATCGCCAGTTGCTCGGCGACATCGACCTCCTCGCAGCCACCGTAGTAGCGGCGGCCGGGATAGCCCTCGGCGTACTTGTTGGTCAGCACCGAGCCGACCGCCTCGAGCACCGCCTGCGGGACGAAGTTCTCGGAGGCGATCATCTCCAGGGTCCGCTGCTGACGCTTCAGCTCGGCCTCGAGGACGGCGGCGATCTCGGGATCGACCTCGGCGAGGGGCGCGGTTTGGAAGTCATCTGGCAATGAGGACATCGTCAGGCGACGATAGCAACGGCTAGGGATAGTCTGAGGCCGGTGAGAGGCCGCAGTTTCCTCGCTTCGCTCGCCTTCTTGGCGGCGCTGGCGCTGCCGTCCGCCGCGGGCGGCACCCCGGTCGAAAATCCGTGCATCGGCGTCGGGGCCAAGCACCTGCTCTGCCCCGACCTGCGGATCGCGAAGCCGAGCGAACTGTACGTCGAGCGAACCGGCGACGGCCACGTCTTGCTCCGTGCCACCAGCAACGTGGAGAGCCGCGGCCGCGGCCCGATGGAGCTGCGGGGCCGCCGTAACGGCTGGCACTCGATGCGCGTCAACCAGCGCATCTACAAGGCCGGCGGCGGCCACATCACCGTCCCCAGCCGAGTGAGCCTCCACTTCACCGACGTCGGCTCCTATTGGGGCGGCGCTTACTGGAAGGTCCACCAGCTCGCCCACTTCGACCTGCTGCGGGTGCGCAGCGACGGCGACCTCGGCCCGGTCGTCCGCACGAGCCCCAAGCTCAACTACTGCCTGCGCGACCTCGAGCGCACCCGCCCGGGTCGCCGCTCCCCCTCCTACCGGCACTACCCCGGCTGCAGGCAGGACCCCTATATCGACCACGACGTCCTCGGCACCTCGGTCGGCTGGTCGGACATCTACCCCGCTGCCTATTCGAAGCAGTGGATCGACGTCGCCGGCCTGCGCGGCTGCTTCGCCTACCGGATGACCGTCGACCCGAAGGAAGTCCTCTTCGAGTCGAACGAGAACGACAACACCTCCCAGGTGTTGGTCCACCTGCCGTACCCCGGGCACACCGGCTGCTAGTCCAAGCCGACCGAGTGGAGGGCGCTCTTGACGTCGCCCAGTGAGAGGGCGCCGTCGCGAAGGATGCGCCAGCTGCCGTCCGCGTCGATCGTCGCGACGTCGATCACGGTCGAGGGCAGACCCGGCAGCTCGCCGCCGTCGATCGCCAGGTCGACGCCGTCGCGGATCGACTGCGGCACGTCCTCGAAGCGAGCCGGCGCCGGCTCGCCGCTGAGGTTGGCCGAGGTCTGGAAGACCGGGCACATCGTCCCCGCCAACGGGCCGCCGATCAGGCGGATACCGAGCCGTTCATGGTCCTCCCGGCAGGCGAGCGGGTAGCGGCGATGGGGGTTGTTGACGACCAGCGTCACCGGCCCCGGCAGCAGCGCGCTCGCGACCGCTTTCGTCCGCGCCCCAAGCCCTCCCAGCAGCTCCCGGATCGCCAGCGGCGAGAAGTACATGACCGCGGAGGGTTTGCCGTCGTCGCGTCCCTTCAGCCGGTGGATCTTCGAGATCGCGTTGGCATCGAGCGGATCGCAGGCGAGCCCGTAGAGGCCGTCTGCCGAGAAGACGGCGACGCCGCCGCCGGCGATGCAGCGTTCGAGCGCCTTGCGGGCGACGTCCGCCTCGCCACTGCGCAGCTTCACGACCTCGGTCATACCGTGACTTTTACCGAGCGGCCGAGCACGACACGCTCGATCCCCGCCAGGTCAAGCCGCGTCTCGAGCTCGCCGAAGCCCGCCGAGCGCATCAGCCCCGCCACTGCCTGCGCCTGCCCTTCCCCCACCTCCACGGCGAGTGCTCCCTTCTTTTGTTCCGCATAGCGAGACAAAAGAAGGGAGCACCTGGGGATGAAGGCGCGGTAGGCGTCGAGGCCGTCGGGACCCGCCAAAAGCGCCTCGCGCGGCTCGTACTCGGTGACCTCGGGCTGAAGGGACGGCCAATCGCGCTCGGCGACGTACGGGAGGTTGGCGAGGACCAGGTCGAAGGGGCCATCCACGTCCGGCAGCGTGCCTTCAACGAAGCGCACCCGCTCGCTCAGGCCCAGGCGCTCCGCGTTGACACGTGCCACTTCCAGCGCCGCAGGTGACGTGTCGGTCGCGACCATCTCGCACTCCGCCAGCTCGTCGGCGACTGCCAACACGATCGCGCCGGAGCCGGTGCCGACGTCGAGCACCCGCTCCGGCCGCAGCTCCAGCGCCAGTTCGACCAGCAGCTCGGTCTCCGGCCGCGGGATCAGCACCCGCGGATCGACCGCCAGCTCGAGATGGCGAAAGCCTTTGCGGCCGAGGATGTATGCAACCGGCTCGCGCCGCAGCCGCCTGCGCACCATCTCCCCGAATGCACGTCCCGCCGACGCCGGAACCTCCACCCCGGCATCGGAGATCAACGCAGAGCGCTCACACCCCATCGCCTCACCCAGCAGAAGTTCCGCATCCAGCCGCGGCTCTTCGACCCCCGCCGCGGCCAGCGCGTCCACCGCAGCATCCAGCGCTTCGCGCACCGGCGCGCCGGTCACCGGCCCCACCTGCTCAAGCGGCCGAAGCCGCGGCCTCGAGCCGCTGCCGCTTCTCCTCAGCGCTCAGGGCGTCGGTGAACTCCCGCAGCTGCCCCGCCAGCACGCCCTCGAGGTTGTGCGAGGTGTGCTTGATCCGGTGGTCGGTCACCCGTCCCTGGGGGAAGTTGTAGGTGCGGATCTTCTCCGAGCGCTCGCCGCTGCCGACCTGCGCTTTGCGCTCGGAGGCGACCTTCGCCTGCTGCTCGGCCAGCTCGCGCTCGTAGAGACGCGCCCGCAGCACCCGCATCGCCCGCTCGCGGTTCTGCAGCTGGGACTTCTCGTCCTGCATCGAGACCACGACCCCGGTCGGTTTGTGGGTGATCCGCACCGCGGAGTCGGTCGTGTTGACCGACTGGCCGCCGGGGCCGGAGGAGCGGTAGACGTCGATCTGGAGGTCGTTCTGGTCGATCTCGACCTCGACCTCCTCGACCTCCGGCAGCACCGCGATCGTCGCCGTCGAAGTGTGGATGCGGCCCTGTGACTCGGTCTCGGGAACCCGCTGCACCCGGTGGGTGCCGCCCTCGAACTTGAAAACCGAGTAGGCGCCGTCGCCCTTGACCTCGAAAGTGACCTCCTTGAAGCCGCCGGAATCCGAAGCCGACTGCGAGAGCACTTCGATCGAGAAGCCGAGCTCCTCCGCATAGCGGTTCAGCATCTTGAAGAGGTCGCCCGCGAACAGCGCTGCCTCGTCGCCGCCGGTGCCGGCGCGGATCTCGACGATCACGTTCTTGTCGTCGTTGGGGTCGCGCTCGACCATCGCCAGGCGGATCTCCTCTTCCAGCTCCTCCAGCTGCGCCGGCGCCTCCTCCACCACCTGCCGCATTTCCTCGTCCTCCCCCTCGGCCAGCAGCTCCCGCGCCCCTTCGAGGTCGTCCCGCAGCGTCCGCCACCGCCCCGCCAGCTCGTGCGCAGGCTGCAGCTCGCGGTATTCCCGCCCCACAGCGGCATACCGCTCCCGATCGGAGATCACCGCAGGGTCCGACATCTGCCCCTCGAGCTCCGCAAAGCGCGCCTCGATCTGCTGAACCAACGACTCGATCACAGATCAAACATAGCTACGGAGCGCCCCACCACGGCGGGGCGGGGGTGTCCTCTCCAGACGCTCAACCACGAGCCATAGCGAGTGGTGTCTGGAGAGGACACCCCCGCCCCCCGCCTAACTAAGCGACGATCTCGATGTGGGGCTTTTTCGCCGCCTCCTCGGGGGTCTCCCGAGCCAGCACCGCGTTGAGTGAGGCGATCGCCACTGCAAGCTCCTCTTCATCGGGCTCGCGGGTGGTGAGGTTCTGCAGCATCAGGCCCGGCCACATGACCGCCCGCACCCAGCGTTTGCGACGGTTTTTCCCGGCCCACTTGATTACCTCGTAGGAGAGGCCGGCGATCAGCGGGATACCGAGGATGCGCGAGGCTAGGAGCCAGTACCAGGCGGGCAGGCCGAGCGGGGCGAAAACGAAGATCGCCAGCACCATCACGATCAGCAGAAAGCTGGTCCCGCAGCGCGGGTGCAGCCGCGAGTAGAGCTTTGCCCGCGCCGGCACCAGTTCGTCTTCGGCCTCGTAACAGGAGATCGTCTTGTGCTCGGCCCCGTGGTACTCGAAGACGCGCCGCAGGTCCGGCATTTTGCTGATCGCGGCGATGTAGCCGATGAAGATCCCCGTCCGCAGGACCCCCTCGACCAACCAGAAGAGGAAGGGCGAGCCGAGCTGATCCTTGATCAGGCTGGTGAGACCGACCGGGACGACGAAGAAGAGGCCGATCGCCATCACCATCGAGAGGACGATCGTCAGACCCCAGACCCAGCCGCCGATCTCTTCTTTCTTGCCCTCATCGTCCTCGTCGAGCTGCGCGTTGGCGGAGATCGCCAGCGCTTTGAAGCCGATCTTCAGCGACTCGCCGAGGGCGACGACGCCGCGGATCACCGGCAGGCGCCAAAGCCGGTGCCGTTCGGCCCAGGGCTTGATCGGCTCGGTTTCGACCTCGATCTGACCCTCCGGCGAGCGGACCGCGACCGCCCAGACCGAGACGCCCCGCATCATCACTCCCTCGAGCACCGCCTGACCGCCGACCGGCGCGTCGCGTTTGGCGACCAGCGCCCCATCGGGCATGCGCAGGGGGTCTCCTCCGTTGGTAGCGGAGGAGTTTTCGTGGGATGCCAGTGCCGAGCCCGACGGCGGGCTCACGCGCTACTTCCCAGCCCTGTGCTTAGCGGCGCGGCGCTGGAAACGCTCGACGCGGCCGCCGGTGTCGACCAGCTTCTGCTTGCCCGTGTAGAAGGGGTGGCACTCGGAGCAAAGCTCGACGTGCAGGTCGTCTTTCGTCGACCGCGTGTAGAACTGATTGCCGCACGAGCAATGCACGTTGGCAAGCTTGTATTCGGGGTGGATTTCAGCCTTCATCTCCACCAAGTCTAGAGAACCGCGCAAGCCTTGCCGATAGGTCCCTGTGCAAGCAGTGAGCCGGGCATCGCAAACGGGCCAGTTCGCCATCCTCAAGCGCCTGATCGGCGCGGTCCTCTTCGGCGGCCTGGCGCTGGTCGTCCTCTACGACTGGCTCGGGATCGGCGGCTCCGGTCTCGACGGGGTGGTCAACGGTGTGATCTATGACGCTGTCGTCGTCTGCGCCGGGCTCGGCTGCCTATTGCGGGCCTCCCGCGGCGGTCCGGAGCGCGCCGCCTGGATCGCAATCGCCGCCTCGATCCTCGCCTGGGCAGCGGGAGAGATCTGGTGGACGCTCTACATCGAAGGCAGCCCGAACCCCCCTTATCCCTCGCCGGCCGACCTCGGCTATCTCGCCTTCTACCCGCTGGCCGTGCTGGGGCTTTACCTGCTCGTCCGCGCCCGGACGCGAGAGCTCGACCGCCGCCTCTGGATGGATGGCGTCATCGCCGCCCTCGGCACCGGTGCCCTCGGCGCTGCGCTGATTTTCGAGTTCGTCGCCGACCGCACCTCCGGCTCGTTCATCGAAGAAGCGACCACCCTCGCCTACCCCTTCGGCGACGTGCTCCTGGTCTCGCTGGTCGTCGGCGTCGTCGCCCTCACCCGCTGGCGGCCCGGCAGGACCTGGGCGCTGCTGCTCGTCGGCCTGGCCGTGATGGCAATCGCGGACGTCGCCTTCACCCTCCAGACCTACGACGCGACCGTCCCCGGCGGCGCCTGGGTCGAACCTCTCTACCTGATCTCGGCTGTCCTGCTCGGGGTCGAGGCCTGGCAGCCGCAGGCCGCTCCGATCCTTCCCGACGCCCGCTTCGACGGCTGGCGCGAAATGGTCGTACCGGGGATCGTCGCGGGGGCGATGATCGCCCTCGTCGCCATGCAGTACTTCGGCAGCGCCAGCGCCCTGACGACGGTACTTTGGACGGCGACGATGCTCTCGGTGATCGGGCGGCTGGTCCTCAGCCTGCGCGATAACAAGCGCCTGCTGGAGCAGGTCCGGACCGACCGCCTCACCGGACTCGGCAGCCAGGCGCGGATGCAGATGGATCTCGAACTGCGGGAGCGCACGCCGGGCCGACCGCTGACCGTGCTCCTGCTCGACCTCAACGGTTTCAAGCACTACAACGACACCCACGGCCATCCCGCCGGGGACAAGATGCTCAGCACCCTGGGAGCGCGACTGAAAGAGGCGGTGGAACCGGAGGGAACCGCCTACCGTCTCGGCGGCGACGAGTTCCTGGTCCTGGCCGACGGGGGCCTGGTCGGCCTCGGCCTCGAGGCGCGCGATGGGCTGGCGGTCCGTGCCGCCGAAGCCCTCACCTCGCGGGGCCGGGGGGTCGACGTCAGCTCCTCATGGGGCGTCGCCTCAGTCCCAGAGGAGGCGGACTCGCCGGCGGAGGCGATGCAGCTCGCCGACGTGCGGATGTACGCGCAAAAGGAGTCGCGCCGGCTGGCGGGCTCAATCGAGATGCTCGACCGCGAAGCTGTCGAGCAGTCCCGCTAGGACCTCGGTCACTTCGATTCGCGCCTCGGGGCGGTCGTCGCGGGCGAGCAACATCGCCGCCTCGTCGAGCGCCCCCATCAGCAGGTGCGCCGTCGGCTTCACCGGCACCGGGCGAATCTCCCCCGCCTCGATCGCAGCGGCGAGGCTGGCCTCGATCAGGCCGAGGCCGTTGGCAGCGCCGATCTCCCGCCAGCGTTCCCAGCCGAGGACCGCGGGCGCGTCGTGGAGGGCGATCTGCCGCAGCTCCGGCTTTTCGCACTCTTCGAGGAAGGCCTCGATCCCCGCCTTCATCGCCTCCAGCGGACTGTGCAGGTCGGAGCCGAGGACGATGCGGGCGACCCGCTCGGTCGATTCCGCCTCGATCCGGTTGTAGACCGCCTCGAGCAGGCTCGCCTTGTCGCCGTAGTGGTGGTAGAGGGCGCCGCGGGTGACCCCGGCGGCGCGGACGATCTCCTCGGTGCCGACGTCCTCGTAGCCACGCTCGGTAAAGAGGCGGCGGGCGGCGGCGATCAGCGCCTCACGGGTGGCTTCGGTGCGTTCGGCTTGCGTCCGTCTAACATTCATACAGTTTGTATGTTACTGTCGATCGCCCACGAATAAAGGCACGAAAGAGAGGTCTCGATGGCTGACCAGCGCAAAGAGATACAGCTTCCGGCAGGGATGATCCGCTATCGGGAGGCGGGCGAGGGCAGACCCGTGGTCTTCGTCCACGGCTATCTGGTGGACGGCCGGCTCTGGGACGGGGTCGTCGACCGCCTCTCCGACCGCTGTCGCTGCCTGGCGCCCGACTGGCCGATCGGCGCCCAGCAGGTGGCGATGAACCCGGACGCCGACCTCTCCCCTCCCGGCATCGCCCGGCTGATCGCCGACTTCCTCGACGAACTCGGGCTCGAGGACGTGACGATCGTCGGCAACGACTCCGGTGGCGCGATCTCGCAGATCCTCGCCGCCAACCACCCGCAGCGGATCGGCCGCCTCGTCCTCACCAACTGCGACACCCACGAGAACTTCCCGCCTGGGATCTTCAAGGCGATGCCGCCGCTGGCCAAGCTCCCCGGCGGCATGCTGGTCCTCTCCGCCCCCTTCCGCATCCCCGCCATCGCCCGCCAGGCTTTCGCCCCCTTCGCCCGCACCAAGATCCCGGCTGACCTCATCGCCTCCTGGATGCGCCCCGCCACCAAGGACAGCGGCGTTATGCACGACGCAAAGAAGGTCACCGCCGGGATGAACAAGCGCCACACCCTCGCCGCGGCGAAGAAGCTACGGACGTCCCAGATACCCCTCCGCCTCCTCTGGGCCCTCGGCGACAAGTTCTTCCCGATCAAGTACGCCGAGCGTCTGGCAGGCGAAGTCCCCAACGCCGAGATCGTCCAGATCGAGAACGCCAAGACCTTTGTGCCGCTTGACCAACCTCAGCGGGTGGCCGACGAGATCGCTGACTTCATCGGCTGAGGGTTCAGGCCGCACTCGTAGGGACGGGTTGGTGTCCCTCTCGAGACCTGGGTTCCTCGCCTCTAAGTAAGCCGTCTCTCGCTGAGTGGTCTGTGCGAGGAACAGGACGCCGGCCCCGAGAGGGACACCAACCCGTCCGAGTGACAGTCCCAGGCAGACGCCCAAGGGCGGTAGCTGTAGTGAGGAAAGCTCCGTGCCTCAACCGTCCTGACGATGCGTGTTGAAGAGGGGTCCGGTCGTCCTCCGGAGGAATGTTCGGCGAAATGCAATCTGATGTCTGCGGCGAAGCCGCAGCAAGTTCTCCCCGGAGCGAAGCGGAGGGGAGGTCAATTCCGGAGGAGGATGACCGGACCCCTTACTCCCCAGCTGTTAATCCCCGAGTTTGCGGTTTCAAGGAAACGGTCAAAAACGAACAAGCGTTCCCAAACGGTCGCAAAGAGCATATTTTTCGTCCGACGGTCTGGGGAATCATTTGCAAGCCCCCTACAGGACGGAGTGCGATGTCCAAGCAGATCTTCGATCAGGATCGGCCCCGCAGCACGATGGCGCAGCGCCTTGATGAAGCGTTCGCCGGCTGCGATCAGTGGACGGTCGTGGCTGCGCCGCGGCGCAGCAGCCTCGATTTCAGCCCTCGCGCCTCCAACAGCTCCAGGATTTTCGACAGAGCTGCCGCGGTGCAGACCCAGGAGCCGCGCGCGCTGTAGTAGTCGGCATCGTGCAAGAGGAGGATGTCCCCGGCGCTGATGCCGGCGGTCACCCGACCCGTGATCGAGGCAGGGGTCGCCCGCCGGTCCCAGTCCCTCCCCCACTTCGACCACAGCACCGGGCGCCAGCCGCGAGTGCGGACCGCGCGTAGGCCGGAGGCGCTGAAGATCCCGTAGGGCGGGCGGTAGTCGGCGATCGCCTGCCCGGTCGCCTCCTCGATCGCCGCCTGCCCCCGCTCGGCGTCTTCGAGCAGCATCCTCGGCGTCAGCCGCAGCTGGTTGCGGTGGCGGTGGCAATGCAGCTCGACCCGGTGGCCTGCGGCGGCGATCTCGGCGGCCAACGCAGGGCGCTGCTCCACCTGCTCGCCGGCGAGGAAGAAGGTCGCCTTGGCATCGTGCTCGCGGAGGGTCTCGAGGACGGAGACCGTGCCGTGGGGGTGCGGGCCGTCGTCGAAGGTCAGCGCGACGCCGTCGAGGTCCTCCTGGCGCAGGACGACACCGAGCGCCCGCCCGATCGGCGACACCACCGGCGCCAGGGCCGGACCGGCGTGCCAGACGGCGCCCGCGGCCAGACCGGCCACGGGCAGTCTCCGGATCAACGAGCGGAGGCCGTCGTATTCTGCGCCGGCTGCCCCGTGTGCACCGCTGCTTCGCCAGCCGGGGCGGCGGCAGCCTTGTCTTCGTCGGTGATGATGTGGATATGCCCCTTCAGCGGCGCCGAGACCACCTTGTAGGGGTTCTCGGTCTTCGCCACGGAGAGGATCATCACCACCAGCACGGCGACCGCCGTAACGGCTGCCGCCACCCGCTCCGTCCGCACCCGCCAGACCGGCTGCTGCTTGACCCGCGGCCGGATCTCGAGCGCCCGCGAGGCGATCGAGGGCAGCGAGGCAAACGAGGAGTCGGGCGACTGGCGCTCGCGGGTGACGTGCCGCAGGACCGACTCGAGCTCGTGTGAGGAACGGGCGACTTCGGCGAGCCCGAAGCGCTCGAAGGCGGCGTTGTTGGCTCGCAGGTGACCGGCCGAGAAGCCGTAGGAGACGACCGGGCAACCGCGGATGTGGGCCTCGAGCACGGTCAGCCCGGCGGTGCCGTGGATCATCGCGTCGGCCGCCGCCATCCAGTCGCTCATCTGCTCGGTGAAGCCCAGGACCCGCACCATCTCGTTGTCGCGGAAGCGCTGCTCGAGCCGCTCTCGCGCCACCTCGTTGCGGCCGGTGATGCAGACCACCAGCGTGTCTTCACCGGCGAGCGCGCACTCGATCGCGCCCTCGAGGTCGCCGACTCCCCAACCGCCGCCAGAGACGAGGACCAGGCGCGCGTGGGCGGGGACGTCGAGCGCCTCGCGCGCGTCGCGTCGCGTCCGCGGCATCAGGAAGTCGCGCGAGATCGGCGGCCGCATCCATTCGACCCGGCCCGGCCCGGCCAGCCGCTCGACTTCCTCGATCGACTCGGGGTGGGTGACGAAGTGCATGTCGACCCCCGAGTGGACCCAGTAGCGCAGCCCGGCCAGGTCGGTGATCGCCGACTGCACCGGGATCTCCAGGCGCCGGTGCTCCCGCAGCATCCCCAACACCGCGGTCACGCCAGGGTAGGTGGAGACGATCACGTCGGGTTCGTGCTTGGCGATCAGCCGCATCAGCCCTCGCATCCCGAGCCAGTAGTTGAGGTGGTGGGCGAGCCAGCGGGTCGGGGCGAACTTGGTGATCAGCCAGTACTGGACGTCGAACATCCAGGGCGTCCAGCGGAAGGTGAAGCGAGAGCCCCCGCGGACGACCGCGGAGAGGATCCGCCCCATCGCTTCCAGCCCGTTGGCGATCTCGACCTGCGCTCCCGGAACTTGTTCTTCGAGGTCGGCTTTGATGATCCGCGCCGGCAGGTCGTGCCCCTCGCCGATGTCGGCGGTGAGGACGAGCACCCGCGGCTCGCGCTCCTCGAAGCGCGCGGCGCCGGCCAGCAGCGCCCCGGCGGCATGTTCGTTGCCGTTCAGCGAAGGCTGTTTGCCCGGGACCGGATCGGGTGGGCGGGTGCTCGAGCGGACCCATTCGACGTACTTGCGCACGCCCTCTTTGAAGCTGGTTTCGGCCTTCCACCCGAGCTCCTCGAGCGCCCGCTCGTTGGAGATCGCCTTGCCGGGGAAGTCGCCCGGGCGCGGCGGCGTGTGGACGATCTCGCAGTTGTCGGTGTTTTCCTGCACTCGCTCGGCGATTTCGAGAATCGTCACGACCTCGTCGCCGGAGAGGTTGTAGGTGCGGCCGGCGGCCTCGGGTGCCAATGCCGCGACGATCCCGTCGGCGAGGTCCTCGACGTAGATGAAGCTGCGGGTGGTGCTGCCGTCGCCGGCGATCGTCAGCGCTTTGCCTTCGAAGGCGAGGTCGGTGAACTTGGCGACGACGCCGGCGGCGCGGGCGCGGGGCCCATAGGGGATGCCGAAACGGAGGATCGTGCTCTCGAGCTCGAACAGCTCGGTGTAGCCGGCGCAGTAGGTCTCGCCGGCGAGCTTGGTCGCGGTGTAGAGGTGGCGCGGCGCCGGAATCGGCGTTTCCTCGTCGACCTCCTGCTCGACGCAGTCGCTGTAGACCCAGGTGGTCGAGCCGTAGACGACACGGCCCACCTTCGCTCGGCACGCCGCCTCGAGCACGTTCAGCGTGCCGCGCGTGTTGACCTCCTCGGCGAGGACGGGATCGGCGTGCACATGGCCGACATCGGCGACGGCGGCGAGATGGATCACCGCGTCGCAATCGCGCATCGCCAGGTCGAGGTTGGCCGGGTCGGTGATGCTGCCGGTGAAGGTCTCCACTTCCAGCGGCGAGTGGTAGGGCGAGGCACTGAGATCGAAAATCCGCGGCGTCATCCCCTTCTCCCGCAGACGATCGACGACGTGGGAGCCGATGAAGCCGCCACCTCCCGTGACCAGAACTCTCATGACTCTCCCTTCAGTGCCGCCTCGCGCGATGCGGGGCGGTAGTAGAGCGGCACGCACCAATGGTTCTCCGCCACCCAGTCGGTGTTCGGCAACTCATCCGCGCGTCCCATGATGCGGTGGCAGGGCTGGTCATAGACCTTCCCCGTGCTCTTCTCCAACTCTTCGAAGACGATGTACTTGTAGAACCCGGAGGTCATCCCCTCGGGCAGCTCGAGGCGGCCGGGGTGCAGCGGGTCGAGGTGCTCGCGGGCGTACTCGTTCTTCCAGGCGACGATCTCCTCCATCCGCTCGGCCTGGACGAGGCCGAGGGCGGCGGTGAACTCGCTCATCCGGAAGTTGAGGCCGTCGACCTCGTGCTCGAACTTGCCGTAGTTGCGGAACTTGGAAGCGAACTCGATCAGGTCAGGATTGCGGGCGACGAGGACGCCACCCTCGCCGGTCGAGACCGTCTTCGTCGCGTAGAGCGAATAGACGCCGGCATCGCCGAAGCCGCCCGGCTTGCCGCCGTTCCACTCGGCGCCGTGAGCGTGGGCGCAATCCTCGAGCAAGAAGATGTCGTTCTCGCGGCAGTAGGCGGCGATCCGCTCGGCGTCGAAGGCGATGTGGCCGCCGATGTGGACGAGGATCGCGGCCCGCGGCCTGTGCCGCTCCGCCTGGCGCTCGAAGTCGGCGAAGGACATGCAGAGGTCCTCGCGGTTGCAGTCGACGAACTCGACCTGAGCGCCGGCGTTGATCGCGGCCAGCGGCGTCGCCATGAAGGTGTTGGACGGGCAGAGCACGGTCTCGCCGCGGACCCCGGCGAACTCCAAGGCTGCCAGCGCCCCGCCGGCCCAGCTGGAGAGGCCGAGGCTGGGCAACCCGTTCCACTGCTCCCAGCGCTCCTCGAACGCCTGCAGCTTCGCGCCCTCCGACCACTGCTCGGAGTCGAGGACCTCGGTCCATAGCTCGAACAAGCGAGCACGGTCGCGGTGATCGAACCCGATCGCGAACTTGCTCGCGTCGGGCAGAGTGTTCTCTGCGGCGCCCACGGTGGCTCCTTGCTGGATGTGGCTGGTGCTGGGGTATGCCTCGGCGGGACTAGACACCGCATCGCCGGAGGCGCGAAGAATCTACCAGCGCAACCGGATCAGGTACCCCTTCTGGTTGCGCTCAATCGTCGGCATGTGCGGACTCCATTACTGCCGCAACAGTCTTAGAACCAGCTAAAAGGACGGTTCCCGCAACGGCGAGGGCGATGAAACCGACCAAAGCGGCCCCGCCGAGAGGAGTGCCGGCCCAGGACTCGTCGAAGATCAGCGGCGCCAACGCCACCGGCACCAGCACCTGCACCGCGAACATCACCGGCGCCATCTGGGTCGCCGGCCGCCGCTGCAGGGCACTCATCTCGCTTAGCAATGCCAGGCCCTCCGAGGCCGCCGCCGTCGCCAGCCAGAGCGCCGCAATGACGAGCGTGCCCGCTGCAAGCTGGTCGGTGAGCAGCTTGCTGGCGATTGCGGTCCAGGCGTAGCCGCAGCCGGCGCTGAGAGTGGCGAGCAGGCCAAGGCGATGGATGTTCCCGGCAAGGTGGCGACGCAAGGCATAGGGGGCAAGCAGCGGCAGTGCGACGAGAACCAGCGCCAGGGCGATCGCGGCGGCCCCGGCGTGGTCGGTGCTGCGCTCCGGCGCTGCCCAGGCGACGCCCGCGATACCGCCGACGATCGCCGCCACCGCGAGATACTCGCGTCGCCCCGGCCTCTCCCCCAGCCGCGTCGCCCCCAGCCAGAGCAACAGCAGCAGCCCGCTGGCGATGCACGGTTGCACCACGGTCAGCGGCGCCAGCAGCAGCGCCGCAATCTCCAGCGGCCACCCCAGCAGTCCCAGCCCGGTCGCCCCCAGCCAGCGCCGGTTCCGCAGCAACCGTCCCAGCAGAGAAGGCCTCAGCCCGTGCTCCCCCGGCACCTCGCGCGCCTCCAAAGCCTGCAGCGCGATCGAGGTGTTGTAAAGCAGCGACGCCGCCACGGCCGCGGCTATTCCCAGCGCCAGCACGGCGTGAACCTATAGCGCCGTCGCGACCGACGAGATCAGTGGTAGCGCATGAAGATCCAGCTACCCCCGAACCCTGCGACGGGAAGAACCAGAAGGGACGCCTGCGCCATCAATTCCTCACCCGCGCCAAGAAGCTTCAGGCCGACCATCCAGGCAACGGTAAGGCCGGAGATGGCGATTCCAAAAAGAATGAATGCGGTGCGCTCGCTCATTTGATCTCCTCAGACATAACATTACCCTACCGAAAGGCCGACTGCAATCACCACCGCCGCGGCAAGCAACCCGACGATGCCACCAACCACGGTGGCCGCCCGCACTGCTTGGTCATCCTCTCGGGTGAGGGCAGGACGGACCTGCATCAGAAACCCGCAGATAGCAATGCAGGCCGCCATAAAGCCAGCGCCAGACGCGGCATCACCGATAAACGACCCGACGGGAAGCACCCGCTGAGCCTAGGCGGCAAACCCGCACGCGTGGCGCGCGGATCGTGCCTTTTCGCGCGCGGCTTCGCACGAAATCAGGTCTCTTGGTACAGCGGGCCGTCGCCGCCCTCGGGGAGGGTGAGGCGGCCGCCCTTGGCGGTGATCGCGCCGCACTGGACGCAGTTGGAGGCGGTGACGTGGACGTCGACCTCCGCCGCGCCGCTCTCCAGCTGGTCCTCGGGGATCTCGTAGACCTGGGCCGGGCACATCGAGACCCAGGTCTGGGCGATCTCGCGCGGGACGCGGGTCTGGATGCGGACGTGGTTGGGGGCGTCGTCGCGGGTGGCGTTGCCGGAGAGGAAGACCGAGTCGAGCTTGTTGAAGGTCAGCTCGTTGTCGGGCTTCAGGTACATATCCCCCGCCTTGCCGAGGTCCATCTCGATCTCGGAGTCGTGCTCCTGCGACCAGTGGCCGCCGGGGAATGCGCCTTTCGTTACGGTCATCGCTGAGACGATCGCGCCGCCCATGAAGAACCCTTTAGAGAAGGGCTGGCGCATGTTGCGCGACTGCTTGATCTCCTTCTCGATCAACGAGTTTCGGACCTTCTCGTCGTAGGCCTCGAAGTTGACCGAGTCGATGTCCTGCTTCAGTGACTCGACGATCGTCTCCGCCGCGTACATCCCGGCGTGCATCGCGTAGTGGACCCCCTTCAGGGTCGGGACGTTGACCATGCTGGCGGCGTCGCCGGCGACCATCATCCCCGGCACCGCGAGCCGCTTCGGCATCGAGAAGTAGCCGCCCGAGGGGATCGTCTTCGCGCCCCAGGCGACCCGCTTGCCGCCGTCCAGCATCTTCTTGATGAAGGGGTGGGTCTTGATCAGCTGCAGGGCGTCGTGGACGCTGAAGGTGGCGTCGGTGTAGTCGAGGCCGGCGACGAGGCCGATGCAGATCTTGTCCTCGCCCATCGGGTAGATGAAGGTGCCGCCGAACTCGTTGAAGCGCGGCGATTTGCGCAGCGGCCAGCCCATCGTGTGGATGACCCGGTCGAGCGGCTCGGAGACCTCCCAGACCTCTTTCACCCCGAGCTCCCAGCGCATCGGGTCGGCGCCGTGCATGTCGAAGTAGTCGTAGGCGGCGTAGGTGAGGTGGCCGACGGTGCCCTCGGCCAGCACGGTCGCCTTGGCGGTAACGTCGGAACCCGGCTCGAAGTTGGCGAGCTCCTGGCCCTCCTTACCGCGGCCGCGGTCGCCGGAACGGACGCCTTTGACGATCCGGTCCTCGACCAGCAGTTTGGTCGCGGCGGTCTCGCTGAGGATGTAGGCGCCCGCTTCTTCGGCTTTCTCGGCGAGGAAACGGCCGAGTTTGGAGACCGAGGTGACGTAGTTGCCGTGGTTTTTGAAGTTCGGCGGCATCGGCTTCAGCGGCAGCGCCGCCTTCGAGGTAAGGAGGTAGACCGCGTCCTTGGTGACCTCCTGATAGACCGGCCACTCCTCCTTCGGCAGGTCGGGGAAGAGCTCTTCCATCGCCGAGGGCTTCATGTTCGCCCCGGAGAGCAGGTGCGCCCCGGCGACTTTGCCCTTCTCGATCACCGCGACCGGGACTTCGCCGAGCTTCTCGGTCAACTCCGGCTCGTCCTCGAGCAGCTGTAGGAGCTTGTTGGCGCAGGCGAGCCCGGCCGGCCCGCCGCCGACGATCGCGACCCCGACCTCGATCCGGTCCTCCGGCGCGTCGGTCGGCGGACCGATCACGCTGTCGGAATCGAAAGGCGGCGGGAACTCACTCGGTGCGACGGCGGGCATGTGGATGGGCTCCTTTACGAGGAGACGACTGAGCCGAAGCTCAGCCGCCCTTCTTGGCTTTGATCGCCTCGGTCAGCTTGGGGACGATCTTGTGCAGGTCACCCACCACGCCGAGGTCGGAGAACTCGAAGATCGGCGCGTTCGGGTCCTTGTTGATCGCGAGGATGTTCTCCGAGTTCTGCATCCCGACCTTGTGCTGGATCGCCCCGGAGACGCCGGCGGCGAGGTACAGCTTCGGCGCCACCGTCTTCCCGGTCTGGCCGATCTGGGCCGCGTAGGGGTACCAGCCGGCATCGACCACCGCACGGGTCGCGGCGACGGCGCCGCCCATCGAGTCAGCCAGCTGCTCGCAGAGCTCGAAGCCCTCTTTGGCCCCGAGGCCGCGGCCTCCGCCGACGAGGATGTCGGCGTCCTCGATGTTGACGTCGGCACCGCGCTGCTCGCCGCGCTGGACCAGCTTCGCCTTGCTCGACCACTCGGAGAGCTCGACGTCGACGTCGACGACCGCGGCGCTGCCGCCGCTCTCGTTGAGGTCGAAGGCGTTGAGGCGGCCGATGATGATGCCGGGCTCGGAGACGTAGCCGACGTCGGCGATCTCGGAGTCCTGCAGGATCGGCCGCTCGACGACCAGCTTCCCGTCCTGGACTTTGACCGCGGTGACCTCCATCGTCACGCCGGCGTTGAGCCGGGCGGTGAGGCCGGCGCCGATCTCGAAGCCGAGCAGGCCGCCGCCGAACAGCGCGTAGGAGATGCCCTCGTCCTGAATGACCTTTGCCATCGCGTCGACGATCGGCTGGGCCAGGCCCTCGGGCACGCTCTTGGCCCGATAGACCTTGGCGGCGCCGTAGTTGCCGAGCGAAGCGCAGGCGTCGTCGGCGATGTCGCCGACGACCAGCGCGGCAGCCTCGCCGCCGACTTCGCCGGCCAGCTTGGCGGCCTCGGAGATCGCCCCGAGCGAGTTCTTGTTGAAGTTGCCCTCGTCGTCGTGGAGGGCGTAAACCAGGATCCCTGCCATTTAGATCAGCTTCCTCTCGTCGAGCCAGGCGACGATCTTTTCGACCGTCTCGTTGGTGTCCTCGTCCTCGATGATCTCGCCCGCTTCCTTGGCCGGCGGCGGGTTCAGGCCGAGCACTTTGGTCTTCGAACCGCCCTCGCCGACCTGGCCGGCTTCGATGCCGACGTCGCCGGTCGCCTTCGAGTCGAGCGGTTTCTTTTTCGCGCCCATGATCGCTTTCAGGCTCGGGTAGCGCGGCTCGTTGATCGCGTCGCCGACGCTGATCACGGCCGGCAACTCGACCTCGACCGTGTCGTAGCCGTACTCGGCCTGGCGCTCGCAGCGGAGCTTGCCGTCGGTGACGTCGATCTGGATCACCTGGGTCAGCGACGGCATCTTCAGATGGTCTGCGACGACTGCGCCGATCGTGTAGCACTCGCCGTCGTCGGACTGCTGGCCCAGCAGGACCAGGTCGGGACTCTCCGACTCGAGCACCTTGGCCAGCGCATAGCCGGTCGCGCAGACGTCGGAGCCCGACAGCGCGTTGTCGGCGAGGTGCACCGAGCGGTCGGCGCCGAGCGCGACGGCCTTGTGCAGAGCGCGGACGGCGGAGCTCGGCCCCATCGTCACTGCAACGACCTCCTCGACCGGGATCGCGCCACCCTCCTTGATCTGCATCGCCGCCTCGAGGGCATGCGTGTCGAAGGGGTTGAGATTTTTCTCGCCGCCACGGTCCAGCCGCATCGTGTTCGGATCGATGCGCTTCTGAACGGCGGCGTCCGGTACCTCCTTGACCAGGACGCAGATCTTCAAAACTAAGCCTCCTTGGGGATGATTCTCAGGTCTTCGCGGGGCGCGATCTTAACGCGTCGCAGCGGTTGACTGACGAGTCAATCAGGATCATACCCGGATCGGACAGACCTATGCACCAATCCGTGTCAGATGTCACGGATAAGCGCCTGCGGCGCCTAGGCACTCAGCCTTCGGCGTGGCGAGCGCTGGCCCGCTCGCGGATGAAATCGACGATGTCGTCGGTTCCGGAGCCGGGGGTGAAGACCTCGGCAACTCCCAGGCTCTTGAGCTCGGGAATGTCGTCGGCGGGGATCGTGCCGCCGACCGTGACCAGCACGTCGTCCACCCCTTGCGCCTGCAGCAGCTCGACCACTTTCGGGACCAGCGTCATGTGGGCGCCGGAGAGGATCGAGAGGCCGACCGCGTCGGCGTCCTCTTGGATAACCGTCTCGGCGATCTGCTCCGGCGTCTGGTGCAGGCCGGTGTAGATGACCTCCATGCCGGCGTCGCGCAGAGCGCGAGCGATGATCTTGGCGCCGCGGTCGTGTCCGTCCAAGCCGGGCTTGGCGACGACGACGCGGATCTTACGGGCGGTTGCTGCCTCCATCGCGCCGAACCCTAGCGGGGGCGCAGCCGCCGCGGCGGCGGAACGCGGCGGCGGGCGGCAACTCGCGAAACGCCGAAGCCGGCGACGGTGGCAAGGAGGGTGACCGCAAGGGCGACGAGGCGGCGGCCGAGGCGCTCGAAGCGCATCACCTGCCAGCCCTCGGCGCGGGCGATCTGGGCCAGCGGCGGATCGGGGTTGACGGCGACCGGGTTGCCGACAGCGCGCAGCATCGGCAGGTCTGAGAGCGAATCTGAGTAAGCGTAGGAGTCGGCCAGCTCGATCGCGTGGGCGGCGGCGAATTCCTCCATCGCCGTCACCTTGCCGGCGCCGTAGACAAAGGGACCGTCGAGGCGGCCGGTGAAGTTCCCCTCGGTGTCGACCTCATAGCGAGTGCCGATGCCGCCGTCCATCCCCAGTACATGGGCCAGCTGCTCGACGACGCCGTTGCCGGCGGCGCTGACGATGAAGGTCGGCCGGCCGGCGTCCTGGTGGGCGTAGACCTCCTCCAGCATCTGGGGGAAGACGCGCGGCAGGATCGCCGCCATCACTTCCGGTCCCATCCGGTCGATCGACTTAGCCGGCACGCCGGCGATCAGCTCCCGCGCCACCTTCAACACCTCGGCGGTGCGTTTGTCGGTGGTGCCGCGCAGGCGGTAGCGGAAGTGCTCGAAGCCCCAGCTGGCGAGCTGGCGTTTGCCGACGATCCCCTGCTTGGCGGCGATGCGGGCGAACTGCATCCCGCTCGACCCCGCCATCAGGGTCTTGTCCAGATCGAAGAAAGCGGCAGCCCGCGGCGAGGGTTCGCTCGCGGGCTGCTCGCTCAAGGTCAGCCCCCGGTTACCTCGAGGACGATCGCGTCGCCCTGCCCGCCGCCGGAGCAGATCGCGGCGACGCCGAGGCCGCCGCCGCGGCGGCGCAGCTCGTGGACGAGGGCGCCGACGAGGCGGGCGCCGGAGGCGCCGATCGGGTGGCCGAAGGCAATCGCACCGCCGTTGACGTTGACGTTCTCCTCACTGATCCCGAGGATCCGCATCGAGCCGATCGCGACCGAGGCGAAGGCCTCGTTGATCTCCCAGAGGTCGACGTCCTCAGGGCTCTTGCCGATCTTCTCGAGCGCTTTCAGCGCCGCGTTGCCCGGCGTCCGCGCCAGGTAGGCGAAGTCGTCGGCGACGGTGCCGTAGGAGAGAACCTTGGCGAGCGGGGTCTTGCCTTCCTTCTCGGCCCACTCCTCGGAGGCGACGACGACCGCCCCGGCGCCGTCGTTGACCCCCGGGGCGTTGCCGGCGGTGTGGGTCGCCCCCTCGCCCCCGACCGCCTTCAGCTTGGCGAGGGTCTCCAGCGTGGTCTCCGGACGCGGGCCCTCGTCCACCTCGACGACGGTCTCGCCCTTGCGCGACTTGACCGTCATCGGGACGATCTCCTCGGCGACGCGACCGGCGTCGATCGCCTCGCCGGCGAGGTGCTGGGAGCGCTCGGCGAAGCGGTCCATGTCGACGCGGGTGATCTCCATCTCGTTGGAGACCTCGCTCGCCTCGTTGATCATCTGCTTGCCGGTGAAGGCGTTGGTCAGCCCATCGTGGGTCATCGCGTCGAGCGCCTTGACGTCGCCCATACGGAAGCCGAAGCGGGCGTTCGGCAGCAGCCAGGGAGCCTGGCTCATCGACTCCATGCCGCCGGTGACGGCGATGTCGAGGTCGCCGGCACGAATCGCCTGGTCGGCGAGGCCGAGCGTGCGCATGCCCGAGGCGCAGACCTTGTTGATCGTCTCCGAGGGGACCTCTTTCGGGATCCCGCCCTTGATCTGGGCCTGACGCGAGGGGATCTGCCCCTGGCCGGCCTGCAGAACCTGTCCGAAGATGACCTGTTGGATCTGCTCGGCGCCGACGGTGGAGCGCTCCAGGGCGCCCTCGATCGCGGTGCCCCCGAGATCGGTCGCATCGACGGACGAGAGGGCGCCACCCATCTTGCCTACTGGGGTCCGCGCGGTTCCGAGAATCACTGAGCTGGGCATCTACTGCCTTTCCTTTCCAAGTTCGTTAGGCCTGGCCCCTGTCCGCCAGGTCCGGCGAATGACGATACCGACAGGGCATAGACTCGCGAGCCGATGAAGGTCGAGGTAAAGCAGGTCGGGCTGGCCGAGGCGGAGGCCGATCTCCTCGTCGTGGGGCTGTTCGAGGGTGGCGCGCTGCCTGCCGGCGTGGCGGATACCGCCGGGGCCGACACCGCCAAGAGCGACTTCAAGAAGCTCACGCTGCTGCGACCGGACGGCTTCCCGCCGGTGCTCGTAGTCGGGCTCGGCAAGGGCGACGACCTCGACGCCGAGAAGCTGCGCGTCGTCGCCGCGGTAGTCGCAAAAGAGGCGAGAGGGCTGGAGGCGACGTCGGTCGCCTGGCCGCTGCCGGACGGCCTCGATCCCGAGGTCGCCGCCGACGCCCTGGTCACCGGCACGATCCTCGCCGCCTACCGCTTCGATCGCTTCAAGTCCGGCGACGGTGAGGACTCGCCACGGCTGGATTCGCTGACGCTTCTCGGGCCGGCCGAGCTGACCGAGACCGCCGAGCAAGCCCGCATCGCCGCCGAGGCCCAGAACCGCGCCCGCGATCTGCAGAGCACCCCCGCCAACTTCGCCACCCCCACCGACCTCGCCGAGCGGGCCGAGGAGATCGCCGCCGGCTCCGACGCCCTCAGCGTCGAGGTTCTCGGCCGCGCCGAGCTGGAGGCGAAGGGCATGGGCGGCCTGCTCGCGGTCAGCCAGGGTGGCCCGCAGGAGCCGAAGCTGATCGTCCTCCGCTACAGCGGCGGCGGCTCCGGCCCGACCCTCGGCTTCGTCGGCAAGGGCGTCACCTTCGACACCGGCGGCATCTCGCTCAAGCCCGGGGCCGGCATGCAGGAGATGAAGATGGATATGTCCGGTGGCGCCGCGGTGCTGGAGGCGGTCGCGGCTGTTGCCGAGCTGGGGCTGCCGCTCGACCTCCTCGCCGTCGTCCCCTCGACCGAGAACATGCCTTCCGGCAGCGCGATCAAGCCGGGTGACGTGATCACCCAGTACAACGGCAAGACGGTCGAGGTCAACAACACCGACGCCGAGGGACGGCTGATCCTCGCCGACGCGCTCGCCTACGCGGTCGAGCAGGGGGCCGAGCGGATCGTCGACCTGGCAACGCTCACCGGCGCCGTCGTCATCGCCCTCGGGAGCACTTACGCCGCGGTGATCTCCAACGACGACGCGCTCGCCGCCGAGGTCGTCCGCGCCGGCGAGGAGAGCGGCGAGCTGACCTGGCGCCTGCCGCTCCACCCCGAGTTCAAGGAGCTGATGAAGGGGACGGTCGCCGACCTTTCCAACCTCGCCATGGCGCGCAAGGCGGGGACGATCACCGCCGGCTCCTTCCTCGAGGAGTTCGTCGGCGAGACGCCCTGGGCGCACGTGGACATAGCCGGCACCGCCTGGGACGTCGGCCGCGAGTACACCGGCAAGGACGCCAGTGGCTTCGGCGTGCGGCTGCTGGTCGAGATCGCGCGTCATCACGCCTCCTAGGCGGCTGGGTCGAGAACCATCAGCGTCGAGGTGCCGTGGGCGAGCAGCTTGCCGCTCCGCGCCTCGGTCAGCGTTGCCTCCGCCGTCGCCTGCCTGCGGCCGCGATAGAGGACGGTCGCCTCACAGAGGACGCGGCCGGTGTCGCGGCTGATCGGCCGCACGTACTTCGCCTCGAGGCCGAGCGAGGTGTAGGCGACGCCGGCCGGCAGCGTCGTGTGTACGGCGCAACCAAGAGCGGAGTCGAGCAGGGTCGCCGCGTAGCCGCCGTGGACGACGCCGATCGGGTTGTAGTGCTCCTCGCCGGGTTCGCCCTCGAAGACCACCCTCCCCTCCTCCAATTCGACCGGCCGCAGCCGCATCGTCACTGCGATCGGTGGCGGTGGCAACTGGCCGGTGACGACCGCGGTCATGTACTCCATGCCGGTCATCGTCGCCCCCGCAGCCGCCGTCGGCACCGGGTCCTGCCAGACCAGGGTGCGGCTGCGAGAGCTCTCGGGGCTGGAGGCGGCGAAGGCTTCGGCCACCTCGGCGGCGCTGCCTTCTGGAGCGGTAACAACGTTGTCGCCGCTCACCTGATCTCGATCCTCCGGTAGCCGGTCGCCCGCTGCGGCTCGCGCGGGCTCGCCGGGTAGTGGAGATCGGCGCTGATCTCCTCTTGGGTGATCGAGATCCGCGACTTCCGCTGCCGCTGCTGGTGCCTATGTCTTGGGATCAGCCTCATGGTTTGCCCTCCGTTTGGCTCTAGTTAGTTGCATCAAGCAACTGATCTGTCGTGAGCCTACCCGAAGTGAGTTGCTTGATGCAACTAAGTGTGCGAAGATCACACTCGTGCTGCGTCGCGACTATCCCGGCGTCGACAACTCGGTCGCCAAGGCCCTCGAGGTGATCGGCGAGCGCTGGTCGCTGCTGATCGTCCGCTCGATCATGCACGGCAACCGCCGCTTCGGCGAGATCCAGGAGAGCCTCGGGATTGCCCGCAACGTCCTCTCCGCCCGCCTCCAGCGCCTGGTCGACGAGGAGATCCTCGAACGCCGCGCCTACTCGGAAAACCCGCCTCGCTACGAGTACTTCCTCACCCAGAAGGGCCTCGACCTCTGGCCCGCCCTGATCGCCCTCCTGCACTGGGGCGAGCGCTACTCCCCCGATCCCGGCGGCCCCAAGCGCCTGATCGTCCATAAGGAGTGCGGCGGCGAGGTCTCAGAGCGCGGTATCTGCGAACGCTGCGGCAAGGTCCTCACGGCTCGTGATGCGATCCAGGTTCCGGGACCGGGGGCGAAGCTGCCAGCAGAGAAATTGCCTGCCGCTGCCGACTAATCCCGCTCTTCCGCTTCGTGCTCGCGAATCTTCTCGGCCGCCGCGAGTCCCGCTTCGACCCTTTCCTGAGGCGTCATTGCAAGGCGCACCTCTAGCTGCTCCAGATCGATCGTCGGCTCTCGAGGCCTAGCTTCCAAAACCAGATCCTCCCCCATCAGAAAAAGCAGCTCTTGCAGCCTCTCCACCGAAGGCGAGACGCGTTCGCACTCGATTCCGGCATTTCGCCCGCTGATCCCATTGAACAAAGACGTTAGCTTTGGTGACGACAGGCGACGAGAGGAGCGGGTGTGGCTACGGCGGCTGAGGTTCAGGCGAGGGACAGGATCTTCATCGGCGGCGAGTGGGTCGAGCCGAGCGGGGCCGACCCGATCGAGGTGGTGAACTCGACCACCGAGGAGGTCATGGGCACGATTCCGGGGTGCACTCCGGTTGACGTCGATTTGGCCGTCGCCGCCGCGCGGGCGGCATTCGAGAGCTGGTCGCAGACTTCGCGCGAGACCCGCGCGGGATATCTGGAAGCGATCGCCGGCGGCCTGAGCGAGCGGGCCGAGGAGATCGCGACGACGATCGCCCAAGAGCTGGGGATGCCGCTGAAGCTGAGCCAGATGATCCAGGTCGGGCTGCCGACCTCGCAGTTCGCGTCGATGCCGAAGCTGATGGAGGAGGTCGCCTGGGAGGAGGAGATCGGCAACTCGCGGGTCCTGCGCGAGCCGGCCGGCGTCCTCGGCGCGATCACTCCCTGGAACTACCCGCTGAACCAGATTGCCGCCAAGGTCGCCCCCGCCCTCGCCGCGGGCTGCACCGTCGTCCTGAAGCCGAGCGAGGTAACGCCGCTGAATGCCTTCCTGCTGGCCGAGGTGATCGAGGCGGCCGGCCTGCCGGCCGGCGTCTTCAACCTCGTCACCGGCACCGGCCCCGTCGTCGGCGAGGCGATCGCCGCCCACCCCGGCGTCGACATGGTCTCCTTCACCGGCTCGACCCGGGCTGGGCGCCGGGTCAGCGAGCTGGCCTCGACGACGGTGAAGCCGGTGGCGATGGAGCTCGGCGGCAAGTCGCCCAACGTGATCCTCGACGACGCCGACCTCGCGCGGGCGGTGCCCGACGGCGTCGCCAAGTGCTTCCTCAATTCCGGTCAGACCTGCAGCGCCCTGACCCGGATGCTGGTCCCGCGCCAGCGTCTGGCCGAGGCCGAGGAGCTGGCGAAGGCGGCGGCGGAGACCTTTACGCCCGGCGATCCCTTCGAGTCCTCGACCCGCCTCGGCCCGCTCGTCTCCGAGGTCCAGCGCGAGCGGGTGCGCGGCTACATCCGCAAAGGAGGGGAGGAGGGCGCGCGACTGATCACCGGCGGCGCCGAGCCACCCGAGGGCCTCGAGCGCGGCTACTTCGTCCGCCCCACCGTCTTCTCCGAGGTAACGCCGGAGATGACGATCGGCCAGGAGGAGATCTTCGGCCCGGTGCTGGTGATCCAGCCCTATGAGGGCGAGGACGACGCGGTCCGGATCGCCAACTCGACCGAGTACGGGCTCGCCGGCGGCGTCTGGGCGGCCGACACCGACCGCGCGATCGGCGTCGCCAGACGCATCCGCACCGGCCAGATCGAGATCAACGGCGGCGCCTTCAACCCCCTTGCCCCCTTCGGCGGCTACGGCCAGTCGGGCCACGGCCGCGAGAACGGCCGCTACGGGATCGAGGAGCTGCTGCAGGTCAAGGCGCTGCAGCTGTAGAGCCAGCGGGGCTGACTCAGGGTTGCCACGACAGGTATTCGTCGGTAAGCATTTCCGGCGGCGTCGGGCTTCGCTTGATCATGCCTTCGTCTCGCATCCAGTCCGTCAGCAGGAGCGACTGTTCCGGGACCATGTAGCCGCTCTTGGAAAGCAGTGGCAGGGTCGCGGAGACCTCGGCTTCCAGCGTCTTTCGACTCGGCTGAGAACCACCTAGACCTGCTTGTTCGATCGCCTCGACCGCGGCCTGTGGGTCTTCGATTGCCGCAGCGGTACCGCGAGCGACCGCCGCCATGAAATCCCGAATCGAGCCGGGTTCCTTGGCAACCCGATCGGTCCTTGCGATCACGACGAATTCGTCGTAGGAGGGAACGCCGAGACTCTTGAGGCGAGTGACGACCGGCTTCAAGCCGCGCGATTCGAGCTCGGCTCCCTCCAGGTTCCAGGAGCCGAAGATGGCGTCCGCACGCCCGCTGACCAGCGCAGGCACCAGCTCGTAGCCGACGTCCTCCACCTTCACGTCATCGAGCGTCAACCCAGAGCGAGACAACAGGTTCTCCAGGAACTCTTCCTGGAAGGGGACGCCGGCGACCGCGATCGTCTTCCCCTTCAGGTCGGCGATGCCGTTGATCTGCGACTTCTTCAGCCAGATCATCGCCGCGGTGGGCTGGTGAACCAGGCCGCCGACGGCGATGATCGGGGCCCGTTTCGCCTTCGCCATAGCCAGCTGCGGCTCCTGAGTCACCCCGAGATCGTCCTGGCGGGTGACCACGTACTGGACCGGCCGAGCGGGCCGGACCGGGCTGAAGATCGAGACAGAGAGTCGCGCGTCGGTGAAATAGCCGCGTTGCTGAGCCATCAGGATGCCGACGTTCTCCGCTCCTTCGTGGCCGTCGAGCGTCACCGTCAGATTCCGGATCGGCCGCTGATCGGTCGATTCCGTTCCCGCGGTCTCGGCCGAACCCTGGGATCCACAGCCCGCAAGCAGGAGCGCCCCCACGGCAATCACCATCGCACAAATCCCCCGCATTAATCAGATTGTAAGGTGAACCTGACTCTGGTGCCTGGGCCCCCGGATTCGAGCCAGATCCTGCCGCCGTGGGCCTCGACGATGGCCTTGGAGATCGCGAGGCCAAGGCCGGCGCCCTCCTCGGTGCGGGCGGAGTCGCCGCGGTAGAAGGGCTCGAAGACTCGTTCCGCGCTCTCCAGGGGAATCCCCTCGCCTTCGTCGTCGACCTCGATCTCGACGCCGCTGTCGCCGCCGAGCGAGCGGGCGCGGACGGTGACGCTGCCGTCAGCGGGGGTGTGGCGGATCGCGTTCTGGATCAGGTTGAAGAGGACCCGCTGCACCTTCTCGGCGTTGGCTCGGGCAAGCAGGGCGTCGGAGGGCAGCTCGGCGGCCACCCTCACCCCTCGCGCCGCCGCGGAAGCGCCCATCGCCGCGACCGCCTCGTCGATCAGCTCGCGCAGCTCGACCTGGCCCATGGTCCAGGAGATGTCGCCGGCCTCGATCCGGGAAAGCTCGAAGAGATCGTCGATCAGGTCGCTGAGGACGGCGACGTGGGTGCGGATCTCCTTCAGGTAGCGCTCGCGGGTCTCCCCCGTCGCCACCCCGTCGTCGATCGACTCGACCAGCAGGCGCAGCGAGGCCAGCGGCGTGCGGAGGTCGTGGGAGGCGGCGGCGACGAGCTGCCGGCGCATCTCCTCGACCTCGCGAGCGCTGCGCTCTTCCATCGCCAGCCGCGCCGCCAGGGCCCCGGCCAAGGCGATCCCTGCCGCCGCCAGGAGAGCGAGGGCGATCTGCTCGGCACCCATCCCGTGCGGGACCGCCACCGCGGCACCGCCGGCGACGAAGGCGACGACGGCGATCAGCAGGGCGCGCTTCACGGCTTGAACCGGTAGCCGACGCCCCACACCGTCTCGATGAAGCGCGGCTCGGCCGAGTCGTCGCCGAGCTTGGCGCGGAGGCGGCGGATGTGGACGGTGACGGTGCTGGTGTCGGTGAAGAACGGGTATTCCCAGACCGCTTCCATCAGCTGGTCGCGGGAGAAGACGCGGCCGGGACGGGCGGCGAGGTAGGCGAGCAGGTCGAACTCGCGCTGGGTCAGCGAGAGCTCCTTGCCGTCGAGGAAGACGCGCCGCGTCGCCGGCTCCACCCGCAGCGGCCCGTGCTCGATCGGCGGCGCCCCCTCGTCCTCGGCGGGCGGTGACACGCGGCGCATCACCGCCTCCGCTCGGGCGACCAGCTCGGCTGGAGAGAAGGGCTTGACCACGTAGTCGTCGGCGCCGTGGCGAAGACCGACCAGCCGGTCGTTCTCCTCGCCGCGCGCGGTCAGCAAGATCACCGCGACCCGCTTGCCCGGGCGCTCGTGCAGCTGCCGCATCACCTCGATCCCGTCCAGCCCCGGCAGCATCACGTCGAGGACGAGGAGGTCCGGGCGGTGCAGGTCGGCGAGCCGCAGCGCCTCCGGCCCGTCCATCGCTTCGAAGGTTTCGAAGCCGGCCCGATCGAGGTAGCGAGCGACGATCTCGACGATCGTCGGCTCGTCGTCGACGACGAGGACGGTGCCTTTGTTCTCTTCGGCCATCGAGGCGATTCTCGCCTCCGGGGCGGCGCTAGCCAAACGTGAAGGCATAGCCCTGCACCCCCGGTTCCGGGACCAGCTCGAGGACGTGGTGCCCGACGCGCGGCAGGTTGACGAGGTCGTAGAGCCGTTGCGAGTCGACAGTGACCTCGCCGGCGTGGACGTCGGAGCCCGCCGCCCCGGGTGCGATCGGCTTGCCGTCGAGGAGAACCCGGACCCGGCGGGGCTTGCCATCGACGGTGCCGAGAACGAGGTAGACGCGCCGGGCGCCGAAGTCGAGTTCGAGCGAGCCGCCCGCCGCCGTCGCCGAGTGGAATTCGATCCGCCAGGGTCCGCGAAAGGCGAATTCGTTCGGCGGTACCCGTGCCGGCGCGGTGAAGTCGTGCATACCCGGCGAAAGTTCGGGGTTGGTGAACCGTTCGGCCCGGGCAGCCCCGAGGTAGGTCTCCGGCGTCGTCACGCCGGCCGAGGGTTCGATCCCCTTCGCCCCGGACTCTCCCCGCCCCACCCGGTCCCCGGCTTCGGCCAGCAGCTCGCGGATCACCTGCTCTTTCTCCCCGTATTCGCCCTCGCCGAAGTGGACGTAGCGGACGTGGCCGCGAGCGTCGATGAAGTACTCGGCCGGCCAGTACTGGTTTTCGTAGGCGCTCCAGGTCCCCAGTTCGTTGTCCTGGACGACGGGATAACGGATGCCTTCGGCCGCAATTGCCGCTTCGACGTTCGAGGCTTCGCGCTCGAAGGGGAACTCGGGCGAGTGGACGCCGACGATCGTCAGGCCGTCCTTGCGATAGCGCTTGTCCCAGGCCTCGAGGTAGGGCAGGGTGCGGATGCAGTTGATGCAGGTGTAGGTCCAGAAATCGACCAGGACGACGCGGCCACGCAGGCCCGCCATCGTCAACGGACGCCCGCCGGGGGTGTTGAACCACTTCTCGGTGTCGGTGAATTCGGGGGCGGGGCCGTAGTCCTGGAGGGGAACGGCGTCCTTCGCGCCCGCTTCGGGCGCCGGCTTCGATTCACCCGCCGCGGCCCGCGCGCCGATGCCGTTGCCGTTGCCGTTGCCGCCGTTGAGCCTGGTGAGCGCCGCCTGCGCCGAGTCGGCGTTCTCGAGGCTTTCCGCCGGGTTGACGAGGAAGGACGGAAGCTCGGCGGTCACGTTGCGCTGGAAGCGCAGGTCGTATTCGCCCAGCATCGCGAAGGCGACCAGCACCATCACCGCCCCGGTCGCAATCTGCAGCAACTGCCCGCGCCGGGCCAGCGGGCGCACGATCCGGCGCCCGCCGAGCATCAGCAGGTAGAGCACGGCCGCCGAGCCGAGCGCGTAGGCGAAGGCCACCGCCAGCCGCCCCGCGTTGAAGCTCTGCGAGGCGGTGACGACGATGACGCCGCCGAGGATCGGCCCGGCGCAGGGGACGTAGAGGATCCCTAGGCTGCCGCCGAGCAGGAGCCCCGACCAGAACCCGTCCCCGGTCGTCCGCGGCGATCCCGCCCGGCCGGCGAAACCGCTCAGCCAGGCCTCCAGCCTGCGCCCCAGCGGCGGCGTCATCAGGACGACGCCAAAGGCGATCAGGACGCCGATCGCGATGTCGCGCAGCAGTTCGTTCGGCAGGTTCAGCGCCGCGATCAGGTAGGCGAGGGCGACCACCGCGAAGGTGAAGGAGAGAGCCAGGCCGGCGACGATGCCCAGCGGGCGGCGGCGCCCCCCGGTCGCCCCGGCCGAGAGCGCGATCGGCAGCACCGGCAGCACGCAAGGAGAGAGCGCCGTTGCCGCGCCCGCGACGAATCCGAAGAGGATCAAGAGCACCATCGACCTTCACCTTTCCAGGTGAGGATTACGAGGAGATGACGTGAACGGATGCGTCGCTAGCGGCCGGGCGGAGCGGCGGTGATGTCGCCTTCTTCGCGGCCGGCGACGGCGGCGGCGCGGCCCACCTTCTCGCCGATCCCGAAGTGGGCGCAGATCGTCAGCTCGTGCTCGCGGCGCAGGGGCCGGGTCGGGTCGACCACGGGGGCGCTGCGGATCGCCTCTCCCTCCTGGGCGACCCAGATGCCGAAGGGAGCGCCGGCGCAGTTGTCGAAGGGGATGGCGACGACGCGGGTGCGGCGGCGGCGGCCGAGCCGGGCGACCAGCCAGGCCGGCTCGCCGCTGTCGGCGTCGACGAAGATGCCTTGAACCTGCCCGACCGGGTCGCCTCCCAGATCGGCGACCTCGGCCCCCAACCAGCCCAGTGCCTCGGCGGCACCCGGCCTCTGCGCTTGCTCAGGCATCGACGTGCTTCTCCAGTAGCTCGCTGGCGGCGGTGGCGGGGTCAAGCTCTCGCCGCACGACGCGGTCCAGCAGCTCCGCCGTCCCCGGGTCCTCGGAGATCGTCGCTTCCAGGCGGCGGCGCATCCGCGAGGTGGCGATGCCGACGACCTCGCTGCGCAGGTTGCGGGCGCGGCGCGCCGCCAGCGTCCCCTGCTGCTCGATGAACTCGCGGTGCGCCTTGATCTGCACCGCCAGCTCCTCGACCCCCTCGCCGCGGGCCGCCTCGGTGCGCAGGATCGGCACCTTCCAGCCCTCCGGATCGTGGGAGAGGGCGAGGACGCCGCGGACCTCGCGGACCATCGTGTCGGTCATCGGGTGGTCGGCCTTGTTGACGACGATGACGTCGGGGATCTCCATCACCCCCGCCTTCAACGCCTGGATCGAGTCGCCGGAGCCGGGCATCAGCGCCAGCACGATCGTGTCGGCGTGGTCGACGATGTCGATCTCGGCCTGGCCGACGCCGACGGTCTCGATCAGGACGTCGTCTTTGCCGGCCGCGTCCATGATCAGCGCCACCTGCAGCGCCGCCTCGGAGAGGCCGCCGAGGGCGCCGCGCGAGGCCATCGAGCGGATGAAGACGCCGGGGTCGAGGAAGTGCTCGGTGAGGCGGATCCGGTCGCCGAGCAGGGCGCCGCGGGTGAAGGGGCTGGAGGGGTCGATCGAGAGGACGGCGACTTCGCGCTCGGCCTTGCGTAGCTCCCCCGTCAGCGCTCCGATCAGCGTGCTCTTGCCGACCCCGGGCGGACCGGTGAAGCCGATGATCCGCGCCTTGCCGGTGCGCGGGTAGACCTCGCGGACGAGCTCCCAGCCGGCGGGGTCGTCGGACTCGATCAGCGTGATCGCCCGCGCCAGCGCCCGCTTTTCGCCGCTGAGGAGGCGCTCTGCCAGGGGCGCGGTTTTGGCGGCGTCGGGCAAGGGCGGCCCAGTCTAAGAGGAGGCATTTAAAGTTGCCCCGCCGTGCTGCGCTTCCTCGCTCAGAACCGAATGCTCACCCCGCGCTACGCGCGCCTCTTCTGGCGCTACCTCTGGCGGCGCTTCTTCACGCAAGCGGGCCGGCGCTGGGTCTCCGACGGCCCCTTCTTCCTCGGCCGCGGCCTCGAACTGAAGATCGAGCCGCGCGGCGAGATCCGCTTCGGCCGCTTCGTCTGGATCGGCGACGGGACCAAGATCCGCTGCCACGAGGGCCGCGTCGAGATCGGCCAGAAGACGGTGATGGGACAGGAGTGCACGATCTCCGCCTACCAGCACGTCCGCATCGGCGATCAATGCGTGATCGCCGACCGGGCGATGTTCATCGATTTCGACCACGGCGTCGTCGAGGTCGAGCGGCCGATCCGCCTGCAGGGCATCTACAAGCGCGACGTCGAGGTCGGCAACAACGTCTGGATCGGCTACGGCGCCTGCATCCTGCGCGGCGTCAGCGTCGGCGACAACTCGGTGATCGGGACCAACGCGGTGGTAGCCAAGGACGTTCCCGCCAACGCGATCGTCGGCGGCGTCCCGGCGCGGATCATCCGCATGCGAGAGGCGCCCCAGGACCTGCGCTGGGAGCGGCCGGTCGAGCCGGACCCGGGGGCCTGGACGACGATGCAACCGCCGGAACCGACCCATCACGAGTAGCTCGCGCTGCTGCGTGTTGTTGTCTGCAATTTTTCAGTCAGCAGCGATAGTTATTGTCCGACTGACAATGACTCTCTCACGAAAGACTGAACACATGTCCCAAGATGGAAGAATTCGCTCGGAGGAGGTGGCGACGAAGTTCGGGCGGAACCTCTGGCGCTGCCGCAGGCGCGCCGCGCTTTCGCAGGAAGAGCTGGGAACACGGGCCGGGCTGCACCGGACCGAGATCGGGATGCTGGAGCACGGGACGCGGCTTGCACGGGTCGACACGCTGATGAAGCTCGCCGGCTCGCTGGGCATCTCACCGGCGGAACTGCTCGAGGGCATCCACTGGACGCCTGGCACCGGCAGCGACGGCGGCTTCAGCATCAGCGAGCGCACGCTGGCGCACCGGTGCCGCGGCGAGTGCAGCTAGCCGGGAGCCGGCCCTACGGCAGCTTGGCGCCGGCCAGCTCGGCGTAGACCGCCGCCGTCTGTTCGGCGACGTCGCCCCAGTCGAAGCGGCGCAGGTGCTCGTAGGCTTCGGCGACGAGGCGGCGGCCGAGCTCGTCGTCGGAGAGGACGCGGATCGCGACCTCAGCCAGCGCTTCGGGGTCGTGGGCGCGGAAGCGCAGCCCGGCCTCCTCGTGCGGGACCACCTCGCGCAGGCCGCCGGTGTCGGCGACGATGCAGGGACAGCCGGAGGCCATCGCCTCCAGCGCCACCAGGCCGAACGGCTCGTAGATCGAGGGCACCACGGTGAGGTCGGAGATCCGGTAGAGCGAGTGGAGGACGTCGTCGCCGATCCAGCCGAGGAAGGTGCCGTGGTCCATCAGCCCCAGCTCCTGCGCCTGGCGCTTCAGCTCGGCCTCGTGGGTGCCGGAGCCGGCGACGAGGAAGCGCGTCCCCGGCGCCTCTTCCAGCACCCGCGGCATCGCCTCCAGCGCCAGCTGGAAGCCCTTCTCGTAGACGAGGCGGCCGATCAGCAGCACCAGCTTCTCCTCCGGCGCCGCGAACTCCGAGCGCAGCCGCGCCAGGTCCTCGGCCGGCTGGGCGGGCAGGTCGTCGGGATCGATCCCGTTCGGGATCACGCTGATCCGCCCCTCCTCGACGCCGAAGATGTCGGCCACCTGTTCGCGCATGTAGTGGGAGCAGGTGATGACCCGGTGCGAGCGGTTGGTGATCCAGCGCTCGACCCCGTGGATGTAGGTCTGCGGGTGCTTGTCGACCCAGCCCTGGTGGCGGCCGTACTCGGTCGCGTGGATCGTCGTGATCAGCGGTGCGTCGAAGCGCTTGGCGAGGTGGTCGCAGGCGTTGGCGACGAGCCAGTCGTGTCCGTGGACGAGGTCGTAGCTGTAGCGGTCGCCGAGCTCGACCCCGGCGGCGAGCATGTCGGAGTTCATCCGCTCGACCCAGGCGACGAACTCGCCGAGGTCGGTCGGCCGTTTCGGCTCGCGGATCCGGTGGATGACGACCCCGCCGCGGCGCTCCTCGGCCGGCGACTCCTCTCCCCCGCGGGTCAGGACGTGGACCTCGACGTCGCGATCGACCAGCGCCTCCGAGAGCTTGCGCACGTGCCGGGCGAGGCCACCCTCGATCAGCGGCGGGTACTCCCAGGAGAGGATGAGGACGCGGGTCAAGTTCGTGGCTGGGGTCCGGTTGGCAAGCTAGGGCTCCAGGAGCGGCGCGAGGCTGAGATCAGGGGCAAGCGACCGCAAGTGGGGTTCGGTGGCGCGGCCGGAGTCTATGGCCTCCAACAGCGCCTGTGAGTGGTCGGTGGCCCGCTGGTAGGCATAATCGCCGGCCTGTTTGCGCTGATCCAGAAACGCCCAGTCGCTGGCCTGGGCCGCCAGCAGCTCGCGGGCGGCGCGCTCCAGCGTGGCGCCGCGCAGCCCGCCCGAGACCGCCCGCAGCAGGCGCAGCTCCAGCCGCCGATTTCCCCAGGCGAGGTCGGCGACCGCCGGCGAATCCCAGGTCCGCAGGTCCTTCTCCTCGCCCCACGTCGATGCTTGCAGCGGGCGCTCGACCGGCTCGTGCTCGGCCAGCGCCTGTGGGACGGTGAGCAGGCGGACGCCGGCGGCCTCGGCGCCCTCCAGGACCGCCCGCAGCCAGATCGGCCCCTCCGACCACCAGTGGCCGAGCAGCTCGGTGTCGATCGCGAAGACGAGCAGGCCGCGGCGGCCGCGGCCCTCGGCGTAGGTGCGCAGGCGCTCGGCCGCGGCGCCGAGGAACTCCCCGGCCTGACGGCGGGCGACGGCCTCGGCCGCGGCCGGGTCGTAGGCGCCGCCGCCGACCCGCCAGATGCGGATCCCGCGCAGCGATTTGCCGGCGAACTGGGCGTGCGCCGGGTCCGAGGGGTAGCCGCCGAGCGACCAGAGCCAGGCGATCGCCTCCCAGTCGATCGGCAGCGCCACCGGCCCCGCCTCGGTCCGCACCGGCGCCAGCGCGTCGAGCGGATCGTCCCAGCGAGCGCTCTGGTCGACGCAGAACCAGCGTGCCCCCTCCGCCGCCAGCTCCCTCTCGAGACCGCGCTCGTAGGCGCACTCGGGCAACCAGAAGCCGCCGTCCCAACCGAAGCGCCGCCGGTGCGAGCGGATGCCGGCGTCGAGCTGCAGCCGTAGGCCCTGCCGGGTCGCGAGCAACGGCAGGACCGCGTGGGTGGCGGAGGAGGCGGCGAGGGCGATACGTCCCTCCGCCGCCGCTCGCTGGAACGGCGCGAGCGGGTCGCCACCGGCTGCGTCGAGCAGCTCCAGCGCCTGGCGGTAGCGCTTCCGCTCGCCTTCGCAGGCAGCGCGGCACTCCGACGGCACCTGCGGCAGGTCAGCCTCCGCCGCGCCGATCCGCCACTCGACCAAGAACCGCCGCAGTCGCTCGGCGGCGCCGGCGTCCTCGAGCTGGTCGGCCAGCACCGGCGTCACCGTCATCGTCAGATCCCGCGCCACCTCCAGCACCGGCAGGTAAGAGCGGATCGCCGCATCAAACAGCCACTCCTCGCCGAACGGATAAGTCCCGAACCCCTCGACGTAGGGCATGTGGCTGTGCAGGACGATCGCCAGATCGCCAACCCCCTCCCTCCCGAACTGCATCAACTTTTCCACCTGCTGGATAGAAAAGTTGATGCAGTTCGGCGGGCGTCAGGGGGCACGGCAGACGGCGAGGAAGTCGAGGGCGCGGTCGAGGCCCTCCTCGCGCAGGCGGAAGTCGGAGGCGGCGATCGCCGGGGTGAAGCGGTCGTAGAAGGGCTTGGTCAGGCCGAGGCGCTTGTGGACCGAGTCCCAGCCGAGCTTGATCGCGAGCTCGTGGGCGCGGAGCTTGCGGGCGTGGAAGAGTCCGAGCAGCTCGACCCGCTCGAAGTGCGCCTCGCAGAGCGCGCGGAACTCCTCGGCGCGGTACTCCTTCACGTGCCAGGGGTTGTCGGACTTCTCCGCCCCCTCGGGAGCCAGGGTCAGCAGGTTCGGGGTCGAGACGTAGGCAACCCCGCCGGGTCCCAGCATCGACTTGAAGTGCTCGAGGATCGCGCCCGGGTCCTGGACGTGCTCGATCGTCTGCAGGAAGACGACGGCGTCGCAGGGCTCGGCAAAACTCTCGACCAGGTCGCGCTCGAAGCGCAGGTTCGCCCGCTGGTAGCGCAGCCGCGCGTGGTCGTGCGCTTCGGGGTTGGCGTCGACGCCGACGACGCTCGCGGCGCTCCCCGCCAGGACGTTGGAGCCGTAGCCCTCGCCGCAGGCCATGTCGACGACCCGCAGCCCCCCCACCCGCTCCGCGATCCACTCGTAGACGACCAGGTGGCGCCGGAACCAGTAGTTCTCCTCCGGCACGTCGGGCAGCGTCCGCTCGCCCGTCAGGGGCAGCGGCGGCACTCCGGGCGGCTGGTTCTCCTGGAGGTAGTGGCGCTCCACTTCCTGGGGACCGTAATAGAGTGCCCGCCGATGCCGGCCTCCCCCTCCGCCACCCCGGAGCACATCAAGGACGTCAACACCCGCTACCACGACGCGGCCGCTCACGAATACGACGCCAAGTGGGGCATCGACTTCGGCGAGATCGGCCAGCGGCAGGTGCGGCTGAAGCTGATCAAGGCGCTGGGCGGGCTCAAGGGCCGCAGCTTCGGCGACGCGCTGGAGATCGGCTCGGGCACCGGCTACTTCTCGCTCAACCTCGTCCAGCTGGGCGTGATCGAGCGGCTGACCGCGACCGACATCTCGCCGGGGATGCTGGAGCGTCTCGCCGGCACCGCCGAGGCGCTCGGGCTCGAGGACGTCACCACCGTCGTCACCGAGGCGGAGACGCTTCCCTTCGAGGACGAGAGCTTCGACCTCGTCCTCGGCCACGCCGTCCTCCATCACATCCCCGACCTCGACAAGGCCTTCGCCGAATTCCGCCGTGTCCTGCGGCCCGGTGGGATGATCGCCTTCGCTGGCGAGCCCTCCCGCTACGGCGACACCCTGGCGGCGCTGCCCAAGCGCGCCGGGCTGGCCCTGGCGCCGGTCTGGCGCCGCGCGATCGGCGCCCGCGAGCGCGCCGTCGCCGAGTACGAGCAGTCCGAGGGCCACTCGCTGGAGGGCGAGGTCGACGTCCACGCCTTCGCCCCCGCCGACCTCCGCCGCCTGCTCCGCGACGCCGGCTTCGAGAAGCGCCACGTCGGCGGCGAGGAGCTGCTCTCCAACGCCTGGGGCTGGGGCCTGCGCACGGTCGAGTCGAGTGCCGAGCCGGAATCGATCTCCTTCGGCTGGCGCCGCTTCGCCTTCAACAGCTACATCGCCCTGCAGAAGGTCGACACCCGCGTGCTCGAGCCCTACCTACCGGCCGAGCTCTTCTACAACCTGCTGGTCTCGGCCCGCAAGCCGGCGTAGGCCACTTAGCGCCGTAAGCGCGGGTCGCGGTCCTTCGGTTCGCCCGGGTTACGGGCTCGAAACAGCTTCACTTTCGCGTCGATCCCCTTGAGCCGGCGTTCGCCGACGTAGGAGTAGTCGAAGCCGTCGCCGGCCGCCTCCTTGACCGCCTCGTCGACGACGACGCTGCCGGGACGGGCGACCCCGGTGATCCGGCTCGCCAGGTTGACCGGCCGCCCGTAGTAGTCGCCCGACTGGGGCAGCACGCGCCCGCAGGCGAGGCCGGCCCGCAGCCACGGGAACTCCTCGCCTTCGGCCTCGGCCGCGGCGATCAGCGCCAGTGCCGCCCGCAGCATCGGCGCGGGATCGTTGGCGACGAACATCACCGCGTCGCCGATCGTCTTCACCAGGCGCACGGGAGGCTCGGCGACGGCGCTTGCCATCTCCTCCAGCCGGCCGGCGACCAGCCCCAGCTCCTCGGGGGGAATCTCCTCCCCCAGCCGGGTGAACTCGACCAGGTCGGCGAAGCAGACGGTGAGCGTCGCCGTGCCGCCGATCGCACCTGAGGCGAGGTCGGCGGTGGCGATCACGTCGCGGCGAATCTGCTCCAGCATGTTCGCCTGCAGAGCGTGGACGACGGTCGGGCCGACGAGCGGCATCATCGCCTCGGCGGCCGCGGCGAAGCGCAGGGCGACGTCGCGCTCGCTGTCGCCAGGCTGGGTCAGGGTGCGGATCACCAGTTCGCGGTTGGCCTCGGCAATCCGCGCGGTCCCCATCCCGATCGTCCGCGCCACCTGGAGCATCCCCTCCTCCGGCAGGCCAGCGTCGAGAAATTGCTTCATCCGCCGAGCCGCTTCGAGGTCAGCCTCGGTTCCGCGGGGCTCGTCGGGGTCGGTGTAGGGAACGCCGAGGGCGGCACTGAACCGGCGTAGTTGCTCGAGGTCGATGCCGACCGCCTCGGCGATCTCACGCGCCGTGTAGCGGCAGCCGGTCCCCGCCAGGGTGCGCTCGACCGGCAGCAGGGCGAGGCGGCCGGCGGCGACCGCGTCGCGCAACTCATCGAGCGACACCCCGTCCGCGGCGAGGTCCTCGAGCAAGGTCAGCCGCGCCGCGCGGGCCTCGCCGGTCAAATCGTCCAGCAGTCCCTCTGCCTCAAAGTCGATTTTCGGGTCCGCCATGGATCGAGGGGATTATGGTGTTCGAGCGCACACCAAGTTCTGCGGAGGAAGAAGATGACGCAGCGCAAGCAGCGAGAGACGGAGCCTGAGGAGGACTCCGGCGCTCTAGAGGAGGCCGCGCGAGCCCTGAGGCATCCGCTGCGAGTGCAGATTCTCGCGGCCTGCAACCAGAGAGACCTGACTCCGAAGGAATTTGCCGAGAGGCGAGAACTCTCCCTTCCCGTCGTGGGGTACCACTTCCGGGCGCTCGAGAAAAGTGGCTACATCCAGGCGGTCCGGGAGGAAAGCGTGCGCGGAGCCCGGCGGTATTTCTATCGGGCGACACGACCCGAAGCGATCGCAGGCGAAAAATTCGCTCAACTCGGCCCCGACTCACAGCGCGCCACAAGCGCCGCCATCCTCCAGGGCTTCGTCGCGCGCTGCGCGGAGGCAATTGGCAGAGGGACGTTTGACACGAGAGCCGACAGCCATTTCACCTGGAGCGTTCTAGAGCTCGATGAGCAGGGCTGGGACGAGCTGACGGCGGAGCTGGACCGAATGTTCAAGCGCTCGTGCGAAATCATGGCTGGGGCGCAGGACCGCCTGCGCACGAGCGACGAGAGGCGGATTCCGGTCACCTTCAGCCTTGCCGGATTCGAGAGTCCGGACGATGACATCAGCCCAGAGGACACCTGAGCCGCTACGCATCAGCGCGGATCGCGCGGACCACCCCTCCCCCTGGTCACCCACACCAACCTGATGAGCACACCGGCCGTCAGGAAGGTCGGGGAGATGAACGGCCAGTGCTTCTGGCCTGCCGTCAGCTGTGTGATGACCGCAAGACCGATCAAGGCAACGAGGATCCATTGATCGAGGCGTTCGGCCTTCCTGCGCTCGTCCTGATCTCGGATACCTGCCGCGATCTCGTCTGTTTCGACTTCAAGGCGTCTTAGCACCGCGAAGTCGAGGCGATCGGCAAAGTCTGAACTCGGCCTGCGCTCGGCGCTCAACAGCTCATCCTCGGGAGGAGCCCTCAAGGAGCTTGTGTCGTTGATTTTTCAATCAGGACAATTTTGTGTTGACTGAGAATCGCGCGGACCAGTCCTGCAAAGCGACCCTAAAAATGTCGACCCCCTTCTGTCAAGCGGGTTAATTCCATAACTCCCCGGATTTCGGCGAAACACGGAATCCGCGAAAAACTTGCGATCAATTGATCTGAGTAAGAAATTTCCTACTCAAACTGCGTAGGCGACCGCTCCGCCGCGACGGGGGTCGCCGCCGCCGCTGAGCTCGCCGCTCTTCGGGTCCCGCGCCACCGCCTGGACACCGCCGAAGAAGAGGTTGATCGCGGGGCGCCTCGCCACCTTGACGCCGCGGGCCTCGATCCGGCGCAAGGCGTCCTCGTCGATCCCCGGCTCGGCTTGGACGATCCCCTGCTCGAAGTGCAGTCGCGACGCCTCGATCGCGGCGTCGACCGGGAAGCCCTGCTCGATCGCGCGGACCACCGTCTGCAGGATCGCCGAGCGGATGCGGTTGGAGCCGGCGCTGCCGAGGGCGAGGACGATCTCGCCGTCGCGCAGGACAACGGTCGGCGCCATCATCGAGGGCACCCGCCGCCCCGGCGCGATCAGGTGGAAGCCGGCCGGGTTGAGGTCCTCCTCGCCGAGCATGTTGTTGAGGATCACCCCGGTCCCCGGCACCAGCACCCCGGAGCCGGAGCCGTTGGAGCAGGTGACGCTGGCGCAGTTGCCTTCGGCATCCAGCACCGAGATGTGAGTGGTCGAACCGAGCAGGTCGGCGGCGGCGAGGTCGAGCCCGATCGGATCGAGGAAGCCCGCCTCCATCCCCTCCTCGTAAAGCGACTCGGCGAAGGCGAGGTCGCGGCGCGAGTTGGCGGCTTCCATCGCCGCTACCAGCTGCTCCGGGCCGCTGCGGGGACCGAGCCGCTCGAGCAGACCGAGGCAGTAGGAGATGAGGATGCCGCCGGAGGATGGCGGCGGGTTGGTGAGGACTTCGGCGCCGCGGAAGACGGTCTCGATCGGCTTGCGCTCGATCGCCTCGTAGGAGGCGAGGTCGCCCGGCCCGATGTAGCCGCCGTGGCCGACCACGAAGTCGCTGATCCGCCGCGCCAGCTCGCCTTTGTAGAAGAGATCGGCGCCCTCCGCCGCGTAGCGTTCCAGCGTCTCCGCCAACTCGGGGAAGGCGAAGACGTCCCCCTCCCCCAGCCGCCGCCCCCGCGGCGCGTACAGCTCCCGGGTCCCGGTCATGTGTTCGTGGATCGGGGCGAGGATCTCGAGGATGTAGGCCTGCTGGCGGTTGACCGACGCTCCCTCGCGGGCGAGCCGAATCCCGGGGCCGACCAGCGAGGAGAGCGGCATCGTCCCGAAGCGGCCCAGCGCGTGGGAAAGCCCGGCGGCCGTGCCCGGCACGCCGCAGGAAGCCGGGCCGACGTAGAACGTCTGCACCGTCTCCGCATCGAAGCGGACCGGCACCGGCACCAGCTCCGTCGTCCGCTCGATCGCGTCGAGCCCCGGCGCGGCGACGAAGAAGTCGATCAGCGTCGTCTCGCCGCCGTCGTGAACCATCATGTGGCCCCCGGCGCCGAGCCCGGTCAGGGGGCTCTCGACCGCGAAGGAGGCGAGCACCGCGCAGACCGCGGCGTCAACCGCGTTGCCGCCTTCGCGCAGGACAGCGGCGCCGGCCTCGGCGGTCAGCGGATGGCCGGCTGCGACGACCCCCTTCACTTGTCGGGCCTACTACCCGGGCAGGAACTCGGGAACGTCGATGCCCAGCTCACGCTCGCCGGAGCGGTCGCGGCGAGAGCCACCGGCGTCTTTGGTGCGGCGGATCGTCGGCTCCTCGGCGCGGCGCGGCGGCGTCGCGCGACCGTCGAAGCGGGTGGCGACGACGGTCACCCAGACCTGGTCGCCGATCTCCTCGTCGACGTTGGCGCCGAAGATGATGTTGGCGTCGGGATGGGCGGCCTCGCCGACCACCTTGGCGGCCTCGGAGACCTCGACCAGCGAGAGATCGGAGCCGCCGGTGATCGAGAGCAGAATCGCTCGGGCGCCCTCCATCGAGGTCTCGAGCAGGGGGGAAGAAATGGCTTTTTCGGCAGCTTCGATCGCGCGGCCGTCGCCGTGGGCCATGCCGATCCCGAGCAGCGCCCGGCCGGCGTCGGACATGATCGACCGCACGTCGGCGAAGTCGAGGTTGATGACGGCAGGGAGCGTGACCAGGTCGGAGATGCCCTGGACGCCCTGGCGCAGGACGTCGTCGGCGACCTTGAAGGCCTCGACCATCGAGGTCTGCTGGTCGAGCACCTCGAGCAGGCGGTCGTTGGGGACGACGATCAGGGTGTCGACCTCTTCGGCGAGTTCCTCGATCCCCTTCTGGGCCTGGGTGCCGCGGCGGCTGCCCTCGAAGCTGAACGGCTTGGTGACGATGCCGACGGTGAGCGCACCGACCTCGCGGGCGAGGCGGGCGACGACCGGAGCGGCGCCGGAACCGGTGCCGCCGCCGGCGCCGGCGGCGACGAAGACCATGTCGGAGCCCTTCAGCAGGCGCTTGATCTTGTCCTGCTCCTCGAAGGCCGAGCGATGGCCGACCTCCGGGTCGGCGCCGGCGCCGAGGCCGCGCGTCTGCTCGTCGCCGATGTGGACGGTGACGTCAGCGACGCAGAGCTGCAGCGACTGCAGATCGGTGTTGACCGCCATGAACTCGACCCCCGGCACGCGGGCGTCGACCATCCGGTTGACCGCGTTGACGCCGGCACCGCCGACCCCGACGACTTTGATCACCGGCTGATGAGGCTCGCCGCTCCCGGGCGGCTCATAAGCAGGCTCATCCCGCCCATACCGCGGGTTTTCCGGCACAAACTGCTCCCGCCGCCCCTTCGGCTCCTCGGCAAAAACCCTCTTCAACCGCTCCGGAGCGGCCTCAGTAGAAGTCTCGATCTCATCGGCATCCTGATCGAAGAAAGTGGGCTCCCCCTCCTGCTGCAGAGGAACGTCAGCCTGCGGCGCCGCTGCCGCGGGTGGCGACGATGCGGGATCGTCGCCGGTCGGCGGCGAGGTCGTATCGGAGACAGGACCCGCGGCCCGATCCCCTTCGTCCTGACTTTTTTTCGCCTCGGCCGGATCCTGGCGCCCATAACGAGGCGCCTCCGGCGGATCCATCGGCGCATCCTCGGTAGTCGACCGGAAGAGGTCGGAAAGCGGCCCCTCGCGCATGCTTGCGCGCTTGTCACGCCTCGACATGAGACAGAACCTCCTTCGCCAGCTCCCGGTAGTAGTTCGCAGCGCTCGACTCGGAATCGTACTTGAGCACGCTGGCCCCTTTGACCGGGGCCTCGGCGAATTTGATCGCCTTTTTGATCCGGGACTGGAAAACGAGGTCGCCGAAGTTCTCCTCGAGGATTTCCACCGCCTCCTTGGCGTGGATCGTCCGCGAGTCCAGCATCGTCGGCAGGATGCCCTCGATCCGCACGTCGGGGTTGAGGTTCTCCTGGATCATCCGCAGCGTGTTCTGGAGCTGGACCAGGCCGCGCATCGAGAGGTACTCGCACTGGACCGGGACGATCACTTTGTTCGCCGCGGTCAGCGCGTTGATCGTCAGCAGGCCGAGGCTCGGCGGCGTGTCGATGCAGACGAAGTCGTACTGGCCGTGGACCTCTTTCAGCGCTTTCTCCAGCGAGCGCTCGCGGCCGATCTTGGTGCTCATCGCGATCTCGGCGCCGGCCAGGTCGATCGAGGCGACGGCGATGTCGATCTCCCGCTTGACGATGATCTCGGAGATCGGCATGTCGTTGACGAGCACGTCATAGAGGCTTTTCTCGACCTTGTCGGGGTCGATCCCCTGGCTCATCGTCAGGTTCCCCTGCGGGTCGAGGTCGATGCAGAGCACGCGGTAGCCGGACTCGGCGAAGGCGACGGCGAGGTTCAGGGTCGTGGTCGTCTTCGCAACCCCGCCCTTCTGGTTGGCGAAGGCGATCACTTCCGCCGCTTTCACCGGCGCCTCCTCAGCAGCCTCTTTCTCCTTCAAGAAGTCGAGCCGGGTAGGCGCCAGAAGATCGACGGCCTTCATCCGAGCCGTCCCCTCTTCTTCATCTTCCGACTGGCCATTGAGAGCAGGCTCGTCGCCCTCTTCCTCTTCCACGGCTAGAGAAGGAGCGTCAGCTGAAGACGTTTCTGCCGCGGGTGGCGACGATTCCGAGGACTCTCCCGATAGGGAGAGCCCGGAATCGGAGACAGGACCCGCGGCCCGCGCCCCCTCGTCCCTGACAGGCACCGCCGCTTCCATCTCCTGCAGCTCGTCTACGATCGGTCGCTCCTCCTGAATCTCGACGGGAGCTGACTTCGGCTTCTTTCGGCTTAGAAATCCCATTGCGCGGATATTCGTATGAGACCCGGCTTTTCCTGCCGGTCCCCGAAATTGCTAGGAATCAGCCAATCCCCGATCTCCTCGACAAGCGACTCGTAATCGTCACCGGCAAGGGTGGCGTCGGCAAGACGACGGTCGCCGTTGCCCTCGGCCTGCGCGCCGCGAGCGAAGGTAAGCGGACGATCGTCTGCGAGGTCTCCTCGCAGGAGAACGCCTCGCGGATCTTCGAGCACACCGCCGTCGGCTTCCACGAGGTCGAGATGGAGGAGAACCTCTGGTCGATCTCGATCGACCCCGACGAGTCGATGCGCGAGTACGTGCTGCTGCAGCTGAAGGTGAGGGCGATGCGGGACATGCTCTTCCGCAGTCGCATCTTCAACTACCTGGCCGCGGCGACGCCGGGGCTGAAGGAGCTGGTGACGATCGGGAAGATCTGGGAGCTCGCCCAGCTCGACCGCAAGGTGAAGAAGGGGCGCAAGTACGACCTGGTGATCGTCGACGCGCCGGCGACCGGGCATGGGGTCGGCTTCCTGCAGACCCCGCGCACCTTCGCCTCGATCGCCCGCGTCGGCCCGATCCACTCCCAAGCCCAGCAGCTCGATCGCTTCATCACCGACCACGAGCACACCGGCACCGCGATCGTCGCCCTGCCCGAGGAGATGCCGGTGAACGAGTCGATGTCGCTGGAGCGGGACCTGCGCGACGAGGTCGGGGTCGCGGTCGACCGTGTCTACCTCAACGGGCTCTATCCCGAACGCTTCAAGAAAGCTGACGCGGAGAAGCTGGCGCGGGTGGCCGGAAACGAGAACGGGGCGGCGAAGGCGGCAGCGCGGGCGGCGCTCTCGGAGTACGGCCGGGCGAAGACCCAGCGCACGCAGCTGAACCGGCTGAAGCGCGGCGTCGAGGCGCCGGTGAAAACCCTGCCCTTCCTCTTCGAGCCCGAGCTCGACGTCGAGGCGGCCCGCAAGCTGGCCGGGAGGCTCGGCTGATGGCCTCGGTGGGCGAAGTCCTCGAGGGCAAATCGATCTGCATCTGCGCCGGCTCGGGCGGCGTCGGCAAGACGACGACCTCGGCGGCGATCGCGCTGGGGATGGCGGCGCAGGGGCTGAAGGTCTGCGTGCTGACGATCGACCCGGCGAAGCGACTCGCCGACTCGCTCGGGTTGGACGAGCTGGGGAACGAGGCGCGCCGGGTCGATCCCTCCCTGTTCGACAAGCAGGGCGTGGAGATGAAGGGGGAGTTGTGGGCGATGATGCTCGACGCGAAGGCGACCTTCGACGAGCTGATCGCCCGCCAGGCGCCCGACGAGGAGTCGCGCGACCGGGTGCTGAACAACCGGATCTACCAGCAGATCTCCAGCGCTCTGGCCGGCTCGCAGGAGTACATGGCGATGGAGAAGCTGTTCGAGCTCCACACCGAAGGCGAGTTCGACCTGCTCGTCCTCGACACGCCCCCCACTCGCAACGCCCTCGACTTCCTCGACGCGCCGAAACGGCTGACCCAGTTCATCGAGGGCAAATCGCTGCGCATGTTCATGAAGCCGACTGGCCTGGCGGCGAAGGTGACCGGCCGCGGCGTCTCCGTCGCCCTCGGCGTCTTCAAGAAACTCGTCGGCTTCGACCTGCTCGCCGACCTGGCGGAGTTCTTCAATGCCTTCAGCGGCATGGTCGACGGCTTCCAGGCCCGGGCGCAGCGGGTCAACAAACTGCTCTCCGACCGTGAGACCTGCTTCCTCGTCGTCTGCGGCCCCCAGGGCGAGCCGATCGACGAGGCTGTCTACTTCCACCGCAAGCTGGTCGAGGCGAAGCTCCCCTTCGGCGGCGTCGTTGTCAACAAGGTCCACTACGCGGCCGACGAGCTCGAAGCCGAGGTCGACGACCTCCCCGCCGCCCTCGCCGAAAAGCTGGGCGACCCCGACCTCGCCAAACGCGTAGCCGCCAACTTCGCCGACTACCAGGCCCTCGCCGAGCGCGACGCCGGCAACATCGACCACCTCGCCAACGAGCTCCGCACCAGCTGCGTCATCCGCGTCCCCTATCTAGACGAGGACGTCCACGACCTGGCCGGCCTCTCCCAAATCGACCGCTACCTCTTCGCCACGGCGGAGGAGCGGGTCGAGATGGCGGCTGGCCGGGCCTAACCCCTGCCGAGGGGCCGAAAACAGCTCTATATGGAGCGAAATCGTCCCGTCAGCGCAGGTCCTCGCAGGCGATGCCGTCGTGGTCCGCGTCGAGCCGGCTCGGGTCGTAGCGGGGACCGCCGTGCTGCCTGTAGTAGTGCTGCGCCTGTCGCCAACTGCTGAAATCGGAGCAGTCCTTGTCGACGAAAGCGGTAGCCGGACTCGCAGCGATCGCCAGAGCGAAGGCAGCGACCGGAACTATCAGGTACTTGCGCATGAAGTCTCCCCTGTTCGTTTGCGCGAGCGACGCTAAGTGATCAGGTCACCTCTGTCGCAGACCAGATACGGGAACTTCAATTTTTAGGGACGAGTACGTGTCAGTTCTGCAGAGGATCGCAACTAGAAGCGTCGCTCATGCCGACTTCTTAACGCGCAGAAATGGGACCGCCGATTGGACCTGATCCAGAGTCACGATCAATCACACCCTACTCATGCCGCGTGAGCGCCAAAGAGGATCGGGAAACGCGCGAATAGTAAAAAGATATCTATCGCTCACATATTCCTGCACGGTGTCTGCTTTGTGTACGCCCTGCACTCCCTAGGCCACAACAGAGGCTCTACGCTCGTACTCCACTGATTACCCAGGGTGAAGTAGAAGGGGAGGAAGAGTTTGGGGAAGACTGGCGTGCGCCGTACCAGGAAGGGAATTGAGGAAGTCGTTCAATATGCGCTCGGTCACAAGATCCGAATCCAGGTTCAGGTGACCCTCAACGAGGGGCCTCGCACCGCGGCCGAGATCTCCCGAATCATCGACGTGCCGCAAAAGACTCTGCAGAACCATCTGCACCGGATGCTGGAAGACGGATCCATCGAGATCGATGGAAAGAGGCAGACGGGCAACCGGATGCAGTATCGATACCGATCGGTTGTGCGCAGCGAATACAGCGCCGAGGAGTTCGAACGACTGCACCCCGCCGAGCGGCAGACCATCGTCGGCGCAATCCTGCACTCGGGCATTGCGGAGGTGCTCGCCGGGTTTCATGCCGGGAAGCTGGCGGAGCCGCGGGCCCACGTTTATTGGGATAGGTACGACGTCGATGAGCAGGGGCGAGACGACGCGGATGCGTTGACCCACCGCTATTTGAGAGACATGCAGAAGATCGAAGAGGCATCCACCGCCCGCGCCCAGGCGGGCGGAGAGGAAACCACCTCGATGCTCCTCAAGCTCCTGCTCTTCGAGCGTCCTCGAAAGGGGGCAGATCGGCCACGTCGCCTCGCCGACGACCGGACGCCTCCCTCACCACCCTCATCGCTCTCAGGCAGGCTGCGTTTTGCGCAACGCTATTTCGGGTGGGGTGACCACCCGCCCTGGCTTTGAAGGTGAAGTACTAGCCAGCGCGGTTGCGCGAGTACTCGAACTCGAGGTGGCTGACTTCCCAGTCCGCGTCCTCGGGCACCGGGAAGAGGTGGCGGACGCGGGGGGTGTCGATCCGCTCGCGATGCTGGATGTCGCGGTCGGAGTCGGCGGGCCAGTCGATCGTCTCGCCGGCGCGGGGATCGGAGACCTCCTCGAGCCACGGGGTGGCCGTGATCTTGATCTCGTCTTCGGCCGGGACCGGCTCCATGATGCGGGTCTCCTGCTCCACGTACTCGTCCTCCTCCGGTAGTTCGTCGACAGGCAGTTGAAGTTCGGCTGATGGTTCGGGCTCCACGGCTTCGATCGAAATCTCCTCCGACTCGGGCTCGGGAACGAAATCCGGCTCAGGCGTCGGCTCCTGCACGGAGACCGTGATCTCGGCATCGCCGCCTTCGAGGCCGTGGACGATCAGGGTCTCATCGGCGGTCGCGCTGAGGTCGCTGCCGAGCTCGCCCAGCGCCGCCTGGCGCAGCAGCTTGCGGGTCCCCTCCTCCATCCACGTCGCCAGCTCGACGGCGTGCTCGATCGGCAGGCCGTTCATCATCGCCCGCTCCAACTCGAGCACGTCCTCGACCCGCTCGCGCGCCTGCAGCCGGTCCATCGACTCGTTCTCGATCAGGGCGGCGGCGCGCAGCGGCAGCGAGGCGCCGACCGGGCCGTGGCCCTCCAGGACCGCGCGCATCGCCAGCAGGTGGTCGCTCAGTCCCTCCAGCGCAGTCGGCCGCTCGCAGCCCATCTCAAAGCGTCCCACCGCCCAGGTCAGGGCGCTGTCGGGGTCCGGCCGCGCCTCCAGGGCGGCGGCGAAATCGATCAGTTCCTCGGCCTCCACCTCGCCGAGGCGGTAGCCGCCAGGTCGGGTCGCGGGGGCGCCGGTGGCAATCCGCCGCCAGCAGCCCTCACCGGTCGGGGCGAAGGCGTAGGGGCCGAGGCCGATCCCGCCTCCTTTGTACATCCTCATCACGCTGATCAGCTCACGCAGCTGTTGCAGGGCCCCCTCTGCACCGTCGGCATCCTGCTCGGCGACGGCCAGGTACTGCGGCTCCCAGGCGGCACGGCCCATGCCCTCGCTGCGCATCGCATCCACCGGCGCCTCGATCGAGTCGGCCCGGACGATGCGGACGTTGTGCGGCAGCTGCAGGCGCGGCATCGACATCCGTAGCCCGACCAGCGGGACGATCAGGACATCGGCCTCGTCGGCGTCGAGCGATTCGGCGTCGAGCGTCGCCAGGGCCGTCTCCAAGCGCTCGCGATCGAGGGAAAAACCAGCGGCACCCTCCCAAAGAGAAGCGAAGAAAGCGGTCAGCATCAGCTCTGCGCGCGCGGCCGGATCTGCAGGCACAGCCTCACCGCGGGCCTCCAAGTAAGGAGCAGCGACGCCGGCTTCGACCGTAGCCTCGCGGGCCGCCGGGAAGCCCGGCAGCGAGTGCAGCTCCTCGGTGTGTTCGAGCACGTAGCGCCCGGTCATCGGTACGTAGCTGTAGAAGGCGGAATCGTCGCCTGCGTCGGCGGCGACGTCGAAGGAAATCTCCTCCCCCATCGCGACCATCGAGCTGAATCGCCCAGCGGCCTCGGTCGCAAGCCGCTTGATCGATTCGTTCAGGAGGAAGTCACGCACACCGCAGGCTTCCGCCCCGTGCCTAGGCCTCCTGCGTTTGCACGATCGCTTGCAGGAACCGCTTAGGCAGCAGCGGGCGTCCGCTGGGCAGCCGATTCGGCCGCGTCGCCCAGCAGCCAGCGCATTCCGTAGGAGCGCATGTCCTCGACCAGCGGCACCAGGGCCACGCCCTTCGGCGTCAGCGCGTACTCGACCCGAGGCGGCACCTCGGGGTAGGTGTGGCGCTCGACGACCCCCTCCTCCTCCAGCGCCCGCAGGCGCAGGGAGAGCGTGCGGGGGCTGATTCCCTCCAGCGAGCGCTCGAGCTCGCAGAAGCGGGCACTGCCCTCGGCCAGGTCACGGATCAGCAGCAGCGTCCACTTGCCGCAAACGACTTCCGCGGTCCTACAGACGGGGCAGGTGGAGTTGCTCTCGGCGCTCATGATCGAAGGCGAGGCCTAGTGGCAATTGCCTCGCTTCAAGAAGTGTAGCGCCATTGCTTCACTTACTGAAGCAATGGCCAAACGGCACTGGGTTGCTGTCCAGAGGCCGCTGGACGGCTAAAGACGGCGCCCTTTGCGGCCGATGGAGAATCCATGACGCCAGCCAGGCGGACGACGCCGCATGCCGAGGAGGGGTTTGCCCTCATCGAGGTGCTGGTCAGCGCCCTCATTCTCGCGATCGTCAGTGCCGGCATCATGGCCCTGCTGCAGGCGACCACTCACTCGGCCGCCAACCAGCGCGAACATTCCGCGGCCCAAGCCATAGCCCAGGAAGACCAGGCGCGCCTGCGCTCGATGCGGCTTTCGATGCTCAATCGGCTGAACGAAGAACGCAATCTGACGATCGACGGCAGCGCTTACACGGTCATCTCCGAAGGCGTATTCATCAACAGCTCGACCCGGCAGCCCTCTGCCTGCACCAGCGGCACCACCGCAGCGGACTACGTGCGGATCACGAGCAGGGTCAGCTGGCCGGATGGACAGCAGCCGATCGTGATGCGAAGCGTCGTCTCGCCGGCGAACGGCTCCCTGGACCCGAAGCACGGATCGCTGATCGTCACGGCGAAAACCCCCTCGGGGGAAGCGATCGCCGGCCTACCGCTGGCCGGCACCGGACCCGGCACGTTCAGCGGCAGCACCGACTCGACCGGCTGCGCCAACTTCTCCGACCTGCCGGCGGGCAACTACACCGTGACCCCGAACTCGACGACCTACGTCGGCAAAGACGGCCAGTACCCCCACGGCGTGCAGATCGGGGTAACCGAAGGGACCTCATCGACGCTGAACCTCGAATACGCGAAACCCGCTTCGATCCCGGTCGAATTCGAATACCGCCTTAGCAGCACCTTGCCCTACAAGCCGGCGAAGGTCGACTCTGCTTACTTCTACGACACCAACGGGAGCGCGGCCTACTGGACCTCGAATAAAGCCAGGCAGCTCTCGCTGACGGCCGCGCCGATCTACCCCTTTCCCGACGCGATCACCATCTGGGCTGGGAGCTGCTCCGGGAACAGCCCGGAATCGACGGGCAAGGTGACCAGGACCTTCGGGCCGGGTGAACAGGTGGCGACCCCGATCAAGCTGAAAGTACCGGCCTTCGAAGTGACCGTCACCGAAAGCAGCGGCAACCCGATCAAGAACGCTGACGTGACCCTCACCGACGAAAACTGCAACGACGAATCCGGAACCGCGATAACCCGCGCGTACAAAACCGAAGCCGGCGGCCACCAGGCGGAAACGGCCAACAGCGTCGAACCCGAATACGGCATTCCCACCGGCAAATACAAGGTCTGCGCGGTGGCCTTCTACAGCAGCAAGTACCACCGTGCCCGCTCTAGCGGCTGGGAAATCAAGAGCTACAGCGCGACCACCAAAAAAACCCTCGCCCTCCCCAGCTCGGGCTCGGAAACCTCGAGCAGCGCCCTCACGTGCCCATGAAGCTGAAAGACGAGACGGGAACGACCCTGGTCGAGCTGATGGTCTCGCTGGTCGCGGGGATGGCGATCATCACGGCGCTGACCGTGGCGCTGCTGACCACCATGCACGCTTCCGCCCGGGTATCGGCCAGGGTCGATGCGACGCAGCGGGCTCGGATCGCGATGACGCGACTGATGGAAGAGCTGCACTCGGCCTGCATCGCGCCGGAAATCGCGCCGGTGAAAAAGGAAAGCACTGGCACCAAAATGATCTTCGTGCACCAGCGCGGCTCAGCGGTCTCGCCGACGCCGATCAAAAGCGTCGTCACCTACGCCAACGGCAAACTCACCCAAACCGACTACGCGTGGAAGACGGGGAGCAGCCCCAACTGGACGTTCGAAGAAAACTCCCCCGCCGCGGTCACGACTCTGCTCACTGGCGTTGCCCCGATTCCCCCCAGCCCCTCGATCTTCAGCTACTACCGCTACGCAAGCGGAACCATCTCCCCGACGGCGCAGTCCACTCCGCTGACCAGCACCGAATCTGAACTCACGGTTCAGGTGACGGTCGGCATCGCGGCGAAGCCGACGGCCTCCCCGGTCCAGGACGCGAACTCCGAAGCAAACGTGACCGACAGCGCCACCCTCCGCCTCACCCCACCGTCATTCAACGAAGGATCGCCGAGCGAGCCATGCCAATAAAGCGCAGCAACGAAGAAGGCTTCACGATGATCATGACCGTGCTCGGCCTGGCACTGATGGCCTCTCTGACCCTCGTGGCGTTGACCGCGGTCAACGGCGACAATCACCTCACCGTTCGCGATCAGCAGCAAAAACAGGCCTACGAGGCAGCACAGGCGGGCGTGGCCGATTACCTCTACCACCTCCACGCCAACACCGGCTACTGGACCTCCTGCGCGAGTGTGCCTGAACCCAGCGCCGTCAACCTCAAGGGCTCGACGACCAAACGCCTGATGGTGCCGGGCTCAACCGAAGCCGAATACGCGATCGAACTGCTGCCCTCGACCAGCCAGAGCACCTATTCGCAGTGCAATACCGCGCACGCAACCGAAAGCATGCTGCAATCGCAGGATCCGCTGAAGGGGACCTTCCGGATCAAGTCGAACGGATTCGTCGGCAACTCACAGGCGGCAGTAGTGGCTACCTTCAAGCCGGCAAGCTTCCTCGACTACGTCTACTTCACCCAGCGTGAGACCTCCGACCCGACGACCTACGGACAGTCCTCGTTGATCGAAGCCGCCGAAAAGCAGTGCAGTAAAACGATCGCAGAAGGACGGTACACCGCTGAAATCGCCTCCGGAAAGGGCTACTGCGACGTCATCCACTTCATCAGCGGTGACTTCATCAACGGTCCGATGCACACCAACGACGCCTTTGTGATCTGCGGTAGCCCCACGCTGGGCGGCTCCGCCGCCGACCCGATCGAGGTCAGCGGCCCGCCCAAAGGCTGGTTCTCCGACTGGGAAGTACCCCACAACAACTCCAACTGCAGCGGCACGGAAAACAACTTCCGGGGGACTTTCACCGCCAACTCCAGCGTCCTCACCCCACCTCCCACCAACGGCGAACTCAGCACGATCGCCCAATCCCAGTTCCGCTACCAAGGCCAGGTGCGCATCTGCCTCAGTGGCAAGAATATGACCGTGATGACCTATTCGACTTCGAACTCGTGCGCTAGCCCGTCAAGCGTCAAATACTCCGGCTCGATCCCGTCAAACGGCGTCGTCTATGTCGAAAGCACCACCTGTTCGGCGCCGAAATACACGCCGTTCAACGTCTCCTACGCAGTGACCACGGAAAACGCCGGCTGCGGCAACGCCTACATACAGGGGACGTACAGCGGCCAGCTGACGATCGCCACCTATAACGACATCATCGTCACCGGCAACCTCTGCGACGAATCGTGTACGGCGTCATTGCCCTTCTCCGGCGAAGCGGTGCTCGGACTCGTCGCGAACAACTTCGTGAGGATCTATCACCCGACCAAAATCGAAAAAACCTGGAACTCGCGACGCGAACGCTGGGAAGAAGAATGCGTCAACGACACCGGTGCTCTGACGAGCGGGGTCACGATCGACGCGGCAATCCTTGCGATCAGCCACTCCTTCATCGTCGACAGCTACGACTGCGGCAATGCGATGGGCACCCTCACCGTCAACGGGGCAATCGCCCAGTACTACCGCGGTGCGGTGGGAACCGGCAGCGGCAGCAGCTCTAGCTCCGGCTACCTGAAGAGTTACAACTACGACTCGCGCCTCAAGTACATCCAGCCGCCCAGCTTCATCTCGCCGGTTAAAACCGCTTGGGTGGTCGGCCGCGAGACCCTCGAATAGCTCCTCCGCCTGCAATTTCGGTTTCTAGATATGCGGGGGCAAAGGTTTCATGGCCGTTTGGCCGATGGATAGGCGATGGATCTCATTCGCCGTCCGATCTCCCTGAATCTGCCGCCGGGGGGGCTGAAGATGCCCTCGAGCCTGAAGCTGCCGTCGCTGCGGCGCGGCGCCGCGGGCGGTTCAGGCGTGGTCGGCCTCGAGATCGAGGCCGGCAGCATCGCCGCCGCCGAGGTGCAGGTCAACGGAACCATCCAGCTCGGTGGCTGGGCCACGGCGCCGCTGGCTCCCGCCGCCTTTCAGGACGGCGAGGTCGCCGACTCCGACAGCGTCGCCGCCGTCCTTCGTGACGTCTTCGCCGAGAACCGGCTGGCCAAGAAGGTCCGGCTCGGGATCGCCAACCAGCGCGTTGTCGTCCGGACCCTGCGCCTTCCCGCGATCGAGAACCCCGAAGAGCTCGCCGCCGCGGTCCGCTTCGCGGCGCAGGAGCAGATCGCGATGCCGCTCGACCAAGCCGTGATCGACCACCGTGTGGTCGGAGGGGTCGGCGCGGTCGACGGAACGGCGCCGCAGGTCGACGTGATCGTCGTCGCGGCCCGGCGCGACATGGTCGCCGCTTCCCTCCAGCCGCTCCACGACGCCGGGCTCGAACCGGTCGGCGTCGACCTCTCCGCCTTCGGGATGATCAGAGCCCTAGGGAAGGCATCGACGAGTGTGGAGGCGGAGGACGGAGGTCAGCCCGCCGCATCCGCAACCCTCTTCTGCAACATCGGCGACGTCACCAACCTGGCCGTGGCCAAGGGCCTGTCCTGCCTCTTCACCCGCGTCTCACCGGTCGGCCTCGAGGGCATCGCCGCCGGCCTTGCCACGAGCACGGGGCTCACCTCCGAACACGCGCGTCAGTGGCTGGAACACGTCGGTCTGGAGCGCCCGGTGGAGGAGATCGCCGGCGACCCAGAGCTCGTCGGCAAGACTCGGGCCGCACTGCAGGGCGGCGCCACCGCGCTGCTCGACGAGCTGCGCCTCTCACTCGACTTCTACGGCGCCCAGGAGGCGGCGATCCCGGTCGACCGGGTCGTCCTCTGCGGCCCGGGAAGCGCGATCTCCGGGCTTGCCGCACAGATGCAGCCGATCCTCGGCCTGCCGATCGAGGTCGCCCGGCCGCCGGCCCTCGACGAGCTCGATCCGGCAACGGCGGCGAGGCTCACCCTTCCCTTCGGACTCGCCCTGGAGAGCTGATGAGACCCGTCAACCTGATCCCTCCCGAGGAGCGCCCGGGGAGCCGCCGCCCGATGCGGGGCGGGCCGATCGCCTACGTAATCGTCGGGGCCCTGGCGGCCGCCGTGATCGGGGTCGCCGTGCTCGCCGTCATCGGGAGCCAGATCTCCGAAAGCAAAGCGGAAATCTCGCGGCTGGAAAGCGAAAAGACCTCTGTCGAATCGCGGGCAGCTGAACTCGAAGCCTTCACCAGCTTCCACAGCCTGCGCGAACAGCGCCTGGTAACGATCACCAGCCTCGCCGACAGCCGCTTCGACTGGCAGCGGGTGATGCGCGAACTCTCCCTCATCCTTCCCGGCGACGTCTCGCTCACGAGCCTCACCGGCACCGCCAGCCCCAGCGTCGGGGTAGAAGGCGGCGGCGCCATCTCGCTTCGCAGTTCGATTCCCGGGCCGGCGCTTGAAATGAGCGGCTGCGGCTCAAGCCAGAAAGCCATCGCCGGCTTCGTGCAGGCGCTGAAGGAGATCGACGGCGTCACCCGCGTCGGCGTCCAGTCCTCGGTGATCAGCGAAGGTGGCGAAGGCGGCGAAGGCGGCGGGGCTTGTCAGACGCACGACTCCGTCGCCCATTTCCAGATCGTCGCGGCCTTCGACGCCGCCCCGGTTGCCGAATCCTCGGGAGAAGGCGAAATAGCCCCCGAAGCGGCGCCCGCAGGTGAAACGACGACCACGAGCGAAACGGAAGGCAGCTGATGGGCTCCTCGAACAGGCTGGTCGTCGCGATCCTGGTCACTGCCGCCATCGCGGTCGGCTTCTGGGTTGTCCTGGTCAGCCCCAAGCGTGAAGAAGCCGACAAGCTTTCAGCCGAAGCCGGCCAGCTGCAGGGGTCCCTGGCCGAAGCGCGCAGCAAGCTCGTCGGCGCCGAAGCCGCCAAGAAGGAGTTCCCCACCGACTACCGTCAGCTGGTCGTCCTGGGCAAGGCGGTGCCGCAGGGCGATGAAACCTCCTCCCTGCTGGTGGAACTGAGCAAGCTGTCGGAACGCTCGAAGGTCAAATTCGAATCGATTGCCCTGGAAGAAGGGGCTGGCGCGCCCGAACTGGCCACCGAAGCTCCGCCGAGCGTGGAAGCGCTCGTGCAGCCGACCGAGGCCGAAGCCTCCCTGCTCCCGCTTGGGGCGTCAATCGGCCCGGCCGGCCTCGGGGTCCTTCCCTACACCCTCAAATTCAGCGGCACTTTCTTTCACATCGCCGACTTCATCAAAGGAGTCGACTCGCTCGTTAAGACGAATAAGGCGATGGCGATCGACGGCCGCCTGGTGACTATCAACGGTTTTTCTCTTTTGCCGGGAGGAGAAGGCAAAGGTCCTTACCTCAAAGCGAACTTCTCGGTGATGGCCTACGTGGTCCCGCCCGACCAGGGGCTGACTGCGGGGGCGACGGAAGCGGCGCCGGCGCCGGTCACCACTCCGGCCGGGGCGAGCGAAGCCGCCACGGCAACCGGCGAAGAGACTTCCGCTTCGACCGGGGGTGAAGCTCAGTGAAGATCTCGAAAAAAGGCCCCGACCTGAAACTGAGCGAGCTCAAGGTGCCCGGCTTCCTCGAGGACGTCTACTGCGACCTGCGCGAGCGGCATCTGCTGCCCTTGGTGGGCCTGCTCCTGATCGCGCTGATTGCCGTGCCGATCCTGCTCAGCAGGGGAGGCGGGGCCGAAGAGCCTTCGCCGAGCACGACCGCGCTGCCGCCGGCTACGAAATCGGCCGTAATCGTCGCCAAAGCGACCCCTGGCCTGCGCCTTTACGGCCGACGCTTCAAGGGGCGGGCAGCGCGCGACCCCTTCGGACAGAAGAACTCCGAAGCGGAAGGAGGCGCGAGCGCCTCGAGCAGCAGCGCGCCGGCCGAAGAAGCGACGGTCGAAACCAGCGGGGGCGGCAGCGCCGAACCAGAACCGACCCCCGAACCGGCTCCGTCGGGCGAAGGCGGAAGCAGCGGGGCGCCGGCCGAAGAACCGAGCCACGATCACCTCACCTATTACTCGTGGGCGATCGACGTCAGCGTTGTCTCCGGCACGGGCAAGGAAAAGTCGGAACCCGTCGTCCACCGCGACCAGGCCGAGTACACCAGCTTCCCCGGCAACAAGGTGCCGGCCCTGACCTTCATCGGCGTCACCAAGGACGAAAAGAGGGCCCTGATGCTCGTCTCCGACAAGGTCACCGGCCTCTTCGGCGAAGCCACCTGTGTGCGCGGCAGCGAACACTGCCAGCTGCTCGCGATGGAACCCGGCTTCCCCGTCACCATCGAATACGGCGCCGACTCGCGCACCTACCGCATCGAACTGCGCAAGATCCGGCTGGTCACCACCGACAAGCTGAACTCGGCGCCGCTCGGCAAGCAGGGCGGCAAGGGCAAGGGTCAAGGCAAGAGCAGCGGGCGCGCAAAGGCCTCGTCGGCGCGGACCCCGATCGAGCCCGGCTCAGCCCAGATAAGCCTCGACCAGCTGGCTGCCGGCCAGTAGCCCGACCACCCCGCCGAGCGCCAGGAAGGGCCCGAAGGGGATCGCCATCTTGCGCGCGCCCGCGCCGTGGCGGGCGATCAGGGCCAGGCCGACGACGCTGCCGGCGAGAAGGCCGGCGAGGATCGCCGGCGCCACCGCGCGGCCGAGGAACAGCCCCATCACGGCCGCCAGCTTGACGTCGCCGAGACCCATCCCGGCCGGATAAGCGAGGGCGACGAGAAAGAAGAGGCCGCCCGCGGCGGCGGCGGCGATCAACCGCTCGGGGACCCCGCCGGGATCGGTCGGCAGAGCGATCGCCAGGCAGATCACGGCCCCCGCGAGCAGAACCACGTTGGGGATGATTCGCCGCTCGATGTCGGTGAGCGTGACGATCGCGAGCATCGCCACGAACACCAGGCCCAGCACGGCTTCCGCCGGCGCCCCCCAGTACACCGCCACAGTCGCCGCAAACAGCGCTCCCACCGCGAGCTCGGTCAGCGGATAGCGCGGCGATATCGCGGCACCGCAGCACCGCGCCCTGCCTCTCAGTAGCAGCCAGGAGACCACCGGCACGTTGTCCCGCGCCCTGATCGGCTCGCCGCAGGCGGGGCACTGCGACCGCTCCAGCGCGAAGGGCATCCCCCGCGGGACCCGATGGGCGACGGCGGTGGCGAAGCTGCCGACGGCAAGGCCCGCCAGGAAGGCGACGATGAGAACCCCGATCATGACAACGGAGTTCTATCCGGTCCGGGGAGAGGAACTTGCCAAGCTCTTATGAGAGCCGAACTACCTTGAAGCTGCGCTTGACCGGCTTCTCCTCGAAGTTGCCGGCGACGTCGGTGCCGCGAATGTGAAGGACATGGCGGCGGTAGGAGAGGTGCTTGACCTTGAAGGGGGAGTGACAGGGGCGCCAGTTGCCGTGGTCGAGCTTGCACTGGAAGGTGGTGCCGGGGGCGTTGCTGGTGATGTCGGTGAAGCGGAAGATGACTTTGCGGCGGCGGGTCTTCGCGCCGGGGCCCATCGTGACCCGGGTCAGGGGTGCGGTCGAGTCCTCGACGTAGGTGACCGGGTCCGAGCATTTCGACCTGGCACCTCCAGCAACCCCGAGGGCGGAGAAGGCGGTTTCGGAGTTGTCCGGGACCTGGACCGCCGCGCCCGCCGGGAGCTGCCCCGCCGCAACCTCGGCGACGGGGACGCCGGCGCAGTGGTCTGAGGCGAAGATCTTCACCCGCTCGGAGCCGGGGGCGGAGCCGGCAACGCTGGGGGTGTTGTCATTCGACGGGCCACCCGGAGCCATATGGATGCGTGGCGCCTCCGGCGTCACCGGGGCAGCCGGCGAGACGCCGGTGGCTCCGTTGCCAGTGGGTCCGCCGGTGCCGACGCCTCCGCCGGCAGGCGGTTCGCCGCCACCTCCGCCGGCAGGCGGTTCTTCTTCGGGCGGGCGGATGGTCGAGCTCTCGTAGTAGGTGAGCCCCTTCGAGCAGACAGACGGTTCGCTGGGGTGCGCCGCTTCGGTCTGGGTCGCGTAGAAGGTCGTAGCGGTGTCGGGAAGGACTTCGACCTGGATCCCCGCGCCTTCCAGTTCGCCGAGGGTTCCGGTCTTCACCGGCGGCCCTTCGCAGCTCGGATCGGTGTAGATCGCGACCGCGTTCGACGCTTCGCCGACGGCGGTGATCGCCGCCGTGCGGGCGCCGGATTTGACCACGCTTTTGGTTTTCCCTTCTTCGCCGCCCTCGATGGCGGGGGTGGTCGAATTGGCCGGCGCGGAGGCGCTCGAAGGCGGCGAGGTGGTGGTGAGGGTCAGCGGTTTGGGTTCGGCCAAGGCGGGGGCGGCGAACACCGCCATGGCACTGGCGACTGCCAGGGCGATGAGAACGCACAGCGAGGGGCGGGTCGAAACGACCCGCCCCTCGGAGCGTCGTGCGCTTGGCATTTTCATTTCCAAGCGTCAGGCTGGTAAATCAGCCGTTGGTCCAATCGCCACCGGTCGGGCAACCGCCCTTACCTGCGGTGGTGCATTTGTATTCCATTTCGCCGGTGCTTTTCCGTTTAATGGAAAACGTGTTGTTGGGAGAACCGGAGCTCGACGTCACCGTGATGATGTACGAGTAACCGGTTTCGGTGCTGAGCGCGACTTTCGAAGTGTCGATCGTACCCTCGTACTTCGATTTCAATTCTTCGGCTTTGCAGTTACCGGTGATGGGGTAGGTACCGCTGTTATCGGTCGAGCAGCTCTCCAGCGCGACCTGCGTGGTGTGAGCCATCTCCTTCGCCTTCGCGTCGCCGGCCTTTTCCTTCTGGTTGAAGAAGGCGGGCAGGGCGATCGCGGCGAGGATGCCGAGGATGAGCATGACGACGAGGAGCTCGATCAGGGTGAAGCCAGCCTCCCTATCGCCGTTGAGCCGGGCGCCGATATTTGCCCGGATATTCTGGAGCAACATAGGTACCTCCGTGGTTCCTATCGTTTGCGCCAGAGCCCGGGTTCAAAGCCTTTCGGCACCGAGGCACTGGCTTTCGTTTGCTGTCACCTCATCGGCCCCTGGAGCCACTCCTTTAGCTTCTGCACGTGGGAATGCGACGGCAGATCGATCCAATGCAGAGAAGTGATGATCGTCTCACCGAAAAATGTTGAGAAGGCACCGCCTTCACCTGAAAAGTGGCGACGATGGACGTAGAACGAACGTCCGCTGCAATCAGCGGATGTGTTCGTAGATGCTGAACATCGGCAAGTACATCGCGATCACGATGAAGCCGACGATGCCGCCGACGAAGACGATCATCAGCGGCTCGATCAGCGCCGTCAGCGCCTTCACCTTGGCATCGACCTCAGCCTCGTAGAAGTCGGCGACTTTGGCGAGCATATGCTCGAGCTGGCCGGTCTCCTCGCCCACCGCGACCATGTGGCCGACCATCGGCGGGAAGATCGGGTTTTCCTCGATCGGCCCGGCAAGCGTGCCTCCCTGTTTGACCGATGCGTAGACGTCGTCCATTGCCCGCTCGACGACGACGTTGCCGGCCGTCTGGCCGGTCAGGCGGATCGCCTGCAGCATCGGCACGCCGGAGGAGACCGAGCCGGAGAACGTGCGCGACCAGCGCGCCAGGGCGACTTTCTGGATCACGTCGCCGATTTTCGCCGGGATCCGCAGTTTGAACCGGTCCCAGAGCTCGTGCCCGCGGTCGGTCTTCTTCCATTTGACGAAGCCGAAGGCGGCAAGCACGATCCCGGGGATGAGGATGTACCAGTAGCCGGTCAGCACGTCGGAGGCGCTGACGCAGATCTGCGTCGGGGTCGGCAGACTAGCCGCTTCTTCCGGATGTTCCGCGGCCAGTTCTTCGAAGATTTTGGCGAAGACCGGGATCACGAAGGCGACGATCGCGACCAGCACCACGGTCGCGAATCCGAAGACCAGCGCCGGATACATCAGGGCCGACTTGACCTGGCGCCGAAGATCGTCGGATTTCTCTACCTGGTAGGCGATGCGATCCATCGCCTCCTCGAGACGGCCCGACTGCTCGCCGGAGCGGACCATGGCGCGGAAGAGGCGGTCGAAGACCTTCGGATGCCGCTCCATCGCCGCCTCCAGGCTGCTGCCGGCCTCGACGTCGGAGCGGACTCCCGCGACGGCCGCCTTGATCTGCTCGTCCTGGGTCTGCTCTTCCAGCGTCTGCAGGGTCCGCAGCATCGGCATCCCGGAGGCGATCAGGGTGGCGAACTGGCGCGAGAAGACCGCCAGCTCGCGCATGTCGACACCCTGCCAGCGCTTGAAGAAATCCTCGATCTTCACCGGCTCGGACTTCTCGGCGACGTCGAGGACGATCAAGCCCCGCTGGCGCAGCTGCTCGCTGACCGAGGCCTTCGACTCGGCCTCGAGCTCGCCTGCGGAAGCAGTGCCGGCAAGGTCCATCGCCCGGAAGGTGAAGGTGGTGGCGGAGGCCATGGTTCCCTACCCCCCCTGCCCGTAGCTGGGAGCGCTCGGCGGAGCGCCGATCGCAGAGGCGACGGCGGCGGCTTCCGTCGCGGCTCGGCCGTCCATCGAGCTCGGCATCACCGCCGCCGCTCCGCCCAGCAGGCGTTTCAGCTCCTCGGGGACGGAGGCCCGCTGTTCGGCCAGGCCCCGGGTGATCCGCCCGGAGCGGACGAGGCGCGCCAGGTCGGCGTCCATCGTCTGCATCCCGACCGCGCCGGAAGTCTGCACCGCAGCGTAGATCTGGTGCGTCTTGCCCTCGCGAATCAGGTTGCGGATCGCCGGCGTCGGCACCAGCACCTCGCAGGCAACGACGCGACTACTGCCGTCGGCCGTCGGCAGCAACTGCTGGGTGACGATCCCCTGCAGGGCAATCGACAGCTGGGTCCGCACCTGTCCCTGCTGCTCGGGCGGGAAGACGTCGATGATGCGGTCGACCGTCTGCGCGGTGGACTGCGTGTGCAGGGTGGCAAAGACCAGGTGGCCGGTCTCGGCGGCGGTCAGCGCGGTCGAGACCGTCTCCAGGTCCCGCATCTCGCCGACCAAGATCACGTCGGGATCCTCTCGGAGGGCGGCCCGCAGGCCACCTCCGAAGTCGGCGGCGTCCGCCCCGACCTCGCGCTGGTTGACGATGCTGCGTTTGTGCTGGTGCAGGAACTCGATCGGATCCTCGATGGTGAGGATGTGATCCTCCCGCTCGCGGTTGATCACGTCGATCATCGAGGCCAGGGTCGTGCTCTTGCCCGAGCCGGTCGGACCGGTGACGAGGACGAAGCCGCGCGGTTTCGCCGCCAGATCGCGGAGCACCTGCGGTACCCCGAGACTGTCGAGGTCGGGGATCTCCTGGGGCACCAGCCGGAACGCGGCGCTGACCGCGCCGCGCTGAAAGAAGCAGTTGACGCGGAACCGGGCGACTCTGGGGATCGCATAGGCGAAGTCGAGCTGCTTCTCGTTCTCGAAGCGCTTGCGCTGGTCGTCGTTGAGAATCGAGAAGACGACCTCGCGGGTCTGCTGAGCGCTCAGGACCGGAAACCCCTCCATCGCTTTGATCCGCCCCTTGTCGCGGATCGCCGGCGGGTAGCCGACGGTGATGTGGACGTCGGAGGCGCGCGCCTCGACCATCCGGCGCAGCACCTCCGAGAAATCGAAATCAGGCAGTGACACGGAGCACCTCCTCGAGGCTGGTTACGCCGGCCCGGACTTTGCCGATGCCGTCCTCGCGGAGGGTCAGCATTCCCTCTTCGCGGGCGACGGCAGCTATTTCCGGCTCGGCTTGGCGGTCGATCGTCATCTGTTTCAGCCGCTCGCTCAGCGACATCACCGAGTAGATCCCGACCCGCCCGCGATAGCCGCTGTTGTTGCAGCGCGCACAGCCGACGTGCTCGTAGGCCTCGATGTCGGTGGCGAACGAGATGCCGATCTCGCCCAGGGCCGAGGACGGGATGACCACTCGCCGCTTGCAGTGTGGGCAAAGCTTCCGCGCCAGGCGCTGGGCAACGACGCAATCGACGGCGGAGGCGGTGAGGAAAGTCTCGATTCCCATCTCGGTGAGGCGGGCGATGGCCCCCGGGGCATCGTTGGTGTGCAGCGTCGTCAGCATCATGTGCCCGGTCAGCGCCGCCTCGATCGCGATACGGGCGGTCTCGGCGTCGCGGATCTCGCCGACCATCACGATGTCGGGATCGGCTCGGAGGATCGAACGCAGGCCGGTGGCGAAATCGAGCCCGGCCTTGCGGTTGACGTTGATCTGATTGATCCCGCCGATGCGATACTCGACCGGATCCTCGATCGTAATGATCTTCTTCTCGATTGCGTTCAGCTCGGCCAGCGCCGCGTAGAGGGTCGTGCTCTTGCCTGAGCCGGTAGGGCCGGTGACGAGGACGGCGCCATAGGCGCGGCGGAATGCGTCCTCGAAGCGAGCCCGGGCGGACCCATCCATGCCGAGGTCGTCAAGCGTCCGCTGGGCGTTGCTTTCGTCGAGGATGCGGATCGTCGCCCCCTCTCCCCGCTGCGTCGGCAGCGTCGTCACGCGCAGGTCGATCCGGCGGTCTTCGACCAAGACGCTGACGCGGCCGTCCTGGGGGACCCGCTTCTCGGCGATGTCGAGCTCGCTCATGATCTTCAGGCGCGAGATCGCCGCCCCGATCATCCGTCGCGGTACGTGCGCCGCCTCCTTCAACACGCCGTCGATCCGAAACCGGACCCGGAGCTCGGCCTCCTCGGGCTCGAGATGGATGTCGGAGGCGCCCTCGCTGACCGCTTGGGCGAGGATGCTGTAGACGAGCTTGATCACCGGCGCGTCCTCGGCTCCGACCTGCATCTCGGCGACTTCGCCGCCCGGGTCGCCGTCGTCGAACGGTTCGTCTTCGATGATCGCCTCGGCAGCCGCGCTTTGCAGCGTGCCGAGACGCGCCAGCAGCGCCTCGACGTCGTCTTCGGCTGCAACCGCGATCGAGCAGTCGAGGCCGGTCGCAATCTGGATGTCGTCGACGGCCAGGACGTTGGCCGGATCGACAGCGGCGACGAGCAGGGTGCCGGCGTCGAGATAGCCGACCGGCACTGCCTTATAGCGGCGGGCCATGGCGACCGGGAAGAGCGCCGCCGCCGCGAGGTCCACCTGATAAAGCGAGAGGTCGACGTGGTCGAGTCCATAGCGCTCGGCGACCGCCCGCGAGAGCTGGTCGCTGTTGATCGCCCCCTGCTCGAGCAGCAGTCGCTCGGGAGGTTTACCGGCGCCGCGCGCCGCCTCGATCACCGCTTCCACCATCTCCTTGCTGGCGAAGCCCAGCTCCACCAGGACATCGGTCACGAACCCGTGCGAGTGGCCGCGATGGTGAGGCGGAGTCAGGCCGGGCGTCCCCGCGTCCACCGGTAGGGCGGGAGCCGCCGAGCCGCCCGAGTCCGGGACCGGGCGAAGATGCGTGGCAACGCGGTTTCCGTCGATCATGAGATTGCCCTCATCAGGGGTGATAAGCGAGTTCGCGACCCTTGTAAGCCGCGTCCTTCACGGCCTGGCGAATGCCCTCCGCGGTCTGATACCCGTACTTGACGGTGGCTTCCGGGGAGCCGTGGCTGAGCCGCTTCGGCTTCATCACGACGAACGCCGGAACCCGATTGACTTCGAGGCCGACCGTGACGGCTGCGTAGCGCGCGATCTCTCTGGAGGAGACGACGAAAAGCGCGACGTCGGGGCTGTTCGCAAGGGCACCTGCGGTCCGCTTGACCAGGCGATCGTCAACCCCGCCCTCGTGGACGAAAAGCAGCCCAACGGTCTGCCCCCGTCGATATGCGGCCTGGACAGATTTCGGCAATGGCGGCGCCGGAATCGTCCCGATCGCGCTGGTCGAAGCCTGCGGCGCGGCTTCCAACGCACCTTCGACGGCGCCTTCGACTGCTTCGCCGGGGGTCGAGCCGGTGGCGGTCGCGGTTTGACCCGTGCCAGCCACCGAGACCGTCGCTTCGGTCGCGGCGGTTTCGGATTCTTCTTCTCCGCCGCCGCCCTGGCGGATGAACATGAAGGCAGCAGCGACCACCAGCAGCCCCACGAGCGCCACCTGGGCGATCGGGTTTTCGTTCAGGGACTCCCTCATGACGGCACCGGCTCCTCGCGATCGAGCTGCTCGATGCCGCTGGCACGCTGGCCGCCGGCAGCGAGCATCAGTTTGAAGTCGTGCGGGCTGGAGGCGTACTCGAGGGCGACCTCCTCGGCGACCCTGCCCTCCATCACGTACTGGAGCAGGGACTGATCGAAGGTGCGCATCCCGTAGTACTCGCCCTCGCCGATGACCTCGGTGATCTTGGCGGTTTCCTCCGGGTTCATGATCAGGTCCATGACCCGGCCGGTGACGACCATGATCTCCGAGGCCGGGACGCGGCCGGTCCCGGCCACGTCGGGAACGAGACGCTGGGCGATTGCGCCCTTGAGGGTTGCTGCAAGCATTACTCGGGCTTGGTGCTGGAGGTGGGGCGGGAAGAAGTCGACGATGCGGTTGATCGTCTCGGTGGCATCGAGGGTATGGACGGTCGAAAGGACGAGATGGCCAGTCTCGGCCGCTGACAGCGCCGTCCGCACGGTCTCCTCGTCGCGCATCTCGCCGATCAGGATCACGTCGGGGTCCTGCCGCAGCACCCGCCGCATTGCCCGGCCAAAGCTCTCGGTGTCCGAGCCGACTTCGCGCTGGTTGACGATCGAGCCTTTGTCCTCGTGCAGGTACTCGATCGGGTCCTCGAGGGTGATGATGTGGTCGGTTCGGGTGCGGTTGATGTGGTCGATCATCGCCGCCAGAGTCGTGCTCTTCCCGGAACCCGTGGTGCCGGTGACGAGGACGATCCCACGCTGCTCTTCGGCCAGCTTGGTCACCGCCGGCGGCAACCCCAACTCGTCAACCGACCGGATTTCGAAGGGGATTGCCCGGCAGACGATCGAGATCGAGCTGCGCTGCCTGAAGACGTTGACGCGGAAGCGGCTGAGCCCGGAGATCGAATAGGAGAAGTCGGCCTCGCCGGTCTCCTCGAACTCGGTCAGCGAGCGCACCTCGGCGATGTCGTGAAATGCCTGCTCGGTGTCCTGCGGCTCCAGCGGCCCGTAGCCCTCCAGCGGGGTCAGGTCACCGTGCAGCCGAATCGTCGGCGGTACCCCGACCTTCGAATGCAGGTCGGAGCCCCCCAGCTCCACCAAGGAGCGCAGCGCTGAATCGATCTCATACATCCCGACCGTTATCGGCCGGGATGAATGAAGCCCTTAACGGTGGTTAAGCCACCTCACGCAGCTTCTGGGCCTCGCCCAGCGACTGCAGCTTTTTCAGCGACTGGTTCTCGATCTGGCGGATCCGCTCGCGGGTGACGTTGAAGGTGCGGCCGACCTCGTCCAGGGTCCGCGGGTGCTCGCCGCCGAGCCCGTAGCGGAGCTCGAGCACGCGTCGCTCGCGGTAGGAGAGGTTCTCGAGCGCTTCTTTCAGCGCCTCTTTGGTCAGCAGGTCCGCGGCCCGGTCGAACGGGCTCTCGGCCTTCTCGTCGGCGATGAACTGGCCGAACTCCGACTCCTCCTCGTCGCCGACCGGCTTCTCCAGGGAGACCGGGGCCTGGGCGGAGCGCTTGATCGAGTCGACCTCCTCGGGATCGATCCCCGTCACCTCGGCGATCTCCTCCGGGGTGGGCTCGCGGCCCAGCTCGGTGACCAGCTTGCGCTCGGCGCGGCCGATCTTGTTCAGCTTCTCGACCACGTGGACCGGGATGCGGATCGTCCGCGCCTTGTCAGCCAGGGCGCGGGCAATGGCCTGCCGGATCCACCAGGTCGCGTAGGTGGAGAACTTGAACCCCTTGCGGTAGTCGAACTTCTCCGCCGCGCGGACCAGGCCCAACGTCCCCTCCTGGATCAGGTCGAGGAAGGGCAGTCCCTGGTTCCGGTAATTTTTCGCGATCGAGACGACCAGGCGCAGGTTCGACTCGACCATTTTCTGCTTCGCGTCGAGGTCGCCGCGCTCGATCCGTTTGGCGAGTTCGACCTCCTCCTGCGCGGTCAGCAGGCGGACTTTGCCGATGTCCTTGAGGAACAGCTGCAAGGAGTCGGTGGTCATGTCCGGTTTCAGGTCGAGCGCCGCTTTCTGGCGCCGGCGGCCTTTTTTGCCGGTGTCGGCAGGGAGCGCTTCGGCGGCGGCTTTCTGCGCCGGGTCCATGTCCTCGACGAGCTCGATCCCCGACTTCTCGAGGTGGCCGTAGAGGTCCTCGACGTCAGACTCGTCGAGATCGACCTCCGAGACTGCGGAGGCGATGTCGCCGAAGGTCAGCACGCCAAGCTGCTGCCCGCGATTAATGAGGTTTTTGACCTCGTCCAGTTCCTGAAGCTCAGCTACCAGCATTCGTTCTTACTCGTTCCCTTGCGCTCGTTGTTTAGACCTGCTCGACGAAAAGGCCGCTGCGACCCGAAAGTCGCGGCTACGCACCGCGCCGACAAAAAGCGGACCCTAGAGTCGGTCCGCGAAAGTAGCGTCTACATCGTCATTGTGCCCTAGTGGGCGGGCGTCTGAAACACGTCAAACGCCTGTTCGCATAGTAGTCGCTTCACTTTCTGAAGTCAAGACCGAATGCCCCGCACGTTGCGATAAATGCCGAGCTCCCTCCACCATCCGCGCCCCTGGCTCAGCGCCTTCTGGCAGCGGGCCTACCGCGAGAACGTCACCGGCCTCTCGGCGATGGTCGCCTACAACCTGATGCTGGCGGTCTTTCCCTTCGCCCTGCTCGTGCTCTTTGTCTTCGGCCAGGTGCTGAAGATCGGCGGCGTCGAGGAAAGCGTCCTCGCCGACCTCCAGCGCCTCTTCCCCAACACCGAGCAGCACACCCTGGCCGATGCCCTGCGCCGGATCGAGGACAACTCGACGACGATCGGGATCGCCGCCTTCGTCGGCTCGCTCTGGATCGGTGCCTCCTTCTGGGGGGCGATGGACACCGCCTTCTGCCGCATCTACCACGTCGAATGCCGCGGCTGGGTCGAGCAGAAGCGATTCTCTTTCGCAATGCTCGGCGTCGTTCTCCTCTTCATCGCCGCCAGCATCGTCGCGCCGGCGATCGAGAGCGCGGTCCTCGCCAGCACCGACCGGCTGCCCTTCGGGCTCTCGGACATCAAGGCGATCGATACGGCTCTAGTCCTCGGGGCGGCGCTGCTGGTGACCTTCGCCATCTGCACGGTGATCTTCTGGGCGGTGCCGAAAGGCCACATGCCCTGGCGCGCCGTCTGGCCCGGGGCGCTCTTCGTGACGATCGGCGCCGGCCTCGCCAACTGGCTCTTCCCGATTTATCTCTCCAACGTGTCCAGTCTCTCGCGGTTCGGCTCCACCCTCGGCTTCATCCTCATCGCCCTGCTCTGGTTCTACGTGCTCAGCCTGGCGCTGATGGCGGGCGCGGTGATCAACTCGCTGCGCTTCGAGCTCCACGACACGGGCGAGCTGCCCTACCGGTCTGCAGGAGGGGGCTGCCGTGACTGTGGGGAGCAGCAGGCGGGGGCTGGACGGGTCGGACGGGAAGTCAGCTGACCCGCGGAGCGACCTCCGCGGCAGCGGGGCTCACCGTCTCGGCGTTCTCCTCGGCGAGATCTGCAGCAAGCGCCTCCACTACCAGGGGGTCATAGTCGGTGCCAGCGCCGGCTCGCAGCTCCGCGAGCGCCTGCTCGAGGCTCTTCGCCTCTCGGTAAGGCCGCTCTGCGGTGAGCGCCGCGAAGGCGACGCAAACCCGGAGCACCCGAGCCCCGATCGGGATCTGGTCACCCATCAGGCCATCGGGATACCCGCTGCCGTCGAAGCGCTCGGAGACCGCCGAGATCATCTCGGCGACGCTCGTCAGCTCCGCCGCGGCGGCGACGATGCGGGCCCCGGCGGTGGGATGGTTCCGGATCAGCGCGATCTCGGCCGGCTCGAGCGAGCTCTCTTTTTCGAGCACCGATTCCGGCACCGTCAACAGGCCGATGTCGTGCAGCTCGGCGGCGAGAAAGATGTCGTCGATCGTGCTGCGATCAAGTCCCATCCCGCGCGAGACCGACAGCGCCCGGAAGGCCACGGTCCGGAGGTGTTCCCGCAGGTCCGGCCGCCTCGCCGCCAGGACAGCCATCAGCACTGCGTGCGCCTGGCGTCGGGCCGAGCGTTGCTGGCCCTGCTTGTGGGCGGTAACGCGCTGCCCGGCCAGCTGCAATGCCGAAACCGGGTCCTCTGCTTCGCTGGGAAGATTGACTTCGCCGTAACAGCGGCCGACCAGGCAATGGGAGGTCTGCGGGTCGGCGACGCCGGACCTCGAGAGCAGGAACTCTCCCGAGAGCAGGGCACGGGAGGGCGCGAGGACGGCGAACCGGTGCATCGCCACCCGGTAGGCGCAGCCCCCGGCGCCGATCGCCTCCTGCACGAAGCGTAGGCCGAGCCCGGAAACGAAGCTATTGCCGGCTGCCTCGCCGTTCTCGTCGTAGAGGGCCTGCAGACCGTCCAGCTCGAAGAGCACAAGGGTGTGATGCTGGTCGGGTGCCGCCAGTAGGCGCTCCAGGTCGGCGAAAAGGGCCGCCCGGTTCGGCAGCTGGGTGACGGCGTCCTTGAGCGCCCGCCGGTGCTCGGCTTCGAGGCGGGACGACTGTCTGCGAGCGGTCTCGACCAACCAGACGAAGACGGAGGCGATCAACCCCACGCAGAGCCAGAAGACCTCGTGGTCGATGCTCCCTTGCAGATGGTCGAAGACGAGCAGGAGCAAGGCGGCGAACGCGAAGACCCCAGGCCAGGTCACGGCTCGCCAGCCGTCGGGACCGGTGAACGTATCCCAAGCACGTCTAGCGGAAAAGGCAATGGGGGTCACTGACCGTCCTATCGGCTCCATCGGCCGACAACAAAAGTCCTCTGCCTCGAATGGTTTTAATTGCCCAATCCATTGATCGCTGGAAACTGGACGCTGTGACTGGAAGAATCGCCATTGATGCAAAAACGCCGGAGTTCTGCAAAGCCCGTCAGCGTTCTGTTCTCTACCGTGCAGCCCGAATTCGGCGGCGATCAGCGCCGGCGGATCATCGACGCGATGATCGACAGCTGCGCCGAGAAGACTTATGCGGCGACGACGATCACCGACCTCGTCTCTCGGGCGCGGATCTCCCGCACCACCTTCTACAAGCAGTTCGACGACAAGCGGGCCTGCTTCGACGCGGCAATCGCCGCCTGCATCGAGCAGCTCCAGCAGGTGGCCGGCTCTGCCCATGCCGGCGAGTACGAGCCTGCCGAGGCGGTGCGACGGGCGACCACCGCCGTGATCGAGGCGCTGGCGGAGCGCCCGGGCCTGGCGCAGCTCCTCACCGGGGATGCGATGGCCGTCGATCCCGGGGTGATCGAGCGCTACCGCAAGGCGACGATCCCAGCCCTCGAAGCGCTCTGGTCGGGGGACGAGGGCTCGGCGCGGGCGTATAGCGACCCCCGCCTCGCTTTCGGCAAGGCCCAGGTTCTGATCCTCAACCAGATCGCCATCAGCAGGGCCGATCGCCTGCCCGAGCTCTTGCCCGAGCTCGTCTACCTCGCCGTCAGCCCCTTCGGCGGCCACGAGACGGCGCTGCGGCAATCCCAGCTCGCGGGCCAAAGCACGACCAGTCATGTCGCTTCCGGTGAGCGATAGCCCCGAGGACCTGCGGCGCTGGCGGCTCCCGCGCGGACGCCATGGCCTGCCGCGCGAGCTGGTCGAGCGCTCGCAGCGCGAGCGGCTGCTGGCGGCCGTGGTCAAGGTCACCGTCGCCAACGGCTACGAGTCGACCACCGTCGGCGACATCCTCGGCGAGGCGGGGGTCGGCCGCGAGAGCTTCTACGAACTCTTCGACGACAAACTCGCCTGCATGCTGGCGGCCCACAAAATCCTCGTCGACGACCTCGAGGAACGGGTGCGCGAGGTGTACCTCGACGGCGCTCCCTGGCCCGAGCGGATGCGGAGGGCGATCTCGGTAATGCTCGATTGGTTCGCGGCCGATCCCGATGCCGCCCGCTTCTCCCTGGTCGAGCTAAGCACCGTCGGGCCCGCCTTCCGGCCGGTCTTCCAGACCGAGTACGCGCGGGCGATCGCCCTGCTCGAAGAGGGCAGGGGCAAGGACGCCCCCGAGCCCCAGATGCCTCAGGCCTACTCGCTGGCGGTGGGGACGATCCTGGCGAGGATCTACGAGGAGCTGGTGCTGGGTCGCGCCGCCGAGCTACCGCAGCTACTGCCGGACCTCACCTACGAGCTGCTGGTCCCCTTCGTCGGCGAAGAGCAGGCGCGGGCGGCGGCGGACGCCTAGCCGCGCTCGAGATTGGCGGCCGCCCGGCTCAGCGCCTCCGGCAGAGGCGTTTCGGGTTTGCTGCCGAGGAGCTCCATGCCGGTGGGATCGGTGACGACGGTCTCGGTGGAAAGCCCCTCGATCAAGGGCTTGGCGACGCCCGCGTCGACCGGGGTGACGAGGCCGATCCAGAGCGAGGAGAGGCGCGGGGTGAGAACCGGGAGGACGACACGCAGCGGCGGCCGTCTGTCGAGCGCGCGTGCAAGCTCGTCAATCATCCCGCCGTAGGTGGTGACGTCGGGGCCGCCGATCTGGATCTCCCGATCGACCGGCCGGGTGAGGTCGGAGGCCGCGGCGAGAGAAGCGACCACGTCGTCGATCGCGATTGGCTGGGTGCGCGTGGCGACCCACCTCGGAGTGACCATCACCGGCAGGCGGCGCACCAGGTAGAAGACGGTCCGAAACGACTCGCTGCCGGGGCCGATAACCGCGGCGGCGCGAAAGTAGGTGACCGGAACCTCGCCCTGACGCAGGGCTTCCGCCGTCGCGTGGCGACTGTCGAGGTGCTTCGACCCCTCCCCCAGGCCGCCGAGGTAGACAATCCGCTTGACGCCGGCCGCCGCCGCGGCGGCGGCGAAGTTCTCCGCCCCCTGGTGGTCGCGCTCGGCGAAGTCGCCGTCAGCGCCGCGCCCCATCGAGTGGACGAGGTAGTAAGCGACCTCGGCGCCCTCCAGCGCCGGCCCCAGCGTCTCGGGCTCGAGCACATCGGCCTGCCGCACTTCGCAGCCCGCGGCGCGCAGATCGTCAGCCCGCTCGGGGTTTCTCGCCAACGCGCGCACCGCCTGGCCGTCCTCGACCAGCCGCCGGCACAAGAGCCCTCCGATGTAGCCGGTCGACCCGGCAACCGCGATCACGTCTCCAAGCTACCCGGAGACGCGTGAAGTATCAGCCGTAGCGCTCGCCGATTATCTCGCGCAACTTCGAGCGATCGTGGCGTGCGTGGACTCGCCGCACCGTCCCTGAGCGGGAGCGCATCACCAGCGACTCGGTGGTGGCGCCGGGACCGCGGTAGCGGACGCCTTGAAGGACGTCGCCGTCGGTGACGCCGGTGGCGGAGAAGAAGACGTCGTCGCCGGAGCAGAGGTCGTCGGCGGTGAGGACGCGGTCGAGGTCGTAGCCGGCGTCGACCGCGGCCGAGCGCTCCTCCTCGTTGCGCGGCCAGAGGCGGCCGATCAGCTGCCCGCCCATCGACTTCAGGGCGGCGGCGGAGATCACGCCCTCGGGCGTGCCGCCGATCCCCCACAGCAGGTCGACCGGCGAGCGTTCGCTCACCGCCAGCAGCGAGGCGGAGACGTCGCCGTCGGTGATCAGGCGGATCCGGGCGCCGGCATCGCGCACTTCCTTCATCGCCTGCTCGTGGCGAGGCCGGTCGAGCATGACGACGATCACGTCGCCAACCGACTCGCCCTTGCGCTGGGCGATCAGCTTCAGGGTCTCCGGCAGCGGCCGGTCGAGATCGAGCAGGTCGGCGATCTCCTCCCCGCCGGCCATCTTTTCCATGTAGACGCAGGGGCCGGGGTCGAACATCGTCCCCCGCTCGGCGAGGGCGATGACGGCGATCGCGCTAGGCATCCCCAGCGCGCAGAGCCGGGTTCCCTCGAGGGGGTCGACGGCGATGTCGACGACCGGCGGCGTGCCGTCGCCGATCTGCTCGCCGTTGTAGAGCATCGGCGCCTCGTCCTTCTCCCCCTCGCCGATGACGACGGTGCCGTCCATCGAGACCGAGTCGAGGACGTGGCGCATCGCGTCGACGGCGGCCTGGTCGGCGGCGATCTTGTCGCCGCGGCCGACCCAGCGGGCGGAGGCGAGGGCCGCCGCCTCGGTGACGCGGACGAGCTCGAGGGCGAGGTTGCGGTCCGGCTTGGCCGCGGACCCCGCCGCGGGCTCCTGAGAAGTCGACCCCATGTGCGCCGCAGGCTAACCGAATGCCGCCGTGGACGTTTGCCCGAATCGAAATCCGAGAAAGCCGGGTCGGCAACCCTCAAGGCGCGGGTGAGGGGGACCGATACGGCCCCATCATGGGAGACGCCGAGCTTTCCCGGCTGGGACAGGAGCTGAGCGCCCGCACCGACGACGTCGTGGCGCGGATGATGAAGCTCTCGGCCGGATCAGGCCGCACACTGGACAAGGTCGTCGAAGACAGTTTCGAGGACGTCGGCACCGTCTCCACCGTTGCCGTCGCCCGCTGGATGGCCGGCGAGGGAGAAGCGGTCGCCCGCGAGGTCGGGCAGGAGTCCTGGCGGATCTTCGCCCAGCTTGCCTCCCAGCGCGAGGCGGCGCTCAACGAGGTGACCAAACGCTGCCTGCGCTGGCGCGACTGCACGCTCGAGGTGCTCGACGAGAGTGCCGTCGAGCTCGGTCTCGGCCTGGAAACGCTGGCGAGGGCGCGGTCAATGGTCCAGCGCAGCCTCGACGTCACCTTGGTGCGGATGTGCCAGTCCTTCGAGGACGAGCGCCAGCGCGCCCAGGACGAACTGACCAACCGCGAGAAGGAACTCGTCTTCCTCGCCACCCACGACGCCCTCACCGGGCTGCCGAACCGGACCCTGATCCTCGACCGGATCGAGCAGACGCTGACCCGCGCCCGCCACAGCAAGGAACCGGTGGCGGCGCTGTTCGTCGACCTCGACAACTTCAAGGCGATCAACGACTCGCTCGGCCACGGAGTCGGCGACGAACTGCTCTGCGCAGTGGCGAAGCGGCTCGAGGGCGTGATCCGCGAGACCGACGCGCTGGGGCGCCTCGGCGGCGACGAGTTCGTCGTCGTCGCCGACGGGCTCTCGCTCGCCGCCGGCCCGGAGCTGATCGCCGAGCGCCTGCTGGAAGCCTTCGGCGCGCCCTTCGCGCTCGGCGAGAACGGCGACACCCGGGTCCACGCGAAGGCCAGCATCGGCATCGCCACCGGCATCCGGCCCAACGCGGAGGAGATGCTGCGCGACGCCGACATCGCCATGTACCGGGCGAAGTGGGGCGGCAAGAGCCGCTACCTCGTCTTCGAGTCCGGGATGGAGGACGAAGTGCAGTCGCGCCTGGAACTGGAGATGGACCTGCAGGGCGCGCTCGACAACGGGGAGTTCTTTCTCGTCTACCAACCGACCTTCGACCTGCAGACGATGACCCCGACCGGGGTCGAGGCGCTGATCCGCTGGCGCCGGCCCGGCCGCGGCATCGTCCAGCCGGAGGAGTTCATCCCGCTGCTGGAGGAGACGAAGATGATCGTCGAGGTCGGCGCCTGGGTCCTCAAGGAGGCCTGTCTCGAGGCGGCGGGCTGGCAGGAGGACGAGCGGCCGCTCGTCCTCTCAGTCAACGTCTCCGCCCTGCAACTCGACACCGACGAGCTGATCGACCACGTTACCGAGGCGCTCACCGACAGCGGCCTCTCGCCGAAGACACTGACGATCGAGATCACCGAGACGACGCTGATGAGCAACGCCGAGGAGACGGCGCGGCGGCTCGAAGAACTGAAAGCGCTCGGGGTGCGGATCGCCGTCGACGACTTCGGCACCGGCTATTCCTCGCTCGGCCACCTGCGCCAGTTCCCGGTCGACGTGCTGAAGATCGACCGCTCCTTCGTCTCCCAGCTGGCCGACGGCGGCGAGGGCGAGATCCTCCTCCACACGCTCGTCCAGCTCGGCAAAGCGCTGGAGATCGAGACGACCGCCGAGGGGATCGAGCGGCCGCAGGATCTCTCGCTGATCCGCGACAAAGAGTGTGACAACGGCCAGGGCTTCCTCTTCACCCGGCCGCTCAGCGCCCAGGACGCCGGCTCCTTCTTCAGCCAGTGGCCCGCGCACCGGCGCTTCGAGGTCCGCAACGACCTTCCCGTCGGCGGTAGGGTGCCCCTCGATGGATCGCTGGGGCCTGACGCTGCCGTTGCCGGGACTGACGCTCGCTGACCACGAGGAGCTGGTCCGGCGAGCCGAGGCCGCCGGCTACACCGACCTCTGGACGGGCGAGACCGCGGGGCCGGACGGCTTCACGCCGCTGGCGCTGAGCGCCGCCTGGACCGAGCGGGCACGGCTCGGCACCGGGATCGTCGGCGTCTACCAGCGCGGCCCGGCGCTCTTGGCCCAACAGGCGGCGGCACTGGCCGATGCCTCGCAGGGGCGCTTCGTGCTCGGGATCGGGTCCTCCTCGGACCGGATCGTCGAAGGCTGGAACGGGATTCCGTTCGAGCGGCCGCTCAGCAAGGTGCGCGAGACGCTCGACTTCCTCGACGTGGCGCTGAAGGGCGAGCGGACCGAGAGCGGGTTCAAGCTGGAACAGAAACCGGCGCACGAGGTACCGGTCGTACTGGCAGCGCTACGGGGCAAGATGCTCGAGCTCGCGGTCGAGCGCGCCGCCGGCGCCTTCACCAACTTCCTGCCGCTGGCGGGTCTGCCGCAGGTGACCGCGCAGCTCGACGGCGCCCCGGAGGGCTTCGAGCTGCTCTGCCGCTTCTTCTGCATTCCCGGCGAGCGCGAGCAGGTCGAGCCGCTCGCCCGCTTCATGTTCTCCTCCTACATCACCGTCCCGGTCTACGCCAACTTCTACCGCTGGCTCGGCTACGGCGAGCAGATCGAGCCGATGGTCGAGGCCTGGAACTCCGGCGACCGTCAAGCCGCCGCGGCGGCGGCCCCCTGGGAGCTGATCGAGGACATGTTCGTCTTCGGCACGCCGGAGCAGATGAAGGAGCACCTCGCCGCCTTCGTCTCCGGCGGCATCACCCTCCCGATCCTCACCCCGATCGTGACGCCGGATCAGCTGGCCGAAACGATCGACGCGCTGGCGCCTTAACAGCTGAGACAAGCTCCTCTTGTAGGGAGGGGTGGGTGTCCCTCTCGAGACCTGGGTTCCTCGCCTTTAAGTGGCCGTCTCTCGCTGAGTGGTCTGTGCGAGGAACAGGACGCCGGTCCCGAGAGGGACACCCACCCCTCCTGGCGACAGTCTCAGTTAGACGCCCTAGGGCGGAAGCTCTTTCTAAGACAGCTGCTTGACCCTGGGGCGTCCTGCAGCTGCGTGTTGTGGAGGGGGTCGGCACCCCTCCGGAGGAATGTTCGGCGATATGCAATCTGGTTCTTGCGGCGGAGCCGCAGCAGGTTCTCCCCGAAGCGGAAGCGGAGGGGAGGTCAATTCCGGAGGAGGGGTGCCGACCCCCTCTCCTAGTCCGTCTGAGCCTTAGTTGCTTCTTCTGCCAGCCGGGCGTAGGTGTCGGGGCGGCGGGTGGTTAGGAAGGGGAATAGCTCTAGCCAGTCTCGGCGTTGGTCCAGGTCCAGGTCGACTACCAGCACCGCGGGTTCATCCCTTGGGGCTTGGGCGAGGATGCGGCCGTAGGGGTCGCTGATGAAGGAGGAGCCGTAGAAGGTGAGCGGAGGCTCGGTGCCGATGCGGTTGACGGCGACCATGAAGACGCCGTTGGCGATGCCGTTGCCGACGATCACGTGCTGCCAAAGCGGCTGGGTGTCGAACTCGGGGTGGTCGGGCTCGGAGCCGATCGCGGTCGGGTAGACGAGGACCTCGGCCCCCTCGAGGCTGTAGGCGCGGGCGACCTCGGGGAACCATTGGTCCCAGCAGGTCGGCAACCCCAGCCGAACCTCCCCCCGAACTGCATCAACTTTTCTATCTCCTGGGTGGAAAAGTTGATGCAGTTCGAGATTGACGAGGGGGAAGGCTTTGGAGTCGCCGGGGCCGGGGCGGAAGTAGCGGTCCTCGTGGTAGCCGGCGGTGACGGGGATGTGGAGCTTGCGGGTGCGGGCGAGGAGTTCGCCTTTGGGGGAGACGACGATCGCGGTGTTGAAGCCGAGGCCGTCATTGGCGTCGGCGCGCTCGTAGAGGGAGGCGTGGACATGGACGCCGTGCTCCTGCGCCATCCGCGCCGCGAAGTCGAAGGTGCGACCGCCGGGGAGGTCCTCCGGCTCGGCGCCCGCCGCCTCGGGCCCTGCCGGGTCGACGGCGAAGTAGCGGCTCAGGGTCAGCTCCTGCAGGCAGACCAGCTGCGCTCCCTCCCCCGCTGCCATGCGGATGCCTTCGCCCAGGGCCGCCTCATGTTCGTCGGGATCGGCGTGCCAGCGGTGTTGGACGGCGGCGATCCGAAAGGGCGGCCGCTCCGCCGGCCGCGTCCGGGCAAGGGACTCGGGCGGCTCTGCGGCGCGGATCAGGCGGATCTCCTCCACGGGTGTTCAAGATAGAGGGCGGTGAGCGCCAGCCTCAAGACCACCCCGGCAGCTGACGGCTTCCGGATGCCCGGCGAGTTCGAGCCGCACGGCGGCTGCTGGATGGCCTGGCCCGAACGCCCGGACAACTGGCGGCTGGGGGCGAAGCCGGCGCAGGTGGCCTACGCGGCTGTGGCAGAGGCGATCTCCGCCTCCGAGCTGGTGACGATGGCGGTCTCCGACGCCCAGTTCGAGAACTGCCGGGCGCTGCTGCCGCCGGAGGTGCGGGTGGTCGAGGTCTCGACCGACGACGCCTGGATGCGGGACACCGGCCCGACCTTCGTCGTCGACGGCGCGGGCGGCCGCCGCGGCGTCGACTGGCCCTTCAACGCCTGGGGCGGGACCGAGGGCGGCCTCTACTTCCCCTGGGACCGCGACGACCGGGTCGCGGCGAAGGTGCTGGAGATCGAAGGCGACGACCGCTACCGGGCGCCGATCGTGCTCGAGGGCGGCGCAATCCACGCCGACGGCGAGGGCACGGTGCTGACGACGGAAGAGTGCCTGCTCAACCCGAACCGCAACCCGGAGCTCTCGGAGGAGCAGATCGAGCGGGTGCTACTCGACCACCTCGGGGCGCAGAAAGTGCTCTGGCTCGGGGCCGGCGTCTTCGAAGACGAGACCGACGGCCATGTCGACAACCTCGCCTGTTTCGCCCGTCCGGGAGTGGTGCTGCTGACCTGGACCGACGACGAGGACGACCCGCAGCACCCGATCTCGCTCGATGCCCGCGACCGCCTCGAAGCGACCACCGACGCCCGCGGCCGCCCGCTCGAAGTGGTGCTTCTCCCCTCCCCCGGGCCGCTGCAGATCTCAGCCGAGGAGGCGCAGGGGGTCGATGCCGCCGAGGGCACCGTGCCGCGCAGCGCCGGCGACCGCCTGGCCGCCTCCTACGTCAACTTCTACCTCGGCAACTCGCGGATCGTCTACCCGCTGCTCGACCCGCGTCACGACGAGGAGGCGGCGGCGATCCTGCGCCGCGTCTTCCCCGAGCGCGAGGTGGTCGGCGTGCCGGCGCGGGAGATCCTGCTCGGCGGCGGCAACATCCACTGCATCACCCAGCAGGTGCCGGCTGCGGCGTAGCCGCGCTTTCAGGCGGGGCGGGCGAGGCTGAGCGCGTAGTCGCCGGCGGCGTCGGTGAACCAGCCGCGCAGCTCCAGGCCGGCACCGTCGTAGGCGGCGGCGATCCGTTCGCGGGTGAACTTGGTCGAGATCTCGGTCCGCATCTCCTCGTCCTCGGCGAAGTGAATCTCGAGGTCGAGCTCATCGAGCCTCACGTCCTGGTCGGCGAGCGAGCGCAGGCGGATGTCCATCCGCTCAGCCTCCTCGTCGTAGCGGGCGACGTGCTTGAAGGCGTCGAGGTCGAAGTCGGCGCCGAGCTGGTTGTTGAGGACACGAAGCACGTTCTTGTTGAACTCTGCGGTGACCCCGGCGGCGTCGTTGTAGGCGGCCTCGAGGCGGACCGGGTCCTTGATCAGGTCGGTGCCGAGCAGGAGGTGGTCGTCGGGGCCGAGCAGCGCCCGGATCCGCTCGAGGAACGCGTGGCGCTCGCGCGGGTAGAGGTTGCCGATCGTGCCGCCGAGGAAAGCGATCATTCGCGTCCCGGTGCCATGCGGGACCCGCTCCAGGTGCTGCTCGAAGTCGCAGACGAGGCCGTGCACGTTCAGCCCCGGATACTCGTCGACGAGTTCGGCCGCGGTCCGCTCGGTGATCTCCTCGGAGATGTCGACCGGCACGTAGGTGTCGAGACTGTCGCAGGCGCGCATCGCGCTCAGCAGGTGGCGGGTCTTCGCCGCCGAGCCGGAGCCGAGCTCGACCAGCGTTTCGGGACAGCCGGCGGTGACGTGGATCTCGGCGGAGCGGGTGGTGAGGATCTCGCGCTCGGCACGGGTCGGGTAGTACTCGCGCAGCTCCATGATCTGCTCGAACAGCAGCGAGCCGCGCTCGTCGTAGAAGTATTTCGGCGCGACCTCCTTCGGATAGGCGCATAGACCCTCGCGGACGTCCCCCGCCATCTTCGCAGCGGCGTCGGCATCGAGGTGGACTTCGATCGCGATCATGCGTCCCCCGCGCAGCGCAGGCCGGCGAAGATCTGGTTGCGCTGAGGCAGGTCCCAGTTGCGGAAGGTGGGGCGGGCGACGCGCGGGTGGGTGGCCCACGAGCCGCCTCGCAGGACCCGGTACTCGTCGCCGAAGAAGACCTCGGAGTACTCGCGATAGGGGAAGGCCTCGAAGCCGGGGTATGCGAGGAAGTGCGAGGAAGTCCATTCCCAGCCGTGGCCGAGGCCGTCGAGCTGCTCGCGCGCCGCCTCCCACTCGAACTCGGTCGGCAGCCGCTTCCCGGCCCAGCGGGCAAAGCCGTCGGCTTGGTCCCAGGAGACGTGGATAACCGGATCGGAGGGATCGATCGCAGCGCGCTGCCCGCGGCTCGTGTCCACCCAGTCCTCTCCGTCGCGCTCCCAGTACAGCGGCGGCTCGGCGCCGGTCGCATCCATGTAGGAGACGTACGCGCCGTTGCTGACGGGGGTTCGATCGATCGCGAAGGCGTCCAGCTCGACCGCATGGCGCGGGCGCTCGTTGTCGTAGGCGAAACCGCGATCCGGAGCGCCGATCTCATGCTCGCCCGCCTCGATCAGAACCATCTCGGCGGCTGAAGACTCGCTTCTTCCCGCCATCCGAGAAGCAGTGCACTCTGAATCGACCTGGTCCGGCAGCTCGTAGCCGTCGACCAGCTGCAGCAACTGCAGCATCGTCTCGTTGTGCTGCAGCTCGTGCGCGAGCAGCATCTCGTAGACGAAGCCGTCCCGCAGCAGCGGGTCCTCGACGTCGGGACCGATCTCCACGCCCTCCAGTACGTCGAGCGTGCGCTCGCGGACGTCCGCCATGTAGGCACGGAGCTCCTCGTCCTCCAGAATCGGCAGCTCACCGCGGATCTTGCGCGGGTTCTCGATCGCGTCGTAGAAGCGCCCGAGCTCTCCCCGCATCGGCTCGCGGCCGCCGATCGTCTGCACCAACCACAGCTCCTCGAAGTTGGCGATGTGCCCGAGGTCCCAGGCAAGCGGGCTGAGGATCGGCGACCAGACCCGGTTCAGCTGCTCGTCGTCCAGCGGCTCCACGAGCGCCAGCGTCCGCTCCCGCGCCTCGCTGAGCGCGTCGGCGATTGCTGCTTTCGACTTGGAGAACACCTCGGCCGGGATAGAGAAACCCTATCGAGCGGTTCCTTACCGGCAGGTGAATTCGTGTTGCGCGTCACCCGCCGTGGACGACCAGCGGCGGCTCCGCCTCGGACCCCTCGAGCGGAAGGAGATGCCACTGGACGCGGAACCCGAGGACCTGGGCGAACCGGTCGACCGTCGAAATCCGGGCATCGCCGGAAGCTCCCTCCAGTCGCGCGATGGCCGACTGCGAAGTCTCCATCTCTGCGGCGATAGCCGTCTGCGACCGACCATGCTTGGCGCGCATTTTTCCGAGCTCTTTGAGGAGCTCCCGCCTCCGCGCGGCGGCTTCGACCAACTTGGGGAAGTCCGGATTCCTCGCAGTCCTTTCCGCAATCAGTTCCTCTAGGGCATCGGGCTCGTGGTCCATCTTCTAACCTCCTTCTATTTATATCGTAAGAAAGATATCATTTTTGATATTGACTTCGCCCGCCTTCCATGCTGCCCCCCTCCTCCCAATCTCGTAGACGCTGCTTCGCCAGTCGGATGACTTGCGGGGGCGTCTTCCGGGTCTTCTTACTGAAGGCGACAAGAGTCAGCAGCACCTGGCTTCGTCTCCCCAGAGGAGCAAAGAGAGATCGATAGATCACCCTGATGCCGTCAGCCCGAACCTCATAAATCTTGCCGCCAAGGTGTCTGGCCGAGCTGAGACCTTCGACTTGAACCTCTTGCATTGCGGCCACTACTGCCGCCGCGTCTTTTTCGCTGAGACCGTCGATGAACTCCTTCACCGGCTGTCGCCCCGCAGCCGTTCGGTAGTGCCGCCACCTCCTCGATGTCATCAGCCCGTCCCCTCCGCCTCGGGGTCGAGCCAGACTTCCTTCAGCCAGGGCGGGGAGATCGCGAAGCGGGCAGTGCTGGTGGCGCCGATGTCCTCGAGCGGGATCAGGTGGACGCGGCGGCCGGGGGTGTAGCGGTCGCCACCGGTGAGGTCGAGGGTGTTGCCGGCGTGGCTGCCGCCGGAGACGAAGAGGTAGCCGGTCTCCGGCCCCCAACCGTCGACGGCGCGAGCTCCCGTCGCTTCGGCACCGGTCTTCAGCGGGCCGATATCGGCGTCCGAGCCCCAGTTGCGGTAGCTGGCGAGGCCGGAGTTGTAGCCGTTGTGGGAGGAGGCTCGCTCGTCGACGCTGCCGTCGGGACCGAGGCGAAGCTGCACGCCCTCCCAGTCGTGGACGGCAAATCAGGCATATAGTCAGCGCCCGATGCAGCGTTGGCTTGGATACGTGCGTGTGAGTCGGGTAGGCGACAGGGCCGACACGCTGATATCGCCGGAGCAGCAGCAGGGCAAGATCGAAGCCTACGCCCGCACCAACAAGCTCACCGTGGAGATGCTCGCGCCTGAGCTCGATGTCTCGGGTGGGCGAGTTTCGAGGCCGATCCTCGACTCAGCACTCGCGCAGATCCAGAGCGGCGAGGCGGCGGGGATCGTCGTCGCGCAGCTTGACCGCCTATCTCGCATGGACATCGTGGAGGCGCTGAAGACGATCCGTGCGGTCGAGGCGGCGGGTGGCGAAGTGCGGGCGGTGGCGGAGGATTTCGATGTCGACACGCCCGAGGGCGAAGCGGGCCGCAACCTCTTCCTCGTCATGGGCGAGATGCAGCTCGCCCGCTACAAACAGCAGTTCCGAAACGCCAAAGAGCAGGCAGTGAAACGGGGGATCTGGCCGATCCCGGTTGTGCCGAGGGGCTACGTGAAGGGGGAGGACCGGAAGCTGCATCCAGGCGAAGAGCCTGACGTGCCGCGGCGGGGAATGGAGATGCGGGCAAACGATGCCTCATGGGGCCAGATCGCCGCCGAGTTTGGCATCGGACTGACGAGCGCGATGAAAATGATCCGCAACCGTGTGTACCTGGGCGAGATTCACTACGGAGAGTGGGTGAACCTCGAAGCGCATGAGCCTCTCGTCACCCGCGACCTGTTCGAGGCTGCGCAGATCTACCACCCGCCCCCTCCTCGAAGCCGTCGACCAAAGCCCGCCCTTCTGGCTGGGCTGGTCTTCTGTGCTGGGTGCGGGTACCGCATGTCGGTGGATTCACACGCCGGGATCTTCAAGTGCCGACCGCACAAGGCGAGTGGCCGGTGCGAGGCGCCGGCGATCGTCTCGCAAGCGAAGCTCGAGCGGATCGTGTCCGAGGCAGTGCGCGCCCACATGGAGCAGGTGGACCTCCGTTACGAAGCCGTCGAGCGTGGTGACCTGATCGCCGAGACCGAACGGGAGCTAGGAGAGGCCGAGGCCGAGCTTGCGGCTTACCAGACGCTGGTGAAGATCAGCGAGGTAGGGGCCGAGCACTTCGGCGAGGGGATGCGCCAGCGGGTCGAGGCCGTTGAAGGGGCGCGGCGCAAGCTAGCGAAAGCGCGGCTCGCAGCTCCGGCCCTGCCTAGCGGTGGCCTCGAAGACCTGACGGAGGATCAGTGGCGCCAAGGACTACGCGGCGCGATCGGTGGGGTCTGGGTGTGGAAGGCCGGCGGACGTGGAGCGAGCGCCCGGTTCCGCATCATCGCCGCCGGGTTTGAGCCGACCGGCGCCAACCCGCTGCCGTGGACGGACGCTGACCTCCCAGGCGAGATCCGGCCGCTCAGCTCGTAGGGCGCTGCGGAGCCCTCGGGCGAAGCCGCTCGCCATCGCGTCGATTGCAGCCTGATCCGCCACCTACCCCCCTCGCTCCACGAGGCGGCTCCAGAAACCGCTAATCCACGCAATAGGCAGAGGCCGTCTCCTGCGGGTCTCAACCCACCAATCCTTCCCTTTGAACATCGAGCCGAAGGCCGGGTTCCGCCGGAGCGCCTCTTCGATAAACGCAGCGTCGCCGGTGGTGCACTCCCCCCAAAGGGTGCTGTCCAGGGACTCCCCATCCGTTGCGATGTGAATCCGCATCTCGAACGGCTCCCTGCCCATCACCCAGCCCCCTTCCCTGAAGAGGCCAGGGCTTCTTTACCTAGCTGGGTGAGGCGGTACCAGCAGCGTCCGTGGACAAAGTCCGAGGCTAGGTAGCGGCGGGTCTCAAGCAGGGCGCAGCGCCGATACGCAGCGGGGTCGCTGATGCCGAGCCGTTCGGCGATCCACAGGCTCGACGCCCGTGCCGACCGCTCCGACATTTCGCCAACCACCCTCAGCGTCTCTACCTGACTAGCCCTTAGCTGTGGCCGGCTCATTTGCGGCGCTCCTGAGAAGCTGCGAAGAGGCGAGCGAAAGCGTCCTCGTCACCGCCGGCGGCCCTGCAGATCTCGCAGTCGTGATCGGCCGGGTGAGAGAGTGCGACGGACGCGAGGACGCCCTTGAAGCTCATGACCTCTGCGAGCCGGGAGTGAACACGGCTTCCCCTGACCTCTTCGTACTTCCTAGGCATCCCCTCGCTCCTTCAGTCGGGCTAGCTCTTCGTCTTCAAGGCAGTGCTCGTATTCGGCAAAACCGGCGTCGAACGCGGCCTGCTGTTCGTCTTCGCGGCGCTGTTCGGCGAGCTGGTCCTCCTGCTCCTGAAGGCTCGGGAACGGTGGAACAAGCTCGTGCTCGTAAGCCTCCGCGTCGCCGCGGCAGTGAGGACAGAGGCCCTCGTAGTTCGCCAGGCCGCATTCAGGGCAGTAGGCGCCGTCCTTGACCGTCACTCCCCTCGCTCCTTTCGGACCTTGTCGGCAAGCTTGTAGAGGTCGGCCTCGGGTTGCCAGGAGGCGGCCTCGTTCGGTGCGCTGCGGACCGCCTCAACCGCCGAGAGCAGCTCCCTTACCTGCTGGTCTAATTGGTCGCGCTCTTGGCGCAGGCGGGCGGGGGCCTCGCGGAGCGCCGTCAGCCTGCGCTGGGCCTTGAGTAGTTGCTGCTGGTTATCGGCCACGGCGACTCAGCTTCTCTCGGGTTTGCCTCACCAGGAAGGTCGAGATCCTCTGCTGGGTGAACGCCTCGGGACTCTGGGCGGCACGGAGGACGAAGGCCATGTCGCTCCGGGCCGCTGCGGTGTCCCCACCCCGCGCCTTCACCAGCAGGCAGAGCGCGTGCGGGTGGAACTCGTCAGCGACGTTCGCCATGCCGCACTCCGAGCAGTGGTCGTTGCTAGCCATTCAGGTGCCCCCCCTCTCCGAGGACAGCTCGACAGAAGCGTTGAGGTCAGGGAGCCGGAAGGAGTCAGGGTCAACCTCGATCGTCAGCCAGGCTTCCCGCCAGTTGCTCGTACCGGCAGGGGCGCGATCCTTCATGGCCTCCAGCACGCCCTCCCACTCCTGCTGGTCCATCGTCTCGTAGCCGTGGGAGACGCCGGCCAATACGACCTCCTCGTCCTCCCAGAGTCCGAGCAGCGCACGGACCGTCACCTTTTCAGCGGCCATTACTGCCCCCTCTCTCCTGATTGCTGGGTAGAGCTGTAGTGCCGCTTGAGCAGGCAGCGGGCGCAGATGTTCTCGGGGTCCACTTCGTCCTCCGTGCCTTCGCGGGGGTGCTCCGCTTGGACATAGCCGCACAGTGCAACCTCGACGTAGCTCTCCGGGTCCGCGAGCGCGTGCCGCATCAACAACTTCTCGCCCGACGCGAGATGCACTTTCGGGGTGCCCCAGTCGAGCGTCACCTGCTGATAGCCGCTCACTTGCCCTCTCCCTGCTGGGGGTCCTGGTTGTGCTGGTAAGAGACCGCGAGCCCGGTGCCGTTACAGCCGGTGCAGGGGCGCCACATGCCCGGAGCGCCATAGAGGTAGCGCCCGCGAGCGCCCTTACATTTCTCGCAGAGAATCTTGAGCCTCATTCGCCCTCGCCCCTCTCTCCCTGTAGCTCGCGGATGCGGTGAAGGACGGCCTCAAAGGCGGTCCGTTCCGAGTCCAGAACCGAATCGGGTCGCTCCTCACGTTCGGAGATGCGCTCTTCTACCCAGCCAAGTAGTTGCTCGAGGCCGGGGTCACCCTCTACGGCAACCCCGGCCTCAGCTACATGCCGCCCCTGCGGCGCTTCGCTCGTTCTTCCTCTCGCTCTATCGCTTGCTGCACGGTCATCGGCATCACCTCCTTGCTCTACGGCTACCTCGGGTTGCTGGGTGGAGATGGAGTAGCCCCGGCCGTGGCAGCGAGGGCACGGCGCCGAGTAGGTCGCCCCTGGCGGACCGTTCTCGACGTGGCCGGAGCGTTCGCAGTACTCGCAAGGGATTCGACGCTCGCCGGTCCCGTCGCAGTCGCCGCAAGGCACCGTCTGGTCGTCATAGGTTTCCTCACCATCGCCGCCGCACCGGAGACACTTCGGCTCTCCCCCCCCTTGCTCAGTGCCCTTGTCTCGTAGGAGCTGGAGGGCGAGACGTAGGCCATAGGCTTCACCGTCGAGACGGGCGATCGTTGCCTTGCCGAAGTCGGAGGTGTCGCTGCGCCGCGCATCCCGGGCGCCGACTTTGTTTTCGTTCTCCCTCTCCAAATCCTCTTCGACCCCTTCGATAACCGATTTGCGTCGAAGGGCTAGACGGGCTGCCTCTTCCCAGTCGGTGTTCTTTTTCTCTAGCTGGGACTCGGCTGCTTTTGCCCGGTCCTCCCAGATGCCGCCGTCCTCCACGCCGTGACCCTCGGCGAGAGCTTTGTGCAGGCGATTGCGTTCCTCTTCTACTGCTCGTAGAAGGCGCTGGTGGTCCTCGAACTTGACGAAAGCGCCATCGGGCGCGGGTCTGCACACGCCGTTCGTCCCGGTGCTGATGACGAACCGCTCTACCTCTTGGGTGGGGGTCTCAGGCATCGGGGGTCCCGTCTTCGATTTCCCGGATGCGCTGCGCCTCTGCATCGGTCAGGTGGATTCGCACGCCCCCGCCAGCGGTAAGCGCCTTCCACCGGGAGACCGTTCGCAGGGAGACTTCGCGGGTCGTTATGTGAAGGGTGGGCGCCTCGACTTCAGCCTCAGGAGCGCCTAGCTCCGGCGTCACGTAAGGGAAAGCGCGATTGCTAGCGACGGCAGCCATCTAGGAGCTTGCCTCCGTGTCGGGGTGGGCGGGGAAATCGCTGAGCGCCTGGCGCATATCGGCGACGGTGCGCTCCGCATACATGAGCTTGTTCGAAAGGCTCTCGCGGTAGAGGAACTCGGCGTGCTTCATGGCCTCTTCGACCGAGGCGTAACCCTTCGGCCGGGTGAGGTCGATGCCGAGCGGACACTGGATCACCTTGATCACCGGCCCAGAATGGACCCCGACCCAGTGGTCATTCGTCAGTCGGAACTCGTAGCTGTCGTAGTCGCGACCCGCCCGGTATGGCTCTGCCCGGATTAGCCAGCCGACTCTCTCTACCTGCTGCTGTTCACTCGTCGTTGCCATCTCGGGGTCTACTCCTCCTCGGGTTGGGGTTCGGAGAACATCAACGTCAGTTCGTCGCGGCGCCGAGTCCAGACGTAGCCCTCGTTGTCGTGGACGACATAGAAGTGGTCCTCGCCAAGCGGCAGGTCATCGACCACCTTTCCCCGCACCGTCTCGCCCTCGATATCAACGAAACGCACGAACTTGTTGAGCAGCTCGACAGGCATCTACTCCTCCTCAGCCGGTAGTAGGGCAAGGACCGCCTCGAGTTCTGCACACGCTCCCTGCTCGTAGCAGTGGTCTTCGTCGTGGCCGAGCGCCCCTGCCTTCATGCCTCGGTTCCGGGAAGCCTCGAGCCGACTCCTCAGCTTCTTACGGAAGGAAGAGAGGTCGAACTGCTGCGGGGTGGAGTCGAGGGCGTCCTTCATCGCGGACTTGACCGCCCGCTTGGCTCGCTGGAACGGCTCGTAGCGACCGTGCGCGAAATCGAAGGCGACTTTCCGGGGCAGCTCCACCAACACCTTCTCGTTACTCGCAGCCTCAGCCATTACGCTCTCGCCTCCCCTTTGTCTCCCGAGTGCTGTTTGCAGTTCGCGCGGCCGTGCTTAAGGCAGACCGGGCAGACGCGACCCTCGGTGCGGGTGACGTGACTCTGTGGAGGCGCGAGCGGTCGCTGCTTTGGGCGCCCCCGGCGAGCCGTGGCGATGTTCATCCCCATGCGGTTCATTTCGCCTCCTCGCGGGCGCATTTCCAGCAACGCATCCGGTCGGGGAAGCGGCGCCCCGTCAGGTCGGTGGGCGGCGAGAGAAAATGGCCGCACTCCAGCTCGACGGCGTCTCGCGTGAAGCTGCTCCTGAACGGTCCAGCGCCGCCCTCTGGAATCCCTACCTGCTCTTTGGCGTTGTGGTCGACCACCTTGCGCAGCGGATAGCTATTCGTCTTCGCTCGGCGTGCGGCGCCTTTTTGGCCCATCTGCTTCAGACGCTGCTTGCGCTGGGAGCTACTCATTGGCATCGACCTCCTCTTCGAGGCTCAGCGAGTCAGCGAACTTGCGTATCGGAGCGACCGTCATCGTCGGGACACCGAGCGATTCCAGAACCTGGCTCAGCGCTCGAATCGTGTCCTGGCGCTTTTCTCGCGACCATTTCCACTGCGGCTGCTCGCTCATCCTTCGTCTCCCTCCGTGTAGTGGGGCTGGGTAAGGGCGAACAGCTCAGCGAGTCCGTGAACCGCGCACGCCTTCTCGACGCGAATCGGGGTGCCCGCTGGACGGTCGCACTGGGGATCGCAGATGCAGCCCTGCAGTCGGGCGTCTTCGCTACCTGGCTCGGTCTTGAAGCCCGCGGCGCTCATAGCCGCTTCCGGCTGCCGTCTAGGTTGATCGCGTACTGCCGCCGCCACTCGTCAACGCCCATCGCTGATGCTTTACGGGCGATGTGGAGAGCCTGCACGTAGTCGAGACAACCGCCGGTGTCGTACTCAAGGCCTCGGACCCGCCAGCCCATCCCGCACGTGCAGCGTTTGACCATCGCTTTGACCTCGGCTTCGGCTTTTGCGAGCGGCCCAGTCATCGCCCCTCCCCGCTTCCACCACACTGCTCTGGTTGGGGGTCGGGCTCAAGCGCGGCGGTGAGTTTCTCGGCTGCCTCGATGGCCTCGGCGAGTTCGTCCTCGTCCCAGCCGGTCCACTCGTTGACCCTGCGCAGGAACTCCTCGACGCAGCAGGCTTCCTCGTAAAGCTCGGCTCGGCTCATCGCTCTTCCTCGTCTTGTGGTTTCTGGGTGGTGGCGCCGGGTGGAAGGCAGTCCCGGCAGCCGGGGCAGTCGATCCGCCTGTCGTGGTGGTCGTCGCAGATCCGCTCCGAGCCTCGACAGCGGGATTTGCAGCTCTCATCGCAGGGCGGCAGCGCGTCCCCCGTCCCCTCCGATAGGCGGGTGGTGGGATCGGGCTGGGGTGAAGCAGGCCGGGTAGTCAGCCGGAAGCCAAGGCCGTAGTTGGTCATGCACTCGACCAGATGGGCGTCGTCACCGAGGGTCAGGCCGAGGTCCGAGAGCAGGTCCACGATTTCGTAGACGCTGACCCGTGGGTCGATCGTCAGCTCGCCGGTTTCCTGCAACTGCGTACGCTCGCGGTCACCGAGCATCGGCGGCCTCCCTTTGGTCGCGGGTTTTGTTCAAGAGGGCGAGCCAGCGCTGACCCACTTCCGAGCCAGCCTCCGGTGCCGAGAGCGCGTCGAGCGACCGCCGAGCGAAGTCGTGAATCGCGCCCCGCTCCCAATCGGTGAAGCCCTTCTCTACCCCGCTGCTTTCACCCCCACCAGATGGACCGTTGACTTGGCAGTCGGGGCAGGGTTTCCAGCGACCGCCCGGCCGGATCTCCCAGCCGCGATTAGCCGGATCGTTTCCGCTGCCGCCGCACGTCTCGCACTGGCCCCCACCAGATAGAGACGGTGAGTCGAGGATGGATTTTACGTCAACGAGCGCCCCGACCTTCGCGTTGTCGCCGACCTCGCGGGCCTTACCTAGCAGCCTCTCGACCTCCTCCCGTACCTGGTTGAGCTGCTGGGTAAGGGCCTCGGCGCGACGTTCTTCCTGTTCGCGCCACTTCACATGCGAGTCGATGACCCGGTTGTAGGCGGAGAACGTCTCGGCGCCCTTCTCTTCGAGGCGCTTGACCATCGCCCTGGCCTGCTCTAGCTCCTGCTCGGCTTTCTCGGCACGGTCGCAGGCACTTACGGCGAGGTCGGCGGAATCCACGGCGCTGCGGGCTGCCTCTTTCGACGCCGCAAGTGCAGCGTCCCGTTCCTCTACTAGCTCCCCGCTGAGGCCACGGTCGCGAAGGTGTTGGGCGGCGCGCTGGCGGTCCTCCTCGGGGATCGGGGCCGTGCTGATCGGTCCCGAGTCGATCAGAGCCTCGCGGCATTCTTCTTCAATCGTTTGCCGGAGCAGGGGGAGGATGGCGGTGAGGTCGTAGCGGGTCTTGTCGAGGAGACGGGCGCGGCGCTCGCCCCTTACGTCCGCCCAGCAGCCACCCACGAAGTTCCTCTTCGCCAGCTCCTCTACAGCCGGGTGGTCAGGTGAGATACGGGGTGCTGACTCAGACATCGGAGACCTCGCCAACCACGATTTCCCGCTTCTCCTGCTTGCATCGGCCGCAGATGACCGGGACCGGCCCGTCCCCGAAATCGTCGGTCGCCCACTCCTCCTCGTGCACCTTGCCTTTGCAACCGCACACGAAGATGGTCCAACGCTCAGGGCCTTTGCAAAGGATGAGTGAGAGGTCGACAGGTAGCAATCGCCCACCGCATTCGGATTCCGAGCCGATCTGAGCGGGGCAGCCCTCGTCAGTCGTCCACTCGGGATCAAACCGCTCTGGCTCGATCATGCCGTGGATATCGCAGTAGAACAACGCCTTCGTATCGAGCTTCCGCTCTACCTGCTGCTCGTTATCCCGCATCAGTGGGTCCTCTCTTGCTGGGCCGCGTTCTTCGCAGCGATTTCGCGACACTGGGCTCGTACGTCGGCCTCGGGTCGGGGGCGGCGTTTACGAGCGTTGCGGCGCACCGCGCACTCCTCGATGTCTGAGCAGCGCCAGTGCTTGCGGCCGCCGCTTTCCTTGCGGTCCGTCGTCTCGCAGCTGCACACGATGCATTGCCCCGAGCTAGCCACGGTCGGTCTCCTTATCGAGAGTGGTGAGGGCGGCTTCGAAGGCGGTTTTGAGCAGCGTGTAGGTGATGTGCGCGTACGGGTGGAAGTGGTGTCGCTTCCTCGTCTCGGCGTTTGCGGCCGCGATCACCTCGTCTGAAAGCAGCGCCTCCTTCACCTGCGCCATCGTCGGATCAGTCATTGCGATCCAACTCAGTCAGAAGGTCTGAATAGCGAACAAACGCGCCTACGCCGGGACGCTCCAGGACGTTTCCGTTCGGGCTGATCGCCAACCGCGGAACCGACTCCAGCGCCTCCTTCACTCTCTCCCGTTCCTGTTGGCGGGCTAGTTCAACCAGCGAACGCGAGAGGTGCTGGAGCTGTCCGCCGCAGTTCGAGCAGGAACCCCGGCGCGGGTCGTCGGCGAGACCGCAGTGATGGCAGAGGCCCACCTGGACCGGGTCGTTGATCAGCCGTTCTCTCTCCTGCTGGGCGGCTTGTTGGACGGCCTCGACCGGGACGTAGGTGTGCGCCTCGTACTTGTCGTGGTCGTACTCCCGGCCCTCCATCCACCACGTCCACGGCGGGGATGATTTGGCTCCGGCGTCGCGCATCAAGACAACCTCTGCGGGCCAGTCCTTACCCAGCAGCCTTTCCAGCCTCCCCTCGCGCTGCTCAGCTTCCAGCCTCTCCCGTTCCTGAGCACATAGGACAGGGGCGGCGGCTTGGAGGGCGGCGCGCTCCCACGAATCGGTGACCTCCTCGGTGATCATCTCCTCGGGGCCGGAGAGCCAAGCTAGGTGCGCCTCGGCCCGCGCTTTCTTCGCAAGCTTGATCGCCTCCACCGATACCTCTACCTCACGCTGGTCAGGCGGGTTCATAGGTCTCCTCGAATACATCGGGGCTGCAGGCCGAGAAGTTGCCAGCGAGGCCGTGGACGATCCACTCGCCCTCCTCGACCGCTGCCTCGCCGCCATTGATGCCCTCGATCAGAATGCGGTTGCGGATGGTGCCGACGAAGCTGCGTAGATCCATCCAGCCGAGCGCGCGCATCTTCTCGAATGCCTCCTCGACCGTGCCGTTGTGGTGGACAGCCTCAACCTCTACGGGCTTCTTTCGGAACTTCCCTACCTCACGCTGGTTCTCAGGTGGGTTCATGCTGCTGCGCTCCTTTCGAGCTGGGAGGAGTTCAGGTGGGCTAGAAGCTGTTCGCCGATGAAGCGGGTATAGGCCGGCGGGATCGCCTGCGTGAGCTCGGCGTTCGTCATCCAGTCGATGCCCATCGCCTTGCAGCGAAGCTCGAACTCCCCGGCGTAGTTGCAGTTCCCGTGGACCCCAACGACTGAGGCGAGCTGACCTCGATCGGCCATCTTCTTGTCGAGGGACTGGAAGCGGGGCGTCTGCCAGGAGTGATCACAGGGCGGTGCGAGGATCGGGAAGCTGCACTCGAAGAGGCGATGGCGGCGGACGTCTAGGCCGAAGGAAGAGCCGCAGAGGCGGATCGGGTTCTCGAGCGGAGCGCCGACCACGTTCTCGATGACGTAGGGCAGGCCAGCAGCCACGAGGAAGTTGCGGATCGGAGCGATTAGATCTGGATGGCTGCCCCTCGAGGCGTTCGGAGTGATCGTGCTGTAGCGCGGGCAGGGCGGTGAGGCATGGATCGCGCCGAAGCTCCCGAGAACTTCCTCGTTACCGAGCAGCGCCTCGAGGTAGCCGATCGCATCTGCTTTCAGGAACCGGTCCCCGCAGTAATTCGGCTGCTCGCGGAGGTCTATCCCGTAGACGTAGAAGCCCGCTTCCTGATAGCCGCGGGTGCAGCCGCCGGCCCCGCAGAAGAGGTCCAGGAGGATCGGCTTCTCCACCTACCTCGTCTCCCTCTGGGCCCGCTTGGTGGCCCACTCGGCGAGGTCTTCCCAAGCCAGTTGTTTCGCGGGCGAGAGGTACCACCACTCGTCGTAGCCGCCTAGAAGTTCCTTGTACTTCCGGTAGAGGTCTCGCCCGGTCACGCGGCCTTCTTCCTGGTCCGCATCGCCTCGACCATGCGCTTGGCGGTCTCGACATGGCGAGCACACGGATAGAGGAACTGACCCGTCCCGAACTTTTTGCCGGGCTTGAAGATCTCGAAGGCCTTGTATCCGGGCTCGCCGCACCAGTCGCAGCTCTTCTCTGCGGGGGGGGCAGCTTCACCGAGATAGGCGCGCCCGCTCACTTCCGCGCCTCCGTCAGCGCCGCGTCAGACCATTCCCGCAAGGCGAGAAGCGCATCGAGGTCCAGCTTCGCCGCTTTCGAGTCGAGCACGTGGGAGCCGAAGGAGTGCAGCAGCGTCCCGCTCTCACCCAGCTTCAAGATGGGGTCGCCGTTCGGGGCGAAGATGACCGCCGAGCCGTCATCGCGGAACTCGACCTGCCCGTTCACCTCGCCCCCTTCTTCCCCGGTGCCTCTTCCCAAGCCCCACCGAGAAACAGCAGGGTGAGGGCAGCGCAGATTCCCGCTGCCCATCGGCCCTAGGGTGGGTTCACGGAGCGCCTTGAGGACACGGTCGATCGCATCGCTGGCCTGGTGGGACCAGCGGCAGACGGGCATCTCGATCCCTGCCTCATGACACAGGCGGGCGAGTGTCCTTGTCTGGGGAGCGGTGACTACCCGACCCCTGCGACGGGTCCGCTCCGCTCGAGTGAAGGCTGCTGAGTTCACTCAGCCTCCACGCCAGTGACGGGAAGGTGTTCAAGCTCGGTAATGAGGCGATCAGCCTCACGTTCGAACGCCGACTCCGCCGCCGACCGCGCCGACTCCGCCGCCGACCGCGCCGACTCCGCCGCCGACCGCGCCGACTCCGCCGCCGACTCCGCCGACCACGCCGCCGACCACGCCGCCGACCACGCCGCCGACTCCGCCGACCACGCCGCCGACTCCGCCGACCACGCCGACCACGCCGCCGACTCCGCCGACCACGCCGCCGACTCCGCCGCCGACCGCGCCGCCGACTCCGCCGACCGCGCCGCCGACTCCGCCGCCGACTCCGCCGACCACGCCGCTGACTCCGCCGACCACGCCGACCGCGCCGCCGACTCCGCCGCCGACTCCGCCGACCGCGCCGCCGACTCCGCCGACCGCGCCGCTTCGTGGTCACCCTTACCTTCGAGGGCTGCGATGGTCTGCTCGATCGATGCCACCACCTGCGCCTTCACTGACTCAGGCCAGTGACCGCTCAGCGGCAGGCACTCCTCCTTCAAGCGACGGATGGCGAGACGATCCGCCAAGCCGTCGAAATCAGCGCCGGCCGGGATGGCGGTGAGGAAGCGCTCGGGCCAGAGCTTTTCCTTCCCCTCGGGTAGGCCCTCGAAGATCCGGTCCTCTAGGTGTGCCAGCCACTCGGGGATGCCCCAGCGCTCCGGGTAAAGGTGATGGCCCCCGGAGGAGTCGTGGGTGAGGCAGCCGACGGCGCAGAAGCGACGACCGTCGAGGTCCGCGTAGACGCCCTGGACCAGCTCGTCGGCCTCCCGGTGCATGCGGGCCTGCTCGACCGTCTTCGTCTTCAGCTCCTCGTCGCCGTGGTAGGCGCGCAGCTCTTCAGTTGCGGTGGTCATAGGTCTCCTTTCGGGGCAGTCGCCCCTTGTTTGATGGGGGACTGGGGAACGCAGACCGGGCAGGGCGTGTAGAAGTCGCGGCCGTAGCCCGCAGTGATCAGGAAGGGGCGCCAGCCGAAGCGCAGCCTCGACGCTTTGAGAATGCAGCAGGTAGGACGGGTGTGCCAGCGCAGCGAGACCGCCGAGATCCAGCGCAGGCCGAACATCACACCGCCACCGCCTCAGGACCGACAGGGGCCAGTTTCACCCATGCCGGTGCAATCCCACCTGCGTCTTTGACCGCCTGTACCTGCTCGTCGATCGTCAGGTAGTGGACGAGGTTGACCCGGTTGTAGTCGACGTCTCCGTGGCAGCCTTCTGGGAAGGGTCCGCAGAGTGGGACTATGCGGTCTGGTTCGACGTGGAGCGTTTTGCTTGGGACCAACTCGCCGGTGATCGGCTCGACCTTGAGTTTCGGTTCGTCGTGCTCTCGGCCAAGGATGTGGGCGGCCTCGAGCTTTCGGTCGGAGCGCTTGCAGATCCGGCAGCAGCCCTCTTCTTCGACCTTGGCGCGGGCGTCGGTCCAGTCCCGCTTTGGTTCCTTGCTGCCGGTGCCGAAAGAGCGCTGACGCGGCTTGCCCTCGCGCCCCTCGATCACGGCCTCGCTCTCGAAGAGGTTGCCGTGCAGCTCGCAGAGCTTGACTCGCTTGTGGCCGGCGTACACCACTTGACGGCAGCCGCAGTCGCGAGCTATCCAGGTAGCCATTAGACCGATGCCCCGTTCCGCCAGGCCGCGGGCGCCCTTAGCAGCAGCGCACGAGCTAGCCGCCGCCGCTCCTCCACCGTTAGATCACAGAGCCGGATCGCGCCGTGCCACTCCCAGCCATCGGGGTAGCGTTCGATCAGGTCGTTGAAGACTCGCGAGAGCGTCTTCGGCCCGATCTTCGGAACCACGCCCACCTTGTCGCTGCCGCCCGGGGTGATCAGGGTGGCGATCCGGATGCCCTCCATCTCCCGGGTGGGGTTGACGATGGCGGGGATGACCTCTCTGGCCGGTGCGCCGATCAGGGCTCGGCGCTGGCGGGAGCGGCTGATGCGGATCTCGTTACCGACGGCGAGAGCCTTCCTGCGCTGGGTGGTGGTGCCGGTCACCGGCCCCCACCTCCGATTGCGACCGGCTCAAGCTCGGCCCGCAATTCATCCCGGCGGCGAGTTAGGAGTTGATCATGCGGTCGGCTTTCCAGCAGCTCCTCGACATCCGCCAACTCCCCCGACAGATCCTCACCTTCACCTGAAATGCGCGCGCCTGCGCGCGCCCGCATCTCTCCAACATCACTTTCTATTGCTTGAGTCTCTACTTCTCTCTTGTGCCTGATAATCGGTCCGGTACCTGACTCCTCATCGGTCAAGTCCTTCCCAGGATCGGTCAAGTCCTTCCCAGGATCGGTCAAGTCAGCGTCGGCGACTCCCCTACCTGACTCACCATCGGTCAGGTCATGACCTGACTCCTCATCGGTCAATTCCCCACGCTCGAACTCTTCGGCCAGTTCGGCCCCCGTCTTCGTGTCCGGGAGATCGTCGGGCGGGTATAGCTCCCACACCACCGAGCGCCGGGTTTTCCGCATACCGGTGTCTCTGATCTTGCCGAGCCTCTGTAGCTCCTCTAGCGCGAGCTGGACGGTGCTGCGCTGGCAGTTACATTTGCGAGCGATCGTGTTCTGAGACGGCCACGCGAGCGGAGCGTCACCGCGCTTCCAGCGCTCGTGAGGGACGTAGCTCGCCAGCAGTAGGAACACCGTTAGCGCCGCGCCTTTCGGCTCGGGGTCATCCCAAATCTGCTTCTGCAGGTCGAGGCTCACCGGTGGGCGCCCCTGACATCCACGGGTGCGGAGTCGCCGACGCGGGCGGGTGCGGGTTCTGGCGAGCGTCGGCACGGCACGGCTCACTACGCGGCCTTCGCCAATTCACCCGGCTCAGAGATCAGCGTGTAGCGGACTCCTGGGCGCCGGCCTTTGAACTCACGGGTGTGCTCGATTACGTAGCCCCGTTCTTCCAGTTCTGAGATCCGCATCGAGGGGTGGCCTGAGAGACCCAGCTTGCGGATCTCGTGGGAGTGGATGCCTGCTGAGCCGCGGGCCTTCAGGGCGATGGCGATCCGGTCACAGTCGGTCAGTTCCTTCGGCTTGGCCCTTCGGGCGTCATCGAGGGAGTGGACGCTGGCGCCAGTTCGGTTTCTGTTCGCCTTTGCGGCCCGCGTAGTCGCGTACCCCGCCCTGGCGAGCGCCACGGCGCAGGCACGCCCCTTGTAGAGAGCGTGGGCGCGCATGTCGGCGAGGTCTTCCCCGCACCCGCAGGCGCAGACATGGGCGTCACATTCCGGACAGGCGACGGGAGCCGTCGGCTTCTCGGCGGGGACCTCCCAGGCGTGCTTGCACACGCCGCAGTTCATGAGACGGGTGGTCACGCTGCCACCTGTTTCTGGATCGCCTGCTGCCGTCCGGCCTCGGACTTGCAGGTCGGGCACACCTTTGACGTCGGACCCTTTGGGACGAACGGCTTTTCGCATTTGCGGCATGAGCGAGGCAGCCTCTCCACCGGTTGAATGACCGCAGGACGAACTCCCCCGGCGACTCGCTGCCGATTCTGGCGACGACGGTCCGCCAAGTCAGGGCGCTGCGCGGGTGACCGCCGAGCCGTTCGGCCCCTCCGGCCCGCGCTGCCGTTGAGGGCTTTGGCCGCGACGAGTCGCAATTCCGGATCGGCGACCAGAACCCCAAGGCGATCCCAGTGAACGAAGACCCCCTCGGCACGACTGATGTAGAGGTCGCGCCCAGCGAGCGTGTCGCGTACCTGCGCGATCCGCTCTCCTTCGCGCTCGAAGATTCGGCGGGCCGTGAACCGATCCACGGTCCTCACTCGCCCCCCGCCAGCCCATAGAAGTGCTCCAGCGCCCCACGCCTAGGACGGGAGTCCACGAGCTTGATCAGGTCCTTCTTCTGCAGCTCCCTGACGTGGTAAGCGACGCTGTTCACGTCTAGCCCCCACTCCCGGGCGAGATCAGCCGGCGAGCGCACACTGCCACCGTTCGCGGCAAGGGCCTCGAGGATCGAGACCCTGAGCACGTGCGTTTCCGCCCGCGCCACCCGCTCCCAGTCAACTCCGTGCTCGGGTGCTGACTTGTAGCGGAGGCGGTAGGGGAAGTTCTTGGCGGTTTGGTGGTCGGTGATCAGCTCCAGGGAAGGGGTGTCCGAGGTGCTTTTGTCGACCAGGAAGATCGGGTCGGGGAAGTCGGGGCGGGGCATCAGGACGCCTCGGCTTTCTGGCGCTCGCGTGAAACGAGCAACCCGAGGACTAGGCCGTCGATGGTCGCGGCGGTGATTACACCGGGGAACTGGGCGCCCGCCGCAAGCAACGCCTGGTGGCTCTCAACCGCCCCGTAGGTGAGCCTGGCAACTTCGCGGAGGTCAAGGTCGAAGCCGCTAAGAAGAGCACCGAACTCCTGGTCGGCAACCGTGAACTCGTCGCGGCCGTCTCGGATCGCTTCCTTGCGGCCATTCAGTACCTCTAAGGCTTTTCTCAGCTCCCCCGCCATCAGCCGACCAGCTCCTTGACCGCGCCGGCGATCTGTTGGTCCATTTCGCGGGCGGTCTTCCGGGCCTCTCGCGCCTTCGCAGCCGCGCCGTTGATCTTCCCGGCGGCGCGATAGGCCTCGACCGCGGACTCAAATGCCTCCGGCGATCCCTCGGCGCGGAAGAACTCGTAGCGCCCGTCGTCGAAGACCTGGAGAATCGCTGACCAGTTGGACTCCCCGAAACCGGATTCCTCGGCGAGCAGCGGGTAGCCACCGCCCACCTGAGCGTGGGCTGCACAGGAGATGAACCCACCCGTCTTCAGGTCGATGACCCCGAACAGGCCGTCGGTCCCTTGGCAGGCGCAGATCGGATTGCTGCAGATGGCGCCGAGGCGGCCACGGAAGTCGAGGCGACCGGCGACACCAAGGCGCTCCGAGTACACCACCTGCTCGACCTGAGAAGCGGAGGGGTCGTGGTCGAACCAGAAGGACGCAACCGCGGCGGCAAGCCGTTTCTCGCGATCGTCGAGCCCGTCGAAGTCCAGGCCGGGTAGACCGCCCGCCAACGCCTCGAAGGCGAGGACGTGGACGTTCGTGCCCTGGTCGCCGGCGAGGTCGCGGACCTTGTCGTAGGTCAGGCCCTCATCGTTCAGGCGCCTCCACATGAGCGCTGGATCGGTCAACCAATGCAGGTACTCACCCGGCTCGCGCAGGTACAGTTCGGCGATCCCCTTGCATTGGGTCTCGGCGGCCCAGCGGATCAGGTTCTCCGGGTTGTAGTCGAGCGGCTTGCAGACGGTGGTTACGCCGGAAAGGCGTCGGCCACGAGCGCCCGTCTCCTCGTTGTGCCGCCAGTAGGAGTGGTCCTCCTCGTAGAACCAGAGGGAGTCGCCGCTAGGAAGGTCGACGCGCTGACCGTCAGGCATCGCGGTTCGCCGCCTCCGCTGAATCGTCCTGGGCGACCCGCTCCAGCGCGGCCTCAAGCTTGTCGGCCTGCTCCTCGGTGAGCGACGCGATCCGCTCCAGCACTGCTTTTTGGGACGCCGCCCGCAGGCCGTTGATTCCGCACGTGGCGAGCAGGGTTCCGATTCGGCCGTAGGAGAGCTTCAGCGCTTTGAACCCCCCGACGATCTTCTCCGCGCGTTCGGGATCCAGAGGCTCGCCGGGCACCTCGTCGCTCGGCGGTGACAACTCGCCCGCGCTCTTCGCGGGGACGGTGGAGACTCCCTCGTGCCGCGCCGCCATCTCGGCCACGTCGGCCTGCTCCATCTCCTCCTTGATGTAGAGCCCTGAGATCTCCTTGGGGAACGCCTTGCGCAGTGCTAGCGCCTCGGCGCACTTCGCGATCATGTGCGCCGGCATCGGCCCCCAGAGCCCGAGCGGCTTGCCGTCGTAGAGCGGCACGAACTCAGAGAAGTGGGCGACCGCGGGGAACTCCCCCACCACTCCGTTGATCAGCTTCTTGACAACGACCCTCGCCGCCTTCGGCCTCGACTCGCTGAGCCAGGTGTCGGTCCATTGGCCGTCGGCGTCGCACCAGAACGGCCCGTCCTGCCCGATGTACTGACCGGTCCGCTCAGCGATTGCGCGGAAGCCGTCGATCCCGGTCTGGATCGACATTTCCTCCTGCTTGGTCTGCTTGCTCCAGCGGAAGATCGCGTAGATCTGCTTGTCGAACGGGTCGAGCCCGGTTCGTTCGCACTGGTACTGAAACAGCGTCAGCTCGTCGTCGGTCGCTTCGCGGTTTTTCGGCTTGCAGATCGTGCGCTTGATCAGCGCCAGTTGCTCATCGGTCAGCTGACGAGGGGGCGACCCGCCGTTGCCGTTGCTGGAGGGAGCGAGAACCTCGGCGCTGCTCACAGTCCCCACCGCTCCTTCAGCACATGGCAGAGGTCATCCAGCGAGTTCACCCGTTCACCGATAACCACATGGGGCAGGCGGTCGCCGAGGTGGTCCAGGTACTTCATTGCGAAGAGGTAGCCGCTGCGGACCTCCGAGAGCTCGGTCAGCACCGCCTCGGCAATCTCGCGGTTGAACTCCTCCTCGGAATCGTGGGCATCGCTTGCGAGATCGAAGCGGCCCTCGAGCTTCGTCGGGTCCAGTAGCTCGGCGAGCGCCGTTCTCTTTCCTCCGTCTAACCGCTCCCTCGCCTCGGCGATATCAACTACATTGGGCACAGCCACGGATCTACCTCCGTTGCTCGGGCGGTCGGGCGTGTCAGCGCCGCGGCCGCTGTTTTTCAAGTCTCGGTGGGTCACCGTCCGCCCCAGTTCTCCTGGCGATGGCGGGCGGCCTGGCGGAGCACGTCGGCGAGCGCGGCGAAGAAGCCGACGACGGCGACGATGAGAGCTGCGAGCGCCATCAGGCAGCCCACCGCCTGTCGTCGACCGGGACGCGGCCGATCGCCTTCACCAGATCCCGCTCGGCGTCAAGTTCGTCCCTGAAGCGCTCGACCTCTTCGAAGAAGCGGCGGCGGGCCCGGTAGCGGTTCAACTCCGTGCTCGCCGCGGCGACAAGGATGAAGAGGGTGACGGTGCAGATGGCCAAGAGCGCGGCGACGATGAAGGCGTAGCCCTCGGGGGGGGGTGAGATCGCGGCGATCATCTCCCCTGCTCCCGTGGGCCGCGGACCCGACGATCAGAAGGCCCACCGACGTAGTCGGGGAACAACTCGCGATAGTGCTCCAGCCTGACGTAGCGGTGCCCGTCTTCGGCACGTCGGTGCATCTCTCGGTGCTGGTACTTCGCACCGTTGCCGTGGACGATCTTGCCGCATGAACAGAGGTGGCCCCGCTCGGCATGGCGACGCGCGCGGTCCCTAGCGGTGGTCGGGCTCATGCGCTCACCTCCGCCAGCTCCTGCACGGTGATGCGCCGCCAAGGGTGGCCGTCTTCCTCGTACTCGACCTTGCCCTCGAGGCTCAGTTCTTCGACGATCTCGGCGAGCGGGCGATTCGGTTCGGCCTCTGACTCGAAGACCTGCGCTGCGTCCTCGACCGTCTCGCAAGGGATGCACTGGTCGGGGTAGCGAGCTGAGGGTCCACCCCGGGTGTAGGAGATTTCTACGGCGTAGGCCATCAGGCGGCCGCCCCGAGCAGGAAGAACTGGGTCAGGACGAAGACCAGCGGGGCCAATGTCCAAGCAAGGAAGATCCGAATGAGGAGGTGGTCGCGCATCAGTTGGCCGCCCCGGGAAGTGGAAGGCGAATCACGTCTTTGCTCCAGCCTTTGAAGCGGTACTGGCTCTTGTCGCGGGTAGGCCGGTAGCGGGCCATCGCTCCGTCCTCGGACCGCCCAGAGCCGTCGCTGAAGTCGCCCTCTATGAGCAAGGTGCCAGTGCCGCTGACTTCCGGTTCGGCTCCCTTGTAAGGACCGTCGATCAGAAGAACCTTTTTCACGCCGCCGCCTCCCCCGTGGTAGCCGGGATGCGGTCCCAGCCCATGAGGTAGCCCGGCCCGACTCCGAGCAACTTGGCAACCGTCGGCGCGAGGTCGGCCGGAATGGTCGCCCCGTTGGCCCACTTCCGAACGGTGTCTTCGGTGCGACCGACGGCGGAGGCGACTTCGCTCCGAGACTTGCCTGCGGCCTCCATGGCCTCGGCAAGCCGGTTGGTCGGGGGGTCGATCATGGATCAACCGTAACACATTCCAGAACTAGATTCCAGAATTATTTTCTAGAACTATTCCGCCTTGGGCGATTTTGGTTTACCGTTGCAGCCGTGGAGAACGGTCTAGTCGGCGCACTTGCCGCCGTAGCGAAGCAGGCAAGGGAAGACGCCGGCATCAGCCGTAGCGTGGTCGCGGGCCAGGTCAACAAGACCGAAGACACGATCCGCAAGTTCGAGGACGGCCGGACGTTCATCGCCCTCAGCGAGATCCTCCAAGCCTACGAGGACACGACGGGGGTATCGCTCTTCGACCTGCTCGACGAAGCGAAGGCGACCTTGAAGACGAAGGGCTGACCCGCTTCAACCTCTTCTTCGAGCACCTCTAGAGTGGGCTGCCAGGCCGAAGCGGGATCGAGCCGCTTCCGGAGTTGACGAACATCGGCCAAGAATCCGTCTAGCTCCTTCCGCTCGACCCCGCTTCCGCCGGCCTCCCCGCACTCCCCCTGCCGCACTCGATCTCCCCTTCGTCGCGCAGGCGGGTGCTACTCAATGCAGCGATACCCACCGCTCGGATTCTGTCGATTGGGCAGGCTCCCGAACGGTCGAGCTACTTGTCAAGTCTTGAGTACGCTCACTTGCCGGAAGGCATCTTGAAGAAGCCAAGGAAGTCCGAGACCGGAATCGCATCTGAGCCGTCGTCTGCTCGCCGTTCAGCAGATTCGCGCTCAATTTCATCCATGCGGCGGCGGTGGTCTTCTTTTAGCTCGAGGCCATCCATTAGGCCCTGCAGATCGACGACGCGCCGAGTGCTGGTCATGTGGAAGTTTTCGTCGTCTCCTACGGTTCCACCCTCAAGGGCGTGCGAGTAGTCCGAAAGCTGGGTCTGCATTGCCTCCACCAAGATGTGATCTGCGAGTAGGGGGTTCTCCTCCTTGAACCTGTCCCACTCGCCCATCTCAATGATCGATCGTTCCGTGGCTTTGTAGACCGTCGCCGGGGGACGCCCGGGCTCCCGGCGCTCGCCCACAACTTCTGCGCAGCCGAGTTCGACTAGGTGCTTCACGTGATACGTGACCTTGTTCAGTTCCCTCGCTGGCAGTCCAAGTTGGCGGGTGATCTCGGAAGGGCTGGCATCGCGCTGCGTCAGGATTTTGAAGGCATCGGCGCGCAGCGTGTGGCCCATCGCAAGCATGCGATTCTCGGATGCCCCTCGAAGTGCCGCGCCCTTCATCGGCTCAAATGTATCTGTTCATAGGCCCGATCGCCAACTAATTTAAGCCGTCGGGGGCCGTCGTCACTCTCTAACTGGACAGACTGTCGAAAGGGGGTGAGGCTCAGTGAGGATCGACATCGCAGGCGAGGTGCTCCCCGCCGTGAAGGTCGTGAAGACCGGGTGACGCCGGATAGGTTTGCTCGACGCATCGGAAGGGCCTAAACCGTCCTTTCGTTGCCAGGCCGGGTGTCGCTGTTGCACGCAGCGCCCCGGCCGCTTATTGACTGCGGCGCGGGATGATACTCAAAAGGTTCCTGAACGCAAGAAGACCCCCTCGCCCGAAGGCAAGGGGGTCCAGGGGGTGGCCGGGAGGACCGGCCGTCTATCGAGGTCTGAGGCTAACCGGCTATCGGTGAACCTGCTTGTCGGCGGAGACGCTTCAGGCAGGACAGCCGTCAGGGATCAGCTGAGCCGTTCGGTCTTTGTAGTCGCTTCTTCAGCTTTGATTCTTGATCGGCTTCGCTGGTTGCGTCGCTGCTCCGCCTTGGTGGCCCATCGGCAATTCTCCGGCGAATAAGGGCCGTCATTGTCGATGCGATCAATGCTGTGCATCGGCGAGGGCTTGGAGCCCATATCCTTCAGGAACTGCTCAAAGTCGTTCCAGCGCGGATCAACCACGATCCCGCGACCGCCGTAATGAGGCCAGCTTGGGTGCTCTGGGTTGCGGCATCTGATCCGCATTGCGGTCCATACCCCATACAGCGGGTGCCGGTTGCCAACGCGGGTCAGCCCATGTTTGATCGGGATCATTCCCGGGCGCGGACCCTCACGGGACAGGCAGCCGCATGACTTCGTACCGCCGCTGCGAACTTTCTGGGCGGTGGGCTGGGTTTCTCTTCCACAGTCGCACCGACACAGCCAGCGACGGACGCCGTCCTCCCGTTGGGGTGCCTCAGCAAGGACGATGAGTCGAGCGAAGCGCTCACCAACCGGAGTCGGCGAAGCTTTCCGACCAAGGCGTCCTTTTACGAAGGGACTGCCATTCTTGCGCCAGCGTCGGTAGTGCATGCTGCACCAGCCGTGCGTGTCAACGAACCGATCACACCCGTCCACTTTGCAGGGCTTAGTACTTCTGGCGACACCTCTTCTGGGCACGGGGCAAGTATTCCAGTCAGCGCTGTCGCCAAAGCGCCTGCCGGTAGGTCAGGCCACCAAGGAACCGCGTCAGATCGAGACGCCCCCTGTAGTGGAGGTCAGAGCCCGTCACAAACCGGGTGCCGTACCAGGCCCCGATCCCCTGGGCTCGATAGATCTCTCCCGCTGCAGCTGCATCCTTCACCGGGTTGAGCATCTGGTCATAGCCGCCGTACTTGGCGACGATCGCGTCGGCGAAGGGGCTCGTGACCGCGAGGATCCCGTAGCCGACCGTTATGCCGCCGGGGTCGACGCCGGCGGATCCCGGTCGCAGCCCCGACTCCCCCATGCCGATCTGGGCCATCGTCACTCCCGGCATCCCGGCTGCCTCGAAGAGAGCAGCTGCGACGTGGAACGGGAGCGAGGGACCACCGAAATCCGGTGCCCAGTGAGCCGCCCAGACGTGGTTGATGTTCTGGGCGAGGATGGCGCGCCGGCGCTTGTAGAAGGCAGCGCGCTTTCGCTCCCATGACCTCTGGATCGCCTGGCGGTTTCGAGGACCGCTCGCGCACTCCAGTTTCCTGCGATACGTGGCGATCGTCGACGCCTTGGGATCCCCCCGGCGCCATCGCTCTACCCCCCACACTGCCTTTGCCCAGGGTCTGAACTCAGCAGCAGATACAAGCCCACCTGAGCAGGCAGGAGAGAACGTGATATTCGGACGTCGGGCCTCAGCCGAGCTTGCCAGTAGGAGGCAGAGCAGGACTAACGCCCCGGTGAGATAGGTGGCTCGGCGGAAGATGCCGCGCTCCTTTGCTTTCGGGTATAGGACGCCCGAACGTCGGCCGCGGACTACGGCCGGTGGGCCTTCAGGAAGCTTCGGAACTACTCGCCGTCGACACGCTCGACGGACACGGCCGAGCCCTCAGGCCCGACCCACTCGATCTGCGCGACCGTCTCGGCGACCGTCGTGCATGCCCGTTCGGCATCCTCGGGCCGGGTGTAGCTCTCGCCGTTGGCGATGATCTCCCCGTTGGCTGCACGAAGCCTCCAGCCGTATTCGCCGGTCGGCTTCGGGTGCTCCCGCTCATGCGCAGCGGCGGCGCCTCGCGTGTCGGCGGGGTCGCCCTTCGCCGTCCACTCGCAGTCGTTGCAGTGGGCGTGGCAGACGGTGTACTCGTCGCCGCTCGGGTGAAAGGCGGGCCGGTCGTCGGCGACCGTCTCATGCGAGCTTGCCTCGCTGACCTCCGGGAAGACCTCGAAGCGCGGCCGCTTCATCGGGCCCTCCGCTTGTTCGGAACCCGGTAGATCAGCGCCAAGCCGATGCCTGCGCCAAGCAGACCGAGCCCGACTTTGACCTCATGGCTGCTGTTCGGGACGGTCAGCACGACCAGAGTCCCAAGCTGGGTAGCGAAACCGACGATGGCCTTGCGGCCGCGGGCGAGTTTGTCGAGCAGCTTCTGCATTGGAGGATCTCCTTTAGCTGTAGAGGGGACGGCAGACCATCGAGAGCATCGAGAGGTCGCGGGAATCGCCGGGGACCTGCTTGGCGAAGACGCCCCCGCCGTTGGACTGAGAGCCGCCGCTGTCGGCCCCGGTGTTCCCGCCGACGTCTTCGGTCGGGCCGTTGTGGACCTCGACGATCAGCTCGCCGTGGTCACTCAGGGCGTTCGGGCCTTCAAACTTCCAGATCGAAATGTCTCCCGGCCGCGCCTCGGAGACTGGCACCTGTACCCAGCCGTTTTCGTGGTTACGGGCATATCCTTCGATCGCCACGGAGTAGGCGCAGTTGCCCGAGATCTTCCCGCCCGCCCATTTCACCCAGAAGCAGGCGAAGCAGAGGCACCAGTAGCAGGCGCCGAGGCCCCAGGCACGCTCAAAGGCGCTGACGCCGACCACGACCTTCTTGCCCATGACGACGATCGTGCGGTCGGGGCCGGTGTTCGATCCTGCCGGACTCTCGGTGATGCCGATGCAGGCACGGGCACCTGCGACCGCCGCCGCCGGACCCTCCGACTGCGACTTGCGGATCTTCGAGAGGCGAGGCTGCCGGCGCTTCGCACGGTTTCGCTCGAGCGCCGAGCGTGACCGGGGCACCCGAATGAGACGCTGCGTAGCCTCAGAGATCGTGTGGCGCTTCTGGATCGGGCGCCGATGACCCGTGCCGAGACCCAGGACCCAGGTGTAGAACCGGGCGGCGTGGACGGTCTGCGGACCGAGCTCGCCGTCGACCGTCACCGGGAGCCAGTCGATCTTGTAGTGGTGGAGGCCGTCCTTCAGCGCCTTCTGGAGCGCCCGTACATCGGGGCCTTTGGTGAGAGGCGTCGCAAGATGAAGTGGCCGGTGAACGGCCGTCTTGGTGGGCACGAGGGTGCCTTCCTTTCGGATTGGTGTCTTCTATGGAGGCCGCTGAGAGGGGGGAGCTACGCGGCGAGGTTCAGGGGGAAGCTGGGGACGGAGGGGAGCGCTAGAGTTGGTTCATGCCCGACGTGTTGATCACGAAGCTGACGCTGTTTGCATCAGAGGCTCGCTGGGAGGCGGAGATCGCAACCGCGCAGGGGCGCCAAGGTCTTATCCACTCGATGCCTGTCGCTGACGTTGAGGCGGTTGTCGCTGAGATGGCCCGGGCCCGGACGGCGGAATATCGCCCCCGTGAACCGGCCTCAGAGGTGGATACGCCCGCCCTGCCGATCCGCCACTGGCTCGATGGCGAGATCGTGGAGGCCGCAATCTCTGCGGCAGCCTGACCCCTAAACGCCGCAGTACCAAACGCAAGCCTTGACAGTCACGTCAAGCCCGCTCGAAGCTCTGTGGTAGGGAGGCGCCGCTACCTGAAAGGGCGCTCCCGGTGGACGAGGACGATCGGCACTTCTGGCTTGTCCGGTCGGAGCCCGGTGGGATCGAAGTTCCGATCCTCTTCGAGGAGGTCGCCGAGACATTCCGAAGGACAGGGTGGGAAGTCACACGCCTCCCACTTGCTGCTTTGGAAGAGGATGACTTGCGACGTCTGCGAGCCGGGGGTGCCCGGGGTGGGCGGTAGACTGGCCGACCATGCGGGTGTTCGTGCTGATGGCAGACGGCGGTTACGACGGCGACGCGCTGCTCGGCGCGTACAGCACCGAAGAGGCGGCGCTGGAGGCCGGGGCCGACTGGACGCCGCGCCCGCCCTTCGCGAACTATGGCTGGTACGTGGTGCCGTTAGATCTTGGAGAGGCGGCTGCGATGCGCGAGCAACCTCAGAGCACCTCTTCAAGCTCGTAGATCGGCTCCGGCCACTCCACCCTCTCGTCTCCTCCTCCACCTGAGACGGTCATCCAGGGCTTGAGGTCTCTGTCGAAGGCGACCTGCATCACTCGTGTGGCCAGTCGATGGAGATCGTGAATTGGCCGGGCGCGGCGTCGCTCATCTCCATCACGTCCAAGGCGGCATCGAGAACATCGGCGAGGTCGCCCGCTTCGACCGTGGCCTCTCGCGTCTCCGCGAACTGGCGCCGATGTAGCTCGGCGTGGCGGTCAGCCGTGCGATGAATCGTGACGGTCTGCTTCATCTGCATCACCCCTCGGACCAGCGCTCGATGACGACGTCATCGGGGACCTCGTCGGCCCACCACCACTCACCATGTGCGGCGTGGCCGCCGCGGCCGGGGTTCCCAGCGTCGGCGTGCATCGGCTCCGTCACGAGCGCGCCAAGCTCGACTCCGAGCTTGTAGTGCAGACCGTCGTCGATGTAGGCCCGGTCGTCGTCGCGGGCCGGGTGCATCGCCGCACAGAGAATCGTGCCGTCAGCGCGAACCCGAACCGCCATCAGCAACCACCCCGCAGCAAGCAGTCCCCCGTCTTCCCCACACCTTCAACTACTCCCTGAGCAGCACCACCCGCCTTTTCAACAACGCCACCTACTGCTTTACCCGTAGCTTCTACTGCTTCAGGGAGAGGGTGGTCGGCGTGTTCTTCTGCGACTGGGGGCGGGACCGCGGTGCTCTGCTGGCCGCTGCTGCCGCTCGACGTCGGCGCGGGCGCCGGGGCGCTGCCGCTTCCGGCCGGTGCAGCTGGTCCACCGCTGCCGCCATGTCCCGGCGCAGGCGATCCGTGCCCCCCACCTTTATCTGCTTCAGTTCCGCTCCCACCACCCCCACTCGGAGACGGCGAAGGTTGCTGATGGCCGATGGAACCGGGCTGTTGGGCATCACCTCCCACGCTCGCCTGTTGATTGGCGAGCTCTGAGCCGGGCCGCGGGCAAAGGTAGCCGGCACGACGAAAGGGAATGCAGGTCACCTGGATCCCGGCCGCCTGCTCGACTTCGGCGCGGAGCTTCTGACAGGCCCTCGAGGTGGCGTCCTTCGCACACGGGGTCTGTTCGAGCTTCGTCACTTTGGGTTCGATCCGGGTGATCTGGGTGTCCTGTTCCTTGTTGACGACGACGGCGTAGGTCGCGCCGGCGATGGCGACGATGGCGACCACTAGGGAGCCCCAGAAGCGGAGCTCTCGGCGGCGCTCGCGTTTCACCCAGTCGGGAGCGAGGGTGGCCAACTTCGCCGTGTCAGCGTTCATGGGTGCCCTCCGGAGAACAGCGCGACGGCGATCCCGGAGGCAATCGCGATCCCGAGGGTGATAACACCGGTCACGGCACGATTGGCTTTCCGTTCACGGCTGGCTTCTTTGGTCTCGACTAGGAGCATCCGATCCTCCAAGGAGTCGATTCGAGCTGCATCGGTCTTCCGTTGATCCTCGAGCTGATTAAGGCGCCAGGCGTCCCGTGACTCATCGGCCATCACGCTCTCCGCTATTCGTGGTGGGTTCACAGAGCACGTCGATGCCTCCAGTAGTCGGGTTAAAGGGCAAGGTTTCGGATGTCGGCCTGTAGGCGTTCAAGCAGCGCCTGCAGCCCTTCCGGCGGCGCATCAAGGTCGACGGTGCAGGTCCGGGTGGCGTGTTCGTAGGTGCGCCTGACCACCCTGCGGTAGCTCGTATCCGCAGCATCTGGGAAGCGGACTTCGTCCCCGGCCCGCAGGTGCGAGACCGGCCGCATCACCCCGCGGTCATCCATCAGGTAATCAGCGAAGACCGCCGAGCCCGAGCGGTTTAAACGGTTGGCTTCCCGCAACCAGATTTCGCCGACTTCGATCGCACGCGACGGGGTGCTGATCCCCTTGAGATCGAGTCGGTCGCGACGAATGAACTTCGGCCCGTAGGCTTCCGCTGCCCGCACTGCCGGGTGGTCGGGATCGGTGATTTCCAGCGAAGCGCTTTCCACGTCGGCACCAGACCCCGGGGGCCCTACCGTCCGCGTGGTCCCGTCCACGTCCTGGTAGGAGACGAGGATTTCCTTCCATGACCGGGCGGCGTCGAAGCCCTGTTCCTGCAAGCTCGAAGGTCCCGCGTATGCCTGCCAGCGGCGGCCGTAGGTGCCCGGCTGTTTTAGCTGGAAGCGTTTGCCCCCGAAGACGAACCAGTCGCGCAGTTCGTATTTGGTGAGCTCCTGCACCACCTGAGACATCGGGCCGGGGTCTGAGAACCACGCCTGCCCGATGATGTAGCCGAGATCTTCGAGGTCTTCGGGGCGAGCTTCGAGGCAGGTGAACTGCGGGATCGCCCACCCGAGCATCTGGGAGACGGTGAAGCCGACGTTCGGCCAGGTCCCTTGCAGGGCGAGGTTTTCCCATGCGTCCTTGCCGATGATGCGAGGGTTGGCGAAGCCCCACGTATCGCCGGAGTTTTCGCCCGAGCCGCCGAGGTTCCAGATGAAGTTCCAGAAGGCGTACCTGGCGCCGGCTGCGGTAGCCGCCGCTTGTTGCTGAGCGGCCGGGGTGTTGACGTGGCTGGGGCCGACACCGGCGTTCGGTTCGTCGAGATCGTTGGTCGCGATCCTCATCTGATGGGTGAGTTCCGAGGTGCCGGCGGCGTGAGGAACGATGAAGTCGTAGAGCGCCGCGCCTAGCTCTACGCCGCCGCCGAAGTACCACGACTCCCCGGTCGGCTTCGTTTCGCCGCCCCACTGGCTGATCTCGATAAGCATGGCGGGGTCTGCTTCCCCGGCCCCACCGCTGGCTGCGGAGATCGACACGTTCGCGAACGTCCGTTTGAGGGCGAGCATGTTGATCTTCCGCTGGGTGCTCGGGTCGCCCCACTTGCTCAGGTCGCTGTCGATGAACCCCGGGCCGATCAGGGCGTTGTCGTCTTCGAGCGCCTTTGACCACCCGACTGCCTCGGTCGTGATCGCCATGTGCTCGCCGTCTGACTCCGGAGTCTTGTCGAGGCGATAGTGGGCGACTTCCTCGCCGCCTCGCCCTTTGACGGTAATGTCGCTGAAGGGGACCAGGTCTGACCAGGAGGTGCGAGGGTCTCTGGCGAGGACTCCCGAGCCTTCCTTGTCGCCACCCGGCATGTCGTCGACCAGCCGCATGTCGGCGATGACGTTCTCGGTCAAAGCCTCGTCTGCCGCCCAGCGCGAGGGTCGGCCCTTGGGGGGCTCGACGTACCAGTAGAGGTCGTCGGGTGGGTACTCGCGGGCGACCGCGATCCTGCTCGGCGCCGAAGTTTCCCGGAAGAGAAGGAGGAGCGACATGGTCCGGCGACCGGCCGCTTACTTCCAGAACACGGCGACGGCGACTTTGCTGGCGCTTACCGCTTCTGCGTTCGAATTGGCCGCCCCTTTGGTGAGGCCCAAGCCGATCCCGGTGGCGAAGGCAATGCCGCTGGAGTGGTTGGCGCTTGCCGTCCCGCCGGGTGGCACGCCGACAATGAAGTACTGCGCGGTGGTGCCGGGGGCCGGGGCGGAGCTGGTGTCGTAGAACTTGAGGTAGATCCAGTTCGCTTCCTCGTTGGAGATCGCCCAGCCGTACACCTGCCCCGGGCTTCCCTTGGCGCTGGTGGCGTTGGTGCTCGCAGCGGATACGAAGCCCGTCTTCGAGAGACCTCCCGAGGTTCTCGGAACCAGGCTCAGGCTCCCGACGCCTTCGAGAAGCGCCCGGATCCTCTTCAGCACCCCGATTACCCCGCCGTTGCCGGTGGCGTCGGCTTCACCCGTCGTGCCAAGAGCGGTTCCACCTACCGGCAGGGGGCTTGCTTCGGAGACCTGAGTCGCCGCGCCGTCTTCGCCGAACTCGACCTTGACCCTCTGATGCTGGGCGCCCCCCACTTCGTCGGTGGCTATGACGGGGCCGGTGCCTTCGTTGACTTTGACGTTGTCGCCCATATGTGCGTGCGCGTCCTTTCGGTTTCGGAGCAGGTGGAAGGCGGGTTTGGGTACGATCCGGGCGTTCGGATGTGCCGATCAGCAACCGGAGGGGAGTGACGGGATGCGAAGCAGGGCTTTGGCGGCGGCGCCCGTGGCGGCGGCGTTGTTGCTCGCCGCTTGCGGCGGTGGAAGCACGGGGGCAGGCGGCGGTAGCGCGGGTTCAGGATCGGGGTGCCTCAGCCCCGCCCAGGTCTCTGAAGAAGTAGACCGGATCGCCGAAGGCTTCGAGACCTCGCACGCTGAAGTGGAAGCGAAGACGAGCGAGATCGCCGCAGTTCGGGCGGAAGCCTGCTAGCGGATCGAGAGTCGAGGCGTTAAGGTGTCCCGATCAATCAAGCGCCCCGGCAGTGCTCTAACACTCCGGGGCATGGCCATCAGGAGGTAGTCCCGATGACGAAGAGAATCCTAGCCACTGCGTTGCCGCTTCTGGTCGTGCTTTGCATGTGCAGCATCGCCCAGGCACAGCGGCCTCAGTTCGAGATCTATATGACCCACGGTGAAGCCGTTGGAGCGGTGCGTTCCACTGGCGGAGCGGTTCACTCATGCCGCCGCGTTGCTCTGCGGCATTTCCACTGTCGAGCCACGTGGTGGCTCGAACAGCACGAAGCTGAAGTGGAACCCGATGGCTCCCTTGTAAACGAAGTGACGACCTACATCCCGGAAGAACTAGGTTGCGAGGTCGGGCTGAGGGGCCTGCGGGTCGATCAGCCAGCAGCCTCGCGCGCGAAGTGATAGCCATCGCGCGCGAAAGGTCGGCCTTCCAGCGGCGTAGCGGCACTGCCATCGGGCAGCATCTGTAGATCACCAGCGCTCGGGATTACGAGCGTTCGCGTTTTCTTCCCCTCCGCCCCGCCAGGTGGCACAGCAGGGAGGAACCCGTCGGGGATCAACCGCCCCCACACGTCTTCCGACGGGTGCTGTCGGTACACGCCGTCGCTTCGGGGCTCGACCGCACGACTCGCAAAGCACACCTTCGATTCGTCGGCGGCTTCCGTGTAATAGACGGTGATCGAGGTGGAGTCGACTTGGGCGATTCCACCGCTGCCTTCTCCGAAGACTGAGATTGCGACACCGAAGCCTTCTGCGTTGATATCAGTCCCGGTCCAGCTACGGCCCCAGAGTGACGACTGGTCGCCATAAGCGACAATCTTTTCGAAGTGCTCCCATTCGATGAGGTTCCCCCCCGTGTATTTGCCAGCCTTATCTTCTCCCCCGACGACGCCGCCCTTCATCAACTTGACCCCTGCATCAAACACCCGGACACCTGATGGACCCGCGACGGTCCGCTCGATGCTCACTCCGATTCCCAGGACGACAGCCGCGCCGGGCAGCGTGAACCCGAACGCTTTCGCCGCTAGATAGTGCGACTGCCTCAGTGGCGTTTCAAGGGTAGAGGCCGCGTAGCTGTTGTCGGATGCTTTCGCGTTTCCAGGATTCGTCCAGGCGATCGTCCCCACGGTGGATTTGTCTTCAACGGTCGCGGGTGACCTTTGCGATTGGTTGTCGGCCACCAGTTGCTGTTCGGGCTCGCGCAGCACCATGTACTGCTCGCTGCTCAGCGGGTACACGTCCCGAATGCGGATCGTCCCCGACCCTCCCGGCGCCCGCGCCTGCAGGCGGCACTCCCAGCGCTCGTTGCCGAGGACCGCAGCCTCAGGGCGCGGCACACCGAGGTAGACGGGAATCCAGCCCCCGACGATCGGCGTCGAGATGATCGGCAGAGAGTCATCCCAGCGGCTGGCGCCGAGCGCGCGCGCCTGGAGCTGCAGCTGCACTCCGCCCGCCACCGGCCCCGGATCGAAGATCCGCATCCACATCGGCCGCGGCCCCTGGTGGGTCATGTGTTCGACCCCCCCGATCTGAGAGCCGAGAATCGTCAGCCAGCCTGCGGTGAGCGTGGTGTGCTGGACGTAGATCGGAGCGTTGATAGCGAGGGAGGCGACCGCCCGTTCGGCTTCGGTCACTGCGGTGAGCGTCGTCGCGCTGTAGGCGCCTTTGGCCGCCTTGACGCCCGAGGCCGCGTAGATCGCGCCACCGTCGCCTGCGGTCTGCGTGTTGTCGATCCGCTCCGTGAGTTCGGTGAGACTCGCGTTGGTGGCGGCACCGAACTCGGTTGAGGTCGCCGCGTCGGGGAGATTGCCGCTGGCGAGTGCGAGTACCAGGCAATTGTCACGGGTGGTCGTAGCGCCTGGGATCGAGACCGATTTCGTTGCTGCCTGCGTGCCGACCGCCGCGATGTTGAAGGGTTCGTCGGGGTCGAAGGTGCCGACCTTTATGCCGATGATCTTCGCGAGCTGATGGTCGCCGGTGTCGTTGGTCGCGGTCGCATCAGAGCCGGTAGCGATCCGGTACAGAACGGTGAGACGGGTGTTGCCTTTTTTCTGGTCGGCGTAGGGTGCCGGCGGGGTTGACCACCCGGCAGCAGTCAGCGGCGTGTTCGCTTCTTCGCCGGTCCCAGCGCCACCCGACTCCGCCACCATGATCAGGAGGTCGCCCTTGGCGGTACCGGCAGGGAGTGCGGGCGCGATCGAGGTAGTACTGCTTGCCACGGCGCCGACGGCGCGCACTTCCGGCGCGGTCGGCCCGGCCACTACTTCCGCCCCGCCTTTAGGCGTCAGGTTCTTGGCCAGGTAGTGCATCTGAGCCGTCGGGTCGGAGAGATTGGCAGGGGCGTCGTAGCACTCCCGCGAGAGAATCAGGCCGCGGAGATCCTGGTCACCTTTGTTCGTGAAGCGACCGCGCCAGAGACCCTTGGCGCTACCCGGACTGGCCGGCTCGACGATCTCGAGGTGCCGGGCGCCCGGCGCTGAGGTGACCGTTTCGCCTTCCCGTTCATCGGTGCGGTACCCGATCGGCCAGCGGGTCGCGGTGAGAACCACGTCCGGGGCGTCTCGATTGTGGGCGAAGAGCCAGCCGTCCAAACCGGAGATCGCTGCGGTGTGACGGAGGATCTTGTAGCCGATCGACCCGGCGAAGCCGCCCTCGTCATCGAAGTCGCGGCGAATCCAGCCACCGAAGTCCTGAATCGTGCCCCACTTCTGCTGGAGCTTGTGTGCCGCTTCGGCAAGGGAGACTTCGCCCTCTTCCTTGACTCGGAGGGGGATGCGGATCTGCACCCCGTCGCGATGGCCCTCAGAAGAGCTTTCCCCTTCGGCCTGCCGGACCATCTGCGGGGTGATCTGCGACTCGCCCCAGTCCACCCCGTCAACGCGGATTTCGAGGCCGATCTGGTCCAACGCCAGCTCCACGCGCTCTGGAATGAACTCGACCGGATCGAGCACGCAGGTCTCTTCTGCCACCTAGCTTCACCTCCCTCCTGGGGTCTGCCGCCCGGTTGCTCGTGCGTTGCGGGCGGTCTTCTCGATATGTGCTTTGAGCTTGCGACTGCCGATCAGCAACTCCACCGGGTCGCGGGTGTCGCCGGGGGCCTGGACCACATCGCCGTTGATGATCACCGTCGGCGTCTGCCCGCCGCTCAGAATCTCTGCGGAGTCGCTGGGGTTGAAGACACGCGCCGGTCCCTGCACGATCTCCGGATCGCCGGTCTCGCCCGCGATCCCCCATTGGCCGGCTCCGATGACCCCGCCCTTGGCGAACGTCCCCGCGTAACGCCCGCCGGGGTAGCTGGCCTCGAACTGCGAGATCGTGTTTCGCTGAGCCTCGGAGACGAGGAAGCGCTTATGCCAATCGGTGTTGAGCCGGTCTTCGAGTTCCTTCAGTTCGCTGACGCCCGAGGTGGCGTTGCTGACCTTCAGGGCGAGTTCGCGAATGGAGTTCTGGATCTCGAAGATGCGCCCGCCAAAGGCTCCCGCGACGGGTTCTGAGGGAAGCGATTCGAGGATGCCCGACGGGCCGGTGAGGCCCTGGATCTCTTCGAGTTCGCCCGCCCACGTTTCATCGCGCATCGTCTTCGCGTTGCCGATGGCTTCCTGTAGCAGCGGGATCTTGTAGGCGGTTTTGCTGTAGGCGTCGGGGCCGGAACCGTTCCCGCCGCCGTTCCCGCCAGCCTCTTTAATCGCCTTGCCGAAGGCTTTGGCGTCCTGGCCTTTGGCTTTGCCGCCGGCACCGAGCTGCTGCACGAGGCCGCCGAGTGCCTTTTTCTGTTTCCCGCCACCAGCCTTCCCGAGCAGGTTCCCGAAGACTTTCGCATCCTGCGGGCTACTCAGTTTCAGTTCTTCGATGCGGGCGATCTGCGCTTCGAAGTTGGCGATTTCCCGCGAGGCGACTTCCTGGGCGCGAACCGTCGTGTTGCGCCAAGAGAGCAGGCGATTCAGCTCGTTGCCGTAGGCGCCCCTCTCCTGGTCGACGTAGGCGTCGGAGATGTTTTCCGGCTCCAGGGTGACAAGCTGGGAGGCATATTCTTCGCCGACGTCGGCGCCGCGACGGAGGTGAGCCAGTTGAGCTACCAGCTCGGGGAAGGCGGCGCGGTTGGCAATCTTCGAGGCCACGCGGTTGTGGACCGTTTCGACGTGCTTCTTCTGCCGATCGACAGCTTTCTTGCGCTCTTCCTGTCCGCGATTCTGGGCTCGTTCGATCGCCTTCTCCATGTCGCGGAAGTTCGAGGGGTCCTGCCCGGTGATTTCACCGTGCCCCTTTGCATAGTCGGAGAGGTGGGAGAGGACATTGACCGCGCTCGACGGTTTCGTCTGAGCTGCGGCGTTCTGGACCGCCTCGATGATGTGCTGCTTCTCGTCCTGCTCGAAGATCCCCGTGCGGCCCCAGAACTTGATCAGGCGCCAGAGTTTCGACTGCTTGGCGATCGGCGAATGGGCCTGGGCGACTTCCTGTTCAAGCGCCTTCAGATGGCGTTCGTTGTTGGCTTTCCGCTGCTTGCCTTCGGCGAGCTTCTTCTGACCTTCGGTGAGGCCGGGGGAGCTGCCGGAGTTGGCCCAGCCGTCGGTCCACTTCTGCCCCTCGGCCTTCCACTGCGAGTAGGCGCCGGGGTAGGCGGAGCCCTCGACCGCCTGCGCGATCTTGCCGGGGCTGTTGTACTTCCTGGCGAGCTCGTTGCCGCCGCCTTCGTAGTAGCCCTTGCCGAACCACTGAACCGCCTGGGTATAGGCGTTGTCAGAGGGTGAGACACCTTCGAAATCGCCGGTGAGCTGGAAGGTGTTCCCAGTCGAGCCCATGTTGCTCTCCTGGGTCGCCGCCATCATCGAAGCCACGCGGGCGAGATGTGGAGAGGCCATCTTGTCGGCCGCCGACTGGATTTCTCCGGCGGTGTGGGTCTGCTGCGCGGAGGCGGGAATGCCCTTGACCGTGTAGCCGCTCCCGGCGAAGCCGCCTTCCTGCAAGGCCTGCACGAACCCGCCGAGCATGTAGCCGCCACCGTAGGGGTGAGAGAAGTGGACGGGGTCCTTGGAGCCGGCGTAGATCAGCGCGCTCGCGAAACGGGAGTGGCCGAGCCACGCCGCCAGCGCTTCAGCGCCAGGGGTGATATCGACGGCGCCGTCGGGGTAGGCCTTCCCTTCGTGGTGGGAGGTTCCCGGCACTGCAGCTGGCCGCACACCGGAGTTGTAGATGGCGGCCTGTTCAGCGTAGGAGCGGAAACCCGACGAAACGGTGAAAGCGACACCTGCCTTGCGGGCGTCGATCAGGATCTTCGCGATCCATTCCGCGACGGGCTTGCCGTCGATCGCCATCAAGCCGCCCCCGGCGGGGACCACGTCGTGCGGGCGGTGCGCCTTGATGTATTCCTGCGCGGCCTGGTAGCCCTTGGTGGCGGCAGCCTGTCCCAGGTCGCGGAGTGGACCTGCCGGACCGAGCACCTGCGGGCTGCCGAGCGCCCCGCCTTTCTGGAAGCGGGGCACGGAGTCGTTCAGCGCTTCGAGGGTCCGGGTCCCTCCCATCGCAGCGACTTCCCGGCGGGTGAAGTAGCGCTCTCCCGGCTCGAGTGCGAGGGGGATATTGCCGCCCCGGTTGAAGCCGTAGGCGCGGGTAGCTTCGCGATTCAGCACGAAGGCGCCGACTTCGCCGGTGAAGCCGGGGCGATCGCCCGAGCCCGTGCCGGGGACGATGAAGCCGCCGGACTGTTTGCCCTGCACGGCGCCGAGGATGTCCTTGGCCGCCCCAGTGACCGCGCTCGCGGCGCCCTTGGCGACCTTCACCGTGAAGTTGACGCCTTTGCTGACGCCGAACGCCTTGAGGATGGAGTTGACGTTGACGCCGAGATCGCTGAGGTAACCGGAGACGTTGTTGACCAGGCTGGAGAAGAGGCCTGCGATGGCGTCGGCGCCACGGGTGACCCCGCTGACGATCTGCTGGTTGGTCTTCCCAAACTTCGTCACCAGCGCCGAGTTGAGGCGCGAAGCCGATCCCTTGACCAGCTCACCCTTGCTTTCCAGGGCGTGGGCCATCTGGATCATCGCGGTCTGGGCGGCTTCGCGGGCACCCTTCGGCATCCGCCGCATTTCACCCAGCATGTGGTCGATCTGGGAGTTGTTGATCCTCCCCGCCTGCTTCCAGGACTGGGCGAAGCCTTCGGCGATGCCATAGGGGTCGCGGCCTTCGACGATCTTCAGGCTCCGCATCAGTTCCTTGATGCGGCTCTGCCCGACCTGAGTTTCGATGACGCCCTGGTTCATCCCCGAGCGGATCGCTGCCACGGCGGCCTTCATGTTCTCGGCGCTGGCCTGCCGCCACTGGTCGCCGCCGTGCACCCAGGCCTGGTCGATCCCCTGGATGTTGTTGTGGAAGATTTCGCTGATGTCGCCCATCCGGGTGGCGATCCCAGACCGCAACAGGTCGATCTCCCTCGATACTTCTTCCCGCGGCTTCTGGATGAAGTCCCGAGCGCTCAGAACCTGCTTGAGCTGGGCGCGAAGCGGCTGTAGCGCCTCGGGTCCTGCACCCTCGGCAACGGCCATGCGGATCGACCGGCGGATCTGTTTCGAGAGACCGCCGAGAGCGCCGAGATCCTTGCCGCTCATGGCCTTCTGCAGTCGCGGGCCGATCGCGCTTTCGAACCCTTCGGCGAACTGCAGAGCGAATTCGTCGCCGGTCGAGGGACCGGAGATCTGGTCCTTGATCTGGCTGGCGATCACTCCGCCGGCAGCGCCGAGCGCCGTTCCGACACCGGGAGCAATTGCGGTGCCGATGGCCGCGCCGACACCGGCGGCTTCCATCGCAGAGCCGATCCGTTGACCGGTGTTGCCGTGGACGAGTTCCTTGGTGATCCCGCCGACGATCAGCCCTCCAAGCCCCCAGGTGGCGACTCCGCGGGCGAGCCTGCTGCCGAGCCCTTTGAACCGGGCTACCAGGTTGCGCTCGCTCTTCGCAAAGATTCCGCCTTGAGCGGCGAGTGCCTCAGCCTCGGACTGCCCGAGGACCGAGCGCTGTCCTGCGCCCTGCAGAGCGGAGCGCTGCTTGCTTGAGTCAGTCCCCAGCCACCGCGAGCCGGACATAGTGGCTGCGGCAGTTGGCAGGGTGTCCACGGCTACGGTCGTCGCCATCCCCTGCGAGACCCCGAGGCCTAGCTGCCGCCCGATCGTCTTGCCCGTCGCGGTCAGCGCACCGGGGCCGCCGAGCACGCGAATCAGGGCCGCAGCGCCGAGGATCTTCCCGAAGACGTCGAGGTGCCACCAGGCGGTCGCGATCGAGCTCGCGAGCTTGGCGACGATCTTCGGGCCATACTGCTCGGCAAGTGAGACCGCGGTGTCGAGCGATTTGGAAGCGCCCTGAACGAGGATGTCGAAGACCCTGGTGAACTTCTCTTCGGCGCTCAGCTTCGGGTCGCTGAGGACTTCCCCGACCTTGTTGATTTCCGGTAGCAGCTTTTCCCCAAAGCTGATCGCCGCTGCTTCCACCTGCGCCTTGAGCCGCTGGAAAATGAAGGCGGTCGATTTTTCCTGCTGGGAGAGGGCCTTTGCGGTCGCACCGGAGGCGTCCTGCATCCCTTTCAGGTCTTCGCCCGCTCGCTTCGCGTTGTCGCCGGTCAGCGCCAACGCACCGCCGAGCGCCCGGATGTTCGGGAACATCGCGGCCATGACGGTCTTCGATCCGCCGGCGCTCTTCGCGATCTTGTCGAGGGTGCCCTGGAAGCCGAGGGCTTTGACCATAGCGTCGCCCGATGCGAAGCCGCTTTCGTGAATAACGTCATTAAGCGCCTTGCTCGGCTTGAGCAGGGACACCATCACCGACTTGATCCGGGTCATGGTCTCCGGGGCGGAGATGCCTGCCTTCGTCATCGTCGCGACCGACGCGCCTACTTCACGAAGGTTGATACCGAGCGAGGCGCTGAACGGCAGGACGTCGCCGATGTTCTGCGCCAGCTCTTCGAAGGTGATGACGCCCCGGTTGACGATTTCGAACAGGACGTCGGAGACATCGCCTGCCTGCCCAGCCTTCAGCCGGTAGGCATTCAGAACGGCGGCGACGGCTTTGGTGGAGACTTCGGTGGTGGTCAGCCCTGCGGTCGCAGCGCGGGCGGACTTGGAGAGGATCTGGAGGGATTCGTTTGCATCGAACCCGGAGGAGACGAGGTCGTACATGCCGGCGGCGAGGGTCACCGGCGCCTGGGCGGTCTTCCCGGCTAGTTCGAGAACCTTGTCGCGAACGCGCCCCAGTTTTTTCTCGGAGAGCTGCGCAATCGAGTTGACGTTGCGCATTTCCTTGTCGAAGTCGATGGCCTTCTTGACCGCGACTCCGATACCGGCAGCGAGCGCGAGGGAGCCGTACTTGGCTGCCTTCGCGAGCTGCTGGCCCATCCGGACGGCGGCCCCACCGGCAGCCGACAGCACGCCCTGCGTCCTTGCGAGTTGTGCGTTGGTCTGCGTGATGCCCTTCGCCTGTACGAGGACGCTCAGCATCGCCGCCGGCATACCGGTGTTCATGGGGCCTTTCGGACGGGGCGGGCTGCTACTTGTCCCGCTTGTGCTTTTCGATGGCGACCCGCTCGCGGGCCATCCACCAGGTCAACTCGCGGTCGCCGAGGCCCGTCTCCGGGTCTTCAAGCTCGGCGACCGTCCGACCGAGCCGTTCGGCCAGATCGAAGAGGAACGGCGTACTACTCGTCGGTCTCTTGAAACTCGGCCTCCGCGTCGGCCGCCTCCTTCTTCTTGTCGCCGCCGAGCCGGCCGATGGCATCGAGCACTCTGTCTGCTTCGGTGGCCGGCCACTTCGGCAGGAAGCGACGGACCTCCTTCGTGGCGATCGGGGGCTCGATACAGGCCGCCGCGAAGAGACGACACTGGAACTCCATTGCGTCGGAGACGTTGCCGTTCTCGTCGGTGATGCCCTTGAGGAGTTTCGCTCGACGGCCGGTGGTGAGCTCGCGCAGCAGGACGGTTCCGCCGAGCTGCTCCAGCTCGACATCCTCTTCCTTCAGCGTGAAGCTGCGATCAGCCGACTCGGCAAGCTGCTCGGGAGTTAGGCGTGGCACTTAGATGATCCCCTTTCTAGGCGAGGAGGGAGGCGGCTTCCGTTTCGAAGGCTTCGAGGTCCGCTTTTTTGGTGAATTCCTTCAAGCCGAACTTGGAGGCGTTGCGGATCTCAAGCGTCATCGTCTCGGGATCGCCGACTTTCGCCCCGATCGCGTTGTATTTGTAGAGGCGTCCGACCATCACGCTGATCGGGTTTTCCGCGCTGATTTCTTCGTCGTCGGGCTTGACCTTGACCAGGAACCTTTTGTTTTCCGCGTACAGTGGAGCGCAGGTCTGGTGGACGCCGCCGCCGGAACGGTCCTGGAAGACGCCGATGTTGATGACGGCGGTCTTCAGGCCCGGGGTCTCCTCGGAATAGCCGCCGCCCTGAAAGCCGGTGACATCGTGTTCGGCCGCTGAGTCCTCAATGTTGACTTCGTTCGAGGTGTTCGAAACGTCGACGCCATCGAGCTCGATGTCAGCGTCTAGCAGCGGCTGCTTCGCTTCTGCAGGCATTGCCTACTCCTCCTTCTAGTTAGCTGCCGGACTGACCGGCTCGTTGGTTGCGGCCCTGATGGCCTTTTGGACCTCGCCCTTGTTGGCGAGCTTGTCGGGGTCCGGGACACCGGCGAGCGAGGCAAGGTCGTTCAGCTCCTCGCGGGTCTTCCCGTCCAGGCCGTCCCCCTCCTCGGAGAGCGCGATGCCCCCGCGCGCGATGGCGCGGCGCTCGGCCTCCGGGCTCAGGTCGGCCTCGAACTCCTGTCGCGGGTTGTGCCCGAACTGCGGCAGCGTCCCGGTGACGATGTAGCGCTTGGCCACGTGTCGTCCTCCTAATTCGTCTGGACGACCCACTCGGCGCCTAGCACCTGGCCGTCTTTGGTCGGGTAAATGCGCCAGCCGCTTGCGGCGACGATGTTCAAGCCGAGGATCAGCCCGCCGAGGGTCTGATCGCCCCGGTAGATGTAGTCGGGGACCGACTCCTCCTCTCGGGCGTCAAGGAGGTGATCGAGTCGCTTCTGAGCCTCGGGGTCGGACGGATCGCCGACGTAAACCCGGACCAACATCTGAGGGGGGCCGGGGAAGCTCTTGAAGGTCGCGTGGGGCTCCTGCTTGCCGGTCAGTACCTCGGCGACGAAGGTCTCGGAGTCATCCGGCAGGGCAGCGCGAAGCGCCTCGCGGATGGAGGTGAGTCGGGACACGGTGTTCCTCTCGGTTAGGTGTAGATCCGGTAGATGCCGCCGCGGTGGCGCCACTGATCGCCGTTCACCGGCTCGCCGTAGCTGACGCGGGACTCGCGCAGGATGGCTAGGGAGCGACCACCGGTAAGTGGCAGTCGGGAGGCGTGAAGTAGTTCGGTGCAGCGGGTGTCGATCGCCTCGGCTTCGGTCGACGACCCGCCGCGGCAGATGCCCTTGACGACCCACAGGGCTCGCTCGTTGCGACCCCCCTTGAAGGTCCACTGCTCGGTGCCTGCATGGTGACTGAAGACGACGTAGGGCGGCTCGGTTCCGCTCGGGGCGATTTCCTCGAAGATCGTCTCTGGGGCCGCGAGTAGTGCCGTCAGGGCTTCGTCATCGGCGAGCCGTTGGTAGAGGGCGGCGCGAACGGGGTCAGGCTGGCTCGGCATCGGCAGCCTCGCAGCCGTGGACCACCAGGCCCTCGTCAAAGCAGGTCAGGCAACCCTCCCATTCGCCCCCGTTGCAGTTGGGGCATTCCTCATACGTCAGATCCGGATCGAGAGTGGGGATGTCGGCGGCACTCACTCCTCGTCGCCCCCCCCGGTGTCCGTTGCCGACACGTACAGCTCGGCCATCCTGAGCAGCCCTGATACGACTGCGCTGCGATCCGTCGTCGAGAGGTAGTTGCCGTGGTTGGTCGGCGGCGAGTCCGGATCGTCGGCGTCCGGCACCAGCACGTCAAAGACGATTACGGCGTCTCCAAGCTCCGCGTCCTCCCCGTAGTCCTCTTCGATCGTGTCGAGGGTGCGGAGGGCGAGGTCGGTGAGCGAGGCGCGCTTCTCGCCGGAGATCACGAGTTGACCCCCGATGCGGCGGCCCGACAGCCTGGACACTCCGCTTTGTCGTGGTTCTCCTCGTCGTGTTCGCGACCGTCGAGCGCGTGGTGTACCTGCAACCACCCCATTGACCCGTCGTCTCGCTCGACAGGCTGGACTTCCGGGCCGCACGGGCAGTCGCCGCCGTCGGTGTCGTGCTCGATGAGATCGTCGATGGGGACGACGTGGTGGGTGTCCGACTCGCTCACGCGTACACCCCAGCCATCGCAGAGATGAACGGCCCCCGCGCCTCCTCGACAGAGGGAGCGAGCATCGGCTGAGCCGCCATGTTCACGGTGCCCAGCTCGTTGAAGATGGTGTGTTCGACCGGGTTACCGACGAAGCCTTCCAGCGCCCCGAGCATTTCTCCCTGCCAGCCGTTTCGCATCTGCCCCTTGTCGACCCGCGAGCGAAGCTTGCACCCGGCCTCGATGTTGAAGACGGTGACCTCCACCGCTGCGCGGGCCTTGGCCTCGGCACCGGCGATGATCTCGGGAATGCGGCTCTTAAGCACGGTCGCCAAGCGCTTTCACCTCCACCCTTCGCGTCACGTTGAGCGCCCCGAATTCACGAAGCGCGGTTATCGAGTAGACGACGCCGTCGATTTCGCAGCGATCGTCGGCGCTGACTTCGGTCCCCACGGGCCAGCTCGTCAGGTGCGTGCTCGACTCGTTAAGCCGGTCGCCACCGGAGGAAGAGCCGCCCTTGCGTCCTACCGGGGTGATCGAGCAGGAAAGCTCGGCGCTCGGCTCGTAGGTCTCAGCCCAACCCCCGGCGCCGTCTGAGACCTTCGCGTAGCGCAGGATGCGGCCGATGTTCAGCAGTTGTGCCTCGGCGTCGGCGCGCATCTCGGCTACCTCCTCCGTGGTGAGACCGTCGCTCACCGGCCTCGCCGCCCGCGGTCGCGGATGTATCGAAGGCGCCCGGTCGGCCGCTGATCCCCGCGCCGCAGTCGGACGGTCCCGACGACCGCCCTGTTGCGGAACGCCTTCGCCTGCTCGAGCAGCTGGCTGTGGCGCTGGCTGCGGGTCATCTGCTGCCCGTCGACCGTCACGTCGTAGCCGCCCTTCACCGCGGCAGCCCAGTCGGTGAGAACGTCAGCAGCAGCCCGGTTCAGGTCGTAGGCGAGGCCGGTGAGGAAGAGGAAGAAGTGGGCCTGGTCGGTGGCAAACTCGATCCGCCCGTCGGGATGGAAGGTCACTCCGCTTACCTCTTTGCCCGCAGAGTCGGTGACCGTGGCGGTTTCGGTGTCGAGGGCGCCGGAGACCGAGACCTCGCCGTTCAGCACCACCCACTGATTGCTCCCGTTGAGGGTACGGACGCGCTCTACCGGGGCCTGCAGGAACTGCGCGCTGACGTGGTGGTCGAGCACCGCTTGCAGCTGTTCGTCTGACCAGTAGTCGGTGCCCGCGATCGTGTACTGGGCTTCCTCCACCGCGCACATGCGGCGGAGTTCGTCTACGAGCGGCATCACGCCGCCTTTGGCAGCATTCCCGGCGCTGAGGCCGGGGGGCGCCAGGTACCATCGACGACGAAGAGATCGGCGAGGGGGAATTCGGCGAGCAGTTCGCCGGGGAATTTCGAGAGGAGTGCTTCTTTGCCGCCGACTTTGTCTTCGGGGCCGAGCCAGGCGTCGGGGCGATGCCCCTGGGAGCGCGCCACCATCGCCTGGGACTCGCCCTTGAGCCCGACGTTTCCGGCGCCGTCGGTCAGCACAAAGCAGAAGTCCACCGCCGCCCTCGCGATCGTCAGCACGAACGGGCTGGCCACTTTCGCGAGGGAGGCTTCAGGCAGCTTGAGCAGCATCCCCTCCTGCGGCTGAGTTGGGTCGCTCGATTTCCCGTCCGACTTCTGCGCAGGCCAGCGCGGGGTCGTCTGCCGGGTAACGCACTCGAGCCGGACCGCGTGGGGGATGTAGCCGCGCTGGAGCTCGGCGATCTTGATCGACCCCGGCAGGAGGAACAGGCCCGAGCCCGAGCAGCCCCAGTGGTTCGTCCCCGGCACTCCTGGCCAGTCGCCTTCCCGGAAGTAGCCGGGCGAGGTCGAGAATTCCTTGACCGCTGCCGCGTTGTCGCAATGCCAGCCCGGTTCGTTCAGGGTTGAGCACCCCGGCACTTCGCCTTCGCTCCGCAGCGTGTCGACGCCCTTGTAGCGGAGGCCGTGGAACTCGTAGTAGGTGTCGGTGGCGAGGTCCAGGATCGTTGCTGGGTTGTCGCCGGGAAACGGCCCGGGCGGCCTGAACTCCGGCGGGATCGGCACCGTTTCGAGCATTTTGCGCTTCGTGGCTTCCAGGGCATCGGCCTTGTCGAGCCAGATCTTCTGCGTCGGGGTCCCCGCCGGCGCGACGAAATGGGTCAGAGACCAGTCGCGGTAGTTGAGCGTGAAGGTGGTCGCCTGCGCTTGCGCCACCAACGAGGCGACGTAGGTAGCGCTCTGAGGGTCTTTCGGCACATCGCCGGGGATGCGCTGGTTGAAGAAGCTCGTCGGCGCGCAGACGCTCGTCATGGCCTATTTCACCCGCAGCCCGAGCAGCGGGATGGTGCCGGCGGTGGTGAGCGTGCCGATCGCCGGCAGAGCGCCGCTGACTCCGGCCTGCTTCAGGGAGTGGACGGTCGTGGCGGAGAGGTTTTCCAGCCCGAGCGTTGAGGCGAGCGCTTGCATGGTGACGATGGTCGGGCCCACGGTGATCGTCCCCTGCAGGACGAAGGCGAGCCACCAACGGCCGGGGGCAAGTTTCTGTTCGCTGGCGAACAGCTTTTCGCCGGTTTCGAGCGTCGAGATCAGGCCGGAGTCAACAACTGCGTTGCCGGTGGGCTTTGCGCCAGTGCCGTCGTCGGCATACAGGCCCAGGCGCACACCCTGCCCGGCGCCTTCGCCTTTGACGGTGACGTTGCAGCCGAGGCGGTCGTAGCTTTTTTCTTCGATCACGTCGACTGGCAGCAGGAACATCGAGTTCGCCAGGCCCGCGGTTAGCGCCGTGGTGCCGAGGGAGGAGAAAGCAGGCACCAGAAAGCTGCCGCTCGCGGGCCGCATCGGGCGCAGAGGCGTGACCCGGTTGTCAACGTAGGTCTTCGTGGCCTTCTGCGAGGCGACGTGGATGTCGGAGTTCGCGACAAGGCCGCCGTCGGTGTCGAGGGTTCGCATCGAGGGGACTGCGGGGTTACCGTCTTTGTTGGCGCCGGCAACATGTTTGTCGGAGACCGAGCCGTCGGCAGGGGTGCCGGTGAAGTCGAGTCGGTGGACGGCTTCTTTCCCCACGCCCTGGCCTTCCCAGAGGCCGACGGCTTTCCCTTCGGCAAGCTGGATGTAGAGGAGCCCTTGCGCCAGACCTTTCGCCGGCGTGCCTTCCCCGGCCGACGTCGGGGGAGCGCCCGAGCGACCCAGAACCCCGAAGTCCTCCATCACTCGCTCACCTTCGAGACGCTGTAACCGGTGGCGCTGGCGGACTTCAGCTTGACCGTTACAGCGGGCTTGCCGGTGGCGTTGGGGACCGGGATAACCACCCAAGCACCCGCCACTCCGGGCACCTCGTAGGTCGCAGCCCCTCCGACGGTAGGCGCCGAGCCGTCAACCGTGACGTAGATGGGCGCCGTGCCGTCCGGAGTGAGCACGCGCACCGAGGGCGGCTCGGAGGCGAAGACGACTTCGTCGACTTTGTTGGCTTCGAGGGTCTTCGCGTAGGCGCCTACCTCACGTTTTGCCACTTCGTATTTCGCCACGCTCAGCTCCTTGGTGGTGGTTCAGGCTGGAGAGGGCCGCGCCCGGGAATGACCCCGAGCGCGGCTGAGGGGTGCTGCTACGGGATCAGGTAGCGGACGTACACCGAGAACTTGCCCGTGGTGAGGGCTTTCGCGGCGATCGTCGCGGTGATCCTGCGCCGTGCCGTGGTGGTGATGGGCGCTGAGGTGGCGGTGAGCCCGCCACGCTTCGCGCCCGCCGTCGACCACGGCGCTTCTTCGACTTTTTTAGCGGCCTGCAGGTCAGCCGCCGACTGGACCTTCAGCGCGATCGTCGCCGCGTGTTCGGCCGAGTCGGGCGGCGTGTCGACGATCACCGTGGTGTCGAGGACGACGGCCCCTTTCGGGATTGCGTCCCCGTCGAGGACAATGTCACCGATGACGCCGCCGTGCTTGGCGAAGCTATAGCGCGCTCTGGCTACAGCTTCGCGCTTCTTGAGGCCCATCGTCTAGACCTCGGTCGAGGTGCCCGGATTCGACGCCTCGAGGATCGCGGTCTTCACCTCGTCCTTGTTGGCGAAGCCCTCCGGGTTCTCGACGCCTGCTTCGGTGGCGAGATCGTCGAGCTCGTCTCGGGACTTGCCCTCCAGGTCGGCCACGGTGAGGCGGCCACCATCAGAACGGGTCTTCCCGCTCTGAGACGTCGGCTCGGGCTCACCCTCGGGCGTGGTGACCTCCGGGGGCAGGGTGTGCTCCCCTACGGCCTCGTAGTCGGGGTCCGTGGCGAGGACTTTGTCCAGCTCGGACCCGACGTAGGCGCTCTGCGTCTCGCCGGTGGGCGTGTGGCGGTATTCGTTGATCTTCTCAGAGACCTGAGTCTGCTTAGCCATCTAGATCGCCTCCTTATTTCGCGACGTGGCCGACCACGAGGGTCTCGGGCTCCAGCACCTTGGCGCCGAAGACGTTCAGCCCCTTGACCGCGTCCCCGAAACGCCGCTCGGGGCGGAAGGCCTCGGTCTCGACGATCTGGGAAGCGAACGTGGTGGAGTAGTTCCCGGCGCCCGCGAGGATCTTCCAGTTGGGGACCGGGGAGCCGCCCGAACCGGCAGACGAGGGCGTGCCCGTGGTCTGGATCAGTTCGATGTTGGCGATTTCACCGATGCGCCCGGTGCGGACCATTTCGGCACCCATCTCCGAGGCCTTGATGAAGGCATCGTCTTTGCGGATCTCACGCATAAGCGACGGGTTGACGGCTGCCCAGTGGTTCTCACCGGGAGCATCGTTGTCAGCCAGCAGCCCCGCGAGCTCGACGAAGAGTTCGTACGGGGTCATGTCGCCGCTGCCGTCGGCCTTGATGACCGCCGGGACGGCGTCGGTGCCGACTTTGTTCACGGTTGCCGCGGCGACCATCTTGGCCGCGACAAACGCGTCGATCGCCTGAGACATCTTCACACCGGCGCGCTGCGCGAAGGAGTCGAGCAGGTTGACGTTTACCTGCGCTTTGTTGACGTCGTCGATCGCCACGTTGAAGTAGCGGAACGCGTCAATGATCAGCGCGAGCGTGGTCCCGTCCGGTTCTTCGGGCGAGTCCATGTCGACACCGGGGACGTAGGTTTTGATTTCCGGGTCGCCGACCTTCTGGATGTGGACGGTGTCACCGGCTTCGTTGATTTCTCCCTCCCAGTCGCGGTTGCACACCGACTCCTGGGCGTAGACGAGCGTGCGGTCCAGGTGCCTCTGCAGGCGGGCAGACCACAGCTCGGGGATGAAGTTGGATACGGCCATCAGGCCTCTCCCCTTTCGAGCGTGTTGGTATCGGACTGCCCGCTCGCCACTTGGAGCGCGGGGTCAGACGGCGCTTGCCGCCTACCTCAGATGTGGGGAGGCGTCGGGAGCGGCGCTTGCCGCCCCCGTCCCGCCTCTCAAGTAGCTAGCCCAGCGCGGAGGCCGGGATCTTCCCCTCGTCGATCAGCCGGTTCAGCTCGTCGGGGTCCTCTTTGGCGAGCCGTTCGACCTCTGCGCGGTCGATGTTCTTCGGTCGACGTTTGCGGTCGGGGGCGCCGCCGGGGTTCTCCGGGGGCTCGGGGTCTCCGTTGGCCGGTTTCGGCGTCGCTTTGAACTCCGGAAACTCGCCGAGAACCTCCACCACCGCATTGGCGACCGTCTCCTGATCGACCTCACCGTCGGCGTCGAAGGTGATCGAGTCGCGGTCGACCAGCTTCAGCAGGCGCCGTACTTTCTTGGCCGGTACATCTGCCTCAGCAGCGGCCTCCCTGATCGCCTCGTTGGCTTTCAGGCGGCAGTTGGACTCCTGGAGCCGCTCGTTCTCGATCCTGCGCTCCTCGGCCTGCCGTTTGGCGGTCTCGTGCTCGGTCTCCTGGGCCTGGCGCAGCTCGTCTGCCTCGGCTTTGGCGGCTGCCGCTTCTGCTTTCGCTTTCCGTTCGGCGGCGCGGGCGTTCTCGACGGCACGTTCGGCGCGTTTCCTGTCGACCTCGCCCTCCCATTTGCCTTCTTCGGCTTCGGCTTTCTCGCGCTCTTCCTCGGCGCGTTTGGCCTCCGCCTCTGCGGCCTCAGCCTCGTCTTCGGCGGCTTTGCGCTCGGCCTCTTCCCGCTCGGCTTTCTCCTCGGGCGTCTCGTCTCCACCTGCCATCTGGGGCACAAACGCACCCTGCGGGGTGACGATGACGCCGGCCAGGCCGCCTGCGAGCGGCTTCAGCGCGAAGGCCCGCTGTCGAATCACCGACAAGAGCACGATCGCGAGGAACTTCAGGGACATTCGGATACGACGGACTCTCCGCACTTGCGGGTGCCTCCTTAGGCATTGCGGCGCCCGCGCCCTTGCGCGGAGCCTGTATTCGAAGATGCGCCGAGCAGGTGGAGATGGGCATGGGCGCCATCCGGTCTCCGGCGGAGATCAACCCGCCGCGTTCTCAGCGTCCGTTGGCCCGCCCACGCGGTACCCGACGGACTGCGCTCACCTACTCAGCAGCGGAGAGACAGGGACTCGAACCCCGAAGGCGGCGAACCGCCCTACGCGCTTAGCGGGCGCGCTCCTCGTCCTGCCGGTGTCGTCAAACGCAACGCCGACTTCCCTCCACCATTGCGGCGGAATCGAAAGCCCGTCGCGCTCCACCGTCCCGCTCAGTTCGGGGAAGCCTTCAGGTTGCTCCGGTCCGAGCGTCTCAGCGCACACCGTAGAGCTCCGCAGGTAGTCCGCTCACATCGGTGTAGGTGAAGATCAGGCCATCCCTCGACTGCGGATTGCCTTTCGCCTCACACTGTCTCAGCCACACTCGGGCCCCCTGACGGGCGCTCTCCTCGGTGAGGACGGTGATGATGACGGGCGAGTACGGACTGGAGGCTGGATCGCAAACGCCGGGGTCCAGACTGACGATCCGCAATTCCGGCTCCCACCGCTTCATCACACGCAGCACTCGCTTGAGCAGGCGCGGGTGGTTGACCAACCAGTGCAGGGGACGGGGCAAATTGTCGCGCAGCAACCGCCCGCTGTACTCCTCGCGCGCCTTCATCAACTCCAAGCTTCGGTTGACCACCGCCTGGTTATGGAAGGGAGCAAAGGTTGACGCAGCCACAACGCCCACCGTACCACCGGGAGAGGCCATCACCCGATCCCCAACTCGTGCAGAGTCGCAGTCCGCTTACCCTCACCCCACCGTGCCGAGGTCGTCTGCTTGACCATGTCGGCCAAGGTGATCTCCCCGGCGTTGTAGGCATCGAGGCGGGCGCGTCCGAGGACTGCGAGCTTGTCGGCCTCCGGTAGAGAGTCGAAGCGTTCGGGACCCGGCTGAACGGTCGGGCGGGAGTCGGGCAGGTTGAACCCGAGTTCGCGCCAGCTCTTCGTCTTCGGCATCGCCGTACAGCGGCAGCCGGGGTGGGAGTCGAGCGATTCGTCCAGCGTGTGTTCGGAGCCGTGTTCTGCCGTACACACCGGGCAGCCGTTGACTTCGGCGATCCAGATCCAGCCGATGACGGTTTCTGAGGCGCGGAAGTTCTCGAAGGTGACTTCCCGGTAGCAGCGGATCGTCTCGGTCCGGGAGAGCAGCATGGCGCGGTTGCGGGCGATCCCGGACGCCTTCTGCACGTCGGCGGCGATCGTTCGTACCGAGGCGCCGCGAGCTACTCCGGAGAGCATCGCGTCCTTCACGCCCTGCGTTGCCTTAGGCGCGATCTCGGCGAGCAGGTCGCCGAGCGGGCGCCCATCGGCAGCGTTGCGGACCAGGCGCGCCATCTGCTGGGTGGGGAGTTTGCTGAAGCTGTTGGCGACCACGGCCTCGGCGCGGGCGGGCGCCGGACCGAGGACCGCCTGCGCGAGAGCCGGCGCGTCCCCGTTGGCGAGTTCCCCCGCCGCCTTCTTCCCCGTGAGGATGGTGGAGATACAGGACTGCAGGTAGTCGAGCGTATTCGCCTCGTGCTGGGCGACCAGAGCGCGGTAGCGGTCCTGCACCCCCAGCCAGCCGGGGCGAACCTCGACGCCCGCCTCACGCGCCGACTCGATCTGCTTCGTCAGCGCCGAGAGGTGGCGATTCAGGTCCTTCAGCACCACTTGGTAGGAGCGGGCGATCTCCGACATGCCGTTGGACTCGATCGCCATCAGGGCCCTGCGGCGCCTGGCGATCTCCCGCTCGGCTCGGCTCACTCCCAGGCCCTGAGGATGTAGCCCGGCGCGAGCGGTCGGCGAGCGGTGTAGGCGTCACCGCGGCGAATGAACCAAACGCCTTTCATCGGCCCGCTGCGCACCTGTTCGATCGTCAACCCCGTCATCGCTGCTGCTCCTCATCCCCCCCGAAGATGCCGCTGGCGATGACAAGTGACTGCACGTAGCTGTTCGTCATCGCAACCGCCACCTCGACACCCAGCCCTTCCTCGACCAGGCCCTTGTAGAAGGCCGCCGCCTGTTTCGCAAAGTCGCGAGTGGCGGCGAGCGTCTGGTCTAGCTGGGCGGTCCAGTCGGGCTCCACGCGGCTACCGGGCGACCCGCGTGACCTCGAGTTTGACCGAGGCGACTTTGGTGAATTTGACCGCGATCCGGCCTTTTTTGTCGTTGTAGGTGTTCGGGGCGAACGGGCCGATCAGCTTCTCGGCGCCCGCTCCGACTTCGACTTCCTTGTCGGCGACGGGGTTCCCACCGACTTCGCCAGGGGTGACAATGGTGACTTTGGTCGCTTCTCCGCCGCCGTTGATCACTCGCAGGATCACGTCGCCGTTCTTGTTGGGGATCAGCTGCGTGTCGGCAGAGTTGAGTCCGGTGATCTGCGTGGGGGCTGCGCCGCTTGCGGTGATCTGCTGCGCTGCGCGTTCGACTTCGGCCATCGTGGATCTACTCCCTCTGGGGCGAGGCCCCGGTCAGTTGCTATTCGTCTTCGACGTTTCCTTCGCGAAGGGCCCGTGCTGCCGCCTCGGCCCCGGCTTCGGTCTCCTCGGCCATCCGCCGCTGCTCCTGCTCCCAGTCGTAACCGCGCTTTTCAGAGATCGTCTGCTTGGAGACGATGCCCATGCGGATCTCCGACTCGTCGGCTTCGGCGTCGGCCTTGGGGTCTGAGGGGCTGGAGTCCGGCCACCCGAGGGAGACCGTCCAGCCCTTGAGCCTCCGAAGCTCCAAGATCCGCCGGGCGATCTCCGAGACCACCCAGCCGTAGGTCAGGTGCTTAGTGCCGGTGCGCTCGGCCAACGGTTCGTACTCGACCTTCAGCGCGACTCCGGCCGTAGGCCCCGCGTTACCGGTGTCGCCGAGCGCCACCTTCGGCACATGGGCGGACTCGAACAGGGCGGTCTTCAGTTCCTTGAAGAGTTCCAGCGAAGAGGTGAGTTCGGCGATCGCGAGCTGCCCAAGCTTCGCCTCTTTGTCGGGGATCGCCAACAGTTCGCCGATCGCCACCTCGAGCATCTGCAGCTGGTCGGCCGACTGCCCGATGACCACCGGCACCGGGTGCCCAAGCAGCCTGACCATCCGCCGCATATCCGAGGCAACGGACTCCAGCTGCTCGATCATGTCCAGCACCGCCGGCGAAAGATCGGCGCGACCGTAGAAGGTGTTGGGCGAAGGGAGGTTCTGGCCCTCGATGATCGGGCAGAAGGACCAGGGCCACTCTTCGACTTCCAGCTCGCGCCAGACGTTCGCGTCCTCGTCGTGCTCCTCCAGCACGATTTCCCAGGAGGTCGGCTGCAGCGCGTCGCTCGGCTCGATCCGCCAACGGCGCACAACCCCAAGCCCAGTCTCCTCATCAGCCGTGGTCCACTGGATCTTGTAGCGCTCGACGATGCTGACGTCGTCCTCGTTCCAGTCCGCCGAGCAGTTGGCGGGGTCAAGGATCGAGACGCGCCCGGACTTGTAGATCCGTACCCAGACGTGCCCGCAGACGCCGCCGTTGGTGGCGAGGTTGTGTAGGTCGAGGCCGCGGCGCTGGATCGGCCAGGCGTCGTCGAGGACGGCTAGGGCCCGCTCTGCTTCCTCCTCGTCGGATTCGCTCTCTTCAGGGCGCTCGGCGCCTTCCTCGACCTCCTCGTCGAGGTCTTCGGCTGCTTTCTCTGGAGGTTTGGGCTGCAGCGTTACCCCACCGTCCTTGCCCAGCAAGAACGAGACGCCCTTGTCGACGATCAGCGCCGGGTAATCGAGGCGGATGTTGTCGTCAGAGCCGTCCGCCGCGGCCTCGAGGTAGGTCGGCCCTTCGCCGTCGTAGGCCTTCCACGCCCGCTCGTAGTCCTGGATGCGCCGGCCCTCGTCCTCGGCGATCAGGTCGGCAATGTGCATCTCAGGGGCGGTAGGCGGCACTGGTCTCCTAGGTCGGGGCGCTCAGCGCCAGGGGTGTTTCTTGGTTCCGGTGGCGGGACCGGGGGCACTCGACAACTTCGAGAAGGCGCCCGAGAGGGCGTCGACCTGGTCGTCGTGCCCTCCATTCGGGAAGGCTTCGACCTCGTCGAGAAAGGCCAGGTTCCAATCGGCGCGGACGACCTCGATCATGCGGGCCTCTGCCTTAGAAGACACCGGACCCGCGCGCTCGATCTTCGATCCCGTCGAGCGCTCGCCTCGCACCTCGTAGCCGGGAAGAACCGTGCGCTGATAGTGGGTGATCGTGTTCTTGCCCGAGGATCCAGGCTCCTGCTCCAGCCACACCGGCACGCCGCGGCCGTCGACCTCGGCAGCTTGGCGGACCTCGGCCTCGACGCCCTCGGGTCTTTTGCGGAACCGCCGTATGTCGGCGATCACCCAGCCCCCGCCGGGGACACCAGCCAGCTTAAGGCCGACCGTCCAGTCCGGATCGGGGTTGGCCTGCGAGGGCTCGGTGGCCGCGAGGTCCCAAAAGCGCACGTACTTGCAGCCAGGTGGCGGCGCAGTGCAGAGGTCGAACCACGTCCGGCGGAAGAGGTCGCCTGGCTGCGTCGCGTCCCAATCGCCGGCGCGAAGTTGCGCGCGCGTCACCGGGTCCAGCTCCATCAGCGACTCGTCGTATTCCTCTTGGTCGAGATGAGGGTTGTCGTCGATCTTCGCCGGGATGAATACGCGACCGTGCTCCTCGAGCCAGCCAGGTTCGTGGCAGACGTAGGGAACGGACGCATCGGCGCCGTCTCGTCGATACAGGCCGAAGCGCTGCTTGACCCAATCGTGGCCGGGTCCACCAGGGTTCGACGCCGCCCGCATCCGCAGCGGCACTTCGCCGAGGGCCTTCTTCTGCACGCCTTCGATGTGGGACACGGCCCCTTCAAGTTCCTTGCCCATCTCAGAGAACTTGGGTCGCCGTAGACGCGAGAAGAGGTAGCGGTACTGGGTCTCGGTGAACTGCGTCAGCTCGTCGAAGCCGATGAACTGGAAGGCGGCGCCCTGGTATTGGAGCTTGTCGTCCTCGTGCTGCAGATAGCCGAACGTCAGCGTCGCGCCGGAGGGGAAGGTCCAGCGGTGATCGTTGTCGTTCCAGCTTGCGTCGGTGCCGGAGAGCCATTCCTTCGAGCGCGGAATCAGAGCATCGGGTTGCCCAAGGTCTCGGAAGGTTCGACGGAGGAGCAGCGCGGAGTAGCCCGGCACATCCACGTACTGCAGCGCGGCGGTCAGCAGCGCCGAGGACTTGCCGCCGCCGGCAGCGCCCCCGTAGAGCGCCTCAAGAACGTGGTCGATGTAGAGGAACGCGTGCTGCGGTGGCTCAGGCGACTGGCTGACGTAGCGCGTGAGGCGGATCGGCGGATCGCCGACCCATGCTGCGTCAGCCACCGCCCGCGCCGACGCCGTCCAGGATGCCCGTCACGGCCCGGGCCTTGTCCCGGCTTACCGGCACCAGCTCCACGGGACCACCGTCGGCTCCGGTCAGTTCGGTCGACTGCTTCGGTCGCCCGTAGATCCGGTCGAGCAGTTTCTCGGCTGCCGCGATGTGGGCGCCGAGGTCGTCGACGTCGGTGAAGTTGATGTCACCTTCCTTCGATTCGCCGAAGATCTTGGCGCCGCCGTTGGGCGCCTCGACGATCTCCAGCTCGCCCGTCTTGTCGTTGCGCGCGACGTCGTAGCCAAGGGTGCGGAAGTGCGGGGCAAGCACAACCTCGACGTGTTCCTCGACCAGGCGGCGCATGATCTCGGTGGGCTTCGGGTTGCGGGGACGGCCCGCTCCCTTCTGGGCGCCACCAATTCTGGCTGAATCAGGGAGTTTCGGATCGTGCTGACGACAATGCTTCCCACCAGCGGCGACGCCCTCGATGACCGTTCCTTTCTTCAGGGGAACGGCTCTGCATGGCTTTCCGGCCTTCGTCTTGCCCTGGCACTTCCGCCTCGTCATCGCTCGCGCCTAACAGCGGAGAAGTCAGGCTCGCGTTCCCCGCTGAGCCGCAGTACCTTGCGCATCGCCCGCACCACAGCGCTTTTGCTCGCCTCCCCGACGTTGGGGCACTCACGGGCTTCGATCTCTGCGGCTGCTGAGCGGCAGACCTGAGCGTGTAGTCGAAGACGGTCGCCTTTGCGTTCGCGGCTCTTGGCTCGGGCCTTCGCGCGGTTGCCGTTGCTGGCTCCCGCTGCGATGCGGTCTTGGCGCTCTGCCTCTGCCTCGAACTCCTCGGCGGCTGCGATCAGGTCGGCAGGGGTCTTCTCAGCGGACTCGGGGGCTTCGGCTATGGCGCGCAGGGCCTCCTCGGGAGTGAGGACGATCGGGGTCGCCATCAGTCGTCTTCGTCTTGGACGCGGTAGCCGTCCAGTTCACGTTCGAGGCGAACGATCGTGCCGCGACGGTAGGCGAACGTCAGCAGGCGCCCGAGGATCAGGCCGAGAAAGATCGCCGTGCCGACGGCCCACCCGACTTCGTGATGCTGAAGACAGAGGATGAACTGGAGAAGCAGGGCGGCGAAGATCAACAGGATGCTCATACGCTCACCCGCTCCGCACGACGCTCGGCCTGCTGGGCTAGCTCCCGATCAGACGCGGCGTCCTCAAATTCCCAGATGCCCCGCCACGCACCTTCGATCGCCGCGCCTCTTGCCTCGCGACAGTAGTTCGCGCAGACGAAGTGGTCGATCACCATCGCTCTCGCGAAGTTCCGCTCGTGGTGATGGATGCTGTCGAGACCCCGTGCCCAACCGTTTGGGCCATCTAAGTTGTACTCGAAGGCGATGCTCTCTATGGGCTGGGCGGCGAACATCCGTCGGGCGGCCTCGTATGCCTTTGGCCCGGCTTGCTTCGCCAGCTTGGAAACACGGCGACTCTCAGCCCACTTGGGGAAGAAGATTCGTAGCAGGGTGTTCACGCCGAGCGCTCCCTTTTGACGCCGTGCTCAACCAGGTCGAGAAGGCGATCGCGCACCTTGACAGCGTCGGCGAGGTGCTTTGCCTGCGCGGCATCGGGGGGCAGGACGTCGGAGCCTGCCTCGACCAGACCACGCAACACCTGCTCATCGCAGTGGAACGACGGCTCCGGCTCGGTGCCGGGGGTGACGACTTCTCGCTCCGACCCGTCGAGGTTGTAGATGGTTGCCCCGCCCTCTGGGCGGTTGCGGTACAGGTACACGTCGTACCCGAATCGCAACGGGGCCTGCTTGATCTCTACTTGCACGGGGGCTCTTGCCTCCTTCGGCGGGCGCTTGCTCGCCGGGTCGGTTAGGTGCCGACGCCTCTTGGCGACGACGTCGATTCGAAGCGGCCACCGGCCTGCCTGCCCATGCGATCCCAATGGGCTGATAGCGGTCGGCGAAGGCGGCCAGGGAGGCGCCTTTGAGGTCGGTGCTATCCGGCTCAGGTGCCTCAAGCCGAGTGGGCGGCGAGGCGGTCGTCGGTGTGGAGGCGCACCTCGCCCACCGACATCAGGGGCTGATACTACACATCAGCCACGGACGGATCAACGGCCTCCGCGTCCTACGCAGCCACTGCGGGCGAATCGAGGTACCGCTGGATCGTCTGCTTCGCCACCCCGAAGTGGTTGGCGATCCGCTTCGCCCCGGCTTCCTCGCCTCTGCTCCGGACCTCCACGAGGTAGAGGTGGATCTGCCGCCGCCGTTCCTCGTCATCCCACTCGCGGAACTCGGCGAGGGGGCGGCCGTCGTGAGGGTTGCGGCCGTGCATGCGCCGGACCTTCAGGACCCAGGCTTCCGTCTTGCCTTCGATGATCGCGACGTCGAGGGCGTGGACTCCCTCGAACTCCTTGATGACGTGCTCCGCGGCGATGCTCTCTACTGCTGCCCCGTCTTCTGAGTAGGCGAGGATCGATCCCTTCTCGGCGGTCGCTTCGTGGATGCGGGGATCGGTCCTGCGCAGGTACTCCCGCTCCCCAGCTAGGTAGAGGCTGAGGAGGCGATCGGGTTCGGTGATCCGCTTTGCGAACTCTTCCCGGTACCACTCAAAGAGACTGCGGCCTCGGAGGGAGTCGGTGTCTCGGGTGCGCAGAATGCCGCTGGGCTCAGACGACTCGGGCGCCGATCGGGAGAGCTGGGCTTCGAGGTTTCCCGAGGGTGCCTCGGAGATCACGGCGAGGCGCCCAAGGAGATCGTTGATCTTCTGCTCGAGGTTCACGCGACCAACCGCCCCCCTTCGACTCCACGGACAGGGCGGCGCTGCTCGGCCTTTCGTCCGGACGGGACAGGCCGCGGGCGAGCCTCGCCCTTCTTCCGGCTTCCTCCCCCTGCGTTGTTCCTGGTGGTCCCCTTGTCTGCGTGGATGAGGTCCAGTCTGTGTCTGTTCTTTGCTGGGGTGTTCATGCGGCGGTCAGTTCTTGTTGCGGAGTGGCTCGACGTTTCTGCATGACGTGCTCGGCGAGTTGGCGGATGCGGTCGGTTCGATCAGCGGCAGTGAACAGCTCGGCGTCGGGATCGCGCAGCGGCTCGCTCTGCATCCGCTTGAGGTTCAGCACCTCCGCCATCGGCGGGTCGGCTCCCGTCTCGCTAACGAGGAAGTAGGCGACTACCGAATCGTCCTGACCGTCGCGGTGAAGACGACCGATGCACTGGTCGTGCATGCCCGGCGACCAGTCCAGCTCCCCAAAGACGGCTACGTGCGAGCACTCCTGTAGCCCGTCGAGACCGAGTCCCGCCCGCAGCGACATGATGAGCACCCGGCTGCGGCCGGAGACGAAGGCGTCGCGCGATAGCTGCTTCTGGCGCGGACTCTCCTCACCCGTGTAGAAGACCGGCTCGAAGTCGGCTAGACGCTCGGCCCAGATGTCGTAGACAGCGCAGTGCCAGCCGAAGAGAATGACCGACTCCTCACTCTCCAATAGCAGCCGGGTGAAGTCGGCGACGTAGGGTGCCTTAGCGATCCCAGTTGCCTGCCGTAGGCGCCAGTCGAGTTCGCCAGACGCCTGCCACCGCTCTTTCTTCTCCGCTTGGGAGTCGAGGATGAGGCGGGCGAGGTCGACGGCTTCGCCCGTGAGCTTGTCGTAGACCTTTTCGTCGGAGTCGATGGCGTGGGTGACACGGACGACCTCTGGCAGCTCACGGCCTACGTCCTTGCGGCTGCGCCGGAGCATGAGGCCCTGGTCGCGCAGGTAGGTGCCGAGCGCGGCCGGATCGCCCACCTGGACCTTGTCGCTCCAGTAGCCGCTGCCCCACTCACGGGCGAACTCTTCCCGGGTGCCGAGGACACCGGGCGCCAGCACTTGGAAGATGTTGTGGGTCTCGCCGCCGTAGTTGTAGACGGGGGTCGCCGAGAGGCCCATCTTGTAGGTAGCGCCGTCGGCGATCTGGGCGGCGGCGATGTACTTGTCGGAGTCGGCCCGACGAAGTTCCTGTACCTCGTCGAAGATGACGGTCTTGACCTTCCCGGCGAGGTGGTCGCCCCAGCCGCGCAGCTTCGCGTAGTTGATGATGAGAACGTCCGGGTCGTGGCCGCCCATCTCCCGTCGCTCGGTGGGGTCGTAGACCTTCAGCGAGCGGATGATGTGGGTCCGCAAAAGCGGGAACGTCTTGGCAAGCTCGGAGACCCACTGCTCGGGTAGGTGCGTCGGGCAGACGACCAGCGCTGGCAGGGCGTCCGGATCGCGGAGCAACAGCAGGCTGCTCATGGTCTTTCCAAGGCCGAGGTCATCGGCGAGCAATAGGTGCCCGGTGGTCAGGGCAAGATCGGCGGCGATTCGCTGGTACTCACGTGGCTCGCGAGCAGGCTCCAGCCCGTCCAGACGAAGCGCCTGCCCTGAGCTGAGAATCGACCGCACCTTCTCCTCGGTTGCCCGGTGCTGGTCGGCCCCGCCCGTCAGGCGCTTGAGGTCGGCTGCCGGAACGGCGAAGGACCACCGCTGCATGACCCATTCAAGGTCACGGCAGACCTCAGGCGTGCTTGCAAGGTGCAGCGTCCCCGTCCGGTACTTGTTCGCCCGAGGGAAGATGCGCTTCAGCCGGATCATCACATCCGGCGTGGCGGTGATCTGCCAGTCGTTGTCGACGTAGCGGATCTCCATTAGAGGCTTGCCCCCGTGAGACAGACGACCTCTACCGGAATCGGTAGCTCGGGCGGCGAGTGCCGCAGCTTGTTCGTAACGAGGACTAGGCCATCAAGGTCATGCTGTGCATAGCGGGCGAGCTGGCGGCCCACCGATGCAGTAGCGCCGGCCACCTTGACCTCGATCCCGACGCGATCCACCATCAGGTCGATGCGATCGCGGGCGTTCAGCCGCACCTCTCGCTGAACGTCGAAGCCCTCGCTCTCTAGCGCAGCAGCGAGACCCTGCTGCAGCTGGTCCTCGTCGCCATAGCGGAAGTCGAAGGCCCGGATGGCGTCGGCGACGCCCATAAGGTCAGCCACGCCCTACCCCGCTGTAGTTCCAACGGAGAGAGCGGAGGGCTTTGATGCGGAGCTTCACGAGCGACCCTTGCGGTAGCGGTCGATCAGTTCGTCAAGCTCGCCTCGGAAGAGGTTCCACGCCTCTCCGCGAAGTCCAACGTTGACGGCGGAGACGTAGGTCGCTCGGCGGTGACTGCGCTCAGCCCAGACCTGGAGCCCGATGCCCAGCACGAGATACGAGGTGAACAGGGCGCACCAGAGCCACGGCGAAAGCGCGAGGAAGACGCCGCCAGTCAGGACGCCGAATGCGGCCGTCTCGAAACGCCGACCGCGAGCCTTCACCCCGCCACCCCCACCCGCTCAACCCCGCTTATAGCGCCGAAAAGCCGCATCTGCCAAGAACATATAGCCAGTCGTCGTGGTGGTAGCCCTTCGCCCCGGCGACCGGCACCCCGCGCAGGGTCGCCGAGTCGGCGTAGTAGGTCCAGTACTGGACGTAGAGGTTGCCGGCGCGCTCATCGGTGCAGTCGGCGCCTTCGGATTCCGAGCGCTCCGCCTGCTCGGGGCGGCAATCGAGGACGTGGACGAAGACCGTGACCGGGAGGCGCTCGTCGGTGCGGGGAACCAGGCCGTCCTCGGAGCTGTCGCCGCACTCCGTGTTGCGGCAGCGACGGAAGTCGACCGGCACCGCCCGCGACCCGTCCTCGAAGACGAGCGTCGGCATGTGACGGCGCACCAGGGCGCCGACTTCGCTCCCGTAGGCGGCGATCAGGGTCGGCTCGTCACCGCACCCGTCGGCCAGCGACGCCGCGCAGAGAATCCGCTTTGCCACCGCCTGCGCCAGCGAGGCCCCCGGCACCCGCGCTCCCGCCGCCACCAACGCGAGCATCGCGACCGAGACGACCAGCATCACCCCGATCCACTCGACCGTTCCCTGTCCCCGCTCCGAGCCCATGGCCCGAGGCTAGGGAGCAATTTCATACGCGTGGGTGCCTAGAGTGCCGTTTCTGTGGCGGGACAGTTGCGACTTCGATACTTCAGCGCCCTGCTGCTGCTCGCCTGCCTCTCACCTGGAGTGGCTAGGGCGGATCAGCGCCAGGTGATCGGCCACTCGGTCCAGGGTCGCCCGATCGCCATCTTCCGCGACGCGGCACCGGCCTCCGGGGTCAAGGTGCTCGTCGTCGGCGACATCCACGGCAACGAGCCGGCGGGAATGAGGATCGCGCGGAGACTGATCGCGGCGGAAGCGCCGCCTAGAGTCGAGCTCCTGGTAATCCCGACGATCAACCCCGACGGCATCGCCGCCGGCACCCGCGGCAACGCCCACGGCGTCGACCTCAACCGCAATTTCCCCTACCGGTGGCGCCCGCTCGGCGGCGGTGAATACTCCGGCACCGGGCCGCTCTCAGAGCCCGAGTCCCGCGCCGCCCACCGCTTCATCCTCCGGGAGAAGCCCGACCTGACGATCTGGTTCCACCAGCCGTTCGGCCTGATCGACAAGCCGGAAGGCAACCCCTTTGCCGCCGACCGCTTCGCCCAACAGATCGGCCTCCCTCTCCATCGCCTCCCGGGCCCCTACCCAGGCAGCGCCTCCCGCTGGCAGAACCACACCTTCCCGACCAGCACCGCATTTGTAGCCGAGCTGCCAAATCACGTCAGCAGCTCGCTCATAACCCGAGGCACCGCAGCTGTGCTTCAGGTGTCGTCGGAACTGGCGAGTCCCAAGATCGCCTCCCTCCAGCGGGTGGCGTCCTAGACGGTCCTACAGATTGCCGATCTCGGAGGCGATTTCGGCCGCTGCCGCTTTGGCGTCGGCGAATAGCATCGAGGTGTTCGGTTCGTAGAAGAGGTCGTTGTCGATGCCGGCGAAGCCGGGGCTGAGGGAGCGCTTGATCACGATCACCTCTTGGGCTTCGGAGACCTCGATGATCGGCATCCCGGCGATCGGCGAGTCGGGGTCGTTTTTGGCCGCCGGGTTGGTGACGTCGTTGGCACCGACGACCACGGCGACGCTGGTGCGCGGCATCTCCGGGTTGATGTCCTCCATCTCCCGCAGCTGCTCGTAGGGCACGTCGGCCTCGGCGAGGAGGACGTTCATGTGGCCGGGCATGCGGCCCGCCACCGGGTGGATCGCGTAGTTGACGGTGACGCCGCGCTTCTCCAGCTCGTCGGCGACCTCCTTGATCGCGTGCTGGGCCTGGGCGACGGCGAGGCCGTAGCCCGGGACGACGACGACCGAGTCGGCATAGGCCAGCTTGATCGCCGCGTCCTGGGCGCCGATCGAGACGTGCGGTCGTTCCTCGCCCGTGCCTCCCCCGCCGCCCGCCGGGGCACCGCCGAAGCCCGAGAAGAGGATGTTGGCGACCGAGCGGTTCATCGCCGTCGCCATCTCCAGGGTGAGGATCGTTCCCGAGGAACCGACCAGGGTGCCGGCGACGATCAGGGCGACGTTGTCGAGGGCGAACCCGGCGGCAGCGGCCGAGAGGCCGGTGAAGGCGTTCAGCAGCGAGATCACGACCGGCATGTCGGCGCCGCCGATCGGCAGCACGACGAGGTTGCCGAGGATCGCCGCCAGGACCAGGAGCAGGATGAAGAGGCCCTGCGAGGGCGATTCGTGATCGACCGCGAGGATCACGCAGATCGTCACGATCGCGATCACCAGGATCGCGTTGATCACCTGCTGGCCCGGCACCGCCAGCGGCCGGGTCGGGATCAGGTCCTGGAGCTTGGCGAAGGCGATGTTCGAGCCCCAGAAGGAGACCGAGCCGATCACCCCGGCGAAGATGATCGGGATCAGGGTGTCGAGCGAGAAGTCCTCGCCGAGCGAGATCCCGTGGCGGATCTCCGACCAGGCGATCAGGGCGACCGCGCCGCCGCCGACGCCGTTGTAGAGGGCGACCATCTGCGGCATCTCGGTCATCTGCACCCGGATCGAGGCGATCACGCCGATCGCGGTGCCGATCCCGAGGCCAAGCACGATCAGGCCCCAGTTGCCCATCCCGTCGAGCAGCAGGGTGGTGACGACCGCGACCGCCATGCCGACGGCGGCGATCAGGTTGCCGCGTTTGGCGGTGGTCGGGTGGGTGCCCTGTTTGATCCCGATGATGAACAGCGAGAAGGCGACGATGTAGAGGGCGGTCGCCCCGTCGCCGCCCGGCTTCAGCACGGCCTCGATCATTTCTTCTCGACCTCGGCCTTTGGTTTCGGCTTTTTCGAGAACATGCCGAGCATCCGGTCGGTGACCATGAAGCCGCCGACGATGTTGATCGTCCCGAAGGCGATCGCGATCGTCCCGATCACGTACTCGAGGCCGTCGTTGGCGAAGCCGACGACGATCAGGCCGCCGAGCATGACGATGCCGTGGATCGCGTTGGTCTGCGACATCAGCGGCGTGTGCAGGGTCGTCGGCACCTTCGAGATCACCTCGAAGCCGACGAAGACGGCGAGGACGAAGATCGTGATCTCGGTCATCAGGCTCATGGGCTACTTGGCCGTCCTCTCTCCGCGGATCTGGCCCTCGTGGGCGATGCAGGCGGCGTCGACGATGTCGTCCTCGAAGTCGATCTTCAGCTGCCCCTCTTCGTCGACCAGGAGCCCGAGCAGGTTCTCGAGGTTCTTGGCGTAGAGCTGGGAGGCGTCGGCGGCCATGTCGCTGACCAGGTTGGCGGGGCCGATCACCTTGACGCCGTCGACCACCACGGTCTGTCCCGGCTGCGAGGGCTCGGCATTGCCGCCGGAGTCGGCGGCAAGGTCGATGATCACCGAGCCCGGCGCCATCGAGCGGACGGCCGCCTCGGTGATCAGGACCGGCGCGTTGCGGCCGGGGATCTGGGCGGTGGTGATGATCACGTCCATTTTTGCCGCCGCCTCGGCAAGCGCCTGGCGGACCTGCTCGTTCTCCTCCTCGGTCAGGGGCCGGGCGTAGCCGCCCTCGCCCTCGGCGTCGGGGATGAAGTCCAGTTCCAGCGGCCGGCCGCCGAGCGAGGCGATCTGCTCCCAGGCGGCGCGGCGGATGTCGAAGCCGGTGACGATCGCGCCCAGCCGCTTCGCGGTGGCGATTGCCTGCAGGCCGGCGACGCCGGCGCCGAGGACCATCACCTTGGCCGGGGCGACGGTGCCGGCGGCGGTGGTCATCATCGGGAAGAGCTGGCCCGCCTCGCGGGCGGCGAGCAGGGTGGCGGCGTAGCCGGCGAGGTTCGCCTGCGAGGAGAGCGCGTCCATCGCCTGGGCGCGGGTGGTCCGCGGGATCGCCTCCATCGCAAAAGCGGTGACGCCGGCCGCGGCAAGCGCTTTGTTCGACTCGGCGGCGGTCAGCGGCGAGAGGTGGCTGATCACGACCTGGCCCTGGCGGAGCTTGCCGATCTCCTCGCCGCTCAGCGGCCGCACGTGGAGGACGACCTCGGCTCCCCAGGCGGCGCCGGCGTCCGCAACCTGCGCGCCCGCGTCCTGGTAGGCGGCGTCGGGATGCCCGGCGGCGGTGCCGGCCCCCGCCTCGAGGACGGGGTCGATCTTCTCGCTGACTTTCGCCTGCAGCGATTTGACCACGTCAGGGACAAGCGCGACCCGGCGCTCCCCATCGGCGGACTCTTTCGGTACTCCGATCTTCATGACTCGCGGCGCGGGAGGATATGCGATCAGGTCAGGAGGGCGTCCCGACCCCTGCCAATCAGGCAGAAACCCCCGCCAGAGAGGCCAGGCGCTCCAAGGTGTGCTGCTGCTCGGCGCGCTCGACGTGGACCGGGGAGACGATCAGGCGGTCGATGCCCGCGCCGCGGAAGCGCTCGATCCGCTCGGCCACTTCGGCCTCGGTCCCGACCAGCGAGGTCGCCTCGACGATCTCGTCGGGCATCGCCTCGAAGGCGCCGCCGCGATCGCCGTCCTGGAAGCGCTTCTGGACCTCGTCGGCGACCTCGCCGAAGCCGAAGCGGTGGGCGAGGTCGACGTAGAAGTTGGTTTTGCGGCTGCCCATGCCGCCGAAGTAGAGGACGAGCCCGGCCTTGACGACGTTCTTCGCCGCCTCCAGATCGCCGTCGATCGCCACCTGCAGCGAGGGGCTGACCTCGAGGTCGGAGCGCTGCCGGCCGCCCTTGGCGAAACCGGCCTCCAAGTGCTCTCCCCAGGTCTGCTCGAAGGCGTCGACGCTGAAGAAGATCGGGATCCAGCCGTCGCAGATCTCCGCCGCCATCTCGACCGATTTGCGCCCGATCGCGCCGACGAAGACGGGGATCTCGTTGCGCAGCGGGTGGAAGTTCAGCTTCAGCGGCTTGCCCTCGCCGCCGGGCAGCGGCAGCGTGTAGTGCTCGCCCTGGTGGTCGACCGGGCCCTCGCGGGCGATGATCTCCCGCACGACTTCGATGTACTCGCGGGTGCGGCCCCAGGGCTTCGCGTAGGGGACGCCGTACCAGCCCTCGGAGACCTGCGGGCCCGACGGACCGAAGCCGAAGAGGAAACGGCCGCCGGAAAGTTTGTCGATCGTCGCCCCGGCCATCGCCGCCGCCGCGGGCGGGCGCGCGGGCACCTGCATGATCGCCGCGCCGAGGTTGATCTTCTCGGTCCGCGCCGCCAGCCAGGCGAGGACGCTGACCACGTCGGAGCCGTAGGACTCGGCCGCCCAGACCGACTCGTAGCCCATTCCCTCGGCGGCGAGCACCAGCTCGGCGGCCTCCTCGCCGGCCGGTCCGATCCCCCAGTAACCAAGGTTGAGTCCGAGCTTCAGGCCCACAGTGCCCCCACCCTATTGAATAGGGGTCCTTATGGGTAACGGCCACCCCAACGTGGATCAGGGACTCTCCAGCAAGGAGGCGCAGGCGCGCCTGCGCAAGCTCGGGCCGCCGCCGGAAAACTCCTCGCGCTCGACCGCGAGCATCGTCGCCGGCAACGTCTTCACGCTCTTCAACGCGATCATCGGCGCCTTCTTCGTCCTCGACCTCGCGCTCGGGCTGTACGCGGACTCGATCTTCGGCCTGATCGCGGTGATCAACTCCTACATCGGGATCCGCCAGGAGCTGAAGGCGAAGAAGACGCTGGACGAGCTGGCGGTGCTGGTGGCACCGCGGGCCGAGGTCGTCCGCGACGGCGCCGCCGTCGAGCTGCTGGCGACGGAGGTGGTTCCGGGCGACGTCGTCGAGGTCGGCTCCGGGGACCAGCTGATCGCCGACGGCGAGGTGATCGCCTCGCGCGGGATGACGATGGACGAGTCGCTGCTGACCGGCGAGAGCGACGGGATCAAGAAGGGCGACGGCGACCGCGTCCTCTCCGGCTCCTTCTGCGTCTCGGGCTCCGGCCACTACGTCGTCGACGCGGTGCGCGAGGAGAGCTACGCCGGCCGGATCGCCGGCGAGGCGAAGACCTTCCGCCATCCGCCCTCGCCGCTGCAGGAGGAGGTCAACCGGGTGATCCTCGCCTCCACCTACGTGATGGTGCCGCTGGCGGTGCTGCTGATCGTCAGCCTTAAGGTGCGCAGCGTCGGCTTGCAGAGCGCGGCGCAGACGGCGACGGCGGGCCTGGTGACGCTGATCCCCGAGGGCCTGGTGCTGCTGATGAGCGTCACCTTCGCGGTCGCCGCCGTGCGGCTGGCGAAACGGGCGACGCTGGTGCAGCAGATGAGCGCGACCGAGAGCCTCGCCGCGGTCGACACGATCTGCGTCGACAAGACCGGGACCCTGACCGCGGGAGAGCTGGAGCTGGCGGGGGTCGAGTACGCCGACGGGGTCGACCCGGATGCCGGGGCGCAAGCGCTCGGCCGCTTCGCCGCCAGCGCCGGCGACCGCAACAAGACGCTGGAGACGATCGCGGAGAAGTTCCCCGGCCAAGCGGGCCGGGTGAGCGGCGAGGTCCCCTTCTCCTCGGAGTACAAGTGGAGCGCCGTCTCTCTGAACGGCGACTCCGGCGACGCCACCTATGTACTGGGAGCGCCCGACATCCTCACCGAGTCCGGGGCGCTGACGCTGCCCGCGCGGCTCGCCGCCAAGCTCGAGGAGGCGACCGCGGCGGGACGGCGCGTGGTCGCCTTCGGGCAGACGAGCGAGGCGCTGCCCGAGGACCCGGCGGCGGGCGGCGCGCCGAAGCTGACGCCGCTGGCGCTGGTCGTGCTAGAGGAGACGCTGCGGCCCGACGCGGCGGAGACGATCGCCTCGATGCGCGAGGAGAACGTCGACCTGAAGCTGATCTCCGGCGACGCCGCCGCCACCGTCACCGCCGCCGCCTTCGCCGTCGGGGTGCCGCGCGACGCCGGTGTGATCGAGGGCCCGGACCTGCCCGAGGACGAGGAGGGGCTGAAGAAGGCGGCGCTGGAGAACACGATCTTTTGCCGGATCAAGCCCGAGCAGAAGAAATCACTGGTCGGAGCGCTGGTCGGGGCGGGGCGCTACGTGGCGATGATCGGCGACGGCGTCAACGACGTGCCGGCGCTGAAGCGGGCGCGGATGGCGGTCTCGATGGGCTCCGGGACGCAGGTGACCAAGGGGGTGGCCGACGTCGTCCTGCTCGAGGACCAGTTCTCGCGCCTGCCGGAGGCGGTCGGCGAAGGGCGCCGGATCGCCCGCAACATCCACCGTCTCGGCCGCCTCTACCTGACCAAGACGGTCTATGCGGCGACGCTGATCCTGCTCGTCGCGGTGCCGGGCTTCGTCTTCCCCTTCCTGCCGCGGCACCTCACCGTCGCCGCCTTCCTGACGATCGGCATCCCCTCGTTCGCCCTGGCGCTACTCCCCTCCGAGGGGCCGCTCTACCGCGGCCGGCTGCTGCGGGCCCTGGCCGCCTTCGCCGTCCCGGCCGGCGTCTCCACCGCGCTTGCCTCGATCCTCTCCTTCTTCCTCGTCGACACCGTCGCCGGGGGGACGCTGGGAGAGGGCAGGACCGCAGCGACCTCGACCCTGATCGCCCTCGGGCTCGCCTTCATCCTCCTGCTCGAGCGCGGCCCCGGCCGCGAGCACATCGCGATCCAGAGCAACATGCTGGCGATGGTGCTGGCGCTGGGCGGCGCCTACGCCGGCATCCTCGCGCTGCCCTTCCTGCGCGAATTCTTCGACCTGGTGCTGCTCGGGCCGGGCGAATGGTTCCTGGTCTTCCTCTCGGTCGCGATCGGGCTGACCATCGCCTCCGGGCTTTGGAAACTGCCACTGATCGAACGCTGGGAAGTTCCTGAGGACGCCTGACCGGCGCATTTCGGCGTCCTCGGTCGCTCGCGTGCAGAGCACGCCACGCTCCCTGCGTCCTTGAACTGCTTGGTCAGTTCGCCCTCAGGGCCAGTCGAGAGAGGTCTTTTTTCGACTGAGGGCCATGGGGCGGCGGGTATTGGCTGCCTAGCGTGAAGGGATGGCGATGACCTTGGAGCCGGCCCGCCCCTCTCCCGGCGCCGGCGAGTACCCGCTCGAAAGCGGGCACTTCGACGAGGCATTTGCCGAGACCAGGGCTCCGCGCCTCCCCTACGCGGAGCTCCTCGGCGCGCTCGCGCAGCAAGATCTGGTGGCGCTGCGCGAGCGCGTCCGCTCCAACACGGCCGCCGCCGGGCTGCGGTTCGGGCCGAACCGGGAGATTCCCGTCGATCCCGTCCCGCGGCTGATCGAGGCGAGGGAGTGGGAAGCGCTGGAGCCGGGACTGCTGCAGCGGGCGCGGGCGCTCAACGCCTTCGTCGCCGACGCCTACGGCCCGCAGCGGATCTTCGACGCCAGGGTCGTGCCCCGGCACCTGATCGAGACCTCGGACGGCTACGAGCCGGTGATGCACGGGCTGGTCGACCCGGGAGTGCCGCCGGCGACGGTCGCGGGCCTCGACCTGGTCCGCGACGAAGAGGGCCGGTTCCGGGTGCTGGAGGACAACCTGCGGATGCCCTCGGGCGCCTGTTACGCCTTCGCGGTCCGGGAAGTCGTCGCCCCGGAGATCGCGACGGGACTGTTGCCGCGCCCGCTCGAGGGCTACCTGGAGAAGATGCGCGCCGCCCTGGTCGCCGCCGCTCCCGAGGGCCGCGCCGAGCCGAACGTCGCGATCCTCTCCGACGGGCCCGAGAACGGTGCCTGGTACGAGCACGAGCGCTTCGGGCGCGAACTGGGGCTGCCGGTGGTGACGCCCGGCCAGCTCGAGGTCAGCCGGGGGCGGCTCTTCGCGCGCCGAGGCCGCGAGCGCGAGCAGGTCGACGTGATCTACCGGCGCCTCGACGAAGACCGGCTCTGCGACCCGCAGGGGAACCTCACCGACCTCGGCGAGCTGCTGCTGCCGGCGCTGCGCTCGGGCCGCCTGCGCTGCGCCAACGCCTTCGGCACCGGGCTCGCCGACGACAAGCTCACCCACGCCTACGTCGAGCGGATGGTCGAGTTCTACCTCGGCGAGGAGCCGCTGCTGCGCTCGGTTCCCAGCTTCGACCTCTCCGACGCGGGGGACCGGGCGCGGGCGATGGAGCGCCTCGACGAGCTGGTGATCAAGCCGCGAGGCGGCTTCGGCGGCCACGGGGTGACGATCATGCCGCGGGCGACCGAGCCCCAGCGCCGGCGCGCGGTCGGCCTGCTGCGCCGCCGTCCCGAGCACTTCATCGCCCAGGAGACGATCGAGATCTCCAGCCATCCCACCGTCGTCGGCGCCGGCCTGCAGCCCCGGCACATCGACCTGCGCCCCTTCGTCCTCAGCGCCCCCGGCGGCGAGACGGCGATGAGCGGCGGCCTCACCCGCTACGCACAGGCGGCCGGCGAGATGGTCGTCAACAGCTCCCAGGGCGGCGGCTGCAAGGACACCTGGGTCGTGGAGGCGCCCCGATGAAGCTGCGTTCGTTAGCTTCGCGCTACATGCGACCGCTGATCGGAGTGACGACTTCGGAGGTCCGCTCTCCCGAGCGGGCGACCCCGATCCCCGAGGGCGAGCCCAGGGTCAAGGAGCTGGCGCTCGGTCTCACCTACATGCGCGCGGTCGAAGCCGGCGGCGGCCTGCCGGTGGTGATCCCGCTGATGGAGGAGGAGGCGGTCGAGCCGCTGCTCGACCGGCTCGACGGCATCTGCCTCTCCGGCGGGCCCGACCTCGACCCCCAGCACTACGGGGCCGACCCCCACGCCGAGCTGGGGCCGACCGAGCCCGACCTCGATCGCTTCGAGCTGATGGTCGCCCGCAGCGCCGACGCGCGCGAGCTGCCGATCCTGGCGATCTGCCGCGGCACCCAGGCGCTGAACGTCGTTCGCGGCGGCGTCCTCCACCAGCACCTGCCCGAGCTCGGCGAGGAAGTGCCGCACCGCCAGCTGACGCCCGGCACCCAGACCAGCCACCCGGTGCGGATCGTTCGCGGCAGCCGCCTGGCCGGCGCCCTCGGCTACGAGCGCGAGCTCGACGTCGCCGACGAGCTCGACGTCAACTCCTTCCACCACCAGGCGATCGACCGGCTCGGCGAGGGGCTGAAGGTGACCGCCACCGCCCCCGACGGGACGATCGAGGCGATCGAGGACCCGCGCCGCGAGTTCCTGATCGGCGTCCAGTGGCACGCCGAGACGCTCGTCCACCGCCCCTACGAGGCGGCCCTCTTCCGGCACTTCGTCGCCGCCTGCAGGGACGAGGGCTCCTGGACCCAACGCGGGAGCGGCAGCAGCCGAGAGGTGGCGTGAGCGAGGGGGCCGGCACGCTGCCCGCCTGGGCCGCCTGGGCCGAGCCGCACGAGCTCGGCCCCTACACCGTCGGGATCGAGGAGGAGGTGATGCTCCTCGACGAGGTCAGCTGGGCGCTGGCCCACCGGATCGACTCCGTGCTGCCGCGGCTGCCCGGGCGCGGCGCCAGCTTCACCGCCGAGACCCACGGCTCGGCCCTGGAGATCCAGACCGGCGTCCACGGCTCGATCGCCAGCTCGATCGAGGAGCTGGGCGCGCTGCGACGCGAGCTCGAGGAGACGCTGCGGCCGCTCTCGATGCGGGCCGCCGGCGCCGGCACCCACCCCTTCGCGGTCTGGCAGGAGATCGTCGTCTCGGCCGGCGAGCGCTACCAGTTCGTCTACGGATCGATGCGGGAGCTGGCGCGGCGCGAGCCGACCTTCGGCCTCCACGTCCACGTCGCGGTCCCCGACCCCGAGGAGGCGATCCACGTCGCCAATCGGCTCCGCACCCACATCCCGCTGCTGCTCGCGCTCTCGGTCAACTCGCCCTTCTGGCAGGGGCGCGACACCGGCTTGGCCTCAGCCCGCACGCCCCTCTTCCAGGCCTTCCCGCGGGTCGGGATCCCCCGCGCCTTCGAGGGCTACGCCGACTACGTCGAGTCGGTCGACGTGCTGATCCGCAGCGACGCCGTGCCCGAGCCGACGTTCCTCTGGTGGGACGTGCGGCCGCAGCCGCGGTTCGGCACGGTCGAGGTGCGGATCATGGACGCGCAGACGACGCTGGGCGACACCGCCGCGATCGCCGCCCTGGTCCAGTGCATCGTCAGAGCCGAGGCCGAGGCGGGCACCCACCTCGAACGCCCGATGCCGCAGGAGGTGCTGTCGGAGAATCGCTTCCTCGCCGCCCGCGACGGCATGGAGGCCGAGCTGATCGAGCCCGAGCTGGACCGGCGGGTGCCGGCGCGCGAGCTGCTCGCCGACCTCGTCGTCGTCTGCCGCCCCCACGCCCAGGACCTCGGCTGCGAGGCGGAGTTGGACCGGGTGCCGGAGCTGGGCCGGCGGACCGGAGCGCAGCACCAGCTCGAGCTCTCCCGCTCCTTCGAATCGCTGCCGCGAGTGGTCAGGTCGCTGGCGACCGACTTCCTCGCGCGCAGTTAGGCGCCGCTGGGCGGAAGGACGAACTGCGAAACGATCAGGTTCGCCGCCAGCCGCGGCTGCTTGCCCTCGCGGCGGCGCTCGATCCGCACCTCGATCACGACCGTGCTCTTGCCGACATGCAGGGGCTCGGCGCGGGCCTCGATCTCGTCGCCGAGGATGCCGGCAGCGAAGACGTTGAGCTTCAGCTCGATCGTCGTGAAGTTGTGGCCGGGCGGGATGCAGCGGAAGGTCGACCAGGCGGCAACCGTGTCGCCGAGCGCCGTCCAGACGCCGCCGTGAACGAAGCCGCCGGGGTGCAGGTGGCGTTTGTCGACCACGATCTGCCCACGTGCGTGGGTCTCCTCGACCTCCAGCGGCTCGATCCCGAGATCGCCCGGGAAGCTGCCGGGGAGGAAGGCCCGGACGGACTCCGGGGTGATCATGGCGCTGGGGTGCGGCGCGTCGCTCATCAGCGCGGCAGCCTATTCATAAAGAGCAAGATCTAAAGGACAAGACCTACGGGTCGAGGCCGAAGCCCTCGAGGCCGTGGTCGCCGTAGGGCTCGTCGCGCTCGCGGACCGCCTCGCGGAAGCCCGACTCGGCGGCGCGACGGACGAAACCGTGCCCCTCCGCGGTGTGACGGGCGATGCCGTCGAAGAAGGTGCCGAGGACCTGGGTCTGGGCGAGCCCTTGGGAGTGCACCGTCTGGTTGACGAGCAGCTTCATCATCACCAGCTGGTTGATCGGCGTCTGCGCAACCCGCTCGAGCAGGCGCTCGAAGCGCTCGTCGAGCCGGTCCGGCGGTGCTGCCTCGGTCGCCAGCCCCCACTCCGCCGCCTCGGCGCCGGTCAGCGAGTCGCCGGTCAGCAGCAGGCGCTTGGCCCGCATCGGCCCCAGCCGGCTCGCCCACATCGCCGTCGTCGGCGAACCCCAGACGCGGGCCGGCGGGTAGCCGATCTTGGCGTCCTCGGCGATCACCAGGAGGTCCGAGCAGAGCGCCATGTCGGTGCCGCCGGCGACGCAGTAGCCGTGGACCTTGCAGAGCACCGGCTTCTCGGAGTGGAAGAGGCTCATGAAGCCGCGCACGTTGCGGCTCATGAACTGGTAGTCGGTGACCGGATCCCAGTTCGATTCCGGGGCGTGGTTGGCGCCGATCACCGCCGGGTCGAGCGGCGAGCCGGATGGAGCCTCACTGCCGAGCTCGCTCATGTCGCCCTCGGCCGAGGCGACCAGGTCGTAGCCGCCGCAGAAGCCCGTGCCGTTGCCGGCCAGGGCGATCGCGTGGACCTCGGGGTCGAGGTTGGCCCGCTCGACGCACTCGGCCAGCTCGACCGGCATCCGCGCGGTGATCCCGTTCCCGCGCTCGGGCCGGTTCAGGGTGATGCGCGCGATGCGCCCATCGGTCTCGTAAAGAAGCGTCTCCACGAGCCGACCCTAACCGCTGCTCGCTGAGTTGACCCGGCTATAGGCGGATCAACTCAGCGAACGCTTCCTGCGTCTAGTTGAGTCTTTCCACCAGCATCGCCTTGCCCTGACCGCCGGCGACGCACATCGTCTCGAGGCCGACCTGCTTGTCGTCGGTCTCGAGCACGTTCAGCAGGGTGCCCATGATCCGGGCGCCGGTCATCCCGAAGGGGTGGCCGAGGGCGATCGCGCCGCCGTGGGTGTTGAGCTTGTCTTCGTCGATCCCGCATTCGGCCATGATCGGGATCACCTGGGCGGCGAAGGCCTCGTTCAGCTCGACCCGGTCGACGTCGTTGATCGTCATCCCGGCCCGATCCAGGACCTTCTTGATCGCGCCGATCGGGGCGACGCCCATCAGCTCGGGCTCGTTGCCGTGGGTGGCGGCGGTGATGATCCGGGCCCGCGGCTTCAGGCCGAGCTCCTTGGCCTTGTCGGCGCTCATCAGCAGCACCGCGGCGGCGCCGTCGTTGAGCGGGCAGGAGTTGCCGGCGGTGACGCCGCCGCCGCCCTCGAAGGCCTCCGGCAGTTCGGAGAGCTTCTCCAGGGTCGAGGAGGCGCGGGGGCCGTCGTCCTTGCTGACCTCGGTGCCGTCCTCGAGCTTGACCGGAACGATCTCGCGATCGAAGAAGCCGTCCTCCTGCGAGCGGACGGCGAGTTCCTGTGAGCGCTGCGCGAACTTGTCCATGTCGGCGCGGCTGACCTCGTACTTCTTGGCGACGTTGACGGCGGTGATGCCCATGTCGATGTAGGCGTTGGGCTGGCCGTTCTCGCCGATCAGGTTGGGGTTGCGGTCGGCGGCGCCGGCGGGCTCGGTGCGCTCGTTGAACTTGCTCACCCACTCGACCCCGACGGCGAGATAGGCGTCGCCCTCGCCGGCCTTGATCGCGTTGCCGGCGTGGCGGATCGCGTCGAGGCTGGAGGAGCAGTAGCGGGAGACGGTGACCCCGTTGACCTCCTGCGGCAGCTTCTCGCTGAGCAGGGAGATGATCCGGCCGATGTTGAAGGCCTCGAGGCCCTGCGGCATGCCGACGCCGCAGAAGACGTCTTCGATCAGGGCCGGGTCGACCTCGGGGTTGCGCGCGAGCAGCTGATCGACCACGAAAGCGCCCGTCTCCTCGGGCCGCAACTGGGCCAGCGAGCCCTTGAAGGCACGGCCGATCGGCGTGCGGATGGTGTCGACGATGACTGCTTCGGGCATTCCTTTATCTCCTTGAAGGCTTGGAAGGGCTTGCGACTGCGGCAGGAGGGTAGTTGACGAAGACCACCGACGTTTCGTGCGGTTTGTTACGAAGTTGCGCATGAGCGTCTTGGACCTGCGTTACATTCGCCTCAATCCACCTCGCGCTTATCGCGAGCTCTGCCGCGCGGCGGCGACGAAAGGAGGGTTCCTAGATGCCTGAGGGTTACTGCGTCAAGGAGCGCAAGAAGGTCGAGATCAAAGACGCCAAACAGGTGACGATGAAGAACGGTCGCCCGGCAATCCAGGGCGTATGCCCAGACTGCGGGACGAAGATCTTCAAGATCGGGAAGCTCGAATAGGAGCCCCTCCAAGAGGAATTTGAACCCGGCGCGGCCGGGGAGCGTATGCCGGGTCGAATGATCCCTGAAACCCTGAAGAGGGGAAATTCGACCCGGGGTGCGCTCAGCCGCGAACGCGACGTCCGCGAGGCCTACGCCGCCCACTCCGGTGAGCTGTACGGCTTCGCGGTCCGCTCGCTCGGCGACGCGGGCCTCGCCGAAGAGGCCGTGCAGGAGACCTTTGTCCGGGCTTGGCGAGCGGGCGAGCGCTTTGACCCGAAGATCGGCTCGCTGCGGACCTGGCTGTTCGCGATCCTCCGCAACGTCGTCATCGACCTCGGCCGGGCGCGGTCGGTGCGGCCCGGCGTTGCCGAGGGCGGCGTCGAGCCGAGCGTCGAGCCGCTGGAGGAGGCGCTGCTCTCCTGGCAGGTGGAGGAGGCGATGCGGCGGATCGGCGAAGACCACCGGCGGGTGATCGTCGAGACCTATTACCGCGGCCGCCCCTACGCCGAGGTCGCCGAGGAACTCGGCGTCCCGGAGGGGACGATCAAGAGCCGCGTCTACTACGGACTGCGGGCGCTGCGGGTCGTGCTCGAGGAGATGGGCTATGAAGACTAGGAACGACTGCCGCGACTGGCGCGAGCTGCTCGGTGTCTATGCGCTGGGGCAGTTGGATGGCGACGAGCGGGCCGGCCTGGAGGCGCACCTCGAGGGTTGCGCCCAGTGCCGGGCGGAGCTGGCGCTGCTGGAGCCGGTGGCGCGGATGCTCCCCCACGCCGACCCGGAGCGGTTCGAGACCGCGCCACAACCGCCGCCGGAGCTGGGGGCGCGGATCGCGGAGACGATCGCGGGAGAACGGAAGCAGACCGAGAAACGGCGCCGGCGACGCGTGTTCGGCGGCTTCGCCCTGGGCGGGGCGACGGCGGCGCTGGCCGCGGCCGTGCTGGCGATCTTCGTCCTCGGCGGCGGCAGCAGCGAGCCCGAACAGCACGTCCGCTTCAGCTCGCTGCCCCAGGGGGTCACGATCGACGCAACCCTCGAACCCCATACGTATGGGACCGAGATCCGCATGTACGTCCACGGAGTCCCCTCCGGCACGCTCTGCACGGTCTCGTTGAAGGGCCCGGGCGGCGTCTCATATCCGGCCGGGACCTTCCGCTACCGCTGGGGCGAGGACTCCGAAGCGGTGCTGAGCTCGGCGCTCGACCTCTCGCGGACGCGGGCAGTCGTCGTCCACGCCGGCAAGAGAACCTTCGTCGCTCCTCTGGGGAGAGCGCCAATAGCGGCAAACACCCAACTCAAGGAGGAATCGACGTGACCGCCATAACCAACAGGAACAGGACCTATTCATTCGCGCTGCTGGCAGTGCTGGGCGCGATGGGGCTGGCGGTCGCCGGCTGCGGCGGCGGCAGCAGCTCGACGAGCGAAAGCAGCAATGCCAGCTCGAATGAAAACGCTTCCAGCGAAAGCTCGAGCCGTTACGGGGGCGAAAGCGAAAGCAAGAGCGCCAGCAGCGAATCTGCGCCCGGCGCGGAAAGCGGCGCCGGCGTCGTCTCCCTCGGCAACGCCCAGAAGCTGGGGATGGTCCTCGTCGACTCCAACGGCATGACCCTCTACGACTTCCACAAAGACAAGGGCACCACGTCCTCCTGTTACGGCGCCTGCGAAAAAGGCTGGCCGCCGATGCTGACCGAAGGCGAACCGACCGTCGGCAACGGCGCCTCCGCCTCCAAGCTCGGCACCACCGAACGCAAAGACGGGACGATGCAGGTCACCTACGCCGGTCACCCGCTCTACACCTTCGTCGAGGACAAAAAGCCCGGCGAAGCCAACGGCAACGACGTCAGCGCCTTCGGCGCCCAGTGGTACGCCCTCAAGGGCAGCGGCGAGGAGGCTGGGGACTAAGCTTCCTGGCTTGCACCTAAGAACTCTGACTTATTGCCTATTCGTGCTGCTGGTCGTTGTCGTCGTCGGTTGCGGCGGCGGCAACGACACCACGGCCGAAGAAATCACGGCGGAACCGCCGACCCAGAGCACTACCTCGGAAGCCGCTCACAAGCCGAAAAAAGGCAGCTGGGGAGTGGTGTTCGGCGCCGAAGGCCAGCAACTGGGGACCATCCTCTTCGACCTCTCGGGACACACGCTCTACACCTTCGACAAGGACAAGGGTGGAACGTCGACCTGCTACGGCGCCTGCGCCGAGACCTGGCCTCCCGCCCTCACCGAAGGCAAACCGAGGGCCGGCGGCGAGGCTTCGCCCGCCAAAGTCGGCACGACGAAGCGCAAAGACGGCACGGTCCAACTGACCTACGCCGGCCACCCCGTCTACACGTACTCCCGCGACAGGGCGGCCGAGATCGACGGCAACGGCGTCGAGTCCTTCGGCGGCAGGTGGTTCGCAATCCGGCCGAACGGCGAAAAGCCCTAACTCAGTCTTCAGAGACGCCGCTGAGCTTGGCGCGCTTGCGGTAGGAGATCGACGGCGCGACCAGCTCGCGGATCTCGGCGAGGAGGCGGGCGGAGAGCTCGCCGGGGTCCTCATCGGGGCGAGGCTGGCCGCCGACCGGGTCGAAGAAGCGCAGGCGGATGCGGGGACGGCGGGGGAAGCCGGTGAGGTCGCTGGTGCCCTCGATCGCGACCAGGGTCACGTGGGCCTCCGGCACCTCCAGGGCCAGGCGGCCGACGCCACTGCGGGCGCGCAGGACCTTGCCGCGGGAGCGGGTGCCCTCGGGGAAGACGCCGATGCAGGCGCCCGCCCGGAGGGTCTCGATCGCTTTCGCCAAGGCGTCTCTGTCGCCCTTGCCGCGCTGGATCGGGATCTGGCCCATCCCGTTGAGGATCGGGCCGAGGCCGCGCACCTCCCAGAGCTCCGATTTGGCGAGAGCGCGGATCTGCCGCTGCCGGTAGGCGGCGATGCCCACCATCACCGGGTCCCAGTGGCTGTCATGGTTGCCGAGAATCAGCAGCGGCCCGCTCTCGGGCACGGCATCCAGCCCCTCGACCTGCATCCGCCCCCACCAGGCGACCGGCCGGTTGACGGCCATCGCCAGCGCATAGGTGCGGGTCCGCTCGCGCATCGGGACCGGAGTTCTATGCGTTCGGTCACTTCGACGGTCGGCCGGCCTCCGTAGTCTCCGATCCTCAGCGCCATCGACGAGCTTGGAGAACCGGTCATGGAGAGCAGTGCACGCAGCGGCGGGATCGAGGTCGAAGCCCTTGTCCGCGAGTTCAAGAACGGGCCGCGGGCGGTCGACGGGATCGACCTGCAGGTCGCCCAGGGGGAGATCTACGGCTTCCTCGGCCCCAACGGCGCCGGCAAGTCGACGACGGTGCTGATGCTGACCACCCTCCTCCCTCCCACCGCCGGCACCGCCCGCGTCGCCGGTTTCGACGTCGTCAAGGAGGGGCCGCAGGTACGCGCCTCGATCGGCGCCGCCCTGCAGGAGGCCGCGCTCGATCCGCTGCTGACCGGGCGCGAGCACATGCGCCTGCAGACCGCCCTCCACGGCCTCGGCAAGGCCGAGCGCGACGAGCGCGGCAGCGAACTGCTCGAGCGGGTCGGCCTCGCCCACGCCGCGGAGCGCAAGGTCGGCGGCTACTCGGGCGGGATGAAGCGCCGGCTCGACCTTGCGCTGGCGCTCGCCCACCGGCCCCGCATCCTCTTCCTCGACGAGCCGACGACCGGGCTGGACATCCAGAGCCGCACCGCTCTCTGGGACGAGGTCGCCCGGCTCGCCGCCGACGACGGCGTCACCGTCTTCCTCACCACCCAGTATTTGGAGGAGGCCGACGCGCTCGCCAACCGGGTCGGGATCATCGACCACGGCCACATCGTCGCCGAGGGCACGCCGGGAGAGCTGAAGGCCGAAATCGGCCGCCCCACGGTCGAGGTGATCCCGCGCGAGGAGGGCGAGCGCGAGCGCACCGCTCTCGTCCTCGACCGCTTCGGCGAGCGGGCCAACTGCTCCCCGCGCGCCGTCGCCGTCCTCCTGCAGGGCGGCGAGTCGGAGCTGGCCGAGGTTGTGCGTGCGCTTGATGCCGAGAACATCGCGATCGAGCATTTGCAGCTGCACGCCCCCTCGCTCGACGACGTCTTTCTGGCCAAGACCGGCCGCTCGCTGGAGGGTGCCGGCGACAAGGAGGAGACGGAGAGCGCCGAGCCCGAGGCTGCCGCCGCGGCGTGAGCGCCTCCGCAGCCAACCGCTCCCTCGCCACCCAGGTCGGGCAGCTCGCCCACCGTTCGGTCCTGCGCACCCTGCGCCAGCCGGCCCAGATCGTCCCGGCGCTGATCTTCCCGCTCTTCCTCCTCGCGGTGAACTCGGGTGGGCTCAAAGACGCGACCAACCTCCCCGGCTTCCCGACCGACTCCTACCTCACCTTCGCCCTCGCGGTGCCCTTCATGCAGGGGGCGCTGTTCTCGGTGATGAACTCGGGCACCGACCTCGCCCGCGACATCGAAACCGGCTTCCTCAACCGGCTGGCGCTGACCCCGCTGCGCGGCGCCGCCCTGCTCAGCGGCCTCCTCGCCGGGACGATCGTCCTCGGCCTGCTGCAGGGGGTGACCTACCTCACCGTCGGCCTGATCGCCGGCGCCGAACTCGCCGCCGGCCCGGGCGGGGCATTGGTGATCATCGCTCTCTCGGTCTCGATCACGGTCGCCTTCGGCACGATCGGGCTCTTCGCGGCGCTGCGGACCGGCACCGGCGAGGCGATCCAGAGCCTCTTCCCGGTCTTCTTCGTCTTCCTCTTCCTCTCCTCGATGGCGCTGCCGCTGGAACTGATCCAGACCGACTGGTACCGGGCCATCGCCACCGCCAACCCGGTCTCCTATCTGCTCGGCGCCTTCCGCTCGCTGCTGATCGAAGGCTGGGAGCTCGACAAGCTGGCGCTTGGCTTCGGGATCGCGGCGGCGGTCCTGGCGATCGGCATGTACGCGGCGAGCGCGGCGCTGAAGACGAGGCTGGTGAGGACGTGAGCGCTCCCGAGGTCCGCCCCGCCGAGGCCCAGACCACCAACATCATCAACATCACCCTCGCGGTGGCCTGGCGCAGCATCCACAACTTCCTCACCAACCCGGCCTTCCTCGTGCCGGCGCTGGTCTTTCCGCTCTTCTTCTTCGTCTCCTTCGCCGGCGGCCTCTCGGCGATCGCCAACGTCCCCGGCTTCGACTTCCCGACCGGCTACACCGCCTTCCAGTTCGTCTTCGTGCTGCTGCAGTCGGCGGCCTTCGGCGGCGTCTTCACCGGCTTCGGGATCGCCCGCGACTTCGAGACCGGCTTCGCCCGCCGCTACCTGCTCGCCGCCTCCAACCGCAGCGGCATCGTCGCCGGCTACGCGGTCGCCGCCCTGATCCGCGCCTTCGTCACCTGGACCGTGCTGACCACGGTGGCCCTGGTCGCCGGGATGAACATCGGCGGCAGCGCCGGCGAAATCATCGCCCTCTACGCCCTGGCCATCCTCGTCAACGTCGCCGCCACGATGTGGTCGGCAGGAGTGGCGATGCGAGTCCGCTCGATCCAGGGCGGCCCCCTGATGCAGTTCCCAACCTTCCTGATCCTCTTCCTAGCCCCCGTCTACGTCCCTTTGAGCCTCCTAACCGGCTGGATCCACGCCGTAGCCTCGATCAACCCGATCACCGCATTGCTCGAGGCAGGCCGAGGCTTCATCTCCGGCGACCCGGCCGTAGTCGGCCTAGCCTTCGCCGTCGCCTTCGCCCTCCCCCTCCTCTTCGCCCTCTGGGCCAAATCCGGCCTTCGCCGCGCCGAAGCAGCTGGATAACCACTGGGCCTCTGCCAGGCGGGATGGGTGGGGTCCCCCAGACACTCAACCACGAGCCAAAGCGAGTGGTGTCTGGGGGACCCCACCCATCCCGCCTCAAACAGACCACATCAAGACCCCTAAGTGACCAAAATCACGTCTTAGTTCCGATCATCACGGGAAGGTGAGGAACCTTGGCCTCTGCAGCGCAAATCCCGGCAATTCCCTGATCGATTAGGACGGGGAATTAAAGTGTCTTTTGTGACGCAGCGGCCGCTAGAGCTGATCCTTGCTCGCAACTTGATGTCAGCGCTCTCGACCCCTGCCTTCCTCGTCGACGAGGGCGGCCTCTTGGTCTTCTACAACGAGGCCGCCGGGCTGCTGCTCGGGAAACGCTTCGAGGAGCTGGGAACGGTGGGGGCGCAGGAGTGGGGCGCGCTCTTCGGACCCTTCGACGAGAGCGGCGAGCCGATCCCCTACGACGACCTGCCGATCGTCGAGGCGATCCGCGCGGGCCGCCCCGCGCACGCTGAGATGACAGTGCGCTCGACCGACGGCAGCGATCACGAAGTCGAGGTCTCCGCCTTCCCGATCCTCACCGCCCACGGCTCGCAGGGAGCGATCGCCGTCTTCTGGCCCTCGCTGGCAGGCGGCAACGGAGCGGGGCCGGCGTGAAGGTCAAGCTCTGGGGGACGCGCGGTTCGATCCCAGCCCCCGGGCCGGAAACGATCCGCTACGGCGGCAACACCTCCTGCGTCGGCGTCACCCTCTCCGACGGCTCGCTGCTCGCCCTCGACGCCGGCACCGGCATCCGCTGCCTCGGCCTGGCGCAGCCCGACGAGCCGGCCCGCCTCCACATCCTCCTCACCCACCTCCACCTCGACCACATCCAGGGCCTCGTCTTCTTCGCCCCCGCCTTCCGCCCGCAGACCGAGATCGTGATCTGGGGACCGGCCTCGCCCGAGGCCTCGCTGCGCGACCGCATCGCCCGCTACATCTCCGCCCCGCTCTCCCCCGTTGAGGTCCGCGAGCTCCCGTGCGACGTCTCCTTCCGCCACTGCCCGGAGAGCGAGTGGGAGATCGGCTCCGCCCGCATCCGCTCCGCCTCGGTCTCCCACCGCGGCCCGACCCTCGGCTACCGGATCGACGACGGCGACTCCTCGTTCGCCTACATCCCGGACCACGAGCCGGCTCTCGGCGCCGACCTCGATCAGCTCGAGGAGGACTGGATCTCCGGCTTCGCCCTCGCCAAGGACGCCTCGCTCCTGCTTCACGACGGCCAGTACAGCGACGCCGAGTACCCATGCCACGTCGGCTGGGGCCACTCGGCGACCTCCCACGCGCTCAGCTTCGCCCGCCGCACCGGCGCCGAGCGGACCGTGCTCTTCCACCACGACCCGCTGCACTCCGACGAGTTCCTCGACGGCCTCGGCGCCGAAGCACGGCAGGGGTGGGTGGAGCTGGGAGGGGACCCGGCGGCAATCGAGCTGGCCAAGGAGCGCAGCGAGTACGAGCTGCCGGTGCGGACGGCAACCCCGGCCGCCACCGCCTGACCGCTACCCTGCGGGCGTGTCCTGCGCCGACCGGATCGAGGCAGCCGCCGAGCGCTCGCCGCTGGTACACAGCGCGCTCGAGCAGGCCCGCTCCGACCATGCGGGCCAGGTCCGCAACGGCAGTGGCGGCATGCCCTACATCGAACATCCGATGCGGGTGGCAGCGCTGCTGGACGAGTACGGCTACGGCGAGGAGGTTCTCGCGGCGGCGCTCCTGCACGACGTGGTCGAGGACTCCGAGACGACGCTCGACGAGCTGCGCGAGAAGTTCGGCGGCGAGGTGGTCGGCCTGGTCGGGGCGATGACCGACGACGAATTGCTCGACGACTACCGTGAGCGCAAGGCCGAGCACCGCGAACGGCTCGCTGCCGCGCCGGTCGAGGCGATGGCGATCTACGGCGCCGACAAGCTGACCAACTCGCGAACGCTCCGCGACGCCTACGCCGAGGAAGGCGACGCCGTCCGCGATGAGTTCAAGGTGCCGCTGGAGCTGAAGCTGGAGATCTGGGAGGCGGACCTGGCGCTGCTGCGCGAGAAGGCGCCGGAGCTGCCGTTCCTCGACGAGCTCGAAGAGGAGCTCAGTCGCCTTCGGGCTTGCCTAGAGGCTCCTGCCCCGCACTGAGCTTGAGTCGCCGCTCCAGCGGGATCGCGAACCAGAAGAAGCTGAAGAAGCTGAGTGCCAGGCCCGCGGTGACGACCGCGGCGGCAGTGGAGAAGAGGACGTCGGTGATCAGCAGGATCGCCCCGGTCATCGCCAGCGCCAGGAAGGCCAGGCCGACGATCGCGAAGCGGTTGGCGTAGTAGACGAGGCGGCGCTTCTGCTGGTAGCGGAAGGTGATCCGGTGGTAGGCCGAGGGCGAGATCAACATCGTCGCCGAGATCGCGGTGAGGATCAGGGTCGCGAAGTAGACGTCCTTCTGAAAGCTGGTGACTTCTTCGAAGCCTTTTTGGAACGGGACCGCGAGCAGGAAGGCGAAGAGCACCTGGACGCCGGGCAGGGCGACGCGGAGCTCCTGCAGCAGCTCGCCGAGGTTGCGGTCGAGGCGTTCCTCCTCGGTCTCGTCGCGGCCGGAATCGCGCTGATCCGGCCTGCGACTCTCCCCGTTCTCCATTGCAGGACCATATGGCAATCGAGACGGCCCTCGTCCTCTTCAACCGCGACCTCCGGGTCCACGACAATCCGGCCCTCGCCGCCGCTGCGAAGGCGCAGCGAACGGTGCCGCTTTTCGTCTTCGACGAGCGTCTGCTGGGGTCGCGTTTCGCGGCGCCGAACCGGGTCGCCTTCATGCTCGAGGCGCTGCACGATCTCGACGAGGCGCTGCGGAAAGCGGGTGCGCGGCTGTTCGTGCGCCAGGGCGATCCGGTGCGGGAGGCGATCGCGGTCGCGCGGGAGTGCGGCGCCACCCAGCTCCACGTCAGCGCCGACTGGAGCGCCTACGCGCGGAGGCGGGAGGAGCGGCTGGCACGGGCCTGCGAGGAGGAGCGGATCGAGTTCTGCGCCCACCCCGGGGTGACGGTGGTCCCGCCGGGAGCGGTGACCCCCACCGGCGGCGATCACTTCAAGGTCTTCTCGCCCTATCACCGCGCCTGGAGCCAGATGCCACAGCGGGAGCTGGCGACGACGCCCCGCAAGCTCTCCGTGCCGGCGAAGCTGACGGCGGGACGGCTGCCGAAGCTCGAGTCCCTCCTCAGCGTCAGCCCTTCGCCGAACCGCCTTCCCGGCGGCGAGCAGGAGGGTCGGAAGCGGATGCGCACCTTCCTCCGCGACGGTCTTGGCCGTTACGAGGAACAGCACGACGACCTGCCTGGCGACGACACCTCGCGCCTCAGCGCCTATGTCCGCTGGGGCTGCGTCTCGCCGCTGGAGCTGGCGCGGGAAGCGGGCGAGCGGCGCGGCGGCGCGGCTTTCGTGCGGCAGCTCTGCTGGCGCGACTTCCACCATCAGGTGCTGGCGGCTACCCCCTCCCTCCCCAGCCGCGACTACCGGCCGCGGCGCGATCGCTGGTCGAAGTCGAAGCGCGGCTTCGAGGCCTGGCAGGAGGGTCGCACCGGCTATCCCCTGGTCGATGCGGCGATGCGGCAGCTGGCCGAGGAGGGCTTCATGCACAACCGGGCGCGGATGACCGTCGCCTCCTTCCTCTGCAAGGACCTCTACATCGACTGGCGGCCGGGCGCCTGGCACTTCTGGGACCTGCTCACCGACGGCGAGATCGCCAACAACGCCGGCAACTGGCAGTGGGTCGCCGGCACCGGCAACGACACCCGGCCGAACCGCGTCCTCAACCCCGTGCGGCAAGCCGAACGCTTCGACCCCGAAGGCCACTACGTGCGCCGCTACCTGCCCGAGCTGGAGCCCGTTCGTGGCAAAGCGATCTTCCGCCCCTGGGAGATGGACGGCTTCGGGCGCCTCGACTACCCCGAGCCGCTGGTCGACCACGACGAGGCCGCGACGGCGTTCAAAGCCCAGCGCGAAGCCTGAGGCGCGCCAAGCGAACTGCATCAACTTTTCCACCTGCTGGATAGAAAAGTTGATGCAGTTCGGATCCAGGGGGCGCATAGGATCGGCCGATGGGACGACTCGCTGTGATCCTCGGCAGCAACGCGCTCGGGCCGGGCGGCGAGGAGATCGCGGCGGCGGCGGCTGAGCAGGGAGCGGCGATCGTTCAGCGTCACGTCGCCGACGGCGCCTTTGTCCTCCCCCACGCGATCGACCACGAGGCGAGCCTGCGGCCGCTGCTGGAGCAGGGATGCGACCGGGTGCTCGGGATCGGCTCGGTCGGCTCGCTGAACGCGGACCTCCCGGTCGGCAGCCTCGTCTGCCCCGACGACTTCATCGCCCTCAACCTCGGCGAATCGATCTTCGGCGACGAGCGCGCCCACTCCGCTCCCGGCTTCGCGCCGCGCTGGCGCGAGGAAGTGATCGCGGCCTGGAGCGACGGCGGCCAGGAGCCGCGCGACGGCGGCGTCTACTGGCAGGCGCGCGGGCCGCGTTTCGAGACGCCGGCCGAGATCCGGCTGATGGCCGCGCACGCCGACGTGGTCGGGATGACGATCGCCTCCGAGTGCGTGGTCGCCGGCGAGCTCGGCCTCGACTACGCCGCCCTCTGCGTCGTCGACAACCTTGCCAACGGCCTCGCCGCCGAGCCGGTCAGCACGGCGGGGATGGAAGCCGACCGCCGCGCCAACGCCGAGCGCCTGCGCGAGGGCCTGGCGGCGGTGCTGCCGCGACTCGGGGCGGTGGGCCGATGAGTGTCGCTTTTGTACGGCTATTCCTTGCAAAGGCGACATGCCACTGACGATTGAGAACGCACTTCTCCAGGGCGAGCGGGCAGGACTGCGCTGCGAGGGCAAGACGATCGCCGCGATAGGCCCGCAGGTGGCCGCCGAGCCCGGCGACGAGGCGATCGACGCCGCCGGCGCCCACCTGGTGCCGCCGCTCGTCAACGGCCACACCCACGCGGCGATGACGCTCTTCCGCGGCAGCGGCGGCGACCTGCCGCTGATGCCCTGGTTGGAAGAGCGGATCTGGCCGGTCGAGGCGAAGCTCGACGAGGAGGACGTCTACCGGGGCGCCCGGCTCGCCTGCGCGGAGATGATCCGCAGCGGCACCACCCGCTTCTGGGACATGTACTGGCAGCCGCAAGCGACGGCGCGGGCGGTCGAGGAGAGCGGCATCCGCGCCGCGATCGGGGCGCCGCTGTTCGACGCCATTGGCAGCTTCGAGGACCTGCGCGACTCGGCCCACCGCAGCCTCGAAACGCTCTCCCAGTTCGGGCCGCTCGTCACCCCCGCGCTCGCCCCGCACGCGATCTACACCGTCAGCGAACGCTCGCTGCGCTGGATCGGCGAGCTCAGCGCCGAGCGCGACCTGCCGGTCCAGATCCACCTCTCCGAGACCGAGAAAGAGGTCCAGGACTGCCTCGCCGAGCACGGCGAACGACCCGCCCATTACCTCGACCGGCTGGGCCTGCTGAGCGGGCGGACGATCCTCGCCCACGGCGTCTGGCTCGATCCCGAGGAGCTGGCGCTGGTCGCCGAGCGCGGCGCCACCGTGGTCAGCAACCCGGCGGCCAACATGAAGCTCGCGGTCGGCGGCGTCTTCCCCTACCCCGCCGCCAAGACCGCCGGGGTCGCGATCGGCCTCGGCACCGACGGCGCCGGCTCCAACGACTCGCTCGATCTGCTCGCCGACCTCAAGCTCTTCGCCCTCGCCCAAAAGCACGCCGCCGCCGACCCGACCGCGATCGAGGCCGGCGAGGCCTGGGCCGTCGCCACCGGCACCCGCGCGCCTCTGCTCGGCGCCACCCCGCTCGAGCCCGGTGCCCCCGCCGACTTCCTCCTCCTCCGCCACAAATCTCCCGAGCTAGGCATCGGCGACCTCACCTCCGATCTCGTCTACGCCGCCACCGGCGCCGTAGTCGACACCACCGTCGTCGCCGGCAAGGTCCTTATGCGGGACGGCGAGATCGAGGGCTTAGACGAGATCGTCACCCGAGCCGCCGAGCGCGCCCACCGCCTCGGCCTCTAACCCGAACTGCATCAACTTTTCTATCTGCCGGGTGGAAAAGTTGATGCAGTTCGATCTAGATACCCTGGGGGGGTATTTGCTACAGTCCCCGCATGGTCGGATACCGGGAAGACAAAGAGAAGCTGCTGAAGCGGCTGGCGCGGGTCGAGGGGCAGGTCCGCGGGGTCTCGAAGATGGTCGAGGAGGAGCGCTACTGCATCGATGTGCTGACGCAGATCGGGGCGATCCAGGCGGCGCTGGACAAGGTCGCGCTTGGCCTGCTCGACGAGCACACCCGCCACTGCGTGGTCGACGCCGACGGCGAGGAGCGGGTCGAGAAAGTCGACGAGCTGATGGCTGCCGTCGGCAGGCTCGTGAAGCGATGAGCGACGCGCTCGCGAAGATCTGGGAAGGGCTGGAAATGTCCTTCCTGATGGCCTACGAGGTCTGGTGGGCGCTGGTCCTCGGCTTCGCGATCTCCGCGATCGTCCAGGCCTGGGTGCCGCGGGCGCGGATCGAAGGGGCGCTCTCGGGCGAAGGCTTCGCCCCGATCGCCAAGGCGACCGCCCTCGGCGCCGCCTCCTCTTCCTGCTCCTACGCGGCGATCGCGATCGCCAAGTCGCTCTTTCAGAAGGGCGCCTCGGCGGTCACCGCACTCGCCTTCCAGTTCGCCTCGACCAACCTGGTCTGGGAGCTCGGCCTCGTCCTCTGGGTGCTGATGGGCTGGCAGTTCACCCTCGCCGAGTTCTTCGGCGGCATCGTCCTCATCGCCCTGATGGCGGTGCTCCTGCGCCTCTTCGTCTCGCCGCGGCTGGAGGAGCAGGCGCGTCGCCACGCCCAGGAGGCGCAGGCCGGCCACCATCACGGCGACGGCGAGGAGGGCGGCGTCCTCTCCTGGCGCCAGCGCCTCACCACCCGCGACGCCTGGGCCGGCGTCGGCGGCAACTTCCGTGGCGACGTGCAGATGCTCTGGAAGGAGATCGCGCTCGGGTTCCTGCTCGCCGGCTTCATCGGCCTGCTCGGCAACGACTTCTTCAACTTCCTCTTCGTCACCGACGCCCCGCCCCTGGTGCAGACGATCGAGAACGTGCTCGTCGGCCCGGTCATCGCCATCCTCAGCTTCGTCTGCTCGGTCGGCAACGTGCCGCTGGCGGCGGTGCTCTGGTCGGGCGGGATCAGCTTCGCCGGCGTCGTCGCCTTCATCTTCGCCGACCTGATCGTGATCCCGATCGTGCTTGCCTACCGCAAGTACTACGGCACCGCCTTCGCCCTGCGGATCACGGCGCTGATGTTCGTCACGATCGTGATCGCGGCGCTGGTCGTCGACGGCATCTTCGGCCTCGCGAACCTGATCCCGAGCGGCCCCCGCCCCACCCGCGCGGACGTCTTCGGCTCGATCGAGGTCGACTACAAGCTCTTCCTCAACATCCTCGGCCTGGCGATCTTCGCGGCGCTGTTCTGGGTCAGCCGCGGCCACGGCGGCGGCCACGCCTGCGAGCACCACGCCCGCGACGCCCACTTCCACCACATCGACAACCAACCGAATAAGCAGGGGGCGACCGGGGTATAGGCTCGCCGCGATGCCGTCTGGGGATACCGACGAGCAGCCCCGGTCCGGGGCCTCCTCCGTCCGCTACGAGGAAGCGACCAAGCAGTACGCCGGCGCCTCCGGGCCGGCGGTCGACAGGCTGACGCTCGAGGTCCCCGCCGGGGAGATCTGCGTCCTGGTCGGCCCCTCCGGCTGCGGCAAGACGACGGCGATGCGGATGGTCAACCGCACCGTCGAGATCACCTCCGGCGACATTCTCGTCGGCGACCGCTCGGTCGGCGAGCGCGAGCCGGCCCAGCTGCGGCGGGAGATCGGCTACGTGATCCAGCAGATCGGCCTCTTCCCCCACCGCACGATCAGCGAGAACATCGGCGCCGTCCCCCAGCTGCTGGGCTGGAAGAAGGAGCGGATCCGTGAGCGCAGCGCCGAGCTGCTGGAGTTGATCGGGCTCGATCCCGAGCTCGGCGACCGCTACCCGGCCCAGCTCTCCGGGGGCCAGCAGCAGCGGGTCGGGGTGGCGCGGGCGCTGGCGGCGGACCCGCTGGTGATGCTGATGGACGAGCCCTTCGGCGCGATCGACCCGATCAACCGCGAGCGCCTGCAGAACGAGTTCCTGCGGCTGCAGGCGGAGATCCGCAAGACCGTCCTCTTCGTCACCCACGACATCGACGAGGCGATCAAGATGGGCGACCGGATCGCGGTGATGCGCGAGGGCGGCCGGGTCGAGCAGTACGCGACCCCGGCGGAGCTCCTGATGGCGCCGGCCAACGAGTTCGTCGAGGACTTCGTCGGCGCCGACCGGGCCCTGAAGCGGCTGGCGCTGATGCGGGTCTCCGACATCAACCTCTGGGAGGCGCCGCTCGCCCACGTCGGTCAGGCGACCAGCGAGGTGCGGACGAAGCTGGCGGCCCCGGACGTCGAAATCCCCTACCCCCTGCTGGTCGACAGCGAGCGGCGGCCGCTCGGCTGGCTCAGCGAGCGCGACCTCGACGGCGAGACCGTGCCGCAACGGCCGGACTCGCCGCTGGGCCCGGTGCTCGAGCGCGACGACGTCATGCGCGACGCCCTCGCCGACCTGCTCCAGGGTGAGTCCCAGTACGCGCCGGTGGTCGATCACGAAGGCCGGATAGCCGGCATCCTCTCGGTCGAGATCATCTCCGAGTTCCTCGCCTCACCCAAAGCGAAGACCGACGAGCACCCGGCGGTGGAGCGGCCGCATGACTAGCCCGTTGGTGCTGGCCGCCGGGGAAGTCGGCGGCGACTTCTTTCGCGAACGGAGCAGTGGAACGCTGCCGTGCCAGGCCCAGTCGAGTCATCTCTTCTGCTGGGACTGGGCAAAGGAAAACATCGACCGCTACGGGACGCCGACCGTGCAGCACCTCGAAATCGTGGTGCTCTCAGTGGTGATCGGCTTTGTCGTGGCTTTCGCCCTGGCGCTGTTTGCGCACCGCCGTCGCCAGCTGCAGCCACCTCTTCTCGCCGCCACCGGCATTCTCTACACGATCCCCAGCATCGCCTTCTTCTTCCTGCTGCTGCCGATCACCGGCTTCGGCCGCGACACGGCGATCATCGTCCTTGCTGCCTACACCCTGCAGATCATCTACCGCAACACGATTCTCGGCCTGGCCAACGTTCCGGCTTCGGTCGAAGACGCCGCGCGGGGCATGGGGTTCACCAACCGACAGATTCTCTGGCAGGTTGAGTTGCCGCTGGCAATTCCCGAGATCATCGCCGGCCTTCGAGTCGCGGTAGTCAGCACGATCGCGATCGCGACCCTCGTCGTCTTCATCGATGCCGGCGGGCTCGGGACTCAGATCTACGGCAGCGGCAACCTGACCTTCCCGACCAGCATCGTCATCGCGATGGCAATCGTGATGACGATGGCGCTGCTCTTCGACCTCGTATTGCTGACGGTGCAGAAAATGACCACGCCGTGGCGACAGGCGAGGTCGCTGTGAGCTTCCCCCACCCCGTGCTGGCCTCATTCGGAGGTGCGATCGAATTCATTTTCGCGCCACAAGATTCGAACGTCACCGGGGGAAACCAGGTCGGTGGGTTCGAGAAGTCGCTGGAACTGGTGCTGAAGCATCTCGAGGTGTCGGCTATCGCGTTGGCGATCGCCTTGATCGTGGCGCTGCCGCTTGGCCTCTACCTCGGCCATCGCGGCAGGGGGGAACTGTTTGCCGTCGGCATCGGCACCGCGGGAAGAGCGATTCCCGAGTTGGCCGTGATCGCCCTCGTGGCCGTCTTGGTCGGAGTGGGCTTGAAGACGGTGGCTCCGGCGCTAGCGATCCTCGGCATCGCCCCGATCCTCGTCAATACCTATGTCGGCGTCCGCCAAGTCGATCGGGCCGCGGTCGAAGCCGCTCGCGGCATGGGCATGAGCGAGCTGGACATCATGCGCAAGGTCGAGCTGCCACTGGCGGTGCCGACCGTTATGGGCGGAGTCCGGGGGGCGGCGATCGTAATCATCGCCACCGCCACCATCGCACCCCTCGCCGGCGTGGAAACGCTCGGCGACTTCATCATCAATCGCAACGTCTACGGCGAAAACGGGCTGCTCGCAGGGGCGATCCTCGTCGCCCTCCTGGCTCTCACCATCGAGGGTCTGCTCGCCCTCCTGCAGCGCCGCCTGACTTCCGACGGGCTGAAGCTGAAGACTGTCTGACCCCGACTTAAGACTTACCCAGTACATCCACCCCAAGGAGGCAACAGTGAGGACCCACCAGACGAGAGTGCGAGTGCTGCTTGCGGCGCTTGCCGCGCTCGCCTTGACGCTTGGCATCGCCGCGTGCGGCGGTAGCAGCGACACCACCGGCAGCGAATCCAGCGAAGAAAGCGGTTCGTCGGGCTCGGCGATCCAGTCCAACCCCGAAAACGGCAAGGTCAGCCTGACGATCGGCTCGAAGAACTTTCCCGAACAGGAAATCCTCGGCGAAATCTACGCCCAGGCCCTGACCGCGGCCGGTTACAAGGTGAAGAGCGCGCTCAACTTGGGCTCCGAAACCGTTGCCCTCAAAGCCGTCAAGACCGGGCAGATCTCCGGCTACCCGGAGTACGCCTCGACGGCCCTCACCTCGTTCTTCGGCCTCGAACCCGAAGAAGTCCCCTCCGACGCGAACGAAGCGTGGGAAAAGGCGAACCAGGAATTCGAAAAGGAAGGCTTGCAGGCGTTCGAACCGACGCCGTTCGCCAGCGCCAACGCGGTCGGGACGACGACGGCCACCGCCAAGAAGTACGGCCTCAAGACCATCTCCGACCTCGAAGGAGTCTCCGAAGAACTGTCGCTCTACGGCTCGCCCGAGTGCCGCCAGCGGATCGACTGCCTCGCCGGGCTGGAAAAACTGTACGGGCTGAAGTTCAAGTCCTTCACCCCGGTCGACATCGGCCTCCGCTACACGGTGCTGGAAAAGGGTCAGGCGGATCTCTCGATCCTCTTCACCACCGACCCGCAGCTCTCGGCCGAGAAGGACAAGTTCGTGATCCTCGAAGACGACAAGGAAGTCTTCCCGGCCGGCAACGTCATCTTCGTGACCAAAAAGGCGGTCGCCGAAGAAGCAGGGCCGGACTACGAAAAGACGATCCTGCAGGTGCAGGAAGGGCTTGACCTGAAGGTCGTGCAGGAGCTTGACGCTCGGGTCGAACTCGAAAAGGAAACGCCTAAGCAGGCCGCTGCGGCTTACCTCGAAAGCGCGGGGTACGTCAAGTAGGTCGGTAGTCCCAGGGACCGGCGGGGGAGGGTCGGCGGACAACAGCGGGAGGGTCCGGCGACCCTCCGCCGCCGGTCCTCCCAGCGCGGTCAATTTCGTGTGGGGTGTCCCCCGCCCCCAGGCACCGTCTCCCTTGCGCCTGGCTTTAAGAGTGATATGAAACGCAGGCGTATGCGAGCTTTGAGCGTGATCGCGGTTGCCGCAGCCTTGGCCCTGGGCGTCTTCGCCTCGGTGGCAAGCGCCGCGCCACTCTCGATGACCTTCACTGAAGCTCGCGCCAACGTCGGGAAACAGCTCGACGACGCCGCGCTGTTCGCGCCGCCCGATACGGCTCCTTTCGCAGCCCAGATCGATCCCGTCAGCGGCGCGATCACGGAAGGCTCCCTGCAGGTCCCGCAGTTCGCGACGTTCATCGAAACCCCGATCGAAGCCGACGTCACCGTCGACTTCGAAATCGGAACCATCACCGGGAGCTTCAGCCCGGGAGCCCATGCGCTCACCCTGAAGGGGCACGCGGGTGGGATCTTGACGTCCGAAGGGAAGGAATGCATCGTTTCGATCCCGGAAACGCTCACCCTCTCCACCGCCGGGAATTCGGGAGGCACGAACCCGCGCTTCGGAGCGCCCTTCACTGCGGGCCTCACCGGCCCGGGGGCGATCGCCGGGCAGTGGGACGCAATGACCGCAGAACCCGTCCTGCCGGAATTCACCAGCTTCTGCAACAACGTCGAGGACTACATCGGTGGGCCGGGCGGCATCTGGATGGAGCAGAAAGGCGACGTGGTGCCACCGTCGGCCCCGCAACTGACGGGCACCGACCCGGCCGCGCCGGGGGGCTTGAGTGGCACCCCGAGGATCCTCGGCAGCGCCGAGGCGGGATCGACGGTGCGCATCTACGCGGGCACGGGCTGCGCGGGCACGCCGGTCGCCACCGGGAGTGCGGCCGATCTCGGCTCTCCCGGCATCGGCGTCACCGTCGCGCAAGGCACCGCCACCTTCTCGGCGACCGCCACCGACACCGCCGGCAACACCTCGGCCTGCTCGGTGCCGATCTCCTACACCCGGTTCGAAGGCGACCCGGGCGCCAGGTGCATCGTCCCGAAGCTGGGCGGCAAGACCTTGGCCCGGGCGAGGACCGCGCTCCAGGCGGCCCACTGCAGCGTCGGCAAGGTGCAGAGGCCAAAGCACAGGAAAGGCAGGCGGACCGGCCCGCTCGTCGTCAAGTCGTCACGGCCTTCGGCGGGGACGACCCTGGCGGCCGGCAGCGGCGTCAACCTCAGGCTCGGCCCAAGGCCCCGCAAAGCGCACATCTCGTAGGGCGGCACGTCCTTCGGAAAGACGATCCCGCAGGCACCGGAAGACCGTCGACCTCAAAGTATCCAGGCTCCCACGCTGGGATCCAGAGGTGGCCTTCTCTTGTTCCCTATGACCGAATAGCGGTCCTAAGGAACAGCGGTCAGCCCTGTCCCATGCTTCTTCTGTTCCTTATGTCTCTATAGCAGGCAAAAAGAACAGAAGAGAGAAAGGAGCCGCCCCTAAGGGACTGCATGTTCTGCGGTCCGTATCTCGAAGCGCCTGAAGGAGAGACGGGCGATCCAAGCGGCGGCTAGGCCGGAGGCTCCGGCCAGGAGAAGGGCTACTCGGGGGTCATAGGTCTGGGCCAGCCAGCCGGTTAGGGGGCCGCCTATGGGGGTGCTGCCTAGGAAGACGACGCTGTAGAGGGCCATCACCCTTCCTCGCATGTCTGGGGCTACGGCTAGTTGGAGGGTCGAGTTGATCGTCGCGGCGAAGGTGACCGAGGCGGCGCCCAGGAGCATCAGGGCTGGGACCTCGAAGGCGAGGCTCGGCATCAGGGCGGAGAGGAGGGCAGCGACGCCGAAGGCGAGTGCGCCGCCGGCGATCAGGCGGGGGCCGGTGCGGCCGCGGTGGCCGTTGACCAGGGCGCCGACGATCGAGCCGACCGCCATCGCCGAGACCAGGGTGGCGTAGGTCATCGCGCCGGCTTCGAAGCTGAACTTGGCGAGCAGCGGCAGCACCACCTGGAAGTTGAAGCCAAGCGTCCCGACCAGGGCCATCAGCGCCAGCGGCACCAGCAGCTCCGGCGTGCCCCGCACGTAGCGGAGGCCGGCGCGGATCGCGCCCGGCTCGTGCCTGGCGGGCGGCGGCGCGTGCAGGCGGCTCGGGTCCATCCGCCAGAGCGCCAGGATCATCGCCACGAAGGTGAGGGCGTTGATCGCGAAGCAGGGGACGACGCCGGCGGTCGCGATCAGGATCCCGGCCACGGCCGGGCCGACGATCCGCGCCGCCTGGACGATGACGCTGTTGAGGCTGACCGCGTTGACGACGCGGTCGGGGCCGACCATCTCGATCACGAAGCTCTGCCGGGTCGGGTTGTCGATCGCGTTGACAGAGCCCATCGCGAAGACCGCCAGGTAGACCATCCAGGGAGTGACGACGCCGGTCGCGGTGACGGCGAAGAGGCCGATAGCCGGGATCGCCATCAGCGCCTGGGTCGTGATCAGCAGCCGCCGCTTCGGGATGCGGTCGGCGAGCAGGCCGCCCCAGGCCCCGATCAGCAGCATCGGCAGGAACTGCAGCGCGGTGGTGAGGCCGACGGCGACGCCGCTGCCGGTGAGGCTGAGGATGACCCAAAGCGCCGCCACGGTCTGCATCCAGGTCCCCGAGAGGGAGATCAGCTGGCCGGCGAAGTAGCGGCGGTAGTTGGGAACCTCCAGCGAGTTGAACGAGTGGCGGATCGCAGCCGTCAAGGCTGCTCGCCCTCCCGCATCCGCTCGAGGATCTCGGCCGCCCGCTCGAGCGTCTCCACTTCCTCGTCGGTGAGGTCGCGCATGCGCCGCGCCAGGTAGGCGTTCTTGCGCTTGCGCAGTCGCCGCAGCCGCTCGCGGCCGGCACCGTTGACGGCGACGAGGGCGCTGCGTTTGTCGGTCGGATCCTGCGAGCGGTCGATCAAACCCTCCCGTTCCAGGCAGCCGAGCGTGCGGGTGATCGTCGGCCGCTTGACCCGCTCGATCGCGGCGATCTCGCTCGGGGTCAGCGGCCCGTGCCGCTCGATCGTCGCCAACGCCGCGACCGAGGTCGGGGTGAGACCGCTGGTCTCCGCCGCCGCCTCTTGGCGCAGCCGCCGGGCGGTGCGGACGATCGCCGTACGAAGGTGCGCGGCGCGCTCGCTGAGGGGTATGTCCGTGACGCTCTCGACCATGATTAGCTTCGGTAATTAGTTTAGCAAACTATCTTTGTCGATTCGATTGGATAGCTTGCTGCTGTGGCTGAAGCGGCGATCAGCGTGCAGGGGCTGCGCAAGTCCTACGGCGAGAACGAGGCCGTGGCGGGGATCGATTTCGAGGTCGCCGCCGGTGAGGTCTTTGGCTTCCTCGGCCCCAACGGCGCCGGCAAGACGACGACGATCGAGATTCTCGAGGGCTATCGCGAGCGCAGCGACGGCGAAGTCGCCGTCCTCGGTGTCGACCCGGCGGCGCCGACGCGGGCCTGGCGCGAGCGCGTCGGCCTCGTCCTCCAGGAGTGCGAGCTCGACCCGCTCTGGACGGTGCGGGAGGCGGTCTCCCTCTTCGCTCGCTTCTACCGCGATCCCCGCCCGGTCGCGGAGACGATCGAGCTGGTCGGCCTCGCCGACAAGCGCGACGCCCGCATCGGCAGCCTCTCCGGTGGCCAGAAACGGCGCGCCGACGTCGCCCTGGGGATAGTCGGCGACCCCGAGCTGATCTTCCTCGACGAGCCGACCACCGGCTTCGACCCCGGCGCCCGCCGCGACGCCTGGAACATGATCGAGGGGCTGAAGGCGCTGGGGAAGACCGTCTTCCTCACCACCCACTACATGGACGAGGCCCAGCACCTCGCCGACCGGGTGGCGATCCTCCGCGGCGGCCGCATCGTCGCCCAGGGCAAGACCGAGGAGATCGCCACGGCGATCGGCCGCAGCACCGTGGTCGGCTTCGCGGTCGACGGCGGCCTCTCCGCCGAGGACCTGCGCGCCGCCGTCTCCGGCACCGTCACGGTCGTCGGCGACCAGGTGGAGATCCAGACCCCGGACCCCCAGCCCGACCTCTACCGGTTGCTCGCGCTCGCCGAGAAGCGCGGCGCCGAGCTGCGCGAGCTGGAGGTGCGCCGCCCCAACCTCGAGGACGTCTTCCTCGAGCTCACCCGGGAGTCGCCATGAGCGACCGCGGCATCGTCCTCGCCCAGGCCAGGATGGCGATGCTCGTCGCCCTCCGCACCCCCCGCACGATCATCTTCACGATCGCCTTCCCGGTCATCCTGCTCGTCCTCTTCAACTCGATCTTCAACGCCGGCGGCAACGAAACGACGACCCTGTCGAGCGACGTCAAGCTCGGCGCCGAGGCTTACTTCACCGCCGGGATCATCGCCTACGCGGCCGCGCTGTCGACCTTCACCACGCTCGCCGTCTCGCTCACCACGCAGCGCGAGAACGGGCAGCTGAAGCGCTACCGCGGCACGCCGATGCCGCCCTGGACCTTCATCGCCGGCCAGATCATCCGCGCCGAGGTCCAAGCGCTGGCGATGGCGGCGATCCTGCTGGCGATCGGCGCGGTCGCCTACGGCGTCCCGGTGCCAGCCTCCACCTTCCCCGCCTTCGTCCTCTACCTCCTGCTCGGCACCGCGACCCTCTGCTCGCTGGGGATCGCCCTCAGCGCCTTCACCCCCACCCCCGACGCGGCCTCGACGATCGCCCCGTTCTCCGTGGTCATCCTCTCCTTCATCTCCGGCGTCTGGATCCCGGTCGACCAGCTGCCGAGCTGGCTGGAATCGGTCGGCAGGCTCTTCCCGCTCAGCCACCTGGCGCTGGGGCTCCAGACCACGCTCGCCCCGGGCGCCGGCGGCAGCGGCCTGGAAGCCGGCAACGTCCTGGCGCTGGTGATCTGGGCGCTGATCGGCATCCGCATCGCCACCCACCGCTTCAAGTGGGAGCCTCAGGCCTCGCGGGCCTGAGCAACGGCGTCGAGCAGCTCGAGCATCTTCTGGTGGTAGGTGACGCCGACCGTCAGCGTCCGCTCCGAGGCGCCATAGCCATCGACCTCACGCACCTCCGCCAGCATCGCGCCCAGCTCATCGCGCTTGGCTTCGTGCCAGGCGCGACGGGCCGCGGCGAGGGGGGCGGGATCGGCGCCGGCGAAGATCTTCAGGATCGCTTCCTCGCGCAGCTGCGGCGGCGTCACCGCGACATCGGCGGCCCAGGCGGCAAGCGCCTGCTTCCCCTCCTCGGTCAGCGAGTAGACGCGGCGGCGGCGGCCGCCGTCCTCCTGGCGAGCAGCGAGATAGCCGGCGGCCGCGAGGCGGGCGGGCTCCTCGTAGGCGGTGGTGTGGGGAACGGGCCAGAAGTTCTGGATCGAGATCTCCATCGCCTGCTTGATGTCGTACGAGGTCATCTCGCCGAACTCGTCCAGCAGCGCCAGCACCGCGTAGGAGGTGCCCGTGAGCTTGATCACTTTTGACTTGCTTTTCATAATCCGAGTCGTATAGTACGGGACGAACGGTTATTGGCAAACAGGTTGGAGGCCCGAGATGCCCAGCACCGATCCCCACTCCCCCATCAACGGCGACAGCGTGGCGTACGACGCGGTCATCGTCGGCGGCAGCCTCGCCGGCTGCGCCACCGCGATCGGGCTCGGCCGTGCCGGCCTGAAGGTGGCGGTGGTCGAGAAACAGCCCGACCCCGGCGCCTTCAAGCGAACCTGCTCGCATTTCATCCAAGCCTCGGGCGTGCCGGCGATCGAACGGCTCGGCCTGCTGGAGCCGATCGAAGCTGCCGGAGGCCAGCGGCCGCGCGTTCACAGCTGGACTCGCTGGGGCTGGATCGAGCCGCAGCCGCGGCCGGGCGCAAGCGGCATCAACCTGCGCCGCGAGGTGCTCGATCCGCTCGTCCGCTCGACCGCCGCCGAGACCCCCGGAGTCGAGATGCTGCTGGGCTGGACCGCCGAGCAGCTGCTGCGCGAGGAAGGGAGCTTCGCCGGCGTCGCCGTCCGCAGCCCGCAGGGAGAGGAACGGAAGCTCCGCGCCCGCCTCACCGTCGCGGCCGACGGCCGCGACTCGCGCCTCGCCGAGATAGCCGAGCTGCCGGTGAAGAAGTACCCGAATGCCCGTTTCGCCTACGGCGGTTACTTCGAGGGCGCCGCCCCCCGCCAGGCGCCGGACGCGGTGGTCTGGTTCTTGGACCCGCAATGGGCCGCCGCCTTCCCCACCGACGAAGACCTCACCTTCTACGCAGCGATGCCGACCAAGCAGCGGCTGCCGGAATTCAAGAGGAATCCAGGAGAGGCTCTGGTCCGGTTTCTGTCGGACGTCCCCGAGCCGCCGCCGATCCGCGAAGGGCGCCAGGTCGGCACCGTGTTCGGCAAGATCGACATGACCAGCCGGCTGCGGCGGCCGGCCGCTCCGGGACTGGCGCTGGTCGGCGACGCCGCCCTCGCGGCCGACCCGCTCTTCGGGGTCGGCTGTGGCTGGGCCTTCCAGTCCTCCGAGTGGCTGCGCGAGAGCGTCGAGCCGGCGCTGCAGGGCGCCGAGCCGTTGGAGCAGGGCCTGGAGCGGTACCGCCGCCGGCACGCCCGCGAGCTCAACGGGCACTCGTTCTTCCTCCACGACTACTCGACGGGACGCCGCTTCAACCCCGCGGAGCGTCTGCTGTTCTCCGCCGCGACCCGGGATCGCAAGACGGCCGACATCCTCGAGGACTTCGCCACCAGGCGCATCCGCCCACAGGAGATGCTTCCGCGGGCAGTTCCCAGGGCGATCGCTGTCAACGCCCGACACGCGCTGGCACGATGAGCACGACTGAGACGCGGTCCCCCGTCCAGCGCGGCAGCCTCCTCGTCGGCGGCACCCGGACCCGTCTCCTGCAGGCGGGTCCGGCCGAGGCGAGCGAGGCGGTCGTCTGCGTCCATGGCAACCCCGGCTCGGCCGACGACTGGGAGGGCTTGATCGACGCTGCCGCGGGGACCGGCCGGCGAGCGCTCTCGCTCGACCTGCCCGACTTCGGCGAGACCGTCGCCCCGAGCGGTTTCGAGCACAGCGTCCTCGGCTACGCGACCTTCCTCGGCGAAGCGCTGCAGGAGCTCGGCGTCGAGCGCGCCCACCTCGTCCTGCATGACTTCGGCGGCCCGATCGGGCTCGTCTGGGTGGCGATGAACCCCGACGCGCTGGCGAGCATCACCCTGATCGACACCGGCATCCTGCCCGGCTACCGCTGGCACAAACTGGCGCGGATCTGGCGCACGCCGGTCGTCGGCGAGCTGATGCAGGCGACCGCGACCCGGGGCGCCTTCCGCATGCTGTTGAACAAAAACGAGCCGCGCGGGCTGCCGCGGGACTTCGTCGAAGCGATGTACGACCACTACGACCGCCGCACCCGCAAGGCGGTGCTGGCGCTCTACCGCGACACCGACGACCCCGGCTCGGCGGCGCCGGAGCTGACCAAGCTGCTGGCGCCGCGCGACATCCCGGCGCTGGTCGTCTGGGGCGAGGAGGACGCCTACCTGCCGTCCACCTACGCGGAGCGCCAGCGCGAGGCGTTTCCCTCGGCCGACGTCCACGTGCTGCCGGCGAGCGGCCACTGGCCCTTCGCCGACGCCCCGGAGACGGTCGAGCGGCTGCTGAGCGAATTCCTGACCGGGTTGCCGCTGAACGCCGCCTAGGCGGCGAAGCGCGCTTCCGAGCGCGCCTTCGCCTTGGCGGCCTCGACCTCGCGATTCTTCGGCGGCGCGTTGGTGACGAGGCGATCGAGCAGTTCTCGGCTGACGGCGGCCACCGCCTCGACGGCCTCGTCGAAGGCCTCGGCGTTGGCCTGCGAGGGCTTGGTCGAGCCGCTGATCTTGCGCACGTACTGCAGCGCGGAGGCGTGGATCTCATCCTCGGTCGCGGGTGGATCGAAGTTATGGAGGGTGCGAATGTTTCTACACATAGGGCCGATGTTAGGCGCTCTGTATGTTGAGTTCTTCGGCCATGACTGACGTCAGTGAAGCTCGCGACAAACGCTGGATCGCGCTAGCGCTGCTCTGCACCGCCCAGTTCGTCGTCGTCCTCGACGCCTCGATCGTCAACGTCGCCCTGCCGACGATCGGCGAAGCGCTGAACTTCACCGAGAGCGGCCTGCCCTGGGTGGTCAACGCCTACGTGCTCACCTTCGGCGGTTTCCTCCTGCTCGGCGGTCGGCTCGCCGACCTGCTCGGGCGACGGCGGATCTTCATGTTCGGGCTCGTGCTCTTCGCCCTCGCCTCGCTGGCGGGTGGGTTGGCGAGCAACTCCGGGCAGCTGATCGTCGCCCGCGCGACTCAGGGCCTCGGCGCCGCGATCCTCTCCCCCGCCGCGCTTTCGATCGTCGCCACCACCTTCCGCGACGGCTCCGAGCGCAACAAAGCGCTGGGGATCTGGGGCGCGGTCGCCGGCTCCGGCGGCGCCGCCGGCGTCCTCCTCGGCGGCGTCCTCACCGAATACCTCGGCTGGGAATGGGTGCTCTGGGTCAACGTGCCGATTGGGATCGGCGCGGCAATGCTGGCGCCCCGCCTGATCGCCGAATCGCACGCCGATCAGGAGGTGCACACGTTCGACGTCGCCGGAGCGACGACGATCACTCTCGGCCTCTCGGCTCTCGTCTTCGCCCTGCTCGACGCCGAAAGCGCCGGCTGGGCATCGGCGCAGACGATCGGGGTGCTCGCCGCCGCCGCGATTCTGTTGATCGCCTTCGTCGCGATCGAGCGCCGATCGCGTGCCCCGCTCGTCCCCTTCTCGATCTTCCGCATCCGCACGATCACCGGCGCCAACGTCGTCGGCATCCTCGTCGGCGCCTCGCTCTTCTCGATGTTCTTCTTCATCAGCCTCTACATGCAGCAGGTGCTCGGCTACAGCGCGATCAGGGCCGGCCTCTCCTACCTGCCGCTGGCGGTCTCGATCATCCTCTCGGCCGGAATCGCCTCGAGCCTAGTGACCAAAGTCGGCTTCAAGCCGATCCTCGCGATGGGCATGGTCCTGATCGCCGCCGGCCTGCTCTGGTTCAGTCAGATCTCAACCGACGGCACCTTCCTCGCCGACATCCTCGGCCCCTCCCTACTCGCCGCCGTCGGCCTCGGCTTCGCCTTCGTCCCGGTGACGATCGCCGCCGTCTCCGGCGTCGAGGACCGCGAGCAGGGCCTGGCCAGCGGCCTGATCAACACCTCCCAGCAGGTCGGCGGCGCCCTCGGCCTCGCCGTCCTCGCCGCGATCGCCAACTCGATCATCGGCAACTCCCACGACCCCGCCGTCCTCACCGAAGGCTTCCAGTCCGCCTTCCTCGTCGGCGCCGGCTTCGCGATCCTCGGCCTCCTCGCCACCCTCTTCCTGATCCGCACGGCGGACAGCAAGGCACACGTGGAACTGGGCGCCGAACCGGCGACCGCCGAGGGAACCGGCCCCAGCTAGGTCCCGTCGACGCCGTCTGCGGCTAACCCGGCCGCCCCGCCGGTTAGGGTGGCGGGAGTGTCGCTCCGCCTTCCCAGCCTCGGCCTCGCTGCTCTGCTGCTGGCCGGGCTTGTGCTGCTCGCCCTGGGCGGGAATAGCCGAGCCGCGTCAGGGACTGTCACCGCGGTCGCCTCGCCGGCCTGCGGCGCGGTCCAGTACGGCGGCAAAGGTCAACCGGAGGCGCTGGTCGTCTCCGACCTGCCTTTGCAGGGCGACTCGAAGCAGCGCTCGCTGCAGATGAACGACGCGATCCGGCTCGTCCTCGAAGGCGCCAATTGGCAGGCCGGCGGGATCAAAGTCGGCTTCCAAGCCTGCGACGACTCGAGCGAAAAGACCGGCCTCTGGACGGTGCAGCAGTGCCAGGCCAACGCCAATGCCTACGCCGCCGACCCGAGCGTCCTCGCCGTCGTCGGCACTTACAACTCGGGCTGCGCGGAAGTGATGATCCCGATCCTCAGCAACGCTCCCGGCGGCGGGGTGGCGATGGTCTCCCCCGGCAACACCCTGATCTGCCTCACCCAGTCGAGCCCGAGCTGTCCGGAGGGACAGCCGGGAAGCCTCTACCCCGGGGTGCGCAACTACGCCCGCGTGGTGCCGAACGACGCCTACCAGGGCGCCGGCCTCGCCAGCTTCGCCAAGAAGCAGGGGGTCGCGAAGGCGTACGTCCTCTACGCCGGCAAGGACCCGACCAGCCTCGGCCAGGCCAAGACCTTCCGCGGCGCCGCCCGCAAGCTCGGCATCAAGGTCGTCGGCTTCAAGGCCTGGAACGTGAAGGCAAAGAGCTACCGCGGGCTGATGAAGACCGTTGCCAAGAGCAGCCCTGACGCCGTTCTCCTCGCCGGTCTCACCGAGGAGAACGGCGGCCGCCTGATCAAGGACAAGGTCTCGGTCCTCGGCGCCAACAGCAAGGTCAGGCTGCTCGCGCCCGACGGCTTCGCCCAGCAGTCGACGATCGAACTCGCCGGCAAGGCGGCGAAGGGGATGTTCGCGAGCGTCCCCGGCCAGGTGCCGCAGAACCTCACCGGCCAGGGCAAGAAGCTGGTCGGCGAACTCGAAATCGAGTTGAAAGGCCCGGTCGAACTGTATGCGCCCTATGCGGGCCAGGCCGCCGAAGTGGTCCTGGGCGCGATCGACAAGGGCAAAACCCGCAGCGGCACGATCGAAGCCGTCCGCTCGACCTCGGTCCAGAACGGCATCACCGGCAGCTTCGACATCCTCCCCAGCGGCGATCCGAGCATCGGCCCGATCACCGTCTCGGTCGCGAAGAAGACCTTCGTGCCGTTTCAGGTCGTCGAGCCAGGTCCGTCGCTGGTCAAGGCCGCCCGACACGGCTGACCGAGAGCGACGAGTGTCGTGCTAATTTGGAAGGCACGGGTGTCAGTCGCCTGCGGGGTGGTTCCCCGCTTCACCAGACTCGACCCGCCACGCGGCGGGTCTTGTTGTTTCTAGGGGTCCGGCGTCGCACGTCGAATCAGTCGCGGTGAGCTCGAACGCCGCCAACCGCCCCGTGCGCTACGAGCCGGGGATGGACGCCCGCAGCACCCGGGTGCGGGAACTGCTGAACACGCCGATGCTGATCGCGGCGGCGCTGACGATTCCGACGGTGGCGCTGACCGAGTCCCAGGCCCACGGGACCCTGCGTGACGTCGCCGTCGTCCTCAACTGGGTCACCTGGGTCGCCTTCCTGGTCGAGCTGGTGACGATGCTGGCGGTGGTCCCCGACCGGCGCACCTGGATCCGCCACCACCCGCTCGACGTCGTCATCGTCTTCCTCACCCCGCCGATCCTCCCCGCCGGGCTGCAGAGCCTGCGAGTCCTGCGGCTGCTGCGACTCCTTCGCCTGCTGCGGCTGGCCCAGCTCTCCCGCGAGGTCTTCTCGCTCGAGGGGCTGCGCTACGCGTCGCTGCTGGCGCTGCTGACCGTGATCGGCGGCGGCGCGCTCTTCAGCGCCTTCGAGCGCGGCGACCAACACCTCAGCTTCTGGGAATCGGTCTACTGGGCGATCACGACGATGACCACGCTCGGCTCCAACATCTACCCGACCACCACCGGCGGCCAGATCGTCTCCACGGTGATCCTGCTGATCGGGATCGGGTTCGTCGCCCTGCTCACCGGCGGCTTCGCCCAGCGCTTCCTCGCCCCGGAAATCGCCGAGATCGAGGAAGAGCTGGAGGAAGAGAAACTCAGCGCCGAGGCGCTGGCGCTGCGCGAACTGCACAACGTCCAGGAGCAGCTGCAGGCGCTCTCGATCGCGATCGAGCGGATCGCCACCCGCGAGCGTTAGTTCTCCTTCGCCTGCTCCTCGGCGATCTTCCCCTCGAGTTCCTTCATCACTTCCGGATCTTTCAGCGTCGTCACGTCGCCCAGGGCGCGGCCCTCGGCGATATCGCGGAGGAGGCGGCGCATGATCTTTCCGGAGCGGGTCTTCGGCAGGTCGTCCGCCCAGATGATCCGTTTCGGGCGGGCGAATTTGCCGATGTGCTGGGCGACGGTTTCGCGGATGCCCTCGACCAGCTCGTCGTCTTCCTCGAGCCCACCGCGGACGGTGACGAAGGCGCAGATCGCCTGGCCGGTGTCCTCGTCGGACTGGCCGATCACCGCCGCCTCGGCGACGTCGGGATGGGCGACGATCGCCGACTCGACCTCGGCGGTCGAGAGGCGGTGGCCGGAGACGTTGACGACGTCGTCGATCCGGCCGATCACCCAGAAGTAGCCGTCCTTGTCCCGGCGGGCGGCGTCGCCGACCAGGTAGCGCTCCTTGCCGAACCGCGAGAAGTAGGTCTCGATGAAGCGGTCGTCCTCCTTGTAGAGGCCGCGCAGCATCGACGGCCACGGGCGCTCGAGCACGAGCAGGCCCTGCCCTTCGGAGATCGGCTCGCCCTCGGCCTCGTCGACCACCTGCGCCTCGACCCCGGGGAACGGCGTCGTCGCCGAACCGGGCTTGGTCGCCGTGATCCCCGGCAGCGGGCTGATCATGATCGCGCCCGTCTCCGTCTGCCACCAGGTATCGACGATCGGGCAGTTGCCGCCGCCGATCACCTGCCGGTACCAGAGCCACGCCTTCGGGTTGATCGGCTCTCCCACCGAACCGAGCAGCCGCAGCGAGGAGAGGTCGTGTTCGGCCGGGATCTCGGCGCCCCATTTGATGAAGGTGCGGATCGCCGTCGGCGCCGCGTAGAGGATCGTCGCCTTGTAGCGCTCGACGTTCTCCCACCAGATGCCCTTATGCGGGTAGTCCGGCGCCCCCTCCCACATCACGCTGGTGGCGCCGTTGGAGAGCGGCCCGTAGACGATGTAGGAGTGGCCGGTGACCCAGCCGACGTCGGCCGCGCACCAGTAGACGTCCTCCTCGGGCTTCAGGTCGAAGACGTAGCGGTGGGTGGCGGTGACGCCGGTCATGTAGCCACCGGTGGTGTGGAGGATCCCCTTCGGCTTCGCGGTCGAGCCGGAGGTGTAGAGGATGTAGAGCGGGTGCTCGGCGTCCATCGGCTCGGCCGGGCACTCGGGGTCCGCGGCCTCCATCACCTCGTCGTAGAAGACGTCGCGCCCCTCGCTCATCGGCACGTCGATGCCGGTATGGCGGACGACGACGATCTTCTCCAGCGAGTCGATCCCGCCGAGGTGCTCGTCGACCTGCGGCTTGATCGGCGCCGTCTTGCCCTTGCGGCGAGCGCCGTCGACGGTGACCAGCGCCTTCGCCTGCGAGAACTCCATCCGCTCGGCCACCGACTCGGCCGAGAAGCCGCCGAAGACGACGTTGTGGGGAGCGCCGATGCGGGCGCAGGCGAGCATCGCGACGACGACCTCGGGGATCATCGGCAGGTAGATCCCGACCACGTCGCCCTTCTCGACGCCGAGGTCTTTGAGCGCGTTGGCGAAGCGCTGGACGTCGCGGTGCAGATCGGCGTAGGTGACCTCGCGCTCCTCCCCCTCCTCGCCGCGCCAGTGGTAAGCGACGCGATCGCCGATGCCGGCCTCGACGTGGCGATCGAGGCACTGCGCCGAGGCGTTCAGCTTGCCGTCGGCGAACCACTTATAGAAGGGAGGGTTGGAGTCGTCGAGGCCCTGCGTCGGCTCGACGTCCCAGTCGAGCAGCTCCTTCGCCTGCGCCGTCCACCAGGCGACCGGGTCGGCGGCCGCCTCCTCGTAGATTCCCGCGTCGCTCCAGCGCGCCGCTCCGCGAAACTCCTCCGAGGGCTCGAACTTCTCTACCTCGAGTAGCTCCTCCAGCTCCCGCTCAAGACCCATGCGGGAAAAGTACCTGACGAATTAGTAACCAGCGGGGTGCCGGGCGACAAACCCTTCGGGCGAGTCCACCCAGGGGTTGTGCCAGCGCGGGCCGGGCCCGCCGACGGTGTCGAAGGCGATGCCGGCGATCACCATCCAGGCGTGTTCTGCGTTGGCGTAGACGGTGATCCACTGGCCCGGCCCCGGTTCGCCCCAGGTCTCCAGACCGGTCGAGTCGAGCGGGCTTTCGAGGAAGCCGCCGCCGTGCAGCGCATAGCTGACCGCGCCCGAGCAGTCGTAGCCTTCGGATTCGAAGGAGCCGTGGCCGCCGCCCCAGATGTAGGGGGTCATCGCGATCGCGTTGCCGGCGGAGATCGCGTCTTGGACCGCCTGCGGCGCCGAGGCCGGGGCGCTGGCTTCGCTTTCTGAGATCACCTGCGCTTCCTGGCCGGGGTTGAGCGGCGCCGGCATCTGGCCGGAGGTCGCGTCGCCGCCTTCGGAGGCGACCTGTTCGGAGATCGAGGCGAGGTTGTTGCCGAGCGCTTCTTCGCGCGACTCCAGCGCTTCCAGCGCTTCGCGCCGCTGCGCCTGCGCCGCCTTCAGGTCGGCGAAGCGGGCCTCGGCTTCTTCGCGAGCGGCCGTGACTTCTTCCTCGATCGCGGCGACCGCATCGCGCGCATCTTTGATTTCGGCGCGTTTCGTGGTCAGGCGGTCGACCGCCGAGCGGACTTCGTTGCGCAGCGTCTTCACCCGTTCGACGACTTCGTCGTCGTAGCCCTGGATCCGGCTCAGGTATTCGGTCTGGGCCGCCATCTGGGACCAGTCTTCGGATTCGAGGATCGCGTTGACGACGTCCGGGGAGCCGGACTCGTAGATCGCGACGAGGCGCTGGCTGAGGACGCCGAGCGCCCGCTGCAGCTTTTCGCGGACCTCTTCCAGGTGCGCTTCTTCGGCTTCGAGCGCCGCCGTCGCCGCATCGAGTTCGGCCTGCTTTTCTGCCAGCTCGGCCGCGACCGCCGCCTGCTTGCGGCGCAGTTCGGAGACTTCGCCGAGCATCGAGTCGATCGCCTGGTTCTGTTCGGCGATCGTTTCCGTCAGCGCGCTCTGGTGCGCCCGCACCCCTTCCAGCTTGTCCCGCGTCGCTTCCAGCTTTTCCTGCGGCGTCTTCGCCGGCGCGCTGCCCGCCCAGGAGCCGGCAAGCAGGCAAAGGCCCGCCAGAAGCAAGGCGGCGAATAGCAGGGCGCGACGGCTGGTCGCGCTCGTAGAGGGGCTGAACAGCACGGCGGCGCAGGCTAGCGAAGCGCCTTAAAGCGGTTGGAAGTGGTCGATAACGCGCAACTTCACTTGCAAATTGCGTCTTTTGCAGGATCGCCTCTAGACGTTGCGACGGAGAGTTGATTGTCAGGATTTGAAAAGTCCAGTTGTCATTAAAGGTTCTATTGACTACTTTTCTTTACATGTCGGAGGTGCACGCTTACTCCCCATACGCGGAAGACGCCGCCAAGCTGCTCGGATTCCAGATCCAGGAAGGCCGGCGGGCGCGGCGCTGGTCGGCGGAAGAACTGGCAAAACGCATCGGCATCAGCAGACCCACTCTGAGCAAGATCGAACGCGGAGACCTCAGCGTCGGCCTAGGTGCTGCCTTCGAAGCAGCACGACTGGTCGGCGTGCCGCTTTTCGCAGAGGACCGCGATCAGCTGAAAGCGGAGCTGAAGCGGTCCCAACAACACCTAGCCCTGCTGCCGAAGCGGGTCCGCATGCCCCGTGCCGATGTCGACGACGACTTCTGATCCGCCTCGCGAGGCGTTCGTCTGGGTCTGGTTGCCGGGCGCGACCGATCCGGTTGTGGCCGGTCGCCTCGAGGCCGTCGGCGACCTGGTCGACTTCGTCTACGGCCGCAGCTACCTGGGTCGCGACGAGGCGATCCCGCTCTTTGATCCGGAGTTGCCGCTGCGACCGGGCCGAATCCCGCCACCCCCCGGCATGCCGATTGCGGGCTGCATTGCCGACGCCGCCCCCGATGCCTGGGGGCAGCGGGTGATCATGAACCGGGTCCTCGGCGCAGCCGGGCGTGACACCGACCCTGCCGACCTCAGCCGGCTCACCTACCTGCTCGAATCGGGCTCCGACCGGACCGGGGCCCTCGACTTTCAGAGATCCTCCGACGAGTACGTGCCTCGGGAAGACGGCGTCGCCGACCTGGAGCACCTGCTGGATGCGGCGACCAAGGTCGAAGAAGGCGTCGCGCTGACCCCTGCGCTCCAGCAGGCCCTCTTCGCCGGCAGCTCGATCGGAGGGGCAAGGCCGAAGGCGGCACTGCGCCAGGGCGGTCGCTCGCTGATCGCCAAGTTCTCGGCACGGGACGACCCCTATCCGGTCGTGAAGGGCGAGTTCGCGGCGATGACGCTCGCCCACAGGGCAGGTCTGACGGTGGCCGAGACCAGGCTGGAATCGGTTCTCGGGCGCGACGTGCTCCTGGTGGAGCGTTTCGACCGCCGAGGGAACGGCGAGCGCCGAGCAGTCGTCTCGGCGCTGACGCTCCTCGAACTGGACGAGATGATGGCCCGGTATGCGAGCTACATCGACCTCGCCGACCTGATGCTCGAACGCTTCGCCGACGCCCTCGCCGACCTTCGCGAGCTGTTTCGCCGCATGACCTTCAACATCCTCGTCGGCAATACCGACGACCACGCGCGCAACCACGCTGCTTTTTGGGACGGCAGCCGGCTAGAGCTGGCGCCGGCCTACGACATCTGCCCGCAGCTCCGCGGCGGCGGCGAGGCGAGCCAGGCGATGGCCCTGCGCCGAGACGGCTTCCGGTTGAGCCAGCTGACCGCCTGCGTCGAAGCCGCTCCATCGTTCCGCCTCGAGGAGACGGAGGCTCGGGAGATCGTCGATCACCAGATCGGGTCGATCGAAAGCAGCTGGGCAGACGTCTGCGAGCTGGCGGAGCTGACCCAGATCGACCGCGACTACTTCTGGAAACGCCAGATCCTCAACCCCTACGCGCTGCAGGGGTACCGGTAGGGATCTGCGTGGTGGGACTTATGCCCGCTATCCGGGCATAAGTCCCACCACTCGGAAGCTAGGCGAGCAGTTTCTGCTTGGCGCGGTCGTACTCCTCGGAGCTGAGGGCGCCTTTGTCTTTGAGCTCGGCGAGTTTGTGGAGTTCGTCGGCGGGAGAGCTGCTAGAGGCCTGCTCGCGGACGTATTCGTCGAAGTGCTTTTTCGCGTCGGCCTGGGCTTTGATCGTGCGGTCGCGCATTCCCTCGCCCCGGGCGATCAGGTAGATCAGCGCGGTCAGGAAGGGGATGAAGACGAGGAAGAGCACCCATGCCGCCTTTGCCCACCCCGAGATTTCGTGGTCGCGGAAGAGGTCGGAGAGGATCGTGATCAGAATCCAGATCCAGATGACGAAGAAGAAGACCTCCAGCGCTACGAGGAGGATTTCCCCGAAGCTGATGTCGGCGAGCGGCATATCTTTCCTTTCGGATTTACGGCTGGGGTACGCGAGGATTCGCGCTTAAGGGACTTTATGTAATTCCGGATGCTAAGCGGCACTCCTGCCTTCGGAATCCGTAGTCAGCCGCATGAAGAAGATGACGATCGCGACCGAGGTGGCGAGGTTGAGGCTGGAAACGCCCTCGCGCATCGGGATCGCGATCCGCGCCTCGGCCTGCTCGAAGACCTCGCCGCTGAGGCCGTGGCGCTCGGTGCCGAAGGCGAGGATCGCCCGCGGCGGCACCAGACCCGGCGCCAGCTCCTCCCCGTCGGGGTCGATCGCCAGCAGCGGCCGGTCGCTCCGCGGCAGCTCCTTTACCTTGGCGACCGGCAGCGCGAACTGCAGACCGGCAGCGCCGCGGACCGCGTCGGGGTGCCAGGGGTCGTTCTCGCCGGTCGTGATCACCGCCGCCGCGCCGCCGCCGGCCGAGACCCGGATGCAGGCACCGATGTTGCCCATGTTGCGCGGCTGCTCGAGCAGGATCGCCGGCGCCGGAGCGGGGTCGGCAAGCGCAGCATCGAGGTCGACGGCCGGCCGGCGGGCGATCGCGGCGACGCCGGTGTGCGGGACCAGCGGCACCAGGTCGGCGAGCGTCTGCTTGTCGACCTGCTCGACCCGCCCGCTCAGTCGCCCCGCCAGGTCGGGCGCCAGGTCCGCCGCCATCGCGTCCAGCGAAGCTGGGTCCACCGCGACCGCCTCGACCAGCTCGGCGCCGAAGCGCAGCGCGTGCTTGAGCGCGTGGAAGCCCTCGACGACGGTTAGCGTCGGATCGCGGCGCGCGGTGCGGAAGCGCACCGCGCGGTCGTGCTCTTCACGGCCCATCGCCGCATCATTGCGGTCCTGCCGCTCTCAGGCAGGCATGCCGGCCTGCGCCAGCTGGTCACGGCCCCCGGCCTTGGCCAGGTAGAGCGCCGCGTCGGCGCGGCCGAGCAGGTCGTCGCCGCTCTCGACGCCATCCCAGCCCGCCAGCCCGGCGGAGCAGGTCTGGCCCATCGGCGTCCGCTCGCGCAGCCGCTCGACCACCTCCGCCGCCTCCTCGGGACCGGTGTCCGACAGCAGCACCAAGAACTCCTCGCCGCCGAAGCGGACGATCGTGTCTTCGCCGCGCAGCGCGCCGTCCCAGGCCCGCGCGCACTCTCGCAGGACCTCGTCGCCGGCGAGGTGGCCGTGGCTGTCGTTGTAGGCCTTGAAGTGGTCGATGTCGATCAGCGCCACGCAGAGCGGCGAGTCCGAGCGGCGGGCGCGGGCCATCGCATGCGGCAGCTGCTCCTCGAGCACGCGGCGGTTGGGGAGCCCGGTTAGCGAGTCGTGGGTGGCCATGTCCCGCACCTTGCCCAGCAGCTCCTCGCGTTCGCCCTCGACCCGCTTCAACTCGGTGACGTCGGTCGAGCGCGCGTAGACGAGCTCCTCGTCCTTGGCCAGGGTCGAGCTCGTCCGCAGCCAGTGCCAGCTGCCGTCCTTCGCCCGCACCCGCGTTTCGAGGCTGGCGGAGGCGCCGCGCTCGAACAACCCCGCCGCCTCGATCATCGCCCGCTGGTGGTCGTCGGGGTGGGTGAGGTCGAGCAGGCGGACGCCGCGCAGCTCCTCCGGCGAGTAGCCGAGGTGGCGCTTCCAGGCGCTGTTCGCCTCCCGGCAGCGTCCCTCCGCGTCCATCGTGCAGAGCATGTCCTGGCTGAGCTCGAAAAAGCGGCGGGCGCGCTCGTCGGCGCGGGCGCGGCGGGCGACGATCTCGGTCGTCAGCGCCGTCACCACGCCGAGCGAGACCAGCGTGAACAACCAGCGGGTCAGCGGCGAGTAGCCGACGGTGCTGGGGACGAAGACCAGGGCGACGCCGTAGACGAGGAGGAGCCAGGCGAGGTGGGCGATCGCGATCCGGCGCGGGAAGAAGTAGGAGGCGATCAGGATCGACCAGACGAAGATCGTCCCGTACTGGCCCGCGGCGACGCCGCTCTCGTAGATCAGGACGGCGGTGAGGGCGACGGAGACCGCGAGGATCGCGTGCACGGCTCCCTTCGGAACCCGGGCGACGAAGAGCGAGACGAGGAAGCCGGCAAAGGCCATCGCCGCGGCGATTGTCACCAGCGCGGTCTGGTTGCCGCCGCTCGGGTGCGGCAGCACCAGCGAGAGCGCGACCAGCCCGGCCCCGGCAATCAGCATGGCGGCGCCGGCGCGAACCTCGGGGCAGCCGCCCTCGATGGGCCTTACCCGATTTTGCGTAGCCGTCATGCGGGCAGCATCGGCAAACGCGGCAGTTTTCTTAAACCGCGTTGGACACCTTGTCAGGCACGAATCACCTGGAACTGGCTCATCAGGCCGTGGTCCTCGTGGTCGAGCATGTGGCAGTGGACGACGAACTTGCCGGTGTAGTCGGAGAAGTGGCCGGCGACGAGGATCTTTTCGTTCGGGAAGAGGAAGAAGGTCTCCTTGAGGCAGTCTTCCCACGGCGGCGGTTTTTCGCCGTTGCGCTCGAGCAGGTACCAGTCGGTGTGGTGGAGGTGCATGACGTGGGCGACGTTGGTCTTGTTGACGAACTCCCAGGTCTCGGTCGTGCCGAGGCGCGGCTTCGTCTCCACGTAGGCGGGATTGAAGGTGCGGCCGTTGATCCGCCAGGTCGTTTTGAAGAAGCCGGCGATCGTGATCTCCCAGCGATGGTCCGGCCGGCGCTTGGCCTTCTGGGTCCACTCCGGCAGGGGCCGCAGCTGGCGGGGCACGCGGGCCTGGTCGGTAACGCGGATGGTGCTGACCCGGAACTGCATCAGGGCGCCACCGTAGGTGCGGGCGCCTTCGGGGTTGCGGCCGGGGTGGCGCTTGCTGCTGCGCAGCTCGACCGTCTCGCCCGCGTGGCCGGCGAAGTCAACGATCACCTCGACCCGCTCGGCCGGACCGAGGAGGATTTCGCGGCGGCGGATCGGCTTCGGGATCAGGCCGCTCTCGCTGGCGATCTGAATCATCGAGGCGCCGTTGGAGAGGTGCAGGTTGTAGCTGCGGAAGCTGGAGACGTTGAGGATGCGCAGCCGGTAGCGACACGGGCCGACCGAGTGGTGGGGCATGAAGGCGCCGTTGACGAGGATGCACTCGCCGAGGATGCCGTCGTCGGGCGGGCGGCGGTTGGTGAAGGGGTCGGTGAGCTGGTTGTGGTGATCGAAGCTGCGGTCGCCGATCATCAGCGGCAGGTCGCGCTCGCCGCGCGGCAGCGGCAGCGAGTCGTCGAAGCCGTCGTCGACGATCCACATCCCGGCGAGGCCCTTCCAGCTATGGGAAGCGGTGCGGTCGAGGCGATGGTCGTGGTACCACTGGAAGGCGGCGCGTTCGGGATGGCCGTCCTCCATCAGGTCGTAGACGTAGGTTTTCCGCCCCCCGGGCTCGAGCAGGAGCTCGTTGCCGGACTGGCGCGGCGAGAGGCCACGCGGGATCTGGCAGTAGTAGGAGACCGGCTGGCTCTTGGTCAGGCCGCCGGGGTAGCCGTCGAACTGGGTGCGGTTGTGGCCACCGTGGAGGTGGATCGAGAGCTCCCCCGCCTTCTCCGGCAGCTCGTGGTGGAAGGTGACGCGGGTGCGGTGGCCGGCGCGGCGGCGGATCGTCGGGCCGGGGAAGCTGTCGCCGAAGGTCCAGAGGCGGGTCTTGCGGCCGGGGAGGATCTGCTGCTCAGCCTCACGGATCGGGATCTGGATGTGATCGCCGTCGAGGACGGGTGGGATCGGCAGCGGCTCGCGGAAGGGGACCGCGGCGAGCGCCGGCGGCGGCTCGGTCGAGAACGGCAGCAAGCCGCCGCTCCTGTCCCGCAGGGGCAGGAGGACGGCGAGCGCGCCGCCGCCAAGGGCGCCGAGGAAAGCTCGGCGCCCGAGGCGGTGCGGGCCTGAAAACTGTCCAGCCGTCGGCGTGACCTAGGCGGTCGGGACGACCGGCGCCACGACCTTGATCTGGCCGTGCATGAACGGGTGGATGGCGCACATGAAGTACAGGGTGGTGCCGGCCGTAGCCGTCACTTCCTGCGAGAAGTGGCCGCCCTTCGTTTCACCACTGAACCAAGAGTCGCCCTTGGCGCCGGTGGCGGTGCCCATCGTGCTCCAGCCCGCCGGGCCAGCCTTCGCCGGGTTCTTCGTGATCTTTTCCGATTTCGGGTTGAACCCGTGCCACTGGGCGATCGCGAAGCAGATCTTTTTCGGCGTGAAGCAGGTGCCCATCGCCTTTTTGGTCTTCGGGATCGAGCCCTTGGTGACCAGCGAGAAGGTATGCGGGCCAACCTGTTTCGGGTTCGTCTTGTTGACGATTTCGAGCTGGTCGCCGACGGTGACCGTTTCCGGAGCGACGAACTTCAGCTTGCCTTTTTCCAGCGACATGGTGATCACGTCCTTGGTGCCGGTCGGAGCCGGGGCGATGGGCGCTTCGGCGGCGCCGGCCAGGCTCGAGGTGCCAAAGACGACGGCGAGGGCGGCCGCCGGGACCGCCAAGGTCAGGACCCGCAGGCGGGCGCGGCGTGAAAGCTTGCTATGCAAAGCGTGCCTTTCTCTCATTGAGGTTGATCCATCGCGGCACCCCCCAGAGATGCCGAGTGCTGGACGGTAATACGAGTGGTGGTCACCTTCAAGGGGAGATGAAGACGCCCTCCCGCCTTTACTGAATTTTTGCGTCTTTGTAACCCCGATACGCTTTACCCGGATTTCGTGACCAGCTTCCTCCACACCTGCTACCGGATCGGCGAGATCGACCGCTCGGTCGCCTTCTACGAAAAGCTCGGCTTCGAGGAGGTGCGGCGGATGCCGATCGGCGAGGAGGCGATCAACGTCTTCATGGCGCTTCCCGGCGAAGACCCCCGCCTCGAGCTCACCTACAACCACGGCGTCACCGGCTACGAGCACGGCACCGGCTACAACCACATCGCCCTTCTCGTCGACGGCAACCTCGACGACACCCTCACCCAACTTGCCGAGCTGGACGTCGAGCCCGAAAAGCCTCCGTACCGTCCCGGCGGCCGCACCGAGGGCCACCGCATCTGCTTCGTCCGCGACCCCGACGGCTACCGGATCGAGCTGATCGGGGAGTAGGACAACAACGGCTAGCGGGGCCCTCAGACTTCAAAGGCCACGGACTAGACTCGGCCGCATGCCCGGTCTCTTCGACCCAGGCCCGCAACGCTGGGACCCGACGATGGAAATCTTCCCGGGTGGTCCCCATCCAGGCGCCGTTCACCTGATGCACGAGGAACGGTTTCATGTCGAAGAAGAGGAACGAGCCCTCTTCGAATTGGCAACGAGGAGACGACGCGACCACCTCCTGCTTCTACGGAAATGACGTGCTGGGAATACGCGAGCATCACCTGGATCTACTCGACCGAGCAGAAGCAAGGCGAGAAGCCCAAATGGAAGCAGGTCTATTCGATCTGCTGGCCCGACGGGACGAGCGAGGAACGATTGGGCTGGACCTCCGAGGACTCGAGCGAAGACACCACGTCGATCATCGAGCTGGAGAACGAGCTAGGCGCTCAGGGGTGGGAGTTGATCTCCGTCACCGTGCTGGACAGCGTTGTCCTCAATAAGCAATATGGCTGGCCGAATGTCGGAACCCCGGTGAGAAAAAGCTGGGTGTTCAAGCGTCAGATCGCCGACTGACACACGGGTACCGCTTCGAGCTGATCGGGGAGTAGCTCAGCCGGGGCTGATGCCGCCGCCGGCGGGCGGCGAGGGTGCCGGGGTTGGTTCCGGCTCGGGTTCGGCGGCCGGGGCTTCTTCTTCGGCGGCTTCTTCGCCTTCGGGCTTTTCCTTATCCGGCTTTTCTTCGCTTTCTTCTTCTTCGCCGGATTCGTAGCTTTCTTCTTCGCCGCTTTCGTAGCCCGAGCCAGAGGTGTGGCCGCTGTCGAGGCCTTCCAGTTCGGGTTCGGTCGCCTGTTCGAATTCGGGGCAGTCGCCTTCCTGGGCGGAGGACATGTAGGACTGCCAGATCGGGCCGGCGGTGGGACCGCCGAAGCCGGTGTATTCACGCGAGGTCGGGTGGCCGACCCAGACGGCAGTGGAGAACTTGGGGGTGAAGCCGACGAACCAAGCATCGGAGAGCCCCTCCGAGGTTCCAGTCTTGCCCGCCTCCGAGCTGCAACCCATGTAGGTATAGCCGGCGCCGGTGCCCTGGGTGATCACGCCCTCGAGGATCCGCGTCACCTCCCAAGCTTGGCCCTCGGTGAGGACCCGTTCGCCGTTGTCCTTCTCGAAGTTGTCGACCTTGCCGTTGGGGAATTCGACCCGGCTGACGGCGGTGGCATCGTGGTGGATGCCGCCGTCGGCGAGCGTCGCGTAAGCGTCAGCCATTTCAAGCGGCGTGACCCCGACCGCGAGACCGCCGATTGCCTCCGCCGGCACCGATTCCAGCGGCGATTCGATTCCCATTTCGTGCGCGGTTTCGGTCACGCTTTCGGGGCCGACGTCGAGGTCGAGCTGGGCGAAGATGACGTTGACGGAGTCCCAGGTGGCGGCTTCGAGCGACATCGTGCCGCCGCCGGGCTCTGCGTTGTTGACCGTCCAGGTACCGCCGCCGGGGATTTCGAGGGTCATCGGCGAGGTGCCGTTGTAGTAGGTAGACGCGGGGTCGATCCCCTCCTTCACCGCGGTCGTCAGCACGAAGGTCTTGAACGACGATCCGGGCTGGCGGTGCGCCTGCCAGGCGTAGTTGAATTCGCTTTCGGATTCTTCGCCTTCGGTCGAGGCGAGGGCGACGATCGCGCCGGTGTCGGGATTGACCGAGGCGAGGCCTGCCGCCGGCCCGCCTCCGGAGTAGCAGACGTAGCAGGAGCCGTCGACCGCTTCTTCAGCCTTCTGTTGCAGGTCGGGGTCGATCGTCGTGTACGCCTTCAAACCACCTTTGCGGACGGTGTTGATCCCGTACTTTTCGATCAGTTCGTTCTGGACCAGGTCGAAGAGGAACGGGTCCTTGATCACCTGGTACTTGTCGCCGGGTTCGAGGCCGAGACCGTGCGAGCGGGCGGTTTTGTATTCATCGCCGGTGATGTACCCCTGTTCGTGCATCACGGTCAGCACCTCGTTGCGTCGCTTCAGCGCCGCCTTCGGGTCGAGGAAGGGGTTGTATTCCGAAGGCGCCTGCGGCAGGCCGGCGAGCAGCGCCGCCTCGGTCAGGTTGAGGTCCTTCACAGGCTTGCTGAAGTAGGTCTGCGCGGCCGCCTCCGCACCCACCGCGGTCTGCCCTTCCACCGTCCCGTACGGCGCCGTGTTCAGATACTGGGTGAGGATCCAAGAGCGGGTGTGTTTGTCGAAGAGTTCGTTGGCAAGCGCCGCTTCCTTGATCTTCCGTTCGAGCGTGTCCTGCGGGTTCTGGATGTAGAGGTTGCGGACCAGCTGCTGGGTGATCGTCGAGGCTCCCTGGACCGGCTTGCCACCGGCCTCGATGTCCTTGACCGCGGCGCGGGCGATCCCCTGCGGATCGAGTGCGCCGTGCTGCCAGAAGCCCTTGTCCTCGATCGCGACCGTCGCGTTTTTCAACGCTTCCGGGAGGACCTGCGCCCGCACCGGCTGGCGAACGTTTTCCGAGCGGACGAAGCCGATCAGGCTGCCGTCGGCGGCATAGATCGCCGAGGAGCGGCCCTTCTGCACCGGCTTCAGGCTGGAAAGCGGCGGGGCCGAGTTGTAGACGTTGATCGCCCATGCGACGGCGATGCCGCCAGCCACCAGCATCAGCGCAAGGAAGACCCCCAGGGGGATCGCGATCTTGTGCCAGAGGGGGTGGTGCGGCTTACGTCGCCGCCTGCGGAGCCGCGAGGACATTCGCTGCGGATTGTAGGGAGGGGCGGCCACCGGCACTCGCGAGCTGCTGACCGCGCAAGGTCACTTGCCATCCCGATAGGCTCGCGCCCGCAGGCGGCGTCTAGGGAGAGGAAGAGAAGTGAAACTTGTGATCGGGATCGTTCGCCCCGAGCAGGCGAACCAGGTCCTGGAGGCGCTTCACCGCGCCGAGGTCCGTGGCTTTTCGATGAGCCGCGTCCAGGGCCACGGCGGCGAGGTCGAGCGGGTGGAGACCTATCGCGGGACGACCGTGCAGATGGGCCTCTCGGAGAAGGTCCGGTTCGAGGTCGCCGTCTCCGACAACTTCGTTGACCAGACCGTGGCGGCGATCTGCGAGGGCGGGCGCACCGGCGAAGTCGGCGACGGGAAGATCTTCGTCGTCCCGCTCGATCAGGCGGTGCGGATCCGCACCGGCGACAGCGACGAGGGCGCCGTGACGCCGGTGAACCGATGAGCCCCGCGATCGACACCGGCGATACCGCCTGGATGCTGGTCGCCACCGCGCTGGTGCTGATGATGACGCCGGCGCTGGGGCTCTTCTACGCCGGCCTGGTGCGCTCGAAGAACACGCTCAACACCTTCATGATGAGCGTCGCCGCGATCGCGGTCGCGACGGTGACCTGGGCCGCGGTCGGCTACTCGCTCGCCTTCGACGGCGACGGCGGGCTGATCGGCGGCCTCGGCAACGCCTTCCTCAGCGGCGTCGACTTCGCGCCGCGCCAGGGCGGGACGATTCCCGAGCTCGTCTTCTTCGCCTTCCAGGCGACCTTCTGCATCATCACCGTGGCGCTGATCTCCGGCGCCGTGGTCGAGCGGATGCGGTTCGGCCCGTTCCTCGTCTTCGCGGCGCTGTGGTCGGTGCTGGTCTACGCGGTGCTCGCGCACTGGGCCTTCGGCGGCGGCTGGCTGATGGCGAACGGGACCCTCGACTTCGCCGGCGGCGTCCCGGTCGAGATGGGCTCGGGCTTCTCGGCCCTGGCGGCGGCGCTGGTCGTCGGCGCGCGCAAGGAGTGGGGACGGCAGGCGCTCCTCCCCCACAACGCCGTCTACGTGCTGCTCGGCGCCGGCCTTCTGTGGTTCGGCTGGTTCGGCTTCAACGGCGGCAGCGGCTTCGGCACCGGCCACCCGAGCGTGCTCGCCTTCACCAACACGCTGCTCTGTCCCGCCTGCACGCTGGTCGTCTGGTTCGCGCTGGACCTGATCCGGGGCCGCAAAGTGACCGCGATCGGCGCCGCCACGGCGATCGTCGTCGGCTGCGTCGCGATCACTCCGGCGGGCGGCTACGTCAGTCCCGGCTGGGCGATGCTGCTGGGAGCGCTGGCGGCGCTGCCGAGCTACGGGATCATCGTCTGGCGGACGCGGACCCGGGTCGACGAGACCCTCGACGTCCTCGCCGCACACGGCACGGCCGGCTTCTTCGGGATCCTCTTCATCGGCTTCTTCGCCCAGGCGAGCTGGAACGGCGTCTCCGACGGGCTCTTCTACGGCAACGCCGCCCAGTTGGGCGACCAGGCGCTGGCGGCGCTGGCAGCGCCGACCTACGCGTTCGTGATGACCTTCGTCCTGCTGAAGCTGATCGGCGCGGTGATGCCGTTGCGGGCGAGCGACCGCGAGGAGGCGACCGGGATGGACGTGGTCCAGCACGGCGAGGAGGCCTACGTCACCGGCGAGGGCGCGATCCTGCTCCTGCCAGACGACGTCGGCAAAGTCGCGGTCCCCGTGGCTGATCCCGGGTAGGCGCAGGGGGCGATTCCGAACTGCATCAACTTTTCCACCTGCTGGATAGAAAAGTTGATGCAGTTCGCTAGGCGCGGAGGCGGTAGCCGCGGCTGAAGAGGCGGAGGTTGAAGAGGAAGAGCGCGGCGGTGGCGACGGTGAGGGCCAGCAGGGAGAGGGCGATGCTTACTTCGGTGAAGCCGACGAAGCCGTAGCGGACCAGGTTGATCATGTAGAAGATCGGGTCGAAGCGGGTCAGGGTCTCGAACGGCTGGGGCAGCAGCGCCGCGGAGTAGAAGACGCCGCCGAGGAAGATCAGCGGCTGCAGGACGAAGGTCTGGGCGAAGGCGACGTCGTCGAACTGTTCGGCGCGGACGCCGATCAGGACGCCGAGCTGAGAGAAGAAGAAGCCGACCAGGGCCAGCGAGGGGATCAGCACGAGGACGTGTTCGACCGGCAGGCCGACGAGGATCACCGAGACGATGAAGGTGAGGATCGCCACCGTCAGCCCGCGCATGAAACCGCCGAGCGAGAAGGCGAGCAGCAGCTCGGCCGGCGAGGCGGGCGAGGAGAGCTGGTCCTGGATCGCGCCCTGGAACTTCTGCTGCAGGATCGAGGAGCTGTTGTTGGAGAAGGCGTTGGTCGAGAAGGCCATCATGATCAGGCCGGGGATGACGAAGAGGACGTAGTCGATCCCGTGCAGGTGCTTGATCCGCGAGCCGAGCGCCGCTCCGAAGACGGTGATGTAGAGGAACGTTTCCAGCATCGGCGCGCCGATCGTCTGCTTCTTGATCTTCAGGAAGCGGTTGCACTCGCGGCGCCAGAGCGTCGCGAAGCGGATCTGCGCGGCGCTCACACCTCGACCTCGTCGACCTCGAGCTCGATGTGCGAGCGCGAGAGCTCTTTGCGCCCGACCAGGGCCAGGTAGGCGTCCTCGAGATTCGGCACGTCGAAGCGCGCGGCCAGGGCCTCGCTGGTGCCCTCGGCGACGATCTGCCCGTCGGCGATGAAGGCGATCCGGTCGCAGAGCTGCTCGGCCTCCTCAAGGTAGTGCGTGGTGAGGAGGATCGTCGTCCCCTCCTGGTTGATTTTCTGGACGTAGTGCCAGAGCTCGAGGCGCAGCTCGACGTCGACCCCGGCGGTCGGCTCGTCGAGGATCAGCAGGCGCGGCCGGTGCATCATCGCCCGGGCCAGGATCAGCCGCCGTTTCATCCCGCCGGAGAGGGTGCGGGTGCGTTCGTCGCGCTTCTCGGTCAGGGAGAAGGTCTCCAGCAGCTCCTCGGTGCGCTCGCGGCGCTCCTTGCGCGGCATCCCGAAGTAGCCGGCGTGGTAGTCGAGCGTCTCCGCGACGGTGAGGAACCAATCGATGTTTGGCTCCTGGGGCGCCAACCCGACCGCCTGTCGCGCCTCGGCGTAGTGGTCGATCGCGTCGCTGCCGAAGATCTCGATCGAGCCGCCGGTCGGCTGCGCGAGCCCGGTCGTGCAGTGGATCAGCGTCGACTTGCCGGCACCGTTGGGGCCGAGCAGGCCGAAGAACTCCCCCTCCTTGATGTCGAGCGAGACCCCGCGCAGCGCCTCGACCCCGGTCGGGTAGCGCTTCTCCAGGTTCTGGATGTCGAGAGCCTTCATCCGGCTGACGACTCTAGCCACCCGCGGCGTTCGTCCTTTTACCGGCATATCCGTCCCAAGGACGAACGCCGTGCCGCAAGTGTCATATAAGTGCAGCGTGCCCGCCCCGCTGCTTGCCGTCGATGCGCCGTTGATGCTGTTCCGCGCCTTCTACGCGCTGCCGAAGACGATCACCGGGACCGACGGGCGGCCGGTCAACGCTCTGCTGGGGACGGCGAACATGGTCCTGCGGGAGGTCGAACTGCACGGACCGCGGGCGGTGGTGCTCTGCTTCGGGCCCGACGCGGCGGCCTACCGGACCGAGCTCTATCCCGCCTACCACGCCGAGCGGGAGGCGGCGATGCCGGACGAGCTACCGCACCAGTTTGCCGCTTCGCGCGATTTCTTCGAGGCGTTCGGCTGGACCGTGACGACGGCGGAGGATCTCGAGGCCGACGACCTGCTCGGCACCTACGCGCGCTTGGAGGCCGAGGCCGGCGGACGGGCGCTGCTGCTGACCGGCGACCGCGACATGTACCAATGCGCGAACGAGGACGTGGCGGTCCTCTACGTGAAAACCGGCGGCGGCAAAGGCGCCGAAGAGGTCGGCCCGGGCGAGGTGCGCGAGCGCTACGGGATCGACCCGGCGCTGGTTCCCGACTTCATCGCCCTGCGTGGCGATCCCTCCGACGGGCTGCCGGGCGCCAAGGGCGTCGGACCGAAGACCGCGGCGGAGCTGCTGCGCGAGCACGGATCGCTGGAGGCGATCCTCGACAGCGCGATCCGCGAGCGGCGGCCGGCGCTGCGGGCGGCGCTGATCGAGGGGCGCGAGGACCTGCTCGCCTTCAAGGACATCGCGACCCTGCGCGACGCGAAGGTGAAGCGGCCCAAGGATGCGCCGACGGATTGGCTCGGCGCGGGCGCGGCGGCACGGGAGCGGGGGATGAAAAAACTCGCGGAGCGGCTGGAGGCGAACGCGAGCTAGTCGCGTGTCGCTTTTTGGTCCCTATCGGACGCATAAAGCGACATGAGCCCCCAAGCCGAGACGATCGCCCAGACGCTCTCGAGCAGGACGAAGCCCCACTGCTTCGCGGCGAACGCGAGAACCGCGAGGATCGCCGATCCGAGGAGGTTGAGCGCGAGGTAGAGGCGCGAGTCGGATCGCATGCGTTCAAACTGCACTGCCGCGAAAGCGGCGAGAATCAGCAGGGCGCCGACGATCTGAACGACTTGGTCCACCGATGAAGCCTAATGACGAGATCCCGCTCTTCGACCACGGGCAGCTGCGCAAGCGCTGGCGCTACGTCGCTGTCTTCGCCGAGGAGCTGATGCTCTGCGCCGCCCGGGCCGAGGTCGGGCTGACGACGCAGTGCTTCTGGGTCCTCTGGGATCGCGAGCGGCGGCGGCAGTGGGCGCACACGAATCCGCTCCCTGGCAACCGTGAGGTGGCCTTCGACGGGCCGCGTTTGGAGATCGACGGGCCGGGTCTGCGCGCGAGCCTGGAGCTGGGCGACGTCGCCGCGATCGAGGCGACCTGCCCCAGCGGCAAGAGCGTCGCCTGGACCCGCAAGCGAGCCGGGATGCCGGTCGCGGGAACGATCGAGGTTCCCGGTCGCCGCTGGCAGGTCGACGGCCGCGGTATCGACGACGAGTCCGCCGGCCACCACCAGCGCCACACCCACTGGCGCTGGTCGGCCGGGGTCGGCGAATCGGTCGAGGGGCGCAACCTCGCCTGGAACCTGGTCGAGGGGATCAACGACCCGCCGCAGGGCAGCGAGCGGGCGATCTGGATCGACGGCGAGCCTTCCGAGCCGCCGCCGGTCCGCTTCCGCGGCCTGGACGGGATCGAGCTCCCCGAAGGCGAGACGCTGGAGTTCGGGGCGGAGTCAGAACACAGCCGTAATGACAACTACCTGCTGATCCGTTCTCGCTACCGCCATCGCTTCGGCAGCTTCAGCGGCGACCTCGGCGGCCTCGACCTCACCTCAGGCTTCGGCGTGATGGAGGAGCACGACGCGCTCTGGTGATCTCAGGCCCGGTACTCCGGGTTGGGGAAGTCGAAGTGACAGCCCGCTTCCCACTCTTTCGGCTGGTTGCCGTGGGCGGGGATGCCGCCGGCGTCTTTGAGGATCCGCGCCAGGTGCATCAGGTTCCAGGCGGCGAAGGCGGTATTGCGGTTGGTGAAGTCGTTGTCGGGGCCGCCGGAGTCGTCGTCGAGGTAGGACGGGCCGGGGCCGGCCTCGCCGATCCAGCCGGAGTCGGCCTGGGGCGGAATCGTGTAGCCGAGGTGCTGCAGCGAGTAGAGGACGTTCATCGCGCAGTGCTTGATCCCGTCCTCGTTGCCGGTGACGATGCAGCCGCCGACGCGGCCGTAGTAGGCCCACTGGCCCTGGTCGTTCAAGAGATGCGAGTTGCCGTAGAGGCGCTCGATCGCGTGGGTGGCCACGGAGGACTTCTCCCCCAGCCAGATCGGCATCCCGAGGACGAGGATGTCGGCGGCGAGCACCCGCTCGTAGATTGCCGGCCACTCGTCGCGCTCCCAGCCGTGTTCGGTCATGTCCGGCCAGACGCCGATCGCGATCTCGTGGTCGACCCAGCGGATGCAGTCGACCTCGACGCCCTGCGCGCGCATCACCGCCATCGACTTGTCCATCAATCCCTGGGTGTTGGAGACCTCTGGGCTGCGCTTCAGCGTGCAGTTGACGTAGAGCGCTTTGAGGTCGGAGTAGTCGGCTTGGGGCATGTTGGTCGTGTTCCCTTTCGTCGGTCGGCTGGCGCGAGCCTCCCACATGGCCCCTTACGGATGTGTGAACTACCAGGTGTCGACGAAACGGTGGGCGCCGGGGGGACGAGCGTCGCCGGCGGCGATCAGCGTGGATGCGATCAAGCCGCGAGTCTCCGCGGGATCGACCACGTCGTCAAGCTCGAAGAGGGCGGCGGCGTTGAGCGCCTTCGCGTTCTCTTCGGCCTGGGCGGTGAGGTCGCGGACGCGCTGCTCGCGCTCGGCCTCGTCCGGGATCGCCTCGAGCTCCTTGCGCAGCGCCAGCCGCACCGCCCCCTCCAGCCCCATCGGCCCGAGGTGGGCGCTCGGCCAGGCGACCGTCAGCAACGGCTCGTGCAGGCTGCCGCCGACCATCGCCTGGGCGCCGAGGCCGTAGCCGCGGCGGAGGATCACGGCGATCAGCGGCACCCGCAGCGCGGCGCCGGCGACCAGCAAGCGCGAGGCGTGGCGGACGAGCCCGGTCGCCTCGGCCTCGGGACCGACCATGTAGCCCGGGGTGTCGACGAGGGAGACGACCGGCAGCCCGAAGGCGTCGCAGAGCTGCAGCAGCCGCGCCGCCTTGTCGGAGGCGTCGGAGGTAATGGCTCCGGCGGTGTGGCGGGTGTCGTTGGCGATGATCCCCAGCGGTCGGCCCTCGATCCGAGCCAGCGCCGTCACCATCTCCGGCGCGAAGCGCTCGCGCAGGAAGGTCACCGAGCCCTCGTCGCAGAGGGTCTCGACGATCGGCCGCGGGTCGTAGGCGCGGCGCTTGCGCTCGGGGATCAGCTCGCGCAGGCGCGCCTGGTCGGGTTCGGCGCCGAGGGCGGTCGCGCCCTGGAAGTAGGCGAGCAGCTTCTTCGTCGCCGCGGTCGCCTCCGCCTCGTCGGCGCAGACCACGTCGACGACGCCGTTCGGCCCCTGCATCTCGATTGGGCCGACCTCGTCGGCCGGCACGTCGCCGAGGCCGCCGCCGGCGATCATCGCCGGGCCGCCCATCCCCAGCGAGCTGCGCCCGGTGGCGACGATCAGATCGGCGCAGCCGGCCAGCACCGCGTTGCCGGCGAAGCAGCGACCGTGGACGACCGCGATCCGCGGCACCAAGCCGGAGAGCTTCGCCCAGAGCGCGAAGGCGCGGGCGTCGAGGGCGGAGACGACGGGGTAGTCGGTGTCGCCGGGCCGCCCTCCCCCGCCCTCGGCGTAGAGGACGACCGGCAGCCGCATCCGCTCGATCAGCTCGAAGAGGCGGTCCTTCTTGCGGTGGCCGAGGGCGCCCTGGGTCCCGGCCAGGACCGTGTAGTCGTAGGAGAGGACCGCGCAGGCCGCGTGCTCGGGCGCGAAGAGGCCGCCGTTGACGCGAGCGGTGCCGCCGAGCAGGCCGTCGGCAGGGGTGCGGGCGATCAGGTCGTCGAGCTCGCGGCGGCCGCGCTGGGCGGCGATCGCGTAGCGCCCGTACTCGACGAAGGAGCCGGGGTCGACGAGGTCGGCGAGGTTCTCCCGCGCCGTGCGCCCGCCGGCGGCATGCCGCCGCTCGACCGCGTCGGTCCGCGCCGCGTCCTCGGTCAGCGCGCGGCGATTCAACAGTTCCTGCAGATCCTCTCTCTCCCCCTCAGGCACCGCCGCATCTTAGGTGTGGCCCGGATGCGGGTCCGGGTGGGCCTCTCAAAACACTCAATCGCGAGCGCAGCGAGCGAGTTTTGAGAGGCCCACCCGGACCCGCTCAGCCGTCGAGCTGCTTGGCGAGGCGGCGCATCGCCTTGGCGTTGACGCGCTTGGCGAAGGCGCGGGTCAGCGGCGGGATCAGGCGCTCGCTCCGCGGCAGCTGCTGGAAGGAGAGCTCGAACTCGATCCGGGTGCCGCCATCGGGCAGCCCCTGCAGGCGGTAGGTGCCCTGCGTCTCGCGATTGCCGTTCGAGGAGACGCCCTGCTCGACGATCCGCTTCGGCGGCTCGACCTCGGTGACCTCGAACTCGAAGTGGTCCTGGGAGCCCGGGGCGTCGACCCGCGCCCGTGCCCTGGCGCCGACGCCGCGCTGCGGCCCGGAGAACTTCCAGTCGACCAGGTAGTGATCGAGGAACCGCTCGTGATTGGCCAGCGCATCGAGGAACTCGAACACCTCGCTGGGCGGCTGGGCGACGACGGCTTCGACGGTGACCGGCTTCATCCGGTCTGATCCTAAGGCCGCTTAGCCCCGGATCGCCTTGCCGACGATGTGCTTGACGCGGGTGCGGTCGCGCTGACTGAGGTTCCCCGGCCGTCCCTTCGACTTCTTCAGCAGGTTCCAGAACTCCGTCTGTTCACGCTTGGTCAGGTTGGCCTCGAGCCGCTCGCGACCCTTGTTCGCCAGCCACAGCGAGGCAACCCAGACTTTCGCCCAGGGAACCCGCTTCCAGAGGTGGGGCGCGGCTTTGCGCGCGAGCCAGAAAGGCATATGTACGCGGCTATTCGACGACTTCGACGGTGCCGTGCATCGTCGGGTGGATTTCGCAGTGGTAGGTTAAGGTGCCGGGTTCCTTGAAGGTCGCCGAGCCCAGCTTGCCGTTTTCGATCGTGCCGGTGTCGAAGCTGCCGTCGTCGGCGGTGGCGGTATGCGGGGCGGTGTCCTCGTTCTGCCAGGTCACCTTGCCGCCGACCTGAACCACGACCGGGTCGGGTTCATAGCTGAATTCGACGATCTGAACTTTTTCCGACTTGGCGGCCTCGCCACTCGGGGCGGGTTCGCTTTCGCTGGTTTCGCCTGCTTCGGAGCCGGGTTCGCCTTCGGTGCTTTCGCCGGATTCCTGCCCCGCCGGGGCCGTTTCGGCTTCTGAGGAGGAGTCGGAGCCGCTGCTTCCGCAAGCCACTAGGCCGAGGGAGAGGGCGACCAGGGCAGCGGCAAGCAGCGGCTTCGAGCTCATTAATCGTGTTTACCCACTCGGTTGCAGGCCAATCACGCGGTGCGCGGATCAGTCACCCGACGCGAATAGCCTGCGGCGGGTGATCACCGGGCCACGCGGGCGCTGGGCGACGGTCGCGGTCTGGCTCCTGCTCGGGGCGACCGGGCTCCTCGCCCACGCCCACATCGACGACGTCACCGCCGCCGGACAAAGCAGCTTCCTGCCCGCCGATGCGGAATCGACGCGGGCGGTGAGGGCCCTGCAGCACGTCTCGGGGGGCGGCGAAGAGGTGCCGGTGGTGGTCGTCTTCGAACGGCGCGGCGGGTTGGCGAAGGGAGACCTGCGGGCAATCGGCCGGCTCGGCGACGGACTCGACCGGCTGGCGCTGACCGGTGCGACGCCGGTGGTCGACCCGTTCTCGGGCGCGCCGCGTTACCGTCGCGACCTCGCCGCGGTGGCGGGAGTCGCCAACGGCGTCGGACCGATCTCCCGCGACGGCGAAGCGGCGCTGCTCTTCCTCGCGATCGACGCCCAGAACCGCGGCGCCGTCGTCGACGGAGTCCACCGGATTCGCGCCTACCTGCATGCGCACGCGCGGCCGGGCCTGCGCGCATTTGTCACCGGGCCGGGCGGGATCGCCGCCGACCTCGAGGCGACCGCTTCCGAAGCGGCCCACACCCTGCTCTTCGCCACCGTCGGCCTCGTCCTCCTCCTCCTGCTCCTCGTCTACCGCGCACCGGTCCTGGCGCTGCTACCGCTGATCGCTGTCGGCGCCGCCTACCTCGTCGCGGTCGGCATCGCCTACCTCCTGATCGAGGCCGGCTTGATCGTCGTCAACGCCGAGGGCACGATGCTCCTCTTGGTCCTCATCTTCGGCGCCGGAACCGACTACTCCCTCCTCCTCGTGCACCGCTATCGAGAAGAGCTGGCGCGCGACGGGAGCCGGGGGTGGGGCTCGCCGGACCCTCCCCTCAGTCGTCCGCCGAGCCCCACCCCCGGCTCCCCCCACCGCCAAGCCCTAGATCGAGCCGTCCGCGAGACCCGTCCCGCCCTCCTCGCCTCCGCCGGCACCGTGATCGCAGCGATGCTGGTCCTGCTGGTCGCCGACCTGGAGTCGACCCACTGGCTCGGCCCGATCCTCGCGCTCGGGATCGCGGTAATGCTCGCGGCCGCCTTCACCCTGCTGCCGGCGCTGCTGGCGATCATCGGCGATCGCGCCTTTTGGCCCGCAACCCCGGCGCCCGTCGCGGGGCAGGGGGGTCCCCGGAGGAACCACCCAAAGCGTGACGGAGGGGACCCCCCTGTCCCGCGCCCCAACCTGTGGGAACGAACCGCTGACCTGGTCCGCCGACGCTCCGGCCGGATCATCGTCGGCGTCCTCGCGCTGCTGGCGATCCTCTGCCTCGGCAACCTGACGAACCACGACACGCTCGGGTTCGGGCAGGGTGTGACGAAGCCGACCAACTCGAGCGAAGGCACCGAAGCGCTGGAACGGCACTTCCCGCCCGGCCTCGGGTCGCCGCTGACCGCGGTGGTCGATGCCGACGCCGCGCCCGCGGTCGTGCGCGGGATGCAGCGGCTGGGGAGCGTGCAGCTGGCGCTGCCGGCGCCGGTTCCCGGCGACGCCTCCCAGGCCATCGTCGCCCTCGTCCTCCGCGGCAACCCCTACGGCAGCGATGCCGCCGAAGCGGTGAAGGAGATCCGCACCCGTCTCCACACGCTCGCCCCGAGCGGCCTGCTCGGCGGCGTCCCGGCCGAGAACCTCGATGTCGAGCAGACCAACGCGCGGGACACGAAGCTGATCGTCCCGCTCGTCCTCTTCCTCGTCGGCCTGATCCTGGTTGCGGTGCTGCGGGCGTTGGTCGCTCCGGCCTACCTGATCGCGACTGTCCTTGCCTCCTTCGCCGCCACCCTCGGCCTCGCCACCTTCGCCTTCACCGAGGTCTTCCAGACCGAAGGCCTCGCCTTCAACCTCGAGCTGATGGCGTTCATCTTCCTCGTCGCCCTCGGCGTCGACTACAACATCTTCCTGATGACCCGAGCCCGCGAGGAGGCGGTCGCCCGCGGCACCCGCGAGGGCGTGCTCGGAGCCCTCGTCCACACCGGCGGCGTCGTCACCGGCGCCGGCCTGATCCTCGCCGGCACCTTCGCCACCCTCACCCTGCTGCCGCTGGAGGAGCTGGTCCAGATCGGCGCCACCGTCGCCTTCGGCGTCCTCCTCGACACCTTCCTCGTCCGCGCCCTGCTGATCCCCGCGATCACCCACCGCCTCGGCGACCGCGCCTGGTGGCCCTCCTCCCGAACTGCATCAACTTTTCCACCCAGGAGATAGAAAAGTTGATGCAGTTCGGAGCGCGCGCTCAGTGATGCAGTTCGGAGCGCGCGCGCTCTGTTCTTGAGGGGCGCTTAGTAGCCGGGCGAGCGCTTCATTCGTTTGCGCTCGTGGGGGTGGGCGCCGCCCTTCTCGTCGAGCACCTTGCAGGCCTGTTCGATGTCGTCGGCGAGGCGGTCGACCTGTTGGCGGCCGAGGGTCTCCTTGACCAGCGCCCGCATCACCTTCACCTCTTGGGCGTCGGGGGGCATCGTGTAGGCAGGGAGCATCCAGCCGCGCTCGGCCGAGAGCTGCCAGGAGACGTCGAACTCGTCGTAGTCCTTTTCACCGGCGAGCTTGAAGGCGACCAGCGGCAGCTGCTCTTTGTCAGCCCCGATCAGCTCGAAGTTGCCGGTGTCCTCGAGCCGCTTGGCGAGCGCCTTCGCGTTCTGCTCCATCGCCCGCATCACCGCCGAGTAGCCCTCGTGGCCGAGGCGGACGAAGTTGTAGTACTGGGCGAGCACCATCGAGGCGCCGGTGGAGAAGTTGAGGGTGAAGGTCGCGTCCGTTTTGCCGAGGTAGTTCTCGTAGAAGACGAGGTCCTCGGCGAGATCGGCCTTCTCGCGGAAGACGAGCCAGCCGATCCCCGGGTAGACGAGCCCGAACTTGTGACCGGAGACGTTGATCGAGCGCACCTGCTCGAGCCGGAAGTCCCACTCCGAGTGCGGGTAGAGGAAGGGCCAGACGAAGCCACCCGAGGCGGCGTCGACGTGCAGCGGCACGTCGATCCCCTGGGTGTCCCGGATCTGAATCAGCAGGTCGTTGATTCCGGTGATGTCGTCGGCGTGGCCGGTGAAGGTGGTGCCGAGGACGGCGGCGACGCCGATCGTGTTCTCGTCGACGTGGGGCTCGACGTCCTCTGGCCCGATCACGTACTTGTCCTCGCGCAGGCGGACGATCCGCGGTTCGACGTCGAAGTAGCGGCAGAACTTTTCCCAGACGACGTGGACATCGCCACCGAAGACGAGGTTCGGCTTCTCGACCGAGCGGCCCGCCTTTTCCTGGCGCTCCTTCCACTTCCACTTCAGCGAGAGGGCCCCGAGCATGATCGCCTCCGAGGAGCCCTGCGTCCGGCAGCCGGTGGTCTCGCCGGGCGCGTGGTAGAGGTCGGCGAGCATGCGGATGCAGCGCTGCTCGATCTCGGCCGAGATCGGATACTCGGCGTGGTCGATGAAGTTGCGGTGCAGGTTCTCGGAGACGATCCGCTGCGCCTCGGGCTCCATCCAGGTGGTGACGAAGGTTGCGAGGTTCCGCCACGGGTCCCCCTCGAGCACCAGTTCCTCGTCGACCAGCCGCATCGCGTCGAGCGCCGACATGCCGTCGGGGGGGAACTCATTGTCGGGCGCGTCCTCGATCAGGAAGCGGGCTCCGTAGAGCGTTGCTGCCTCCTCGGGTTTCTGCGACTGGCTCATCTCCTGCTGCGCTCCTTCGTCGGGGGGGTTGGCGCGAGACTAGTCGGTAATGGCTCGGCCGTTGTCCCATTTAGGTGGAAGCGGCTATGTTGCAGACAGCCGGGCAGATCGAAAAGCTTTCCCAAATGAGAGGAACGGGGTCGGATGAGCGCTGAAGTGCAGATGGGACCGATCGATTACCTGCTGGTCGAGTGGCCGGGCCGCCAGCCGAACGGCGAGGTCGCGCCCGAGCTCGTCGCTCTCGTCGACCGCGGCCTGATCCGCATCCTCGACCTCGTTTTCATCGCCAAGGACGAGGAGGGGAACGTCGCCGCGCTGGAGCTTTCCGACCTCGGCGGCGAAGTCACCGAGCTGGCGGTCTTCGAGGGCGCCTCCTCGGGCCTGATCGGCGACGAGGACCTCGATCAGGCCGGCGACGTGCTCGCCCCCGGGACCTCGGCGGCGCTGCTGGTCTTCGAGAACAGCTGGGCAGCGCCGTTCGTCGGTGCGGTCCGCCGCTCCGGCGGCGAGCTGGTCGCCAGCGGCCGGATCCCGGCCGGAGAGATCCTCGCGGCGCTCGACGCCGCCGAGGCTTAACCCAACCAACAGGAGCAAGGAGAGGGCCATGCCAGGACTACTCAGAGGGGTGGCGAGGACGGCGGTCATCGCCGGCACCGCCACGTCGGTCAGCAACCGCGTCTCCCGCCGCCAGGGCCAGCGCTGGGCCGAACAGGAACAGCAGCAGGCGCCGATGCAGGCCGAACCGGCTCCCCCGCCCCAGGCGGCGGGCGGCGGCAGCTCGACGATCGATCAGCTCAAGGAGCTGGGCGAGCTGAAAGCGCAGGGAATCCTCACCGAGGAGGAGTTCGCGGCGCAGAAGGCCAAGCTTCTCGGCTCCTAATAGGAGAGCGAATATGAGAGGTGGGCGGCGTCGGGTCCCTCGACCACCCGCGTCTGCTCCAGCTTCACGCTCGGCGGGATGCCGTCGAGTAGGCGGGTGCCGCCGCCGAGGATCACCGGCACCTGGTTGACGAGGAGCTCGTCGAGCAGGCCGGCGCGAATCAGCTCCTGGATCGTCTCGCCGCCGCCGCCGACCGAGACGTCTTGGTCCCCGGCCGCCTCACGCGCCAGCGCGACCGCGCGCTCCGGTCCCTCGGTGACGAAGTGGAAGGTGGTCTCGCCGAGGGTCAGCGGCTCGCGCTCGTGGTGGGTGAGGACGAAGACCGGCACCCCGAAAGGCGGCTCGTCGCCCCACCAGCCGTTCCAGAGCGGCTCGGTCCAGGGACCGCGTACCGGGCCGAACATGTTCCGTCCCATCACCACCGCGCCGGTATTGCCGGCCGCCTTTTCGAAGATCTCGCTGCTGGCGTTGACCTCGCCGCCCTCGCGCCCGTGCGGCTCCCGCCAGGCGGCGAGCTTGACGACCCAGTCGTGCAGCGCCATCCCGCCTTCGCCGAGCGGGTTCTCCTCGCTCTGGTTCGGCCCGGCCATGTAGCCGTCGGCCGAGATCGAGATCTGGCACTTAACTGCTTGACGCATTGCTGGATCCCCGGACACTGGCCACATAGTCCAGCAGATCCTTTTCGCTGGTGGTTATCTCAGCGTCAAGGGTCCTCGCCTGTCTGATCCGCGCCGGGGTTTTCCGGGCAGTGAAGAAGATCGCCGCATCGGGCACTTCCCGGGGACGTTCCCGGCGCAGTCGTTCCAGCGCCTCAAACCCCGCCTCCGGGTCCTCGCCCCGGGCGATGTCCGAGATCAAGACGTCGAAGGGGCCTTGAGAGAGCGCCGCCATCATTTCCTCCACACCCCAGGAGGTGGTGATCTCGGCGCCGCCTTCCCTCATCCGTTCGATCAACAGGCTGTTTTGCTCTATCTCGTCGTCTACCCATAGCACGCGCAGCCCCGCAAATTCATTTTGCCCCGGAGCATCTTCTTCCTCCAACTCCACCGGTGCGATCTGCGCCAAAGCACCACCGGAAAGCGCGGCCCGAAGGTCACCCCAGTCGTCGCCTACGAACAGGCTGCGGACGAGGGTGACGAAGTCGTCTCGCGCCACCAATGCCCGCGACTCCGGAGGGATGTATTCCTCGAGCATGTCGAAGAGTTCTTTCGGGTCTTTCCCGGATTCATCGGAGACCGGCAGTTTTTGGCCTCGCAGCGCTTTGTCGATCTTCTCTACCTGATCGTCTTTGGGAGCCTCCCTTCGCAGCGCGGTCCTGGCTGCCTCGTACTCGAGGAACTCTTCGACGGGATCGCGCTCGGAGGCGTCCTCGAGCAGGCGCGCGAACTCCGGGAAGTACATCTGCAACAACAGAACGCGAACGAGGCTCTGGGGGCGAAACTCTCGCAGGCGGGCGTCGAGTTCGTAGACCAGGACAAAGCTATTGAGGAAGCGCTTGATCCGCCGGGGATTGGAGCTGCTTCCATCGACGACGAGCCGGCGCTCGGTGTCGCCGAGCAGGTCGCCGATGCCCGACGACCGAAGGAGCCCCTCGACCAGAGCCTCTGACTGGGTCTCTTCGGCGCGTGGGATTCAGTAGGAGATCTGGATGAACTTCTCCAGGTAATTGCGGGCAGTGGTCTTCTCGCCATAGTCCTTTTTTCTCAGGACCACCTCGGTGACGATGTCCTCGTCGTAGCCGACGACGAAGACGATCCCGGGTACGTCCAGGTAGAGCTTCATCGCCTCGAGCACCTCGAGGACCACCCCCGGGTAGCAACGGTCGAGATCGTCGACGAAGACACAGAGGAGCCGCGTCGCCTGGCCCTGGCTCTTCCTCCAGTCCTCGACCGTCACCTTGACGAGGTCGCGAAGTTCGTTCCTGGCTCGCGGATCGGAGGCGACCGCATCCCAGACCTTCTCGACGGTTCGCGATTGACCGATCATCCCGGCGGCACTGCTGAGCCCGAAGCGCACCAGGCCGAATGCCTTCTGCTTGAGCAGGGCGTTGCGCAGATAGCGCGGCTTGACCGCGCTGAGGACGGTCTTGACGAACCCCTCCAGAACCCGTCCGTCCTCGGCGGTCCACGCATTGAACTGGGCGACGGTGATCTCGGGTCGCTCTGTCATCCGCTCCCGGAGGGCGGTCATCAGCGTGCTCTTGCCGACTCCCCACGAGCCCTCGATGCCGAGCGTGAACGGAGTCGAATCGCGCGAGCCGAGAATCAACCCTTCGATCCCTTCGACGGCCCTTCGAAAGCCAAGAGGATCTTCCGGCCCCGCATGCGGCTGGTCGCCCAGAAGGGTGAAGCCCCGCTCGGCCTTCTCCACATTCGCCATCTCGGTCATGACGCTCCCTCGGCCCCCCGTCGGTATCAGCGCGCCGATCTTATGAGTATTCAGAACCCGTGGCTATAGGCGGTAGCCGCCGAGAATCGCTTGACGTGGAAACCATCAGCGCTATCCTGTCTAAGGACTAACTACAGAAAGTGGACTTGGTTATGACTTATCGGCTGATAGCGCTCGACGAGGCAATCGTCTTCCCCACCGTGACCGCGACCCTGCCGATCGACGTCGGCGAGGAGGAGCGCGTCTTCCTGATCCCGCGGCGCGACGGCGAGTACGGCCGCGTCGGCGTGGTCGCCGAGGTGATCGAGACCGGGCTCTCGCGCCGCGGTCGTCCGGTCGCCACCGTGCTCGGCCTGCACCGCGGGCTGATCGCCGGCTCCGCCCAGCCGGGCGAGGGCGAGACGCTGCGAGTCGAGGTGCAGGAGGTCCGCGACGGCCACCCCGACGACGAGCACACCCGTGAGCTGGTGCGCGAATACCGCGCCGTGGTCGAGGAGATCCTCGAGCTGCGCGGCGACGACGGCCGCGTCGCCGCCTTCCTGCGCTCGGTCGAGGAGCCGGGCGCGCTGGCCGACACCTCCGGCCTCTCCCCCGACATCTCCAACGAGGGCAAGCTGCGGCTGCTGGAGACGATCGACGTGACCGGACGCCTGGAGCTGGCGGTCGAGCTGCAGCGCGAGCGCCTCGCCGAGCTGCAGGTGCGAAGCAAGATCCGCGACGACGTCGAGTCCGGCGCCCAGAAACAGCAGCGCGACTACTTCCTCCGCAAACAGATGGAGTCGATCCGCAAAGAGCTGGGCGAGGACGAGGCCGACCTGATCGCCGAGTACGAGCGCAAGATCGCCGAGGCGGAGATGCCGGAGGCGGTCGCCGAGCAGGCCGTAAAGGAGCTGCGGCGGCTCGAGCGCCAGGGCGAGCAGTCGCCGGAGAGCTCGATGATCCGCAGCTACCTCGACTGGCTGATCGCGGTGCCGTGGAGCAAACGCTCCGAGGAGCGGCTCGACCCCGTCCACACCCGCGAGGTGCTCGACTCCGACCACGCCGGCCTCGATGACGTCAAGCGGCGGATCACCGAGTTCATCGCCGTGCGCAAGCTGCGCGAGGAGCGCCAGGTCGAGGACGACAGCCGCGCCAACGGCGCGATCCTGACCCTGGTCGGACCGCCCGGCACCGGCAAGACCTCGATCGGCGAGTCGATCGCCCGCGCCCTCGGGCGCGAGTTCGTCCGCATCAGCCTCGGCGGCATCCGCGACGAGGCCGAGATCCGCGGCCACCGCCGCACCTACATCGGCTCGCTCCCGGGGCGGATCATCCGCGCCCTGCGCGACGCCGGGACGATGAACCCGGTGATCCTCCTCGACGAGGTCGACAAGGTCGGCGCCGACTGGCGCGGCGACCCCTCGGCGGCCCTGCTCGAGGTGCTGGACCCGGCGCAGAACAACACGTTCCGGGACCACTACCTCGACGTCGAGGTCGACCTCTCCGAGGTGGTCTTCATCGCCACCGCGAACATGGTCGACACGATCCCGGCGCCGCTGCTCGACCGGATGGAGCTGATCGCCTTCGACGGCTACACGACCGAGGAGAAGCTGGCGATCGCCCGCGGCTACCTGCTGCCCCGGCAGCTGAAGCGCAACGGGCTGGAGCCGGCGGAGGTAGAGGTATCAGACGAGGTCCTGCGGATGGTGATCTCCGAGTACACCCGCGAGGCGGGCGTGCGGAGGCTCGAGCGCGAGCTCGGCAAGCTGCTGCGCTCGGCGGCGACGAAGATCGCCTCCGGGGAGGCAGACGGGAAGATCGGGATCGACGTCGAGGCGCTGCGCGAGGCGCTCGGCCGGCAGAAGCACTTCCAGGAGTCGGTCGAGCGGACCGCGATCCCGGGGGTCTCCACCGGATTGGCAGTCACCGGCAGCGGCGGCGACATCCTCTTCATCGAGGCGACCGCGATGGACGGCGACAAGGGCCTCGTCCTCACCGGCCAGCTCGGCGACGTGATGAAGGAGTCGGCGCGGATCGCGCTCTCCTACGTGCGAGCGCACCGCGAGGAGCTCGGCATCCCCGCCGAGGCCTTCCAGCGCGAGTTCCACCTCCACGTGCCGGCTGGGGCGATCCCCAAGGACGGCCCCAGCGCCGGCACCGCGATGACGACCGCACTCGTCTCGCTCCTGACCGGGCGGCCGGTGAAGCACACGGTCGGGATGACCGGCGAGGTCACCCTGCAGGGCCGGGTGCTGCCGATCGGCGGGCTGAAGCAGAAGGTGCTGGCCGCCCACGCCGCCGGGCTGACCGAGGTGATCCTGCCCGAGCGCAACCGCGGCGACCTCGACGAGGTCCCCGAGGAGGTGCGCGAGCAGATGAGCTTCCACCCGGTGATGAGCATCGACGAGGTGCTGGGGCTGGCGCTGGAGCCGGCGGAGAAGGGACACGAGGCGCTGGCGGCGTAAGGAGCCACGTGTCCCCTCGCTGCCGCAACTGCACCCCGGTCCCGACCGAGCTCCGCGCCGCCGCGGGGATCCTCGAGCGCCGCTGGACGATGGCGACGATCTACGCCTGCTCCAGCGGCGCCGTCCGCTTCAACGAGTTCCGCCAGTCCCTCCCCGGCGTCTCCCCCACCACGCTGTCGGACCGGCTCGACCAGCTCGAGCAGGCCGGGATCGTCGAGCGGCGCCTGGTCCCAGGCCGCCCGCCCCACACCGAGTACACGCTGACGCCGCGGGGCGCGCGCCTAGCCGAGGCCGTCGCCGGGCTGTTGCGGCACTGAGGGCGGCACGGTCGGCGGGGTCGGCTGGCCCTTGATCGCCAGCAGTCGGAAGTAGAGGACGCTTGCCACCAACGCCTCGATCGGGGCGGTGATCGTCGAAGCCAGTGCGCTGAAGACGATGCGGACGATTGGTCCGTTGGCGATGCTGCTCGCGATCAGGATGAAGACGATCCCGCCGACGAGTGCGATCAGGAAGGCGACGACAACGGTCCCGAAGACCGGCCAGCCCTGATCCTTGACCAGCTGCCGGGAGCGGCCGAAGGCCTCGAAGACGCCGCGGCGCTCGATCACGATCACCGGCGCGATTACCGCCCACATCGTCAATAGGACGAGCCCTGGGACGACCAGGAGGAAGAAGCCGGCGGCGGTCCCGATGCCGGCGAGGATGCCGGCGCCGATCAGCGGTCCCAACACCGGCAGGACCGATCGCATCAGGTCGCCGATGGAAGCGTCGAGGCGACCGTCCTGGACGTCGCGGACGAGTTCCACCACCATCCCCTGGTAGAGGGTGCCGACGGCGAGGCTGACCACGAGCCCGAGCCAGAAGAGCGAGAAGTTCCCTTCGGTCACGCCGTTGACGATGGCGACGACCAGGAACAGCCAGAAGGCGACCGGCAGGAGCACGCCCGCCTGCTCGCGGTAGATGCGGAATACCTCGCTGAGGGTGTCGCCGACGCTGAGTCTCGGTTCCATGCCCTCGCTTTCGACCCCAAATGCCCCTCCCCTGCCAAACCCGACGCGGGGGCACGGCTACAGTCCCGACGATGCTCTACTTCAGCCACCGTTCGTCGCTGGAGCACGATCCGCGGCGGGGACTGCCGGGGCATCCGGAGCAGCCCGATCGGTTGCGGGCAATCGAGGCGGCGCTGGCTGAGCGGGACTGGCTGGGGTGGGAGCGGCGTGAGGCTCCGGCAGCGAGCGAGGAGGAGCTGATGCTCGTCCACCCGCGCGAGCACGTCGAGGCGATTCGCGAGCTCTGCCGCTCCGGCGGCGGTGCGATCGATGCCGATACCGTCGCCGGCGAGCGGTCCTACGAGGCGGCCCTGCACGCGGCGGGCGGGGCCTGCGCGATGACGCGGGCGCTGGCGGGCGGAGAGGCCAAGGTCGGTTTCTGCGGGCTGCGGCCACCCGGGCACCACGCCGAGCCCGACCGAGCGATGGGCTTCTGCCTTTTCGACAACGTCGCCGTCGCCGCGGCGCTGGCGCTCGCCGAGCTTGGCCTCGAGCGGGTCTTCATCCTCGACTGGGACGTTCATCACGGCAACGGCACCGCCGAGATTTTCCGCCGCCGCGACGACGTCCTCTTCGCCAGCATCCACCAGAGCGGGATCTTCCCCGGAACCGGCGCCCGCGAGGACGCCGGCTCCGGGCCCGGCGTCGACTACACGATCAACCTGCCGGTGCCGGCCGGAAGCGAAGAGGACCTCTGGGTCGGGCTGCTCGAAGACGAGGTCCTTCCCGCCGCTGCCGAGTTCCGCCCCCAGCTGGTGCTGATCTCGGCCGGCTTCGACGCCCACCGCGACGACCCGCTGGCCGAGTGCCAACTCGAAGCCTCCTCCTTCGCCCACATGGCCACGCTCGTCAGGGAAGCCGCCGCCGGCTGGGACGCGCCGGTCGGCGCCGTGCTCGAGGGCGGCTACGACCTCGCGGCACTGGCCGAATCGGTGGTCGCGACGATGGCGGCCCTTGGGGCAGGCGATGCCTAGCCGAAGCTCGGCGAGATCGAGGCGGCTCAGTCCTTTGGAGTCTTTTCCGGCGGACCTTTGCCGGGAGGCGGGCCAGGTGAGTCGGATTTTCCGTTTCCCTGCGATTTACCCGGCGGTTCGGTCTCCGTCGCCGAGGGACCTGCCGGCGCTTCCTCCGGCGGCGCTTCGGTCGCCTGTTCCGGAGTCGCCGGATGAGAGGGATGGGCCGGGTGTTCAGGATGGGCGGGCTTTTCCGGCTTTCCCTGGCCGGCGCCTTTGCCTTTACCGGGGTTATCGGGAGCGTCGCCGGTTCCCGCTTGCGCGGTCGGCGGCTTGTGGCTCGCCGCCGTTTCCTGACCGCCCGTCGCGGCTTCCGGGTGCTGCTTTTCGTGACCCTGGCCGGAAGGATGTTCGGCCTGCGGTCCCTGCGCCTCCGCGCTGATCTGCTCGTGCGGCTGGGCGTGTTCGGGGGCAGGAGCCGCTGCGGTGCCGTGATGGGCGCTCGCCTCTGGCCCCGGGTTGACCTGGGCATCGACCCCGGCAGCGCCTGAGCCGCGGGCGGTCGAAGCGGAGTCCTGAGGTTGCTTGCTCTCGGCGTTGAGGTTGTGCTGGCTCTTGACTTTCGGGGCTTGGTCGCTTGGCGCAGGGGTTGCTCCTGCCGGATCTGCCGAGCCCGATGCCGGCGCAGCCGGTTTCGTTGCCTTTTCCCCGGACAGCCCGAGATGGATGACGCCGCCGCGATCCGCGGCGGTGACGCCGATCGCCGCCACCACGGCCACCGTCGCCACTCCCTTCGCCGCGGCCGAGGCGCCGATCGTTTTCGCCGCGCCGCCGCCGAGGGTGCTCGCCAGGCCGCCGCCGCTCGCAGCCCCCTGCGAGCCGCCGCCGACCAGCCCATGCAGCATCCCCGCCGCAGCGACCGCAGGCAGGGGCGCGAGCGCTGCCAGGTCCCGCTGGCGGCTGCGGATTTCCTCGCGGAAGGCCTGGCAGGAGGAGCAGCTGCGCAGATGGGCGCGGACGTCGCGCCGCCGGGTGACGCGACCGTCGCCGTCGGAGAGCGCTTTGGTGACGTCGGCGCAGCTCATCTCACGGCCTTCCTCCATCTGGTGCAAGCTCTGGCGGGCCTCGTAGAGCGTCTGCCGCGCGACCGCTCCCGAGGTATCCAGGGCGCTGCCGATCTCCTCGAAACCGAGCCCGGCCAGCTCGCGCATCACCAGCACCTCGCGCTGGCGCTCCGGCAGTTCCTTCAGGTCGACGAGCAGGCGGCGCAGCCGTTCCCGCGTGTCCACGTCCTCGGCCAGGCCGTAGCCCGGAGCAACCTGCTCGACGTCGAGCTGGCGCGTCTCCCGCCGCCGCCGCAGCAGGTCGATCGCCTCGTTGTGGGCGATTCGGTATAGCCACGGCTTCAGGTCGATCCTGCGCTCCTCGCCCGGCAGCGCCCGCAGTACCTTGATCATCGTGTTCTGCAGCGCTTCGGAGGCGTCGTCGGGATTGCCGACGATCGCCAGGCAGAAGCGGTAGAGGCTCTGGTGGTAACGGCGGAAGATCGCCGCGAAGGCGCGCTCGTCCCCGCCCACCGCGCGGCGGGTCAGCCGCTCGTCGGAGAGCAGGCGGGAGATCGGCGCGGCGGCGGCTTCTCTCACCGCACGATTCTCCCATCCGAAGCCGCTTTTTCCTACCTTTAGGCATTCCCGCTGTCAGCTAAAACGGAGCCCGCACACCGCTGTCAGCGCCTTTCGGCTCCGCTCTGGACTGCGTCGCCTTTCACCTCTGGCAGAAGCGGAAGTGAGGCAGTTCGCTTCTTTGGGTAGGGAAGATCAACCTATGCCCGATCTCGTCCTCGGCCCGCTGCTGCGCCATGTCTCTGAGACCCAGGCCACCATCTGGGTTGAGACGGATGAGGCCTGCGAGGTCGAGGTGCTCGGGGGCCGCGAGCACACCTTCCGAGTCGAGGGGCACCACTACGCCGTCGTCTGCCTCGAGGACCTGGAGCCGGCCTCGCGCTACGAGTACGAGGTCAAGCTCGACGGCGAGGTGCGCTGGCCCGAGCCCGGCTCCGACCTGCCGACGAGTGCGATCCGCACCACCGACGCCGACAAGGAGCTCGACATCGTCTTCGGCTCCTGCCGGGTCGCGGTCCCCCACGAGCCCCCCTTCACCGAACCGAAAGACGAGACCGAAGCGGGCCACGAGGTCGACGCCCTCTGGGTACTCGCCAAGCAGATGGCCGCGGGCGACCGCGAGGACTGGCCCGAGCAGCTCTTCCTCCTCGGCGACCAGGTCTACGTCGACGAGGGCTCGCCGAAGACGCGCAAGAAGATCAAGGAACGGCGCGGCACCGACACCCCGCCCGGCGACGAGGTCACCGACTTCGAGGAGTACACCTGGCTCTACGAAGAGAGCTGGCAGGAGCCGCTGATCCGCTGGCTCTTCTCCAACGTCTCGGTCTCGATGCTGTGGGACGACCACGACATGAGCGACGACTGGAACATCTCCCGCAGCTGGCTCTTGGAGATGCGGGCGAAGTCCTGGTGGCATCGGCGCGCGGTCGGCTGCATCGCCAGCTACTGGATCTACCAGCACCTGGGGAACATGTCGCCGCGCGAGCTCGCCGGGGACGACCTCTACCAGCGGGTCCGCGGCAACCAGACCGCCGAGGAGGAGATCTTCCCCTGGGCGCACCGGATCCAGTCGACCGGCTCCGGCACGCGCTGGAGCTTCTGCCGCAACTTCGGCCGCACCCGGGCGGTCTTCGTCGACTCCCGCGCCGGGCGGGTGCTGGAGGAGGACCGCCGGGCGATCGTCGACGACGATGAGTGGGACTGGATCGTCGAGCACACCACCGGCGACTTCGACCACCTGCTGATCTGCACCACCGTCCCCTGGCTCCTCTCCCCCGCCTTCGACCGGCTCGAGGCCTGGAACGAGCAGCTCTGCGACGGCGCCTGGGGCAAGCCGGCCGCCTGGGCGAGCGAGAAGCTGCGCCGCGAAGTCGACTTCGACCACTGGGCCGCCTTCGGCGAGTCCTTCGCGAAACTGCGCGACCTCCTGCACGAAGTGGCGAGCGGCGAGCGCGGCAAGGCGCCGGCCTCGATCGTCGTCCTCTCCGGCGACGTCCACCACGCCTACCTCAGCGAGGCCGGCTACCCCCGCGACGGCAGCGCCGAGCGCACCCCCGTCTACCAGGCGGTCTGCTCCCCCTACCGCAACCCGCTCGACGAGAACGAGCGCCGCGTCGTCCGCGCCGCCTTCGGCAAACCGCTAACCGCCCTCGCCGCCCTCCTGGCGCGCGCCTCCGGCGCCCCCGACCCGGGGATCCGCTGGCGCACCCTCGAGGGCCCCTTCTTCGACAACCAGGTCGCCAGCCTCCACCTCGACGGCCGCAACGCCTGGGCTCGCCTCGACAAAACCGTGCCGGGCGAAGACGGCGAGGACGCGCTGGAAGAGAGCTTCTCCCGCCGCCTCGCCTGACCCCGAAAGATTGGCCCTACTCGTTATTGGGTAGCTCCGCCTTTGTGAAGGCCAGGTCGGTTCTAGGGGGAGTCGTCGCGATGCTGCTGATCGCCCTCGTCGGGGCGCCCGCGGCGGAGGCGAGCTTCCCGACGCTCTACGGCGGCGACGTTTCCTGCGCGGCACAGTCGTCGAACGGAAACGTCCGCCTCTGTGCCGGCGAAACGACGACCTGGGACGGCGTCACCAAGATCGACCTCAACGTCGTCCTGCCGCCGCAGCCGAGCGGCGGCGAAGACGGGCCCTACCCGGTGATCGGGGTCTTCCACGGCTGGGGCGGGAGCAAGATCGGTCTCGAAGACGCGCGGGTCCAAAAATGGGCCGAAGCCGGCTATGCGGTCTTCAGCATGAGCGACCGCGGCTGGGGCAACTCCTGCGGCGGCAGCGACCCGGACCGCATCCTCGAGGCCGCCACCGCCTGCAAACAGGGCTACAACCACCTGATGGACGACCGCTACGAAGTTCGCGACGCCCAGTACCTGATCTCCGTCCTCGCCGACGAAGGCGTGGCGCAGCCGAAGAAGATCGGCGCCACCGGCGTCTCCTACGGCGGCGGCATGTCAATGGCCCTGGCGACCCTGCGCAACCGGACGATGCTCCCTGGCGGTGAACTCGTCCCCTGGAAAAGCCCCGGCGGCAAGGAAATGGAACTGGCCGCCGCGGTGCCGCAGTGGCCGTGGACCGACCTCGCCTACTCGCTGATGCCGAACGGCAGCACCCTGGACTTCGTCACCGACTCCCCCTACAAGGGGCCCGACGGCAAAGCCCGGATCGGGATCGAGAAGGCCTCCTTCGTCACCGGGCTCTACGGGACCGGCCTGGCGACGAGCAACTACTCGCTGACCGACAAAGAAGCGGACCTGAACGGCTGGTACACGCTGATCAACAGCGGCGAGCCCTACGAGTCGAAGCCGCAGACGCAGGAAATCCTCGACCAGATCACCACCTACCACTCCTCCTATTACATCGACCACAGCCAGCCGCCGGCGCCCCTGCTGATCCAGAACGGCTGGAACGACGACCTCTTCCCGGTCGACGAGGCGGTCCGGTACTACAACCGCACCCGCGCCCAATACCCCGGCGACCCGATCTCGCTCTTCCTGATGGACGACGGCCACGCCCGCAGCCAGAACAAGGAAGCCGACGAGGCGATCTTCCGGCAACGCGAGAACGCCTGGTTCGACCACTACCTGAAGGGGGCCGGGCCGGAACCGAGCTCGAGCGCCGAAGCCCTGACCACCACCTGCCCGAAAACGAGCGCCTCCGAAGGCCCCTACAAAGCCGCCGACTGGCAGGACCTCTCGCCCGGGGAGATCCAGCTCGACGGGGTCGCCGCGCAGACGATCGTCCCCGGGGCGGGCGACCCGAACAGCGGCAAAGCCTTCGACCCGATCGCCGGCGAAGGCGCCTGCGCCACCGCCGCGGGCGCCGACCAGGTCGGGCTCGCCAACTACCGCCTGCCGGTCCCCTCCCCCGGCTTCACCCTGCTCGGCTCGGCGACGATCGTCGCCGACCTCGCCACGACCAACGTCGACTCCGAGCTGGCGGCGCGCCTGCTCGACGTCCTTCCCAACGGCGAAGAGAGGCTCGTCGCCCGTGGCCTGCTGCGGCCCGGCAACGGCGGCACCGCCGTCGTCTTCCAGCTGCACCCACAGGGATATCGCTTCGCCGGCGGCGACACCGCGAAGCTGGAACTGCTGCCCTCCGACGCGCCCTACGCGCGCCCCTCGAACCTGCAGGCCCCGATCGCCGTCTCGAACCTGCGCCTGCGCCTGCCGGTGCTCGAGCAGCCCGGCTCGCTCGGCGGCCTCGTCAAGGCGCCCAGCGATCCGAGGATCGGCCCCGGCGCCCAGCAGAGCGGTGGCGCAAATGGCGCGAAAGCCGGGATCGCCACGCTGGGCAAACGGCTGCTGGCCGGGCGCAAGCGGGTCACCCTCCCCCTCGCCTGCGCCGGCGGCGGCTGCAGCGGCCGGATCGGCCTCGCGGCCGGCAAGCGGTCGCTGGCCCGCGGGACCTACTCGCTTGCCGATGGCCGGAGCGCCCGGCTGAACCTGCAGCTGACGAAAGCCGGCCGCAAGCTCGTCCGCTCCCGCCGTCGCGCGGGCCGCCGCTCCCTCCCGGCGAAGGTCGAGCTGAGCGACGTCGGGCGCGGTACGCCGCAGACGCTAAGCCGCCGCCTCCGCCTCCGCCGGCATTCGTAGCCCTTCGCGCCGCCGCTCCCACACGGTCCAGGCGCCCATCACCGCGCCGGCGTAGATCCAGCCGAGGGCGACGTCGAAGAAGTAATGCTCACCGGTCGCCATCAGGGCAATCGCCATCGCCAGCGGATAGAGCAGCAGCAGCGGCCGCAGCCGCCTGCGCCGCACCCGCCCCCAGAGGAACAGCGCCACCAGCGTGGTGATCGCCGAGTGCAGCGAGGGAACGGCGGCGACCATGTTGGCGGCCCCCTGCCCCTTCGAGAAGAGCGAGGCGGTGCCGACCCCGAGGACCTTCCAGCCATCCCCCGTCGTTCGGTGCACTTCCCCGATCAACCCCATCTCCCCCGCCATCCACGGCGGCGCCGCCGGGAAGGCGATGTAGGTGGCGAGGCCGGCCAGGGAGAGCGTCACCAGCCGCCGCGTAAAGCGCCGGAAGCCGAGCCGGTCGCGCGCCCAGAGCCAGCCGGCGAGGGCGAAGGGGACGATGAAGTAGGAGGTGTAGATGACGGTGAAGGCGACGTCCCACCACTGGACGACCCGCGGTTCGTAGAGCTGCTTCTGCAGCCAGACCGTCGGCACTTCGCCGAAGATCGCGCGGTCGAAGTCGATCATCGGGTGGTAGTGGACGCCGATCCCGAACGAGTCCGCCGACCCCCGCGTCAGGTCATACGCCCAGAGGACGGCGACGATCGGCAGCCAGTCGATCACGAGCTGGGCGATTTCCCGCGGCGGCCGGCCAATCGAGACGCAAGCCAGAGCGCCGCAGGTCCAGAGGATCACCAGCTCCCGCTGGACCGGCACCCCGTAGTGCGCGCTCCAGGCGATCAGGGCGACGAAGTAGAGGCCGAGCGCGTAGGGCCGCAGCACCGCCCAGGATGCGAAGCGAAACTCGGCAGCGCGCTCGCCTCCGATCTCAGCAAATTCACCGGTGGCCACGGTCGCCATGCTATGGCCGCGCCCGGAGGCGCGCAGCTAACAGGCTGCGTCGAGGCGGGCTTGCGCCCGCTGCAGGGCGGCGCCTCGCTTGCGCTTGGCCGCTGCCAGGCGGTGATGCGCCCGCGTCCCAGCCGCGCCCGCGAGCTTGCGCTGTGCTCTCTTCAGCGCCGTGACGGCATCGGCGCGTGCCGCTTGCGCCGTCGCGCAGGCATCTTCCCCGGAGGGAGGCGGTCCTTGCACGGGCGGCGATGCACTGCCACTCGAACTGCCGCCGCCGTCGGCAGTCGGGGTGCCGCCGGATCCCGGCCCGCCCGGCAAGCCCGGTGCCCCTATTTCACCTTCGACGACCTTGATCGTCCGCTGCCCGCTGGCGCGGTACCCCAGCTCCTCGGCCCCGGTGGCCGTCAGCGCGTATTCCCCGGGCGCGTCGAAGACGTGCGCAGCCGTGAGGCCGGCGACTTCTTCGCCATCGCCGAAATCGATCGTCGGCGAGTAGAGCCCCGCGGTCAGGGTCGAGACTTCGACTTCTTCGCCGACCTCCGCTTCCAGGGGCGCTTCCAGTTCAACCGCCGGCAGCCCGTCCGGGTCGTACCCGGCCGCCTGTACCACGTAGCTGAAGCATGGTTCTTCTTTGCCCGATTCGCATGCCACTTCGCTGCCGCTGGTCCAGATCGCGGTTGCGTCGCCGTCGGCCGTGGTGGCAGTGCCGGGGGCGTCGAGGACGATATGGGCGTCCATCGCCTGCTTGCCTTCTGCGGAGAGGTCGACCGCCGGTTCCCATTCTTCCCCGGCGGGCCGGGAGGCGGTCTGGACGAGGTTCGTGGTGCCGTCCCAGCGCTGCCAGATCACCGAGGCGTTGCCATGGGTGTCGAAGACGACGTCGTTGGGGAAGCCGCTGCCGCCTGCGGCGGAGAGCGCGACCGGTTCTTCCCATTCTTTGCCGAAGGGCATGTATGCCGCGCGGACGATGTCGCTGCCGCCCGATTCTCCGGTGTTCCCGGCCCAGACGGCGAGCGCGTTGCCGTCGAGATCGATCGCCGCCCGGGGCGATTCGACTTCTTCACCCGGGCCGGAGACGTCAGCGGGTTCTCCCCATTCGCCGCCGTGGAGCCGGTAGGCGGCACGGAGCCGTTCTTCGCCTTCGTCTTCGCCCCGCCAGACCACCAGCGAGTTGCCGTTTCCGACCACACCGCCGGAGATTGCGACGTGGGGGTTGCCGCCCTCTTCCCCGGGTTCGGAGAGCAGCGTCGCTTCGCCCCATTCGCCCTGTTCGGGCCGGTAGGCGCTTTCGACGACGTAGTGGGAGCCGTCGTAGTGCATCCAGACCGCAGTCGCGTCACCGCGGCCGTCCATAGCCGCCTGCGGAGTGAAGCTTTCGCCTTCGGAGAGGGGGATCGGTTCCCCCCATTCGCCGAGGAAGGTGCGGAAGGAGCTCATCACCGTTTCTTCCTGCACCCAGACGATCGTGTTGTTGCCTTCCCAGTCGACCGCCAAGAACGGTTCGGGATCGAAGCCCTGGGCGAATTCGGTCACCGAGACCGCTTCGGACCAGTTGCCTTCCGGGGCCCGGCTGGTCGATTCGATGACCACGTCCGATTCGACGCTGCGCTCCCAGCTCACGGTCCAGTTCCCGTTGCGGTCGACGACGACCTGCGGGGAGGTCGCTTCGGCAAGGGTTTCGGGCGCCCCCCAGGCCTGCCCCGCCGGCCTGAACGACGTCTCCACCACGTTGGCGCTGCCGTTCCAGCGGGTCCACACGGCGGTCGCGTTGCCTTCGGAGTCGAGGGCGACGTCGGGGGTGGCGATGTATTCGCCCGCTTCGGAGACGTCCACGGGAGGCAGCCATTCCGCCTGCGCGGCCGGCGCCCACAGGGCAGCGGCAACCGCGAGCACGCCCACCAACATCCCGATCGAGACCCGCCATCGCATCGTCTGCTGACTATAAGCGCTGGCAGAAGACCAGCGCAGCGGGCCTCACTTGAGTTCGAAGCTGGTCAGGTCCTGTCCGAAGATCGGGCTGACGATCACCTTTTCGACGTCGATCCGATCGGAGACGAAGGTGCCGAGGGAGAGGCTGCCGAAAGGCGCCCACGGCGCTTCTTCCATCACTTCCTTGTCGAGCTCGGCGTATTCGCTTTCCTGCTTCGGCCCGAGCTGCTCGCGGCGGAGCCGTTTGATCTTCGCGTTGATCGCGGGCTCGTCGAACATCGCCCAGTTGGTGTTGCCGGTGGGGAGGATGCTTTCGCCCGAGAGCTGCGGCTGGAAGTAGTCGTTCGGGTGCGGGTAGTCGAGCAGCCAGTTGCTCCAACCGGCGTCGAGGTCGGGGGTGCTGCTGTTGCTGATCAAGGTGAAGTAGGTCGAGGCGCTGATCTCTTTCAGCTTGACGTCGAAGCCGAGCTGCTTCAGCACCCCTTCGAAGTATTCGCCGGCTTCGTTGTTCGGCGCCAGGTTGAGGGTCCATACCGTCACCTGGCGGTCGCTCGGATGAGCCTGGGCGATCAGTTCCTTCGCCTTTGCCAGGTTGTGCGGGTAGAGCTCGAACTTTTCGTAGCCCGGCATCTGCGACGGCAGGATCTGCTGGGTGCGTTTGATCGTGCCGGCGTAGATCCGTTCCAGCGCCGCCGGGTCGAGCGCGTAGTTGACGGCCCGCCGCACCCGCACGTCGTCGAAGGGCGGCTTTTGCGTGTTGAGCCAGAAGTAGTAGACGCTGATCGTCGGCACCTCGCGGAACTGCGTCCCTTCGTACTTGTTCTTCAGAGACACGTAGCGGTTGGGAGGCGGCTGGTTTTTCATCCAGTCGACCTTGCCCTGTTCGACTTCGTTCACCTGTGCGTCGGGGTTGGTCTGGACCTTGAACTTGATCTTGTCGACGTGGCCGCTCGGCAGGTCGGGCATCGCTTCGCCGTTGGCCGCCGCCCAGGCCGGGTTGCGGGCGTATTCCCAGCTGCGGCCGGGACGGACGTCGGTGATCGCATACGGCCCGGTCGCCGGCGGCGGGTGCGCGGTCTGATCTTCGTTTGGCGTATCCGGCGGCAGCAGCGCCGCGTAGGTGAGACCTAAGACGTAGCTGAAGGTGCCGCTCGGTTCGGTCAGGTGGATGACGATCCTGCCGCTGCGATCGTCGGTTTCGATCCCCGGGATCCCGCCCTTCTTCGTCTTCGCGAAGCTTTCGGCGCCGACGATCCCGGTGAAGAAAGAGGAGCCGACCGAGTTGATGCGGAAGAGCCGTTCGACCACGAAGCGGAAGTCGGAGGCCTTGACCGGCGTGCCGTCGGAGTATTCGAGGCCCGGGCGCAGGAACAGCGTGTAGCGCTTGCCGCCCTGGTCGATCTTGGGGAGTTCCTTGGCCAGGCCCGGGATCAGCTTCGTCCCGGCGGCGCCGTCCGCGTGGGCGTAGGTGAGCAGCGGGAGGTAGACGTTCTGCAGCGCGGTCGCCCCTTCCAGCGTGAAGGAGAGGCCAGGATCAAGGGATTCCGGGAAGGCGGTGTAGGTGCCGGTCAGGGTGCCGCCGGCGGAATTTTCCGTGGAGGACCCGCACCCGGCCAAAGCGGCGCAAGCGAGCACGACCCCAACCCCGGCAATGACTGATATCCCCAGTTTCCTCACAGCGTTCCCCTTCGTCTGTCGAAACGCGTGGGCCAATGTACCGCTATGTCTGCGAACACCGCTGGCTCACGCCCTCAGCGGGCCGTGATCGCTCTGGTAATAGTCAAGAGTCTCGCCGGTCGTGTCACCCGCGATTCGCAGCCGCTTGCGGAGGGTTTCGGCGAAATCGTCGATCGCCATCTTGAGGATCTCGGCCCGCACCCGCAGCGAATGAGCGCGGTCCTCATCCGCCGCCTCGTCGGCCAGCGAGCCGAGGAACGGCAGCAGCCCGGCCAGGGCCCGCTCCTCGTCCTCGGTCCGGAAGTAATGGACGATCGGGAAATGGATCAGGTCGCGGCGACAGCGGATCAGCTGCTCGGCAAAGCTGGCCAGCATCGTCTCCAGCAGCTCCGGATCGGCCTCGGCGAGCTTCTCTCCCAGGCGCTCCTCGGCCTCCTTGGCGAGGTGCACCTCGTGGGCGAGCGAGTCGCGCCGGGAGATCGCGCCGTAGATCGAGATCAGCCAGGAGATGCTCGCGGTGAGCAGGCCGAGGCCGAACAGCGTCTCGACCGGGCCGAGGATGCGCAGCAGCGAGGCCGCCGGTGAGATGTCGCCGTAGCCGAGGCTGGTGAGGTTGACCAGGGAGACGTAGAGGGCGTCGAGGAAGCCGGAGTGGGCGGCGGGGTCGAGCTGCGGGTCGAAGTTGAAGCCCTGCGGCAGCTGCGGCCAGAAGACCAGCGCCCACCCCACCGCCAGCAGCGCCGCCCAAGTTCCGACGACGGCGATGTAGCTGAGCGGCCCGACCAGCAGCCCGAGGGTCCCACTCCGCCCCGGCGACCGTCGCGCCAGCGCCGCCATCGTCCGCACCACCCGGCGGGTGATCGTCCCCCGCCCCAGCGGGTGGAAGAGGACGTCGAAGACGTCGCGCAGGGCGAGCCCGATCAGCACCACCCCCAAGGCCGTCCAGACGATGTCCACGCGGAAGACGCTACAGACGGCGGCTCCCTCAGGCGCCCGGTGCCATCGTCTGCAATCCGACCAAGCGCGCCGCGGCCGCCTGCCGCTTGTCGTAAGTGACGAAGGCATCGATCGGATAGACGTGGAGAGCGGTCACGACATGGATTGCGTCGAGACTGCGCAGTGCCGGCTCGGCGAGCAATCCAGCACCGAGCAATAGGGCGTCATCGACCGGACGCAGGGCCATGGAGTCGAGTTGCATTTCCGCCTGAACCAATAGAGCCTCGAGTGAAAGATCTGCTCGCATTGCGCATGCGCGACGCAGGGCACGGGGTACCTCCGCCAGCAACAGCTCGCTGCTGACAAGCTCGACACCGGACAAATAAGCAGTGAGCGCAGGCGCCCATCTCTCTTTGAGAATCACCTTGACGAGCGCCGAGGCGTCGACGTAGACAAGCGGCACGATCAGCGATAACCACGGACTTCTTCGAGCGCCCGGCTCAGAGGTTCGGGATCGTCACCGAGGTCGAACTCCAGTGGCGGGAGCAAACCACCCTTCCGTTTCGGCGGCTTCACCTGCCCTTCGGCAATCAGCTGATCCAGGCGGCTCTCCGTGCTCGGCACCGGGCCGAGCATCGCGACGGGCCGATTGCGATCGGTGACGATAAACCGCTCTCCTGCGGCGATTTTCCGCAGGTAGACGCTGAGGTTCTGTCGTAGTTCGGCGACCCCGACGGTCTCGCTCATGTACATGAAGGTAGCAGGAGCGGCCTCTGGGTCTGCAACTAGAGCTGGGCCGGAAACGCTCATCCCCCCTATAAGGGCTGGGAGCCGAGAACTCTCCCCCCTGCGGCGGTAGCGCTCACGAGCTCGACCAGCTCGATGCCGAGGTGGGCCCAGGAGTAGCAGGCGAGGGCCTCTTCGCGGGCGCGCGCTCCGCGTCGGCGGCGATCGGCTTCGTCGTTTACCGCCGCGACCATCGCCGCCGCAAGGGCGGATCGATCGTTCGGCTCGACGAGCCAGCCGGTCGCGGGGTCGTCGACGATCGCGGCGGGACCGCCGCGGTCGACGGCGATCACGGGAAGGCCGCAGGCCATCGCCTCGACCAGGACCTGGCCGAACTGCTCGCGGTCCGAGGCGTGGACGAGGAGGTCACCGGCACGGAGGAGATCCGGCAGCTCGTCGTGCCCATGCCAGCCGGCGAGGAAGACGTCGCGGGCGCCGGTGCGCCGGATCGTCTCGTAGGGGTGCTCGCCCTCCCACTCTCCCGGGTAGCCGCCGACCAGGACCAGCGCCGCGGAGCCGTCGAAGGCGGGTCGAGCCTCGGCGAAGGCCTCGATCAGCAGTGGCAGGCGCTTGACCTCGGTGAAGCGGCCGACGGCGAGCAGGACGGTTCCGGCCAGCGCCTCGAGGTCGTGCTCCTCGTAAGCGGCGCTGCCGGAGGAGTCACCCGGGAGCCAGCCGCGCGGCCGCTCGACCAGGTGCCGGCGCCAGTGGGCGCGGCGGTCGATATCCCCGGGCGCAAAGGCGGGGTCGAAGCCGTTCGGGATGCAGGCGAAGCGCTCCGCCTCGAGCCCGAGCAAGGCGGCGGCGCGGAAGAGACCGCCGCGGTCGTTGACGACGATCCGTGTGCACCGCGCGGCCCACTCACGCAGGCGCTCGGCCCACTCCTCCGCGTGCTCCCAGCCGGCGGGCGCCCCCCGCTCGATCTCCTCCAGCATCAGCAGCTCGGTGCCGTGGACGTGGCCGACCACCGGCACCTGCGGCAACACCCGCGCGGCGGCCTCGTTCAGCGGCGTCAGGTGGTGCAGGTAGAGCAGGTCGACCCCGTCCCCGGCCGCCCGCTCGAGGGCGTCGGCCCATGCCTGCACCTGCAACTCGAGCTCCGCTTCGCCCAGCTTTGCCAGCACCGGGTCGACCGCTCCGGGACGGTCCTCGTAGGAGCCGTGGATCGGCGCCTCCCAGGGGCCGGCGTCGTAGTGCAGGGGATCGCCAGAGCGGATCGCCGGGGTGAAGTCGACCGCGTGCAGGTCGAGGCCCTCGTAGAAGCAGGAGGCGAGCGCCACCTCGCCGAGGTCCGAGCGCGACCCGGCCAGCAGCGTCGCCTCCAAGCCCTGGTTGCCGAGCTCGCGCATCAGCGCCCGAGTCGCGTGGGCCGAGCCGCCGCGGGGATAGAAGTAGATCCCCATCAGCACTCGGATAGCGGCGGCGTCCATCGCCACCGAGGCTAGCGGCGGGGGGAAGCCGGGCTCAGAAGGTGAGGCGGGGCGCGAAATGCAGAGCAGTCGCAACTGCGCGGCCGCCGACCAGCTCGATCCCGTGCTCCTCGCGCGGGGTGTTGACCAGGGAGCCGCCGACCACCAGCGAGGCCGAGCCGCCGCCGTCGAGGTTGATCGCCTGGTCGGCGCCGAGGCCGATCATCGCCTCGGCCAGCTCCGCCATCGTCAGCCCGGACTCGTCGTCGGCCCGCCCGTCGCAGACTGCCGCGATCAGCTGTTGGTCGGAGAGCCCGAGCGCGGCGCGCGGGTAACGGCCGGCGGTGATGTCGGAGTCGAACTGGCGGGCGCCGGCGGCGAAGCCCTCGCGGTCGGCGCCGCCGGTGACGAGCGAACAGCCGCCGCCGACCAGCATCGGACCGGCGTGCAGGAGGTCGCCGCGGGCGGTCTCGCCGAGCTGCCGGCGGGGGGCGAGCCTGACCGTCCCGTCGCTGACGTGGACGCAGGCGCGCTCGTCGTGCCAGGGTGCGTCGAAGGGCTCCGTCGGCAGCGCCCGCCCGGCGACCCAGAGGTCGCCCAGGGCCGGCCCTCCGGGGCGCATGTAGAAGCCGCCGACGATTGCGTGCTCGGCGCCGGTACGGCGACACCACTGCTGCACCGTTGAGCAGGGGTCGAAGAGGACCACCCGCAGGTCGAAGGCAGCGCGGTCGAAGCGAGCCACGTGGACGGTCGTCTCGGCGCCGTCACCGAGCCGCAGGCGGCGGCGCTCAAACAGGGGCCGCGGCAGCGGGGCTGCCCTGCGCCGGCGAGATGGGGGGAGCGTGATTGGCAAGTGAACACCTAACCCGATTCCAGCCGAATGGAACAGCAGCTTCCCGACGGAGATGTTGCGCAGTTGAGAATCGGGGTAGCCGTGCGACATGCTCCCCCACCGCAACCTCGGTTCCGACCTGCGCGTCTCCGCGCTCGGCCTCGGCTGCATGGGAATGTCCGAGTTCTACGGCGCGGCCGACGAGGAGGAGGCGAAGGCGGTGATCGGCCGGGCGCTCGAGCTCGGGGTCACCTTCTTCGACACCGCCGACATGTACGGGCCCTTCACCAACGAGCGCCTGGTTGGCGAGGCGCTGCGCCCCCACCGCGACGAGGTGACGATCGCCACCAAGTTCGGCAACGTGCGCGGGGAGAACGGCGAGCGCCTCGGCGTCCGCGGCGATCCGGAGTACGTGCGCGAAGCCTGCGAGGCCTCGCTGCGGCGCCTCGGCGTCGACCACATCGACCTCTACTACCAGCACCGCGTCGACCCCGAAGTGCCGATCGAGGAGACGGTCGGCGCGATGGGCGAGCTGGTCGAACAGGGCAAGGTGCGGCACCTCGGCCTCTCCGAGGCGGCGCCGGAGACGGTTCGCCACGCTCACGCAACCCACCCGATCGCCGCTCTGCAGACGGAGTACTCGCTCTGGAGCCGCGACCCCGAGGAGAAGCTCCTGCCGACCGTGCGCGAGCTCGGGATCGGCTTCGTCCCCTACAGCCCGCTCGGGCGCGGCTTCCTGACCGGCCAGATCCGCAAGCCTGAGGACTTGGCCGCCGACGACTTCCGGCGGCACAGCCCGCGCTTCGAAGGCGAGAACTTCCAGCGCAACCTGGAGCTGGTCGAGCGGGTGGAGGAGATCGCCGCCGAGAAGGACGCCACCCCCGGCCAGCTCGCGCTCGCCTGGGTCCTCGCTCAGGGCGACGACCTCGTCCCGATCCCCGGCACGAAGCGCATCCCCTACCTCGAAGAGAACGTCGCTGCCGCCGAGGTCGAGCTCAGCGACGACGATCTGCGGCGAATCGACGAGGCGGCGCCGCGGGGGAGCGCCGCCGGCGACCGCTACGCCGACATGTCCCCCGTCGACCGCTAGCGCTCCCGGCAGACCACCGCTCCTCTTTATCGTTGCGGGCAATGGCAGCAGCCTCCGTCCCCCTCTCGATCCTCGACCTCGCCGCCGTCGGCAAGGAGGAGACCGTGGCCGAGAGCTTCGCGGGAAGCGTCGAGCTGGCGAAGACGGCGGAGCGCGGCGGCTACCGCCGCATCTGGTACGCCGAGCACCACAACATCTCGTCGATCGCCTCCTCGGCGACGGCGGTGCTGGTCGCCCACGTCGCCGCCCATACCGAGACGATCCGGCTCGGTGCCGGCGGCGTAATGTTGCCGAACCACTCACCGCTGCTGATCGCCGAGCAGTTCGGCACCCTGGAGACGCTGCACCCGGGCCGCATCGACCTCGGCCTCGGCCGGGCGCCCGGCACCGACCAGCGCACCTGGATGGCGCTGCGGCGCGACCCGCACGCGAGCGACCGCTTCCCCCAGGACGTCGTCGAGCTGCAGCGCTTCCTCAGCGACGAGGAGCCCCTGCCCGGCCTCCGGGCGATCCCCGGTCGCGGCACCAACGTGCCGCTCTACATCCTCGGCTCCTCCCTCTTCGGCGCCGAACTCGCGGCCCAGCTCGGCCTCCCCTACGCCTTCGCCTCCCATTTCGCCCCGCGCTTCCTGCACGAAGCGCTCGCGGTCTACCGCAACGCGTTCAAGCCCTCCCGGCAGCTGCAAGAGCCATACGCGATCGCCGGCCACGGCGTGATCGCCGCCGAGACGGCGGAGAGCGCCGCCGCCCAGCTGGAAGCGGCGCGCCGGGTCCGCGCCCGGGCCATCCTCGGCCGCGGCCGCAAGCTGACCGAGGAGGACGTCACCGCGCTCCTCGAGTCACCGCAGGCGATCGCCGTCGACGAAATGCTCGCCTACACCGCCACCGGCCTCCCCGACGAGGTCGCGAGCTACCTACAGCAGTTCACCGCCGACACCGGCGCCGACGAGCTGATGACCGTCCACTACAGCGACAACGTCCCCAACCGCCTCCGCTCAGTAGAGCTGCTCGCGGGCGCACTAGACCCCGTAGGCGCCGCGTAAAGCGAAAAACAGCAGCGGGGTAGGGAAGCCTGTCGCCTTAGTGGACACATGGGCCACAAAAGCGACACGCCGGATACCCGCGTGGCGCAAATCGCGGCTCGGCAGCATGGAGTCATCACCTTGGGGAAGAGGAACCGGACCGCATCGTTGCGGACGTCGCCGCGGCGCTTGCTCCTCGTGAGTCGCCCTGGACCCTGCACATCTAGACTGGGTGGCAGACCGTGCAGAAAGAAAGCGAGTTCGAAAAAGCGAACCCGGACGCCTCTCCCTCGCAGCTGATCGACGCGCGCATCGAGGAGCTAGGTGACTGGCGCGGCGAGACGCTCGCCCAGCTCCGGGAGCTGATCCGCCAGGCCGACCCCGAGGTGGTCGAGGAGTGGAAATGGAGAGTCCCGGTCTGGTCGCACGACGGCATCATCTGCACCGGCGAGACCTACAAGAAAGCGGTGAAGCTGACCTTCGCCAAGGGCGCCTCGGTGGATGACCCGTCTGGCCTCTTCAACTCCAGCCTCGAGGGCAAGGTCAGGCGCGCGATCGACTTCCACGAGGGCGACGAGATCGACGCGGAGGCCCTGAAGGCCCTCATCCGCGTCGCCGTCGGTCTGAACACGGCCTGACCCTCTAGCCCAAGTCGTCTGCGATCGCGATGGCGATCAGGCGGAGACCCAGGCCCGCGCAGCGTCCAGCTCGCCGAGACCGAAGACCCGGACTTCGCCGGGAGCCAGCCAGGCGAACACACGCATCGCCTTGGCCACCCACTCGACGTCGGTGACCAGCTTGAACCGCTTCCATGCAGAGTGGTCGCGCACCCATGCTCGCAACCCGGTCTCGATGTCCTCGATCATCGCCCCCGGCTCGAGGCCGTCGAAGTCGGGCATCGCGAAGAGCAGTCGCAGCTCTCCCGCTTCGACTCCCTCCCTCAGCGCAGGCTCCAAAACCTGTTGGTAGTCCTCGCGCGTCAACCTGCCGGACGCGCGCAAACCGATCGTCCCGGGCGGCATTTCCTCGATTCGCTCGATCACCGCTCGCCGGTCCGGCCGCTGATCCAGTTCTGCGGCCGGTAGGGCGGCATCAGCAGGACGAGGCCGATCAGCACTCCGGTCGCCGCCGCGTAGATGAAGAGCTCGGCCACACCCGAGTTTTCGCCGACGACGTTCTGGCCCATCGCCAGGATCGAGAAGGTGAAGATCGCGAGTGCCAGGGCGCAGAGGAGAAATGACTTTCGTCGGTCCGGCAGGAACTCGAGCCGGACCAAGCTGACCACGACGAGGATGAAGATCGCCGACTCGAGGATGCCGAGGATCGTCCAAGCCGCGTCGATCCCCGGGATGGTGTCGAGAAAGGTGCCGCTGAACTGCTTGGCGATCGGCGGCGGCGCCCCGTGCCCTTCGATGATCTTCTCCTTACCCGCGTAGAAGAAGAGCACCCCCAGAAGGAGGTAGATGCCGGCGAGCACCAGCCCGTAGACGACACCGTCCTCCCAACGCATCCGACCCGCGGCGCGGTTCATGGTTCGAAGATAGTTCGTTGAACAGTCAGATTCCAGTCCGCCCGGCGCTGCTCATGCAAATCGTCGGATCGGATCGGCGCCGGTCAATCGGCTCGGGAGCCCGAACGAGCTGAAGAGGGATGGCAGGAAAGGCTGCAAGAAGTTATGGACGCCGGTGACAACCGGCCCGCCCTCCCCATCACCGGCCATCTCGAGCAGGGTCAACGACCAGGGCAGCCATTCGCCGGACTCCGGGTCCGGTTTGTAGGCGGCGAAGGCGGGGCAGCCGTTGGCCGACGTGGCGATCAGCTTCGAGCCGCGGCAGGCGGCTCCCTGGCCGAGCATGAACTCGGCGACCTGCTCGGGCCCGCGCACCCAGAGCGTCAGCGGCGGCATGTCGAAGACGACGTCGTAGCGCAGGAGGGCGACGATCCGGTCGACGTCGTACTCGGCGAAGGCCTCCAGGTACTGCTCGAGCAGTCGCCGCTCGTCCTCCTCGCTGGGCCGGGCGGGCGCCTCGGCGTCCCGCAGCGCCAGCTCGTCCAGCGTCGCCCGCGCGCGCTGCAGGGCGCTGTTGACCGAGGCGACCGAGGTCTCCAGCAGCTCGGCCACCTCCTTGGCGCTCCAGTGCAGGACCTCCCGCAGCACCAGCACCACGCGCTGGCGGGCCGGCAGGTGCTGGAGGGCGGCGACGAAGGCCAGCCGCAGCGCCTCGCGGTCGGCCAGGCGCGCCGCCGGGTCGGCCGCGGGGTCGACCACTTGGCCGTCGGCTACCGGCAGGACCCACGTCGTCTCCGGCAAGGGAGCGCCGACAGGCGTCTCGGCCGTCCCCACCTCGCTGAGGTCGACCGGCCGCGCCCGGCGCTTGCCCCCCTCGATCTGGTCGAGGCAGACGTTGGTCGCGATCCGGAACACCCACGACTTCATCGCCGCCGGCTCCGCCAGCGTGTCGGCCCGTTTCCAGGCGCGGACCATCGTTTCCTGGGTCGCGTCCTCGGCCTCGAATCCCGATCCCAGCATCCGGTAGCAGTAGCCGGTCAGCGACGGCCGCAGGCGCTCGAGCTCCTGCTCGAAGTTCGGCTGCTGGGTCTCAACCGGCACAGTTCGATGCTACCGACCGAACTGCATCAACTTTTCCACCTGGTGGATAGAAAAGTTGATGCAGTTCGGCGATTAGTTTCGGCGTCGGGGGCAGTCCTTGGGGCACAGATCTCGATCAAGGAGCCGTCATGTCCCGCCTTCTCTTCCTCAACCTTCCCGTCGTCGACCTCGGAGCCAGCCGCGATTTCTTCACCCGGCTCGGGTTCGAGTTCGACCAGCGCTTCTGCGACGAGGGCGCCGCCTGCCTGGTGGTCAGCGAGCAGGCCTACGTGATGCTGCTGCAGCGCGACCGCTTCGCCGAGTTCGTCACCAGACCGGTTGCCGACGCCGACGAGGCGACGGCGCTGACCGTCGCCGTCAGCGCCGAGAACCGCGCCGCGGTGGACTCCTTCGCTACCGCCGCCCTCGACGGCGGCGCCACCCCGGCCAAGGACCCGCAGGACTACGGCTTCATGTACGGACGCAGCTTCCACGACCTCGACGGCCACCTCTGGGAGGTGATGTGGATGGACCCAGTCGCCGCCGAGCAGGGCCCGGCCGAGTACATGGCCGAAAGCGAGCTGGCCGGCTAAGCCACGGCCTCGATGATGCTGAGCATGCCGGTGCCCGCGTCTCGGTGGACCTCGGCGGCTGCCGGATGCTCGTCGCAGCGATGGAGCGAGGCCTGGCCGAAGCCGGCCGCGCTGAGGGCAGCTTCGGTGGAGACCTCATCGCTGCGGTGGACGTGAACCCGGCCGCGGACGAAGGCGCCGAGCAGCATCCCGAAGGCCCGTTCGCTGACGCCAGGGTCGCCGATGCGAATGTCGGCGAGATATGCCCCAGGCACGAACGGCCGCAGCAACCGCGCCAGCCTGGCCCAGAGCGCCTCCACGGTGTCGCCGTCGAAATAGGTCAGCAGGCCCTCGGTGATGATCACCAGACCCTTCGCCGGGTCCAGCGGCTCGACCAGGGACTCGAGACTGTCCGGGCCGCCGTCGCGAAGGATGTCGAGATCGGCGACGCGGTGGTGCTCGCCGAGGGAGCCCATCTGCGCCAGCGCCTCGCGCTTGCGCTGGGCCATCGGCGGCAGGTCGGCCTCTATATAAGTGAGCGCGTCCCCGTAGCGCTCGCCGAAGCGCCAGCCGCGGGGGGACATGCCGCAGGCGGCCTCGATCACCTGGCTGACCCCGCCCTGGATCTGCTCGTCGAGGAGGGCGTCGATGATCCGGTGGCGGGCGAGGAGCAGGCCGTCGAGGCTGGGACCGCCCAGCGACCTGCTGAGCGCGTTCGGCAGGGCTAGCGTCCCGTAGAAGAGGCGACCCTGCCAGGTGGCAAGCCGCGGATGGGAGAGACCGTTCCTGACCCAGGTCTCCCCCGTGTAATGGGCGGTCGGGGAGATCGCTCCCGACGAGCTTTCACTTCCAGACATGACTGAGCTACGTTGTCACAGACTGAGATGGCAAAGCTGATCGCGACCACGCAGGCCACTCTCGACGGGGTCATCGACCCGGTCGGCGAGTGGGTGCAGCCCGACGGGGACCATGGCACCTTCTCGTTCGAACGCCAGGAGAGGTCCAGCGGTCTGGTGCTGGGCCGCAAGACCTTCGAAGGGCTGGCGGGCTACTGGCCGAACCAATCCGGCAAGTGGGCCGACATGGTCAACGCGCTGCCAAAGCATGTCGCCTCCACCACCCTCACCGGCGAGCCTGGGTGGAATGCGACCTTGCTCGAGGGCAGCCTCGAGGACTCGATCCCGAAACTGAAGGACGAAGTCACCGGCGATCTCTTCGTGCACGGCAGCGGCGAGTTCGCCTACGCCCTCGCCGAGCGAGGGCTGATCGACGAGTACGAGATCTACCTCAACCCGCTCGTCTGGGGGCACGCCAACCTCCACATGCTCGGCGACCGGGGAACCGTCCGGATGCAGCTCGATGACGTTAAGCGGTTCGACTCCGGCGTCGTCCTCCTCACCTATCTGCCCGCGTCGCGGTAGCGGATCCACGACAGATCTAGGCATCGACGGTCGCGGCAACCTGGTCGACGCGGACGAGGCGGTCGCCGTGGAAGTGGACCCCATTCAGCGCGCCCTTGGCGACCAGGGAGGCGACCGCGTCATTGTCGGCGCTTTCGCAGCAGCGCCTTCGCCCGCTCGATCCGTCGCGTCGCAGACGTGAGGAGCCACCGACCGCTGCTGCCAGTCGGCGGCCCCTCCATACTTCAAAGGACTGCCGTAATCAGCAAATCCTCAGCGACCATCATTAATGCAGCCCAAATACCTTCCCAATAAGGCTTCCGGTCATGTTGAGCCTCAATGCACTTTTGAACGTCATTGGTTCCAGGCCCACGTGCAACGAACCTTCTTTGGAGAATCTGACTTCCTGATTGACGGCGTATACGCCGAGTGAGTTTGCAAATTCTCCGATGATGGCTGGTTCAGGATGTTCCCCTCCCTTACCTTTCACATTGACCGACGTTGCCTCGGGGCACCCCGTAAGTTCCCACGTGAAAAGGGCGGTGTTTGGGCCAGCGGTCGCCCAAATGTCGACGTAGGCACGACCAGCCACTCTCCGAAATTGAAAGGTGAGCGGTTTCGAAAGGCTGGTTGACGCTATTTGGCAGCCGTTACCACTCTGATTGGACATACCCGTAAGCCTGAGCCGCCCGGACGCCGTCGCGCCCCCTATGGCATTCGAGATATTCAGGCCCACCGCTTCGACACCGGTGGCATTGATGACAAGTGGTGATCCGAGGATGCTTCCTTCGAACACACTCACCCCCAACGCTACCGTGCCAATGCTTTCTTCGCCTTTCAGTTCGCTCCCTTCAGTACCGGTAACCCAATGCACCGGTTCTGCGGCATGCGCGGATGACACGACTGACAAATATCCTGCCATGAAAATCAGGCTCATTGCGACTGCAGTCAACACTCCGTGTGGCCTAACTCTGGTTGCCATCGATGTACGTACTCCTTCTCCCAAGCCAATCCTGGGTGTGGTTTTTGGGAGGGTCAACCGCGTTTCAGGCGACCGACGTTCCTCCCAGAACGGTGCCTGAAGTGTTTCTGTCTCCGTACACCGAAGCAGTTGGCAAGGTGCTCAACGGATTGGGCGGTTCGCCGTGACAAGGCATCGCTCCCGTTGTCACTCACCGCCATCGTCTACCGCTTCACCTGATTCTTTTGATGGCGGCTGCGATGGCGCTTGCCCACACGCTTGCCCTTTATGCAGCGGTGGTGACCTCTTACTTTCTTCCGAATGTAACCGTGTTTGCATTTCTTCGTGACTGTTGCGTTCGGCTCGCTGACCGAGGGGGCGGCTGCGATAGGTGGTTCGGCGACGGCTGCCAACGGGGGCGGAGGGCTTGGCGTCGGAGAAACCGAGAGAGCAGCATCGATCCCGCCAAGAATCTGGCTACCCACCAGCGGTAGGTTCCGCGCCGCACTGCGATTGGAAACCCCTTCGTAGTACTGGCTCAAATAGCCGTCTGCTTCTCCCACCCCGCCAGCCTCACCGTCGATCGCATCGCCGCTGAGCGCGAAGCCGACCTGGTAGTCCCCAGTCGGCAGCCCGACGAAGGAGTAGGCGCCGCCGGAGTCGCTGATCACGCACTGTTCCGCGGCCGCCACGTTCCCGACGAAGAGGCACACCGGTATAGATCCGAGGGACGTCCCATCGGCTGCGGCCCTCACCGTTCCGCGCACCTGGCCGCCTTTCGCCAGTTCGGCGTCCACCCCTCCGCGCACTGCGCTCGCCGCCAGTGCGATCGGTGTCGCCGCGGCAAGCGTCTTCCCATCGACGTAGTACTCCGAGACGTATTCCGCGCTCGGGCCTCGCGCGAAAAAGCGGACTCGGTACGAGCCCGGCGAGAGTGAGTGGAGTTCGTATTCGCCTTCCGAATTCGTTTGCGAGCAGGCGGCAAACGCACCCTGGCTGTCGAACGCGCAGACTTCGACGCCGGGCAGGGACGGCCCGCCGGTCCCGGTCACCGTGCCTTCGATCACCCCGCCTGGCTGAAGGTCTGCATCGACTCCGTCGACGATCGGCATGTCCGAGGAGAGCGGCACCGGCGTCGCTTCAGCCGGCGTGTAGACGTGGTTCCAGTACTCGACCATGTACCGCGAGTGGTAAGGCGGGATGAACTCGATCTTCAGCGGTCGCGCCTGCAGCCCGGTGAGGGAGTAGCTGCCGTCGGAAGTCGGAGTCGTGCACGGTTCGGGAGGCCGCGGTTCAGCCACGCAGACTTCGACTTCCTGGGCGATCGAGGTAGGGGTGACGGTGCCCCGGATGGTGCCATCAGCCGCCTGCACCACCACCGGCGCAGCGAGCGCTACCACCGAAATCGCCAGGAGCAGGTGAACGAGCCGCCTCATCCCCGCACCTCGCACTTGCGGGTGATGGTGGAGGAGAGATTGCGGCTACCGAAGTCGAACTCGGCACGGGCGAGTGGGAAGACGGCAATGCCGAACCCCTTCGGTGCTGGACAGGAAGCGTTGAGGAAGCCTCGTCGGCGGCCGCCAGAGCCGACCGTACGGCCGAGGTCGAGCGTGAGTTCGGTGATGTAGCCGGCCTTACCGGTCACCCCGGCAAGCGAAGCGCTGAGCACGGTCCCGAGGCGGCCTTTTCGCCGGCTGATCACGAAGGGCAGCGTGAACGAGGTCGGGACCGGTTCGGTGCCGTAGACGTGGGCAAGGATCGCCGGGCGGCCGTGAAACCGGCCATTGAAGGCGACAAGCTTGCCGCTCGAAGGGAAGGAGGCCTGCTGGGGAAAGAGCAGCTTGGCGGCGAAGCGACCGCTGCCGACGACCGATCCGCCGCACGCTTCGAACGCCTTCTGAGTCGTCGAAGGCTGGATGTCGGGCACGGTGCAGACCGGGAGCAGCCCGAGATCGAATTGGCCCTCGCTATTGATCGCGATCGTCATCGAGCGCAGCCGCGGAGGGGCGCTGCCGTCGGTCGTACCGATCTTCGCCGCGACCGCGACGTGAACCGGGGCCGCACCCCTGCGAGGTAGGCGCTGTGGCGTCAGCCGGCCCTGGAAGCCCACCCGCAGGTGCCCTCGCTGGACCACCTCGGCAGTGGCCGCCGCCGTCAGTGCGACGAGCACGACCACCGCCATCACCATCGCGACGATCTTCAGCCTCATCGCCGTCCTTTCCTGCCGCCGCAGCGCGCTTTCAGCGGCGGCCTCCAGCGGATGCCGACGTCGTTGTGGCCGATGAAGCGGGCGTGGGCGCGCTCGGGCCTCGCGCAGACGTCTTCGCTGTTGACCAACAGTCCATGCCTGCCGCCGGCGAGGGTGAAGACGAACTGCGACACCGGCGCGTCCGGGATCGTTTCGAAGGTCCCGCGAAGGCCGCCGTGGACGGAGTCGATCCTCCCTACAACCTCGATCCGCAGGCCGAGACCGCCCCCATGGAGATCGGCGACCATGTCGGGCAGCGCGTTGTCGCCGGAGCGCAAGTAGACCTTGCCTTCCAGCGGCTGGGCCAGCAACGGGCTGAAGGCGCGGGCGGTGCCGTAGGCGGAGCCCGGCGGGCACGCTTCCCGGGCGAACTGCGGCCTCGTGCAGACCGTCCCGATGTGCCTCTGTTCGAGGAACTCAGACGGCGGCAGCGCTACGCTCGCGAAGGCGATGTTCGCATTGCCCGGCCGCGGCCGAACTTCCGCCCGCAGCGCCGGGAACTCGCCCCGCCGGGTGCCGCCGCGCAGCCGCAAGCTGAGCCGCGGCTTGAATTCCAGCGAGCCGCAGCCGAAGGCTTGGTAGGGCGAGGTGGCAGTGGCAGCCGTGTCGTCGGCCGGGTTGCCGAAGTCGGTGCCCGAGCCGGTCAGCGTCGAGGCGACCGAGAAGGGCTCGCAGGAGGTCGGGTTGTCGGTGAAATGGCGGCGCGAGATGTAGACGCGGATGTCGCGCAGGTGAATTGGGATGCCGTCGACGATGTGCGGAATCGGGTCCGATCCGGCCGAATCGATCGAGACCTGCGCGGTCTGCGGCGCGACGTCGATCGCCGAGCGGACGACGACGGTTCCGAGATCGAAGGGCCCGACGGTCGCCGAGTCGATCGCGACGATCGAGAAGGTCGAGCCGTGGAACGGCCCGGCCAGATAGAGGCCGCCGCTAGCGAAGTTGAGAGCCGGCCCGACCCCGTACCCGGAGACGGTATGGCCGATTTCGGTCGCGGGCGGACAGGAGGGACGGGCTGCCTCTTCGAACCCGCCGCGATGCCGGGCGGCTTCGATCGCGGCGTCCGAGCAATAGGGGATGCCGGCGATTTCTCCGGTCAACCCGGGCGGCAGGACGGTCGAGTAGGAGGTGATCTCCTGTTCGGTGTCGTTTCGGGTCAGGTGGATGTAGAACGGCGTGAAGGCGCCGGCCTGGGAATTGACGCTGCCCGCAACAGCCTGGGGGTGGAACTGCGGCATCCCCGTTGGGCACGGCCCCCCTTCGACACCGCTCGAGACCGGGTTGGCTGAGGTGCTGTGAAGCTCGCCGCCCGCCCCGTTCCAGGGCGTCAGCGCGATCTCGGTCGTGAAGGCGCCGCAGCCGGCCGGCGTCGCCAGCGGGCTGCGCTGACCTTCTCGGAAGTGGACGCGGAGGTTTGTGTAGGGGAGCTGCGGCAGGTTGTCGAAGGTGGCGACGAGGCTGCCGGTCGCCGGATCGGCGTCGAGCCGCCCAGGCACCTTGACGAGAACGCCCCGCGCGGGGGCCTTGGCGACCAGGTAGATGGCGATCAGGGTCCCGTAGGGGTTGTCGAAGGGTGCGGCGAGGAACAGCGAGCCGCCCACCGGTTCCGGGAAGAGTGGGCTCTGGACCGTGAAGTCGCCGATCTTCGAGCCGTTTGGGCAGCCGGCCCCCGCCGGCGAAGAGGCAGTTTCGGCGGCGTACTGCGAGGGCGTGCAGCCGAGCAGGCCGGCGCCGACCGAGGGGTTGATCGTCATCCCTTCCGGCAGCCTCACCACCGCCCGCTTGACCGCGGCCGGGTTCCGTCCCCGCGGCAGCAGCAGACCTTCGCTGCCGACGTCGAGGTCGAAGTCGTAGCCACTCGGCGAAGAGGCGCGGGGGTTGGCGAGGATCCCCCGGGCGGTCGGCCGGAAGGCGAGGTCGGCGCACCCTTCCAGGCTCTGCGGCGCCCCACCGTCGAAGCGGGCGTAGAGGCGGCGGGCGACGGTTTCCGGCTGCTGCCAGGAGGTCGCAACGGCTCCGAAGACCAGCGGGCGCGAGCAGGACGAGGGGAGCGTCAGGTAGGCCTGCGGCGGGAACTGCAGGGGCGAGCCGGCCGAGCAGCCGTCTTCCCAGAAGGCTTCCGGTTCGGCCTCGTTCAGGCAGTTGCCGCGCTCGTAGTTGTGGGTGATCGCCCAGGGGATGCCCCAGAGCGTCAGCTTCAACCCGCTGATGTTGACCTGCTGGGGGATGTTGCGCGCCCGCTCAACGAGCTGGTATTCGCCGCTCGCCTGGCCGATTTCGGGAAAGAAGACGACCGGCGACCCATAGGGGTTGAAGCCGATCTCCGAGGGAGCGCCCGGCGGCGGCTCGAGGTTGTACACGCCGAAGGTCCGTTCGCCGCCGCCCCCGTAGGAGGAGCGAACGGTCGCCACCCCGATCTGCGAGCGGTCGGGGCAGCTCTCGCCCGAGCGGCTCGTTTCGAACGGGGATTCGCGCGGCGTATGGAACTGCGCCTGGCTGCAGACGGCCACCGCGGCGGGATTTTCGATCAGGCCCGCGGGCGGGTAGAGGCTGAGGTCGCGGACGTCACCGGCGCTGAAGGGGGTCCCGCTTTCTCCCGGCGGCGAGACGCCGAGGCGGAAGTTCACTTCGGTGGTCAGCTGGTAGGGGTGGGAACCGGCCCGCTTGTCGAGGGTGCCGTTTTCTTCCCGAGCTGCGACGTTGAAGCCTTCGCTGCCGGCGGCGAAGTCGAACGTCTCGGCATTCGCCGACGCGGTCGATCCCAGGACGAGCAGGACGACGAACAACGCCGGATTGAGGAGCGCAAACCGTCTCATCGGCCTCGACCCCGACCGTGATGGGACCCGCCCTGCCGCCCGCGGTGCTTGCGCCTTTTCTTGTGATGCCTCATCTTCGCGGGCGTCGCCCCGGCGACGGTCAGCGGTGGGTTCCCTGAATTCGGAACCAGAGTGCCCGGCCTCGGGTCTTCGGGCGCTTCGGGCAGCACCTGGCAGGCATCGGCGATGCAGGGGACCGGCGTTTCCGGCAGAGGGAAGCCGCCGCCTTCGCGGGCGACGTAGACGTCGTAGGAACCGGGATCGGCCGGCGAGAGCGAACCCGCCGTAAGGAAGAACGCTTCGCCGCCGTCGGCATCGGCATCGAGGAAGTACGACGGCTCGGGGTCCCTCCCGCTCGAGATCAGCTGGACGCAACCGCCGGGCCGCAGGCAGGTCCCCTCCCCCGCCGCCTCCCACTCGTAGACGTCAGGGTGTCCGTTGGTGTCCTGCGAGGCCAGACTGTCGGTCGTCTCGAAGAAGGCGCGATTGCCGTCGGCCGAGAGGGCCCGCGGCTTGTAGGCCCGGACGGCGCCTTCGCCGTTTCGCCGGGCGCCGGGGATCGAGGCCGAGCCCCGCGGCCGTTCCCCGCTGGGGTTGCAGGAGACGCAGGCGAGGAGCGGCGCCCTACCCCCGGGCGGCGGTCCGTAGAGGAAGGCCTCGGTTTCGCCTTCGCTCGGGTAGCCGGTCAGCTCGGCGTCGGAGAGGAAGAGCAGGTGGGAGCCGTCGGCGCTGACCCGGGAGGTGCCGGTTGCTGCCGGCCAGTCGGTCGAGACGGCCGAGGCGGCGACTTCGGTCGTGTTGATCCCGCTGCGCAGGAAGACGGCGCCCGCTTTCGCGTAGTAGACCTTGCTCCCGTCGGCGGAGACGCCGAGGATCCCATCGACGCCGCCCCCGGCGCCGAGCGGCGTCAGAGTTCCGCTTCCGGCCGAGTACTCGTCGAGATCACCGCCGTCGATCAGGTACGCGACCGAGCCGTCGGCCGAGGCAGCGCCGAATTCGGCGCCGGTTGACTCGAGCACCGGCTTCGTCACGCTCCCTTCGCGCAGGTAGACGTTGCTGCCCACGGTGAAATAGACGCGTGAGCCGTCGGCCGAGATCGCACCGCTCGGCGCCGCGATCCTTGCTCCGGGGGTGCCGGTGGCCTGGCTCGGCAGGAGGTTGACCAGGGACAGCCCTTCCCCTGACCACTCGTAGAGGTTCTGTGCGGCTGGATCGCAGCCTCCGGGCGCAGCGACTTCGGTCGCGTTCGCCGTCAGGGCCGCGCAGCTCGCGAGAACGACGTGGTCCAGGTCGGGCGTGGCGGCGACGAGGCGTAGTTCGAACTGGTCGGGATCCAGGGAACTGTGCAGGAGCTCGGCTTCGGTGAGAAGCGATTCATAGGTTCCCGCGGCAGAGCGGCGGTAGTAGTCGCGGTAGCCCGCGGGCGCGCCGGTTCCCGCGAGCGGCGGGTTGGCCACCGGGCATTCGCCGCCGGCCTCGCCGCGGCAGCGTTCGCCGTTGGAGAGCAGCCCGAACCCGAGGTCCACCGAGAAGAGCTGGTAGGGCACGCCATCGGGTTCGCTGCCGTAGCTGCCCGAGAGCAGCGGCGGGGAGATGTTCATCGTCTCCCAGCCGGCACCGTCCCGGATCGCGACGTACTGGCTGCCGGAGGGAGCCCCCTGGGCGCCCGAGCCGAACGAGTCCGCCGAGCTGAAGGTGACCGAGCCGCCGCCGGCCCCGGCCTGGAAGATGCCGCCGCCGGAGATCGCCCCCGGCGGCTGCACCGCGCCGCCGTTTTTGTCAACCGGCGAGACCATCTCCCAGCCGCGGTCGTCGAGGAGCTCGAAGACGTTGGTCGGCGCCTGGGTCGCGAACGGGTGCGCCGCACTGAAGATGGGCTCTTCGCCGGCATGTACGGCGCGGAGGCGGAAGCGGTATGGGGTCGCGGGCGCGAGCGAGTTGAGCTGCTGCACCACCGGACCGGGAGAGTTGCCGGAGCCGGCGAAGCCCGTCCCACCAGCCGGCGCGAAGGCAGCTCCGGCGAACGGGTCACGCGGGGGAACAGCCTCGAGATTGGCTTCGTAGGCGGCCTGCGTCAGGTATTCGAATCGATAGTCGGTCGAGGCGCCGTTCGGGTCGATCGACCCCTGCAGGGTCGCGGCCGTGGCGCTCACCGAGCCGGAGCCGACCGAAACGGAGAGGATTTCGGGGGCCGCCGCAGCCGCTGGAGCCGCCGCGACCGAGAAGAAGCCGCAGCCGAGGGCCAGGGCGGCGAGGGCCTTCGGAAGCGCCCGCGGCCTCACCGGCCGCCGCGGTGCGGCTTCCGCTTGTGCTTACCGTGCTTCTTCTTGCAGCTGTTGGCGATCGTCGGCGTCAGGTGGGCGACCTTGCCGTTGGCTGCGGTGAAGCTGGCCGAAGCCTTCTGCGGCCTGCGGCAGATGTTTTCGGAGTTGATCAGCAACCCGTACTTGGGCCCGCCCTTCAGTTCGAGGACCAGTTTTTCGGCGGGCGCGTCGGGCACCGCTTCGAAGGTGTTGCGAAGCCCGTGCTTCTTGGTGGTGTCGGTTTTGCCCACCAGCAGGATCCGGACCTGACCGTTGAGTTCGGCGACCAGGGCCGGCAGCTGGTAGCCGAAACCGACTCCGAGGTATACCGGTCCTTCCAGAGGCTTCTCGAACAGCGGCGTCCAGACCTTGACGTGGCCGTAGACCGTGCCCTTCGGGCAGGTTGCCGCCTTCAGGTTGCCCTGCGTGCAGACCTGACCCAGGTTGCCCTGGTCGAGGAACTCCGAGGGCGGCAGGCCGACCTGGGCCCGGGCGATGTTTGCCCCGCCTTTCGGCATCTTCAGCACCGCTCGCAGCGCCGGGTGGGCGGTGCGCGTGGTCTTGCCCTTGAGCGAGAGCGACAGCCTCGGCTTGAACCCGAGGCGACCGCATTCTCCGACCTGGAAGCGGTTCTTCAGCGCCGTCGTCTGACCGGTCTGCATCGTTGCCGACCCTTCGATCGCCTTCGCTTCACAGGAAGTCGGGTTGAGCGTGAAGCCGGGGCGGTCCAGCTTGACTTCGACCGAGCGGACATCGAGCGGGATGCCGTCGAGGATCGTCGGCAACGGATCGCTGACCGCACGGATGCGGGCGTCGTATTCGCCGACGTGAAGGGCTACGCGGGAGACGACGTCGCCGAGGTCGAACGGCCCGGCGACCGCGGGGACGATCACGACCAGCGAGAGCGGCGCGCCTTTGTACGAGCCCGCCATGTAGGCGTGGCCGGTAACGGGAATCGGTTTGATGCCCGCCCCGGCGGTGACCTCCACCGTGCCGACTTCGCTGGAGGCGGGGCAGGAGGGAGAAGCCTGCTCGACCTTGCCCTGTTCCGGCGTTTCGCGGCTCTTTGCCTGGGCGATTCCGGACTCCGGACAGAACGCGACGCCGGCGAGCTTCCCGAGCAGGCCGTCGGGCAGGAGGGTTTCGACCCCGGTGATGTGCTGGCTCCCGTCTGGGCGGGCGAGCCGCAGGACGAACGGCGAGAAGGCGCCGGACAGCGGTGATTCGGTTCCGGCCGTGAAGGCGATCGTCTTCGGGGCGGCCGCTTCGGACGCCGAGCAGGAGCCCGAGATCTGGAAGGAGTCCGAGGGATGGACGTCGGCGCCTTCCGGGGTCGACCATGGGGTAAGCGTCGAGGTCGTGGTGGCGGCTCCGCAGACGAGGGGCGTCTTTAGCGCGGCACCGTCGCCGTTGAAGAAGTGAAGCTGGATGTCTTCGAGCGGGAGCTCGGGGTTTTCGGTGAAGCGGGCCGTCAGGCGCCCCGTGGCCGGATCGGGTTCGACCCTTCCGGCAAGCTTCGCGACGATGCCGCTCTTTTCGTCTTCGACCGCGAGGTAGATCGCCAGCAGAGAACCGAACGGGTTGTCGAAGGGCTTCGCCACGTAGACCGAACCGGGCAGCTTGGTGTCCAGCAGCGGCGTGGTGACTTCAAGCGTGCCGACCTTGGCCGCGTCCGGACAGGTCTGAGGAGCGGTATCGAAACGCACCTTCCCCGCTTCTGGCTGGTAACCCATCTCTTCCTCGCTGCAGGACCCGAGCCCGTTGGCGGCCGCGGGATTGACGGTCATCCCTTCCGGCAGGGTCACGGTGGCGTCCTTCAGCGTCGCCGTGGCTCGGCCGTCGAGCGCTTCGTTCTGCGGCTGGTGAACCGAGAAGTCGAGGCCGCTCGGGTTTTCCCCCTGGTCGGTGGTCGCCTTCGATTCGATCGTCGGTTCGAAGGCGAGAGAGTTGCAGCCGGTCGGATGGATCGGTTCACCGTTGAGATCGGCGAGCGACCGCCCCTCTTCGACTTCCCGACCGAGCCAAGAGGTGGCGATCCCACGCAATTCCATCGGTTCCGTGCAGGACGACGGCATCGTCAGAAAAGGAGCCGGAGAGGCGGCCCCCATCGAACACCCGAAGTGACTGGCACACCCCACTCCGTAGCGCTGAGCATCGTGACCGGGATCCGAGGGTACCCCCCATAAGTACGTGTCAACACCGAGAATCGGGAATTTCGCCAGCAACTCACTGGCTTCGGCCGTCAAATGCAGGTTGCCGCCAAGCCCGCCTATCACGTGGGCGATGACGCCGTCATAGCTGAACGCGAGCTCGGCCGGATGCCCGGGAGGCGGCATCATTACGTAGAGCGGGGAGGGGCCTCGACCGTTACCCGAGATTTCAACGTAGACGACACCGACCTGGGAGGCGACGGGACATCCTCCCTGTCCTTCATCCGATGCAAGCTGCGAAGTAGCGCAGCGCACCGGGACAGCTGACGGATTAGCAACGAAACCGCCCGGCAGATCCAGCCGGAGGTCGCGCAAACCTTGGCGAGGTACCGCGAAGCCGATGCCGCCGGCCGATGAGTTGAATTCCGCCCCGACCTCGATCATGAACGGATGGGATCCAACGATCGCTGGCGCGCCGCCAGTAGCGTCAAATGCTCCTGCCCTGAGACCCGTGGCGGGCAAGAACCCGAAGTCAGGCAGACTGGCGCTCACGTGGGCCGCTGCGGTGGCGGACGCCGCAGGAACCCCTCCCCCGGATATCGACACATGATTAGTAATAGGGCCAGAGAGATTCGGATCCACGACGAGCGGGATGAAAATCTGGACGAGTTCACCGGGCGCCGTCGGCATCGTCACTTCACAGGTCACCGTCTGGCCCGCAACTGCACACGGTTCAACGACGCGACTTGGCCCGTCGGGCATTTCGATGTTCGCTTTCAGTCCCGGCGCCACCGTGACACCCGTCGGAAGAGTGTCAGTGACGATAGGCGTGCCAGCATCGCCGGCGGTTTCGCCGCCGACGTTCGTCAGAAACAACCCCCAAGCGGGTTCTCTGAAGGTCGTGCTTGACGCCACACTCCCCGGAACCAGGTAGGTGGGAGAGGTTGCTTGCGTGATTTGCCACGCGGGCCCCGTTTCGGCTGCGTTCGCTCCGCGCGGAGTCAGTAACGCTGAGCCGACCGCAGCGCAGGCGACCACGCCCAAAATGGTACGGAGGCGCATGTGCTTCATCCGGCACCTCCAGAAAGACTCTTGTCGATAGATCGAGACTTCGTCTTGTGGCCCGAGTGACCCCGTTTGTGGCTCTTCTTTGCTTTCTTCACGCACTTTCCGTGTTTGCGGACTTTGCCTTTCCTACAGGAAGGCTTAGGTAACGGGTTCCCGGGGCCTTGAAAGGTCGACGTTCCTGCTGCCGCTGATGGAAGCGCGGTCGGACTGAGTTCCTTGCAAGCGTCGGGAGAGCCGCATGGTTCGGGTCGTGAGGCGTGCTGCGCCGAAAGCCCGCCGTCCACGCGGGCGTCATACACGTCAGTGAGTTCATCTTGATCCGCCGGTACGAGCGGAGATCCGGTGAGCATGAACACGCTCGATCCGTCGGCCGAGGCATTTACGAAAGTGGATGATCGTGCGCTTTCGCCGGTCGAGATCAGATAAAGGCACCCGCCCGCGTGATTCGGCGTCGTACAGGATCCAGTGCCGACTGCCTCCCACTCGTAGACATCTACGCAAGAGAGTGGGTTGGGGCAGCTTTTTTGCGATCCGGTCCCGTTCACATCTTCAGGCAGCAAGGCTTCCGAGGATTGAAAGAAAGCCCGTGCGCCCGATGACGACAGATTCGACGGCAGGATTCCAGAGATCGAAGGACCGGGCTTCCTTATGTGATTTTCGGGCACCAGCGTTTGTTCGGTTTCCAAGGTCAGTTCGGCGCCGAATAACGACGCCCCTTCGCCGGTGGGATTGCAGGAGAGACAGGCCAAGGATCCTTCGCTCATCGAGTACCGGTAAACCTGCATGCACGACCCTTGAACGATGCAGGTATCTTCGGGGAGTCCGGTCAAAGGCCGATGGGACATGAAGAGCACGGTTTCGCCGTCTTCGCTCACCCGAGCAGTCTTCGGGAGGTCGGCGGTCGGAGACCAGTTGCGTGCCACCGGAGTCAGCGCCGTGGTACCCAGGTCGGTGACGAACGTGTAAGCGAAGTTTCCGCCTTCTTCTTCCTGGAAATGGTAAACGTTGCTGTGGCCTTCAACTCCTCCGGCAGCCAGCGCACCTTCAGCTACCAAGTAGCCTGATCGGCCGTCCGTGGCCACGCCGAGCAGGCCTTGGACGCGGGCCCCAGCACCCCCGGGGTGCGGAGAAACATCGACGAGGGGAGTCTTCGCGGCCGCCTCAAAGCGGTACAGATCCGAGCCTTCGTCCGCTGAGCCGGTGTTGGCGTTCTGGGTCAACCTGCCGCTCGAGAGGAAGAAGGCCTTGCTCCCGTCCGGCGTGGCTTCTTGGAACGCGGCGGGTTGCTGGCCATGCGGATCGCTGACACCGGCATTCGCGACCGACACACGCACGGTCGTCGGTTTCGAACCCGTTAGACCGTGACGCAAGTACAGTTGACCCGTTTCCCCGGCCGTGAAGTAAACGGCGTCGCCGTTTTTCGAGATCGCATGGACCGCTTCAACGTAGAGAGCTTCTTCGGCTCCTCCGGTACTGAGATGCGGGCTTCCCCCCCACCATGAATATGCCCCTCCAAACGAACCTCCTGGGGGCGCTTCCCCTTTGGGTCCCGGCAACCCGCCGGCTAGGGAGAGTGCGCCGGTTTCCCGGTTCCACAGATACAGATTGTTCTTCGCGGGGGCAGCGCTTGAAGTTAGCTGGAGGTGACTCTCGAAAAAGATCAGCGAGTCGTCGGCACTTGCTCCGTCAAGCGCAAAGGCGCGCGGCCCGACCCCTTCTCCGATCTGCGGAGGGACGATGGTAGTCAGTGCCTGATCCGCGGTGTCGAGAAGGTAGAGCGCCGGGTCATGATGCCTTTCTTCAGCGGCAGTTTCCAGGAGGGCGTAACGCTCATCTCCCGTGAGACCGACGAGAGCCGACAGTTCGCCAAGCTCATCAGATGCCAGAAGCCGCTGCGAGGTCCAGCTTTCGCCGGCCAAGGTCGAGAGGTAGAACGCATAGCCCTGGTGCCCTCCCTGAGGGGAGGGGATGCCGGTGGCACTCTGGGCGGTAAGCCAGGTCACGCCGGAACCGTCAGGGGCCGCTTGGAGGCCCGAAGCATAGGATTCGGCAAGGCTGCCGTACTTCTCCACTGGCGTTACCATTTCGTAGGCACGACAGTCGGGCAACCGCGCTCCGGCACCGGTGCGCAGCATCTGGTTGGGACAATCCGTTATCAGGTGACTGGGTTCGACTTGGGCACGAAAGTGGACGGGATCACCATCTTCCGTGCCCAGCGAATTGGTCGCAACAACCCTGTAGACGTATTCGACCCCAGGTTCGAGATTACCGATCCGCGCAGATACAGGGTGGGGAGCGGCGGGAGCCGGCAGCGGCACGGACTCGGCAGTACTTGCCGCACCCACGAATTCTCCAGCTTCGAAAGCGGTTTTGGTGGTGTATTCGAAATGGTAGGTCGCTGCAAGTCCGTTCGAATTGACGGCGCCGTTCAGGGTGGCTTCGCCGCGGACCACTTCGCTGGCGTGGGTGCTTATCGCACTGGGCGGCGCCGGGGCGGTACTGAAGCTCTCTCCTGGGTTCGGTGTTCCAGGATCCGGATTTTCCGGCGCTTCAGAAATGCCACCTCGGTTTCTGGCAAGCAGGAGGACCGAGTATTCGGTGCCTGGTTCCAGTTCGGTTAGCGTTGCTGCGACAGTCTGTTCGGATGCGTCTTCTTCAACTTTTATATCGCCTTCATGGCCAGGGCATTTCGGGATGCACCTGAATTCCCACACAACGTCATGACTGGACACACTGCCGGTCGGCACACCTGGATCGATGTGACCGACGACATGGGCCGAGGTCCGAGTAACGTTATCTGGGAGTTCGATTGTGACGGTCGGCGGCACAACTTCTTCGAGGCCGTAGATGGCGACCTTCCCTGCGACAGAGTCGGCAGCGTAGATCAGACCGCTCTCCGCGACGGCCAGCGATGCGATGCTTTTGAGTTCGTCCCTGACTGGGCTCCCACCTACTCGCGTGTTTTCGGTGTCTCCACCGAAAGTTTCGACCAACCCCATTTCTGGCGAAAGGCGGAAGAAGTGCGGCGTGATTTCGAGATTTCCGCTGTACAGATCGTCATTCGTGGGATCGAACGCGACGGCATCTTTGGAACTGTATGGGACCGTTCCTACGAGGGTACCGGTTGAATCGAACATCATGACGCGCTGGGTTTCCCCGTTGAGGGTATATTCAGTCATCAACGTAAGGACGTCTGCCGAGTTGACCGTCGCACCATGCGGTTGCCCGTTGGTTACTTCGTCCAACGGGGAGGTCCAAGATCGGATCGGCGCGCCGGCCGGATCGAACTCTCGGCCGGTGATCGTGGTGCCTTTCGTCCCGAATCCGGGGTGTCCGGGGGACACTTCGACGCCCAGATGATCAGTGGCTACCCACAAGTTTCCGGCGGGATCGGTGGCAACGCCGAGGAGTTCTTCGGTGAAGGTCATATGCCCCCCGCTCCCCCACGCCGTAACCAGAGCCCCGGTTGGATCGTGTTTGCTGACAGTTCCCCCGCCTTCGACTACGTATATGTCGCCGGCCGAACCGGTCGAATTGTCAATGGCAATGAAGGTTGGGGACGTGATGCCGGCGAGTGCACCGTCGGGCGTGCCGTCGGCGGTGAATTTGGCGATCCGTGCATGATTCGTATCGGCGACGTACACCTCGCCGGTTCCCTGATTGACTGCAATCCCACTATTCGAGGCAAGAGATAGTTCGCCTTTCCCGAAGGATTTGGAAAACACGTGCACCTCGTGTGCGGAGGCTGAGGCCGTGAAGCAAGCGAGGAGAGCGACGCTCGCGACCATGAGCATCGGTACCAGTAGAACCCTCGTTTTTCTTACTCGACAGTCCATTTCTAGTCCTCCTTTCGATACAGGCATCGGCGCCCCGCGGCGCCCGCGGGACTCGGATGTCCCGACTTGGCGCCGCGGAGATCTCGCGCATGCCGTTCTCATCTGCTGGCTCGACCAGGCCCCGACCTAGGTGGATCAGCCGCCGGTAACGGCGAAGCTGCCGCGTCCGAAGGCATGATTGTTGACTTGGTTGAACACGAGGAAGCCACCGAACATGTCCACCGTGTTGCTTGATTCATTGTTGACTTCCCTGACCGCAAGGAAGGTGGCGCCGACGACTTCGCTGGTGTAGATGCAAATCATCCCTTCAGGGGCTTCTGGATCGCTGACTTCACCGGTACACGTACTGTCCCCTTCAGGGCCGACGAAGTGAACGTTTGCTGCGCCGCTGATCTGCGCCCTCAACGGAACTGGGAACGAAAGCGGTGCGAAGACCCTGCCGGTGCCACCTGGTTCGTCGGACGAAAGTTCGCTCGCGTTGAAGCTCCAGGCTCCGGTCTCGGTGGCGCCTTTCGGAAGACCGCCTACGGCCCACGGCTTGCCTTCTGCGCCGTTGCAGATTTCGGTTGCCACCCCGGATTCTTCGACTTCGTAGACGGCGCCGCCGTTTTCTTCGCAGGTTGGTTCGCCGTTTTCGATCGGGGTAGATTCGACCGACTTGCCGTCGTTGCCAAGATCGCCTTTTTCGCCGTTTTCACCCCGTTCGCCCTTGTCGCCCTTGGCGCCGGCGTCGCCCTTCGCCCCGGCGGGCCCGGCCGGGCCCTGAGCACCGGCGGCGCCCGGCCTGCCGGCGTAGGTCTTGGCGATCTTCTTGACTTCCTTCTTCTGCTGGCCGGTCAGGCCGCCGCCCGCGGCGTAAGCGCCACCGCAGAGCGCGGCGACGAGCGCCACGATCGAGATGACGAAGCCGGCGGTACCGAGCTTCTGGTGGATACGAGAGATCACGTCACTCCTCCTTTGACTTGACACCGCTTGAAGTTGCAGCGAAGCGACGACGGGGAATCGCCGCTCCGCGGGCGCGGCAAACCAGGGAGAGTTGCCGACACCGATCGGGCGAGTGACGCCGGCGCCTGCCGGCGAGGTCGGATTGCTCCGACGCTGCTATCCGCTGCAGCCATTGCTCGCAAAGTCCCTTTCTCCGTTTGCCCAGTCCCTCGGCTGACGCCTCAGAACACCCTGTAAGACCCTGTGCACGCCTCCGGAACTGCTTCCCTGCAGGCGGCCTGACGAAGATAGGTGCTTACCGCTTTCGGTGTCAAGGGGGAAAACTTCTGACTAACTAGGCTCCTTGACACATGGGTTCCGAATCCGCTTCTTGGCTACAAATGCGGCCTTTTGCTTGAGATCCTTCGAATATGTTCGCGAAGAAGTTGTGTACGCCTAGTTTTCAAATCAGGCGGGCTCTTGGGAGCCGTTTTTTCGCGCTTAGGGTGGCGCCCGATGACGGAGACGCCGTGGGGGGAGTCGAGAGAGCTATGCGGCAAGAAGCTCTCCCCCGGCCCGGGCGTGACCCGTGCCGACGTCGAGTTGAACCACCGCGAACGGCTCTATGGCGCCATGGTCGCGGTGAGCGCCGAGAAGGGCTACGGGGCGACCACCGTCAGCGACCTGATTCGCGTCGCCGGCGTTTCGCGGACCACTTTCTACAAGTACTTCGAGGACAAGGAAGCTTGCTTCCTCGCCACCCTGGAGGCGCTGGTGACGGGCGTCGTCGCGATCACCGGCAGCAGACTGCACGGCGAAGACGCTTGGCAGCAGCGAGCAGAGCGCGGGATGGAGACGTTCATGCGGCTGCTGGTGACCCAGCCGGACGCGGCAAGGCTCTGTGTCGTCGAGGCCGACGCCGCCGGACCCCGGGCGCGGGCCGTAGTCGACCGCGCGGTGAAGGAGTTCGAAGCGATGGCCGGCTCGGTCTTCGAGGAACTGCCCGAGCAGCGGGGGATGCCGCGGGCGATGGTGCGGGCGATGGTCGGCTCGGTCCGCAAGATCATGCAGACGCGGCTGCACCGCCGCACCGAGGCCGAGCTGCCGGAGATGGCCCCCGCGCTGATCGAGCTGGCGTTCCGTTACAAGCCGCCCCCGGGACCGCTGCCGGAGCGCTCGCGCCGCAAGACCACGATGCAGCCGGTGCCGCCGGGGGCCGACGAACCAGCCGAACGGATCGAGGCGGCGACGATGAAAGTGATGGCCCGGCTCGGCTACGCGGACACCACGCTGGCCGACATCGCCGCCGAGGCCGGTGTCTCGCTGCGGACCTTCTACGCGACCTTCCCGGGGAAGCTGGAGGCCTTCGAAGCGGCGCTGCTGCGGGGCAGGCTGCGGTGGGCGGCGGCGACCGTCCCCGCCTACCGGCGCGCCTCGAGCTGGGCCGAAGCGGTCTGGGCGCTGATCTATGCGGGGCTCGCTTTCCTCGAGGCCGAACCCGACTTCGCCCGGCTGATCACGGTCGACATCTACAGTGCTGGCCGCGAGGCGCTGGAGGGTCGTGACCGGGCAATCGAAGCGGCCCGCTACTTCCTCGCAGCCGGACTTCCCGACTCGGGACTCGACAGCGAGGTGGCAGTTGAGGCGATCCAGAGCGGCCTGTACGGAGTACTGGCCGATCGGATGCGCTCGAAAAGGAGTGGCAGCCTCCGGGCACTGGCGCCGCTGATGATCTACATGACCCTGGTCCCGTTCCTTGGACCCGACGAGGCCTACGCCTGGGCAACCCGCTGAGACCGCTCAGTTGGTCAGGTCGCTCAACTGCAGGGCGACCGCGAGGTCTCCGAGGATCGAAGGGCGAAGATGCCCGATCCGCGCCTCGATCGCGCGCAAACGGTTGCCGACGGTATTCCGGCTCACACCGAGCGCAGCAGCGGTTGACGATGCATTGCGGTCGGCGTCCAGGTAGGCGCGCAACGTCCCGCGCAGCACCTCTCCCCCGTCTTCTCTTCCACCGGCTAGGGGTTCGAGATAGAGCGAGCGCAGAGAGCTCGCCAGCAGCTCGTCGCGCAGGGCCGCGGAAACGAGGGCAACGTCGGCATAGCGGATCACGGTCCCCCTGCCGCGAATTGCCACAGAGAGGGCGGCGCGGGCCTGTTCGTGGGTGAGGCGCCAGCCGGAACGGCCGAAAGCCGCCTCCCCGATCCCGACGGGGCGGTCCTCGCCTGAATCGGCCGCTGCGGCGGGCGCACTGAGGCCCGGGTCCGGCCTCTCGCGAAAGCCCAACCAACCCCAGGCAAGGCTGTCGTTCCCCGAGACGACCAGGCGGGCGGCATCCGGATGAGCAGCGAGTCCACCAAATGCGTCACCGCCGGTCGCCGCCGGCGCGACCATCCCCACGTGCCAACGGTCGAGGTCGTAACCAAGTCCCGACGGGTCGAGCAGCTCGCCGTCGAGGAGGCGTCTGATCTGAAGAGCCCGGCGTCGACCGGAGGAGGGCGGGCGGGCGAAGTCGGCCTCTTGGCGGTAGGTCTCGCTGATTACTGCTAGAACGCGATCCGTCTCTGCTGCCTGGGCGCGTAGGACCTGCCTCAGCAGCGCTGCGTCGACGCCCTGCCGCTCGGCCTCCTCGGCGACGAAGTCGCCGAGGACCGCGTGCCCGGCGAGATAGCGGCGCAGGACGGTCTCGAGGGGGGTGCGGCGGCGGGCCGCCAGGCGCGCCTGCGCCAGAACAGCGGCGGGCACCGCGGGGGGGCGATCTTCAGGGGCAGCCGAGGCCTCGATGGTGTGGTCAACCGCGGTCTCGACCGCCTGCCGCACGCCGTGCATGTATTCGGCGTCGATATCGCTGCGCCCATCGCCGATCGCCTGGATGCGAACGAAGACCCGCTCGACGATCTCGCGACGCCGCTCTTCGACGGCCGTCAGGAGATCGTGGCGGCTCGTATCACGCTCCACCTTGATGATCCGTCTTCTCCGATGACTGGCGCTGCGCAGGCGTTGGGTAGCCGTGAGCACGTTTGTTCGGCTTGCAACTCCGTCCTCCCTATCCCAGTTCCGCCTGGCGGATTCCCTGTCCGTCTCTGTGCTCGCCTCCAGAAGAGGGTCCCTGCGGGAGGCGCAAGCAAGATATGTGCTTACCCTTTTTGGTGTCAAGCACTGTGGGATCGATTACGACTCGGACCCGCGGATCAAGCGCTGCTCCCCCGCATCGCATGGGCAGATGCCGGGGTTTGCTGAAACGACCTCGAATATGTTTGCCCGATAGATATGTACGTCTGATTGCCGATTAGCCCTGCGCCTGGACTACAAGAAGGCCTCGCCTAGACGACGCGCCGGCGACTCAGTCGGTCGTCTCCGACTCGAAGAGCAGAACCACCGAGGAAGCCTTGAAGCCCGTCTGCCCTTTCCGCTCGAGGCGCTCGGCGATCTGCGCCCGCACCTCCAGGATCCGCTCGAAGAACTCCCGGTGGAGCCTCGCCAGCTCCTCCCACCCCGCCTCGTCGGTGAGGATCGGGGTGCGGACGACCGCCACGTCGAGTCTTTCCAGACCTCGTTCTGTCGGATGGGTGACCAACGCCCGGGACGCCTCGGTCAGAACGAGTTTCAAGATTCTGCCGTGAGCCCTGCGTCTCTCATCGAGGCTGAGTTCCGCGAGGTCGTCCTGGTCCCTCAACAGCCCGCCGACGAGGAAGTAGAAGTGCTCCACCGTGCCGCGCTTGCTTTGCCTCGCGAAGGACTCGATCAGACCCTCCTCACGCATTTGCCGGAGGTGCCGGCGCACACGCGCCAGGGGAAACCCGGTGGCCTCGGCAACCTGAGTCGCGCTCCTCGGTGTCTCGGCGAGCTCGGCGGCGATCAGCAGCCGCTCGGGATCCTCGGCAGCGCCGTCGGAGACGAGCGGGTTCTTGCGGTCCTTATCACCCTGTGAAGACATCTGTTCCCTCCGCTCCTGCTCCTCAGCAGAACCCTGTCGGATGGGCCGTTCGCCAGACACTCTAAGTGCTGCCCCCTGTCACCTCGGTGGGATCAACGGCAGATCGACACGACCTCGACCAGGCGCTGCCGATTCCCGGCCATCCGGGGACCGGCTGCTACGGTGAACGGGTCGGGTTTGGCCGATTCGCCGCCCGAGAGGTTCCGTTTCCTCCTCGTGCTTCATTGGCGCCTTGGGGTCGCAGGATCTCCCTAAGACGTTCAAACAGGAGTTCACAAACATCAATACTTTTGCCGATCTCGGCACTTCCAAGCCGGTGGTCGACGCCCTCAGGGCGCGCTCGATCACCCAGCCGTTCCCCGTTCAAGAGATGGTCATCCGCGATGCGCTCGCCGGTCTCGATCTCCTCGTGCAATCCCCCACCGGATCGGGCAAGACGCTCGCCTTCGGTGTCCCCATGGTCGACCTGCTCCAAGCCGAGGGCAAGGGCCCTGGCGCCCTCGTCCTCGCCCCCACCCGCGAGCTCGCCGGCCAAATCGTCGTCGAGTTGGAGTCACTCGCGAAGGCACGCCGTCTGAGGATCGCCGCCGTCTACGGCGGCGTCGGCTTCGGGCCGCAGATCGCCGCTGCCCGGCGGGCCGACATCCTCGTCGCCACCCCCGGCCGACTCGAGGACCTGATCGCCCGCGGCGCCGTCTCGCTCGAGCGGATCCGCATCCTCGTCCTCGACGAGGCCGACCGGATGCTCGACATGGGCTTCCGCCCGGCCGTCGACCGGATCGTCGACCAGACCCCGGCCGACCGCCAGACGCTGTTCTTCTCGGCGACGCTCGAGGGCGCCGCCGGCAAGGTCGCGGCCTCCTACACCAGCGATGCCCGCTCCCACACCCATGCCGAGTCCGAGCGCGCCGAGGCCAAGGTCGAGCACCGCTTCCTGCCGGTCGAATCGCAGGGCGCCAAGCTCGAGCACCTGGTCACCCACCTTTCCACCGACGGCACCGGCCGCTCGCTCGTCTTCGTCCGCACCAAGCGCGGCGCCGACCGGCTGGTCAAGCGGCTGCGAAGTCGTCAGGTGAACGCCGTCGCCATGCACGGCGACAAGAGCCAGAGCCAGCGCGAGCGGGCGCTCGCCCGTTTCGAGCGCGGCGAGGTGATGACCCTGGTCGCGACCGACGTCGCCGCCCGCGGCATCGACATCCCCGACGTCTCCCACGTGATCAACTACGACGCTCCCGAGGACCGCGAGGCCTACGTGCACCGGGTCGGGCGCACCGGCCGGGCCGGGCGTACCGGCACCGGCATCAGCTTCGTCCTCGCCGACCAGGCCGAGGAGATGCGCCAGATCACCGCCAGCCTCGGGCTGGACGACGGCCTCGGCGGGACGGCGCGTCCGACGCGTCCTGCCGCCGCGGGCCCGCCGCGCCGCCGCCGCAATCGCCGGCGCCGCGGCAAGGCCGCGGCCTAGACGATGGCCGCCGACGCCGTCAGATGGAGCTGCGCCCGCTGCGAAGTCTCGGTCGGCCGGATGGACGGCGAGCCGACGATGCTGCCGGCGAGCTGGTCCCGATCCGATGACCAGGTCCTCTGCCTGACCTGCAGCAGGGCGCAGGCCGGCGAGGCGGCGATGGATCTGGCCCCCACCGCCACCTCGCGCGAGGACCGGGTTCGGCTCCGGCGCACCGCCTTGATCGAGTTCGAGATCGACCGAGCGCCGGAGGCGCCGAACCGGACGATCGCGCTCGCCTGCCGCACCTCGAGCGCCGCGGTCGCGGCCGTCCGCACCGAGCTGGAGGATTCCGCCGCGACCGCGCCCTCCGACCTCGGCGCCCACAGCGTCGCCTAAGCAGGCACCCGCATTGGAGATCGGGATCGGGCTCGCCGCAGCCGTTGCGCTGATGACGAACCTGGCCTCGCTGCTCAAGCACCGCGGCTGCCAGCTGGTGCCGCCGGTCCACATCGGCCGGCCGTTCGCCAGCCTGCGCAGCCTCGCCGCCTCCCCTTGGTTCGCCGCCGGCTGGGGCCTCGCGCTCCTCGCCTGGCTGGCCCATGTCGCCGCCCTCTCGCTGGCCCCGATCTCGCTCGTGCAGGCGGTGCTCGCCGGCGGCGCGGTCACCCTCGCGGTGCTCTCGCAACGCCTCTTCGGCGACCCGGTCGAGCGGCGGCAGTGGCTGGCGCTGGCCCTGGGCGGCGGCGGGCTCGCCCTCCTCGCGGCAACCCTCCCGCACTTCCACGGCGCCCACTCCGACTTCTCGCTGGCGGCGATCGTCAGCTTCGAGGGCGGGCTGGTCCTGCTCGCGGCCGGGGTCGCGCTGGGCCACCGCGCCCAGCGGCTGGCCGCCCGCCGCGGCGTCCTGCTCGCGGTCCTCGCCGGCATCCTCTTCGCCCTGGCCGGGATCGCCACCAAGGGACTCACCGGCGGCGCCGGCGGCTGGCCGCTGGTCGCCTCCCTGCTGGCGCTGACCCTCGCCTGCGGCGCGCTCGCCCAGTACTCGGCGGTCGCCGCCCTGCAGAGCGGCGGCGCGATCGAGACGATCGGCCTGATGGGCATCGTTGCCAACGCGACCCAGATCCTCGGCGGGATCGTCGTCTTCGGCGACCCCCTCTCCCCCAGCCCGATCGGGATCGCCCTTCAGGTAACCGCCCTGACCATGGTCTGCCTATCCGCCCTGCTGCTCCCGTCGTCGATCGACAGCCGGCGCCTGCGTTCGGCGTGAAAGAACCCGGCAGGCGACCCGCTCCTAGTCAAATCCCACCGACTAACGAGACGCCGGGGAGCTCGGCAAAGCCACTGCGGTCGAGACTCACGACCTCCCGCTCTTGGGCTCGCGCCGTCGCCGCGATAATGAGGTCGTGGGCACCACGAGGAGCGCCCACCCGTCGGACGTGCGCCAATAGAACGGCGTGGGCCTCGGCCACTTCGAGGTCATAGGGCTCGATCGAGACAGCCTCGAGAACCGCGCGGACGAAGCGCTCGCGTTTGTCCCGCCGGCGCCCTTTCGCCACCTGAACGCCGACCCTCAGCTCCGCCACGGTGATCGCCGCGACAGCGACGTCGTCGCTGTCGCCGATCGCCTCGTCCAGCGCACTGCCGCCGCGCTCAGCGTCGACCAAAACCGTCGTGTCGAGAATCAGTCGCGCCAGGGGTCCGTCACTGATTCCAAGCCCTCACGAAGCTCCCGCAGTTCATTCGCCCAGGCATCGTCGGGACGATTGGCGCGAAGCGCCTCCTTGAGCGCTTTCCCAGTCCCGCCCCCGGCGGGTCCGATGGTCGCAACGGCTCTGCCATGACGAACCACGACGTAAGACTCCCCGTCCCGCTCCACATCATCCAGAACCTCAGAGAATCGGCGCGAGGCATCGGTGGCACTGAGCTGCTTCACAAAATCAGATTATCAGATAATCGCTTTGTCGCGGCAGCGAAAGCCTCACTTCGGCGCTGCCGCCGGCGGCGTTGCCGGCGTACGCCTCACCCCCGTGGGCGCGGGCGACGGTGCGGACGATCGCCAGTCCGAGGCCGCTGCCACCGTCGCTGCGACCCGCCGAAGGGCGGCTGAAGCGCTCGAAAGCGCGGGGAAGAAAATCCGGCGGGAACCCGGGTCCGTGGTCGACGACCCGAATCTCCACCGTGTCGCTCGCCGCCGCGGCGAGGGTGATCGAGACCTCGCCGGCGCCATAGCGCAGGGCGTTGTCAACGACGCTGCCGACCGCCTGGTCGATTCGCAGGCGGTCAGCCCTGACCTCCAGAAACGGCCCCTCCACCACGATCCTCCGGTCTTCTTCCCCAGCGCGACGGGCAAAGCGTCGCCTCACCCCCTCGAGGACCTCGCGCAACTCGACGCGCTCCAGGCGCAGCGGCAGCTCGCCGCGCTCGGTTTGGGCGATCGTCAGCAGGTCCTCGGTGAGCTGGCTGAGGCGGTCGGTCTCCTCCGCCGCGGAGCCGAGCGCGGCCCGTAGTTCCTCCGGGGTGCGGCCTTCGGCGAGCGCGAGGTCGAGCTCGGCGCGGAGGATCGCCAGCGGCGTGCGCAGCTCGTGGCTGGCGTCGGCGACGAAGGCGCGCTCGTGCTCCAGCGCCTCACCGAGCCGCTCGAGCATCTCGTTCAGCGTCGTCCCCAGCCGCGCGACCTCGTCGTCGGTCGGGGGCACCGGCAGCCGCTCGCCCGGCTCGGCGGCCGAGATCGTCGCCGCCCTCGCCCGCATCGCCTCGACCGGGCGCAGGGCCGCCGCGGCGACCCAATAGGCCGCGAAAGAGGCCAGGACAAGCGCCACCGGCCCGCTCACCACAAGCAGCTGCAACAGGTCTTCCAGCGACTCGCTCCGTTTCTGGGCGTTGTTCAGCTCGGAGGCGAAGCGCAGGTAGACGAAGACGCCGGTGGCGCCGAGCACCAGCGCCATCACCGCAGCGAAGACAAGGGTGACGCGGAGGCGGATCGAGAGCCGGCTGAGGGGCAGGCGGCTCAGCGTCCACCGTCCTTGCGCAAGCGGTAACCGGCGCCGCGCACCGTCTCCAGCGACTTAACACCGAAGGGCTGATCGATCTTGCGGCGCAGGTAACGGATGTAGACCTCGATCACGTTGGAGCGGTGTTCGAAGTCGTACTCCCAGGCGTGTTCGAGCAGCTGCGTCCGGGTGAGCACGTGGCCCGGGTTGCGCATGAAGACCTCGAGCAGCGTGAACTCCTTCGCCGAGAGCTCGATCTCGGTCTCGCCCCGCCGGACCTGGCGGTCGGCCGGATCGAGGCGGAGGTCGCCCACCTCGACAGCCGCCTCCTCCCCCGAGCGGCCGCGGCGGATCAGCGCCCGCAACCGGGCCAGCAGCTCGGCGAAGGAGAAAGGCTTGGTCAGGTAGTCGTCGGCACCGCCGTCGAGACCGGCGACTCGGTCCTCGAGCGTGCCGCGGGCGGTGAGCATCAAGACCGGAGCCCAGACACCCTGCCCCCGCATCTGCCGGCAGGCCTCGAAGCCGTCGATGCCGGGCAGCATCACGTCGAGGACGACCGCGTCGTAAGCGCCGGCCTGCGCCATGGCGAGCGCCTGCTCACCATCGGCGGCGAGATCGACGTCGAGTCCCTGCTCGGCCAGGCCGCGACGCAGCAGCGCCGCCATCTTCACCTCATCCTCGACCACGAGCACGCGCATCCACGCACGATCGCGGTCCTAGATGAAGAAGAGATGAGGATCGCGAGGGGCGCTCAGCCGCCGCCGTAGACGACGACCATGTCGGTGACTACCCCGACGAGGAAGCCGGCGGCCAGCAGCCAGAGCGACAGCTCGCGGTGTCCGTAGCGGCGCATGCCGTTCCAGATCTCGCCGATCACGTAGAGGATCGCGCCGCCGGCGAGCGCGTAGAAGGCGAGTTCGAGCGGTTCGGAGCTGACGCTGTAGCCGAGCATCGCACCGAGGAAGGTGGGCGCGCCGCCGACCAGGCCGGCGATGCCGAGCCACTTCCAGGAGGGCTGCACTTCGCCCAGCGGCCCGACGATGCCGAAGCCCTCGGTCGCGTTGTGGAGGGCGAAGCCGATGATCAACACCGTGGCGAGGCCGATGTCGCCGGCGTTCGCCGAGACCCCGATTGCCAGCCCCTCGGCGAAGTTGTGCAAGCCGATCGCCGCCGCGATCGTCATCCCCGTCCGCAGCGCCCGTGCCCGCGCAGCCCGCTCCTGGCGAATGACCAGCTCGGGGTCGAGAACGTCGACCGCGCCGCCGGATATCGGCGGCAGCCGATCGCGGCTGTCGCGAAGCCGACGCTCGAGTGCCCCGAGGCCACCGAGGCCGAGGGCGAAGCCGATCCCGAGCATCGTGGTAAGCAGGATTGCGTGGCCGAGGCTCGAGGACTCGTCCTTGAAGCCTTCGACGGCAGCCTCGACGATCGCGACCGCGTGCTCCATCACGTCGACGAAGATGAAGGCGAGGATGCCGACCGCGAAGAAGGCGAGGGCGACGCGGGTGCGGGAGCCGAGCGTGTGCAGTCGCCCGAACGGGAGTCCGAGGAAGATCGTGAACCCGGCGAGGGCGCCGAGCAGGGCGGTTTCTGCAAAGGACATCTATTAGGGCACCCTAACAGGCCCCCCTGAAACCGGGCTGGCGCGGCGCCCGCGCTAGGCCGCGGCCACCGCCAGGGTCGGGTAGCCGAGCTCGGAGATCCGGTGCGGCAGATCGACGTGCAGCCAATGCGAGATGTGGCGCGGCGGCGTCTCGATGATGATCTCCGAGTAGGGGTCGGACTCCAGCGCGGCGACGATGTCGTCGTAGGCGTTGGGGCTGTCGGCGACCGTCGCCCCGAGCTCTCCCCCGCCCACCGCACTCCGCAGCTGGGGCAGGGCCCGCGCCAGCAGCGCCTCGCCCTCGCTGATATCGGCGTCGCCCCGGTCGAAGGCGACGTGCTGCGGATTGGGCACGAGGACGAAGAAGCGCGCCGCACCCTTCGCCGCCCGTTCCCGCACCGCCTCCAGAAGCGGCACGGTCGCCTCGACCTTGTTGAGGACGACGAGCACCGCGGGAACGCCATCCGCTGAGGCCGCCGCCGCGCCGGGCAGAGGCCCGGAGCGGATCACGTCCCGCTTGCTGACCGCCAGGTAGACGACCAGCGAGAGGATCGTCGAGAGGAAGATGATCGAGGTCAGGTTGGTGCCGAGGCCGAGCCCGCCTTCGCTCTTCGGCGAGGCGAGGTAGTCGCCGATCGAGGCGCCGAGCGGGCGGGTGAGGATGTAGGCGAGCCAGAAGGAGAGGATCGCGTTCAGCCGCAGCCCGAAGTGGAGGACGGCGACGACGACGATCGCGCCGGCAAAGATGCCGAGCGCCGCCAGGTAGCCGAGTTCGAGCTGCTCGGAGAGGAAGTCGCCGGCCGAGGTGCCGAGGGCGAAGGTGAAGAGGATCGCCAGCCAGTAGAAGGCCTCGCGCCGGGTGGTGAAGATGGTGTGGACCGAGAGCGTGCGCTCGACCGCGTACCAGCTCGCGAAGACCGCGGCGAGGGCGATGCTGAAGGCGATCGTGGTCGTTTCCAGGGTGACGCCGTAGTTTTCGACCAGGTTGTCGCTGACCAGGGTGCCGACGACGCTGATCAGGACCACCGCCAGCCAGTAGATGCCCGGTACGTAACGCCGGGCGCGGAACTGGAAGAAGAGGACGACGATCAGCGCGCCGCCCATCAGGTAGCTGGTGCCGGAGAGACCGAGGCCGAGGTTTTCGTTCAGGTTGTCGGCGAAGGTCTCGCCGACCGTCGTGCAGAGGACCTTGATCACCCAGAAGAAGACGGTGATCTCGGGGACCTTGTTGAGCATCTTGCGGCCGAGGGAGCGGGGGTGGCCGGTGGGGGGAACGGCGGTTGGGGACGTCGCGGTGGCGGTCATGAGGCGGAAGAGTGGAGTGGGCGCCTTAATCCAAGATGAGACCGGCGCTGAAGCACCCAAGCGTGCGGCGCGCCGGGTGGCCCTCGAGCTCAGCCGCTGACGAGGGCGCTGACCGCGCGGGTCCGCGAAACCGCGACGGCGCCGAGGGCGATCAGCAGCAGGCCGGCGATCAGCGGGGCGCCGTAGAGGGCGGCGCTGCCCCAGCGCTCGGTCAGGTAGATCGGCTCGAGCACGACCGGCAGGAAGGTCTGGATCGCGAAGGAGACCGGGACCACGTAGGTCGCCGGTCGCCGCTGCAGGGCGGTCATCTCGGTGGTCAGGGCGACCACGCCGGTGGCGGCGGCGGTGGCGAGCCAGATCCCGACCAGGGGCCAGGAGCTGGATTCGATCCCGTCGCTGACCAGCTTCGTCGCGATGTTGCTGGCCCCGTAGGCGAGCGAGGAGGCGACGATCACGAAGGTCGCCGAGTCGAGGCGGCCGCGCCCGCGCAGGGCGAAGGGGATCAGCGAGATCGCCACCATCGCCCCCATCACCGAGATCACCGCCGCCTCGTTGCTGACCGTCTCGACCCCGGCCGGCTGCCCCCAGGCGAGCAGCGCGATCCCGGCGGTGATCCCGACGACGCCCGCCACCTCGGCCCGGCCGACCCGCTCGCCGAGCATCCGCACGCCGAGGTAGAGCATCAGCAGCAGGCCCGCCGCGAGCACCGGCTGGACGACGACGAACGGGATCAGCGAGAGGGCCAGCACCTGCAGGAGGAAGCCGACGCCGCCGAGCAGCAGACCGGCGATCCAACGCCGGCGCCGGGCGAGGTGGGCGAGCAACGAGAGCCGCAGTCCCTCGGCCGCGGGCTCGCGCTGAGCGTCGGCGGCCTGCAGGACGATGCCGACGTTGAAGGCGATCGAGGCCGCGACGGCCGCGATCAGGCCGAGCGCGACCACCGGCTAGGCGACGGCCTTGGAGGCGAGGCGCTCGGGGCCGATGCGGACCACGTCCCAGACCAGGCCGACCCGCTCCATCGCTGTGATCAGCGCCGCCGAGGGGTCGAGCTCGCCGCGCCCGATGCCGTGCCGGGCCGAGGTCGGGAAGGCGTGGTGGTTGTTGTGCCAGGCCTCGCCGAAGGTGAACGGTGCCAGCCAGGCGAGGTTGCGGGACTCGTCCTTGGTGGCGAAGTTGCGGGTGCCGAAGAAGTGACAGAGGGAGTTGATGCAGAAGGTGATGTGGTGGAGGAAGAAGATCCGCACCGCGCCGCCCCAGAGCAGCCCCATCAGGCCGCCGAAGATGGTGCCGGTCAGCGCCACCCCGAGGCCGAAGGGCAGCGCCAACCCGGCGATCGCCCAGACGATGAAGGTGCGGTCGACGAAGAGCACGACCGGGTCGGCGATCAGGTCCGGCGCGTAGCGCTCCTCCTCGGCCGGCTCGTCGCTGAAGAGGACCCAGCCGACGTGGGCGTGGAAGAGCCCGCGAAGGGCGCCGCCGATCCCGCTGCCGTGACCGACGTGGGGGCTGTGAGGATCGCCCTCGGCGTCGGAGAAGCGGTGGTGGCGACGGTGGTAGGCGACCCACTCGATCACCGGGCCCTCCAGCGCCATCGACCCCAGGACCGCCCAGAGGAAGCGCATCGGCCGCGACGTCTTGAAGGCGCGATGGGTGAAGAGCCGGTGGAAGCCGACCGTGATCCCGAAGCCGAACGGGATCAGCGTCGCGAAGAAGATGAGAATGTCCTGCCAGACCAGGAGCCCGCCCCACGACTGCTGGATTGCGACGGCGATCAGCGCCAGCGGCACCACGGTGACGGCGAGGTTTGCGAAGCGATCCACGGCGCTGCCTGCAGCAGGCATGCCCGCCGTGTAGTCCTTGTCCCCTGGCACCGCCTGAACCCTACGGCCGGTGATTAAAGACAAGCTTGGGCGGGGTAGCTGCATCCTCCTGGACCTCCGTGCGTAGCTGGGACTCGCCGGAAGTCAAAGGTTGGTGCCGGTCCGGGGAACCGACCACGAGGATGCCCTCCAATTCCGAGGGTAGCAACCCCGCCCCCCTGAGACGTCGGTTCAGACCAGATCGGTAGGTGCGAGGACGAAGACCTCGCACATCAGATCCGGATTCTGCTGGTTGCCGCTCATGAAGCCGATCACCTCGCGTCCGGTCGCCTCTTCGATGACCGCCTCGAAGCGCTCGCGCATCAGCTCCTGGAACTGCATGCGCTGTTCGATCACGGCCGAGCCGCGACCGCCGTCGCGAAGCGTCTGCTCGACCTGCGTGTAGCCGCCGCGGAGAACACAGACGACGAGGTCGTCCTGGTAGTAGGACTTTGCCTGGGTCGGCCCACGACCGTAGAACTCCTTCAGCAGGGCGACCAGGCCGTCGGAGATCGCGGTCAGCTCCTCGCCGTGGCGGCGGCGGGCTTCGGCCGTTGCCTCCGCCTGACCGCGGGTTGAGTCGAAGTCAGATCCAGCGATCCGACCATGGTAGTCCGGCGCGCTACGCTGGTCCAACCGCACGTTGGGATCTTCCCCCCTCTGCCTCGCGCGCGTCTCCAGCCAGAGGACGAGAAAGAAGGCCCGAGGTGCTGGCTTCCACTCCACCCCTGCACGGCGATGAGCTGCTCACCGCCGTGACCGAATCGATGGTCGCGCTGCACGAGCGCTTCCACCACCGCGCCCCGGTCAGCGCCAAGACCCAGCTGCTCGACGATGACTTGATCGCCGTCGTGATGGGCGGCGTCTACACCGAGGTCGAGAAGACGATGATCGAGCTGCAGCGGATGACGGTCGTGCAGGAAACCCGCAGCGCCTTTCAAGAGGCGATGCAGCAGCGCTTCATCGACGAGATCGAGCGGCTCTCCGGCCGCGACGTCATCGCCTTCATCTCCAACCATCACGTCGGCCCCGACCTGGAGATCGAGCTGTTCGTGCTGCGAGGCAGGTCGGCCGACGGCACCGACTAACCCGCAGCGCGATCGGGTACCGCAGGACATGGCATCAACGATGCGTGGGGCGATGATCGGAGTGCTCGGCTCGCGCATGGCCTATGGCGTCGCGCTCCTCGTCTCACCGGCCAAGGTCGCCGGCAACCGCTGGCTGGGCGAAGGAGCGCGAGCGCCCGCCGCGCAGGTTCCCCTGCGCGGCGTGGGCGCACGCGAGATTGCTCTGCACGGGCTGGCGCTGCGCGCCTACTTACGCGGGTACCCCGTGCGACCCCTGCTGGCCGCGAGCATCGCCGGCGACCTCGCCGACATTGCCGCGACGACGCTGTCGCGAGAGGGACTGCCGGCCGGAAGCAGCAAGGCCACCGCGGCGGTCGCCGGGGGGTCCCTGTTGATGACTCTGGCCTTGGCCGCCCTCGTCGACGACTGAGTGGCGGGGCCTAGACCCGCGACCCGCCGCGCACCCTCTGGAACAGGTAGATGGCAAGCAGAATCAGGATGATCAGGATGATGATTCCCACAATGGTCACGAAACTCACTCCTCGGTTGGATTGAGTGCTAGATGCCCTGAGCGGGCGCTCTCGAAACCCGGTTGCGCGTCAGCCAGGCGTCATTCGACGACCTTCATCCGCTCGAGGACCCCGGTCACGAGCAGTACCCGGTCGACCTGGCCCGATCCTCGCACCAGGATCAAGGTGCGCCCCGTCCGCCGAGCGAACGCGTCGGCGTCCAGGACCTCCTTCAGGGCTGAGCAGTCGATGAAGGCGAGCCCCTGCAGGTCGAGCGAAACGGTTTCCGCCTCCGACTGGGCCGTTTGCAGGGCCCGCTTGAACTCAGGCACGTTCGCGAGGTCGAGCTCACCCTCGAGATGAAGGCAGACAGACCCGACGCCATTTGCCTTGCAGGCACATACGAAAGGCGCCACTGCAAACTTAGAAGGAACCTCGCTGCTGGGAGCTGATGGAGCTAGGGACATGGATACCTCCTGGCGGCTCGAACGATCGCCGGAAGTCACTTGGTGCTGCCGGCCCCAGTGCCGACATCAGTGATGCCCTCCAGCTTCGAGAATAGCGCCTGGCGAGGTCACCGATGTTCAGGGACGGGAAGGGAGGGTAAGAGCCCTACCGAGGGCATCGCTCCGAAGTCCTTCCTCGCTTGAGAAGGGCAGCGCCGCATGACTTCCCCAGCCGTTCCAAACCACCAGGGAAGCCGATGCGAGCACCTAGAGGAGCAACCGGATGACGACGGGAGACATCCCGCCTCTTGAGGGCGCCGAATTGACCGAGGCGATCTCCGCCGCCCTGGTCGAGCTGTACGGAAAGTTCTACGGCCACGATCGCACCACCGCGACCACCTACGTCAACGACAACGTCGTCGTCTGCATCCTCGAAGACATCCTCAGCGAGGGAGAGTCAGAGCAGATCGCCGATGGTGGGAGCGGCGATGTGATCGAGGGGCGGGTGGCCTTCCAGGTCGGAGCGGAGGACGAGTTCACGGCCACGGTCGAACGGCTGACCGGGCGCGTGGTCACGGCTTTCCTGAGCGCCAATCAGACCGATCCGGGGGTCGCCTCCGAGCTGTTCTTCCTCGAGGCCCCACCGGTGAGGGCATGAGGATGGCGGAGCTCGAGGACAAAGAGCAGACCGACGAGGCGTTGATGGCTCGCGCGCAGGCCGGCGATACCGACGCCTTCGAGCATCTGTACGACCGCCATTCCGAGCGCGCCTTTCGGATCGCCTGCGCCATCTGCCGCGACCAGAGTCGTGCCGAAGACGCAGTCCGGGAAGGCTTCCTGGCGATCTGGCGCAACCGGGCCGCCTATCGACCCGACGTGGGCAGCTTCCAATCCTGGTCGCTGAAGATCCTGAAGGACGGGGCGATCGGGGAGCACGAGGGATTGATCGCCTCCCTGCGACGACTTCCCCAGGCCCAGGCCGAGGTGATCGTGCTGGCCTTCTACGGCGAGCTCAGCCATTCCGAGATCGCGACACACCTCGACCTCCCCCCCGGCACCGTCAAGGGCCGGATGCGACTGGGCCTGGAGAAGCTGCGCCGGGAGAGTGACGTTGCCGATTGAGGCCAAACGAGGTGGCGGTCTTTTCTCGAACCCGGCGGCGCTCCGGGCCGAGCTGGAACGCGCATTCCCGGAGCGCCCCTTCGCGGTTCGCTTCTGGGACGACTCCGAGGTCGAGGCGACCGCCCCCGGACCGACCTTCCTCGTCAACTCGCCGGCGGCGATCGCCCACCTCCTCCGCGCCCCCGGCGAGCTCGGGCTGGCCCGTGCCTACGTCCAGGGACTGCTCGACGTCGACGACATCGACGGCGCGATCGGGGTCGTCGAACACTGGCGGCCGCCGCAGCTGCCGCCGCGCCGCTGGCTCGGGCTCGCGGCAGGGGCGGTGCGGGCGATGGGAGTTGTGCGACCGCCGCGCGTACCGAAGATCGAGCTGCGTCTGCGCGGCCGCCGTCACAGCGTCCGCCGCGACCGCGAAGCGATCCGCTACCACTACGACGCCGGCAACGATTTCTTCGCCCTCTTCCTCGACCCCTCGATGACCTACAGCTGCGCGATCTTCTCGCGTGGCGCCGAGACCCTCGAGCAGGCCCAGGAGGCGAAGCTGGAGATGGTCTGCACCAAGCTCGGACTGCAGCCGGGCACCCGCGTGCTCGACGTCGGCTGCGGCTGGGGCAGCTTCGCCCTCCACGCCGCCAAGCACCACGGCGCCCAGGTCCTCGGCATCACCCTCTCCGAACCCCAGGTGCTGTTCGCCCGGGCGCGGGCGAAAGAGCTCGGCGTCGAGGACCTGGTCGAGTTCCGGGTCGAGGACTACCGCGAGCTCGCCGGCGAGAGCTTCGACGCGATCGCCAGCATCGGCATGGTCGAGCACGTCGGCGAGACCAACATCGACGTCTATGCCGCCGGCCTCCAGCGTCTGCTGCGGCCCGGCGGGCGGCTGCTCAACCACGGCATCGCCCAGCTCCAGCACGGCGACGACAACGACGCCGGCCCGGTCTCCGAGCGCTACGTCTTCCCCGACGGCGAGCCCCTGCACCTCTCCCGGATCACCCTGGCGATGGAGCGCGCGGGCCTCACCGTCGAGCACGTCGAGGGCTTCGCCGCCGACTACGCCCGCACCGTCACCGTCTGGCTCGAACGCTTCGAACAGCGCTTCGAGGAGGCCGTCGCCCTGGCCGGAATCGAGCGCGCCCGGATCTGGCGCGTCTACCTGCACGCCGCCCGCAACGGATTCGAGAGCGGCTTCGAGGGCGTGTACCAGGTGAAATGCCGGCGGCCGGAGTAACCGGCTGACCTCATAGGCTGGGACCGTGCCATTCACCCGCAGGAACCTCAAGCAGGATCTGGACGATGTCGGGTCCAACTTCGACGGCTCGCCGGACCTGGAGTTCCGCCTTGCGACCAAGGCGCTCGAGCTCGAGAAATCAGGCCTGGGCTACCAGCGCATCCCGCCCAACCATCGCTTCCCCTATGGCCACACGCACAAGCGGCAGGAGGAGATCTACGTGGTCCTGCGCGGCAGCGGCCGGATGAAGCTCGACGACGAGATCGTCGAGCTCACCGAATGGGACTCGGTGCGCGTCTCCCCCGGCACCTGGCGAGGCTACGAGGCCGGCCCGGAGGGCCTGGAGGTCCTCGTCATCGGCGCCCCCAACCTCGGCGAGAATCCGCGCGACGACGTCGAAGGCCGGCGCGACTGGTGGGGTGACTAGCGCACCGAGGGTCGCAGTTCCACGGCCTCCTGGGCGTTGATCCGGAAGCCGTTGTCTTTTCCTGGGCCAGAGACCTTGAGGCAGATGATCCCGTCGGCTTCGGAGCTGCAGCGGAAGGCGCCGACGCTGTTGGCTTCGCCGATGTGGAGGATCGGAAGCGCTTCAGGCGGCCAGTTCTGGAAGCAGCCCGCCGGAGGGCCGTGGCCGTCCCCGCCCGGGTATTCGAGCTTTTCGACCGAGCAGATCGCAACCTTCCCGGTCTTCGCGATTACCGCCGAGTGCGTCGGCGGTTCCGGGTACGTACCGCAAGAGGCCTGGGTGTCAAAGGTGCTGATCTGACACCACACCTTGCGCCCCGGGGAGAAGAATTCATCGACGTGGCGGGTGCCGTCTTCGGCGGCTTCGTTGCCGACCGGGGTACCCGTTCCGGGCGGGCTCAGGCCGACGGAGTTCCCGGTTCGTTGCAGGCAGCTCGTCGGGAAGCTCGCCGGCTTCTGGAGCTTGATCCTGATGCAGCGGTAGATCCTCCGCCCGCCGAAGGTGCCCGGGTCATAGAGGATGACCTTTGCCGGAGTGATGATCCTCTTGCCTTCGGCAACGTTTGGATCGTCCGTATCGGCGTTGCTTTTCCCAATCGCTTTGGCAACAGGCGAACCCCATCCGGTCCAGTGGAGCTTTTCTATCTCCCAGGAGCCGTCCTCGAAGATGATGAACGTGGACGGCCTGATCACGGGTGGATTGTGGAACCCGCGCACCGGGCTTTTGACCGGATAGCCGAGGTTCGCCCAGAAGTAGATCGGGCCTGCCCCCTGGCCGCGATCGACGCCGACGGTGGCCGTGTGAGGACTAGCCGATGCCGAGAAAACGAAGAGCGCGGACAAGGCAAAGGCCAGCGCGATCGGCAGCCGCGCGGCGCCTAGCTTCGCCCAGGCGGAGAAGTAAACGGGATGTCGCGACAACGGCTGCTCCTGATTCCTCAAGCCCGGGGCTCCCAGAGATCCCGCCCGGAGTACCACCCCGTCCCCTCCGAGCGGCGGCAATCTATCAGAATCAGCCGTACCTAGATAGACAATCGGATCTTCCGATCAGATCCTGGTCTAACCACCGAGTCGGCGCCAGGCCGGGTGCGCTCGTCCCCTAGTGCATCCATGCTAACTTACAACCAGATGGTTGTAGATAAGAGATCGATTCACGACGACGAGGGGGCCACCGACCTGCTGTTCAGGGCGCTGGCCGATCCGATCCGTCGCGACATCCTCCGCCGCGCCCACGAGGGCCGGCTCTCGGTCTCGGCCCTGGCCCGCGAACACCCGATCAGCGTGACGGCGATGCAGAAGCACGTCGCCGTGCTGGAGCGGGCCGATCTGGTGAACAAGCACCGGGTCGGTCGCGAGTCGATCGTCCAGACCCAGGCCGACGCCCTCGCGCGCGCCCACGCCGCACTCGATCGTCTCGAGGCGGACTGGCGTGACCGAATCGAGCGGATGGAGCAGATCCTCGAAACCGACAAAGGAGACACTTGATGCCCGTCACCGACGTAGACAGGAACATCGACGCCCTGACCCTGACGATCACGGCGGAGTTCGACACCGATGCCGAGCGACTCTGGGAGCTGTGGTCGGATCCGCGCCAGCTGGAGCGCTGGTGGAGCCCGCCGTCCCATTCGTCGACCTTCGTCGAGCACGAGCTCACGGTCGGCGCCCGCACCAGCTACTTCATGACCGGCCCGGACGGTGAGAAGCACCACGGCTCCTGGCGGATCGAGGAGGCCGACCCGCCCCACCGGCTGCGCATCTCCGACGACGACGTCAACGACGAGGGCAAGCCGGCCGACGGAGGCCCGACGGCGATGACGGTGACGATCGCCGAGGCCGACGGCACCGCAACGATGTCGATCCAAACCCACTTCGGCGACCGCGAGTTGATGGAGCAGACGGTCGAGACGGGATTCGAGCAGGGCATGACCGAAATGCTCGACGGGCTCGACCGCCTCCTCGCCGCCGCGAGGGCGTGACGTAAGGCCGGGAGGCACCCGGCTCTGTGCCGGCTAACCTCCCGGCTCCGCCTCCGGCGGCGCGTAGCGATGGTGGATGGCCAGCGTGTTGCCGTCCGGATCGGAGAAGAAGGCCTGACAGCAGACGCCCGAGTCGAGGTTGTCGCCCCGGAACTCGATGCCCCGCGCTTCCAACTCCGCCTTCGCCACCTCGAAGTCGTCGACGTGAAACTCAATCGGGTGGTTGTTGGCGCGGAACTCGATCCCAAAGGCGTCAGATTGCATCACCGCGATCGTCAGGTTCCCCGTCTCGAACTCACCGGCGGGCATGCTCCCCCACCGCTTTGAGAACTCCAGACCCAGCGTCTCGCCGTAGAACCTCGCCGCGCGCTCGTAGTCCTGCGTGGACACGGTGATGAAATCGGTGCCGCTTATGACCTTCGTCTGAGTTGCCATTGCCATCCCTTCGCGGTGATCTTTCTCCGACGACCGTACCGGGCTTCCGCCCCCCGCTCCGGCTAGCACGAGATCGTCGGGCTAACCTGCGATCAAGGAGCTGATCGAACCTCCTCAGCCGCTCGATCCTTCTCCGCCCGGCCCAGTGCGCTCGCGGTGCTTGCATCCAGGCCAGCAGCAAGGACGGCGCATACCTTCCTCGAGCTCTTCCCGAGTGCGCCGGATGCGGCGCTCACGGGTGGCCGGCTGCTTCGCATCCTCGACCCAGCAGATGAACTCGTTGCGAGCCAGCGGCGTGATGTCCTGCCAAGCCTCCAGCGCAGCGGCGCTACCGATCAACCCCTCGCGCAGATCCCCGGGCAGCTGGTGCACCACACCCCCGGGAAGTCTCTCAGCGCTCGCAGAACCGGCCATCGACGAAGGGTACCTCGGTCTCCACTTCGGTCGGGGCCCTCCTGAAGGTGGGGCACCTAGTCGAGCGGCGGGACAATCGTGACCAGGCCGCGCAGCTCTCCATGCGCAGAAAGGAACACCAAGCCCATGCATAAACAAGGCCCCCGTTTCCGGGGTCTTCACCTATAGCGGGGGCGGGATTCGAACCTGCGACCTTCGGGTTATGAGGTTTCTAGGCGGGGTTGACCAGGCTGTTTTTTGGCTTGTTCAAGCGGCCCGAGTTGGTCTGAGTTGACCCTACTTTCGCTCAAATTGTGACCCGTTTGTGTACCGCCGGCCCGGATGACAGGTGCCAAAGCGAAGGAGGCCAGCGCGGTCTCCGCGAGCGGCCGGACAAGCCAGAGACTACGTTTCCCGCATGACGCAGATCGTCGTTGCCCTCGTCGGAAACAAGAAGGCGCCAAGCGGGACTTTCCCTCCGGACTCCGAGTGGTCGAAACCTTGGAACCAGCGTCGGCGAGTCGAGGTTAAAGCGGGCCCAACGACGACCTATGGCGAGATTGTCGAGACCGCGCTCGAGGATCTCTGCAAGGGAGCCGCGGCTGGATATCGGCCCTATGCGATCTCGTTCTGGCAGCCGTCCGACGACGACGGATCAGGTCTCGGTCGATCCTCGTACGTCCTTGCCGTCGTGCGCTCCGACGGCAGTGCAGACTGGAAGCCCTGGCATGAAGTCACCGTGGAGGAGACCGAGCAAGCGCGCGCTCACGGCCTTCTCGCCGGAGACCCCGAACGGCCCTATGCCTTCGTCCTTCCGCAGATCGGCAACGGGACCTTGCCGATCTGGGCGGACCTCGCGCATATGCTGGAAATCCTCCAGCAGGTCGCCGAGCTGCTCGCCCTCCCGGGAGGAGTGGCCGCGACCTACTGGTTGATCCGCGGGCGACCTAAGGAGGCACAGGAGGCGGTCGCGCGTCACGGAGGCGACTGGCAGGAGCGGGGCTTGGACCCCTACCTCCTAGACGAGTGGTTGGACAATCACTCATGGGAGGCGAAGCAAATCGCCGCCGCGCTGGCCTGCACGGACCAGGAGGCTGCCGCCGTCCTCTGGGCGCTCGGCTTCGCCGAGGGCGAGGACGGCCGCTGGCGTCGTTCCGTCGATCCCGAGTCAGAGACCTTGAGTGGAGTCCGACGCCTGCTGATTTCAACGGCGTCCCCCCTCGCCAACGATCCGCAGCTGACAGAGGAGCTACAGCGGAGACTCAAATATCTCTTGGATACGGGCGAGGCGCCCCCGGAGCGGGACTGGGATCGGTTGCCCTGGCTGCAACCGAAAATGCCTGGCACCGAGGCAACCCAATCTCGAAGTCGGCGCGCCTTCGAGAGGATGCTGCGTCGCCTCGGCAAGTCGGTCGACTAGGGCGGTGGTCGCTAAGACCCGATCCGCAGGAGCGGATCCTGGTCGCCAGCGGCGTAGGGACGTCGACATCCTCAGTCGGCCTCCTCGAAATACATGAGCATCATCGAGATCCGATCGGTGGTGATCAGCTCAGACAGCGGGGCAGTCGCCGGATCAATCTCCGGTTGACTGCGCGCCATCATCGCGTCGTAGTCCGGGTAGTCGAAGAGACGCAACTTTTCCGGGTGATCTCCGCCTCGATGAGCCGAGCCAACCGTCCAAAGGACGTCGAGAAGATCGCGAGCCATCCCAATCAAGCGGATCGAAGGTGCGAGGTCGATCCATTTCGTCTCTTGTGCCCATCTCGGTTGAGATTTGTCCCCTCGGATAGCGAGGTATTCGATGGCTGGGCCAGACTTGCTCAGGAAAGGGCCGTCAGAGTCGTTGTTGACTCCAAGTTCAATGCCTGAATGGCCCGAAACGACAGCCATGCCGTGCTTGGCTGCGTTGTACGGGGCAGAGTCCAAGAACTGCTCCGCGTAGCGGTCGAGGAACCGCCCGATGTTACGAAGACTCGCTTCCCAGCGCTCCTCCTCCGGGACGGGATTGAACGCTTTGCGGTTGGCCCCGCCGAAGAAGACGTACTCGATGTTCTCGCGCTCCGTGCCGTCCTGCAGGCGATCTCGCAGGTCGGCTACGTCGCCCTTCAGCTTCTTGAAGTCCCGCTCCCTGGCAATGTCCAGCCATGGACACGGCGAACGAGCGGCGTGTACGAGATAGAGCCTCAGCAGGGTCTCGCTGATGTGATGCAGGAGCACCTCCGACTCGGCAGTGGCATAGCGCTGGCGTGACTTCTCCGCCTCCTCATCTGACAGGTCGCTCCGCCAGAGTACGCCCACGTCGGCAGCTTTGAATTCATCCTTGATCGCTGCCTGGAACTCAGGCGGATTTCCCAGCCAGAGCATCAAACCCATCAGGCGGCGAGAGAAATAATCGTGAGGATCGGTCGCGTAGAACCGTCGGTTCAACTCAGGAAAATTGGCAGGAGCCAGGCCCTTGTTTGGGCTCGGTGGGCGATTGCGCTTGCGCCGTTTTCTTGCCACCTACTCGGAGCCTAATTCAAGAGGTGGGTAATCGTCCCACCGTAGCGACCGAGGCAGCGGTGTCAGGCGGGATACTGCCGCAGCAGACTCTAAGCAGCGTTTTTGAACCCGCGCCGGTCACAACGCACTACCACGGGCTGCTCGCGAGCTGGCCATATCTGGCTGAATTCCGTGAGCGAGTTCGGCGCCACCGGGGGAACCCGACCACCTAGATAGGCATAGAGAGCACCCAACATGACCTGATAGCCAGGGATCGGGGCAGAGAAGGTGCTCGTACCCGCAGGTTTACCCTCAGGCGTCTTCATGTCCAGAGTGACATTGGCAATGCCGTTCGCTGGCCTGACGCCGAACATCCGGACGCCCGCCACCTCGGGAATGCTGGGCACCGTCCACGGCACCGGCGTGGCCGGCCCTGCGTAGATCACACACCCAGGAGGGGCCATTCGCGATGAACGGAATTGGGCGCGCAGCGATTTAAGTGGGCCGTTCTCACCATTACCGGCTGCGTCGAAGGTGAGAGCGCACTTAAAAATCCAAGCTGCCACAGAGGCTTGGGCCGCCTTGTCGAGGCTTACCTCCGCATCCCCACGGATTAGGGGCTTCAAGACCTGCGCCGCTTCGGAATCGATCACAGAGAGCCACTCGTTATTGCAGGATCGACATACGACCCGCGCAGTGCTCAGTGGAGGCGAGGCGTCGATCCGCATCGTCTCCGGAGCCACAAAGGTTCCGCTGAAAGTGCCGTCGGTTCGGCGGCTTCTGAGGAAGGCCCTCACCGCCCAGTCGGCCACAAGGTGCTCCTCGGTCAGTTCGGAGCTGCCGCAGAATATGCAGCTCTCGCATTTGTCTTTGCTGCCCATGCGACAAATATAGGCGGCGAGGCTGACGCGGCCAGGTCATTCGTAGTGCTCGGCGAGTCCGACACGGTCACTGAGGCCATACCGCGCAGTTCGAGAGTAGCCTGGGCCGATGGCACATCACAAGCGCAAGCGACCGAAGCACCGACGGAGCGGCTGTCTCCTCTGCAAGCCGCAGAAGTTGACCGCCAACGTGAAGGCGGAGCGTCGCAAGACCACCAGGGCCTGGACCTCGCATGAGCGAGTCGCCTGGAGTGAAGCTGTCTAGGCCATCCTGACGAAGAAGCCCCTGCGGCCTGGGCAATTCCGGCCTCCCGGCCCCTTGTGTTTGCGCATCGCGGTTGAGCGCGTCTTGCGCCGGAACTCCTTACCGCAGGTCGCACAGCGGACGATGTAGGTGGGACCGGTCGAACGAGACCGCCTTGCGGATCGACGAGGTCCCAGCCTTGGGGCTCCCGCCCGCCTCCGTACCGGAGGAGCAGACAATCCACCCGCGGACCCGAACTCGATTGCGAAGGCTGGCTGAAACGGCTGGGTGGTCGCCCGCGCGGACTGGATTTTGTCCACCCGATAGCAGCGGATTTCTCTGCTGTCGGCTCTAACTCCGTAGAGCAGCAGGTTGCCGGCGCTGCTGCGCCGCAGCGAGTACGGCTCGATCAAGCGCGTGCTGCCTTTGTAGCCGAGCTCCACCAAGAGGTGGTTGACGCCGGCGAAACGGACCACCTCCAGCGAAGCTCGGCCCCAGGTCGCCAAAGTCGGCGGCGGCGACCAGGTCTGGTCCTCGCTGGTCATCGCGCCAATTGACTCCACCGGCTCCTCGACGGCGTCGCCTTCAAGCCACTGGAAGAGAACCTCGGCTTCCTCCCAGAACTGCTCGAAGGGCGGCAGAACTGGCAGCTGGTGGCCGAGCATGTTCGCCCACTCGGCTTCGAGCTCGGCACGCAACGGAGAGGAGCTGATGTCGCCGTGGGTCGGCATCGCGATTCCCTTGGTCTCGCACTTGCGCTCAAGCGTCGATCGGATCAGCTCCTGCTCGAGCCGTAGGTCCTCGCGGCGAAAGAGGTTGACGATGTCGTAGAGATCTCGCGGGCGCGAGCGCTCCCCCATCGCTCGGATCTTCTCGGCGAAGAGCTCCTCGAAGCCGTAGCAGCGAACCTCGGCCGGCGCTGGGAGCTCGTCGGGGAAGGCATGGGCGATGGGTCGCAACACTGGCGGCCGAGCTAGGACCTCATCTGCGCTCAGGTCGAGCTTGATGCGGGCCGGCTGCGGTGCACCCCGAGGGCCGCGGTAGTAAATCCTGCCTTCGGCGGTGCGCCCGCCGGGTCGCAGCTTCAGGCGCGGCGTCTCGACCGAGAAGTCGATGCCCGATGCGTCATTGACACCGCTCAGCACCTCGTCGATCAGCGGCAAGACGTCGTCGGGCTCGATTGGCCCGTCGGGCAGGACAGTGAAGTCGAGGTCCTCGGAGAAGCGGTAGGTCTCGATGTAGCACTTCTTGAGACAGGTCCCGCCCTTGAAGACCCAAGAGGCGCCCAGTGACTTGTTCGACCCTATCCCCCAGAGGAGCCAGCCGAGGACGTAGTCCTTCTCAACCACGTCGTCGCGCAGGCCCCACTCACGGACCCGCTCATCGAGGACCGCTCGGGTGATCATGGGGCCATCCGATCGATCCGCGCGTTGACGCGAAGGTTCCAGGCTGAGTTGCGAACGCCCGCCGCCTGAATGCCTGGATCGAGCGGCACTACGCCACTCGACTGCCGCTCCCGACAGCGCTCGATTAGGTCAGGCTCGTCGAGAGCGAGGGCCTCGATCAGGTACCCAAGCCGCTTATAGGCGCTGCGGTTGCCAAATCGCTCGCAGTAATCGAGCAGCAGCCCCTCGTCGCGATGCGATCCTGAGAGGTACTCCTCGAGCACCTCCGCCACATGGCGGATCCCGCCCCCCATGGACGGATCATCGAGCAAGTCGACAATCGTGCGGGTGGGGTCAGAGACCTCGACTCGCTCTGATCCCCGCCAGACGCCAACCGTGCCGAACATTTTTTGGAGTCCGACAACCTTGATCCTCACGGACGTACCCTGGATTTCGTCGCTGCGAAAGGCCATCTGCCTGGTGCTCACGACCATCAAGTCGCGAAAGATCTGCTCGGTGAAACCCCAGTGCTCGCAGGCACTCCAGCCCGCGATGTAACAAGGGGAGTAGGCCTGCGCTGCGGCCCGCCAGAGATCGGCCCGCCACTCCTCCGGGACCTCGGTCGAGAGAGGGACTGGTGCATAAACGCCCTTGCGAACACGAGCGAGCCACCCCCGGTCAGCTAGATAGCGCAGCAAGCGCTGCGCGCGAGGGCGATCTACGTCAAGTGCCTCTTGCGCCTCGTCGACGGTGAATGGACCGTCAAACCGATGAAGGGAGGTCAGAAGAGCACGATTTCGAGCGGTAAGACCAGCGGGCGACATTGGCATCATTATAGCGCCCATCCAATGGGCGCTTGTGTGAGAAATATGTCGCGAAGCTACCGACCTTCGGGGTTTGAAGCCCGAAGGTCGGCAAGTCATGACAGCCGAAAGATCGTTTTCGTGCCTGACGGACTGCCGCACCTCGGCCGCATCGACGTCCTGGGCATTGAAAATTAGTACCCAATTGGTACCCGCCCAGCAATATACGCTTGCCGCCTGGAGCAGAAAAAAGGCCCCGTTTCCGGGGCCTTTTCCTATAGCGGGGGCGGGATTCGAACCCGCGACCTTCGGGTTATGAGCCCGACGAGCTACCTGGCTGCTCCACCCCGCGGCGGACTGTCGATGGTAGCAAGGTGGGGGTGGTGCTGGGGCGGGGTTCGGGGGTGCTGGCGGCTTGATTGTGCAGGGGTCTTGGGAGGTCGGTGGGGCTCTAGAGTGGCCGGGTGACTGATCGGGCCAAGAGGGTCGCGGTGATCGACATCGGGACCAATTCGACGCGGTTGCTGGTGGCGGACGTCGCCGGCGGCGTGGTGCGGCAGGTGGAACGGCGGAGCACGGTGACCCGCTTGGGGCGGGGCGTCGATCTCTCGGGCCACCTCTCAGGCGAGGCGATCGAGGACGTCTGCGCGGCGGTCGGCAACTACGTCGGCATCATCGATGAGCTGGGTGCCGAGACGGTGGATGCGATCGCGACCAGCGCGGTCCGCGACGCCGACAACGGCAGCGCCTTCGTCGCCGAGCTGCGCGAGCGCTTCGCCCTCTCGGCCCGCGTCCTCGGCGGGGAGGAGGAGGCGCGCTCCACCTACCTGGGAGCCACCTCCGAGGCGCCGCCATCTGAGCCGACGCTGGTGGTCGACATCGGCGGCGGCTCTACCGAGCTCGTCGTCGGCGAGGGCTCCGAGGTCTCCTTCCACGACTCCCTCCAGGCCGGCGTCGTCCGCCACAGCGAGCGCTGCATCTCCAGCGACCCCCCCACCGCCGGCGAGCTGGAAGCGCTCGCCGCCGACGTCCGCGGCCTGATCGAGACCTCGGTCGGCACCGGCATCGCGGCCAGCCGCGGCATTGCCGTCGCCGGCACCCCCACCTCGCTGGCGGCGGTCGAACTGGGGCTCGAGCCCTATGACCCCTCGCGCGTCCACGGCCACCATCTCGCCCTGCCGTCGATCCAGCGCATGCTCTCCCAGCTCGCCTCGGTCCCCCTGGCAGAGCGGGTCGAGATTCCCGGCCTCCACCCCGACCGCGCCCCGACGATCGTCGCCGGCGTCGTCATCCTCGTCGAGGTGATGCGCGCCTTCGGGCTCGAGGAGATAGCCGTCTCCGAGCACGACATCCTCTATGGCACTGCAATTACCGCCAGTCGTAAAAATCCTTCGATTTACTAGCTGGACAGTCCGTCTTATCCACGGCGGACAAATGGGCCAGCCTGCATACCAAAAGTCAAGAATCGAGTATCCCCCGCTACGCACTTCTTAGTAGTCCGAAGTACGGACGAGTAGCGCCCACGGACGGCGAGGTACATACTGAATCCACGGGGCATGAGGTGGGGTTTCCTCACCTCGCACTCCGTATATAGGGCTTAGGCGATTGCCGCATCATGGCGCCTCCCGCCGTCTGGGCCCACCAAATAAACAGGTCCCTTAAAGACGTACCCCTGCCCGTCCAGAGGGACCGCTTGGATCGGCCGTCAGCGATGACGGCCGATCTTCGTTTGTGGCTGTTTTCTGGGAGCCCTACGCCAGATTCGCCCGACGCGGGTAAGCGACCTCGGGATCGGTGAGGACGTTGACCAGCGTCGGCCGGCCGGAGGCGAACGCCCGCTCCAGCGCCGGCTTCAACTCACCCGGCTCACGGACCAGGATCCCATCGCAGCCGAGCGATTCGACCAGCTGGTCGTAGCGCGTTTCGGGCCGCAGCTCGGCGGCCACCGAGTAGCCGTAGAGGAACTGCATCGGGTGGTGCTCGAGACCCCAGATGCCGTTGTTCCCCATCACCCCGACGACGGGCAGACCGTGACGCGACATCGTGTCGAACTCCATACCGGCGAAACCAAAGGCTCCGTCCCCCAGCAGCAGGCAGACCTGGCGGTCGGGATGGGCGACCTTGGCGCCGATCGCCTGGCCGGGGCCGGCGCCGAGGCACCCGAACGGGCCGGGGTCCATCCAGCAGCCTGGCTCGTAGGTCTCGATCAGGCGACCGGCGTAGGAGACGAAATCGCCGCCGTCGCCGACGACGATCGCGTTGCGGTCGAGGACTTCGTTCAGCTCGCGGTAGACCCGGACCGGGTGCAGCGGCGAGCGCTCGTCGTCGAGCTCGGCCCGCTCGGCCGCTCGCTTCTCGGTCTCGACGTTGCGGAGCTGCTCGAGCCACGGCCGGGTGCGGGTGCCCTCCCCCGCCTCCTCCCGCAGCGCCGCCAACGTCACCCGTACGTCGCCGACCAGGTCGACCTCCGGCGTCCGGTTCTTGGTCAGCGCGTTCGGGGCCAGATCGAGACGAATGATTTTCGTCTCCTCGCCGAAGCTGCCGCCGAAGCCAAGCCGGAAGTCCATCGGCACGCCGATTACCAAGGCGACGTCGGCGTCCTGTAGCGCCGTCGAGCGGGCGCGGCTGAAGGCAAGCTCGTGGTCGGCGGGCAGGCAGCCGCGGCCAAGTCCGTTGAGGAAGACCGGGATGCCGATCGCCTCGGCCAGGGCCCGCAACTCCTCCTCGCCCCGCCCCCAGTAGAGCCCGGTTCCGGCCATGATCGCCGGCCGCTCCGCCGCCGCCAGCAGCTCCGCCGCCTCCTCGACCCCCGTGGCCGGCTGCGCCTCGCCCGCCGGCGGAACCGGCGGCAGCTCCAGCTCGGCCTCGGTGAAGACGACGTCGAGCGGATAGTCGACGAAGGTCGGGCCGCTCGGCGCCGCGGCCGCGCGGTCGAGCGCCGCCGCGGTGACCGGCGCGATCCGCGCCGGGTCCTTCACCGTCTCGGCCGACTTGACCAGCGGCGAGACGAACGGCAAATGGTCGATCTCCTGCAGCGAGCCCGAGCCCCAGCGCAGCTCCGGCGCCCGGCCGCCGAGCACGCAGATCGGCGAGTTGTTGGCCTGCGCCCCGGCGATCGCGCTGATCCCGTTGGTGACGCCCGGCCCGGCGGTCAGCGCCGCGACCCCGAGCTGCCGCGTCGCCTTGGCGAACCCCTCGGCGGCGAAGGCGGCGGTCTGCTCGTGGCGGACGTCGACGAGCCCGATCCCCTCGTCTTTGCAGCCGTCGTAGATCGAGAACAGGTGCCCGCCGGAGAGGGTGAAGAGATGCTCGACGCCCCGCGACTTCAACGTCTTCGCAACCAGCTTGCCGCCGTGTTCGGCCATCGCCGCAGCCTATTGGCTGGCTGGCCATGGCGAGTTACCATCGCCGAGCCCGGATGGCGAAACCGGTAAACGCGGCGGCCTTAAAAGTCGCTGCCCCTCACGGGGCTTGCGGGTTCGAGTCCCGCTCCGGGCACTTTCCCTGCTCTATGCGGGTTTTCAAGGCGCCTAAAACGGCAATAAATGTTCTAGGGCCGCAACTAGACCGCTGTTACGGTGTCTTTTAGGTCAGACCCAGTCCTCAGGGGAGAGATCTTTGGAGGCTTCAGCACTAACGCATGCCAGTCGCCGCGGGCTCCTCGCCCGGCGCTCGCCGCTGCTCAAGCTGCAGGGCGACGAGAAGCTGATCGCGATGGCGCGGAGCGGCAACCCGGGCGCCTTCGAGGCGATCGTCGACCGCTACCAGGGCCGGCTGCTCGGCTTTTGCCGCCAGATGCTGGGCTCGACCGAGGACGCCGAAGACGTCCTGCAGGAGGTCTTCGTCAACGCTTACAAAGCGATGCTGGCCGACGAGCGCGAGATCAACCTCCGGCCCTGGCTCTACCGGATCGCCCGCAACCGCTGCCTCAACTACCTGCGCAAACCGAAGGCCGACGCGCAGGAATCGATGGACATGGTCCCCGAGGTCGACGCCGCCTCGACCGCCGAGTGCGTCCATAACCGCGAGGAGTTCCGCCAGATCCTCAGCGACGTCAACAAACTTCCCGAGACCCAGCGCGCCGCCCTGCTGCTGCGCGAGATGGACGCCCTCTCCTACGAGGAAATCGCCGCCGCGATGGACACCACCGTGCCCTCGGTCAAGTCGCTGCTGGTGCGGGCGCGGATCTCGCTGACCGAGGCCAGCCAGGCGCGCCTGCTGACCTGCGGCGAGGTCCGGGTCGAGCTCTCCGAAGCCGCCGAGGGCCTGCGCAAGGTCTCGGCGCCGGTCCGCCGCCACGTGCGCGAGTGCGACGAATGCGCCGACTTCCGCAGCCAGCTCCGCTCCAACGAGAAGGCGCTGGCGGCGCTCTTCCCGGTCGGGCCGCTGATCGCCTTCAAGGGCTTCATCGCCTCCAAGCTCGGACTCGGCGGCGGTAGCGCCGGGGCCGGAGCCGCTGGCGCCGGCGCGGCAGGAGCCGGCGCGGGCGCCGTCGGCGGGGTCGGCGCCGCGCTCGGTGGCGGCTCGGCTGCGAGCGGGCTTGGCGCTCTGGGCGGCGCGATCGGCACCAAGGCGGCCGCCGGTGTCGTCACCGCGGCCCTGCTCACCGCCGGCGCGGTCGAGGTCAAGGAAACGACCAACACCACCCCGGTGACGCCTGCCCCGAAGACCGCCAGCCTGCTCCAGGCGCCGGCCGAATCGGCGCCGGCGATCGGCAAGGCCACTCCCGCCCCGGTGGCCGCCGCGCCCGTCGCCGACTCCGAAGCGGTCGAAAACACGCCGCTGCCCGCACCGGCTGAAGCTCAGACTGAAGCGCCGGCCGAGGAAGCTCCCTCCGCCGAACCCCCGGTCGCACCGGCCGATGACGAAGAAGCAGCCGGTCAGTCGGCCGCCGAAGGCGAAGTCACGATCGGCGAAGCGGAGTCCGAAGCGATCGGCACCGCCAAACCTTCCGAAGAAGTTCCCGGCGCCCACGGCGGCAGCGGCGTCGTCGTCGTGACCACCGCACCGAGCCCGCCGCCGAGCGAAACCGCCCCGGCGGAAAGCAGCCCGCCGCCTCCGCCGGCCGAAGAACCGGCCCCGGCCGAAGAACCGGCGCCGGTGGAAGTCGAACTCCCGCCCGTTACTGAAGGCCTATGACTTTGAGCCGGCGCATCAGGCAAGTGCCGGCGAACTGACGGGTTTCCTCCAGCGAGTAGCCGAACAGTTCGAAGTCCTCGCCGGCGTTCTCCATCCAGGGCGGCTGCAGCACCCCGTCGGCCAGCGGTAGCGCCTGCTCCAGCGTGCGCTGGATCGCCTGCTTGTAGCGGTCGTCCTCGCGCGCCTTCTCGCGCAGGAAGACCGAGCCGAAGGCGACGTGGCGGTGCTCGTCGCGGGCGACGTTGGAGAAGCCCTCGACGAAGGCCGGCAGCGTCCCTTCGCGTTCGTTGAAGTCCATGATGAAGTGCTGCCCGGTGAGGGCCAGCATCCCCTCGATGACCATGTGGTAGAGCGTCACCGCCTCGACCAGCGCCTCGGTGTCCTCGGGCTCGGCCGAGAGACGGTCGGTCCGCTCCTTCAGCATCCCGTCGAAGAGGTCGCTGAACTTGGTGTTGAGATGGGCCGAGGTCTCGGTCAGCATCGCGCCGAGCTCGTCTGACTCCAGTACCCCGACCTCGCGGTAGAAGCGCTCGAAGAAGCGAACGTGGCGGGCCTCGTCGGCGATCTGCGTGCAGAGGAAGATTTTCTGCTGCTCGGTCGGCGCCGCCCGCATGATCGGCCCCAGCTCCTCGGCCACTTTCTGCTCGCCGATGAAGAACGAGCTGAGCCCGTACATCCGCTGGAAGCGCTCCTCGGGGCTGATCCGCTCGTGCCAGTCCTCGCGGTCGCGGCCGAAGTCGAGATCCTGGGTCTGCCATTGCTGGCGCTCCCAGAGGTCGTAGAGCTCCCCGTAGCCGAGCAGCTTGATGTCAGCCGTGCGGTCGGCCGCCTCGTTCAGCGCCGGGTCGGCGGTCGCCTGGAAGTCGGCTCGCTCGGTCCTCGCGTTCTTCATCACACCGAATGCGTCTGGCCGGGATCGAGGACCACTACCTTGCTCGAGGTCTGCGACTCGACCTCGGCCTTGAAGGCGTCGGTGTCGGTCTCGATCGCCGGGAAGGTGTCGAAGTGGATCGGGATCACCGTTTTGGCGCCGACGAACTCGCAGGCGACGACGCCGTCGTGGCGGTCCATCGTGTAGTGGCCGCCGATCGGCAGCAGGGCGACGTCGATCGGGTTGCGTTCGGCGATCAGCTTCATGTCGCTGAACAGGCAGGTGTCGCCGGCGTGGTAAACGGTCACCTCGCCGATGTTGATCAGCAGGCCCGCTGCGGTCCCGATCGCGGTCCCGTGCTCGGCGCTGAACAGAGCCTCTTCGTGCCCGGGCAGGGTGCTGGTGTGCCAGGCGGGGACGAGCTTGATCCAGCCCCAGTCGAACTCGACGGTGCCGCCGAGGTTGGGGTCGCTGAGCTCCTCGATCCCCCGGGCTTTCAGCCATTCGGCGAGCTCGACGATCGCGACGCAGTGGGCGCCGGTGCGCTTGGCGACCGGGACCGCGTCGGCCATGTGGTCGGCGTGGCCGTGGGTGATCGCGATGTGGGTGGGCTCGACTTCCTCGCCGGTGTGGACGGCGGCGGGATTGTTCGGTTTCAGGAAGGGGTCGACCAGCACGGTCGTCTCGCCCTCGCTCAGCTCGAAGCAGGAATGCCCGTGGTACTTGATCTCCATCTCAGCTCTCTCCTCGTGGTTCGGGATCGCTCGGGTTGGTCGTAGCCAGCTCTTCCTTCAGTGCCCAGCCGACCGCCACTCCAACCATCATCCCCATCCTCGCCTCCTCGGCGAGCAGGGCACGGACGGCGGTGAGCCGCTCCTCGGGGTCGGGGACGGTGGCCGCCTTCAGCGACTCCGCCTCGTGCGGCTCGCCGAACCAGCCGCCCTCGGCCAGCGCCGCCGCGAGCACCTTCTGCAGCTGCGGCGCCGCCTGGGCGACGACGCGCTCGGCGGCGGAGAAACGCTCCGGGTCGAGCAGCCGCTCGAGCGCGGCCTCGAGCTCGGTCTCGTCAGGCACCCGCAGAACCCTATTCGGAGGGGTGCAGCGCCGAGGCGGCAAGACCGGCGAGACCGCCGACGACACCGCCGACCAGGCCGGCGACGAGGTCCGCGGTGGGGGCGAAGAGCGGCAGCGCAATCAGGACGACGGCGGCGACCGCGACGCCGATCGCGTCGTAGTCCTCGCCGATCGAGCCGTGGACTTCGGCGCGGCGGATCGCGAACCAGGCGGCGACCGCGCCCAGCGCCATTCCGTTGCCGCCGGCGACGACGGCGAAGTCGCCCTGGGCGTTGGCGACGACGCTTGCGACCAGCATCCCGAGGGCGCCGCAGGCGACCAGCAGGACGGCGGTCGGCAGGGTGCCGAGGCGCCGCTCCACCCCGGTCCCGAAGATCGCCAGCCCGACCGCGACGACGAAGAGATAGCCGAGGTCGACATAGGCGAACGGGGCGGTGAAGATCCGCCACCACTGGTCTTCGAGCGGGACGATCAGGCCACCGAAGGTTTCCAGCGCGTCGCCGCTGGCCTTCTGGATCAGCAGCAGGATCGCCGAGGCGAGGACGATCGCGATCGTGGCGTAGGGGCGGTCGTCGGAGACGGCGAAGCTGGGCCGGCCGGGGCGCGGCATCCGTCTGCGCTTGCGCCGCGGCTGCTGCGCCTCGAGCCCGTCCCCGCGCCGCTCCAGCTTCGGCGCCCGCTTGCGCAGCCGCGCGCCGCAGTAGGGGCACTCGGTTACGTAGGGACTGACCTCGGAACCGCAGTTCTTGCAGATGACGCTGAGCTCAGTCTCGCTCATGCAGTCGAGGATACCCGCAGCCCGGAAGCGGCACTGCGGCTGCCTTTGGGCCGTTTCCGGTGGCATACTCCCCAAACACCCATCTTCGAGGAGGAATTTCACGTGGAGTTGAAGAGTCTGACCGAGCAGAAATCGCTGCTGGAGGCCCTGCCGCCGGGCAAACGCGCCCGCCTGCACCGCCTTCTTTTCGAGTTCGGCCCGGGCAACGGGACCCTGATGCTGCTGCCGATCGACCAGGGGATCGAGCACGGCCCGCGCGACTTCTTCCCCAACCCCGCCTCCAAGGACCCCGACTACCAGTTCCGGCTCGCCGCCGAGGCCGGTTACTCGGCCCTCGCCTGCCAGATCGGGATGGCCGAGAAGTACTACCCCGACTACGCCGGCCGGGTGCCGCTGATCCTCAAGGTCAACGGCAAGACCGACCTCCCCTCCTCCGCCAAGGCCTTCTCGAGCTGCAACGCCAGCGTCGAGGACGGCGTCCGCCTCGGCGCCGACGCGATCGGCTACACGCTCTACGTCGGCTCGCCGCGCCAGGACGAGGACCTCGCCCAGCTGCGCCGCGTGCGCGAGGAATGCGACCGCTTCGGGATGCCGCTCGTCGTTTGGAGCTACCCGCGCGGCGAAGCGGTCGAGGCCAAGGGCGGCCAGAACAGCTTCTACGCGATCGACTACGCGGCGCGGATGGCGATGGAGATGGGCGCCGACGTGGTCAAGCTCAACATGCCGAAGATCGACCCGGGCAAGGACAAGGACGCCCCGGCCCCTTACAACGAGATGGAAGTCGACCAGACCGAGGCGATCCGCCAGTGCGTCGAGTCGGCCGGCCGCGCCCTCGTCGTCCTCTCCGGCGGCTCGAAGACCGATGACGAGACGGTCCTGCAGAACACCCGCGACGTGATGGGCGCCGGCGGCTCCGGCGTGATCTTCGGCCGCAACGTCTGGCAGCGCGAGTGGAACGAGGCGGTCGCGATCGTCGAGCAGATCAAGGAGACGCTGCTCAGCAACGTGCGGCGTACGCCGTAGGGGAGCGCGCCGGTCATTTGTTCCGTATAGCGGTGCAAATGACCGGCGCACCCAGTTTTCGGGGGAGAACTTCACCCGCCCCGCGCCTTGAGCAGGGGTGCGGCGCGATATCGGCAGCCTCTTCCTCCTTGCCCTGATCTCTCTTTTACTCCTGCGGCCGTGGGAGCAGATTCGCCTCAGCGATCCGCCGCCGCGGAGCGCCGAGGCATACGTGCTGCGGGCAGTCGACGGCGACACGATCGAAGTCCTGATCGACGGCCGGCACGAGGATGTCCGCTACATCGGCGTCGACACCCCCGAGACGGTGAAGCCGGAGACGCCGGTGCAGTGCTTCGGCCCGCGTGCGCACCGCTTCAACGCCCGCCTGGTCACCCACCGGCGGGTGCGGCTGGTCTTCGGCGTCGAGCGCCGAGACGTCTACGGCCGCCTGCTCGCCTACGTCTACCTGGGCGACCGCTTCGTCAACGCCGAGCTGGCGCGGCGCGGCCTCGCCCGCACCCTGGCGATCCCGCCGAACGACCGCTTCGCAAGGCAGTTCAAACGGCTTCAGAGCGCGGCTGCGCGGGCCGGCAGGGGCCTCTGGGGCGCCTGCTGAAATGTGAGCTAAACGTAAGCCGTGCAAGATCTTTTGCTACGGTTCCCGCTGTTCCACAACGCCTTCCCCAAGGGCGCCTGGGACTTTCCTTTATGAGAATGCGACAGAGCATCTCCCAGTTCGAGACGGCCTTCGAGCAGGAGACCTACCTCGAGCGCCGCCGCCGCGAGCAGCTGCGCCGCCGCGCGGCCAACCGGTCGCGGGCGCGCAAGATCAACCGCGTCGAGCAGGAGGGGAAGGTCCGCTTCAGCGTCCTCGCGGTCTGCCTGACGGCGACCGTAATCGTCGTCGTGCTGGCGATGTTCGAGGCGCTCTCGTTCCTGATGTCGTAACCCCCACCTTCTCTCCTCTACGCAGCCGAATGCCCTCCTTCAATAGACTCGCGCGCCGATGGCTCGTCGCTCACTGAAGCCGCAGCTAAACCAGATCCGCGCCTGGGTGCAACAGGGGCGGACGGACGCCTGGATCGCCCACCAGCTGGAGATCAGCGCCCAGGAGCTGCGCGACTTCCGCAAGCAGTACGACCTCAATCCCGGCGAGGAGAGCGGCGGGAGCGAAATCGACCTTCGCGACGAGATCGAAGCGGAGATCGAGGCCGCGACCGAAGCCGAGGAGGCTGAAAAGGCCGAGGAGGACGAGGGCGACGAGGACGAGGATCGCGACGAGCGCGGCGAGCGTGAGGAGCGCGAGGAGGGCACCGAGCCGGGCGCCGGGCGCCGGCGCCGTCGTCGCCGCGGCCGCCGCGGCGGGCGCGGGCGCCGCAAAGAGATCGAGGCGACCTTCGACCACGGCGACGAGGACGGCTACGGCCTCTGGCTCGACGCCTCGGTCAAGGACAACCCCGTCTACAAAGAGAGCTGGGCCGGCAAGCGCGACGTAACCGTCCGCATCGAGGCCGACCAGATCGTCATCCGCCGCGCCGGCGAGCCCGCCAGCAACGGCAGCGGCGGCGAGTCCGAGTCTGACGACTCGGACGAGTAGCTCAGACCTCCAGCTTTCGGCCGCCGGCGAAGTCGGTGGCGCCTCTCAGGTAGAGCCAGAAGGCAGCGTCGCCGAGCGACTGCGCCTCCTCCTCCATCGTGGGGGCGACGTCGATCGCTACCTGCTGGCACCAGTCGGTGCCTTGGCTATACAGCTCAGCCAGTTCCTCGGCGCTGAAGGTCGGCCCGATCCGGCGCCGCAGTTCATCGCGGATCGCCCCGACGAGGCGGTCGGCCAGCCGCCGCTCGCGCGGCTCGGAGATCTCGTCCAGCCGCCGTTTTCCCGACTCCCACTGGAAAAGGGCGTTGTCGAGCGGATACGCCATTCGCCGAGATTACCCAGCCGCCGCCGGCGGCGATTAGGCGCCAGGCGTGTTCGGGATTTCGCGCAGCGGGGCATTCTGTGAGCCGCAGGCGCCCGGGTCGAGCTGGCCCAGGACCTTCCAGACGGTGACCTGACCTTCATGCAGGACCGGGCGAACGGCCTTCTCTCCGCGCAGCCAGCGGGCCTCGGGCGAGTCGATCGGCTGGCCCGGGTGGAGGAAGTTGAGGAAGGGCGCGGTGACCAGGTAGTCGAGGTCGGCGGCATTGACGGCGGCGCGGAAGGCGGCGCAGGTGGGGATCGCGTTGTAAGCGCCGTGCAGGCCTTCTTCGCCGAGGTAGGTGACGTGGTTGGTGAGATCGGTGCCGTAGAAGCCGTAGCCGGCGAAGCCGGCGGTGGTGCCGGCGAGGCCGATGCGGGAGTGGTCGATGCCGCGGGCCCAGCGGTAGGCCTTGTTCAGGTCCATGCCGGGGATCTGTTCTTCCTTGGAGCCGGTATTGGCGAAGCGGCCCTCGAGGTAGTGGCGCTGCAGCGGGTAGCCGACCGCGACGACGGCTATCAGCAGCGCGGCGAGAGCGGCCGTGACCGCGCCGACGCTGGCACCGCGTGAGCAGGCGTAGAGCAGCAAGGCCGGCACGCCGACCGCGACGATTGCGAAAGCGAGGGCGAAGACGCGTGCCTGGTCGTGGAGGGCGTCGTCGGGACGGTTGGTGACGAGAAACAGGAGCGCCAGGGCCGCCATCACCCCCCACTGGGTCCGCCTGCCGTCGAGCCGGCGATCCAGCGGCACGAGGACGATCCCCGCCAGCAGCGCCGGGATCACGTAGCGGATGTTGATCCCGAAGCCGACCGGTTCCCCCTCGGCTCCGGCGGCGCTGAGCGGCGTGAAGAGGTAGGCGACGAGGCCGAAGAGGGCAACGGCGCCGATCCAGCGCACGATCCGGTCGCGGCCGTGGAAGAGCGCCAGCAGCGCCGCCGCCGCAGCGCCGAAGACGACCAGCGGCCAGAGGCTGCCGAACGCCTCATGCAGCCCCGGCGCGAAGTAGTGCCGCCAGACGCCGGTGTCGGTCGCGTAATGGGCGATGCTGAAGTCAGGCCTGCCTTCCTGCAGCCGCTCCGGATGCGGCAGCGAGATCGGCCCCAGATGTTCGACCTCCGGAATCGGATTGCCGGCAACCACCAGGTTCCGCAAATACCAAAACGCCCCACCCGCCAGCGCCGGCAGGAACCACCACCCAAAGGCAGCCACCCGTCTCGCCCGCGGCGCCAGCACCACCACGGCAAGCGTGAGCGCGGCAGCCATCGCCAACCCCGTCACGCGAGTCCCAGCAGCCAGCCCAGCAGCAACCCCAGCAGCCGCCAGCGCCCACCGCTCCCACCCATCAGAACGGTGCGCCCAAGCCTCCACCAAGATCGCGATCGAGGCCAGCAGCAACGCCGCGGCGGCAAGGTCGTTCTTGGCGGCACCAGGATCCCTAACGACCAAGGTGTGACAAGCCAGCAGGATCGCGGCGGCGATCGTGGTCAATGCCCCCCGCCCATACGGCCTCCCCACGCAATAAGCCGCCAGGAACGCCATCGCCAGCCATCCGAAGTTCAAGAACAAGCTCAGCGTGTCCCGACCCGTCAGCAGAATCCCCACTCCGTGGAGCAGCTCGGAGTTCTGCGGGTAGAACCAATTCGTAAAGACCGTCTCGACGTGATGCATCCCAACGACGCTGTGCGTCTGCACCATGTCCACCGCAAACGGCAGGTGGTACCAGAGGCTGTCGAAGTTGAAGATCCCTCTGTCGAGAGCGTGCTTAGTCGTAACGGCCCAGGTAAACACCGTGATCGCGATCACCGCGGCCATCACAAGCAGGGCCCACCCCGCTTCACCGGCGGGTGGCGACGATTCTGAGGACTCTCCCGGTAGGGAGAGCCCAGAATCGGAGACAGGACCCGCCGGCCACAACGCCACCGTCCCTGCAACCAAGAGCGAAGCCGCGATCAGAGCCCCCGCAAAGAACAGGCCAAAGGTCCCAAGCACCTCCGAGACCCAGATGACGAATGCGACAGCCACGATCGACTCGACCAACCGCGCCGGCGCACCCGACCACGAGGGCAACAACCTCTGTCGCAGCCGGAACGCCGCGAAGCAGATCGGAACCACGACCAGCGCCAGCTGCACAGCCCCCAGGAGGTAGGAGCCGGCGTTAACCATGGAATGCCCCCAGGCGCTGGGTCAGCCGCCGAGGCCGCGGGCGACCGTGGGAGTTTCGCCTTCGGCGACCATGCCCTGGGCGCGGCCTTCCCGCTCGATCACGAGCTGGTCCTTCGAGGACTTGATGCGTTCGTGCAGGGCCCGGTTTTCCTGCAGTAGCTCGTGGCGCTTGGCCTTGGCGGCACTGGTGCCGGTGTAGGTCTGGAAGAAGGCGATCGACGGGTGGAGGTAGGAGTAGAGGACGGCGGCGATGACAAGCGTGAGGGCGATACGGCCGAGGCGGTCCCACTTGATCCGGCTCTGGCCGCGACGGGCCGCCGGCCGGGTTTTGCGCGCGGCGGGCCGCCTGCGGACGGTCGGGGTCCGCCGGGCCGCGTGAGCGCTTGCTCCCATACCCGGTGCTACGCGGCCGGGCCCCGCATTCCTGCATTAAGAACGGCGCTGGACGAACGCGTTCAGACCCGGGAACTCGGCCGCCGAGCCCAGCTCCTCCTCGATCCGCAGCAGCCGGTTGTACTTGGCGACGCGATCGGAGCGCGAGGGGGCGCCGGTCTTGATCTGGCCCGCCCCCGTGGCGACGGCAAGGTCGGCGATCGTGGTGTCCTCGGTCTCGCCCGAGCGATGCGAGATCACCGCGGTGTAGCCGGCCTCGCGGGCGATGCGGATCGCCTCCAGGGTCTCCGAGAGGGTGCCGATCTGGTTGACCTTGACGAGGATCGAGTTGCCGACGCCGAGCTCGATGCCGCGGCGGAGCCGCTCGGGATTGGTGACGAAGAGGTCGTCGCCGACCAGCTGCACCCGCTCGCCGACGCGCTCGGTCAGCAGCTTCCAGCCGTCCCAGTCCTCCTCGTCCATCCCGTCCTCGATCGAGACGATCGGGTAGCGCGAGCAGGCGTCCTGCCAGTAGTTCGCCATCTCCTCGGAGGAGAGGGTTCGACCCTCGTGCTCGAGGACATAGGAACCTCCTTCGAAGACCTCGCTGGTCGCCGGGTCGAGGGCGATGAAGACGTCCTTGCCGGGCTCGTAGCCGGCGGCCTCGACCCCGGCCAGCACCGCCTGTAGAGCCGCCTCGTTGGAGTCCAGGTTGGGCGCGAAGCCGCCCTCGTCGCCGCCGGCCGTGGAGAGCCCCTGGGAGTGCAGCGACCTCTTCAGCGCGTGAAAGACCTCGGCACCGACCCGCAGGCACTCGGAGAAGCTCGCCGCGCCAGCCGGCACGACCATGAACTCCTGGAAGTCGACCGAATTGTCGGCGTGGGCGCCGCCGTTGAGCACGTTCATCATCGGCACCGGCAGCATGCTCGGCTCGCCGCCGCCGTAGAGCTCGGCGAGGTAGCGGTAGAGCGGCTGCTCGGAATCCGCCGCGGCGGCCTTCGCGGCGGCCAGCGAGACACCGAGGAGCGCGTTGGCCCCCAGCCGGCCCTTGTTCGGCGTGCCGTCGAGCTCGATCATCGTGCGGTCGAGCGCACCCTGCTCGGAGGCACGCGCGCCGGTCAGCGCCTCGGCGATCTCGCCGTTGACGTGGGCGACCGCCCGCGTGACGCCCTTACCGGCCCAAGCCTCGCCACCGTCGCGCAGCTCGACCGCCTCGAACTCGCCGGTCGAGGCGCCGGAGGGAACCGCAGCCAACCCTCTCGCCCCCGACTCCAGCGCGACCTCCACCTCGACGGTGGGATTGCCGCGCGAATCGAGGATCTGACGCGCGTGGATGGAGGAGATCGTGCTCACGGGCGCGCCAGTCTATTCGGCACCGGCGGCGGTTTGCCGTGCGCTATTCGCCGGTTTCGGCGGGGGGCGCTTCTGCCGGGGCTTCGCCTTCGGGCGTGGCGCCGGGGGGCAGTTCCGTGCTGGTTTCGGTGCCGCCGGCGGCCGCTTCGGGCAACGGCCGCTGCGGGAACGGTTCGCCTTTCGGTTTCTGCAGCGTGACGCTGCCCGGCAGCGCCGGCGAGGTCGGCGTCACCAGCGCCGGGCATTCGGTGGCCGGCGTTTTCGGATCGGCTTCATAACAAGCCGGCGCGGCGTTGGCGGGGTGGGCGCTGCCGCTGTAGTTGGAGCATTTTTTGAACACGTAGCCGCTGGCGCAGTGGGTTCGCGAGGTCCACTTCGATTCGAAGTCGCTGGCGAATTCCGCTAGGAATTCCTGCGATTTTTCGCCTTTCAGCGTTTCTTCGATCTGCGCCTTGACTTCGGCCAGCGATTTGTCTTTCGCCGGGTTCAATTTCACGACTTCGACCAGAATCCAGTTCGTTTCGAATTTGATCGGGCCTTTGAGTTCCCCGGTCGCGCTGCCGAAGATCGCGTTTTTCAGTTCGCCTTTGAGGAATTCTTCGGTGATCCCTTCCTGCAGGCCGCCTTTGGCTTTACTGGTCGGGTCGCTCGAGTATTTCGGCGCCACCTTTTTCCAGCTCGCCGGCGAGCTGTCTTTTTCGAGTTCCTTCTTCGCCGCTTCGACTTGCGATTTGTCTTTGTTGATGATGAGGCGAACGTCGCGGCTTTCTTTTTCGGTGAACTGGGCTTCCTTTTCGGCTTCGTAGTAAGCCGAGATTTCGGATTCCGAGGGCGCCGGCGTTTCGCTGTTCACCTTTTCCTGAATCGCGGTGACCAGCGTCTGCAGTTCGACCCGGTCGTTCACGTCTTCTTCGGTGAAGCCCGATTCCTTGAGGAATTTCTGGTAGGCGCTCTTGGTCGGGAAGTTGGTTTTTTTGATCTGGGCGAGTTCTTCTTCCACCTGTTTGCTGGTGACGGTGATGCCCATTTCTTCCGCCTGGCCGCGGATCCAGACCGCTTCGGTCAGTTCGGTCAGCGTCGCTTCCTTGACTTCTTCGTATTTTTTGCTGCCGGGCGCGGGCGGCTTTTTCAGTTTCGCTCCCGAGACCTGCAAGGTGAAGGCGCGGTCGAATTCCTTCTGGCTGATGGTGGCGAGTTCGTCGGGGACTTCCTGGATCTTCACCACGTCGCCGGAGGGAACGCTCGGGGAGCCGATCCCCTGAGCGACGGCGAAGCCGATGAAGAGCAGGACGAAGAGGGCGCCGAAGACGATCAGCCCCAAGCGCTGCCGGCCGGCCGCTCGATTCCGGTCCCTTCCGGGTTTGCCTCTCTGCCCAGCTTTAGCTCCCACGCAGCGGGCAGCATAGTCAAATCACCTCACGCGAGGGTAAAAGGGCTCAGGCGGCCGCGGGCTCGGCCTCGCGGCGGGCTTCGCGCAGGCCCTCGGCCAGGGCCAAGACCGCCTCCAGCCGCGCCTCCGGATCGCCGTCGACCCGCATCGCCACAGTCTGCTCGCGCCATTCGTAGAGCGCACCCTCCACCTGCTCGGCCAAGACGCCGGCGGCCGCCGAGTCGAGCTCGACCCCGGTGACGCTTAGGCGGCCGCCGCGGAACTCGACGCTGCGCGCACCGGAGAGCCCGAGCTGAATCCGCGCCTGCTGCAGCTTCAGCAGGTTCTCGGCTTCGGCCGGCAGCGGTCCGAAGCGGTCGCCGAGCTCGTCGCGAATCGCCCGCAGCTGGCCGGGCTCGCGAGCGGCGACGATGCGACGGTGGACGTCGATCTTCGCCGCCTCGAAGGGAACGTAGGCGGCCGGTAGATAGGCGTCGACGGGGACGTCGAGGCGGACCGGCTCGGGCGCCTCTTCGCGCTCCTCCCCCTCCTCGGAGGCCATCGCCACCGCCTCGTCGATCATCTGGCAGTAGAGCTCGAAGCCGACCGCGGCGACGTGGCCCGACTGCTCGTCGCCGAGCAGGTTGCCGGCGCCGCGGATGTCGAGGTCGCGCATCGCGATCCGGAACCCAGACCCGAGCTCGGTGTGGTCGGCGAGGGTCGAAAGCCGCGCCGCCGCCTCCTCGGTCAGCGCCTCGGCCGAGGGGTAGAGCAGGTAGGCGAAGGCGCGCTCGCGAGAGCGGCCGACCCGGCCGCGGATCTGGTAGGCCTGGGAGAGGCCGAGCTGATCGGCGCGCTCGACGATCAGGGTGTTGGCGGTCGGGATGTCGAGGCCGGACTCGATGATCGTCGTCGTCACCAACACGTCGGCGTCGCCGCGCAGGAAGGCCAGCATCGTCTCCTCGAGCCGGTGCTCGTCCATCTGCCCGTGGGCTTCGAGGAAGCGCGCATCAGGGATCAGCGCCCGCAGCCGCTCGGTCGTCTCCGGCAGCGAGTCGATCCGGTTGTGGAGGACGAAGGCCTGCCCCTTGCGCTCGAGCTCGCGCCGGATCGCCTTGCCGACCAGGCCCTCGTCGTAGGGACCGACGTAGGTGCGGACCGGGCGGCGGCCCTCCGGCGGCGTCTCGATCACCGAGATGTCGCGCAGTCCGGCCAGGCTCATCTGCAGGGTGCGCGGGATCGGCGTCGCCGAGAGCGAGAGCACGTCTACTCGCAATTTCAGCTGCCGCAGCAGCTCCTTCTGCTTGACCCCGAAGCGCTGCTCCTCGTCCACCACGACCAGGCCGAGCTCCTTGGCGCGAACGTCGCGCGAGAGCAGCCGGTGGGTGCCGATCAGGACGTCGACCTTGCCGGCCTCGAAGTCCTCGAGCACCGCTTTGACCTCGGCCTGCGGGCGCAGCCGCGAGACCCCCTCGACCCGGAAGGGCAGGTCGGCGAGGCGCTCCCGGAAGGTGCCGAAGTGCTGCTGGGCGAGGATCGTCGTCGGCACCAGGACCATCACCTGCTTGCCGTCCGACGCGGCCTTGACCGCGGCCCGCAGCGCCACCTCGGTCTTGCCGAAGCCGACGTCGCCGCAGACCAGCCGGTCCATCGGCCGCTCCGATTCCATGTCCCCCTTGACCGCCTCGATCGCTTCGACCTGGTCGGCCGTCTCCCGGTACGGGAAGGCGGTCTCCATCGCGATCTGCCACTCGCCGTCGGGCGGGAAGGGGTGGCCCTTGCGGGCGCGGCGCTCGGCGTAGAGGTTAAGCAGCTCGCCCGCCAGAGCACCGGCGGCTTTGCGCGCCCGCGCCTTCATGTTCTGCCAGCGTTTGCCGCCCAGCGCCGAGAGCGTCGGTTCGCCGCCGGCGCCGACGTAGCGGCTCAGCTTCGCCAGCTGGTCGGTGGGAACGTAAACCCGGTCTTCGCCTTTGTATTCGAGGTAGAGGTAGTCGCGGGTGACGCCGCCGACCTCGCGGGTCTCGAAGCCGGCGAAGCGGGCGACGCCGTGGTCCTCGTGGACGACGTAATCGCCGACCCGCAGTTCGCTGAAGGCGAGCCGGCCGCGGCCGGCGCCCGGCGCGGGCTCCTCGGTGCGGCGGCGGTGGACGAGGCGGCGGAAGGGATAGACGGCGAGTTTCAGCTCGGGGCTGACGAAGCCCTCGCGCAGGCGCGCCTCGGCGAAGGCGAGGCCGGGGTCGGGCGAGACCCGGCCGCCTTCGAGGATGCGGGCGTCGATCCGGTCGAGCCCGTAGCGGGCGCGGTCGGCCTCGCCGCGGCTGTCGAAGGCGACGATGGTGCGGTAGCCGGAGCGAATCAGTTTCTCCAGCTCGCCCTCGGCCTCCTTGATGCTGCGGGCGGGCGACTCGGCGCGGGCGGCGCGGAACGCTTCTTCGTCCTCCTCGCCGGCCCCTGTCAGCGCGAGCGCAGCGCGCTGCTGAAGCGGCGCGGCGACGTCGACGTAGAGGTGCTGGGCATCGTCAGCGTGCATCGCCGTCGTCACGTCCTCCCAGTGGTCGCGCAGCGCCGGCTCGATCTCCTCGTCACCGACCAGGACCACCGCGGCGGCCTCCGGGACCAGCTCCAGCGGCGCCCGGAAGTGCTCGAGCGGCAGTACCTCGGCCAGGTTCGGGGACTCCGCCCCCTCCTCCTCGGCTGCCATCGCCGCCAGCTCGGCCAGCTCGCGGTGCTCGGCGTCCATCTCCGCCGCCGGCGCCAGCTCGACCCGCTGCGCGTCGCCGAGGGAGCGCTGGGTGAAGGTCGAGAACCAGCGCATCGACTCGATCTCGTCGCCGAAGAGCTCGATCCGCACCGCCCGTTCCTCGGTAGCGGGGAAGACGTCGAGGATGCCGCCGCGGACCGCGAACTGGCCGCGCTCCTCGACCTGCTCGACCCGTTCGTAGCCGGCGCCGACGAGGTCGCCGGCGACCGCGTCGAGGTCGATCTCCTCCTCCAGCTCGAGCGCGAAGCCGGCCGGACGCAGCGAGGCGTCCGGAACCGCCTCGGCCAGCGCCGTCGCCGAGGCGACGACGACCGCGTCGGCTTCGGACCCGAGCGCGTCGAGGGCGTCGATCCGCAGCCCGACCAGGTGCGGCGGCGGGCTGATGTGGGAGGCGTAGCCGGTGCCGCGCGAGGGGTAGAACCGGACGCGGCGCGGCGCCAGGTAGGAGCGTAGGTCGGCCGCCAGGTCGCGGGCCGAGCGGTCGTCGGCGCCGACCAGGAGCGCCGGCCGGCCGGCGAGGCCGCGGTCGTCCTCCAGCAGCGCCGCCAGCAGCAGCGGCCGCAGCATCGTCGAGGCGCGCGCGCTCGCCGCCTCGCCGCCGTCGGCGGCCGCGCGCACGCGCGCCGCGAGCGCGTGGACGCGCTCGTTCTCGGCGGCGATCTCGATCAGCGGGCGAAGGCTCATGGGCAGCGAAAGCACCCGGAAGGGGCATTCCGGGGCAGGCGATCGATTCTAGGAGGTGGGGCTCAGCGGCCGCGCAGGGCCCGCAGCCACCGCATCAGCGTCCGCAGCGGCGCCGTCAACCGCCAGGAGATCGAGTCGAAGGTGTCCCGCAGCTGCCCTTCGAGCTCGACTCGCCGGGCGCGTTCGTTCTGCAGATGTGTTTCGGCCTCGGCGAGGGCGGGCTGAAGCAACTGCAGCTGGGCGATTGTCGCCCGCAGGTCCCCCGCCTCCTCGGCGCGCAGGCGCAATTGGTACTCGAACTGGTTGGCGTCGTCGGCGGCGCGAGACTCGCTCCGGACCAGGATCCCCAACGTTTCGTTCACCGGGTCCGCGGCCGGAGGGGCCGCGCGCGCCAGCAGCTCCACCAGCGCCTCGGTGTGCCGGGCGGCGGAGTGGTTGTCGCGGACGATGTCGTAGCCGAGCGTGCCGAGATCGGCTCGGTAGGAGGCGAAATCGGCGCGCAGGCGGTCGGCGTCGATCAGATCGTGGGTGGCGGCGCCGCTGAAGCCGTCGGCCTCGATGGCGGGGTAGGTCTCCGGCGTCACCCAGCCATCGCCGCCGGCACGGTCCCAGACGTAGGCGGCCTTGCCCATCACCATGCCCTCGAGGATCGAGCGGCCGTAGCCGACGACGATGTCCGCCTCGGCGATCGCGTCCTGGGGAGTGACGCTCGCGTTGGCCCTGACGCCCATCGTCACCAGCTCGAGACCGAGGTCGGCGCAGGCCTCGGCGAGCATCGCCATCCGGTCGTCTTCCAGGTAGTTGCTGAAGGCCAGCACCCGCCGCGCCTGCGGCCGGCTCGGCCCGCGCGGCTTGAATCGCTGCAGGTCGATCGGCTGCCGCAGGCGCACCACCTGGGGCTTGCCGGCGAGAGAAGCGGCGCGCTCGCCGATCCGGTCGCTCATGGCGATCACCGGCGGCAGCGGCTGCATCGCCTGGGGCGGATGCTCGAAGGAGGCGAGGCCGTGGATGACGAAGATCTGGGGACACTCGCGCCCGCTCGCGAGGAGGTAGGCGCTGGCCGCGTCCTGGGCGACGACGGCATCGAAGTCATCGCGATCGACGAGGGTCGTCGGATCGCCGGTGGTCAGCTTCAACCCGCGGGCGGCCGCCAGCTCGCGCCCTTTCTCGCTGGCCTCGCCGGCGAAGAGCTCGACCGGGTGGCCGAGCCGCTCGAGTTGTTCGGCGACGGTTACCGCGTAGGTCTCCGAGCCCCCGAGCAGGAAACGCGAATGGGTGATGAGGACGCGCATCAGGCGAGTTCCCGCACGACCTGGCGATCGTCGAGGTCGACGAAGCCGCCGCGCCAGTCGGTCGCTTCGCGGCTGGTTGGGCCGCGACCGAGGACCATCACCAGATCGTTCGCCTGAGCCAGCGCCAGCGCCCTCTCGATCGCCTCGCGCCTGCCGACCACGGTTTCCAGCGTTCCCCCGGCGGCAGCTTCGGCGCCGGCCTTCAGCTCCGCCAGGGTCACCAGCCGCGGTTCGCCGCGGTAGCTCGACCCGCAGAGGATGAGATGGTCGCTCAGCTCCCGGGCTCGCCTGCCGACTTCACGGCCGATCAGCGGTCCCGTCCGGCCGACCATCGCGAACACCGTCAACAGCCTCCCGCCGCGCTCCGCGACCAGGCGACGGCCGGCTTCCAGGACCCGGGTGACGCTGCGGCGGGTGTAGGCGTAGTCGACGACGACGTCGAAGGGACGGTCGACCTCGACCGGCTCGAACCTGCCGGGGACCGGCGCGGTCGCCGCAAGCGCCGCCAGCGTCGCTTCGCGCGGAAGCCCCAGTCCGTCGCCCAGAGCCAGCACGGCCGTCGCATTGGCCGCGTTGTGCCTTCCCGGCAGGGAGGTCTCGAAGCGGACCCTGCCGTCCGGAGCCTCGACGACGACCTCGGCGGCGCGGAGGTCCCAGCGGCAACTCGCGATCCGGTACCCGGCGCCCTCGTCGAACCCGTAGGTAAGGGCCCGGCCGCCGCGATCCTCGACTTCCCGGGCGAGGACCCTCCCGACCTCGTCGTCGCGGTTCAGGGAAGCGAGCGGGACGCACCACTCCTCGCGAACGAAGAGCCGGCGCTTGGCCGCCGCGTAGGCCTCCATGTCCTCATAGCGGTTCAGATGGTCCGGGGTCAGGTTGGTGAAGACCGCCGCGTCGAAGGCGAGGCTGCGGGCAAATTCCGCCTGATAGCTGGAGACCTCCGCGACCACCGACTTGGGCGGGCGTGCCGCCAGCTCGCTGAGCGGCGGGCCGAATTCGGTATTGCCGACGAGAGCCGGATCGAAGCCCTGGGTCTTCAACAGCTCGACGCAGAGCGCCGAAGTCGTGGACTTGCCCTGCGTGCCGGTGACTCCCAGCGCCGGAGCCGGCACCAGATGCCAGCCGATCTCGAGCTCGTCGAGGAGGGGGAGCCGGCGCCGCAGCGCCTCGGCGACAAGCGGAATATCTGGCGGCACCCCGGGACTCTTGACGATCGTCCCAACGTCGCCGAGGAGATCGAGCCCGTCGCCTCCGAGTCGCACCTCCACCCCTGCCCGCCGCAGCTCGGCGGCCCGCTCCAGCTGGGCGGTGTCGACAGCGCTGTCCCAGGCGCGAACCGCAGCCCTGCCCGCCGCCTCGGCGAGCGCGCGAGCCGCGGCGAAGCCGGCTTTGCCGAGCCCGACGACGAGGTATGGCGTAGGCGGCAACGGCGGCCGCGGGGCCTGCTCGATTGCTACTGGAGGTGCTTGCGGGGACAGCTGGACGGAGACGATGAGCCGATGGTAATCGGCTTCACAGAACTGTTACCGGCTGCAGAGCTCGCGAACGATCTGGCGGTCGTCGAGCGCTCGGAACCCACCACGCCGGTCCGTCGCTTCGCGGCTGGTGGCCCCTCTTCCCTGGACCATCACCAGGTCGCCGGGCTCGGCCCGGGCGAGCGCGGCGGCGATCGCCTGCCGCCGGTCGATCACGATCTCGAGCGAGCCGCCCGTAGCCGCGCGGGCGCCGGCGGCGACCTGCGCGAGGTTCTTCACCCGCGGCTCGCCCACATAGCTGGAGGCGGAGAGGATGAGATGGTCGCTCAGCTCTCTCGCGGCGGCGCCGACTTCCCGCCCGATCGCGATCCCGGCGCGGCCGACCAGGGCAAGCACCACCAGCAACCGCCCGCCCCTCGCAGCCACCAGCTCGCGGGCGGCGCGGAGGGCGCCGGTGACGCTGCCGGGGGTGTAGCCGAAATCGACGATCACGTCGAAGGGGTGGTCCACCTCCACCAGTTCGAACCTGCCGGGGACCGGATCGGCGGCCGAGAGCGTCGCGAGCGTGGTCTCACGGGGAAGCTCGGCCCAGTCGGCGAAAGCCAGCGCGGCCGTCACGTTGGCGGCGTTGTGCCGGCCCGGCAGCCGGGTCTCCAGTTGCACCCGGCCATCCGGAGCCTCCACCGCCAGCTCCGCTCCTCGCAGGCCGGACCTGCACTCGACGATCCGGTAGTCGGCCTCCGCTCCGAACCCGTAGGTGCGGGCCTCGCCCCCACGCTCGCGGACCTCCCTCGCCAGTTCGCGCCCGAGATCGTCGTCTCGGTTGACCGACGCGAACGGGACGCACCACTCGCCGCGGACGAAGAGGCGCCGCTTGGCGGCCCGGTAGGGGGCCATGCCGCCGTGGCGGTTGAGGTGGTCCGGCGTGAGGTTGGTGAAGATCGCGGCGTCGAGCGCGAGATCGCGGGCGAGCTCGGCCTGGAAGCTCGAGACCTCGACGACGACGGAGCGAGGGGCCTCGCCCAGAGCGACCTCGCTCAGGGGCGGACCGAACTCGGTGTTGCCGGTCAGGACCGGGTCCAGGCCGTGGGCGGCGAGCAGCTGCAGGCAGAGCGCAGAGGTGGTCGACTTGCCGTTGGACCCGGTCACCCCGAGGGTAGGGGCGGGCACCAGATGCCAACCGAGCTCGAGCTCGTCGATCACCACCAGCTCGCGCCGGAGCGCCGCGGCGACCAAGGGGGCGTCCATTCGCACGCCTGGGCTCCTGACGACGGTGCGGGCTCCCTCCAGCGAGTCCAGCCCGTTCCCACCCAGCCGCACCTCTATCCCTACCGCGCGCAGTTCCCGCGCCCGTTTGCGCTGCGGGGGGTTGGCGGCGCCATCCCAGACCAGGACCGCGCCGGAGCCGACCTTCGAAGCCAGCGCGCGGGACGCGGCGAACCCCGCCCGCCCCAGGCCGACGACTAGGTATGGCCCCGGCGGTAGCGAGGGCCGCGGAGTCCGGGACAGTCCGGTCAGCTCAGCGCAGAACCGTGAACTTGCGCTTGGCCGGCGTCGGGTCCATGTTCCCGGCTCGGTCGATGGCGCGGACTTTGAAGACATGCTTGCCCGGCTTCAGCTTCTTGTAGGTCTTGGGCGAGCGACAGCTCTTGAACGGCTTACTGTCCATTTTGCACTGGAAGCTCGAGCCCGCCTCAGTCGCGGTGAACTTGAACTTCACCGTCGTCTTGTGGGTCTTCTTCGGCGGTCCTTTGACGATCTTGGTGTCGGGCGGGGTCTTGTCGTTGGCGCCGGTGTTGCCGCCGCCGTTGTTGCCGCCTCCTGAGCCACCACCGCCGGAGCCGCCCCCACCACCGCCGCCGCCACTCGATTCGGACGCGGCCGCCACCGGCGTGGCGAGCTCCGAGGTGGCGGCGAGTTCGTTCGTCTGGGTGGCGGTCACCAGCGTCCCGGCCGTCACCGACGGGAAGGTCGCTTTCCAGTTGCCGCTGCCGTCGGCTTCCGTTTCGGCGAGGAAGCCCGCGAGCTCACCCGCTTCCGGTTTCGCCTTGCTGAAGACGCGGACGATGGCGCCCGGCAGGGCGGTGCCGCTGGCGCTCGACTGCAACGCGGTGGCGACCGAAGGCGGTTCGATTCCTTCGTTCGCGCCCGCGACCAGGTCGATGAAGAGGCCGCCGTTGCCGCTGCCGTGGTTGCGGGTGATTTCGGTGGTGCTTCCCGGTTCCCCCGCGGCTTCGACGATTTCGATCGCGGGGCCGGCGCTCCCTTCGATCACGTTTTCCCCTTCTTCGTTACTGCCGACCGAGGTGCCGTTCATCGGCACGCCACCCGTTTGAGGCTTGACGCGGATCCCGGCAGCCCCGGCTTCGACGATGGTGTTGCCCCGGATGTCGTTGTCCGGCCCTTCGACGAGCACCCCGTATTCACCGGTTGCTTCGACTTCGTTGCTGGCGATCAAGCCGCCACCGGGTTCACCCAGCGCCCAGATGCCGATCGAGCCACCCACGACTTCGTTGCCGGTGAGATGCCCCAGCGCCCCCCGCTGTTCGATCCCGACGCCATCGGCCCGAACGACGTTCACTTCGATGTTCGCGGGGCTGCCGACGGTTATGTCCTGAGCAAAGATCCCTTTGCCCGGCCGGGTCAGTTCGGCCCCACCCGGTCCCACGCCGAGCCTGTTGCCGCGGACGATGAAGTCCTCGCCTTCGCTGAAAATCCCTTCGCTGCCACCCGCCAGGTAGTTCGACTCGCCAAGCAGATAGCCGCCGACGGTCACCGCGTCGGCACCTCCCGCGAGGATGCCCCATTCGGAGTCGACTATCGATCCCGTCCCCGCCGGATCGAGGCCGATGAAGTTGCCGCGGATCGTCGTCGGCCCGGTCGCCGGCGACTCGCCCTGGAGCGAGGAGCCGACCAGATCGATGCCGCGGGCAAGGCCGGAGATGACGTTGCAGCCGCCGTCGCATTCGATGGATTCGGCCGGCCCTTCGGCGAGTTCGGTGCCGATTTCGTCGTTTTCGGCTTTATCGACGGTGTTGTAATCGGTGAGCTCGATGCCCTGGAAGCCGACGCCGGCGCTGGTTCCGTCGGGTTTGAGGCCGATCCAGTTGCCCAGCACCTTTGCGTCATCGGCGCCCTCGATGTCCAGCCCCGTGGAGCTGTTGGCGAGCAGATTTCGCTGGACCGGGCTGGTTCCACCGATCGTGGCTTCGGCGCCTTTGGGGCCGATGGCGATTCCGTTCGTTCCTTCGACGCCGAGCGAGCCGTCGAGTTTGATCCCGAGCCAGTTGCCGCCGGCGGTGAATTTTTTCGCGTCGACGCGAATCCCGGTCGACGCGCCGGAAATCGCCAGGTCGAAGATCGAGCTTTCGTCGGCTTCGACGCTGAACGCGGTTCCTCCGCTCGGACCGCTGACCCCTGCGCAGGGACCGTTCACGCCCGCCGCGGTCATGCAGGTGCCGGCGTTTATTTCCACCGGCGAGACGATCGTCTGAAACGGCGTGCTTGGTGCGATCGTGTCCGCCAGCTGGCCTTCGAAGACCGTCGCGTTGAAGAGGATCGTGTCTTTCACCGCGGTCGAGGAGTTCGATTCTTCGATCGCCGCCCGCAGCGTGCATTTGAGGCCAGCGGTGAGGCAGCCGCCCACCCCGACTGCAGCGTCGGCGTCGTCAGCCGTACTGTCGACCGTGAAGGTTTCGGCGGCAGCGACCGCCGGAAGCGCGAGGGCGAGCAGGGCAACGAGGAGCGTCAGCGCGACGCGAGGACGAGAGATCATGGCGCGACCCTATCCGGGTCAGTCGGACGTGGGCAGACCCGGGCCGCTGCGCTGCCACTCGACTTGGCCGCGGCCCTCGGCGGCGGAGCGGCCGACGACGTCGTCCCACTCGTGCAGCATCGCCTTCAGCTGGGCGACGGCCTCGGGCGGGTGGGCGGCGACGCCGGCGGCGAGCTCCAACGCCGCCTGCTCGGTGCCGGCGGCGGGAGCGACGCGGTTGACGAGGCCGAGCCGCAGCGCCTCGTCAGCACCGACCGTCCGCGAACTCAAGAGCAGGTACTTGGCGGCGGCGAGGCCGCAGAGGGTGACGAGGCGGGCTGGGCCGACCGGCACCCCGAGGGCGGCGCCGGGAAAGCGCAGTCGCAGGTTGGCGCCGCCGATCCGCATGTCGCAGGCGACGGCGATCTCGGCGCCGCCGCCGACGACGTCGCCGTGGCAGGCGGCGATCGTCGGCTTCGGGAAGTCGACCACCTGGTCGTAGAGGTCGGCGAAGAGCTGCATCCGGCGCACCTTGCCCTCTGCGTCGAGCTGCTCGCGCACGTCGGCGCCGGCGGAGAGGCCGAGGTGGTCGGCGGAGCTGAATACGAGCACCCGCACTGCCTCGTCGCCGCGGGCAACGGCGAGGTGCTCGAGCAGCTCCAGCAGCATCTGAGTGTTGATCGCGTTGCGCGCCTGCGGCCGGTTCAGCCGGATCAGGGCGATCCCCTGCTCGTCCACCGAGTAGCTCGTGACTTCGCTCTCCGCGCTCATGACTCGGAAGCTATCCGTTCGATCAGGCGATCGGTCTCGTCAGCGGCGCTCGCGATCAACGCCTCCACATCCTGCTTCGGCTCACGGAAGCGGCCGAGGACGTAGGCGGCGACGATCTCCGGGTCGGTCGAGTCCGGCCGCCCGACCCCGACCCGCAGGCGCCAGAACTCGGCATCGCCGAAGCCCTTTTTCAGGCTCTTCAGCCCGTTGTGTCCGGCGAGGCCGCCGCCGATCCGGGCCTTGATCTCGCCGAACGGCAGGTCGATCTCGTCGTGGACGACGACTACGTGGTCGAGCGGCACCTTCAGCGAGCCGCGGGCCGGGCCGGCCGAGGTGCCGGAGTCATTCATGAAGGTCTGCGGCAGCAGGATCGCGACCCGCGACCCGCCGGGGCCGGTCCGCCCTTCCCACAGCCGCCCCCGAAACTTCTCCCGCGGCTTTCCCAGGTCCCAGCGCCGGGCCAGCTCCTCGCCGACCATGAAGCCAAGGTTGTGGCGATCATTCGCATGCTCGGGCCCGGGGTTGCCGAGACCGACGATGAGGATGCGATCCTGCTCGCCGCCTTCGCGGCGGCGGAACAGCGACAGCGGTTACTCGCCCTCGGAGTCGCCCGAGTCGCCGCCGCCCTCGCCCTCGGCGGCCTCGCCCTCGCCCTCGCCCTCGCCAACCAGTTCGGTCTCCTCCTCGACCTCGGGAGCGACCTCTTCGACGCGGGGCGGTGAGACGGTGACGATCGTGATCTCCTCCGGCTCGTCGGCCAGGAAGGTGACTCCGTCGGGGGCGGCAACCGCGGTCAGCGAGAGGGTGTCGTTGATCTCCATCGCGGAGACGTCGACGCAGATGTTGTCCGGGATGTCCGTCGGCAGCGCTTCGACCGAGACCTCGCGGGTGACGTGCTCGAGCACGCCGCCGCCCTTGACGCCGGGCGCGTCCTCGACGCCTTCGAGCTCGATTGCGACCTCGGCCTGGATCGCCTCTTTGAGGTTGACCTGCATCAGGTCGAGGTGCTGGAAGCTGCCGCGCACCGGGTGGTGCTGGGCCTCTTTGATCACGACCGGGACGGCTTTGCTGCCGTCAATCTCGAGGTCGAAGAGCGCGGCGCCCTCGCTGACGATGTTGCGCACGTCGCGTTCTGACACCTGGAAGGGCTTGGCGTCCGAGCCGCCCGAGTAGACGACGCCGGGCACGACGCCCTCGCGGCGCAGGCGCCGCGAGCTGCGCGAGCCGAAATCCTCGCGCGGAGCTGCCTTCAGAGTGGAGCGACTGCTCGCCATCGGACGGGAGAGGATAGAGAAATGGCCCGTGCGGGGCGGCTGTGACACCCTTCGGGCGGATGGCCGACGACTCGAAGATCCCGAAAGGGCGGATTCGCCGCTCCGCCAAGCTCGGCTCGGTCGTCGGCGTACAGGGCGCCCGCTACGCCGGCACCAAAGCCGCCAACGTCGGCCGCTCCGAGGACGAGAGCAAAGAGCGGCTGGAGCAGCGCCACCTGGAGACGGCGATGAAAATGGTCGGCGCGCTGGGGCAGATGAAGGGCGCGGCGATGAAGCTCGGCCAGTTCGCCTCTTTCATCGACACCGAGTTCATCCCCGAGGAGTACCGCGAGATCTACCAGGAGCAGCTGGCGAAGCTGCGCACCGACGCTCCCTCGATGCCCTGGGAGAAGGTCGAGAAGGTACTGGCCGAGGAGTACGACGGCGAACCGCTCTCCGAGCTCTTCGCCGAGTTCGAGCAGGAGGCCTTCGCGGCGGCCTCGATCGGCCAGGTCCACCGCGCCGAGCTGCTCGACGGCCGGCAGGTGGCGGTGAAGATCCAGTACCCGGGGATCGCCGAGGCGCTCGACGCCGACCTGCGCAACGCCGGCACGATCGTGCGGCTGGCGAAGGTGCTGGCACCCGGGCTCGACGCGAAGGCGATCGCCGAGGAGATCCGCGAGCGGGTGATGGAGGAGCTCGACTACGAGTACGAGGCCCAGAACCAGCGCACCTTCTCCCGCGCCTACCGCGAACACCCCTTCATCTACGTGCCGGAAGTGGTGACGCGGCTCTCGCGGCGCCGGGTGCTGGTGACCGAGTTCGTCGAAGGGATCGGCTTCGACGAGATCAAGCAGCTCCCGCACGAGGAGCGCAGCCGCTTCGGCGAGATCGTCTTCCGCGGCAGCCTCGGCTCGATGTTCCACCTGCAGCACTTCAACGCCGACCCCCACCCCGGGAACTACATCCTCATGGGCGACGGCCGCGTCGCCTTCCTCGACTTCGGGATGACGAAGAAGGTCGACAACGAGCAGCTGCTGCTCGAGCAGCGCGCCTTCGACGCCGCCTCCCGCAACGACCCCGAGGCCTTCCGCCAGGCCCTGCACGACCTCGGCTTCGTCAAGAACCCCTCCAAGCTCGACGCCGAGCGGCTGCTGGAGCACATGGGCGCGGTCGGCGGCTGGTACATCGAGGACCGCGAGATCGAGATCACCGGCGAGCGGGTGATGAAGATCATCGAGTCGACCAACGACCCGCGCTCGGAGTACTTCGACCTGATGCGGCGCGAGTCGATCCCGGCCGACGAGCTGATGGGGCGGCGGATGGAAATCGGCGTCGTCGCCGTGCTCGGGCAGCTGCGGGCGAAGCGCAACTGGCACCGGATCTTCCGCGAGTGGGTCTACGCCGACCCGCCGGCAACGGAGCTGGGCGCGCAGGAGTGGGATTACTTCGAGGAGCGGGGCGTAAAGCGCACGCCCGGGCTTGCCGAAACCTTCTGAGTCGGTAAGGCTCGCCTGAGCCCGCAAAGCCAAGGAGAGGAACGCATGAGCAGGATCAAACGCGGTTGGGGCCTGACGAAGAAAAGCTGGGCGCTGCTGCAGGAACACCGGGAGCTGATCCGCTTCCCGCTCTACGGGGCGCTGGCGACGATCGTGCCGGCGATCGTCTTCCTCGGCCCGGGCCTCTACCTGTTCGACAAGGACCAGCTGGCCGGGGCGATCCCGCTGGTCGTGATCGGCGTCTACGCGCTCAGCGTCGTCGGCTTCTACTTCAGCGTCGGCCTGGCGGCCTGCGCGGACATGATCTTCCGCGGCCAGCAGGCGAGCGTCGCCGACGGGCTCGCGGTCGCCCGCAGCCGCTTCGCCCAGATCTGCGGCTGGGCCGCGGTCAACACCGCGATCAGCGCGGTGATGGGCCTGCTCGAGAACCAGGGCGGGATCGGCGGCCAGATCGCCGCCCGCCTGGTCGGGATGGCCTGGTCGCTTGTCACCTTCCTGGCGGTGCCGGTAATCGCAATCGAGGGCACCGGCCCATTCGAGACGCTGAAGCGCTCCGCCTCGCTCTTCCGCGAGCGCTGGGGCCAGCAGATCACCGGCAACATCGTGATCGGCGCCGCCGTCTCCCTGCTCGGTGTGCTGCCGGCGGTGCTGCTGATCGTGGCCGGCGTCGCCGTCTGGTCCTCGGCTTCGTTCCTCGGCGCGCTGCTGGTCGTGATCGGAGCGATCGTGCTGGCGATCGCGCTGTTGATCTCGAAGGCGCTGAGCGGCATCTTCGGCGTCGCCCTCTATCGCTACGCGCTCGACGGCGAGGTGGTCGGCGGCTTCACCCAGGAGGATCTGGAGTCGGCCGTGAAGACGAAGGGCGGCCGCGGCCGGTCGGCGAGCCCGCCGGGGGCTACGCCGGGGACGATCTAGCCGCCGACGCTGGCCGAAAAGGAGAACCCACCGAGCGGCTCTCCGGCGGCAAAGACGGACTTGCCGGCGCCGAAGGCTTCATTCAGCGGCTGTACCGCGTAGGGCGAGAGCGTCGCGACCGCCGGCGGGCCGGTGAAGACTTCGGACTTGCCGTTGTAGCTGGGAGTGCTGCCGAATTCGATCTGGGCGATCGGCGCATCGATGATTCCCGAAGGCAGCGCCCAGCTCGCCGTCACCACGTCTGAGCCTTCGCCCCCGTAGCCGTTTTCGAAACCGATCCTGATCGAGCGCCAGATGACTTCCCGCGGTCCGGACGGTCCGGCTTGGGTGAACCTGAGTCCTTCTTCCTTGCCGGCTAGCAGCTGCCCGTGTTCGAACCGCGGGTTGATTTCGCCCCCCACCTGGGTGAAGTCGAAGGGAAGCGTCGGGCTCGCGTGGGTCGCCGAGCCATAGGGCGAGACGGCGACGCCCAGCGAATCGAGCTTCTGCTGGAACCCTGGGTCGAAGCTGAAGTGGATCGCGCCTTCGGTCACCGGGACGACGAAGAGGGGCGCTCCGAGGGTCAGCCGCCCGAGTGGGCGGTTCGGCCGGAAGATCTCCGGGCTCCCGAGCCGGGCGGCGAGGAGGGCCGCCGCGTCGGGGGTCAGGCGCAGGGATTCGATCTCGACCAGGATGCCGAGGCCGCCGGGGTACGCCTTCGCCCTGCCGGTGGCCGCGAGGGTGAGCGTCTGGCCGGCGACGACGGCCGACAGGCGGTGCTTGGCGGTGTTGAGGACCAGTTTCCCGATCGCAGCAGTGCGCTTGCCGGCGCGCAGGCGGATGCCGCCGCGGAGGAAGGCGTAGCCGGCACCGTGCCGGGAATCGAAGAAGCCTTCCGGTTTGAGCGGGAGTTCGATCGACTTTTCCAGTTCGTGTGCCGGCTTCGACAGCTGCACCTCGATCCCCGCCCGATCCAATTCCCGGCGCAGCTTGCCGCTGAGGAGGATGCTGGCATGGCCGCCGTCGATCGGGAGCCGCTGGGCGCTTGCCCCAACGGGGAATAGGGCGAGAGCGGCTAACGCGCCCGCGAATGCTCCGCAGAGGAACTTCATCGTCCCCGTCTTTCTACTAGAGCTCGGCGAAGAGGCGGGGGTCGTTCGAGCAGATGCCGTGGACCCCGGCGTCGACCAATTGCCGCATCCGCGATAGGTCGTTGACGGTCCAGGCGATCAGCTCGACGCCGGCGAGGTCGCAGATGCGGGCGAGGCGCGAGCTGACGAGCGGGTGGTAGACCCACATCGCGGCGACGTTGAACCGCGGCAGCTTCTCGGCCGCGAGGCCCGGTAGGCGCGTCCGCATCCCGACCAGGGCGGCGCGCATCGGCAGCTTCGCCCAGCGCCTCGAGGTCCAATCCTTGGTGACTTTGGGATAGGTCCAGCCGCGCCGCAGCTCCGGTGCCAGTTCGAGCACCCGGCCCAGGGTGTGCATCTCCATCGTCGAGATCATCGCCCGCTCGATCAGGCCGCGCTCGCGCAGCGCCGCGACCATCTCCTCCTCCCTGCCGGGCAGCTTCACGTCGAGGTTGATCTCGACTCTGTCCAGCGGCGGCTCGAGGAAGGCGTCGAGCGCCTCGGTCAGCTTCAGCGGCGTCCGCCGCGCCGCGTCCTCCCAGTCGTGCGCGACCACCAGCGGGTGGCGCTGCTCCAGCGGCAGGTGCGCGTCCTCCAGCCACAAGACGTCGATCTCGATCGTGTCGACGCCCGCCGCGACCGCGGCGTGGAAGCTCTCGACCGTGTTCCCGGGCGCGATCAGGTCGGCCCCCTTGTGGCCGACCAGGCGCAGCTTCCGGGGCTCGTCGGCCAGGGCGCTCAGAACAGCTGGTTCTCGCCGGCGAAGATCTCGCTCACCGAGTCGTCGGTGAAGATGCGGCGGATCGAGTCGGCGAAGGTGCCGGCGGTGGAGAGCACGGTGATGTTGTCCGGGGCGCCGGGACGGAGCGGCAGCGTGTCGGTGACGACGATCTGCTCGATCGCCGAGGCGGCGAGCCGTTCGTAGGCGGGGCCGGAGAAGACGCCGTGGGTGGCGCAGGCGATCACCCGGGCGGCGCCCTCGTCGAGGACGGTCTGGGCGGCGGCGGTGAGGGTGCCGGCGGTGTCGATCATGTCGTCGACGAGGACCGCGGTCTTGCCCTTGACGTCGCCGACCACGTAGCCGATCTCGGCGACCTGCTGGGCGGGCCGCTCCTTCTCCATCACCGCCCACTGGGTGCCGATCCGGCGGGCGAAGTTGCGGGCGGTCTTTACGCGACCCGCGTCGGGGGAGACGATCACCAGCTCCTCGCCCATGTCCTGGTCGGCGAACCACTGGGTCAGCATCGGCATCGCCGTCATGTGGTCGACCGGGACGTGGAAGAAGCCCTGGACCTGGCCGGCGTGGAGGTCCATGGTGAGGACGCGGTCGACGCCGACGCCCTCCAGGCACTTGGCGACGATGCGGGCGGTGATCGGCTCGCGCGGGGCCGACTTCTTGTCCTGGCGCGCGTAGCCGTACCAGGGGAGGACGGCGATGATCCGGTGGGCGGAGGCGCCCTGGGCGGCGTCGATCATCGTCAAGAGCTCGACCAGCGCGTCGTTGGGGGTCATCCCTTCCTGCTCGTTCGCGCAGGTCGACTGGACGAGGAAGACGTCGGCGCCGCGGATCGACTCCTCGTAGCGGCAGTAGACCTCGCCGTCGGCGAAGGTCTTCAGGGTCACCTGACCCATGTCGAGTTCAAGTTTGCCGGCGACTTTGGCGGCGAGGTCCATCGAACAGCGGCCGCCGAAGACCATCATCCGCTTCGAGTAGTCGTGGTCGATGGCGGTTCCCACTTGTGGGCGCTCCTCGATCATGCTCACGGGCTCTCGTCCTCTCGCATTCGAGCCGCCTTGCGAGCGGCGTATCCGTCGATGTTCCTTTGCGCGTTCTCGCTCACGGCAAGCGCACCCTCGGGCACGTCGTCCTTGATCACTGCGCCAGCGCCAGTGTAGGCGGAGTCGCCGACTTCTACCGGTGCAATCAGCATCGTGTCAACGCCGATGCGGACGTCGCGGCCGATAAGAGTTCGATTCTTGCGGAAACCGTCGTAGTTGGCGGTGATCGTGCCGGCGCCGAGATTGCTGCCGGGGCCGATCTCGGTGTCGCCGACGTAGGCGAGGTGCGGCACCTTGGTGCCCTCGCCCACATGCGAGTTCTTGATCTCGACGAAGGTCCCGGCCTTGGCCGAGTCCTCGAGCAGGGCGCCGGGGCGCAGGTAGGCGAAGGGGCCGACCGCGCAGCTAGCGCGGACGTCGCACTCGACCAGGTAGGAGTGGAGGACCTGGGAGCCGGCGCCGACCGAGCTGTCGATCAGGGTGCTGAGGGGGCCGACGACTGCGCCCTCGGCGATCTTCGTCTCGCCCCGCAGCGTCGTGCCGGGCTCGATCCGCGCGTCGGCGGCGATCTCGACGCCGGCGTCGATCCAGGTCGAGGCGGGGTCGACGACGGTGACGCCGGCGAGCATGTGGGCCTCGAGCAGGCGGCGGCGGCCCTCGGCCTCGACCGCGGCGAGATCGACCCGGTTATTGATCCCCATCGTCACCGCGAGGTCGTCGGCGCGGTGGGCGGCGACGGAGTGGCCGGCCTCGCGCAGGGCCGGGAAGACGTCGGGGAGGTAGTACTCGCCTTGAGCGTTGTCGTTGGAGAGGCCTTGCAGGGCGGTGGCGAGCGGAGCCGCGTCGAAGACGTAGGTGCCGGCGTTGATCTCGCGGATCGCCAGCTGCGAGGCGTCAGCATCGCCGGCGGCTTTGGCCTCGACGACCCGCTCGACCCAGCCGTCGTCGTCGCGGACGACGCGCCCGTAGGCGCCGGGGTCGTCGAGCTCGATCGTCAGCATCGTCGCCGCGGCCTGGGAGGAGCGGTGCGCGTCCAGGAGCGCGGCGATCGTCTGCTTCGAGATCAGCGGCACGTCGCCGGAGAGGACGAGGACGGTCTCGGCTTCCTCGATCAGCGGCAGCGCAGCGCGGATCGCGCCGCCGGTCCCGTCGGCCTGCGGCTGCTCGACCGTCTCGACCTCCTCGGGCAGCCCGGCGGAGAGGTCGCGGCCCGGTGAGACGATCGCCGCCACCCGGCCGGCACCGGCTTCGCGCGCGGCGACGATCGGCCAGGCCACCATCGGCCGGCCGCAGACAGGGTGGAGCATCTTCGGCGTCGAGGAACGCATTCGCGTCCCCTCGCCCGCCGCCATTACGAGGACCAGGGGTTGACTCACTAGGCGAATCGTATGTGCTCAGCCGCGCTTCGCGAGCTCTTTGCCCAGCAATGCAACGGACGTCAGCGTCCAGCCGGCGAAGATCAGGTCGATCCCGACCAGCAGCCCGATCGCCCAATCGGCGGAGCTGGGGAACTTGGCGAGCACCAGGATTCCGATCAACAGGCCGGCGACGCCGCTGAGACCGAGCAGGCCGGCGTTCGGCTCGCCGCGGGCGATAAAGGCGATCGTGACCCGGGTCAGGCCCATGAAGAGGAAGTAGATCCCGAGCACCAGAGTCAGGGTCAGGGTCCCGTTGTGCGGTTCGACGATCAGCCAGATCCCGACCAGCAGCGTCAGCAGCGCCCAGGCGACCCGCACCGCCACCGTCCCCACCGAGTGCGCCGAAAAAGCGGCCGCGAAGAGGACCCCGCTGACCACCACCAGCAACCAGCCGATGAAGATCGCCGTCCCCACCGAAGCCACCGCCGGCACCAGGATCGCGATCACGCCAAGCACGATCGCCCCGACCCCGACGACCATCAGCGCCTTCCAGCTCCGGCTCAGCCCCTCACGCACCTCCGGGTCCAGCGACGCGCCACCGATCTCCATGAAGAAGAACCTAATCCGCCTTACGGACGCTACCCTCGGACTGCGATCCGGGGTGGTGTAGTCGGTAGCACGCCTGGTTTTGGTCCAGGAAGCAGGGGTTCAAGTCCTCTCCCCGGAATAGCCGGCGGCTCTAGCTACTCCTCCGTCGCCCGTGCCACCTTGCCGCCTTTCGCCCCCGGCTCCAGCGCCGGGCCGCGGGGGGAAGCGATCCCTAGGACCCGCATCGCTTTGAGGCCGAGGCCGAGCTTCTCGCGGCCTTCGGTGCTGGAGACGTCGTGGCCGCAGAGCTCGCGGACGCGCTCGAGGCGGTAGCGGATCGTGTGGCGGTGGGTGAAGAGGAATTTGGCGGTGGCGGCAACGTTGCCGTCGTTGTCGAGATAGGCCTCGACCGTCGCCACCAGCTCGGTCTCGTACTGCTCGTCGTATTCGACCAGCGGCTGGATCGTCTCCGCGTAGAAGCGTTCGAGCTCGCCCGGGTCCTCGCTCATCGCCGGCAGCAGCAGGCGGTAGGCGCCGGTGTCCTCGAAAGCGAGCAGCATGCGGCCCTCGGCTTCGCCGACGTTGACCGCCAGGTGCGCCTCGCTGCCGGCCCGGTAGAGGTCGACCGGGTCGGCGCAGCGGCGGCTGCGGCCGGTGGTGAGGTGGAAGCCGCCGAGGCTGTCGTCGAGCTCGCGCGAGAGGCCGGCGGCGGCACGGGCGAGCCGCTCGTCGTCGGCGGCGGGGACGATCGCGGCGATCTCGGCCGCGGCCTCGCCGCCGTCGCTCGCGGCCAGGGACCCAGGCGCCATCGAGCGCAGCGCCCGCTGCGCCAGGACCAGGACCCGCTCCCGCCACTCGCCGCTCTGCGCCGCCCGCGGGGCGGCCCGCAGGACGATCACCCCGGCGCCGCGCTCGAGGTCGGCGCCCAGCTCGGAGGCCTGGGCGAGGATGTCGCGGCGGTCGGTGACTTCCCGCGCCAGCACCGCCGCCACGAACGCGCCGGCGGCCTCCTCGCTCTCCCACTCCGGCGAGCGCGAGCGCTCCAGCTCCAGCGCCAGCATCGTCGTCACCATCCGCGCGATCGCCGGCTCCGGCGCCGCCTTGGCCCGGTAGCGCAGCTCGCCGACGACGGTGTCGGCCACCCGCAGCTCTACCTGCGTCACCCCCTCGCCACCCGAGAGCAGCTTCTGCTCCTGGTCGGAGGAGGCACCGGCGACGGCCAGGACCGCGCTGGAGCGGTCGATCAGAGCGACGCTGGCATCGAGCAGCCGCGCCGCCGCCCGCGCGACCGCGGGCAGCCCGGCACCCGACTCGACCGCATCGGAAAGCGCGTCCAGCAGCGCCGCGCGATCAACTTTTGCAGGGCTTTCGGCCCCCTTTTTCGACTGCGCCTGCACCAGGGCATTATCCAGCCCGGCGCGGGCCAGGGCAGGACGGCCCTAGTTCCCGTGGATGAAGTTGACGATGTCGGTGTAGTAGTAGACGACCACAAGCCCGATGACGACGCCGCCGAGGACCAGCGCGGCGAGGACGAAGAGCGAGAGGACGCCCGCCGCCGCCTTCTCCCAGACCCGGCCGTAGGCGCTCAGCGCCGGACTGAAGATGAGGGTGGCGAAAACGACCAGGCAGATCGCCCCGGCGATGCCGTAGAGCAGGTATTGGTGGCCCAGCTTGGCCAGCGCGAAGACGGTCACGGCTCTGGATTCTGCCGAACTTGCGAGACGACCAGCCCGACCGCCGCCGCGAGCGAGAAGGCCGCGGCCCCGAGCGCCCAGCCGCCGCTGACGTCGCTGAGGTAATGGACGCCCAGGTAGACGCGCGAGAGGCCGATCAGCGCCGTCAGCGCGAAACCGGTCGCGACCACGGCGGCGCCGCGGGCCATCCCCGGCCGCAGCCGCAACACGATCGTCACCGCCAGCCAGAGGTAGAAGACCGAGTGGGCGGCGTGGCCGCTCGGGAACGAGGAGCCGGCGGTGTCGACGAGCCCGCCCGCCGGGCGCGGCCGGTCGACCACTTCCTTGAGGACGTCGATCCCGGTCTGGGTGATCGCCATCCCCGCGACCAGGACCCAGAACTCGGTCCAGCGCCGCCGCCAGATGAGCAGAGCGCCGCAGATCGCCGCCAGCGCGGTGACGACCCCGCCCGCCCCGAGCCAGGTGATCGCCTTGGCGATGTCGGTGAGGGCGCCGCTGCGCAGGTGGTCGACGATTTCCTGCGCGGTTTCGTCGCCCGGGGTCGGCCCCGGACTTTCGCCGACGACGACCGCGTAGGCGACGAGGACGAAAGAGGCGACCGCGAGGGTAGCCATCAGCGAGGTGAATTCGAGGCCGAAGGTGCCGCCCGGCGTCACCCGGTCCCAGAGGAAGCGGAGTTGCGGCTTGCGAGCGAGCTCGACCAGCCACCGCGTCGCCCCGTGCCCCTCCATCCAGCGCACCGCCTTCTCGCGGTTCTCCTGCTCGCGGAAGCGGCGGTAGAGCCAGACGATCCCGACCACGACGACGATCAGCGTCGCCAGCAGGAAGGCTCCTTTGGCGGCGTACTTGCCGGCGGTCTCGATGCTGCGGGAGAAGAAGTAGCCGACGAGGATGTGGGCGGTTGCCCAGAGGCCGGTGCCGAGGATCGAGTAGGGGACAAAGGCGCGGTACCGCATCCCCGAGCTGCCGGCGATGAACGGCGCAAAGGCGCGGACGAGGCTGATGAAGCGGCCGATGAAGATCGTCTTGCCGCCGTGGCGGCCGAAGTAGTCCTCGACTTTTTCGAAGCGCTCGTGGCTGATCCCGACCTTGGGGCCGTGGTCGAGGACGAAGCTGCGGCCCAACTTGCGGCCGAGGAAGAAGCTCGTGGTGTCGCCGAGCCAGGCCGCAAACCAGGCGACCGCGATCAGCAGGTAGATGTCGATCGCGCCCTGGCCGGCGACGGCGCCGCCGAGCAGCATCACCGTCTCCCCCGGCACCACCAAGCCGACGAAGGCGCCGGTCTCGGCGAAGGCGAAGGCCCCGACCAGCAGGTAGGTCCAGGCGCCGAGCGTGTTGGAGATGTCTTCGAGCAGGTTCTGCAGGTCGAGGCTGCCGAGCTCGCGGCTGAGGAAGAAGTAGCCGACCGCTACCGCGACGGCGACGACCGCGAGGACGATCCGTTTACGGGTGATCGGGCCCTCGCCCTCTCCCTCCCCAGGCAGCTTCACGGCGTCAGTCTCGCGTGTCCGGCGGCGCAGACGATGGCTTCCTCGTACCCGGTTGCCTCGGCGGCATCGCGGGCGGAGGCGAGGTCCGGGAAGAGGCCGACCGCGGTCGGTCCGGAGCCGCTGAGGATCGCGATCGGGGCGCCGGCTTTGCGCAGCGCCTCGAGCGCGTCGCCGATGTCGGGGCGCAGCGAGAGCGCCGCCTCGGCGAGGTCGTTGACCAGCAGCTCGGGATAGCCGAGCGGCGAGGCGCCGGCGCCGGCGGCCTCGCGCAACCGCGCCGCCAGCTCGTCGAGCTCGACGGCTGAGCGACCGAGCCCGAGCCGATCGGCCTCGGCGAAGACCGCCGCCGTGCTGAGCCCGCCGCCGCCGGGCAACAGCACCGCCGCATGCTCGACCGGCTCGGGCAACGGCTCGACCCGCTCGCCGGCGCCGCGGACCAGCGCCAGCGACGGGCGCAGCTGCGAGGGCACATCGGCGCCGAGCTCCGCCGCCAACTGCGGCAGGTCGGCGACCTCGCCCGCCGCCAGCCGCAGGACCGCCGCCGCGTCGCCGCTGCCGCCGCCGAGCCCGGCCGCGACCGGCACCCGCTTCTCGATCTCGATCCGCAGCGGCTCGTGATTCCAACCGCGCTTGCGCAGGCCGGCCAGCGCTCGCGCCGCCAGGTTCTCGCCCTCGACCCCGGGGCAGGCGACCTCGTCGCGCTCGGCCGGCGAGACCTCGAGCAGGTCCGCCAACGCCAGCGGCTCGAACAGCGAGCAGAGCTCGTGCAGGCCGTCCTCGCGCGGGGCACCCAGGTAGAGGCAGAGGTTGAGCTTCGCGGGGGCGTGGACGAGCATCGCTTAAGCGCGCAGCTTGGCGGAGAGGGCAGCGAATTGCTCGGGCGCCAGCGCCTCGGCCCGGGCGTCCTCCGGCAGGCCCAGCTCGGCCAGCGCCGCCCGCGCCGGCGCCAGCGATCCCGGCCGCGCGTGCTCGAGCGAGCGCGCCAGCGACTTGCGCCGGTGGGCGAAGGCGGCGCGGATCAGCCGCCGGGTCTCCGCGTCGGCGCCCGGCCCCGTCCGCCGCAGGCGCAGGATCGCCGAGTCGACCCGCGGGCGCGGCTTGAAGACGGCGGGATCGACCGCTCGCACCAGCTCGACCCCGCAGGCGAGCTGGGCGATCGCGCTAGGGCCGCCGTAGGTGCGGCTGCCCGGCCCGGCGCGCAGGCGGTCGGCGATCTCCCGCTGCACCATCACCGTCCAGCGTTGCAGCGTGGGCAGCTGCTCAATCGTTCGCAGGATCAGCGGCGTCGCCACCGAGTAGGGCAGGTTGGCGACCATCGCCGTCGGCTCCGGCCGCAGCGCCCCGAGGTCGAGCCTCATCGCGTCGCCCCAGTGCAGCTCGACGTTCGGCAGCGCCGCGACCCGCGACAGGGCCGGCTCCAACCCGCGGTCGATCTCGACCGTGTGCAGGTGCGCTGCCACGACAGCCAGCCGCTCGCTCAGCACCCCCTCCCCCGCCCCGACCTCGAGCACGACATCACCGGTGGCCAGACCTGCGTCGCGGACGATCGCGTCGAGCAGGTTGGGATCGGCGAGGAAGTTCTGCCCGAGCCGGACCACGCGCTACCAGTCGAACAGGGCGCGCGCGTTGGCCTCGAACGTGCGCTCCAGATCCTCGTAGGAGACGCCGCGCTCGGCGGCGATCGCCTGGGCGATCTCGACCACGAAGGCGGGCTGGTTGCGCTTGCCACGCATCGGCTGCGGCGCCAGGTAGGGGGCGTCGGTCTCGACAAGGATCCGGTCCTCCGGCACCTTCGCCGCGGCGAAGCGCAGCTCCTTGGCGCTCGGGTAGGTGGCGTTGCCGGCGAACGAGCAGTACCAGCCGCGCTCGGCCGCATCGCCGACCCGCTGCGGCGCCGCGAAGCAGTGAAGGATCACCGGCGCCTCGCCGGCGTGGGCATCGAGGGTCTCGAAGATCTCGTCGATCGCGCTCGTCTCTCCATCCGGATCGCGGGCGTGGATCACGATCGGCAGCTCGAGCTCACGGGCGATCTCGATCTGGGCGCGGAAGGCGCGCCGCTGGTCGTCCGCTGCGGCGTAGTCGCGGTAGAAGTCGAGCCCGGTCTCGCCGATCGCCCGCACCTTCTCGTGCCGGCCGAGCTCGCGGATTTCCACCGCCGCCGCGTCGTCGAACCCGCTCGCCTCGTTGGGATGGCGGCCGACGGCGGCGAAGACCGCCCCGAAGCGCTCCGTGCTGGCCACCGCCTCGGCGTTCGTCTCCGCGTTCATCCCGACCGTCAGCATCCGCACCACCCCCACCCCGGCAGCCGCGGCGACGAGCTCAGCCTCTCCGCCCTCGCAGAGGAACAGGTGCGTGTGGGAGTCGATCATCGGCCGGCTCAGCCTATCCTTCGCCCGATGGCCGACCCCGCCGACTACTACCGCGAGATCTACCTCCGGGGGCTCGGCGGCGAGACGCCGGCGATCCCGGTCTCGGTCGCCGAGCTGGAGGAGCGAGGGGTGGCGGCGATGGACCCGAAAGCGGCCAGCTACGTCTGCGCCGGCGCCGGCTCGGAGGAGACGATGCGGGCCAACCGCGAGGCCTTCGGCCGCCGCCGGATCGTGCCGCGGGTGCTCCGCGACGTCAGCCAGCGCGACCTCTCGACGAACGTCCTCGGCACGGCGATGCCGGCGCCGCTGCTGCTGGCGCCGATCGGGGTCCAGAAGGTCGTCCACGACGACGGCGAGCTGGCGACCGCGCGCGCCGCCGCCGCGGTCGGAGTGCCGATGATCGCCAGCACCGCCTCCCACTTCTCGCTCGAGGAGATCGCTGCGGCCGGCGGCGAGGCGCCACGCTGGTTCCAGCTCTACTGGCCGAACGACCCGGGCCTTGCCCGCAGCCTCGTCGAGCGCGCCGAGGCGGCCGGCTACGGCGCCATCGTCCTCACCGTCGACACCTTCATCCCGGGCTGGAAGCCGCGCGACCTGCAGCAGGCCTGGCTGCCCTTCCTCAACGGCATGGGCGTCGCCAACTACTTCCAGGACCCGGTCTTCCGCGGAGCCCTGGAGAAGACGCCGGAGGAGGACCAGGGGATGGCGACCGGCCACTTCCTCGGCGTCCAGGCGAACCCGTCGCTGAGCTGGGACGACCTCGGCCAGCTGCGCGAGATGACCTCGCTGCCGATCGTGGTCAAGGGGATCCAGCACGCCGACGACGCGCGCGAGGCGGCGCGGCGCGGCCTCGACGGGATCGTCGTCTCCAACCACGGCGGCCGCCAGGTCGACGGCGCGCTTGCCTCGCTCGACGCGCTGCCACCGATCGCCGAAGCGGTCGGCGGCGAACTGGCGATCCTCTTCGACAGCGGCGTCCGCGGCGGCGCCGACGTCCTCAAGGCGCTGGCCCTCGGCGCCGACGCCGTCTGCCTCGGCCGCCCCTACCTCTGGGGCCTGGCGCTCGACGGGCAAGCGGGAGTGGAAGCGGTGCTGAAGATGGTCCTCGCCGAGTTCGACCTGTCGATGGCGCTCTGCGGCCTCACCCGCCCGAGCGAGATCGGACCCGAGCTGCTCAGTACTCAGAGATCTGTGTAAGCGTCCAATCGCCGGCGCTGATTTTTATACACATATCAGTTGATAGCTCATAGATCCTTGACTTTAATCGGACTAACCAGGGTCCTTCCAAGGCAGGGGAAGGGAGTAGTGCGATGTCAAGGAGAATGAAAGCACTGGGAGCGCTGGTCGTCGCCGCGCTCGCCATCGGCGCGCTCGCCAGCACCGCTTCGGCGAAAGTGGCCGAATTCGCGTCGGAAAAATATCCAGCGGCTCTTACCGGCAACCAGGTAGGCGTCCACGAATTCATCAGCGTGGCCGGGCCGTTGAGATGCGTGACGGCGAAAATCACCGGCAACCTCGCGGCGCAATCGAAAACGGTCGTCTTCGCCCCCAGCTACGAAAACTGCACCTTCGTCGGCAAACCGGCGGCGGTGGCGATCAACGGCTGCACCTACACGTTCGAAGCGGGGCTGCTGCTCAACCCGAAAGAAGCGATGGGGGCGATGAAAATCCTCTGCCCGACTGGAAAAGAAATCGTCGTCACCGCCGGCGAATGCGTGATGAAAATCCCGCCGACCGCCGGTGAAGGCCCGGGCTTCATCGACTTCATCAACATCGAAGAAAAAGAAATCGAAGCCAGGCTCGACGTGGCGCCGCTGAACTACTCGCTGAACGCGAAATGCGGCCCTAAAGAAGGGGCCTACGAAGGCGGCAAACTCGTCGGCCCCTACCGGATCAAAGGCAACGCTGGCCCGATCGGGGTGCTCTAGCGCACTGCTAACCCAGCCGGCGCTCCTCTTCGTCCAGGGCGGAGAGGAGCGTCTCGCTCGGGGGCCAGGCCCTAGAGATCCCGGCGCGAGAAGACGAAGGCGGCGAGCGCGAGGACGCCGAGCAGGTAGGCGAAGGCCCAGAGGATCAAGCCGGGCCCAGCCGCCTCGGAGCCGCCGAAGGGACCGAGCTGCAGCACCACTCCGGTCAGCCCGGAGGTGCCGGAGATCAGCGCGTGCAGGCCGGCGGCGTAGAGACCCTCGAAGGGGAGCGCCCAGCTGGCGACGCGGCCGATCGTGTGCAGCGAGTGCGAGTGGATCGCGTGGCCGATCTGGGCCAGCAGGCCGGCGGTAAGACCGGCGCCGAAGACCATGAAGACGACGATCCCCTGCGCCGTCACCGAGAGCACCGTGGAGACGAGCAGCGAGAGCGCGGCGATGATCGCCACCGCCAGCGCCAGCGCGAGGGCCGGTCCGAGCAGGTGGTCCGGAGCCCAGTGGCCGGTCGCCTCGGTGATCGCGTAGGCCGCGAGGTAGACGGCGATCACGTAGGCGGCCGAGAGCAGGGCAGCGCCGGCGAAGCGGGCGAGCAGCATCGTCGTCCGCCCGATCGGCCGCACGACGATCGGCTGCAGCAGCCCCAACTCTGCATCGCCGCGGACCACGCCGAGGGTGAGGAAGACCGCCAGCACGGCGCCGAGGAAGAGGGTCGCAAACATCGCCAGGCCGAAGATCGTCGCCCCGGTGAAGGCGTGGGGATCGAGGATCTGCGGTTCGCCGGCGGCGAATTCGTCGACGTCCTTGAAGGCGAAGTGGGCGCCGAGGCCGTAGAGCGCGAGGAAGGCGAGGGTGAGGACGAGGACCGCGAGGAAGACCCGGCGGCGGATCCCCTCCTGGATCGAGAGGGCGACCACGGTCGCCGCCGAGCGCAGGGCGGTGGCGTTCATCCGGTCTCCCCGCCGACTGCCTCGAGGTAGACGTCTTCGAGTGAGCTGTGCCGGACCTCGACCCGGTAGACGCGCTCGCCGACCCTGACCAACTCGGCGACGATCGCCGGCGCCTCCTCGCGCCCCGCGCCGTCGAAGGTCATAACCCCGGCGGCGGTCTCGACCACGACCGCCGAGGGCCCCGCCAGCTCTTGCGGCGTCCCCGCCTTGACCAGGCGGCCGCGGGCGATGATCGCGACGTGGTCGCAGATCAGCTCGACCTCGCTCAGGAGGTGGGAGTTGAGCAGGACCGAGACGCCGCGGCGGCGCAGCTCCTCGAGCAGCTCGCGGACGATCCGCCGCCCCACAGGGTCGAGGGCGCTGGTCGGCTCGTCGAGCAGCAGCAGGCGCGGCGAGCCGACCAGGGCCTGGGCGATCCCGAGCCGCTGCTGCATCCCCTTCGACATCGCCTCGACCCGCTTGCCGGCGGCCTCGCCGAGCTCGACCAGCTCCAGCAGTTGCCGCCGCTCCGCCGCGCCGCCGTCGGAACCGACGAGGCGCTGGTGGAAGCGCAGCAGCTCGTCGGCGCTCAACCAGCCGGGGAAGCGGAAGAGCTCGGCCAGGTAGCCGAGGGCGGCGCGCGCCTCGACCGATCCCGCCGGCCGTCCCAGCACCTCGACCGTGCCGGCGCTGGGCCGGACCAGGCCGCAGGCGATCTTCGTCAGCGTCGACTTGCCGGCCCCGTTCGGCCCCAGCAGCCCGACCAGCTGGCCGGGTTCCACCTCGAGGTCGACGCCGGCGAGGGCGTCCTGGCTCCCGTAGCGCTTGTGCAGTTGCGAGACGGCGAGGACCGGCGCGGCCATCAGGCCGCCGGCGCCTCGATCTTCGGGAAGAGCGGCGCCACCCGCTCCACCTGCTGGCCGCCCGGGCGCGAGCCAAGCTCGGCCAGCTCGCATCCCTCTTCGGCGAGCGCGGCGAGCAGCGTCTCGCTCGTCTGCGGCAGGTAGGGGACGAGCAGCAGCGTCGTCACCCGCAGTCCCTCGACCAGGTTGTAGAGGACTTCGTCGAGCCGCTCGGGGTCGGCCTCGTCCTTGGCCAGCACCCATGGCTGGGTTTCCTCGACGAAGCGGTTGAGGCGGCGGACGAGGACCCAGGTGACGTCGAGCGCCTGGCTCAGCTCGGCCCGGTCGAGCAGCTCGCTGAAGCGGGCGACGGCGCCCTCGAAGTCCTCGGCCAGCGTCGCGTCTACCTGCGCCACCGGCACGACGCCGTCGCGGTAGCGGTCGACCATCGCCAGCACCCGGCTGGCGAGGTTGCCGTAGTCGTTGGCGAGCTCGGTCTCGTAGCGCTGCTCGAAGCCGCCGGTCGAGATCGAGCCGTCCTGGCCGAAGCTGACCTCGCGGAAGAGGTAGAAGCGCAGCGCATCGGCGCCGAAGCGCTCGATCACCTCGAACGGATCGAGCACGTTGCCGAGGCTCTTCGACATCTTTTTCTCGCCCATCAGCAGGTAGCCGTGGATCACCATCCGCCGCGGCGGCTCGAGGTCGGCGGCGAAGCAGAGGGCGGGCCAGATCACCGCGTGGAACTTGAGGATGTCCTTGGCCATCACGTGCAGGTCGGCGGGCCAGTAGCGCTCGGTCAGGTCCTCGCCGGGGCGAGCGAAGCCGAGCGCCGTCACGTAGTTGAGGAGGGCGTCGAACCAGACGTACATCCGCTGCTCGGGGTCCCACGGCAGCGGCAGGCCCCACTTCAGCTGCGGGCGCGAGAGCGAGACGTCTTCGAGCCCGCCCTTGATGAAGGAGAGCGCCTCGTTGCGCCGGAACTCGGGCACGACGAAGTCCGGCCGCTCCTCGTAGAGACCTTCGAGCTGGGCCTGAAAAGCCGAGAGCCGGAAGAAGTAGTTCTCCTCCCGTTCTTTTTCCAGCGGGATCTCATGGATCGGGCACGTATTGCCGGGTCCCAGCTCCCGCTCGGTTTTGAAGTCGGCGCAGCGAGGGCAGTACCAGCCTTCGTAGACCCCCTTGTTGACCCAGCCGTTGTCGTAGACCCGCTGCATGATCTCGGCGACCTTCTCGGTATGCCGCGGGTCCGAGGTCCGAATGAAGAAGTCATTCGTGGACCCGATCGAAGGCATCATCCCCGCGAACTTCGCCGCATTCGTGTCGGCCAGCTCCTGCGGCGTCACCCCAGCTTTCTTGGCCGCATTCTCGATCGGCTCCCCATGCTCATCGGTCCCGGTCAGGAAGAACACGTCGTCCCCCCGCTGCCGATGGTGCCGGGCCAGCACATCCGCCGCCATCGTCGAGTAAGCGTGCCCGAGGTGCGGCTCCGCATTGACGTAATAGATCGGAGTGGTGACGTAGAAGCTGCCAGCGGCCATGCGGCCCACGCTAACGAATAGCCAGGAGCCGGTGTCCAGCATGCTAGGTATCGTCGCCAGGCCTTGGCCCTGCCGGCTGAACCACAGCTGATCTCCGAGAGCGGACCCGACAAGCGCTCGGAGGATCCGCGCTTCCTCAGCAAGCAGCTGGTCACCTACATCGGCAACAAGCGCTCGCTGCTGCCGCAGATCCAGGAGGCGGTCGCGATGGTCGCGACGGAGCTTGGGCGCAAACCCCGTGCCCTCGACGCTTTCGCCGGCAGCGGCGTCGTCTCGCGCCTGTTCAAGTCGGTGGCCTCGGGGGTCGTCTCAAACGACCTGGAGGGGTATGCGCGGGTGCTCGGCGAGTGCTACCTGGCGAGCGACGAGGAGGTCCCTTGGGAGCGCCTGGAAGAGGTGATCGCCAGCCTCAACGCCGAGGCCGTTACCGCCGAACCCGATGGGTTCATCGAGCGCCTCTACGCGCCGGCCGACGACGACGACATCCAGCCAGGGGAGCGGGTCTTCTACACGCGCGAGAACGCCCGCCGACTCGACTTCTTCGCCGAGGAAATCACCCGCCTCGAGGAGGGCCTTCGGCCCTACCTGCTGGGTCCCTTGCTCTCCTCGGCCTCGGTGCACGCGAACACCGCCGGCGTCTTCAAGGGCTTCTACAAGGACCGGGAGACGGGGCTCGGACGGTTTGGGGGCAAAGGGGAAGACGCCCTTTCCCGCATCAAAGGCAGGATCGAGCTGAAGCTTCCGGTCGTCAGCCGGTTCAGCACGCCCTATCGGGTCCTGCAAGCCGACGCCAACCTCCTCCCCGACCTGATCGACGAGGTCGACCTTGCCTACCTCGACCCGCCGTACAACCAGCATCCCTACGGGTCCAACTACTTCATGCTCAACCTGTTGGTCGACTACCGTGAGCCGGCCGAGACCAGCGTGGTCTCCGGCATCCCGACGGACTGGTCGCGCTCGAATTACAACGTCAGGAAGAAGACCGAGCCGCTGCTCCGCGACCTGGTGCAGCGAATGCCGGCGCGATTCCTGCTGATCTCGTTCAACGACGAGGGCTACGTCCCCCCGGAAGCACTGCACGAGATGCTCAGGGAGGTCGGCGAAGTGACGGAGTTCCGGACTCTCTACAACGCCTACCGGGGCAGCCGTAACCTCCGCAACCGCAGCATCCACGTCACCGAGCATCTCTATCTGGTCGACCGGGAGGGCTCGCGATGAGCGAGAAGAACCGCCTGCGGATGTCCCGCGCGGGGACGATCCTCAACCTCACCGCGCAGAAGCAGGAGAGCGACCTCGGCAAAGCACTGAAAACCGCCACGGCGAAGCTGCTCGGCGAGTTCGGGCTGGAGCTCACGCACAAAAAGCGCTGGACGCTGGAGGAGATCGCCGGGCGCCTGCGGGAGGACTTCCCCGGCGTCGAGTTTTACGAGCCCTCGTCGGCGCGTTGGATGGAGCCCGACGGTGGGGTTCTCTCGATCTCGAACCGAGACGGCGAGCAGTTCCCGATCCTGATCTCAGAGGTGAAGAACCAGGGGACCAACGACCTCCGGGCCAAAGAAGGCAAAGACAAGCAGGCGATGGGGAACGCGATCGAGCGGCTCGGCAAGAACGTGATCGGGATCCGCGCCGCGATGATGGGCGAGGAGATCATGCCGTTCATCTGCTTCGGCTACGGGGTCGACTTCGAGGACGGGAGCTACATCCTCGACCGGGTGGCGACGGTCGCGATGTTCGCACCGTTGAACACCGTCAACGTCCGCAACGCCGGCCCCGACGGCCGCTTCAACCGCGGCAGCTTCTTCTTCCGCAGCAAGCGCTGGACGCAAAAGGAGATGGCCGAGATTCTCTTCGAGGTCGGCGCCGAGAGCATCCGCTACTACGTCAAGAGGTACGGCAAGAGGGCTTTCGTCAAGTCGCCCGTCTGAGCGACGGCCGGCGAGCCCGCTACCGCCGCGCCTCGCGGCCGGTCAGCGCTTTGTAGAGATCGTTCGCCCGCGTGCCCGTGAGGGCAGCGACAACCGAGGCGGCGGCCCGGGGCCGGGCGCCGGACTGGACCAGGTGGCGGAGGGCGTCGACGGCGAAGCCGACGTCCTGGTCGTGGTCGCCGGAGGCGGCGGGGGCGATGACGAGGACGATCTCGCCTTTGACGTCGCCGCGGAAGCGGCGGGCGAGCTCGCCGAGGGTGCCGCGGGCGACCTCCTCGTGGACCTTGGTCAGCTCGCGGCAGACGGCTGCCTGGCGGTCGGGGGCGAGGGAGGCGAGGGCCGCGAGGGACTCGCCGACCCGGCGCGGGCTCTCGAAGGCGACGACGGTCTCGGCCGAGCGCAGGACCCGCTCCATCTCCCCCGCCCGCCGCGGCAGGAAGCCCTCGAAGCGCCATTTGTCGGTCGGCAGCCCGGAGGCGACCAGCGCCACCGGCACCACCGAGGGCCCGGGCAGGACCGTGACCTCGAGGGCGCGGTCGATGCAGCGGCGGATCAGCTTGTAGCCGGGGTCGGAGATGCCGGGCATCCCCGCATCGGAGACCAGGGCGACGACGTCGCCGCGCTCGATCCGCTGCGCCAGCTCGACCGCCCGCGAGGCTTCGTTGCCCTCGTGGAAGGAGACGAGGCGGGGATGGGGCCGGATCCGCAGGCGGTCGAGCAGCCCCCCCGTCTTGCGGGTGTCCTCGCAGGCGATGAAGTCGGCGCCGACCAGGGCCTCGCGCACCCGCAGCGAGACGTCGTCGAGGTTGCCGATCGGCGTCGGGCAGACGACGAGGCAACCCGGCATCAGCCGCTTGCCCCCACGGGCCCGGCTCCGGCCTTGGCGAGTTCGGTCCGCGCCAGCGCCGCGGCACCGATCATCCCGGCGTCGTTGCCGAGGGTCGCCTGCAGGATCGGGGTCTTGTTCATCGGGTCGAGCGCCCGTTCGCGCACCTCGCGCCGCGCCGGCTCCAGCAACAGGTCGCCGGCCGCGATCACGCCGCCGCCGACCACGATCGCGTCGGGCTGGAAGATGTTGGCGAAACTCGAACAGGCGACGCCGAGCCGGCTGCCGATCAGGTCGAAGACGCCGATCGCGAGTTCATCGCCGGCCAGCGCCGCCTCGGTCACCGTCTTGCCGTCGACCTCCTCGCCGGCGGCCAGCAGCTTGCCCAGCGCCGAGTCGGGGTTGCTTTCGGCCGCCGCCCGCCCCTCGCGCCCCAGCGCCGTGCCCGACGCCAGAGCCTCGACGCAGCCGTGATTGGGGCAGTTGCCTTGGCAGGGCGGCCCGTCGACCTGGATTACGACGTGGCCGAGCTCGGCCCCCGCCCCGGTCGAGCCGCGGTAGATCTCGCCGCCCAGGATCAGGCCGCCGCCGATCCCGGTGCCAACGGTCAGCATCACCGTGTGCGGCATCCCTTTGGCGGCGCCGTAGAGGTACTCGGCCAGCGCCGCGACATTGCCGTCGTTGTCGACGAAGACCGGCAGGCCGGTGTGCTCGGTGACGATCTCGCGGACCGGCAGGTTCTTCAGCGGAAGGTTGACGGCGGAGACCGCGACCCCGCTGTCGTGGTCGATCGTCGCCGGAATCCCGAGCCCGACCGCGGTCACGTCGGGCCGCGCTTCCCGCGCCTCTTCGATCTCGCGGACCAGCAGCTCGACAAGTTCGTCCTCGGTCTGCCCCTTGCTCGCCTCGCGCTGCTCGTAGAGCGGCTCGGTGTCGGAGAGGACCCCGACGAGCATCTTCGTGCCGCCGAGATCGACCCCGATCGTCTCGCTGCTGCTCACGAGGAGCCGGAGGGTGGAAGGCGAAGGACCGACGTCATCGCCATGATTTCTAGCCCTTCATGACGCCCGACGGCGAGCAGCGGCCCCCCGAGCCGCCCGAATCCCAGCCTGAGTACAAGGTCTACCGCTCCCGCCGGGGGCTGTTTTCGCGCTTAAAAGGCGCCGATCTCTCCGGTCTGCGCAACCGTGCAAGGTTCCCTTCATGGCGCCGCCGTCAACGCGACGATCCGGGGGCGCCGGCGCCCCAACGCGGCCGGATCACGCCGCGGCGGGTCCTCAAATGGGTCGGCCTCGCCGCCCTTGCCTGGATCCTGATCAGCTTCGTCGCCTTCGGCGTCTCGGCCCAGATCCAGTCCTTCAAGCTCTCCGGCGAAGCGAGCAAGGCGCTGCACGGCAATCCCTTCCTGCTGCCGAGCGCGCAGACGATCCTCGTCCTCGGCACCGACGCGCGCCCGCCCGGCGCCGGCGACGGCAACACCTCGCAGGAGTGCTTCGAACAACAGTCGAAGGGCGAGAAGCCGCACAAGCCCTGCTACGAAGGTGAATTCCGCGCCGACACCCTGATGCTGGTCCGGGCAGGCGGAGGCGCCTTCCGCAAACTCTCGATCCCGCGCGACACCTTCGCCGAAATCCCCGGCAACGCGCCGACGAAAATCAACGCCGCCTTCGCCTACGGCGGCGCTGCCCTGCAGATCAAGACGATCGAACAGTTCCTGGGGATCCAGATCGACCACCTCGCGATCGTCGACTTCACTGGCTTCGAAGACCTGATCGATGCGGTCGGCGGGGTCGAAGTCAACGTCCCGCAAAAGCTCTGCGCTGACATCTCCGGTGGTGCCGGCGGCGGCCAGGGCGGCGTCACCCTGCGCCTGCACAAGGGGACGAACACGCTCGACGGCGAAAAGGCGCTGGCCTACTCGCGGGTGCGCGAGCCGGTCGAATGTCCGGGCCCCGGCAAGAGCGCCTTCACCCTCGGCTACAACGACTACAACCGCGAGCAGGCCCAGCAGTCGGTGATCAACGGAATCAAAAGCCGGCTCACCGACCCGCTTCGCGCGCCCTACAACTTCATCCACGGGCCGATCATCGGCTGGGAGGCGCCGAAAGCCTTCGTCAGCGACATGGGCTTCTTCACGATGCCGCAGCTGATCCTCTCGGCCGCGATCGGCGGTGGCTCAGCCGCCGAAGTGTTCTGCGTCAAGCAGCTGAGCGGCTGCGGCACCGGCCCCGGAGGCTCGATCGAAATCCCCGAGTCCCTACGCAAGAAGGCCGTCCACAGGTTCCTTCACGGCTAGCGATTGCTGAGTTGACCCGCCTATAACCGGAATAACTCAGCAGTCGTCAGTCGATCTGCTGCTTCGTCCCGACCAGCGCCGAGACGATCAGGGCGGTGAAGCCGGCGGCGAGGGAGCCGGCGGTGTTCTTCAGGTCGCCCGTGGAGGAGTGGCCGGTGGCGAGGACTTCGACCGCGATCCACTCGCCGAGGCCGAGGGCGACCAGCACGACCAGGGCGTAGGCACGCGCCGCCCGGGTGTACCAGCGGGCCATCTTCTGCTCGTCGACGAGGCTGCGCCCGGCCAGCTCCAGCTGCACCGGCGACTCCGGCGCCCGTTCGCGGCCCGCTCGAGCGAAGTAGCGCTGCTCGATCGCCAGCGCCAAGAGCAAGACCGGGAGGATCTGCGAAATCGCTTCGAAGTACTCCTTCTTCGCGTGCCCGTCGACGAGGAGGGCGACGACCGCGTAGGCAACCACCGGCGCGACGATCGCTCCGACACCGAAGGCGAACCTCCAGAACAGGCCTACCCGCACCCGGCTCGACATCGCTTCGCTCAGTCTGCGGTCGAGGCGGCCGGCTTGGAATCCGACTTCGACTCGCTCTTGCCGGAGCTCGACTTCGAATCGCCGCTCGAGCCGCTGTCGCCGCTCTTCTCGCCGCCGCCCTCGGAGCCGCCGTTGCCGCCGCCGCGCTTGGTTCCGTAATCGGTGTTGTGGAAGCCCGACCCCTTGAAGTGGATCGCCGGCGGGGTCAGCACGCGCACGGCGGGCGCGCCGCACTCCTCGCACTCGGTCAGCGGCTCGTCGGCCATCTTCTGGATCACCTCGAAGACGTGGCCGTTCTCGCATTTGTACTCGTAGATGGGCATGGAGCTGCGGGATTATCGCAGCCGCTACCGTTCCCGCCATGGCGACCGAGCAGGGAACGCGACCGACCGAGGTGACGATGGAGGAGATCGTCGCGCTGTGCAAACGGCGCGGCTTCGTCTTCCCCTCCTCGGAGATCTACGGCGGTCTCGGCTCGACCTACGACTACGGGCACTACGGCGTTCTGCTCAAGAGCAACGTCAAGGCCGAGTGGTGGAAGTCGATGCTGCAGGAGCGCGACGACATCGTCGCCCTTGACTCGGCAATCCTCCAGCACCCGCGCGTCTGGGAGGCCTCCGGCCACCTCGAGGGTTTCACCGACCCGCTGGTCCAGTGCCTCGGCAAGTGCAAGCGGCGCTGGCGCGAGGACCATCTGCGCGAGGCGGTCGAGGCCGAAGGCGGCGACCCGAGCGCGGAGCTGCGCTGCCCGGAGTGCGGCGGCGAGCTCTCCGAGCCGCGCCAGTTCAACCTGATGTTCGAAACCCACGTCGGCCCGGTCGCCGAGGAGGGCTCGACCGTCTACCTGCGCCCGGAGACCGCCCAGGGCATCTTCATCAACTTCAAGAACGTGCTTGGCTTCGCCCGCAAGAAGCCGCCGTTCGGGATCGCCCAGGTCGGCAAGTCCTTCCGCAACGAGATCACCCCGGGCAACTTCATCTTCCGCACCCGCGAGTTCGAGCAGATGGAGATGGAGTTCTTCGTCCCGCCCGCCGAGGCGCAGAAGTGGCACCAGCACTGGATGGACGAGCGCGAGCGCTGGTACACCGAGCTCGGCATCCGCCCCGACCACCTGCGCGTGCGCGCCCACGGCACCGACGAGCTCTCCCACTACTCCTCGGCGACCAGCGACATCGAGTACCTCTTCCCGATCGGCTGGTCGGAGCTGGAGGGGATCGCCGACCGCGGCGACTTCGACCTCACCCAGCACGCCAAGTTCTCCGGCGAGAAGCTCGAGTACTTCGACCAGCAGACCAAAGAACGCTACGTCCCCCACGTGATCGAGCCCGCCGCGGGCGCCGACCGCGCCACCCTCGCCTTTCTCGTCGACTCCTACGAGGTCGAGGAAGTGGAGGGCCGCCAGCGCACTGTCTTGCGCCTGCACCCGCGCCTGGCCCCGGTCAAGGTCGCCGTCCTCCCCCTCGTCTCCAAGGAGGGAATGCCGGAGAAGGCCCGCGAGATCTTCGGAGACCTGCGTCGCCGCCTCCCCGCCGAGTTCGACGAGGGCGGCTCGATCGGCAAGCGCTACCGCCGCCAGGACGAGATCGGCACCCCCTGGGGCATCACCGTCGACCACCAGACGATGGAAGACGACACCGTCACCCTCCGCGACCGCGACTCCCTGGAGCAGGTCCGCGTCCCGATCGAGGGTCTCGGCGACGAGCTGGTTGGGCGCCTGGAAGCGCCCTGGCGCTCGCCGAAGCTCAATTAAAGGTTGGCATACCTTGAGTTGACGAAAACCATCACGGTGTGGTGGGGTTCAGTCGTATGCAGATTTTGGCTAATGCTCTACCCGGCTTCCGAGACGTCCGCGCACCACTGACGGCGGGTTACATGTGGCTGCTGTTTGCCTGGCTAAGCGCTACTCCGAATATCGATCACATGACTGGCGGGATAGGTGGATCGCTACATGACCTGTCCCAGCGCGTCGGTCCGATTTGGACTGCCCTCGCTGCTGGGGTTGCCGCCTACCTGATTGGCTCAATTTCGCAGGGGGCTTCGTCGATAGTGCGCGAAATTGCTCTGGAGTTCCCGCCATTCGACGGGATCTCGATGAGTTTCAACTTCCAGGTAAACCAATCGCTCCGCGCGAGCAAAAAACGAGGCGAGGGGCTTCTGGGGTCCGCCGAGAGCGATCCCGCTATCTCACATAAGGCGGCAGAAAATTTACGGCGCCAATTTGACCAACGCTTTGAGACGGCAAGAAACGAGGCAGAGCGCGAGCTTGAGCTCCCGGCCATGTTGCTGGTGGGAGATCAGGAGGGACTCTTTGCAGAGGTGGATCGCCTCCGGGCGGAGGGAGAACTCCGGATGGCGGTCTTCCCTCCACTTGCGGCTCTGGGGATTCTCTTGGGGCTGGAGGTTTCTCTGTGGTGGTTTTTCCTCCTTCCAGCCGCCGTGCTGTTGTTTTCTCAGGGAATCCAGCGAGACTTCGACGCCAAAAAGATCATCTCTGATGCGACTCGTATTGGTCGGGTTGATTCGTCGAGTGTCAGTAAATTCACGCAGTGGGTCGAAGAGGGACTTCCTGCGGAGATTGAGCGGATTCGCCTGGGCTGAGACAGTCGTCAAATCAAGGAACGGGCGCCCCACTGCCGAAAAGGCCCGTGACCATCCTGTCGAAAAACGGAGAGACATGGCCTACGAGATGAAACTACGCGGCACCGAGCATGAGGTGAAGGTGCGAAGCCCCTGGGCCGTGGCCCTGCTGCCGATCATCACCCTCGGCATCTACCACCTAGTCTGGTGGTACAAGATCAACAAGGAGCTGAAAGCGTACGGCGAGACCAAGGGCTTCGACCTCGGCCAGAACCCGACCAACTCGGTGCTGGCGCTGTTCCCCGGCGGGATCATCATCATCCCCGCCCTCGTCACCTACTGGCGCGGGACCAAGCGGGTCATGGGCGCCGCAAAGGTGACCGGCCAGGAGCCGGTCAGCGGCTGGATCTCGATCATCCTCTATCTACTCCTGTCGCCCGCGTTCTGGGCCTACCTGCAGGTCTCCCTCAACCACATCTGGGAGCAGGAGGCCGAGGCGCTGCCAGGCGGGGCGATCCCGCCTGCCCGCGACGAGATGCCGCCGCGCCTGGAGAGCGACGACTCGGAGGCGGCGCGCTAGGCGCCCAGAAACTGGAGGACGCGCGCGGCGTCAGCCTCGAGCGCCGCCGCGTCCTTCTTCTTCACCTTGCCGAGGTGTTCGATCGTCACCTTGCCGCCGGCGAGGCGCCAGGTGGCGACCGCCCGGCCTTCGACCATCGCAAAGGGGCGGAAGATGCCGTTGTCGGTGACCAGCGTGCGGCGCTGGCCGATGATGTCGTCGCGTGAGGTCCAGCCGAGCAGGACCGGGTCGAAAGGGCCGAGCAGGCGCGGCGGTGGGACCGGCGCCGCCGGTGGCGTCTTCTTCAGCTCAACCAGCCCGTCCTCACGCTCGACCAGCTGCTTCGAGATCGCCGCCAGCCCCGCCCGCGCGTCGCGCAGCGGTAGGCCGGACCAGCGCGCCAGGTCGCGGTCGTTGGCCGGCGCGTGCCCGACCAAATAGCGCCGCGCCAGCTCCGCCAACGCCTGCTCGCGATCAACCAGCTGCGGCTCGCCCAGCCAGTCCCGGACGAGGACGAAGGCGTGCTCCTTCCCGACCACCGGCCCGCGGACCGCGATCCCGCGCAGCGTCGCCAGGAAGAGCAGGTGGACGAGCGCCTGTCCTGCCGTCGGCAACCCGGCCGCGTCCAGGCGCTCGCGCAGCTGCGGGCGCGTCAGCGGCCCCTCCTCGGCGAGCGCTCGCTCGATCACCCCCACGCCCTTCTCGGCCGCGTCCTCGCTAACCCCCTCCTGCCGCAGCCGCCGCGAGCTCGAGGTCAAGAGCGGTGGCGTGGTCAGCGCGTGCAGCCACGGGTAGTCCTCGCTGCGGACCAGATGGAGGGTGCCGCGGTTGAGCCAGGTGATCAGCAGCGAGCGCTCCTCGCTCAGCGCCCGGTCGACGTCGCCCGCGGTGACGCCCTCCGTGCGTGCCCGTACCGCCAGCCGCGCCCCGCGCGGGTCCTGCCCCTGCACTGCCAGCAGCCGCTCGGCCACCTGCTCGGCCGAGCGCAGCGGCTCGCCGGCCAGCGCCTGCGCCGTCAGTCGTTCCGGTAGCGGGGGTCGCACCACGCGACGATAATGCCGCGCCGGCGCCTACCGGTGAGACGGAGAGTGGCTATTCGACCTTGAGCAGGTCAACCACGAAGACGAGAGTCGACCCCGGCGGGATGCCTTCCTGGCGGCGGTAGCCGTAGCCAAGTTCGGGCGGAATTATCAGCTCGCGCTGAGCACCCACTTCCATCCCTTCGAGTCCTTCTTCCCAACCCGGGACGACGAAGCCGGCGCCGAGTTCGAAGGTGAACGGTTTCCCGTAGCGCCAGGAGGCGTCGAATTCTTCCCCGTTCCGGTAGTTCACGCCGACGTACTGAACGGTGATTTCGTCCCCTTTATGGGCGGAGCGACCCTTGCCCTTGATCAAGTCCTGGACGACGAGTTCTTCGGGCGGAGTCCCCTTCGGAACGATCGGCTTTGGCTGCGGCCCCAGCAGGCCCTTACCGTCCCATTTCGCCTCGACTTCCTTTTCGGTCCGAGTCGGCGGCTTCCCGTCGACGGGGATCTTGAACTTCCCGGAACCCGTCGTCGCTTCACTCGAATCTCCCGAGGAAGTTTCGCTCGACGAGGAGCCGCTACCGCAGCCGGCGGCGAGGAGCAGGGCGAAGACCGCGGCGATGGTCAAGAGAAGTTTCGGCATCGTGCGGCATCCTAAGCGATCAGGCCACACCAACGGAACCCTTTAAGCAGCGGCTCTAGGCCACGTGCCGCGGCGATCGCTTATTCGACCGCTTCGAGGTCTACGACGAAGATCAGCGTTTCGTTGGGCGGAATCGCCGGCGGAGCACCGGCTGCGCCATAGCCGAGGCTGGGAGGAATGATCAGCTCGCGCCTGCCGCCGACCTTCATTCCTGCGATGCCCTGATCCCAGCCTGGGATTACTTCTCCGGCGCCGAGCGCGAAGGTGAACGGTTCGCCGCGATCCCAGGAAGCGTCGAATTCTTTGCCGGTCTTGTAGTCGACGCCGACGTAATTGACAGTCACGGTGTCGCCTGCCTTGGCGCTGGCGCCGTTGCCTTCTTCCAGATCCTTGACTTCCAGCTTCTTCGGCGGCGTCCCCTTCGGAACCGTCACCTTCGGCTTCGTCTTGGTCTTCGCCGCGGGTTCCTTTTCCTTCGGCGCCGTGGTCTCTTCATTCGAGGACGAGGACGTCGTCGAGGAGTCGCTCCCACAGCCGACGATGGCCAAGGCGAGACACGCACCAATGATCAAGAGAAACCGCCGCATCGGCGGCATCTTATGCAAAGGACCTGGACAGCGGTCTAGCGCCGCCGTTTCGGCAGCGACTCCACCTCGGCCGCGTCGATCCTCAGCACGACCCCGCGCTCATGGATCGACTCGACCTCGGGAGCGTCGACGAAGCGGTGCCCGCCGGGCCCCGCGCTGGTGTCGAAGATGATTCCATCGAAGATGTGGGTTGGGCGATCGCCGAGGACGCGGGTCACCCGTCCGAGCTTCTCCCCGTCGCGGGAGTAGACGGGGGTCCCGCGCTTCAGCACGAGGTATGAGATTGCAACGCCCAGGTCCTCCATCGCGGCGAGCCTAACGAAGCCTGCTCTCCTCCTTTGGAAGGGGGGCTTAGACTGGTCGAGGCAACAACTGCGTGACTGGGGAGGAATGATGAGCCTGAATCTCGCTTCGATCGTCACCGACAGCGCCGCGCGGGCACCGGAGGCCGTTGCCGTCCGCCTCGGCCCACTGGAGCTGACCTACGCGGAACTGGACGACCGCAGCGCCCGCCTGGCGGCGTGGCTGCGCGAGCAGGGCTTGCAGCAGGGGGACCGCGTCGGCGTGATGCTGCCCAACGTCCTCGAGTTCCCGATCTCCTACTACGGCGTTCTTCGCGCCGGGGGCGTCGTCGTGCCGATGAACGTGCTGCTGAAGCGGCGCGAGATCGCCTTCTACCTCGAGGATTCCGGCGCGAAGCTGCTGCTCGCCTGGCATGGCTTCGCCGAGGAGGCACGCGGGGGCGCCGAGGACGCGGGCACGAAGTTGCTAGAGGTCGAGCCGGAAGGTTTCGCCGAGCTGCTCGGCGACCGGGAGCCGGGCACCGAGCTCGCCGACACCGACGAAGAGGACACCGCCGTCATCCTCTACACCTCCGGCACGACCGGGAAACCGAAGGGGGCGGAGCTGACCCACTTCAACCTCTCGCGCAACTCCGACATCTCTTCTCGCACCACCTCCAACGTCAAGGCCGGCGACATCGTCCTCGGCGCCCTCCCGCTCTTCCACTCTTTCGGCCAGACCGTGAGCATGAACGCCTCGCTGCGGGTCGGGGCCACCCTCACCCTGCTGCCGAAATTCGACCCCGGCGAGGCACTGGAGATCATGCAGCGCGACGGCGTCACCCACTTCTATGGCGTGCCGACGATGTACGGGGCGCTGCTGCACCACCCCGGCCGGGAGGATTGCGACACCTCGAACCTGCGGATCTGCATCACCGGCGGCGCTTCGATGCCGGTCGAGGTGCTGCGCGGATTCGAGGAGGCATTCGACTGCGAGCTCCTGGAGGGCTACGGCCTCTCGGAGACCTCGCCGGTCGCCTGCACCAACCACCCGGGCCGGCCACGCAAGCCCGGGTCGATCGGCACTCCAATCGAAGAGGTGGAGATGAAGTTGGTCGACGAGGATGACGAGGAGGTGCCGTCGGGCGAGGTCGGCGAGATCGTGATCCGCGGCCACAACATCATGAAGGGGTACTGGCAGCGGCCCGAGGCGACCGAGGAGGCGATGCGCGGCGGCTGGTTCCACAGCGGCGACATGGCCAAAGTCGACGAGGACGGCTACTTCTTCATCGTCGACCGCAAGAAGGACCTGATCATCCGCGGCGGCTACAACGTCTACCCGCGCGAGGTCGAGGAGGTTCTCTACGAGCACCCGAAGATCCGCGAAGCGGCGGTCCTCGGCGTCCCCCACGACGAGTGGGGCGAGGAGATCGGCGCCGTCGTCGTTCTCCACGAAGGCGAGGAGCTGGCGCCGGAGGAGGTCAGCGCGTACGTGAAGGAGCGGATCGCCGCCTACAAGTACCCGCGGATCGTCTGGTTCATGGACGAGCTGCCAAAAGGGCCGACGGGGAAGATCCTCAAGCGCGAGATCGAGGCGCCGGCGGCAGCCGAGCAGAGCAGTCGCACCTAGTTTCGCCCACTACTCAGAACCTCTGCATATAATTGTGTAATCTCGCAGCGCGCTAGGGAGGCGCCTGCTACGTCAGATAGGAGAGACCATGAAGAAACGGTTCATGGCCGTCGCCGCAGCGATGGCCCTCTGCGTCGCGGCCGCGGTCCCGGCCACCGCATCGGCTCAGGACCCGATCCTGTTCGTGCACGGCTGGAGCGAGAGTGCATCGCTGTGGAACACGATGATCGGCCGCTTCGAAAAAGACGGCTATGCGAAATCGGCCCTGATGGCCTACAGCTACAACACCTCGCAGTCGAACAAGATCGACGCGGAAAAAGAAGTCAAGTCCCACGTTGAAACGCTGCTGAAAAACAACCCCGGGGCGACGAAGGTGGACATCATCGCCCACTCGATGGGCAGCCTCAATACCCGCTGGTACATCAAGTTCCTCGGCGGCGAATCGAAGGTCGACGACTGGGTCTCCCTCGGCGGCCCCAACCACGGCACCGAAACCGCCAACGCCTGCTCCTTCCAGGTCGCCTGCCAAGAGATGCAGGTCGGCTCCAAATTCCTCAGCGAATTGAACGCCGGCGACGAGACCCCGGGCACCGTCAACTACGGCACCTGGTGGTCGCCCTGCGACGAAATCATCAACCCCGACGAAAGCGTCATCCTCAGCGGCGCGACGAATCACAAAACCGCGTGCATGTCGCACACGGCTCTGACGACTGACGAAACGGTTTACAAAGAAGTCCGCGAATTCGTCAAATAGCGGCTGCGGAGCTGGAGTTTCCGGCGCGATCCTGGCTAGCTGGCCAGGATCGCGCTAGGCTCCCGGTGTTCTATTGCGACACCAAAAGGAGACGAGATGAGCGTCGCTTCCCAGCGTTTGATGGACAACATCACCTACGAGGATCTGTACCAGCGCTGGGAGCAGGGGAACTGGAGCGCCTACGACATCGACATGTCGAAGGACCGCGAAGGCTGGCAGGGATTGAGCGACATCCAGCGGCGCTCGGCGATGTGGATCTACTCGATGTTCTATTACGGCGAGGACCGGGTCGCCGACACGCTCGCCCCCTACATCACCGCCGCCCCGACCGAGGAGCAGTCCTACTTCCTGGCGACCCAGCAGGTCGACGAGGTCCGTCACTCGATCTTCTTCCATCGCTTCTTCAAGGAGGTGATCGGGGTCGGCGGCGAGTCCGTGCGGCAGACGCTCTCCTCCACCCTGCCGCAGCTGAACTGGGGCTACCGCGGCGTCTTCGACCGCCTCGACCGGATGGCCGAGGAACTGCGCAAGGACCGCTCGGTGGCGAAGTTCGCCCAGGCGATCACCCTCTACCACCTGATCGTCGAGGGCAGCCTCGCCCAGCCCGGCCAGCACTTCATCGAGGACTTCTTCGCCTCCGAAGAGACGATGCCCGGCTTCAGCGAGGGGATGGCCAACGTCTCCCGCGACGAGCAGCGCCACATCGGCTTCGGCGTCAAGGTCCTCTCCGAACTGCTCGAGGAGGGCGCGCCCGGCTGGCAGGAGAACCGGGCGGCGGTGGTCGAGCTGCTGAAGGAAGTCATGCCCTACATGCCCGGCGTCTTCTCGCCCCCGGGCCTCGACCGCTCCTACACCGAGTGCTACGGCTTCTCGATCGAGGAGATCATCGCCTTCGGCTTCAAACTCGTGCGGCAGCGCTGGCGGACGATCGGCTACCCGACCGAGGAGATGCCCCCCGGCGTCTTCCCCTTCGACCCCGACAAATCCGAGGATGAGGTCGCCGCCGAGCAGGTGAAGCTGCTGATGGCCGGCGTCGTCGGCAACCCGGGTGCGAAGACGCCCGAAGCCTCGCCCGAGCTGCAGCGGATCCACTTCGACATCCTCACCCGCGTCGCCGACCCCGCCGCCGCCAACGGGTCGCCCTTCGTCCTGCAGTGGCGGTTCACCGACGCCGAACCGTGGCACCTGGTCCTCGACAACGGCTCGACCCGCGCCGAGGCCGGCGAAGCGCCGAGCCCGAACGTCACCATCGAGACCAGCTGGGCCGACTGGATCGCCGCCGGCAAGCCCGACGCCAACCAGCTGAAGATGATGCTGCAGCGCCGTATCCGCCCGCGCGGCAAGGTCCGCGACCTGGCGCGGGTGCGCAAGGTCTTCAACTGAGAGGCAGCCGTGTCGCGCAAACGGTGGGCGCTCGTCGCCTGCGCAGCGGTGGCGATCGTCGCGCTCGCGGCAGGCGTGGCCGCGGCTTGGCATTTCTCCTCCGCGGTGCTGGTTCCGGACCACTCGCCTTGGCCCACTGACATCACGGTCGAGTCGCTGCCGAAGGGCCGGATCGTGCTCGAGAGCACGGAGGAGAGCCGGCGTCCCGGGGTCTACGGGATCGAGTGGCAGGGCGGAAGGGCGATCGTCGGGGCGATCGTCGCCGAAGACGACCAGACGGTGACGAGGCGGCTGCGTGCGCTCGACGGCTACCTGGCGCCGGAAATGGAGGTCGCGTTCAACCCGGAGGTCTGGGCGGGAGACCCGTCCTCGGCCCTCGGCATCCCCTCTGCGACGGTCCCGATCCGCGATGAAGTCGGGCCCATGCCGGCCTGGTTCGTCCCCGGTCGCGAGCACACGTGGGCGATCGTCGTCCACGGCATCAACAGCACGCCCGAGACGGGACTGCGGGTGGTTCCCGCCCTGCACCGCGCCGGCCTCCCCACTCTCCTGATCACCTACCGCGAGGACCTCGGGGCCTCGCCCAGCCCCGACGGCTTCCACCACATGGGGTTGACCGAGTGGCGCGATCTCGGCGCCGCGGCGCGGTACGCGCTCGCCCACGGGGCCAAGCGCCTCGTCCTCGTCGGCTACTCGATGGGAGGCGCGATCGTCGCCCAATTCATGGAGCGCTCGCCCTTGGCGCCGAAGGTCGCCGGGCTGGTCCTCGACGCTCCCGTCCTCGACTGGCAAGCGGTCCTCTCGTTCAATGCCACCAAGATGGGCTTCCCTTCTTTCCTCGCCAAGCCGGTGGAATGGGCGATCGGCGCCCGCATCGACGCCGACTGGGGGAGCCTCGACGCGATCAGCCACCCCGACGCTTTCCAGCTGCCGATCCTGCTCTTCCACGGAACCGAGGACGATGTGGTGCCGATCTCGACCAGTAACGACTTCGCCGAAGAGCTGCCGCGCTGGGTCACCTACTTCCGGGTCCCCGAAGCGGGCCACACGGAATCATGGAACGTCGATCCCCGCCTCTACGAACGCCGGCTCGCGGCGTTTCTCCACCGGGTGAGCTAGGAGATCGGCGGGCGGCGGTCCGCCCAGGGCCGCTCGGCCTCGATCTGGGCGGCGAGCGAGAGCAGGGTCGCCTCGTCGCCGGGGCGGCCGATCACCTGGATCGAGAGCGGCATGCCCTCTTGGGAGAAGCCGAAGGGGACGGCCATCGCCGGGTTGCCGAGGTGGTTCCAGGGGATGCACCAGGGATAGAAACGGCTCTGGCCGAGCAGGATCCGCAGCGCTCCGCAGCCCTCCCAGTTGCGGACCGGCAGCGCGGTCCCACCCATCACTGGCGTCATCAGCAGGTCGTGGGAATCGAAGATCGCGTTGACCCGTGCCGCGTCGGCCGTCTGCGCCTTCAGCGCAGCCCGGAAGGCGCGCTCCGGTACGGCTCGCCCGAGTCGGGCGAAGCCGCGCGCGCGCCGCTCGAGCCGCTGAGGCTCTGGGGCGCGCTCGACGTCTTCGGCTCCCCCGCGCAGGTACCGCGGGACCATGTTGTTGCCGATCATCCCCCAGTCCGGATCCTGCTCGGCGACCTGGTGCCCGAGGCCCCGCAGCACCTCAGCCATGCCCGGCACCGCGCCTCGCGCCTCCTCTGAGAGCGTCGGCGAGAGCAGCGCCCGTGGCGCCTTGGTCGAGAAGGCAATCCGCAGAGCGCCGGGCGGGGTCTTCGCGGATTCGGTGAAGGGGCGCTCGGGGGGCGCGGGTGCACCGGCCTCCTTCGAGCCGCCGCTGGTCACGTCGAGCCAGAGAGCCGTGTCGCCCACCGATCGACTGAGGCAGCCGTTCACCGAAAGGCCGTTCCAGTGTTCGACGAAGGGGTCGAGGGAGATCCGTCCCCGTTGCGGCTTCAGCCCGAAGAGACCGCACGAAGAGGCGGGGATGCGGATCGACCCGGCGCCGTCGGAGGCGTGCGCGATCGGCACCAGTCCGGCGGCAACTGCTGCGGCCGAGCCCCCGCTCGAACCGCCGGTCGTGCGCTGCGGATCCCAGGGATTCCGGGTCACTCCATAGGTGGCCGACTCGGTGAAGCCGAACATCGCCAGCTCCGGCAGCAGCGTCTTGCCGATCACGATCGCCCCGGCCTCGCGCAACCGCCGGACGATCTCTGAGTCGGCGGTGGCGGGGTCGGGAAAGGCGTCGGTACCGTTAGTGGTGAGCTCGCCGGCAAGGTCGATGTTGTCCTTGAGCGCGATCGGAACCCCCAGCAACGGCCGCTCGTCTCCCGCCCGCACCCGCGCCTCCGCCTGCTCGGCTTCGAGCATCGCCCGTTCCCCGAGCACTACCCGAAAGGCATTCAGATCAGGATCAAGCCGCGCGATCCGGTCCAGGTAGAGCCTCACGAGCTCCGTAGCCGAGACCTCCCCGGCCCGAACCATCTCCGCCTGCCGAGCCGCACCGGCAAACGCGATCTCATCTCCACCCTGGCTCACCAGCCAATCCTAAGCCCATCCGACTTTTTCCCCACCCCGGTGGGTCAAAAGTCGGATGCGCGCTCAGGCCTTGACCGGCTCGGGCTCCTCGCTGCCGTGCTCGAAGCTGAGGTCGGGCAGCGCCCGGTCGAGCCAGCTCGGCATCCACCAGTTCCAGCGCCCCATCAGCTTCATCGCCGCCGGGACGAGGATGAGGCGGACGAGGGTGGCGTCGAGGGCGATCGCGACGGCGCAGCCGAGGCCGAGCTCCTTGATCGAGGGGACGCCGGTGAGGACGAAGACGGCGAAGACCGCCGTCATGATCAGCGCCGCCGAGGAGATCGTGCGGGCGCTCGAGGAGAGACCCTCAGCGACGGCGCGTTCGTTGTCGCCGTGGGCCATGTAGCGCTCGCGGATCCGCGACATCAGGAAGACCTCGTAGTCCATCGAGAGGCCGAAGACGACGGCGAAGATCAGCGGCACGTTGATCGTGTCCAGCGCCCCCTGGCTTTCGAAGCCGAGGAAGCCGTCGAGCCAGCCCCACTGGAAGATCGCCACCAGGACGCCGAAGGCCGCCCCGATCGACAGCAGGTTCATCAGCACCGCCTTCAGCGGCAGGATCAGCGAGCGCAGCATCACCATCAGGACGATGAAGCTGAGGGCGAGGACGAAGAGGACGATCTTCCACATCGAGCCGCCGATCTGGGCGCGGACGTCGTGGCTGCGGGCGGTCTCTCCGCCGACGTTGACTTCCGCCCGCTGCCCCAGCGCCGAGCCGGGGACGACGGTGTCGCGGAGGCGGTCCACCAGCGCCATTGCCGCATCGGACTCGCTGCCCGCCTGCGGCGTCGCCTGGATCAGCGCCTCGTCACCGGCGAAGGCCGGCGCCCCGACCGCGGCAACACCCTGCGTCGCGGCCAGTTCGCGCCGGAAGCCGACAACCGCCGCGCGGTCGGCCGGCGTCGGCGCTCCGTCAAACGCGGCGACCACCTGGACCGGGTCGGTGCCGCCGCCGAGCTGGGCGGAAGCGAGTTCGCTGCCGACCCGCACGTCGCTGTCCTTGGGGAACTGTGACAGCGCCTCGGTCCCGGTCTGCAGCGAGAGCAGCGGGCTGGCGAGGAACAGCAGCACGGCGGTGACGCCGATCACCGCGGTCCACGGCCGCGCCATCACCCGCGCGGTCCAAGCGCGCCAGAAGCGGTTCTGTTCGGCCGCCGCCTGCTCGGCCGTGCGGCGGCGGTAGAAGCGGCGCCGGAAGAAACTCTCGACCTTGCCGACGACGCCGCCAGGCAGCACCCGGTCGCCGAGCATCGCGATCAGCGCCGGCAGCAGCGTCGTCGCGGTGAGGATCGAGACGGCGACGACGGTCATCGCGCCGAGCGCCATCGAGCGCAGCGCCTGGTTGTCGACCATCCACAAGCCCGCCAGCGAGATGATCACCGCCATCCCGGAGAAGGTGACCGCGAGGCCCGAGGTCGAGAGCGCCCGCGCCCGGGCTTCGCCCTTTTCGCGGCCGGCCTCGCGCTCCTCCCGGTAGCGGGCGAGGATGAACAGCGAGTAGTCGACGGCGACGCCGATCCCGATCATCGAGGCCATGTTGGTGACGAAGACCGAGGTGTTGGTCTGCAGGGAGATGAAATAGATCAGCGCCCCGGTGACGAGGACGCTGACGAAGCCGAGCGCCAGCGGCAGCGCCGCCGCCGCCAGCGAGCCGAAGACGATCAGGAGGATCAGGGCGACGATCGGGAAGCCGCTCGACTCGGCCTTCGCCAGGTCTTCCTTGGAGATTTCCTGCATGCCGGCCCAGATCGTCGGCTGGCCGACGAGGTAGGGCGTGACGCCCCCGGCGGCGTCGCCGGGGCTGAGGTCTTCGCGCAGGGTCTTCGCCGAGTCGATCAGCTCGTCGGAGGTGAGGTCGCTGCGCAGCGGCACCAGCACCACGTCCGTCTGTTGCAGCTGCCGCCGCGCACCCGCCGCCACCGCCGGGGGCAGGGTGACGTCTTCGAGCGTCGCCACCTCGTTGCCGACCCGCGCCACCGCCGCATCGCGCTCGCCCGCGCTCGCGCCCGGCGCCGCCTTCAGCACCACCGCGATCCCGTCCGCCTGCGAACCGAACTGATCCTGCACCGATTCGCTGACCTTCATCGACTGGCTGCCGGGAACGTCGAAGCCCCCACCGGTCAGGTGGTCGGTCTGTTTGGAGGCAAAGGGAAGCGCCAGCAACACGATCAAGACCCAGGCCGCCACCACCCAACGGCGCCGCCTCCCCAGAAACTGCGCAAGTCGATTCATCGCGTCTTTCATGCCGGCCTCCTCGATCAGCCATTCGTTTCTCGAGAAGCAGCCTCTGTGCCCGAGAGCGCCGAGTCTGTGAGCCGCATCACTACGTGCGCGCCATCACGGCGGCCTCATATAGAAACGCCGCCCGGCGGGCGGCGTTCAGAAGATCGATGCTTCGGTGCTCTAGAGCCTAACTTTTTCGTCGCACATGGTAAACCTGCCTTTCGTCCTGGTGCTTAGACTCAAGGGTGAGAGGTTGATTCTACAGGTCGAACACCCGAATTACCACGTCCAGGAAAGGGCGACAATTCCATGCCGCGCCAGGTCGGTGATCACTTCTTCGGCCCGTAGGCGCTCCGGATCACCTGGATCCTGAATGAGCTCAAGGGCAACCCTCCCCTGTTCTCCGCATCTCAAGGCAACGCCCCGCGGGCGGACCCCTTTGGGCCAGGTGACCCGAATCGTCATTGGGTGATCCACCCGTGACCCTTCCGAGCGCACCGAAATCGACTCAGAGCTCCCCGGGAAGCGCCCCTCGCCATGGCGTTCTACCCGCCAGTCGAGTTGGTCAGTACGAGCGTGCTCATGGGGGAGGGCGAAGATCTTCTTGATCCCTCCGTCGATTTCGGTCTTGTGTATCCCTTTTGCATCAACCCATTCGGTCTCATCCTGATCCGGGAACCGCCATCGTCCGCGCCACTTCCTGAGCTTGCCAGGACCCGAGCACCAATCCTCCATGGTGGAGATGTTGCCTCGCGTGAATTGGACCCTCTTGGTAGTAGTAGCCAACGCCGTATCGCGGGTGACGATGTCCCACTCCGAGGTCTGAGAAAGAACGTCATAGGGGTGTTCGGAGAGGGCATCGGAAGCCAGCCGCTTGAGATCCTCGAACTCTCCCAACGTCGCGTCCACCCGCTCGCGGAACTCGATCAACGGGGCACGCTCGCGACGGTCGCGGAGCAGCACGAATGCCGTCACACCAAGCAGTGCCAAGGTTGCCGAGCCAACGACTTCCTGGTCAACGCTAGACGTGAGATCAAGGACGAAGACAACGGCAGCGGCGGCGATGACTAGCAAGGCATCGAGATTCCTCCAAGCAAAGCCGGCGGCACTCTTCAGCCATTTCTCGCTGCTCGCGCTGCGACGCATGAAGCCTTTATACCCCTGGCGTATCTAAAACGGCGCCCAGGCCAACGGCCTGGAACTCCCTACGTCACTCGGCGCCGAAGAGGTAGCGCGCGGTGGCGACGCCGACCGCGAAGGTGCCGGCGCTTTCGCGCGAAGCATCGGAGAGGACTTGGAGGGCTACGCCGTCGCCTAGGGCGAAGAGGTAGGAGACGATGTCCTCGGCGGGGAAGCGGAGGCTGACGACCCCCTCTTCCTGCTTGCTGCGCAGGACGTCGGCGACGTGGGAGCGGGTGCGCTCGAAGAGCTGGCCGACCTCCCTTTGGATGTCGGGGTTGCGGCGGCCGGCGCTGAAGAGCTCGAAGAGCAGCAGGAAGAAGGCCGGCTCGTTCTCGATCACGTCGTTGAGGCTGGCAACCAGCGCCTCGACCACGTCGTCGACGCTCTTCGCCGGCGCCAGCCGCTCGTCGAGCCGATCGACCCGCAGCTCGGTGTCGCGGCGGACCACCTCGACCAGGAGCCGCTCCTTGGTCCCGAAGTAGTAGTGGAGGAGGCCGCGGCTGACCCCCGCCTCGCGGGCGACGTGCTCGAACGTAGAGCCCGCCGCCCCGCGCTTGGCGACGGACTCGCGCATCGCGTCGACGATCCGCTGAGCCTTGTCGCCGCTGAGCTCTCGCTCTTTCGCCGCCGCCTCCATCAAGTGGGTCTCAGGACCCGTTGATGCTGGTGGTGGAGGTGTACTCGAACTCCTCTTCGGCGCCGAACAGGGCGTCGAGCACGGCCTTGCGAGCACCCTCGCTGACGGCGAGCGCGATTACCGCGCCGACGATCGCGATCAGCAACAGCCGGCCGAGCCCGCCCTTGCGCTTGGGCTTGCTGCGCAGGCGCTCGGAAGCTTCCTGCACGCTCTCGGCGGCCTTCCGCATTTCCTTCTGGACCTTCTTGTCGCTGGTCACGGCCTTGACCGTGCCCTTGCCGTTGCCGGTCGCCCGGCCGTAGGCGTTCTTCGCGGCTTCGAAGGCGTCCTGGAGGCTTTCGCGCAGCTCTTCGTCTTCGATCAAGCGCTGCACATAGGGGTTTTCGCGGGCAGTCTCATAAATGTCACCGGCGCGCGCCGCCTTCGTCTTACTCATTCCGTCTCCTCGCTGGATTCTGGGGCTGATTAGCAGGATATCCCTCTCACCCCTACCCGGGTCAATCCGGTCCGACGCCATCGAGGAGGACGCCGTTGCTGCGCCAGTGCAACGAGGCTTTGCGGACCTGCCGCAAGAGCAGCGGCGCCAGGCCCGGATGGTCGAGCCGGTAGCGGCGGATGAAGAGTCGGCCGACGTCCTCGTGGGCGACTTCGCGGAAGCCGGGGCCGAGCAGGCGGCGCGGCGGGGGCGGCGCCTGGCCGTCGGAGACGAAGTCGATCTCGTGCACCAGCCAGCCGTAGCCTTCGACCGGCTTGAGCTGGATCGCGCCGGTCGAGAGGTAGTAGCGCAGCGGCGCCTCGCCCAGGGCCCAGAGGACCGTCGCCCGCGGCCCCGCCGGCTCACCGAGGTGCTCGGCGACCGCTTGCCAGTCGGGCCGTTGCAGTTCTTCGTCGAAGTTGACGTAGATCGCGAAGGCGAGGCAGTAGGCGACCAGGAGCGCGGCGAAGACGGCGCCGATCCGCCGCGCCCGCCGCACTGTCAGGCCGATCGCGACGACGAGGAGGAGCGGGACCAGGGCCGGCAGCAGGTTGCGGGCGAGGACGAAGTCCTTGCCGGCGGAGGCGAGGGCCAGCAGCAGCGGCACCCCGATCGTCAGCCCCGCCACCGCCAGCGGCACCGCGGCGGCGCGCTTCTCCCGCCGGTCGCCGCGCAGGGCCAGCAGGGCGAACCCGGCCAACGCCAGCGCCAGCGGCACATACGCCAGCGCCGGCCGCTCGGGGCCACCGATGATGTCGCCGGTCTCGCCGACGAAGAAGGTCGCCGCCGTTTCCCAGAGCCGGTGGCCGAGGGTGAACTTGCCGATCCATTCGGCGTGCCGGTAGGACATCTGGTGGATCACCAGCGGCGCCAGCACGGCGGCCATCAGGGCGACGATCCAGAGACCGGCGAGGGTCGCGCGGCCGCGCCGGCGCAACAGCAGGATCACCTCGGCGGCGAGCGGGAAGACGGCGAAGTAGTGGGTCGCCAGGGCGAGGGCGGAGAAGACGCCCCAGAGGACGAAGTCGCGTTTGCCGCCGGGGCGCGCCGACGCGTCCTCCCCCTCCCCGACCCGCAGCGCCCGCACGCAGTAGAACAGCGAGAGGGCACAGAAGAAGACCAGCAGCGCGTAGGCCCGTGCCTCCTGCGAGTACCAGATCAGCATCGGGTTGACGGCGACGAGCGCGGCGGCGAGGAGGCCGGCGCGACGACCGCGCAGCTCGCGGCCGATCAGGAAGGCGACGGGGATCGTGGCGACGCCGGCGAGCGCCGAGAGCGAGCGCAGCCCCCAGGGCCCGGTGCCGGTGATCTGCGTCCAGATCCAGGCGAGGGCGTAGTACAGCGGCGGCGCCGACTCCGAGAAGCCGACCGCGTCCATCGCGTGGCCGAAGCCGACCCGCAGCACCCGGCTGGCGGTGACGATCTCGTCGTGGTGATAGCTCTGCACGCCGAGGGTGGCGAAGCGCAGACCGGCGCCGAGCGCGACCAGCCCGGCGACGATCCAGAAGGCGCGCGAGCGGGTGCGGGCGAGCTCGACGACCGAGCGTCCGCGGCGGCGCGGGAGGCTCGCGACCTCCATCTAGGAGAGGGCGGCGGCGAGGGCCTGGGAGACCTCGTCGACGTAGACGAACTCGAGGCTGCCGAGCTCGTTCTCGGGGATCTCGGCGACGTCCCCTTCGTTACGCGAGGGGACGATCACTTTCTTGATCCCGGCCCGCTGCGCCGCCAACGACTTCTCCTTCAGGCCGCCGATCGGCAGCACCTGGCCGGTCAGCGTCACCTCGCCGGTCATCGCCACGTTGTTGCGCACCGCCCGGCCGCTGATCAGCGAGGAGAGCGCGACCGTCATCGCCACGCCCGCCGAGGGGCCGTCCTTCGGGACCGCGCCGGCCGGGACGTGGACGTGGACGTCGTGCTTGGCGAACCAGTCCTCCCCTACCTTCGGCGCGACCTCGCCGCAGTGGCCGCGCACGTAGGAGAGCGCCGCCTGCGCCGACTCTTTCATCACCTCGCCGAGCTGGCCGGTGATCGTCAGCTTGCCCGAGCCCGGCATCGCGGTGGCCTCGATGAAGAGGACGTCGCCGCCGGTCGGCGTCCAGGCGAGGCCGGTGGCGACGCCGGGGTCTTTGGTGCGGCGGCGCTGCTCGGCGAAGACGCGGCGGCGGCCCAGCAGCTCGCGGGCTTTTTTGCCGGAGATCCGGACCTTGCCCTTCGCCTTGCCCTCGGCGACCTGGCGGGCGACTTTGCGGCAGAGGGTGCCGATCTGGCGCTCGAGGTTGCGGACCCCGGCCTCGCGCGTGTACTCCTCGACGATCGCGGTCAGCGCCGCGTCGGTGATCTCGATCTGCGAGGGCTTCAGCCCGTTGGCTTTGATCTGGCGGCCGACCAGGTACTGCCGGGCGATGTGGCGCTTCTCCTCCAGCGTGTAGCCGGCCAGTTCGATCGTCTCCATCCGATCGAGCAGCGGCCCCGGGATCGTGTCGAGCACGTTCGCGGTGGCGATGAAGACGACGTCGGAGAGGTCGAACTCGAGGTCGAGATAGTGGTCGCGGAAGCCGTCATTCTGGGATGGATCGAGCACCTCGAGCATCGCCGAGGCGGGGTCGCCGCGGAAGTCGGCGCCCATCTTGTCGATCTCGTCGATCATGAAGACGGGGTTGCGCGAGCCGGCGTCGCGCAGGGCGCGGACGATCGTCCCCGGCATCGCGCCGATGTAGGTGCGGCGGTGGCCGCGGATCTCCGCCTCGTCGCGGACGCCGCCGACCGAGATCCGCTCGAACTCGCGCCCCAGCGCCCGGGCGATCGATTTGCCGAGGCTGGTCTTGCCAACCCCGGGCGGGCCGACGAAGCAGAGGATCGGCCCGGGCGACTCGGGGTTGAGCTTGCGCACCGCCAGGTACTCGAGGATCCGGTCCTTGATCTTCTCGAGGTCGTAGTGGTCGGCGTCGAGGACCTTGCGGGCGTGTTTGAGGTCGAGGTTGTCCTCGGTCTTCTTCGACCACGGGAGCTCGGTCAGCCACTCCAGGTAGGTGCGGATGACGCCGTGCTCGGCGGCGGCCGGCGGCAGCTTCTCCAGTCGTGAGAGCTCGCGCTCTGCGGCTTTCAGCGCCTGCTCGGGCAGCTCGGCGGCCTCGATTTTCTCGCGCAGTTCGTTTGCTTCGGCCTGCTGCTCGTCACCTTCCCCCAGCTCCTCCTGGATCGCTTTCAGCTGCTGGCGGAGGAAGAACTCGCGCTGGCCCTCCTCGATCTCCGACTGCACCTGCGACTGGATCTGGCTCCCGAGCTGGACCACCTCGAGCTCCCGGGCGAGGATCCGCGAGAGGTGGCGCAGCCGTTTGGCGACGTCGACCTCTTCGAGCAGTTTCTGCTTCTCCTCGGTGCCGATCCGCAGAGCGCCGGCGATCAGGTGGCCGAGCGTCGCCGGGTCGTCGATGTTGGCAATCGCCATCTGTAGCTCCTCGGGCAGGTAGGGGATCTGCTCGACGATTTCCGAGAAGGTGCGCTGGACGTTGCGGCTGAGCGCCTCCAGCTCCGGGCTCGGCTCGGCGACGTCGGGCAGCTCGCCGATCCGGGCGACCATGTAGGGCTGCTCGCTGACGAAGGACTCGAGCCGCACCCGCTGCATCCCCTGGACGAGGATCCGCAGGCTGCCGTCAGGGATCTTCACCATCCGAGCGACGGCGCCGACGACGCCGACCTCGTAGAGGTCCCGCGGCCCCGGCTCCTCCAGCTCCGGGTCCCTGGAGGCGACCATCACCAGCATTCGGTTGGTGCCGAGGACGTCGTCGATCAGGCGGATCGAGCGCTCCTGGCCGACCGCCAGCGGCGCCAGCGTCTCCGGGAAGGGAACGGTGTCGCGCAGCGGCAGCACCGGCAGGGCATCGGGCAGGGGGGCGCCGGCGCGGATCGCCTCCTCCAGGTCGAGCGGCGCATCGACCACTTCGAGGACGGGAGCGCTCTCCATCAGCCGCGGTCGATCGGAACGCGTCGGGTGGTCTCGCCGGGATCGCGGAGCGGCAGCTCGATCCGCAGAATGCCCTCCTCGTAGGTGGCGCCGGCGCGGTCGGCATCGACCTCGACCTGCAGCTCGACGACGCGGCGGAAGTGGCCCGAGGGAATCTCGATCTGCTGGTAGACGCGGCCTTCGGCGTCCTGCACGTGGCGCTCGCCGGTGATCGCCAGGTGGCGGCCGCTGACCTCGATCCCGACCTGGCTCAGATCGATGCCGGCGAGGTCGACCTTGACGATCGCCCGCTGCGGGTCGCCGCAGTAGTAGACGTCGACGTTGGGGGAGAAGCCGCTGGAGCGACGGGTGACGTAGCGGGTGCGGCTCCAGTCGACGAAGAGATCGCGTTGGGGCATGGCCCCAAACTATGCAGGACGGGATGCCCAGCGGGGGGCGCGCATGAGAAGGACCGGTTGACGGGGGGGCACCAGGCCCTCTGGTCGGTTTGGTCGGAAGGTGCCGCAGGTCTCGTTCAGCTCCAAGGCGCAGAGAAGATTCTTGCGGAAATAGCAGTCATCGCAGGTGGGGGGCTTGGGCTTGCGCGGCACGAGGCGCATGTTTGCACCGGCCGGGGGTAGGCGCGAGGGCCGATTCCGCAAATCGCCACGTCTTTGAAACAGCTCCGTCACAGCTTCCTCGCGCTTTGCGGGAGCACCGGCCGCCGGCGCTAACATGCGTCCAGATGGAGGGTCATTCCCGGAGCGAGAAGCTCTCCGCTTCTCCGCCACTTTTCAAAAGCGAGTTCCTCAACTTCTTCTCCCGCGTCCACCCCGCGGTCCCGGCAGTCATCTTCGTGCCGGTGGTGGTGGCGATGGAGTGGATCGGGGTGGATCGCGGCTACGCCGCCTGGCAGCTGGCGCTGCTGACGCTGGCCGGGATCGGCGTCTGGACGCTGACCGAGTACTGGCTGCACCGCCTCGTCTTCCACTGGGAGCCCGACAACGCCTTCGGCCGCCGCATGCACTTCATCATCCACGGCATCCACCACGACCACCCCAACGACAAGTTGCGGCTGGTGATGCCGCCGTCGGTCTCGATCCCCCTGGCGGCCCTCTTCTTCTTCGCCTTCTGGGCGATCCTCGGGGACGCCGCCTTCCCGGTCTTCGCCGGCTTCATCGGCGGCTACCTCGGCTACGACTACACCCACTACTACGTCCACCACTTCGTCCCCAAGACCGACTTCGGCAAGCGCCTGCGCGAACACCACATGCGCCACCACTTCCAGGACCACAGCTACGGCTACGGCGTCTCCTCCCCGATCTGGGACCACGTCTTCAGGACGTATCCCAAAAAGCGCAGCAAGTACCGCCCGTAGCCGCACTCGTAGGGAGGGACGGGTGTCCCCTGACCTCCCTGGGTTGCCGGCCTCTGACTGAGCTTCTCTCGTCAAGTGTTCTGTGCCGGCAACAGGACGCCGGTCGGCCAGGGGACACCCATTCCTCCTGGCGACACTCTCGGGAAGACGCTGAGACCGCGGAGCTTCTCTAAGCCCAGGAGTTACTTCGCTCCCGTCCCTCGGCGTCTGCCAGAGCGTGTCGCTAGGAGGGGTGGGTGTCCCTCTCGGGACCGGCGTCCTGTTCCTCGCACAGCCCACTCAGCGAGAGACGGCCAACTTAAAGGCGAGGAACCCAGGTCCCGAGAGGGACACCCACCCCTCCCTACAAGGAAACGGCCGTCCCTAGCCAGCCGACTTCAACTTAGCCGCCGCCCGCTCCCGCTCGAGTTCCTCAATCCGCTTCCGCAGCCCGAAGAAGTAGTCCGCCCCGCTGATCACCGTCACCGCCAGGGCGACGTAGACGAGGATGTCGACCCAGAGCGGTGAGGGGTAGTCCGCGATCAGGGCGATCACGGCGGCGATCTGGAGGACGGTCTTCAGCTTGCCGAGCCAGGAGGCGGCGATGACGATGCCGCGCTCGGCGGCGATCGCGCGCAGGCCGGTGACGGCGATCTCGCGGGCGATGATCACCATCGCGATCCAGGGCGCGAGGCGGTGCAGGGAGACGAGCGAGAGCAGGGCGGCGGTGATCAGCAGCTTGTCGGCGAGCGGGTCCATCAGCTTGCCGAAGGTGGTGACCGCGTCGCGGGAGCGGGCGAAGTAGCCGTCGAGGCCGTCGGTGAGCGCGGCGAGGGCGAAGACGCCGGCGGCGAGGGCGTCGCCGTTCGGTGCTTCCCCGAGCAGGGCGACGACCACCACCGGCACCGCGAGGATGCGGAGGAGGGTTAGGGCATTAGGCAGGTTGAGCGGGAACATTCTTCGCGTCCTTCTTAGCGAAGTACTCCTCGCCCTCGATGCTGACGTGCGGAATCACCTTGTCCAGCCAGCCCGGCAGCCACCAGGCGCGCTTGCCCAGCAGCACCATCACCGCCGGGACCAGCAGGCAGCGGACGACGGTCGAGTCGATCGCGATCGCCACCGCCAGGCCGACCCCGAACTCCTTCACCACCGGGTTGCCGCTGAGCACGAAGCTGGTGAACACGCAGACCATGATCGCCGCGGCCGAGGTGATCACCCGGCCGGTGTTGGCGAGCCCTTCGACCACCGCCCGTTTCTCGTCGCCGTACTCCCGGAAGTGCTCGCGCATCTGGGTCAGCAGGAACACCTCGTAGTCCATCGAGAGCCCGAAGAGGATCGCGAACATCAGCAGGGGCACGAAGCTGACGATCGGGATCGAGTGGTCGAGCCCGATCAGCGAGGAGCCCCAGCCGAGCTGGAAGACGGCGGTGACGACGCCGTAGGCCGCGGCGACCGAGAGCAGGTTCATCGCCGCCGCCTTGATCGGGACCAGCAGCGAGCGGAAGGCGACCAGCAGGACGATGAAGCTGAGCGCGACGACGATCGCGATCATCAGCGGCAGCTTGTCGCTGATCTGGGTCGCGAGGTCGATGTAGCCGGCGGTTTGGCCGCCGACGTAGGAGTTGGCCTTGGTGCCCTGAAGCGCCCCGGGGATCACCGTCTCGCGCAGGTTTTCGACCAGGTCGACGGTTTCGTTCGCCCACGGCTCGGACTTCGAGATCACCGTGAAGACGGCGACGGTTCCCGACTTGTCGAGGCTGGGTTCGCTGGCGCCTTCGACGTCTTCGGCGCCGCCGACCGCCTGCTCCAGCTTCGGCAGCACCTGTTTCGCTTCCGTCGGCGAGGTGAATTCGGAGGCGATCAGGAGCGGCCCGTTGACGCCGGGTCCGAAGCCCGCGTTGAGCGAGTCGTAGGCCTGGCGCGAGGTCGTTTCCTTCGGCAGGGCGCTGATGTCGTTCTGGCCGAGCTCGAGCTGGAAGATCGGCAGCGCTAGAACGACGAGGACGAGGAGAGCCGCGATCGTCGCCGTCCAGGGCCGGTCGCTGACCCGTTCGGCCCAGCGGCGCCAGCCGTGCGGCTCCTTGTCGTCCGGGTGCGTCTTGCCGAGCTTGACCCGCAGCGAGTTGATGTGGGGGCCGAGCGCCCCCAACATCGCCGGCAGCAGCGTGGTCGCGGCGCTGACCGCGACGACCACCGCGATCGCGGCGGTGAAGCCGAGCGTCGAGACCAGCGGGATGCCGGCGAAGGCGAGCGAGCAGAGCGCGATCACGACCGTGAAGCCGGCGAAGACGACGGCGCCGCCGGCGGTCGCGGTCGCCCGCGCGATCGACTCGCGCAGCTCCATCCCTTCGGCCAGCTGCAGTTTGTGGCGGGTGACGATGAAGAGCGCGTAGTCGATGCCGACGCCGAGGCCGATCATCGTCGCCAGGGTCGAGGCGACCCCGGGGACCTCGAGCACGTGCTCGAGCAGGCGGATGATCGAGAGCGCGCAGGCGAGGCCGAGCACCGCCGAGACGATCGGCAGCATCATCGCCGTCGCCGTGCCGAAGGCGAAGAGGAGGATGATCACCGCCGCGGCGAGGCCGATCGCCTCGCTGGTCTCGGTCGCCGGTTTCGAGAGCTGCTGGCCGACGTAGGCGCCGATCGCGGCATGGAGACCGGCCGCTTCGGCGGGTTTGGCGGCGTCGAGGATCCGTTCCGCCTGCGCTTCGTCGATTTCCCCCGGGCCGATCGAGAGGACGACGGGGATGTAGCCGACTCTCAGGTCTTTGCTGAGGGTCTGCGACCCTTCGGTCAACGGGCTCGCTGCCGAGTTGACGTAGTGGATCGCTTCCAGACGCTTCACGGTTTCGCCGATCGCGGCGGCGTACTTCGCTTCGGTCAGTTTCTTGCCCTGCGGCGCTTCGAAGACCAGGGGGTTGCTGCCGAAGGCCTGTTCGGGCAGGTTGTCTTCGAGCAGTTCGGTGGCGATCGTCGAGTCGGTGCCCGGCAGGGTCAGGTTTTCGCTGGTCTTGCTGCCCGAGGCGTGGCTGATCGCCAGCAGCGCGATCGCGAGGACGATCCAGGCGCCGATGACCGGGTAGTGGTGGCGCGAGCAGAAGCGTCCGATCGCGTAGAGGGGTCCGGTCATCTTGCGTGGGTCCTTTCGGGGGCGGGGATTTCGCCGGTCTCGAAGGCGGCGGGGACCGTTTCCAGCGGCTTCGCCCCGAGCGCCCGCCGCAACAGGACCAGATGCTGGGCCTGGTTGGCGGCCATCGAGGCGAGCAGCGGGCGCGGCCAGTCGACGGTCAGCTTGCCGACCGCGCCCAGCTCGGCGTCGAGCGTGGCGCTTTCCATTTCGTAGAGAAACTCGAGGCTGTCCGCTCGCGTCTTCATTTCGCTGGTTTCGATCGTTTCCGCCGGCGGATCGGCTTCGCCGCCGATCCCGCGAAGGGTCTTCGTCGTCGCATCGACATGTTCCTGTTCCTGGGCGCGGAACTGCTGCGCGGCGGCGTGGTCGGCGCCGTGGAGCGTCGGCAGCACCTTCGCGTAAGCGGCGACGGCAGCGAGCTGGCGGCCGAGGATCTCGTTCAGGGTGCGGGCATCGCTTTCCTTGTCGCTGGTGCCGGAGGAGGAGCCGCCTCCGCCGCAGCCGCCCAGGGCGCCGGCGAGGAGCGCTACGAGGGCTCCGAGGAGGAGAGCGCGGCGCACGCCGCGGCCACGCATGATTCGGTTCGGTGCCATGACGACGCCCGCAAGCCTATGAGCAAAGAGGACCGCCGCGCGCTCGCCGCGCTCGCCGAGGAGATCCACGGCTGCCGCCGCTGCCCCCGGCTGGTCGAGTGGCGCGAGGCGCAGGCGGCGAATCCTCCCCGTCGCTACCGTGGCCAGGACTACTGGGCGCGCCCGGTCTCGGGCTTCGGCGACCCGGAGGCGCGGGTCGCGATCGTCGGCCTCGCCCCCGCCGCCCATGGCGCCAACCGGACCGGCCGCATGTTCACCGGCGACCGCTCCGGCGACTGGCTTTACGCCTCCCTGCACCGCACCGGCTTCGCCAACCAGCCGCAGTCGCAGTGGCGGGACGACGGGCTGGAGCTGCGCGGCGCCTACATCACCGCCGCGGTCCGTTGCGCGCCGCCCGCCAACAAGCCGACGCCCGAGGAGCGCGACGCCTGCCTGCCCTACCTGGAGCGGGAGCTGCGACTGCTCGATCGGGTGCAGGTTGTCGTAGCGCTCGGCGCCTTCGGCTGGGACGGCTTCATCCGCGCCGCCCGGGCGATCGGCGAGGAGGTGCCGCGGCCGCGGCCGAAGTTCGGCCACGGCGCCGAGGCGGCGGTCGGGCCTTGGCGACTGCTCGGCTGTTACCACCCCAGCCAGCAGAACACCTTCACCGGCACCCTGACCGTCCCGATGACCGACGAGATCTTCGAACGGGCGCGGGCGCTGGCGAGCTAGGTCCTCGTCTGCAGGGTCTGGACCACCGGAACCCTCTTGCCCTCCACGCAGGTCTCTGCTGCGCCAGGAAACCCAAAGGGAGGGAAATTTGCGCAGGCCCAGGATCAAGCGAACCACCGAGCAGATCGAAACGCCCGACGGCGACGTCTACCTGCTGCGGCCGAGTGCCAGCAACGACATCCGGATCGAGAAGCCCGACGACGCGGAACGGAAGCTGCTCGAGGCGTTGGACGGGGAGCACACGCTCGAGCAGCTGCACGGCGAGTTCGGCGGCGAGACAGTCGACGAAGTGCTCGCGCAGTTGCGGGAGCTGGAGGTGGTCGAGGACGCCGAGGACTACGAGCGGCTGGAGGCCGGCGAGGTGGAACGACTCGACCGCCAGCTGCGCTACTTCAGCGACATCGCCCCCGGAGAGCTGACCGCCTCGCAGTGCCAGGACCGGCTGCGCGAAGCGAAGATCGCCGTGCTCGGAGTCGGCGGCCTCGGCGGCTGGTCGGCCTGGGCCCTCGCCTGCACCGGCGTCGGCGAGATGTGGCTGATCGACGGCGACCGGGTCGAGATCAGCAACCTCAACCGCCAGATCCTCTACACCGAGGCCGACATCGGCCTGCTGAAGGTCGAGTGCGCGGCGGCTCGGCTGCGCGCCTTCAACTCGGCGACGAAGATCACGACCGAGGCGCGGCGGCTCGAGAGCCAGGAGGACATCGCCGAGTTCATCGCCGGCTCCGACGTCGTCATCGACGCCGCCGACTGGCCCGCCCACGACATCGAGCGCTGGTGCAACGCCGCCTGCTTCGAGGCCGGCATCCCGTACATCACGATGAGCCACTTCCCGCCGGTCGCCAGGGTCGGGCCCCTCTATGTCCCCGGTGAGACCGGCTGCTACATCTGCCAGGAGATCTCCTACCGGCGCGACTACCCGCTCTTCGACGTCGCCGTCGAGCAGCGGCGGGCGAAACCGAGCCCGGCGGCGACCCTCGGCCCGGCCTGCGGCCTGATCGGCGGCCAGGTCGCGCTCGAGGTGATGCACCTGCTGACCGGGTTGGCGAAGCCGTCGACCCACGGCGTCGCGCACATCTACGACCTGCGGACGATGGAGGTCAAACGCGAGCCGGTGGTACCGGAGTCGAGCTGCCCGGTCTGCGGCGAGATGGAGCACCTGGAGCCGGGGGCGACGGCGGCCGAGGGTGGGGAGCCGGCAGCCGGATAGGTTGTCCGGCGAATGCGGCTCCCCACCACCCTCGCGCTTCTCGGTCTCGCCGCCGCGCTGCTGACCGGCTGCGGTGGGTCGGGTGACTCAACCGCGACGACCCCGGACAGGGCAGGGAAGCCGCCGGCCTCGGCAAATCCGACCTCGAAGGCGAAGATCCGAGGGTCCTGGGAATCGAGCCCGGCCTGCGCCCATCCGCAGGGGGCCTCGCGCTGGGGCTGCTCGGTCGGCGCCTACCGCTGCCAGGCGGTGGTGGTCGACCGTGGCTGGGCGGTCGATTGCGCCAAGCCGGGGCGCTCGATCGCCTTCACGGTTCCGCCTCGGAACTAGCGCGCCGGGCGAGACGGGCGGAGGGGTCGAGGAAGAGCAGCAGCCAGAGGTACGGCGCGGCGCGCGGCGCCACGAACCCGAGTGGGATCGAGAGCAGGAAGATGCCGGCGATATAGCTGCTGCGGACCCGGCTTTCACGATGGGTCTCGTCATCGATGGCGGTCAAGCCGCGGCGGCGGGCATCGACGCTCATCCACAGCCCGACCAAGACGACCGCGGCGAGGTTGACCGAATAGACGACGACCGACGGCGTCTCCCCGCCGTAGTCGCCGAGGACCTGGCTGCTGAAGGGGATGAGGACGATCGAGGCGAGGTAGAGCAGGTTGAGACCGAGCAGCCGCCCGTCGAAGGCCCGGACTTCGCTGAAGAAGCGGTGGTGGACGACCCAGAAGCGCCCGATCACGGCGAAGCTGATCGCGTAGGCGACGAGGTTGTCCCAGTTGTCCAAGAGCGCTTCGGTCAATCCGCTTCCCGAAAGACCCTTCCCGACCGTCAGATTCAGGACCAGCAGCGTGATCGCGATCGAGAAGACGCCGTCGCTGAAGGCGACGATCCGCCCGAACTCGATCTCGTTCTCCTCCCGCCGCTTCGCCACCTGCTCTCTCGCCACCCGCGGATCATCTCCACCAGCCGCGACGGAACCGAGACCCGATCCCTTTTAGAATGCCCCGGGCAGGCCGGCGTAGCTCAGTTGGTAGAGCACATCATTCGTAATGATGGGGTCCCCGGTTCAAGTCCGGGCGTCGGCTTTTTAATGCCCGGTTCGGGTTACCGAACGCGCTACGAAGAGATAGCGATGAAATTTCAATTTGCAGATTACGACGGTCCAACTGGGCTTTTCATCGCCAACGGCAAGGAAATTCTCCCGTTGAATGGTGCTGCCGGTGCCACCGCGTTTGTCGGTGCTGGAATGCAAGCTGGAACCATCGATCCACAGCAGTTGGCGCAAATTCAAGCCGCGGTCGATAGCGCTACGAGCCCAACGAAACACGCCAGTTAGCTTCCACCGTCGCTATCCGGCGAGCGCATTCTTGCTCGCTGGATCTACTTCCGCTTCTGCCGCCGTTCCAGGACTTCGCCGAAGGCTTTCTCGATTTCGGTGGTGAGGGAGAGGCGGAAGGTGGCGTTGAGGGCGTCGAAGGCGAGGGGGCGGAGGCGGCCGATCGCGGCGATGATCTCCTCCCAGCCGTCCTCTGGGCGACCTGCTTCGTCGAAGGGCTTCCAGACGTTCTCGACGAAGAGCTCGACGAAGGTGCGGGAGGAGGACTGGGCGTTGCGGCTGAGTTTCTCGATTGCGGCGAGGGCGGCAGGGAGTTCGATGCCCATCGCCATCACTTCCTCGGCGGCGCGGATCAGGGCGGGGCTGGGCGCTTCGTAGCGCTCGTCGCCGATGTCGACCAGGAGGCCGAGCTTTTTCGCTTTCCCGATCAGGCGGTCGTCGTCGGTGCCGAACTTCTCGACCAGCTCGGCGCGGCTGTAGACCTCGGGCGCCTCGGTCGCAAAGGGGGCGGTGACGGCCTGGCGCAGGCCGACGAAGCGGTCGGCGTCCGCCCCGTGCTCGCCGATCAGGCGCGAGATCGCGCTCAGCTTGAAGCCCTCCCCCTGCATCTCCTGGATCAGGCGCAGGCGGGCGACGTGATCGGGGCCGTAGTAGCCGATCCTGGCGCGCACCTCCGGTGGCGGCAAAAGGCCTCGCGACTGGTGGTTGCGAATGTTCCGCACCGACATCCCGGTCTCGTAGGCGAGCTGCTCGACCGTCAGGTTCGCCTCCGAATCAGGCGGATTTGCGGCGGCTTTCTCCCTTTTCGCCACAGCAGGAGTCTAACCCATTTGAATGTAACCTCGTTTGAGGTAACGTTTATTAGGGAACAAGCTTCTGGCAATCCACTTTTAAGGACTTCCTATGGACATCGACTTCGCAACGGTTTTCGCTGCAGCCCCGCCCCCGGCCGGTGGCGCCGAAATCGGACAGATCGTGATCGCAACCGTCGCCGCGACGATCGTTACCGCGGGCCTCCTCTACCTCGGCCTCGGCCACCGCAGCGGCCGCACCCAGATCCTGCAGCGGCTCGCCGACCACAGCGAGAAGGCTTCCGGATTTCCCGGCTGGGTCGCCTTTCCCTCCGCCGTCGCCACCGTCTCTCTGCTGACCGCGGTATTCGGGATGTACTGGGACATCTCGATCCACATCGACCAGGGCCGTGACCCCGGTCCGCTCGCCAACCCTGCCCACTACTTCATCCTCGCCGGTCTCTTCGGCATTTTCAGCGCCGGCTTTTTCGCGATGGTGCTGCCGAAGGAGCGCCCGAGCGGAGTCGCCGTCCGCATCGGCCGCGACTGGTGGGCACCGCTCGGCGGGGTCCTGATCTGCGCCTGCGGCGCCTTCTCGCTGATCGGCTTCCCGCTCGATGACATCTGGCACCGGATCTTCGGCCAGGACGTAACCCTCTGGGGGCCGACGCACCTGATGCTGATCGGCGGCGCCGCGATGACCCTGGTCGGGATCGCCGTCCTCTCGGTCGAGGGAATGCGGGCGAACGCCTCGGGTGAGGTCCCGCTCCGCGAGCTCGCCCACACCCGCCTCGCCCGGGCGATCGCCCTCACCGGCGGCCTGATGCTCGGCCTCTCGACCTTTCAGGCGGAGTTCGACTTCGGCGTCCCCCAGTTCCAGCTGATCTTCCAGCCGGTGCTGCTGATGGTCGCGGCGGGAGTCGGCCTGGTCCTGGCCCGTGTCTACGCCGGACGCGGCGCCGCGCTCGGCGCTGTCCTCTTCTTCATCGTCCTCCGCGGTGGGCTGGCGCTCCTGGTCGGTCCGATCATCGGCCAGACCACCCCCCACTTCCCGCTCTACCTCGTCGAGGCGCTGGTGGTCGAGGCGGTCGCCCTCTTCGTCTCGACCAAACGCCCGCTTGCCTTTGGGCTCGCCAGCGGCGTCGGCATCGGCACGATCGGCCTCGCCGCCGAGTGGGCCTGGTCGCACGTCTGGATGACGCTGCCCTGGCCCGGGGCCGCCTTCCCGGAAGCGGCACTGCTCGGCTTCGCCGCGGCCGTCGCCGGCTCGACCCTCGGCGCCTGGATCGGCACCCACCTCTCTCCCGAGCCAACGCCCGAGCGCTCGCCGCTGCTGCGCCGTGCCGCGGTCTGCAGCGCGCTGGTGATCGCGGCCCTCGTCGGTTACGGCCTCTACACCTCGCCGCAGCAGGGCGTCAGCGCCCAGGTCGCGCTGCACGACGTCGGCGGCAAGGACGGGCGCGAAGTCGAAGCCACGATCCGGCTGAATCCCCCCGACGCCGCGGCAGGCGCCGAGTGGTTCGACGTCACCGCCTGGCAGGGCGGCGGTCTCGTCGTCGATCCGCTCAAGCGGATCGGCCCCGGCGTCTACCGCACGACCGAACCGATCCCGGTGTACGGCAACTGGAAGACGATGGTCCGCTTCCACAAGGGCAACTCGCTGACGGCGCTGCCGATCTACCTGCCGCGCGACGCCGCGATCCCGGTCGGCGAAATTCCCGCCCCGGCGCACTTCACCCGCACCTTCGGCAGCGAGCACAAGCTGCTGCAGCGCGAGCAGAAAGGGGGCAGCCCGGTGCTGGTGGCGGTCGCCTACTCGACGGTCGCAGCGATCACGTTCTCGCTGCTCGTCCTCCTGGCCTGGGCGCTGCACCGGCTCTCGGTCGGAGCGCCGCCGGAGCCGCGGCGGCGACGACCGCGCGTCCGCGGCCTCGGCTTCCAGACCGGGGGACGATGATGCTGCCGCTCGCCTGCGCCAACGCGATCGTCGCCCTGCCGGTCTTCGCCCCGGTCCTGCTGGTGATCCTCGTCATCGTCGTCCATTACCTGCGCGAGCGCAGGCACTGGGACGAGGAAGAGACGCAGGTCTGATTCACCGAGACCGCAAAAACCCTTCTTCAAGAGGGGTTTTTGCGGTCTCGCGCTCGATCGCCTCGGCGTAGGTGCCGTGGAGGGTCGAGCGCGGGACCGGTATCCCGACGTCGTAGGCCTCCTGCATCGCCCGCGCCAGGCTGCGCTTGAAGGTCGGGCCGTGCCAGGCGTGGGCCTCGGCGGCGCGGCCGACGTGGAGGTGGACCAGCTCGTGCAGGAGCGTCTCCAGCACGTCGCCGGGGCGGATGCCGGGGTAGGCGGTGACGGAGAGGCGGAACTCGCCGGGGACGGCGAAGCCAAGCCGGTTGGGACGCTTGCCGGCGCGCCGGACCTTGAGCTGGGGAGACGACCGCGCCAGCGGCCCGTCGGCGAAGACCGGTAGCTCGCGGAGGCGCTGCATCTCCTGATCGAGCCGGACTCCCGCCACGAGGTAGTACGAGCGCGGGCGCGGCCTCGACGGCGCTGCTTTGGGCGGCGTCGGCGCGGCGCGGCGCCTGCGCCTCAGACCTGGCAGCGCGGGCACCAGTAGGTGGTCCGGTTGGCGTCGCCCTGGCCGCGCGAGGAGATCCGGCCGCGGCAGCGGGGGCAGGCTCCCTGCCGGCGCTTGTAGACCTTGAAGGGGTAGCGACCGCTCTTCACGGCCTCCAGCATCAGGCCTCGAGCGGCGGCAAGCACGCTCCGCAGCTCCTCTTCGGAGAGCTCGCCGACCGGCCGCCAGGGATCGACGCGGGCGGCGAAGCAGGCCTCGCTCTTGAAGATGTTGCCGATCCCGGCGACGAGGTGCTGGTCGAGCAGGGCGTCGCCGAGGCTCCGCGTCGAGTCGGCGCGCATCGCGCTGACCACCGCGTCCTCGTCGAACTCCTCGGCGAGGATGTCGAGGCCGAGGCCGGCGATCTGCGGGTGGCGACGCAGCCGCGGCGTGGTCATCACCTGCAGAGTCGTGCCGCCAAACTGGACCGCGTCCCAGCCACCCCCGGACAGCACCGCCCAGGCGGCGGCCCGCGAACGCCGCCAGCGAGCGCCGTGGCGGTAGATGTGCCAGCCGCCGTTCATCCCCAGGTGGCTGTGCAGCGAGAGCTCGCCGAAGTCGAGCAGGAAGTGCTTGCCGCGAGCCTCCACCCCCTCCAGCCGCCGCCCGTTCAGACGCTCGATACCAGCCGCTTTCCCGCGCGGGTTCGGCGCGCTGGCCGCGACGGTCTCGCCGACGATCGTCTGCTCGAACCGCCGCGCCAGCCGCAGGATCGTGTCGCCCTCTGCCACTCCCCCATCATCGCTAACCGCCCACCCCGCCGAACTGCATCAACTTTTCCACCTGCTGGATAGAAAAGTTGATGCAGTTCGGGTGGTGGTGGGTATGGAGAGGGCTGTGTTCAGCCGCAGGCGCATTGATCCGATGGCTCGGCAGGTGGCGCTGCAGATCGGCGGCGGGCGGGTGGCGCTCGGCTCGGCGATCTTCCTGGCGACGCGGCCGGCGCTGCGGGCCATGCGGTTTCCGGAGCCCGGTCCGGCCGGCGTGGCGCTGGCGAAACTCGGGGGCGGCAGGGACATCGCGATCGGCGTCCTCACCCTGGCGGCACTCGGGGACGCCGAGCGCCTGCGGACGTTGCTGCTGGTCTCCAGCCTCTGCGACCTCGCCGACGCGGCAGCGTTCGCCTTCGCCGCGCCCGACCCGCAGATGCGGGCGCCGGGAATCAGCGGCGTCCTCTCCGGCGGCGCCGCTGCGGCCGCCGGCTTCTGGGCCTGGCGCCGCCTCGGCGACGCCTAGCCAGACCCTCCCCGCCCTAAGCGACTACTGCCGGCTCGGCCTGAAACTCGTGCGACTCGATCACGCGGTCGATCAGGCCGTACTCGACCGCCTGTTCGGGCTGGAAGAATTTGTCGCGTTCCATGTCGGTGTGGATCTGCTCGGCCGACTGGCCCGTGTGCTTGACGTAGATCTGGTCGAGGCGCTCGCGCAGGGCGAGGATCTCTTTGGCGTGGATCTCGATGTCGCTGGACTGGCCTTCGAAGCCGCCGCTCGGCTGGTGGATGAGGATGCGGCTATTGGGCAGCGCCATCCGTTTGCCCGCCGCGCCGCCGGTGAGGATCAGCGATCCCGCCGACATCGCGATCCCGTAACAGATCGTCTGCACGTCGGGCTTGACGAACTGCATCGTGTCGTAGATCGCCAGGCCCGCATAGGCGGAGCCGCCGGGGGAGTTGATGTAGAGGCTGACGTCCTTGTCGGGATCCTCGGCCTCGAGATGCAGCAACTGGGCGATGATCAGGTTGGCGAGATCCTCGGTGACGGGTTCACCCAGGAAGATGATCCGCTGCGCGAGCAGGCGGCTGTAGATGTCGAAGGAGCGCTCGCCGCGAGCAGTCTGCTCGACGACCATCGGTACCAGTGGCATAGGGCCTCCAATCCAGGGTTGCTTGCCTACACCGTAGTGAGCCGCGGCTCTCGGCCGCGAGTCCCTACCCGGCGTCGCCGTTGAACTTGTAGCCGATGCCCCGCACCGTCACCACCAGCTCCGGCTTCTGGGGGTCGCGCTCGACCTTCTGCCGCAGGTTGGAGATGTGGACGTCGCAGGCGCGCTCGTCGCCGTCGAACTCGGTCTGCCAGAGCTCCTCCATGATCTGCGAGCGGGAGAAGACCTCGCCGGGGCGGCCGACGAGCAGGCGCAGCAGCTGGAACTCCGAGCGGGTGAGGTTGACGGGGACGCCGCGGACGATGGCGACGTGGCGGACGAGGTCGATCGAGACCGGCCCGGACTCGATCTTCACCGCCTGGGCGAGCGGGGCCCGGTCGAGTTCGCGGCGGCGCAGCTGGGCGCGGACGCGGCCGAGCAGCTCGCGCACCGAGAAGGGCTTGGTGACGTAGTCGTCGGCGCCGACCTCGAGCCCGACCACCTTGTCGACCTCGGCGTCTTTGGCGGTGAGGACGATGATTGGGACGGCGCTGCGGGAGCGGACGTCGCGGCAGATGTCGAGGCCGCTGGGGCCGGGCATCATGATGTCGAGGATCAGCAGGTCGAAGGGGACGCCGTTGCCGAGCAGCTCGGCGGCCTCGTCGCCGTCGGCGGCCGGGGTGACGTCGAAGCCCTCCTGGGTCAGCGCGTAGCCGACCGAGTCGCGAACCGAGGGCTCGTCGTCGGCTATGAGGATGCGGCCGCTACTCATATTGCTTAGGCCACCGGGGTCGGGCTCGGTTTCGCGATCGGGAGGCGCACCCAGAACGTGCTCCCCTCTCCCTGCACCGACTCGACCCCGATCCGGCCGCCCATCACGTCGACCATCCGCTGCGCGATCGCCAGGCCGAGGCCGAAACCCTCCTGCTTGCGGGTCTCGCTGCGTCGGTAGAAGCGCTCGAAAATGCGTTCGAGCTCTGCCGCGGGTATGCCGGTGCCGGTATCGATGACCTCCAAGATCGCTTCTCCTTCGCCGTCGGGGCGGCCGCGTACGGTAACGGTGCCGGGCGGTGGGGTGTTCTTGAAGGCGTTGGTGAGCAGGCCGATCATCACCTGGCGCAGCAGGGTCGGGTCGCCGGTCGCCGCCAGATCGGACTCGACGTCGACGACGATGTCGACGTGCGGGGGCGCGTCGCAGGCGTTGACGACGTCGCGGATCGCCAGCGGCACGTCGACGGTTTCCCGCTCCGCCGCGCCGCGCGACTCGACCCGGGCGAGGGTCAGCAGCGACTGAGTCAGCCGGTTCATCCGCTCGGCGTCTTCGCCGAGCCGTTTGAGGAAGTGGTCGCGGTCGCCCGGGTCGTCTTTGGCGCCGCTCTGCAGGACCTCGATCGCGCTGGAGATGCCGGCCAGGGGGTTGCGCAACTCGTGGGCGGCGTTGGAGACGAAGTCGGCTTCGGCCAGCTCCTGGCGGAGCTCGTCGGTGCGGTCGCGGAGGACCGCGAGGACGGCGCGCTCGTCGGGCAGCGAGCGGGCGGTCATCGCATAGGCGCGGTCGCCGATCCGCAGCGCCGGGTGGGCGGAGAAGCCGACTTCGGAGGCGCGCTGGAGCTGCGACAGGGCCGGCTCGGGCGGCTGCCCGGAGGAGTCGAGCAGGCGGCTGGCGGCGCTGTTGGAGAAGCGGACCGGGCCTTCGTAGTCGACGACCATGACCACGTCGGTGAGGCCGTCGAAGATCGCCGCGAGCTTGTTGCGGTCGGCGGTCAGCACGCCAAAGCTCTCTTTCAGCGAGGCGCGCATCGAGTCGAGCGCCCGGGCGAGGTCGCCGATCTCGTCGGGCCCCGCCGTTTTCAGCGGCGCGTCGAAGGAGCCGCCCGCCATCTCGCCGGCGGCACGGGCGAGGCCGACGACGCGGTGGGAGATCGCGACCGCGATCAGCAGGCCGGAGGCCATCCCGATCGCGATTGCCGCGATCAGCGCCTGCGGCTTGTCGCCGAAGAGGTAGACCGCGGCGGCGGTGATCAGGCTGACCGCGGCAAATGCGGCCGTCAGCCAGACGCGCATGCCGACCCGCAGCGCGCCCGGAGCCGGAGCCGCGGGATTATCCGTATGGCGGCGCATGAAGATTTACTAACACAATCCTCTCCCCGGGGCGCCGAGTCCGGTCATTTCCTGCCCACGTGGGAGAATCGAAGTCGTGCGAACTCTCGTCTTCATCCCAGCCTGGAACGAGGAAGCGGCCCTCCCAGGCGTGATCGCCGACGTGCGCAAGGCGATCCCCGTGGCGGACCTGCTGGTCGTCGACGACGGCTCGACCGATGCCACCGCCGAGCGGGCGCGGGAGGCGGGCGCCCTGGTCGCCTCGCTGCCGTTCAACCAGGGCCTGGGGGCGGCGCTGCAAACCGGCTACCTCTACGCGCTTCGCAACGGCTATGACGTCTGCGCCCACCTCGACGCCGACGGCCAGCACCCGGCCGAGGAGGTGGCGCGGCTGCTGGCCGAGGTGACCGCCGACCGGGCCGACCTGGTGATCGGCTCCCGCTACCACGCCGGCGCCGTCGCCGGCAGCGGCGACTACCGGCCGACCTTCTCGCGGCGGATCGGGACCAGCGTCTTCCGCTTCTTCCTCACCCTGGCGACGCGGCAGCGCTTCACCGACACGACCAGCGGCATGCGCGCCGCCAACCGCCGGGTGATGGCGCTCTTCAGCCAGCACTACTCGCCCGACTTCGCCGAGATCGAGTCGCTGCAGCTGGCGGTGCGCCAGGGCCTGCGGGTCGAGGAGCTGCCGGTACGGATGCTGGAGCGGGCCGGCGGCAGCTCCTTCCTGACGCCGCTGCGATCGGCCTTCTTCATCTTCAAGGGCCTGGTCGTACTGCTGGTCGGCCAGTTCCGGCCCCGCCACGTGGAGGCGGAGTAGCGATGCTCCCCTTCGCCGCCGAAGCCGGGCAGGTCCACCTCACCTCCCAGACCCGGATCGTCGCCGCCGTCCTGGCGCTCTTCTTCATGCTGATGATCCTCGAGCTGATCCGCCGCGATCGCCTGCAGGAGCGCTACAGCGTGATCTGGTTCGTCGCCGGCCTCGGGATGCTGGCCGGCGCCGCCTTCCCCGGCCTGCTCGAGGTGGTCGCCAACCTGATGGGCGTCCGCAACACCAACGTCGCCCTCTTCTCGATCGTGCTGCTGCTGCTGCTCGGCCTGGCGCTCAACTTCAGCGTGATCATGTCCCGCCAGGCGGCCCAGATCACCCGGCTGGCGCAGGAGCGGGCGATCGAAAAGGCGCTGGCGGAAAAGCGGGCCGCGGACTCGAACGGGAACGGCGCCTCAGGCGAAGAGGGACTCGAGCCTGAAAAAGAGCGCTTCGAGGGCTAGCTCCTCGGAGACGTTGAGGTCGAGGCCGCGCCGGGTCTCCTGCACCAGCTCGGCGCCACGGCGGGCGCGAGCCGGGTCGAGCCCCTGGGCCTGCGAGCGCAGGTCATCGAGGCGGTCGCGGTTGAAGACGACCTCCTCGGCGCCCGAGGCGACGGCGGCGAGATCGCGCAGCCAGGTCGCGCAGAGCTCGAAGGCGAGGGCGAGGATCTCGGTGCGGCGGCGGCGGCCGGCACGTTTGGCGCCGTCGGCGATGTCTTTGGCGCTGCGTTTGATCCCCGCCTTCGACTCCTCTTCCAGCGCTTCTCGGGCGGCGGCTTCGGCGTCCTCGCCGGCTGCCTTGGCGCGATCGAGCAGCCCTTTCCAGGGAGCGCTCGCGCTTTCGCCTTCCAGCGCCGCGACGACACAGCGCTCGACGTCCGCCCGCAGCCGGCGCCCCGGCTCGCTCAGCAGCAACCGCGCCCGCTCCAGGTCGCCAGCGGCGAGGCGGGCGGCGGCGGGAACTTCGTCGGACCCACCTTCATGGATCAGCTCATGCTCCAGGACCTCCGCCGGCAGCGGGGCGAACTCGACCGTTTGGCAGCGTGAGGCGACGGTTTCCAGCAGGCCCTCGTTGTCGGAGCTGAGCAGGATCAGGTGGACGAACTCGGGCGGCTCCTCGAGCGTCTTCAGCAGCGCGTTCTGGCTCTCGTCGCGCATCGCCTCGGCGGCCTCGACCACGAAGACGCGCTTGCCGCCTTCGAAGGGGCGGTAGGCGGCGGCGCGGATCACCCGCTCGCGCACCTCCTCGACCATGTGCTGGGCGCCGGTCGGCGCCAGCCAGACGAGGTCGGGATGGGGAGAGGGATCCAGCAGCGCCCGCCGCCGCGCGTCCTCGGCGTCAGCCGAAGCGGCCGCCAGCACCTCCGCCGCGAAGGCCCGCGCCGCCGACCGCTTGCCCGACCCGCGGGGGCCGCGGAAGAGATAGGCGTGCGAGGGCTCCCCCGCGAGCGCCGCGCTCAGCGCCACCCGTGCCCGCGCCTGGTGCTCGGTCGCGGCGGCCAGCGGTTCCGATTTTTGCCCCACCGGGGTGTGGTCAATCTCGGCTGCGGTCACGCACTGCCTCCATCACCCGCTGGTGGACCTCCTCGACCGAGCCACTAGCGTCGATCACGACCACCCGGTCGCTGGCGATCACGGCGATCTCCTCGTAGGCCTCGGCGACCGCCTGCTGCAGGCCCAGACCCTCCTGCTCGAAGCGGTCTTCGCTCTCAGCTCGGCCGAGGCCGGCCTCGGGGTCGATCCGCAGCAGCAGGGTCAGGTCCGGCCAGAGGCCGTCGGTGGCGATCTCGCAGAGGCCGATCACCTCGCCGACGCCGAGCCCGCGGGCGGCGCCCTGGTAGGCGACGCTGGAGTCCGAGAAGCGGTCGGCGACGACCTGGCGGCCGGCCTCCAGCGCCGGCCGGATCACCCGCTCGGTCACCTCCGCCCGCGCCGCCAGGAACAGCATCAGCTCGGCCAACGGCTCCAGCTCGACGCCCGGGTCGGCCAGCAGCCCGCGGATCCGCTCCGCCGCCTCGGTCCCGCCCGGCTCGCGGATCGCGACCGCCTCCTCCCCCAGCGCCTCGACCAGCAGGCGGGCCTGGGTGCTCTTCCCTGAGCCGTCGACTCCCTCCAGGGAGATGAACAACGGCTGCCTCAGCTTTTAGCGCCGGCTTTGGCGCGTTTGCGCCCGCGCGTCGCCGTGTCGGCTTTGGACGCTTTGACTTTCGCTTTTTTGGCTTTCGCGGGAGCGGCGTCCTCGTCGCCCTTCGGCGGCGCCTTCTTCTCCATCGCCGCTTTCGCCGCTTTGGCTGCTTCGCGCTCGGCGCGGCGTTTCTTCATCTCCTGCATCGACTCGCAGTCGTCGTTGAGGCAGAGGTTCCAGGGCCGGCCGCGGAACGGCTGGACTTTGAGGCGCGGGGTGCGGTCGCAGATCGAGCAGCGCTCCTCGAGCCGGAAGACGTCGCCGCGCTGGGGCAGCGGGAAGGTCTGGTCGCAGGAGTCGGGGTCGTCGAGGACCCACCCGCTGCAGCCGACGAACCGTTTGCCCGATTTTTTCGCGCGGATGATCCGCAGCATGTTCGGCGAGCCGTCCTCCTTGGTGCGGCCGGCTTCTTCGCAGACCTTGCAGGGGCCGAGGATGCGGTCCTCGTCCATCCCTTTCCAGATCACCTTCGCCAGGTCCTCGCGGCTGCCGTCGATTTCGGTCCAGGTCTTGTGCAGGAGCTCACGACTCTCGCCGACGACGTTGCCCTTGGACATCTCGCCGGCGGCGATCCGGTCCATCTCGGCCTCGAGCTGGGCGGTCATCTCCGGCGTCGCCATCGCCGGCACGTAGTTCTTGAACGCCTCGTAGAGGGCGATCCCGGTCTCGGTCGGGATCGGCGGGTTGCCGTAGACGTAGCCGCGGTCGAAGAGCTTCTGGATGATGTCGGCGCGGGTGGCTTTGGTGCCGAGGCCGCGCTCCTCCATCATCTCGATCAGTTTCGCCTGCGAGATCCGGCCGGGCGGCTGGGTCTCCTTGTCGACGACCCAGGGGTCGCCCTCGAGCTGCAGGGTCTGGCCCTCTTCGAGTTTCGGGATCTCCTCGTCGGCGGAGCGGGCGTAGGTGTAGATCGCCGCGTAGCCGGGGTCGACGACGACCGAGCCGCGGACGAAGTAGGTCTGGTCGCCGGCTTCGATGTCAGCGCGAGTCGACTCGGTGATCATCGGCGGGCTGAAGGTGGCGAGGAAGCGGCGGACGACGAGTTCGTAGACCCGTTTCTTCGGCCCCTCGAGGGCGCCGGGATGGACCGCCTGGGTCGGGTAGATCGGCGGGTGGTCGGTCGTCTCTTTTTTCCCGCGCGTCGGTTTCAGCTCGCGGTCGAGCAGGCCCGAAGCGGCGGAGAACTCCTTGATCCGGGTCAGCGAGGAGACCAGCTCGCGGACCGGCAGCGAGGACGGGTAAACCGTGTTGTCCGTACGCGGGTAGGAGATGAAGCCGTCCATGTAGAGGTCCTCGGCGATCCGCATCGCGCTGGCGGGGGTAATACCGAGCCGGCTGGAGGCGTCGGTCGAGAAGGCGGTGGTGTTGTAGGGGGTCGGCGGCTTGCGGGTGTTTTTCCGCGCCGTGACCGCCTTGACCGTGCCGGGGTTCGAGGTGCCGGCGAGCGCCGCGTCGGCCTCGGCTTTCTCCCAGAATTTGTCGACGGTGTGGTGGGTCTCGAAGCTGCCGTCGGGGTGCTGGAACTTGGCGAAGACTTCCCAGAAGGGTTTGGCGACGTGGGCGCGGCGTTCCATCTCGCGCTCGACGATCAGGCCCAGGGTCGGGCTCTGGACGCGGCCGACCGAAAGGAAGTTGGAGCCGAAACGGCGGCTGGCGAGGGAGACCGCGCGGGTCAGGGTGGCGCCCCAGAGCAGGTCGATGTCCTGGCGGGCGGCACCGGCATTGGCGAGCGGATAGGAGAGCTCGTCGAGCTCGCCGAAAGCGCGCTCGATCTCCTCTTTGGTCAGTGCCGAGTAGCGAGCGCGCTGGATCCGCAGGCTGCCGTCCGCGGTCCCCTCACGGGAGCCGAGCTCGGGGTTGGCGTCGAGCATCTCCTCAAGGGCCTCGAGCCCGATCAGCTCGCCCTCGCGGTCGAAGTCGGTGGCGATCACCAGCTCGTCCGCCTCTTTGGCCAGTTTCTTGATCGCTTTGACGACGTTTTTGTCGGTCGGTTCCTTGATCAGCTCGGCGTCGATCAGGTCGTGCAGGTCGGTCTTCTGCCAGTTCGAGTAGCCCTCGGGGAAGGCCGGGCCGAGGACGTGACCCTTGAGGCCGACGGTCATGTGCTCGCCGCCTTCGTCGTCGGTCCAGGTGTAAAACGGGACTTTGAAGGTTTTGTCCGAGGCGTTGCTGCCGCGGCTCAACGCTTCGGCGATCTTCTGCGCGCTGTTGTTCTTCTCGGTGACGATCAGTCTCATGGGGCGGCGAGGGTAGCAGGGGTCGTCGGCCACGCAAGCGGGCATCCATCCGGCCAATCTTGGCCGCGGGGCCCACCGATGCGCTTAGGATCACCGCCCCATGAGGTGTCTCGTTACCGGCGGCGCCGGCTTCATCGGCTCGAATTTGGTCGACTCCCTGCTCGCGCGGGGAGACGAGGTGACGGTCGTCGACGACCTCTCAACCGGCCGCATGTCCAACCTCGAACCGGGCCTTACGAACGGCGCCGAACTGGTCGAAATGGACATCCGCGACCGCGACGGCCTCCTCGGCCTGGCGAGCGAGAAACGGCCGCAGGCGATCTTCCACCTCGCCGCCCAGATCGATGTCCGCAAGTCCCTCGCCGACCCCTTCTTCGACGCCGGCATCAACGTCGGCGGCACCGCCAACGTGCTCGAGGCGGCGCGCGCCTCGGAGTGCGGGCGGGTGGTCTCGATCTCGACCGGCGGGGCGATCTACGGCGAGGGCGAGGGGCAGCAGCTCCCGCTCGGCGAGGACGCGCCGATCGCGCCGCTCTCCGCCTATGGCCAGAGCAAGTTCGCGGCCGAGGGCTACGTCTCCCTCTACGAGCGCCTCTACGGTCTCTCCGGGGTCTCGCTGCGACTGGGCAACGTCTACGGCCCGCGCCAGGACCCGCTCGGCGAGGCCGGGGTGATCGCGATCTTCTGCGGCCTGCTCAAGGAAGGCGGCCGGCCCACGGTCTTCGGCGACGGCAAGCAGACCCGCGACTACATATATGTGGGCGACGTCGTATCCGCCGCGCTGGCCGCCGGCGACTCGAAGGCGACCGGTGCGATCAACGTCGGCACCGGCAAGGAGACCGACGTCCTCGAACTGATCGAGTCATTGAAGAGCCTCTCCGGCAACGAGGACTTCGAGCCCGAGTTCGCTCCGCCCCGGACCGGCGAGGTACAGCGGATCACGATCAACGCCGCCCGCGCTCAACGAGAGCTGGGTTGGCAGGCTGAGATGGGTCTCGATGAGGGCCTCAAGGTCACCCTCGACTCGATCTGAACCTGGACGGGAGCCGGGGAAGGGGTTCGCCGGACCCTCCCCGCTGTTGTCCGCCGAACCCCTTCCCCGGCTCACCCCACGCGGTCACTAGTCTTTCTCTCGATGCCCGCCCAGGCCTACGCCGGCAAGGAGTGCGTCTGCCAGTTCCGCAAAGGGATCTGCGATCAGTCCTGCGTGCGGGACATGCTCGAGACCCCGTTCTACATCGCCTGCCTGAAACTGACCGGCCGCAAGTGCCTGGTCGTCGGCGGTGGCGACATCGGCCTGGAGAAGGTCGAGGGACTGCTCGCCTGCGATGGCGACGTGACCCTGATCGCGCCGGTCGCGCATCCCGAGCTGGAGCAGCTTGCCGCGGAGGGGTCGATCGCCTGGGAGAAGCGGGCCTACGCCGGGGCCGAGGACCTCGAGGGCGTCTTCATGGCGATCGCCTGCACCGACGACTCCGAGGTCAACATCGGCATCTTCGACGACGCCGAGCGCAAGGCGATGCTGGTCAACATCGTCGACGTTCCCCCGCTCTGCAACTTCATCTTGCCGGCGATCGTCCGCACCGGCCCGCTGGCGATCGCGATCTCCACCGCCGGCGCCTCCCCCGCCCTCGCCAAGCGGATGAAGCGCGAGGTCTCCGAGCTCTTCGGCGAGGAGTACGCACGCCTCGCGATCATCCTCAACGACGCTCGCGGCTGGGCGAAGGGGACGCTGCCGACCTACCAGGACCGCAAGGAGTTCTTCGAGGGGATCGTCAACGGCGACCCCGACCCGATCGACCTTCTCCGCGAGGGCCAGGACCAGGCGGTGCTGGCGATCGTCGAGTCCGCCAAAGAGCGGGCCGCCGCGGCGCTGGCCTAGCGCTTCGGCTCCGCCTCAGCTGGTTCCGCAGGCCGAGCCGCGGATCCGTTCCATCGTCGCCCGCAGGCCGTCGGCTTCCGCGACCGTCAGGTTGGCGGTGAAGGCCGCGGCCAGCTCGGCCCGCACCACCGGCCGCATTTCGGCCAGCAGCTCGACGCCGGCGGGCATGAGCGTCGCGTAGCTGACGCGGCGATCGGTCTCGCAGAAGGTCCGCTCGAGCAGCCCTGCCTTGATCAGCCGGTCGACGAGCTTGGTCAGTCCGCCGCGGGTGATGACCAGGGCTTCGGCCAGGTCCCCCATCTTCAACCGCTGCTCCGGCGCCCGATCCAGGGTGGCCAGCACTTCGAACCACGGCAGCGGCGGCAGCTCGGCCGCGGTCAGCGCCTCCTGCAGGCGCCCGGTGACCGCCGCGTGGGTCTGGGCAATCGCGATCCACGCCTCACGGTGAGGATCGACGTCGGTCTCGGTGCCGGCAGGCTCGGCCGTTGCGGTCGCGTCAGTCATGGCTTCCATCTTCCCACAAAGTGGTTGATCTGACAATAGTTGACAAGCAAACTTTCTCTGCTACGATTGTTTCTACGTCAAATGTTTAGGCATCAACCATCTTCGGGAAGGAACAGATCATGAGCGAGACCATCACCAAGCAGCAGATTCCGGCGGGCACCTGGGCCGTGGACCCCGTCCACTCCAACGTCGCCTTTGCCGTCACCCACAACGGCGTCACCACTTTCCGCAGCGGCTTCGACCGCTACGAGGCGAAACTGACCGGCGGCGAGCAGCCGCGGCTCGAGGGAACGGTCGAGGTCGAGAGCATCGCGATCGACGAGGAGATGCTGAAGGGCCACCTCCTCTCCCCCGAGTTTTTCGACACCCAGCGCTTCCCGCAGCTGCGCTTCACCTCGACCGAGCTCAGCGCCGGCGAGGACGGCAGCCTGCGCGTCGCCGGCGAGCTGGAGATCCACGGCGAGACCCGCAAGGTCGAGGCCAGCGGCCGCTTCGCCCAGTTGGGCGGCGACCTCGGCGGCAAAGCCCGCGTCGGGCTCTCGATCGAGTCGACCGTCGACCGTCGCGACTTCGGTCTCGACTGGCAGGCCGAGCTGCCGAGCGGCGGCGAGGTCCTCGACTACGCGGTGACGATCTCGGTCGATCTCGAGCTCGTCGCCGAGGAGGCATAGCGATGAGGGTCCTGGGCATAACCGGAAGCCTGCGCCGGGACTCCTACAACCATGCCCTGCTGCGGGAGGCCGCCGAGCGGCTTCCCGCCGGGGCGGAGCTGGTGGAGTTCGAGCGCCTCGGTGAGATCCCGCCCTACGACGCCGACGTCGAGACCGAGGGCACGCCGGAGCCGGTCGCGGCCCTGCGCCGGGCAATGCGCGACGCCGACGCCGTCCTCGTCACCACCCCCGAGTACAACCACTCGATCCCCGGCGTGCTGAAGAACGCCCTCGACTGGGCCTCCCGCCCCGCCGGCCAGAGCGCCCTCACCGGCAAGCCGGCGGCGGTAATCGGCGCCTCGACCGGGATGTTCGGAGCCGTCTGGGCGCAGGCCGAGACCCGCAAAGTCCTCGGCGCCCTCGGCGGCCGCGTCGTCGAGGCCGAACTGCCGGTCTCCCGCGCCGCCGAGCTCGTCCGCAACGGACGCCTCGAGCTCTCGCCCGAGCAGTCCGAGCAGCTCGAGGGCCTGCTGGCCGAGCTCGTCAGCGAAGTCGAGCAGCAGCGCGAACTGGTCGCCGCTTAGCCCTTGGGCAGGGCGAAGAACGCGATCGCCGCGTACTGGGCTACCGCCGCGACGATGACGAAGAGGTGGAAGACCTCGTGGTAGCCGAAGACGGCTGGGTTGGGGTTCGGTCGCTGGGTCGCGTAGACGACTGCTCCTGCCGTGTAGAGGAGGCCGCCGAAGGCGACCAGGAGCGTGCCGGCGACGCCCATCGCGGTCCAGAGTTCGGGGAAGGCGGCGACGGCTACCCAGCCAAGTGCCAGGTAGATCAGGGCCGAGGCCCATTTCGGGTGGTCGATCCAGATCATCTCGACAATGGCGCCGGCGATGGCGCCGATCCAAACGACGGCGAGGATCGCCATCGCCAGCGTCCCCTGCAGGACCAGCAGCGCAAAGGGGGTGTAGGTGCCGGCGATGAGGAAGAAGATCATCGAGTGATCGAGCCGGCGCATCCACTGGCGACGGCTCGGACGCGTCCATTCGACCCGGTGGTAGAGGGCACTGGTGCCGAAGAGGGCGGAGAGGCTGACGGCGTAGACGGCAACGGCGAGGGTGGCCTTGGGCGTCTGGGCAAGGACGATCAGGGTCGCGCCGAGGAGGAGCGAGGCGAAGAAGGCCCATTTGTGGGAAACGCCGCGCAGTTTCGGCTTGACCAGCGCGATCGCCTCGGCGGTTGCCTCTTTGGCCGCGGTCGCCCGCTCTCCGACCGCCTCTTTGGCGGCGCTGGCGCGATCGCCCATCGCCTCTTTGGCGGCGTTCGCGCGCTCGCCCATCCGTTCCGCGCCCCGACGCAGTTCCTCCATTGCTCAGAGGGTACCCCGCCGACGGCGGCCGCACACGGAAAACGCGTTTGCCGAGTTTGGGGAGTTGACACAATATGTAAACGGATCTGTGGTTTTCAGAACCTCTTAATTGCGCCTTTCGCCACTTTTTCCGCCGATCAATAAGCGATCCTGCGTAGTTACCGCTGAAAGCCCGCTCGAGAGGAGTTTTTTGATGTCCCAGACCGCCATTTCCAGTCCCAAGAACGGTCTCCAGGGCCTCTCGATCGAACGCCGTTATTCGACGGCCGGCGTGCATCCTTTCGACCAGATCGAGTGGGAGATCCGCGATGCGGTGATCGGCAACCCGGAGAGCCCGGCCTTCGAGCAGCGGGGGGTCGAGTTCCCGAAGAGCTGGTCGCAGAACGCGACCAACATCGTCGCCCAGAAGTACTTCCGCGGAAAGCTGGGCAGCCCCGAGCGCGAGAGCTCGGTCAAACAGATGATCGGGCGGGTCGCCGGCACGATTGCCAATTGGGGGCGCGAGCTCGGCTACTTCTCCGCCGAGGACGACGCCGACGCCTTCGAGATGGAGCTGACCGCGATCCTGCTGAACCAGAAGGCGGCCTTCAACTCGCCGGTCTGGTTCAACGTCGGCTTCGAGGAGAAGCCGCAGTGCTCGGCCTGCTTCATCTTGAGCGTCGAGGACACGATCGAGTCGATCCTCGACTGGAACACCAAGGAGGGAATGATCTTCCGCGGCGGCTCCGGCTCCGGGATCAACCTCTCCAACATCCGCGGCTCGGTCGAGCACCTCTCCAAGGGCGGCCTCGCCTCCGGCCCGGTCAGCTTCATGCGCGGCGCCGACGCCTGGGCCGGCACGATCAAGTCGGGCGGCAAGACGCGGCGGGCGGCGAAGATGGTCGTCCTCGACGTCGACCACCCGGACATCGAGGACTTCATCTGGTGCAAGGCCAAAGAGGAGGAGAAGGCGGGTGCCCTGCGCGACGCCGGCTTCGACATGTCGATCGACGGCGACGGCTTCACCTCGATCCAGTACCAGAACGCCAACAACTCGGTCCGGGTCACCGACGAGTTCATGGAGGCGGTCGATGGCAACGAGGACTGGCACCTGACCGCACGCACCGACGGCTCCTCGGTGAAGACGGTCGACGCCCGCGACCTGATGAACCAGATCGCCGACGCGGCCTGGCGCTGCGCCGACCCGGGCGTCCAGTACGACACCACGATCAACCGCTGGCACACCTGCCCGGAGTCGGGCCGGATCAACGCCTCCAACCCTTGCAGCGAGTACATGCACGTCGACAACTCGGCCTGCAACCTCGCCTCGATCAACCTGATGAAATTCCGCCGCGAGGACGGCAGCTTCGACGCCGCCGACTTCGAGCACACCGTCGACGTCGTCTTCCTCGCCCAGGAGATCATCGTCGGCCCCTCGAGTTACCCGACCGAGGAGATCGGCGAGAACGCCCGCCGCTTCCGTCAGCTCGGCCTCGGCTACGCCAACCTCGGCGCCCTGCTGATGTCGGACGGCCTCCCCTACGACTCCGACGCGGGCCGCAACGTCGCCGCCGCGATCACCTCGCTGATGACCGGCCGCGCCTACCGCCAGTCGGCGCTGATCGCCGCCGGAGCGACCGGGCCATACGAGGAGTACGAGCGCAACCGCGAGCCGCACAACGGCGTCATGAGGATGCACCGCGATGCCGCCTACGAAGTCGACGGGACCGGGATCAAGGGCGACCTGCTCGAGGCCTCGCAGCGCGCCTGGGACGAAGCGGTCGAGCTCGGCGAGGAGCACGGCTACCGCAACGCCCAGGCGACGGTGCTGGCGCCGACCGGGACGATCAGCTTCCTGATGGACTGCGACACCACCGGGATCGAGCCCGACTTCTCGCTGGTCAAGTTCAAGGAGCTGGTCGGCGGCGGGCAGATGACGATCGCCAACCGCTCGGTGCCGCTGGCCCTGCAGACGCTCGGTTACTCGGAGGCGGAGATCGACCAGATCGAGGCTCACATCAAGGAGAACAACACGATCGTCGGCGCCCCCGGCCTCAAGGACGAGCACCTGCCGATCTTCGACGTCGCGGTCGGCGAGCGGGCGATCAGCCACACCGGCCACATCGACATGATGGCCGCGACCCAGCCGTTCCTCTCCGGGGCGATCTCGAAGACGGTGAACATGCCGCAGACGGCCACCGTCGAGGACATCGCCGACGCCTACACGCGCGGCTGGAACGGCGGCCTCAAGGCGCTCGCCATCTACCGCGACGGCTCGAAGACCGCGCAGGCGCTGCGCACCGACGCCCAGGAGACCCAGGCGGCGGAGGCCGAGCAGCCGATGGCCGAGCCGGTCCGCAAAAAGATGCCGCGCGAGCGCGAATCGATCACCCACAAGTTCTCGATCGCCGGCCACGAGGGCTACATCACCGCCGGCAAATACGAGGACGGCTCGGTCGGCGAGATCTTCCTCACCGACATCGGCAAGGAGGGCTCGACGATGCGGGGGCTGATGAACGCCTTCGCGACCGCGATCTCGCTCGGCCTCCAGTACGGCGTCCCGCTCGAAGACTTCGTGCGCAAGTTCAGCTACATGCGCTTCGAGCCGGAGGGAATAACCGGCAACCCGGAGATCCCCTTCGCCAAATCGCTGCCGGACTACATCATGCGCTGGGTCGCCAGCCGCTTCGTCGAGGACACCGAGACCCTGGAGGAACTGGGGATCATGACCTCGGAGGTACGGGCGAAGAAGGACGCCGAGACCTCGCAGCTGGCGATCGGCCTCACCGGCGACACCGCCGGCCCGGCCAACGGCAACGGCCACTCGAACGGCGGCAACGGTAACGGCGGCGCGACGGCGAAGGCCGGCACCCCGGTCCCGCCCACCGCGGCAATGACCGAAACCCCACCGGTCCGCCCGGCGAAGATGCAGGGCCTCGACCTCGGCCCGGCCTGCGAGCAATGCGGCGGCATGATGCAGCGGACGGGGTCCTGTTACACCTGCTCCAGCTGCGGCAACAACACCGGCTGCGGCTGAGCCGATGGCCCAACTGAGCCGGCTGATCCTCGCGATCGGCTACGCCGGCGGCGCCGTCCTGCTGCTCCTGCTGCTGACCAAGAGCAACGTCGATGCGCTGTCGACGAGGGTCGGCTTCACCACCCTCGCGGTCATCGTCTTCGGGCTGGTCGCAGCGGCAGGGGGGCGCCTGCTCTACCACCCGGAGCCGGTCGACCTCTGGGGCTGGGCGACGCTGCTGATCGCGGCCACGACCTTTGTTCTCATGCTGGTCGAAATCTGGCGGGAGCACGACTATTTCGGAGACCTGTCCCGGACGATCGTCATGGTGACGATCTCGCTCCTCTTTGGTGGCGGCTCGCTCGTCCTGAGCGGGGAAGACGGCGACAAGGCGGTCCCAGGGGCGGCCACGGCCCGCCGGGTTGCCCTTGTGGGCCTTGTGGCCTTGGGAACCATGGCGGTGCTCGACACCGCCGGGGTCGACATCGGATCCCGCTGGGCGGGAGCCGCGTCAGTCCTGTTCCTGGTCCCGGCGCTGTCGCTGCCGTTCCTTCGCCTCGCCGGCGAAGAGAGCGGCCCAGCTCGCTAGTTGAGGATGACCTCGGCGTCGTGCCTCGGCGTCTCGGTGATGGCGCGGCGGTAGGGGCGCTCTGGGGCCTGGGTCGCGGGCGTGATCTCGTAGCGGCGGACCAACTCACGGAGGACCACGGCCATCTCGAACTGGGCGAAGGCGGCGCCGAGGCAGCGGCGGACGCCGCCGCCGAAGGGGATCCAGGTGTAGGTGCCAGGTGGGTCGTCGAGGAAGCGCTCGGGGAGGAAGCGGTCGGGTTCGGGATAGAGCTGCGGGTCGCGGTGGATCAGGTGGATGCTGGGGACGACGCGGGCCCCGGCGGGCAGCTCGTAGCCGCCGAGCTCGACCGGCTCGGTCAGCTTGCGGATGACGACGACGATCACCGGCCGCAGCCGCAGCGTCTCCTGGATCGTCGCGGTCAGGTAGGCCTCCTCCCCCGCCTCGACCTCGTCGCGCAGCCGCTCCAGCTTCTCGGGGTGGCGGGTCAGCCGCTCCATCGCCCAGGACAGCGCCGTGGCCGTCGTCTCGTGACCGGCGACCAGGAGCGTCAGCAGCTCGTCGCGGATCTCGGCGTCGCTCATCGGGCTGCCGTCCTCGTGCCTCGCCTGGACCAGCATCGAGAGGACGTCGTCGCGCTCGGTCAAGTCTTCGGCAGCCCGCCGCTCGCCGATCTCCGCCGCCAGCAGCCGGTCGACCCGCTCGACCCGGCGGCGGAAGGCCGGCACGCCGTTGATCCGCTCGGGGCCGATCAGCAGGATCGGCAGTAGCACCTTCGGGTCGGTGGTGAGGTCGAGGAACTCGCGCAGGGCGTCGCGCAGCGGCGCCATCCGCTCGCCGCCGTGGACGCCGAAGACCGTCTCGAGGACGATCTCGAGGGTGATCGCCTGCATCCGCGGCCGCAATTTGTAGGGGACGCCGGTCGGCCAGCTCTCGATCTCGCGGGCGGCGATCTCGGCCATCTTCTCGCCGTAAGCCTGCATCCGCTCGCCGTGGAAGGGCGGCAGCAGCAGCTTGCGCTGGCCTATGTGCTTCTTCTCGTCGAGGACCAGCACCGAGTTGTCGCCGAGGATCGGGCGCAGGATCTGGTTGCCCTCGCCGGCGTGGAAGACGCGCGGGTCGCCGGTGAAGACCTGCTTGACCAGCTCCGGATCGGAGATCACGACCCAGTCGCCCTCGTAGGCGATCTTCAGCGTGAACATGCGGCCGAAGCGGGCGCGGCTCTGCTCCAGCAGCCACTGGGCTTTGCGCGACCAGATCGCCGTCTGCGGCACCCGCCCCATCCGCGGTCCCGGCGGCAGTCCCTTGATCGCCGTCGGACTGTGTCCGTTGACCGAAGAAGCAGCGGTGGCGGTCGCCTCCATGGCTTTCGAGCCTATTGCGACAAGGAACGGCGGGTGTGTGAGATCGGTCCGGGCCTCAGCCGGGGACCGCGACGCGGACGATGATGCGGCCACCGCACTCCAGGCGGGCGGAGCGGTCCTCGAAACGGTGGAGCTGGAGGGTGCGCGGGCGCTCGCAGAAGACCCGTTGAACCCCGTCGCGGGGCTCGGACCCCGCTGAGGTGTTCAGCGGGATTGCGAGCCCCGTGAGGACAACAAGGAGAAGCGGAAGAAGCGACCGCATGTCCCCTTAAGGGTTTGGGCGGGGAAAGTTCTCCCCCCTGCGTCGCTAGCCTGCGCTCGTGGCCAACCTGCCGCGCCTCCCAATCGCTGCCGAGCATCGCGTCCTCAAGCTCCTCTGCGGCCTGCCGCCGTGGCTGCAGCGTTTGATTTTTGGAGCGGCTCCGGAGCTCGACGGGCAGCGGCTCGCCCTCGACGTCCACACCCTGCTGAGACTGGACGACCTCGCCTCCGAGGACGGACTGCCGGGAACACGAGCGGTGGCCGAGACCCGGGTCGAACGGCTGCAGGAGGCGCGGATCGTCGCGCACCGGCCGCCGATCCCGATGGCGCAGGTCGAGTCGATCGCAATCCCGGGGCCGGCCGGAACGATCGAGGCCAGGCTTTACTCACCGACGGCATCGAGCGAGCCGTCATCCCTGCTCGTCTACTTCCACGGCGGCGGCTGGGTGATCGGCGATCTCGACACCCACGACGATCCCTGCCGCTTCCTCGCCGCCCACTCCGGCGCCCGCGTCCTCTCGGTCGACTACCGGCTGGCGCCGGAGCATCCCTTCCCGGCCGCGGCGGAAGACGCCCTTGCCGCGTACGAGTGGGCCACGGCCAACGCCGAACGTCTGCAGGCCGACCCCGGCCGGATCGGCGTCGGCGGCGACAGCGCCGGCGCCAACCTCGCCGCCGCAACCTGCCTGATGGCGCGCGACGGCGGGGTCGCCTCGCCGGCGATGCAGCTGCTGATCTACCCGGTAACCGAAACCGCGGGGACCGCCCCCTCGCGCCGGACCTTCGAAGAGGGCTTCATGCTCACCCGCGGCGACATGGAATGGTTCGAGGAGCACTACCTGCCGCCCGGGGTCGACCGCGGCGACCCGCGCGTCGCCCTGCTCGAGGCGGCCGACCTCTCCGCCCTGCCGCCCACCTACATCGCCACCGCCGGCTTCGACCCGCTGCGCGACGAGGGTGAGGCCTTCGCCCAGCGGCTGCGCGAGGCGGGCGTTCAGGTGGCGCTGCGTCGCCACCCCGACCAGATTCACACCTTCGCCAACCTCACCGCGATCTGCCCCTCGTCCCGGGCCGCGATGCTCGAAGCCGCCGGGGCGCTGCGTATGGGCCTCGCCCGCTGACCTACTCGTACTGGAGGGACTGCAGCACGTCCAGCCGCGACGCCCGCCGCGCCGGCAGGATCGCCGCCAGCACGCCCGCCAGTGCCGCCAGGACCAGCAGCACGATCAGCGAGCCGACGGGGTAGGAGAGCGTGAAGCCTTCCGACTTCAGCGGCTGGGCGATCAGGGTCGCAAAGACGATCCCGAGGACCATCCCGAGGATCGCCCCGATCAGCGCCGTGATCACCGCCTCGTAGCGGATCATCGTCCGCACCTGCCGTCGTGACATCCCGATCGCCCGCAGCATCCCCAGCTCCCGCGTTCGTTCGTGAATCGAGAGCGCCAGCGTGTTGGCGATCCCGAACAGGGAGATCAGGATCGCGAACAGGAGCAGGGCGTAGACGAGCTGGACCAGCTGGTCGATCTGTTCTTCGCGGCTTTCCTTCAGTTCCTGCTGGTTGAGGACTTCGGTCACCGGGAACAGCGCTTCGGAGCCTTTCGTCAGCAGCGTCTGGACCTTCGCGGCGTCCGCCCCCGGCTCGACCTCGACGAAGTCGAAGAGGTCCTGCGTCTGGGCAAAGGCGCGCGCCATCACGCCCTGGGTGACGAGGACGTTGCCGAGGACTCCGAGCTTGGAGTCGAACTCACCGACGACCCGGAACCGCGGCTGCGCCCGCGTCTGCGTCAGCAGCTGGAAGCTGTCGCCGAGCGCGAGACCGTGAGCCGAGGCGAAGTCGTCGGAGACGATCGCCTGGCTCCCTCTGAGCTTGCGCAGCGCGCTAGGACCGCCCCGCTTCCATTCGATGTTGACCGTCTCGCCGATGTCCCGGGTGGGGGCATTTACCTGCACGGTGTTGCCAGGCCTGCCGCCTTCGACCACCTTCGCCTGAGCGCCGCGGATCGTCGCCACGAAGGCGACGCCGGGGACTTTGCGCGCCGCCTTCGCCGCCCCGTTGGGGATCGGCGAGAAGCCGTCGCTGTTCTGGATCACCAGCCCGCCGGCGAAGTTTTCGTCGACGACCTGCGCGACCGTGCTTTTCAGCCCGGCCGCGAAGACGGTTACGAATGCAACCAGGGCGAGGCCGATCATCAGCGCCGCGGCGGTGATCGCGGTACGGCTCGGATTGCGCTGGGCGTTCTCACGGGCGAGCCGTCCGGTCAGTCGCCGCAGCCGCTCCAACGGCCAGCCGGCAACGGTCGAGAGCGGTGGCACCAGCCGTGGGCTGAAGATCGAGATCGCGAAGACGACCGCCACCGCGCCGCCGCCCATCAGCTCGGCGCGGGTGCCGGCCGAGCCGCTCCCGAGCAGGCCGAACAGCACCATCGCGATGCCGGCGGCGCCGAGCAGGATCGAGAGCACGAGGTAGACGAGGCGCCGCCGCCGGCTCGGCGCCACGGTGAAGGCGTGCAGGGCGGCGATCGGCGGCACCCGGGTCGAGCGCAGCGCCGGGATCAGCGAGGCGACCAGAGTGACCACGACGCCGACGACCAGGGCGACGATCACCGTCCGCGATTGCAACTGCAGGCCGGTCGTCGGCAGGTCGATCCCGACCGCCTTGAAGAGCGCCTCGATCGCCGCCGCGATCGCGAAGCCGCCGGCGATCCCGATCAGGGCGCCGAGCAGCCCGATCGCTCCCGCTTCGACCATCACCGAGCTGAGGATCTGGCGCCGCGAGGCGCCGAGCGTTCGCAACATCCCGAATTCACTCACCCGCTGGGCGACCGTGATCGAGAACGTGTTGAAGATCAGGAAGGAACCGACGAAGACGGCGATGAAGCCGAAGACGAGGAGGAAGGTCTGTAGGAAGCCGAGGCTTTCGCGGATTTCTTCGGAGGAGCGGTCGGCGCTTTCCTTTGCCGTCTCGACCCGGACCCCGGGCGGCATCTGCGCCTTGATCCGCCGTTTTAGGACCACCGCTGCGACGCCCTTTTGGGCGGCGACGGAGATCTGGTCGAAGCGCCCGCGCTTGTGGGTGAGGCGCTGGGCGACCGGCAGCGTCACCTGGGCGATGCTGGCGCCGCCGAAGGAGGCGCTGCCGAGCTTGGTCAAGCCGACGAGGCGGAATTTCTCCGCCGCCCCCTGGCCGATCAGCTCGATTTTTTCGCCCAGTTCGAGACTGCCGTCTTCAGCCGCTGCCTTGTCGATCGAGGCTTCGCGCGGACCCCGCGGCTTGTGGCCTTCGACGTAATTAAGCGACTCCAGCCCATCGGGCAGCGTCGAGGAGATGAACTTCAGGGCGAATTTGTTGCCGATCTTTTCGCCCTGTTCGTTGAAGAAGCCGCCGGGGGTGAAGATCGCGCCGGCGGCGAGCCGGACGCCCCGCGTGTGCTGCACGCGTGGCAGCAGCGAGGCGCTGACCGTCGGCGTTTCCCCGCTTTCCTGCTTGACCGGGTTCTCGGCGGTGATGACGACGCTGGTCCCGCTCAGCGACTCGCTGAAGATCTCGTCGAAGGCGGCGAAGATCGTGTCGGTGAGGACATAGGAGCCGGCGACGAAGGCGACGCCGAGGACGACGGCGAAGATCGTCGTCAGGGCCCGCACCTTGCGAGCCCAGAGGCTCTTGAGGGCGAGGCTAGTCAAGCCGCTTCTGCAGCTCGATCACGTCGTCCGCCGAGCCGGGGGCGGCGTCGTTGACGATCTTCCCATCCTGCAACGTGATCAGGCGGTCGGCGTGGGCGGCGGCGGCCGGGTCGTGGGTGACCATCACCACCGTCTGGCCGAACTCGTCGACCGCCCCTCGCAGCAGCCGCAGCACGTCGGCGCTCGCCTTCGAGTCGAGGTTGCCAGTCGGCTCGTCGGCGAAGACGACCGCCGGTTTGCTGACCAGGGCGCGGGCGACGGCGACCCGCTGCTGCTGGCCGCCGGAGAGCTCGGTCGGGCGATGGGTGCGCCGGTCCTCGAGCCCGACCGTGCGGATCAGCCGGTCGACCCACTGCCGGTCGGGCTTGCGGCCGGCGATCGAGAGCGGCAGCACCAGGTTCTCCTCCGCGGTCAGCACCGGCAGCAGGTTGAAGAACTGGAAGACGAAGCCGAGCTTGTCGCGGCGCAGCTGGGTCAGCTCACCGTCGTCGAGCCCGGTGATGTCAACGCCGTCGAGCTCGACCGTGCCGGAGCTGGGTTTATCGAGGCCGGCGAGGATGTGCATCAGCGTCGACTTGCCCGAGCCCGAGGGGCCCATGATCGCGGTGAACCGGTCGCGCTCGAAGGAGGTGCTGACGCCCGCGAGGGCATCGACGGCCGCGTCCCCCTCGCCGAAGCGGCGGTGGAGGTCGGTGGCGACGACGACTGGTCCGTTGACGCTCACTGCAGGCACCGTATCGAGATGGCCGAATAGGGTGCGGTCGTGCCCCTCGCCGACCGCTTCGACGGACTGCTGATCGACCTCGACGGGGTCGTCTGGATCGGCCGCGAGCAGGTGCCCGGGTCGGTTGAGGCGCTGCGGGCGCTGCTGGACGGCGGCAAGCGAATCGTCTTCGTCACCAACAATCCGGGGCGGCTGCCGGAGGCCTACGCGGAGCGGCTGCGCGACCTGGGGATCACAGTCGACCCGGAGCAGATCGTCACCGCGGGGACGGCGGTGGCGCGGCTGGCCGGCGAGGCCGCGGGCGAGGGTGGCGGCGCCTTCGTGATCGGCGCCGCGCCATTGAGGGAGATGGTGGCGGCGACGGGCGCGCGGGTGCTAGAGGGCGCGGAGGCGGAGGAGGCCGACGTGGTCGTCGTCTCCGGCCACAAAGGCTTCGACTACGGCGAGCTGCGGACCGCGAAGTTCGCCCTCGACCACGGAGCCCGGCTCTTCGCCACCAGCCACGACCCGACGATGCCCTTCCCCGGCGGCGAGCTGCCGGGGACGGGAGCGGTGCTGGCGGCGGTGGAAGTCGCCTCGGGGCAGCGGGCGACGATCGCCGGCAAGCCCGAGCGGCACCTGTTCGAGATCGCGAAGGAGGCGGTCGGCGGGGGACGGCTGGCCATGGTCGGCGACCGGATCAGCTCCGACATCGACGGCGGCCGCGCCGCCGGCCTGGAGACGATCCTCGTCCTCAGCGGCACCACCTCGCGTGAGGAAGCCGAGGCGGCCGACCCGCCACCGGACCACGTCCTCCCGGACCTCGCCGGTCTCTTGAAGTGAGCGCCGAGGGGCGGGCGGACAGCCAGCACCGGCGGCCGGGGCTCAGCTTCGCCGGGGTCTTCGCCGTCACCTTCCTCGGCCTCGTCGCGGTCGGCTCGGTGCTGCCGGTCCTGCCCCGCTACGTGCGCGGCCCGCTCGACTCCAGCGACCTCGCGGTCGGGATCGTGATCGGCTCCTACGCCGTCACCGGGCTGCTGCTGCGGCCGATCGCCGGCCGGCTCGCAGACACGCGCGGGCGACGGCCGACCGTGTTCGTCGGTGCGCTGCTGGTCTCGCTCAGCGGCCTGCTCTACGTGCCCCACCTCGGCATCCCCGGCCTGATCCTCGCCCGCCTCGTCCTCGGCGCCGGCGAGGGCGCCGTCTACACCGCCGGCTCGGCCTGGATCGTCGACATGGCGCCGCCGGAGCGGCGCGGGCGCATCCTCGGCCTCTATGGGCTGGCGGTCTGGGGAGGCCTCAGCGTCGGCCCGCTGCTCGGCGAGGTGCTGCTGCACGCCTCCGGCTACGAGACGGTGTGGATCTGCGCCGCGGCCCTGCCGCTGATCGGGGCGGCGATCGCGCTCCGCGTGCCCGACCCCTTCCAGCCGCTGGCCCACGCCGAGCCGCACCCGCTGATCGCGCCGGAGGCGGTGCGGCCGGGGCTCGCCGTCGCCCTCGCCTCGGTCGGCTACGCGACCCTCGCCACCTTCATCGTCCTCCTGCTCGAATCCCGCGGGGTCGGCCACGGCGCCACCGTCTTCGCCGCCTTCGCGGCGATGATCGTGCTGGCGCGGCTGCTCGCCGGCCACCTGCCCGATCGCTACGGTCCCGCCCCCGTGGCGATCGGCGCCGTTCTGGTCGAGGCCGCCGGGCTGCTGCTGATCGCGCTCTCCCACAGCCTCGTGCTGGCGCTGGTCGGCGGAATGGCGATGGGCGGTGGCTTCTCGCTCCTCAACCCTTCACTGATGCTGATCGCCGTCGGCCGCGTCTCACAAACCGCCCGCGGCGCCGCGATGGGCACCTACACCGCCTTCTTCGACGCCGGCGTCGGCGTCGGCGCGCCGCTGGCCGGGCTCGCAGCCGCGCTGACCAGCTACGAGGGCGCCTTCATCCTCGCCGCCGCGGTCGCCGTCTCCTCCGCGCTGCTGATCGCGGTGGCGCTGCGGCGCGAGCACCCGCCACCGCGCGGCATCACCGCTCGCTGATCAAGAGCGTCTGCAGCGCCCGGCCGATCCGGCCGCGACGGTCGAAGAGGACCGAGTCGGAGCTGCCGACGCCGGTCGGCCGCGGCCGCGTCACCGCGTCGATACCGATCCAGTCCCCCTCCGGCATCCGCTCCAGCTGCGCGGTCAGGTCGACGTTGATGAAGAGGAAGCGGCGGAAGTCGAGTGAGGCGCTGACGCCGTTGCCGACGTCGGCGACGACGAGGGTCCGCTGCAGCGGCGTTGGCTCCTCGCCGGCGACCAGCGGCTGGCGCATCCGCAGCCAGACCGTCGCCGGCCCCGGCTCGATGAAGTCACCGGAGACGAAGCGCACCTCCATCGCCGAGTGGTAGCCGTGCTCCTGGCCGGTGGGGAAGAAGTTCGCGTCCGTGGCTTGCTCGGGCGGTGGGGGCGGCTCGCTGGCGACGATCGCCTCGGGCGGCACGTCGACCTCGTCGCGCCGGATCCGCCAGGCGCGCGCCCGCATCAGCACCTCGCCCTCGGCGTCGCTCAGCTCCGCCTCCAGGAGTTGCACTCGCCGCCCCGGCCGCACCACCTGCGCCTGGACCCGAACCGGCGCGAGCAGCACCGAACGCAGGATCTCGAACGTCACCCGCCCGACCTGAAAGCCCTCGGATTCCGGCAGCCCCTCGATCGCGTATCCGAGCAGCGCCGCCGGCGGGCCGGCATGCTGCGCGCCCGGGTCCCACGGTCCCCGCGTCAGCTCAGTCGCGCGGAAGAGATCGCCATCGCGCTCGTAGAAGGCGTCGAACACGCGGGCCATCGTAAAGGCGAACTGCATCAACTTTTCTATCCAGCAGGTGGAAAAGTTGATGCAGTTCGCGGGTCAGCAGGAGCGGCTGCCGAACTCCTCGGTCCAGACGTGGGCGCCGCCGTAGCCTTCGAGCTTGCCCGACTGCAGGCCGATCCCGGTGTCTTCGTAGTCGCCGAGGATGTTTTCCCGGTGGCCTTGGGAGTGCATCCAGGCCTTGAAGATCGAACCCGGGGTACCGAGGCCACCGCTCCCCCAGGCGATGTTCTCGCCCTCGCTGCAGCCGCGGTAGCCGAAGTGCGTCATCCAGTAGGTGAATTCGCGGCCGCAGGCTTCGTGGCTGAATTCGTCGCAGCGGAGGATGTCGCGGGACTTGTGATCGGCTGCCTTGACTAGGGACCGCATCGCGGCGAGCGTCGGCAGGCCGCGGGCGGCGCGGGCCTGGTTGACGAGGCAGAGCATCGTTCGCTCCTGCGCATCGGCTGAGGCTTTGCCGTCGTTCTGGCCGGCGCAGGCCTGGGAGGCGCTCGGCAGGGCGAGTAACCCCGCCAGCAGGAAGAGCGTCGCGATCATGCCCCTGCGCGTCACAAGCTCGTAATACCCGGGGCGTACTCTCTAAACAAGAGAGAAAGGGAGCTAGATGGCGACGAAAGTTCAAAAGAGCGAGCAGGAGTGGCGCGAGCAGCTGACGCCCGAGCAGTACGAGGTGACCCGTAAGGCCGGCACCGAGCGTGCTTTCACCGGTCCCTATGTGGACGAGAAGGCGGAGGGGATGTACCGCTGCGTCTGTTGCGGCACCGAGCTCTTCTCCTCGGACACCAAGTTCGACTCCGGCACCGGCTGGCCCAGCTTCACCGAGCCGGCCAACCTCGAGCACGTCGAGCTGCGGCCGGACAACAGCCTCTTCATGCGGCGCACCGAGGTCGTCTGCAAGCACTGCGACGCCCACCTCGGCCACGTCTTCGACGACGGCCCGGCGGACAAAGGCGGCCAGCGCTTCTGCATCAACGGCTGCGCCCTGACGCTCGAGAAGAAGAGTTAAAGGGCCCCGCCGCCGGCGCCTAGGTAACTGAAGCGGACCGCGAGCGCGACCGCCTCGGTGCGGGTGTCGACCTCGAGCTTGGCGATCGCGTTGCGCACGTGGGTGTGCACGGTCGCCGGGCTCAGCTGCAGGCGGTCGGCGATTTCTTTGACCCGCAGCCCCTCGGCCAGCAGCTCGAGGATCTGCCGCTCCCGCGGCGAGAGGTCGAGCAGTTTCTCGACCTCTGACGGCTTGCCGCCGGCGAAGTCGCCGCCGAGGAAGGTGCCGCCCTGGGTGACCGCTTTGACCGCCTTGGCGATGTCCTCGGCCGGCGCCGACTTCAGCACGTAGCCGGAGGCGCCGGCGCGGAGAGCAAGCGCCAGCAGGTCCGGCTGGGCGTGCGCGGTGAAGATGATGACTTTGGTCCGCGGCCGGACTTTGAGGACCTCCTTGGTCGCCTCGATGCCGTCGCGCTTGGGCAGCTCGACGTCGATGATGAGGACGTCCGGTTCCAGTTCCTTGACGACGTCGACCACGTCGCGCCCGTTGCCGGCCTCGCCGACGATTTCGACGATGCTGGAGTTCATCATCCGCGCTTTGATCGCGTCGCGGACGATCTCGTGGTCGTCGCAGAGCACGACCCGCTTGGCTTCCCGCACCCCCGTGCTCATGACAGCCCTGGCTTCGCGCGGCTCATCCAGCCGCGATTCTTTCAGGCGCTCCGTACCGATGCAAAGTTTTGGGTAGCGTGAAACCGCCGTCGCTCTCCTGGCGGTTCTCGATCAGGGCGATGATCGTGCGGCCGACGGCGCAGGCGGTGCCGTTCAGCGTGTGCACCGATTGCGGGGCCGCGCCCTCCTCGGGGCGGTAGCGAGCGCCGAGCCGGCGGGCCTGGTAATCGGTCGTGTTCGAGCAGGAAGTGAGCTCGCGGAAGCGGCCCTGACTGGGGATCCAGGCCTCGCAGTCGTACTTCTTCGCCGCCGGAGCGCCGAGGTCGCCGACGGCGACGTTGACGACCCGGTAGGGGATCTCGAGCTCGCCGAGGATCCGCTCCTCGATCGCCAGCAGCCGCTCGTGCTCGTCGCTCGAGGCGCCCGGTTCGACGAACGAGAACATCTCGACCTTGTCGAACTGGTGGACGCGGAAGATGCCGCGGGTGTCGCGGCCGGCGGCGCCGGCCTCGCGGCGGAAGCAGGTCGAGAAGGCGCAGTAGCGCAGCGGCAGCCGGCCGGCGTCGAGGATCTCGTCGGCGTGCAGGCCGGCAAGCGCGACCTCGGAGGTGCCGGTGAGAAAGAGCTCGTCCTTGGGGATTTCGTAGATCTGGTCGCGGTCGCCGGGGAACATGCCGGTCCCCTCCAGCGCGCTTTCCCGGACCAGCACCGGCGGCACCACCGGCTCGTGCCCCTCGGCGCGAACGAGGTCGATCACGAAGCGGACCAGGGCCAGCTCGATCAGGACCAGATCGCCCTTCAGGTAGGCGAAGCGCGAGCCGGAGAGCTCGGCCGCCTTCTCCATCTCGATCAGGCCGAGCTCGGTGCCGATCTCGAGGTGGTCGCGGGGCTCGAAGTCGAACCGCGGGCGCTCACCGACCTCGCGGATCACCACCGCGTCCTCCTCGGTCATCCCTTCCGGCGCGTCGGGGTCAGGGATGTTGGGCAGGGTCGGCGCCAGCTCTCCGAGCTTGGCCTCGACCTGCTCCAGCTCCGCTTTGGCCGACTCGATCCGCTCCTTCAGCCCCTGCACGCTCGCCATCAGCTCCTCGGCGTCTTCGCCCGCCTGTTTGCGTTCGCCGACCTGCTTGGAGAGGGCCTTGCGCTCGGCCTGCGCGTTCTCGACCTCCGGCAGCAGCTCGCGGCGTCGCGCGTCCAGGGCGAGTAGCTCGTCGAGCTGCTCGGCGGCGCCCCGTCGCGCCAACGCGGCTTTGACCCGCTCGGGATCAGAGCGGATCGCCTTCAGGTCCAGCATGGGAGCGCCTCGCGGCTAGGGAGATTCCTGGCCGGGACGCGGCGAGGATTCGGCGTCTTCACCGGCGTACTTTTCGACGAATTTGGCGACCGCCTTCGCTTCTTCGCCGACGACGATGTTCTGGGGCATGATCGCGCCCGAGAAGCCGCCGTTCTGGATCGCGTAGAGGACATCTTCATAGGTCTCTTCCCGCTGGTTGAGGTTCGGACCCTGCGTCCGCTGCCCGCGGTTGCCGCTGCCCTGCGTTCCGGCGGCGCTCAGCGTGTGGCAGCCCGAGCAGTGGGTGGCGAAGGCCTCGGCGCCGCTGTAGTTGGGGTCGTCCTTGGAGACCGCGACCTTTTCGGAGCCGAAGGAGCCGCAGGCGGCGAGGCCGAGGGCGGCGGCGATGACGGCGGCGATGACCAACGTGGAACGCATGCGGCGGGCATCATATTGTCTAGCGCCGATCCGCTACCTGACGATGCCGCCGCCCGATCCAGACAGCTTCCGAGCCGCCATGGCAGGACTGCCGACCGGGGTCACGGTCGTCACCGCCGACGGGCCCGACGGACCGGCCGGAGCGACCGCCAACGCCGTCTCCTCCCTCTCCATAGAGCCGATGATGATGCTCGCCTGCCTCGACCGCGGCTCCCGCACCCTGCTCGCCGCCCAGGCCGCCGACTCCTTCGGCATCAGCGTCCTCCACGCCGGCCAGGAGCCCATAGCCCGCGCCTTCGCCACCAAGGCCCCCGTGGCCGAGAAGTGGTCCGGCGTCCCCTGGAGCGACCGCGACGGCATCCCCGCCATCGACGACGCCCTGATCTGGATCGCCTGCGACCTCCGCGACGTCCTCGCTGCCGGCGACCACGTAATCGTCACCGGCGAAGTCCGGGCCCTAGAGGCGCGGGAGGGCGACCCACTCGTCTTCCACGGCGGCGAATACCGGCCGCTTAAATAGGACCATGGCCGAGACGTTCCAGGAGCCAGGTTGGTTCACGAAACACGTCTTCAACCGGATTGTCGCCGGGGCGACGAAGCTGGGGCTCAGCGTCGCCGGGTCGCGGGTGCTGGAAGTGAAGGGCCGCAAGAGCGGCGAGTGGCGACGGACCCCGGTCAACCTGCTCGAGTTCGAGGGCGCTCGCTACCTCGTCGCGCCGCGCGGGAACACCCAGTGGGTCCGCAACATGCGGGTCAGCGGCGGCGGTCGCCTCGTGCTCGGCCGTCGCGTCGAGGAGTTCACGGCGAAAGAGGTGCCGGAGGGCGAACGGGTGCCGCTGCTTCGTGCCTACCTGGAGAAGTGGAAATGGGAGGTTGGCGCCTTCTTCGACGGCGTCGGCCCCGATGCGCCTGACGAGGAGCTGCGCCGCATCGCCCCCGACCACCCGGCATTTCGCATCGACTGACGAGCTGACGATTTACCACCTGTGAGGTGGCAAATCATCGGTTCGGCGATCAAAGCCCGCTGGTGCTTGCGGCGCGCAGGGCGAGGAAGAAGATGACGCCGCAGCTGACGGCCATGATTCCCATCTCGCGGCGGACTATGGCCAGGGCCAGGGCTTCTTGGTCGGCTTGGGGGAGGTTCCCGTAGTCGGTTTCGCCGACCTCGCGGCTGGCGGCGTCGGCTCGGGCGCCCTCGGCGATGAAGGAGACGAGGAGGGGGAGGATGCCGTAGAGGTAGTGGAGGCCTTCCTTCGGCTCGTGGTTGGTGACGACCAGGAGGCCGCCGAGAAGGGCCTGAATGAAGACCGAGACCTGGGCGGCGCGGAGCAGATACCAGAAGGGGATCGAGGGCCGGTCGCGGTACCAGGCGATGCCGCCGACGAGGCCCGCGGCCGCATTTAGCGCGATTAAGCAGACGCCTACGGCGATGTGGAGGCCGACCACGGGCTAAATCCGCCCGAATGGGTCGGGATTCGGCTTCCTGATGCGGAAAATCACTATGTAGCAAGTTGTCACAAAGTCGGTATATAACAGGGGCTACGGCGGCTGCACACGGGTATCCGAACCCTGGCAGCCGAGCCCGGCAACAACTCGAACTTCCCCGTGCTGAAGAGCTACCTCCCGATCCTCGTCTTCGCCTTCCTCGGCCTCACGGTCGGCGGCGTCTTCGCGCTGGTCAACCACCTGGTCGGGCCGAAGAAGCCGCAGCGGGCGACCGCCGCCAGCCAGCGCCAGGGCGAGCCTTACGAGTCCGGGATCCCGGTCGAGCCGACGAAGGGGCTGCGCTTCGGCGTCACCTTCTACCTCGTCGCGATGCTCTTCATCCTCTTCGATATCGAGGTCGTCTTCCTCTACCCCATCGGGGTCATCCTCAAGGGGGCCGACAGCCTCCTCGTCCTCGGCGAGCTGGTCACCTTCGTCGTCCTCCTGCTCGTCGCCTTCGTCTACGTCTGGCGAAAGGGGGCCCTGGATTGGAGGTAGAGCGCCGCTCCCTGCGCGATAAGCAAGTGGCCGCCCGCGACCTGCTCCGCGGCGACCTCGAGGGCGAGGACCTCGAGCGCTACGTCGAAGAGCGGATCCTCACCACCACCTTCGACAAGGTGCTCAACATGGCGCGGGCGAACTCGATCTTCCCGCTCACCTTCGGCCTCGCCTGCTGCGCGATCGAGGGGATCCCGATGGCGGCGGTCACGGCCCGTTACGACATCGCCCGCTTCGGCGCCGAGGCCGGGCGCGCCTCGCCCCGCCAGGCCGACCTGATGGTCCTCTCGGGCCGGGTCTCGGTGAAAATGGCGCCGGTCATCCGCCGCCTCTACGACCAGATGCTGGAGCCGAAGTGGGTGATGGCGATGGGCGCCTGCTCCTCCTCAGGCGGGATGTTCGCCAACTACGCCGTCCTCCAGGGCGCCGACAAGTTCCTCCCCGTCGACATCTACGTGCCGGGCTGCCCGCCGCGGCCGGAGGCGGTTCTCTACGGCTTCACCAAGCTGCAGCAGCAGATCATCGGCAACCCCGACCAGGGCTGGCGCCAGCGCTACAACGCCCACGGCACCGAGGAGTGGGCGCGGGGCGGGCCGCGGTCAGAACCGAGCCCCGAGGCCGCCCGGGCCTACGAAGAAGCGCGGGAGCTGAGCCTTGCCTGACGCTCCCGGACTCGAGCTGATCCGGGGGGAAATCGATCGCGACTGCCCCGGCGCCGTGCTCGCCACCTCCTTCGACCGCGACCAGGCGGCGCTGATCGCGGACCCCGCCCGCATCCTCGACGTGCTCGCCTGGCTCAAGGACCAACCCGGCCAGCGCTACGACTTCCTCTCCAGCCTCCACGCAGCGGACTACCTGCCAGCTCACCCCCGCTTCGCCGTCCACTACGAGCTGATCAACCGCGACCGCGTCGAGCGCATCCGAGTCAAAGCGATGCTCGAAGACACCCCTCCCGCGGGTGGCGACGATGCCGAGGACTCTGCCTTTAGGCAGAGCCCGGTATCGGAGACAGGACCCGCGGGCCTACCCCCTGGTCTGCCGGAGATCGACTCCTGCGTAGAGCTCTTCCCCACCGCCGAGGCCCAGGAGCGCGAGGTCTTCGACTTCTTCGGCATCGTCTTCCGCGGCCACCCGAACCTGACCCGGATCCTGATGCCCGATGACTACGTCGGCTGGCCGCAGCGGCGCGATTTCCCGGTTGGCGGCGAGCCGGTCACCTTCACCTACTCGGAGCAACGCTTTGACTGACCTGATCGCCCCCACCGAGCCGGTGGATCTCGACCGCGAGATCATGACCATCAACATCGGGCCGCACCACCCGGCGACCCACGGCGTCCTCCGCCTCGTCGTCGACCTCGAAGGCGAGATGGTGCGCGAGGTGCGGCCGGTGATCGGCTACGTCCACACCGGGATCGAAAAGTCCTGCGAGGACAAGAGCTACTGGAAGGTCATCCCCTTCGTCGAGCGGATGGACTACGTCTCCTACTTCTTCCAGATGGAGGCCTTCTGCGGCGCGGTCGAGCGGCTGATCGACCTCGAGATCCCGCCCCGCGCCAAGTACCTGCGCACCCTCTTCCTCGAGCTCAACCGGATCGTCTCCCACCTCGTCTGGCTCGGCACCACCGCCCTGGACCTCGGCGCGATCTCGATGCTCTGGTACTGCTTCCGCGAGCGCGACAAGATCCTCGACCTCTTCGAGATGGCGACCGGGCAGCGGATGCACACGCGCTACTTCCAGGTCGGCGGCGTGATCGAGGACATCCCCGTCGGCTTCGAGGCCAAGTGCCGCGCCTTCGCCGAGGAAATGCCGACCCGGGTCGGCCAGTACCAGGCCCTGCTCGACCGCAACGAGGTCTTCCTCTCCCGCACCAAAGGCACCGGGATCGTCTCCCGCGAGCGGCTCCTGGAGCTGGGCGTGACCGGGCCACTGCTGCGCGCCGCCGGCGACCCCTGGGACCTGCGCAAAGCCTTCGACTACCTCGCCTATCCCGAGATGGACTTCAAGATCCCGGTCGGGACGGTCGGCGACAACTACGACCGCTACCGGGTGCGGGTGGCGGAGATGGTCGAGTCCTCGAAGATCGTCCTGCAGTGCCTCGACGCCCTCCCCGAGGGGCCGTTCATCGCCGACGACCGCAAGTACGTGCTGCCGCCGCGCTCGGAGCTCTCGACCTCGATGGAGAGCCTGATCCACCACTTCAAGCTCGTCACCGAGGGCTACCGGGTGGCACCCGGCGAGGTCTACTACTCGATCGAGGGCCCGCGCGGGGAGCTCGGCTGCTTCGTCCTCGCCGACGGCTCGGCGAAGCCGGCCCGGGTCCACTTCCGCGACCCCTCCTTCGTCAACCTGCAAGCCTTCCGCGAGATGGCGGTCGGCACCTACGTTGCCGACATGATCGCCTCGCTCGGGATGCTCGACCCGATCCTCGGAGGTGTCGACCGATGAGTCCCGTCGACGGTCCCGGCATCAGCAATCCGAACCTCCCGGTCGACCCCGCCGTGCGCGAGGGCCGGGTCCCCGGCCGCGCCGAGGAGGAGATCCCGGAGCTGCACGAAGTCGACTGCCCGGCGGAGCTGCAGGAGCGGATCGAGACGCTGATGGGGCGCTACCCCGACCGGCGCTCGGCCTCGATCCCGGCGCTCTGGGCGGTGCAGGAGCGCTACGGCTGGTGCGCGCCGGAGGGCGTCCGCCAGGCCGCCGCGGTGATGCGGGTGACGCCGGCATACCTGGAGTCGGTCGCGAGCTTCTACGACCTCCTGCACACCGAGCCGGTCGGCCGCCACCGGATCGAGGTCTGCACCAACATCAGCTGCTGGATGCGCGGCGGCGACCGCCTGCTCGACGCCTTCAAGGCCGCGGCCGAGGGCGACGAGGACTTCTTCGTCACCGGCTTCGAGTGCCTCGGCGCCTGCGACATCGCCCCGATGGCCTCGATCGACCAGCGCTACTACGGTCCGCTGGAGGCGGCTGAGGCCGGCAAGGCGATCGAGCAGCTGCGCTCCGAGGCAGAGGTGCTGCCGGAGAAGGCGCTGGCCAAACGCGGACTGGCGGGGGATTCCTGATGGCCCATCAGCTGGAGCAGCGCGTCCTGCTCGAGCACGCCGAGGACCCGGCGCTGCGGACGCTCGACGGCTACCGCCGCCTCGCCGGCGGCTACGAGACGCTCGAGCGCGCTTACAAGGAGATGGAGCAGGACGAGGTCCTCAAGGAGCTCGAAGACTCGGGCCTGCGCGGCCGCGGCGGCGCCGGCTTCGCGATGGGCAAAAAGGCCTCCTTCCTCCCCCGCGGCGACATGGCCAAGTACCTCTGCTGCAACGCCGACGAGTCCGAGCCTGGCGCCTTCAAGGACCGCGAGCTGATGCAGCGAAACCCCCACCAGCTGATCGAGGGGATCGCGATCGCCGCCCTCGCGGCCGACGCCGGCCACGCCTTCATCTTCATCCGCGGCGAGTACGACGAGCAGGCCGACATCCTCGACGCCGCCGTCGCCGAAGCCTACGAGGCGGGCTACCTGGGGACGAACATCCTCGGCTGCCACCGCGACCTCGAGCTGGTCGTCCACCGCGGCGCCGGCGCCTACATCTGCGGCGAGGAGACCGCCCTCCTCGACGCGCTCGAGGGCAAGCGCGGCAACCCGCGCCTGAAGCCGCCCTTCCCGGCGGTCCAGGGCCTCTACGGCGGGCCGACCCTGATCAACAACGTCGAGACGCTCTCCAACGTCCCCCACATCGTCCGCCGCGGCGCCGCCTGGTTCAAGGGCTTTGGCACCGAACAGTCGCCCGGGACCAAGGTCGTCTCGATCTCCGGCGGCGTCCGCCGCCCCGGCAACTACGAGGTCGAGCTCGGAATCCCGACCCGCGAGCTGATCTGCGACCTCGCCGGCGGCCCTGAGCCCGGCCACGAGATCAAGGCCTTCTTCCCCGGCGGGTCGTCCTCGCCGGTGCTCACGGCCGAGGAGGGGCTCGACCTCCCCTACAGCTTCGAGGCGATGGCCGAGGCGGGCTCGATGCTCGGCTCCGGCTCGATCATCGTCGCCGACGACCGCGTCTCGATCCCGCACCTGGCGCTACGGACGGCGCGCTTCTACCACCACGAGTCCTGCGGCAAGTGCGTCCCCTGCCGCGAGGGCACCAACTGGACGGTGAAGATGCTCGAGCGGATGGTTCGCGGCGAGGCGACGCCGCTCGACCTCGACATCGTCTCCTCGGTCCAGCAGAACATCATCGGCCACTGTCTCTGCGTGCTGGGCGACTCGATGGCGATGCCGGTCGGGGCGATGGTCCGCAAGTTCCGCGAGGAGTTCGAAGCGGTGATGGAGAACCCCGAGCTGGTCCTCGACCCGCATGCCGTCGTCCAAGCGCCGCCGGAGACCCTGGGGGCCTCGGCATGAGCCCGGCCGGCCGCGAGGTGACGATCACGATCGACGGGCGCGAGGTGTCGGCGATCGAGGGCGAGATGCTCCACGACGCCGCCCGCAAGGGCGACGTCGAGATCCCGTTCTTCTGTTACGAACCGAAACTCGGCGAGCCGGTCGGCGCCTGCCGCATGTGCCTGGTCGAGATCGAGGGGATCCCGAAGCTGCAGACCTCCTGCTCGACGCCGGTGCGCGAGGGGATGGTCGTCCACACCCGCACCGAGCAGGTCAAACACGCGCAGAGCGCGGTCGTCGAGTTCCTCCTCGTCAACCACCCGCTCGACTGCCCGGTCTGCGACAAAGGCGGCGAATGCCCGCTGCAGGACATCTCCTACGGCTGGGGCCCCGGGAAAAGCCGGGTGATCGACGAAAAGCGCCACTTCGAGAAGCCGATCGAGCTCTCGCCGCTGGTCGCGATCGACCGCGAGCGCTGCATCCTCTGCTACCGCTGCGTCCGCTTCAGCCAGGAGGTCTCCGAGGACGCGCAGCTGCAGCTCCTGGAGCGCGGCGACCGCACCTACGTCGGCACCTTCGACGAGCGCCCCTACGTGGCGCCCTTCCACGGCAACATCACCGACATCTGCCCGGTCGGGGCGCTGACCAGCTACACCTACCGCTTCCGCGCCCGGCCCTGGGACATCGAGCACGGCGGCTCGGTCTGCACCCTCTGCCCGAGCCAGTGCAACGTCAGCTTCACCGTCCGCGACGAGAAGGTAAAACGGGTGGTGACCCGCGACAACGCCGAGGTCGACGACGGCTGGATCTGCGACCGCGGCCGCTACGGGTTCGAGATGTTCGACGCGCCGGAGCGGATCGTCGCGCCGCGGCTGAAAGGCGGCGAGGCGGGCTGGGACGAAGCGCTGAAGGCGGCGGCCGAAGGGCTGCTTGGGGCCGGCGCGGGCAAGGTCGCCGCGATCGCCGGCGACGCCTCCAACGAGGAGGGCCTGCTGCTGCAGCAGCTCGTCCGCGAGGCGCTCGGCTCGCCCCACCTCGACTCCCGCCCCTCGCGCGGCCCCAAGGCCGGGGTGCTGCGGCGGCTGGCCGAGCCGAACGTCACCGCCAAGGTCCGCGACTTCGACGAGGCCGACGCGATCCTCGTCCTCGGCACCGACCCGCTGCACAGCTCGCCGATCCTCGACCTGCGGATCCGCAAGGCGATCCGCCGCAACGGCGCCAAGCTCGTCGTCGCCACCGAGCGCCCGACCGCCCTCGACGGCGGCGCCGAGGCGATCGCCCGCTACGCCCCCGGCCAGGCGGCCCACTTCGTCGGCGAGCTCGCATCGGCGATCGGCGGTTCAGACAACGTCGCTACCCCGATCGCCGGCACCCTTCGCGACGCCGAGAAGGTCGTAGTCATCTGGGGCGAGCGAATCGCCCGCGAGGACGGCGCTGCTGAGGCCCTCCTCGACGTCGCCAAAGCGATCGGCATGGCAACCACGGAGGGCGCCGGGCTTCTTGAAAGCCCCGACACCACCAACGCCCGCGGCCTCCGCGAGAGCGGCTGCCTCCCCGACGCCGGCCCCGGCCTCTCGGAGACCGCGACGGGCATGGCCACCGAGGAGATCCGCGAGGCCCTGATCTCAGGTGAGCTGACGGGCCTGATCCTCTTCGGAGCCGACCCCCTCCGCGACTTCCCCGACACCCCCGCCTGGGAAGAGGCCCTGACGGCAGCCGACTTCGTCGTCAGCTTCTCGATGCACGAAAACGCCACCACCGCCAAGGCCGACGTAGTCCTCCCGCTCGAGACCCACGCCGAGAAAGACGGCACCGTCACCCACCCCGACGGCCGCCTCCAACGCGTCCGCCCCTCAGCCGGCCGCCCCGGCGAAATCCGCCCCAACGTCCTAGTCCTCTCCCAACTGGCCGAAAACCTTGGACTCGTAACGGGAATCGACTCCCAACCCACCGCCTTCGCCGCCCTCACCAACGCCGTCCCCTTCTACAACGGCATCGAAGACTCAGACATCGGCGGCCGAGGCATCCGCTGGCAGGACACCCCAGCTGCCACCAACGCATCCGAGCCCGGCAGGGACCCCGCCCCTGGGTCGCCGGACACTGAGCCGGAGGCCCGCCAGCGTCACTCGGACGGCCTTGCCGATCCACGCCGAGCGGCGTCCGCCGACCCAGGGGCGGGGTCCCCCCACGGCCCGGGCGCCCTCACCCTCGGCACCTACCGAGACCTCTGGGCCGGCCCGATCACCGAGCTAAACCCACCCTTGAAGTTCCTGACCCCCCAACAGCGGGTAGAGATCTCCTCGGCCGATGCCGAGCACCTGGGTCTGAAAAACGGAGAACAGGTTCGCGTGAGCCAAGACGGTTCGACCGTCGAGGCCCAGGTGCAAATAAAAGAGCGCATTCCCGCCGGCGTCGTCTTCATGGCCGAGGGCGTTCTCGACGGCAACGCCAATGCGCTGCTCAACGGCGGCCCGGTCAGCGTCCAGATCGAGAAGCTCGGCGAGGTCCGCGCCTGATGCTGCCGCTCGCCGACACCCAGTTCGTCGAAGCGACCTGGATCATGGTCGTCAAGAGCATCGTCATCTTCGGGATCATCTTCGGCATCCTGCCGCTGTTGACGGTGCTCGAGCGCAAGCTGATCGGCCGCTTCCAGCACCGCTACGGGCCCAACCGGGTCGGCCCCTTCGGCATCCTGCAGCCGCTTGCCGACGTCGGCAAGCTGATCTCCAAGGAGTCCTTCCGCCCCGAGAACGCCGTCTCGACCCTGTTCGTCCTCGGGCCGCTGCTGCCGGTCCTGGCCGGTGTCCTCTCGCTGGCGATCATCCCCTGGGGCGACGTCCAGGACGGGGTCGGCTTCTACGGCATCGATGTCCCGATCGGCATCCTCTACTTCTTCGCCGTCGGCTCGATCGCCTTCTACGGCCTGCTGCTCGGCGGCTGGTCCTCGGGCTCCAAATACAGCCTGCTCGGAGCGATGCGCTCGGCCGCCCAGCTGATCTCCTACGAGGTCTCGATGGGGCTGGCGCTGCTCGGCGTGGTGATGATGAGCGGCTCGCTCTCGCTGGTCTCGATCGTCCACTCGCAGGGCGGCATCTGGTTCGTGATTCCCCAGTTCGTCGGCTTCCTGATCTTCATGCTCGCCGGCTTCGCCGAGACCAACCGCACCCCGTTCGACATGCCCGAGGCCGACGCCGAGCTGGTCCAGGGCTTCATGACCGAGTACGGCGGCATGCGCTTCGGCTCCTTCCTACTGGTCGAATACATGGAGATCCTGGTCGTCTGCGGGATCGCCGCGGCGATGTTCCTCGGCGGCTGGATGGGCCCCGGCCCGAGCTTCCTCGACCCGATCTGGATGCTGGCGAAGATGCTCGGCCTGGTCCTCTTGTTCATCTGGATCAGGGCGACGCTGCCGCGTCTTCGATATGACCAGCTGATGAGCCTGGGTTGGAAAGTCCTGCTGCCGCTGGCGACGCTGAACGTCCTCGTTACCGCGGTCCTGGTGGTGGTCACGTGAGCTTCGAAGTTTTTCTGTTCCTTATGCCTGCCCTACGAGCAAAAGGAACAACTGAATGAGCGCTGACGGGATAGATCCGCGCTCGGCCTCCTACCTCGACTCGATCGACGTCGTCGAGGTCCAGCGCGGGCCCGAGCCGGGCGGGATCGGCGGCGCCTACCGCGCCTTCGGCGAGACCCTGCGCGGGCTGAAGACGACGATGGCGCGGCTGGTCGAGGGGCCGATGACGATCCAGTACCCCGAGGAGAAGACGCCGGTCTACCCGCGCTTCCGCGGCCGCCACAAACTCCACAAGTTCGAGGACACCGGGCTGGAGAAATGCGTCGGCTGCTCGCTCTGCGCCGCCGCCTGCCCGGCCGACTGCATCCGCGTCGTCGCGGCCGAGAACATCCCCGGCGAGCGGGTCTCCGCCGGCGAGCGCTACGCCGCCGTCTACGAGATCAACCTCAGCCGCTGCATCTTCTGCGGCTACTGCGAGATCGCCTGCCCGTTCGACGCGATCACGATGGGCCACGACTACGAGATGGCCGACTACGACCGCCGCGACCTGATCTTCACCAAGGAGATGCTGCTCGCCGAGCCGGTCGAGCGGACGCCGCTGAAAAGCGAGGGGGAATAGTGGAAGCGGTCGTCTTCTTCGTCGCCGCGATCGGCGCGCTCGGCGGCGCGATCGGCGTGATCGCGATGCGCAACCCGTTCTACTCGGTCCTGGCGCTGATCATCCACCTCTTCTCCCTGGCGGCCCTCTTCCTCCTCCTCACCTCCGCCTTCGTAGCCGCCGCCCAGGTAGTCGTCTACGCCGGCGCCGTGATGGTCCTCTACGTCTTCGTAGTCGCCTATGTGGGAGGCGGCGGCGAGTCCGCCTGGGAGCCGATCCCCGGCCAACGCTTCCTAGCCCCTCTCCTGGCCATAGCCCTCTTCGTAGAGCTCTCGATAGCCGTCCTGGGCTCCGCCCTCAAGGCCCTCGAAACCCACGGCCCCGACACCCCGACCGGCTTCGGAGACCCAGCCGCCATAGGAAGGCTCCTCCTCGAAAAGTTCCTACTGCCTTTCGAGGCCAGCTCCATCCTGCTCCTCCTCGCCGCGGTCGGAGCAATAGTCCTCGCCGCCCGGCGCCGTGAAGGGGAGGGAGACACCCCCTCCAAACACTCCCCTTCTCGTTTGGAGGGGGTGTCTCCCTCCCCATGAACATCACGTGGTACATCGTCCTGAGCTCACTTTTGTTCGCCACCGGCGTCTTGGGAATCCTGATTAGGAGATCGCCGATGGTGATCCTCCTCTGCCTAGAGCTGATGCTGAACGCCGGCAACCTAGCCCTGGTCGCCTTCAGCCGCATGGTCGGCAACGAGCAGGGCCAGGTCTTCGCGGTGATCGTGATGGTGATCGCCGCCTGCGAGGTCGTCGTCGGCCTCGGCCTGATCGTCGCGATCTTCCGCCGCCGCCTGCCGCTCAACGTCGACGACCTGCGGGAGCTGCGCGGATGAGCGCCACCGCCTGGGCCTGGCTGGTCCTGCTCTTCCCCCTGCTCGGCTCGATCACGATCGCGCTCGGCTACCGGGCGCTGCCGCAGAAGGCCGCGGGGATAATCGGCACCGCCGCGATCGGCCTCGCCTTCGCCTGCGGCGTCGCCGCGCTCGTCAGCCTGCTCGGCGAGGACGCCGACGCGCGCCACCACGCCTCCTCGCTCTGGGACTACGCCAGCGTCGCCGGCCTCGACATCAAGCTCGGCATCTACCTCGACCAGCTCTCGCTCTTCATGGTCCTCGTCGTCACCGGCGTCTCGACCCTGATCCACCTCTACTCCTTCGGCTACATGCAGTCCGACCAGGGCTACCACCGCTTCTTCAGCTACCTCAACTTCTTCGTCTTCTCGATGCTGCTGCTGGTCCTGGCCGGCAACTTCGTCCTGCTGATCGTCGGCTGGGCCTTCGTCGGCTTCGCCTCCTACGCGCTGATCAGCTTCTGGTACCGGCGCGAGACCGCGACGCGGGCGGGGATGAAGGCCTTCGTGATCAACGTCGTCGGCGACATCGGCCTGGTGCTGGCGGCCTTCCTGATCTTCCGCGAACTCGGCAGCTTCGACTACGGCACCGTCTTCGCCAAGGCGCCGGAAGTCTTCAGCACCAACCAGTGGAGCGTCACCGCGATCTGCCTGCTGCTCCTCGTCGGCGCCTTCGCCAAGTCCGCCCAGCTGCCGCTCCACACCTGGCTGCCGGACGCGATGGAGGGCCCGACGCCGGTCTCCTCGCTGATCCACGCGGCGACGATGGTCACCGCCGGCGTCTACCTGATCGCCCGCACCCACGTCCTCTTCGTCCTCGCCCCCACCGCCGCCGACATCGCCGCCTTCGTCGGCCTGGCGACGCTCCTGGTCGCGGCGACGATCGCCCTGGTGATGACCGACCTGAAGCGGGCGATCGCCTACTCGACGATGAGCCAGATCGGCTACATGGTCGTCGGCGTCTCGATCGGCGCCTACGGGGCGGGGATGTTCCACCTGATGACTCACGCCTTCTTCAAGGCGCTGCTGTTCATGGCGGCCGGCTCGATCATCGCCGCGATGGCCAACGAGCAGAACATCGACAAGATGAGCGGCTTCGGCAAGGCGATGCGCTTCACCTCGGTCACGATGCTCTGCGGCGGCCTCGCCCTCGCCGCCTTCCCGCTCACCTCGGGTTTCTTCTCCAAGGACGAGATCCTCGCCTACGCGGGGGCCAGGGGAGGCATGTACATCGTCTTCACCGTCCTTGGATATTTCGGTGCCTTCCTCACCGCGATCTACACCTTCCGCCTGATCTTCCGGGTGCTGCCCGGCAAGCCGTGCCCGGAGGCCCAGGAGCTGATCGACACCGGCCACGTCCACCACGCCCACCCCTTCAACCCGGCGACCGGCGAAGAGGAGGACACCGACGTCGGCTTCCCCGGTGCCGAGCACCACATCGCCGAGTCCTCAGCGCCGATGCGGGTGGCGATGGCGGTGCTCGCCTTCCTCGCCCTGGTCGGCGGCCTCGTCCAGGTGCCGGGAGTCGACAACGTGATCGCCAACTGGCTCGACCCGGTCTTCGCCGACTCGCCGCTGACGGCGATCCACCCCTCGACCGAGTGGAGCTGGATCGGCCTCGGGATCGGCGCCGTGATCTCGCTGGCCGGGATCTGGGCCGCCCACTGGCTCTACATAGCGAACCCTGAGCGGCCGCAGGCGCTGGAAGCGCGCTTCCGCGGGCTGCACACCTTCCTCTTCAACAAGTGGTACTTCGACGAGGCGATCGACTTCCTCGTCGTCCGCCCGGCGCTGGCGATCGGACGCTTCGCCAACCGTGTCTTCGAGCGCTTCGTCGTCGACGGCCTGGTCACCGGCACCGAGGAGACGGTGCGCGGGACCAGCGGCGTCGTCCGCGCCGTCCAAAACGGCTTCGTCCGGAGCTACGCGTTGCTCTTGATCGCCGGCTTCGCCGGGCTCGCCCTCTACTTCCTCATCTCGAGCTCATGAGGGCGGCGCGATGATCAACGTCCTCCTCTGGGCCCCGCTCGCCTTCGGGCTGGTCGGCCTCTTCCTGCCGAACCGTCTCGTCGGCTGGTGGGCCGTGCTCGGCACCGTCGCCACCCTCGCGGTCGCGATCGGCATGGTCGCCGGCTTCGACCAGGGCAACTCCGGCCTGCAGTACGTCGAGAACACCCCGTGGATCTCCGGGCTCGGCGTCGGCTACAGCCTCGGCCTCGACGGGCTCAACCTCTTCCTCGTCCTGCTGACCGCGCTGCTCTGGACCGGCGGCGTCGCCTTCGCCGCCTTCCGCGACTACGAGCGGCCGAAGACCTTCTTCTTCCTGATGCTGGTCGCCGAGACCGCGACTCTGGGCTCGTTCCTGGCCCAGGACCTGCTGCTCTTCGTCCTCTTCTTCGACTTCATGCTGGTGCCGTTCTACTTCCTCTTCGGCGTCTGGGGCCAGGACCGCACCGGCGAAGGCGGCCCGAGCGCCGCCGGGGCGACGCTGAAGATGATCGTCTACACCCTGATCGGCTCGCTGCTGATGCTGGTCGCGGCGATCGCCACCGCGATCATCTCCGCCGACGGCGGCCACGTCACCTTCTCGATCCAGGCGCTGCAGCAGCAGGGGATCGGGGTCGGCAGCCAGCGCTGGATCTTCTGGTTCTTCGCCGCCGCCTTCCTGGTCAAGATGCCGGCCTTCCTCCTCCACGGCTGGATGCCCGACGCCTACCGGGCGGCGCCGCTGCCGGCGCTGGCGGTCTTCTCCGGGGTGCTGGCCAAGGTCGGCGCCTACGGCTTCCTGCGGATCGTGCTGCCGCTGTTCCCGGACGCGACGATCGAATTCCAGGAGGTGATCCTGGTGATCGCCCTGGCCTCGATCCTCTACGGCTCGGTGATGGCCTTCACCCAGACCAACGTGCGGCTGATCGCGGGCTATTCCTCGGTCGCGCAGCTCGGCTTCATCACCGCCGGGATCTTCGCCCTGCGGGCCGACGGCTCCGACGGCGCGGTCCTGCAAATGGTCAACCACGGACTCGTCGTCGCCCCGATCTTCATCATCGTCGCGATCCTGCTCGAGCGGACGGGGACCGAAGACATCCGCGAGATGGGCGGGATGGCGCTGCGGGCGCCGGTGCTGGCGGCGCTCTTCCTGATCGTCGCCCTGGCGACCCTGGCGATGCCCGGCTCCTCCAACTTCGTCGGCGAGTTCTACATCCTCAACGGCCTCTTCCAGGCGAAGATCGTCTTCGCCTTCATCGCGATCAGCGGCGTCGCGATGTCGGCCTACTACGCCCTGCGCCTCTACCAGGGAGCGATGCACAACAGGCCCCCATCAGGACAGAATCAGGGGCTGCTGTCGCGGGAGATCGGCTGGCGCGACGCCGTGGTCCTGGTCCCGCTCGTCCTCTGCATCGTCGCCCTCGCCCTCTACCCGCAGCTGATCCTCAAGCGGACCAACCCGAGCGTCGAGCAGACGGTGGCCAAGGTCACCGCCAGCCCGGCGCCGCAAGCGAAGCTGGCCAACAAGTGAACTTCAACGAGCCGCACATCGACTACGCGGGCATCTCGCCGCTGATCGCACTCACGGTCGGCATCTGCGTCGTCCTGCTCAGCGCCGTCTTCAAGCCCTTCAAGCGCAGCGCGCCGCTGCTGACGCTGGTCACCCTCGGCGCCACCGCCGGGCTGCTGATCTGGCACTGGGACGATCCGCGGAACCTGATCACCGGCGCCCTGCGGCTCGACGACCTGGCGATCTCGATCTCGCTGATCGCGATCCTGGTCGCCGCCTTCTGCGTCTTCCTCTCGATCGGCGAGCGGGCGACCGAGGAAGCCGGCTCGGGCGAGTACCACTCGCTCCTGCTGGGATCTGTGCTGGGGATGGTGCTGCTCTCGCAGGCGACCAACCTCGTCACCTTCTTCGTCGCCCTGGAGACGCTCTCGATCCCGCTCTACATCCTCTGCGCCACCAACCTGCGGCGTGAGGGCTCGCTCGAGTCGGGGCTGAAGTACCTGATCGTCGGCTCGATCGGCTCGGCGACGCTGCTGTACGGGATGGCCTTCCTCTACGGCGGCACCGGGAGCACGGGGTTCCAGGGAATCGCCGCCGGGATCGCCCACAACGGCCTCGACGGCGACCCGCTGATCCTGATCGGGATCGCGATGGCGGCCGTCGGCCTCGCCTTCAAGACCTCGATCGCCCCCTTCCACCAGTGGACGCCCGACGTCTACCAGGGAGCGCCAACGCCGATCACCAGCTTCATGGCGGTGGCGACCAAGGCCGCGGCCTTCGCCGTCTTCGTCCGCTTCTTCGACGTCGCCCTCGGCTCCCAGGCCGATTCCTGGCAGCCGGCCCTGGCCGCCCTGGCGGCGATCTCGATCGTCGTCGGCAACGTCGGCGCGCTCGGCCAGGACTCGCTGAAACGGCTGCTGGGCTACTCGGGAATCGCCCAGGCCGGCTACATGCTCGGCGGCGTCGTCGTCGCTTCCGAGGCCGGGACGAGCTCGCTCGTCTTTTACCTCGCCGCCTATGCCTTCATGAACCTCGCCGCCTTCGCGGTGATCGTCGCCCGCGAGCGCGAGACGGTCTTCGGCGACGACATCCGCGCCGTCCGCGGCCTCGGCGCCGAGCGCCCGGCGCTAGCCTGGCCGCTGACGATCTCGATGCTGGCGCTGGCGGGGCTGCCGGCGACGGCGGGATTCATCGGCAAGCTCTACCTGATCGAGGCCCTGGTCGAAGGCGACTACACCTGGCTCGCGGTCTTCATCGCCGTCGGGACGATGATCTCGCTCGCCTACTACCTGCGGGTGGTGGCGGCGATGTGGATGCGGCCCGAGCGCGAGACGGTGCCTGGCGGGACCCCGGCTATCGCCGGGGCGTCCCCGGAGGCCGATCCGGTCGACCCTGAGGCTGGGTGGCGCTGGTATCTGGTTGGGCCGGCTGTGCTTGCGGCTGCGGCGACGGTCTTCTTTGGGGTTATTCCCCAGCCGCTGGTGGAGTTCGCCAGCCACGCCGGTAGCGCGCTCTTCTAGCTTCCGGTTTGGGGAGGGCGGGGTCACCCCCTCCAGACACCACTCGCTATGGCTCGTGGTTGAGTGTCTGGAGGGGGTGACCCCGCCCTCCTTCGACAGTGGTCAGACTGCCGCGGGATGGGGGTCCTGCTGACGCTTGTTTTGATGGTGCTCGGCGCCGGCGTGGGCGTCGAGTCGGAGCGGCGGCGGCCTAGGGAGGCTGTGGCGCTGGCGCGGAAATTGTTGCTGGTGATGCTTTATGTGCTGGTGCCGCCGGTGATCTTCTTCAATTTGGCGGCGGCTTCGATCAGCGTTGACAACGCGGTCGGGATCGGGATCGCGCTGGTCAACATGGCGCTGGTCGGGACGGTGGTCTGGCTTGTCGCCTCGAAGGTGCTGCGGCTGAGTCCCCCGAAGACCGGGGCGGTGATCTGCGGCGCGATCGTCGCCAATACGACCTATCTGGGATATCCGCTGACGGTCGCTCTGCTCGGGCGCGACCACCTGCCGACCGGAGTCCTCTTCGACGTCCTCGTCGGGGGGCCGACGCTGATGTTCGGGGCGTTCGGCGTCGGTGCCGCCTTCGGGACCAAAGCGGGCGAAGGGATGGGCCAGCGCGCGCGGGCCTTCCTGACCCGCAACCCGCCGCTCTACGCGGCGGTGCTGGGACTGCTGGCGCCCGCTGCGTTGGCGCCTCCGGTCCTCGTCGACGCCGCGCAGGTGCTCGCGGTGGCGATCCTGCCGCTCGGCTTCTTCGCCGTCGGCGCCACCCTCGCCGAGGGCGCCGAGCAGGGCGAACTGCCCCTGCCGCCGCCCGTCACCGCCCCAGTCGCGGTCGCCACCCTCGGCCGCCTCGCCCTGGCCCCGGCCCTGCTGATGCTCCTCGCCAGCCCCTTCATCGAGCTCCCCTCCGCCTACCGTCTGATGTCAGCGATGCCGACCGGGATCAACGCCCTGGTCGTCTCCCACGCCTACGGCCTCGACAACCGCATAGTCGCCGAGACGATCACCTGGTCGACGGCCATAGTGATCGTCGCGGCGCTCCTGTCGCTGGCGTTCTAGCTACGACTGCGTCGCGATCACACCGATCAGCACGCCGAGCAGGCCGAGTATTCCGATAACCAGAGCCCAAGATGCCTTAAACAGCGTCTGGTACATGTTGTCGAAGCGTTCGTTGAAAGCGTCGAACTTCGCGTCCATCCGAGCGAAACCTTCATCCATCTTGGCCTCCAGCCGAGCGAACCCAGCATCCATCTTCTGGTCAGCCCGGGCGAATCCGCTATCCATCTTTTTCTCGATGCGATCGACCCGATCGCTGAGATCATCGAGCCGCCCGTCGTTCCATTCCGTCATCTCGGTCCCCCTTTCCGCCACCATTGCCTCCATGGCTTCCACCGTAACAGACAAAAACATTCGCTGACAAATGCTTCACCACGTCGGTATAGAGGTCGCGCCCGCGGACGTCGAGGCGACCGTGGGCTTCTTCGAGCTGCTCGGGTTCGAGCGGGTCGAGCCGCCGGAGACGCTGCGGGAATACACCTGGGTCGAGCGGGAAGGGACGCAGGTCCACCTGATGCCGCGCGAGGACCCGGTCGTCCCGGCGGTCGGCCACCTCGCGGTCGTCATCGCAGACTTCGACGAGACGCTGCGACAGCTCGGGGAGGCGGGCCATACGGCCGAGCGGCGGCGCGAGCACTGGGGCAGCCCCCGCGCCTGGGCGATCGTCCCCAGCGGCCACCGGGTCGAGCTGATGGCCGCGCCGCCGGCGCCGCAGACCTGAGGCCGGCCGCTACTCGCGCTGCTTGCGCTTGCGCCTCTCGGCGCCTGGCTCCGCGGCGGCTTCCTCCTCGACGGCGTCCTCCTCGATCGACTCCGTCGGTTCGAGTTCAGCCGCCGCTCGCTCGCCCGGGGTCGGCCAGGCCACCGCTTCGCCCGCCTCCCAGGCCGGCGGTTTACCCCCAGGCAGGAGGCCGAGATAGAGCAGGCCGAGGTAGGCGAACCAGATGACCGCGAAGATCACGAAGCCGATCAGCACGGCAATGCCGAGCGCCATGCCCAGAGACCCCCAGAAGCGGCTGAGGAGCCCCGTCCGCATCGCCCAGAGACAGGTGTAGAAGAGGCCGATCGCGAACAGCAAACCGCCGAGCAGGCTGATGATCGTCGCCGCCGGGGTCAGCGAGGCGTCGCTGATCGCGTTGGAGGCCGCGTCGTCTTCCCGCTTTTCCCTTTCGCACTTGGCGAGCGGCTTTTCGCCTTCGCATTGTTCCTTCACGTCATGCGTCGAGATCGACGGCTTCGCTTCCCCGGCGACGAAGCTTTCCGCCCCGTCCTCGCGCGCCTGGCCGTAGAGGACGGTGCCGACCGCGACCAGCAGCGGCGCGGCAAGCAGGATCGCGATCACCGCCGGCTGGACCCGGGTGCTGCGGGCGCGGGCCGCGCGGAAGAGGTAGACCAGCGGGATACCGAAGAGGAGGAAGGCGAGCGCCGGCATCAGGCTGGTCAGCGTCACGTTGCCGGCGTGGGCGTCGACCGAACGCAGGGCCTCGGCTTCGCCCGTCCCGCTGACCGAGCTGACGAAACCCTGGAGGAGCATCAGGATGGCGCCGAAGAACGCGGCAAGCGCCGCCGGCAGTGCCCAGCGCGCCTCCCTCTCCCGGACCTGCTCTGGGTTCACGGCGCGTACGCTACCCGAGCATGGAGCAGACCGAGGCCACCCCTGTAGTCCCGCTCGAGGCCGGCGCCGGGCCGGAAAACCCGCCCTGCCCCGCCTGCGGCGAGCCCCTCTTCGGCTGGATCGAGCGCAAGGCCGGGCTGGACGGACCGGTCCGGCGCTGCGAGAGCTGCGGCCTGGCGATCGTCGGCGACCCGGGCGGCGCCGAGGCGGCCCTGCACGAGCTCGACTCGCTGCGCCACGAAGACGTGGTACGGATCGAAAACCGGGGCAGCGTAGCCTGTGCGCTCGGCAGCGCCGGCTGGACGGGGCTGCGGCCGGGGAGGCGACACCTTTTCACGGTCGAGGCGGTGCGGCGCCTCGTCGCCCAGCGCGACCAGGTGGTCAAGTCCGCCCGCTGGCGCCCGCTCGCCGGCCTCGCCGCCACCTGGCAGACCCTGCTCAACAGCGTCACCTTCGGCCGCAACGTTGCCCTCGGCGCCCTCCGCGGCGTTCCCGCGGTGCCGGCGGCGCGGCCCTGGCAGCGGCGGATCGATGCCTTCGCCAGCGTCATCGTCGCCCTGCCGGCATTGGTGGTCGCGATCCCGGTCGAGCTGCTCGGCGGCCTCAGCCGCCGCGGCGCCGTGGTCTCCCTGCAGCTCGAACTGTTCTAGCTCAAGCCTTCGCGCGCCTCGCGCACGAGCGTCACGGCCTCGGGGAAGAGGACGCGGATCGCATCGCGCACCTGCATCGCCTGCTCGTCGGCGGTGCCGGTGAGGTCGAGGCGGCCGATCGAGGCGACGGTCATCTCGACCGCGAGCTTGATCGCGTTGTCGGCCCAGGCAACGCGCTGCGAGGACTGCATCTGCTCCGACAGCTCCTCCATGCGAGCGCGGAACTCCTCGGGGTCGCCAAACAGGTTGAAGCCCTCCATCCCTCCCCATGTAAGCAGAACCGGCACAGCGCCGACGGAGAATTGGCACTTTCTGCGCGCCACCCGTGCGCCCGACCGCTCTAGCCTCGCCGGCGATGGCCGGGAGGGACAGCGAGCGGGGGTCGGCGAGCGTCGAGCAGGCGGGACTGGCGGCGCTCCTGGCGCTGCTCCTGATCGCCGGGATCGCGGCGGTTGCAGCCGGCGGGGAAATCGACGCCGGACGGCAGCTCGCCGGCGTTCTCGGCCGGCGCCTCGTCTGCGGGCCACGCCTCCCGGACGCCTGCCGCCATCACGCCCTGGTGCCCGCCTACGGCTGGCCGCTCGCCCGCCTGACGCGGGCGCTGGCGCCCCGACCGGAAGCGATTCCTGGTGTCTCCGGCCTGCCGCTGATGCCGGTCGACTTCCGCCGCTGCCGCTCGGAAAGCTGCGCCGTCGCCGCCGGTCCCCACCTGACCGCCTCCCGTCGCCGCGTCACCGCCTTCACCGAGCTGATCGACCGTCGCGACTCGGAGGGCTGGGTCGAGATCGTCTACTGGCTCTACCGCCCGACGCTGGGCTGGCAGCGGCTCTCGCGCCGCGCCACCGAAGCCGACGTCGAGGCCGCAGGCGGCGTCGACGTCCTCGAGCGCGACGACCCGGCCCTGGTCCCGCTGGAGACCCTCCCCGGCCGCAACCACTACGCCTTCCCCGCCTCCGAACGCCCGCCCTGGCAGTGGCACGTCGCCGGCCGCTACCCCGGCTGGTCGAGCTAGGGCGGGGTCGCCGCTTCCGCGGCCTTGTGGGTGTCCGCTTCCTCCTGTGCCTGGCGGATCAGGCCGCGCCAGTCGGTGGTGCGGAAGACGAGCAGGATCGCGGCGAAGCCGAGGACCACCGACCAGGCCGCCATCGCGATCTGGGTGCCGACCGAGAAGGAGAGGACGGCGGTGCGCGAGGGCCCGCTCAGGGTCGCCACCAGCAGCGCTTGCTGGGCGCCGGCGCCGCCTGGGGTGAAGGGAATGATGTTGGCGATCGCCTGCACGCTCATCACCAGCATCACGTTGCCGATCGAGCCGTGGATGCCGAAGGCTTCGAGGAAGAACCAGAAGGCGGCGAAGCGGAAGAGCCAGCCGACGCCCTGCCAGGCGGCGACCTCGCGCAGGTAACGGCGCGGCTCGGTGAGGATGACGAGGCCCTGGCGGACGCGCGCCCAGAAGCGGCGGACGCGGTGGGCGAGCAGGTAGATGCCGACGACGATCGCCAGCAGCGTCACCCCGAGGGCGATGAAGAAGAGCTTCGGGTGGTCGGCCCAGAAGGAGATCTCGAAGGCGGGCAGGTCGGGGATCCGCGGCAGCGGCGGCAGCAGGCCCTGGCTGATCGCGTAGAAGAGGACGAGCACCCCGACCGAGGTGTCGAAGACGGTCTGGACGAGGAAGGAGGAGGTGACGGCGGGGTAGGAGGAGTCGGGGATCTGCCGTTTGACCAGGAAGACCTTGGTCACGTCCCCCGCGTGCGCCGGCACCACGGCGTTGATCCCGGCCCCCGCGAGGTAGGCGGCGGCGAGCGGCAGGTAGGCGATTTTCTTGTCCGGATAGGCGGCGCGCAGCACGTTGCGCCAGGCCCAGGCGCGGGCCAGCTGCATGCCCAACAGGCAGAGCAGGGCGATCCCGAACGTGGTCCAGTGGACTTCGGAGAGGTGGCGGAAGAATTCCGCCGTGCGATTGAAAAACGCTTCGAAGTTGTCGGCGAGATCGGCGAACGGCATCGCAGCTAGACTAGCCTCGCTCGTGCCCGACCCCGACGTGCACACGCTCCCCCAGACGCCCGTGTCCGACCCCGCCGACGAGGCGATGTGCGCCCGTGCCCGCGAGCGGTATACCGCCGATCGCAAGAGCCGCTGGCGCCGCCGTCGCAAACGCCACGCGCAGATGCCGAACCTGATCATCATCGGCGGCCTCAAGTGCGGGACGACGAGCATCCACCACTACCTCGGCCTGCATCCGGAAGTCCAGATGTCGAAGCCGAAGGAGCTCAATTTCTTCGTCGAGGAGCTGAACTGGGACCTCGGCCTCGACTGGTACGCGAGCCGCTTCGACGACCGCTTCGAGGTCCGCGGCGAGTCCTCGCCCCACTACACCAACCTGCCGCGCTTCGAGGGGGTCCCGGAGCGGATCAAGCAGCACTGCCCCGACGCCCGCCTGCTCTACATGGTCCGCGACCCGATCAAGCGAATCCTCTCGCACTGGGTCCACGCGACCGGCGCCGGCTACGAGACCGGCGACCTGGTCGAGGTCCTCTCCAACCCGGACAACTCCTACACCAACCGCTCCAAGTACTGGCTGCAGCTGCAGCCCTACCTCGAGCACTTCGACCGCGACCAGATCACCCTGATCGCCCAGGAGGAGCTGCACAGCGACCGCGAGGGGACGATGCGCAAGGCGTTCGCCTTCGCCGGCGTCGACGAGAGCTTCACCTCCGAGCAGTTCGACCGCGAGTGGGAGAAGTCGAGCGCCAAGGAGAGCGACAAATACCAGCTGATGGAGAAGCTGGTGAAACTGCCGGGCTTCCGCTCCTTCGACCGCAACTTCGACCGCCTGCCCGAGTCGATGCGCTGGCTGGTCGAGAAGGTCGTCCACGACCCCGAGAAGCCCCCCGCCCCGAAGCCGACCCTCCCCGACGACCTCTTCGAGACGGTCCGCAGCCGCTTTACCGAGGACGTCGCCGAGCTGCAGAAGTTCGCCGGCCGCGAGTTCCCCGGCTGGCACGACTACTCCTGAGCTAGCCCGGGCGGGCCGGTGGTGGCATCGACCCGCCCGGAGACGGTTAGTTCGTCTTTGTGGTGGAGATTGCCGGGAACACTCCCGTGGTCTTGCTGATCTGCATGCCGCCTCACCTCCTTCCCTAGGTCAGGGCCGAGACCAGAAGAAGTGACCATTACTGGAAGCCTCTTCAGCGGCTCTGAGGAGAGGCGGAATTAGCGCGGGGTAAATGCTCGGATACTCTGTAGCGTTGTCGGCTCTTGAATCGGAGGGATTGGAGCATGGGTAAGCACCTGAGCAGTCAAGCGGCAGGCGAGCAGGGATTCCGCCAAGAGGCGAAGGAGAACTTCGGGCGGCCGGGGCACGAGCAGCTCGTCAAGGGCCTGAGCCACCCGATGCGGGTGGAATGCCTGACCATCCTCACCAAGCGCGTCGCCAGCCCGAGGCAGCTTTCGGATCTCCTCGAACACGACCTCAGCAACGTCAGCTACCACGTCCGGACCCTCGTCGAGCTTGGCCTGGTCGAGCTCGTGAGGGAGGAATCGGTTCGCGGCGCGGTCGCGCACTTCTACAAAGCGGTGGAACGGCCGCTGCTCTCCAATGCCGAATGGGAGGCACTCTCACCGGAGGTGCGCAAGGCGATTTCCGCCTACGGCTGGGACATCCTGATCAAAGACGCGAGCGAAGCGATCGAGCAAGGCACTTTCGACAGCCGCTCCGACCGCCACCTCACCCGCACCACCCTCCTCCTGGATTCCGAGGGCTTCAACCGGCTCAGCAAAATGATGGACGGTCTTCTGGAAGCGATTTTGTCCGAGCAGGCCGCTGCCGCCGAACGTATGAACGCGTCTGGCGAGAAGCCGATTCCCGCGGTCGCCGCGACGGCGCTCTTCCCGAGTCCCGACCCCGAGTGAGCGTCGCCCGGCGGCGCGACTAAAGCCGCCACCTCAGGGTAGCCTCGCCCCGATGCGGCGACTTCTCCCGGATTCCGGGCCGACTTCGACTTCCGAGCAGCTGGCGACTTATCGCCCTGGCGAGGAAGCGCGCGAGGAGCGGCCGCTGGTGGCGGTCAACTTCGCCGCCACGGTCGACGGGCGGGCGACGATCGAGGGACGTTCCGGGCCGATCGGCTCCGCCACCGACACCGAGATGCTGGTGGGGCTGCGCACCCGCTTCGACGCGGTGATGATCGGGGCCGGGACGATGCGGGTCGAGCGCTACGGACCGATGGAGCCGCTGACGGTGCTGGTCAGCGGTCGGCTCGACCTGCCCTGGGACGCATCGCTCTTTGCCTCTGAGAACGAGGTGCTGATCTTCACCGCGACCGAGGCTGAGCCGCCGCAGACGGCGGCGGCCGTGGAGGTGGTGCGGCACGAGGGGGCGGTGAACCTGCGCGAGGCGCTCCGCTACCTGCGGCAGGAGCGCGGCATCCACTCGCTGCTCTGCGAGGGCGGCCCGCACCTGCACGCGCAGCTTCAGGCCGACGGGCTGGTCGACGACCTCTTCCTGACGGTCGCGCCGAAGCTGAGCGGCGGCGAGGCGCCGCGGATCGTCGAGGGGCGGCTCCCGGGCGTCACTGATCTCGAGCTCGCCTGGCTGCTGGAGGATGACGGCGAGCTCTTCGCCCGCTACCGGCGAGCCTGAGCGCGGCGAGCCGATACCGTTCCTTCCCCGCAGAGGACGAGGAGAGGAACCGAATGGACTTCAACCCCAGCCCCGAGGTCGCACAGCTGCGCGAGCGCGTGCTCGACTTCATGGACGCGGAGGTCTACCCGCAGGAGCGGGAGATCATGGAAGCGCTCGACGAGGAGGTCGGCCCCGGCGTCCCCTACCCGCAGAACCTGGTGGCGGCGCGCGAGAAGGCCAAGGGCGAGGGGCTGTGGAATCTGTTCATGCCCGATGAGCGCTTCGGGCCGGGGCTGACGAACTGGGAGTACGGCCTGCTCTGCGAGGAGATGGGCCGCAGCCCGATGGCGGCGCCGATGGCCTTCAACTGCTCCGCTCCGGACACCGGCAACATGGAGATCCTCGCCGAGCACGGGACGGCCGAGCAGCGCGAGCGTTGGCTCGAGCCGCTACTCGAGGGCAGGATCCGCTCCTGCTTCTCGATGACCGAGCCCGAGGTCTCCGGCTCCGACCCGACGCTGCTGCAGGCGCGGGCCTGGCTCGACGGCGACGAGTGGGTGGTCGACGGGCACAAGTGGTTCACCTCCGGCGCCGTCGGCGCCGAGCTGGCGATCGCGATGGTCGTCACCGACCCCGACGCACCCCCCTACGCGCGGGCCTCGATGATCTGCGTCCCCACCGACACGCCCGGGTTCAACCTGGTGCGGCCGATCCCGGTGATGGGCCACGACCGCGGTCCCGGCCACTGCGAGATCCGCTACGAAGAATGCCGGGTGCCGAAGGGGAGCCTGCTCGGCGAGCGCGGCGCCGGCTTCGCGATCGCCCAGGACCGGCTCGGCCCGGGCCGCATCCACCACTGCATGCGGGCGATCGGGACCGCCGAGCGCGCCCACGAGATGATGTGCCGCCGCGCCAACGAACGCAGCGCCTTCGGCGGCCCGCTGGCCGACAAGCAGTTCGTTCAGGAGTCGATCGCGACCTCGCGGATGGAGATCGACCAGGCCCGCCTGCTCACCCTCTATGCCGCCTGGAAGATGGACACCGAGGGCAAGCGCGCCGCCCGCCAGGCGATCTCGGCGATCAAGATCGTCGCTGCCAACATGGTGATGGACGTCCTCGACCGGGCGATCCAGATCCACGGCTCCCTCGGCATGACCGACGACACCCCGCTGGCGGTCATGTGGCGCTTCTCCCGCATGCTCCGCCTCGCCGACGGCCCCGACGAGGTCCACAAAATGGTCCTCGCCCGCCGCGAGCTGAACCGCTGGTCCAAACGCACCGAAGCCGAAGCCGAAGGCAACCTCGAGCCCCGGCACGCAGCGCGGATGGTCTAGATCCCGCTATTGGCTAGTGGAAGCGGAAGAACATGAAACGACCGTTTGCGTTGCTCTTTATCGGATTAGTGGCCATTCTTGTTGCGGCGAGTCCCGCGGTTGCATCGGTCACTACTTATTTACGGCCCACGACCACTATCTCACCGTCCCCCCCTTGGGCGGTCGTTGGTGCCTCGGCGGCTTGGGAAGCCTTGGATGATCCAGTGACGCCGTCCGAAACGCCTACCACGTCGGACTACATCTCTGCGAACGTCTCCCATTCCACCAATTACCAGGCCGAGGTGGGATTTCCGTCGCTATCCGGACTAGCTGGCGCAACCGGATTTACGGCTACTGCATGGTTCTATACGCCCACCACGACTCCAGTCGAATTGATAGTTAGAAACAGTTCCCATCCGGTCGTCTCAAAAGGCTTCAGCGGGGCTGGCTGGCACTCGCTGGCATTTTCGATTAGTCAGAGCATTCTCGAAGTCGGGGCACTCTCCCTTCGCTTCGAATCTGGGACGACTTCTGGACTGCGCAACGTCTCTGCGGCCTTTATCGCGACCACCTATACCCCCTCACCCCCTCGTGTCTACTGGGGTGCCTGGATGGACGGGGACGTGCGGTTGCTAGAAGAAGAAAAAGAAACCTCGGGCGATGCTCCCTGGAACACCGAAACCTGGAATCGCTTCGAGGGCCATACGGGAAAGGCGGTGTCGATAGTCCACTTCGGCCAGCCTGCCCCATGGATCCGAGCATTCTCGCCCGAAGCCCTTGAATTCGCGTCGAACCGAGGAGCGCTACCGCTAATGGATATGGAAAGCGGAAATACGTCACTCGCCGAAATCGCGACGGTTGGTGGTGGCAAGGAAGCGGCCATCCGCACCTGGTTGAAAGCCGTGAAAGCCTACGGCAAACCGTTCTTTTTTCGCTGGGACTGGGAGATGAACGGCACCTGGAACGGGTGGGGTAAACAGGCAGCTGAAAATCCGACCAACTTCGTGGCGGCTTGGCGCCGTTTCCATGATATGGCCGTGGAAGAAGGAGCGACCAATATCACTTGGGTGTGGTGTCCCAACACGGTCTTCGAAGGCAGTACGAGCCTTTCCTCGCTCTACCCCGGCTCTCAGTATGTCGACTGGAACTGCATGGATGGCTACAACCGCGGAAACAATCCCATTGAACCTCCGCCTTCCGGTCACAACTCAGGCTGGATTAGCTTCCACGAATTATTCCAGCCTACTTACAACGCCCTACTCGAACTCGGCAACAAGCCAGTCATGATTGGGGAGACTGCCTCAACGGAGTTCGGGGGCTCAAAGAGCAAATGGATACAACAAGCAATCGCACTGGACCTCTCCCTAAGTTTCCCCCAAGTCAAAGCATTTGTCTGGTTCAACTGGAACATTGAAGATGAAAAAACGAAACTCCGCTGGGATTGGCCGATCGAGTCCTCATCATCGGCCACCACCTCGTTTGCGGCTGCGATTTCATCTCCTTACTACGCCACCAACTCCTTCGGCTCCATGCCCACGCTGAAACCAATCGAACCGCTCCCGTAGTTCGTCGGATGCTGGTGCTAAAGGAGCGGTAGCGGAAGACAGCCGCCCCGCCCCCCCTTGTGCGTGGCTATGAGACGGAGTGGCAGGCTATCGGACCAGAACCTTGCTGCGCAACTGGTCAGAAGCCGTAGAACAGATGCCGATCCGGTCCTTCGACCGGATCGGCATCTCAGGAATGGGCTTAGGAGAAGACGACCGTGCCCTGGACGGCACAGGTCGTCGTTTCCCCGAACGAACCAAAGTCGTTCAGGAAGAACTCAGCCGTAACCGTTCCGCCCAGGGGGTTGGCGTACACAAGTTGCCCCTGAACTTCATCCTGGCTGTTGTCTCCGATGTTTTCGCCGACTTTCTCGGTATCTCCCTGATCGAAGTCGTCGTCGTAGTTGCCTTCGTAGGTAGTCAGGTAGTTGCCGCTCTCGTAGATCTCAGAATTGTTGACGCTGGTCGTTGCGGTGAAATCGAGCACTTCGCCAGCGTCGCATTCGGCGTAGAGCGTCAGCCCGGCACCGCTGAAAATCACGGTTTTCGCGCTGTTCGTGTTAGCCGTGTAGCTCAGCTTGCCCAAGTGCAGGCCGCCGACCGCATTCGCGTTGTTGGCGGTGTCAGCGTTGGTTGCATGACCGGCGTTGGTTGCGTTGTCCGCGTTGGTTGCGCTGGGCACCTTGCCGAGGGTGGCAAGGTTGATCTTTGAGCCGCTGATCGCACCGTTCTTGATCTTCGAGGTGGTCACGGCGTTGTTCTTGATTTTGGCCGTCGTCACAGCGTTCTTCTTCAGCTGCTTCGAGCCGACGCTGTTCTTGCCGAGGTGAGATGCGGCAAGGGCCGACGCACCACCGAGGACAAGAAACACGGCTATCGAGGACATCACGTTGGCGTACGTGATCCGTTTGCGAATCGATTTCACGACTAGGTCTCCTTTATAGGGACAAGGGCGGGGATGGACGCGGCTGTTCAGGAACCGCAGAGTTACCTCCGACCCTTTCAATCGGATCGGATGGTGTCAACCGGTTTCGGCGGATCAACAGTGGGACCGGGGCTTAGCTGCCCTCGCGCTCAACCCGCTCCGCCTCTTCGGCCAGCCGCTCGACCAAGCGCGCAAACGCCTCGAAGCCCTCGTTGACCTTGCCGTAGCCGCCGGCGGTGTAGCGGGCGTAGACGCCCTCGAGGATGATCGCCAGCTTCCAGTAGCCGAGGGCGACATAGAAGCCGAGGTCGGAGAGATCGCGGCCGCTGCGCTCGGCGTAGCGGGCAGCCAGCTCCGCCTGGCTCGGGAAGCCGGGGGCGAGGTTGGCGGGCATGCCGAGGGCGACGACGTCGTCGCCGCGCTCGGGCCAGTAGGCCATCAGCAGGCCGACGTCGGCGAGGGGGTCGCCGAGGGTACAGAGCTCCCAGTCGACGACGGCCGCCACCTCGCCGGAGTCGGCGAGGATCATGTTGTCGAGGCGGTAGTCGCCGTGGACGATCGTCGCCGGTCCCTGCTCGGGGATCCGCGCCGAGAGCGCCTCGTGGACGCGGTCGATCGGCTCCAGCTCCCGGGTCTTCGACTTCTCCCACTGCCCCTGCCAGCGGCGCAGCTGGCGGGCGACGTAATCCTCCTTGCGGCCGAGGTCGCCGAGTCCGACCGCGTCGGGGTCGACGGCGTGTATCTGGACCAGCGTGTCGGCGACGCGCTCGCCGATCGCCCGCCGATCGCCCTCGTCGGGGAAGATCTCGGCCTCGGCCAGGCCGCGCAGGATCGGCCCCTCGACGAACTCCATCACGTAGAAGGGGGCGTCGTTGACGCTCTCGTCTTCGCAGAGACCGACCACCGGCGCCACCGGCACCTCGGTCCCTCCCAGGGCGGAGACCACCTTGTGCTCACGCGCCATGTCGTGCGCGGAGCCGAGCCGCTTGCCGAGCGGCGGCCGCCGCAGCGCCCATTTCGCACCCGAAGCGTCGGTGACCCGGTAGGTCAGGTTCGAGTGACCGCCGGCGATCCGCTCGAACTGCAGCGGAAGCTCGACGCCGGAGACGTTCTCGCCGAACCAGCCTTCGAGCGCTTTGCGGTCGATCCCGTCCGGAGCCTCGACGGTTCCGTTTGCGTCGGTAGCCTCGTCGGTCATAGGGGCGCAAGCATATTCACGATCCCAACGACGCCTGAGCCCGTCGCTCGCCAATCGGCTGCGCATTGGGTTCGCGATCGGCTTTGCCGTGCTCACGGCGATGGCGGTGATCGGCGTCGCCCGCTTCATCCAGCAGCGGCAGGACTTCGAGAACTCGATCGCCCGCTCCTACAAGGTGGAGATGGTCGCCCGCGAACGGCTCGCCCGCGGCACCGGCGGCGCGGCGTCCAGAGCGGCCGTCAACCAGCAGATCCAGCACCGCGAACAGCTGCAGGACGACATCTCCGGCGACACCCGCGACACGGCCCTGCTGGTCGCCGCGGGCCTGATCGCCGGACTCACCGGCGCCCTGCTCCTCTTCAGCGGCCTGATCTCCTCGATGCGCCGGCCGCTCGAGGAGCTCGTCAACGCCGCCGGGCGGCTGGCGGCGGGGGACCGCAGCACCCGGGTCGAGGTCGGCGGCCTCTCGGAGACGGCCGCCCTCGGCGCCGCCTTCAACGAGATGGCGCAGGAGCTGGAGATCGAGGAGGGTCGCCGCGACGAACTCGATCGGCTCAAAGACGAGTTCGTGCTCACCGCCTCGCACGAGCTGCGCAGCCCGCTGACCTCCGTCCAGGGCTTCGCCGAGCTGCTGATGCTCGACAAGGACTCGCTCACCCCGCGACAGCTGGAGACGGTGGAAATCATCCTCGACAACTGCCGCCACCTGGTCCGTCTCCTCAACGACCTGCTCGACCTCGCCCGCTCGGACGCGGGCCGCCTGTCGATCCGTCCACAGCCGACCGAGGTCGCGCCGCTCGTCGAAGACGTGGCGCGTACGATGCGCGCCCAGACCGAGGCCGCCAGTCAAAGCCTGACCGAACAGATCGAGCCTGGCCTGCCCCCGATCAACGTCGAGGCAGCCCGGTTCCGGCAAATTTTGGTGAATCTTCTTACGAATGCTCATGAGTACACGCCCGAAGGTGCGTCCATCGGGGTCGCGGCGCGTACCGTCGGTGCCGAGGTGGAGATCAGCGTGAGCGACGACGGACCAGGCATCCCTGCAGACCAGCTCGAGCGGATCTTCGAGCGCTTCACCCGCGGTGACGCCGGGTTGACGCAGCGCGTAGGCGGTACCGGCCTCGGCCTGGCGATCTCGAAATCGCTGGTCGAGCTGCACGGCGGCAGCATCAGGGCCGAGTCGACGGTCGGCGAAGGCTCGACCTTCCACGTACGGCTACCGATCGCGACCGGCGCCGCGGTCGATGGCGGCCATGACCGGGCGCGGGCGGAGGCGAGCTGATGGCGACGATCCTCGTGGCCGATGACTCCGAGACGATCCTGCTGCTGATGCGAACGCGGCTGGAGATGGCCGGCTACGAGGTCCTCGCCGCCGCCGACGGTCAGGAGGTGCTCGACGCGGTCGCCGGCAGCGGCATCCCGGACCTGCTCCTGCTCGACGCGATGATGCCTCGCAAGTCCGGCATCGACGCCCTGCGTGAGCTGCGCGAGGGCGGCCACGAAGTCCCAGCCCTGATCGTCAGCGCCCACCAGAACCCGGGCGACGCCGACGCTCCCACCGACCTTGCGATCGACGGCTACATCACCAAGCCGATCGACTTCGACCGCCTGCTGGAGACGATCGCCGAGCTGACGGCGTAGCCGATTTTCTACACAGCCCGCTGTGTCGAGAATCGGAAGCGCTAACGGCGGCGGACGGAGAACCTGAAGACGACGGGGGTGCGGTCGCGGTTGCCGGCGCGGTCGATCGCGAAGACGCGGAAGACGTGGCGGCCTGCTTTGACGCGGTAGCCGCGTGGCGAGGCGCAGGGGCGGTACGGCTTGGCGTCGAGCTTGCAGCGGAAGCTCGAGTCGGGCTCGCTGGAGGCGAAGCGGAAGGCGACGCGGCGCGATTTCGACTGCATGAAGAGGTTGGCGCGCGGATGTGAGCCGAGCCGGGTCTGCGGCGGCCGCTTGTCGGCTGGAGGCTTGACGACCGGCGGCTTCTTCACCGGCGGCTTTCCTTCGGCCGCGGGCGTTCCTGCGAGGGGCGGCGGCGGAAGTTCCGTTTGCGTCCGGAAGTTGTTCGGTTCGGCTTCGGCAACCGACTCGCATTCGACCGGCACCGGATCGCCGTACTGCGCGAAGTCGATCAGCGCCGAGTCGTTGTCGGGGCCGCAGTTGATCGTCAGGTCGGCGTCGCCGGAGTTGGCGAGGATCGAGTCTTCGCCGGCGCCGGCGAAGTAGACGTCGGGGCCCTGGTGACCGAGGAGCTGGTTGGGGCCGGCGTCGCCGTAGAAGACATCGGCCGAGTTCGAACCCTCGAGATCCTCGACTTCGGCGACCGAACCGAGCGGTTCGCCGCCGCAGCTCGGCACTTCACCGCCACCGGGGCGCCCCGCGGCGCCGCTCGCCAGGTTTGCCTCGACGCCTTCGCCGAAGCGGGCCCAGGAGGCGTTGTCGCGGCCGGCGCCGCCGACGATGCGCTCGCCATCGCAGACCGAGTTCGAGAGGAAGAGGTCGTTGCCGTTGCCGCCCAGGAGTTCGTCAGCGCCACCGTTGTGGGTGAGCGCGTCGTCGCCACCGAACGCGTTGAGGACGTCCGCTCCTTCACCGGGCCCGTCGACGAGGATGTCTTCGCTTTCCTCGCCGCCGGCGATCGAGTCGCTGCCTTCGCCGCCGATCGCGACGACCGAGACCGTCGCTGGAAAGTTGCTCGCGGCGATCGTGTCGTTGCCGTCCATCCCGGCGAGCAGCACCGAGTCGAGCGGCGCGGTCAGCGGGCAGACCGCTTCGGTCGCGGATTTGATTTCGCAGCCGCCGGCATCACTGGCGCTGGCGTCGAAGCTGCCGGCCGCGAGCCCAAAGGCGACGGCGGTCGGTGAGTAGGTGGCGGTGACTTTGTCGCCTCCGGTGCTGCCGACCAGGTAGAGCTGGGCGTAGGGCGTGGCGCCAGCTGGAGTCATGAAGCCGACGCTGACTTTGCCCGTGTCGCGGGAGACCGCTTCTCCGCCTTCGACGTAATCGCCGTCGGCACCGCCGACCAGGGTGTCTCCCCCACCGCCACCGACCAGCGCGTCAGCGCCTCCGCCGCCGAAGATCGTCTCCGCCGCGCCCGAGCCGACGATGTAGTCGGCGAAGGGAGACCCGACGATGGTCTCGAAGGCGCCGACTTCGACTTCGTCGACGCCGCCGCCGATCGGCGCCACGCCGTTCTCGGCGTTTTCCCCGCCTTCGGCCAGGTGCAGGCGCAAGCCGCGCTCACCCCCCGCCGGCGGGAAACCGGTCACCGGCACCGTGCCGCCGAACCCGGGGGCGACTCCGGTCGAGTAGCTGAGCGTGTCAGCACCTCCACCGGTGTCGAAAATGCGGTCGATCGTCGTGTCGCCGCGGACGTAGTCGTCGCCTTCTTCGCCGTTGATCGAGTCGGCGCCGAAGCCGCCGACCAGCCGGTCGTTGCCGGAACCCCCCTGCAGCAGGTCGTCGCCGATCCCGCCGAAGAGCTGGTCGTTGCCCGGGCCGCCGCGGAGGGTGTCGTTGCCGCGCTCGCCGAAGACGACGTCGTCTCCTTCGCCGCCTTCGAAGGTCTGACTGCCGACGCCGAGGTGGCAACCGTCGGGACAAGGCGTTGAGGCCGTGATCGGCGCCGCGACGATCGTGTCGTCCCCGCCCCCGGCCTTGACGTCTTCGACGCCCGGCGGGACGACGATCACGTCAGAGCAGGGCGTGCCGTAGGTGGTGTCGCCAACCCTGGTCGGCCCTTCGGCGCAGCTCGGAGTGGTGTCGGCGGCAGCCACAGCCGGCAGCGCAAGCACCAACGCGATCAGAAGTGCCGGGAAGAACCTCACTCCCCCCACATACCCCTAACCCTTGGTTCGATGCGGGCGGGGGAGGGTGACCTCCTCCAGACACTCAACCACGAGCCATAGCGAGTGGTGTCTGGAGGAGGTCACCCTCCCCCGCCACCCACAACTCAGCTTTTGGCGATCTCCAGCCGGATTTCCTTGCCTTTTAGCTTGGTGCCGTCGAGGAACTCGACGGTGCGCTCGGCCTCGTCGGGGTCCACCTCGACGAAGGAGAAGCGATGCAGGACACGGACGTCGTGGACGGCCTCGTCGGGCAGGACCGCGCCCTCGCGCAGGGCCCAGCGCAGGTCCTCCTCGGCGATGCCGCTGCGCTCGCCGCGGTTGACGAAGAGCTTGACCGTTTTCGCCTTCGACTCCTCGCTCGAATCGCCGGCGTCGCCGTTGGCGGCCGCGGGGGTCGGCTCGCTCTCGCGCTCGCGGCGCTCCCCTCGCTCGCGCCGGCGTGGCCGCGGCCGCGGCGCGTGCTCGAGCCGCTCCTCCGGGCTCTCCCACTCGCCGATCGAGGTCTTCACGTCGCGCTCGATGCGGGTGATCTCGTCGCGCTGGTCGGGGGTGACGAAGGTGATCGCGCGGCCGGTGCGGCCGACCCGCCCGGTGCGGCCGATCCGGTGCACGTAGGTCTCCGAGGAGTTCGGCACGTCGTAGTTGATGACGTGGGTGACGTGCTCGACGTCGAGGCCGCGGGCGGCGATGTCGGTGGCCACCAGCAGCCGCACCCGGTGGTCCTTGAAGGAGATCATCACCCCGTCGCGGACCCCCTGGCTGAGGTCGCCGTGCAGCGCCTTCACGTCCAGGCCTTTGTCCTTCAGCGTCTTCTCCAGCTTCGAGGCGCCGATTTTGGTCCGGGTGAAGATGATCGCCTGCTCGGGTTCTTCGGTCTTCAGCAGCTCGACCAGGCGCGCCGCCTTCTCCTTCGCGGGGACCTCGACGAAGGCCTGGGAGATCTTGTCGACCGTCAGCTGTTTCGGGGTGATTTTGATCGTCACCGGGTCGTACATGTAGCCCTGGGCGAGCTTCTGGATCGGCGGCGGCATCGTCGCCGAGAAGAGCGCCGTCTGGCGGCCGCTCGGGCACATCCGCAGGATCTTCTCGACATCCTCGATGAAGCCGAGGTCGAGCATCTCGTCGGCCTCGTCGAGGACGACGTAGCGGGCCGCGGTGAGGACCAGCGAGCGGCGCGACATCAGGTCCATCATCCGCCCGACCGTGGCGACGACGACGTGGGCGCCGGAGCGCAGCTGCGACTGCTGCGAGCGGATCGGGGCGCCGCCGAAGACGGCGACGATCTCGATGTCGAGGTGCTCAGCGAAGGTGCGCAGCGCCTGGGTCACCTGGATGCAGAGCTCGCGGGTCGGCGTCATCACGATCGCCTGCACCTCGTTGTTCTCCGGGTCGAGGTACTGCAGCAGCGGCAGCCCAAAGGCGGCCGTCTTGCCGGTGCCGGTCTGGGCCTGGCCGATCACGTCGTGGCCGCCGAGCAGCTCCGGGATCGCCTGCTCCTGGATCGGCGTCGGCTCCTCGAAGCCAAGCTCGTCCAGCGCCTGCTGGATGTCAGGCGAGAGGCCTAGGTCTTTGAAGGCGGTCAATTGGTGTGCGTCACTGACTTGGATCGAGGAGAAGCTTGCCGGTCGTGCGGCGGGCGATCAGGTCTTCGTGCGCCCGCGCCGCCTCGGAGAGCGGATAGACCTCTCCGATCGTAACCGTCAGCTCACCGGCGGCGAGCGCCGCGAAAAGGTCTCGGATCATCGGGCCCAGCAGATCGGGGCGGCTGAGCAGATGGGCGAGCCAGAACCCGATCACCGCCTTGGAGCCGCGCAGCAGCGAGGCGGTGGAGATCTCGCGCTGCTCGCGGGAGGCGATCCCGAAGACGACCATCCGCCCCAGCGGGGCGAGGACACCGAGCTCCTCGTCGAAGGCCTTGCCGCCGCTCATGTGCAGGACGGCGTCGACGCGCTTGCCGTCGTTGGCCTCGCGGATCGCCTCGCCGAGGCTCTCGGCGCGGGAGTCGACGGTGGCGTCGGCGCCGAGGCTCTGGACCAGCTCGCGCTTCTCCTCGTTGGAGGCGAGACCGATCACCCGGGCGCCGGCGCGCTTGGCCAGCTGCACGGCGAGCGTGCCGGTGCCGCCGGCGGCAGCCTCGACGACGATCGTCTCCCCCGGCTCGATCCGGGCGCAGCGGTGGACCAGCGCCATCGCGGTGAGGCCCTGCAGCAGGCCGCCCGCCGCCTGGTCGTAGTCGACTTCGGCCGGAATCTCGATCATCTGCCCCTGCGGCACCGCCACCTTCTCGGCATAGCCGCCGCTGCCGAGCAGGACGGCGACGCGGCGGCCGTCGTTGGTCTGGCCGCTGATCTCGGCGCCCGGGATCAACGGCAGGGTCTGCTCGGCGAGGTAGTCGTTGCGGGAGGCGTGGGTATCGGCGAAGTTGACGCCGATCCGTTTGATGTTGACGACGATCTCGCTCAGCTTCGGCGAGGGATCCGCCACGTCCACGTACTGAAGGACCTCGGGCCCGCCGAACTCCTCGATCTGGATCGCTTTCATCGGCGCGCAGTCTCGCAGGTTGGTCGTCTACCCTGCCAGCGGGATGGCGCTCACGGTTGTCGGATCAATCGCGTTCGACGCGGTCAAGACCCCTTTCGGGGAGCGCGAGCGCATGCTTGGCGGCGCCGCTGTCCACTTCTCGCTGGCGGCCAGCTTCTTCACCGAGGTGCGCCCGGTCGGCCCGGTCGGCGACGACTTCGGCGCCGAGCAGTTCGAGGTCCTGGAAGGGCGCGGGATCGTCTGCGACGACATCGAGCGGGTCGAGGGCGGCCAGAGCTTCTTCTGGCGCGGCCGCTACGAGTACGACCTCAACGTCGCCCACACCGAGGACACCAAACTCGGCGTCTTCGCCGAGTTCGAGCCGAAGCTCTCGGAGGCCTCCCAGAACGCCGACACCCTCTTCCTCGCCAACATCCAGCCCGACCTGCAGCGCCAGGTCCGCGCCCAGTGCACCGCCGCGCGGCTCAGCGGCCTCGACTCGATGAACCTCTGGATCGAGACCGCCAAGGACTCGCTGACGGCGGCGATCGCCGAGGTCGACTGCCTGGTCGTCAACGACGCCGAGATCCGCCAGCTGACCGGCGAGGGCAACCTCGCCCGCGCCGCCCGCTCGGTGATGGCGATGGGGCCGCGGGCGGTGATCGCCAAGCAGGGCGAGTACGGCGCTGCGCTCTTCACCGCGGACGGCTTCTTCGCCCTCCCGGGCTTCCCGCTCGAGGACGTGCGCGACCCGACCGGGGCCGGCGACAGCTTCGCCGGCGGGTTCTTCGGCTACCTCGACGGCGTCGAGGGCGAGCTGACCGACGCCGAGCTGCGGCGGGCGATGGGCTACGGCACCGTGCTCGCCTCCTTCAACGTCGAGGAGTTCGGGACCGAGCGCGTCTCGCGGCTGACCCGCGAGGAGATCGACGAGCGCTTCGAACACCTGCGCGGGATGACCCAGTTCGAGGGCCCGGGCGTCCGCACCCCGTAAACTTCCTTCCTCCGACCGACCCAGTCAACGAGGAGGGGCGATGGCCACCGAGCAGCAAACGCAGGACCCGAACGCCGACGCCAACGCCTCCGGTAACGGCGGCAAGGACTCGCTGACGGTCACCGACAACCGCACCGGCAAGACCTACGAGCTGCCGATCTCTGACGGCACGGTGCGGTCGATGGACCTGCGCCAGATCAAAGTCGACGAGGACGAATTCGGGATGCTGGCCTACGACCCGGCCTTCACCAACACCGCCTCCTGCCGCTCGTCGGTCACCTACATCGACGGCGGCGCCGGCATCCTCGAACACCGCGGCTACTCGATCGAGCAGCTCTGCGAGAAATCGACCTTCCTCGAGGTCGCCTACCTGCTGGTCTTCGGCGAGCTGCCGACCGCGCCGCAGCTCGAGCGCTGGACCTTCGACATCACCCACCACACCTTCGTCCACGAGGACCTCAAGCACTTCTTCGAGGGCTTCCGCTACGACGCCCACCCGATGGGGATGCTGCTCTCCGGGGTCGGCGCGCTCTCGACCTTCTACCCGGACGCGAAGAAGATCGAGGATCCGGAAGAGCGCTACATGGCAGCCGTGCGGCTGATCGCCAAGGTGCCGACCCTCGCCGCCTTCTCTTACCGCCACGGCATGGGGCTGCCCTACGTCTATCCCGACAACGAGCTCTCCTACGCCCAGAACTTCCTCTCGATGATGTTCAAGAAGACCGAGGACCGGCACATCCCCAAGGAGGCGCTGACCAAAGTCCTCGACGTCCTCTTCATCCTCCACGCCGACCACGAACAGAACTGCTCGACCAACGCGGTGCGCGGGGTCGGGTCCTCCGACGTCGACCCCTACTCGGCGGTCGCGGCCGGGGTGGCGGCCCTCTACGGCCCGCTGCACGGCGGCGCCAACGAGGCGGTGCTGCGGATGCTGCGGCGGATCGAGTCGCCGGAGAACATCCCCGACTTCCTCGAGCGGGTGAAGCAGCGCGAGGAGAAACTGATGGGCTTCGGCCACCGCGTCTACAAGAACTACGACCCGCGGGCGCGGATCATCCAGCAGTACATCGAGCCCGTCTTCGAGGCGACCGAGTACAGCCCGCTGGTCGAGATCGCCCGCGAGCTGGAGAAGCGGGCCCTCGACGACGACTACTTCACCGAGCGCAAGCTCTACCCGAACGTCGACTTCTACTCAGGGATCGTCTACGAGGCGATGGGGATCCCGACCGAGATGTTCACGGTCATCTTCGCCATCCCCCGCACCGCCGGCTGGGTCGCCCAGTGGATGGAGATGCAGGAAGACCCGGAGAAGAAAATCGCCCGGCCGCGGCAGATCTACACCGGGGAGCGGGAGCTGGAGTACGTCGGGATCGAGGATCGTGAGGGGCCGGAGAAAATCGTCGGCCCGCCGGCGCGGCGGCCGAAACGGCCCCGGCGCGGGGCGTAGGCGCTGGGCGGGGGTCAGGTGCCCCTCGCCAGACACCACTCGCCAATGGCTCGTGGTTGAGTGTCTGGCGAGGGGCACCTGACCCCCACTGCCATCGCTTTAGGCTGCCGCTATGTCTCGTTGGAAGCTGACGGTCCGGCATGGGTCGGATGTCGACCACGCGGAGTTCGATGACCTTGGGGAGGCAGTTGCCGCTATGCGGGCGCGGGCTTTGGCCATTCGCAGTGAGGGGCCGGCGCACCGGGTGCAGTCGCTGCGGGACTACGAGCCGGGGGACCAGGTTCTGGCGCGGTTGCAGCTGAGCGGGCGCGGGGTATTTCGCAAGCCGGTGGCGGGGGTGGACGTGCGGGGGGATGGGACTTTCATGCCTTTCAGCGGCGGGGTGGTGCGGGAGGAGCTCGATCCGAGCCACCACGACACGCCGTTCGACCTCGTGCGCGAGACTCTGGAGGCGGAGACCCGATGAGCAAGACCGAGACCGAGATTCCGAAGGGCAGCTACGCCGCCGGCGAGCGGGTGAAGCTGCCCGCAGGCGCCGAACCGCCCTTCACCGTCTTCATCAACGGGATCGAACAACCCAAGGGGACCTACCGGATCGAAGCCGCCGAGATCGTCTTCGACCGCCCGATCGTCAAGGAGAAGGTCGGAACCGGCCGTTGGCTGGCGATGTACCTGGGCCTCTTCGGCACCTACCGCAAGAACGAGACGATCGACGTCCAGTTCAGCAGGGGCGGCAAGGTCGAGCTCCGCTCCGACCTCCCCGTCATCCCCTACGCCGAGGGCGAGGCCCCGTGAACATCGGCTTCCTCCTCCTCTGCGACTACAGCGAGGCCGTCAACGGCAAGCTCTACCTGACCGGCGGCGGCTGGAATGTCCTCCGCCTCCCCGAACTGCCCTCCGAGTGGTCCTTCTCGATCGGCCTCGGCATCGACATCGCCTGGCACGAGACCAACAGCCCCCACGAGCTGGTCGTCAGCGTCCAGGACCCCGACGGCCAGGAGCTGGGCGACGGCCTCACCGCCAACTTCGAGACCGGCCGCCCCCCCGGCCTCCCCGAAGGCCAGGAGCAACGCCTGGTCATGTCGATAGCCGCCACCGCCTCCTTCGCCACCGCCGGCCCCCACGCCGCCGTAGTCCAGGTCAACGGCGAGGAGATAGGCCGCGCCCGCTTCTATCTGATGGAGGAGTCGGGCGAGGTCGGACTGGCCTAGTAGCCGCGATTTTCCATCTGTTGTCTGGACTGGCTTAATAACGCATCAAGCCCGATCCCAACTGCCCTGCGCAGATAGCTTGCGAGTCTCAGTCGAGCAGCGCTTGAGAGCTGAGGCGACAGATCTGCCAAGCCAAGTACAAGCTCGTCTCCATCAATATCTGAGCGGATGAGCATCGACGTGGCCGTATCCGATTCAGTCGACACAAAGACCTCGAAAATAATTCGAAGATTGGCGTTGCCTGGGGCTGCTGCCGTGAAATCGAGTTGGACATACCGAGGTGCGGGTTTCACAATCGATCGAAAGCCAGAGGGAGGATGTTGTCTGGCGCCTGATCCATTTACAGCTTGAAGGGCGACTCCGTCAGGGAGCGTTAACTCTGAAATCTGGGTGGACAGCATGGCTCCCGCCGTTTCGGCAAGCTCGCTCGCGAGTGCATCAAGTTGCTGGTGAGACAACTCTCCCTGAGCGATGTACATCTCCCGGAAACGTGCCAGAACGTCCTCAGGTTGCGGTGCCCTAGCCGACTTCAGCATCTCGGTCACCATTTCAATTGCATCCCTACTTACCCTAGCCATGAAATCCACAAATGGATCTGCATTGCGTGCGTCGGCTTCGGAAAGGGTCGCGAAGTAGAGATCCCGATGGTGATCGAGAACTAGCAATGGAACCGAAGCAATCCGATAGGTATAAGCAGACGCTACGGCACGAGCAACCCGACCATTTCCGTCCGCAAAGGGATGGATAGCGGCGAGGGCATAGTGAACATATGAAGCCTGGACAATCGGGTGGGCTTCCCGAAATTTATGGGTTTCGGTTTCGACTACTAGGCGCTCTAGTTCCGGCTGCGTCGTCTCGACTGGCGCATAGGCATGTATCGCGCCGTCAGCCGTCCGAACGTGATTTGGCTGCGTCTTGTATTCGCCCTTCGGAAGAGCCTGCTCCTGGGGTCCGACCGCAGTGATTACAGCGTAGGTGGCCTGGGGGCCGGTAATCACCTCGTGGATCCGCCGAATCCAGACCTGCGTGAGGACAGGAAATTGCTTCGTTGCTAAGTCCAACACAAGCTCGAAGGCCTCGAGCTGAGCCTTGAATAGCTCAAGCGCGTTGGCACTACGCTCTACTACTTCCTGTTCCCAAGCCGCTGCTTGGGTCGCAACGGTAAAGGTCAGGCCTCTGTCGGTTGGATAGAGACCCTCGATAGCCCCCGTATCGAAGGCGGCAGTCCGCAGCGCTACATCCTGAGCTTTTGCGAGCTCCTCCGGACTTGCATTCCCTGAAGCTTCTTGGAACCTCTTAAGTGCGGTACTCCACAGGTCCGTGCGCGGAACTTTCTGTGGCCAATCTTCAAACTTGGGAAAAGGTTGATACTGAGCATCGATATCCGATACCTCTTGCGGGGAAAGCGGCTTTGCCTCGCTGCTCATACTGAGATAGTAGGCGGCCCTACTGATGCTCTGGTTGCTACTTGAACACGTAGAGCAGCAGGAAGGCGATGATTGCGAAGGCGGCGCCGGCGGCTTGAATGCCGCGGTCGCCGGCGATGATGCCGGACATCGAGCGGTCGTCGTTGCGGTCGTAGATCAGGTAGAGGTAGCGGAAGATGCCGTAGACGACGGGCGGGATCGTGAGCATCATCTTGCTGCCGATGATCGGCGAGTTGACGGTGTAGATCGCGTAGCTGATCACGGTGCCGGTCGTGACCATCGAGACCATCTGGTCGAGGAAGGGCAGCGAGTAGTGCTCGAGGACCGGCCGGGTCGAGGTGCCCTCGTGCAGCTCGGAGACCGCCTCCTGGCGGCGCTTGGTGAAGCCGAGGAAGGCGGCGAGCATGCCGGTGCAGAGGATCAGCCACTCGGAGGCGTGGGCTTCGACGGCGCTGGCGCCGGCGGCGACGCGGAGGATGAACAGGCCCGCCAGCGTCATCACGTCGATGATCACGATCTGCTTGAGGCCGAGGCTGTATGCCACCTGGGCGATGCCGTAGCCGATGACCATCAGGCCGACCTGCCAGTTGACGGTGAAGGCGATCGCGATCGCTACGACGGCCAGGGCCGGGGCGATCGCTTTCGCCGCGGCCTCTGAGAGCTCGCGCGCCGCCAGCGGGCGGAAGCGCTTCTTCGGGTGCTTGCGATCGAGCTCGACGTCGAGCAGGTCGTTGACGAAGTAGCCGGCGCTGGAGATCAGGCAGAAGGCGACGAAGGTGACGAACGCCTCCAGGACGTCGTGCGACTGGTTGAACTTGCCGGAGAAGAGCAGCCCGGCGAAGACGAAGACGTTTTTGATCCACTCCTTCGGCCGCCCCGTCTTGATCGCGGCCCGCAGCGGCGAGCGGCGTGGCACGACTTCGCCGGTGTCGGGCTCGTGCGACTGCGTCGGCGGGGTCGGCACGGTGGGCTGTTCGGAGGTGATCGTTTCCATCGAGGGACGCGTCGGCTCGGGCACTTCCACGAACTACCCGGCCTGGGGCTGAAGTTGCGAAAGGGTAGCGCCGGGAGCCGTCAAGACCGCTCCCCACCTGGCTCCTGGGCGGCTTCCAGTTCCTGGACGTCGTCGTGGTCGCGCGGCCGGCCGCTGGCGCGCTTCATCTCGAGCAGGTGCTCCAAGGAGCAGACCCGCACCGACAAGCCGTTGATGTCGATCTGCTTGGCCTGCTTCTCCAACTCCTCGTAGCGAGGGACCTGCGGCAGGCCCTGCAGGACGTCGACCTGACCGAGTTCGGTGCGGACGAAGGTCCTGTCGCCCGTCCGCAGGAAGGTCGAGATCGAGTTTGAGTCCAGCAGGTGTCCGCCGACGTCCACCTTCCCCCCCAATTCCCGCAGGAGCTCGTCGAGCTTCGCCAAGTTCTCGGGATCGGGGTCCGGGACCACGTCTACGTCCTGCGTGCTCCGCATATATCCCCAGGCATTGACGGCGAGGCCGCCAACGAGGATGAAACTGATCTCCGCCTCGACCAGCCGCTGGAGCAGCTCGCGCAGACGCAGCGGGGTCGTGCTCAACTGCGCTTGGCGCTTCCGGTGAAGGTGGAGAGGAATTCGCTCAGCGCCAGGCCTTCGGCGAGGTTTACCGCCAGCGGTCGGCCGGCGTCTTCGCGCACCTGGCGACGGCGGGCTTCCTCGTTGGCGCGCCACGGATCCTCCTGCCGCGGTCGCGGCTCATGCTGCTGGGGGGGCATAGGCAAAGGTTAGTCAGGGGTCGATGAGGACGCCTGGGTTGAGCATGCCTGCAGGATCGAGCTCGGCCTTGGCGGCGCGGAGGGCGGCGGCGAAGGGGGCCGGGCGCTGGCGGTCGTACCAGGGCCGGTGATCGCGGCCGACCGCGTGGTGGTGGGTGATCGTGCCGCCGGCGTCGAGGATCGCCGCGGAGACGGCGGCCTTGACCTCGTCCCACTGCTCGACCTCGCCGCCGCGGATCGCCGGCGCGAGGACCGTGAAGTAGGGCGCGACGCCGTCCGGATAGACGTGGGTGAAGCGGCAACTGACGCGCGGTGATCCCGGCCCGTCGGCGGGAACCCCGCTCGCCTCGGAGATAGCCCGCCGCGCCGTCTCCATCACCGATGCGTGGAACTCCTCGAAGCGATCCCAGGTGATCGCCGTCTCGAACGTCTCGGAGAGAACGCCGCAGGCGACGAAGGTGTCACGCAGATACGGCGCGAGCAAGAACGCCCCACGCCACGTGTCGACCGCGCCGCCGTCGCCCTGGCCGCCGGAAGAACGGACCTCGCCCGGGATGCCGCCGTGCTCTCGGGCAATTTCCAGCGCTTGCTCCATCGGGGCGTCAACTGGAAGCTGCGCCGACTCGAAGCCGAGGAGCAGGAGGTGGCTGCTGCCGTCGCCGGCCCCGGTGAAGCCAGCCTCCTCGGCGTCTAGGAGGCGACAGTTGGCGGGGTAGAGACCCGACTGGGCGATCTCGCGGACCGCCTCGACGGCAGCACCGAAGTCGGCGAAGGTCACCCCCACCGACGCCTTGAACTCCGGCCGGGGTCGCACCCGTACCCAGGCCTCGGCGATCACCCCAAGGATCCCCTCCGAGCCGATCAACATCCGGTCCGGCGAAGGCCCCGCGCCCGAGCCCGGCAGCCGCCGGCTCTCCCAGGTCCCGCGCGGGGTGATCGCCCGCACCGACTCGACCAGATCGTCGATGTGGGTCTCCAGCGTCGCGAAGTGCCCACCGGCCCGGGTCGCGATCCAGCCGCCCAGGGTCGAGTACTCGAACGACTGCGGGAAGTGCCGCAGCGTCAGCCCGTGCTCGCGCAGCTGATCCTCGAGCCCAGGACCGAGGGCCCCCGCTTGGATCCGCGCCGCCAGCGAGGTCGGATCCACTTCCAGCACCCGGTCCAGCCGCCGCAGGTCCAACGAAACCACCGCCCGCTCCCCCAGCCTGGCCTCCACCCCACCGACCACGCTGGTCCCCCCGCCAAAAGGAACGACCGCCGCCCCCTCGGCCTCAGCCCAACTCAGCACCGCCTCGATCTCAGACTCATCCCGAGGAAACGCGACCAAATCCGGCGGGTTCTCGAACTTCCCATAGAACCCCCGCACCACATCCCGATAAGCCTTCCCCAGCGAGTGCGCCACCCGCTCGTACTTCCCATCCGAAAACAGATCCCCAAACGCCCCCGGCCGCTTCAGCCGCGGCGCGCGCAGTTCCACCGCCTCCAGCGGCACCGGCTTCTCAATCTCACCCCCGAACCCGAACCGAGCCCGAATTCCTTCTGCCGCCTCCCGCAACTGCGTCGAGGTAGGCGCCTGATCCTCGTAACCCCAACCCCAATGCTTGAGCCGCCGCTCGGTCACCAGCCCAACCTACCTCGCTACCAGTGCACGCCTTTCATCAAGTGCGCAAACGCAACGGCCTCGGTCGAAGGAGCTTTGTCCCGAGCCTCCGATTTCTTCCCTTTAGCCGCCTGAGAATCCGGGAACAACTTGTAAGCCGTATTGAGGATCGAGTCGCTGGCTTTCGGCGCCACCGCGTACATCAGCTCGCCGAAAGTGCCGAGACGGGTCGCCACCTTCTTCGGCCGCCGGATCATCGCCTTGGCAATCATCTCCGCCGCCTCCTCGGGCGTGATCGCCGGGAACATGTCGTACATCCGCGTCGGCGCGATCATCGGCGTCCGCACCAGCGGCATGTGCACGGTGGTGATGTGGACGCTGTCTTCGAGCACCTCGGAGGCGATCACCCGGCTGAACGCGTCCAGCGCCGCCTTCGAGGCGACGTAGGCGGAGAAGCGCGGCGGGTTGGTCTGCGTCCCGATCGAGCTGATGTTGATGATGTGGCCGCCCTTGCGTGCCCGCATCGCCGGCAGCAGCGCCAGGATCAGCCGCACCGAGCCCAGGTAGTTGAGCTGGATCGTGCGCTCGAAGTCGTGGTAGCGGTCGTAGGAGAGGGCGATCGAGCGCCGGATCGAGCGGCCGGCGTTGTTGACGAGGATGTCGACATGGCCGTGGTAGGTGAGGACCTCCTCGGCCATCCGCTCGATGTCCTCGATGTCGGAGAGGTCGCACTGGTGGATGTGGGCGCTGCCGCCGCCGGCGACGATCTCCTCCCGGGTCTCTTCCAGCTTGTCGAGCGAGCGGGCGACCAGCAGCACGGTGCCGCCCGCGTCGGCGACCTTGACCGCCGTTGCCTTGCCGATCCCCGAAGACGCCCCGGTGATCAGGACGATTTTGCCCCGCACCGCCGCCGACAGCGAGCGGTCCTTGAACAGGTCGGGATCGAGGTTGCGCTCCCAGTAGTCCCAGACCCGGGTCGCATAGCTCTCCAGCGGCGGCACCTCGATCCCGGAGCCTTTGAGGGCTTTCTGCGTCCGGGTCGAGTCGAAGCTGGTCGGATAATCGACGTAGCTGAGCAGCTCCGCCGGCAGGCCGAGCTGGTTCAGCGCCGCCTTGGCGGCCTGCTTCGCCGGCGGGAGGAGCCTCAGCGCCGTCCGCACCGCCCCGGTCGCCGGCTCGGTCACGTCGGTGTCCAGCCGCACCGCCATCTGCGGCGCGTCGGCGGCCCGGGCGAAGAGGTTGATCACTTCGCCGGCGGTGTGCGGATTGGGGTCGGTGAGGTGGAAGGCGCGCCCGTTGAGCCGAGGTTTGTGGGCGATGTGGTCGATCGCCGCGGCGACGTAGTCGACCGGGACGATGTTGATCTCACCGCCCTCGATCCCGAGCACCGGCAGCCAGGACGGTGCCACCCGCCGCAGCCGCTGCAGGCTCTTGAAGAAGTAGTAGGGGCCGTCGATCTTGTCGATCTCCCCGGTGCGCGAGTCGCCGACGACGATCCCCGGCCGGTAGACCCGCCAGGGGCGCTGGCACTCGTCGCGGACCAGCCGCTCGGACTCGTGCTTGGTGCGGAAGTAGGGGTTGTTGTCGAGCTTTTCCGCCTCGTCGAACATGTCCTCGGTCCAGACGCCCTTGTAGAGACCGGCGGCGGCGATCGAGCTGACCTGGTGGAAGCAGCCGGCCTCGAGCGCCCCGGCGAGCTCGATCGCGTGGCGCGTCCCCTCGACGTTGGCGATCTCCTGGGCCTCGGCGTCGGCGGTCAGGTCGTAGATCGCGGCGAGGTGGAAGAGGTGGTCGATCTCGCCCCGCATCTGCAGTAGGTCCTCCTCGGAGACACCGAGTCCAGGCTGGGAGAGGTCGCCGGTGATCGGGACGATGCGAGCGCCGTCGGCGCCGAGGCTGGTCCGCAGCTCCTCCAGCCGCCCGCGCGAGCCGGCCCGCACCAGCCCGTATACGGTGCCCTCGCGCTGCAGCAACTTCTCGACCAGATTGCGGCCGATGAAGCCAGTGGCGCCGGTGACGAAGTAGCTCATCGGGTACCAGGGTATCTGTATGCGGCTGCCGATAAACCTCTTTCCTTAGACTGCGACCAAGAGATGCCAGAGACGGCCACCGTGCAGATCCCGATGCCCGAGATGGGCGAGTCGGTGACCGAGGGCATCGTCCTCGAGTGGCACGTGGCCGAGGGCGACTCGGTCAAGGAGGGCGACACGATCGTCGAGGTCTCGACTGACAAGGTCGATGCTGAGGTGCCGGCGCCGATGGACGGGGTGATCACGAAGATCGTTGCTCAGGTCGACGACGAGGTTCCGGTTGGGGCTCCACTTGGTGAGATGGAGGCTGGTGAGGGACAAGGGGATCGGCCCGCGGGTCCTGTCTCCGATACCGGGCTCTCCCTAGCGGGAGAGTCCTCGGCATCGTCGCCACCCGCGGGAGAAGCGTCTAAAGCTGCCGGGACCAACGGGGGCGACGGCAACGGATCCGCTGATGTGAAAGCGACGCCGCTTGCTCGGAGAGTTGCTGAGGCCTCCGGGGTCGATCTTGCTTCGGTCAGTGGGTCGGGACCGGGCGCGAAGGTGACTAAAGAAGATGTGTTGGCGGCGGATGGGGGTGGGAATGGCGGGGCTGCTGTGGCTGCTCAGGGTGAGGCTAAGCAGCTTCGGGGGGCTGCGGCGATGCTGGCCAATGCGATGGATGAAAGTCGGGCCGTCCCGACTGCGACTTCGTTCCGGACTATCGCCGTCGACACTTTGGATGCGAAGCGGAAGGCGATCAACTCGGTGCTCAAGGACCGGGGGTTGAAGGTCTCCTTTACGCATCTGGTCGCTTGGGCGATCGTCGAGGCGGCCAAAGACTTCCCGGTGATGGTGCGGGTGTTTGCTGAGCAGGACGGGAAGCCGTTCGCGATCGAGGGCGGTCCGGTGAATCTCGGGATCGCCGTCGACGTGGAGAAAAAGGACGGTTCCCACAGCCTCATGGTCCCGGCGATCAAGGGCGCCGACGGGCTCGACTTCACCGGCTTCCACTCCAACTACGAAGAGCTGATCGCGAAGACGCGCGAGAACAAGCTCTCCGCCGACGACTTCCAGGGCACCAACATCAGCCTCACCAACCCGGGCGGGATCGGGACGATGGCCTCGGTGCCGCGGCTGCTCTCCGGGCAGAGCGCGATCATCGCCACCGGCTCGATCGCCTACCCGCCGGAGTGGCTCCACGCCTCGCCGGAACGGATCAAGCAGCTCGGCGTCTCCAAGGTGATGACGCTGACCTCGACCTACGACCACCGGGTCATCCAGGGGGCCGAGTCGGGCGCCTTCCTGCGCCGGATCGAGCAGCTGCTGCAGGGCGAGGACGAGTTCTACGAGTCGGTCGCCCGCGACCTCGGCTTCGACGATCCCTCCGCCGTGACCAAGGCCCACCCCGCCTCGGCCTCGGCGCCACCGCTCTCCGCCGCCGCGCCGAGCGCGGAACCGACCACCGCGCCGGGCCAGATCGACGAAGAGCTGCTGCAGGCGGTCCAGGCGGCAACCTCGCTGCTGAAGGCCTACCGCACCCACGGCCACCTCGCCGCCCACCTCGACCCGCTCGGCTCCGAGCCCAAAGGCGACCCGGCCCTGCAGCCGGAGAACGTCAACCTCACCCCCGAGCTGATGGCGAAGATCCCGGCCTCGATCCTGCGGATCGGCGTCCCCGGCGAGAGCCTGCTGGAGGCGCTGCCGCGGATGCGCAGCGCCTACTGCGAGACGATCGGCTACCAGTTCGAGCACCTCTCCTCCCACCAGCAGCGACTCTGGCTGCGGGAGATGATCGAGACCGGCGCGCACCGCCAGCCGCTCACCGACGAGGAGAAGAAACGCCTGCTCGACCGCCTGATCGACGTCTTCCAGTTCGAGCGCTTCCTCGAGAAAGCGTATTTGGGCCAGAAGATGTTCTCGATCGAGGGGCTCGACGTGGTCGTGCCGATGCTCGACGAGGCGGTGACGCTCTCGCAGCGGGCCGGCGCCGAGGAGGTCGTCTTCGGGATGGCCCACCGCGGCCGCCTCAGCGTCCTCGCCCACAACCTCGGCCGCTCGGTCGAGTCGATCCTCGCCGAGTTCGAGGGCTCGAAGCAGATCGAGGCGGTCAAGGCGGTCGCCGCGATCCCCCACGGCGGCACCGGCGACGTCAAGTACCACTACGGCCACCGCGGCACCTACGAGACCGGCGACGGCAAGAAGATCTCGGTCCGCCTCTACCCGAACCCAAGTCACCTCGAGTTCGTCGACCCGGTCGTCACCGGCGGCACCCGCTTCCTCCAGCAGGACTTCGAGGGACCGAACCTGACCCATGACTTCAAGCGGGCGGTGCCGGTGCTGCTGCACGGCGACGCCGCCTTCCCCGCCCAGGGCGTGGTCGCCGAGACGCTCAACCTGCAGTCGCTGCCGGGCTACACGACCGGCGGCACGATCCACCTGATCCAGAACAACCAGGTCGGCTTCACCACCGACCCCGACGAGGCGCGTTCGACCCCTTACGCCGCCGACATGGCGAAGGGCTTCAACGTCCCGATCATCCACGTCAACGCCGACGACGCCGAGGCCTGCATCGCGGCGATGCGTCTGGCGATGGCCTACCGCGACCGCTGGTGCCGCGACGTCGTCATCGACGTGATCGGCTACCGCCGCTTCGGCCACAACGAGACCGACGAGCCCGCCTACACCCAGCCGACGATGGCGGCGGCGATCAAGTCGCACCCGCCGGTCTCCGAGCTCTACGCGGAGAAACTGATCGAAGAGGGGACGGTCTCGGCCGAGCAGGTCGGCCAGGCCTCCGACGAGCGCCACTCGGAGATGTCGGCGGCGCTGAAGCGGCTGCGGGAGAAGATGGAGGCGGGCGACTACGAGGACCCGACCGTCACCGGCACCACCCAGACCGGCGAACTGCTCGACCGCACCGCCAGCCCGCCCGTCCACACCGCGGTCGAGGCCGCGAAGCTTCGGGAGATCAACGAGGCGCTGCTGAAGACGCCGGAGGGCTTCAACGTCCACCGCAAGCTGCGGCGCCCGCTCTCGCGCCGGACCGAGGCGCTGGAGGGCGGCGGGATCGACTTCGGCCAGGCCGAGGCGCTCGCCCTCGGCACCCTGCTCACCGACGGCGTCCACATCCGCATGACCGGCCAGGACACCGAGCGCGGCACCTTCTCCCACCGCCACCTCGTCCTCCACGACGAGAACACCGGCTTGAAGTACACGCCGATCCAGAACCTCGAGGACGCCTCGGCGCCCTTCGAGCTCTACAACAGCCCGCTCTCGGAGACCGCCTGCCTCGGCTTCGAGTACGGCTACTCGGCCGCCAACCCGAGCGCCCTGGTCCTGTGGGAGGCGCAGTTCGGCGACTTCGCCAACGCCGGCCAGGTGATCATCGACAGCTTCATCGTCTCCGGCGAGTCGAAGTGGGGCCAGCAGACGCGGCTGACGCTGCTGTTGCCGCACGGCTACGAGGGCTCGGGGCCCGAGCATTCCAGCGCCCGGATCGAGCGCTTCCTCGCCCTCGGCGCCGAGGGCAACATCCGCATCGCCAACCCGACCACGGCCGCCCAGTACTTCCACCTGCTGCGCCGCCAGGGCCTGATCAAGAAGCCGCGGCCGCTGATCGTCTTCACCCCGAAGGGGCTGCTGCGCCTCGACCGCGCCACCGCCAGCCTCGAGGAGCTGACCGACGGCGAACTGCAGTTCATCCTCGACGACCCGACCGCGGCCGAGCGCCGGGACAAGGTCGAGCGGCTCGTCCTCTGCACCGGCAAGGTCTACTACGACATGGACGCCAACGAGCGCCGTCCCGACGCCGAGAACGTGGCGATCGCCCGGGTCGAGGTCCTCTACCCGTTCGCCAAAGAACAGCTGGAGCGGCTGATCGCCTCCTACCCGAACATGAAGGAGATCGCCTGGGTGCAGGAGGAGCCGCGCAACATGGGCGCCTGGAAGGTGATGTCCCGCCGCATGCCGAGCGTCCTCCCCGAGGGTGTCGCCCTCACCTACATCGGCCGCCAGGGCCGGGCCAGCCCGGGCGAGGGCTACTCCGGCGCCCATGCGCGCGAGCAGGAGCGGATCGTGCTCACCGCGCTCACCCCCGGCGCCTGAATCGATAGACCGATGACGCGGCGGCCCTTCGAGAAGCCCGTTCCGGGCGAGCTGTTCGTCTGGGTCAAGCGGATTTCCTGGATCGAGCTGGCGATCTTCAGCGGCCTGATCGTCTTCTGGCTGGTGCCGGGGTTCGAAACCGAGACGATGCTCTTCGGCTGGGCCCACGGCCTCGGCTTCGTCGGACTCTGCGTGCTGATCTGGGTCGCCTGCATCCGCAAGGAGACCCCCTACACCCTGCTCGCCGCCACCCTCACCCCGGTCGGCCCGGTCGGCAGCGTGATCGGGATCGAGCTGATCGAACGCAAGGGCTGGGGAATAGATAAACAGTCAGGTTCGCCAAAGCGGGTGACGGAAACCGCGGCCGAACGCAGCTAAAACGTTCGATTGAGCTTGACCGTGGGTGGTCGAGCCGCTATAGCTAAACCCTGACTGTTCCTCAGGGCAGTCCCGCCAGGGGGAACGGCCGCGTCGGCATCCCTCCCTGGCTACCGACGCGCTAGGTGCAGTGAGGGTCGCGCGGACCCCCCTGCCTCCCGCGGCCCCCGCTGCGCCTACCCCTTTTCCCTGTCTCGGAGGTTGCGCAGGACGGTCTGGAGGATGCCGCCGTTGAGGAAGTAGCCGACCTCGTTGGGCGTATCCAGCCGCACCGTCGCGGTGAACTGCCTCTTGCCGCCGCCGTCGGCGCGGGCGGTGACGCTCACCTGCTTGGCGCGACCGTCCTCGAGATCGCCGAAGTCGAAGGTCTCCGCGCCGGTGAGGCCGAGCGAGGCGACGCTCTCGCCCTCGGCGAACTGCAGCGGCAGCACCCCCATCCCGATCAGGTTGGAACGGTGGATGCGCTCGAAGCTCTCGGCGATCACGGCGCGGACCCCGAGCAGTTTCGTCCCCTTGGCCGCCCAGTCGCGCGAGGAGCCCGAGCCGTACTCCTTGCCGGCGAGGACGACCAGCGGCACCCCCTCGGAGGCGTAGTCCATCGCCGCCTCGTAGATCGTCGTCTCCTCGCCGCCGGGGCCGTCACCATTGAAAAAACGGGTGTAGCCGCCGGCCTTCTCGGCCAGCTGGTTGCGGAGGCGGATGTTGGCGAAGGTGCCGCGGATCATCACCTCGTGGTTGCCGCGCCGGGCGCCGTAGGAGTTGAAGTCCTTGACCTCGACGCCCTGCTCGCCCAGCCACCGCCCGGCGGGGCTGTCGCGTTTGATCGCGCCCGCCGGCGAGATGTGGTCGGTGGTGATCGAGTCGCCGAGCAGGGCCAGCGCCCGGGCGCCGGCGATCGGCTCGACTCCGGGCGCCTGCGCCGGCATCTGCTCGAAGAAGCTGGGGCGGCGGACGTAGGTGGAGTCGGGCCAGGTGTAGCGGTCGCCGGAGGGGACGTCGACGCCGTTCCAGGTCTCGTCGCCGGCGAAGACCTCGGCGTAGTTGCGCTCGAACATCTCCGACTTCACCGAATCGCCGACCACCCGCTTGATCTCCTCGGCATCCGGCCAGACGTCCCGCAGGTAGACGGGCTCGCCGTCGGAGCTTTCGCCGAGCGGCTCGTTGAGGAGGTCGATATCCATCCTGCCGGCGAGGGCGTAGGCGACCACCAGCGGCGGGCTGGCGAGGTAATTGGCCTTGACGTCCTGGTTGATCCGGCCCTCGAAGTTGCGGTTGCCCGAGAGGACGGCGCAGACGGCGAGGTCCTTCTCGGCGACCGCGGCGGAGATCTCCGGCGCCAGCGGGCCGGAGTTGCCGATGCAGGTGGTGCAGCCGTAGCCGACCAGGTTGAACTGGAGGGCGTCGAGGTACTCGGTCAGGCCCGCCCGCTCGAGGTAGTCGGTGACCACGGTCGAACCCGGCGCCAGCGAGGTCTTCACCCAGGGCTGGCGCTGCAGCCCTTTCTGGACCGCGTTGCGGGCGAGCAGGCCGGCGCCGATCATCACGCTCGGGTTGGAGGTGTTGGTGCAGCTGGTGATCGCCGCGATCACGACCCGGCCGTGGTCGAGCTCGACCTCGGTCCCGTCCTCCAGGGTCACCGCGATCGCGTCGCCGGTCCGCGGCGCCGTCACCGTCCCGGCGCGGACCGCAGGCCGCGGCCTGCCGCGCTCGTCGTCATGGTCCTCGGCCGGCGGGTCGGAGGCCGGGAACGACTCCTCGATCGCCTCGTCGCGGCCGTTGCCCATCTGCTCGGCCGCATCGGGGTCGAACTCCTCCATCGCCTCGAGGAAGGACTCTTTCGCCTCCGCCAGCGGCACCCGGTCCTGCGGCCGTTTCGGCCCCGCGAGGCTCGGCTCGACCTCGCCGAGGTCGAGCTCGAGCAGGTCGGAGAAGGCCGGGTCCGGGCTCGACTCGTCGTGGAACATCCCTTGCTCGCGCGCATACGCATCGACCAGCTCGATCGTCTCGGTCGGGCGCCCGGTCAGGTCGAGGTAGCGCAGGGTCTCGGCGTCGACCGGGAAGATCGCGCAGGTCGAGCCGAACTCCGGCGACATGTTGCCGAGGGTGGCCCGGTCGGCGAGGCCGAGCGTCGGCAGGCCGGGGCCGAAGAACTCGACGAACTTGGAGACGACGCCGCGCTCGCGCAGCATCTCGGTCACGGTGAGGACGAGATCGGTCGCGGTCGCCCCCTCGGGCAGCTGGCCGGAGAGCTTGAAGCCCACCACCTGCGGCAGCAGCATCGAGATCGGCTGGCCCAGCATCGCCGCCTCCGCCTCGATCCCGCCGACCCCCCAGCCGAGGACGCCGAGGCCGTTGACCATCGTCGTGTGGGAGTCGGTGCCGACGAGGGTGTCGGGGTAGGCCTGCAGGGTGCCGTCGTTCTCGCGGCTGTAGACGACCTGGGCCAGGTACTCGAGGTTGACCTGGTGGCAGATGCCGGTCGCCGGCGGGACGACGCGGAAGTTGTCGAAGCTCTGCTGGCCCCACTTGAGGAACGAGTAGCGCTCGCGGTTGCGCTCGAAGTCGTGCTCGGCGTTGACCGCGAAGGCGCGCTCGTTGCCGAAGGCGTCGACCTGGACCGAGTGGTCGATCACCAGGTCGACGTCGACCAGCGGGTTGATCGCGGCGGGGTCGCCGCCGATCTCCTCCATCGCGTCCCGCATCGCCGCCAGGTCGACGACGGCGGGGACGCCGGTGAAGTCCTGCATGAGGACGCGGGCGGGCTGGAAGGGGATCTCGAAGCTCGGCTCGGCGGCGGCGTCCCAGGAGGCGATCGCCTCGACGTCCTCGGCGCTGACGGAGGTGCCGTCCTCCAGCCGCAGCACGTTCTCCAGCAGGACCTTGATCGAGTAGGGCAACCGGGCGACGTCGAACTTCTCTTGCAGCGCGTCCAGCCGGTAGATCTCGAACTCGCGCCCTCCCACCTGGAGGGTCGAACGGGCGCCGAAGGAATCGCTGCTCACGACTCCCATCCTAGGAAACTCTCAGCGCTTGGTATCGCCGTGCCCGTCAGCGATGGCCTGGGCAGCCTTCTGGCCGGCCGAGCCGCTCTGCGCTTTATCGCTGATGCTGGGGCTGACGAGGGCGAGGTGGGCGCCGATCCGCTGCGTGAGAGGGGCCACGGCCACCTCGACCTTGTTGTGCTCGATCGCCCTGACGGTGGCGGCGGCGACCTGCTCGGGGGTGGAGGTGCCCATCCCCGGCGGCGGCTTGGCGCCGGAGTCGGCGAACATGCCCGCTTCGCGGATGAAGCCGGGTGAGACGAGGGAGACGCCTACTCCCCGCGGCGAGATGTCAGCGCGGAGGCCGAGGGCGAAGCCGCGGAGGCCGAACTTGGTCGCGTTGTAGACGGAGCTGCGGGGGCTGGCGGCCTTGCCGGAAAGCGAGGCGACGAAGACGAGGTGCCCCGAGCCGGACTCGAGCATCGCCGGATAGAGGGCACGGGCCATCAGCATCGGCGCCTCGAGGTTGACCCGCAACGCCCGCTTGACCTCCTCGGCGCTGAACTCGTCGAGCTTGCCCGCCCCGGGCAGCCCGGCATTGGCGACGAGGATCTCGGTGCCGGCTGCTTCGGCGGCCAGGCGCTCGGCGGCGTCGGGCTCGGCCAGATCTGCCGGCAGGACGCTGTGGCCGCTACCGGGAAGTTCTGCCGCGAGCTCCTCCAGGGCCTCACGCTTGCGGGCGCTGAGCGCAACCTGCGCGCCGCCCTGCGCCAGGGCCAGCGCGATCGCCCTGCCCAGGCCCCCGGTGGCTCCAGTGAGCAGCGCTTTTCGGCCCGAAAGGTTCATCCCAAGGCGCAAGCTACCAGCCGCAGCGTCGAACAGAACCTGAGTGGGACCGGCCTTTTCGACTAAATATTTGCGTTTTGTGAGCGCGACGCCGGGCAATGCGCTACATTGCTCGCGTTCGATAACCGGAACGCCGAGTCCCAGGCGCCAAGGGCGCAACGGGAGCGGGGGAACCACGTTTTCGGGCCGAACCCACCGATCAGGTGGGGGCGCAAGCTCCTTTCGCGCTAGGCCGACAGCTAACCCCGTAGGCCGACGAAGGAGAATCGGTTTGCGTCACAACTTCAGGTTGGCTGGGCTTGCGTTCGTCGTCGCCGTCTTCGCCACCCTTTTCATCGGTGCAGGCAGCGCTTCCGCCCGCTGCACCACCGGCGGCATGTCCCCGGCTGAAATCGACATGTGCACGCCGACCGCGAAAGCGCGACTGCTCCCGAACGGGATGCTGGTCCCTCCGGCGAGCGCCCCGCCCCGCGTCAAGGCCGTGATCGCCGCCGCGAACAAGATCCGCAGCAAGCCATACATCTGGGGCGGCGGCCACGCCCGCTGGAACGACCGCGGCTACGACTGCTCCGGGTCCGTCTCCTTCGCCCTCCACGGCGGCCACTTCCTCGAAAGCCCGCTTCCCTCCGGCCCGATGGAGAGCTGGGGCGAAGAAGGCGCAGGCCGCTGGATCACCGTCTGGGCCAACGGCGGCCACGCCTACGCCGAAATCGCCGGCTTCCGCTGGGACACCTCCGGTGACGAAGGCGGCGAAACGGGCCCTCGCTGGCACGAAGAACTGCGGGACAACGTCGGGTTTATTCCCCGGCACCCTGCCGGCTACTAGCTCGAAGCGCCTCCTGTACGAGGGGTCGGTACACCCCCTCTCTCAACTTGTTTGGATGGGGCCGCAGCTGTCGGTCCGTTAGCGGGGACGCCCAAAAAGTACAAGCCGTTCGGGGGTGTACCGACCCCTCCCACGACACGAAGTTAGAGACGGCCGGGTGCCAGGCCGTAGCTGAAGTTCCTCCCGCAGGTGGCGAGCCGTTGCTCGTGCCTAGCTACGGATGACGGGAGGGAGTTGGTGACCCCCTGAACGGCTTGTACTTTTTGGGCGTTCACAATCGCGGACCGACAGATCACGATCACCCAAAGAAGTTGAGAGAAGGGGGTCACCAACTCCCTCCCCGCCATTCCCCCTCGTCGGCCCTACTCCACATCGGCTAAGCCACCAAGGCCACTTTGTCCTTGCTTTCCGCACCGCTCCGGATAACTTCCCAGGCATAGAGGGAGTAGCAGTAGACATTCGTTTGTCCGGACTCACCAAGAAGTACGGCGAGGTGGTCGCGGTCGCGGGGATCGATCTGGAGATCGCCCAGGGGGAGTTCTTCACGATGCTGGGCCCGTCGGGCTCGGGCAAGACGACGACGCTGCGGATGATCGCCGGCTTCGAGGATCCGAGCAGCGGCACGATCGAGCTGGCGGGCGAGGACGTCAGCGGCGTGCCGCCATATGACCGCGCCGTCAACACGGTCTTCCAGGACTACGCGCTCTTCCCCCACATGAGCGTCGGCGAGAACGTCGCCTACGGGCTGAAGGTGGCGCGGGTCGGCAAGGACGAGCGCGCCAAGCGCCGCGACGAGGCCTTGGAGATGGTGCGGCTGCCGGGCTACGCCGACCGCAAGCCGGGCGAGCTCTCCGGCGGCCAGCGGCAGCGGGTGGCGCTGGCGCGGGCGATCGTCAACCGGCCCAAGGTGCTGCTCCTCGACGAGCCGCTGGGGGCGCTGGACCTGAAGCTGCGCGAGGAGATGCAGAGCGAGCTGAAGACGATCCAGGGCGAGGTCGGAATCACCTTCGTCTACGTCACCCACGACCAGGACGAGGCGCTGACGATGAGCGACCGGATCGCCGTCTTCAACAACGGCCGGATCGAGCAGGTGAGCTCGCCGCTGGAGCTCTACGAGCACCCGCAAACCGAGTTCGTCGCCGGCTTCGTCGGCGTCTCCAACTTGATCGAGCGCGACGGCGAGCGGATGACGATCCGCCCGGAGAAGATCGAGCTGCTCGAGCAGGGAGCGCAGGCCGACGGCCTGCACACCGAGAGCGGCCGCATCGTCGATGTCTCCTATGCCGGATCGATCACCCGCTTCACCGTCCAACTGGAGTCTGGGGAGAAGCTCCAGGTCGTCAGGCAGAACGTGGAGAGCGCGTCCCCGGGCGCGCTGCGGGGGCAGGGAACCGAGGTTCTAGTCGGGTGGCGACCCGAGCACACGGCCGCCGTCGGAGGGAAGTCAACGAAACAGGAGGTAGCACCATGAGGAGAAGGGATGGCAATCCCGCCCGCGCGGCGTGGCTCGTCCTCGCAGTCCTGGTAGTGAGCATGCTCGCGATCGCCGGTTGTGGCGGCGGTGGCAGCAGCAGCACCAGCGGGGGCAGCAGCGAAGAAGCCCTGCAGAAGCTCGGCAAAGGCGAGGGCGAAGTCAGCCTGATCTCCTGGGCCGGCTACGTCGAACCCGAATGGAGCAAGCCGTTCGAACAGAAGACCGGCTGCAAGGTCAACGACAAGGTCGCCGGCACCTCCGACGAAATGGTGAAACTGATGAGCACCGGGCAATACGACGGTGTCTCCGCCTCCGGCAACGCGACCGCCCGCCTCGTCGCCGCCGGCTACGTGGCGCCCGTCAACACCGACCTCGTCCCCAACTACAAGACGGTCTTCAGCGACCTCAAGGACCAGCCGTACAACACCTTCGAAGGTGTCAATTACGGCATCCCACACGGCCGCGGCGCCAACTTGCTGATGTGGAACGGGAGCGACGTCGAACCGGCGCCGACCTCCTGGAACGTGACCATGGACCCCAAGGTCGCGGCCAAATACAAGGGCAGGATCAGCCAGTACGACGATCCGATGTTGATCGCCGAAGCGGCGGTCTACCTGAAGGCCCATGAATCGAGCCTGGGGATCGAAAACCCCTACGAGCTGAACGAAGAACAGTTCAACGCGGCGGTCGAACTGCTGAAGGAACAGCAGCCGAACGTCGGCGAATACTGGGGGGAAGCGGCGAAGCAGATCTCCGGCTTCGCCAACGGCGACAACGTCGTCGGCACCACCTGGCAGTACCAGTACTTCGCCCTCAAGGAAGAAGGCGTGCCGGTCAAAGCCAGCCCGGCGAGCCAGGGCTTCCTGCCGAAGGAGGGTGCGACCGGCTGGTCAGACACCTGGATGATCGCCAAGGACGCCAAGCATCCGAATTGCATGTACGAATGGATGAACTGGATCATCGAACCGAAAGTCAACGCCGAGGTCGCCGAATACTTCGGCGAGGCGCCGGCCCAGGAAAAAGCCTGCGAAGAAACCAAGAATCCGAACTTCTGCGCGGAATACCACGCCGAAGAACCGGACTTCTGGAAGCGGGTCTACTACTGGGAAACCCCGCTGGCCGACTGCGGCAACGGCGAAGAAGACTGCATGGACTACAACGACTGGGTGAAAGCCTGGACGTCGATCAAAGGCTAGTCCGGCAGGCTCTAAAAAATGGCATCTGGTGCGGCTTTGCAGAGGAGGTCGGTGGGTCATCGGCTCGCCGGCCTCTTCCAGGGCCGCCGGCGCCTGCAGGTAGGGGCGCTGCTGGCCGGCCCGGTCGGCTGGCTGGTGATCGGCTACCTGGGCTCGCTGGCGATCCTGCTGATCACCGCCTTCTGGTCGGTCGATCCGCTTAGCGGGCTCGTAGTCAAGAACTACACCCTCGAAAACTTCGAAACGCTGTTCAACGAACCGGTCTACCGGGAAATCGTCTGGCGGACCGTCCGCACCGCGCTCCTGGTCACGATCACCGACGCGATCATCGCCTTCCCGATCGCCTTCTACATGGCGAAGGTGGCGAGCCGGCGCGGCAAAGCCCTGCTGGTGGTCGGCATCCTGCTGCCGCTCTGGTCCAGCTATCTGGTCAAGGTCTACGCCTGGCGCACGATCCTCTCCTCCGACGGGCTCCTGCACTGGGCGCTCAGCCCGATCGGCCTCGACACCCCCGGCTACGGGATGACCGCCGTCTGGCTCGTCTTCAGCTACCTCTGGCTGCCGTACATGATCCTGCCGATCTACGCCGGGCTGGAGCGGATCCCGAACTCGCTGATCAGCGCCTCCGAGGACCTCGGCGCCTCCCCCTTCACCACCTTCCGGCGGGTGATCCTGCCGCTCAGCTTCCCGGCCGTCGTCGCCGGTTCGATCTTCACCTTCTCGCTGACCCTCGGCGACTACATCACCCCGCGCCTGGTCTCCAACGAGCAGTTCATCGGCAACGTCATCTTCAACAACATCGCCAACAACCAGCCGCTGGCGGCGGCCCTGGCGCTCGTCCCGATCGTGGTGATGATCGCCTACCTCCTGGTCGCCCGCAAGCTCGGCGCCTTCGAGCACGTATGAGGCTCTCGCGACGCGCACAAGCGCTGCTGCGGATCGCCGTCGGGGCGGGCCTCGCCTTCATCTACCTGCCGCTGGCGGCGATCTTCCTCTACGCCTTCAACTCGAGCAAGATCCTCGCCTGGCCGCCGCCCGGCTTCACCACGGAATGGTTCTCGAAGGCGTTCGAAAACGAAGCCGCGCGCGAAGCCTTCGTCACCTCGATCAAAGCCGGGATCGCGGCGACGGCGATCGCGCTGGTGCTGGGGACGCTCGCCTCCCTGGCGGTGGCGCGCCACCGCTTCTTCGGGCGCGAGACGATCAGCTTCCTGGTGATCCTGCCGATCGCCCTGCCGGGGATCGTCACCGGCGTCGCGATCAGCAACACCTTCACCCAGGTGCTGAACGTGCCGCTCAGCCTCTTCACCGTCATCGTCGGCCACGCGACCTTCTGCATCGTCGTCGTCTACAACAACGCCGTCGCCCGCCTGCGTCGGCTCTCGGGCTCCTACGAGGAGGCTTCGGCCGACCTCGGCGCCCATACCTGGCAGACCTTCCGCTACGTCACCTTCCCGGGGATGAAAAGCGCCCTAATCGCCGGCGGCCTACTCGCCTTCGCCCTCTCCTTCGACGAGATCATCGTCACCAACTTCACGATCGGCGCCGGCGAACAGACCCTCCCGATCTGGATCTTCTCCAACCTCTTCCGCCCCCACGAACTCCCCATAGTCAATGCCGTAGCCGTGCTGACGATCCTGATCTCGATCATCCCCGTCTACCTCGCCCACCGCCTCGGCGGCGAAGACGCCGGCGCCCCCGGACGGGGTGGCGGCGGTGGCGTCGAGACCGAGGCAACGGCTGTTCCCTAGGTCATCGCAAGCTGTTCCTTTTGCGCGCTATACCGGCAAAAGGAACAGCCGAAACTTAGGACACCCGAGCTAGCTGTTCCTTTTGCTTGCGATACGAGCTTAAAGAACAACTGGCGAGGAGAGGAGGTGGCGGATCTCGGCGATAGCTCGGTCGGGTTCGTCGCGAAGCTCGCACCAGCCGATTCGCGGGACACGGTAGCCAGCCCGTGCCAGCACCCGGTTCCGATTCCCGTCCCGGGCCTGCGCAACCGGGTTGTCGTGGTATCTACCACCGTCGGTTTCGACCACAACCTTCTGGTCGCGCCAGAGGAAGTCCACCTCGAAGATCTCCCGGTCGATTTCTCAGCTTCACGTCGCACTCCGGGATCGGCAGGTTGCGGTGGGTCAGGAGCGGCAGCATCTTCGCCTCCATCCGGCTCCGTACGCGGACGCGGGGCAAATACCGCCGCCAGGGTTCGAGAACCCGATTCAATTTCTTCGCCCCGCGGCGGCGACTTTCGAAGAGGATGCCGTCGATCTCCGGCACGTTGAGGACTTCGAGGACAGCCGCCTGCTCGACAGTGTCGGCAAGCAGCTTTGGCCCTGCCAACCGCGCGACGTGGATGATCGTGCGAGATGGCGTCGTGCAGGGGATCCCACCCCTGTGCGTGATCTGCTCAGGCGGCGGGGGCGGCACGAAGCGCCGCCTGATTCCCCGAAACTTTCGCCCTGCTTCGACAGGGGCGACTATTTCGATTCGACCTTGAATGACTCACCCCGAAGGTCGATCGGAACAACGGGTAGAGCCTGCCTGCGGCTATCCCATCCTCGATCGCCGCCTTGGTGAGCCCGGCGCTTCGCAGCTGATCGCGCGAGACGACTCCGTGCTGCCTCTCCGCGATGCACGCGACCGCACTCCAAACTTCCCCTCTCCTGTTCCTTCTGCCCGCCATACAGGCATAAGGAACAACTCACTGCTTCTCTCCCCCGTCCTGCTGAACGACAGAGGTAAAACGGCGCTTAGAGCGGGATGTTGCCGTGCTTGCGCTTCGGCTGGTCGACGCGCTTGGACTGGAGCATGCGGAGGGCGCGGATCAGCTTGGGGCGGGTCTGGCGGGGCTCGATGACGTCGTCGATGTAGCCGCGCTCCGCCGCCGAGTAGGGGTTGGCGAAGTGGGCTTTGTAGTCGTCGATCAGTTTCTGGCGGCGCTCGTCGGGGGTCGGCGAGTTGGCGATGTCTTTGCGGTAGATGATGTTGACGGCGCCCTCGGGGCCCATCACGGCGACCTCGGCGGTCGGCCAGGCGATGTTGTAGTCGGCCAGCATGTGCTTCGAGTTCATGACGTCGTAGGCGCCGCCGTAGGCCTTGCGGGTGACGACGGTGAGCTTCGGGACCGTCGCCTCGGTGAAGGCGTAGAGCAGCTTGGCGCCGTGGCGGATGATCCCGTTCCACTCCTGGTCGGTCCCGGGGAGGAAGCCCGGGACGTCGGTGAAGGTGAGGATCGGGATGTTGTAGCAATCGCAAGTCCGCACGAACCGGGCCGCCTTCTCGGAGGCCTCGATGTCGAGCACCCCGGCGAGGAAGGCAGGCTGGTTGCCGACGATCCCGACCGGATAGCCGTCGAGCCGGGAGAAGCCGCAGACGATGTTCTTGGCGAAGTGCTCGTGGACCTCGAAGAACTCCTCGTCGTCGACGACGCGGGCGATCACGTCGCGCATGTCGTAGGGCTTCTGCGGGTCGTTGGGGACGAGGGTGTCGAGCTCGTCGTCTTCGCGCTCTGGATCGTCGCTCGGCTCGAAGCGCGGCGGCGCCTCGAGGTTGTTCGAGGGCAGGAAGCTCATCAGGTAGCGCACGTCCTCGAGGCAGCTCTCCTCGTCCTCGGAGGCAAAGTGGGCGACGCCGGACTTCGAGTTGTGGCTCATCGCCCCGCCGAGCTCCTCGAACTCGACTTCCTCGCCGGTCACGGTTTTGATCACTTCCGGGCCGGTGATGAACATGTGCGAGGTCTCTTTGACCATGAAGATGAAGTCGGTCATCGCCGGCGAGTAGACGGCGCCGCCGGCGCAGGGGCCCATGATCACGCTGATCTGCGGGATCACGCCCGAGCACTGGACGTTGCGGACGAAGACGTCGCCGTAGGCGCCGAGCGAGACGACCCCCTCCTGGATCCGGGCGCCACCGGAGTCGTTGATCCCGATCACCGGCGCCCCGACCTGGGCGGCCAGGTCCATCACCTTGCACATCTTCTCCGACATCACCTCGCCGAGGCTGCCGCCGAAGACCGTGAAGTCCTGCGAGAAGACGAAGACGGTGCGGCCGTCGATCGTCCCGTGCCCGGTGACGACGGCGTCGCCCCAGGGCCGGTTCTTCTGCATCTCGAAGTCGTAGGTGCGGTGGCGGACGAAGGTGTCGAGCTCCTCGAATGAGCCGGGGTCGAGCAGCTTCTCGATCCGCTCGCGGGCGGTCATCTTCCCCTTCGCGTGCTGCTTCTCAACCGCGGCCTCGGAGGCCGAGTGGACCGCGGCCTCGCGCAGCTCGCGCAGGTAGGAGAGCTTCTCCTCGTGGGTTTCGGGGTTTCTCTCGCGCATGGTGGTCGGGTGCCTGCCGGAACAGCTTGCGGGCGGGCCGCAGCATTCTATTTGCGCGCGGGCCGACGCGTCCTCAGACAGACGAAGGGCCCGCCGGAGCGGGCCCCTCGTGCTTCCACGATGCCTTCCGATCCTACGCAGTGGCGCGGATCGGCGTCTGACCGGTCAAAGTTCGGCGCAGACGGCGAAGGCAAAGATCGACCAGTCGCCGTAGGGGCCGGCGCCGCTCTCGTGGGCGACACCGGACCAGCCGGTGCGCGAGTTCCCGCTGGAGACGGGGTAGGAGCCGGTGACTGCTACTTCTTTGAGTTCCCCTTCGAGTCGCACCCCGCCACCGATCGCTTCCTTGCCCTTCGGGCATTCAGCCGTAGCGGTCTTGTTCGGTTCACCGTTGGTGACGCTGCTCGAGTTGACATAGGCGACGTTTCGCACGAGTTGCGCCCAGAGCGAGGTCGAGATCTTCGAGGCGTCGACCGCTTCTTTGCCGATTTTGCCGACCGTCACCGCTTCGTTGGCGATCGTCCTTTCGGAGACGGCTTTCTTGGCGATCTTCTTGCCGGTGACCGCACCGGTGCCGAGCTTTTCGTTGGTCACCTGGCCAGCGCCGAGGTCGACCGAGTTGACGCCGCCGTTGCGGATTTTCCCGGAGGTGACCGCTTCGCGCTTGATCTTCGGATTGGTCACCGCCTGGTTGGCGATGTTCCGCGACTTGATCGCGTTCGGCGGGATCTTCACCGCCGCGTAGGCGACGCCGCCGAGGGCGACGAAGAGGGCGATGCAGGACAAGACGTTCGCCACCGAAAGGTGGCGCTTCAGCGTGGTCACGTTCTCGACTCACTTTCCGGGCCGGACGCAGCCGGCCGAGTTGGGATCGGTTTCAAGCTCATAGGGCTCAGCTGAAGGGCCGCCGTTGCGGCTCTGCCAGTCGGTCGAGCACTGCTTCGAGATCGGCCTCAGCAAGACCAGACTGCTCCGAGGCGCGCAGCTCCACCCGCGTCCCAAAGCCCTTCTCGGCCATCGTCACCTCGAGCCCTTCGACCTTCTGGACCAGCGCCGCCAGCTCAGGCTCGGACTTCATCAACGTCCTCGAGACCTCGATCATGGCCCCGGCTTCCACCGCATCGGCCGGGTTCCTTCCCCTGCGGGCGGATGAGAAGGACCGTTCAGATGACGAGTGGCGAGTTATGGGCGCCATAGCCCCCAAAAGTCGCCACTCGTTAGAAGAAAGCGCCGCCCTTGTATTCGCCGAAGACCTCGCGCATGGCGCCGCAGACCTCGCCGATCGAGGCGTTGGCTTTGAGGGCGGCGCGGATCGGGTGGAGGAGGTTGCCGTCGCCGCGGGCGACGTCGCGCAGGGAGTCGAGCTTGGCCTCGACCTCGGCCTGGTCGCGGTTCTCCTTGAAGGCCGCCAGGCGAGTCAGCTGGCGCTGCTCGGACTCGGGGTCGACCTTGAGGATGTCGACGTCGTCGACCTGGTCGGTGACGAACTTGTTCACGCCCACGATCACATCCTGGCCGCTCTTATAGCGCTCGTGGTAGCTGAGCGCCGACTCCTCGATCTCGCGCTGCATGAACTCCAGCGCCTCGACCGAGCCGCCGAGCTCTTCGACCTTGTCCATCAGCTCCCAGGAGCGGGCTTCGACCTCGTCGGTCAGCGACTCGACGAAGTAGGAGCCGGCAAAGGGATCGACGGTGTCGGCGGCGCCGGACTCATAGGCGATCACCTGCTGGGTGCGCAGGGCGATCCGGGCCGAGCGCTCGGTCGGCAGCGCCAATGCCTCGTCGAACCCATTGGTGTGCAGCGACTGGGTGCCGCCGCAGACCGCGGCGAAGCCCTGCAGGGCGACGCGGATGATGTTGACCTCCGGCTGCTGGGCCTGCAGCGTCACTCCGCCCGTCTGGGTGTGGAAGCGGATCTGCTGCGATTTCGGGTTCTCGGAGCCGAAGCGCTCTTTGACGATTTTCGCCCACATCCGTCGCACTGCCCGGAACTTGGCGATCTCCTGGAAGACGTTGTTGTGGCCGTTGAAGAAGAAGGCGAGACGCGGGGCGAACTCGTCGATCTTCAGCCCCCGCTCCAGCGCCGCTTCGACGTAGGCGATCGCATTGGAGAGCGTGAACGCCACCTCCTGCACGGCCGAGCAGCCCTTCTCGCGGATGTGGTAGCCGGAGATCGAGATCGTGTTCCATTTCGGCACGTTCTCGTGGCAGTACTCGAAGATGTCCGTGGTCAGCCGCATCGTCGACTCCGGCGGGTAGATGTAGTTGCCGCGGGCCATGTACTCCTTCAGCACGTCGTTCTGGACCGTGCCGCGGAGCTTTTCGGAGGGCACTCCCTGTTCCTCGCCGACCAGCTCGTAGAGCAGCAGCAGGACCGCCGCCGGGGCATTGATCGTCATCGAGGTGGAGACGCCGTCGAGCGGGATCTGGTCGAAGCAGATCCGCATGTCCTCGATCGTGTCGATCGGGACGCCGGTGCGGCCGACCTCGCCGTGGCAGAGCGGGTCGTCGGAGTCGCGGCCGAGCTGGGTCGGCAGGTCGAAGGCCATCGAGAGCCCGGTCGAGCCGTTCTCGATCAGGTAGCGGTAGCGCTCGTTGGTGTCCTCGGGCGAGGCGAAACCGGCGTACTGGCGCATCGTCCAGAGCCGGTCCCGGTACATCCCCTCGTGGATGCCGCGGGTGAACGGCGGCTGCCCGGGCTCGCCGAGGCGCTCCTGCAGGCCCGGGGCGACGTCGCCCTCGTCGTAGAGGGCATCGATCTCGATACCGGAGTCGGTGAAGACGCGCTCGTCGTCAGGGCCGACCAGCGGCGCGATCGTCTGATGGGCCTCCTGGGCCCCGGAGCCGTCGGTCGTCATCTACCGCAGGATATTGAGAGAGGGGAGTCGGGCGCTAGGAGGCTGCCTCCTCTAGTCGGTGGCGCCGACCAGGCGCTCGACGCCGGACTGGTCGATCGTCCGCCGCAGCCCCTCGGTCAGGTCGATCGTCGGCTCCCAGCCCAGCAGGTCGCGGGCGCGGCCGATGTCGGGTCGGCGCTGTTTCGGGTCGTCGGTCGGCAGCGCCTCGTAGACGATCTCCGAACGCGAGTCGGTCAGCTCGACCACCGTCTTCGCCAGTTCCAGCAGGGTGAACTCGTTCGGGTTGCCGATGTTGACGGGCGAGTGCACGTCGGACTCGGCGAGACGGATGATGCCGTCGATCAGGTCGTCGACGTAACAGAAGCTGCGCGTCTGGCTGCCGTCGCCGAAAACCGTCAGCGGCCGGTCCTGCAGCGCCTGGCGCAGGAAGGTTGGGATCGCGCGGCCGTCGTGGGCGCGCATCCGCGGGCCGTAGGTGTTGAAGATGCGGACCATCGCCGTGTCGACCCCCTGCTGGCGGTGGTAGGCCATCGTCAGCGCCTCGGCATAGCGCTTGGCCTCGTCGTAGACGCCGCGCGGGCCGATCGGGTTGACGTGGCCCCAGTAGTCCTCCTTCTGCGGATGGACCTCCGGGTCGCCGTAGACCTCGCTGGTCGAAGCGATCAGGAAGCGGGCGCGCTTGAACTTGGCGACGCCGAGCATGTGGTGGGTGCCGTGCGAGCCGACCTTGAGCGTGTGCAGGGGCAGCCGCAGGTAATCGATCGGGCTGGCCGGCGAGGCGAGGTGGTAGACGAAGTCGACCGGCTCGGGAATGTCGACCTTCTCGGTGATGTCGATGTTGCGGAATTCGAACGCCTCGTCACGGATGTGGGCGATGTTCTCCAACGACCCGGTCTCGAGGTTGTCGATGCAGATCACCCGGTGTCCGTCTCGCAGCAGCCGCTCGCAGAGATGGGATCCGAGGAAGCCGGCGCCGCCGGTGACTACGCAAGTGGTCATTCGCCGATCCTAGCGAGCCGCCGCGACGCTGGACGTTTCTCCGGTGCCGCCTGCAATTTCCGCGGTTCCGAGATGGAAGATCCGTCCAGGAGGGGGGAGAGACCTGCCGTCTTCGCGCCTATCGCTGCCAGTGTCCGATGCGAAGCTGCAAAACGGTAGGGGGAATTGAAGCGATGGAAAGCGCCAGTGCGGAGCGCCATGAGCCGCGCCTGGATCCGAAGGACGCGGCCGCTCGCAAGCGGGCAGTTGTCGAGACTTACGCGCAAAACGAGACGGCTTTGCGCAGGACCGCGCGCCGCTACTCGTTCTGCGAGGACGACGCCGACGAAGCCCTCCAGCGAGCGCTGGAGATCCTGCTGCGGAGAGCGCCCAGCACCGATCCGCGGGGGCTCGTCAGGTGGACGCAAACGGTGGTCAAGCACGAGGCGCTGGCAATCCGCACCGAGCGCGAGCGGACTCTCGCCTCGCCCCTCCCACCGGGCGAGAGCGGCGACTGGGTCGCGCTCCTGCCATCGACCGGCGACGGCCCGGCGGAGAGGGCCGAGCGGCGGGAGGCGGTCGCCCGCAGCCGCGAGGCGTTGCAGGCTCTGAAGCCGCAGGAGCTGCGCGCCCTCACCCTGCTCGCCGAGGGCTACTCCTACGCGGAGATCGGCGAGATCACCTCCTGGAGCAGGACGAAGATCAACAGGTGCTTGGCGGAGGGACGCGAGCGCTTCCGCGGCCTGCTCTCCCGCAGCGAAGACGGCAGTCGCTGTGCCGAGATGCGGCCGCTGATCTCCGCTTTCTGCGACGGCGAGGCTGGAAGCGATGAAGTGGCCGAGCTGCGCGAGCACCTGCGCGCCTGCGCCTCTTGCCGGGCGACCCTGCGCACCTATCGCGCCGCCCCGGCGGCGGCCGCGGCGCTGGCGCCTGCCCTCCCCCTCCACCGCTCACTGCTGGAACGCGGGCACGATGCCCTGGCGGAACTCGCCGGGCGCTTCGGCGGCGGTCGCAGCGGCGGTGCGGTCGCACAGGCCGGCAGCGGCAGCGGTGCCGGGGGTCTCGGCGCCGCTGCCGTGGCGAAAGTTGCGGCTCTCTGCATCGGCACCGCCGGAGGCGCCGCCGCCTGCGTGGCGGCAGGGCTGGTGCCAACGCCGCTGGGCCTCGGGGGCGAAGGAGCGAAGCCAGCCGCTCTCGAGCGCCAGATCGAAGGTCCGACGAAGGAAGCGACGCAGGTCGAATACCAGCCCGCGCCTGCGCCGACCGCCGTGCCGGAGGCAAAGCCCGGGGCGCACCCCAGCTCCCCTCACCACCAATCCGCCCCGGAACCGGCGCCCGCGACCGCCGAACCGACGCCGGAAATAAGCGAACCGGCGTCGAGCGGCGGCGCCGTCGAATACGCCCCGCCGCCCGAATCCGAACCGCCCCCGGTCTCCGAACCCGCGCCGGTCGAAGGCAGCGCAGGCGGCGATCCCGCCGGGGAGTTCGGTCCGTGAGGCGGCGACTGGGTGCGTTTGCCAGGCGGTTTGTCAAGTCGCCCCTCCTACTGGCGCTCGTCCTCGCCTGCGCCCTACCTGCGAGCGCCCGGGCCACCGAACCGATGCGGATCGAAAACCTCCAGGTCGAGGGCGGCGAGGCGAACTGGCACGCGAGCAACGCCTTCCGCCTCGATTGGACCCAGGTACCGGGGCCGCCCCTCTACCCCCGCGCCGTCGTCTACCGCCTCTTCGACTCGGAAGGGCACCTGGTCGAAGGGCCGGTGCGCAACACGGACAACCTGCGCATGGTCGATCCGCTGGAAGTGCCGCCGACGCCGGGCGTCTACACCGTCGAAGTCTGGCTCGAAGACGGCGAAGGAGGGGCCGGGCCGGCCTCCCGGGCGACCCTGCGGTTCGACGACGCGGTCCCGCCTGCCGCCCTGCCGCAGGCGCCCGAAGGCTGGCTCGCCGGTCACGAGACCGCCTTGCTGAAGATCGGCCACCCAGTGGGAGTGCTGCCGGCGGCGGGCATCCGCGGCTATGCGATCTCCCTCGATGGCGGCAGCGGCAGCTCCCCCTGCGCCCACCTCGGGTGGTGCAGCGTCGCCGAGACCGACCTTTCGCAGGGGATCGGCGACGACACGATTGCGCTGGGGACCCTTCCGGAGGGCGAGACCTACGCGCGCGTCGTCGCCGTCTCCGGCTCGGGTGTCGCCTCGCCCGTGTCCAGCGTCGTCTTCAGATCCGACGCGACCCTGCCGCAGCTGTCCCTGCAGGGGGTGCCGCCGAGCTGGAGCAACGGGCCGGTGCGGGTCACGGTCTTCGCTGCCGACGAACTCTCTGGTATGGCGGCGGCAGGACCGACCGGGCCGTTCACGGCGATCGCCATCGACGGCGCCCCTCCCGCGCTCGCCGACGGTGGCAGCATCTCGACCTGGGTGGCCGGCAGCGGCTTACACCGAGTCGCCTATTTCGCCCGCGACGCGGCGGGCAACCTCGCCGACGGGGGGTCGGCTGGACCCTTGCCCGCGACCGCGGCTGTCCGGATCGACGAAGAGGCGCCGCGGGTGCTCTTCGCACCTGCGCAGGATCCAGCCGAACCGGAGCGGATCGAAGCGACCGTCGCCGACCCCCTCTCCGGCCCCAGCCCCGACCGCGGCTCGATCCGGTTGCGCCAGGTGGGCAGCCACGGCCGCTTCGAGGAGTTGCCGACGCGGGTGGTCGGCGACCGTCTGGTCGCGCACTGGGACAGCGACAGCTACCCACGCGGCAAGTACGAGTTCCTCGCCGGCGGCTACGACCGCGCCGGCAACGCGGCCACGGGCAGCGACCGCGCCCGCGGGGCGAAGATGGTCCTGGTCAATCCGTTGAAGACCCAGACGCAGCTCGAAGTCGGGTTCGGCGCCCGGCAGTTGGTCTGGCACCGTTGCAGCCGCACCGCCCACGGTCGCCGCTGCCATCGGCAGACGATCTCCCGCTTCGACTCGCGCCCCGCCGCACGAACCGTTTCCTTCGGGCAGGGCCTCGTCTTCGGCGGGCGCCTGCAGAGCATCTCCGGTGCCTATCCCGCCGGCCAGGAGGTGGCGGTGACGGAGACCTTCGCGCCCGGCTCGCAGCCCTCGCGACGGACGACGGTCGTTCGCACCGGCCCCGACGGCTCCTTCTCGCTGCGCCTGGCGCCGGGCCCGAGCCGCGAGGTCAGCGCCGCCTTCGGCGGCACCCGCACCCTCACCCGTGCGGGCGGCAGGAGCGTCCACCTCGGCGTCCTGGCCTCGGCTCGCCTCCATGCCTCCGCCGGCTCAGCGAAGGTGGGTGGCGCCCCGATCGTCTTCAGCGGCACCGTCGGGCAAGCCGGAGCGGCGTCGCTCGAAGAAGGCCTGTCGGTGGAACTGCAGTTCCGCTATCCCGGAGCCGATTGGAGCGGGTTCCGCACGGTCCAGACCGACGCCCACGGTCGCTTCCGCTACGCCTACCGCTTCAGCGACGACGACAGCCGCGGCGTCCGCTTCCAGTTCCGGGCCGACGTAAAAGGGCGGGAGGGCTGGCCCTACGAGCCAGCCTTCTCCCGCCCCGTTGCAGTTACCGGTCGCTGACTAGCGGAGCGCCGGGATCTGGCTGGTGACGCTGCCGACGACGCCCTGGGCGGTGTCGACCACCTCTTGGGCGCGCGAGGTCGGGACCTCGATCGCGCGGCGGACGTGCTGCTCGACTTCGGTGCGACGGTTGCGTGCCTCGCGCTCGACCTGAGTGCGGGTCTTGCGGGCCTCGGTCAGCGCCCGGCGGCGGGCGGTGCTGCCCCGGCGCTCGGTCCGCTTCAGCGATTTGCGCAGGTTGCTGCGGTAGTTCTTGATCTGCCGCTCGGCCTTGCTGCGGTCGGTCCAGGGCTCGGCCAGCTCGGAGAGCCGGTCGCTGACCGCGAGCACGGCGCCGACGGGGACGTCGACGGCGGTCTCGACGGCGGCCTGGACCTGGTTCTTCTCGGCGACAGCGGCCTTGGTCGCGGCGCGTTTGGAAGCGGACGCAGTTTTAGCCGCAGATTTTTTCGCTTCGGTAGTGGCGCGCTTGGCCTGCGTTTTCGATTTGCTGCCGTTGCTTTTTGCTTCTGCCATAAAGGAAAAACACCTCTTCGTTATGTGGGTTTGGGGCGACGGGGACGCCCGAGTGTAGCGAACGTATGTTCTTCCGAACACCAGTTTGTAAACCGGCTGTTGAGAAGGGTTACGCGGCTTTGGCGAGCTGCGCCGAGCGCACCGCCGCGAGACCGTCCGCGGAGTTCGCGGCGGCCATCGGATAGCGCGCCTCGAGGTCGAGCGGCGCCTCGGTGAGCTCCCCGTCGCCAAAGGCGACCTCGCCGCCGGCCTCGCGCACGATCAGCTGCGCCGCGGCGGCGTCGACCGAGCGGCAGGAGCGCAGGCTCAGCATCGCGTCGAAGCGACCGGCGGCGACGTAGGCGGCCGAGATCGCGATTGCCCCGACCACCCGCAGGCGGAAGACTTTGCCTGCCAACGCCTCCAAGGCCGGCAGCGACCACTCGGGCTCGGCCGACTCGATCCCGACGACCTCGAGCCGCTCGGCCTCGGGAGAGACCCGTACCGGCGCGCCGTCGAGGGTCGCGCCCTCCCCCCGCCGCGCCATGAACTCCTCGTCGGCGCCGAAGTCGTGAACGAAGCCGAACTCGACGTCGGCCATCGAGGGACCCGAGGAGACGGCGATCGAGACGGCGAAGGAAGGGATCGTCCGGCGCGCGTTCAGCGAGCCGTCGATCGGGTCGATCACGACCCGGTGCTCGCCGCCGGTGCCGAACTCGACTTCCCCTCGCTCCTCGGAGACGGCGAGGAACGAGGGGCCAGCAGCGGCCAGCTTCTCCAGCTCGGCGAAGACGACGTCCTCGCATTCGCGGTCGATCACCAGGGTGCGGTCGCCACCCTCGCCGACGCCCTCGTACACGGTCCGCTCCTCGCTCGTTTTGGTGCGCTCGAAAATCGGGCGCTGGGCGGCGGCGATGCGGCGGCAGATCGCCGGCCAGTCGGCGGAGAGGACGTCCATCGACCCCATGCTACGGAGCGGCTAGCGTTGAGCTATGTCTGAGGACCAGCCGACCCTGGAGAGCGCCGTCTCGGATCGTCAGAGGGCGATCGAGCACGATCGCGGGCCGTTGTTGGTCATGGGCGCGCCGGGAACGGGCAAGACCGAGCTGCTCGCCCGCCGGCTGGCCCATCTGGTCGACTCCGGCACCCGGCCCGAGTCCGTCCTGACGATCGCCTCCAGCCGCACCACCGCGGCGCGGCTGCGCGCCCGCTGCGAGGCGCTGGTCCCCGGTTCCTTCGAGGAGCTCTGGATCGGCAGCTGGGACGCGATCGGCGAGCGGCTCCTGCGCGAGTTCTCCGAGGAGGCCGGCCTCGAACCCTTCTTCGACGTGCTCGGCCGGGCGGAGCGGCTGGCGATGCTGCTCGACCGGCTCGACCGGCTGCCGCTGCGCCGGCACGAGATCCGCGGCAACCCGGCCGGGCTGCTGGCGCGGCTGCTGGCGCGGATCGACCGGTTGAAGGCCGAACGGGTCGGGCCGACGACGCTCGCAGAACGGGCCGGGGCTGCGTCCGCCGAAGACGAGGCGGGACGCGAGGAGATCCAGCGCGAGCAGGAGTTCGCCGAGCTCTATGCCACCCACGACCGCATCGTCGCCGAGACCGGCAGCCTCGACCGCGGCGACGTCTTCCTCGCCCTCGACTGCCTGCTGGTGGAGCGGCCCGACGTGCGACGCCGGATCGCCGAGCGCTGGCCCTACCTGATGGTCGACGAGCTGGAGGAGGCGACCCCGGCGCAGCTGGCGGTGACCGAGTCGCTCGCCCCCGACAACCCGAACCAGCTCTTCGCGAGCGAGGGAAGCGAGCCCGTCCGCTGGTTCGTCGACCTCTTCCCGGCAGGCGAGCGAGTTGAGCTGGAGGAGCGCTTCCGCGATCCCGAGCTGAGCTTCTGGCGCTGCGGCAACGAGCGGGCGCAATCGCAGGCGACGGCGCGGGCGATCGAGCACCTCGTCGCCGCCGGCACCGCGCCGGAGGAGATCTGCGTGCTGGTCGCCGATCCCGCCAAGGGCGGGGGTGCGGTGGCGGCGATGGAGGAGCGCGGCATCCCCTTCCACCTCTTCGGGCCGGCCGCGCTCTTCCAGCGACCAGAGGTGCGCGACGCGATCGCCTGGCTGCGGGTGCTCGCCGACCCCGGCGACTCGGCCGCGGCGGCGAGGGCGCTGACGCGACCTCCGGTCGAGCTGCGCTCCGGCGACCTGGCGCGGCTGACGACGATCGCCCGGCGGCGTAAGCAGGACATCGTCGCCGCCTGTGAGGCCGCCCTCGACAGCCCCCAGTTCCAGCCCGAGGCGCGGGAGCGGATTGGGACCTTCCTCAGGCTCTACGCGGCCGCCGCGGCGATCATGGAGGAACAGCGCGCCGACGTCTTCGTTCGGCGGCTGATCGAGCAGGTCGGGCTGCGGCGCCAGCGCCTCTTCGCCGCCCAGCCCGAGGTTGCCGAGCGCCTGCTCGGGCTCTCCCGCCTGGCCGAGCTGGCGACTGCCTGGACGCGGCGGGAACCGCACGGCTCCACCCGCGGCTTCGTCCGCTATCTCAGCGCCGTCGCCGAGGCGGGGGTGGAAGCCGAGGAGGCGGAGGAGCCGCCGGCGCCGGGGGCGGTGCGCGGCATGACCGTGTCGGCGGTGAAGGGCCTCGGCTTCGACTACGTCTTTGTCCTCGGTCTGGAGGAGGAAGCGGATTGGGAGCGGATCGGCTGGCCGGCCCGCAGCGGCCTCGTGCTCTCGCGGGTCGAACGGGGGCCGGAGGGCGAGGCCGCGCGTCCCTCTCGCTACTACGAGGAGGCGCTGGCGAGCGCCGCCGCCACAGGCGCAACCGAGGAGCTGCACGAGGAGGAGCTGTTCGGCCCGGCGGAGGGACTGCACGCGACCTACCGACAGCTGCGCGAGCAGGTGCTCGAGGCCTCCTGGCGCGCCGGCCGCGAGCTCTCCGAGCCGCGCCTCGACACCGCGATCGACGTCAACCGGGCGATCGCCCGTTACCTCGAGCTGCTGAAGCTGGCGGCGCTTGCGCAACGACCCGGGGACGAGCCGACCGCCGAGGCGATCGAGGCGGTGAACGGGCTGCTGCGACAGGTGGCGACCCCCGAGCAGCAGGCCGAGCTCGACGCCTCCGCGCTGGACGCCTACCTGCTCGATTCCGAGCGCGAGCGCGGCCGACGCCTGGAGCTGGTGGCGGCGCGCGAGGAGCCCTCGCTGGAGGCCTTCCTGCCACGCCGCGGCGACGGCATGCTCAGCCTCTCGGCCTCCGACCTGACGCTGTATCTGACCTGCCCGCTCAAGTACAAGTTCGCCCGCGTCTTCGGGATCCCGCAGGAGCCGACGATCAACCAGCGCTTCGGGATCCTCTTCCACAACGTCCTCGAGCGCTTCCACAAGGAGCCGCCGCCGAACGAGTCCGAAGGGTTGCGGACGCTGAACCGGCTCTTCGAGCAGGGCTGGCGGCGCACCGGCTTCCGCGACTCCGACGACGAGCTGCAGTTCCGCGACCGCGCCAAGGAGGCGCTGCGCCTCTACTGGGAGCGCGAGCGGCTGGCCGAGGGCGAACCGGTCTGGCTGGAGAAAAAGTTCGACTTCAAGGTCGGCGACCACCACGTGCGCGGCCGGGTCGACCGCGTCGACCGCCTGCCCGACGGCGACTACGAGCTGATCGACTACAAGACCGGCGAGCGCAAGAGCGAAGACGAGCTCGCCGACGACCTGCAGTTGGCGCTCTACCGGATGGCGGCGCGCGAGGCCTGGGGGATCGAGGCCAGCACCGGCAGCTACTACTACGTGCTCGACGGCGACAAGGTGGCGGCCCCGACCAAGCCCGATGATGCCGAGCGCGTCGAGCGCACCGTCCTCCAGGTCGGCGAGGGCATCCTCAGCCAAGACTTCGAGCCCCGCCCCTCCCCCAAGGTCTGCAGCTGGTGCGACTACCGCCTGATCTGCCCGGCCGCCGAAGCGTGAAATAGCTACTACCTAGGGACGCTCGCTCCTCAGGACCATGGCCCTGGCCGGGCGGGTCCTGTCACCGCAGGGGACCCACCCCCTCCTGAACTACCAGGAGGGGGTCCCCCCTACGATGCCACCCACCCGGAGGAGCCGCTCCTCAGACGTCCCGAGCTCGGGCGTAGACGTCTCTCGCGGGGGGTGGCGCAGAATGGGGTGGACCATCCCCTGCGTAGTTGCAGGGGATGGTGGGTCCCATTCAGTGACAGGACCCGCCGCGCCGAGCGTTTGGTCCCGAGAGAAGAGCGTCCCTAGTTAGTTAGTCAGCTGGAGTCGTTGCCGCGCTGGCGGAGGAAGCGTTGGAACTCGCGGGCGAGGGTGTCGGCGTTGGGGAGCTCGCCCTCCTCGTCTAGGAGGTCGACCTGTTCGGCCTCGATCCGCGCCACCAGCTCTTCGATCTCCGGGTTGGCGGCGACGGCACGGCCGATCTGCTCCTCGTAGTCGATCGTCTCCTCCTCCAGCTCGGAGGCCTCGACGGCGATCCCGGTCAGGCCCTCGAGCCGGCGCAGCAACGCCAGCGCCGCCTTCGGGTTGGGGACGGCGGCGACGTAGTGGGGCACCGCCGCCCAGAGCGAGGCCGAGTCGATGCCGTTCTGGCGGCAGAGGTCGTGGACGATGCCGACGATGCCGGTCGGCCCCTCGTAGCTGGAGCGCTCCAGCTCCAGCTCCTCGACCAGCTCCTGGCTGGAGGCGAGGCCGGTGATCGGCACCGGCAGGGTGTGCGAGACCTCGGCGATCAGGGCACCGAGGGTGATCACCATCTCGACGCCGAGCGCGTCGGCGACGGTCGCGATCGTCTCCGAGAAGGTGCGCCAGCGCAGGTTCGGCTCGGTCCCGTCGAGGAGGACGAGGTCGCGGTCGGCGGTCGGCACCCGCACCGCAACGACGTTGTTCTCCGGCCATTCGATCCGGCGGGTCTGGCCTTCGTCCATCGTGATCGTCGGCCGCGTCGACTGGAAGTCGAAGAAGTCCTCGGGATCGATGCGCGCGATCAGCTCGCCTTCGAGGTCGTCGGCGATCGAGGCGAGGGCGGTCGACGCCGCGGCGGCGGCGTCGTTCCAGCCGCGAAAGGCGCAGACCAGGATCGGCGAGCGCAGGTGTGGGAGGTCGGCTTCCCAGGTCAGCGAATCCACGCTTCTGAGCGTAGACCATGCACTCCGAGCTCTCTTTAGGAGGGATTGGCGAGACCCGCGTGTGCGGCTGGCGAGTGCCGGACCGAGCAGGGGTAGGACGCAGGGAGGCCGAATGGCAGCGCCATTTGGCCGACTGAGGACGCCGCCCCGCGAAGTGTGTCCGGCGCCGCCAGGCGTGCGCGGGGGTTTCGCCAATCCCTCCTAGGGAGCGGTGCGGGCGCGGCGGACCATCTGGGCGGCCATAAACAGGGCAAGCGCGGCGAAGGCGAGCTGGAGGGCGCGTTCGGAGACGTGGTTGGCGACGGCGACGCCGATCAAGACGCCAAGCGGCGAGAGGACGCCGATGATCAGCGCCTCGCGCAGGCGGACGTTGCCGTAGCCGTTCTGGCGATAGGCGCCGACGATCGCGACGACGACGATCATCAGCAAGGAGGTCGACTCACCCTCGACCTGGTTGAGACCGACGAAGACGGTCAGGGCCGGGACGAAGAGGATGCCGCCGCCGACGCCGACGAGGCCGCCGGTCATCCCGCCGGCGAGGCAGATCAGCACCGCCGCCAGCTCGCTCACGAGCACTTCCCCATCAACATGCATCTCATGACAGAACCAGCTCCACCGCGATCGCCACCAGCAGCAGGGCGAACAGGTAGGAGACGGCGCGCTGGGGGATCCGCTGCTGGATCGCGGCGCCGAGCACGACGCCGACCGCCGCGGGAATCGAGAGCAGCAAGGCGGTCGCAACGTGGACGTTGCCGTAGACGCCGCCCTGGGCGAGCGACCCGAAAAGTCCGATGATCGCGATCGCGGCGAGGCTGGTGCCGGTCGCCAGGCGCTCGCCATAGCCGAACCAGAAGATCAGCAGCGGCACGATGATCGTTCCGCCGCCGACCCCGAAGAGGCCGCTGAAGATGCCGGCGAGGGTGCCGATCGCCGCCAGCTTGAACAGAGCGTGGTCGGGGCTCTCGGCGGCGGGCATCTCGCGATACTAAGAGCCGTGCCCGCCGATCCCGAGACCTTCGTCGCCCGCGGGGGCGACGATTGGCCCGCCGCGCTGGCGCCGCTGCGCGAGGAGCCCAGGCGCGCGGCGATCCTGACCGACGTCGACGGTACCCTGGCGCCGATCGTCGAGCGCGCCTCCGAAGCGGCGGTGCCGGCGGCGGCGCGGGAGGTGCTGGCGGCGCTGAGCGAGCGCTACGGGCTGGTCGGCTGCATCTCCGGCCGCCGGGCGGAGGACGCGCGGCGCCTCGTCGGCCTCGATTCGCTCGCCTACGCGGGCAACCACGGGCTGGAGCTGCTGCTGCCAGGAGACGGAGCGCCGCAGCCCGATCCCTCGGTGGCGGGACGCGAGCACGAAGCTGGCGAGTTCCTTGCCTCCGTCGACGGGGAACGGCTTGCGGCTGCCGGCCTGCGGCAGGAGGACAAGGGCCCGATCCAGGCGCTGCACTGGCGCGGCAGCGCCGACGAGGCGACAGCCGAGAGCCGCGCCCACGAGATCGCCAACGAGGCGGGGCGGGCGGGATTGGAACCGCGCTGGGGCCGCAAGGTGCTGGAGCTGCGGCCGCTCGGCGGCGGTGGCAAGGACGGCGCCGTCGCCTCGCTGCTCGCCGGCGATGGCCTCGACCGCGCCACCTACGCCGGCGACGACCGCACCGACCTCGACGCCTTCCGCCGTCTGCACGAGCTGGCTGACGAGGGGCGGCTGAGCGCCGCGGTCTGCGTCGGCGTCCTCTCGCCGGAGGGCCCAGCCGAGCTGGCCGAAGAGTGCGACGTGACCGTGGACGGGCTCGGCGGCTGGCTGGCAATCCTCGAGTGGCTGGCCGAGTAGACCGGACCGATGCCCTACACCGACCTGCTCCGCGCCAGCGTCTTCATCACCGCCGCCGAGGCGACCGCGCTCGGAGCGATCACCGCGCTCGCCGCCAACCGCGAAGGCGACACCCGGATCGCCGTGATCGCCGCCGCCTGGTGGCTGGTCGCACTGGCGATCGGCATCTACCTCGGCCGCCCGCAGCGCGCCGCCGGTGACGTCCGCGACGCCCTCGCCCGCGCCCGCACCGCCACCTCGCTGCCGGACCAGAGCCCGGGCCGGATCGTCCTCACCCGCCTCTGGCCGATCGCCTTCACCGCGATCGCCGCCGGCGTCCTCGGCCTCTTCTTCCCCGGCGTCGCCGCCGTCGGCGCCGGCTACGCCCTGATCGTCTCGCTCGCCTGGCACACCCGCGAGGCCGCCGTCCTCGGGGTCGAGCACCGCGACGGCGTCAAGTTCTACGTCGTCCCCAGCAACGCTCTGCGCCCGATCGAGCTGGTGCGGACGCCGGGCCTGCGCGGCGACCGGCTGGGAGCGACCTAGCGTCTAGAAAAGGCAGGCGTGCAGGCCCCAGATGTAGGCCTGTTTGCCGGCGCCGGCAAGCGGCCGCGAGCTGATCGGCGCGCTCGGGCGCGCTTCGGCTTCCTTCAGCTCTTCTTGCAGCCTGCTGACGAAGCTGTCGTAGTCGTAGGCATCGGCCTGAGATGGTTCGAGCGCTTCGAGCTGGGTCGTGATCCGGCGGAAGGCCGGGAGCACCACCTTCAGCGGCAGCTTCGACCCTTCCCAGTCCGGCGCCGAGGAGGGCTGCTTCGGCGCCGGTTTACCCGCGGCCCTGTGCATCGCCACGTCTGCCTGTTCCAGGCCCTTTTTGCAGACGATCGAGGCGTGGAAGATGAAGTGATATTTGCTCAGGTTGCGGGGCTTGCTGCTGGTTTCCGCCGCGGTCTGCGTCGAGGTGACATCGCTTCCCCCGCACCCGGCGATCAGCGCAACCAGGAGCAGGGCCGCTCCTAGCCACACTGCTTTTGGCTTCGGGTTCATTCGGCTAGAAGAGGCAAGCGTGGATGCCGTACACATACGCGGTTTTGCCGGCGCCTTTGAGGGGGCGTGAGCTGATCGGCGCGCTGGGGTTCGCTTCGGCTTCCTTCAGCTCGATCCGCAACCGCTCCAGGATGCGTTCGTAGTCGTAGGCGTCTTCCCCATCCGGCTTGATCGCTTCGAGTTCGACCAGGGTCCGCTGGAAAGTCGGCAGCAGGGCCTTAACCGGCACCTCGAAGCTTTCCCAGTCCGGAGATGCGGAGGGTGGCTTGGGAGTCGGTTCGCCGGCCGCCTTGTGCATGACCACGTCCGCCTGTTCCATCCCCTTCTTGCAGGCGAGGCTGGCGTGCCACTCCCAGTGGAGTTTTTTCCATTTGCGGCCTTTCTTCGCCGCGGTGGTTTCCGCCGCGGCGGAGCTGGATTCGCTCCCGCCACAGCCGATCGCGGCGATCGCAAGAAGGATCGCGATGCTCACCCAAGCCGCCTGCAGTACCCGTTTCATCGGCGCTCGTCAATTTACTAAACGAAACTTATTCAGTCTCTAAACCTTCGTCAGCTTCTTGAATTTGCTCCAGGAGCGGGTGTTGGCGATGTCGGTGGCGGTGAGCCAGGCGCGGCGGGCGGTGGCGACGGCGTAGGCCATGTTGTCGAGGGTGTCGACGCCGTGGGCGTCGGTGTTGAGGACGATCTTGACGCCGGCTTCCGCGGCGAGCCGGGCGTGGCGATCGGAGAGGTCGCGGCGGTTGGGGTTGCCGTTGATCTCGATCATCGTGCCGTGCTCGGCCGCGGCCGCGGCGATCGCCTCGATGTCGACGCCGTAGGGCTCACGGCGGCCGATCAGGCGGCCGGTGAGGTGGCCGATGCAGTCGACGTCCGGGTTCGCGATTGCCGTCAACACCCGTTCGTTCATCTGTTTTTCGGAGACCGAGAAGGAGGTGTGGACGCTGGCGACGACCCAGTCGAGCGCGGCGACGAGGTCGTCGGGGTAGTCGAGTGAGCCGTCAAGGCCGATGTTGATCTCCGAACCGGCGAGGAGACGGAAGTCCTTGTCGGCGTTGGCCTTGTTCCAGGCGCGCACCTCCTCGATCCGCTCCCAGAGACGCTCGGGGGTGACGTGGTCGCCGAAGCCGTGGCTGGCGGAGTGGTCGGTGATCGCCAGGTACTCGTAGCCCCGGTCGCGGGCGGCCTCGGCCATCTCCTCGAGGCTGTTGCGGCCGTCGGAGAGGGTGGTGTGGGAGTGGAGGTCGCCGCGGACGTCGCCGATCTCGACCAGCTGCGGGAGCTTGCCTTCCCGCGCCGCCTTCAGCTCGCCGCGGCCCTCGCGCAGGTCCGGCTCGATGTACTCATAGCCGAGACGCTCGTAGACCTCGGCCTCGGTGGCGCACAGCGTCACGTCGCCGCTCTCGGTCTCGGTGATGCCGTGCTCGGAGACCGAGAGCCCGCGGGCCACCGCCTCTTCGCGCAGCTGCACGTTGTGGGCCTGGGAGCCGGTGAAGTGCTGAAGCAGGTTGCCGAACTCGGCGGGCGGGACGATCCGCAGGTCGACCGAGACGCCGTTGTGGGTCTGGGCGCGGACGCCGTTCGGGCCGGGGCTGCCGGCGGCGGCGATCAGCGGGTGGCCGGCGAGGTGCTCGGCGAGCGCGGCCGGCTCCTCGGCGGTAGCGATGATGTCGATGTCCTTGCAGGTCTCGGCCCAGCGCCGGACCGAGCCGGCGACCTCGACGTGCTCGGCGGCGGGGTGCTCGCGCAGCGCTGCCGCCAGCTCCTCGGCGATCGGCTTTACGGCCGAGAGCAGCAGGCGTCCCGGCCCCTCCCCCGGTTCTCCGACTCGCTCCAGGGCGGCGAGGATGTTCTCCTCCGCCTTCGGGCCGAGCCCTTTGACGTCGCGGATCTTTTCCGCCTCGGCGGCCGCTTTCAGATCCTCCATCGAGGTGATCTCCAGCTCCTCGAACAGCCGGCGCGCGGTTTTCGGGCCAACTCCGGGGACGCGGGTGACCTCGATCAGGGTCGCCGGGAACTTCGCCTTCAGCTTCACCGCCGCTGGGATCTCACCGGTCGCCAGCAGAGCGTCGATCTTTTCCGCCAGCGTCTTGCCGACCCCCGGCACCTCCGTTGCCCGCCCCTGCGCCGCCAGCTCGGCGACCGAGATCGGGCTCTCGCGGATCGCCTTGGCGGCGGTGCTGTAGGCGAGCACGCGGTATTTGACTGCCCCGTCGAGCTCGTAGAGGATCCCCAGCTCTTCCAGCGCGGCGGCGATCTCGGCATTGGTCACGAGGCAGAACTTACCCAGGCGGCGGGCGCTTCTTTAAGTCGGCTTGGCGATCCGGAATAGCATCGCGGCGATGAGCCAGTCCCCTGCGGGCCCCGCCTGGTTGGTGCTGCCGACTTTCGACGAGGCCGAGAACCTGGAGCCGCTGGTCGAGGCCGCGCGGGCGAAGCTGCCGCCGAGCGCGCAGATCCTGGTCGTCGACGACAACTCGCCCGACGGGACCGGTGAGATCGCCGACCGCCTGGCCGCGCGGCACGAGAACGTCGCCGTCCTGCACCGCCCGCGCAAGGAAGGCCTCGGCCCCGCCTACGTCGCCGGCTTCCGGCGAGCGCTCGAGGGCGGCGCCGGCTTCGTGCTGGAGATGGACTCCGACTTCTCCCACGACCCCGCCTACCTGCCGCGCCTGCTGGAGGGGGCGAAGCGCGCCGACGTCGTGCTCGGCTCCCGCTACGTCGCCGGCGGCGGGGTCAGCGACTGGGGAGCGCTGCGGCGGGCGATCAGCCGCGGCGGCAGCACCTACGCGCGGCTGATGCTGGGGGTCGACGTGCGCGACCTCACCGGCGGCTTCAAGTGCTTCCGGCGCGAGGTTCTGGAAGCGATCGACCTCGGCGCGATCACCACCCGCGGCTACGCCTTCCAGGTCGAGCTGACCTACCGGGCGATCCGCTGCGGGTTCAAAGTCGTCGAGGTGCCGATCCTTTTCCGCGAGCGGCGGGTAGGGAAATCGAAGATGGACCTGTCGATCGTCGCCGAGGCCGTTTGGCGGCTGCCCCTGCTCCGCTTCGGGGGAAGCGCGGCCGTGGAGGCTCCATCCGGCTCTGGACATCGGCGCTATACTTTCTGAAGTATTGAGGGCAAACACACGACCGGGAGACGGACAGTGACTGGCAAATTGACCGACGTAACCGACGCCACCTTCAAATCCGACGTGCTCGATGCCGAAGGGCCCGTGCTCGTCGACTTCTGGGCGCCCTGGTGCGGTCCCTGCCGCGTCGTCCATCCCGTTCTCGAGGAGATCGACGGCGAGCGCGACGACCTCAAGATCGTCTCGATCAACGTCGACGAGAACCAGCAGACGGCGGCCAACTACGAGGTTCTCTCGATCCCGACGATGATCCTCTTCAAAGACGGCGCGATCGCGAAGAAAATCGTCGGCGCGATGCCCAAGCGCCGCCTCGAGGCCGAGCTGGAGCCGGCGCTCGCCTAATGCCGTTCGTTCACGTCCATTGGTACGAGGGCCGCTCCGACGAGCAAAAGGCGGAGATCGCCAAGCGAATCGAAGCGGCCCTGATCGAGGTCGCCGGAGTGGCGCCCGATCATTGCTGGGTGAAGTTCGACGACTCCAAGAAGTCGGACTTCATCATCGGCGAAGCGCCCCAGGACTAGCGGCTTCCCGCCAAACGACCGCCGAGGGCAATCGTGACCTCCCGGTCCGGAGCAGCCAGAGCCGCCCGCGCTGACGCCAGCAGGCCTTCGACATCGAGATCAAACCGCTCGGCTGCAACCTCGAGCAGCTCCAGGTTGTCCGCGGGGTAGAGCAACTCGATGCTTTTTACCTGATCCCGGAGCAACCCAACGTTGCACAGCTCATGCTCATCGACGCTGTCTCCATCGTCGCAGCGAGCGTCCTCCGACAAGGTGATCAACAGAGCATTTGCCTCGCTGTCGTAGTCGGCTTTCATGGTCGCCTCCTCGGGTGAATGGAAATCACAACGTTCGGATCGTCACCGGCAATCACTACTCGGAACCACTTACCTTCGATCTGGCCAAGATAGCGCCAGTTGCCTCTTGTTTCCTTTTCTATTCGCAGTGGGTTCCGGACGACGAACAAGGCATCGGCCTGGGTCAGCCCCTCTTCCCGCAGTTTGTTCTTCGCGTGCCTGGTGAAGTACACGCCCCGCTAAGGGCCGAATGCCTCACTTCTCTCCCCCACCTAAGCGCGAGAAACGCCGATTTTGAGGTCTCGGCCGTCGATCTTCGCGCTCGCTCCGTTGGCTTCACCGTCGTATGAAACGGAGGTGGCTAGGACCTCTTTGGCCAGGTAGCCCTGGTGGGCCTGGGCGGCTTGGAGGAGGTCTTGGTCGCCGGTGAGGGTGAGGGAGATGCGGTCGGTGATCTCCAGGCCGGCGTCTTTGCGGGCGATCTGGACGGCGTGGACGATCTCGCGGGCCAGGCCCTCGCGGCGGAGGTCGTCGTCTAGCTCGAGCTGGAGGGCTACGGCATGACCGGCCTCCGCCTCTACCTCGTAGCCCTCGAGGGGCTGGAGGGCGAGGGTGACGTCGTCGGGGCCGAGGGTGTGGTCGCTACCGTCGATCGCGATCCCGATCTCGCCGCCTTCGGCGAGGACGGCGGCGACGTGGGCGGCGTCGAGTGCCTCGACGGCGGCGGCTACCTGGGGCATGTTCTTGCCGAAGCGGGGGCCGAGGGCCCGGTAGTTGGGCTTGGCGCTGTAAGAGACCAGCTCGGACTCGTCGCTGACGAAGTCGAGCTCCTTGACGTTGAGCTCGGCGGTGACGAGGTCGGTGCGGGCTTCGATCGCGGCACGCTCGGCCTCGTTGGCGACGATCACGGCGCGGCGCAGGGGCTGGCGCACCTTCGCCTTCGCCTGGGCACGGGCCGCGCGGCCGAGCTCGACCGTGAGGCGGACCGCCTCCATTCCCTGCTCTAGCTCGGGATCGGCGAGCGAGGCATCGACCGCAGGGAAGTCGCGCAGGTGGACCGAGGGCGCGGCATCCTCGTCGCTGAGGTTGCGGTGGATCTCGTCGGCGAGGAAGGGCGTGAACGGGGCGAGCATCGCCGTCGTCTCCAGCAAGCAGTGGCGCAGGGTTGCGAAGGCTGCCCTATCGCCGTCCCAGAAGCGACGGCGGCTGAGGCGCACGTACCAGTTCGAGAGCTCCTCGACGTACTCGGCGATCGCCCGCCCGGCGGTAGTGCAGTCGTAGTCGTCCATCCGCTCGCGCACGGTCGCGGTCGTCGCCTGCAGCCGCGAAAGCGCCCAGCGGTCGAGGTCGGTCAGCTCGTTCGCCTGTTCCTTTTGCTCGCTATCCGAGCAAAAGGAACAGCTGAGATCCTCCGGGGCGAGGTTCTCGGCGTTCGCGTACAGCACCCAGAACGAGTAGGTGTTCCACAGGGTCAGCAGGAACTGGCGAACCGATTCGCCGACGGTGTCGACCGAGAAGCGATAGCCCGCCCAGGGCTGTTGCGCGGTCAGGTAGTACCAGCGGAAGGCATCGGCACCGTGGGCGTCGAGGACGTCCCAGGGGTCGACGACGTTGCCGCGGCTCTTCGACATCTTCTGCCCCTCGGGGTCGAGGATCAGGCCGAGGCAGACGCAGTTCTTGTAGCTGGAGGTGTCGAAGAGCAGGGTCGACTCGGCGAGCAGGGTGTAGAACCAGCCGCGGGTCTGGTCCTGGGCCTCGCAGATGTAGTCGGCCGGGAAGCGCTCCTCGAACTCCTCCTTGCCCTCGAACGGGTAGTGGAACTGGGCGAAGGGCATCGCGCCGCTGTCGTACCAGGTGTCGATCACCGAGAGGACGCGCCGCATCTCGCCGCCGCAGCGCTCGCAGTCGAGCGAGACGCCGTCGATGTAGGGGCGGTGCAGGTCCTCGGGGACGGTGCCGCGTGCCCGCTCGCGCAAGTCCTCGACCGAGCCGGCGCAGAAGCGCTCGTCGCAGCCCTCCGCCGTGCACTCCCAGATCGGCAGCGGCGTCCCCCAGTAGCGGTCGCGCGAGAGCGCCCAGTCGACGTTGTTCTCCAGCCATTTGCCGAAGCGGCCGTGCTTGACGTGCTCGGGGTGCCAGCCGATCTCCTCGTTGTTGGCCAGGAGCGCATCCCGCGCCTGCGAGGTCGCGATGTACCAGCTCGACTTCGCGTAGTAGAGGAGCGGCGTGCCGCAGCGCCAGCAGTGCGGGTAGGAGTGCTCATAGACCTGCTCGCGGAAGAGCAGGGCACGCGAGTCGAGGTCGGCGATCAGGGCCCTGGTGGTCTCGGCGTCCTTGACGAACTGGCCCTCGAAGCCGACGACTTGCGAGGTGAACTTGCCATCTAGGCCCACCGGGTTGTAGAGCGTGCCGGCGTCAGTCGGGTTGAAGACGCCGTTGTCGGCGGCGACTTTGTAATCGTCTTCGCCGAAAGCGGGGGCGATGTGGACGAGGCCGGTGCCGTCGTCGGTGGTGACGAAGTCGCCCCCCAAGATGTGGAAGGGATCGGTGGAAGCCGGCGCGGGCCCTCCGTCAGCGAGCTCAAAGACCGGCCCTTCGTAACGTCGCCCGATCAGGTCGGTCCCTGAGAAGCGGTCCAGCACCTCCGCCTCCTCACCCAGCACTTTTTCGACCAGCGGCTCGGCGAGGATCACGATCTCGTCGTTGACGCGTGCCCGCACGTAGGTGACCTCCGGCGCCACCGCAACGGCGACGTTCCCGGGCAAGGTCCAGGGCGTCGTCGTCCAAACGAGCAGGGACGCGTCGTCGTCGACCAAGGGGAACCGCACGTAGATCGAAGGGTCCTTGACGTCCTCGTATCCGAGGGCCACCTCGTGCGAAGACAACGCGGTGCCGCAGCGCGGGCAATAGGGGACGACCTTGTGGCCCTCGTAGAGGCGGCCGTCGTCCCAGAGTTTGCGCAGCGACCACCAGACCGACTCGATGTAGTCGTCCTCGAGGGTGACGTAGGGGTCGTCGAGGTCGATCCAGAAGCCGATCCGCTCGGTCAGCCTGTTCCACTCCTCGACGTACTCGAAGACGGAGGTGCGGCAGCGCTGGTTGAACTCGGCGATCCCGAACTCCTCGATCTCCTGCTTGGAGGAGATGCCGAGCTGCTTTTCGACCTCGAGCTCGACCGGCAGGCCGTGGCAGTCCCAGCCGGCCTTGCGCGGGACACGGAAACCGCACATCGTCTTGTAGCGCGGGTAGACGTCCTTGAAGACGCGGGCGAGGACGTGGTGGGAACCGGGGCGGCCGTTGGCGGTCGGCGGCCCCTCGTAGAAGCTCCAGACCGGGGCGCCCTCGCGCTGGGCGAGCGAGCGCTCGAAGACCCCCTCCTCGCGCCAGCGCGCGAGCACCCGCTCCTCCAGCTCGGGGAAGGACTGCTTCGGGTCGACGGGTTGGAAGCCGGGCACGAGCTCACGATTCTATGAGCGGTCATCAAACGGTGACCCGAGTCAGATTTGTGAGCGACTAGCTAGGGTGCCGAGTTGATGGATCGCTACGACCTCAACGGCAAAGTCGCGCTGGTCACCGGTGCCGCCCGCGGCATCGGCTTCGAGACCGCGCGGCAGATGCACATGCGCGGCGCCACCGTCGCGGTGCTCGACCTCAGCGCCGAGGAGGCGCGCGAGGCGGCGGAGCGGATCGGGCCGCGGGCGATCGGGCTCGGCGGCGACGTCACCGACCAGAGCGCGCTGATGAACGCGGTCGCCCAGATCGTCGAAGAGTTCGGCGGCCTCGACGTCGCCGTCGCCAACGCCGGCATCGCGCAGAAGAAGTTCGCGACCGTGCGCGGGATCTCCGGCGAGGAGTGGGAGCGGGTCTTCGAGGTCGACCTGCTCGGCGTCTGGCGGACGGTGCGGGCGGCGCTGCCGCAGATCGTCGAGCGCAAGGGCCAGATGATCGTCATCTCCTCCGTCTACGCCTTCGCCAACGGTTTCGGCAACACGCCCTACGCGGTCGCCAAGGCCGGGGTCGAGTCGCTGGGCCGGGCGCTGCGGGTGGAGCTGAAACCGCACGGCGCCAGCGCCAGCGTCGCCTACTTCGGCTGGGTCGACACCAAACTGGTCCAGGACGCCTTCGCCCAGGAGACCTCGCCGCGGGTGGAAAAACTGAGCCCGAAATGGCTGATGAAACGGATCAGCCCCGAAGAGGCCGGCGCCGGCCTCGTGCGCGGGATCGAAGAACAGGCGCCGCGGATCTTCGTCCCCAAGTGGTGGCGCTACGTCGCCGCCTTCCGCGGCCTGCTCAACCCCCTGCTCGACAAGCGGATGGAGACCGAACCGAAATTCGCCGAGCTCGTCCGCGACATCGACGCCGAAAGCGTCGACCTCGCCAAAAGCTCAACCCCGAGTTAGCCGCTCCAACAGCAGCAACGGCGACTCATACTGCTCTCCGGTAGCGCGAGACATCGCGATCTCGCAGGTGCGGTTGGAGGAGAGGTAAGCGTCGAAGCGGCGGCCTTCGAGCTCTTCCGCCTGCGGCCGCGTCGCCGAAGCGGTCAGCTCGGGATGCGAGATCCCGCGATCGCCGGCGAACCCGCAACAGGTGGCGGAGGGAGCGATGTAGACCTCGTCGGCGAGGGCTTCCGTGAGAGCACGAAGTGGATGGGCGAGGCCGAGGCGGCGGGTGGCGCAGGTCGGGTGCGCGGTGGCTGATCCGACCTTCTCCGAGATCTCTAGCTGAGGCAGCAACCGCAAAGCCCAAGCAACCGAATCGATGATCTCCATCTGCGAAAGCCGCTCCGAGTTCTCCTCCGAGAGCACCCCCTCCCCCGGATCCACAATCGCCCCCGTGCAGGAAGCCGCATCGATCACCACCGGCAGCTTCCCCTCGTCACTCCACCGCCAGAGCTTCTCAACCATCTCGTTGGCCTTATGCCGGTGAGCAGCATCGAACCCTTTGCTGCTCCAAGGCAATCCACAGCAACTCCCCGCCACATCGTCAGGAACAGCCACCGGCATCCCAGCCCGAGCCGAAACCTCCACCAACGCCTGCACGGGATTTCCGCCAAAGATCCGATTGGTGCAACTAGGCACGTAAATAGCCACAGCCCCGATCGAAGGAGGAGCGGGTGACCTCTCCCGGACCCTCCCCGCTGTTGTCCGGGAGGGGTCACCCGCTCCTCCCCCAACGCCAGGACCCGGCAACCCCTTCCCGCGCTCCGTCCTGCGCACCAACGGCCCGGCAACCTTCAGACCAACCCGCGACGCTTTTTCGACCAACCCCCATCGCTTCGCCGTAGCCAACGCCGCTTTTTCCGCCCTCTCACCATGCTGGGCAACCCGCAGCTCCTTGACCATCTTCCCGGTATCGATCCCCAATGGGCAGGCGATCTGGCAGCTGCCGTCCGTCGCACAGGTATCGACCGCGTCGTAGGCGTACTCCTCGAGCAGCGCCCGCTGCACCGCCGACCCCGCCGGCTGCCGAGCCATCTCCCGCCGCAAGACGATCCGCTGCCGCGGCGTCGTAGTCAGGTTGCGGCTGGGGCAGACCGGCTCGCAGAAGCCGCACTCGACGCAGGTGGTCGCCCCACCCCAGTCCTCGATCGCCGGCGTCGTCTTCAAGTTGCGCAGGTGGACGCCCGGGTCGCGACTGAGGACGACGCCCGGCGAGAGCACGCCGTCGGGGTCGGCCAGCCGCTTCAGCCGCCACATCAGCTCGGTCGCCTTCTCCCCCCACTCACGCTCTACATAAGGGGCCATGTTGACCCCGGTCCCGTGCTCGGCCTTGAGCGAGCCGTCGTACTTCTCGACCACCAGCTCGACCAGGCCACCCATGAAGGCCTCGTAGCGCTCGAGATCCTCCTGCTTGGCGAAGTCCGGCGTCAGCATGAAGTGAAGGTTGCCGGCCGAGGCGTGGCCGGCGACGCCGGGGAGGAAGCCGTGCTCGCCGAGCAGCGCCTGCAGGTCCTTGGCGCCTTCGGCGATCCGCTCGGGCGGCACGCAGACGTCCTCGACGATCAGCGCCGTCCCCTCCGGCCGCACCCGCCCGATCAGGCCGTGCAGGCCCTCGCGCACCCGCCAGGCGAGCTCGATCTCCTCCAGCTCCCGGGTGAAGGCGAGCGGGCGGATCGTCTCGTGCGAGCCGAGGATCGCTTCGGCGCGGAGCACCTGCGCGGCGAGGTCGCCCTCGTCGGCGCCGCCGAACTCGACCAGCAGCACCGCCGACTCCGGCGGCAGCTCTTTCCACTCCTGCGGCGCCCCGACCATGTTCCAGGCGGCGGTGATCAGCGCCGGCGCGACCATCAGCTCGACCGCGGTGGCGCCGGAGGCGACCAGGTCTCCGACCGGCGCGATCGCCTCCTCGACGCCGGGGAAGTGGACCCAGGCGGTGGTCGTCACCGGCGGCACCGGCACCGTCTCGAAGACGACCTCGGCGAGGAAGGCGAGCGTGCCCTCCGAGCCGACGAGCAGGCGGCGGAAGATCTCCAGCGGCTCGTCGGCGTCGAGGAAGGCGCAGAGCCGGTAGCCGGTCGTGTTCTTGATCGCGAACTTGCGGCGGATCCGCTCGGCCAGCTCGGCGTCGGCGCGGATCTCGTCGCGGATCGCTTCCAGGCCGGCGACCAGATCGGGCTCGGCGGCGGCGAACCGCTCGGCCGCGTCGGGCGCGCCGGTGTCGATCTTCGTCCCCGAGGGCAGGACGAACGTCAGCTCGCGCACGGTCGAGTAGGAGTCCTTGGTAACGCCGCAGCGCATCCCGCCCGAGTTGTTGGCGACGACGCCGCCGACCGTGCAGACGTCGGTGCTGGCCGGGTCGGGACCGAGCTTGCGGCCGTGCGGGGCGAGCACGCGGTTGGCGTGGCCGAGGATCGTCCCCGGCTTGACCCGGGCGCGGGCCCCGTCGTCCTCGACCGCGACACCGCCGAAGTGCTTGCGGACGTCGACGAGGATGCCCTCGCTCTGGCCCTGGCCGTTGAGGCTGGTGCCGCCGGCGCGGAAGGTGACGGGGATACCCCGCTCGCGGCCGAAGCGCAGGACCTTGGCGACGTCGTCGCCGTCGCGGGCCTCGACCACCGCGCGCGGAAAGAGCCGGTAAGGGCTTGCGTCAGAGGCGTAAGCGACGAGGTCGCTGACCCGATGCAACACGCGATCTGCGCCAAGCAGCTGCTCCAGCTCCCCCCTTAGCGGCTGAGCAACTCCACCGGCCAGCGAGTCAGGCGCCCGATCCTCAACCGCCTGGCTGGGGGGCGGCAGGACAGATCCCGTTCTCGCGCGGGGGCCCATCGGCTACGGCACGAGGGCCGGGGGATGCCCGCCGGACCCTCCCCGCTGTTGTCCGGCGGGCATCCCCCGGCCCTCGTGCCAACTATCCGAATCCCCAACCACCATCACCTAAAACAGCGACATCCCCGGCGCCACCGGAACTTCGACCAGCTCCGGCTGCGAGGAGGCAAGCGCCGCGCTCAGCGCCCCGACGACTTCGTCGCGGTCCTTGGCCCGGTGCGCCTTGACCCCGTAGCCCTCGGCAACGCTGGCGACGTCGAGCTTCGGCAGATCGAGGCCGGGCGCGGCGTTGACCTGCTCGACTTCGGCGAACCACTTGAGGATCGCGTACTCCTCGTTGCGCAGGACGAGGAAGGTGACCGGCGCCTTGTAGGCGACGGCGCTCCAGAAGGCGGTGATCGCGTACTGGGCCGAGCCCTCGCCGAGCACGCAGACGACCGGCCGGTCCGGCTGCGCCAGCTGCACCCCGACCGAGGCGGCGAGGCCGAAGCCGAGGCCGCCACCGGCGCTGAAGTAGTAGCTGCCGGGTCGCGAGATGCGGAGCTGGTTGCGCAGCGCCAGGGTGCTGGAGGGGGACTCGAGGACGACGATCGCGTCCTCGGGCATCGCTTCGGCGAGGGCGGTGTGGACGGTCGAGGCGTTGAGCGGGTCCTCGGCGGGGATTTCGCCCGGCCCCGGGTTCGGCTCCGGCGCCGAGCGCGAGGACTCGGGCACCTGCTCCAGCAGCGCCGCCAGGGTCAGCCCGACGTCGGCGACGATCGCGTCGCCCATCGGGGCCCGCACCGCCTCGTCGTGGTCGCTGGTGATCGCGACCAGGCGCGCGCCCGCGGGCAGCAGCGGCCCGGGGATGTGCGGGTAGTAGGGGAAGACCGAGCTGCCGGCAACGAGGATCAGGTCGTGGCCCTCGAGCGTCTGCCCGACCGGGCCGATCGCCGGCGGCAGAACCCCGCGGAAGTTGGGGTGGTTCTCCGGGAAGCCGAGGCGGACGCCGCCGGTCGCGGGCGAGGCCCAGACGGGCAGGTGCTGGCGCTCGGCGAGGGCGATCGCGGTGTCCCAGGCGCCGGCGGTATCGATGTCCGGGCCGGCGACGAAGACGGGGTTCTCGGCGGCGTCGAGGCGCTCGGCCAGCGCCCGCACCGCCTCCGGGTCGGCGACGGCGCGCCCGGTCACCTTGCGCTCGATCGCGGCCTTGGCGTCGGCCTCATCGACCTCGGCGTACCAGTCGTCCATCGGCAGCGAGACGAAGACCGGCCCGCGCGGCGCCAGGCCGGCGAGGTGCGCCCCGTGGGCGAGCGCCAGCGGCACGTCCTCGGCCCGCGGCGGCTCGTAGGACCACTTGACCAGCGGGTGCGGCATCCGGGTCGCGTCGCGGTTGGTCAGATTCGCCTGCAGGGTGATCTGGGCGCGGGCCTGCTGGCCGGCGGTGATCAGCAGCGGCGAGTGGTTGGCCTGGGCGTTGAAGATCGCCCCCATCGCGTTGCCGACTCCCGGCGCGGTGTGGAGGTTGACGACGGTGGTCTTGCCCGAGGCCTGGGCGAAGCCGTCGGCCATCCCGACCACGACCGCCTCCTGCAGGCCGAGCACGTAGCGGAAGTCGCCTGGGAAGTCGGCGAGCATCGGCAGCTCGGTCGAGCCCGGGTTGCCGAACATCGTCGTCATCCCGTGGGCACGGAAGAGGTCGAACGTGGCTTCGCGGACCGTCGGCACGAGTCGAACCCTACTGGCTGACTGGCCAGGCACGCCGACACCGAACTGCATCAACTTTTCTATCTGCTGGGTGGAAAAGTTGATGCAGTTCGGGGGCGGGCGGCAGGATTCAAGGCGAGGGCGTCGTAGCGCCGATAACGCGAGGGTGAGCCATCGTCTCCTCGCCAGCGCCTGGGCGCGCGCTCTTGCGATCTGCGCCCTCTCCCTCGCGCCCCTCTTCCTCGTCTGCGCCTACTCGCAGGCGGAACCGATCCCGGCGACGCGGCTTCTCTACGGAGCGGGGAAAATCGTCCCGATCCCGGCCTCGATCCCGCACGAAGAAGGCGACATGGTCGACAAGCGGATCCTTCCCGACCTGCGCTGGATCGCCAAGCGCTACCCGATCTACGTCACCGACGGCTACTCCGGCCCGCTGCCGAACGGCGAACACGCGGGCTGCAACCGTTGCCACGTCCGCGGCTCCGACCACTACAACGGGCTCGCGGTCGACCTCGTACCGCTGAACGGCGACGGCAAATGCGACTCGACCTGGGCGCCGATCACCCGCCTCGCCCACTGGGCCGAGCCGGTCCAGAACGAGCCCCGCCTACCCTTCCGCTGGGTTGGCTACGACGGCGACGCCGGTCACGGCTGCGGCAACCACCTCCACCTCTCCTGGAACCACGCCACCGCCCCTGAATACACCCTCGCGCAGTGGGTCGAAGTCTTCTCCACCGGCGCCAAAGGCGCGGTCCCGGCAAAGCCAACGAAGCCGCCAGCGCCTCCCCCGCCCCCCCGCCCCTCCGGCGGCGTAGCCCAGGTCTCAACCGGCGGCCTCTCCCCCCGCGGCACCGGCGACTGATCCCAACTGCATCAACTTTTCTATCTGCTGGGTGGAAAAGTTGATGCAGTTCGGGTGAGAGTGGCTGGTCCATAGGATGCGGCGATGCGTTTCGCCGCCGCATCGCTGCTCGCCTGCCTCGCGCTTGCCGCTTTTGGCTGCGGGAAGCAGGGGGATTCGACGCCGGTGGCCTGCCTCGAAGGCGCTCCCGCCTACGAACAGGCGCTGCGGAGCGCGCCTCGGGAAGTGCTGTTGCAGGGGGAGACCCCGATCAGCGACTGCCTTGCTTCCAACCAGCAGGCCGGCGACCTCGCCCGGGTTGGCGAAGCGATGGTCGAGACCGCGACTTCGCTGAGCGCGAAGGGCCGCGAGGAAGACGGCGGCGACTCGGCCGTCCAGCTCGGCTACCTACTCGGCGCCGCCGAACGGGGCGCCGAAGACAGCGAAGGCATCCACGCCGATCTCGTCCGTCGCCTCACCGTCGCCGCCCGCTACGCGCCCGACAAAGAACCGCTCTCGCCCGCGTTCCTGCGCTCCTACGAAGCTGGATACGCTGCCGGGCGCAGAGAAGGCTGACTAAGGAGACGCATGGCACAGCAGCTGTGGGGTGGCGAGACCACCAAAGCGGTAGACAACTTCCCCGTTTCCGGCGAGCGGGTGCCGGTGCCGGTGGTGCGCTGGCTGGGCCGGATCAAGGGCGCCGCGGCCGAGGCCAACGGCGACCTGGGCATCCTCGACCGCGACCTCGCCGACCGCATCGCCGATGCCGGCAAGGCGATCGCCGCCGGCGAACACGACGACCAGTTCCCGATCGACGTCTTCCAGACCGGCTCCGGCACCTCCTCGAACATGAACGCCAACGAGGTGATCGCCAACCTCGCCGGCGAGGGCGCCCACCCCAACGACCACGTCAACATGGGCCAGTCCTCCAACGACGTCTTCCCCTCCGCCGTCCACCTGGCGGCGCTCGACGAGGTCAGCCACGACCTGCTGCCGACGATGGGGGCGCTCGAGGGCGCGCTGGAAGAGAAATCGAAGCAGTTCGCCGACGTCGTCAAGGCCGGCCGCACCCACCTGATGGACGCGGTCCCGGTCACCCTCGGCCAGGAGTTCGGCGGCTACGCGGCGCAGGTGCGGCTCGGCGTCCAGCGGATCGAGGCGACGCTGCGGCGGGTCGGCCAGATCCCGCTCGGCGGCACCGCTACCGGGACCGGCCTCAACACCCACCCCGAGTTCGCCGCCAAGGTGCGCGAGCGGCTCGCCGCCGACACCGGCCTGCAGATCTCGGCGCCGCTCGACGCCTTCGAGGCGCAGGGCAACCGCGACGCCCTGGTCGAGCTCTCGGGCGCGCTCAAGGTCTACGCGGTCTCGCTCAACAAGATCGCCAACGACCTGGCGCTGATGGGCTCGGGCCCGCGCGCCGGCCTCGCCGAGCTGCGCCTGCCGGAGCTGCAGAAGGGCTCCTCGATCATGCCCGGCAAGGTCAACCCGGTGATCCCCGAGGTGGTGATCCAGGTCGCCGCCCAGGTGATCGGCAACGACGCCGCGATCACCGTCGCCGGCAGCCAGGGCCAGTTCGAGCTCAACGTCCGCGTGCCGCTGATCGCCCGCAACCTGCTCGACTCGATCAAGCTGCTGGCGAGCGCCTCGCGCCTGCTGAACGAGAAATGCGTCCAGGGCCTGGAGGCGAACGAGGAGATGACCGAGCGCCACGCCGAGGCGACCCTGGCTACCGCGACCGCGCTGAACCCGCACGTCGGTTACGACCGGGCGGCTGACATCGTCAAGGCGGCGGCTGAGTCGGGGCGGTCTTTGCGGGAGGTTGCGCTTGAGCAGGGGGTCGAGGCGACGGTGCTCGAGGAGGCGCTGGACCACAGGCGGATGGCTCGGCCTCACGAGTAGCGGTTCTTTGGGGAGGGGCCGGGAGGGGTCCCCCAGACACCACTCGCTATGGCTCGTGGTTGAGTGTCTGTGGGACCCCTCCCGGCCCCTCGTTTGACAGCTGCTTAGGCTTCTGGGGTGCGGCATAACTCGGCATACCTCTGTGAGGACCCTGACGTTGTTCGGCAGCTGATTGAGGAGAATCCTTGGGCGGTTCTGGTTAGTGAGAACGGGGGGCTTGTTGCTTCTCACTGCCCGGTGCTGCTTGATCCCGGGGAGGAGCTGACGGTTGTTACTCACCTTGGTAAGCCCGATGACGAACTGCATGGGGTTGGCGAGGGAGAGTTGCTGGTGATCGTGCAGGGGCGGCATGGCTATGTGTCGCCTAGCTGGTACGCGCCGGGCGCCACGCGGGCGCCTACTTGGAACTTCAGCGTTGCTCACCTCTATGGGACGCCGGAGGTGCTCAGCGAGGAGGAGAACGTCGAGGCGCTTACTCGGCTGGTCGAGAGGTTTGAGCGCGAGGTGGAGGAGCCGATGTTCTTGGAGCGGGATTGGGCGACTCCATTTGCTCGCGGGACCGTCGGGATCCGGCTTCGGGTCGAGCGGTTTGTCTGCAAGCGGAAGCTGAGCCAGGACAAGGACCCGGTCAGCCGCCGCAATGTGATCGAGCGGCTGCGAGCGCCGGGCCCGTACAGGCACCCGGCGCTCGCCGACGAGGTCGAACGGGAACTAGAGGACTAGAGGTCCCCAAGCCTGGGGTATCCCCTAGCTCTTAGGCGTCAGCTTCAGCTTCCCGGCGTGGCTTTGACTTGCCGCGGTGCCACCGGTCGGGGTGAAGGTGACAAGCGCCTTGATTGCCAGCTTCCCTTTCGCCTTCAGCGTTTTCCTGCCGCTCCCGGTCGGTTTCAGCGTCAGCGTCACGATCCCGGCGGCGCTCGCGGTCGTGACGGCGTCCTGGATCCGCTTGCCTTTCCGCTTGACGTCGGATGCGGTCAGTGATCCGGCGCCCGGCACGCTGACCTGCAGCGTCGCGGTTCCCTTCTTCTTGTTCAGCTTCAGCTTGCCGAAGCTGAAGGCGTTGGAGGGAGGTGACGCCGGGGACGGTGAAGGAGCGGGGGGCGCAGGAGGGGGCGGCGACGGTGCGCTGCCGCTGATCGAAACCGCGTCGACACCGGAGAGGAGGGGCGACTCGGTGTCCGTCTCGGCAAAGCGGAGGCGGACGGTCTGGCCGGCGTAAGCGCTGAGATCCGCAGTGAAGGTGGTCGGTTCCATCGTCGGCGGATCGCTTTCTTCGGTCTTGATTATCGTCGCCAGGATGTTCGCTGGATCGACGGTCGTCAGCGGCACGTTCGGCTTCAATACGTCGATTCGGTACTGCTGATTCGGTTCTCCGGAGGGGGACAGGGTTTCCGAGGTAGTCAGCGGCCCGAGGCTTTCGTAGTAGGTGATCAGCGAAAGTTCATGCGGGCCTGCTCCAAGCGGCACGTCCTGATACAGGATGTGGCTCCCCGGGTTGTTCTGCGTAGCGATCGCCGCGTATTCCCCCTGTGGCGGAGCAGGGACGATGAAAGGTTCGCCGACTGGAGCCGGGACTTCGGTTCCCGAATAGACAGACCAGCGGCCGGATTCGCCCGGTTCGTTTTTTTGATGCCAGCCTTCCAGGCTCCCGGTCTCGAAGTCGCCGTTGACGACCAGATTCGCAGCCGCCAGAGCCGGTATGGCCAGTCCCACCGCCATAGCCAACGCTGCCACCGCCAGGAAGCCCTTCAAGCTCGCTTTCAAACGCCCCACCCCCACGTCGTCGACTGATCCAGGGCGGGAACCTAGCGACGGGAGAGGACGCCGGCTCCTACCCCTGAAGGGTGACGAAGCGCTCCTCGGTCAGCTCGTAAACCGCATAGGCCGGGCCCTCGCGAGTGTTGCCGGAGTCCTTGACGCCGCCGTAGGGCTGCTGGTCGGCGCGGAAGGTCGGGACCTCGTTGATCAGGACGCCGCCGAACTCGAGGGTACGGCCGGCCTCGAGGCCCTTGCCGATGTCGCGGGTGAAGACGCCCGCCTGGAGGCCGAACTTGGAGTCGCTGGCCATCGTCAGGGCTTCCTCGAAGATCGAGAAGGTGTCGATCGTGGCGACCGGGCCGAAGATCTCCTCGCACCAGACCTTCGCCTCTTTCGGCGGCGCCTTCAGCAGCGTCGGCGCCAGGCAGCGGCCCTCGTCGACCAGCTCGCCGCCGGTCAGCAGCTCCGCCCCGCCGGCGACCGCCTCGTCGATCCACTCCTTGACGCGGTCGCGGTCGTCGGGGGTGATCAGCGGGCCGACGTCGGTGCTCTCGTCGAGCGGGTCGCCGACGGTCAGCTTCTCGACGTTGGCGACCAGGCGCGCGGTGAACTGGTCGGCGATCGACTCGTGGACGAGGATCCGCTGGATCGAGATGCAGCTCTGGCCGGCGTGCGAGAAGGCGTGCAGCTGGGCTTTGTCCGCGGCGGTTTCCCAGTCGCCGTCGCCGTCGACGATCAGCGGCGCGTTCGAGCCGAGCTCGAGGTTGACCTTCTTGTGCGGGACCTTGGAGCGGATGTCCCAGCCGACCGGCGCCGAGCCGGTGAAGGTGAGGGCGCGGGTGAGCGGGTGCTCGACGATCGCGTTGCCGACCTTCGAGCCCGGTCCCGGCACGACCGAGAGCCAGCGCTCCGGCAGCCCCGCGTCGAGCAGGATCTCGGCCAGCTTCAGGGCCGAGATCGGCGTCTGGCCGGCGGGCTTGAGGACGATCGCGTTGCCGGCGGCGATCGCCGGGCCGAGCTTGTGGGCGACCAGGTTGAGCGGGAAGTTGAAGGGGCTGATCGCGCCGACGACGCCGTAGGGGACGCGCAGCATCACCCCGAGCTTGCCGACCCCGGCCGGAGCGGCCTCCATCGGCACCGTGCCGCCGGTCAGCTTGCGCGCCTCGACCGCGGAGAACTCGAGCGTCGAGACGCAGCGTTCGGCCTCGACCGTCGCCGTCTTGATCGGCTTGCCGGCCTCGGCGGCGATCGTCGCCGCCAGCTCGTCGCGGCGCTCGGCGACCAGCTCAGCCGCGCGGTCCAGCACTTTCGCCCGCTCGTGCTGGGGGAAGTCGGTCGACTCGAAGGCCTCGTTGGCCGCCTCGATCGCCTTCTTGGCGAGCGCCTCGTCAGCCTGCGCGACCCGGCCGACGACGCTGCCGTCGTAGGGGCTCTTCACCTCGCCCCACTCGCCCGTCGCCTGCCACTCGCCGGCGGCGAGGAGCTTGTGATCGGTTGCAGTCATGTACCCAGGTTACGTCCCCGGATAGGCAGGCCGCTACTCCTGATTGTTGAATCTGTTGGCTTGGAGATGTCCAAGCTCGTGAGATCCATCCTCGTGACCGCCGCGCTGCTGGTCTTCGCCCTACCGACGGCCGCCCAGGCCAGCGTCAGCTGGGTAATCCACGGGCGCGGCTTCGGCCACGGCGTCGGGATGAGCGCCTACGGCGCCTACGGCTACGCCGAGCACGGCAAGGACTACCGCTTCATCCTCGGCCACTACTACACGGGGACGAGCCTGGGGACGATCCAGGGAGCCCACGTGGTGCGGGTGCTGCTGGGGATCGAAGCCGGCGACGTCGGCTTCAGCGGCGCCACCGGCGCCTGCGGTCTGCGGCTCGATCCGGGCCGTAGCTACGAGGCCCATCGCACCGGCAACGCCGTGGTCCTGCGCAGCTCGGGCGGCAAACGGCTCGCCGCCTGCGGGCGCAAACTTCGTGCGGCCGGTCCCGGCACGGTGAGCGTCGCCGGCTACGGCGCCTACCGCGGCGCCCTGGAGACGGTGCCGACCGAAAGCCGGGCCGGGTCGCTGAACGTGGTCAACGCGCTGGCGCTCGAGCAGTACGTGAAAGGGGTGATGCCGAACGAGGTGCCGCCCTCCTGGCCGGCCGAGGAGCTGAAAGCGCAGGCGGTCGCGGTCCGCTCGATCGCCCTCACCGGCGACGTCGGCGGCAACGGCTTCGACCTCTACTCCGACACCCGCAGCCAGGTCTACAAAGGGCTCGAAAGCGAGTACCCGAGCACCAACGCCGCGGTCGCCGCGACCCGCGGACAGGTCGTGACGTACGGCGGCAAGGTCGCCCAGACCCTCTACTCGGCCTGCTCGGGCGGCCACACCGAGAGCGCCGTCAACGTCTTCGGCTCCCCCGTCCCCTACCTGGTCGGCGTCCCCGACCCCTACGACTCCGCCTGTCCGCTGCACGAATGGACGCTGAAATTCACCGGCCCGGAAATCAGCTCCAAGCTCGCCTCCTACCTGCAGGGGCGCCTGAAAAAAGTGGTGGTGACCAAAACCGGTGTCTCCCCCCGCATCGTCGAAGCCAAGCTCTACGGCACCGGCGGGGTCAGCACCGTCACCGGCACCGACCTCGAGGCCGCCCTCGGCGGCTACGACACCTGGATGACCTTTCAGAAGGTGGTCACTGGGAGGGGTTGATCCCGCTGTGCGGGTCACCCACCGCGCACCAGCTGCTGTATTCGAGCGAAGGAGACGTCGAGCAGCTTGGCGAGGTCCCTGCGGCTGTGCCCCTCTTCGGTTGCGGAGCGCACCAGTCGGTCGCGCCGGTCTCTGCTCAGTCGCATCTGGCGTTCGGCTATGCGCCGGAACAGCTCCGCCTCCGCAAGTTTCCGTATCGACGGGTCGGAGTGGTCGCGCTCCGGCAGATAAGGGATCGAGAGGAAATCCTCCGATTGCTGGTCCCACTCCTTTGGAGAAAAACGAAACGTCCCCGACGGGAGTTCACCTTTGCAGTGCTTGCGGCACCACCGTAGGAGCCCCGGATCTTCGCGGGCGATGGTGGCGTCGAGCTCGACCCAGGGGCCGTATCGCCGGGTGTTTCTGACCCCGTCCTTCGCGAACTCGTTGACCTTCATGAAGCGGGCGCCGGGGATTGAGATCAGGCTGCCTTCCTCGAGGAGGACGTACCATTTCCCCCCTACCTCCACCACTCGGAGGCCGTGCAGTTCGACGTCGGTGAGGCGCCTGATGCCCGGGTATTCATCCATACCCTGTAAAGACCGCTACACGGTCTTCAAAGTTTCACTAGTTACTTTTGACCAATAAACACGCCGTGTAAACCACTTATAGTGGGAAATAACCGCTTTACCACACAAGCTTACTGATTGATTTGAAGCGATTTGGACCGAAAAACCGGGATGCCCGATAGTGGGGGTGCGCATATGGCGCAGGTCCAGAGGCCGATGCCGGCACCCCAGCCGGCAGGCGCGAGGACACAGGGGCGGACCCGCAGTCCAAGCGGGCCTCTCTGCAGATTGGCTAATCACGGCAGGCCCGGGAGCTCCCGGGCCTTTCCGTGTCAGGGGCCCCGCAACCGCAGCCCGCCCGTCTCAGCCGTCGGGGTAGGGCTGGATCGGAATGCCGTGATCGCTATCGCGCATGCCGAGCTCGTAGGCGGCGCCGCCGTTGAGGGTCAACTCCCGCGGGGGCAGGCCTGGGCGTTCTACAGTCAGCTCGAGGTCGGCGACCGAGCAGTTGACGGTGTGATGCTCGGGGCCCTTGGGGTCGGCGTATACCCAGCCGACGAAGTCCTTCTGCGGGGCGCTGACGCGGCCGTGGACGACGACGTCCTTGCCGGGGAGGGTGAAGCTGCAGACCGTCGGCCGCTCATCGATCTCCGCGGAGCTGATCGCGCCGAGGCCGCCGAGGCGGTGCGGCTCGCCGTCGAGGACGAGCATCCCCGAGGGGATCCACGGACTCGTGCGGGGGCCGAGGCGGACGCGGGCGGCGCCGGCGTCGAAGTAGGTGCCGGGCGCGTCGGGGAAGCCGGTGCCCTCCAGCCAGACCCAACGCTCGGCGTGCTCGGAGCCCCAGTTGTGGCCGATCATCCCCGGCCAGCCGCTCAGCTCGATCGAGGTGCCGTCGATCTCCAGGCGCCCTTCGAAGCTAGCGTCGGGATACGGAGCGAGAAACTTGGTTTTCGGCAGCGGCGCCTTGTAGAGCCAGTCGGCCGGGAGGTACTTGCAGGGCTCGGCGTCGCCGCTGAAGCTGAGCGACCAGGCGGCGCTGAGCGCCTCGGTGTCGACCGAGCCCTCGGCGCGGCCGGGGCCGATCTCGGCGTCGGCGACCCGGATCCAGTCGCCGGCCGGCACCTCCAGCCGGGCCACCGGCACCGTCACCTTGGTCGCCCGCGGTCCCGCGGCGTCGCGATCGAAGAAGCAGAACCAGATCGAGGCATTCGGCTCGGCGCCGGGGCGCTTGTGGACGGTGTGGCGGATCCAGATCCCCCGCCCGCCGCCCGGCTCACAGGCCTTGACGTAGAAGCTCTCGTAGTGCCCGGCCTTCGCCACCACCTCCGGAAACCGCGCCCGTTCCTCCATGACTCGTCAGCGACCCTCCAAGTTGTGATGGGAGGCGAGGACCAGCCAATCCGCCCGCACCGGCGTCTCCTCGATGCCGCCGGCTCGAAGCGCCTGAGCGAGCCGCCCCGCCAGGAAGCGCTCCTGGTCGGCCTGCGAGGCCCAGACCTCGTAGATGACGAAGCCGCCCGTTTTCACGGAAGCGCTGTGCAGCAGCAACCCGTCGGGCCACTCCCCCTCGCCGCTTTCCATGTCGATTCCGAGGATCTGGTTGACCCGTTCGTACTGGTCCAGCCCATACCCCTCGAACTCCATGATCAACGCATCGGCCATACGTCCCTCCTCAAACCTTGATCGTGATCACGTCGCCGTCTTGTACAAGGTAGTCCCGCCCCTCGATCCGCAGCAAGCCCTTGTCGCGCGCGGCGACGTAGCCGCCGGTGGCGACGAGGTCATCCCAGCCGATCACCTCGGCTTTGATGAACGCTTCCATGATCTCGGTGTGGATCGTGCCGGCGGCCAGGAGGGCGGTGGTGCCGCGGGCGATCGGCCGCGCGACCGCCTCCTTGCCCTCGCCGGCGGTGAAGAAGGTGATCAGCTCGAGCAGGTCGTAGGCGGCGCGGACCAGGCGCGCCAGGCCCGAGCCCTCGACCCCGTAGCTCTCGCGCATTTCCGCGGCTTCGGCCGGGTCGAGCTCGGCCAGCTCGGCCTCGATCCGGGCGCTGACCGCGACCACCCCGGCGCCGACCGCGTTGGCGTGGGAGACGACCGCTTCCGGCGGCTCCGCATCCCCCTCGTCGACGTTGGCGACGTAGAGGATCGGCTTCGTCGTCAGCCCTTGCAGGTTCCGCGCTGCTTGGGGGGCGCCTTCGGGCACCGGGATCGAGCGCGCCGGACGCCCCGCGGCGAGCGCCTCGTGAACCGCCTGCAGCCACTCGTGTTCGACCTGCGCTTCTTTGTCGCCCGTCTTCGCCTGCTTGCCGACGCGGGGGAGCCGCCGCTCGACCTGGTCGTAGTCGGCGAGGACCAGCTCGGTCTCGATCGTCTCGATGTCGGCGAGCGGGTCGACGCGGCCGTCGGGGTGCGGGACGTCGGATTCGGTGTGGCAGCGGACGACGTGGCAGATCGCGTCGGTCTCGCGGATCGAGGCGAGGAACTGGTTGCCGAGCCCCTCCCCTTCCGAGGCGCCTTTGACCAGCCCGGCGATGTCGTGGAAGTCGATTTTCGCCGGCACCAGCTCCGAGCTCTTGACCGTCTCGGCAACCTGCTCCAGCCGCTCGTCCGGCACCTGGGCGACGGCGACGTTCGGCTCGATCGTCGTGAACGGGTAGTCGCCCATCTGGGCGCCCCCCTTGGTCAGGGCGTTGAAGAGGGTCGACTTGCCCGCGTTCGGCAGCCCGACGATGCCGACCTTCATCGTGCGCCCTCCATCAGAACGTGAGCGGGACGATCAGGCCCAAGACGATGCCGAGGAAGGCGCCGGCGAGGACGTCGGACGGGTAGTGCATGCCGAGGTAGGGGCGGCCGAGCGAGAGCGCGATGGCGACGAGGAAGGCGGCCGAGGTCGCCGGGTCGACCCGGCACATCGCCGTCGCCACCGCAAACGATGAGGTGGCGTGGGCGGAGGGGAAGCTGAGCGAGCTCGGCGCCCCGCCGAGCGGCGGCAGGCCCTCGAGCACCGGCCGCGGCCGCTTCACCGCCAGCTTGATCGCGTAGTTGAGGGCGATCGCGAAGGGCCCGAGCAGGGCGCAGATCAGCCACGATTCCCAGCGGCCGTTGTCGATGATCGCCAGCGCGAGGCCGAGCACGAACCAGACGAGGCCGTTGTTGCCGGCCTTGCCGAGGGCGACCGCGGCGTCCTCCACCGCGGGCGTGTGGCCGTGGGTGCGCATCCAGCGCAGCACTTTGAGGTCGAGGTCGCCCATCGGCGCGGGAGGATGACGGAACCCGAGAGGTCGTGTCGGGTCAGAATGGTCCCCATGCCCGAGGTCTCCGGCTTCGTCCACACCCCCGGCCACCACTGCGGCTCGACCGCGCTGCGCAACCTGCTCGCCTTCCACGGCGTCGAGATCAGCGAGGAGATGGCGTTCGGGCTCGGCGCCGGCGCCGGCTTCTACTACCTGGCGCTGGACGACAGCTCGCCGAGTCGCTGGTTCAACGGGCGCACGGCGCGGCTGGAGGAGACCTTCCGCGAGCTGACCGGCGCGGCGCTGGAGCTCCGCACCTTCGCCGAGGACGCGGGCGACGAAGCCTGGGAGGCGGCCCGCTCGCAGGTCGACGCGGGCAACCCGACGCTGCTGCTCACCGACATCTACTACCTCGACCACTACGGCAACTCGGCCCACTTTCCCGGCCACGCGGTGGTCCTCGCCGGCTATGACGACGAGGTCGCGCGCCTATCCGACACCGCCTTCGAGGAGCTGCAGACGACGCGCCTGGAGAACCTGGCGCGAGCGCGCCACAGCGGCCACCCCGCCTACCCGCTGGAAGGGCACATGTTCACGGTCGACGAGACGATCGAGCGGGCGCAGCTGGAGGCGGCGGTGCCGCGGGCGATCGCGCGGGCGGCGAGCGAGATGCTCGAGCCCCCCTTCGGCCCCTTCGCCGGCGTCCCGGCGCTGGAGCGGCTCGCGGACGAGGCCGGCTCCTGGCCCGAGGTGGTCGAGGACTGGCAGTGGTGCGCGCGCTTCGCCTACCAGGTGATCGAGCGCCGCGGCACCGGCGGCGGCTGCTTCCGGCTGATGTACTCGCGGTTCCTGGAGGAAGCAGGGCGGGACGAGGCCCCGCTCGCGGCGGAGGCGGCAGCCCGCTGGACCGACTTGGCGGAGGCGTTCAAAGCCGCGAGCGAGGAGGACGAGCCCCGTCCCGAGCCGTGGCAGGCGGTCGGATCGGGAGCGCAGCAGGTGCTCGAGGCCGAGCGGCGCCTCTGGACCGCGCTCGCCGGCTCGGCCGCCTGAGCGACCGACGCACCTACTTGAACTGGAAGCTGATCAGATCCTGGGCGAAGGTCGGGTTGAAGATCACCTTGTCCAGGTCTATTTCGGAGGAGACGAAGGTCGGCAGGGTGCTGTTCCCGTAGGGCACCCACGGCGCCTGTTCCATGAACTTGCGGTCGAGGGCGGCGTATTCGGCTTCGACCTGCGGGGTCAGCGGCCCTTCTCCGAGGCGGTCGATCTCCGCGTTCAGCTGCGGGTCGTCGATGCGGGCGAGGTTGGTGGCGCCGGTTGGGACGATGCTCTCGCCGTTCAGCAGCGGCTGGAAGAAGTCGTTGGGGTGCGGATAGTCCTCGAACCAATTGGCGAAGCCGATGTCGAGGTTCGGAGTCGATTCGTTGCCGATCAAGCCGAAGTAGTTGTCGGAGTTGACGATCTTCAGCTTCGTTTCGAACCCGAGTTCCTTCAAGACCCCTTCGAGGTATTCGCCCGCTTCGTCGTTCGGGCTTTCGTTGTCGGTCCAGACGGTGATTTCGCGATCGCTCGGCTTCGCCGCCGCGAGCAGTTCCTTCGCCTTTGCGAGGCTGTGCGGGTAGAGGTCGAACTGCTTGTAGCCGGGCATCCCGGGCGGCAGGATCTGGTGGGTGCCGGTGATCTGGCCGGCGTAGATCCGTTCCAGCACCCGCGTGTCGACCGCGTAGTTGACCGCCTGCCGCACCTTGACGTCGTCGAAGGGCGCCTGCGTCGTGTTCATCCAGAAGAAGTAGGTGCTGATCGACGGTTCGACCTTGAACTGGGTGCCTTCGTATTTGCTCTTCACTTCGGCGTAACGGTCGGCCGGCGGCGGGTTGCCCATCCAGTCGGTCTTGCCGCTTTCGACGTCGTTGACCTGGGTCGAGGGGTTGCGGAGGACGTCGACTTCGATCCGGTTGACGTGGCCGCCGGGGATCTGCGGCAGCAGCTTCGCGTTGCTCTTGGCCCACTGCGAGTTGCGCTGGTATTCCCAGCCTCGGCCGGGCTGGACGGCCGTGATCAGGTAGGGACCAGTGGCCGGCGGCGGGTGCGCGGTCAGGTCTTCGGCCGGGGTGCCGGCGGGGACGGGAGCGGCGAAGGGCAGCGCCAGCTCGTTGGAGAAGGTGCCGCGCGGCTTGACCAGGTGGATGACGATCTGGCCGCTCTTGTCATCGGTCTGGATCCCGGCGATCCCACCCTGCTTGGTCTTCGCGAAGGCTTCGGCGCCGACGATGTCGGTGTAGAAGGGCGAGCCGGGCGAGTTGAGCTTGAACAGCCGTTCGATCGCGGCGGCGAAGTCGGAGGCCTTGACGGGCTTGCCGTTCGAGTACCGCAGGCCCTTGCGCAGGGCGAGCGTGTAGGTGCGGCCGTCGTCGCCGATCTTCGGCATCGCCTCGGCGAGCCCGGGGATCACCTTGCTGCCGGCGCTGCCGGAGGCGTGGGCGTAGGTGAGCAGCGGGACGTAGACGTCGTAGACCGCGGTCGAGCCTTCGCCGGTGTAGGCGAGACCCGGGTCGAGCGAGTCGGGGAAGGAGCCAAAGGTCGCCTTCAGCGTGCCGCCCTCGGTGCCGCCGCTGCCCGAACTGCCGCAGGCAGACAGGGCCAGCGCTCCGAAGAGCGCAAGCGTGAGTGCCGCCAACTTGGTCCAGCCCTTGGTCACGCGGGTAGTCCTTCGACATCGGCGGCCAAATCCTTGAACGGTGCAAGCGCTCGGCGATTCGTCTGCGCGCCGCGGCCGGCGTTTGTCACCCCGGGCGGCGGGTACTCAGAGCGCCATGACCATCGGAGCAGGAATCTTTCTCATTGCGGTCGGAGCGATCCTCAAGTTCGCGACCAACATCCACGTCAAGGGCGTCTCGATCGACACGATCGGAGTGATCCTGATGGTTGCCGGCCTCGTCGGCCTCCTGATCGGGCTCTTCCAGGAAATCGTCTGGTCCCGTCGCCGGCCGGTGGAAGGCGCGCCCGTGGCCCCCGTAGAAGAACGTCGCGAAGTTCGGGACCCGGCCTATCGCGAAGGCCCGCCGCGCTACTAGCGCCAGGGGGTCAAGCAGGCCTCGTGCCGGGGCCCAGCCAAGGTAGGTTCCGGCCATGGCGCATTTCGCCACGATCGGCGTCTACGGCTTCGACGCGACCGAGTTCATCAGGGCCCTGCAGGAGGCCGAGGTCGGAGTCGTCCTCGACGTCCGCCAACGCCGCGGCGTGCGAGGCAGCCAGTACGCCTGGGCGAACGCCAAGCGTTTGCAGGCGGCGCTGAGCGAGGCCGGCATCGACTACAGCCACCTGCCCGAGCTGGCGCCGACGACGGAGATGCGGGAACTGCAGTACCGCGAGGACGAGCGGCGCGGCGAGGGCAAACGCTCGCGAACCGAGCTGGCGCCCGAGTACGTCGTCCGCTACACCGAGGAGGTGCTCGACAAGGTCGATCTGGAGCCAATCGTCCGCTTCGTCGGCGCCCAGCGAGCGGTGCTCCTATGCGTAGAGCGCGACCCCGAGGCCTGCCACCGCTCCCTGATCGCGGCGCGCCTGGAGCAGCAGCTCGGCGCCACCGTCACCCACCTGCGTCCGCCGAGCGACTAGACGGATTCCAGCGCCGTCCGCACCACCAGCGCGAACGACCCGAACAGCAGCAAGAGGAACGCCCATCCCGGCGCCCCCAGCAGCGCGGTCAGAAGCGCCGTGGCCATGCCGACGTAGAAGACGATCCCGAGACCCTCGACGAGTTTGCCCGAGGAGTAGAGATCCAGCTTGGAGTTCACGGAGATGGGTTCGTAGTGAAGGACCAAAGTCCTCTCACGCGTCGCAATCGAAGTCGTCCCTCAGGGACGCACCTTGGTGACGAAGGCGCTCGGGTATTTCGCCTCGCGCGGTGAGGGTCCCTGAGGCAGCGGGTTCAGCGATCGCAGGCCCGGACCGCTGCCGCCGGTCGCGTAGACGTCGCCGTTACGGCCGACGGCGACTGAGGAGGCGCGGGCCGAGTCACCGCCGAGCTTGTGCCAAAGGAGCAGTCGGGAAAGCGAGGGGTTGAGCTCGGCGAGGAAGCCCCGGTAGCCCCGGCTCTTGCCATTGCGTTCGGCGGCGGCGCGGAAACCGGCGACGAAGACGTTGCCCTTCCCGTCGAGGGCGATGCCGCGGCCGCTCGTTTCCTTGCCGATTAGGGTCGAGCGGAGCAGCTTGTTGCCGCTTGGGCTGAGGATCGAGACGAAGGCCGAGTCGAAGCCGCGCTGCTTGCGCTGCGAGGCGCCCGGCGTCGTCGGGAAGTCGCTCGAGCCGGCGTCGCCGGTGACGTAGGCGCGGCCGGCGGAGTCGACCGCGATCGCCTTCGCTTCGTCCTGGAGGCTGCCGCCCAGGTACGTGGAGTAGACGAAGTGCTGGCCGCTCGGGTCGATCTTCGTCACGAAGGCGTTTTTGAATTCGAGTTGCTTGTCGGCCTTGTTGGCCGGCTGCAGGGCGCCCGGGGTGACCGGGAAGTTCTGCGAGGAGGTGTCGCCGGCGACGTAGGCGTTGCCGGCGCCGTCGATCGCGATCCCGCCGGGGGTGTCCCAGCCACTGCCGGCGACGAGAGTCGAGTAGAGGAGCCGGCTCCCGGTCGGGTCGAGTTTGCTGACGAAGACGTTGAGGCCGAACTGACCGGTCGGCACGATTCCGGGCCCCTGCGCCGCCCCCGGCGTCGTCGGGAAGCTGTCGGACTCGGTGTCGCCGGTGACGTAAGCGTTGCCCTCGCCGTCGATCGCGATCCCGTCGACCTGCCCGCCCGCTTCGCCGGCGCCGGAGAGGTAGGTCGAGTAGACGAGCCGGCGGCCGTCGGGGGAGAGCTTGGTGACGAAGCCGTTGACGGAGATGCCGGCCGGGGCCGGCTGGAAGACCCCTGCCGTCGTCGGCACTCCGCCGGGGTAGGCGAAGCCGCCGACGAACGCATTGCCTTCATGGTCGACCGCGATCGCGCTCCCGACCGAGCCGCCGCTCCCGCCGAGGTAGGTCGAGTAGACGAGCCGGCGGCCGTCGGGGGAGAGCTTGGTGACGAAGGCGCTCTCCTGCGCCTGCCGGGCCTGCTTCGAGGGGAGCGAGCCGAGGGTCGTCGGCAGGTCCGGCGAGGTGGTCTGGCCGGTGATGTAAGCGCTGCCCTTCGAATCGACCGCGATCGAGTAGGCGGGCGACTCGATGCCCTGGGCGAGGTAGGTGGAGTACAGGAGCTTCGGGTCGATGCGGAGCGGCCGCCCGTTGTCATACGCCCCGACCGCCACGCCGACCCGCCCGTCGCCACGGAGCACGTAGCGGCTGGGGACGACCTGGGGGTGGCCGCCGGCGAGCTGCGTGGCGCGGGGCGGCGGCTGACGCAGCATGCGGCCGCCAAGGTCCAGAAGGAGCGCCCCATCCCGCCCGATCGCCAGGTGGTGCTGACCGGCGAAGCGCAACCCGATCGCACCCACGGAGGCGCCCGGGGCAACGTCGAAGTCGTACTCGAGCTGCTGCTGGTTGCCGTAGAAGCGAGCGTCGATCCCCGGCCAGACGCCCCGGTACCGGACCCCTTCGAAGGTCGGGATACCAACCTCGTCAGAGCGGGAAGAGCCGGCGGCGTTCAGATAGTTGACGGTGCCCGGCAGCCGCCTGACCCCTTCGATCGACGGGCTGCCGCCGACAAACCGCATCGAGACATCAGCGTCCCGGAAGCCGATGCTGGCCCCGTCCCGGGTCAGAAAGAGCCCAAATCCCGGCCCAGTGGCGAGAAAGCGAACCCCACCCCCACTCTGACCGCGATTCGGCTGGAAGCTAAGCGGCAGCTTCCCGTAGCCGACATCGGCCGCCTGATGTTCGCGGACCGAAGGATCGCCACGGCCGGCCGCAAACGACCAACCCAGCACGATCGCCACCGCTGCAAGCCCGAAGGCAACCCACCAGGCCGGCACCCGGCCAGGCCGCCGCTGCGAGACCCCGATCACTCCAGATGACGCCACCAATCGACCCTAACGCTGAGAGGCGGGTCGAGGCGGATCTTTTGGCAACGGCACAAGGACGGTGGGCCGGAAGCATTTTTGAGCGGGCCTCTGCTTGACGACCATCGATCAGTCAGACATAGACTGATTAGTGCCGGCCATCGACCGAAATGAGGAGCCATGCGAGACGCACAGAAGCCCGACCACCGCAGCCTCGGAACTCTCGTCAGCCACCTCAAAGAAGGACGATTCGTGATCCCGGATTTTCAGCGCGAGTTTGAGTGGACCCCGCAAGACATACGCGACCTCATGAGGTCGCTCTTCCTCGACTACTACATCGGCAGCTTGTTGCTTTGGAAGGGGAAGCAAGAGAACTTCGAGGCGCTTGCCTGCGAGTCGATCTACGGGTACACCGGAGGAAGCAGCCACCGGGAGCACATCGTCCTCGACGGGCAGCAGCGCCTGACGGCCATGTACTACGCGTTCGTGGCGCCGGACGTCTCCGCTCCAAATCGATCCAATCGTTTCGTCTTCTTCATCCAAGTCGAGCGGCTGGCGGAGGAAAACCACGACGAGGCTTTCAGGTATGAGTGGTCAAAGCGTGGCGTGGCCCTACTCGACGATGAGAAAGCACAGTGGGCTCTGCACATGTTTCCCTTGGCTGTCATCGGCAAAGGCGGCTGGGAGCTGGGCAATTGGATTCAGGGTTACAGCAGCTATTGGGAAGACAGGGCAGGCGATGCTGGCACCGAGGAGCAGCAGGCCATCGCCCGGCGCCATGTCGAGTACGCGAGTGAGTTCGGCGAGCTGCTCAAGGGCATTACCGAGCAGTATCAGGTCTCCTACATCGAACTCGATCGCGATCTCGCGATCGACAAGATTTGCGACATCTTCACTCAAGTCAACAGCAAGGGGATCAGGCTTGATGTGTTCGACCTGATCAATGCCCTCGTCAAGCCGAAGGACGTCCAGCTCAAGCGGCTCTGGAGAGAAGCGCGACCCCGCCTTGAGTTCGTGGATACCAATCGGATGAATGTGTACATCCTCCAGGTGATGTCGATCCTGAAGCAGGCATACTGCTCACCGAAGTACCTGTACTACCTCTTGCCCGAGCAGGTGAAGACGGTGCGCGAGCTGGATGGCTCGTTCCGGAAGGAGATGCTCATCTCCGATCCGGCTGAGTTCGAGGATTTATGGCATACCGCAGTCGATGCCCTTGAAGGTGCGATCGCGGCCCTGAGGCATCCGCAGGAATTTGGCGCCATCGCCTCTCGCTATCTGCCATATGCAGCGATGATCCCGGTGTTCGCCGCCCTGCAGGAGAAGGCGAGAATGCTTCCACCTGACCGCAAGCTCGAGGCCAATCGCAAGCTCGGCCTCTGGTACTGGGCCAGCGTCTTCACCGCCCGGTACTCCGGGTCGGTCGAGTCGACGGCCGCTCGTGATTTCCTCGATGTGTCGCAGTGGTTCAATGACAGCTCCGCAGAGCCGGCCTTGCTGACTGAGTTCAAGGTGCGCTTTCGTGAGCTCGATCTCCACCGTGAAGTCAAACGGGGAACCTCTGTCTACAACGGCATCTTCAATCTCTTGGTCTTGAACGGCGCTCGCGATTGGCTGACCGGCGGCGTCTCCACCGGCGAGGATGTCGGTGACCGTAACATCGTCCCGAAGGAGTGGGGAACTCAGCAGGAGCTTGAAAGTCCGATCGATTCGATCCTCAACCGCACCCCGCTCACCGCTGAAGCCGACGAGCAGATAATCGGCAATCGACTCCCCAACGCATATCTTCCAGAGTTGATCCAGAAGAACGGGGAGCAGGCGGTACGTGCGATCCTCGAGTCTCACTTCATCTCGAATGTGGCCTTTGACATCCTGTTGGAAGTCCCGTTCACCCCTAAGCACTATGAGCAGTTCCTTCAAGAGCGTCAGCGGACGATCCTGGCGGCGATCGAGAGTTTGTTGATCAAACAGAGGATCGGCCTCGAGCCACAGCTCCGCGAGCTTGACGAAGCGCTTGAGGACATAGAGCTCCGCCTCCGAAAACTGCTCGAGGACGAGCTCCAAGGTGACGTCGCCCAGCTGCCTGCCGCTGTGATCTCCAAGGCCGATCGGCGGATCTCGGCGGCTACTCGACAGAATCCCGCTTTGGACGGTGAGCACCTCGAGAGCCTCGCCGTCAGGCTCGAATTCTGTGACCTTCGTGAGCTACAGGATGCGATCGTCAGCAAGCCTCTCTGGCCTCTCTTCGAGAGCAGGTTCTCTACCAAAGAGATGCTCTCCGTCCGCTTCGACCAAATTGCCCAGCTCAGGAACGCGATTCGGCACAGCCGCTCAGCCGGAAACGTAGTCAGGAAGGACGGCGAAGCCGCCTTGAGCTGGTTCGAGGGAGTCCTCGACGCGGCCGCCAACCCGGTTCCGGCGACTTAAAGACGAAAGAGAGAGCGGGAGCGACGGGACTCGAACCCGCGACCTCCGGCGTGACAGGCCGGCGCTCTAACCAGCTGAGCTACGCCCCCGAGAAGAACTGCGAGGTGGGCCGTTGGGAGCGACCCTGGGGGTAAATCTAGCGGGTGGCGGGGGTCTTGCGCGGGGCTCGTGGCTTCTTCGGCGGGGATCTTTACGGGAGGTTGACCTGGGCTGAAGGTTGGGGGGCGATACTGGCGCGAAGCGAGACGAGGAGGAGAGATGCCGCAGATACTCGTGCTTACGGATTCGCCGCCGCGCTCCAGCGAGGTGGTCTATCGGGAGCGGGTGCCGAGCTCGAGCCTGGAGTCCGATCACTACGCCGGGCAACTGCTCGAGCGGGTCGGCTGGGCGGTCAGGGACGCCGACGACATCGAGCACCGGTCGGAGTCGGAGGACTCGCCGGAGGAGTAGGGCTCGCGCTCAGGCGTGTGCCAGCTCGGGCGCGGCGCCGGGTGCCTCGGTGGCGGCGATCTCCTCCAGCAGCTTGCGCAGCTGCTGGATCCGCCGCTCGCCGTAGCGCTCTCGCCACTGCTCCTCGACCTTGGCAAAGAGGGCGCGGCCGGTCGCCTGGGCGCGTTTGCCGCGCTCGGTCAGGCAGATCAGCTTGGCGCGCTTGTCCTCAGGATCGGCGATCCGCTTGACGTAACCGCGGGCGACCAGGTCGTCGACGATCTCCCCCACCGACTGCTTCGTCATCCCCGCCATTTCCGCCAGCACCGTCAGCCGCATCCCTTCGCCGCCGACGAAGCGGAAGATGCAGCCGTGGGTCGGGCGGATGTCGGCGAACTCGGTCTGCTCGAGCTCCTCGCGGAAGTCCTCGAAGAAGGCGTCTTTGGCGATCTCGAACAGGCCCGCCATCGGGATCCAGAAATCGTTGTTGTTTAGGGCTTGGGTCATTTCGTCAGGGAGCCTGATAAGGTCGTCTGGTCAGGTCACCTTACAAGGTTGCCTTACGAATTGTACCCGACGGTCTGGAGGTCCTCAAATGGACACGGATACCAACCGCAAATGGTGGACGCTCGGCGCGGTCTGCGTCGCCACCTTCATGCTTCTGCTCGACATCACCGTGGTCAACACGGCGCTGCCCGCAATCCAGCAGGACCTAGGCGGCAGCTTCACCGACCTGCAGTGGGTGATCGACGCCTACGCCCTCTCGCTGGCGGCGCTGGTGCTGACCGCCGGCTCGCTCGCCGACCGGCTCGGCCGGCGGCGCGTCTTCGCGATCGGGCTCGGGATCTTCTCGCTCGCCTCGCTGCTCTGCGCGCTGGCGCCGGACCCGACCTTCCTCAACCTCGCCCGCGGCCTGCAGGGCGTCGGCGGCGCGATCATGTTCGCGGTCTCGCTGGCGCTGGTCGCCCAGGAGTTCCCGAGCGGCCCCGAACGCGGGATGGCGATGGGCATCTACGGGGGGACGATCGGCATCGCGGTCGCGATCGGGCCGCTGGTCGGCGGCCTGCTCACCGACGGCCTCGGCTGGCAGTCGGTCTTCCTGCTGAACGTGCCGATCGGCCTGGCGGCGATCGCCGTCACCTACTGGAAGGTCGCCGAGTCGCGCGACCCCAACGCGACCCGGATCGACTGGGGCGGCCTCGTCACCTTCTCGGTCGCGCTCTTCCTCCTCGTCCTGGCGCTGGTCCGCGGCAACGACGAGGGCTGGGGCAGCACCACGATCGTTTCGCTCTTCACCGGCGCAGCGGTACTGCTGGCGGCGTTCTTCGCGATCGAGCGACGCGTGGAGCAACCCATGCTGCCGCTTGGCTTCTTCCGCCGCCGCGCCTTCACCGGCGTCCAACTGGCCGCCTTCGCCGTCTCCGGCTCGATGTTCGCGCTCTTCCTCTACCTGACGCTCTACCTGCAGAGCTTCCTCGGTTTCTCGCCGATCGAAGCGGGGCTGCGCTACCTGCCGATCACCGTCGCCTCGTTCATCGTCGCCCCGCTCTCGGGGATGGCGCTGGCGCGGGTCCAGGCGCGGTACCTGATGAGCGCGGGGCTGGCCCTCACCGGCCTCGGGCTGCTGCTGATGTCCGGCCTGCAGATGGACTCCGAGTGGACCGCACTGCTGGCCGGCTTCCTGATCAGCGGCGTCGGCGTCGGCCTGCTGAACCCGGTGATCGCCGACGTCGCCCTCAGCGTCGTGCCGAAAGAGCAGAGCGGGATGGCGGCCGGGATCAACGACACCTTCCGCCAGGTCGGGATCGCCGTCGGGATCGCCGCCTGGGGCGCGATCTTCCTCGGGGCGGGGGCGTCGAAGGCGCAGGAGGCATCCGGGGGTGCGCTGACGGGCGACCAGGCGCGCGGTCTGGTCGAAGCGACCTCCTCGGGCCACCTCGGCCAGGCGGTCTCGGGCCTGCCCGCGCGGCTGCAGGACACCGCGGCGAACGCGGCGCAGCAGGGCTTCCTCCATGGGCTCAACCAGATCCTCGTGCTGGGGGCGATCCTTTCCTTCATCGGCGCGGTCTTCGGGCTTTGGCTGGTGCGGGAGGGGGATATAGAGCGGGAGACGCTCGAGGACACTGCGTTTGAGGTCGAACCGGAGCCGGTTCGGGCTTGATGACGTCTGGGGAGGGGAGCGAGCGCGATGCGGCTGCTGACCTATGACGCCGGCGATGGGCCGCGAGCCGGGCTGCTCGAGGACGATCGCGTCGTCGATGCCTGGGCGCTGCTGGGGGAGCCGCACCGAGGGAGCCTGCGCGAGCTGATCGCCGCCGGGCGGGTCGAGGACCTGCGGGGACGGCTGGGCGACACCGGCACGCCGTCGCATCCGCTTTCGGCGGTGCGGCTGCTGCCGCCGATCCCCGACCCGGACAAGATCGTCTGCATCGGCTTGAACTACCGCAAGCACGCGGCCGAGGTGGGGGTGACCGACCCGCCGGAGATGCCGACGATCTTCGCCAAGTACCCGAACGCGCTGGTGGCAGACGGGGCGACGGTGAAGGCGCCGACGGCGAAGACGGACTACGAGGCCGAGGTCGCGTTCGTCGTCGGCAAACGGGCGAAGGATGTGGACGAGGCCGAGGCGCTCGACTACGTCGCCGGCTACACCCTGCTGAACGACCTCTCGGCCCGCGACCTGCAGGGCGCGACGCCGCAGTGGATGCCCGGCAAGGTCTTCGACGGCTCGGCGCCATGCGGCCCTTATTTAGTGACGCCGGACGAGGCGGGGCCGGCGGACGCGATCGCGATCCGGCTCACCCTGAACGGCGAGGAGATGCAGAACAGCGCCACCGACGACCTCATCTTCAGCATCCCCCAGCTGGTCACCCAGCTCTCGCAGCTGATGACGCTGGAGCCCGGCGACATCGTCTCGACCGGCACCCCCGAGGGCGTCGGCATGGGCCGCAAGCCGCGCGTCTGGCTCGGCGAGGGCGACGAGCTCGTCATCGAGTCGCCGACCCTCGGCCGGCTCGTAACGAAAATTGGCGCTGGGTAGCTCAGCTGTTCCTTTTGCCCGCAATACGGGCAAAAGGAACAGGAATCAGGGGCGCGGCGGGATCTCGTAGGCCTTCGCGGGCAGGCTCGCCGATAACGGCCGGCTGGCCGGCCGCGGGCGGGCTCCGGGTCGGGCGCGGCGCGGCGCCCACTGGCCGGGCACGGGCGTGAAGGTGAGCAGGGCGTTCCAGGTGTCGGTGTCGACGATTCCGTTGGCGGCGAGTCCGTGTTCGGCTTTGAAGATGTGGACGGCGCGGGCGGTCTGGCGGCCGAAGATCCCCGTCACCGGCAGGTCCGCGCCGGCGGCAACCAGGTGCTCCTGCGCCCAGACGACCATGTCGCCCTTGCTCCCCTTCTTCAGGGTCGGGTGGACGACTTCGAGCCGGTAGCCGGTCACCGGCCGCAGGGCGCTGGCGGCGCCGACCGCCCCCCACTCCTGCCCGCTCGTCTCCTGCCAGTCCCACCAGCTCGGCGGCAGCCCGCCGTAGCTCTGGGCGAAGCGGCGGAAGAGGCGGATCGAGGCGGCGCCGGGGCCTTCGTAGGTCTGCCCGATCGGGTAGATCGGGTGGCCCCAGATGCGGTTGTAGAGATAGGTGTGCTCGTAGACCGTCCGCACCGAGGTGCCAATCGTCTTCCAGTACATCTGCGGCTGGTTGTATTGGGCGCCACCGGGGCCGAAGAAGACCGAGTACGGGAACGACGGGTGGTAGTCGACGTAGGGGAAGCCGGCGAGCGAGACCGGGAAGGTGGCACCGACGTGGGCGCGCAGGGCACGGACGTAGGTTTCGGCGGCGGCGTACTTGCCCTCGTAGTCGGCCTCGGCGTCGATCACGAAGCAGTCGGCTCCCTTGGCGACCGCGGCGGCGGCGACCCGGGCCTCGGCGAGCGGGTTGTCGCCGTAGACGAACTGCCAGGCGCAGACGTCGAGGCCGCCGCGGTGCAGCGCCTGGACGAGGCCGCGGCTGAACTGGCTCCAGGCCCCGCCGCCGTCGCCCGCCTTGACGTAGACGGTGCCGATGTCGTTGGCCTTGGCGCGGGCGATGATCGCGGCGACGCTGCCGCCCTCCGAGTGCGAGACGTACCAGACCCACATGCCCTGGCGGTCGAAGGCGGTGTTGCTGACGTTGCCGCCGGTTTCGACCTGGCCGGCGCCGCCGGTGTCGGCGTGGGCGGCGGCTGGCGCGAGCGCGCAGGCGATGAGGACCGCGAGCGCGGCGAGGGTTCGGGAGTTGAAGCTCACAGCTGGTCTGAACACGGTAGTGGGGACGGGGTCGCGGACGGTCGAGAGCCGGGATGGGTGACCCTCCCCAGACACCACTCGCCAATGGCTCGTGGTTGAGTGTCTGGGGAGGGTCACCCATCCCGCCCCCCACAGTCGATGAGGAACTACCCCCGCAAGATCCTGTGCGTTGCCGCCCTCGCTACGAGTGGGTTCCTGGCCCTACCGGCGACCGGGACGGCAGCGTCGCTGCGGCTGCAGCATGCAGGCCTGGTGCAGAAGGGACGGGAGCTGGTGCTCTCGGTGCGGACTTCGAGGCCGGTAGGACTGGGGAAGCTCGAAGCGCATCCGGATCCTCGACGCGCGGCTGCTCGCTACCTCTGTTTCGAGTTCAGCTCTGACCCTTCGGCGCCACCGCTGCGCTTTTGCCTCGGCGGGCGTAAGGCGCACCGGCGGCTTGGGTTCGAGCAGGTGAATCCAATCGGGCGCCTGGACCAGGAAACGTGGGTGCGGGCGACGGTGAAGCGGCCGCAGCCGCAGAAGCTGGTCGTCGCGCTGGTCCCGCGGGAAGCCGCGCTCTCGCCGCAGCGCTACCGCTGGCGGGCGATCCGTAGCAGCGGCTGCATGGTCCGCAACCGCTGCGCCCAAACCTTCCCGGCCACCGGCACCAGCGCCTTCCGCCTGCGCCCTGTCCGCGCGGTCGGGTGCACCGGCGGCAGCGCCGGGCTCGTCACCAACGGGCCGCGCGACCGGCCTGTCGTCGCTCTCACCTTCGACGACGGGCCCTCCGAATACACGCCGGAATTCCTCAAGGTCCTGCGGGAGAAGGGCGTGCCCGGCACCTTCTTCGAGATCGGGCAGGAGATGCCGGGGCGCGAGGACGTGATGCGGCAGATCCTCGCCGAAGGCGACGAGATCGGTGACCACACGATGAACCACGTCGAACTCCCCGGCTACGAGCAGATCGCCGGCGCCGCGGCGCGCATCCGCGCCTACACCCACTTCAAGCCCTGCCTCTTCCGGCCGCCCGGCGGCGGCGTCGACGCCGGCATCCTCGCCAGCGCCGGCAGCCTCGGGATGCGGACGGTCACCTGGGACGTCGACCCGCAGGACTGGTCCCTGCCCGGCACCGGGGCGATCTACTCCAACGTCGTCGACCACGCCCGCGACGGCTCGATCGTCCTCATGCACGATGGCGGCGGCCCCCGCAGCGAGACCCTCGCCGCCCTCCCCCAGATAATCGACACCCTGCGCGCCCGCGGCTTCGGCTTCGCCACCGTCTCTGGACTGCTCGGCGACCGCATCCTCTACCGGCCCTACGGGTAGCTCCACCAGATCGAGGCTCCGATGCAACCGTTCGGCCTACCTCTTCGTAGGAAAAAGCCGAGATGAAAATCGCAATCATCGGAACCGGCGTCTCCGGCCTGGTGGCGGCGCATCGTCTTGCCCCCGAGCACGAGCTCGTCGTCTATGAGGCGAGCGACCGAATCGGGGGGCACACCCACACGGTGCCTGTCCAGGCCGATGGCGGCGCCGTGTGGGTGGACACCGGCTTCATCGTCTTCAACGACCGCAACTACCCCAACTTCGAAGCGCTGCTGGACGAGCTGGGTGTGGCGAGTCAGCCCTCGCACATGAGCTTCTCGGTCTCCGACGGGCGCGGTCGCTTCGAGTACGCCGGCACCCCCTGGGGGCTCTTCGCCCGCCCGGCGCACCTGCTCAGCCCGACCTTCCTCGGGATGCTGCGCGAGTGGCGCCGCTTCAACCGCGAGGCGCGGGCGCTGATCGGGATGAACGGGACCGCGCCCTCGCTCGGCCACTGGCTCGAGCAGCAGGGCTTCTCCCGCCACTTCGTCAACCGCCTGATCGTGCCGCAAGCTTCCGCCGTCTGGTCGGCCGACCCGGAGCAGATGTGGAGCTTCCCGGCCAGCTTCATGGCCGAGTTCTTCGAGAACCACGGCATGTACAGCCTGCGGGACCGGCCGCGGTGGCGGACGGTGAGCGGGGGCTCGCGTAGCTACGTCGAGGCGATCACGGCGCCGTGGCGCGACCGGGTGCGGACCGGGGCGCCGGTGCGGCGGATCGAGCGGCTGGCCGACGGGGTGCGGATCGAGGCCGACGGCTGCGAGAGCGAGGAGTTCGACCAGGTCGTCGTCGCCACCCACTCCGACCAGGCGCTGGCGATGCTCGCCGACCCGAGCGAGGCCGAGCGGGAAGTCCTCGGCGCGATCCCCTACCAGCGCAACGAGGCGGTCCTCCACACCGACGCCTCGCTGATGCCGCGCCGCCGCGCCGCCTGGTCGAGCTGGAACTTCCACCTGACGCCGCAGCCGGCGACCGGCACCACCGTCACCTACTGGATGAACAACCTGCAGCGCCTGCGCACCCGCCAGCAGTACTTCGTCACCCTCAACCGCAGCGAGGAAATCGACCCGGCGAAGGTGATCCGCAAGATCGCCTACGACCATCCCGTCTACACCAAGGAGGGCGTAGCGGCCCAGGCCCGCCACGCCGAGATCAGCAACCCCGCCCGCCGCACCCACTACTGCGGCGCCTACTGGGGCTGGGGCTTCCACGAGGACGGCGTAGTCAGCGCCCAGCGCGTCTGCGAGTCCATCGCCAGAGCCACGCCCCCCGAACTGCATCAACTTTTCCACCCAGTAGATAGAAAAGTTGATGCAGTTCGCTTGGGAGCCGACGAAGAGGAGGTGGCGGCGTGACGGCTGCGATCGAGGGACAAGGGGTGGGGGTCGCCGGACCCTCCCCGCTGTTGTCCGCCGACCCCCACCCCTTGTCCCCCCCAACCCCACGTTCCCCCCAGCCCGCCTCGGCGGTCTACGAGGGGACCATCCGCCACCGGCGCTTCGCGCCGGTCGAGCACGAGTTCCGCTACCCGCTCTTCCTCATGTACCTGGACCTGGCGGAGCTGCCGCAGGTGCTCGATCCCTACCCGCTCTTCTCAGCCCGTGGTCGCGCCCTCGCCCGCTTCCGCCGCGAGGACTTCATGGGCGACCCGGCGCGACCGCTCGACGAGTGCGCGCGCGAGGCGGTCGAGGAGGCAACCGGCGCCCGCCCTTCCGGGCCGGTGCGCCTCCTCGCCGGCCTCCGCTACTTCGGCCACAGCTTCAACCCGGTCTCCCTCTACTACTGCTTCGACCCCGCCGGGGAGCGGGTAGATGCAGTCGTGGCCGACGTGCAGAACATCCCCTGGGGCGAGCGGCATCCCTACGTCTTGGCGCGGGGCGAGCGGCGCGGTAGCGTCCTGCGCGACGAGCTCGAGAAGACCTTCCACGTCTCCCCGCTGATGGGCATGGACCAGACCTACGCCTTCCGCGCCGGCGAACCCGGCGAGCGCCTCGCGGTGCACATCGAGTCGCGACCGAACGACGCCGACGCCAAGAGCTTCGACGCGACCCTCAACCTCCGCCGCCGCGCGCTCTCCCGCCGCACCCTGACGACGATGCTCGCCCGCTACCCGGCGATGTCGCTGCAGGTGGTGGCGAAGATCTACGCGCAGTCGCTGCGGCTGAAGCTGAAGGGCGCGCGCTACTACCCGCACCCGGAGGCAACGGAATGAGGGACCAGCTCGCCCGTGCCGGCGTCGGCGCCGTCCTCGGCCACGTCCGCCACGGCCGCATCGACGTCGTCGAAGGTGCCCGCGAACGCAGCTACGGCCCCGCCGGCGCCGACCTCCGCACGACGATCACCGTCAAGGACCCGGCCGCCTGGCGCGGGCCGCTGCGCGGCAGCGTCGGCCTCGGCGAGAGCTACGTCAACGGCCTCTGGGAGACCGACGACCTCGTCGCCCTGATCCAGATCGCCGCCCGCGAGCTGCGCCAGATGGACGGCATCCGCGGCGCCGTCGCCCGCCCGCGCGCCCTCTTCCACCAGCTCCGCCAGCTCGTCCCCGAGAACACCCGCGCCGGCGCCCGCCGCAACATCTCCTCCCACTACGACCTCGGCAACAACCTCTTCGCCTCCTTCCTCGACGAGCGGATGATGTACAGCTGCGCCTACTTCCCGGACCAGGCCGCGAGCCTCGAGGATGCGCAGCTGGCGAAGCTCGACCGAATCTGCGACCAGCTCCAGCTCGGGCCCGAGAACCACCTGCTGGAGATCGGCACCGGCTGGGGCGGGATGGCGATCCACGCCGCCCGGCGCAGCGGCTGCCGGGTCACCACGACGACGATCTCCCGCGAGCAGTTCGAGCTGGCCCGCCGGCGCGTGCGCGCGGCCGGCCTCTCCGACCAGGTCACAGTCCTGCTCCAGGACTACCGCGACCTCGACGGCCGCTACGACCGCCTCGTCTCGGTAGAGATGATCGAGGCGGTCGGCTGGCAGTACTTCGACGACTACTTCCGCCGCTGCGACGAACTGCTCACCGACGACGGCCTGATGCTGCTCCAGGCGATCACGATCGACGACCGCATCTACGGGATCGAAAAGGCGGCGAAGAGCTTCGCCAACACGCACGTCTTCCCCGGCGGCTGCCTGCCCTCGCAGGGGCTGATCGGCGACTGCCTGGCGCGGGTGACCTCGATGAAACAGGTCTGGACCGATGACATCACCGCCCACTACCCGCCCACGCTGGCCGAGTGGCGGACGCGCTTCTTCGCCGCCTGGGAGCGCCTGCGCGCCCGCGGCTACGACGAGCGCTTCCGGCGGCTCTGGGACTTCTACCTCAGCTCCTCGGAGGCGGGCTTCCGAGAGCGGCGGATCGGCGACATCCAGGCGCTCTTCGCGAAGCCGAAGGCGCTGTGAGCACGAACGGGACGGGGGTCGGGCGCGCGCCGCTGCTCCTGATCCACGGGCTCGGCGGCACCCGCAGCATCTGGGAGCCGGTGATCCCGCTGCTCGAGGGCGAGCGCGAGGTGCACGCGGTCGACATGCCGGGGTTCGGCGAATCGCCGCCGCTGCCGAAGGGCGAAGAGGCGAGCGCCGCCAACCTGGCGCGCGCCGTCCATGACGAGTGCGCGCGCAACGGAGTCGAGCGCCCGCACGTCGCCGGCAACTCGCTCGGCGGTTGGGTGGCTTTGGAAATGGGCCGCTTCGGCTGGGCGGCCTCGGTCACGACCCTCTCCCCCGCCGGCCTCTGGTCGCGGCCGCTCGGCGAGCCGAAGGGCGGCGGCGCCCGGATGCTGCTGCGCGGCTCACCCTGGCTCAAGGCCGCCCGCCCCCTCCTCTCCATCGCCCTGCGGTTCCCGCAGACCCGCGCCGCCGCCTTCCAGTCGATCGCCGCCCATCCCGAGCGGATCCCACCCGACGCCGCCCGCGAGCTCGCGGTCGGCTGGCTCGACGGCGAGGGCTACGACGCCGCCAACCGGGCGATGCGCAGCGACGTCTTCGACCCCAGCGGCTACCCCGCCGAGGTGCCGGTGACGATCGCCTGGTGCGAGAAAGACCGCCTGCTCGGCCCGCCGAAGCCGCACCGCCGTCCGGAGCACGCCCGCTTCCTCGTCCTCCCCGGCGTCGGCCACACCCCCACCTGGGACGACCCAGAGCTGGTGGCGCGGACGCTGCTGGAGGGCAGCGCGCACTCGACCTCGCCCAATTCCGGGCGTGTCTGAGCTTGACCCACATATATGGGGGCTAAGCTCAGACACCCCCAGCGAGTGGACCAACGAGGAGGAGCATTGATCGTCGAGAGGACCGAGAACCCGATGTGGCTGTCGAACGCCTACCTGGTCGCCGACCCCGAGCGCAAGAGCGGCGTCCTGATCGACGGCAACGACGATCTCGGGCCGCTGCTCGAGCGGGCCGAGCGCGACGGGATCGAGATCACCCACGTCCTCGTCACCCACCCCCACGGGGACCACATCGCCGGCCTCGCCGAGGCGCGCGCGCAGCTCGGCAATCCGCCGCTGGTCGCCCACGAGGCGACCGCCGCCGAGCTCGACGACGCGGTCGAGATCACGCTCGGCGACGGCGACGTCCTCGACGCCAACGGGATCGGGATCGAAGCGCTCTTCACCCCCGGCCACGCCGCCGGCCACCTCGCCTTCCTCGTCGACGGCACCGACCTCTTCACCGCCGACGTCCTCTTCAAGGGAACGGTCGGCGGCACCATGGCCCCCGGCGCCAGCGGCTTCGCCGACCTCCAGGCCTCGGTGATGCGGCTGATGGATCTGCACCCGGAGACCACCGTCCACCCCGGCCACAAAGGGCCGACGACGATCGGCGAGGAGCGGGAGCACAACCCCTTCGTGCGAATCTGGCGCGGCCTCGACTCCACCGGCGAGGAGCAGGTGACCGTCTGGGGCCGCCCGGCGACCCTGAAGCTCTGGGCCCCCGACTACGACGGCGGCAACAAGGCCTGGGTCGTCTTCGGCGACTCCGGCGAGGAGGCGATCGTCGGCGGCTCCCAGGTGGAGCGCAGCTGACGCTCACGCCCAACCTTTAGCTCTTCACGCACATTTGGACGGATGTGCGATGGGTTAATCGTGCCTTTGTCTCCACACTTCAGCAATGGCGCAAGAAGTACAGGAATTCTTTTTCAACTGGTATCCGGTTTTCGGGGTCTTCTTCATGGCCCTGCTCCTCTACATCTTCATGAAAATGATGCGGGGGATGATGGGCTCGACCAAGCCGGAGACGGTCAAGGCGAGCCGCACCGCGCCGGTTCTCTGGAATGAGGTGCAGGGAGTCGACGCGGCCAAAGACGAGCTGATGGACGTCACCGCCTGGCTCCGCGATCCCGACCGCTTCTCCGCCCTCGGCGCCCAGGCCCCGCGCGGCGTCCTCCTCTACGGCCCGCCCGGAACCGGCAAGACGATGCTCGCCCGCGCCGTCGCCGCCCAGGCCGGGGTCGACTTCTTCGCTGCCTCCGGGTCGAGCTTCGTCGAGATGTTCGTCGGCCGCGGCGCCGCCCGCATCCGCCGCCTCTTCAAAGAGGCGCGCAAGGCCGGCCGCGCGGTCATCTTCATCGACGAGCTCGACGCGATCGGCGGCTCCCGCGGCGGCGGTGGCGACGGCGGCACCAGCGAGCGCGAGCAGGCGCTGAACCAGCTGCTGGTCGAGCTCGACGGCTTCGAGAAGGACCCGGGGATGGTGATCGTGATCGCCGCCTCCAACCACGTCGACAAGCTCGACCGGGCGCTGCTGCGCCCTGGCCGCTTCGACCGCCGTGTCCTCGTCGCCCCGCCTGACCGCAAGGGCCGCGAGGCGATCCTCCGCTCCCACGCCAAGAACAAGCCGCTCGCTCCCAACCTCGACCTCGGCGACGTCGCCCGCAAGACCACCGGGCTGACCGGCGCCCAGCTCGCCAACGCGCTCAACGAGGGGGCAATCATCGCCGGCCGCGCCGGCCGCTGGGAGATGACCCGCGAGGACCTCGACGAGGCGCTGCTGCGCCAGGCGGTCGGCTCCCAGCAGGCGCGCCGCCTCAGTGGAAAGGAGCGGCGGATCGTCGCCTACCACGAGGCGGGCCACGCGCTCTGCCGCAAGCTGCTCGGCCTCGACCCGCCGGAGATCCTCAGCATCGTCCCCCGCGGCCCGGCGCTCGGCTTCGTCGCCCACTCGCCGCAGGAGGACAGCTACCTGAAGTCCCGCGACGACCTGCTCGACGAGGTGGTGACCCTGCTCGGCGGCCGCGCCACCGAGGAGGTCGTGCTCGGCGAGAGCTACTCCGGCGCCTCCGACGACCTCAACCGGGTCCATCTCGTCTGCAAGCAGATGGTCTCCGAATTCGGGATGGGGGTCGCGATCGACCACGACGGGCCGCCGCCGATCGCGATGCCGACGGGCGACTACGCCGTCTCCGACCAGACCCGCCGCGAGGTCGACCAGGCGGCGATGACCCTCGCCCGCGAGGCCTACCGCCGCGCCCGGGCGCTGATCGCCGCCAACCTCGAGGTCGTCGACCACCTGGCGGTGCTGGCGCTGGAGCGCGAGACGCTGACCCGAGAGGAACTCGACGAGATCTTCGACGCGCACGAGCTGCGCGGCCTCGCCGCGCCCGGCTCCGGATCGGCGCTGGTGGCGATGAGCCGTGAGCTGCAACCGCCGCGCCCGTAAGACGTTCCGTCCAAATAGTTTTGGACTGCCGAGTGATCCATTAGTCTTGGCCAGACGGCCAGTGAGCGACCAGCACTACTTCCCGCCCGGCCTTTCGATGGCCCGGCGTGTTCACGGGGACAGATCGGTGGGCCTGCTCTACGGGCAACGAGCGCTGCTGATCGGCGCGCTGGAACCTCTCACCTACACCGGCACGATGCTCTCGACCGCGGCCGGGGACCATCCCTTCACCCGCCTCGCCCGCACCGCGAAGATCCAGGAGACGGTCTTCCTCGGCACCAAGGCCGAAGCCGACAAGGCGCTGGCGGCGGTCCACCGCCTGCACGAGCGGATCAAGGGCGAGCTGCCCGAGGCTGCCGGCGTCCACCCCGCCGGCAGCGCCTACTCGGCCTTCGACCCGGAGCTGATGCTGTGGACCCTGGCGGTGATCGCCGACTCGGGCCGGGCGATGTACGAAGCGATGGTCCGGCCGCTCAGCGACGAGGAGCGGGAGGCGCTCTGGCAGGACTACGTCCGCTTCGGCGAGCTCTTCCTCCTCCCGCGCGAGGCGGTCCCGTCCACCTACCGTGACTTCCAGGCCTGGTTCGAGGCCAAGCTCGCCTCGCCCGACCTCCACGCCACCGCCCACGCCCTGGAGATGGCGCCGCTGGTCGCCTTCGAGCAGCCGGTTCCGCGCCACGCCCGCGCCAACCTCGCGATCCAGAACGTCGTCATCAAGGGGACGCTGCCGCCGCGGGTGCGCGAGATCTTCGGCATCCCCTGGAGCGCCGCGAACGAGTCGGCCTACCAGGCGATCGCCGCCACCCATCGCCGCGCCCGCCGTGCCTTCCCGCGGCGGGCGAGGCGCGGCCGCAACGACTACTTCTTCGATCTCGTCACCGCGGCCGAGAAGCAGCGCGGCGGCACCCCCACCCCGCGCATCACCGGTGCCGCCTGAGCGCCGGGCCGCGCAAGCGCCGCCGGCCGAACCGCGCTGGTGGGCGCTGCGCCCGGCGCAGAACCTGAAGCCCGCCACCTACCGCTGCCCGCTCTGCGGCAAGCACCTTCCCGCCCTCTCCGAGCACGTGCTGATCTGGCCCGAAGGCGACAAATCCCGCCGCCGCCACGCCCACACCGAGTGCGTCAGGCGCGCCCGCAAAGCGGGCCGCCTGCCGACCGAGGACGAGTGGCGGAAGACCCAGCCGCAGCCGCCGTCCTTCGCCTCGCGTTTGCGCGCCCGCCTCTTAGGCAAGGATTGAGCCCATGCTCGAGCTGCTCGCCGTCGCGGCGGCCGGAGCCGCGGCGGGGTTCGTCAACTCCGTCGCCGGCGGCGGCGCGCTGATCACCTTTCCGACCCTGGTGGGCCTCGGCCTGCCGCCGCTCTCGGCCAACGTCACCCTCACCGTGGGGATCGTCCCCGCCAGCGCCGGCGGCGCCCTCGGCTACCTCGACCTGCTGCGCCAGCAGAGCGAGCGCTTCGCCCGCTTCCTGGTGCCGATGCTGTTCGGCGCGGTGCTTGGCACCGTCGCCCTCCTGCTCACCTCCGACGCCGCCTTCGAAGCGATCGTCCCGGTTCTGATCGCCGCCTCCTGCGTGCTGCTGCTCCTGCAGCCCCGCCTCACCCCGCGCATCTCCCACGCCGGCAACGAGCGCTCGCCTTTCCTCATCGGCGGCATCGTCTTCTGCGGCGCCTACAGCGCCTACTTCGGCTCCGCCGTCAGCATCCTTCTCTTCGCGATCCTCGCCCTCTTCGTCGCCGATTCGCTCCAGCACCTCAACGCGATGAAGATCGTCCTCGTCGGCTGCGCCAACCTCCTCGCCGCCGTCGTCTACGCCTTCCTCGCTCCGGTCGACTGGCGCTATGCGCTGACGATCATGGTCACCTCCTTCGTCGGCGGCCGCATCGGCGCCCACTTCGCCCGCCGCATCCCCAGCGACCCCCTGCGGATCGCCGTCGCGACGATCGGCCTAGCCGTCGCCGCGGTGCTGGCGGTTCGCGCTTTCGGCTAGGTCTAAGCGGGCTCGACCGGAGAGACCACCTCGAAGCAGGTCATCCCGGCGATCGCCAAGATCGCTTCGGCCCCGGACTTCTTCAGCCGCTCCGCCGACGCCGCCTGCTCTTTGAGGATCTGATTCAACGCCTTCGCCTGGATCTCCGACACCTTGCGCCAGGCTTTCTCGTCCAGGGTCAGCGACGTCCGGCTCAGGTGGCGGTCGTCGCGCCGGTCGAAGACGCCGGCGGCGAGCGAGCTCGCCGCGTCGCTCATCAGGGTTTCGATGACGTAGCCGGAGAAGGCGCTGCGGACCTTCGGGCTCAGCTTCTCCCAGTCTGGGTTGTCGATCAATGGTCGTTCCACTGCTTTGTAGAAGTGGGCGACCGAGCCGCGCACCGATTCTTCTTCGACGATCTCGACCAGCCCGAGTTCGTCCAGCACCCGCACGTGGTAGCTGACATTGCTGAGCGGGGTGTCGATCTGAGCTGAGATTTCCTTCGGGCTGGCGATCTTTTCGGTGAGGATCGTCAACGCCTTCACCCGGACCGGGTGGTTGAGCGCCTTCACCAGGACCTCTTGAGGTGAGTTGTCCAGCTCCCGTTTCCGTTTCGCGACCTTTCGCCTCTTCCGCGCCACGCTCGTCCTCCCATGCACTCGATGAACTTGAGCGATAGAGCATAAGTGCCGTAATCTTTCGTCGCTAAATGCGCGAGATCAGAAAACCGCTCTGAACGGTTAGAGCATTTATGCCCCTCTCCTTAACGCCGGAGTCAATGCGCAACAGGGGAGGGGGTGAGCAGCGTGAAGATCCAGACGAAGGTCTGTGTGCCAGGGGTCGTCCTGACCAAGTCCAACTAGAGGCGACGGGCGGCCGCGTCATCGCGGCTGCCCACTTCGCTGCCGGCGAAGCAAAAAGTGGGCGGTACTGGGCTCGAACCAGTGACCTTTCGGGTGTAAACCGAATGCTCTCCCAACTGAGCTAACCGCCCGGGCCGTCCCATTATTGCTCGCGGCCGCGTTCGGTGAACCCGGGGCGGGCGAGGCTCGTATGCCGTGGCATGACGCACTCGGAGAGGTGGCAGAGACTGGGGGGGCTCGCGCTCCTGATGGCGATCGCGGTGCTGGCGGTGGCGGCGCTGCAGGGAGGGAGGGCGGTCGGCGCGACGGCGACTGCAAGCGGCGCCAAGAGCGTTGAAATCAACCACTTCGCCTTCCATCCCCCGACGCTGAGGGTCAAGCGGGGCGGCAAGGTCACCTTCACCAACTCGCAAGACGTCACCCACACGGCGAGCAGCGGCAGCTTCGACACCGAGCGGATCGCGCCGGGCAGCTCGGTGACCGTGACCTTCAGCCGCCGGGGCACCTTCGCCTACCACTGCAAGATCCACCCCTTCATGAAGGGCAAGATCGTCGTCGAATAGCCTCGTGGGGATGGACGTCCCCACCCTCTGGCGGGCGGCGCTGCTGCAGCTGGTTGCGGTGGCGCTGCTCTCGATCGCCCTCGCCATCGCGCTGCCGCACTCCTTCTTCGAGGACTGGGGCTGGATCGCGGGACCGGCTGCATGGATGCTCTGCGCCGCCTTCACGGCGCGCGTCCTGCGTCTGCCGCTCGGCCTGGCGCTGCTCGGCGCCGCGCTCGCCGGCCTGCCGAGCATCCTCGCCGTCGTCCTCGGCGTCCACTGGGCCGGCGCAGTCGTGGCGGTGGCGCTCTTCGCCTTCTGGTGCGCGCGGCTGCGCGAGCAGGGCGGCGCTACCGCGCGAGCTTGACGCCGACTTCGGTTCCGGCGGGGAGAGTCTTGAAAGCAGGGCGGTACTGCTTGACGACCTTGGCCCCGGGGTGGCGGTGGCCGCGGACCGGACCGAGGTGGCAACCAGCTAGGAGTAGTGCCCTCCTCGAAGCTTCCAGGGTCCTGCCCTGGAGGATCGGCACCTTGCAGGTGGGAATGGATGCTTCTTCGAGCGGCGATGGCAGGGGCTTCGGTTTCAGTTCGGATTCGTCCGGCGGCCCTTTGATTTCCACGGTCTGGAAGCCACCTTCCCAACCGGCGCCGTTGATCACCGGGTAGACGAAAGCAGCGCCACCTGCATCGGGATTACCGGCACGATGATGGACCGTGAGCGTGATCAGGTTCGGTTCCGTGACCGTGAGGGTGGTCGGGACGGTGGTGCCGATCGCATCTGCAGCCGGCGTGGCCTTGATGCCGAACGCTTCGTGCCCGCTTTCGTAGAAGACCTTTGCTTCCGTCGGGCTGATCTGCCTCAGTTCCTGCCCTTCATATAGCTGCACTTCCCAGCAGTAGTCCTGGGGATCTTCGGGGCCGTGGATGTTCGGGAAGGTCATCGCTCCGTCGAAGGGTGGGCAGGGTTCGGCGGCGACTGCGGCCCCGGGCAGCGCAGCGAAGACGGCCGCCGCCAGCAGTAGCGCCAATAGGCCCCGCCTCACTTGACCGCCGCCAGCTCTTGGATCGCCTCGCCGCGGCTGTCGAAGACGAGGCCGGCGTCGGTGAGGCCGGCGACGCTGAAGATGCGCAGGACCTGCTCCGAGCAGCCGTAGAGGACGAGGCGGCCGCCTTCGCCTTCGAGCTGGCGGCGCACCTGGAGGAAGAGGGCGATGCCAGTCGAGTCGACGAACTCGCAGCTCTGCAGGCCGACGACGATCCCGGAGTTGTCGCGTGCGACCCGTTGCAGCACCGCCTGCAGGCGCTCGATGCTCCAGAGGTCGAGCTCGCCCTCGAGCCGCACCTCGCACCGTCCCTCGCCGATCGGGCTCTCGGCGATCTGCAGAATCCGCCCCCCAGCCATCCGCAACACTGTCTCAGGATGGCGAGTTGCGCCCGATCAGGGAACGAGGTCGTGGACAAGCTGACCAGCGGGGCGGATCTCGCCGATGCGGGCGACGGTCTCGCCGGCATAGAGCGCGCCGGCGTCGATCAGGGTCGCCGGCCCGTCGTCGGTCGGGCCGGCCGGCGAGAGCAGTCGGCTTCCGGGGCGCTGCGCCCGGACCATCCGCGCCTGCAAGGTCGGCGGCGCGTAACGCGCGCCGGGGGCGAGCAGGTGGTTGAGGAGCCGGTTGAGGCGCGGCGGGTAACCCATCGTCTGGTCGCGGCGTTGGGGACGACGCGGTGGGGCGCGGGCCAGCCGGCGCCGAAGAGCTCGGTGAGGAGCGTCGCCTCGGCGCGCAACAGGCGCTCCTTATATAGAGCGTGGGCTCGGCTCTCCTCGGAGAGCAGGAAGCGGGTACCGGCGACGGCTGCGCTCGCGCCCGCGTCGAGCGCAGCGATCACGTCCTCCCGCTCGGCGATCCCGCCCGCCAGCAGCACCGGGTACTCCCGCGGCAGCGCCCGCCGCGCTTCCTCGAACAACTGCAATGCCGGCGTCGTACCGCGCACGTGGCCCCCGGCCTCGACGCCCTGGACGATCACCCCGTCCGCACCCGCCGCCTGCGCCCGTCGCGCCTCCGCGACCGAGCCGCACTGGTGCAGCCACACCCCGCCGGTCCGCCGCCGCGGCTCGCCCCAGAAGGTCACCACCACGTCCGCCTCCGCCGCCGCCTCGAACCAGTCGCGCCGCGCGAACGGCAGCAGTATGTTGACGGCGAGCGGGCGCCCGGTCAGCGCCCGCGCCGCCGCCAACTCGCGCCGAATCGCTTCGGCGCCGTTGACCGCGATCGTCCCCAAGCCCCCGGCCTCGGAGACCGCCGCCGCCAGCTCGTGCCGGCTGATCCCGCCGCCCATCCCAGCTTGGACGACGGCAGCTCCACCCCCAGGCGTTCGAGCAACGGCGGCACGCGGCCAGTCTAGGCCCGGCTCAGAAGCGGACCTCCCCTCCCGGCGGGTCGTAGACGCTCGCCAGCCGGGCCAGGGTCAGCGCCCCGAGCATCAGCCCGAAGTCCCGCAGGGCGACGTCGTAGTAGCCCGAGTAGGTGAGCAGGTCGATGATGATTCCGGCGAGCCAGGCGGCGACGACATAGGCCCCGTAGCGCGGCTTCAGGAAGACGAGGACGCCGGCGACGATCTCGACCACGCCGACCAGGTGCATCGCAGTGGAAGCGCTGCCGGGGACGATGTCGTTGATCCAGGGCGCCAGGTACTGCTCCCAATCGACCATCACGTTGAAGAACTTGTCGAGGCCGAAGAGGATCGGGGCGACGGTGAAGGCGATGCGCAGCAGCGTGAAGGCCTGGTAAGCGGGGTCGCTCTTGAGGCGTTCGCCGAAGCTCGGCGCCAGCGTCGCCTCGCGCGGATCGAGGGTTGCGGTGGTTGACATGGGACCTCCCTTGTCGGGTCGGAGTTGATCTGTGTCCCCTTTGCGTCGCCAACCGCCCGCTTCTTACCTCGGGTAAGGAATCTCCGCGGCCGGTCGCTAACAATGCATGGCGACCGCGCTTATGACCGCCCCCACCGAGATCTCCTGGGTCGACCGCCTCCGCGGCGAGGGCGCCGAGGGCCGGGCCGCGGTCGCCGACCTCCACGCGCTGCTGCTGAAGGCCGCCCGCTTCGAGATCGGCCGCCGGGCCGCGGAGCTGTCGCACCTGCGCGGCGGCGACCACGAGGATCTCGCCCAGCAGGCCGCCGACGACGCGCTGATGGCGGTCCTGCGCAAGCTCGACGGGTTCCGCGGCGAGAGCCGCTTCACCACCTGGGCCTATAAGTTCGCCCTGCTGGAGGCGGCGGTGAAGGTGCGCCGGCGCGCCTGGCAGGGGCGCGAGATTCCGCTCGAGGACGAGGCCTGGAGCGCGCTCGCCGACGCGGGCGCCCCTGCCAGCCGTGGCGTCGAGGACGCCGAGCTGTTCGCGGCGCTGCGCGGGGAGATCGAGCGGCTAGGCGAGCGCCAGCGCGAGGTCCTCGTCGCGGTCGCCCTCAACGGCGTCCCGATCGACGTCCTCGCCGAGCGGCTCGGCTCGACCCGCGGCGCTCTCTACAAGAACCTGCATGACGCCCGCCGCAACCTGCGCGCCGCGCTCGCCGAGCGCGGTTTCCGGGTAGGTACGGGCGGAGAGGAGGAAGCATGAGCGACGAGAAACGCGACGCCGTCCTGGGCCGGGTACTCGGCCCCGGCGCACCGGAGCTGACCTGCGAGCAGTGTTTCGAGGAGCTCGACCGCTACGTCGAGCTGACCCTCGCCGACGAGGGCGCCGACGCACGGGTCCCCGGCATGCGCGCCCACCTCGACGGCTGCCCCGCCTGCGCCGAGGACTTCCGCAGCCTCCGCGACCTCGTCGCGGGCGAAGGGGATTGACACTCGCGGGGGAGTCTTTAAGGTCGGAAACATGAGCGATCAGGGTCTAGCCGCATGGAAGCTGCCCCTGATCGTGGCCGGAATCTGCGTCTCGATCGTCGCCGCCTTCTACGTCGGCGGGCCGGGGATGGGGATGGCCGAGGGCTCGCTCGTCGCCGGCATCATCGTCGTGATGGCGGTCCGCCACCCGCCGCTGCACCCGATCGTGCCGCCGCCGCCGAGCGACCTGCGCGAGCACCTGCTCGTCGTCGTCGACGAGCCGCTCGAGGACGGGACGGCGATCGAACGGATCGCGGCCGCCTCGGTCCCGCTCGACCCGGCCGAACCCGAGCCGGAGGTGCGCGTCGTCGCCCCCGCCCACAACCGCTTCCTCGACCGCTGGGCCTGCGACGTCGCCCCCGGTCGCGAACGCGCCCAGCGCAGCCTCGTCCTCACCCTCGCCTCGCTCGCCCGCGCCGGCGTCGCCGCCAGCGCCCGGATCGGCGACGAAGACGTCGTCCAGACCGTCACCGACCAGCTGCGCACCTACCCAGCGACCGAGGTCTTCCTCGTCACCGGCACCGGCGGCGAGGCCGCGACGGCCGTCGAGGAACTGCGCTCCCGGCTCCACGCGCCCTTCCACCACCTCCGCTGCGCGCCGGAGTACCGGAAGATGACTGCTCGAACCGATTCTGCCGCTTCAAACTGTTGAAGCATTAATGCTCTAACAGTTGGGTTTGTAAACCGAGAGGCTGCGGGGCGCCGTGCCGCCTCAGCGCCGCAGCAAACCCCGCTCCCCTGAGCACGCCGCCCTCGGCGACGCCGTCCGCGCGCTGCGCAAGAAAGCGGACCTGAGCCAGGAGCAGCTGGCCGAAGGAGCCGGCACCGACCTCACCCAGGTCGGCGGCATCGAGCGCGGGGTGCGGAACCCGAGCTACACGACGCTGCTGCGGCTCGCCGGCGCGCTGGATACGACCGTGGGGAAGCTGACCACCCTCGCCGACGAGCTGCGCGCCCAGGTCTAGGCGGGTCTCCCGCCGCCCGAGTGCGGCCGCAGGACCTGGGCGATCGAGCCGTCCGCGTAGACGTTGCTGCTGACCATCTCGAAGCGCTGCGGCTCCGGGAGGCCGTGCATCAGCGCCAGCCCGTCGCCGAGCGCGACCGGGTGGACGGTCAGCCGGTACTCGTCGACCAGCCGCTCGCGGATCAGGCTGTTGGCGAGGCGGGGGCCGCCGAACATGACCATGTCCTTGCCGCCTTCGGCCTTGCGCGCGGCGATCTCCTCCGCGAGCGGGCGCCGGGCGAGCTCCGAATTGCTCCACTCGACCTCGAGGCTCTGCGCGAAGACGAGCTTGGGGAGCGAGTTCATCAGCTGCGCCATCGGGCTGTCGGAGACCGACCAGGCCTGGGACATTTGCTCGAAGGCGCCCCGGCCGAGGACGATGAGGCCGACCTGGCTCAGCAGCTCCAGGTTCATGCGATGGCGCTGGTCGCCGTGGTCGGGCCCGTCGTCGGGAGTGAGCCAGTCGAGCGAGTGGTCGCGGTGGGCGGCGAAGCCGTCCAGGGAGACCGACATGTGGAGCAGCAGCCGGCGGCCGCCCTCCCCGCTCACGATGCCACCCGGTAGCGCAGGTGCGTGACGCCCTCGCCCTCGAGGACCCGCGTCGGCTCGAGCTCGATGTGGTCGGCGCCGAGGTGCTCGAAGAGCCGCCTGCCTTCGCCGAGCAGGACCGGCACCAGGTGGATCTGCAGCTCGTCGAGGACGCCGGCGGCGAGCGCCAGCTGGGCGACGGTCGCCCCATGGACCAGCACGTCCTTCTCGCCGGCAGCCTCCTTGGCAGCGGCCATCGCCTCCCCCACGTCGCCGACGTAAGTGACTAGGGGCCAGCGCTCCTCGGCCTCGAGAGTGCGGCTGAGGATGAAGATCGGCACCCCGTCGTGATGGTCGCCGCCCCAGCCGCCCGCCGGCTCAAACGTCCCGCGCCCGGCGACCACGGCCCCGGTCTCCATCGCCTCGTCCATCACCTCCCCGTTGACGCCCGACGGCCGCCCCGGCACACCCCCATGCCCGGTATCCGCGCCACCAGAGAACCACTCATGCAGCCGCTCCCCACCATCCCCGAGGCCGTTCTCCACGCTCTCATTCGGCCCGGCAACAAACCCATCGAGGGACATCGACATGTAGAGCACGCTTGCGCCCATCGTTCCGTCTCCTTCCTGCCTCGGCGCGACCTCCTGTAGCCGTGCCCTTACCCCGTAAGACGAGCGAGCAACGCCGAACTCATCGAGATGAGCGCGATCGCCGCAGTGGCACCACTCGAAAGGCCACGCCGGCACTGGCGTCTCCGCTCGAGGACTTGAGCTGAAGCCAGTAGCGGCCAGGGGTTGGCGGGCTGTCAAAAAGCCCTCTTAGCGAGATCCGGTTGAGTCCCTCCTGCACTTGACGGTTGCCCCGTCCGGTCTGCGGACATTTCGTTGGCTTCCTGCCGCAGAAGGAAGCGTGATGTGACGGATCTGCGTGCCGGATCGTGATGCCAACCATCTCGGGGATCGACGCCTGAACGAAAAGCCACACATGCGAGATTCGAGCGAATCGGCTGCGCGTGATCGACACCCGGGAGAATTTCTGCTCACGAAGAGGCGCGGGGCCCTGGGTCGGCGGAGCGGGTGCGGGCGGGCCTGAATGAGGCGGAAGCGATGCCCAGTCTGGACCGCATTGCAGACACTGTATGGCGGTCGTGAGCGGACGCTCGTTACTTCCATCGGCGTTCATCAGAAACAGTTCTTCTTCCCTTTGGAAAGCGATCGTGGAACCGTCGGGGGACCAGACTGGGGTCTTGTCGGTGCCCGAGTTGGTGAGCTGCACGGGTTCGCCACCGGTCGCAGGAATCGCATAGAGGTTGGGACCCGAGTAGGTGTAGGGAAGTTCGCCCGGACCGGGGTCCTCACGGGCTTCGCGCGCGCTGTAAACGAAGACGATCGTCGAGCCGGCAGGAGACCACGAGGGAGACATCACTTCCCCGGGAGGGTCGAGGATCTTGTGCGCAACTCCTCCGGCGGCGCTAACCGTGTAGAGGTCGGTTTCCTGCTCTTGACCAACAGGCCGTACGAACGCGATCTGCCCTCCGTCGGGAGACCAGGCTGGGCTCCATGCATTGCTTTCGATGTGCACGGGTTGCGAGCCGTCGGGAGTGGTGCTCAGAAGTTCGCGATCTCTGATGAAGAGGATGCGGGAGCCATCGGGCGACCAGGTCGGCGATTCGACAAATCCGGATATCGGCAGGTGCTCGAAGGCGGACCCGTCGGCCGAGAAGACCTGCAGGCCAGTGAGCGTCCAGTAGCCGTCCGGTTCCCGCATCTCCCCGCTCGTCGCGATGCGCTGGCCATCGGGCGACCAGCTCGGATAGAAGTCGTACTTGTGTTCCTCATCGGCGCGGACGACTTGGCGCAGTTCAGAGCCATCGGGTTGAATCGTGTAGATCTTTCCGTAGACGGAGAAGACGATCGGGCCGTTCCTCCCCGGGGCGGTCGCAAGCGCCGATCCAGCCGACAGCGCGAAGACAAGCGCGACCATCGCCAAGAGGCTCGCCCGTCGCCGCCAGACGCAGCCGTCCGCAAGCGCGCTCCTGGCGATCACCACCATGTCGGCATTCTCGCTTATTACACAGGAAGACGTATGGCAGAACGAAGCAAGAGCTATCTGGCGAAGCATGGCCGTCCCGTGGCAAGTGGATCGCCCTCCTTCGCGGCCGGTGAGAAGCTCGACTTCGCCTACCGGGACCGCGAGCTACGAGAAGTCTCAGAGAAGCACGACCTCCCATCAATCTTTGAGCATCTAGTCGCTCTGGCAAGCCATCTTCCGTCGGCTTGAAAGGACGGAGGCCGTCCGCACGGGGAGCGGGATTCAGCCGCCGATGTGACCCGGATGCGACCTAGATAGCGGCCAGTGCCGGCGCGAGATCGTCGGCGCTCGCTTTGACCGGCTCGGGAATCGTTACGCGCAGTTCCCCCTCGCGGTCGAGGATGCGCTGAGCACCGAGAACGGTCAGTCCGACGATGTGCTGGCTGCCGGGCGCGTAGCGCAGGACATGACCCTCGGGCGTCTCCTCGCCCTCAGCCTCCTGGGGCTCCCCGACATGCAGATAGAGCACGTCGCTGCCGGCGTCATAGTCGGCATGGTCGAACGTGATGTGACCGATCCTGATGTTCACTCGCTCCATGAGCGCGGGTCCTTCCGATTGCCGAACGCGGAGATAAGCCGCGCTGGTTCTTGCTCATAGCTTACGACCACCAACAACCAGCGACTAGGGCCGGCTCCGCGCAGGTAGTAGCGACGACGGCGCTCGTAGACCGGGTCGGGGAGGACGCGGTCGGGCTCAGAAATTGCCCTCAGCACATCTGCGAGGTGCGGCGCCAGCTCGGGATGGTCCCGCAGAATCTTTTCCTGCCATAGCGCTGACGGCACAACGACTCGAAGCCCATCGGGGTCTCTCGCCTCTGCGGCCCGATCGCCTCCCATCGGCGGAGCGTTTCAGATCTCACTTGTCTTCGTCCGCTGCCTAGATGTTTTGTCTGCAACCATTTGGCGGTCCATGAACGACCCGCAAGCTTCTAAGCAACCAGGCGGCCCGCTGGAGCTGGCCACGCTGACAAGAACCTGCCTCGCCTGTCCATCGCAGTGGGAGGGAACTCTCGATGACGGACGAGCAATCTACGTGCGCTACCGCCACGGCGAATTGAGCGTCGGCATCGGCGGGGACATAGATGACGCAGTCCGCAATGGAATGTCCGACCAGGCTCTTTACGCCGCCGACATCGGCGGCGACCTCGATGGGTTCATGGATGTCGAGGAGTTGAAGACTCGTCTACATGGGCTATTGAAGCTTCCTGCCGACTTCGCTGCGCAGAGCCAAACTCAGTCAGATTGAAAGGACGGGTGGCCCTGACTTGTTAGGGCGCTTACCGCAGGGAAGTGACCGAGATGTGACACTCGCCGAGTCCCGGGACTCCAAACCTTCATTCTGGGCGGGGCGCTCTGGTCGGGAAATGCGGTACGCGGATGGCGCAATTTCGGTATGCCTCGGCAGCATATGAGTGATAAGGCGGGTACATTCACGGCCCCGTGATGACTGAACTTCTCTATCCGAGAGATCCTCTATTGCTCCAAGCCCTCGGCGATTCAGCCGCGGATCTTCTCGACCTCGGTCGAGGACCCGCCTGGATCCTGAGGCGTAAGGAGAAGGTCACGCTTCTTGATGATTCCGTAGTCAGACGTCAAATGAGCGTCGATTTTTCTCTTCCAGCTTCAGTTGAGCCGCTTGCCATGGTCGATGAGAAACCGGTGTACTACGCGCCGCTCTTCTTCCTTCCAAAGGGCCTTGACGAGCCGTTTGACCCTGCAATTCCACCGAAAGCACCCGAGCCACTATTTGCGAATTTCGATCTCCGAGACGAGACCGGCCGAGCCCTCAGTCTGCCTGCCCGCGAATGGAATGGCCTGGTTACGAGCGAGCTTCTCAGAGCGTTTATCGACTCAGTGCTGTCAGCGTCGGGAAAGTCCGACCCAGCGGCCGCAGCAGGCATCGCCGCAATCTCTCGCGAAATCTGCACTAGCGACCATCACAAAGCCGAGCTTTGGCTAGAGGACCTGCGCAACTCTGAAAGACTCGAGGATGCTTCCCTCGCCCGGCGCATGGTCCACGAAGCGGACGCAGAGAATCCTTCTCTCGCGCGCATGCTTGAGGTGTGTGCCACCTCATCAGTTGTAATGACGCCGCTCATTACTCGTGATGCCTGCCATGGCATCATCAAACTGTCTTTCGATGAGCAAGTAACTGATATTTCCCCCCGCCAGCGCAGCCGCCGGCCACTTGCTGCGCTTGGCTGGGCGGGGTATGAGCTGTGGGTGGAGACCCCGTATATCGGAGCGGCTAGTTACCACTTCGAGTTTCAGGCCCCAGAGGGACTCGAACTCTACGACGCGGGCCTCGTCCGAGTCGACGGTCCCGAGACGCCTCGCCAGGCCGTAATGCCCCCAAGCACGACTCTTGACCGCTGTTCAGGGTTTGTATCGCGCTTACATCTCTATGAGCGCAGCGCAGCAGATTCTTTGAAGACTTTCGCCTGGATACGGCTTCGGGTTCGGAGGCAGGAATTCGTTACGGGCGCAATGGTTGCTGGCTTATTTGTAGCGCTAACTATGTGGGGCGCTTGGTTTGCCGCCCACCCCGCATCCCTCTCCCCGACCAGCGTTCCCACGCTGCTCCTGCTGGTGCCAAGCGTAATTGCGGCATATGCGGTACGCCCAAGCCCGCATCTTTTGACTACGAGGATGCTGCGGGGGGCGCGGCGCGTGGTTATTCTCAGCGCAGTTCTTCCATTTCTCGCGGCTGCATTCTTAGCGCTTACGCCCCGCAAAGAAGGGCATCTCACCGGCCATGCATTCGAATCGGCCTGGCTGGCAGCAGCGATCACCGCCACGGTCTTGGCGATAATCCTGATTGGCGCTCGTATCTTTCCTTTACCTGAGCGAGAGGTTCGCGACCTGCAGCGGCGCATGCAGAAGCACGTCTATATGGATTTTGAGGGTATGCCAGCACCCAAACCGCGGCCACCCTGGGTGCGACGCTGGCGCGAGGGACGTCTGGGCAGGCTCGTCGAAGCGCTAGACAACTGGCGCAAGACTCAGTAGATCTCTATGTAGCGATCTCTGGGTCTTCTGGCGGGGCCTGTTCGGCAGCTTCATTCGCGGCCTCAACCACCTCGTCCAAAGTCTGGTCCAAGTGCTTCCCCTCGTGGCCGTTGGAACGGCCGACATACCAGAGGGGAGCGTCAAGACCGGCGCGCTTCGCGGCTGCCAAGACATCCGCAGGGATGTGTTGCTCAGCGCTACGACCCATGACGAGTCCTCAGAGGCTCAAGAGAAAAGTTAGTCAGCATAGCGAGCAGGCCAGACGGAAATTCTGGGCCAGAGCGGGAGGAGTCTAGCGCTCGAGCGAATTCCGAAAAGCCCGGCGAGAAAGAGAAGCTCGCATCACGCTGGGTGTTCATTGGCGAATCCTAGCTTCCTTTGATTAGGATCTCTACTTTCAATACAAGGTACCTTTGATTGCGGACGGAATATGCAGCTATGAACTCAAACCCGGGTCCAAGATCCTTTGGAGACCGCTTGGCGCTGGCGCTTAGGACCTCCGGCTTGACCCAGGCAGAGTTGGCCTCCTCACTCGGCGTGAGCGAGAACACGATCTCCAATTGGAGACGAGACAGATACCGGCCCCGGCACAACCATTTGGCCTCTCTCGCGAAGGCCTTGGGCTTGTCGGTCTCTTCGCTTGCCGGCGCAGAGGACGAAGGTCTCTCGGAAGAGCCAGAAAGCCCACCAAGTGAGTCTCGACATGAGGACGAAATGGCCCAACGGCTCACCGAGCTGGATCTGCTTGGAGCACTTGAGGTCCTCCAGGGCGCCCAGCCCCAACTGCGCCAACTGGGCAACGCAATTCCTGACCTAATCGATTTGCTTGTCGCGGCGCAGCAACGCGACCCGGGTCCAGATTCTCCACCAGCCAGCCGCTCGAGATATTGAAAGGCTGAGCTGCCTCCGCACAATGGAACGGAATCGCCGCGACGATGTGACCGAAAACCCCTAGGTTTCGGCGTGGCCTACGAGGCGCACTGACGGTCCGAGCCCGGGAATGCGCTAGCGCACCTTCGAGACCGCGTTCTTGAGCCAGGGTATGAAATCCCTGCCGGCCCCGATGATGGACCGAAGCACACCTGGGTCCTCAGCGCTCATTGCGGCGTCGAAGATCAGCTGAGCAGTCTGCTCGGGTAACTCCGTATCTCCGAGTTCTTCGGCGAGCTGCGCGACTATGTGGCCCGAATTGTCGGCAACGAGGACTGCGTCGAGCGCGGCGGGGTCCTCGATCTCAAGCAGGATCAATGGGCTCCAGCCACCGCCGCGAAATGCGAGGTCAAGAAGAGCCGCTGTGGGCTCGGCAGCGGGGCTCGCGCCAGCTTCAATTGCAGCTTTGCTCAGAGCCTTGGTCGCCTTAGGTTTGAGGGCAGATCGCTCGCGAAGCGCCTGGTAGGTGTTAATTGCGGCTTGTGGGCCAAGGCCAGTCTCCGGCTCGCAGGCGGCGATGAAGTAGAGAGCGAGGTGATGGTCGCTCAGCTTTTCGTCAAGCTCCCACAGAGCCTCCCACTCGGAACCCGGGAGCACCGCAAGGTGCTTTGGTTTCCAGGCTTCGAGAATCAGCGTTGAGAGCCGTGGCGCAGGTCCGTTCTTTCGCAGCCAAGCAGCGATGTCACGGCGATCCAAACCTCGCAGATATTCTTCGCTACGCCAGGTGCCCTTACCCTCGGCGAGGAGCTCCAAGTAGAGTTCCGGTCCATCTGCCCAACCGTCGAGGGCAGCCTCAGTGAAGTCTTGGGAGTGTGCACCGAGCATGCCTAAAAGCATCGCCCGGCGGCGGTCGCGCGCAGCGCGACCGCTCTTGACCAGAGGCCAGAAATCCCTGAAGTCAACCGCCTTCCACAGGTCGGTATGCGCGGCGAGAACGGGTGAGCGATTGACCAGCTTTGCCAGAGACTTCGGGTCTTCCGTAGACCAGCTGGCGATCGCAGTTTTCGTCAGTCCGTCTGCGATTCCCTCGGCTATATCCCGCTGGGCCTCATCGGGACTCGAAGGGATCTCCTCAACCAACTGAAGGGCAAGGACGGGATCCGACCTGACCAGTCGCTTGGAGCGATCGCGGAGTCCTAACTCGATGTCGCGCAGACTAGCGGGCATCCCGTCCGCGACAATCGCAGCGAGGAGGTCAGCGTCCTCTAGCGGACCGGGCGAAACTGCATCCGGTCCATCCTCAAAAACTCCGCGCTTGAGGCGAGCCTGCGCGCCCGGTTTGGGGTATGCGCGCTCGAATACATAAATCGCAGTCTCCGCCGGCGAGGCGACAGCTTTGCTCTCGGCCCGAGCAGCGAAGAGCGATGCCAAAGCCCAGAGATCGGAGCGCTGGGCTTTTCTTGAGGGTCCCCAGCTCCACAAATAGTCGCGAACCGGGCCAGCCCGGCGGAGGTCTTTGCTGAGATCCACCGACCAGCCAGGCACGCTGTCGGAGACCGGTTTGACGACCGTTCGCGGCGGCGCTGGTCCCTTTTCGGAATCCCAGCTCCCTTTCTGGGGACGCTCGGTGATCTGTAGGTCGAGGAGGGCCCCGTCGAGCCGGCGGCCGACTCGCGGCGCTTGCCCGAAGGAGAACTTGGAACGAAGGGCGGGCCATTGCTGGCCCCAGATAGTCAGCAGGAAGAGTTGTTGATCGAGCCCCTTCAGCGCATCGGCGCGCAGATCTACAGGTGCCAGCGGAGGCTGATAGAGAGTCCATAGAAGAGTGGCGAGAATCTCGGGAGTCTCCGTCTCGGGGTTCTTCGCATTCGTTGGCGACTCGATCGGCTTTTCATAACGCGAAGCGTCTGAGACCCCGTTCGGTCGCCTGAATAGGTCAAGCAGCGAGCGTGGGTCGAGCTTTGCCTGGGCACCATGATCGATCAGCAGCGAGTGGGTCCACACGCAGCCGGGCCGATCGACCTCCGGTGCAGCCCAGGTTCTGGAGAGAACGAAGTAATTCTCACTCGGCAGTGGGTAGCCGAGCATCAGAGAGCGCTTGGGATCCTGTCCGGCAGCATCGGGGCTGTCCGACATGGTCAGCATCCGGCGGCGATCTTGAGGCGCGATTGTCACCGAGCCAGCGAGCAGCCGGTGACCGTCCTCATAGCCGTGGAGAATCTGGTGGATGGGAGCGCTTGAGGCGCTCACTGGATTTGTTCGTAGAGCCAGCTAATGGGGGCGCTTATATCGCTTGAACGGTCCTCGCCGCTGCGCACGTCCACTCGCTCATAGGCCGGCTCAATCTCGGTAAGCCGCGCCCGGACCTCCGGATTCTCGACGTCGCCTCCCTGGGCACTAACCCCATAGACGCGGTAGGGACGAGTCTCTTTTCGGCTCTCTAGCATCTGCCAGAGGAGCGGGAGCCGAAGTTTCAGCCACTGGTCTGGCCTCAGCTCTTCTTCGTCGTCCCTCATGTCCCAGGCGGAGGCGATCAACGCCATCGGCAGTGGATGGCTGACTAGCGAGTCAAGCGTCTCAAGGAGGTCGGCGAGCTTGCTTTGGGTGGGGGCCTCCTCTGGCGACCACTCCTCCTTGTCCTCAGGAGGAGGCTCGGCGTCGTCGGCCGGCAGGCTCAGCGGTTTGATGACGTGATCACGACGGGCAAAGATCAGGACTGCGTCGGCGCGGGCGGCCACATCTTTCACGGGACCGGGCCAGGGATCGCCCTCCCAGGCGTGGTTGAAATCCTCGCCCGAGATATCGGGGATCTCGAGCTGAAAGCTCTGGCCCTCGGGCGTGATCAGCGCCAAGGCCGCATCGCGCGGATCACCGGGTTGGGTGTGCAGCATGCGCTCAAGCTTCAGCCAGTTCTGGGCGATGCGATGGAAGTATTCGCGTTCTGGGGGCTCTTGGACCAGCCGCAGGGCGCCGGGAAGGGGAGGCTGAGCACGCGCCAATTCATAGAGGGCCGCCAGATAGGTGGTCTTCCCCGACTCCGAGAGCCCGACCATCAAGATTCGCAAGTCCTCAGCCATGTCTACTCCTCAGCCTTAAAGCTGCTGATGCCGACCGGATGGTACTTGTCCCCGTCGGGGGGGTTTGCGATCGAGACCGCCGGTACGTCGGTCCAACGCAGAAGCAGATCGTCGACGCCATGGCCGAGTGGCAGATCCTCTGCGGTCGAACGAGCAGCCGTCTCTATGTAGCCGACCGAAGCGTCGGGATAGCGCGCAGCGATCTCATTGCTGATCATCTCGCGCGCTTTCTCGAAGGCCTCGCGAGCTCGCTCTCCGCTGCGGAGCACCAGATCCCACTTGCTGACGATGATCGTAAGTGACCCCGGCCCGGCATAGGAATTGGGTTCGCTGAGAAGCGCTCGGACCAGCTCGAGCGCTTCCCGCTGCTCGGCCATCGCCTTAGCCGGATCGGCAAGAGCGCCGCCGTTGATCACGATTCCGATGTGATCGGCCCGACGGAGTTGGGGGAACTCGATTGGCTTCTCGCTGCCACTGGCCAGGGCTTCGAAGTGCTCGCCCGAGTAGTCGCCCATCAGCAGCTCGATCGTTCGCTCGTCGCGACGTAGCCGAAGGTGCAGCCACGGCAGGGCACCGAAGGCCGTGTGCCCCTGGTCGCCACCCCCCGGCCCGGATCCATAGACGCTTCTGTGGCAGCGAAGTTCGAGACCGTGCAGGGTCCGAGAACCGTCAAATAAATGGGCGGCGAGTGGTCCGCGGCCGAACCGCTCATATAGCGAGGCGAGCAGGGTGGTCTTCCCGCTGCCGGTGCCACCGGCGAGGACGACTACGGTCGCCCTCCGCTCCGCCGCGATCTCTTCAGCTTCGGAGTCAGCCAGGGCCTCCCCCCTGCTCCACGGGGCAGCCTGGTTGCCAGCCTCTTTCAGCTTACGATCGAGGACTTCGGAATCAGTCTCGGCATTCGCCTCGACCTCCTGCTCGGCGGGCGTCGCCTGCTCCTCCTCGGATTGGATGTTCTCTTCAGGGGTCTCGGTCATTGCTCTAGCGGCCGTTCTTTGAGGGCATCAATCAGAAAAAGCTCGTTGAGACTCCCCAATGCACCCTTCACATCTGGCATTGCGGGCTCAAGGTCGCGGGCGAGCCTCGGACAGAAGTCTTGAAGCTCTGCTGGCACGTCTCCCCGGGTGAAATTCCAAGTCGCCTGGGAGCGCAACTCGCCGTCGCGAAGCTTTGCTCGGAAAAGCTCCTCGGTGCCTCCGGGCTCGGGGTAAAAGCTCAACAGAGACCTGAATTCGATCGCGGCATCCATGCTTGAGCGCGGGAGCTCTGCAGAACTGACCCACCAAAGCAGCTGCTCGCTTTCTTTGTGCAACTTAAGATCCCTGAGGAGCGCCGTGCGTATCGCTTTTATTTCGCCCGACGGGGTGGCTTCTTCGCCCTCTTTCGGGCTTTGTTTGTACTCATCAGCGGCTACTGGCCTGCGCAGGACCAGCGCCCGCTCGCGGACGTAATAGTCCGCATGGGTGAAGACGTCGGGATGGATAGTCGCCCAACCCTGGGCGCGCGCCGATCGAATCGCAAGCGCCGGCAGGAGCCCATGAACGAAGGTGGGTCGATCGAAAACCCGGATCAGGGCGATCGCCGCAAGCATGGCGAGCAGCTGGTCATGGCGGTGCTCAGGGACGACCTCGGCTTTTGAGTTCAGACGTGCGCGAACACGGTCCTTCACCACATCAGAGACGGGACGCCGGCAAACGATTCTGACCAGGTCAAGGGCATCGCCGGAGCTCAGGGAGGTTGCCGCGGCTTTGCTCGCTTGAGCCAGTAGCTCGACCCGCTCCTCGGTTGGAACCACCGTGGCCTCGCGTATACGGTCATGGAAGGGATCGGACATTGGTCTTTATTTGACTTCGTCGGGGGGTGGGCCAGAGATAGCTAGCTTCTTGAGTTCGTCGACTTCCCCATTCTCCTCTGCCCAGTCAAAGATCGCAGTGACGATGCTCCAGTTTGGAGCGTCGATGAAGTCGCTCATCGGCGCACCCAGTGCTTCCACGATTTCGAGCTTGTCGGTCTGAGGCAGCTGCGCGAGCTTGTATCGCGCCTCGCGCATCTCGACATCCGGTGCCTCGAGCGGTCCTGCGGGAGGCCGCTGGAGAACCTCGGACGGCGCATCGTGTCCAATCGCAAAGCGGCGCATCTCCTCCCTGTGCGCTACCCATTTGCGCTCATCATCATCCCAACGCCGGCAACGCACCGCGATGTCGAGGAAAGGTTTTCCCTCGACATCAACTTGATCGAGCGTGATGACGTCATAGGTGGGCTCATAACCCTTGCCGTAAGCCCCCTCCGGACCTCGTTTTGGGGAGACCGCCCCTGCCTGCAAATAGATGCCGACATCGGTGTAGCTCAGCTCGCGCTTGTGCAGATGCCCGGTGACCCGGACCTGCACGTGTTTCCCAAACAGATCATCGATTTCGTCTCGATCGAGTAACCAGCAATGGGGGTGGTGGCAGAGACTGAGATGAATCCGCTGGTCGGACCAGCCGCTCGCCTGCGGCTCACCGATGATCGTCTGCCGCTTCGCTTTCCCATCACCCTTTGCGCAGAGAAGTGCGGAGCTGACGCCGCGGAGGGCCAACTGACGTGGACCGACTGAGTCGAACTCGATGCTCCAATGAAGCCGCGAGGCGTCAAAGGCGCAGTCGAAGGCATCGGCAAACTCAAGGTAGCTCTGCAGAGGCGTCAGGAGCGCCTGACCCTCATTTGGATGGCTGAGAATCTGCGCAAACACTGTATCGAGGGAACTATGCTCGGTTCCACGCATCCGCTCTCGCAACTCGTGACCGAAAGCGTCGATTACCTGGTCCTCGACGTCATGATTTCCCGGAACGGTCCAGACGTTCCAGGGTTTAATCTCTACGGCGGTGCAGAGGTTTCGTAGAAAGGTGTCGGCCTGAGCGAACTGTTCGGGCTCCCCGGCGTTGGCGATGTCACCGGCGACTAAGACCGCCGAGTAGCCGCCTAGGTCCGCCTTCTGCTCAAGAACGTCTTTGATCAAAAGCTCTCGCTGCTGGTAGTCCTGAACTTTCGATTCGGATCCCGGAACAGCGTCCGGGTCCTTGTCCTCGCCACCTTTGGAGAGGTTTCGAAAATGAATGTCGGAGAGTTGTAAGAAGGTGAACACAGTCGATGAGGTAGGGATCTGCAGACCAGTCGACTAAAGCCAGTGTCAGTAAGGTCGTCCTAGGCCAACTTAAGAATGTGGCTGGATGCTTTTTCGCGAGCGCAGGTGCCTCTGCCTGCTAGCTGCCGGGCAACGTCCATATATCTGCGGTTCCCTATATCTAGATTGGACATCTGGATATCCACGACTTGGAAGACATGCGCGCCCCTCTGCCTTGATCATTTGAGGAAACTTATCCCAACACATGGAGAGGACGCCCCCACGCCTAAACCATCTCGCGTCACCCAATTGCAACCCGGATCGCGTTGGAGCTAGCTCCGATCGAATGCGTATAGCGGGCGAGCATCGTCTCCACGCGGTGGCCGACGATCTCCGCCAAGTCTGCGTCATTGACGCCGGCGGCCCGCAAGTGGGTGACGTAACTGTGGCGGCACTCATGGGGGCGGATGTCGAGACCGGAGTCTTTCTGGGTCGGTTTCCAGACATCGCGGTAGAAAGTGCGCTCGCGCCAGAGGCGGCCTCTCGGAGTCGGAAACAGAAGCCCGCAATCGGGACCGTTGAGGTTGATCTGGACTTCAAGCATCCAAGCGAGGGTCGCAGGGACGGGGACGACGCGGCCGGCGTCCTCCTCGCCGTGGTCGGTCTTGGTGCCCTCCAGGATCGTCCCCTCGTGAGCCGTCCTCCTGACTTGGAGGGCCTCGCCGTCGAAGTCGTCGCGGCGCAGTGGCAGCACCTCCCCGAGCCTCATGCCGGTGTCGGTGAAGGTCCGGACCAACGCCTCGTAGCGACCGGCGGCCTTGGCGAAGCGGTGCATCTCCTCGAAGCTGAAGACGCGGATTGGGCGACGCTTCTTCCGCGCTCGCGGATCGTTGGCGCGAACGCGGATGCCCTTGAACGGATTGAGGTCGCAGACTTCGTCGGTGATCGCGTCCTCGGCCATTGCCGAGAGGGAGCGAAGGATGCCGACGGCGCCGGTGGTGGCTCGACCTTCGTTCGTCAGCATGTGGTCGACCAGGGCGAGGGTGTGGCGGCGGCGCAGCTCGTGCATCGGCCAGTCCTTCAGGGCGATGCCCTCAATCTCGACGTCGGTGACGCGGGAGACCCGATGCTCGTAGGTCGCGTTGGTCCGTTCGGATCTCGGGTGGCGCTCGATCCAGGTGGCGAGGTACTCGCCGAGGGTGTCGGGAGTGGCGGCGATCTCGTAGGCCTCGTCGATCGCCCGCTGGGCTTCGCTCTTCCTGACAAACGTTCCTTTGCCTCGGTTCCAACTCGGTTTGGCGATTCGGCGCTGTCCGTCCCGGCCGGTGTATCTGGCAACCCAAACCACCTCTCCCGATGGATTGCGGCGCTTGGTCGGGGACTCGCGCCTCATGCCGCCTCATCTCGGTGGCGGGCCAGGAAATCCTCGACGTCGGCAGGATCGATCCGCCGGGAGGCGCCAAGCTTGTAGCTGGGCAACTCGCCGCGCCTGATCCAGTTGCGGATCGTGCGGTCGGAGACCGCCAGGAAGCTGGCGAGCGTGCGCTCGGTGAAGAAAGCAACGGGAGCAGGTTTCCTCTCCATGCCACCTATGTCCAAGGGCGTCGGCATTTGCATCGGGTGACTCGGCCATGCACTCCCATCGCCGCCAGCAAGGCCGAAGGTCAGGCCCCTGCCGCCCCTCCCTACAGGCGGCCATCGCACGGCGAAGCCGTGCCACAATCGGCCGCCCGGAGGGGCGGCGAGCGCCCCTTTTGCTCCGCCTCGCCCACTGCTGCCGGCACCGATCATGAAGCTGCGGCTCAGGCACGAATCCGGAGGGTTCGTAGTGTGTCGGCTTTCGGGGTGGGTGCCTGGGGTGAGGCTGATTGAGCCTCGTGGACGGCTCCTCCGACTCGGATGAAGGCACCTGGCTCGATGTCTCTGCCTGGACTGCTCGATGCCTGTCCTATGCATCTGACTGGCTGACTTCTTGTGTCTCTTTGAATCTGCCTCGCTTGATGTTTCCTGGCTGCCAGCTGATCCCGGCCAGCAGTTCGCCGGGGTCCGCTTCGAGGCTGCCGCAGAGCTTCGCGATCGTGTCCACCCGCGCCAGCCGCAAGCCGCGCTCAAGCTGGCTGATCTCCGTGCGGTGAACCGAGGCACGGATGCTGAGCTCGTCCTGGGACATCCCGGCGACTCGCCGGCAACGGACGAGGTTGTCTCCAAACTGCGCTGCCACATCCATCAGGAGCACTCCAGGCGCTCGAAGTGGATCGCGGCGAGGCTCGGGCCGATCAGCTCTCCCTCGGCATGCAGGAGGCCGGCGCCGATGAGTTCGCGGACTGCGCGGGCGGTCGCGTCCTTCTCGGCGAAATCCTTGGCGTCGAGGGCGAAGGACAGCTCGCCGACTGTCGACCGGGTTGGGTGCTGGTCGAGCAGGAACGCCAGGACGGCACGCTCCGTGCGTCGGTCTTCTGAAGCCGGGGTGTCGGCCTGACTCCACGTAGGGTCTTGGTTAGCCATGAGGAGGCTTGATCTCCTTGTGGTCAGGCCCTCGGTTGGCGTTCCACCGCCAGCCGGGGGCCGCTTTTCATTTCCCGGCGACCGTAGCAGAGCTAGAAACATACTTCTATGCCGTTTCGGTCTCTGCTCTCTGCGAACGTGCCTGAGCATGCGGCACTCCGAGCGACCCCAGGCAGCCCTCGGCAAGGCGATCCGCGCGCTGAGGGACGAACGCGAGCTGACGCAGGAGACGCTCGCGGAGAAGACCGGCCTGAGCGGGCGAACGCTATCGGGGATCGAGACCGGAGCCGCGAACCCCACTTGGGCGACCGTGCGCGACGTCGCGGCTGCGCTCGGCGTCTCGATCAGCGAGCTGGCGAAGCTCGCCGAGAGCTACGAGGAGCGCGGACGAAGGTCGCGCAAATGAGACCAGGATGTGACCACGACATGCCGGAACGCCCCGGAATCGCCCGGAAGCCAATGGAACGCCAATCAGAGCCGAGACCGAGGATCTGGCTCTGGAGCGGGCAATGCCCGGCTCTCAGAGGAACAGCAAGGAATGCGCCCGACGGGAGTCGAACCCGCGACCTTCGGCTTGAAAGACCGACGCTCTTTGGGCCCCCGAAAGGACCCGTTGACCACTGAGCTACGGGCGCTCGTGTTGAAGACTACCCGCGCAGCGGGGTTTGAGCATCGCCGGGGGAGTTCGGGGTCCGCCGGCGATGCGGGGCTGGAGGTGGGCGTGGTTGGTGGGCATCTGGGTGGCTCAGTGGACGATGGCGGGGAGCCTCTGGGCCTGCTTGCCTCGGCCGATCACCAGGGTGTAGTTGCCCTTCGGCAGCTGACGGTCGGTTTGGAGCTTGCCGCCCTGGCCGGAGGCGACGCTGTGGCCGTTGCGCACTAGGCGCAGGGGACGGTGATGGCCGCGGGCCTGGGTCGGGTTGACCGTGCAGACGACGCGCTGTTTCGCTTTGCCCTCGACCAGCTGGCAGGTGACGGTCACCTTGCCGGCGGGTCCCCGGGGGCCGGTCGCTCCTTTGGGCCCGGGTGGGCCCTGGGGGCCGTTCGCTCCGGTCGGACCTTTCGCGCCGCTCGCCCCTGCCGGACCCTGCGGCCCGGCGGGACCGGTCGCTCCCTGCTGGCCCTGTTGGCCTTCGGGCCCGGCCGCACCTTCGGCGCCGCCTTCACCCTGAGGCCCGTCGGGACCCTGCGGCCCCTCGGGACCGGCCGGGCCTTCAGGGCCTTCTGGCAGGCCACCGCTCGTCGCGCTCAGCGCCACCAGGGTCGGGCTGTCGGCGACGTTGGAGTCGATCACGAGGCTGGCTGCCGAGGTCGCGTTTTCGCGGCCCGGCGCGAAGCGGATCTGCACCTTGCAGCTCGCTCCCGCCGCCAGCGTGATCCCGCCGCAGTGGTCGGCGCTGAGGATGAAGTCGCCGGCGGAGGCTTCATTCGCCTCCTCGATCGCTACTGCGAGGACGTTCACGTCGCTGTCGCCGCTGTTGGTCAGCGTCACCCACTGGCCCAGGCCGATCGTCCCCAGCGGCTGCGCCGGGAACGTGGGCGCGGTGGTCGACAGTCGCGGCCCGACCAGACCGGCGACGATCGTCCCCGGCGACCCAGTCTCCCCGCCCGCCGTGAAGGCGCCGTTGACGCCGGCGACGCTGAGGGTCGAGATCGTCGGCGGCGGCGCGGTGGTGTCGCCGATGCCGGCGGCGTTGTCGAAGCTGACACCCGCGGTCGCGGTGCCGAAGCTGACGCCGGTCACCGGTTCGCCGCTCGCGTCGAAGAGGTTGACCTGATCCCCGCCCGAGCTGAGGCCGACGCCGGAGCCGCTGTAGGTGCCGATCTGGAAGCCGACGGGCACGCTCGAGCCGAACCAGGCGCTCTCGAAGGCAGCGACCTTCGTCGCGTCGCCCTCGATGAACACCGCCGAGTCCCCAGGCGCCAGGCTGGCGACGCCGTTCAGCGCCACGGCGGTGGCGAGCGAGTCCGATTCGTCGTCCATCTTCCAGCCGCCCAGGTCGACGGTCGTCGAGCCGGTGTTGGTCAGCTCCCACCAGTCGGCCGCGTAGGTGCCGTTGCTGCTGCCGGTCGGCATGACCTCGGTGATCCTCACCGCCGGCGGTGCCGTGATCGTCCCCGGCGAGCCGGTCTCGTCGTGGGCGACGAAGGCGCCGTTGACCCCCTCGACGCTCAGCGTCGAGATCGTCGGCGGGGCGCCGTAGCTGCCGAGCCCGGCCGAGTTGTCGAAGGAGACGCCGGCCGTCGAGGCGCCGAACTTGACCCCGGTGATGTGGTCACCATCGCCATTGAAGATGTTCACCTGATCCCCGCCCGAGCCGAGCCCGACCCCAGAACCGCTGTAGGTGCCGATCTGGAAGCCCGGGTGAACGCTGGAGCCGAACCAGGCGGTCTTGAAGGCGTCAGCCTTGGTCGAGTCGCCCTCGATGAAGATCGCCGACTGCCCCGGCGCCAGGCTGGCGACTCCGGCCAGCGCCACGGCGGTGGCGAAGGAGTCGGATTCGTCGTCCATCTTCCAACCCGTGAGGTCGACGGTCGCCGCGGAGACGTTGGTCAGCTCCCACCAGTCGGCCGCGTAGGTGCCGTTGCCGCTGCCCCAGGGCGCGACCTCGGAGAGGATCAGCGGCGTCTGCACCGGCGCGGTCCCGGGCGAGCCGGTCTCGGCGCCGGCGGTGAAAGCGCCGTTGGTGCCGACGACGCTCAGGTTCGAGATCGACGGCGGCGGCGAGGTGGTGCCGCCGAGGGCGGAGGCGTTGTCGAAAGAGACGCCGGTCGTGGCGGCGCCGAAGCTGACCCCGGTGATCGGGTCGCCGCTGCCGTCGAAGAGGTTCACCTGGTCGCCGCCCGAGCTGAGGCCGACACCGGAGCCGCTGTAGGTGCCGATCTGGAAGCCGTCCGGGGCGGTGCCGCCGAACCAGGCGTCGACGAAACCTTCGGCGGTGGTCGCGTTGCCCTCGATGAAGATCGCCGACGCGCCGGGGGCGAGGCTGGCCACCCCTTCGAGCGAGACCGCTTCGGCCAGCGAGTCGGAGCTGTCGTCCATCTTCCAGCCCGTGAGGTCGAGCGTCTCCACCCCGGTGTTGGTCAGCTCCCACCAGTCGGCCGCGTAGGTGCCGTTGCTGCTGCCGGTCGGCATGACCTCGGTGATCGCCGCCTGCGTGCCGCCCCCGGCCGAGATCGGTTCGATCGTCAGCGTGTAGGGACTGCTGGTCGCGTCGGGGGCAGACCCGGCCGCCGGGTCGTCGACGGCGACGCTGACGGTGTAGGTGCTCTTGGCCGCCGCGTCGAGAACGGTCCCCGCCTTCAGGTAGAGGCCGTTGCTGTCGACTTCGAAGCTACTCGCATCGGCGCCGCTGAGCGAGAGGTCGTTTTCGCCGAAGCCGTCGGCATCGGTCACTTCGACGTCGGCGACCTTCACCCGCGAGGCGGTGCTGCTGTTCTCCGGCAGCGTCGTCGTCTGGTTGGCGAGGCTCACCGCGCTCGGCGCCTGGTCGGCTTCGGCGCTCGGCGAGTACACCCACAGCTGCGGGTGGTTCGAATCGCCGCCGCCGTTCTCGTTGACCAGGTAGAGGTTGCCTTCTTCGTCCATCGTCAGCCCCTCGTCGGTCTGCTCGGGGATCGTCAGCGGGTTGCCGGGATCCCGGCGCAGCGTCAGGGTGCTGGAGACGTTGCCGGAGCGGTCGACCTCGACGACCCGGCCCGATTCCTGGCTGACGATGAGCAGGTGGCTGGTGTCGGCGCCGCTCAGGTCCTGAAGATTGGCGAGCGCGAAGACGTCGGAGAAATCGGCGGTCCCGGCCAGCGCCGGTTCGAACAGGTTGGTCGAGTTTTCGGTGGTCGGGGAGCCGTTAGTCGCCGTGCCGGCGTCCCAGTCGACGCCGGTCTGGAAGATCCCCTCCGGGTCGATCTCCTTGACGACGAGGAAGCCGCCGGTTTCGGGGTCGTTGCTGACGCCCTCGAGCCCGACGTTCCCGATCGTCGTCCCCAGCTTCACCGTTTTGGTCTCTGCGCGGGTGAGCGTGGTGCCGGCGGCGTAGGAGAACCTGACCAGCTGCCGGTCGCGCTCCTCGGTCATCACGAATTCGCCGCCGCCGATGTAGGTGAGCCCCTCGGTGTCGTAGAAGGTCGTGCCCTGGGGGCTGCCGCCGGGCGCCAGGGTCATCGAGTCGATCAGCGTCCCGGTCTTGCTCACCTGGACGATCGAAGTGCCGCCGTCGCCGGCGACGAAGAGCGTGTCCGTGTCCCAGTCGTAGGCGACGGCCGAGGCCTCCTGCGCCAGCAAGCTGTTTTCCGGCGCCACCGTCCGGGTCGGCTCCGGCAGGTCGAAGCGGCCGACCCGCTTGTACTTGGCGAGGTCGACTTCCGTCAGCGCCGCGCTGGCCGAGGAGGCGAAGACCGACAGGGCCAGCAGCGTCAGAACGGCGGCGAGGAACCCGATCGCGGGGAAGGCTCGGCCGAGGGGACGAACGGGCGGGGTGGCAGACAAGCGCATGCGGCAGCTCCTTTCGATCCGCCCAGCCCTAGTGCCGGCGGCGCGAGGAAGCTATTTCGATACCCGCCGTCCAGATGTGAACGCTATGCAGACCCGCTGTGAAGATTTCGTGGCCGCCGGGAAACGGGAAGGTAAAGACGGCGCCAGGTCTCGGCGCTGCAGCTAGGGTCTCGACATGGACCTCGGACTGGAGGGACGCGTGGCGCTGGTGATGGGCGCCAGCAGGGGAATCGGCCGCGGGATCGCCGCCACGCTGGCCCGTGAGGGGGCGCGGGTCGCGCTGGCCAGTCGTTCGCAGGCGCGGCTCGAGGAGGCGGCGGCGGAGATCGAGGGGGCAACCACGTTCGTCGCCGACGCCACCGACCTGGAGCGCCTGGCCCGCCTGCCGCTCGAGGTCGCCGAGGCGCTCGACTCGGTCGACGTCCTCGTCACCAATACCGGCGGCCCTCCGCCCGGCGGCGCCCTCGACCATGGCTTCGAGGAATGGGAGCAGGCCTACCGCTCGCTGGTACTGGCGCCGCGGGTGCTTGCCGGCGCCGTCGTCCCCGGCATGCGCGGCGAAGGCTGGGGGCGGATCGTCAACGTCGGCTCGACGACGACGATCGAGGTCAACCCCGCGCTCAACCTCTCCAACGCCCACCGCATGGCCACGGTCGGCTTCTTCAAGACCCTCGCGCGCGAGGTCGCCGGCGACGGGATCACGGTCAACACCGTCGCCACCGGCCGTTTCGCCACCGACCGCATGGCCGAGCTCGGCGGCTCGATCGAGCAGGTGGAGGCGGCCGCACGGGAGGAAGTTCCCGCCGGCCGCCTCGGCACCGTCGAGGAGTACGGCGACCTCGTCGCCTTTCTCTGCTCCGACCGCGCCGCCTACGTCACCGGGACGGTGATCCCGATCGACGGCGGACTGCTGCGCTCCGTCTAGCTCGGCTCGACGAAGAGCGGCGTTTCTTTCGGCGATGTGATTGTGAAGCTCTCCTGCCAGACGACGTCCGGACAGCAGGCGCCGCCGACGGGCAAGAGCTGCGCGTTGACGTCGATCACCGAGTCCCCGATCGAGCTCGATGTGAGGGTGCCGAGATCGGTCCCTCCCACCGCCGTGCCGTAGCTGCAGTCACCGAAGACAACGTCGTTTGTTGTGAATTCGGCGTTCTTCAACTTGACTGTGCCGTTGGTCCCGCCGCTGATGTTCGTGATTTCGATTTCGCCGTTTTTCAGCGTTGTCGTCGGAACGGTGCAGCTGGTCCAGGTGTCTTCGGTGACTTTGAGCTTCACCGGTTCGATGCCGTTACCCGCGTTGCTGATTTCGCCGGAGAGCTTCGCGTTCGAGCATGTCTTCAGCGTGTTCCCCGATGTGTCTTTCCAGGTCGCAGAGGTTCCGGATTTGAGGCTGAATTCGAGTTTCGTCCCCAGCGTCCATTTCGAGGTGCAGGGGTTCGAGTTCGTTTTACAAAGGACCGCTGCCGAGGCTGATCCCGCAGCGGCGAACGCCATCAGGGCCGCGGCCGCCACGGCGGCAAGGCCCATCATCTTCAGATGCTTCATTTCTTTCCTCCCTTGTGCCGAGCGGAGCGCTCGGATGATTTCTTACGACGAAATGTCGTAGATCGGGAGGTTTTAATCAAGTATTGCTGAGTATGGGCACCCGCTAGGAGCGATTAACTCTGACCCGGCAGCTCGCGCATCGCCGGGTAGATGATCACGTCCCGCAGCGTTTTGGCCTCGGTCATGATCATCAGCAGGCGGTCGATCCCCAGCCCGCAGCCGCTCGCCGGCGGCATCCCGTATTCGAGCGCCCGCACGAACTCTTCGTCGTTGGGATGCGGATCGGGCTCCGCCCCGCTCTCCTGGCGCTGGCGCTGTTTGATGAAGCGCTCGCGCTGCTCGATCGGGTCGTTGAGGTCGGTGCCGCCGCCGACGATCTCCATCCCGGCGACGATCCCGTCGAAGGCCTCGCAGATGCGCGGGCTCTCCGGGTGGACCTTGACCAGCGGCCAGATGTCGATCGGCAGGTCGATGATGTAGGTCGGCTGGACGAGCTTCGGCTCGACGAACTTGCCCTGCAGGGTGTCGACGACGCCGGCCCAGTCGTCGTCGGGGCCGACCGCGTCGCCGGCCGCCTCGGCGAGCTCGTCCCGGCTCGCCTCGTAGATGTCGAGCCCGATCTCCCGCTGCAGCTCGTCGCGCAGGCGCACCCGCGGCCACGGCGCGGCGAAGTCGATCTCGACCCCGTCGCGCATCACCTTCGTCGTCCCCATCACCTCTTGGACGACGGTGGAGACGAGCCCCTCGATGAACTCCATGACGCCGTTGTAGTCGGCGCCCCCCACGAACATCTCCAGCATCGTGAACTCGGGATTGTGCTGGGGCGACATCCCCTCGTTGCGGAAGAACTTGCCGAACTCGTAGACGTCCTCGAAGCCGCCGACGATCGCCCGCTTCAAATACAGCTCGGTCGCCGTGCGCAGGAAGAGGTCGCGGTCGAGGGCGTTGTGATGGGTGGTGAACGGCCGCGCCGCGGCGCCGCCGGTCAGCACCTGCAGGACCGGCGTTTCCAGCTCGACCCAGCCCCGCGCGTCCATGTAGTTGCGGATCCCAAGCGTCAGCTTGGCGCGCTTCTTGAAGATCTCGCGCGACTCCTCGTTCGCCATCAGGTCGAGTTCGCGCTGGCGGTAGCGGGTGTCGGGATCGCTGATGCCGTGGAAGAGGTCCGGCGGGTCTTTCAGCGCCTTCGCCAGCAGCGTGCACTCGCGCACGCCGATCGCCAGCTGCCCGCGCTTGGTCACGTGCAGCGGCCCCTCGATCCCGACCAGGTCGCCGATGTCGAGGCTCTCGACCCGCGCGAACGCCCCCTCCCCCAGCACGTCCTTGCGCGCGTAAGCCTGGATCGTGCCGGTGATGTCGCGGACGTCGAGGAAGGCGGTCTTGCCGTGGCCGCGCTTGCCGGTGATCCGCCCCATCACCCGGTAGCTGAACTCGTCGTGCTCGCCCTCGCCGAGCGCGGCCGGGTCGTGCTCGCGCTCGATTACGTCGACGTGCGTGCGCCCCGGAAACGCGTGCGGATACGGGTCTACCCCTTCCGCCCGCAGGCGCTCCAGCTTGGCCCGGCGCTGCTCCTCGGTTGATACGGCGACCGAGCGGTCGCCGGACTCAGGGCGCGTATCCAACGGTGACCCGGTCGTCCCCTTCATAGTCCTGCAGGGTAGTCGCGTCGCGCAGCAGCTCGCGCATCGCCGAACCGTGGTGGGTGTCGTGCTCCATCGCCAGCTTCCAGCCGGAGGGCGTTTCCGCGATCACGCTGCGGATCACCCCGAGCCCGTCCTCGCCGCAGTCGCCGGTGACCGCCATCCGCGGCTCCTTCTGGATCTCGGGCGAGCGGTCGAAGATCGTCTCGTCGGTGACGTAAGGCATGTTGGCGATCACCAGGTCGACGTCTTCGGCTTCGACCGACTCGGGCAGGCCCCGGCCGACGGTGACCTCGAGGTCTAGACCCAGCCGCTCGGCGTTCTCGCGCGCGGCTTCCACCGCTTCGGGCGAGAGGTCCGAGGCGGTGACCTTGAGGTCGGGCCGCTCCGACAGCAGCGCCAGCGCGATCGCCCCGGAGCCGGTGCCGACCTCGTGGACGCGGGCGCCCTCGGGCAGCGTCGTCCCAACCTCGACCAGCAGCTCGGTCTCCCGCCGCGGCCAGAGCACGCGCTCGTCGACGTAGACCTCGAGGCTGCGGAAGGGCGCGCGGCCGAGGATGTAGGCCATCGGCTCGCGCTCGACCCGGCGCTGGACGTTGCGCTCGATCTTCTCGGCGGCCTCGCCGCCGACCTCGCCGGCGCTCTCGACGGAGAGCTCGTCGGGCTTGACCCCGAGCGCGTCGGCGACCAGGACTTCGGCGTCCGTGCGCGCGTCTTCGACCCCGGCGGCGGCGATCCGCTCAGCCGCGTCGTCGAGAATCGCTCCTACCGTACGGGCCGAAGGACCCTCGCTCTTTACGTCAATTGCCGACATGAATCCCGCATCCTCCCCCATAAAACCGCTCCAAAGATTTTGCGCAAGATAGCACCGATGCCCAGGCGGGCTCGGCTCAGACCGATGCTCCGAGCGCTTCGTTCGCCGCGGGCCGGCCGATGCCTCCGTGGCGGCGGGCGACCACGGCGATCCAGACCGCCCCGGCGGCCATCATCGCCAGGCTCTCCAGCTGCGCCGCGGTGAGCCCGAGAGCGACGGCGTCGTTGCGGCGGAGGAACTCGACCAGGAAACGCTCCGCCCCCGCGTAGAGCAGGTAGATCGCGAACAGGATCCCCGCCCGCACCCGGTCGCGGAGCTGCCAGAGGACCCAGGCGCCGAGCCCCATCGCCAGCGTCTCGTAGACCGGCGTCGGGTGGACGGTGCGGTCGGTCGGCACCGTCCCGTTCGGGTAGGACATCGCCCAAGGACCGTTCCAGGGCTTGCCGTAGTCGCCGTCGCCGGAGAGCTGGCAGCCGCAGCGGCCGATCGCGTAGCCGAGCGCCAGCGCCGGCGCCGCCAGGTCGAGCAGCGCCAGGCCGAGGAAGTCGCGGTACCAGGCCCAGAGGCAGACGGCGATGACGCCGCCGATCAGGCCGCCGTACCAGACCAGGCCCGAGCCGGAGAAGAGATTGCCGAGGAGGTCGTTCTTGACCTCGCTGTAGTTCTGGACGAGGAAGTAGATGCGCGAGCCGACGACGCCGCCGACCAGCGCCGCGAAGCCCATCTCGTACGCCCAGTCGACCGGCTTGCCGATCTCCCCCAGCCGCTTCCAGATCAGCGCCCCGGCGCCGAGGAAGGCGAGGGCGAACATCAGGCCGAAGGTCTGCAGCGTCAGCGGGCCGATGTGGATCTCTGGATACACGAGCCGCTCCTCTCAGTCGTCGATCGAGATCAGCCCGGGCTCGGCGGCGACCCGGTCGAGCCAGGCCCGCACCGCCGGCAACGGCTCGAGGTCGAGCCCGGCCTCGGGGGCGACGTGGGTGTAGGCGTAGAGGGCGACGTCGGCGATGGTGAAGCGGTCGCCGACGAAGTAGGGGCGCTCGCGCAGGTGTCGCTCCATCACCTTCAGCGCCTGGCGCCCGGAGGCCCGCCGCTCCTCGAGGTCGTCGGGAGGGGTGAGGTCGTCGGGCGCGATCGAATCCCAGAACCGCGGCACCGCGATCCCCGGCTCGTGCTTGTACTGCTCGAAGAACAGCCACTGCAGCACCTGCCCGCGCTCGTAGGCATCGTCGGGGAGGTAACGCGAGCCCTCGGCGAAGTACCAGAGGATCGCGTTCGACTCGGCCAGCGGCCGGCCGTCCTCGAGCACCACGGTCGGGATGTTCAGAGTCGGGCTGCGCCCGCCCAGCGTCTCCAGGCGCTCGCTGTACTCGACCACCGAGACCCTTCGCCGCTCGAACTCGATCCCGCGCAGGGTGAGGATCAGCCGGACCTTGTAGCAGTTGCCCGAGACCGGGTTGTCGTAGAGGTGGACGGTCAAGACGCGTCCGTCAGCAGCATCTCCAGCAGCGCCTTCTGCGCGTGCAGGCGGTTCTCGGCCTGGTCCCAGACGGCGGATTGCTCGCCGTAGAGAGCCTCGGCGGTGATCTCCTGCCCGGGGTGCGCCGGCAGGCAGTGGAGGACGATCGCCCGCTCCTTGGCGACGGCGAGGAGGTCGGAGTCGAGCTGGTAGGGACCGAGGTCGGCGAGCCGCCGCTGCTCCTCCTCCTCGTCGCCCATGCTGACCCAGACGTCCGTATATAGAGCGTCGGCTTCGGCCGCGGCGGCGCGGGCGTCGTCGGTCAGCTTGGCGGCGGCGACCTCCTCCAGCTGGTAGCCGTCGGGCGCGGCGACCACGACTTCGACCCCGGCCAGCTCGCCGAGGATCGCCAGCGAGCGGGCGACGTTGTTGCCGTCGCCGACGTAGGCGAGGCGGAGGCCGTCGAGCTCGCCGAAGCGCTCGCGCAGCGTCAGCAGGTCGGCGATCGCCTGGCAGGGGTGGTGCAGCGGCGTGAGGCCGTTGACGACCGGAACCTCGGCAGTCTCGGCCAGCCCTTCGACGACCTCGTGCGAGCCGGAGCGGATCACGATCGCGTCGACGAAGCGGGAGAGGACGCGGGCGGTGTCGCCGGTCGACTCGCCGCGGGCGAGCTGCAGTTCGTCGCCGCGCAGCATCACCCCGTGGCCGCCGAGCTCGGCGACGCCGACGTCGAAGGAGATCCGCGTCCGGGTCGAGGGCCGTTCGAAGACCAGGGCGACGCTGCGCCCGGCGAGCGAGTCGCGCCCGACGCCCTCGCGGCGTCCCGCTTTCAGCTCAGCCGCGCGGTCGAGCAGCTTGCCGAGCTCGAACGCCCCGATCTCTTCGCCGGTGAGGAAGTCCCTCTTCAAGCTGCCGGATACTACGCCGCGTGGAGTTCACGGCACTGGCTTGGAACCTCTTTCACGGGCGCGACTTCCCGCCCGACCCGGCGCTGCGCACCTGGCGCTCGCGGCTGCTGCGCCTCGAGGAGCGCAACGCGACCCACGTTCAGCTGAACCGCGACCTGACCGCGGAGTTCGCGACGCTGCTCTCCGGCGCGGCCTGGGACGTGGCGCTGCTGCAAGAGTGCCCGCCGCGCTTCGCCGAGCCGCTGGCGCGGGCCTGCGGGGCGGAGTGGCAGCGGGCGCTGACCTCGCGCAACCAGCTCGGAGTGCTGCGCGGACTGCTGGCGCGGCAGAACCCCGACCTGATGGCCTCCGGCGAGGGCGGCTCGAACCTGATCCTCGTCCGGGTGCCGGGCAAGCTCGGCGGGATCGCCGAGCGGCGCGACGTCGCGATCCACGAGGGCGAGCCCGAGCGCCGATCGCTGGGCTTCGTCGCCACCGCCTCGGGCATCTGCATCGCCAACCTGCACGCCACCAACGACCAACCGAAGCTGGCGGTCGAGGATGTGCTGCGGGCGGCGCATGCCGCATCCGAGTGGGCCGGCGGACGGCCGCTCGTCTTCGGCGGTGACCTGAATCTCCGGCCGGAAAAGCAGCCGCGCATCTTCGAGCGACTGCGCGAAGAGTTCGGCTTCGACAGCCCGGTCACCGCCCCCGACGCGATCGACCATGTCCTCTGCCGCGGCCTCGAGGTGCTCGACGCGCCGGCCCAGTGGCCGCCGCAGAAACGCGAGCTGCCGGTCGAAGAACGAGCCCTACGGCTCTCCGATCACGCGCCGGTGCAGGCGCGGTTCGGCCTTGCCGAGCCACACCTCCTGCGGAACTGAGATAGTCGGGGTCCCACCAGCGGGGATAACCGACCACGGAGGCAGAACCTAGATGGCTGAGAAAAAAGCCGCCGGCAAATCGAAAAGCAGCAAAGCGAAAGCCGGCGCGAAATCGAAATCGTCGAAAGTCAAAAAAGCGACGAAATCGAAAGCCAAAAGCAGCGGCAAAAAAGCGGCTTCGAAAACGAAAAAAGCCGCCGCCAAAACCAGGGCGAAAACGGGCGCGAAAAAAGGCGGCAGCAAAAGCAAATCGAGCTCGAAACGCAAAGCCTCCAGCAAAGCGACGAGCGGGCTCGACAAGAGCGTCGCGCAGTTCCGCGAGAGCCTCGAGCAGAGCGTGACCTTGAGCCGCGACCGCATCCAGGACGTCGTCGACGACGCCGTCAAACGCGGCCGCATGACCCGCAGCGACGCCGAGAAACTCCTCAGCGAGCTGGTGAAAAAAGGCAAAAAACAGCGCGACGCGCTGATCAAAGAGCTGGAACGGCTCGCCAAACAAGCGCGCAACGCGCTGCCATAGGTGACTGGGGCCGCCACCACCAGAGGGGCGGCCCGTGCTCCGCGCCGTGGGGAGCAACTGGAGCTCGAGATCGACTCCCTCGCCTTCGGCGGGCGGGGAGTCGCTCGGGCTGACGGCTTCGTCGTCTTCGTCGCCGGCGGCCTGCCAGGCGACCGCGTTCGCGCCGAGGTAACGAAAGGCAAGAAGCGCTTTGCCGAGGCGCGGGCAGTCGAGCTGCTGCGCTCCGGCGCCGACCGCCTGCCCGACCGCTGCGTCCACGGCGGCGAGCCCTGCCCTGGCGCGCCCTGGCAGGGCCTCCCCTACGAGCAGCAGCTGCGCTACAAGCAGGAGCAGGTGGCCGAAGCGCTGGGGCGGATCGGCGGCCTCGAGGGCTTCGAGCTGGAAGAGATCGTGCCGGCGGTGGAGCAGTGGCGCTACCGCAACAAGCTCGAGTACTCCTTCGGCGAAGACGGCGAGCTGACGCTCGGCTTCCACGCCCGCGGCCGCTGGGACGTGACCGTCGACGTCGACGATTGCCACCTTGCGAGCGAGGCCGGGAACGCGGTGCGCAACGAGGTTCGCGAATGGGCGCGAGCCGAAGCGATCCCCGCCTGGGACCGCCGGGAGGAGCGCGGGGTCCTGCGCAATCTCGCGGTGCGCGAAGGGCGGCGCACGGGCCAGGTCCAGACGCGGCTGGTCACCACCAAAGCCCGCTTCCCGCGACCACCCGTGGACCTGCACACGATGGTCGAGGACAACGCCGGGAGCACCGACGGCCCGACCGGCGTCCTCGGCGAGGAGCGCCTGCGCGAGGAGCTCTGCGGGCTGAAGCTGCAGATGTCCCACGGCGCCTTCTTCCAGACCAACACCGAGATGGCCGAGCGCCTCTACGCGGTCGCCGGCGAGTACGCGGGCTTGAGCGGCCGCGAGCGGGTCTTCGATCTTTTCTGCGGGATCGGCACGATCGGCCTGACGATGGCCGCGCAGGCCGGCGAGGTCTGGGGGCTGGAGATCGTCCCCGAGGCGATCGCCGACGCCGAGCGCAACGCCCGCGCCAACGAGATCGAGAACGCTCACTTCATCGCCGCCAACGCGCGCACCGGGGTGCGGCCGCTGGTCGAGAAAGCGGGCAAGCCCGACGTCGTCGTCATCGACCCGCCGCGGGCCGGCCTCTCGCAGAAGATCGTCCGCCGGGTGCTCGAGTGCGAGGCGCAGAAGATCGTCTACATCTCCTGCAACCCGACCACGCTCGCCCCCAACGCCGTCCAGTTGAAGGAGGCCGGCTATAGATTGGCGCGCGTGAGGCCAGTCGACATGTTCCCTCAGACCCCGCACATCGAGTGCGTCGCGCTTTTCGAGAAAGCCGCGGCGGGTAAGACTTCCTGACGATGGGACGCGCGTTCGGAGTTGCGGCGGGGCTGGACCCGGAGGTGGCGCGACCGCTGGCGGCGCGCTGCGCCGAGCTGGGCTACGAGTCGATGTGGTCGAACGACCACCCGGGGGCGAAAGGGCTGGCGACGCTGGCGGAGTTCGCCGCCGCCGCGCCCGCGGTCGAGCTCGGCGTCGCCGTGATCGCCCTCGACCGCACCCCGCCCGAGCAGATCGCCGCCGACGTCAAGGAGTTCGGGATCTACCCGGCGAAGCTCTGGCTCGGCGTCGGCGCCGGCTTCACGAAGAAGCCGCTGACGAAGATGCGCGAGGCGCTGCCGGAACTGCGCCAGCTGCTGCCCGACGTGAAACTCGTCCTCGCCGCGATGGGGCCGAAGATGTGCGAACTGGCGGGCAGCTCCTACGACGGCGTCTTCTTCAACTGGATGACCCCCAACTTCGCCGCCGGCGCCCGCGAGAAAGTCGAGGCCGGAGCCCGCGAGGCCGGCCGCGAGACCCCCCGCGTCTTCGGCTACGTCCGCACCGCCGTCGGCCCCGACGCCGCCGAGCGCCTGGCCAAGGAGGAGTCCTTCTACCGCGACCTCCACAAGGGCTACCGCGACCACTTCGACCGCCTCGGCGAGCCCGAGGGCACCGTAGGAGTAGCCGCCCCCAACTCCACCGCCGCCCAGGACGCCCTCAGCGCCTACAGCGCCCTGGACACCATCGTCGTCCGCGGTCTCGCCTCAGCCAAGGTCGAGCCGATGACCGCCCTGGCCGAGGCCGCGGCGCCAACTGCCTCTGCATGAGTGGCGAGTTATGGCCCTATAGGACCCATAACTCGCCACGCACCATCGCGTCAGCTAGTAGGGATAGTCCTCCGAGACGCGATAGCCGAGACCGGTAAGCCAATGGATCCGGTTGTAGAGGATCGATTCCGACAAGCCGATCTCGCCGAGGGCGATGCTGTAGGCGTGGGGGCCTTCAGTTCGATAGGCGGCGGCTAAGTCCTCATAGGAGCCCCGGACCCAGCGGAGAGCCGTGACCAGCCCAGCCAGGTGAGCGGCGGCTTGAGGGGAGACCGGGGCCGCGGCGAGCGTCCGCGCGCAGCGGCGGAACAGGTCTGCCAGAGCAGCAGATGCATCCGCCTGGGCCTCACTTCCCTCTGCCTCCTGCAACTGCCGTTTGAGCCGTCGGGTTCCGCGGTTGAGACCTCGGAACTGCTGCCTCAGCAGCGCCGCGAATTGCGCTGAAGGACCGACCGGGTATCCGCGGCCGTCCAGCAGCTTCAGACTTGCGGCGAGCCTCTCGCAGATGCGGCGCGAGGCATTCCGGCGAGGACCCGGCCTACAAGCGATCGTGGCAACGCCGATGCTCGTCGGCGACACGATCACGGTCCACGGTTCGGTCTTCGACTTCGGTCCCATCCCGTCGTAACGCAGCGCCTGCAGCGAGCCCAGCGAAAGAGCCGTAACCGGTGGGTTGCTCGCAGAGGGCCGAAGATAAAAGGGCAGGAGCGTCTTTCCGCGGGTGAGGGACATGCCGACGATCGCGGCTTCCTTTCCGCTCCCACTCGCAGGGACCAGCGTCAGAGGGTCGGCGAGCTGAAGGCGTGGAAACCGGGCGACGACACCATTTTCACGCACCCAGCCCTTCGGAACCGCAACTTCGAGCGACCCGGCGCGGACGCGATGACCCTCCCGTCGAGGCGACCCGCTGGCAAGCGCTCCGGCCCCAAGCCCCAAAACGAAAAGGGCCACCGCCACCACCGTCAGGACCCTCGCAGGAAGGGGGCGGCGAGCTGAGAGATACTTCAGCTCTTCTCCTTTGAAGCTCGACCGCGCGTCGGCGATCAGATCACTCGGTCTCCGGTATCGCTCCGTCGCCTCCTTGGCGAGGCCCTTCGCGAGCACCCTGTCGAGCGCCCGTGGCAGGTTCGGGTTGACTGAGGTGGGCGGCGGTTGGCTGCGAAGCAGCTGCTCGACGAAGAGGGCGTCCTCGCCACGCGCTTCGAATGGAAAGCGCCCGCACAGGCACCGATAGAGGACGACCGCTAGCGAGTAGACGTCGCTGGGCGGCGCGGCCGCCTGCCGGATCTGCTCCGGCGCCGCGTACCTCAAGCTGCCGATGAAGTCGCCGGTCCTCGTGAGAGTGAGCTCGTCGACTCTCTTCGTCACCCCGAAGTCGGCGAGGAACGGCGTGCCGTCGTCCCCGACGAGAATGTTCCGCAGGGTGACGTCACGGTGGATCAGGCCCTTCGCGTGAGCTGCTTCGAGAGCATCGGCGATCGGCTCGAGGAGCTTCAAGACCTCCTCAGGGGGGAGCCGCTCCGCCCCCAGGACCTGCTCGAGAGTTCGCCCTTCGACCAGCTCCATCGCAAGCCACTGTCCGTGCGGGCTGTCGCCGTTGTCGAAGACCCTGACGATGTGCGGATGGCTGAGTTCCCGCTGCGCCCGGCACTCCCGTTCAAACCGCTGGGGGAAGGTGGAGTCGCTGCGGGCAGCCTCCTTCGAGAGGACCTTGAGCGCCACCATCCGCCCCTGCGCGATCTCTTCGGCCTTGTAGACCGTGCCCATCCCGCCTTTGTCGATCGTCCTGACGACGCGGTAACCGCGGACCATCGTCCCAGCGGGCAGCACTCCGGCAGTTTATGTTCAAGACCGTGAGGCGCCGGACACTTCTAGGGACAGTGTGCGCCCTCCTGATCGTCGCCTCCGGCTTCCTGTTTGGACAGCAGCTAGAAGGCAGCGGCTCGAGCCCAGGCGAACTCCTGCCGAAGCGAATCGTCACCCATGAAAGCAGCATCCCGATTCCCAACCTCGGGAGCATCGGCGGCTTCCCGGAACTCAGTACGGCGGCAGGTCGTCGTACCAGACACCGAGCGCCTTGAAGGCGCGCCAGAAGCGGGCCTTGGCGCCCTCTTCGTCCAAGGAGGCGTCGATGTCGGGGACGTAAAGAGCGTCGATCGTGGGGGTGAAGGCCTGGATCTCGCCCTCGCTTGCCTGGATCTCCCGCGCGAGGGGGACGCCAAGGCCGTTGAGGATGCGCAGGGCGGGCTCGCCCATGACGACGACGATCTTCGGCTGCACGATCGCCAGCTCCTCGACCAGGCGGCCGACGCACTCGCCCGGCGCCAGGTCCGGCTCCGGCGTCGGGCACTTGACGCAGAGGGTGCCGTAGACGACCAGGGGATCGATCCCCAGCCGTTTGAAGCTTTTCATCAGCGCGTTGCCGGAGCGGCCGTAGAAGGCGACCCCCTCCTCGATCTCCGAGGCCAGCGGCGCCTGCTTGAGCATGAAGATGTCCGCTTGCGGGTGGCCGGAGCCAAGAACCGGCATCAGCTTGCCGCGCGGGCAGTGCTGGCACTCCTGGATCTCGCGGCTCATCTGGTTGAGCTCGCGGATCGCCCGCTCCAGGTACTTCTCGCGGATCTCGTCGTCGATCGAACGCATCGGGGCGTTCTTTGACGAGGCGGGCGCGGCTCCTTTGCGCGACGGCGCCTGCATCAGGACTTGCTCGTCCGGCGTCCCGCTTTGCGCTGCCGCGGTCGCCCGCCGCGCACCGGCTTCGCGTCCGGCACCCGCCGTTTCGGCGCCTTCGGCCGCCCCGTCGTCTGCAGGAACTTCAGCGTCTGCACGTAGACCAGGTTCTTGTGCTTGCGGGTGATGTCGGCGTCGCGCATCGCCTCGAGGAACTCGGCCGGCCCGTCGAAGTCGTGGATCCGCTGGCGCACGCTGCCGAGCCCCTGGGCGACGTGGCTGTCGGAGCCGGCGCCGGAGACGATCCGGTACTTGGTCGCGAAGCGCACCGCCTCTTGGTTGAACGAGGTCAGCGCCACCCGCGGGTTGAAGACCTCGAGGATGTCGATCTCCTCGACCATGTCGAGCAGGTGCTCGTAATCGGGGACCGAGTGGAAGCGGTCGAACGGGTGGGGCACGTAGACGAGCCCGCCCTGACGGCGGATCTCGGCGATCGTCTCCGCCATGGTGAGCCCCTTGGGGATCTTCTCCTCGAGGAAGAGGCCGATCACCTCGCCCTGCTCGGCGGTCTTCACCTCCTCGGCGACGATCACCTTGATGTCACCGAGCTCTTCGGCCAGCTTGCGCGCCTCCAGCGCCCCGGAGACCTCGTTGTGGTCGGTGATCGCGATCGCCCCGAGGCCGCGGTCGCGAGCGGTCTGGATGAGGACGTCGACGGGGGTGGCGCAGTCGCCGGAGTGGTCGGTGTGCATGTGCAGGTCGACCTCGATCAGCGGCCGCTTCGAGATCCGCTCGCGCACCTCGGGATCGCCGCCAGGTGGGTGCCGGCGGTCGAGCAAGCGCCGGTAGATCGCCTCCAGCTCGTCGGCGAGCGCCCCCCAGTTCGGCTCGCCGTCGTCGCCGTTCCCGTCCCCCAGCAGCTCGTAGCTGGCCGGGAAGAAGCGCTCCAGCAGCTGGGCCGTCTGCGGCCGCGTCACCGTGCGGGCGTCGATCCGGCCGAAGAAGATCTCGACCAGCGGCCGTGCCACCTGGGTCGCCAGCACCCGCTCGCGCGGGTCGTGGAAGGTGGCGACGTTGAGCGAGAACGAGTGCCGCAGCGCCGCCGAGGGCGCGCTCGGGGCGAAGGGATCGTGGACGTGGACGATGTCCAGGCGCCGCGATTTCAGCAGCCGTTTGACCGGGTCCCCGGTCGAGATCCGCAGCACCTCGTGCCCACGCCGCTCCAGCTCGTCGGAGAGGGCCGTGGCAAACCGCGCCGCCGGGTTCGCCCCGGATCGGCGTACCGGGAAGACCTGGGCGATCGAGAGCGGGCCGGAGGTCACGGGTGCAGGATAAGAGCCCGCCGCCGGGGCGGGCTCTTAACCGCTAGGCCTGCGTCGTGCTCGGCGACTCGGCGGGCGTACCCGGCAGGCTGCCCTTGCCGCGGCCGTTCGCGACGATGAACTCCTCGGTCTGTTCGCGAGCCTCGTCGTCGGGGCGCTGCGTATGGGGGCTCTTCATCAGGTAGCTGGAGGGGCCGTCGAGCTGGCCGGCGACGCCGTTGTTGAGCGCCAGCTTGATCAACCGCACCGCGTCGATGACGACGCCGGCGGAGTTCGGCGAGTCCCAGACCTCGAGCTTCAGCTCGGCGGTAAGCGGCACGTCGCCGAAGGCTTTGCCCTCGAGCCGGATGTGCGCCCACTTGCGGTCGGTCAGCCACGGCACGTAGTCGGAGGGGCCGACGTGGACGTTCTCGGGCGGCAGCTCGTGCCCCATGATCGAGGTGACGGCGTTGGTCTTCGAGATCTTCTTCGAGTCCAGCCGCTCGCGCTCGAGCATGTTGTAGAAGTCCATGTTGCCGCCGACGTTGAGCTGGCTGGTCCGCTCCAGCCGCACGCCGCGGTCGTGGAACAGGCGCGCCAGTGAGCGGTGGACGATGGTCGCCCCGACCTGGCTCTTGATGTCGTCGCCGATGATCGGCAGCCCGGCCTCCTGGAAGCGCTTGTCCCAGTAGTCCTCGCGGGCGATGAAGACCGGCAGGCAGTTGACGAAGCCGACGCCGGCGGCGAGCGCCTGCTCGACGTACCACTTGGTCGCCTCCTCGGAGCCGACCGGCAGGTAACAGACGAGAACGTCGGCCTTGGTCTCCTTGAGGATGCCGACGACGTCCGCGGTTTCGCCCGGGGCTTTGGTGATCTTCTCTTTCAGGTACTTGCCAAGGCCGTCGTGGGTCATCCCGCGCTCGACCTTGATCCCGAGGCTGGGGACGTCGGCGAACTTGATCGTGTCGTTCTGCCCCGACCAGATCGCCTCGGAGAGGTCTTTGCCGACCTTCTCGGAGTCGATGTCGAAGGCGGCGACGAACTCGACGTCGCGGACGTGGTAGCCGCCGAGGGCGACGTGCATCAGCCCCGGCACTTCGTCGGCGGGATCGGCGTCCTTGTAGTACTGGACGCCCTGGATGAAGCTGTTGGCACAGTTGCCGACGCCGACGATCGCGACCCGGACCTTGTCCTCCGCGCGGCCGACGCCATTGGTGTGGCCGTTGCCGTTGGCTCCGTTGCTCTCACTCATTGATCTCGAAGTCCTCCTGGATTGCGCTGGGTGGGTTCAGACACCTGGCGGCTTCGCTGGTTACATGTCCTCCGCGCCGCCGCCGCCGCTCTTGACGCCGGAGACCTCGCTGGAAAGCTCGTTTCTCACATGCCATACCCGCTGGAAGGTGGTGATTATCGTCAGCGCCGCAACGACGTACACCGCCGGGGCAAGCAATTCGAAGTCGCCCAAACCGGCGCCCTTGGCGAAAAGCAAGCCGATCGAAAGTATCACCACGCGGACCGGGCGGGTTGCCAGTCCAACCTTGCATTCGACCCCGAGCGCCTCGGCCCGGGCGCGGGTGTAGGAGACCATCAGCGAGCCGAGCACGGCGACCACGCACATCGCCGCGGCGAAGTCGCGCCCTTCGGCGGCGAAGTAGCCGGCGACGGCGGCGAGCACGATCCCCTCCTCGATCCGGTCCAGGGTCGAGTCGAGGAAGGCGCCGAAGAGCGACCCCTTGCCCGACATCCGCGAGTAGCGGCCGTCGAGCGTGTCCATCACCGAGCCGAGGATGAAGGCGACGCCGGCGAGGAAGAAGAGCCGCTGGGTGACCAGGGCGGCGGCGACCAGGTTGCCGATCAGCCCCATCAGCGAGATCGCGTTCGGGGTGAGGCGGGACTCGATCAGGCGGTCGCGGGCGTATGCCCGCAGCTCCTGCCCGTTGCGGGCGTTGCCACGACTGCTGCGCCGGGGCGGCGCCGAAGGTCCCATCCTCGCTCAGGCTATAGAACCCGCCTCACGCCTCGACCTCGCGCGGGGCGGGGCTGCGCCAGCCCCAGACCTCCGGGCGAACTCGAGCCAGGGCGCCGCGGGCGATCGCGAAGGCGGTGAGAGCGACGAGCCAGCCCAGCGCCGCGTCCACCCAGTAGTGGTTGCCGGTGACGATCACGACCCAGGTGATCAGGATCGGCCAGAACGCCCACCAGGCTTTCGACCACCAGCGGCGGCAGACCATCACCCCGGTGGCGCCGATCATCATCGCGAAGGCGCAGTGCATGCTCGGCACCGCCGCGTAGGGGTTGATGAAGACCTTGGCCAGGGTGGAGTCGTGGTTGACGTCGGAGAAGCGGGTGATCGTGTCGACGAAGCCGTCCTGCGGGAACATCCGCGGCGGGGCCGTCGGGAAGCCGACGTAGCCGATCAGCGCCAGGCACATCGAGACCACGAACATGTTGCGCACGAAGTAGTAGGACTGGTTGCGGAAGAGGTAGAGCCAGACCAGGAAGCCGAGGGCGATCGAGAACTGGGCGTTGAGGTAGAGCTGGTTGGCGAGGTCGATGACCCAGTGCGCGGGCAGGAAGAAGCTCTGCACGCTGGGCTCGAACAGCGTGTGCGTCGAGCGCTCCCAGTCGATCACCTGGGCGCCGTGGGCGAGGGCGTCGGCACGGTTGGAGTCGGCGACCCCCCGGCCGAGCTCGTAGATCACGTCGACGCCGACGAGGATGGCGATCTGGCGGCCGGCATCGCCCCATCCTTTGGGCAGCCTGGCTCCTATGGCGGCGAGGGCGCGAGACACGAGAACAGCCGATTGTAGCTCCGCTGTTAACGGTCACTAGGGTCCTGCGGGTGAGCTGGAAACGTCCAGATCGCCGCCGGGTGCGGGCAATTCGCGATCGGCTGCGGGAGATGTACGGGGTGCCGGCAGAGGAACCGCACGGGGACCCGGTCGGCGAGCTGGTCAAGACCGTGCTCTCCCAGCACACCAACGACCGCAACCGCGACCGCGCCTACGCGGCCCTGCGGGAGCGTTTCCCGAGCTGGGAGGAGGTGCGCGACGCGCCGGTGAGCGAGCTCGAGGAGGCGATCCGCCCCGGCGGCCTGGCGAAGCAGAAGGCGCCGCGGATCCAGGCGATCCTGGAACGGCTCGGCGACCCGCCTGACCTCGACTGGACCGAGACGGCGGCGCGCGAGGAGTCGCTCGAGTTCCTCCTCGACCTGCCCGGCGTCGGCCGCAAAACCGCCGCCTGCGTGCTGATCTTCACCTGGGGGATCCCGGAGATCCCGGTCGACGTCCACGTCCACCGGGTCGGCGGCCGGCTCGGGCTCTTCCCGGCCAAAGCCTCCTTCGAGAAGGCCCACGACGAGATGCTGGCGATCGTCCCGCCAGAGGACGCGCACGAGTTCCACGTCAACCTGATCCGGCATGGCCGCTCGGTCTGCCGGCCGAAACCGCGCTGCGGCGAGTGCGCGCTGCGCCGCATGTGCCCGTGGTACCGGGAGAACCGCGCGGGGACGAGCGCCGTTAGTATCCGCGCCGCTAAATGAGCAAGCGCACCTTCATCTGGTTCGGGATCCTCGTCCTCGTCCTCGCCGTAGTCATCCCCTTCGCGATCTTCCGCTCCAAGGGCGACGCCTCCAGCGGCGACCAGGAGGTCGCTTCCAACCTGAAGGAAGGGCAGTCGCTGTTCCAGACCAACTGCGGCACCTGCCACACGCTGTACGCGGCCGGGACCGACGGCAACTACGCCCCCGACCTCGACGAACTGCTGGCGCCCACCGGGCCACCGGAAGGCGACGCGAAGAAAGTCAAGGAAGGCGAGGAAGCGATCGAAGGGCGCGTCCTCAACGCGGTCGAAAACGGCGTCAACAGCTCCACCCCGGGCCGCATGCCCGCCGGCATCCTGAACGAATCGCAGGCCCAAGAAGTGGCCGAATTCGTCGGCCGTACCGCCGGCCAGGGCTGAGCGAAGACGAGGGAGGCGGTCGCCCGCCCCCCTCGCGCCAGACGCGTTTTAGCTCTTGAACCTGAGGGCGCTGAAGAGCCCGGCGTGGTCGGAGTCCCAGAAGCCGTTGACCGGCAGCAGGCCCGTCACCTCCGAGCGCTCCAGGCTGATCCCGGCAGGGTCGTTCGTCATCACATGGTCGACCTGGTGGTCGAAGTCGGAGACGCTGCCCCCGGCTCCTTCGGCCAGCAGGCTCGAGTTGAGGCAGCAGCCGAGCGGGTTGTTCGTGCTGCGCTCGACCAGGCCCGCTTCCAGGAGGACGCGGTAGGCCTGCTGGTCGCCCGGTGAGACGGTGTCGTCGTCGCTGTTGAGGTCGCCGACGAGGACCACCGGCAGGCTGCCCGTGGCCGGACCGCCTGGCGCCACCAGCTCCGCGGCTTGCAAGGCACGGATGCTCGGCACCAGGAACGCCGGGTCGAACGCCTCGAGGTGGGTGTTGACGAAGCGGAACCAGCCGCTGCCGCGGACGCGGGCGTCGGTCGCCGTCCAGCCGCGTTTGATCGTCAGCGCTTTGCCGAGGATCGGCACCTGCAGCAGGGCTTTGAAGTTCCCCGACTGCGGATTTTTCGTGTCGACGCCGGCGCCGCGGCGGGCGAGGATCACGTCGCGCATCGTCAGCCGGCCGTTGATCTCGGCGTTGGCGATCGCCGGGTTCGGCCCGTCGTTCGGAATGCCGTTCTCGTCAGCCGGCGCCTCGAGGTCGAACTCCGGCTGGACGACCACGACTTCGTAGCGGTCCGGACCTTTGTTCAGCTCGGCAAGGAGTTCGGCGAGGTAGTCGTAGCGGACCGTCGTCGCCGTCGGCTGCCCGGTCAGGACCGGCGTCAGGTCCGGCGGTCCGGTGCGCCACAGCGCTACCTCCTGCAGGCCGACCAGATCGGGCTTCTCGCTGAGGATCTCCTGCGCCAGTCCTTTGGCCCTGGTCGGGAAGTCGTTGGCGGTGACTTCGCGCAGAATCTGGCCGTTGGCGGCGACGAACGATTCCAGGCTCGGCGCCCCGATCGCCGGTGCCAGGTCGGCCCCGAGATAGAGGTTGCGGGTCATCACCGAGACGACCTTGCCTTTGCCGTTGTCGCTGTGGTCGTCCTTCTTGGCCGCAGCTGCGCTCGGCAGCAACAGCGCCAGGACCGAGACGGCGGCGATCAACGCTACCAGCGGTCGGCGGTTCAGTGCGGTGCTCAAGTTCTTCCTCCTCGTCCATGGCCCCTCCCCCAGGGACCGGTTTGGTCAAGGCGCCTCCTGTTGATCACTATAGGCACAGTGGCTTGAAATCGAAATACGATCTGCCATACTGGCACTTAGATTTTAAGAGCTTGAATAACGAAACCCCTGGAGGTAAGCGGAAAAGTGGCAAAGACGATCGGAATCGACCTCGGCACGACCAACTCGTGCGTCGCGGTGATGGAGGGCGGCGAGCCGACCGTTCTGGAGAACGCCGAGGGCGGGCGCACGACCCCGTCGGTCGTCGCGTTCACCGAGAGCGGCGAGCGCCTCGTCGGCACCGTCGCCAAACGCCAGGCGGTGATGAACCCGGAGAACACGATCTTCTCGATCAAGCGCTTCATGGGCCGCAAGGAGGCCGAAGTCAAAGAGGAGGAGACGATCGTCCCGTACAAGGTCGAGGCCGGCCCCAACGGCGACGTCCGGGTGGACGTGCGCGGCAAGCAGTACAGCCCGCCGGAGATCAGCGCGATGATCCTGCAGAAGCTGAAGACCGACGCCGAAGCGAAGCTGGGCGAACCGGTCGACAGCGCCGTGATCACCGTCCCCGCCTACTTCAATGACGACCAGCGGCAGGCGACCACGGACGCCGGCAAGATCGCCGGCCTCGAGGTCAAGCGGATCATCAACGAGCCGACCGCGGCTTCGCTCGCCTACGGGCTCGACAAAGACGAGAGCGACCACTCGATCCTCGTCTTCGACCTCGGCGGCGGCACCTTCGACGTCTCGGTGCTGGAAATCGGCGACGGCGTCTTCGAGGTGAAAGCGACCGCCGGCGACAACCACCTCGGCGGCGACAACTGGGACAAAGCGATCGTCGAGTGGCTGGTGGCGGAGTTCAAACGCGACCAGGGCGTCGATCTCTCCCAGGACAAGAACTCGTTGCAACGTCTCTACGAGGCGGCGGAGAAGGCGAAGATCGAGCTCTCTTCGACCCAGGAGACGCAGATCAACCTGCCCTTCATCACCGCGGTCGAGGGGCAGCCGAAGCACCTCGATCTGAAGCTCACCCGCTCGAAGCTGAACGAGCTGACCGGGGACCTGCTCGACCGCGTGGTCGGGCCGATGAAGCAGGCGCTGAAAGACGCCGACACCGAGGTCGACCACGTCGTCCTCGTCGGCGGCATGACCCGGATGCCGGCGGTGCGCGAGAAGGTCAAAGAGCTGACCGGCAAGGAGCCCCACCAGGGCGTCAACCCCGACGAGGTGGTGGCGGTCGGTGCGGCGATCCAGGCGGGCGTGCTCGCCGGCGACGTCAAGGACGTGCTGCTGCTCGACGTCACCCCGCTCACCTTGGGGATCGAGACCAAAGGCGGCGTGATGACGAAGCTGATCGAGCGCAACACGACGATCCCGACGAAGAAGTCGGAGGTCTTCTCGACCGCCGACGACAACCAGCCGAGCGTCGAGATCCACGTGCTCCAGGGCGAGCGCGAGATGGCCGGCGGCAACAAGAGCCTGGGCAAATTCCAGCTCACCGGCATCCCGCCGGCGCCGCGCGGCATGCCGCAGATCGAGGTCGCCTTCGACATCGACGCCAACGGGATCATCAACGTCACCGCGACCGACAAAGGCACCGGCAAAGAGCAGAAGATCGAGATCAAATCCGGCTCCGGGCTCTCCGACGAGGAAATCCAGGGCATGGTCTCCGACGCCGAGAGCCACGCCGAGGAGGACCGCAAGCAGCGCGAGCTGGCCGAGGCGAGGAACCTCGCCGAGAACGCGGCCTACCAGGCGGAGAAAGCAATCGACGAGGCCGGCGACAAAGTCGACGAGTCCTCGAAGGAGGAAGTGCGGACGGCGGTCAAGGACGTGCGCGAGTCGCTGGAGTCGGGCTCGAAAGAGGAGCTCGACTCGAGGGTCGAGGCTCTGAACACGGCTATGACCAAGGTCTCCGAGCAGATCTATGCGGCGGCTTCGGCTGAGACTGCTTCGGAGGGGGCTACCGAGAACGGGGCTTCCTCTGATGAGGAGGAGGTTGTCGATGCTGAGGTGGTTGACGAGGAGGGCAAGTGAGCGCTCCTCAGGACGACCTAAGGGGCGAAGGGGATCGGCCCGCGGGTCCTGTCTCCGATACCGGGCTCTCCCTACCGGGAGAGTCCTCGGCATCGTCGCCACCCGCGGGAGATACGGATCAAGCGCAGGCCGTTGAGGAGGACTTCGAGAAGCTGCTGGCTGACGCTGAGCAGCAGAAAGAGGAGTACCTGGAACTGGCTCGGCGGACGAAGGCTGACTTCGAGAACTTTCGTAAGCGGGCTGCCGCGGACGTGCAAGCGGCGCAGACTCGCGGGAAGGTTGCGGTTGCTCGGGAAGTGATCGAGGCGGTCGACAATCTCGAGCGGGCGCTGGAGGCTGCTGACGGGGATGGTCATGCCCTGCGCGATGGGGTCGAGATGGTGCTCTCTGGGCTGCGCGAGACGTTGTCGCGGAACGGGGTCGAGGCTGTCGATCCGAAGGGTGAGAAGTTCGACCCGACTTTGCATGAGGCTCTCTCTACTCAGCCGGTTGAGGGAACTGAAAGCGGGGTTGTCGTTGAGGTTCTGCAGAAGGGCTACGCGCTTGGCGACCAGCTGGTGCGGCCGGCGCGCGTTGTGGTGAGCAGCTAGGAGATCAGTGGCTGACGAGCTCTACAAGACGTTGGGCGTCTCGAAGAAGGCTTCTGACGAGGAGATCAAGAAGGCGTACCGGAAACTTGCCCGGAAATATCACCCTGACCGCAACCCGGGCGATGCGGCGGCGGAGGAGAAATTCAAGGAAATCTCCGCCGCCCACGACGTCCTCGGCGATCCCGAGAAGCGCAAGGAGTACGACGAGGGCGGCGCTTTCGCCGGCTTCGGTGGCGGCGGCAACCCCTTCGGCGGCGGTGGGCCTGCCGGCCAGGCCGGCGGCTTCGGCGGCTTCGACTTCGGCGACATCCTCGGCGGCATGTTCAACCGCGGTGGCCGCCCCCAGTCCCAGCAGGTGCGAGGACGCGACCTCGAGACCGAAGTGCCGCTGAGCTTCGACCAGGCGATCAACGGCGCCCAGATCAGCGTCACGGTCCCCAAGTCATCCCGCTGCGCCACCTGCCACGGCAGCGGCGCCAAACCGGGCACCTCCCCCACCACCTGCCCGCGCTGCGAAGGCCGCGGCGTCGAGTCCCAGGGCCAGGGCCTCTTCTCGATCAGCCAGCCCTGCCCGCAGTGCGGCGGCGCCGGCCAGGTGATCGAGGACCCCTGCCCGACCTGCGGCGGCTCCGGCCTCACCCAGCAGACCAAGCGCTACAAAGTCAACGTCCCCGCCGGGGTCAAGGACGGCAGCCGCATCCGCCTCGCCGGCAAGGGCGAGGACGGCCCCCGCGGCGGTCCGCCGGGCGACCTCTACGTGACCACCCGCGTCGCCTCCTCCCCGGTCTTCAAGCGACTCGACGACGGCAACCTCGAGGTGACGGTGCCGATCACCGTGCCGGAGGCGCTGCGCGGCGGCACGATCGAGGTGCCGACGCTGGCCGGGACGAAGAAGATCAAGGTCGCGCCGGGGACCAAACACGGGACGATCCAGCGACTGCGCGGAGAGGGCCCGCCCAAGAAACGGGGCGGCCACGGCGACATCCGCTACCGGCTCGAGATCGCGATGCCGACGGAGTTGAGCGAGGACCAACTGAAGGCGGTCGACGAGCTCGCCGAGACGCTGAACGGCGGCGACCCGCGGGCCGAGCTGCTGCGAAAGGCGGCGCGCTGATGGCGACCTTCCGGCGCCAGGTGAAGGCGACCTTCGACCAGGACCAGGGAGTGTTCATGATCTCGGTCGCCGCCGAACTGGCGGAGATGCACCCGCAGACGCTGCGGATCTACGAGCAGCGGGGGCTGATCGCGCCGAAACGCTCGCCGAAGAACACCCGCCTCTACTCCCAGCGCGACGTCGAGCGGCTGCGGCGGATCCAGCAGATGACCGCCGAAGGGCTGAACCTGGCCGGGGTGGAAACGGTGCTGGCGCTGGAAGCTCAGGTGCAGCGGCTGCGGGCCGAAAACGAGCGGCTGCGCAAACGACTCGAGAACGGAGAAGAGGGCTGATGCAGGCGGATCGATTCACGGTCAAATCGCAGGAAGCGGTGGCCGCGGCGCAGGAGCTGGCGCGGTCGCGCCAAAACCCGGAGATCGCCTCCGCCCACCTGCTGCTCGCCCTGCTCGACCAGACCGAATCGATGGCGGCCGCGGTGCTGCAGCGGGTCGGCGCGGAGCCGCCGACGGTGCGGGCGCAGGCGAGCGAGGCGGTTGGCTCGCTGCCGACCGTCAGCGGCGGCGACGAACCGCGCATGTCCTCGAACCTGGCGCGCGTCGTCCGCGGCGCCGAGCAGGAGATGGCCAAGTTCGGCGACGGCTACATCACCGTCGGGCACCTGCTGTTGGCGCTGGCCGAGGACGGCTCCGGCGTCTCGGGCCTGCTGCCCGACCGCGAGGAGCTGGAGCGGGCAGTCAAGGCCGTGCAGGGACCGGCCAAAGTGAACTCGCCGAACGCCGAGGACAACGCGCAGGCGCTGGAGAAATTCGGCCGCGACCTCACCACCGAGGCGGAGGACGGCAAGCTCGACCCGGTGATCGGGCGCGACGAGGAGATCCGCCGCGTGATCCAGGTCCTCTCCCGCCGGACCAAGAACAACCCGGTGCTGATCGGCGACCCGGGGGTCGGCAAGACGGCGATCGTCGAGGGGCTGGCCCAGCGGATCGTCAAGGGCGACGTGCCCGAGAGCCTGCGCGACCGGCGCGTGATCGCACTCGACATCGGCTCGCTGCTCGCAGGCTCGAAATACCGCGGCGAGTTCGAGGAGCGGCTGAAAGCGGTGCTGAACGAGGTGCGGCAGGCCGAGGGCCAGATCGTCCTCTTCCTCGACGAGCTCCACACGATCGTCGGCGCCGGCGCCGCCGAAGGCGCGGTCGACGCCGCCAACCTGCTGAAGCCGATGCTGGCCCGCGGCGAGCTGCGCGCGGTCGGCGCGACCACGCTCGACGAGTACCGCAAGCACATCGAGAAAGACGCGGCGCTGGAGCGGCGCTTCCAGCCGGTGCTGGTCGGCGAGCCCGACATGAACGACACGATCGCGATCCTGCGCGGGCTGAAGGAGCGCTACGAAAACCACCACGGCGTCCGCATCTCCGACTCCGCGATCGTCGCCGCCGCGACCCTCTCGGAGCGCTACATCGCCGACCGCTTCCTGCCCGACAAGGCGATCGACCTGATCGACGAGGCCGCCTCGCGGCTGAAGATCGAGATCGACTCGGTGCCGACCGAGATCGACGAGGTCGAGCGGCGGATCCAGCAGCTGGAGATCGAGCGCCAGGCGCTGAAGAAAGAGACCGACGAGGCCTCGAAGGCGCGGCTGGAGACGCTTGAGGAGGATCTGGCGAACCTGCGCGAGGAGGCCGAGGCGCTGCGGACCCGCTGGCAGAACGAGAAAGAGCCGATCGAGCTGATCAACGCCGCGAAGGCCGAGCTCGAGGAGGCACGCCAGGAGGTCGAGCGGGCCGAACGCGAGACCGACCTCGAGCGCGCCGCCGAACTCAAATTCGGCCAGATCCCCGAGCTGGAGGCGAAGGTGGCCGAGCAACAGGCGCGGCTGGAGGAGGTGCACGCGGGCGGCGGCACGATGCTCGCCGACGAAGTCACCGAAGAGGACATCGCTGAGGTGGTCGCCAAATGGACCGGGATCCCGGTCAGCCGGCTGATCGAGGGCGAGGTCGAGAAGCTGATCAAGATGGAGGAGCGGCTGCACGACCGGGTGATCGGCCAGGACGAGGCGATCGCCGCCGTCTCCAACGCGCTGCGGCGCTCGCGCGCCGGCCTGTCCGACCCGAATCGACCTATTGGTTCTTTCCTCTTCCTCGGCCCGACGGGAGTCGGCAAGACCGAGCTGGCGAAGAGTTTGACCGAGCTGATGTTCGACTCCGAGCAGGCGATCGTCCGCCTCGACATGTCCGAGTACATGGAGAAGCACACGGTGGCGCGGCTGATCGGGGCGCCCCCCGGCTACGTCGGCTACGAGGAGGGCGGCCAGCTGACCGAGGCGGTGCGGCGGCGCCCCTACGCGGTGGTCCTGCTCGACGAGATCGAGAAGGCCCACCCCGACGTCTTCAACACGCTGCTGCAGCTGATGGACGACGGGCGGCTGACCGACGGACAGGGCCGCACCGTCAGCTTCACCAACACGGTCCTGATCATGACCTCCAACGTCGGCTCGGACCGGATCGTCGGCGACCAGGTCGACGAGGGCATCCGCGAGGCGATCGAAGAGGTGCTGGCGGCGACCTTCAAGCCCGAGTTCCTCAACCGGATCGACGACACGGTGATCTTCCACCGACTTTCCAAGGCCGACATCGGCCGGATCGTCGAGCTGCAGGTCAACCAGCTGGTCGGCCGGGTGGCGGAGCGCGGGATCGAGATCGAGCTCACCGACGACGCCCGCACGCTGCTCGGGAACCTTGGCTACGACCCGATCTACGGGGCGCGGCCGCTGAAGCGGGTGATCCAGAAGCAGCTGGTCGACAAGCTGGCGCTGAAGATCCTCGAGGGCGAGTTTGGCGAGGGCGACGTGGTGCGGGTCGACGCGAGCGAGGGCGAGGTCGTCTTCGAGCGGGCTGCCACCCCCGCTGCAAGCGCCGCCTGAAGCGCTTCAGGGCTCATTTTCGCGGCCGCGGCTGCCGACACTGGGAGAAGAGTTGCGATCTCCTCATAGGAGGTCTTTAGGTAAGTGTCGAAACTAGGCCCCAATCGCTTCTAAGCTAGTCACGTCGTGTTTACAAAACTGATGAAAGTCAAGAAGGTCAGAAGGCCGCGGCTGCCGCGCGCCCGCTCGTCGCAGCGGTCCCGCGAGGCGGTTGAGGACGTCTCGCTGGCCACGCGCGAGCACGTCACCTGGCCGGTGGCCGACTGGCTGCTGGGACTGAGCGACACCGGTCGGGTGGCACTGGTCGCCGGCACCGCGCTCGCGATCACCCTCGTCATCGGCGTTTTTTCTCCGTTCGGCGGCGACTCGTCGACGCAACAGGCGAGCGCCGTCGCCACGGCGCCTGAGCCGGCGCCGGCGACCGTTGTGACCCCGCCGAAAGCCCAGCCCAAGGCGAAGCCGGAGCCGACCCTGCACGGCGCCGCGCCGGTCTTCAAGCCGGCCGCCGGAGCGGAGAAGGTCGGGCAGTCGCAGGGGATCGAAGGCAGCGCCGGCGCCTCCGGCACTTCCGCGCCCAACACCGGTGACCCCGCCACCGACACGATCACTTCCTCCCCTGGCGCCCAGCCCACCGACGCCGCGGCCTCCCGCGCCCAGCCCGCGGACGTCCCCGACGGTCCACCGGCCGGCCCGGCAGCGATCGCGGTCGCCCGCAAGTTCGCCGCCGCCTTCGTCGTCTACGAGACCGGCGGTGACGAAACCACCGTCCGCGAAGCCTTCGAGGCGACCGCGACCTCAGAGCTGACCAAAGCCCTCATGCGCCGCCCGCCGCGGCAGCCCGCCGGATTGAAGGTCCCGAAGGCAAAAGTCCTCAACATCGTTCCCGCCCCCTCGCACGGAACGATCTACCCGCTCAGCGTCTCGCTGCTGCGGGTGGGTGTGACCAGCGAGCTGCGGCTGGAATTGGAACAGCTGAAACACGAAGGCTGGCGCGTCACCAACGTCCTCGGCTGATGAAGCGGACGGGGAAGATCAGGGCGGTCCTGGCGACCGCGGCGGCGCTGATAGCACTGACCGTCCCGGTCGCGGTCGCGCGGGCCGAAGCTGAAACGGCGGCGGTGCCGGCGGGCGAAACGACTACCGAAGCTGCCGCGGCTCCGGCTGCGACTACGCCGGTCGCCCCGGAACCGGCCGAACACTTCGTGCCGCCGCCGGCCGAAGAACCGACCGTCAAGCATGGAGCGACGCTGGTCTCGCCTTTGCCGCCGGCGACCCACACCCCGCCTCCCAGCGGCGGCGTCGACGCCGGCAGTGGCAACTCGGGCACCGGGGGCACGGCGCCGGCAGGCACCGAAACCGAAACCCCCGTCGGCGCCGCCTCGGCGCCGGGCTCGACCGCCTTCGCGATCCCTTCGCTGCCGGCCTCGAGCTGCGCGATCAGCGGCGTGCCGCCGGTCCTGATCCCGATCTACCAGAGCGCCTCGGCCAAGTACGGGCTGGGGCCGCAGGGGCCGGCCGTCCTCGCCGGGATCAACGCGGTCGAGACCGCGTTCGGCACCAACCTCGGTCCCTCTTCAGCCGGCGCAGAGGGCTGGATGCAGTTCATGCCGGAAACCTGGACCACTTACGGCGTCGACGCCAACGGCGACGGGGTCGCCGACCCGAACAATCCCGAAGACGCGATCTACGCCGCCGCCGGCTACCTGAAAGCGGCGGGGATGCCGGCCGACACCTACGGCGCGATCTTCGCCTACAACCACGCCGATTGGTACGTCGAAGAGGTGCTCGCCAACGCCGGCTGCTACGCCGACGAAGTCGGCAGCAACTCCTTCAGCGCGATCGGTCTTGGCCCCCAGATCCCGGTTATGACCTGCGAAGCGGCGCCTGACTGGAAGCACAGGATTCCGGAGGAATACCTCCAGGCCTTCGAGGACGCGGCCGCGCGCTACGAACTCGGCAAGCGCGGCGTCTGGACCCTGGCGGCGATCGCGCGGCTGGAGTCGAGCTTCGGCCGCGGCATGAGCAAGCACCTGCTGAACACCGAAGGCGCGCTCGGGCTCGACCCGATGGAGTGGCATCGCTACGCGGTCGACGGCGACAACGACGGCAAGGTCCGCCACAGCGACATCGCCGACTCGGCGGCGACGCTGGCACGGATGCTCTGGTCGCGCGGCAGCATCCAGGCCGGCGTCTTCACCCACAACCAGGCCGAGTGGTACGTCCAGGAGGTCATGCACGAGGCCGGCGAAATCGAAGGCGGCTGCAAAGTCCGCTACATCGACTGGCGGATCGCGCCGCTGGCGACCGGCTTCGAAGCGCCGGGCGCGAGCTCCGTCCTCACCCCCGAAGGCCTCGCCGCCGCGCCGCGCCGCGCCCCGCCCGCGATCAAGGCCGTGATCGCCGCCGCCAACTCGATCGCCGACACCCCCTACGTCTGGGGCGGCGGCCACGGCTCCTGGTACTCCTACGGCTACGACTGCTCCGGCGCCGTCTCCTTCGCCCTCTACGGCGGCGGCCTCCTCGACACCCCCCTTACCTCCGGCTCGCTGGAGAGCTACGGCGAACCCGGCCCCGGCCGCTGGATCACGATCTACGCCAGCGCCACCCACACGTACATGGAGGTTGCCGGGCTGCGCTGGGACACGGTTGGGGACGCCGAAGGAACCGGGCCGCGCTGGCACACCGAGCCTCCGTACCCCGAAGGCTTCGTCGTGCGGCATCCGCCTGGGTACTAGCCGCTCTTGTAGGGAGGGATGGGTGTCCCCTGACCTCCCTGGGTTGCTGGCCTCTAGGTAAGCCGATTCGCTGAGACCTTGGAGCCTTCTCTCAGCTGAAGAGTTAGCTGTTCTTTTTGCTCGCTATACAGGCAAAAGGAACAGCTATCTGTCTAGCCCTAAGCCGTTTACCGGCGCGGGTTGTTCAGGAGCGCGCCCGAATCCCGGCTGAGCGGGTAGCTTTGGGCTGACGGCCATCGAGACCTTTGGAGGAGCGGAGATGCCTACGTTTTTGATGCTTACGAACTTGACCGCGGAGGGTGTGCGGACGCTTAAGAACCATCCCGGGCGGATCGCGGAGGTGAACCGGGAGGTCGAGCAGATGGGGGTCAAGGTCGTCTCGCAGTACGCGACGTTGGGACAGTACGACTTCGTGACCGTGGTCGAGGCTCCCGACGAGAAGACGATGGCCAAGGTCTCGGTCGAGCTCGGCTCGCGCGGAACGATGACCAGCCAAACCCTCGCCGCAATCCCGGCCGAGGATCTCTCTTCCTCACTCTAGGTCGACGCTCTTGAAGGTTCTCGTAGTCGGCGGAGGGGGTCGCGAGCACGCGATCGTGAAGGCGCTGTGGCGTTCGCCGCAGGTCACCGACGTGCTCTGCGCGCCGGGCAACGCGGGGATCGCCGCCGACGCGGATTGCCTCACTGACGTGGCCGCCGACGATGCGGCGGCGATCGTCGCCGCGGCCAAGAGCTACGGCATCGACCTGGTCGCGATCGGCCCCGAGGCGGGGCTGGTCGCCGGTGCCGTCGACGCGCTCGAGGCGGCTGGCATCGCCGCCTTCGGCCCGCGCAAAGCCGCAGCGGAGATCGAGGGGTCGAAGGCCTTCGCCAAGGAGCTGATGGAGGAGGCCGGGGTGCCGACCGCCGGCCACGCGCTCCTGCGCAGCCGCGAGGAGGCCGACGCGCAGCTGGCGCAAGCCTCTTTCCCGACCGTGCTCAAGGCCGACGGCCTCGCCGCGGGCAAGGGCGTGATCATCTGCCCGAGCGAGACGGAGGCGCGGGAGGCGCTCGACGTCTTCTTCACCGAGCGGCGCTTCGGCTCCACGACGGTGGTGATGGAGGACTTCCTCGCGGGCGAAGAGCTCTCGCTGCTGGCCCTCTGCGACGGCGAGAACGTGATCCCGCTGGCGCCCGCTCAGGACTACAAGCGGATCTTCGACGGCGACCGCGGCCCCAACACGGGCGGCATGGGCAGCTACTCCCCCGTGCCCGGCTTCGGCGCCGCCGAGGTCGAGGAGATCGTCGAGCTGGTGCACCGACCGGTGGTGGTGGCGATGGCCGCGCGCGGCGCGCCCTTCCACGGCATCCTCTACGCGGGGCTGATGTTGACCGCCGACGGGCCGAAGGTGCTCGAGTTCAACGCCCGCTTCGGCGACCCCGAGACGCAGGCGGTGCTGCCGCGGCTGCGCACCGACCTCGCCGAGCTCTTCCTCGCCGCCGGTGAACCGGGCGGTCTTACCGGAATGTCAGCTGAGTTCGCCGACGACTGGGCGGTGACCGTCGTCCTCGCCTCCGCCGGCTACCCCGAGTCCTCCTCGAAGGGCGACGTCATCCACGGTCTCGCCGAGGCCGCGGAGATCGCCGAGATCACCCATGCCGGCACCGCCGAGCGCGACGGCGAGATCATCACCGCCGGCGGCCGGGTGCTGAACGTGACCGGGCTGGGTAACAGTCCCGCCGAGGCGCGCGATCGTGCGTACGATGCAGCCCGCCGGATCTCCTTCGAGGGAATGCAGATCCGTACCGACATCGCCGCCCGCGCCGTCGACCGCATCCCCAGTTGACCCAGATCATCAACAGAATCAACCAACAGAACCTCACCAACAGAAATCCCGAGAGGAACGAGATGAGCGAGATCTCCGAGGAGCCGACGCCGAGCGGCGCCCCCGACCCGTCCGACCCCCGCCCCGACGCGCCGGCGACGATGCCCGCCGTCGAGGAGGCCTTCGAGGAAATCGACGTCGACGAGCCGCACGTCGGGATCATCATGGGCTCGAAGAACGACAAGCCGAAGATGCAGGCTGCCGGCAAGGCGCTGGAGGAAGCGGGCATCCGCTACGAGGTGCGGGTGATGAGCGCCCACCGCGACCCCGAGCTGGTCCGCGAGTACTGCCAGAACGCGCGCATGCGCGGGCTGAAGGTGATCATCGCCGGGGCTGGGATGTCGGCCGCGCTGCCCGGAGTCGCCGCAGCCCACACCGACCTGCCGGTGATCGGGGTGCCGATCCTCGGCAAGAGTCTCGGCGGGCTCGACGCGCTGCTCTCGGCGGTGCAGATGCCGCCCGGGATCCCGGTGGCCTGCGTCGCGATCGACGGCGCCAAAAACGCCGGCGTCCTCGCGGCGCGGATAATCAACGCGTGATCCCTCGCTACACCCGCCCCGAGATCGGGGCGGTCTGGACGCCGGAGGCGAAGCTGCAGAGCTGGCTCGAAGTCGAGCTGGCGGCGACCGAGGCCTGGGCGGCGGAGGGCGTGGTGCCGTCGGAGGCCGCCGAGCAGGCGCGGGCGAAGGCGGCTTTCACGGTCGAGGCGGTCGAAGAGCGCGAGCAGGTGACCGACCACGACGTCGCCGCCTTCGTCGACGTCGTCGCCGCCTCGGTCGGCGAGCACGGCCGGTGGATCCACTACGGGCTGACCTCCTCCGACGTGCTCGACACGGCGCTGGCGGTGCAGCTGCGGCGGGCGGGCGAAATCGTCCTCGCCGGGGCCAGGGCCTACCGCGACGCTTTGCTCGAGCGGGCGCTCGAGCACCGCGACACCCTCTGCGTCGGCCGTACCCACGGAGTCCACGCCGAGCCGACGACCTTCGGCCTGCGACTGGCGGGCTTCGCCTTCGAGGCCGACCGCAACCTCGATCGGCTGGAGGAGGCCTTCGCGCAGCTCGCGGTCGGCAAGCTCTCCGGCGCGGTCGGCACCTATGCCTCGGTGCCGCCGGCGGTCGAGGCGCGGGTGATGGAAAAGCTCGGGCTTGGCCGCGAGGACGTCGCCACGCAGGTGGTCCCGCGGGATCGCCACGCCGAGCTACTGGCGGCGATCGCGATTGCCGGCGCCGGCCTCGAGCGCTTCGCCACCGAGGTGCGCAACCTGCAGAAAACCGAGGTGCGCGAGGTCGAAGAGCCGTTCGCCGCCGGCCAGAAGGGCTCCTCGGCGATGCCCCACAAGCGCAACCCGATCCGCACCGAGCGGGTCACCGGCCTCGCCCGTGTCCTCCGGGGCTACGCCCAGACCGGGATCGAGAACGTCGCCCTCTGGCACGAGCGCGATATCTCCCACTCCGGCGCCGAGCGGGTCATCCTCCCCGACGCGACGATCCTGCTCGACTACATGCAGGACCTGGCGACCAAGGTCGCCGCCGGGATGAAGGTCAACGAGGACCGCATGCGCGAGAACCTCGGCCTCACCCACGGCGCCCTCTTCAGCCAGCGCGCCCTCACCGCCCTGGTTGAGTCAGGGATGACCCGCGACGACGCCTACCGCGTGGTCCAGGAGAACGCCCAGCGCGCCTGGGACACCCGCACCGAGTTCCGCGACCTCCTCGCCGAGGCCGCCCCCGACCTAGACCTCGACGCCGTCTTCGACTACAGCGCCTACCTCACCCACCTGCCCGAGATCTTCGAGCGGTTGGAAGCTCTGCGATCCTGAGCTGAGGATGACCGAGCAGCTCGAGGCCGACGTCGCGATCGTGGGCGCCGGGCTGGCTGGGTTGGTTGCGGCGCGGCAGTTGGTTGCGGCGGGGGTACAGCCGCTGGTTCTGGAGGCGCGGGACAGGGTCGGCGGGCGGCTGCTCAACCACGAGATCGGCGACGGCAAGATCGTCGAGGTCGGCGGGCAGTGGATCGGGCCGACGCAGGACCGGATCGCGGCGCTGGCGGCGGAGCTCGGGGTCGGGACCTTCCCGACCTATGACGAGGGACGGCAGGTGATCGAGATGGGCGGCCGCCGGGCAACCTTCGCCGGGTCGTTCACCGACGCCAGCCTGGCGCTGGTCCGCGACCTCTCCAAGGCGATCTCGCCGCTGGCGCTGGCCGACTTCGAACAGGCGCGGGTGCGGCTCGACCGGATGGCAAGGCAGGTGCCGCTGGGGGCGCCGTGGCAGGCGCCGAAGGCCCGCCGCTGGGACGGCCAGACCTTCGCCACCTGGGTTCGCCGCAATGCCCGCACCGCGGCCGCGCGCAGCCTCTTCGAGCTGGCGACCGAGGCGGTCTGGGCAGCGGAGCCGGCCGACGTCTCGCTCCTCCACGTCCTCTTCTACACGCGCTCGGGCAGCGGCTTCAACAGCCTGATCGGCACCGACGGCGGCGCCCAGCAGGACCGCTTCGAGGGCGGCTCGCAGCGGCTGGCGCTGCTGATGGCGGCGGAGCTCGGTGAGGAGCGCGTGCGGCTCGACGCTCCGGTGCGGAAGATCGAGCACGGCGACGACGGGGTCGTCGTCCACGCCGACGGCGACAGCGGGGGTTCGACGAGCGTGAGGGCGAAGCGGGCGATCGTCGCCGTCCCTCCCACGATCGCCGGCCGCATCGCCTACGACCCGCCGCTGCCAGCCTTGCGCGACCAGCTGACCCAGCGGATGCCGCAGGGGAGCGTGATCAAGACGATGGCGATCTACGAGGAGCCGTACTGGCGTCGCGAAGGACTCTCGGGGCAGGGGACGAGCGACGCCGGCCCGGCGCGGGTGACCTTCGACAACTCGCCGCCCGACGGCAGCCCCGGCGTCCTCCTCGGCTTCCTCGAGGGGCGCTTCGCAAGGCACTGGGCGACCCGGCAGGCAGCCGAGCGACGCGAGGCGATCCTCGCCGGCCACGCGCGCCTGTTCGGCGAGCGGGCGGCGCGGCCGATCGAGTTCGTCGAGCGGATCTGGGCCGAGGAGGAGTGGACGCGCGGCTGCTACGGCTGCCTGATGACGACCGGCGGCTGGACCGAATACGGCCGCGCCCTGCGCGAGCCGGTCGGTCGCCTGCACTGGGCCGGCGCCGAGACCGCGACCGTCTGGAGCGGCTACATGGACGGCGCCGTCAGCTCCGGCGAACGCGCCGCCGCCGAGGTCCTGGCTCAGATTCGGTAGGCGGGGACCGGCTCCGCCTTCCCCTTCAGCTCGAGCTCGATCCGCTCGCCGGGCGGCGGTCCCTCCAGCCGCTCGACCAGGCGTGCCGAGGCGACGATCTCGCCGCCCTTCGCCTGACCTTGCAGCCTCGCGGCAGTGTTGACGACATCGCCGATCGCGGTGAAGTCGTTGAGGGAGCCCTGGCCGACGTTGCCGACGAACGCCTCGCCGTAGTCGAGGCCGATTCCGACCTCGGCGATCGGGCCGCCTTCGTCGCCGTACCCGACCGCGCCGAGCAGCTCGCGGGCGTGTCGCAGCATCAGCGGCGCCGCCTCCTCGAAGCGCCCGTACATCGGCAGGTAGAGCGCCATCACCTCGTCGCCGATCAGCTTGTCGATGATCGCCTCCGGGAAGAGAACGTGCTCGGCGCTGCGGTAGAAGCGGCGCAGGAGCGTGCTCACCTCCTCCGGGTCGCGCTGCTCGGAGAGGCGGGTGAAGCCGCGGATGTCGGCGAAGAGGACACCGGCCTCGGTGGTCATCCCGCCCGGCGGCGCCGACTCGACGCAGGTAGCGCAGAGGTTCGGGCTCTTGCGCGAGGGGCGGTAGCCGAGCGGACGGAGGACTCGGCTGCCGAAGCCGGAGAAGGGAGCGCCGCAGATGCCGCAGCGGGGGCTGGATGGGAGCGAGCGCAGCAACCGGCTCACGGTCCGCCCCATCGGGTCCGAGGCCATCGCGAAGTAGGCGGCCCAGTCCTCCGAGCTGAGCGCCTCGTCCTTCTGTTTCCGCGCCACCCGTCGCAGCCGGCGCCGCGCCGCGCGTTGCCAGAAGGTCACTCGCTCTGCGGCGTCCTCGCCCACCCGGCGATCGTATTCCCAACCCGCGGCCCCGCCAAGGCGGCTAGGCTTGGCCGATGGTCCTCTACACCTGCGGTCAGAAGACGCACGGCCCCGGCTTCGCCCACCCGTGCGCCAAAGCCGGCAAGGCGCTCGACGCGGCCGGCTACGAGTACGAGCTGAAGACGGTCGGCGGCTACCGCCTCGCCGCCTGGACCTGGGGCACGCGCAGCGCGGACCGCGAGGAGATCAAGCGCCTCAGCGGCACCAACGAGGTGCCGGTCCTCGTGCTCGACGACGGCGAGGTGATCTCCGGCTCCGGCACGATCGCCCGCTGGGCCAAGGAGCACCCCCGCTCGCCCGCCAAGTCGGGCGGCTGAACGCCTAGAGAAGCAACGCGCCGATCAGGGCTGCGGTCACCGTCGCGGCAAATCCACCGCACACCGCGAATAGCGCGAGAAAGAGCCTGTCGAACCGATCATCGATGCGATCGAACTTGGCGTCGAGCTGATCGAATTTGCCGTCGATTCGAGCGAATCCTTCTTTCATCTCACGGTCGACCCTTGCGAATCCCGCCCTCATTTCCTTGAAGCCCTCATCCATGCGCGAACTCAGTTCGTCCAGTCGCTCGTCGTTCCAGCTCTCCACGGTCCCCTCCTTCTCCAGAAGTGCCTCCATGGGAGGAGTGTAGACAAAAACCTCCGAGACGTGTTGTCAGACTGCGACCGGCTCGCGCGCCGGCTGACGCGCCGTGAGGACCACCGGCGTGCCCGCTTTCGGCGAGAGGGTGATGTTGCGGCGGCCGGTGCGCTCGGGGCGCGGGTCGGCCTTGCGCAACTCGCAACGGGTCAGCACCTCGCGGAGGACGACCCGCATCTCGAACTCGGCGAAGGTGGCGCCGATGCAGCGGCGGACGCTGCCGCCGAAGGGGATCCAGGCGTAGGTGTCCGGTCCGTCCTCGAGGAAGCGCTCGGGTTTGAAGGCGAAGGGCTCGGGATAGATGTCGGCGCGGGTGTGGGTGAGCCAGATGGCCGGCGTCACGTCGGTTCCGGCCGGCAGGGTCATGCCGTCGACCGCGAGCTCCTCGGTCAGACGCCGTCCCGCCAGCGGGATCACCGGCCGCAGCCGCAGGGACTCGGAGATCGTCGCCCGCAGGTAGTCCTCCTCGCCCGCCGCCAGGTCGTTGCGCAGGCGCGTCAGCGCCGCCGGGTGGCGCAGCAACAGGTCGAAGGTCCAGGCCAGCGCCGTCGCGGTCGTCTCGTGCCCGGCCAGCAGCAGCGTCATCAGCTGGTCGCGCAGCTCCTGGTCCTCCATCCGCGAGCCGTCCTCGAACTCGGCCCGCATCAGCATCGAGAGGATGTCCTCGCGCTCGGCGAGGTCCGGCCGCTCGCGGTGCTCGGCGATCTCCGCGTAGAGCAGCTCGTCGACTTCGCGCAACTGGTCCTCATAGCGCGCGAACGGCCCGTTGCCGCCGAAGCGGCGCAGTGCCAGGCCGAGCACCTGCTGACCCGGCGAGGCGGTTTCGGTCAGCACCGTCGAGAGCATCTCCCGCAGGCGGTCGAGGCGGGGGCCGCTGGAGACGCCGAAGACGACGCGCAGGATCACCTCCAACGTCACCGCCTGCATCCGCGCGTGAATCGGGAACTCCTGGTGCAGCGGCCAAGAGTCGATCTCGGCCTCGACGATCTCGGTCATCGTCTCCTCGTAGGAGCGCATCCGCTCGCCGTGGAACGGCGGCAGCATCAGCTTGCGGCGGCTGAGGTGTTCGGCCCCCTGCTGGATCAGCAGCGAGGTCGAGCCGAGGATCGGCTCGAGGACGATGTTGCGCCCGGGCGGCAGCGCCTGCTCGCGCTGGCGGTAGAGCGCCTTGATCGCCTCCGGGTCGGAGATCAGGACCATCGGGCGCTCGAAACCGAGGAAGCGGAGGCTGAAGGCGTCGCCGAGGCGCTGGCGGCAGTCCTCCATGAAGGGGATCGGCCGGAAGGCCCAACGCAGCGTCTGGATCAGCGGGCTGTTCTTCGGTTCGGGTGGAAGCGCCACGAACCAAGCATCGCAGAGGATGGATAGCATCGCCCCGATGCCGAGCGTCGCCGACCTCAACCTCCTCTCCTCGGGGAAGGTGCGGGAGATCTACGAGTGGGAGGACGACCTGCTGATGGTCGCCTCCGACCGCATCTCCACCTACGACGTGGTGATGCCGACGCCGATCCCCGACAAGGGCAAGGTGCTGAACCGGATGTCGGTCTTCTGGTTCGGGCTGACCGGCGACGTCGTCCCCAACCACTTCATCTCCGAGGACGTGCCCGAGGAGGTCGCCGAACGGGCGATGCGGGTGCGCCGGCTGGAGATGTACCCGGTCGAGTGCGTGGTCCGTGGCTACCTCTCCGGCTCGGGCTGGAAGGAATACAAGGAGGGCGGCGCCGTCTGCGGGATCGAGCTGCCCGCCAACCTGGTCGAGTCCGACCAGCTGCCGGAGCCGATCTTCACCCCGGCGACCAAGGCCGAGATCGGCGACCACGACGAGAACGTCGACTTCGACCGCGCCGCCGAGATCGTCGGCGACCGGGCGCTGATGGAAGAGCTGCGGCGAATCTCGATCGAGGTCTACAAGCGCGGTTCCCAGCACGCGGCCCAGCGCGGGATCATCCTCGCCGACACCAAGTTCGAGTTCGGTCGCAGCGCCGGCGCCGAGATCGTCCTCGCCGACGAGGTGCTGACCCCGGATTCCTCGCGCTTCTGGCCGGCGGCCAGCTACCAGCCGGGCGCAACGCCCCCCTCCTTCGACAAGCAGTACGTGCGCGACTGGGCGACCCAGAGCGGCTGGGACAAAAAGCCGCCGGCGCCGGAGCTGCCGGCCGACGTGGTCGAGCAGACGCGGGCCAAATACGTCGAGGCCTACGAGCGCATCACCGGGGAGAGCTTCTGAAGGCTCGGGTCCTGATCCGCCCGAAGGAGGGAATCCTCGACCCTCAGGGGAAGGCAGTGGAGCGGGCGCTGCCGGCGCTTGGCTTCGAGGGAATCGAGCACGTTCACGTCGGGCGAATGGTCGAGCTCGAGGCCGAGGACCCGGAGCGCCTCGGCGAGCTCTGCGAGAAGCTCCTCGCCAATCCCCTGATCGAGGACTACGAGATCCAGACCCTGTGATCTGGGGCGTCCTCCAGTTCCCCGGATCCTGTGACGAGCGGGACGCGCTGCACGCCTGCGAGGTCCACGGCGACGGGGCGCGGCTCGTCTGGCACGAAAGCCGCGACCTCGACGGCGTCGACGGCGTCGTCGTCCCGGGCGGTTTCTCCTACGGCGACTACCTGCGGGCGGGGGCGATCGCCCGCTTCAGCCCGGCGATGGAAGCGGTTGCCGAGGCGGCCGCGGGCGGGGCGCCGGTGCTGGGGATCTGCAACGGCTTCCAGGTCTTGTGCGAGGCGGGGCTCTTGCCGGGGGCACTGCTGCGCAACGTCGAGCTGCGCTTCCGCTGCCACCAGGTCGAGTTGATCGACGAGCGCGACGACGCTCGGCTCTCGATCCCGGCCAAGCACGGCGAAGGCCGCTACTACGCGCCGGCGGGGATGCTCGACGCGTTGGAGGCCGCCGGGCAGATCGCCTACCGCTACGCCGACGGCCACAACTCCAACGGCTCGGTCCGCGACGTCGCCGGGGTGACGAACGAGCGCGGCAACGTGCTCGGGTTGATGCCCCATCCCGAGCACGCGGTCGACCCACTGACCGGCTCGACCGATGGGCTGCGGGTCTTCGACCGCCTGGCCCAGGTCACGGCGTGACCGTGGGCACGCCGAAATACCGCGAGCTGGGACTGACCGACGCCGAGTACGAGCTGATCGTCGAGAAGCTGGGACGCGAGCCGAACGACGTCGAGCTGGCGATGTTCAGCCTGCTCTGGTCCGAGCACTGCGCTTACAAGCACTCGCGCAAGCTGCTGCGGCGGCTGCCGACCGAGGGCGAGCGGGTGTTGATGGGGCCGGGCGAGAACGCCGGGGCGGTCGACGTCGGATCCGGCTACGCGGTCGCCTTCAAGGTCGAGAGCCATAACCACCCGAGCGCGGTGGAACCGTTCGAGGGGGCGGCCACCGGGGTCGGCGGGATCATGCGCGACGTCTTCGCGATCGGGGCGCGGCCGATCGCGCTCCTCGACAGCCTGCGCTTCGGCGAGCTCGACTCGCCCCGCTCCCGCCACCTGCTCGACGGCGCCGTCCGTGGGATCGGCCACTACGGCAACTCGATCGGGGTGGCGACGGTCGGCGGCGAGATCTACTTCGAGGAGCCCTACGAGCACAACTGCCTGGTCAACGCGATGTGCATCGGCTTCGCCAAGACCAAGGACATGGTGCGCGCGGCGGCCGCGGGGCCGGGCAACGCGATCGTCCTGATGGGCGCTTCGACCGGGCGCGACGGGATCGGCGGCGCCTCGGTGCTGGCCTCGGCCGAGCTCGGCGAGGGCGACGAGGCGAAGCGGCCGACGGTGCAGATCGGCGACCCCTTCGAGGAGTCGAAGCTGCTCGAGTGCTGTCTGGAGCTGCTGGCGAAGGGGCTGCTGGTCTCGCTGCAAGACCTCGGCGCGGCGGGGCTGACCTCCTCGGCAGGCGAGATGGCGAGCGCCGGCGGGGTCGGGATCGACATCGACGTCGCCGCGGTGCCGCTGCGCGAGGCCGACATGGAGCCCTTCGAGATCATGGTCTCCGAGAGCCAGGAGCGGATGCTGGCGGTGGTCGAGCCGGCGCGGGTCGATGAGGTGCGGGCGATCTGCGAGAAGTGGCAGACCGGCTCGGCTGTGATCGGCAGCGTCACCGAGGGCGGCGCGATCCGGATCCTGCGCGGCGAGGAGGTCGTCGGCGAGATGCCGGTCGAGGCGCTGGTCGACGGCTGCCCGCTGTACGACCTCGACCCGTCCGAGCCGGAAGGCTGGATCTACGGCAACCGCGCGACGCTGGCCGAGGGCGCGTCGCCGGAGGAGGAGCTGCTGGAGCTGCTGGGGGCGCCGAGCATCGCCTCCAAGCGCTGGGCCTTCGAGCAATACGACTCGATCGTCGGGTCGCGCACGGTGCGCAGGCCCGAGCAGGCCGACGCCGCGGTGCTGCAGCTGCCGGAGGCCGACAACGCAATCGCGGTCTCGATCGACGGCAACGGCCGCCGCGTCGCCTGCGACCCCTACGCGGGGACGATCGAGGCGGTGCTCGAGTGCGCCCAGAACCTCGCCTGCGTCGGCGCCGAGCCGCTCGGCCTGACCAACTGCCTCAACTTCGGCAACCCGGAGAAGCCGACCGGCGCCTGGCAGCTGGATCGCGCGGTCAGCGGCTTGGCAGACGCCTGCAACGCCCTCGGCGTCCCTGTCGTCGGCGGCAACGTCTCCCTCTACAACGAGGGACCCGAAGGTCCGATCTACCCGACGCCGGTGGTGGCAATGGTCGGCGAGCTGCCCGACCCGGCGCAGGTGGCCGGCGGCGCCTTCGTCGCCGAGGGCGACGCGATCGGCCTGATCGGCCCCTTCGAGCCCAACTTCGCCGGCTCGGAGCTGGCCAAGCAGCGCGGCAAGCTGAAGATGGGGCTCCCCCAACCGGACATCGAGAACGTTGCCGCCGCCTGCACGATCGTCCGCGAGGCCGTCCGCGCCGGCAAGCTCGCCTCCGCCCACGACGTTTCCGACGGCGGCTTGGCCGTCGCCATTGCCGAGTGTTCGATCGCCGGCGGTGTCGGTTGCGAGACCAACGTCCAGCACCTTCGCGAGCGCGGCGCCCAGCCCGAGGAAGCCCTCTTCGGCGAGGGCACCGGCGGCTTCCTCGTCAGCGGCGACCGCACGATCCTCGAAGACCTCGGAGCCGTCCTCATCGGCACAGTCGGCGGCGAGGAGATTTCAATCGGCGCCGGCGACCGCAGCCTCTCGATCACCCTCGCCGAAGCCGAGCGCGCCTGGCGCTCCCTCGACGAACGCGTCGAAGCCTAGGCTTCGTTAGCTGTTCCTTTTGCCGGCATAGCAGGCAAAAGGAACAGGTCCCGCGGGCGCTGGTACTTTCGAGGCGTGGGCAAGATCTACGACGGCATCGACGACCACGCGGTCGCCTACCTCGACATGGTCGGCAGCGGTGCGGAGACCGTTGCGCACGTGCGGGAGAACGGGCGGATCGCGGTGATGCTCTGCGCCTTCGACGGACCGCCGCGGATCCTGCGGTTGCACGGGCGGGGCGAGGTGGTGCCGGCTGACGACGAGCGGTTCGAGGAGCTGCTCGAGCAGGCCGACTTCGAGGCTCCGCACGACGTCGAGGCAGCACAGCGGGCAATCATCACGGTTGATGTCACCCGCGTCTCCGACTCCTACGGCTACGGCTTGCCGCTGATGACCTACGAGGGCGAACGCCCCCACATGGAGGCCTGGGCGGAGAAGAAGATCCGCGTCGGCGGCGCCGAGGAGATCGAGGCCTACGTCGCCGAGAAGAACTCCGAGAGCATCGACGGCCTGCCTGCCTTCAAGACCGAGGGTCAGCCAAGCCAGACCTGATCAGGCGGCGGGGGACGATGGCCGAGCGGTGCCGCTTCGCTCGTGGTGACGTTAGGCGGCACCGCCTGCCATGGAAAGGAAGGTAGCCCTGGTTCCTCCTCCCTGCATTCGGCACTGGCGCCGCCTCCAGGAAGGGATGCGGGCAGCAGCCGGCCAGAAGGAATCACGGTCAACCTCATGGTCTTAGCTTCTAACTACCGCAGTAGTACCGCTACCGGGAATACCCCTAAGATTGACCCTAATCTTCTCTTTTAATAGGGCTTTGTCTCTGGAAAAGAGGTGCAGGCGATGGTGCTGCTGGAGCGGGAGCGGGAGATGGCGGAGCTCGATGCCGCGGTCGGCGACGCCATGCGAGGGAAGGGATGCGCGGTCGCGATCGAGGCGAGCGCCGGCGTGGGCAAGACCCGCCTGCTGGGCGAAGCTCGGGCCGCGGCGGAAAGGGCGGGGCTGAACGCCCTCTCGGGCCGAGCTACCGAGCTCGAGCGCGATTTCCCATTCGCGCTGGTGCGACAGCTGTTCGAACAGCACCTGGCGAATCTGCCTGCCAAGGAGCGCGAGAACCTGCTCGACGGCGCCGGTGCGGCCCGCAGCGCACTCGGGCTCGCTACCGGCACGGAGGACCACGATCCCTTCGCGGTTCTCCACGGCCTCTACTGGGTCACGGCCACGCTGGCCGAGCGCGAACCACTCCTGCTGGCGATCGACGACGCCCACTGGGCAGACGCAGGGTCTCTCAACTACCTCGGCTTCCTGCTGCCACGGCTCGAGGAGCTGCCGGTGCTGGTGGCGATCACGGTCCGAAAGGAAGAGCCCGAGCCCCCGCCCGGACTGGGGATGGTGTTGATGGACAGCTCTCTCAGGCACATGCCCTTGACTCCCTTGAGCGCAAAGGGGACGACGGAGCTGCTCGCGCAGGAGCTCGGTCACGAACCCGATCCGGCCTTCGCCGCTGCCTGTCAAGAGGTCAGCGGCGGCAACCCGTTTCTGCTCCGCGAGCTGGCCCGCACCCTGCTGGAGCGGCAGATAAACCCCGCCGCCGAGCAGGCGCAGCAGGTTCGGGAACAGGCTCCGGAGCGGGTCGCGCGGATGGTTCTGACGCGGATCGCCCGGCTGCCGCCTGAGGCGTCAACGGTCGCGCGGTCGCTCGCGATCCTCGGCGACGGGTGCGACCACCGCCTGCTGACGGCGATGAACGGAACCGACCCCGAGGGCACGCAGCGGGCCGTCGACGAACTGCGCACGCAGGCGATCTTCGACGCCGGTTCCTCGTTGCGCTTCATCCACCCGCTGGCGCGCAACGCGATCTACGCCGACATGTCGGTCGGCGAGCGTTCCCGGGCCCACGCCCGGGCGGCGGCGCTCCTGCGCGAGCGGAAGGCCGGGTCCGAGCGGATCGCCACTCACCTGCTCGCCACGGAGGAGAGGGGAGAGCGAGCGACGGTTGAGGCACTGCTCGAAGCGGGACAGCAGGCGCTGGGGAGCGGCGCGCCTCGTTCGGCGATCGCCTACCTGAGCCGGGCCGTCCGCGAGCCGCCGCCGCCGGATCTGCGAACCGCGGTACTGGACCCGCTGCTCACCGCCAGCTTCCGCGCCGCCGACCAGGCGGCTTTCGCGGCGGTCGAAGATGAGGTGCTCGCGGAGTGGGCACGCGAGCCGTCGTTGCGCAGCCGCTGGGCGATCCAGCTGACGATGCTGATGGCGCTCTCAGGTCGCTTCGAAGAGGCCGCCTCGATGCTCGTGGAAGCGGTCGAGGTGGCGGCGGCGGAAAACGACGTCGAGCGCGCCTACCAACTGCAGGCACAGCTGAGCACCCTGGCAGCGATGGTGCCCACGGTGCCGGAGGTGGACATCGGAGACCTCGGCGGCGAGATCGACCCCGATAGCCCCACGGGCAGGCTGGCGGCCGCGATGGAAGTTCGCGCAACCGCCGTGAGCGGGAGCGCCCAGCAGCTCGCCGATGCCGCCAAGCGGGCGCTCGGCAACGACGGCAGCATCTTTGCCGAGGAGCCTGAGCTTGCCGCCGCCGCGATCGCCGTGATGACCTTGGTGGCCGCCGACGAGATGGGCGCCGCGCAGCATGGGGCCGAACGGGCCCTGGCGATTGCCGATGAACGCGGCGCCACCCCCGAGCTGGTGCGAGCGCGCTTTCTCAAGGGATTCGTCGCCTGGGGCTACGGGGACCTCGTCACCGCGGAGGCGGACATGCGCCAGAGCATTGACCTGGCGCGGATGGCGGGGATCGTGCCGCTGGTCTTCATGTACACGGGCGCGCTGGTGGAGGTGCTGATCGAACGGGACGAGCTGGAGGCAGCCGAAGCCGAGCTGCAGGCGGTCGGCATGGCCGAGGGTCCGATTCCGGCCAATCCCCTGTTCGGGCTGCTGGCGATGACCCGGGGGCACCTGCGCTTCGAGCTGGGGGATTTCGAGCGGAGCATGGAGGACTTCGAAGCGGTTTCGGCTCAAGCCGAGGAGACGGGCTTCGGGCCGGGGCCGGTTGCCTCGGCGAGCCCGTTCGCGGCGGTCGCGCTGGTAGCCCTCGGAAGGCGCGAGCAGGCTCGCGAGCTGACCGAGGAGATGTTGATCTGGGCCGAGCGCTGGGGCGCCCCCTCGAGCATCTCCCACGTTCTGCGGGGCGTCGCGGCTACCCGTGAGGGCGGGGAGGCGATCGAGGTGCTGGAAAGGGCGGTGGCGCTGGTCGAGGACTCGCCCAGGCGCCTGGAGCGCGCCCACGCCCTGGTCGAGCTCGGCGCGGCCCTGCGCCGGCAGGGCCGGCGTGCCGACGCCCGCGCACCGCTGCGGGAAGCGTTCGATCTCGCTCGCCGCTGCGGCGCCGCGAGGATCGCCAAACGCGCCAACGCCGAGCTGCAGGCCACGGGGGCGACCGTTCGCCGCTACACGCCGATCGGAGTCGAATCCTTGACCCCGAGTGAGCGTCGGGTGGCGGAGCTTGCCGCCTCCGGGATGAGCAACCGGCAGATCGCCCAGTCCCTCTTCGTCACCGTGAAGACGGTCGAGGCTCACCTCAGCGCCACCTACGGCAAGCTCGACATCCGGTCGCGAAGAGACCTTCCTGCCGCTCTCGAAAAGACCGAGCCCTAGTCAGACGGCGGCGCCGACCAGGCGGCGCATCAGCTCCGCCGCGTCACCGTCTCCCAGCTCGGCTTCCGCGGTCAGCTGCCGGTAGGTGCGGAAGGAGATCGCGTGGGCGATTGCGGCGCGGGTGCGGCTGCGGGTTTTGCCTCGGAGGCCCCTCCCCCGCATCAGGATCTCGGTGATCATCTCCATCAGCTGGTGGTAGGGGGCAAAGAGCTCGGCGACCATCGGCACCGTCTCCTCGTCGCGCAGCAGCTTGTCGAGCATGCCGCCGGCGCGGCGGTAGTAGGCGTAGAGCTGATCGAGGGCCGCTTCGAGCCGCGCGTCCGGATCGTCGATCTGCTGCCACCGGGTGACGTCCGGCGGCGGGTTTTCTGCGGCCCAGTGGGCTGAGCAGGCGCCGAACAGAGCCTCCTCGTCGGCGAAGTGGCGGTAGACGGTCGAGCGCGGCACCCCCGCGTGCTCGGCCACGGCTTTCATCGAGGTCCGGGCGGGGCCGAGGCTGCCGTGCAGCGCGACCGCGCTTTCGGTGATCCGCTGCCGGGTCTGCGCCTCCAGTTCGGCGCGGCGCTTCATCTTGTAGGGGCGTCTTTTATCGGACATTGCTGTAGCGCCAATCTTGACAGATGGCTCGGAGCCTGTCTATATTTCGCGCAACACTTCTGTCTTATGAAAGGAATGGATTGATGGCAACGGTGATTGGCCCCGGCGACGGCAAGGCGGGCTTCCTCGGCAGCATCGGGGTGCGCTTCATGATCGACGGCGAGGACGCGGGCGGCGACTTCTCCCTCGTCGAACACCCGATGTCGCCGCGGGCGCTGGCGGCGCCGCTGCACCGGCACACCCGCGAGGACGAGTACAGCTTCGTGCTCGAGGGCCGGATGGGCGGCCTGCTGGGCGACGAGGTGGTCGAGGCGGGACCCGGCGAGCTCGTCTTCAAGCCCCGCAACGAGTGGCACACCTTCTGGAACGCCGGCGACGAGCCCTGCCGGATCCTCGAGATCATCGCCCCGGCCGGCTTCGAGCACTACTTCAAGGAGCTCTCGGACCTGGTCGCGGCGATGCAGCTCGACCCCGACGACCTCGCCAAGCTCAGCGAGCGCTACGGCCTCGAGGTGAAACCCGAGAGCATCCCCGAGCTGCTGGAGCGGTTCGGCCTGCGGATCGGCGAGCCCGTGGAGAGCGCGCTTCAGCTCGCCTAGAACGTTCCTGGTGGTGCAAGACCAAGCGGGGCAAGGACGCAGGGAGGCCGAATAGCAGCGCTATTTGGCCGACTGAGGATGCCGCACCGCGCAGCGTCTGGCGCCGCCAGGCGCTGCTACCCTCCTGCGGTAGGCAGTCTGTCTGCCTGCGCGTCCGTCTTCAATTCGGCGAGGAAAACGCGCTTTTGACTCCCAAGCAGGGGTTCGGCTTCGATTCTGAAGGGCCGCGCGAGGAATGCGGCGTCTTCGGCGTATACGCACCCGGACACGACGTCTCGCGGCTGGCCTACTTCAGCCTCTACGCGCTGCAGCACCGCGGCCAGGAGTCGGCGGGGATCGCCACCTGCGAGGGCGGGATGCTGACGACGATGCGGGAGGCCGGCCTCGTCTCCCAGGTCTTCGACGAGGAGAAGCTGAAGGCGCTGCAGGGGGACATGGCGATCGGCCACGTCCGCTACTCGACCACCGGCGGCGGCTCCTGGGAGAACGCCCAGCCGATCTGGCGCGACGACGGCCGCGAGGTCGCCCTCGCCCACAACGGCAACCTCACCAACGCGGTCGAGCTCTGGGGCGAGCTGAAGGAGCGCGGCCTGCGGTTCCGCGGCACTTCCGACTCGGAGGTCATCGCCGCCCTGCTCTCGTCGCACGAGGGAAAGATGATCGAGGACGCCGTCACCGACGTGATGCCGCGTCTACAGGGCGCCTACTCGACCGTGGTGATGACCAAGCGGGCGGTCGTCGCTTTCCGCGACCCGCACGGGATCCGGCCGCTCAGCCTCGGCCGCCTCGAGGACCGCTTCGTCGTCGCCTCCGAGAGCTGCGCCTTCGACATCATCGGCGCCGAACTGATGCGCGAGGTGCATCCCGGCGAGATGGTCTCGCTGACCGAGCGCGGGCTGGAGACGCGGCAGGTCGTGAAGGCCGAGCGCCGCGCCAGCTGCGTCTTCGAGCACATCTACTTCTCCCGCCCCGACAGCCGCCTCGAGGGCAAGGTCCTGCAGCAGTCGCGCGGGCGGATGGGCGAGATCCTCTGGCGCGAGGCGCCAGTCGAGGCCGACCTGGTGATCTCGGTTCCGGACTCGGGCAACCCGGCGGCTGCCGGGTTCGCGCGCGCCTCGGGCATCCCTCGCGACGACGGTTTGATCAAGAACCGCTACGTGGCCCGGACCTTCATTCAGCCCGGGCAGGAGCTGCGCAAACACGGCCTGCGGCTGAAGTTCAACCCGCTGCCGGAGATCGTCGCCGGCCAGCGCCTCGTCGTCGTCGACGACTCGATCGTCCGCGGCAACACCACCCGGCAGATCGTCGGCATGCTGCGCGACGCCGGCGCCGCCGAGGTGCACCTCCGCATCTCCGCCCCGCCGATCCGCAACCCCTGCCACTACGGCGTCGACATGTCGACCCGCGAGGAGATGATCGCCCACAACCGCTCGATCGACGAGATCGCCGACGAGCTCGAAGCCGACTCCCTCGCCTACCTCTCGATGGCGGGCGTCTACGAGGCGATCGAAGGCGACCCCGGCGAACACTGCGACGCCTGCTTCAGCGGCCACTACCCGCTGGGCGACCCAGATGAGGCGGACGGCAAATTCGCCTTGGAGACGATCGCCGCCGCCTCGAGCTAGCCGCAGCTTCCTCAGCTCGGCTCGACGTACATCCCGAATCCGTTCGGGCTCGTCACTTCGAAAGTGGCCGTCCATCTGACGGTTGCAGGACAGGGGCCGCCTTCATTTGCCAGGACGGCGTTGATGTCGATCACCGGCGGCGTCCCCGCGGGAATCGAGCCGCCTGTGAACGTCCCGACGTCCGCGAAACTTTTGCCGAAGCCGTAGATGCAATCTCCGAGGACCGAGTTGATTGTGATCTTCATTTCTTTGACTGTGATTGTGCCGTTGTCCGTGCCGGCGATGTGGTGAATTTCCACCGAGCCACCGACGAGCGTGGTCGTCCCTTCGTTGCATGCTTCCCACTTCAGAGACCCTTTGGCGAAGCTGGCCAGGACTGTGGTCGTTGCGCTGCCGACGGTGGTCGTAGTGAGCTTCAGTGTGGACGTGTTGCACTTCTCCAGCTGAAGACCGAATGTGTCCTTGATTTCCGATGACTTGGTCGCCTGGAGACTGGAATCGATTTCCGTGTTGGCGCCCCAGCGATTGGCACACGGTGTCGATGTGGTCGTGCACAGGACCGTTGCCGACGCAGTGCCTGCGAGGCTCAATGCGATCAGCACCCCGAGTGCGCTTGCGGTGATGAAAACCGTCTTGACGTTCTTCACGTTTCTCCCTTCTTCGCTCGGCGGACGTCCCGCCGATATTCATCAAAGAAGTTTGTCTATTTAGGGGGCAGATTCCAAGCCCTGCTTCCACTTCATTGCGAAAGGATGCGGCTGTGAGCTCGTTCCGGATCGTCGTCCTCGCCTCGGGCAGCGGCACCAACCTGCAGGCGATCCTCGACAAGCTGCATGGGCGCGAGGAGATCGAGGTCGTCGGCGTCGGCTCCGACAAGCCGGAGGCGGGGGCGCTGGAGCGGGGGCGGCGCGCGGGGGTCGAGACCGCGGTCTTCGCCGCGGCCGACTACGCCGACCGGGCTGCCCGCGACGAGGCGATGGGGAACTGGGTCGAGTCCTGCGGTCCCGACCTGATCGTCCTCGCCGGCTACATGCAGCTGCTGAGCCCGTCCTTCGTCCAGCGTTTCCGCAACCGCGTCGTCAACATCCACCCGGCACTGCTGCCGTCGTTCCCGGGGCTCGACGCGATCGGGCAGGCGCTCGCCGCCGCCGTCGCTACCACCGGCGTCACCGTCCACTTCGTCGACGAGGGCGTCGACACGGGGCCGGCGATCGCCCAGCGCGAGGTGCCGGTTCCCCCAGGGGTCGCCCGGGAGGACCTGGAGGCGGCGGTGCACGCAGTCGAGCACGAGCTCTACCCGGAGGCGATCCGCATGATCGCGGAGGGCCGGGTTAGGATCGACCCCAGCGACCCGCGGAGGGTTGCGATCGCTTCCCTGATGACTGAGCCAGCCACGGACAACGCCCCGGAGACCCTCGACGACGGACAGGTGCGGGTGCGCCGGGTGCTGATCTCGGTTTCCGACAAGACCGGGGTCGCCGACTTCGCCAAAGGTCTGGCGGCGCTCGGGGTCGAGATCCTCTCCACCGGCGGCACCGCGACGGCGCTGCGCGAGGCGGGGCTAGAGGTGACCGACGTCTCCGAGTTCACCGGCTCCGAAGAGATCCTCGGCGGCCGGGTGAAGACGCTGCACCCGCGGCTGCACGCGGCGCTGCTGGCGCGGCGCGGCGACCCGGAGCACATGGCGACGCTGGAGCGTGAGGGGATCGAGCCGATCGACGTCGTCTGCGTCAACCTCTACCCGTTCGAGCAGACCGTGGCTGGCCACGAAGTCGCGCCGCAGGTCGTGATCGAGAACATCGACATCGGCGGCCCGACGATGATCCGCGCCGCGGCGAAGAACCACGAGAGCGTCGCCGTGGTCGTGAAACCGGAGTCCTACGACGCGGTACTGGCCGAGCTGGAGGAGTCCGACGGCGAGGTGTCCGCCTCGACCCGGCACTGGCTGGCGAACGAGGCCTTTGCCCAGACCGCCCGCTACGACGCGGCGATCAGCCGCTGGTTCTCAACCGAGTACGAGGAGTTCCCGGAACACCTGGCGGTCGCTTACGAGAAGGTGCTTGACCTCTCATACGGAGAGAACCCCCACCAGCGGGCGGCGCTCTACGCCGAGGCCGGGCTGCGAACCCACATCCTCGCCCGCACCTCGAAGCTGCACGGCCGCGCCCTCTCCTTCAACAACGTCCTCGACCTCGACTCCGCCCGTGCTCTGGTCGACGACTTCGAGCAGCCGGCCTGCGTGATCGTCAAGCACAACAACCCCTGCGGGGTGGCGGTCGGCGCCGATGCGCTGGAGGCCTACCTGAAGGCGCTGGCCTGCGACCCGGTCTCCGCCTACGGCGGCGTCATCGCCCTCAATCGCCCGGTCGGCCGCGAGCTCGCCGAGGAGCTGCACAAGAACTTCGTCGAGGTCCTCAGCGCGCCCGGCTACGAGGACGGCGCACTCGACGTGCTGCAGCAGAAGGAGGCGATCCGGATCCTCTGCGAGGAGGAGCGGCGCCAGGCCGACCCGAGCGAACGCGACGTCAAGCGCGTCGAGGGCGGGTTGCTGATCCAAGACCGCGACGGCGACCCCGAGCCGCGGGAGATCATGGAAGCGGTCACCGGCAACGAGCCGAGCGAGGAGCAGTGGCGGGACATGTGCTTCGCCTGGACCGTCAGCCGCCGGGTCCGCTCCAACGCGATCGTGATCGCCAAGGGCGGCGCCACCCTCGGCATCGGCGCCGGCCAGATGAGCCGCGTCGACTCCGTCCGCCTGGCGGTGGAGAAGTGCCGCGAGGCCCGCGGCGCCGAGGCCGACGCCCTCCTCGCCGGCTCCGCCCTCGCCTCCGACGCCTTCTTCCCCTTCGCCGACGGCCCCGAGCTGGCGATCCAAGCCGGCACCACCTCGGTGATCCAGCCCGGAGGCTCCAAACGCGACGCTGAGGTGATCGCGGCCTGCGAGCAAGCCAGCGTGGCGATGGTCTTCACCAAACACAGGCACTTCCGCCACTAAGCGAGTGGAGTCCGGCGGCCGCGTCTCCCCCGCCGGCGCCGAGCGTCGAACGACCCCGGTCGAGCTGTTCTGGGACCTCGCCTTCGTTTTCGCGATCACCCAGGTCACCCACTTCCTCCTCTTCCACCTGACCTGGGGCGGCTTCGGGCGCGGGATGATCCTGCTGGCGCTGATCTGGTGGGCGTGGTCGGCCTTCGTCTGGGCTGCGAACGCGCAGTCGGAGGACTCGCCGACGATGCAGCTGGCGCTGCTCGCCTCGCTGGTCCTGATCTTCCTCGCCGGGATCGCCGTGCCGGACGCCTTCGGCGGCGAGGCGACCCTGTTCGCGCTCACCTACTCGGGGGTGCGGCTGATCCACCTCGGGCTCTACGTCGACGCGTCCCGCCGCGGCAACGCCTCGTGGGAGTCGATCGTCGGCTTCGCCGCGGCAACCCTCGTCGCGCTGGCGCTCCTCGTCGTCGGTTCGCTCTTCGACGTTGCGGCACAGACGATCTTCTGGGCGGTGGCGCTGGCGATCGACTACGCCGGCCCCGCCTGGCTGACCCGCGCCCGCCTCCGCGGCCTGCAGCAGGTCGCCGTCGCCCACTTCGCCGAGCGCTACGCCCTCTTCGTGATCATCTGCCTCGGCGAGTCGATCGTCGCGATCGGCCTGGCCGCGAACGGCAGCCCGGTAGACGCCGGCCTCCTGGCCGCGGTCGGCTTCGGCCTGCTGGCGACGATCGGCCTCTGGCGCACCTACTTCGGCGACCTCGCGGTCAATGCCGAGCAGCGACTTCGCGAAAACGATGGCGACGTCGTCCTGGCCGCGGCCGACGGCTACAGCTACCTCCACCTGCTGATCGTCGCCGGCATCGTCATCTTCGCCGCCGGCGTCCGCGAAGTGGTCGAGGCCCCCAGCCTCTATCTCCCCGACCCGATCAGGCTCTGCCTCTGCGGCGGCATCGCCCTCTATCTCCTCGGCCACGCTGCCTTTCGCCTCCGCATGGTCAACCAGGTCGTTCTCGCCGAGCTCTTCGCGGCGGTCCTCGCGATGGCCGCTTTCGTCGTCTCCGACGAGTTGGAGGGCTTCCTTACCGTGGGGCTCGTCGCGATGATCCTGATGGCGCTGGTCATCACCGAACTTCGGCGGCCGCGCGCTGCCGCTCGCTAGCGCGCATCACGTGCTTGCAGACCTGCATCGGTTCGTCGGCGACGACCAGGAGCTCTTTGTCGCCGGGGGAGATCAGGCCGTGGTCCTCGAGGCCGCGGTCGATCCACTCGAGCAGGGGGTCCCAGAACTCGGAGTCGACGAGGATGGTGGGGAAGTGGTAGATCCGGCGGGTCTGGATCAGGGTGAGGGACTCGAACATCTCGTCGAGGGTGCCGAAGCCGCCGGGCATGATCACGAAGGCACGGGCGAAGCGGACGAACATCAGCTTGCGGGCGAAGAAGTAGTGGAACTGGAACTGACGGTTGACGTAGGGGTTGATCTCCTGCTCGTGCGGCAGTTCGATGTTGAGGCCGACCGAGAGCCCGCCGGCCTCGGCGGCGCCCCGGTTGGCCGCCTCCATCAGGCCCGGGCCGCCGCCGGTGATCACCGAGTAGCCGTGGTGGGTGAGGCAGGCCGCGGTCTCGCGCGCCAGCTCGTACCAGCGGTGGCCCTCTTTGATTCGGGCCGAGCCGAAGATCGAGACGCCTTCGTCGATATCGCGCAGCGCATCGAAGGCGCCGCCGATCTCCTTGCGGATGCGGTCGAGGCGGCGCTCGTCATCGCTCTCCTTGTCGGCCGGAACGCGCAGCAGACGCTCGTCGTGCCGGGCCCCGTAGCCGTTTCCCCCATTCACGATCCGCCATTGTCCTCTACGGGGGCGGGCAATATGTTCAGGCCGTGAGCAAATGCCTATCCGCAGCCGTGATGACGTGCCTGCTCCTGGCGAGTATCGCCGGCTGCGGAAGCAGCGGGGACGAAACGAGCGGGAACCCGAAACGAGAACTGGGGCGGTGGTACAAGGGCGTGGAAGAAAGCGTTGCGGCGATGGAGCAGAAACAGCGCGGCTTCACGCATTTCCACGTCAGTCGGCCGCCGGCGCAAAGCGACCTGGCCAAGCTCAGCCCGGCGGGGATGCAGGCGGGCGAAACCGCCAAGGGCGCAGCCGAGCAACTCGACGCCGCAACCGATCTGACGCCGAGGGAGGCCGCCGGCCTCTACTGCTACTTCTTCGCCTTCTACGTCGACCTCGAATCCTCGCCGGACGAAAAGGAATTCGAGCTGGTGATCAAAAACCTGGTGAAGGCGGATCCCTCCTCTTCCGCGTCCGTGGCCGAAGTTCGCGAGTCCGCCGATGCCTTGCGCAAGGCGATGCTCGGAGCGGAGAAAGCCGGTAAGCCAGGCCCCGAAGTCGCCGCGGCGATCTTCTGCTGACGGCGCCTGCCGAAAATGCCCCCGGCGGGACTCGAACCCGCGCCGCGCGGCTTAAAAGGCCGCCGCTCTAACCAGCTGAGCTACAGGGGCGAAGTGCCCATGGTAGAGGGAGGCTGGGCGTGGTGCCGGGAGCTTCAGGAGAGGTCGGGGAGGCCTTCGTAGGCGGTCGAGGCCTCGGCGTGGGTGCGCTGGGGGATGCGGCCGGCGCGGCGGGCGAGGTGGCCGGCCTCGACTGCTTGGCGCAGGGCGGCGGCCATCGCGGCGGGGTTCTCTGCACCGAAGATGGCGCTGGCGGCGAGGACGGCGTCGCAGCCTAGCTCCAGCGCCTGGGCGGCGTCGGAGGCGGTGCCGATGCCGGCGTCGAGGATGACCGGGACCTCGGCCCGCTCGGTGATGATCGCGACGTTGTACGGGTTGCGGATGCCGGCGCCGGACCCGATCGGCGAGCCGAGCGGCATCACCGCGGCGCAGCCGGCCTCCTCGAGGCGGCGGGCGAGGATCGGATCGTCGTTGGTGTACGGGAGGACGGTGAAGCCGTCGGCGACCAGCTGCTCGGCGGCGTCGAGGAGCTCGACCGCGTCGGGGAAGAGGGTGCGGTCGTCGCCGATCACCTCGAGCTTTATCCAGTCCGTCTGGAAGGCCTCGCGGGCGAGCTTGGCGGTACGGACCGCGTCGCGGGCGGTGTAACAGCCGGCGGTGTTGGGGAGGACGAAAAGGCCGAGGCGGTCGATCACGTCGAGGACCGATCCCTCGGCCGCCGGGTCGATCCGGCGCAGGGCGACGGTGACGATCTCGGTCCCGGCAGCCTCCAGCGCCGCTTCCATCTGCTCGAGTGAGCGGAAGCCGCCGGTGCCGGCGATCAGCCGCGAGGACCACCGGCGGCCACCGAGCTCCCAGGTCTCGTCCGCCTCAGGGGCGCCGCCCTGGATCGCCGCCAGCACCTCGACCTCCTGCCCCTCGCGCAGCGGCGTCCTCTCCCACTCGCCGCGCGGCACGACCTCGCCGTCGAGGGCGACCGCGACGCCGCGCCCCCCCTCCCCCGCGCCGGTTGCACGAACCGCAGAGTCGAGCGTGGCGTCCTCCGGCAGCTCCTGCGTCGCCCCGTTCAACTCGATCCTCATCGGGCCACCTTCTCGATCCGGCGTTCGTCCTTTATCGGCGTATTCCCGAGAAAGGACGAACGCCGCTTGGGGTTCGGAGCGGCGGAGAGGAGATCGGCGACGACCTGAGCTGCCAGCGGCGCCAGGAGGATGCCGTTGCGGAAGTGGCCGGTCGCGAGGACTAGGCCGTCGATCGCGCCGGGGCCGACGAGGGGGAGGTTGTTCGGGGTGCCGGGGCGAAGGCCGGCGATCGCGTCGACCAGCTCCATCTCGGCGAGGTCGGGCAGCAGCCGGTATGCCTCGCGCAGCAGCTCGTGGACCCCGCCGGCGGTGACGGCGGTATCGAAACCCATTTCTTCGACCGTGGCGCCGACGATCAGGCGGCCGTCTTCGCGCGGCACGAGGTAGACGCGCTCGGAGGCGAGGATGTGACGCGCCGGTGGCGCGCCGTCGCGGCGGCGCAGCTCGAGGACCTGGCCCTTGACCGGGCGCACCGGCGGGCGAGCGAGCTCCGGCAGCCATGCCGTGGTGCCGGACCAGGCGCCGTTTGCCAGCACGACCGTCTCGGCGCGCAGCTCCTCGTCAGCCGTCCGCACCCCGACCAGCCGCTCGCCCTCGAAGATCCCGTCGACCACCTCCGTCCCCGTAAGCACCTCGGCGCCCTCCGCACCCAGCGCTCCCAGCAGCGCCAGCGCCAGCGCCCGCGGATCGACCGCCGCCTCTCCCGACGCGAGGACGCCGCCGTGGAACGACGGCGTCAGTCCCGGCTCCAGCTCGCGGCACTTGCGCGGCGGCAGCCACTCCGCCGCGAGCTCGAGTGAGCGCTGCAGGTCGTGGACCCGCCGCAGCTGCGCCGCCTCGTCACGGTCGAGGGCGACGTGCAGCGCCCCCAGCTGCTCGTACCCCGTCTCCCTCCCGCTCGCTGCCTCCAGCTCCGCCACGAACGCCGGGTACAGGCGCCCTGCCGCCAGCGTCAGCTCCAGCAGCTCGGGCTCGCCGAAGGTCAGCTCGCCGACCGGCGCCAGCATCCCGGCCGCCACCCGGGTCGCGCCGCCGCCCGGCTCACCGCGCTCGACCACCGCCACCCGCGCCCCGCGCTGGGCCAGGCGCCAGGCGCAACTGAGCCCGATGACTCCACCGCCGACGACCACGACATCAAGATCACGCTGCTCGCTCAAAGCTCTTGCCTCCGCCGGCATTACCCGGATCAGGTCCAACGGTCGGCGGCCTCGGTGCCGCCCTCTCAGCCCTCGCGGGCTCCCGTACGCCTCCGATGCTACCCCTCTGCCGCGCCCGGCGGGAGGGCCTGCGCCCAGACCCAGCCATAATCGACCGATGAGCCTGTCGCTGCCCGAGGGGGCCGGACCGCTGCGCCGCGAGCGCCTCCGCACCGCCCGCCTCTACTTCGTCTGCGACGCGCGGCCGCCGGGCGACCTCGAAGCGCTGCTGCGGGCGGCGCTTGGCGGCGGCGCCGACATCGTCCAGCTGCGCGAGAAGCTGCTGGGACGGTCGGAGATCGAGCGCGCCGCGCAGACCTTTCGCCGCGTCGCCGACACCTACAGCGCCCTCTTCATCCTCAACGACGACCCGGAGCTGGCGCGCGCCTGCGACGCCGACGGCGTCCACGTCGGCCAGGACGACGTCAGCGCCGAGCAGGCGCGGGAGCTTCTCGGGCCCGACGCGATCGTCGGCCTCTCCTCCCACTCCGAGGAGCAGATCGCCGCCAGCGCCGGGCGCCCGGTCGACTACATCTCCGTCGGGCCGATCTGGGAGACGCCGACGAAACAGGGCCGCCCGGGGGTCGGGCTCGACCTGATCCGCCACGCCGCCGCGCAGGCCCCGCACCCGTTCTTCGCGATCGGCGGCATCGACCCCGGCAACGCCACCGAGGTCGTCGAAGCCGGAGCGCAGCGGCTCTGCGCGGTGCGGGCGATCCGCGACGCGGCCGATCCCGCCGCCGCCGCGACGGCGCTGCGCCAGGCCTTCGCCGGCGACCGGAGGGGCGTGGCTCCCGGTGGCTGAGGTGTGGGGTGTCTGAGGTGTGCGGTGGCTGACGAGCGGGTCAAGCGCAAGCAGCGCGGCTCCGAGCGGATGACCCGGGGCTACGCCCGGGCCGAGCAGCGCAACCAGGAAGCCCGCGAAGCGCTCGAGCCGCTGGCCGAGGGTGAGCGGCCGACCGTGGTGACCGTCGGCGCCGTCGTCGCGGCGCTGGTCGCGCTCTCGATCGTCGTCGCCTATTTCGCCGGTGGCGACGTCAACGGCGAGAAACCCAATCCGGCGCAGGTGGTGGCGCCGACGATGATCATGGGGGCGATGGCCTGGGGGATGTGGCACGCCCGCTACTGGGCCGTCCTCGGCTTCCAGCTGATCCTCGTCTTCCTCATCTTCAGCGCCTTCTTCGGGCTCGTGGTCGGCGCCACCAGCGTCGTGCAGATCCTCGGCACCCTCGCCCTGCTGATCGTCGCCGGCGCCTTTTTCTACTTCATGGTCAAGGCGATGGCGCGAATCCAGATGCCGAGCCGGGCGCCGCGGCAGTAGCCGTTCTATAGGCTCAGTCTCCGCATGGCGGACTCCTTCGATCAGATCGTTATCGGCGGCGGGCCGGGCGGCTACGTGGCCGCGATCCGCGCCGCTCAGCTGGGTCAGAAGACCGCGGTCGTCGAGCGCGACAAAGCCGGCGGGCGCTGCCTCAACTACGCCTGCATCCCGGCGAAGACGGTCCTGCGGACGGCCGAGATCTACCACGAGGCCCGCAACAGCGAGAACCTCGGGGTGGTCGGCAACGACGTCTCGCTCGACTGGGAGGCGCTGCACAAGCGCCGCGAGGAGGTCTCGGCGACGCTCTCCGGCGGCGTCGAAGGCCTCTGGAAGAAAGGCAAGATCGAGTTCATCCACGGCGACGGCTCGCTGACCGCCGACGGCAACGTCAAGGTCGGCGACGAGGTCTACGAGGCGAAAGCGGTGACCCTGGCGACCGGGTCGGTGGCGCTGCCGATCCCCGGCGTCGAGTTTGGCGGCCGGGTGCTGGAAACCTGGGGCGCCTGGTCGTTGAACGAGCGGCCGAACCGGATCGCTGTGGTCGGCGCCGGCGCCTCAGGCGCCGAGCTCGCCTCCGCCTACGCGCGCTTCGGCACCGAGGTGCTGCTGATCGAGATGCTCGACCAGATCCTCCCGGTCGAGGACAAGGACGTGGCGAAAGTCGTCGAACGGGTCTTCAAGCGCGAGGGAATCGAGATCTCCACCGGCACGCCGGTCCAGAACGTCGAAGCCGCCGAGAGCAGCGTCAAGCTCACCTACGGCGATACGACCACCGAGGTCGACTACCTGATGATCGCCGGCGGCCGCGCCCCCGACGTCGAGGGGCTGGGGCTGCAGGAGGCGGGGGTCGAGCTGGAGGAGAACGGCAAAGTCAAAGTCGACGAGTTCCAGCGCACCACCAACCAGAAGGTCTTCGGGATCGGCGACCTGGTCAACCAGAAGGCGCTCGCCCACAAGGCCTCCGAGGAGGGCGTGGTCGCGGTCGAGGCGGCGGCCGGGGTCGAGACGACCCCGATCAACCAGGCTCTCATCGTCGGCGCCACCTTCTGCCACCCGCAGGTCGCCAGCGTCGGGCTCACCGAGGCGCAGGCCAAGGAGGCGGGTCACGAGGTCAAGATCGGCAAGCAGAAAATCGCCGGCGAGGGCGCGGGCACCGTCTACGAGGACAAAGACGGCCTCGTCAAGCTCGTGGTCGAGGCCAAGTACGGCGAGATCCTCGGCGCCCACATCGTCGGCAACCGGGCCTGCGACATGATCGCCGAGCTCGTGGCGGTGATGGAGATCGAGGGCGGCTACCAGGAGCTCGCCCGCACCGTGCATCCGCACCCGACCGCCTCCGAGGCCGTGCTGGATGCGGCGCGTGCGGTCGACGGCTGGGCGATCCACGCTTAGGCGTGAACTCGCGAGCCACCTTCTACTACGACCTCGGGTCCCCCTACGCCTACCTCTCCGCCGAGCGGATCAGCGGCCTCTTCACCGAAGCCGAACTGGAGCAGCCGGAGTGGCAGCCGATCCTGCTCGGGGGACTGTTCGCCCGCTTCGACCGCGGCTCGTGGTCGGAAACCCCGGCGCGGGCGGAAGGCATGGCGGAGATCGAGCGCCGGGCCGCCGAGTACGGGCTGCCGCCGATCACCTGGCCGAAGCCCTGGCCCAACAACGGCCTCGTCGCGATGCGGGCGGCGACCTTCGCCAAGCAGACCGGCCGCGCCGTCTCCTTCTCCCTCGCCGCCTTCCGCCAAGCCTTCGCCGCCGGCCGCGACCTCAGCGACGTCGACAACGTCGCAATCGCCGGTGCCGCCTGCGAGCTGCACCCCAGAGCGCTGCTGAAAGCGGTCGAAACCGCAGCGGTGAAAGGGGGCCTGCGGGAGGCGACCGAACGGGCTGGCAACCTCGGCGTAGAAGGCGTCCCGGCTGTGGTCGTCGGCGAGGAGGTCTTCTGGGGCGACGACCGCCTCGAGGAGGCGGTCGTCGCAAGCGCCGCTATCTGAACGGCTGAGCGCGGCTTTTAGAGGTGAAGACTGCTCTCAGGAGATGTACATCGGTCGGGCAGTCATTTCCTCTGTCTCAAGTGTGAACGAGAGGTCGAGGGTGCCGTCGGAGGGGCAGAGGACTCCGCCTTCCTCCTTGGTGAACAGGGTGTCGGTGACCCCTGTTTCGCCGGCTCCGGTGGTGGTCAGGATCGCGTCGCCCGTGGTGTCTGTTGTGAATGTGCCTTTGACCGGCGTGGACCGCACGTACTTGCAGACGCCGGGGACTCCCGCGTCGAGAACAAATGTGATGATCCGTTCGCCTTCGCCGCAGCCGCCGCCTCGAACCCGGAATTCATCCGTGGCGTAGGTGTTCTTTGCGCTGAGGCACCAAGGGGTGCCGTTGACGACGTTGGTTGTGACTTTGGCGCCACCGAGTTTTGTGCAAGCCCCGCTTGCTTCGGTGCCAGTAAAGACAGCGGTTTCGATCGTCGCTTCGACTTCGGTGCCGTTGTTCTTGGTCAGCGTCCCTGTCAACGTCGCCGATGAGCATTCCAGGAGGACAGCCCCGGCTGTCGATGTGAACAGGAGGGCGCCGATGTTTGTCCCTGTGATCCTATTACCGGTAGCCAGTGTCGTCCCTGTCGGATGTGTGAGCTCCGGTGAGGCCGACGCACCGGTCGGCAGCGCGAAGGCCGCTAGGGCGACCACGGCCAGACAGGCAGTGATGAGCTTCTTGCTCATGAGATACTTCCTTTCCTTGATGCCCCTCGGGGCTGTTTAGCTCCGCCCAATTGGACGGGTTTGTCTAGAGCACTATCAGTGTTCCGATACTGGTCAAGGCTCTGTGACCGTCCTGGACTTGGTGTCTTTCTTAGGGTTGAGTGGAATGAGGGCCGCAGCTCATTTTTTCCCTGCAGGTAACCTCGCAACGACATCTGCTGGGGGTGACACGTGTCGCCCAGACGTGTCTGGCACTTAGTGCCATTCGTAGCGAGGTTGAGCATCATCGTCTTCTTCACGACCAGAGCCGCGCAAGGCGGCCCCGGTCTGCCTTAAGGCCTCCAGAAAGCCTCTACGAGATGAACAATGGCGTAGCGGTGGCCACGTCTGTCTCGAGTGTGAGCGAGAGGTCGATGGTTGTGTCGGAGGGGCAGAGCACACCGCCTTCCTCTCTGGTGAACAGGGTGTCAGACACTCCTGTTTCACCGGCTCCCGTGGTGGTCAGGATCGCGTCGCCGGTGGTGTCTGTTGTGAATGTGCCTTTTATCGCTGAGGTTCGTGAGTACCTGCAGACCCCTGCAGTTGCGGTGTCGAGCACGTATGTCATGCTCCGTTCGCCTTCGCCGCAGCCGCCCCCTCGGATCTGGAATTCATCCGTGGCGTAGGTGTTCTTAGCGCTGAGGCACCAGGGGGTGCCGTTGCCGGCGTTGGTTGTGAACCGGGACCCACCGAGTGTTGCGCATTTTCCTTCTACTTCGGTGCCGGTGATGCTGGCGGTTTCAATCGTCCCTTCGATTTCGGTGGCATTGTTATTGGTCAGGGTCCCTGCCATCGTCCCCGTCGAGCATTCCGTCAAGACGGCCCCGGCTGTGCTTGTGAACAAGGTAGCGCCGATATTTGTCGCTTTGAATTTCACGCCGGTCGCCAGCTTCGTCCCTGTGGGATATGTGACGACGGGTGAAGCTGAGGCGCCTGCTGCCGGCAGGACGAACGCCGCGAGGGCGGATATGGCCAGACAGCCCGTGATGATCTTCTTGCTCATGAGATACTTCCTTCCTTGACGCCCCTCAAGGCGTTCTTATGACCGGAGCCGCGCGACGCGGCCCCGATCTGCGTTACGGCCTCCAGAGAGCCGCTACGAGATGAACAGCGGCGTAGCGGTTGCCACATCTGTCTCGAGTGTGAGCGAGAGGTCGAGGGTTGTGTCGGAGGGGCAAAGGACACCGCCTTCCTCCCTGGTGAACAGGGTGTCGGTGACCCCTGTTTCGCCGGCCCCGGTGGTGGTCAGGATCGCGTCGCCGGTGGTGTCTGTTGTGAATGTGCCCTTGACCGGCGTGGACCGGGAGTATTTGCAGACCCCAGCGGTTCCCGAATCGAGCACGAATGTGATGCTCCGAGCCGCTTCGCTGCAGCCGCCGCCGCGGATCTGGAATTCATCCGTGGCGTAGGTGTTCTTAGCACTGAGACACCAGGGCGTGCCGTTGCCGACGTTGGTTGTGTCTTTGGCGCCACCGAGTTTTGTGCAAGCCGTGCTGGCTTCGGTGCCGGTGATGCTGGCGGTTTCAATCGTCCCTTCGACTTCGGTGCCGTTGTTCTTGGTCAGCGTCCCTGTCATGCTCGCCTTCGTGCATTCCATCAGGACGGCCCCGGCTGTGCTTGTGAACACCATGGCGCCGACGTTTGTCGCTGTGAATTTCACGCCGGTCACCAGTTTCGTCCCTGTCGGGTGTGTGACGACGGGTGAAGCCGAGGCGCCTGCCGGCAGGATGAACGCCGTGAGCGCGAACAGGGCGATACAGGCCGTAATGAGCTTTTTCTCCATGAGTTTGTTCCTCTGGTTGATGGCCCGGTATGCACGAGCCGTTGATCGATGCCTCGGGACGCTTGCCTGCAAGACGCGCGCCTCCGGGGGACCTTTTCCGATGTCAAGTCTTATCAGAGAACACACGAGTATTCAGGTTTTTTAGATCGTTGCTGTGCGAGACAGGCGCCAGCGGTCGCCTGGCAAGGCGGTAAACGCAGTGGCTTGGAGGAGACATACGGGGGCGAGGCGGTGATCTATGGTGAAGCGCGATGGCAAATCTGCCTGACGCCGCCACTTGCTACCAGCTGCTCGCGCGGATAGCGCTGATCCGCCGCTTCGAGGAGGAGGCGGGGCGGCAGTACCAGCGGGCGAAGGCCGGCGGCTTCCTGCACCTGGCGATCGGCGAGGAGGCGACGATCGTCGGCACCACTTCGGTGATGCGCGAGGAAGACTTCCTGATAGGCACCTACCGGACGCACGGACACGCGATCGCCCGCGGCACCGAGCCGAAGCGGGTGATGGCCGAGCTCTTCGGCAAGGTCGACGGGACCAGCGGCGGCCGCGGCGGCTCGATGCATATCTTCGACGCCGAGAAACGGTTCATGGGCGGCTACGGAATCGTCGGCGGCAACCTGCCTATCGCGGCCGGCATCGCCCTCGGCTCCCAGTACAAGGGCGAAGACGCGGTCACCGTCTGCATGTTCGGCGACGGCGCCTCCAACACCGGCAACTTCGGCGAGACGATGAACCTGGCGGCGCTGTGGAAGCTGCCGATCTTCTTCCTGGTCGAGAACAACCTCTACGGGATGGGCACCTCGGTCGAGCGCCACTCGGCCCAGACCGACCTCTCGAAGAAGGCCGAGGGCTACGGGGTCCCGGGGACGCGGGTCGACGGGATGGACGTCGTCGCCGTGCGCGGGGGCGTCGCCGAGGGGCTGCGGCTGGCGCGCGAGGAGCAGCGGCCGACCTTACTGGAGGCCTTCACCTATCGCTACCGCGGCCACTCCGCCGCCGACCCCGAGGTCTACCGCGAGCGCGAGGAGGTCGAAGAGTGGCAGGGCAAAGACCCGATCGAGACCTTCGCCGGGCGCTGCGTCGAGGCAGGGGTGCTGGGCGAGCGCGAGGTGCAGCAGGTACGCGACGAGGCCGACGAGACGGTGAAGGCCGCGGTCGAGTTTGCCGCGGCCTCGCCGGAGCCGCCGCTCGACACGATGTACGAAAGCCTCTACACCCGCACCGACCCGGGCGGTTGGTACGCGGTCGACGAGCGCAGCCCCGAGCCGCACCGCGGCGAGCAAGAGGCGCAGATGCCGGCGGCGGCGCGCGAGCTGGCCGAGGCCGGGGCCGCCTACGCCGAGGAGCCGGCGGGCGAGCGGCCGAACCCGGCGACCCACGGCGACGCGCAGGAGGGGACCGAGCCGCGGGTCGCCTCCGAGGACGGGACCTGATGGCCGAGCTGCGGATGCGGGAAGCGCTGCGCGACGCGATGGCCGAGGAGATGCGTGCCGACGAGAGCGTCTTCGTGATGGGCGAGGACGTGGCGGTCTTCCAGGGGGCGTTCAAGGTGACCGAAGGGCTGCTCGACGAGTTCGGCGAGCGGCGCGTCCGCGACACGCCGATCTCCGAGAACACGATCGTCGGGATGGGCGTAGGGGCGGCGATGAACGGGCTGCGACCGATCGTCGAGTTGATGACGGTCAACTTCAGCCTCCTGGCGCTGGACCAGATCGTCAACCACGCGGCCGCGATCCCCTACATGTTCAACGGCCAGGCGCAGGTGCCGATGGTGATCCGGATGCCCGGGGGTGGCGGCCACCAGCTCGGCCCCACCCACTCCCACAGCTTCGAGGCGCTCTTCCTGCAGGTGCCCGGCCTGCTCGTCGCCTGCCCCTCGACTCCGGCTGACGGCAAGGGCCTGCTGAAGGCGGCGATCCGCGACCCGAACCCGGTCGTCTTCATCGAGCACGAGAGCCTCTACGGGACGCGCGGCGAGGTGCCCGACGGAGAGAGCGAGCCGCTGCGCTTCGGCGAAGCCGCGGTGCGGCGCGAGGGCGACGACGTGACGATCATCGGCGTCCTGAAGATGGCTCAGGTCGCCGGGAAAGCGGCCGAGCAGCTGGCGAGCGAGCACGGCGTCGGTGCCGAGGTGATCGACCCGCGCACCCTGCGCCCGCTCGACCTCGACACGATCCTCGCCTCGGTGCGCAAGACCAACCGCGCGGTGATCGTCGAGGAGGGCTGGCCGCACGGCGGCGTCGGCGCCAACCTGGCGACCCTGATCACCGAGCAGGCCTTCGACTACCTCGACGCGCCCGTCCAACGCGTCACCGGCGCCGACGTCCACATGCCGTACTCCAAACGCCTCGAGCAAGCGGCGATCCCACATGAGGAGCACGTGGTCTCCGCGGCGCTGGCGACGCTGCAGGGCGCGCGCTAACAGGTCTTCCGCGCGCCCGTCACCGCGTTCCAAGCGCGGCCGACGGAGAAGTCGGTGGTAACGCGGAACACGCCGGGGCGGGCGGCGCGGGCGACGGTCCAGTCGCCGCGGCGGAGGATGCAGCCGCTGCCGTGGGAGATCGACCAGTACGGGGTGAAGTTGACGCGGACGAGGAACTCGCCGGGATGCTTGACGTCGAGGGCGAAGCCCTGGCGGCCGAACCAGAGGGTGTTCGCGGCGGCGCCGCCGAGCGGGGCGACCAGCGGCTTCGGGTCCCGCACTTCGTAGATGCGCCAGTGCCGGTCGCGGAAGCGCAGGCTGAGGTAGGAGGGGTCGCTGAGGATCAGCCGGCGCTCTTCTTCGGAGGAGTAATCGAGAGGAGCGTCGGGCAGGGCGACGTAGGAGATCGCGTTCGTGCGCAGCCAGGCGCCGTAGGCGGCCGCGGTCAGGGGGCCGTCGTCGTAAAAGAGGTCGTCGCGGGTGGTGTCGAGCTGGCGCAGCCAGCCCCGGGCGAGCTCGAACTTCGGCGCCAGGTAGGCAGACTCCCAGTGGTTGGCGGTCGGCGGCACCTCGATCCGGGCGCCAGCGGCGCCGTGCGCGCGCAGCCACTTGGCGGCGGGGTGGAAGTAGGCCGAGCTGGTCGAGGGGTCGCCGACCGAGCGGGCGATCTGGGCGACGCTGGCGGTCAGCTGCCAGTAGAGGCTGCCGGCGATCGCCAGGGCGAGGAGCGGGCCGAAGATCCAGGTCGGGACAGCGGGGCGAGGCCGGCGCGAGAGCAGAACCGCCGCCAGCACCGGGCCGCCGAAGAGGGCGCCGAGGCGGACTGCGTTGCCGCCGAGCGCGTTCGGGACGAGCCAGATCAGCGTCGCGGCGAGTGCGTAGCCGACGAGCACCCGGCGCAGCTGCCGCTCCTCGGTGCGCACGCCTTGGGTGAGGACCATCGCTCCCAGGCACCAGGCGGGGATCGCGATGTAGGAGGAGAAGACGAACGGAAACTGACCGCCTTCCGGGAAGGCGAGGTTCGGCGCCATCGTCAGGACCAGGGCCAGCCCCCCGGCGCCGAGCGCGAGGCGGCTGAGGCGACGGCCCGGTTCGGCGGCACCCGCGAGGACGACGCCGGCGAGGAACGCCCCCGCCACGGGACTCGCCAGCGGGCAGAGAGCGGCGGCAAGCAGGGCGGGCCAGCGCCTTCCGAGCTGCAGGCAGCGCAGCGCCGCGAGGCCGAAGGCGACGCCGAGGGCAAAGGTCAGCTGACCGTCGGCCAGGAGGGTGACGACGCCGACCGCGAACCACAGCGTCGCCCAGCGCGCCTCCACCCCCCAGCGGTCGCGGACCAGCCGGTCGAACAGATAAGAGGAAGCGACGACCGCGAGCATCCCCACCATCTGCGGGCCGAGCAGCGCCGACAGCGGCGGGAAGAGGAGGCTGTAGGTGAGGGTGTAATGCCCGCCGTACCAGCTGCCGTTCCAGATCGCGAGGCCGGCCCGCTGGAACAGCTCGGTACGAAATACCTGCGCGGCCAGGTCCCCCACGGGAGGGCTCCAGATCAGCATCGCCAGCGCCAGCAGGGAGCTGAGCGCCACGGCCGGAAGCCATTCGGGGCGAAGGGGCTTGGACTGGACCATAGGGGGCGGCCAAAGCATAAGGCGGCCAACTGCAACGATTCGTAAATGACCGACGAGATCCTCGTCAAACGCCTCGGCACCGTCCCCTACCTGGAGGCATGGGAGCTGCAGAAAGAACTAGCCGAGCAACGCCGCCGCAACGAGATCCCCGACGTCCTCCTCCTCCTCGAGCACCCCCCCACGTACACCCGCGGGCGCCGCTCGAAGCCGGAGGAACTCCCGATGGGGGTTGACTGGTACGAGGCCCAGGGCATCGAAGTCCACGACACCGATCGCGGCGGCCTGGTCACCTACCACGGGCCAGGTCAGCTGGTCGCTTACCCGATCGTTCACCTCGGCGCCTACGGAGACGACGTGCACGGGTACGTGCGCGGCTTGGAGCAGGTGATCATCGGCGCCCTAACCGAGGCCGGCGTACCGACGCAGACCATCGATGGTCTGACCGGTGTCTGGACCCAAGGTACCGCGCCCCCTACCTTCTCACCTACTCCAGCCCGCAAGATCGCCTCGATCGGCCTTCACGTCAGCAGAGGCGTCACCACCCACGGCCTGGCGATCAACGTGGACAATGACCTCCAGCCCTTCGAGTGGATCGTCCCATGTGGGATCGAGGGGGCCACCCTGACTTCGGTTGCCGGAGAGTCACGAAAAGCGCAGACGGTCGAGGCGATTTCGGACCTCCTCCTCGGCTTCTACGGCGAAGTCTTCGAAAGAGGAGCCCCGAAGCGTACTCCTGCCTCGGGGCTCCAGCTGCGGCCCAACCTCTAGCTAGGGTGCGGTTACCGCCCAGGTTCCGTAGCCGAAGCTCGGTTCCCCTTCGACCTTAACCAAGGCACCGCTCGCGTCTACGGATGGGGCTTGTACGGTGCCGATTGCTTCCGCGACGTAAATGCAGAGTTTGCCGGGGCTTGCTGCAGGCGCTGCTTCACTGCCGCAACCTGCCACGGTTTCTCCTTCACCTACGACTACAGCGGTTGGATCGCTTTCGAGCGGTATGCCAAACGAAATCGAACCGAACGATGCGATAATCGACGACAGACCTGCCGCCCAATGCCCGGAGAGGGTTTCTCCAGAGGGCAGCGTGCCTCCCGCAGTCCATGGCGACCCGGGTTCACCTTCTTGACCCGGTTCGCCTTCGGGCCCTTCGGGCCCACGGGCGCCGGCATCGCCCTTGGCGCCTGGTGCTCCTGCAGCTCCCTGCGGCCCGGCAGGTCCAGTCGCACCGTCCTTTCCTGCGTAGCGCTTGGCGATCTTGACGATCTGCTTTTCCTGGCTCTTCGTGAACACTCCCTTCGCCGCGAGGGCCGTGCCGGCCAAAGCGACGATCAGGGACAGGACGGCCAAAGCGAGTCCAGCCGTACCCAGTTGCTTTTTCATTCGTTGAACCATCTAGTTTGCCTCTCCCTCCCAGTGGCGACACTTGTAACCACCAGACTCAGTGACCCTTTCCCAATTCCATTCGGTGTTCATCTGCCGGACGTACTCAGCATTCGGGCAGTTCTTCTTCCGTTTCGGGATCGATCGGGCAACGCGCCGTTGCGGCCCAGGTCCCCCGGCCAAACGCCTGTTCTTCTTCATCTATGGAAGTGAACCTCAGTATCAGACCGCTTCGGTCGTCCGATTGCAATTCGTTTCCGCTGTTAAGCGCGTTGGATAGCTGAGCTTCATAGAGGCACCAGTAGCCCCTGGCAGCACTTGGGCTCGAGGCACTACCCGGACATTCAGGCGACCCTTCGAAAGCCTTGGTAACTCCCGGCGGAAGCCGGAGAGGAAAACTGATGTTGACCCAAAAGGTTGGCTGGCCTTTGCCGACGAACGACCAAACCCCGGTCTCAGTCTTCCCCGGCGGCAGTTCGGTTTCCGTCGGCCCCGGAGGCCCTTCTTCGCCCGGTGCGCCTGGCGCGCCCGGAGCGCCGGCATCCCCCTTGGGTCCCTGCGGACCTGCCGGGCCCTGAGGTCCCTGCTGACCGACAGCGCCAGCAGCGCCGGGCTTCCCCGCATACTTCTTGGCGATCTTGACGACCTGCTTTTCCTGGCCCTTGGTCAGCCCGCCGGCGGCAAAGGCGGTGCCCGCGACCGCGGCGATCAGCGCCACGACCGCGACCACCAAGCCGGCGCTGCCGAGCTTGTTGTGGAGTCGGTTCAGCATCTAGATGTTCCCTCCCTGTGGGATGTCAGTGTTTCTTGTGTTTGCCGAGCTTTTTCTTGCCGCAGCCGCTGCTTTGCAGCGCCGGCCGCAGATCGGCCACCCGCCCGTTTTGGGCTCGCATCCGCACCGTGGCCCTATGGCTGCCGCGGCAGATGTCGGTGGAGTTGGTGAATAGACCCTTCGCCCCGCCTTTCATCTGCAGGACGAACTTGGTGACCGGGGCGTCGGGGACCGATTCGAAGGTGGTTCTGATCCCGCCGTGGATCGAGTCGACGCGGCCGACCAGGTCGATCTCGAGCTGGCCGCCGAGTTTGGCCACCACGTCTGGCAGCGGGTGGTTGGAGCTCCTTAGGTAGACCGGGCCGGAGAGCGGTTTGTCGAGCAAGGGCGTGATCGCCTTGGCCTTGCCGTAGACCGAGCGCTTGGGGCATTTGTCGGCAGCGAACTGCACCCGGGTGCAGATCGTGCCGATGTGTTCCTGGGCCAAGAACTCCGAGTGGGGCAGGGCGACCGAGGTGAAGGCGATGTTGGCATCGCCCTTTCTTGCCTTCAAGACTGCGGTCAGGGCCGGGTAGGCGGCGCGTTTGGTTCCTCCCTTCAGCTTCAGGGAGAGCTTGGGCGCGAACTTCAAGGCTTTGCAGCCGTCGACCTGGAAGCGAGCGGAGGGGTGGGCGACGGTGCCCTGGGTGGAGGCGGCGTCGGCGGTGACCGCCATTTCAGAGCAGTCGGTCGGGTTCAGCATGAACTCGGGGCGATCGATCACCGCGTGGAGGTTTCGGTAGGCGATCCCGACGCCTTCGAAGAACTGGGGCAGCGGTTCGGCCTTGGCGACCCCACGGCCGGTTTCCGGTTCGATTTCAAGGGCGCTTCTGACCGCGAGGGTCCCCAGGTCGAAGGGCCCGGCTTGGGCGGGGACCTCGCTGACGATCGAGAAGGGCGAGCCTTGGTAGGGGCCGCCTAGGTAGATCTGGGGCTGGGCCTTGCCGGGCTCGGGGAGCGTGAAGGGGTCGGGGCCCGGGCCGGTGGTGGCCTGGAGGCTGCCGATCCTCGAGCCCGGTGGGCAGGAGGCGGAGGCTGCCGCTGCGTCGGGGCAGAGCGGGACGCCCTTGACCTTCGCCAGCTCGCCGTCTGGGAGGTGGAGTGAGAAGCCGCGCAGGGCCTGGTTGCCGTCGGGGCGGGTGAGGTCGAAGACGAAGGGGCTGTATTTGCCGGCGGTCGGTTCGGTGACCCCCGCCTTGAGGGTGGGGGCGAAGCCCTGGTTGCAGCCTTCGGTGATCGCCATGGTGCTCTGGCCGGTGGCGGCGGGGTCGTTTGAGTGGGGGGCAAAGGTGAAGTCGGTGGTGAAGGTGCCGCAGTGGTCGGGGTTTTGCAGCGGGGCCCTGGGGCCGCCCCAGACGTCCAGGTCGATCTCTTCGACGGGAACCTGGGGGAGGTCGGCGAAGACCGCGGTGAGGCGGCCGGTGGCGGGGTCGGGCTCGAGTTCGCCGGGGAGCTTGACGTGGAGGCCCAAGGCGTCTGCGGTGAGCCAGAGGCCGAGCTGGTGGCCTGGTCTCGGGGCGCGCTGGTAGATCGTGCCTTCGATCGGGGTCGAGATCGCCGGGGAGATGATCTTCGCGGTGCCGAGCTTGGAGTTGTCGGGGCAGTTGGTGTCGACTTCTTCGTGGTAGCCGACCTGTTCTTCGGTGCAGACGCCGATCCAGTTGGCTGCCCCGGCGGCTACCTGCATGCCGGCGGGGAGGGTGACCCGGGCTTCGCGCATGGTCGCGGTGGAGCGTTCGTCTGCCATCAGGTGCTGGGGGACCTTGAGGACCGTCTTCAGGCCGGTGGGGGCGCCGGCGACGTGGCTGGTGGGGTCGGCGCTGAAGGTGGGGGCGAAGGGGAGGCCGGTGCAGTCGGTGACCGAGGGGAGATGGGTGTTATCGGCCAGGAGAGGGGCGCTCGCGCCGAAGACTTGGCCTGGCAGCTGGTAGTAGGCCATCCGCAGGCTTACTTCATCTTCTTGACAAGCGGCGGGGTTGGTCATAAAGGCTGGGGAGCTTTCGATCCCACTCGGCCGTTCGCCCCCTGCTTTACAGGGGACGCCCAGCGGGCACAGGGGCACTTCGAACGGCGCTATCCGTTCTTTGTCGTGCTCGTGCCCGGCCGGATCGCCCCAGAGCACGGTTCTCGCCCGGATCAGCGTCGCCAGGCCCGGGGAGTCGTTCACGGTCCCCGTCACCCCGTAGTTGCCGGCGGTGTCAACACCGACGTCGATGGTTACCGGGTAGAGCAGGCCGATGAATCCGAGTCGCGCCACTTCCGTCTGAGGGTGCGGTGGGGCGATGTTGTAGACGGGCTCGACCGCCGGTTCGAAGAGCGGATCTCCCGTTTTTATCCTCGTGATCCCGACCTGCGAGCCCACCGGGCAGTTGCCGTCGGCGGCGAGCTGACCCATGCTGCAGGTCGGCAGCAACGAGGGGTAGCCGACCAGCCCCGCCGGGAGGCTGAAGGAGATGGTTTCAGGCGAGGCGTTGGCATCCTCCTGCCCGCCTTTTTCGGAATGATCGATTTCGAAAAAGGTGGTGAAGTCCGGATGCGCTCCCGCCGCGGAGGCCGACCGGGACGCTTCGAACCTTTCGATGCCGCCTTCCGGTTCCCCGCTCCCCGCGGAGGTGACGGCCTCCGCAGTGATTTTTTGAGTCGCGTTCAGCGGCTCGACGGCACTGGACGAGGGACTGGCTACAGCGTTCTGCACCTCGCCGCGCGAGGCGGAGTCGGCCGAGATCCGTGCGACGCGCTTACTGCCATGAGAACGACCACAGCGCTTGTGCCTCTTCGCCTGATTGTTGCCTCGCCGGCACTTCTTGCGGCGGGCCTTGACGTTGCCGCTGCCGACGGTCGATTCCGATTGCGGCCCGGAGAATGGGGGCGCTCCGCCAAGCCCGGCGGGACGGCATTGTTCTTCCAAGCAGATGGCGGGGGCGGTCGGCGCCGGGAAGCCGCCTCCGACCCGAGCATCGTAAATCGCCAGCGTCCCTCCCTCCCCTGCCCCGGGGACGAGGGCCTCCTGGGCGGTGAAGTAGACGTCCGCACCACCGGGGGCGACGCCGAGCAGGAGATTCGGTCGCGGGGGGACATTTTCAGTTTCCGGAAACCCTTCGGGGAGTGGATCTTCAGCGGTCTTCCCAGAGGTGATCAGGCTCCGCGATTCGACCCCTTCCTCCACCTGCCACTCGTAGACGTCATTGCTGCCGTTGGTATCGGCTTCGACCAGAGCTTCGGGGGTTTCGAAGAAAACGTGATCGCCGTCCTGGGTCAGGTTGTTGATGATCGTCGAGGTTCCGACTCGCAAGAGTTCCTGGAAGCGGGCGTCCCTGGTCGCGGGCTCGGTGCGAGGGTTGCAGGAGAGGCAGATCAGGCTTCCGTCTCCTGCGTCATAGCGGTAGATCTCGGTATGATCGGCGTTTTCGTACGGGGTGAGCTTGGCGCGGGACTCGAAGGCGAGCACTGACCCGTCGGGGGTGCTGCGAGACGAGTCGGCGCCGGGGCCAGGTTCCGTACCGATCGGTGGTTCGAAGATGGCGGTCCATTTCGTCAGCGCCGGAACACCCCCCGCCACCCCTGAGGTTCTTTCGAGATCGCTCGGGATGACCGTTGCGACGTATTGCGGCGCGCCGCCCTGCCATAGATACATGTTCGGCTGCCCTGCCGTCCCTTTACCCCCGTCGAGCTGCTGTTCGGAGATGAAGTAGACGCGGGAGCCGTCGGCGGAGACGTTGACGAATTCGGCATCCCCGCTCGCGGCGACTTCGACGTCGGCTTCGGTTTCGACGTCGAAGCGGTGGATGTCGCCCCCGACGACGTAGAAGAGATACCGCCCGTCGGCAGAGAGGCCGCCGAAGGCGGGGTTGCCGGTCGCTACTTCCAGCGTTTCTTGGTTGTCGACCCGCACGTAGAGGACGCCGCCGATCGTGAAGGCGACCTCGTCGCCGGACTTCGAGACACCCTTGTAGAACGCCTCTTCGCCCGCCGCGGGCGCTTGCTCTCCCGGCAGAACTGAAACCGCGTGGGTGGGGCCGCCGATGGTCCGATCGTAGATAGCGCCGGTGCCGGTGGGTGCCGCCAGAGGCTCGAGCTTGCGGGCTGCGCAGCCCGCGCACCAGTAGTTCTGCTGCTCGGTGCTCGTGCCGGTAGTGAAGATGATGTGCCCGCCACCTTCGCTGATGTAGCGGCCCTGAACTTGCGGTTCGCTTCCCAGGGAGCCTTCGCCGGTCGGCGTGAGGGAGCCGTCCGGTCCCCTGACGTAGTCGACGCCGCCGTCGGTAGTGCCGACGTTCTGGAAGGAGTAAGTCTGATCGGCTGAAAAGCCACCCGGGATCGGCCAGCCGAGCGTCGTGCGGGAGATGCTCAAGCTCCGAGTCGTCACCCAACCGCCAGCCCCGCGTTCTGCCAAGTAGGCGTCGAAGACCCCGCCTCCGCCCGGCGGGCTCGCCAGGGCGCCGGCGTGGGTCATGTAGATGAAGCTGTCTCTGACCGGCGATCCGAGTTCGGCGGGAAAGAAGTCGCGGGGACGGCCAAAGCCGAACGTATTGATGGTGGTCACCAAGCGCCCGTTGCTGTCAGAGGGAGTGATCAGCTCATAGGCACGACAGTCGGGCAGCGAAGCCGAGGGGCCGGTACGGGCAGATTCATTGGGACAGGAAGCCGCAGCGGCGGCGGGAATCAGCCAGAGCGCGAGCAGCGCGAGCAGCAAGCAGCCTCGTACAGCACGCATCCGTCCCGCCATCTCCATCCCCTTTTCCGATCCTTCAGCAGCGATTGAGGGAAATCCCCCGAGCCTCGAAAGTAGGAGGCCATTCGCGTACGTGTCAAGGTACATCCCAGTTTTGGAGTGACAAATGTCACTCCGGAGCCAAGAGGAGACCGGGGCCGCGCAGGGCGGCCCCGGTCTGCCTTTACAACCTCGAGAAAACCTCTATGAGACGAACAGCGGCGTAGCGGTTGCTACGTCTGTCTCGAGTGTGAACGAGAGGTCGAGGGTGCCGTCGGAGGGGCAAAGGACTCCGCCTTCCTCCTTGGTGAACAGGGTGTCGGTGACCCCTGTTTCACCGGCTCCGGTGGTGGTCAGGATCGCGTCGCCGGTGGTGTCTGTTGTGAATGTACCTTTGACCGGCGTGGACCGCGAGTATTTGCAGACCCCGGCGGTTCCCGAATCGAGCACGAATGTGATGCTCCGGCTCGCTTCGCCGCAGCCGCCGCCCCGGACCTGGAATTCATCCGTGGCGTAACTACTCAATGCGCTGAGGCACCAAGGGGTGCCGTTGCCGACGTTGGTTGTGACTTGGGCGCCACCGAGTTTTGTGCAAGCCCCGCTTGCTTCGGTGCCGGTAAAGACAGCGCTTGAGATCGTTCCTTCGACTTCGGTGCCGTTGTTCTTGGTCAGCGTCCCTGTCATCGTCGCCGACGAGCATTCCGTCAGGACGGCTCCCGCTGTAGATGTGAGCAGGAGGGCGCCGACGTTTGTCCCTTTGATCGTCACGCCGGTTGCCAGTCTCGTCCCTGTCGGATGTGTGAGCTGCGGGGAGGCCGAGGCGACTGCCGGCAGCGCGAAGGCCGCGAGGGCGACCACGGCCACACAGGCAGTGATGAGCTTCTTGCTCATGAGATACTTCCTTTCCTTGATGCCCAGCTTGGCTGGGCGTTGATCGAGCCCTCGGGGCGCTTGCCTGCAAGACGCGCGCCTCGGGGGTTCTTTTCCCTTCCGCCCAATCGGACGGATCGTTCAACCGGAGCTTCTATCAGCGAATGACGATCGGTCAAGGCTGTATGAGCGGTTTGATGAGTTAAGTCTCTCTCTAGGAACTTGGGCGTAAGTCATCCGGGGGCGGCCTTTTCACCTGCAAAACGGATCTTGCGGGGCTCCGCCACGAGTGACAAAAGTCGCTCAGAAGGAGTTGGCACTTGGTGACTCGGCGAGTTACTCTGGATATCGTCGCGTACCCAGGCGAGGACGGCGATTCATTTCGGGGAGAGGCGGCAGCGCATCGGAACGGAGTCGACAAAGCTGACCGGCGAGGAGATCTCCGTCGCCGACGTGCTCAAGCTGCTCGGAAACGGGGCGAACGGCCCTATCCTGATGGCGCTGGGCCCGCGCTCCCTGCGCACGAAGAAACTCACCGAAAAAGTCCCGACCTACGCTCCCCGGACCGTCTACCGGCATGCGCGGAAGCTCGCGGAACTCGGGCTCGTCGACCGCGAGGAGGTCGCGGGCGTGCCCTCGACCGTGATCCACAGCCTCAGCCCGGCCGGCCGTGATCTCTACCGCCTGATCGACGCCTATGCCAAGGCTTCGATCCCGTGGGTCTCCGGGCCCGGGAGCGGCGACGGGGTCTGGACAGTCTGCGGCCTCCTGGGGGAGATGTGGACATACGGCTGGATCGAGGAGCTGGGTCACGGCGGGCGCTCGGCCACCGACCTGGCCGAGGCCACCGCGGAGATGACCTTCCACCAGGTCAGCCGCCGCACCCACCAGTTGCTCTCCTGGAGCCTCCTCTACGAGAGCGTGGCGCGGGGACATCGCAAGCGCTACCAACTGAGCGAGCAGGCCCGGCATGGGATGGCCTTGATCGCCGGGCTCGGCCGCTGGCGGCAGCAACATGCCGCCGGCGAAGAGGAGGGTGGGCTGACGGTCGGCGAGATGACAACGGTGCTGCGCGCCTCCCTCCCCCTGCTGCAGCTCCCCGAGCACCAGGAGCGCAGCATCAAGCTCGGGATCGTCGGCACAACCGGGCAGGACGGCCAGCGCGGTTCGGCGACCCTGACGGCCCACGTCAGCGCCGGCGGGACCGTGCGCTGCGTCAAGGCCAAACCTTCCGAAGACGCCTGGGCGATCGGGACCGTCGACACCTGGTTCTCGGCGCTCCTCGACGACGACCGGGGGCGGATGCGGGTCGGCGGGGATCTCGACTTCGTCGACGATTGCCTGAAGCTTCTGCACGAGGTCCTCTGGGCCGCACCGGCCGATGTGGGTGCTCGCTAGGCTCAACTGAGCCGATGAGCGAGACCGCCGAGCGCATCCACGTCACCCGCTCCCGCGCCAAGCCGGGCGGCACCGCCGCCGGCGCCGAGGGCACCGTCCCCTTCCGTCGCGCCCGCAAGCCGCCGTGGCTGAAGGTGCCGGCGCCGGGCGGGCCGAACTACCGGCGGCTGAAGGAGAAGATCGGCTCCGACAACCTCCACACCGTCTGCGAGGAGGCCAACTGCCCGAACGTCGGCGAGTGCTGGGAGCGCGGCACCGCGACCTTCATGATCCTCGGCGACGTGTGCACGCGGCGGTGCGGCTTCTGCAACGTGCAGACCGGCAAGCCGACCTGGAACGACCCGCTGGAGCCGCTGCGCGTCGCCAACCAGGTGAAGGCGATGGGACTGCGCCACGCCGTCGTCACCTCGGTCGACCGCGACGACCTGCCCGACTACGGTGCCTCCGCCTTCGTCGGCGTGATCCGCTCGATCCGGATGCTGGCCCCCGAGTGCAAGGTCGAGATCCTCACCCCCGACTTCCGCGGCCAGGAGATGCCGCTGGCGAAGGTGATCCACGAGCGCCCCGACGTCTTCAACCACAACGTCGAGACGGTGCCCCGCCTCTACCCGATCGCCCGCCGCGGCTCCCAGTTCCTCCGCTCCGCCCGCGTCCTCAAGATGGCGAAGGAGATGGGTGGCGAGGAGGTCGTCACCAAGTCCGGCCTGATGGTCGGCCTCGGCGAGAGCTTCGAGGAGATGGTCGAGACCTTCGGCCTCCTGCGCGAGCACCGAGTCCAGGTACTCACCGTCGGCCAGTACCTGCGCCCGACCGAGAACCACCTCCCGGTCGTCCGCTACTGGCACCCCGACGAGTTCGCCGCCCTCGAGCGCGCCGCCTACGACCTCGGCTTCGAGTCCGTCGCCGCGGGTCCGCTGGTCCGCTCGAGCTACCACGCGGATCAGAACCTGCCGGAGGGCAAGCGGGCCGAGCAGCTGATCGCCTAGCGCCGGCTGCTTACAATCTGGCGCGCGGGGCCATAGCTCAGCTGGCAGAGCGCCGCCTTTGCAAGGCGGAGGTCGCCGGTTCGATCCCGGCTGGCTCCACTAACCGCTAGTCGTCGAAGTCGAAATCCTTCGGGGGCTTCTGCTCGAACCAGAGCTCGTCGTCCTCGGGGGCGTCCTCGAGGAAGTCGGGCGTGTCCTCGAGGACGTCCTCGTGGCCGGTGTCCGGGTCGTAGTCGGGACGGACGGGCTCCTCACCATCGTCGTCGTCCTCGTTCGCGGGGACGATGGCGGAGGGCTCGGCTACCGGCGCCGGGATGTCGTGCTCGTCGGTGAGGGGCGGCAGCTCGTGCTCGGCGGTCAGTGGAGCCTCGAGCGCCTGGTCGAGCTCGTCGGAGAGGCGCTGGTCGCTCCAGAACTCCTCGTCCTCTTCGTCCTCCTCGTCAGCGAGCGGGGCGACCGAGGGCTCGGTGCGGGAGGCCTGGATCTCGGCGCCGGGCTCGGCGGCCGGGGCATCCTCGGTCCCCATCTCGGCCTCGATGTCGAAGAACTCGGTCGGCTGTTCGGCGATCGCCAGGCGCTCTCGGGTCTCCTCGCCGGGGCCGGCCTTCGCGGCGGGCGTCGGCGAAGCCTCCTCGGTGGGCTCGGCGACGATCTCGTGCTCGCTCGCCGACGGCTCGTCTGCGATCGGCAGATCCTCCTCGGCCGGGCGGGCGGTCTGGGTCGCGTCCTCGGCGGGAGCGAGCGGGGCGGCCTCCGGCTCGGTCGCGGACGTCGCCTCCGCCTGCGGCTCCTCGCGCTCCTCGGCGCGATCCGGCGGGGGCGGCTCCTGCAGGTCGGCGATGTTGATCCGGCGACCGCCGCTCGTCTCTCCGGCCTCCGCAGCGTCAGCGGCGCCGGGCGTCGCCATGAACTCGGTTGGCGCCTCAGAGAACGGATCGGGCTCCTCCGGCCGCCCCGGCGGACCGAAGGCCTCGTCCTCGAGCTTTTTCAGCTCGGCCTCATCCGCGCCATGGGCGCGCTTCAGTTCCAGGTGCTCTCGAATTGCGTCGTCGAGGATGCTCATGCTCGGCACTCCCGCAGGAGGCTCTCAAAGACTATGGGGTTATCCTGTCGCTTGCGAGGCAATGGGAGCAACTTCCCATCCCGCAGAGCCCGGGGCTATAGCTCAGCTGGCAGAGCGCCTGGATCGCACCCAGGAGGTCGGCGGTTCGAATCCGCCTAGCTCCATCGGCAGAAGTCCCTGCACGTCGCAAACTTCGCTTTCTGAAGCCGTTTCCAACCGCCGCTGAAATCCGCTCCTATTTCAGGCACTAGTGCCTGAAATCGCGAGGATGCGAAGGGATTGGCGGCGATTCCGGGGTATTCCGCCTCGCATTCCAGCGGCGATTGAGCTATGGCACGCGCATCTCGGTCAACCTGGTGCCGGTATCTTCGAGCAATGGCAGTGCGGCTAGTGGATGGGGGATGGTGGGAAGAGTTGGAGGCGGCGCTTGCTGACGACGCTTCCACTGTGAGGATGGCCAGCCCCTTCATCAAGCATGGAGCCGTCGAGGGGCTCCTTTCCGAGGCGAGCCCTTCTCTTCGGATCCTCACGCGGTTCAACCTCGACCACTTTCGCGAGGGGGTCTCCGACATCTCTGCCTTGCGTCGCTTGATTGAGTTTGGAGCGCAAGTACGGGGTGTCCAGCGCCTACACGCAAAGCTCTATCTGTTCGATGCGGATCACGCCGTCATCACCTCGGCGAACATGACCGTAGGTGGGCTGTGCAAAAACCACGAGCTCGGGGTGGTCGCGGAGGGGGGAGCGCTGCCACGGCGCTGTGTTGCCTACTTCGATGGGCTATGGGAGAAGGCCGCTCCTGACCTCTCGGTCTCGAGGTTAGACGAGTGGGAGGAGCGGATCGAGGCCCAGTTGATTCCCGGCGCTTCTTCCGTTGGCTCGGGCTTGGGCGACGAGGGTGCCGATGTGGGCCCAGATCCTGAGCCGCAGCTACCTCCCCTCTTCGACGAGCCTCGCCAGGGCTTCGTGAAGTTCTTCGGCAAGAGCGACAACCGCGCACCCCGGAACTATCCGGTGCTGGAGGAACTGAAAAGCGGGGGATGCCATTGGGCTTGCACCTATCCGAGGAACAAGCGGCCGCTCTCGGTTCAGGATGGCGCCGTGATGTTCATGTCTCGCCTGGTACACAGCCCGAACGACACGATGATCTTCGGCCGTGCCATTGGGCGGCGTTACGAGGAAGGCCGGGACGACGCTTCCGCTTCAGATCTCGCCAAGCGCCCCTGGAAGAAAGACTGGCCCCACTACATCAGGGTGCATGACGGGGAATTCCTCGCCGGCACGATGGAGAACGGCGTCTCCCTAGCCGAGCTGATGGACGAACTCGGTCCTCTTGCATTTGGGTCCACGGCCGAAAACCTCGAGTCCGGCACGGGTAACACGGATCCGCGGAAGGCGATCCGGCAGCACCCTGCGGCTCGGCTGGCCCCAGCCGGACTTGAGTGGCTGAGCGAGCGACTGGAGCTCGCTTTTCAGAAGCATGGCCGACTGCAGCCAGCGCAGCTCGCGACCCTGGATTGGCCTGAGTTCTAGGCGTCTGTTTTACGGCCTCTGCATCGATCATCCCGCTGCTTCGCATGGTTGGCAGGCACTGCTTAACCCTGAAGTCGGGACGCGGAGTCCGTAGCGGTTCCGCGTGGGCTCAAGCCCACTCCTCGTGGTCGAGCGGCGCCCCGTTCAACTCGTCGCGGCGATACCGCCAGTCGGACATCAGGGTGTCCATCAGGGTGGTGAAGCGGCGGCTGTGGTCTGGCTCGCGGAGGTGGGCCATCTCGTGGACCACGATGTACTCGAGGCAGCGCGGCGCCTTCTTGGCCAGCTCGAGGTTGAAGCTGAGGTGGCCGGTGTCGCGGTTGCAGGAACCCCACTTGGTCTTCATGCGGCGGATGCCCCAGGCCGGCACCGAGCACCCCACCCGCGGCTCCCACCGCTCGATCAGTGGAGGGATCGCCAGCCGCAGCTGCGCTCGCTGCCAGCGGCGCAGCAGGTTCAGGCGCGCGGCGGCGTCGGTTCCCTCCGGCACGTAGAGGACCAGGCGGTCACCGTCGAGCTCGCAGTGCCCCCGCCCGGCTCGCTCCACCACCCTCAGCCGGCGCCGCAGGCCCCATACGTAGTGCGACTCCCCGGTCACCATCTCCCGCTCGGACTGGCGGGGCGCGTCGCGCAGCTGGCGCCGCTGCTCCTTGATCCAGGCCAGGCGCCTGATCACAGCCAGCCTCACCTGCTCGTCGTCGAGCCGCTTCGGCGCCGCCACCCGGACCCGCCCCAGGGGCGGGTAGACGCCGACGTGGAGGTTCTTGATGTCCTTGTAAACGACGTCGACCTCGATGCCCCGCACCGTCAGGTATGCGCTAGCGGTACTCATCGCGGGCCTTCACCAACGCCATCAGCTCGTCGATCCGGTCGAAGCCCGGCGGCAGCGCGTCAGCCACCGCGAGCCTGACCTTTCTTTCCTTGATCGCGTTCCCGACCCAGCTGTCGGGCTTGGTCTCCATCACTGCCCTGTCCACCGCCTGCGCTAGCCCCTCCGGCAGCCCGAAGTCGTGGAGGGCCCGTTTCGCGCCGTTGTCGGCCCACTCCGGATAGCGGTGGTCCGCTTCCTTCCGCCCGACCTTTTCCGCCTGCTCGATCAAGCCCTCGAGGTAAGCCTTGTAGTCGATCGCCTCCCTGCGCCTCTCCTCGATCAGCGCGTCGAGCAGGCGGGACATCTTGTCGTAGTAGCCGGGGTTGTTCGGCCGCTCGTCGATGATCACCTTGCGGATGTTGTTCGCGATCGTCTCCGCGACCGCCTCGGGGTCGCTCTTGACCCCCTCCGGCAGCTCGTCGATCGCCGCCTCCCCCATCTCGACGATCAGCTGGACGAGGCCCTTGTCGGGGAACTCCGCGACGGTCTCCGAGGGGTCCGCCTGGATGTAGGTGTCGAGCAGGAACCGCATCCCCGCCTCGTACTGCTTGAGGTCGACGTTCTCCCCCGCGCCGAGCTCGACCTCGTCGCGCACGGCCGCGTAGTGGGAGACCTCCTCTTTGATCGCCGCGGCCTCGGCCTCTTCGTACCCGGCCTCGTCCATCTCGTTCGCGAGGTTGGCATAGGCCCGGGTCAGGGCCGCGACGGCCTTGTACAGCTCCGCCCGCTTCGGCTCGTTCCGCTTCAGCTGCTCGGGGTCGCCGGCCTCTGCGGCGGAGAAGTACTGCTGGTACTGGAGCGTGTCGCGCGGCGGCGCCACCGGCTCGCAGATGGCGCGGGCTCGCTCGAGCGCCTCGTCGAGATCGGCGCGGGCGCTCGTCACGCGGTTCTTGAGCAGCCCCTCGACGTCGTCACGGTCGTATCCGTCGAGCGCCCCCGAGGTGTAATCGACGATCGCGCTCTCGAGCGAGTTGAAGAGGTCGCGGTAGTCGACGACGTAGCCGTACTCCTTGTCGTCGCCGTCGAGCCGGTTGACGCGGCAGATGGCCTGGAAGAGGCCGTGGTCGTGCATGTTCTTGTCGATATAGAGGTAGGTCGCCGAGGGGGCGTCGAAACCGGTCAGCAGCTTGTCCACCACGACCAGCAGCCGCATCTGCCCGGGCTCGTGGACGAACAGCCTCTTCACCTCGCGCTCGAACTCCTCCACCTTGTGGATCGCGGTCTCGGGCGGCTCCTGGAAGTGGTAGGCCAGCATCTGGCGGTAGGTCTCGAACTGGCGCAGCTTCTCCGTCGCCCCGTGGCCGGAGTCCTCCTTGGAGACGTCCGTGGCGCGCGGCTCGTAGCTGGTGACAATCGCGCACTTCCCCTTCAGCCCGCCTTCGCACAGCAGGTTGTAGAACTTGCAGGCCTGGTAGATGCTTTCCCCGACGAGCATCGCGTTCCCCCGCCGATCCATGAGGCGGGGGCGCGTCTCCATGTCGAGCAGGATGTCCTGGGCGATCTGCTTGGCCCGCGGCTCGGCGCTGACGATTTTCTGCATCGTCCCCCAGCGCCGCTTCAACCTGGCGCGGGAGAGATCGGTCATCCCCTGCGTCCTAGCCTCGAACCACTGGTCGACCTTCTCGGGTGAGGAGAGGCGCTGTTCGATGTTCCGCGCCTCGTAGCGCAGGTCGACCACGACCCCGTCGGCCACCGCTTCGTCGAACTTGTAGGTGTGGATGAAGCTGCCGAACTTCTCCACGGTCGTCTCCTTGTCGGCCTTGAGCAATGGCGTGCCGGTGAAGCCGATGAACATCGCGCCGGGCAGCAGCTCCTTCATCGCGTCGTGCATGCGACCCGACTGGGTGCGGTGGGCCTCGTCGACGAAGACGAACAGGTTCCCCTTGGGGGAGAAATCCTCGGGGACGGCGCGGCGCAGTTCCTCGATGAACTCGCGCTCGCTCGCGTCACGCCCCTCCTCGTCCTCGGAGTCGCGGAATTTGTGGATCAGCGAGCAGATCAGCCACTCGGCCGAGCGGTTGAGGACATCAAGCATGTCGGCGGCGCTGCGGGTGCGGTGGATGTCCTCCCCAACTGCCGAGAAGACTTTTTCGATCTGTTCGTCCAGCTCGGTCCGGTCGGTGACGATCAGGACGCGGGCCTGGTCCTGGTGTTCGCGGATCCATTTCGCCAGCCAGACCATGATCAGCGACTTCCCGGAGCCCTGAGTGTGCCAGACGATCCCGCCCTCGCGCCTCTCCACCCGCTCCTGGGCCGCTTTGACGGCGAAGTACTGGTTGTGCCGGCACGTCTTCTTGACCCCTGCGTCGAAGGCCATGAAGTCGTGGATCAACTCGAGCAGCCGCTCCTTCGAGCAGAGCTGGGCGAGTTCGCGGTCCAGTCGCTCCTCGATCTCCCTCCGCTCGCGCCAGGCCAGCCAGTACTTCTCTTCGGTGTCTATCGGCGAGTAGCGCAACCCCTCCACGTCGTTGCCGGCCATCACTAGCTGGACGGTCGTGAAGAACTTCTGGATGAACTCGTGCTTCTGGTTGCCGTACGACTGGCGGATTCCCTCCGAGACGGCGACCTTCGATTGCTTCAGCTCGATCGTCGCCACCGCGATCCCGTTCACGTAGAGAACGAGGTCGGGACGCTTGTCGTTCGCCCCCTCGACCGTCACCTCCTCGGCGATCGCGAACCTGTTCGCCTCCGGGTTCTCCCAGGCGATCGGCCAGACCGTCTCCGCCTTCTCGTCCACGTCCGTCTTCACCGGGATCCCGTAGCGGAGCAGACCGTAGACATCGCGATTGGCCTCATACAGCTTGCGGCCGCCTCCAAGCGAAGCGTCCCGCTGCATGCGTTCCACCGCTTTAGCGATCTGAACAGCTCCGTATCCGCGCCCTTCGAGGCTCAAGCCCAGCAGCTGGGGCTCGACGTTCGCGTTGCCCGTACGGTGCTGCCAGTTACCGAGGTACTCATAGCCGAGCCGATTGCGAAACAGGGCGATAACCCGCTCCTGCGTGTTGCGCTCGGGCTGCCCGACGTTGCTCATGCTCACAAGCGAACAGGTAGCTTGGAGCTTCCGCGCATCAGTTCCTGTACGACTCCCTCGCGTAAAGCCTTTTTCTTCTTGATTAAACTCTCCAGTGAATCAAGCTCTGCATAAACAGCGTCTAACTCCCGTACCACTTGTATCTGGTGATCGAATGGGGGAACCCAGATCTCTAGCCGTTTGACGACTTGGGTGTCCAATACGCCAGCCGTATTCCCGGCTGAGGTTACGAGCCGAAGCAAGCGATTCTCATTGGCATGAATGCAATACGTGAGGAAGCGAGGAGAAATTGAAGGGTCTGGCACTAAGGCCTTGACATCCTGGTTAAAGCATACGGGAGCATCGACTAGGGAAGCTCTAATTTCACTATGAAGTGCACTTCCTCGAACCAATAACAGGGTAGACCCAAGCGGAGCCATCCTGCTACCCGCTCGAACTGCCTCCGGCGTTACCTTCTGCGGAGAAGTTCGAACCACAAAGTTCTGAAGCGTGGCTGCACTTATCCAAGGAATCGTCCCATTCCAGTAACTTAGGTTAGCTCGGCTTGGCGTGCCGCCTGATAGCCACTTGGTAACAGATCCTAGCGAGACAATTTCTCCCTCTGCTCCCATTAAAGATTAAACCGTTCTAGCTGACCAGAAACCTGGTCATTCAACTGTGCGAACTCAGCTTCCATTTCATCGAGAGTTCGGCCGTACCTTTGGATTAGTTGCATAATTCTGTCTACTAGCTGAAGTAACAGAGAGGTGAGTACCTCTTTAATCCGCCTTTCGATGACAGCGACCCACTTATCTTGGAGTACCAGGTTCTTGATCTCGTCGCTGCTCAGCTCTCCATACTTTTCGAGCGTAGAGATGTCTAGGTTGGATCGAGCTTCCCGTAAGTTCTTGTTGGCTTGGGACTCAAGTCGAAACAGGCTAACCATGTACTCGAGTACCTCGACTTCTTTGAGAGCAGCCTCATGCTTTGCTTCTTTTAGCCTCGAGGAGGCAAGTGGCTTGGTCACTCTGCCCTCCTCCATGGCACCTGCAAGCAGGGAATCTTCCCCACTGTGCCCCTCGATGAAGTCCTCAATGGTTCGGGCCGCCTTGTCAACTTCGTCTTCGAGGCGCTCCACGCCCTCTTTGCATGCGGTTAGATAACGCGCCACGACAAGTTCGGGCGGTATGAGGTCCATCTTGAACTTGTTTTTCGCCTTCTTAACGGAAATGACAAGGTCGGGATCCTCATCGAGCTTACGGTCCTTGTCCTTGATTGCCTTGCGCGGGCGCGACGCCTCGAGCCACCCAGAGTGCATGATCAGGTAAACGTCATCGTGCATCGTTTCGTGCCAGTAGCTGAGCAGCTGCTCGTAGAGAGAGTACTTGTCGAGCAGCGGCCTCTTTTCAAAGCGAACAAGGAGATCCTCGCCAAGCGCTTCGATTAGCTCTGCGGGCTTGGTGTTCTCGTCGATCGCGAGCAGATTCTTCCGGTGTGCCTCGAACCACTTCCCAACCTCCCCTTCGACACCAGCCGCGAAGTCTTCGAACTCGGGTGAACCAAGAATCGTCTCTTGGATTTTGGCTGAGTCGACCGCAAGGTCGCTGTAACCGTCTCCGCGCTGCTTAAAAAGGGCCCCGCGAAGCGACGGGAAAGCGTCCCAGTAGAGGCCCAGAGCCTCGATGTCCCGATCGGGGATGCCACCGTGCAGATGGGCGCGAAGGTCCTGGATGTCCTCCGGCTCGGAGGAGTCGATGTAACGGGGGATGTTGAGGTTGTATTCGTTAGCCTCGCTCTGGATCTCCGCCAGCGGGACCATCCGGGAGTAGCGATCGACGTCGAGCTGGCGGTTGAAGACGTCGACGATCTTGTGGATGTCCTGGCTCCGCAGGCGGTTCTTGGCACCGTCCTTGACGAACCCGCGGGAGGCGTCGACCATGAAGACGCCGGCGCGGCCGGCGGCGTTCTCCTTGTCGAGCACGACTATGCAGGCGGGGATGCCGGTCCCGTAGAAGAGGTTGGGCGGCAGGCCGACGATGCCCTTGACGAACCCGCGCCGGACCAGCTCCCGCCGGATCCTTCCCTCTGCCCCTCCGCGGAAGAGGACGCCGTGGGGGAGGATCACCGCCGCCTTCCCCTTCCCCTTTAGGGACTTGAGGATGTGAAGGAGGAAGGCGTAATCGCCGTTCTTCTCCGGCGGGCGGCCGTACTCGAAGCGGCCGTACTCGTTCTCCAGGCCATTGCTCCAGGACTTGTAGGAGAAGGGTGGGTTCGCGACTGCGAAGTCAAACGTCCTCAGCCGGTCGCCTTCGGTCAGCTGCGGTTCGGTCAGCGTGTCGCCCTTGAACAGCTCGGCGTCGGGGATGCCGTGGAGGATCACGTTCATCCAGGCCAGCGCGTAGGTCGAGACGTCCTTCTCCTGGCCGTAGATCGACACGCCACGCGGCGTCTCGTCGGCAACCTTGATCAACAGCGACCCCGACCCGCAGGTCGGGTCGTAAACCGTCTGGTCCTGTTTGGTGGCAGCACCGACGCCAACGATCTTCGCGATCACGCGAGAGACCTCGGCCGGCGTGTAGAACTGCCCCTTCGATTTTCCGGACTCGGTCGCGAAGTGGCGCATCAGGTACTCGTAAGCGTCCCCGAGCAGGTCGTCGCCCTCGGCACGACTGCGACGGAAGTCGAGGTCGGCGAAGATCCCGACCAGCTTGCTGAGGCGGTCCTGCATCGCCTTGCCTTTGCCGAGCTTCTCCTCGTCGCTGAAGTCGGCGAGGTCGATGACGTTATGCAGGTCGTTGGCGGCCGCGAGCTTGGCGACGATTTTGTTGATCCCGTCGCCGATCTCCTTCTTGCCCCGGAGCTTTTCCATCTCCTCGAAGGAGCCGCCCGCGGGGACCGTGAGGAGGTTCCTGGGGTCTAACCGCGCCTTGTCGGTCACGTATTTCACGAACAGCAACGTGAGGATGTAGTCCTTGTACTGCGAGGCATCCATCCCGCCCCGCAGCTCGTCGCAGCTCTGCCATAGCGAGCGGTATAGGTCTGACTTCTTCAGCGCCACCGGTGAGCCCCCTCTAGCTTTGCTCGTCTTCTGCCGAAGGAGTCAGACCCTAGCCCTCCCTACTCTGGGAGGCGAGGGTGGCCTGCCCCGGGGTCTCCATCTGAAGACGTGGCAACGCATTCCAACCGCCCTCTTTATTTCGGGCACTTTTCGCCAGAAGTGCCCGACTCGCTTCATATCGGTGCATATCCCTGCATATTTCACTATCAGCAGCCTCTTCTAGGTAATCAGAAAAGTGCTGCAAATATGGAGTTTTTGACGATTTTTACTTCGCTGACCTCCTTGCATCGCACCCAGGAGGTCGGCGGTTCGAATCCGCCTAGCTCCATCGTTGGATGTCCCTGCGGGTGGGATTTCTCGCCGAGCTATTCGGAGTAACTAGACGGCGTCGAGGGTGAGGACGTGTGCGGTCTTTGGATCGACACGGCCCTCGAGCACGTCGAGGTAGGCGGTACGGACGGCGTCGAAGCCGCTGCCGTGGTTTATCTCAAGCCAACTGGCGATCCACTCGCAGAAGGGATGCCAGGCTTCGGCTACGCGCTGCTCCAGGTTGGCGCGGCCCCAGTCGGCGGCGCGTTTGGTGACCCGGTCGGGGGCGAAGAAGAAGGTTGGCGTTGGTCCCGGTAGGGGCTCGGCTCCTCCGGTTCCGAACTCCTCCCAGTGGGTTACCCCGACTGCCATGCTGTGTGCCAGTTCGTCGCCGTAATGGGTGTGGACGGCGCGGCGGACGGCGGCGTCGCCGGCGATGTCGACGAAGGTGGCGGGCCCCGGGCCGAGCGAGTGGATTGCGTCGTAGGCGACGGTGCGGTCGTAGATCCCCAGGCCGGCGACGAACTCGGCGCTGCGCGGCGAGGTGAAGCCGACCAGCTCCGCCCCCTCGCGTCGCGCCAGCAGGAAGGCGGCGGCGAGGGCGGTCTTGCTGGAGGCGCTGGAGACGACGATCGGCCCGCGCCCGACCAGGCCCTCGTCCGCGAGCTGGTCGTCGATCAGAAATGAGGTGAAGAAGAGCGGCCGCAGCAGCATCTGCACGTCCTCGCTGTCAGCGCGGTAGAACGGGTCGGCGCCGGTCGCCAGGTAGCGATGGTAGGCGGAGGGCAGCTTCTCCCGGTGCGGGGAGCCGTCGACGAAGCCAGCGGCCTCGACGCTGACCGGCGTCACCGTCAGGTAAGAGGAGGGCGGCAGGTAGCCGTAGACCCGCGTCCCCGGCTCGACACCGTCGGCCTCGCTGCGCTCGACCTCGGCGAAGCCCCACATCGGCACCCGTCCCCAGCCCGGCTCGGCCGGGAAGAAGTCCCAGTAGGACATCGCCTCGCCCATCACCGCGTAGGTGACGTTGTTCGCGGTCAACCCGAAGCTGTCGACCCGCAGCAGCGCCTGGCCCGGTCCCGGCTCCGGGCTCGGCGCATCGGCGACGCGACACTGGCGCAAATCGTCCCGCTTGACGAGGAAGTCGCTCATCCGGATCAGGGTCAGCTTAGTCCAGGCCTCTCCGTCGACCTGTCGGTAGGACGAGGAGACGAACGGCTCGCTTGAATCTCGATCACAAAGGCAAGCTCAATGTTGCGACGGTCAAGAACTGAACCGGGCTGCCTCCTCGGATCCCGCCGTTGCGTTCCCGGCCGAGTAGGAGTGGGCGCCGGCGCCGGCCAGACGGCCGCCGTCGACGATCAGGTATTCCTCGCGCTGGGGAGTGCCGGTGAAATAGTTCTCGAGGATCTCTCGGGTTCCAGCGGCATAGCGAGCCTGGGCTGAGAGCGTGGAGCCGGAGACGTGAGGAGTCATCCCGTGGTGGGGCATCGTCCGCCAAGGGTGATCGGCGGGGGCGGGCTGGGGGAACCAGACATCTCCCGCGTAACCGGCCAACTGCCCTGACTCGCAGGCGGCGGCGACTGCCTCGCGATCGCAGATCTTGCCCCGCGCGGTGTTGATCAGGTAGGCGCCGCGCTTCATCTTGGCGATCATCTGCGCGTCGAAGAGGTGCTCGGTCTCCGGATGCAGCGGGCAGTTGATCGTCACCACGTCACAGACCTCGACCAGGCTCTCCACCGACTCGTGGTGAGTGGCACCGAGCTGCTCCTCCGTCTTGGCGGGCAGCGGGTGGCGGTCCACGTAGTGCAGGCCGACGTCGAAAGGCGCGAGGCGCTTCAGGACGGCGGTCCCGATCCGCCCCGCCGCCACCGTGCCGACCTGCATCCCCTCCAGGTCGTAGGCGCGAGAGACGGCGTCGGCGATGTTCCAACCGCCGTCGAGGACGATCTGATGGGAGGGGATGTAGTTGCGGACCAGACCCAGGATCATCATCACCACGTGCTCGGCGACGGAGATCGAGTTGCAGTAGGTGACCTCGGCGACGGTTATCCCCGAGTCCATCGCCGCCTGCAGATCGACGTGGTCAGAACCGATCCCGGCGGTGATCGCCAGTTTCAGGTTGGGAGCCTTGGCGATCCGCTCGGCGGTCAGATACGCCGGCCAGAAAGGCTGGGAGATGACGACCTCGGCGTCGACCAGATGCTGGTCGAACTCCGAGTTCGCTCCGTCCTTGTCCGAGGTGACGACCAGCTCGTGGCCTTGGCTCTCCAGGTAGGTCCTCAGGCCAAGCTCGCCGGAGACGCAACCCAGGAGCTCCCCGGGGGAGAAGTCGATGCCCTCAGGGCTCGGAGCGCTCTGGCCGTCAGGGTAAGAGGCAATCGCCGGGATCTCCTCGCGAGCGTAGGTCGGCGGATACCCGCTTACCGGGTCTTTGTAGAGAACGCATATGACCTTTGCCATTTCTGCCTCCAATCGGGATCGCCGAGAACCGGCTCGACTAAAGGTAAGCCGCCGAACAAGCAGCGTCCAATGCTTCCCCTGCGACTTGGGTAATAGCCCGCGGAAAGCTGGGCAGTATTTCCAACCGCGTTCTCTCGTTTCGGTTCCGCTGGCCATTTCGGTCGCCTCTCGAACTGTCGCTTAGGATGTAGCTGTCTTGATATATCGAGACAAACAGGCTGTGTAGTTGGCCTTTCGCAATCCCAGCGCGGCTGCTGCAATGACGACCCCGATCAAGCTTTCGCCTACCTCTTACCTGGTGCTGGGCATGGTCCGGCTTGGGGTCAGCTCTGGGTATGCGATCAAGAAGGTGGCCGATCAGTCGACTCAGAACTTCTGGCCGATTTCTTTGGCTCTTATCTATCCGGAGCTGGCGCGGTTGGAGGGGGCGGGGCTGCTTAGACGGCGGAGCGATCCTCGGGGTGGCAGGGCGCGGTCGGCCTACTCGATCACTGCCAAGGGGGAGAAAGTGCTGGTGGCTTGGCTGCGCTCGCCGAAGGTGGCGGCGATTCAGATCCGTGACGAAGCGATGCTGAAGCTGTTTCTTGCCGATGCGCTGGGTGAGGAGGATCAGTTGGAGCTGGTGCGGGCTCTGCGCGAGCGCAATCGGGTGAAAAAGGAGGCCCTGAGGGAGGAGATCGTGCCCCGCGCCGAGGCCTTCGAAGCGCAGGGCATCCGCTACGTGGCCGTGGCCGCGCGCCTCTCGGCCGACCTGCTCAAGTACGCCGAGGGCTGGCTGGCGCGACTGCAGGCGAGGCTGGAAGACGAGTGAGGCTCAGCCCCCCGTACGGCACGTCTGGGGAACGTTGCCGATCACGTGGGAGCCGTCGCCGAAGTCCACCTTCACCCGCGAGTCGAAGTGGCCGTTGGCGCACTCGGCGTTCAAGAACGAGTGCTTGCGCCCCATGTAGGTCCAGCTGCGGCCGATCGTGAATTCGGCGCCGCTGAAGGAGCCCGCGCCGCCGGCGATCTTGGGAATCGAGATCGAGATCGCGTAGCCGTAGGGGCCGGTGGCCCTCGAGACCTTGGCGACGGCGATCAGGGCGGTCGGGACGGGGACGTCGGCGTAGACGTAATAGAGCTGCTCGTGGTAGGCGCCGGCTCCGTAGCCGCCTTCGGCTGGGCCGTTGAAGGCCAGCAGCGGCCCCTTGGCGGAGAAGGCGGGCTGTTCGGGGAATTCCACCTCGGCGGTCGAGGTGCCCTTGCCGATCAGGGCGTCACCACAGGCCCTCATCACTGCCGCGGGCGGGGAACTCTTGAGCTGCGCCAGGGTGCAGGTCGGCAGGCCGGTGGTGTCGATCGTGATGTGCTTGTCGACCAACAACTCGGTGCTGAGGGCCGGTGGGATATGGGTCGAGTCCTTGGTCGCGACCGAGGCGCTGCCGTGGAAGGAGATCGGCACCGGCTTGTCCTTGGGCAGCGCCTTCGGACTGATCGAACCGTCGACTTCGATGACCAGGTCGCCCGCCAGGACCGTCACCGCCGAGGCGTTGCCGACAACCACGAGAACAACCGCGGCGATCGTGACCAGTCCCGCTATCGCCTTTACTCGATGCGTGCGAACTCCCATCATCTCCCTCGCCTTTCGTTGTAACTATCGGTGCTGATACATCGAACTCGATAGCTGAACGAAGCGCAATCGGTCTCACGGGACCAGTCCTCGGAACCCGACGGCGAGTATTGGTCATGATCAGGGCTCCGCGAACGAAAGGTCGGTGGAATCGATGAAGGCTGCGGTGCTCTACGAGAATGGTCCCCCTGAGGTGCTTCGCTACGAGGAGGTGCCGGAGCCTGAGTGCCCGGACGGGTGCGTGGTGGTAGACGCCGAGGCGGTCAGCATCGAGGGCGGGGACTTGCTGGCCCGTGTGGCCACGCCTCCGCCGGCGGTCCCTTGGATCGTCGGCTACCTGAGTGCCGGGACCGTCAGCGAGGTCGGGGCCGGCGTCGATGCGCCTGCGGTGGGCGACCGGGTGGTCGCCCTGAACGCTGTCGGCTCTCATGCGGAGAGGCGGGCGGTGCCGGCGATGATGACCTGGCCGATCCCGGCTGGGCTGGATGCCGCTCGAGCCGCCTGCGTGCCGGTTGCGTTCGGGACCGCGGAGGAGTGCCTGTTCACCGCCGGCAACCTCGTGGAGGGCCAGACCGTCTTGATCCACGCCGGTGCCGGCGGGGTCGGGATGGCGGCGATCCAGCTGGCCAAGCAGGCGGGCGCGACCGTGATCGCCACCGCCTCCAGCGACGAGAAGCTCGAGCGGCTGAAGGAGTTCGGGCTCGATCACGGGATCAACTACGCGACCGACAGCTTTGCCCGGCGCACCAACGAGCTGACCGACTCGCGCGGAGCCGACGTCGTCCTCGATTCGGTCGGCGGCCAGAACCTCGTCGACAGCGTCGGCGTCCTCGCCTACCGGGGGACGCTGGTCAGCGTCGGGGTGGCCGGGCGGGGTGGCTCTTCGATCGAGGCCCAGTCCCTCTGGACCAAGAACAACACTCTGCGCGGGGTCTACCTCGGCGGCGCGATCGTGACCGAGCATGCGCGGATCCACCCGATGATCGGGGAGATGCTGCAGCGGGTCGCCGACGGCGAGCTCCGGGTCGAGATCGATCGCACGTTCCCGCTCGCCGAAGCCGCCGCGGCGCACACCTACATCGAGGGGCGCAACGCGTTCGGCCGCGTCGTCCTCACGCCCTGATCGGGAGTTGCCGCCTCAGCCGATCTTCTTCTTCAGGACTAGCTTCTTCACCTGACTCCCCGGGCTGCCGGTGGCGGGGATGAAGGTGATGGTTGCCTGGGCCTTCGCTTTGCCCTTGCGGTTGAGGGCTTTTCTGGTCTTTCCCTTGGCTTTGAGCGGGAGCTTGATCGTGCTCGCGGTGGGGGCGGCGCTGATCTTGGTCTGGGTGACCAGGTGCTTACCGGCGAGGGTGAGGGTGCCGGGACCGGGGATGCCGACGGCGAGCAGGGCCGTTCCCTTCTTGCGGTTGAGCTTGGCCCGTTTGGCGAGGCTGAAGACCGAGACCGCGCCGCTGGCCTGGGAGGCGGAGCCGGCCTGATTGGCGGCGAGGCTCTGGCAGCTGTACTTGCCGACCGCGGGGGCGGTGTAGGTGGGGGCGGTGGCGCCGGGGATCGGCTGGCCGTTCAGCAGCCACTGCAGCGAGGTGGTCTGGGGCGCGCGGTAGAGGAAGGACTCGAGCAGGTCGGGTGCCCAGGTGCCCGGCGTGCAGCTCAGAGTCGATCCGGGCCCGGGGCCGCCCGCCGCCTGAGGCGCGGCCGCGGCCGCCGGGGTCTCGAGCAGGACCGGGAAAGCGGGGAGGGTCAGGGACCCACCGCTGGTGTCGAGGTCGGCGCCGCCGCTGCCGTTGAGGTTGGCGTAGGAGATGCTTTCGCCCTGTTCGTTCGCCCAGTAGACGCGCCCGGCGACCGGGTCGACCGCGACGCCGAAGGGGCCGTCGATGGTCGCGCCGGCGGTGTTGACGTCACCGGTCCTCGAGCCGTTGAGGCTGGCGTAGGAGATCTTGTTGGCGCCGAAGTCCGCCCAGTAGACCCGGTTGGCGGCGGTGTCGAGGGCGAGCCCGTCGGCCTCCCCGGCACCGGTCGTGTTCGGCACGTCACCGCCACCGCCGCCGCCCAGGCTGGCGTAGGAGACCTTGGGAGCGCCCGCTTCGCCGTTGGTCCAGTAGACCCTGCCGGCGGCATGATCGACGGCGACCCCGGTCGGGCCCGCGACGGTCGCGCCGCTGGTGCCGAGGAACCCGCCGCCGCTGCCGTTCAGGTTCGCCCAGGCGATCTTGCCTTCGTTGCCGTCGACCCAGTAGAGCTTGCCGCCGAGCGGATCGACCGCGGCGCCGAGCAGGAAGTCCCCGCTCGGAAGCCCGCCGGTGTTCAGCTGCCCGCCACCGCCGCCGCTGAGGTTGGCGTAGAAGACCTTGCCCGAGCCGGTGACCCAGTACGCCTTGCCGGCCGCCGCGTCGATCGCCAGGCCGTTGACTTCGTCGGCGTCGGCGCCGCTGACGTCGAGGTTGCCCCCTCCCCCGCCGGACAGGTTGGCGTGGGAGATCTGGTCCCCCTTGTAATCGGCCCAGTAGACGGAGTCGGCCGCCTCAGCCTGGGAGGCGGCGAGCAGGACGGTGGCGGACACGAGGACGGTAAGAATCGATGGAAGGCGCATGGCGGGACGTTTCTTCGCGGCCTCGGCGAACCCTTCAGACGGTCAGCCTCGGTCGGGGAGCGGCGAGCGGCCTGAGCTCCCGAGCGGGGCTACAGGTACTTCTCCACCCAACTCCGGTACGGACCGATGAACTCGCGGGCGGCGGAGAGGATCAGCTCGGCGGCTCGATGGACGTTGCCTGCAGGGACCTGGACGTAGCTGTGCTCGATCGCCGCTCGCGCTTTCTGGGCACGGCGCAGCTTCCGAGTCAACTCGGCGCCGATGACACGCGCCTCTTTCAGCGCTCCGAAGGCCTTCGCCGCCTCGCTCTCTTCGGTCTTGGGAATCCGCAGGCCAGCCAGCCTGGCGCCGGCGATCGAAAGCTGGGCGACGTAGTTCTGCACCCTCCCCAATGCCCGCTCGACCGCTTGAGCGCGGTTGTAGGCGTCCATGTCGGTATTGGTTTCGTACGCCACCTTGAACGCCTTGAGGTCGAACTCGGCTCCGAAGGACGCCATCGCGTTCTCCAGCGCCGCGTACTGACGGGGGAAATCCTCAAGGTGGTCGAGGATTTCGCTCCTCCAGCGGTTCCGCTGGGCCTCGCTCACCTCCCTCGCCATCAACTCGCCTCCCCGGCGAGCATCCGGTCGATCCCCGAAAGCGCCCGCCGCTTCGTTTCGCGACCGCGTCGGCGCAGGAGGCTGACTTCGGCTTGGAGGGACGGCCAGCGGTCGTCGCGGTCGACCAGGACTCTTCCTTCGTCGAGCGCGCCCAGCAGCAGGCGCGGGCTTCTCCTGGCTTCCTCGAGGGTGACTAGATCCACCCGCCGACCAAGCCGTCGTTCCAGCTTCTCGCCAAGGTCGAGAACCCGAGGCAGAGAGGGATCCCGCATATCGATCAGCAGGTCGACGTCGCTGGAGGCGGCGTCCTCCCCCCGTGCGACCGAGCCGAACAGCAGCGCAAAGCGCACATTCTGCTCGGTTCGCAGGATTTCGCGAATCGACGCGAGCAGACTCCACGAGCGTCGCAGGTACTCCTTCTCAGCGGCCCCTAGCTTCAGCTTCCGCGGCGAGGGACGTTCCGCACGCAGGGTCCCTTGGCTGATCGCCCGGCGCAGGGTCCGCTCGTTCGCACCGATCTGGCGGGCCAAGATCTCCAACTCGGTCATCTGCCCATTGTAGTCGGCTCATGTGTCCGATCTTCCTAAATCGTATGTCCGGTAATTGCAGACGCGCTCCTATTTCAGGAGTAATGGTCGCGCTCGGCTAGCGGGACTGCGGCAGCTTCGCGGCGCCGCGCCTGGTGAGTGGCCGCGACGGCGGCGGCACCATCGGGCCGATGTCGCCGTCGGGGGCCTGGTCGAGGTCGACGACGACGGGCGCGTGGTCGCTCGGGCCTTTGCCTTTGCGGGCCTGGCGGTCGACCCAGGCGGCGTGGACGCGGTCGGCGACCGGGGCGCCGGCGAGGACGAGGTCGATCCGCATCCCGAGGTCGCGGTGGAACATGCCGGCGCGGTAGTCCCAGTAGGTGAAGACGCGCTCGCCGGGCCAGCGGTCGCGGACGACGTCACGCAGGCCCAGCGCCTGCAACTCCGCCAGCGCCGCCCGCTCGGGCGCCGTCACGTGGGTGTGGCCTTCGTAGGCCCCGGGGTCGAAGACGTCGGCGTCGGCGGGGGCGATGTTCATGTCGCCGCAGACGACCGTCGCCTCCGGTCCCGCCGCGACCACGTCGCGCAGCGCCGCCAGCCACGCGAGCTTGTACTCGTAGTGGTCGGAGCCTGGCTCGCGCCCGTTCGGGACGTAGACCGAGAGGACCCGGATCCCGTCGCAGGTGGCGGCGACGGCGCGCGCCTCGGGGTGCGGAAACCCCGGCGCCTCCGCCAGTCCCGGGACGACGTCGTCGAGGCCGACCCGGGAGAGGATCGCGACGCCGTTCCAGCTCGCCTCGCCGTGGACGGCCACCTCGTAACCGCGGTCCGCCAGCTCCTCGCCGAGCAGCTCCGTGAAGGCCTCGTCGGCCAGCTTCGTCTCCTGCAGGCAGACGACGTCGGGCTGGCGTTCGTCGAGCCAGGGCAGCAGTCGCGGCAGCCGCTGTTTGACCGAGTTGACGTTCCAGGTGGCGAGCCGCACGCCCGCCCATTCTGCCGGAGCCGCGCCGCCGCGCCGCCTCAGCTCGACGCGGACAGTTCGTGCAGCTCCTCCTCGTAGGAGACGGCGTGGCGGCGCAGCCGGCCGTCGGGCTCGATCGCGTAGCTGCCCATGCGGACCAGCGGCGGCGAGTAGGCGTGGATGGTGACGGCGGGCTCGGTGCCGGCGTGGAGGACGCGGTGGATGTCGCTGGCGCCGAAGGTGAAGGATGAGCCGGCGTGGGCCGTGCGCGAGATCGGGGCGTCGGGGGGCCTGCCGAGGACCAGGCGCTCCTCGCGGACGCTGCCGGAGACGACGGCGACGGCGCCGGCCGAGAGGTCGTGGTCGTGGAAGCCGGTGTCGTGGTCGTGGGACCAGCAGAGCAGCCAGACGTCGAGGTGCTCGTCGCGCAGCAGCTGCCTGTAGGTGCGGTGCGTCGAGTCGTGCTCGATGTGATGGGACCAGAGCGCCGGTTGGGCCGCGATCCGGTTGGCTGCGGCGAGCAGCTCCTCGTCGTTCAGGTCGTGCCAGTGCGGGCCGGCGATCTCCTCGATCCGCTCGATCATGAGAGGTCTCCTTTCTGCTCAGAGGTCAAGAGGCGGGCGGGGTTCGTGCTGCGGAGCAGCCGTCCGAGCTCGGGGCCCAGCGGCGGCGCGGCGGCATCGACGACCGGACGGTCGGAGCCGTAGACGAGCTGGGCCACGCCGACCGCGTCGGCCACCGCCCCGAGCATCTGTGTCCCGTAGGAAGAGGTGTCGTAGAAGACGAGGGGGTCGGGGTCGGGCGGCACGGTGCCGCCGCGGGCGGCGAAGCGCTCCACCTGCAGCGGCGCCCCGCCGGCCAGCATCGCGAACAGCACCCGCAGGCGCGGATGCGCCGCGCGGCCGGCGTGGAGGAAGGCGAACCAGGCGGCCTGCATCTGGGCGACGTAATCGGTCAGGGCGGGCCACCAGACAGGCAGCGGCGGCCGGGGACCGGCTGTGCCGGAGGGAGCGACGGGGCCCGGGTGGACGAAGAGGGGCGCGTCGCCTGCTTCCAGCCGCGCGAGCAGCGGGCCGATCCGCTCGAGCGCGTCGGGAGTGCAGAGGGCGGTGGCCGGCAAGGAGACGCCGACGCAGCCCCGGGCGAGGATGGCGTCGATTTCAGCCGGGTCGGGCGCCTCCAGCTGCACCGCGCCCCAGCCGCCGAAGCCGGGCGGCATGTCCTCGACGCCGCGGTGGTGAGCCTCCAGCAGCGGCTGTGCCTCCTCTCCCGGCAGGGTCTCGATCCCGAGCGCGGTGGACAGCGCCACCAGGGCGCGGTCGATCTTCTCGCGCCGCAGCTCGACGCTGCGCAGGGCGACGTTGGTCGCGTCGAAGTGGAGAACGCTGTCGGGCTCGCCGCTGACGCGGAAGGTCCAGCCCTCGCCGCGGCGGATCAGCATCGGCGCTCGCCGGCGCTGCGCCAGCTCCTCGATCAGGTCCTCCGAGAGAAGGTGTTGATGGACGTCGATCCTCTGCATTCTTGTCTAAGTTAATCAAGATTCTCGACTTTGTGTCATATCGCTACTGTCTCGCGCTCCGGTCGTCTTCCAGGAGGAATCAATGCGCAGTCGCCTCACCTACGCCAACGTCATGGTCACCCTGCTCGCCTTTGTCGTCCTCGGGGGTGGCGGCGCCTACGCGGCGACCCAGCTCGGCAAGGGCAGCGTCGGCACCAAGCAGCTGAAGAACGATTCCGTCACCGGGGCGAAGGTCAAGGACGGATCGCTCGGGGCGGGCGACTTCAAAACCGGGCAGCTGCCGGCGGGGCCGAAGGGGGACACCGGGCCGATGGGACCGACGGGCCCAGCCGGCGCACCGGGCGCTCCCGGGGCCGCCCTCGGCTACGCGCACATCGACCATGGCGAACTGGACGCTGCCCAAAGCAAGGGCGTGGTGGCGATCACCCCTTCTGTCTCCACCGGCGGAACCCCCAATAAAGACATCGTCTGCTTCGACCTCTCGATCAGCCCGGTCAACATCGTTGCCAGCGGGCAGGTCGGCTACGGCGGGTCCGATCCCGGAGCCGCCACCATCAACGCCACGCTGGCACCCGCCGCCCCGCACCCGTCTGGATCCGGGTGTCCCGAAGGTTTCCGCGACGCGGCCGTCGAAGCCATCGACGCTCTGGAATCGCCGCCCTACGGCTTCTACGTGCTCTTCAACTGAGGGCCCGGCGCCCTCAGAGGATCGCCAGCTGGCGGCTGCTCTCCAGGTCCAGCAGCGCCCGCTTGCGCTCGAGACCGCCGCCGTAGCCGGTGAGGGAGCCGTCGGCGCCGATCACGCGGTGGCAGGGGACGACGACCGCGACGGGATTGCGGCCGTTGGCGGCACCGACTACGCGGGCTCGCTGCCAGGGCTCGACGTCGGCGTCGAAGAGCGCCGGGTCGATCCGCGCCGCCTGCTCGCCGTAGCTGGCGGTCTGCCCATAGGGGATCTCCAGCAGCGCGCGCCAGACCGCTTTCTGCAGCGGCGTGCCGCGGAGGTCGACCGGCAGATCGAACTCCCGCAGCTCGCCGGCGAAGTAGGCCTCGAGCTGGTCGGTGACCTCGGGCATCGGCGCCTTCCTCGCCTCGGCGGGGACACAGAGGCGACCCGGGAAGCTGAGGTCGGTGAGCCCCTCGGGCCCCGCCACCAGGGTCAACGGTCCGATCGGGCTGTCGAAGACGTTCCAGCGGATAGCGCTCATATCTATAGGACGCCGCGGGGGGAAAGAACGTGAGATCCGCCCTCTACCCCAACCCGTGCGGGTGCAGGTGGTCTTCGGCCATCCGCTTCAGCCCGGTGCGGTCGATCTTGCCGGTCGGGTTGAGCGGCATCTCGTCGAGGAAGAGGATCTCCTCGGGGGCCTTGTAGCCGATGCGCTCGCGGCAGTGGACGATCAGGTCGGCGGCGCTTGGGCGCTCGGCGCCCTCGCGCAGGGTGACGTAGGCGCGGACGTTCTCGCCGTGGACTTCGTCGTGGACGCCGACGGCGCCGGCGAGGGCGACGGCGGGGTGCTCGACGAGGGCGCCCTCGACCTCGTAGGGGCTGATGTTGGAGCCGTCGTGGACGATCACCTGCTTCTTGCGGCCGAAGAACCAGAGGTAGCCGTCCTCGTCGGCGCGGGCGAGGTCGCCGGAGTCGATCCAGTCCTCGCGCAGGACCTCGGCAGTCGCCTCGGGCGCTTCCCAGTAGCCGGACATCCGCGCCGGCGTACGGATGAAGATCCGCCCCACCGTCTCCGGGTCGACCGGACCGCCCTCTTCGTCGCGCAGGGCGATGCTGAAGCCGTTGATCGGGCGCCCGATCGAGCCCTGTTTGACCGTCCCCGAGGGCGGGTTCAGCGTCGCCAGGCCGACCTCGGTCATCCCGTATCCCTCGACGATCGGGAAGCCGGCGACGGCGGCGAACTCGTGCAGCAGCTCGGTCGAGACCTTGTCCGAGCCGCAGCGGCAGACGCGCAGCGAGGCGAAGTCCTCGGGCTGGAGGTCGTGGTCGCGGACCAGGGCCAGCAGCGCCGCCGGGATCATCGCCAGCACCGTCGGCTTGCGCTCGCGCAGCAGCGGCAGCAGCTCGTGGCTGTCGAAGGTCCGCGCCACCACCACCTCGCCGCCGACCGAGAGCATGCTGAGCGCCCAGAGGAAGGAGCCGATGTGGGACATCGAGGAGCCGGGCAGGAAGACGTCGTCGGCGCCCAGCTCGAAGGCAGCGGCAGCGCCGGCGATCATCCAGCGCAGCGAGGAGCGGGTGTGGGTGACGCCCTTGGCCGGGCCGGTGCTGCCGGAGGTGAAGAAGATCGCCGCGGGCTCGGCCGGGTCCGGCTGCGGCGCCGGCGGCAGCGGCTCGCTCTCGACCAGCCGGTCGAAGTCGTGGGGCCAGTCGACGTCGGCGCTCCGCCCCGGCCCCTCCGGGTCGGCGTAAGCGACGATGCCGAGCGGCAGCGCCCCGGCCAGCTCGCTAGCCCCGACGTCCTCAAAGCGCTCGACGTGGGCCAGCAGCGCCCTGGCGCCGCTGACCTGCAGCGCGTGGTCGATCTCGCGGTGGGTGTAGCGGTAGTTCAGCGGCGTCACCACCAGCCCGGCCTTGAAGCAGGCAAGGTAGTGGACGATCAGGGCGATCCGGTTCGGCATCAACGAGGCGATCCGGTCGCCCGCCTCCAGCCCCAGCTCGCGATAGCCGCCGGCCAGCCGCTCGCTCTCCTCCTCCAGCTCGGCCCAGCTCATCGAGCGCGTCGCCGAGACCAGCGCCGGCTCCTGCGGCCCGGCGTCAAGGCCGACCCGCAGCAGATCGCTGAGGGGAGCGGCGGGGGCGTCCAGCGGCAGGCCGTCGATCAGCACGCCGGTACTTCTACAGCAGGCGACCGTCGGGCTATTCGGCGGAGGGGGAAGACGCCCCTTCGGGAGCTCGCTCAGCTACGGGATCAGCGCCTCGAGCGGTGGTTCGACTGTGCCTTCCCGTGGCACGGCGTCCGCAGTGCAGTGGCGTAGTCGTCCGTCGTGCCGTTGTGGCCGGCGAACTTGATCTGAGCCAGGTTTTTCCTCTTGCAGAGGTTGGCGCTGTTTTGCAGCAATCCCCGCTTGCCACCCGCGAGTTCAAGCACGAACTTGCCGACAGGGACGTCGGGCACCATCGCGAAGGTATTGCGGACCCGCGACACTTCCGCACCCTTCTTATGTACCGAGTCGATGAAGCCCACCAGGTTGACATCGACCTGGCCATGGAGCGCCGCAACGAGGTCGGGGAGCTGCCTTTCTCCACCGTTGGAGCGGAAATAGACCGGCCCTTCAAGCGGTTGGTCCAAGAGCGGCGTATACGCCCGCGCATGACCGAGGATCGATTTGGACGGGCACTCCGATCCGTTGCCGGCGCCGGCGTTGAACTGAACCCGGGTGCATGGATTGTTGATGTGGCGGTTGTCGATGAACTCGGTCGCCGGCAGGACCACCGAGGCACGACCGATATTGGCCTGACCCGCGGGCTGAGTGAGGACGGCTTTCAGGACCGGGTTGCCGGAGCGCTTCGTCTTGCCCTTGAGGCTGATCCGGAGTTTCGGTGCGAAGTCGAGGCCGCGGCAGCCGCCGACCTGGAAGTGGCTCCGGAGCGGCGCGATCTGGCTCCCGCTCGACATCGCCACCCCGGCGACGTCGGTCGACGCGCAGCTGGTCGGGTTCAACGAGAACCCGCTGCGATCGACGTTCACCCTGATGTCGCGTAGGTGCAGTGGGACGCCGTGGACGATCGTCGGGATCGGCCCCGAGTCGACGGTCACCTGCGCGGTAATCGGATCGACTTCGAGCTTGCTGCGGACGACGATGTTGCCGAGGTCGACTCCGCCCGCGACGGCAGGAGTCACCACGGCGACGCTCAGAGGAGCGCCCTGGTACGGCCCGGCGAGATACGCGGAGCCCGGGATGTAATAAGGCTGCGGCCCGACCCCGGAGCCGGCGTAGACGGATCCGATGCGGGAGGCCGCCGGGCAGGAGGGATGTTCCTTCTCACCCCGGCCGGTGCCGAGAGCGGTTGGGATCGAAGCGATCGTCGCATCCGAGCAGTAGGGGACGCCGGCCAGCCTCGCCGTCAATCCGGGAGGCAGGGTCGCCTTCAGCTCGGTGATTTCCTGTTCGCCGTCCTGCCGGGTCAGCTGCAGGGTGAACGGGCTGTAGATGGCGGCCAGCGGACTCTGGGTTCCGGCGGCGAGCTCCGGGGCGAACGGACGCGACTCCGACGTGGGAGAGCAGGGACCTCCGCTCGGACCTTCGGTGATCGAGTAGGAGCTGGAAGCGTCAACGCCGAGCGATGGCTGAGCGTAGGTGTTGAGAGTCGCTTCGATCTTCTTCGATCCGCAGGTGGCGGGGTTCACCAAGGGAGCCCGGGCGCCGCTGCGGAAGCTGACGATCAGGTCTTCGACCGGGAACTGGGGCAGGTCGTCGAACGAGCTGCTGATCTGACCCGTGGCAGGGTCGAGGTCGAGCCTGCCGGGGATCTTCACCAGGATCCCCCGTTCTTCGGTGTCGTGCACCACGACGTACATCGCGAGCAGCGAGCCATAGGGGTTCGCCGTCTGCTTCGCCAGGTAGATCGAGCCTTCGAGGGGCTTCGGCAGCACGGGCGTCCGCAAGGTGACGCTGCCGATTCGCGAGTTGTCAGGGCAGTTCGCCGCGCTTTCGTCCGGAACGGCGGTCTCCGAGATGCCGGCCTGGGCCTCAGTGCAGCCATCCAGGCCGTCGGAGAAGGCCGGGTTGACGCTCAGGCCTTCGGGGAACTTGAGGTGGATCGCCTTGACCTGCGGGGTGGCGACCGCGTTTGCATTGGAGTTCTGGGGGACGTGGGCCGTGATTTCGAGGCCCGTGGGGCTATCGGCCCGTTGGTTGGTCGGATGGATCGTCACATCAGGGGAGAATCTCCCGGAGTCGCAGCCGGTGAAATGACCCGGCAGCGTGGTGTCGACCGGCGGGCCGAAGACCCCCCTGTTCTGCCAGCTGTCGTAGCCGGAGAGAGTCATGTGGGCGTCTTCGTCGCACTGCTCCGGGATCGTGATGAAGGGTTTGGGCGGCCCGCCGTAAGGGCAAGGTGCGCCCCCGGCAGGGCACCCCGGATGGGTGCATCCCGTCCCGCCACCACAAGCGGTCCGCTCGAGATCATGGCGGTGGTCTCCCGGGAATCCCCAGATGGTGAGCTTCTGGTCGAAGATCGGCAACGTCTCGTTGATGTTGGAGACGGTCGTCCGGATCGCATAGTTCCGCTTCGAATCGAGTGACGCCTTGATGTGGATCGGGTTCCCCTGGACCGAGAAGGCGAGATCGGCCACGACACCTTTCGGGTGTTCCATGTTGAACACAGGGAGGTAATATCCCCGCCACTCCTCGCCGCAGCATCCGCCGACGTTGAAACGAATCATTCCGACCTGACTCGAGCCCGGACATTCTCCCTGGGTGAGTTGGTCCTGGGTGCATTCGCCGAGCGCAGTCGGGTCACCGCCGAACCCTGGTGGCAGGTCGACCTTCAAGTCGCGGAGGTTTTCAGCCGGCAGCGTCGTGTTGGGTATGGAGGGGTTGGGGACCTTAACCGAGTTGACGTCAAAGGCGAACGTAGCCTCGTAGGGATGCGAGCCGGCGCGGGTTTCCGGAGTTACTCCATCGGCCTTGAAGAAGCCCGCTTCGAACGTTCCCGGGACGACGCCGAAAGAAGCCGGTACCGGGTCGACCTGAGAGTTCTCGGACTCCGTCACAGGCGCCGCAGTCCCGCCCCCGGTGACGGTGACGGATGGATGAACGACTCCGCTTGCGTCCGGTGCGACGTTCACCGTCAAGTAGAGAGCCTGGGTAAAGCTGCGGGCCGGTAGGCTAGTGAGCGACGTACAGGTGAACGTAGAGGCTCCGCCGACCGAGCCGCAGTCCCATTCCACACCGGGATCGTTTACGAGAACAGCGACGGTGTGAACAGAGTCCGCCGTGAGGCCGGGAGGCAACTGCCAGGTCACTTCGAGCCCCGGGGGCGCCGGTTCGTCCGAGATGTTCTGAAGATTGAGCCAGAGGTCACCTTGACCACCGGGAGGCAGGTGGGTGGGTTGGGTGTGGAGCTCAGGTTCGATCAACGGCGCAGCCGCTGCGCCGGCGACGCCGTCGAGCGCCGCAATGCCGACGACCAAGATCGTGGTGACGAGCACAAGCCGTCGGACCCGTTGACCAGCTCCGTTCGTCCCAGCAACGTTCATTCTCGAAGACCCTTTCCTTGCAGATCGGTTGCGGAGACTCACTTGCGTCCTCCCTTGCCCTTGCCTTTGACGCACTTCTTCTTGTGCTTCTTGCTCTTCAGCTTGCACTTCGGGTGTTTATGCCGATGGCCCTTCTTCGCCTGGTTCCCGGGGCCTGAAAAGGATTCGCTTCCGGGCACCCCTTGCGCAGGTGCGACGGAGGGGTTGCCCTGGCAGGCCTCGAGGGGGCATGGCGGTGGGGGCTTCGGGTATTCGAACCCGCCTCCGAGCCGGGCGTCGTAGAGGCGCGCCAGGCCATCGGGGGCGTCGGGCGTCAGCGCGGCCGCCTCGATCAGGAAGGCATCGCGGCCGTCCCGTGAAATACCGCCCACTTGGCGTTCGGTTTTGCCGTAGATACCGTCGCTGATCAGCAGAGGACGGCCGTCCCTCCACTCGTAGATGTCGCGGCCGACCAACGGTTCCTGGCCTTCCGCCGCGGTGTTCTGGTCGGCCGGAACGAGTGGTTCGTTGGTCGCGAAGAGGAACGTCCCGTCGTCGGCGATCGGCGTCAGGTTAGGGCCCATCTGGTCCCACTCGTTGACGGTCAGCGTCGAGGAGTCGATTTCGCTCTTCGCCGGCGACCCGTCCGGCGGGCAGGAGATGCAGGTCAGCGAGCGATCGGTGTCGTCGTACCGGTACCACTGGAAGAGGCCGCCGTTGTTCGAATCGGCGGTGTTCAGCCGTGGGCTCGCGGACTCGAACATCAGCACCTTGCCGTCCGGCGTCACCGCACCGGGCAGCCCACCGATCGGAAGGGCACCAGAGCTTGGCGGGTTGTCGGTGCTGGGACTGGCCAGCGCAATTTCCTTCGTCTGGAGATCCACCCGGTAGATCCCACCGTCAGAAGGAGCGTCGGGCGTAAGTTTTTTGCTGGAAAGCAGATAGAGACGGGAGTCGTTCTCCGCGATTGAAAAGAAGGCGCGGGGCGCGAAGATGTTGTCTTCCGGCTGTTTGATATCCGCAGGACCATTCGCGCAGGTCAGGCATTCGGGACTGCTGCCATCTGGCCTTGCTCGATAGACGTCACCGCCGATTCCGCAGGAAGCCGCCTCCTGGTCATCCGGGGTAAGCCTGTTTTGCGTCCAGAAGTACACCCAGCTTGCGGTGGACTTGACGAAGTGGATGCCGGTGCAGTCGGGGCCCGAGAGCGGGTCGGGATCCACCTGGAAGGTCTCATGCGTTTCGAAGTCGCGAGCGTATAGGTGCAAGGGAGATCCACTGGGGTTACCAACACACGAGCCGCTGGCGGTGGCCGTAGTGAAGAACCCATAGGTCCCATCCGGACTGAGCCAATGGCTTGGCTGCGGGAGATTGTCAAGGTCATTGAAGGAAGGCGCGGACAGAGTGCAACCTGCGAGCGCTGGCGAGCCATCTGGGTATACGGAGTAGAGATGAGGCGAGCCATCGGTGATGTCGTAGAGCCCGGTTGCTCCCGGAAAGTCAGGGTCGAGGGAAGCCTCGCTTGCCATGGTCATGCGCGATCCGTCGTCGGACTCGCTGCTGTCGCTTCCGTACTCTTCCATCGAGCCTTCGTACAGCTTGGTTCGTTCGGTGCTGCCCGGCGTCAACCGCCAGTACTGAAGGTTGCCGTTGAGGTCGAAGTTGCGGATTAAGATCGAGGAGAGGTCTTCGGCGCCCGCAGGATCGAACCACTGCTGGCCCGCGAGCTCACTGCGCGGGGGAGCCAGCGGCCCGGACTGCCAACCGCCAGCGGTGCGATGGGCGTACAGCGGGGTGAACAGGGCGCCGGTCTGGGTATCCGAGGTGCCGCCGGAGATCCGGTAGAGGACCTTTTCCCCGTCGCTCGAGATACCGAGCGTTCCCTGGACGGGGTTGTCGCCCAGTTCCGGCTGGCTGACCATCTCCCAGGCGCGATCGTTTTCCGGCGGGCCGGGGAAGCTGCCATGGCCGAGGGGCGCGTCGGTCGCGCGGGTGGTGACCGTGCGATCTGCCCCCGCGACGGGCGCTTCGGCATCGCCGTTGTCGACGACGAGGCGATAGTGGTAGGTGGTTTCCGGCTGCAAACCGTCCACCAGCTGTTCGACCGGGACGCTGCCGTCGGTGGGTTCCAGAGATTCGTCCGGCGTCGACGCGCAGCTGTTCGAATCGCAAGCACCAGCGGTCCCGTATTCGAAGTGGTAGGTCGCCGCCAGGCCCTTCGTATCGGCCCGGCCGGTGAGGCGCACACTCGTGGCGCTGCGGATCGGCGAACCGGTGGTCTCGGCTAGCGGCGTCGTGGGTCCGGCCAAGGCCGACGCAGGCGCCAGGCAGCAAAGGGCGATCAGCCCGGCGAGCGCCGCCAGCGTGCCGATGCCAGCCGACCCGGGCTTGCGCGAGCGTGACGATAGAGGCTTCGAAGAACCCATCCCTGATCCTGCCTTTCCCGCGGTCGTCCGACCGCTCCCTGGTCTTCAAGATCCCTTCCAAGCGATCCCGGTTTGAACTGGAGCCAAGCTAGATCAGTGCATCTTCGGGTGTCAACCACCACCTGAAGCATCTCCAAGGTCGAAACTTCCCCAGCAAACTTCGTCCCGCCTCCAAGGCAAAAAAGGAGGCGCGGCAGGCTTCCGCCTCCCGCGCCTCGCACCGTTTTGAACGGTGGCGTCCGCCTTGTACTACTGGATCCAGAGCGCCTGCTGAGTGAACGAGTGCGTGCCTTTCAACGTCACCGTGGCGCTCATCGTCCCGTTGCTGTGAGAGCCGGGCCGAGCGCAGAACGACCCGGTTTCGGTGTACGACATGCCACTGAGGTTGATCGTCGCTTTGACCGTGCGCGTTTCGCCGCTTCCCTGGTTGGCGAAGGTGACCGAGCCGAGCCGGAGCTGGGTCGGGTAGGTCGTAACGCAGTTGCTCCCGGTCGCCGGGCCCTTGATTATTTCGTGACCAGGTTCGCAGACGATGCTGAGAGCGCCTACCGTTATGGAACTGCCCGGAATGTTGATTACGAAGTTGCAGCCCGTCGTAGTGACCGGTTCCGTCAGGCCGAATGCTTTGCAGCCGGTGAAAATCGGGTGCAAGGTCAGGCCCGCCGCTGAGCTCAGCTGGGTGCCGCTCATCGAGAACCCGGTGCATTTCTTAGCGCCGCTTTCGGTGCCGAATACAACTTCGCCTTCCAGCTGAGACGTCACTTCGGTCGAGGCCGGGTAGCTCGGCTGGCGGAACTTCGGTCCTTCGGCTGCCGGTTCTTCGATCTGGGCAGACGCGAGATAGAGGCCGACGTCATAGACGGAGGGAACGCTGGTGCCGTGGATCGCGAGCGTCCCTTTGACCGTGCTGTTGGTCGAAGTGACGCCGTTTTTCACGCAATTCGTTCCGGTTTCCTTGTAGGTGAAACCGGAGACGTTCGAAGCAGCCGAGATCGTGCGGGACGAACCGGTGCCCGAGTTCGAGTAGGTCACGCCAGAGACTGCAGCCTGGGCTGGAATCGTCACCACACAATTCGAGCCGGTCGCCGTGACCTTGATCCCGGCACTTTCTCCGGTGCACGAGACGCCCAGAGATCCGGTCAGCGCTTCTTCTTCACTGCTGTTGAAGGTGAACTGACAGCCTTCGGATGCAACTTTCCCAGCCAGCCCGTAGACTTTGCACTTCAGGCTCGGGGCCAAGCCGGCCTGGCTCGAGGCACTGGTCTCCGACCCCGTCAGCGACCCTTCGCTGCATTTGACCAGCCCGTTGTTGGTGGTCATTTCGAGCGTGGAGGCAATGCTTGCGTTGAATCCCACGGGGTAGCTTTCGCCCCTGAATTGAGCCGCAGAGGCGGATGCTACCGCGGCGGAGGCAGCGATGGCCGTGGCAAGAACCACAACCATCACCCCCATCTTAGATCTCCTCACTGAGTCCTCCTGTTGTTCGTAGCGGCCGATTCCGAAGAGTCGGCCGATGATTTCGAGGCTTACGCTGACAACCGGGTTCAGTCAGTACACAGCCACTTTGGACAACCGTCCGGCAATGGTTCGCCCGAATGGCGCCTCCGCTGGCTAGCGCGCCTTACAGGAACGATCGAGCACCGAAGAAAGGTCGTTGCCGCCCGCAAAGTACAGGCTCACCTTCGCGAGCGGAAAGGTGACGCCGGGGAACCCCGCCGGAGCGGGACAGCCCGCAGTGACGAAACCGTTACCACCGGCGCTCCCGGTGGATCCGAGCGTTAGCGAGATGCCGGTGACGAAACCCCATTCATCGGTGATCCTCGGCAGGAGCGCTTCGAGAGAGGTTCCGTAGGTGCCCGTGGTCCGCCTGATGGCGAATGGCAGAACAAAGGAGGTCGGGTAAGGCGCGACCCCGTAGATATGGGCAAGGATGGCAGGGGCTCCGCGGAAGCGCCCGTTGAAGGCAAGGATCCGCCCACTTGCGGGGAATGGTGACTGCTCGGGGACCTCGACATCCGCGCTGAAGCGACCTTCACCGACCAGGGCCGAGCGGCAGGCGGCCAGCGCTTCGCTCGTGCTCGACGGCTCGATCCGGGAGAGTGGGCACCGCGGAGTGCCGGCGGGCCGAACGGCGCCGTGCGAGTTGATCTGGATCGTGAGCTTCCGGAGCTGTGGCAGTTGCTGCCCTTGGATAAGCAGGATGGAACCCGAGAAGGCGACTGCCACCGGAGCGCTCCCCTGCCTCGGCAGCGCTCCTGGCTTGAGGCCTGCTTGGAGGCTGACGCGCAATCCTTCCCTCTGAACCACCTCGGCGCTGGAGGATCCCGTTCCGCCGATCAGTAGAACAAAGACGACTGCGATCAGCAGCCGAAGGTCCATTCCCTCCTTGGTATTGCAGATCACGCGCATCCAAGCTGATGCACCCGGAGTGCGGCATCGAGTTCCGTCGCGCAGGAACGGAGCGACAGACCAAGGAGCTCCTCAGCGATCCGCAACCTCCGGCTGACGGTATGGCGGTCCACTCGAAGGGCGGCGGCAGCCGATGAGACCTTGCAGTCGGCAGCGAAATACGCCGACAGGGTCTCGGGCAGGTCGTCGCGAGGATCGCCTTCCCGAAGCAGCGGGTTCAAATAACGATTCCGCAGCGAGTTCAGGAGAAGATCGTCCTCCACGATCGAGGCGAGCAGGGCGATCTTGCCGTAGCGAAGGACCGTGTCCCCGGTGCGGCGCGCGATGGACTGCGCCGCCTGTGCCTGGCGGTGGGTTCGGCGCCAGCCGCCAAGGCCGGGCTCGGGCTCGCCGAGGAAGACCCGGTTCCCATCCGGCAGCGACCGCTCCGCCAATGCATCGAGCTCGCGGCGATCGAAGCCGCGCCTGCGGCCCAGCCAGGCCCACCTCTTGTCGTCGCTTGGCCGGGCGACGAGGGCACGGGCGCCCAAGGCCTCCTTCAACCCGACGATCAGCTTTCCCGCCTCAGGACCGCCAGCGACGACCCCCAGGTGCCAACCCTCGAAGTCGTAGCTGAACTCCGCGGTGTCGATGAGTTCTCCCTCGAGAAGTCGCTTCAGCTTGCTCAGCTTCCGGCCCTCGCTCGAAAGCAGCCTCTCCCTCGCCTCACGGCCGTATTCCTCTCCCACGGCGGTGATCACCCGATCGAAGAGGACGGAAAGACTCCAGAGCTGTCGCCTCAACGCCGCGCCGCTTTCGCGCTCATCCCCGGCAGCCGATATCAAGAGGTTGCTGAACACGGTATAGCCGCCGACGTACCGTCTCACCACGTCGTCGAGGTTGACCCCGGTCGCCGCCGCGAGCCTGGCCTGCGCAAGCAGCTCTCGTGGAACCGGCGGAATGTTTTCGTCGCTGCGCTCGACAATGAGGATGCCGTAATCGATCGCGGCCGAAACGGTGCTCGTCAGACCGTCACGATATTCCGAAGGAAGGTTCAGCTCCGCCCCTGAGACGGCCTGCACCCGAGTCATGACCATCTCCTTCAAGTCGTCGGCGCGCTGCCGTAACTGTTCCCCCACGCCGAGGCGAGCTCGAAATTGGTCTCCCGCCCTTCCCTGCATATCGATCTTCCTCTCCTCCCTAAGGTGCGGGGCGGCTGGACGGGGATCCAGCCGCCCCGCAGGCGCTGAGGTGACCGGGGAAGGGCCACCGCGCACGAAGCTAGTTCGGGGCGAAGGTACGGTCAAACGGGTGCCAAGGTCAGGTTCCCCCCAGCAATCCCTGATGGGGCAGCGAATCAGTCGGCAGCTCGAAGAAGAGGAGCGCTGAGGTGCCGGGCTCCGATCTCTCGCCGCTCGTCTCCAAGCGTGCCAGAGACTCCTCCCGCAGCTCGAAGAGGCGAGCTACGGCGCCCTCGAACAGCTCGCCCACTTCGCGGAATCCCTCGGCATCGATCAGGAGTGGGACCCGCAGGATGAAGTGACGTTCGTCCCTCCGCGAGGCACCAGCCCGAGCCGCCTCGACTGCTCCCTGGAATATGGCCCGCAGGGTGTCCGAGTCGTGGTCCTGCAGTCTTTTCGGGGAAACCGTGAACATCTCATCGCCAGGCAGGGCGAGCTTGCGGCTGTCGGCGATGTAGGTGCGCTCAACTGCGCCCCGCCGCTGGCGCTCCTGGTGAATCGTCACCATCTCCGCAGCCCGCAGTCGCTTGATCTGATAGCGGACCTGTTCGACAGGCGCGTCGAGGTCTGCGGCCAGTTCGGCGGCGCTCGCCGGCCCGATTGAGAGGTTGTTCACGATCGCGCGCCGAAGTGGGTCGCTGAGGATTGCGACCATCCTCTCGGCCTCCGACCCTTTCACCTCCGATTCCTCGGCGGATGCTCGAAGCTGAGGATCATCGCGGACGCCTTGACCGGCGTCTCCCGGGTGGTCTTCAGGCGCGTGAGGCTGGCTTCCCTCGCGGTCAGGATCCCGTCGAGGAGATCATTTTGAAGTTCGATGAACTCCCTCCAGGCCCGTCTGTCCAGGGGCAGAGCGAACCGAACGACCGCACAGTCGATTTGCGAGCGGAATGTTTCTGCCCGAACGGCGGCCGCGACCTCCCGGAACATCAGCCTCAGGAGGCGCGCATATGAGCGATCGAGATGGTGTGGCGGCAGGCGCGCCGCGTCATCCGCGTCCAAGAGAACATTGCGCGGATCGACTGAATAGAGGTTCTCGCTGACGCCGCGACGGCGTGTCTTCCCTTGCAGATCGACCAAGCCGACCCTCCGCATTCGGTTCAGGTGGTAGCGAACCCTTTCGACCGGCACACCGAGCTCCTCAGCGAGCTCTGCGGAGCTGGCCGGCCGCAGTGTGAGGCTGGACGTGATTGCACTTCGAAGCGGCACGGCAATGCTCGCCAGCTTCTCTTTGGCGAGCATTCTCGCGTCTTCGGCCTTGATCGGCCCTCGATTTTCAGAGCTGGGCGGCGTCATCGACTTCGTGATGGCGCTCCCCCGCTTACGTGACGCTCCCCAGCGCCGACGGTACATGCCCCTGCCGCTGGTTCCCTGATCCCGCAGCAGAACTCCAATGTACACCCATGACCCTCCGCATATCAAGCGGGCATCTCGAAGAACAGCAGCACTGAGGTCACCGGCCGGCCCTGCGCGCCCACCTTCTCCAGCCGGGCACCGCTCTTCTCCCTGACGTCGAGGAGGTCCCGCACCGCCGCCTCGACGATCTCGCAGACCTCGCGGAACCCCCTCGGGTCGAGCCGCAGTGGGACCCGCGCGATTTGGCAATCCTCCCGCGCCTGGAAGGCCCCGGCCTGGGTTGCTTCCAGGGCCTCTTTGAAGATCGTCCGCAGGCTCTGCGGGATGTGCCTCTGCTGCTGCTTTTGGGGAAATGAGTTGAAATCCTCTCTCGATGAGATGAGCTTGCGGGTGTCGGCGAGGTAGACGTACTCGACGGCGCCCCGGCGCCACCTCTCCTCGTGGACGCTGACAATCCCGGCGCGCCGAAGGCGCTTCAACTGGTAGCGAATCCGTTCTGCCGGCACGTCGAGCTCAGCGGCTAGCTCGCCCGCGGTCGCCGGTCCGAGGACGAGGCAGTCGACCACTGCGGTTCGCAGCGGATCGGCCATCACCGCCAGCCGCTCGGCCGCTCCCCTGTTCTTTTCGTCCTTCCCCATCTGCATCCGGGCCGCGCTCAGGCCCGCTGCTTGCTCCTGCTCTCGAAGAGCAGGGTCACCACCCGCACCAGGATCTCCTCGTCGTCACCCTCGTCGAGGCGGGCCTGGCTCTCCTCCCTCACCTCGAGCACTTCGTCGATGACCCGCTCGTGGATCGCCAGCACCTCCTCCCATCCCTGCTCGTCGAGGGGGAGGAGGAACCGCAGCAGTGCGTGCTCCGGTCGCTGGGCGAACGTCCCCGCGCGCGCGGCTTCCATCGCCTCCCGGAACACAAGCCTGAGCAGGCGGATCTGGGCCAAGTCGAATCGGCCGCTGGAAAGGCTTTCTAGCTCGTCCCGCTGGATCAGGTACTTGCGTGGGTCGACGCTGTAGACGTTCTCCATCACGCTCTGGCGACGCGCTTGCTCCTTAACATCGACCAGGTCGGCCCCTCGTAGCCACCGCAGGTGGTACCGCACCTTGTCGACTGGGACCTCGAGCTCCTCCGCCACCTCGGCCGCCGTCGCCGGGCGCATGCACAGGCTGCTGACGATCGCCAGACGCAGCGGGTTCTCCGCCACGGCAACCTTGGCGCGCGAGTGTTTCCCTGGTCGGTCTGGCATCGCTGCATCCGCCTGGCGCGGATCCCCTACTGCTAAGCGGCCAGCACTCAAACGGAGGCTTGAACCGGTGTCAAATGGTCTCCAAGGTCAGGTGGTGTTAAGCAAACGCCGTACGTCCGAGACCGGCGGCGGAGCCGAAGACCTAGAGCCCGTGCGGGTGCAGGTGGTCTTCGGCCATCCGCTTCAGCCCGACGCGGTCGATCTTGCCGGTCGGGTTGAGCGGCATCTCGTCGAGGAAGAGGATCTCCTCGGGGCCTTGTAGCCGATGCGCCAGCGGCAGCGGCTCGTGCTCCAACAGCCGGTCGAAGTCGTGGGGCCAGTCGACGTCGGCGCTCCGCCCCGGCCCCTCCGGGTCGGCGTAAGCGACGATGCCGAGCGGCAGCGCCCCGGCCAGCTCGCTAGCCCCGACGTCCTCAAAGCGCTCGACGTGGGCCAGCAGCGCCCTGGCGCCGCTGACCTGCAGCGCGTGGTCGATCTCGCGGTGGGTGTAGCGGTAGTTCAGCGGCGTCACCACCAGCCCGGCCTTGAAGCAGGCAAGGTAGTGGACGATCAGGGCGATCCGGTTCGGCATCAACGAGGCGATCCGGTCGCCCGCCTCCAGCCCCAGCTCGCGATAGCCGCCGGCCAGCCGCTCGCTCTCCTCCTCCAGCTCGGCCCAGCTCATCGAGCGCGTCGCCGAGACCAGCGCCGGCTCCTGCGGCCCGGCGTCAAGGCCGACCCGCAGCAGATCGCTGAGGGGAGCGGCGGGGGCGTCCAGCGGCAGGCCGTCGATCAGCACGCCGGTACTTCTACAGCAGGCACCGCATGATGGAATGCCGCCGTGCGCTCTCTCCTCGGCGACCGCAAGCACTGGCTCTGGCTCGCCGTCTGGCTGGCGACCCGGGCGCTGATCGTGGCCGAGGTCGGCTTCTGGGCGAGCGGGCATCTGCGGCTCGAGGACGTCGGCAACTACGAAGCGTGGTCGCACGCGCTCACCGCCAACCACGCCTTCCCGACCGGAGACGCCTGGCAGTACCCGCCCGGCGCCGCCCTGCCGATGCTGCTGCCGCGGATCCTTCCCGGCGGCTACGGCGAAGCCTTCGTCGGCCTGATGCTGCTCGCCGACTTCATCGGCCTGGTGCTGCTGGCGCGGCTCGCGCGCCGCTCCGGCAACGACACCGGGGTCTGGGTCTGGCTGCTGGCGATGCCGCTGCTCGGGACCTTCGCGGTCCTCCGCTTCGACCTCGTCCCGACCGTGATCGCGATCGCCGCGCTGCTGGTCGTCCACCGCCGCCCGCAGTGGTTCGGCGCGCTCGCCGGGCTGGGAGCGGCGGTCAAGCTCTGGCCGGTGCTGGTGCTGTTCGGCGAGTGGGACCGGGAGCGCCTGCTCCGCAGCGTCCTCGCCGCGGTGGCCGTGGTCGCGGTGGTCTTCGCCGCCTCGGCGATCGCCTTCGGCGACCCGGTCGGATTCCTCTCCAACGGCGGCGACCGCGGCTTGCAGGAGGAAGCGGTCGCCACGATCCCCTGGCAGCTCGAACAGATCGTCAGCGGCGACCCCTACCCGCGCGAGATCCGCTTCGGAGCCTGGGAGGTCGCCAGCCCGACCGCGGAAACCGTCGCCACCCTGCTCGAGTGGCTGACCATCGCCGCGCTCGCCGGCGCCGCGGCCTGGTGGTGGCGCTGGCGACAGCGCATCCGCGAGGGCTGGGACTGGCTGGCCGACGCCGCGGTCAGCCGCGACTTCGTCTTCACGATCGTCTTGCTTGTCGTCGTCACCAGCCGCGTGCTGAGCACCCAGTACATGGTCTGGCTGCTGGGCCTCGCTGCGGTCGTCCTCAGCGCCGGCACCACCAGGCTCGCCCGTCCCGCCTGGATCGTGGTCGGCGCCACCGCGCTCTCGACCGCGACCTTCAAATCACCCGAGCTGACCCTGATCCGCGATCTGGCCCTGCTCGGCGCCACCGTCGACGCGGCGGCGGCGATGGTCGGGATGCTCCGCCGGCCACGGGTCGATCCCGCCGCACCGCACCGTAACGAGGGAGCTTTTCCACTCTGAGAAACTTCCCGGATGGCTGACCGGGACGTCTTTCTCCAGAAGCGGATCTTCGATTGGTCCGAGAAGCTGCCCGCCTGGCAGCGGGGGTTGATGCGCCTGCTCTGCGACGGTCCGCTGGACGAGGCGGCGCAGGCACGGGTGCTTGCCGTCCTGCTCGGGGATCCGGACGCGCCCGAGCTGCCGCCGTTGCGGCTTGCCGACCTGCCGGCCGACGAAGGCGCTTACGGCACGGTCGAACTGCGGCAGATCCGCAACCTGCGAAACGTCAACAGCCTCGCGGGCGATCAGGAGCTCGGGTTCGGCCCCGGGCTGAACGTCGTCTTCGGCGAGAACGGTGCCGGCAAGAGCGGCTACGGGCGCTTGGCGCGCCGGGTCTGCCGTGCCGCCGAACCGGGCGAGGTGCTCCATGACGTCTTCGATCCCGGCAAGGCCGAAGCTCCGCAGACGGCCGAGTTCGAGATAGCGGTGGACGGCGAGGAGCAGGTTGTCGAGGTCGACCTCGCCGACGAGCCCCCGCGCATCCTCTCGGCGATCACCGCCTTCGACGCCAGCTGCGCCGAGTTCTGCATCAGCCGCTCGAACACGATCGAACACACGCCGCGGCCGCTGCGGCTGCTGAAAGAACTGGTCGAGGCGCAGGGCGAGCTGGCGGAGGAGCTGGCCGAGCAGATCGACGCGCTTCGCGACGCGCTTCCCGAGCTGCCGGAGCTGGACGACCCCGCGGGGGCGGCGCTGCTGGCGCGGGTCGAGGCGGGAGAGGCCGGGCGCGAGGAGGTCGAGGCGTTCGCCAGGCTGACCGAGGCCGAGCTCACGGAGCTGCGGGAGCTGGAGAAGGCCGAGGCGACGATCGCCTCCGATCGCAGCCAGGAGCTGGAGGGCGCCGCGCGGAAACGCGCCGCCGCTGTCGAGCGGTTGGCCGCTCAGCTCGACGAGGCCTGGGGGCGCCTCGACGACGAGGCGTTGGAGGAGATCGCCGAGCTGCGCACGCGCCTCGCCCGGGCTTCCGCCGCCGTCGATCAGGTCGCCCTCGAAGCCTTCGCCGACCAGCCGCAGCCCGGCACGGGTAGCGAGGTCTGGCGCGAGATGTGGGAGGCGGCGCGGCGCTTCGTCGAAGCCGGCGATGGCGCCTTTCCGGACGAGGCGGACGACGCGACCTGTCCCCTCTGCCAACAGGACTTGGAAGCCGCCGGGCGCGAGCGGATGCAGCGCTTCGAGGCCTTCGTCTCCGGCAACCTGCGCGAGCAGGTGCGGCTGGTCGACGCGGCGCTGACCGAGCACCTCGAAGCGCTGCCCGACCTCGGCGAGCTCGCCCACACCGCGGAGGTCGCCGTCGCGGCCGCCGGCGAGCACCTACAGGAGCCGGCCGACGCGGCGCTGAGGGCGCTCGCCGAGCGCCTCGCGATCGTCACCGGCCAGGTCGACCCCTCCCTGCAGCGGGCCCTCGACCTGACGCCGCTGCGCGACTACGTCGCGGTCCAGGTCGCCGAAGCCGAAGGCTTCGCGGTGCTGCGCAACGAGAGCGACCGCGCCCGGATCGAAGCGCGGCTGCGCGAGCTGCGGGCCCGGCAGACCGTCGCCGAGGCGCGCGAGGACGTGCTCGCCCACCTCGAGGGCCTGGAGGCCGTCGCCGTCCGCGAGGAGGCGCGGCGGGCGCTCTCGACCCAGGCGATCTCCCACCGGATCCGCGAGCTCAGCCGGCTGGCGATCACCGACCGGCTGAAGGAGGCGCTGGAGCGGGAGATCGGCGAGCTCGACCCGATCGCGAGCCGCGTCGAGCTCAAGGCCTCGGCGAGCAAAGGCAAGCCGGCGGTCCAGTTCAAGCTCCGCAGCGAGGGCCGCGAGAAGGTCGGCAAGGTCCTGAGCACCGGCGAGCAGACCGCGCTCGCGACCGCCTTCTTCCTCGCCGAGCTGCGGGTCAGCGACGAGCGCAGCGCGATCCTCCTCGACGACCCGGTCTCCTCGCTCGACCACCAGCGCCGCGAGCACGTCGCCGAGCGCCTGGTCGCCGAATCCCGCCACCGCCAGGTGGTCGTCCTGACCCACGACCTCGTCTTCGTCTCCTACCTGCAGGAGAAGGCCGACGCGCTCGGCGTCGAGCTCCACGGCCAGGCGCTCGAGCGCCGTTACCACAGCGTCGGCGTCGTCTCCGCCGACCTGCCCTGGGAGGCGCGCTCGCCGATGGAGCGGGCGCGGGCCCTGCGCCACGAGCTGAAGGCGAAGCTGACGCCCCTATATAAGGGGAACGATCCGCGCTACGAGGCTGAAGCCCAGCGCTGGAGGCTGGAGCTGCGCAAGGCCTACGAGCGGATGATCGAGGTCTACGTCCTCGGCGCCACCGTCGAGCGCCAGGTTCGCAGCATCCGCGTCCGCAACCTCCACAAGGTCCGCTGGACCCCCGAGCTCGCCCGCGAGATCGACGCCGCGATCAAGGAGCTCTCGGGCGGAGCCCACCAGGAGCCGCTCGCCCAGCAGGCCGGCCCGATCTCCCCGGCCAAGCTGGAAACGCTGCTGGAGAAGTTCGCCGCCCTCTGCGCGAAGACCAAGCCGGTGCGGGCGCGCCAGGAGGACGAGGCGAAGAAGCCGGTCACCCAGATCGGCATCGCCTAGCTGGGAGCTTTGCGCTCCCGGTAGCGGCGGGTCTTCTGGCGGTTGCCGCAGACGTCCATCGAGCACCAGGTGCGGGAGCGGTTGCGGGTGGCGTCGTAGAAGGCCCACTGGCAGGTCTCGTCGGTGCAGGCCTTGAGCCGGGGCCAGGCGTCGTGGCACTGGAGATGCTCGAGGGCGAGGAGGAGGCTCGCCTCGAAGCCGGAGAGATCGGCGCGGGCGGGGGTCAGCGCGAGGCCGCCCTCGGCGTCGAAGGCGAGGCGGAAGCGGCTGCGCTCGGCGGCTGCGCGGATCGGCTCGAGATCCCCGGCACCCTCCCCGCCGTTGTTGGCGAGCATCAGCCCTCGCAGGGATTCGCGAAGCCCGTGCACACGCCGCACGTCGGCCGCCTCCAGCTCTGGCAGTTGCTCACCCGTGCGCTCGGCGATCCACTCCGTCAGCTGCGCCGGATCGGCGATCGAGTCCGTCTCCTCCTCGATGTCGCGGGTGTTGACGAAGTCGACGAGGAGGTCGATCTCCTGCTTCAACTCGATCTTGTGAGCTCCACTTGACACTGGCTATCTAGTTTAGCTAGTGTTGTTGACACCGGCAAGTCCTGTTAGCCGGTGTCGATTAGACGGTGTCTGAAAGGGGCCGATCATGAGATTCCTCGCCAGCTTCACCCTCGCCAACGCAGCCGAGTCGCAACGACGGATGCGCGAAAGGGCCGCCCGCGAACGGCGGGTCCGCCAGCATCCCCGGCACTAGCCGTGCTGGGAGAAGAGGTCCGCCCCGGACTTTGGCGCTGGACCGCGCACCACGACGAGTGGAAGAGGGAGGTCGCGTCGTTTGCGGTCGAGGCGGAATCGGGGTTGGTCCTGATCGACCCGCTGCTGACCGGCGATCAGTGGGAGCAGCTGGACGAGGCCGCGGCGGACCGGCGCCTCGACGTCCTGCTGACGATCCACTGGCATGCCCGTTCCGCCGCCGCGGTCGCCGCTCGCTTCGACGGCGGCCGGGTCTGGGCTCATTCCCGTAACCGCGCCGCGGTCGCCCGCCGCGCTCCGGTCACGGACGTCTTCCGCATTGGCGACGAGTTGCCGGCGGGGCTCGTCGCCCTGGAGGCGCGGCCCCGCAGCGAAGTCCTCTACTGGGTCCCCCGGTCTCGGGCCCTGATCGCCGGCGACGCCCTGCTCGGCGATGGCGAACGCAGAGCGGGTCTCCATACCTGTCCCGCCTCATGGCTCCCCGGAGCGAACAAGCTCGACGACCTGCGCCACTCGCTTGAGCCCGTGCTCGATCTCCCGGTCGAGCTCGTGCTTCCCTCCCATGGCGCTCCGATCCTGACCGGCGCCGAAGAGGCGCTGCGGCGCGTGGTCGATGGCGACGCCGGCCGCGGTTGAGCCGCGCAGCGCGCCTGAACGCGTGGCGGCCGGGCGGTTAGGGCTCAGAGCTTTCGCTGCAGGTACTGCAGGGCGATCACCGTGCTGGCGTCGCGGATCTGCGGCAGCGCCTCGTCGAGCTGGGCGAGGTCGAGGCGGACGATCTCGATCTCCTCGTCCTCGTCCCGTTCCCCGCTGGCCGGGGCGAGGCCGGTCGCCTCGAAGATCGTCACCTTCTCGCTGAGGAAGCCGGGGCTGGGATAGATCACGTGCAGCACGCTCCACTCCTCGGCCTGCAGCTCCGCCTCCTCGGCCAGCTCCCGCTGCGCGCACTCGAGCTCGCTCTCCCCCTCGTGGTCGAGCGTCCCGGCCGGGATCTCCAGCAGCTCTTCCTCTTCCACTGCCTCGCGTGGCTGCGCGACCAGGTAGGCGAACTCCTCGTCGTGCGCGAGGATCGCGACCGAGCCGGGGTGCTCGACGACCTCGCGCTCGACCTCGCTGCCGTCGGCGTGCCGGTAGCGCTTGGCGACGAAGTCGACGTGCTTGCCCCGGTGCAGGGCCTTGGTCTCGAGGTGCTCCACAGCGGTTAGTCCAGCAGATCGCTCACCGCAGCAACTCGACCTCAACCGGCTCGCCGGCGGCGATCTCCTCGCGGTCCGGGTGAACCCCAAGGTCGAACAGCGCTCCCTTGACGTGATCGTGACGCCCGACCGAGACGCCGCCCGCGACGACGAACACGTCCGCCTCCCGAACTGCATCAACTTTTCTATCTGCTGGGTGGAAAAGTTGATGCAGTTCGGGTGAGACGGCGGCGGTGACGGCTTGGCGCGTGGACTCTGGCTCGTCGGGGAGGTGGGCCACCTGGACTAAGGGAAGATCGCGGCGATCCTCGCCGACCTCCTCCACCGCCACGGGATCGAGGGCGCCGCCGCCGAGCACCGCACCGGCCCCGTCCCCCTGGGTGAGCCAAGCGTCATCGTCGCCATTGTCGCCGGCCACCGCGGCCGCGCCGAGTGGGTCGAGGGCACGCCGCCCCCCGAGGGGCAGCCGCGCCACGATGGAAACTCGCGGCGCGGCTGAGTGGGCTCAGGACAGCGTCAGCACCTGGCCAGCGTGACTACCGGTCGCTTTGACTCCGTATTCGGCGTCGTATCCGGTTTTGGTCGTGCCAATCGATTTGAGGCTGCTGCCGGTTGCCGCAGCGCTCGCTTCATTGAAGATCAGCTTCGAGCTGCTGTTATCGAACAGTCCGCCGACGCTGCCTTTGTAGTTGACCGTCCATCCTTCGATCGCACAGAGTTCGCCGCCGTAGAGGATTTTGTTGTTGAACCCTTTGACGACGAGATAGGAATCTTTACCCACGACTTCCGTGCTCCCGCTCCAAGGCGTTTCGGGAGCGCTCGCCGTTACAACCGTGCAGACGCCGTTGGTGCCGCAGCCGCTCAGGCTCATCGATCCGACGCTGGCGGTCCCTTTACCGCCGCTGTTCGAGATCGTCATCGTGACTGACGCTTTGCAGGTCGTGGTCAATCCGGGGATTGTGAGGCTGCTCGCCGCGGTTTCCGCGACGACGGTTTCGCTTCCGGTCAGTTCGGTCCCTCCGAATCGCCACACCGGGCTCGCACTTGCGCTGCTTGCGACCGCCGCGCTGGCGGTGAGCGCCGCGGCCACGGTGAACATGAGCATCCAGGTCGTCCGTCTACGCATATCGGCATACCTCCGAGAATCGACTGATTTCTATATAGATAACGAGCCTGATCAATATATAGATTTTGAGCAACGAGACGAGAGAGATGCACGGCCACAGATCGGCTAGGCCAACGGCTTAGCTCGAGGTCGGGAAGTGCAGCGACCCCGCATCGGCGGGGGTTGCCTGCGTCGCCGGCCAGCGGCTGGTGATCGCCTTGCCGCGGGTGTAGAAGCGGACGCCCTCGGGGCCGTGAATGTGGTGGTCGCCGAAGAGGGAGTCCTTCCAGCCACCGAAGGAGTAGAAGGCCACCGGCACCGGGATCGGGACGTTGATGCCGATCATCCCGATCTCGGCCTCGCGCTGGAAGCGGCGGGCCTCGTAGCCGGAGCCGGTGAAGATCGCGGCGCCGTTGGCGTAGGAGTTGCGGTTGATCAGCTCGATCGCCTCGTCGAGGTCGCCGATGCGGACGACCGAGAGCACCGGGCCGAAGATCTCGTCGCGGTAGACCGACATCTCCGGGCCGACCTGGTCGATCAGCGTCGGGCCGACCCAGAAGCCGCCGCCGTCCATCTCCAGCTCGCGCCCGTCGACGGTCAGCCGCGCGCCGGCCTCGGCGCCCTGGCCGATGTAGTCGACGATCCGCTCGCGCGCCTGCGGCGTCACCACAGGGCCCATTTCAGAGGCTGGATCGAGGCCGGGGCCGACGGTGATCTCGCGCGCGCGCCGCGCCACCTCCTCGACCAGCTCGTCGCCCGCCTCGCCGACAGCGACCGCGACCGAGATCGCCATGCAGCGCTGCCCGGCTGAGCCGAAGCCGGCGGCCGCGAGCTGGTCGGCGGCGTAGCCGAGGTCGGCGCCGGGCATCACCACCGCGTGGTTCTTGGCGCCGCCGAGCGCCTGCACCCGCTTGCGCTTCTCCGTCCCCCGTGCGTGAACGTACCGCGCGATCGGGGTCGAGCCGACGAAGGAGACGCCGGCGACGTCGGGGTGGTCGAGCAGCGCGTCGACCGCGACCTTGTCGCCGTGGACGACGTTGAAGACGCCGGCCGGCAGCCCCGCCTCGGCGTAGAGCTCGGCGACGAGGTTGGAGGCGGAGGGATCGCGCTCGGAGGGCTTGAGGACGAAGGTGTTGCCGCAGGCGATCGCGACCGGGTGCATCCACATCGGCACCATCGCCGGGAAGTTGAACGGCGTGATCCCGGCGCAGACGCCGAGCGGCTGACGGAAGGAGTAGGCGTCGACCGTGGTCGAGACCTGGTCGGAGTACTCGCCCTTCAGCAGGTGCGGGATCCCGCAGGCGAACTCGACCACCTCGAGGCCGCGCGAGACCTCCCCTTTGGCGTCCTCGAGGACCTTGCCGTGCTCGGAGGAGACGATCCGCGCCAGCTCCTCGACGTTCGCGTTCAGCAGCTCGCGGAAGGCGAACATGATCTTGGCGCGGCGGCTGAGCGAGGCCTGCGACCACTCGGCGAACGCCTCGCGCGCGGCGGCGACCGCGGCGTCGACGTCAGCCGGCTCGGCCAGCAGGACCTCGGCCTGGACCTCCCCGGTCGCCGGGTCGTAGACGGGCGAGGTCCGTGAGGAAGCACCGCTCGTCTCCTCGCCGCCGATCCGGTGCGCGATCACCTTCTCGAACTGCATCAACTTCTCCACCTGCTGGATAGAAAAGTTGATGCAGTTCGCCGGGAGGGGGTGAGAACCACATCGTCATTGTGACGCGACCGGGGTGAGCGGCTCTTCGCCGCGCAGTACAGAGATCGCGTTGCGGGCCGCCAACTCGGCCATCGCCGTGCGGGTCTCGACCGTCGCCGAACCGAGATGGGGGGCGAGGACGACGTTCTCCAGTCCCAGCAGCGCCGGCTCGACCTGCGGCTCGCGCTCGTAGACGTCGAGCCCGGCGGCGGCGATCTCCCCCGCCGCCAGCGCCTCGGCCAGCGCCTGCTCGTCGACGACCGGGCCGCGGGCGGCGTTGACCAGCACCGCACTCGGCTTCATCGCGGCGAGCTCGGCGGCGCCGACGAGGTGGCGGGTCTGCGGCGTCAGCGGGCAGTGCAGGCTGACCACGTCCGCCCGCGCCAGGAGCTCATCCAGCGACAGCCGCTCGGCCTCCAGCTCGGCCTCGACCTCCGCGGGCGCCGGGTTCCGCTGGTGGTAGGCGATCTCCATCCTGAAGGCGCGCGCCCGCTGCGCCACCCGACGGCCGATCCCGCCGAGGCCGACGATCCCAAGCAGCTTGCCCCTCAGGCCGCTGCCGAGCATGAACGACATCCCCCAGTTCCACGGCCGGCCGGCGCGGATCAGCCGGTCCCCCTCGACCACCCGCCGCGTCGCCGCCAGGAGCAGCGCCATCGTCAGGTCGGCGGTCGCGTCGTCGAGCACCCCGGGCGTGTTGGTGACGACCACCCCCCGGCGCGCCGCCGCCTCGACGTCAACGTTGTCATAGCCGACGGCGACGTTGGCGACGCAGCGCAGCTGCGGACCGGCCGCCTCCAGCAGCTCCTCGTCGACCCGGTCGTGCAGCAGGGTCAGGATCGCGTCGGCGCCGGCGACGAGGGCGAATAGGTCCGGCCGGGGGATCGCCGCGGTGCGCTCGTCGATCCGCAGCTCCCCCGCGTCGCGCAGTGCCTCCAGAGCCGTCTCAGGCAGGCGGTTGGTGACCGCGAAGGTCGGCCTTTCGGTGGACGCCATGACCCGACGCTACCGCGCCGCTCGCGCCAAGAAGAAAAGGAGCTCCCGAGACGCCCTGATATGTGAGGGCACCTCGGGAGCCAGGAGAAATAATGAAGCTCCTGTTTTGTCCCACTCCGGTCAGACCGAGTCAAGTATCGGCGAGTACCCAGTTACATAAGTGCCATTTGGCACCCGCATCGCGGTGTCACCCGGCTCGGGAGAGGTACTCCGGCTCGGGTGCCTCCTCGCCCGGCCATTTGCCGGTGAGCTTCGCGAACGAGGTGCGGCTGCCGTGGTCGACCAGGCCTTTGACGAGGCGGAAGATCGCGCCCTCGACGACCAGCGCGGCGACCAGCTTCGGCCAGGAGAAATCGCGGTGCTCGGGCTTGGGCGGCTCTTCTTCGTCGATCAGCCCCCAGACCCGTTCGAAGATCTTCTTGCCGGCGATGCCCGCGATCAGCCCGAGGACGATGCTGATCGGAGTGAAAATCACCTTCATATCTGCTCCTCCTGGCTAGGTGGCCTGCTGTTCGGTGGGCTCGTCGCGGGGTTCGAGCTGGATCTCCTTCTCGGCCCGCGGCTGGCCTTCGGCGATCTCGGCGCTGCGCTCGCGCTCTGCGTTCATCTGGTGACCGAAGAGGATCGCAAGGTTGGTGATCCAGAACCAGAGCAGCAGGACGACGAGCCCGGCGAGGGTGCCGTAGGTCTTGTCGTAGGAGCTGAAGTTGGCGACGTAGAGGGCGAAGAGGGCCGAGGCGAGCGCCCAGACGACGATCGCCAGGATCGCCCCGGGGGTGACCCACTTGAAGCCGCGCAGCTTCACGTTCGGCGTCACGTAGTAGAGGACGTCGACCATGAGGATGAAGATCGCCGCCATCACCGGCCACTTGGCGATGTTCCAGACGTCGACCGCGGTGCTGCTGAGGCCGATCGGGTTGGCGACGGCTTCGACGACCGGGCCGGTGAGGACGAGGCCGACGGCGAGCAGCGCCATCAGGATGATCATCGCCAGGGTGACCGCGATCTGCAGCGGCCGCAGCTTCCAGAAGGGGCGCCCCTCGGGGGTCTCGTAGATGATGTTCGAGGCGCGGGTAAAGGCGCCGACGTAGCCGGATGCCGACCAGAGCGCGGCGGCGAGGCCGATGACGAAGGCGAAGCCGGCGGCGCTGCGGTTTTCGACGATCGATTTGATCGGGCCTTCGAAGGTTTCGGCGCCGGAGCTGGGGCCGATTTCGGTGATGATTTCGGTCAGCTTCGCGGTCGTGGTCTGGGGGTCGCCGAAGATGCCGATCAGCGAGACCATCGCGATCAGCGCCGGGAACAGCGAGAGCAGCCCGTAGTAGGTGAGCGCCGCCGCCCAGTCGCTGAGGTTGTCCTCCTGAAACTCGCTCAGCGTCCGTTTCAGGGTCGCGCCGAGGCCGGTCTTGCTCTCCATGGGCCCTACCTGCCCGTTGGAGCGGCGTTCCTAACCGGCTAGATCGCGGGGAGTCGCTGCCCTTCGCTCAGCACCGGGGCGAAGAGGTCGCCCTTCTCCTCGACCCGCTCGAGCACGGCGGCGTGATCGAAGACGAGCGCCTGCGGATCGCCGCTCTCCAGCGCCGCGTCGACCTCGTCCCACTCCAGCGGCGTCGAGACCGTCGGCCGTTCTTTCGCCCGCAGCGAGTAGACGCAGATGGTCGTCTTGTGCCGGTCGTTCTGGCTCCAGTCGATCAGCACCTTGCCCGGCCGCTTCGCCTTCGACATCTGCGAGACGACGCGGTCGGGGAATTTCGTCTCCAGCGCCTCGGCGACGGCTTTGGCGAAAGGCTTCGTGTCGGCGTAGCTGACGTCGCTGTTGAGCGGCACGTAGAGCTGCATCCCCTTCGAGCCGGAGGTCTTCGGGTAGCAGTTGAGGCCGAGCTGCTCGAAGAGACCGCGCAGCCAGATCGCGACCTGGCAGCAATCGACGATGTCCGCGGGCGCGCCGGGGTCGAGGTCGAAGACCATCGCCGTCGGTTGCTCGATCGCCGCGGCTTTGGCGAGCGAGGTGTGGAGCTCGATGTCGGCCAGGTTCGCCAGCCAGACCAGGGTCGGCAGGTCTTCGACCACGCAGTAGTCGATCTCGCCCTCGCGGCTGTCGCTCCAGACGCTGGCCGTCGTCACCCAGTCGGGCCGGTGGCTGGGGCAGCGCTTCTCGTAGAAGTGCTTGCCCTCGACCCCGTTGGGATAGCGCTTCAGGGTCAGCGGCCGGCCGCGTAAGTGCGGCAGCAGGGCCTCGCCGATGCTGGCGTACCAGTCGATCAGCTCGCCCTTGGTGAAGCCGGCCTGCGGGTAGAGGACCTTGTCGAGATTCGAGAGCTCGAGCTCGCGCCCCTCCACCGTGACCGCGGCTTTCTTGCGCGGCCTTTTGACGGCCCGCGAGGTCAGCGACTCGCCCTGCGGATCGGTCGGTCGCTCCAGCACCACCTCGTCCGCGGGCTTGTCCTCGCGCATGCCTTTGTACGCGGAGTGGCGCAGGATCCCCTCCTTGGTCATCTCGCGGAACTCGACCTCGGCGACCAGGCGCGGCTCGACGAAATGGGCGCCTTTCGGCGGTTTCGGGCCGGCGGCGAAGGGGCTCGTCTTGCGCTCCAGCGGCGCCAGCCGGGCGGCGATCGCGGTCAGGTCGGCGGCTTTGAAGCCGGTGCCGACTTTGCCGGCGTAGCGCAGCACCTGTTTGCCGCCCTCGCGCTCGAAGTAGCCGACCAGGAGCGCGCCGAGGTGTTCCTTGCGCCGGCCTTCGCCGGCAGTCCAGCCGCCGATCACCATCTCCTGGCGGCTGACGTTTTTCACCTTCAGCCAGGCGGCGGTCCGTTTGCCGGGGGAGTAGGTGCTGTCGACGCGCTTTAGCACCACTCCCTCGAGGCCCTGCTCCTTGCTCGCCGCCAGTAGCTCCTTCGCGTGGCCGACGGAGTAGGCCGGGGTCTGCCAGGCGTCACCAGAAAGCTCCAGGCCCTCGAGCAGCTCGCGGCGACGGGTGTAGGGCTCGCAAGTGAGGTCGTCGCCGTCTAAGTAAAGGAGGTCGAAGATGACGTAGACGACGGGGTGAGTTTTCATCCGCCGCCGGACCACGTTCTCGTCGCTGTTGTGAATCCGCTGCTGCAAGCGCTCGAAGCTCGGCCTGGCGTTCTCATCGAAGGCGACGAGCTCGCCGTCGAGGACCGCGTCATGGGCCCCGAGCTCCCGCGAGATCCGCCGCACCTCGGGGTACTGGACGCTGACGTCGTTGAGGTTGCGCGTCTGCAGCCGCACCCGCCCCGGCCGGCAATAGGCGATCGCCCGGATCCCGTCCCACTTCACCTCCACGGCCCACTTCCCGTCGTCCCGCGGCAGCGTCGAGAGCCGCGCCAACATCGGCACCAAGTTCTCCGGAAACGGATCGCGCTCACGCGCCGGCGGGTCGATCCGGTGGATCATCCAGTCCCTCTCGGCTTTGCCGGCTCGGAAAAGCGCATACCGCCCCTGCACCCGCTCGCCGTGGAACTCGACCATCACTTTCCCCGGCTCCCACTTCTCCAGCTCGTAGGTGCCGCTGTCCCAGACCCTCATCGTCCCAGCGCCGTACTCCCCCTCCGGGATCTCCCCCTCCCAACTCAGATACTCGAGCGGATGGTCCTCCGTATGCACTGCCTTGCGATTCTCATCGGGACTCTCGGGAATCCCATTCGGAATCGCCCACGAAGCAGCGACCCCTTCATGCTCCAACCGCAGGTCCCAGTGCAGCCGCCGAGCGCTGTGTTCCTGTACGACGAAGCGCGGCGCCCCCTTCTGCTGACGGCGTTTCCTCGGCACCGGCTCAGAGGTCTTCCCGAAGTCGCGCTTGCGCCCGTACTCGCTGAGATCCTCACCCGACTTTGTCGTCACCCTTGGAAGCTACCCGTCCGAGGTCCCCAAGCACTCGAATGGACACGCTTCAAAAACGGGTCCAGCGCCGTGGTCAAGAGTCTCTTGGCTTTGCTTTCCAGGGCCGATCGAAGCCGATTTCGAGCGGCGCTTGCTGAGGGCTGCTTTTCCCTGGATAGACACGGATTTCTGTCAAGGTCGGGAGTGACAGGGCGTACTTGGCAGTTTTTGGCAATGCTCAAGACCCCTTGCATGCAGGGATTTTGTCGAGGTAACCTCGCGTACCGTGAGAGATACGCTCTATAGACAGGTACCGGAAGGCGCCGCAAGGGAGATTCGTCCGGCGGCTGCGACAGCCGAGTTCTCGGTCGGCGGCATCCTGCATTTACTAGGTTCGGGGCCTGGTCCGCAGATCATCATGTCGCTCGGATCGAGGTCCTTGCGAACCGAGCAACTGGCGGAACGGATCAGGGGGTTCTCCTCCCGCAGCGTCTACCGGTACGTGAGCAAGATGCAGGTCCATGACCTGATCGATCGCCGCCGGGAGCCTGGGGTGCCTTCCAAGGTGGTGCTCAGCTTGACCGAGCCGACAGGGCGGGAGCTCTTCCGGCTGCTGCAGACCTTCACAGCAACGGCTTCGTCGCGGGCCTTCAGCAACGGCCGCTGGTCGGGATCTTGGTCGTCACTGAACCTGATGAGCGAGCTCTGGCAGCTCGGCTTCGTCCATGAACTGAGCCAGGAATCGCGGTCGCTGACGGAACTTTCACGGGTCACGCGAGACCTTACGTACCATCAGGTCAACCGGCGTGCTGGCCAATTTCTCTCGGGCGGTCTCTTGTTCGCCTCCCCGGCGAAGGGAGCAGGCAAGCGGTACCTGTTGACTGACTACGGCCGTTCCTGCATGGCGCTGGTCGCCGGGATCGGCCGGTGGAGACGCCATGTGATCGCGGACGGAATATCGGGCCTGTCTCCCGTCGAGATGGCAACGGTGCTTCGCACGGTGCTTCCCTTGGCTGCCCTTCCACACTACGCGGGCATGACGCTGAGTCTCGGCGTCACCGGAGAGGTGGATGAAAACGGGTATCGGAGCATGCGAACAGTCCGCGCGACGGTCGACAGCGACGGCGCCCTTCATTGCACCGACGGACAGCCCGCTTCTGCTGACGGCTCGGCGGTAGCAACTATCAACACCTGGTTCTCTGCTCTTCTAGACGGCAACCGAGGGCGGATTCAGGTCCGAGGCGACCTGACACTCGTCGATTCTTTCCTGACCCAACTCTACGACGTCCTCTGGGAACAGGCTCGAGCCTGAACGTACGTATTCTCGGCCTGCGGGCTCCTACTCCCGCCGCGCTTCCCAGTACCTCTGCAAACGGCGGGTGAACTGCTTCGGAGGCTCGGCGTAGAGGCGATGACCGAGGGAGAGGGCATCGGCTGCGAGCTCGTCCTGGCGGCGACCGATCGCCGCTTCCAGCGCCATCGTCGCCTCGCCGAGGTTCCGTTCGCGCAGGTCTTCGCGCAGGACGGTGAGGTCGTGGTGGTCGCCGAGCAGGTCGGTCAGCTTGTGGGCCTCCTCAGCAGTGGCTTCCAATGGCCCGGGCCAGGCGCAGCTCAGCAGCCGTAGCTCGTACCAGAGGTCCTTGGCCCGTTTGCGCCACTCGTGGAAGCCGTCCTCGCCGCGGTGTGCTTCGGCCTCCTTCATCGCCCGGCGGCCGCGTCGGTAGGTGCGGGTGACGGCGGGGGCGACCATCTTCCAGGAGTCGCCGTCGAGGCCCCAGCTACGGATGCCGTCCAGGCCGTCCCCGATCAGCGAGCTCGCGGCGGCGACGGCCGCCTCGTCGCCGGCGGTGTTGACCGCGGCTTCGCGATCGCGGTCGAGGATCTTCCGCCAGCCCTCGAGCGCTTCGGCGGGCAGATCCGCGTCGTACTCGGCGAGCGCTTCCAGGGTCTCCAGCTTCGCCTCGGCGTCGCGGGCCTCCGAGAGGGTGCGGGCGGCTTCCCGGAAGGTTGCGTTCTGCCGTCGATAGGCCTTCTTGCCGAGCTCGCTGCGCAGCAGCCGCAGCACCGTGCGCAGCTTCTTCATGTCCTTGCGGACGCCGTGGACGGCCTCGGCCGCGTCGGCTTCGCCACCCTGACTCTCTCGCAGGCGCTCGAGCGCCTTCTCGGCGCGGCCGGCAGCGACGCGGGTCAGGCCCGCCCCCAGCTCCTCGTCTCTGTGCAGTCCGTAGGACCGATCCCGATCCGAAGACACAGCAGCATCGTAGGATGCCTGCTTGCGCTCCGTCCGGCTCAGCCTTCTCCTCCTCGGCCTGATCGGCATCGGCTGCCTCGCCGCGCCGGCCGCGGCGATCAAGCCGGCGAACGAACCCTTCTTCCCCCATGCCGGCAACCGTGGCTACGACGCCAGCTACTACGAAGTCGACCTGAAGTACGACGCCGCGACCCGCGGCGTCGATGCCGAGACCACCATGTACGCCTTCCCGGCTGGGCGGCTGAGGCGGCTCTCCCTCGACTTCTTCGGCCCGCGGGTGACGGAGGTGCGGGTCAACGGCAAGGCGGCGGGGTTCAGCCGCAAGGGCGGCAAGCTGACCGTGGTCCCGAAGCAGGCTGTGCCGGAGGGCGAATACTTCACCGTCGCCGTCAGCTACAGCGGCGTGCCGCCGAAGATCGTCGATCCCGACGGTAGCGCCGAGGGGTGGTACCGCACCGACGACGGCGTCCTTGCCGTCGGCGAGCCGCAGGGCACCGCCGCCTGGATTCCCTGCGACAACGTCCCCAGCGACAAGGCGAAGTTCGACGTCGTCGTCACCGTGCCGAAGCGGCTGAAGGCGGTCGCCAACGGGCGGCGGCACCGCGTCCTCCGCCGCGGCGACCTCACCACCTACGACTGGCGCGAAGGGCGGCCGATGAGCCCCTACCTGGCAGTGCTCGACGTCGGCCGCGGCAAGATCGCCGGCAGCACCGTCGCGGGCGGCCCCGCCTACACGCTGGTCGACCCCCGGCTCGAGCAGGCCTCGCGGCCGGTGCTGGCGAGCCTGCCCGAGGTCGTCCGCTTCGAGAGCGGGCTTTACGGTCCCTACCCCTTCTCCTCGGCCGGCTCGATCGTCGACTACGCGCCGAAACTCGGCTACGCGCTGGAGACCCAGAGCCGGCCGATCTACCCCTACGTCCCGGACCTGACCACGCTCGTCCACGAGACCGCGCATCAATGGTTCGGCGACTCGGTCGGCCTGAAGCGGTGGCCGGAAATCTGGCTCAATGAGGGCTTCGCGACCTGGACCGAGTGGTACTACGCCGAGCGGCACGGCCGTCGCAGCGCCCACGCGATCTTCAATCGGCTCTACAAGGTGCCCGCCGACGACGAGGCGTTTTGGAACCCGCCCACCGCTCACCCCGGCACGCCGCAGCACCTCTTCGGCCCCTCCGTCTACATCCGCGGCGCGATGGCGCTGGAGGCGCTCCGCCTGAAGATCGGCACCAAGCCGATGCTGCGGGTGCTGCACGAATGGGCGCAGGCGCATCGCTACGGCAGCGGCACGATCGAGGATCTCACCGCCCTGGCGGAGAACGTCTCCGGGCGCAACCTCGACCCGTTCTTCCAGCGCTGGCTCTACCGGCGCGGCAAGCCCTGACCTAGACCTCGAGCCGCTCCTCCTCCAGGTCGAGCTCGCGCTCGACGCGGCGCATCACCTCGGCTGAGATTTTGCCGCTGTCGCGGAGGCTGACCAGGGCGCCGCGCTGGGCGGCGTAGAGCTCGTGCATCAGCCGCTGGTAGGCGATCGAGCGGTCCTCGATCCCGTCCTCGTCGTCGATCTTGCCGGCGCGGACCTTGAAGCGGCGGCGGCGGAACTCGTACATCGCCCGCACCCTTTTCACCGTGTCCTCCTGCGTCCATTCCTCGATCGAGAGCTCGTCGAGCCGCTCGAGTGCCGCGCCGGCGGCGGTGAGGCGCGCCCGCACCTCCTCGTGCTCCTCCTCGCTGCCGTCCTCAGCGACGTCGAAGCGGCGGATCAGCAGGGGCAGGGTCAGGCCCTGGCCGACGACGGTGAAGAGGATCACCGCGAAGGTGACGAAGAGGATCAGGTCGCGGCCGGGCAGGGGTTCGCCGGCGTCGGTGGTCAGCGGCAGCGCCAGGGCGGCGGCGAGGGAGACGGCGCCGCGCATCCCCGACCAGGCGGCGACGACCCGAAGTTTCCAGCTGGCCCGGCGCTCGCGCTGCTGGGGGCGGCGGTCGACGGCGCGGATCAGCGCGGTGACGCCGAAGCTCCAGACGAGGCGGGTGACGATCACCAGCGCCGTCACCAGAGCCCCGTCGGCGATCGCCTCGCCGGCGCTGATCCCGGATGCCTTCAGCCCGTCGACGATGACCGGCAGCTGCAGGCCGATGAGGATGAAGAGCGTCGCGTTGAGGAGGAAGACGAGGATTTCCCAAACCGAGAAGGACTGCAGGCGGACCGTCGGGGTGATCAGTTCCGGCGCGCGCCAGCCTAGGTAGACGCCGCAAGTGACGGCGGCGAGGACGCCGGAGGCACCGATCTGGTCGGCGGGCAGGAAGGCGACGTAGCCGCTGAAGAGCGAGATCGTGATCTCGGTCGTCGGGTCCTCGGTGCGGCGCCGGATCGCCGCGATCAGGTAGCCGGCGAGGAGGCCGATCGCGAGCCCGCCGCCGGCGGCGAGGAGGAAGCGCCCGCCGGCCTCGGCGGCGGAGAAGCCGCCGCCGATCGCCGCCGCGACCGCGACCTTGTAGATGACCAGGGCGCTGGCGTCGTTGACCAGGCTCTCGCCCTCGAGCACGTTGACGATTCGGCGCGGGATGCCGAGGCGGCGGAGGATCGTCGTCGCGGCCACCGGATCGGTCGGGCCGACGATCGCGCCGAGGGCGATCGAGACGGCCCAGGGGAGGTCGAAGGCGAAGTGGGCGACGGTGCCAACCACGATCGCGGTCGCCAGCACCAGCCCGATCGAGAGCAACGAGATCACCCGGGTGTCGTGGCGCAGGGCGTTCAAGTCGGCGAAGAAGGCGCCCGAGTAGAGCAGCGGCGGCAGGAAGATCAGCAGCACCAGGTCCGGGTCGAGTTCGATCTCCGGGATGCCCGGCACCAACCCCAGCGCCAGCCCACCGACCACAAGCACGATCGGGTAGGGAATCTGCCACCAGTTGGCGAGCGCATTCAGCAGCGCCACCGAGACCAGCAGCGCGGCGATGAAGATCTGGATCTCGCCCATGGCGCCCCATTATGTGGATCCGCCCGCGACCTCGAACTGCATCAACTTTTCCACCCAGTAGATAGAAAAGTTGATGCAGTTCGGGGATGGAGCGATTTCTGGTGGCGCCTGATTCGTACAAGGGGACTTTTGCGGCGAGCGAAGTGGCGGAGGCGATCGCGGCGGGGGTCGAGGCCGCGGGCGGCGTGGCCGACCGCTGTCCGGTCGCCGACGGAGGCGAGGGGACGATGGCGGTGCTGCTGGCCGCGCTCGGTGGTGAGCTGCGGAGTGCGGAGGTCCATGACCCGCTGCGGCGACCGATCGAGGCGAGCTTCGGCCTGCTGGCCGGCGGCGCGACCGCGATCGTCGAGACGGCGCAGGCGTCGGGCCTGCCGCTGCTGGCACCGGCGGAGCGCGACCCCGAGCGGGCCGACACCTACGGCACCGGCGAGCTGATCGCCGCCGCGGTCGCCGCCGGCGCGAGGCAGGTCCTAGTGGCGGCAGGCGGCAGCGCCACGACGGACGGCGGCCGCGGTGCTCTCGAAGCGCTGCGCCAAGGCGAGGTGACGTTCGTCCTTCATCCCTCCCACGGGGTACAAAAGACCAACGCCGACGAGGTTCGGGTCGAGGTCCTCTGCGACGTGCAGACGCCGTTCGAGGACGCAGCGCGTGTCTTCGCGCCGCAGAAGGGAGCCGATGCGGCGGCGGTCGAGCGGCTGAGCGCGAGGTTGAACGCCCTTGCCACCGAACTTCCCCGCGACCCACGCGGGATTCCGATGACCGGCTGCGCCGGCGGACTCTCCGGCGGCCTTTGGGCCCACGGTGCCGAGCTGCGCCCCGGCGCCGAGTTCGTCCTCGACGCCCTTGGCTTCGACGGCCGCCTCGCCCATGCCGACGCCGTCGTCTCCGGCGAGGGCCGCTTCGACTCCCAGAGCCTCGAAGGCAAGATCGTCGGCGCGATCGCCACCCGTTGCGACAGTGCGGGCAAGCCGCTTCACCTGATCGTCGGCCAAAACGCGCTGGCCTCCGATCTGCCTACGGCCGCCGGATCGATCGTCGAGGCACGTGACCTCACGGAGATCCAGCAGGCGGCCACGGACCTAGCCCGCCAGAGGTAGCGGCGACGGACGCGCGGCAGGTTTGGGTATAGGTGCAGATCAAAACGGTGCCGTCGACGAGATGGGCGGTCGCCCGCCCTGGCGACTTTCCGGTTGGACAGCTGGCCGCGAAGATGCCCTTGCGGAACCTGAGGCCGAGGTAGGTGACCGAAGCGTAGCCGCCGGCGATCTTCGGCATCGTCAGCGCGCCACTCGATCCAAAAGGCCCGCGAGTTTCGCGCCGAAATCTCAGCGGCGCGAGGATGGTCCCGGCTACGGGGGCGGGAAGGTAGGTGTAGAGCCAGAACGTGGTGCGCCGGTCCCGGACGCCGCCGTTGTAGATGCTGAGCGTCCCCCTGACCTGCACGGGCGGCTCTTCGAGAAAGGCGACGTCGACCAGGACAGCTCCGCTTCCGACCTTCGCTTTTTCGCACTGCGGAAGCGTTTCCGTCCGCGACTGTCGACTGCGGAGAGGGGCAGGACAGCGTGGCAGCCCTTTGACCGAGAATGCCAGATGCCTGTCCAGTTCGACCTCCAGTTCCTGCAGCGCCGACGGGCGACTTCCGTCCTGGCTCCTGATCCTCTCCGTGAGGGCCAGGGAGACCGGCGCGCGTTCATGCGCCGGCAACTCGGCTGGGGCAAAGCCGCCGTTGAGGACAGCTTCCACGAAGCCCGGCAGCAGGATCGAGTTCGAAGTCGCCGCGAAAGCGCTCCCGGGTAGCACCGCGGAGACCGCGGTCAGCAACAAGATCGATGTCAGCCCTCGGCGCATCAGCTGCTCCCGAACCCACCGTATCCGCAGGAGGTAGAGCAGCAAAGTTCGGCGAGTCATTCCTGCGACGACCGGCCGCTGTACGCTCGACCCGGGTGCGTGTTCTTGCGATCGTCCACCAGCGCGACGCCGGCCCCGGCGTCTTCGCCGACGCGATCCGCGATACCGGCGGCGAGCTAGACGAGTGGACGCTGGCGGAGCGGCCGCAGCCACCGGCCGACCCATTCGGCTACGACGCGGTCCTCGTCCTCGGCGGAGCGATGAACGTCGACGAAGGCGAGCGACACGGCTGGATCGCCGAGGAGAAGGCGCTGCTTCGAGAGCTGCTGCAGCGCGAGATGCCGCTGCTTGGTCTCTGCCTCGGGGGTCAGCTGCTCGCGGCCGCTGCGAAAGCCCAGCCACGCCGCGCTTCCCGGCCGGAGATCGGCTGGCATCAGGTCGAGGTCACTCCCGAGGGTGAAGACGACCCGCTCCTCGGGCCGCTCGCCCCTCAATTCGAGGCCTTCCAGTGGCACAGCTACGAGTTCCCGCTCCCGCCTAGCGCCGTCCCCCTTGCCCGCAGCGAAGTCTGCCTCCAGGCATGCCGCCTCGGCGAGCGCGCCTGGGCGATGCAGTTCCACCCCGAGGTAAGCCGCAAGGACGCGCTGCACTGGGTCGACGACTACGAGACCGATCCCGACGCAGTCCGCCTCGGTGTCGACCCGGCGGCGCTCGGACTGGAGACCAGGGAGAAGATCGGCGCCTTCAACCAGCTCGGCCGGGATCTCTGCCGGGATTGGGTGCTGACCGGCAACGGGACCCCGTTGGATCCTCGCACCTGGGCCTAGATGACCTCGAGGTCGCCTACGAGACGAGATACCACTCCTGCGTGTCGCCAGTAAAAGTGTAAGTCCCGCTCCATTTCGCGGTTCCGATGACCGTGCATGAGAGCACCGCATTGAGGTCGAGGTGCGCGCTGCCTGACATTGCCCCTGTGACCGTGCCGATGTCGGTGTTGCTGGTCGTGCAGGTCAGGGTGCCGAAGAACGAGGGCACTGTGACTTTGGCGCCGGACGAGCGGACTGTGCCGTTTATGGTGGTGCCGATCCGTTCGACAGTAAGGCTGCCCGTAGCGTCAACGGTGGGATTTCCTTCGCTGCAGCTGCTGAACGACAAGGTGGTGATCGGGCCACCGACGGTGGTGCCGGTGAAGGGGCTGACGGTGTGCGCTTTCACGCTTGAGCTGGTGCATGTATTGGCGGTAGCGCCGAATGTGTCGGTCAGGAGCGCCGAGCCGCCCGAGGCGATGATCGCTTCGAGCGTGACTTCCGAGTTTTTCGTAACCCCGTTGACCGCAATTGTGGTCGCCGTTGCTGAGCTGGCGGTGAGAGCCATCAAGGCCATCGCCGATAGGACGACAAGGCCGAGAACCTTCGGTTTCATGAATTTCTCCTCTTCCGGTCCGAGCACGTTGCTCGTAAGTTTCCGTCCGAAAAGCTTGGCGGTCTCCTGTCAATTAGTCAAGGTGGCTTGTGCAATGTTCATGGAAGGGCGGGCGCCTTTATCGGCTCGGGTTTGACGGCTTCAGCGTCGGATCAACTCGTGACCCCCAGTCCGGCCGGACTTGTCGCAACCATGGGCCACTGAAACTTCATAGTGCCGATAACAGTGCAAGAGAGCACGCCGGAGCCGTCGAGTTGTGAATTGCCGGAAGCGACGCCTGTAAGTATGCCGATGTCGGTGTTGCTGGCAGTGCAGGTCAAGGTGCCAAAGAAGGATGGAACTGTAAGTTTGGTGCCGCTTAGGCGCACTGTCCCATTTGTGGTAGTGCCAATACGTTCAATCGTTATAGTGCCTAAAGCATCGGGAGTCGGGTTACCTTCGGCGCAGTTGCCAAAACTCATGGCATTGACCACGGCGCTGACCGTGGTGCCAGTGAAAGGGCTTGACGTAGAGGCTCTCACAAGGGACACGGTGCACGTGTTTGCGGCGGTGCCGAATGTATCTTCGAAAGTTACCGGCGCCCGGAGACTCCATTCGAGACTGACGCTCGCGTTTTTCGCTACCCCGCCGACCTCAAGTGTGGTTGCATTTGCAGAGCTTGCGGTGATCGCCATCAGGGCCAGCCCACACAGGACGGTCGCCCCCAGAGCCTTCGGGTTCATGATCTCTCCTCTACTTTTCCGAGCGGGCGTGCTCCTTGAGTTGGTGTGGAGAGTGTTGCGCCTGCCAGGCCATAAGTCAAGAAGCTTTGAGGAATAGCACTCAGGGAGCCTGAATCGGCGTCAGATAGGCCGCCGAGAGGCCGCAGAACGTCGCGACCCGCGCCGCCAAGCGCCTCGTTCACATCCCGATGGGCCGCTCGGCGAGCCCGAGGAGATCGCCAAAATCGCCCTCTTCCTCGCCAGCGACGACTCCAGCTTTGTAACGGCCAGCAGCTTCCTCGTGGATGCCTCCAAGCCTGCCAACTAGGCGAGCGAGCCTGGGCGATCCAGTTCCACCCCGAGGTAAGCCGCACTGACGCCGTCCATTGGGTGGACGACTACGAAGCCGACCCCGACGCGGTGCGGATCGGTGTCGACCCGGCAGCGCTGGGGCCGGAGACCGCGAACAAGATTCGCGCCTTCAACGAGCTCGGGCGCAAGCTGTGCACACGCTGGCTGCAGGCCAGCGCTTAAGGAACCGCCCCCATTGACTGGAGGCGGTCTTCATCGGGCTCAGGTCAGGACGACCTTTAAATACATAGCTATGGCACCACTGCGATCCCTGGCGTTGTGATGACGTACGTCCCGCTCCATTTGGCGGTCGCAATGACCGTACATGAGAGCACAGCATTGATGTCTAGAACTCCAGTCCCTGAGGTCACTCCTGTAAGCATGCCGATGTCGGTGTTGCTGGTCGTGCAGGTGAGGGTGCCGAAAGGCGAAGGCACTGTGAGTTTGGCGCCGGTCCATCGCACTGTTCCTTTCCAAGCGGTACCGGTGACATGTTCGAAGCTGAGGGTGCCGGCTGCGTCGACGGTCGGGTTGCCATTACTACAGCTGCTAAACGACAGGGTGCTGATCGGAGCGCCGACGGTGGTGCCGGTGAAGGGGCTCACCGTCGAGCCTTTTATGGTCGACGAGGTGCATGTATTGGCGGTAAAGCCAGCTGTGTCGGTCAGAAGCGATGAGCCGCCGCTGGCAATCGTCGCTTCTATCGTCTCGGATGCGAGTTTTGCAGCGCCCCCTGTGGCAATTGTGGTCGCCGTTGCTGAGCTGGCGGTAAGGGCCATCAGGGCCATCGCCGATAGGGCGACAAGGCCGAGAACCTTCGGTTTCATGAATTTCTCCTCTTCCGGTCCGAGCACGTTGCTCGTAAGTTTCCGTCCGAATAGCTTGGCGGCTGGCTATCGTTTAGTCAAGTCGTCCTGTGCATAGGTCCCGGATGTCGCGCGGAGACAGAAAGGCACCCCGCCGAGGGGGCGCCTTTTCTGCTCGGATTTAGCCGGCTTCAGCGTTGGATCAACCCGTCACGCCGAGTCCTTCCGGACTTGTGACGGTGTAGGTCGCGGACAATTTCGTGGTTCCGATGACGGTGCAGCTGATCACCGCGTTGATGTCAAGTTTCCCTTTGCCCGAGGCAACCCCTGTGAGCGTGCCGATGTCGGTATTGCTGGTCGTGCAGGTGAGGACGCCGAAGAACGAAGGCGCTGTTATTTTGGCGCCGGTCGAGCGCACTGTTCCATTTGTGGTGGTGCCGATTCTTTCGATGGTGAAGCTGCCGGCCGTGTCGACGGTGGTAAGCCCTTCGCTGCACGCGCCCACCGATAGGGCGGTGAGCGGCCCACCGACGGTGGTGCCGGTAAAGGGGCTTGAAGTGTGCCCTTTCACGGTCGAGCTCGTGCATGTGATGGCGGCGACTCCGAATGTGTCAGTCAGCAGCCCTGAACTTCCTGATGCGAGCGTTGCTTCGACAGTAACTTCCGAGTTTTTCGCAGTCCCGCCGACCTCTAGTGTGGTCGCCGAGGCGGTGGTGGCGAAGGCCAAGGCCATCGCTGATAGGACGGTGAGGCCGAAAACTATCCGGCTCATGATTTCTCCTCCCCAGTTCCGAGCACAAGGCTCGTTAGTTTCGGTACGGGAGGAGTTTGGCCTCTCCCGGCTCTTTAGTCAAGGGCTTGTGATCATTGACGTCAGCTCGCCTGGATCGGCGTCAGGTAGGCGGCGGAGAGCCCGCCGTCGACCAAAAAGCTGCTGGCAGTAACGAAGGTGGAGTCGTCGCTGGCGAGGAAGAGGGCGGCTTTGGCGATCTCCTCGGGCTCGCCGAAGCGGCCCATCGGGATGTGAACGAGGCGCTTGGCGGCGCGGTCGGGGTCCTTGGCAAAGAGCTCCTTGAGGAGGGGGGTGTTGACCGGGCCGGGGCAGAGGGCGTTGACGCGGACGCCGCGGTCGGCGAACTCGACGCCGAGCTCGCGGGAGAGCGAGAGGACGGCGCCCTTGGAGGCGGTGTAGGAGCCCTGCGAGACGGCGGCGCCCATCACGGCGACGAAGGAGGCGACGTTGACCACCGAGCCGCCGCCCGCCTCCAGCAGGTGCGGGATGCCGTGCTTGCAGCAGAGGAAGACGCTGCGCAGGTTGACGTCCTGGACACGCTGCCAGGACTCGAGGCTCGTCTCCAGGACCGAGCCGTCGTCGGTCGGGTTGATGCCGGCGTTGTTCATCAGCACGTCGATGCGGCCGAACTGCTCGCGCGCCTCGGCCAACGCCGCGCGCACCTGCTCCTCGTCGGAGACGTCGGCGGCGATCGTCAACGCGCCCACCGCCTGTTGGGCGTCGAGGTCGACCCCGACCACCTTCGCCCCCTCCGCCGCGAACAGCCGCGCCGACTCGGCGCCGATCCCGCTCGCGGTCCCGGTGATGACGCAGACCTTCCCCTCCAGCCTTCCTGCCATGGCTCAGCTCTCCTCGGTCGCGTAGTAGACGTTCTTCACCTCGGTGTAGTGGTCAAGCGCGTCCGGGCCGAGCTCCCTCCCGACCCCAGACTGCTTGAACCCTCCGAACGGAGTCGACACCCGCACCGAAGTGTTGGAGTTAATCGAGATCACCCCGGTCTCGATCGCCCGCGCAACTCGCAGCGCCTTGGCGCCGTCTCCCGTCCAGACCGAGCCGGAGAGGCCGTAGATGGTGTCGTTCGCAAGCCGCACCGCCTCCTCCTCGTCGGCGAAGGGGATGACGCAGGCGACCGGGCCGAAGATCTCCTCCGCGGCGGCGCGGTCGTCGTTGGCGACCGGCGCGAGGACGGTGGGCGGGAACCAGTAGCCGGGGCCCATCGGAGCACTGCCGCGGATCGCGAGCCGGGCGTCGTCGGGAACGTAGGAGGCGACAGCTTCGCGCTGCCCGGCGGAGATCAGCGGACCCATCTGGGTCTCCTCTGAGAGCGGGTCGCCGACCCGCAGCGATTCGATGTGCGGTGCCATCGCCGCGAGGAAGTCGTCGAGCACCGAGCCCTCGACCAGGATCCGCGAACGGGCGCAGCAGTCCTGGCCGGCGTTGCCGAAGACCGCCATCGGCGCGGCGGCCGCGGCCGCCTCGAGGTCCGCGTCGGCGAAGACGACGTTGGCCGACTTGCCGCCGAGCTCGAGCGTCACCCGCTTGATCGTCTGCGCGGCGCCGGCGGCGATCCCGCGGCCGACCTCGGTCGAGCCGGTGAAGGCGATCTTGGCGACGTCGGGGTGCTCGACCAGCCGGCGGCCGCAGACGCTGCCCGGTCCCGCCACCACGTTCAGCACCCCCTCCGGGATCCCCGCCTCCAAGGCGATCTTCTCCAGCTCGAGCGCGGTCAGCGGCGTCAGCTCGGCCGGCTTCAAGACGATGCAGTTGCCGGCGGCGAGCGCCGGGGCCACCTTCCAGGAGGCGATCGTCAGCGGGAAGTTCCAGGGGACGATCAGGCCGACGACGCCGAGCGGCTCGCGGAAGGTCATGTCCACCCCACCCGCGACCGGGATCGTCTGGCCGAGCAGCCGCTCCGGCGCCCCGGCGTAGAAGCGGAAGGTCTCGATGACCATCCCGATCTCGCCGCGGGCGTCGCCGATCGGCTTGCCGGCGTTGCGGGCCTCCAGCCGCGCCAGATCCTCGTGCCGCGCCTCCAGCCCATCGGCGAGATCACGCAGCAGCTTCGCCCGGTCGGCCGGCGCCACCGCCCGCCAGGCTGGGAAGGCAGCCTTCGCCCGCGCCACCGCCGCGTCGACCTCCTCCACCCCGGCCCGCGGCACCTCGGCCATCACCTGCTCCGTAGCCGGCTCGATCACCTCGATCGCGCTCATGCGGGCTCCCCCTGTGGCGCTTTCTCCTCGCTATGCGAGGGCTTTGCGACAAGTGCCGCCTCGACCAGCGCGGCGATCACCTTGCTGCTCTCGTCCTCCTCGGGGTGCCAGATGACGCCGAGGGCGAAGCGGTTGCCGGGAAGCTCGATCGCCTCCGGCAGATCGTCCTCGGCCGACCATCCCGTCACCTTCAGGCCCTCGCCGAGCCGCTCGACTCCCTGGTGATGATGGGACCAGACGACGAAGTTCTCGACGCCGGCCGCGGTGCAGGCGAGGGAGTCGGGGTCGAGACGGATGTGGTGCTTGCTGAAGGTTCCGGCGACGGTCCGGTGCGTCTCGCTCCCGGTCGCCTCCGGCAGGTGTTGGACGAGAGACCCGCCGAGCGCCACGTTCAGCAGCTGCATGCCGCGGCAGATCCCCAGCAGCGGCATTTCGCGCTGCAGCGCCCGCCGCGCCAGAGCCAGCTCGAAGCGGTCGCGGTCGGGCCAGGTCCCCCGGGTCTCCGGGTGCGGCTCGGCGCCGTAGCTCGCGGGGTCGATGTCGGCGCCACCGGCCAGCATCAGCGCGTCGACCCGGTCGAGCAGGACGTCGGGATCCGCCGCCACGGCCTCGTCGGGCGGCAGCACGATCGCGATCCCGCCCGCCTTCTGCACGCAGCGGACGTAGGTGCGCGGCACCAGCGTCACCTCGTAGCTGTCCCACACCCCCCAGGACACCCGCTCGACGGCGGCGCAGATGCCGATCGTCGGCGCCTCGCTGCCCCCGCCGCCGTTCATCAGAGCCGCTCGAAGCCCCGGTAGCGCTCCCAGTCGGTGACGGCCGCCTCGAACGCCTCGATCTCGACGCCGGCCCGGTTCAGGTAGTGCTCGACGACGTCGGCCCCGAAAGCCTCGGCCGCCACCTCGCTCGCGGCGAAGGCGTCGCGGGCGGCGTAGATGTTCGAAGGCACCCGCGGCTTGTCGGACTCGTACGCATTGCCCTCGAACACCGGCTCCAGCGGCAGCTCCTCGTCGATTCCGTGCAGGCCGGCGGCGATCACCGCGCTCAGCGCCAGGTAGGGGTTGACGTCGGCGCCCGGCAGCCGGTTCTCCACCCGCAGCCCCTCACCCTCCCCGACCACCCGCAGCGAGCAGGTGCGGTTGTCGCGACCCCAGGCGATCGCCGTCGGCGCAAACGACCCCTTGGCGAAGCGCTTGTAGGAGTTGACGTGCGGCGCGTAGAGCAGGGTCAGCTCTTCCATGCAGGCGAGCTGGCCGGCGACGAAGCGCTCGAACAGCGACTTGTCGGCGGCAAAGGCGTTGGCGCCATCCCCGCCCGCCAGCGAGCAGTGGATGTGGCACGAGTTGCCCTCGCGCTCGTTGAACTTGGCCATGAAGGTGATCGAGTGCTCCTCCTGCGAGGCGATCTCCTTGGCGCCGTTCTTGTAGATGGCATGGTCGTCGGCGCAGCCGAGCGCGTCGCGGTAGCGGAAGTTGATCTCGTGCTGGCCGAGGTTGCACTCGCCCTTCGAGTTCTCCACCTCCATCCCCGCCCCAGCCATCTCGTTGCGGATGCGCCGGATCAGCGGCTCGACCCGCGCCGTCCCCAGCAGCGAGTAGTCGATGTTGTAGAGATTGGCCGGCTCGAGGTCATGGAACCCCTTCTTCCAGGCCTCCTCGTAGGTGTCGCGGAAGACGATGAACTCGAGCTCGGTGGCGGCGTTGGCGCTCATCCCCCGCTCTTCCAACCGCGCCAGCTGGCGGCGCAGGATCTGCCGCGGCGAGGCGACGACTTCGCGGCCGTCGTGCCACTGCAGGTCGGCCATCACCATCGCCGTCGCCGGCAGCCACGGGACCAGCCGTAGCGTCTCCAGATCCGGGACCATCTCGAAGTCGCCATAGCCGGTGTCCCAGGACGACATCGCGTAGCCGCCGACCGTTTCCATCTCGACGTCGACGGCGAGCAGGTAGTTGCAGCCCTCGGCCCCGTGCTCGAGCACGTCACCCAAGAAGTGCGAGGCGGTCAGCCGCTTGCCCTGTAGCCGCCCCTCCATGTCGGCGATCGCGAGCAGCACGGTGTCGACCGTGCCGTCCGCGACGGCCTGCTTCAGCTCCTCGACGGTCATGCCGGGAACGTTACGCCGCGGTCGTAATGAGCGGACCGCTCATGGCCGGGCCGGGCCGACCTCGGGTTCGGGCCCGAGTGCTTCCTCGATTTCGATCTCCCGCACCTGCCCGGTGAAATGCTTGCGGGCGGTCGTCATCCAGCCGATCCAGGCCAGCAGGATCACCACACCCACCGTCAGCGGCGCGTAGTTGAACGCCTCCCAGCTGAATTCGTCGTTCCAGGGAACCGCCAGCGGGGTGAACGGGAGGCAGAAGATGATCGTGATCAGGCCGACCCAGAAGGTGGCGAACGCGTTCATCCACCTGTACTTGCGGCCGTTGTTCCAGGGGCCGGGCTCGAAGTCGTCCCCTTTGCGCCAGCGCAGGAAGATCGGGATCACATAGGCGATGTAGAGACCGATGACGGTGATCGAGACCACCGCGAAGAAGGCGAAGGGCACGTTTTCGCCGTTCCCCTTCAGCGCCGGCAGGGTGATCAGCAGCGCCGCGGTCGCCATCGCCAGCACCGCGTAGATCGGCACCCGCTCCGAGTTGACCCGCGAGATTTTCGCCGAGGCGCGCTTGCCGAACCCGTTGTCGCGCGAGAACGCGTAACACATGCGCGAGGCGCTGGTCAGGCAGGCGGCGCCGCAGAAGAGCTGGCCGACGACGGAGATGATGAGGACGAACTTGCCCCAGCCGGAGCCCAGTGCTTCGACCAGCAGGGTCGGCGCGAAACCGAGCGCTTCGTTGGCGCCGTCGACGTTGGTGACCGCGAAGGTGATCGCCAGCAGCACGATCCAGCCGATCAGCGCCGAGTAGAAGATCGACTTCCAGACGCCCTTCGCCGCGGATTCCGAGGCCCCGTGGGTCTCCTCGGAGATGTGCGCCGAGGCGTCGAAGCCGGTGATCGTGTACTGGGTCAGCAGGAATCCGAGCGGGAGGACGTAGAACCAATACATGCTGCCGCTGAAGCCGCTGTTGTTGATCCGGTGGCCGAAGACGAAGCTGAAGCTCTGGTGGCCGTCGGGGACGACGATCAGGACGACGACGATCGCGGCGACGCCGATTACGTGCCACCAGACCGAGACGCTGTTGACCAGCGAGAGCATGTGCGTTCGCCGCACGTTCACCGCGGTGTGGACGAGGAGGATCAGCGCAAAGAGGAGGAAGACCTCGCCGAGGATGTGGGCTTCGTCGCCGAAGTTGATCCCGAAGACGTTGACTTCGTAGAGGCCGAGGACGACGTTGAGGAAGGTCGCGCAGGCGTAGTCGACCGAGGCGACGACGGCGACCAGGCCGATCAGGTTGAACCAGCCGGTGAACCAGGCCCAGACCGGGCCGCCGAGGCGACCGGACCACCAGTAGATACCGCCGGCGGTCGGGTAGGCGGAGACCAGCTCCGACATGCAGAAGCCGATGATCAGGATCGGGATCGAGATCAGCGGCCAGCCGATCGAGATCGCGATCGGGCCGCCGTTGTTCCAGGCCTGGCCATAGGTGGTGAAGCAGCCGGCGAGGATCGAGATGATCGTGAACGAGATCGCGAAGTTGGAGAACCCGCTCCAAGCCCGGTTGAGGGTCTGTTTGTAGCCGAGTTCGGCAAGCCTCTGTTCGTCGCGGCTTGGCGATGAAACGCTGCTCTCCATCAACCTCTCCCTTCCTTGAGCTTCCCGGGCTCTCGTGAGATAAAAGGTGTGCGCAACCGACCTAAAGGGTCGGGGCGAGCCTAAGTCCGTGCTTGACCCCTGTCAATGGGCAGGTGCAGAATCTTCTACCCGCCCGCATGGCCTCTCTAGCCGACACCCTGGGATCGATCGCCGCCAGGCTTGGCGAACCCGAAGGCGACCCGGTACCCCTCGAGGGCGGGATCACCAACCGCAACTACAAGGTCCGCTTCGCCGGCGAGGACGTGGTCGTGCGGCTGCCGGGAAAGGACACGGGGCTGCTGGGAATCGACCGGGCGGCGGAGCGGGCGGCGGGCGAGCTGGCGGCCGGGGTGGGGATCGCGCCGGAAGTGGTGGCGATGATCGACGACCCGCCTTGCCTGGTGACCCGGTTCGTCGTCGGCGAGCCGATGGAGGCAGCCGAGCTGCGCGAGCCGGCGGCGATCGCCGACGTCGCGGCGGCGCTGCGGGCGCTGCACGCCTGCGAGGAGCGGCTGCCGGTCGAGTTCTCCGGCTTCCGGATCGTCGAGGACTACGCGGCCCGGATCGCCGACCGCGGCGCCACCGTCCCCGCCTCCTACGAGTGGGCCGCAACGGCAGCGCTGCGGATCGAAACTGCCCTCGTCGGCCCCGAGCACGAACCCGTCCCCTGCCACAACGACCTCCTCTCCGCCAACTTCATCCGCACCCAGCGCGGCATCCGCCTCGTCGACTGGGAGTACGCCGGCATGGGCGACCGCTACTTCGACCTCGGCAACTTCGCCGTCAACAACGAGCTCGACGCGGCCGGCGAGGCGGCGCTGCTGGTCGCCTACTTCGAAGCGCCCGCGAGCGAGCGACGGCTCGCCTCGCTGCAGCTGATGCGCTTCATGTCCGACTTCCGCGAGGCGATGTGGGGGGCGGTGCAGAGCACGATCTCCGACATCGAGTTCGACTTCGTCGATTACTGCGAGAAGCACTTCGACCGCATGCGGGACCGCTACGCCGAGGGACGGCTGGAGCAGCTGCTCGAAGAGGCCACAGGTGCCACGAGCTGAGCTGCCCGACCGCGCCCGCTGCGTCATCGTCGGCGGCGGCGTCGGCGGCACCTCCCTCGCCTACCACCTGGCGAAGCTCGGCTGGGACGACGTCGTCCTGCTGGAGCGCTCGCAGCTGACCAGCGGCTCGACCTTCCACAGCGCCGGCCTGGTTGGCCAACTCCGCGGCTCGGTCTCGCTGACGAAGATGATGATGCACTCGGTCGAGCTCTACCGCCGGCTCGCCGACGAGTCCGAGTTCGATCCCGGCTGGGTCGAGTGCGGCGGCATCCGCCTCGCCTCCAGCGAGGAGCGGATGGAGGAGCTGCGTCGCCAGGCGGGTTGGGCGAAGACCTTCGGGCTGCCGCTGGAGCTGATCTCGGCCGAGGAGGCGAAGGAGCTCTTCCCGCTGATGTCGACCGAGGGCGTGCTCGGTGCCGCCTGGCTGCCGACCGACGGCTACATCGACCCGGCGCAGCTGACCTACGCCCTCGCCGACGGCGCCCGCCAGGGCGGCTGCCGCATCTTCACCAACACGCGGGTGACCGCGATCGAGGTCCGCGACGGCCGCGTCCGCGGGGTGCGGACCGACCGGGGCGACGTCGAGGCAGAGGTCGTCGTCGACGCGGGCGGCATGTTCGCGGCCGAGATCGCCCGCATGGCCGGCCTCCGGGTGCCGCTGCTGCCGATGTCCCACCAGTACCTCGTCACCCAGCCGCTCGACGCGGTCCGCGAGGCGCGCGGCGAGCAACGTGGCCACCTCCCCACCCTGCGCGATCCCGACCTGCTCGTCTACTACCGCGAGGACGGCGACGGGCTGGTGATGGGTGGCTACGAGCGCCAGAGCGAGCCGGCGTTCCTGCCCGGCGGCCCGAGCCGGGTCGAGGCGATCCCGCCCGACTTCAACGGCCGCCTCCTGGAAGAGGACTGGGACCGCTTCGAGGAGATCACCGAGAACTCGAAGCGCCGCGTCCCGGCGATGGACCAGATCACCGTCACCAAGCTGATCAACGGGCCGGAGGCCTTCACGCCCGACAACGAGTTCTGCCTCGGCGAGACCGAGGTCGGCGGCTTCTTCGTCTGTGCCGGCTTCTGCGCCCATGGCCTCGCCGGTGCCGGCGGGATTGGCAAAGTCGTCGCCGAGTGGATCGCCGACGGCGAGCCCAGCCTCGACCTCTGGCACATGGACATCCGCCGTTTCGGCGCCCAGTACCGCTCCCCCGCCTACACCCACGCACGGATCGAGGAGACCTACGAGACCTACTACGACATCCGCTACCCCAACCACGAGCGAGGGGCGGGGCGGCCGTTGCGGATCTCGCCGGCGAACCTCTGGCACCGCGAGCACGAGGCGGCCTTCGGCGAGAAATCGGGATGGGAGCGGGTCAACTGGTACGAGCGCAACGCCGCCGCCGGAGACGAGCAACTACGACCCCGCGGCTGGGCCGGGCAGCATTGGTCGCCGGCTATCGGCGCCGAGCACCGCGCCACCCGCGAGGCCGTCGCCCTCTTCGACGAGACCTCTTTCGCCAAGCTCGAGATCGAGGGGCCAGGCGCGGCCGCCTTTCTCGAAGGCCTCTGCGACAACCGCGTCGCCCGCGGCATCGGCCAGATCACCTACACGCAGATGCTGAACCAGCGTGGCGGCATCGAGTGCGACTTCACCGTCGCCCGGCTCGGCGAGGAGCGCTTCTCGATCGTCACCGGCACCGCCTTCGGCAACCACGATCGCGAGTGGATGCGCCGCCACCTGCCCGAGGACGGCGGAGTGAGAATCCAAGACGTCACCTCGCAATGGGCCTGCTTCGGGATCTGGGGTCCGCTGGCGCGCGAGGTGTTGCAGCCGCTGACCCCGCAGGACCTTGGCAACGAAGCCTTCCCGTACATGTCGCTGCGCGAGACGACGATCGGCAACGTGCCGGTGCGAATGCTGCGGGTGACCTACGTCGGCGAGCTCGGCTGGGAGATCTACTGCCCCACCGAGTACGGGCTCGGCCTGTGGCGAGTGCTCTGGGAGGCCGGGCAGCCGCACGGGATCGTCGCCGGCGGCTACCGGGCGATCGACAGCCTGCGACTGGAGAAGGGCTACCGGGTCTGGGGCGCCGACATCACCCCTGACGAGACCCCCTACGAGGGCGGCGTCGGCTTCTGCGTCAAGCTCGACAAGGACCGAGGCTTCGTCGGCCGCAACGCCGTGGCGGCGGCGAAGGAGCGGGGTCCGCGGGCGCGGCTGTGCTGCCTGACCCTGGAGGATCCGCACCGGGTCGCGCTCGGCAACGAGCCGGTCCGGGCCGACGGCGAGGTCGTCGGCCGGGTCACCACCGGCGGCTACGGCTACACCGTCGGGCGCTCGATCGCCTACGCCTACCTGCCGCCACGGCAAAGCGAGCCGGGAACGGCGATCGAGGTAGAGATCTTCGGCCGCTGGGTCGCGGGCGAGGTGGCAAGCGAGCCGCTCTTCGACCCCAAAGGCGAGCGCGTCCGCGCTTAGGCGCTGGCCGACTCCAGCCGCAGCGGCGCCGGCAGCAATCCGGCGAGGATGTGCTCGGTCCCCTCGGTGTGCTCGCGCATCTGCCGCACCGCGCGCGAGCCGTCGCCCTTGCGCAGCGCCTTGACCAAGCGCCCGTGCTGCTCGTTGGAGATCGCCAGGACCTCTGGCGGGTGGGCGATCAGCGCGATCAGGTCGCTCATCTGTGCCTCGACATCGGTCATCGCGCTCAGCAGTCGCGGCGACTGCGCCGCCTCGGCGATCCCGATGTGGAAGCGGATGTCGGTCAGCCTGTACTCCTCGAAGTTCTCAAGCACTTCGTCCATCTTCGCCACCAGCTCGTCGAGGCGGTCGAACTGAGCGCCGGTCCCGCGCTCGGCCGCCAGCATCGCCGCCCCGGACTCGATCGCGACCCGATAGTCGAGCACCGCCCACGCCCCCTGGTCCAGCGGCTCCCCCGCCTGCTCGCTCAGCGGCGGCTCCGCAGCGACGAAGGTGCCGCCGGTCCGCCCCCGCTGCGAGACCAGGTGCCCGCTCTGCACCAGCGCCGTCAACGCCTGCCGCAGGGTCGAGCGCGAGATCCGCAGCCGCCGCGCCAGCTCCCGCTCCGGCGGCAGCTTGCTGCCCGGCGCCAGCAACCCAAGCCGGATCGCGCTTCCCAACCTCTCCACCGTCTCCTCGAAGGTGCTCGCCGGACGCACCGGCATGAACACAGCCTCGAGCGCTGCGTCCGTCTCCATGGCGGACACCGTACAGCCGTTGTCACTCAGGCGCGAATCTTCACCACGCTCTTGGCTTTGTTGCCTTTCAGGCTCGGATCGGCGATTCCAGAGCGGACGCCGGCGCGCACCGCAAGCTTGCCCGGGCGGCTGGCCTTGACGATCACCCGGACCTTCTTCGCCTGCCCGGGAGCGAGATCACCAAGGCGGCAGGTGAGCTTGCGCTTGCCCTTCTTCGGCTTAGCCAGCTTGCAGGAGCGCTTGCCGCTCACCTTCGGAGCCTTCACCTTCACGGTCCCAGCCGGGGCGGTCCCCTCGAGGATCACGCTGGGCGCCAGTGCCGGTCCCCCGTTCCTCACCGTGGCGAGGAAGGTGACCTTGCCGCCGACCGGCGGCTTCTTCGGCTTCGGCCTGATCCGCAGGTTCAAGTCAGCCCTCGCCGGCACCGTGGGGGTGGTCGGCGTCGTTTTCGGAGGGCTCGCCGGGCTCTGCGCCAGCTCGAAGGCGCCGATGTCGCAGGCCGTCCCCTGGGGTCGTGCGACCCCGCGCTGGTCGACCGGCGGGCAGCCGTCGTTGGTGCCGGCGTCGATCGCCGGGCTCCCCGTCAGCAGCGCCATCGTGTCGGTCTCGCCGCCGTTTGCCTGCAGCAGCCCGAGCTTGGCATCCATGTTTTGCTTGCTGCCGGAGTCGGTGAACATGCAGCTTGCGTCGCTGGAGAGGTTGTGGTCGGAGGCGATCATCGCCACCGTGCCGCAATCGCTCGGCCCGGTCGGGCCGCTGTTGCCGGCGACGATCGTGTTCTTCACCGCGAGTTCGGTGACGATGCCCGGGGTCGGGTTGTAGATGGCGAGACCGCCGCCGACGCCGGCCGTGCCGACGCCGTTGCCGGCGATCGTCGTGTTGAGAATGCTGACCTTGCTCGGTTCGGTCGCGGTCGGTTCGAGCGCTGCGAGAACGCCGCCGCCCTGCACCATTCCCGCCGTGCTTTCGGCGCTGTTGCCGGAGACGGTCGAGTTGACGATCGCCAGATCGCCGAGGACGTAAATGCCGCCGCCAAGGCCCTCGATCAGACCGCCGGTCACTTTGTTGTCCGCGATCGTGCTGGCGTTGATCGTCACCGCCGGTGCCGTAGAGCCCTCAGGCGGAGCCGAGATGCCGCCGCCGTTTTTGGCGGCGCTGTTGCCGGAGATGCTGACTGCGTTGAGGATCAGTTCTTCGGCTTCGAAGGCGAGGATGCCGCCGCCGTCGCCGGGCAGGTTGGGGCCGACCGCTTCGCTGGCGAGGCCACCGGTGATCGTCAAGCCTTCGATCGTCGTCTTGTCGGCGCTCGCTTCGAAGACCCGCGAGGACCCATGGGCGTCGATCGTCGTCGAGCGTGCTCCCGCCCCCCGGACCACAACCGATTCGCTGCCGCCGATGAAGAGTTCCCCGGCTTCCACGGCGTAGTTGCCGGCGGGAACGACGACGACGTCTTCCGGGTCGGCCGAGGCGCCCGCCGCGCTCAGCGCATCCCGCAGCGAACAGGCAGGTTCGGTCGTGCAGCCCCCGGCCACGGTCGTATCGGCGGTCGTGTTGACGGTGAACGTCGCAGCCTCGGCCGTGAGCGGCGCCAGCAGAGCGAGCACCGCCAGCGCACAGGCAACTGGTATCGACTTGAGCATTACCTACCTCGTAATCGCTTTTAAGTACGAGGCGCGAGGTACCCCGCGTGCCGAAGACCCAAACGGCTACGAATCCAGGTAGCGCTCCAATGCCTCACGCGCCAGGCTGCTGAGCGAGCGGCCCTCTTGGTCGGCGCGTTTCCAGGCGGCTTTGTATATGTCAATCGGGACGCGAAAACTGACCCGCGGCGAGCGGCCGGCCTCACTCAGGGAAGGCCTGCCCACATACCGCCGCTCCAGCGTGGACGGATCGGGAGGATTCCGCTCGATTTCCTCAGCCCATTGTTCGGCAAGCTCCTCCGTGATCACCGTGCCGCCGAGGGTCACTCCCAAAGGTGCCTCCTCACCGGCTTTTGCCTGCTTTACCTTCGCCATTCCCTCGCCTCCTCGTATAGCTCCAAGAATTTGTCTCTGAGGTTCATCGCGTGGATCACCGTGAACTCCTCGTCACCGGTTTGGGCTGCCACCACCTCAAGTCGAACCCCCTCCAGGTCGTCGCCGAAGAAATACACGCGCTTGTCGGGCCCGTTCGCAAGGTTCTGACTCTGACGCCGCTCGACAACCTGGAATCCGCATTGCTCGATGACGTAAAGCGACCGCTCCTTCGAGATTCGGTGCTTCGTTGCCGAGCGCGTGAAGCGGATGGCTGGTTCGTCAGGCCAGACATTGTGTCTGACACTATAGCGCCGCTCCAACTCCTCTTCGAGAACGCGATGGAGGAGCCAGGGCGGATTGACCTCCTCATAGCGCTTATTCCCGACATAGACGAAGGCTCGACCTTCGTCGTCTAGGTGCAGGTAGTTCCGCGTCCAGTAGTGCTTGTAGGCCTGAAGCCTCGTCCCATCAGTCAGCTCGACGGCGTACATCCACATGAAGTCACCAACGTGGTCGGGGGCGAAGTTGAGCAGCGGCTCCCATTCGGGCTCGCGAGCGGAGAGCATCCGGCCTTTCCTGAGCTTGCGCCTTGGCATGGCCCTCTAAGGCCTGGGCGGCGATGAGTTCTCCCCCCTCCCGTTCGTCATTGGGGTAGAAGGACACGGAAAGGCCGCGTTCGCAAACAGAGGAGGAAGACCATGGGGAAGATCGTCGTCACCGAGTTCATCTCGCTGGACGGGATCATCGAGGCGCCGGGCGGTGGCGAGGACTACCGCCACGCCGGCTGGACGTTCGAGATCGAGCGCGGCGAGGAGGGCGACAAGTTCAAGCTCGAGGAGCTGCAGGAGGCCGAGGCGCAGCTGCTCGGCCGCGTCACCTACGAAGGCTTCGCCGCCGCCTGGCCGCAGATGGAAGACGAGGCCGGCTTCGCCAAGAAGATGAACGAGATGCCGAAGTACGTCGTCTCCTCCACCCTCGAGCGGGCCGACTGGCAGAACACCGCGATCCTCAGCGGCGCCCCCGCCGACTCCGTCGCCACCCTGAAGGAGCAGGTCGACGGCGTCATCCTCGTCGCCGGCAGCGCCGCCCTCGTCAAGTCGCTGATCGAAGCGCAGCTCGTCGACGAGCTGCGCCTGATGGTCTTTCCCGTCCTCCTCGGCCAGGGCAAGCGGCTCTTCCCCGAGGGCGAGGCCAAGCACCGGCTGCGGCTGGCCGAGGCGAAGACCGTCGGCGACGGCATCTCGCTGGTGCGCTACGAGCTGGCGTAGTCGCGGTAGGGCGTGCCGCTTCGGCGTGCCCTACGGCTGCGGCTGTTCGAACGTGTGCTGGTACTGGGTGTCCGGGCCGCCGCCGTAGATCGGTTCGAACGGGCGCTGCTGCGTGCAGGCGGGCGCGGCGATTTCGGAGGTGTTGGTCTTGCCCGCGAAGGCGTACTGCTGGATCCGTTCGAACAGCAGTTTCGCCTTTTCGTCCTGGGTTTTGCTTTTCGAAGGATCGGGTTTGCCTTCCGTTTTGCCTTCGACAGCGGCGGCCCGTTCTTTGAAGGCTTCGGTTTCCCAGTCATTCGGATTGATGATGGCGGTGATGCCGCTCGCGCATTGGCGGGTATCGAAGCTCGGCAGGCCGCCGATCAGACCTTCCGCCCATTTCGGAGGGCTGTAGGGACTGTTGCGGTTGATCGACAGGCGGCGTGGATACACCGAGAGGGTTTCCGGGTTCATGCCGCCGACCACTCTCAGGTAGTGCGGGTGGCCGGTTTCGGCCAATTCTCCCTGGAAGGTTGCCGCCAGGTTTCCGAAGAAGGAGGTGAGTTCGCTCTTGTAGAGCTTCAGCCCGACGAGGATCGGGTTGAGGTTGCGGATGAAGGGGTCGACCGCCCGCAGCAGCGGCGGGAATTCGTCGCGGAAGAGCTTGCGCAGGGCGGCGAGGCCCGTGGGGGCACGCTTGATCACCGGGCCGAGGCCTTCGAACAGCGCCTTCGATTCCGGCGCCAGCTTCGAGAGCGAGATCAAGGTCGGCGACAGCTGTTCCGCCGCCGGCACCAGCTGCCGCATCAGCGGGTCGGCCTCTTCCGAGAAGCCCTTGAGGCGATCGAAGGTGACGCGCGATTCGTCGAGGAAGGTCGGGAAGGCCCGGAAGAGGGCTTCGATGTCGCGGTCCCGCTGGGCGGTGGTCGAGAAGACCGCGTCGGAGCTGCGGATCAGGTTCGCCAGCTCGCCTTCCTGGCCGCGCAGGGCGGTGAAGGTGGTGGCGCCGTTGCGGAATAGCTGGCCGACCGCGAGGCGCTGGCTGTCGAGGACGCGGAAGAGTTTGTCGAGTTCGGTGAAGGTCGGTTCGATGCCGCCGATGGCGTAGGAGAGGTTCTGGCCCTGGCCGTTGATCGCGACCGCCGCTTCTTTCATCCATTCCTGGAAGGCACCGCGGGTGCGGGCGTTGAAGGTGGAGAAGATCTCGTCGAGCTGGACCGATTCGGCGACGTTGGCCTCCGGCAGGGTGGCGCCGTCGGCCAGTTCGGGCCCTTCCCGCGAGCCCGGGGTGAGTTCGATGTAGGTCTCGCCGAGCAGCGTCTTCGTCCGCAGCATCGCCCGGGTCGACTTGGGCAGCGGCGCGTAGCGGTCGTCGATCGCCGCGGTCGCCAGCGCCTGCTTGCCGTTGGGCGCCAGTTCGATGCTCTGCACTTTGCCGACGTTGACGCCGGAAATGCGGACGTCGGACTGTTCGGCCAGCTGCGTCGCCTCGGTGAAGGGGATTTTGACCTCGTAGGTTTTGGCGCGGAACGGGGTCGGCCCGCCGAAGGTGACCCAGAGGAAGAGCAGGATCCCGAAGCAGGACAGCGCGAAGCCGGTGATGATCAGAAGCTGAGTGGTGCTTGGCGCGCGCTTGCTCATTTGGCGATGTACTGGCAGGTGTTGCCGGGTTCTTCCGTTTTGAACGGAACAGTGATTTCTTTCGCACGGGGTATCTGCAGCGTTTCCAGCAGGGTTTCGAGGAACGGATGGCCCAGGTTCGCCTGATTCAGGGCTTCGCCGTAGCCGAGGGAGGCGCCGGTGCAGGAGATGAGGACGAGGCCGCGGAGGATCGGCCCGCCTGCGTCTTCGAGGTTGAAGGCGGCGTTGAAGTCGTGGTTGAGCCAGGGCAGGTAGAAGAGATAGCCCGGTTTTCCTTTCGGCTCGTAGGAGAGCTCGTTGAGGAAGGAGTTGAAGCCGGTCAACGAGTTGCCGAAGTTGCGGACCGTCTTTTCGAACGGTTCGGCGGCTTCGGCGCTGTGGGTCAGCACCGGCCGGACTTCGCGGCTGAAGGGGCGGATCTGGTCGCGAATCGGGGCGGTGGTTTCCGCGAACAGCTTCTCCGTCGCCTTGAAGGCCGGGGTCAGCGCCTGCGCCTGCGGGATCAGCTTGACGAGGCTCGGGTAGGCGACCTGCGAGAAGCGGTTGGAGCTGGCGAGGCCGGCTTTCGCGGCTTCCAGGGAGGCGGGGAATTCACGGAAGGCATCCTGGACCGATTGCTGCTGGTTGGCGAAGTTGCCGAGGGCGGATTTCGAGGAGGTGACGAAGCGCTTGACGGACTGTTCGTGATGGGCGAGTTCGGTCGTCAGCAGATTGAAGTCGTGGATCGTCCGCGCGAGAGCGACGTGGCGGGCCGCAACGGCTTTGTTCAGCTTCGCCGTGTAATGGACGAAGGGCCCGAAGCGGCGCAGAGCGTTGCCGAGCTGCTTGCCACGGCCGCCGATCCCCTGAGCGCCGCCGGCGACGAGCAGCTGCAGGTACTGGCGGGTGTCGGCGTCGAGGGTGCCGAGGAAGGCGTCGAGGTTGGTGTTCGGTTCGGTCTGGGCAAGGGTGAATTCGGTGCCGTCTTCGACTTCGCCCTTCCCTTTGCCCGGTTCGACCTCGACCACCATGTCGTTGAGGTTCGTTTTCGGCCGCAGCAGGAAGCTGGCATCGGGGTGGATCAGCTTCATGTACTTCGGTTCGATCTGCATGCCGACCACGGCGTGGCCGTTCTCGAGGTTGACCGAGCTGACTTTGCCGATCTGGATGCCGGCGATGTCGACCGCCTGTCCCTGCCCCGGCGTCACCGCCTGCGCGGTCGAGAACTGGGCGGAGATGTGGTCGAATTCTTCGCCGACCACGGGCAGCCACGATGGCAGCGATGCCTTCTGCTGGACGAAGATGCCGAGCATCATCGCCAGTCCGGCGATCGTCAGGACGACGATCGCGATCGTGTCCTTGCGACGCCCGCGGGCCTGTCGCGTCAACCAGGCGCGGTAGTGGGTGAAGCGGCTGGTTTCCCTCGGCTCGCTCATGGCTGTGCCCCCGCAACCGACGGAGAAGCCGGCCCGACTTGGCCGAGAGGACCGTTGACGTCAGGAACCGGGTTGGTGTAGCAGCGAACTTCTGGCTTCAGCGGGGGCTTGCCGCCGAGCTGGGGCTGCGTTCCGGCCGGTTCTTCGATGACATGGGCGTAGTTGACTTTGTCGCTGAGGGTGGATTTGTTGCCAAACGGGTTGGGTTCGCCGACCAGCACAGGTCCTCCGCCGACCTGAGCTCGGGTGTAGGGGCCGTTGCCGTCGAAGTTCTGCGCCGCCCCGGCGAAGTTGACGAGGTTGTAGAGGAACTCGCGGTAGTTGGGGCCGCCGGTGCTGAAACGGTCGTTGATCACCTCGTTGCCGGTCGGGACCATCACCTTGCTGGTGCAGAGGCTGAGCTGGTTGAGCTGGGGCAGCGTCACCTTCTTGCCGGCGAGGGCGGCGCCGGCAAGGCCCGGCGTCGATTCCTGCAGCAGCTTCACGTCGCCGCCGGCCTCTTTTCCAGAGAGCAGCGGCCGGACCTGGGCGAGGAACGGTTTCGAGGCGCTGATCAGGCCCGGCAGCTCCGCCACCGCCGGCCGCAGCTCGATCGCGTAGGTGCGCAGCGGCGGCAGCGTGCGGTTGAGGCTGACCAGCGAGGCGTGGGTGATGCGCAGGGTCGGCGCCAGCAGCCGCACCGTGGCCGAGAGGTTGGTCGACTGGTTGGCGAGGGCGCCGGTGAAGGTGTCGAAGTTATCGATCAGCCCCTGCAGGTCACGCTGGCGGCTGGCGAGGGCGCCGAAGGCCCGGCCCGAGCTCGAGACCAACTTCGCCAGGTCGCGCTGCTGCGTCCCCAGCAGCGCGTTGGTGACCTGGGAGCTGTAGCGACCGGCGTCGCCGCCGTACTTGAGGGCATCGTTCAGCGATTCCGCCCCGCTCCTGCCTTTCACCTCCGGCAGCTGGGTCTGGTCTTCGGCGGCGGTCGGTTCGTGGGTCAGCGCCTTGCCGTAGCCCTCGAGCAGGCGGCCGAGGTCGGCGCGGACTGGCGACTGCAGGGCGCTGAGGACTTCGTCGATCTGAACCGCGGTCGAGGTGTGGCTGACCGGGATCGTGCCGCCGCTGTCGAGCTCCGGCGCGCTGGGGCTCCCGGGGTCGAGTTCGATGAAGAAGTTGCCCTCGAGGAAGATCCGCGGCCGGACCGCGGCGAAGGCGTCGTCGTGGATCGGCCGGCCGGAGCCGTCGACGGTGAAGGTGACGGTGGTGTTGTCGCCGTCGCGGCTGGTGGCGATCACTTTGCCGACGTTGACCCCGGCGACCCGGACCGGCGAGTTGAGGGCGATGTTGGCCGAGTTCGAGAACGTCGCCTTGACTTCGTAGCCGTGGCTGGTGAACGGCACGTGTTTGGTGAAGGCGAGGTAGGGGCCGAGCGTGAAGAGGAGGATGAAGAGGATCGCGATCGTCACGTTGCTGGGGCGCCAGCCGAAGCGCCCGCTCTTGGCGGCCGCCGCGCGCCTGTCTCGCTCCGGGAGGCGGCTCATTCTTCGCCTCCCGTGTTCGTCGTCGTGCCCCAAAGGGGCGCATGGCCGATCTTGGTTTGACCGGGGATGTATTTCTCGTTACCGGCTTCGCAGACGCTGCCCTGGCCGGGAGCGGCGGTTTGCGGCAGCGGGTTGTAGTGGAGGTGGTTTTCGCGGTCTCCCGACTCGTTTGCCGGAGCGCTGGCAAAGGTGCTCTCGCTGTTAGGGCCTTCCGGCGGGCCGTAGGAGATGAACTGGAGCCAGTTGCCGTTGCTGTTGCCCTGGCTGGCGGCGCTGGCGATATTGCGGAAGGTCAGCGACCAGTAATGGCACACCGTCTGGCTCGGCACGATGTACGTGAGCGACGGCTTCAGCACTCGGTTGGTGTCGGTGAGGAGCTCGAGACCGGTCATCGTTCCCGGGGCTTCCTGGAAGTCGACCAGCGCTTCCGCCGTCGGCGGCAGCTGTTCGTTCAAGACCGGCGAGGCATTGAGGACCGGGATCCCGGCGTGCAGCGATTCGGCGATCACCGGGGAGGTCTTCGCCAGCGCTTTCACACCCGGGCGCAGAGCGGTGAAGAAGCGGGCGGTGTCGGTCAGGAAGGGGCGCAGCGCCGGCAGGTCGGAGTTGACCGCGTCGAGCGTCGGCGGGCTCTTTTCGATCGTTTCCTGGATGAAGGGGCGGCTGACGCGGGCGAAGGCGGCGAAGGTGCGGTCGAGGGCGACGAACATGTCCGCCTGCGTCTCGGCGACCGGCGCCACGGTCGCCGAGAGCGCCTCGAGCGAGCGCCAGAAACCGGCGAAGTTGCTGCTCGGTTCGACGATCTTGCGGAGGACCGGCTGGCCGCTGACGACGGCGCGGCGCAGCGCCCCGAAGGCTTCGTTCAGCTGCGGCCCTCGGCCCGCCAGGGCGTTGCCGAAGCCGGCCAGGTTCTGCCGGATCGCCTTCCTGGTGGGTTCGTCGAACATGTCGAAGAACTGGTCGATGTCGACCGGTTCCGGGTGAGCGGCGGTGACCGGGATCGTTTCGCCGGCCTTGAACCCCTTCTTCGAGGCGCCCGGAGTGACCTGGAGGAACTTGAGCCCGAGGGCCGACTTCGGCCGCACCGTGATCGTCGAGTCGACCGGCAGCGGTTCGACGCTCTTGTCGAGGCTGAGCGAGAGTTCGGCCGCCGTGCGGCCGTTGCCGATGTTGACCGGGACGACCTTCTTGACGACGCCGACGCGGACGCCGCCGACCCGGACCTCGTTGCCTTTGACCAAGGCGTCGGCGTTCGGCACCCGCGCCCGGAGGTTGTAGGTGGAGACGAAGGGCAGGCCGTTGTTGGCGTTGTAGGCGAGGAAGACGGCGACGATGATGACCAGCACGGTGACCGCCCCGACCAGGACCGGGCTGCTGGCGACGCCGCTGATGCCGCTGCGGTTCCTCATGGGCCCAGGAGGTAGTCGAGGAGCGGCTTGGTGCCGCCGCCGGTTTCAGAGGCTTCGGACACTTCGGCTTCGCCTTCTTCTTCGGCTGCGGCTTCCGGCGAGGTGCTCTCGCTCTGGCCGACGCCGGTAGCCGGGCCGGATTCGGCCAGGGTGCCGCCATTCAGGCGAGCGGTGCGTTCCGTAAGGAGCCTGAAGAGAGCGGCGGAGCTGGTTTCGGCGGCTTCAGAGGCATTTGGACCATGGAACCTGGAGCTGCAGCCGCCCCCTCCTTGCCCACCCTTGTTCGCCTGGTAGGAGGTGCAGACCGACAGGGTCACCCGGGTCCGCCCGAAGTGCCCGTACTGGTCGAACCCGTTGAGAGACGCGGTGGTGTTGTAGATCAGTTCGGTGAGGCCGTCCCAGCCGCCGGTCTTCTTCAGGTTCACCAGCAGCTTCGCGAGTTCGTTGGTCGGCACCACCCCCGACTTCGCCAGCACGCTCGCCTGCCGCACGACCGGATCGGCTTTGGCGAAGTTGGGGCCGGATTCTTCGCCGGCCTTGCCGAGGCTCTTCAGCGAAACCGTCAGCGCTTCGGAGAATGGCGTCAGGGTCCGGGTCGCGTCGGTCAGCGACGGCGCCGCGGTGCCGAAGTCTTCGAACAGCGGCGTCCCCGCGTCGGAGAAGGTCTTGAGGCTGACCATCGTCTTGCGGAATTCGCGCAGGAAGGTGGGGAACTTCTGCAGCGCTTCTTCCAGTTCCGGCCCCTTTTCCGAGCTCGCTTCGGCGGCCGCCCCGGCGTTGGTGAGGAAGCCGGCGAAGGCGCTGCGCTCGCGCGAGAGCGGCCCGAGGATTTCCTCCGAGTTGCTCGCCAGCTGGGCCAGCTGCTGGCGCTGGGCGGAGAGGACCCCGAAGAAGCGGTCGACGTCGCGCAGGACCGGGTTCGCCCGTTTGACCAGGACTTCGATGTCTTCGCCGCGGCCGGCGAGGCCGGCGCCGAGTTCGTTGAGGATCAACCGGAAGCGCTGGGCGTAGGGAAGCGTGTAGATGTCGTTGATCAGGTCGGGGTCGACGCTGGTGCCGTTGCTGCCGAGCGGCAGCAGGTACTCGCCTTCGCCCGGTTCGCCGTCGGGGATCTGCTTCAGCGGCGGCGGCGGTTCGCTGCCGGGAGCGCGTGGCAGGGTCGTGCGGCAGTCGACGTACTTCTCGCCGATCAGCGACTGCGGGCGGATCTGACAGCTGGCGTCCTGGCGGAAGTCCTGGAAGCCGGGATCGGTGATGTTCATGACGATCACCGCCTTGCCGCCCTCCTTCACCGGCTTGCCGTGCCGGTAGGCGACGGCGTCGCCCGGCATCGTCACGTTGACTTCTTCGATTTCGCCGACGTTGGCGCCGGCCACCCGCACCTGCTCGCCGCTGACCATGAAGCCGCCGTTGTCGAAGATCGCCCGCACCTGGTAGGCGCTCCCCGAGCTGCCGCCGCCGGAGACCAGCAGGACGACCACGACGACCGCCGCCACCACTGCCGCCGCAAGTATCAGGCGTCTGATCATGGTCCGGGGGGCACGTCGCCGGGGTTGCATTCAGAGGAGCTGACGCTGCCGCCGCCGACCCACGGGTTGGAGCCGTCGGCGGCCGGCTGGGTGGCGCCGCCGGGGCAGCGGCGGTGGGTGTGGACGTTTTCGAACGGCGCGAACTGTTCCGATTTCTTGATCGGTTCCAGTTCCGAGCTGCCGCTGTTGTATTTGAAGAGGTTCTGGCCGGAGGTCACGGCGCGCACGTAGTGACCGTTGCCGTCGTAGTAACCCGCGACCTGGCCGAGCTTGCCGACCGCGTTGAAGAGGTCGGGGGTGTAGGCGCGGATGAAGTTGAGGTTCGGCTGGAAGTCTTCGATCCCCTGCTCGGAGTGCGGGAAGGCGTTGGAGGCGAGCTGCTCGACCTTCGGCAGCGTCCCCAGCAGGTCGTTGAAGTCGTTCCCCTTCCCCGGCCGCGAGACGACGAGCCGGAGGTTGTGGGTGAAGGGGACGAGCTTCTGGAAGACGGGCCGCAGTTCGGCCAGGAAGGGCGCCAGTTCCTTGGTCGCCGGCTTCGCCGTTTCGACCAGCGGTTCGAGGTCGTCGAGGGCGGCGCGGAGGTTGACGAAGGTCGTGTTCGACTGGCGCAGCACCGGCGGCAGCTCGTGCAGCGCCGCGTCGAAGTTTTCGTTCTGGCTGGCGATCGCGTCGAAGGCCGTGGTCGCGTTGGTGACCGCGCTCGAGAGCTGTTCGCCGCGGCCGGCGACCGCCGTCGTCAGCCGCGCCGAGCTGACGACGAAGCGCGAGAGCAGTCGCTGGTCGGCGTTGAGTTCGCGGGCGAAGGCGGTGGTCCGGTTGAGGGCGGTGCCGAAGTACTTGTAGGCGTCGTTGCCCTTCTTCCCCTGCCCGGAGTAGATCGCGGCGTTGCCCTTGATGAAGTTGGCGAGGCCCTGGCGCACCCGCGGCGGGAAGGTGTTGAAGAACTGGTCGATGTCGACCGGCGTCGTCGTCGAGGAGAGGCCGAGTTCGGCCCCGTCTTCGAGCGGCGGGTTGCTGTTGGGGCCGGGGCTGATCGAGACGTAGTGGTTGGCGACGCCGGAGAGCGAGGTGGCGCGGATGGTCGCCGTCGTCCCTTCGTGAAGCTCCTGGTCGACTTCGACGTGGACCGCGGCGAGGTTGTCGTCGGTGAGGCCGATGCTTTCCACCGAGCCGACCGGCGAGCCGCCGACCAGCACCTGGTTGTCGGGCACGAGCTGGCCGGCGTTCTGGAAGACGAGGGTGTACTTGTGACCCCCGCCGCCACCGAAGAAGACGACCGCCAGCACGATCACCGCGACCGCGAGCGCCGCAACCGTCGCAATCCGCGCTGGAGTGGTCCCCCGGCCCGCCGCCGGTTTAGTCTCCTCGCCTACGGGTTTGGCAGCCACAGATAGTCGCTTGCTTTCCGGTTCTCCGGCCCCTCCGACCCGGTAGAACAGCTGCCAGATCGTATCCGAGGGGGTCCCTGCCAAGACCCGACTGAGCAGGGACTTAACTGGAAATCAACGCGTTCGGAGCGGGGCTCAGACGCTGAGTTTGGGAATTGCGCGGGCCAGCGGCTTCGGCAGCCACCAGACGCGGTCGCCGAGCAGCAGCATCAGCGCCGGCAGGAGGACGATCCTCACCACGGTCGCATCGAGGATTACGGCGACCGTCAAGCCGACGCCGAGCTGGCTGACGGTGGCGATCGGGGCGCCGGCGAAAGCGATGAAGACGGCCATCATGATCGCCGCCGCGCCGGTGATCACCCCGGCGGTGCGCTCGAGCCCGAAGTTGACCGCGGCGGCGTTGTCGCCGTGGGTGTCGTAGTGCTCGCGCATGCGGCTGAGCAGGAAGACCGCGTAGTCGATCGAGAGCCCGAAGACGAGCCCGAAGATCATCGTCGCCCCGACTGCGTCGATGAATTTATGCCCGCCGAGCGGCCAGTCGGCGGGGACGTGCGAGAGGGCGGTGAGGACGCCGAAGGCGACCCCCACCGTGAGCAGGTTGAGGCCGACCGCGATCGCCGCCAGCGGCAGCGCCCGCAGAACGATCATCAGCACCAGGAAGGTCGCGATCGTGATCGCCAAGACCACCCACGGGATCCGCGCCCGGGTGACGTTGCTGTAGTCGTCGAGCAGAGCCGGGCCGCCGGCGACGCCCGTCGTCAGGTCCGCTTCTTCGCCGAGCTGAGCAGCGTCGCCGTTGAGCTTTTTGTTGAGCCGGATCGAACCCGGGGTGTTGAAGCTGTAATCGGTGACGACGAGCATCGTCGCCGCCTGGCCGCCGTTGCGGAGGTCGATCGATCCGGCGATCCTTTCCCGCGTTTCCGGCGGCGTTCCGTCGAGCGCGGAAAGGACGAAGTAGCCGGAGTTGAAGAGGCCCGGGGTGGAGTCGGCGACCCGCGTCGCCTGGCGGTTGATCCGGTGCTTGCCGTCCAGCACCTGCACGCTGGCTCTTTCCAGCCCGGTTTCCAGCGGCGCACTTTCTTCCGCCCCGCCGAGCAGGCCGTTCGCCAGCGCTTCGGCGCCGCCGCCCAGCCGATCGATCCCGCCGACCAGCGCTGCGGCGCCGCCGCTGAGACGGGAGAGGCCGTTGCCGAGCGTCTCCGCGGCGCTCGCCAGGCGCTTTGCGCCGGAGGCGAGCCGGAGGTCGGCCCGTTGCAGTTTTTCCAGCCCTTCGGTCAGCTTCGCGGCGCCGTTGCCGAGGCGTTCGATTTCCTTGATCGCCGAGGCTAGCCAGTCGGTGATGTGCTGGACCTGGTCGACGTCGTCGAGCAGCCGTTCCTGCAGGGCGGCGAGTTCGGTCGGGAGGCCGGCGTAGGGCTCGACCTCGGGCGTACCCGGAATCGGGTCGTAGGGGGTGCCGGTGACCGGGTCGGTGCCGGTGACCGCGGCATCGGCGCGCCGCACCGCTTCCAGCGCCGCCGCGTAGTTCGGGTCGCCTTTGCCGACCGTCATCGCCTGCAGCTTCGCCAGCGCTTCCTTCAGCTGTTCTTCGGCGGCTTTGGCCGGTTCGATCAGCTGCGGCAGCTGTTCGCTCGCGTCTTCTTCCAGCGACTTTTCGACCTTTTCGGAGCGGTGCAGGGCGTTGGCGCGAAGGCCCGGCACGGTCCCGGTCCGCAGTTGCAGTTTCAGCTGCAGCGCTCCCAGCGCCGCGGTTTCCTGGGCGCTGGCCAGCCGTTCCGCGCCTTTGGCGAAGCGGTCGAGGGCGTTGATCGCCCGCTGGCTGCCGCTCGTCGCCCGGCCCAGGCCGTTGGCGATCAGCTGCGCCCCATTGCCGGCGCGCCCCGCGCCCAGGGCCAACAGCCCGGCGCCGTTGCTGGCTTCGCTGATGCCTTCCCGCAGCTGCCCGACTCCTCCGGCGGCGACCGCGAGGCTGCGCCCGAGTTTGCCGAGCCGCTTGATCGGCCCGTAGTTGCCTTTCGAGGAGAGGACGGCGTTGCCGAGTTGCTGCAGTTGGTCGACCCGCTTCGTCGCCCTGCCCGGACCGATCACCGCCTGTACCCCCGGCGTCTTCGCCAGCTTGTGCTGGAAGCTGTTGATCGCGGCCAGGTTCTTGGCGCTGGTGATCGGTCCTTCCTTGGAGACGGCGATCACCTGGAAGGGCGCATCCCAGCCTTCGCCGATCGCCGCGTCGACGAGTTCGGCATCCTGGCGTGCGGCGTTGTTGCGGGGAAGCTGTTCGGGGCTCGGCGGACCCGTCTTCAGCCCGATCGCCGGGGCGGCCAGGAACAGCAGCACCAGCCCGATCAGCAGCGCCGCCAGCGCCGGCTTGCGCAGCGCCGCGCTGACGAATCTCATCAGCCGCGAGCGGCCTTCCTTCGGCGCGCCGCCGATCCGCCAGAGGTTGACCCGTGGCCCGACCAGGGTGAGGATCGCCGGGCCGCAGACCGTGGCGACCGTGACGCTGAGGATCACGACCATGCAGACCGTCCCCGCCAGCGAGGCGAGCAGGGCGCCCGGCAGGATGAATAGCGAGACGATCATCGAGAGCAGCAGCGTGCTGCCGGCGAACATCACCGTCCGGCCCGCGTGGCGACGGGTCAGCCGCGCCGCCTCGATCGGCTCTGTCCCCGCCGCCAGCTCCTCGCGGAAGCGCGAGACCATCAGCAACGCGTAGTCGACGCCCAGTGCCAGGCCCATCATCGAGCAGACGGTCAGCGCGAAGGCATCGATCTCAAACCAGCGGGTGAAGAAGTAGAGGATGCCGCGCGAGGCGATCACGGTGACCGCGCCGAAGCCGAGCGGGATCGCCGCCGCGATCGGCGAGCGGAAGACGAGCAGGAGGATGATCAGCAGGAACGGGAAGGCGATCAGCTCGCCGCGCTCGCTCGCCTTCACGCTTTCGTCTTGCAGCGCGCGGGACAGAGTCGCGTAGCCCGTCTGGGTTGCGCGGACCGGGGCGTGGATCGTCTGTTCGAGGACGCGATTGAGGCGCGGCACCGTCTCGTTCACCGCGGTGCGGGTGTCGACGTGGAAGTCGACGAGGATCAGGGCCTTGCCGGGCTTCGGGCGCAGGCGCTGGACGGCGCCGGTGTCCCAGGGCGAAAGGGTCGTGACCCGGGGGTCGCGCCGCAGGACGCGGATCATTTCCGGGCCCTGGCGGTCGATCGCCGCGGCGGGCCCCTGCAGCAGGATCGCGAAGGGAGCCGATTCGCCGAAGTGTTCGCGGAGGATTTCGGCGCCGCGCTGGGATTCGGTCCCCGGGACGTTGATCGTCGTCGGGTCGAGGCGGTCCTGGACGTTGAACCCGATCGCGCCGAGGGTGACCAGGAGGATCGCGGCGATTGCCAGCACCGCACGCGGGTAGCGCAACAGCAACGGCTGATCGTGCCGCGACTGTCTTCTCGGAGACTTCATGCGTCCCCTGCCGATCCTCCTTCCCACGGGTGGTAGTTTGGCGATAAGGTCAATCAAGGGGAGGTTTTTGTGCGGAAGACTCTGTTAAGGGTGCCTGTGCTGGTTGGGGTGATCCTGCTGGTTGCAGCCGCTTCGGCGGCGGCGATCGTGCTGCACGCCTCGAATCTGGTGATCACCACCGACGGTGGCTTCTCCCCGACGACGCTGCCGAAAAAGGGCTTCGCGCCGATCAAGCTGCACGGCTACGGCAACATCGCGACCGAAGACGGCAAGCCGCCGCCGGTGCTGGAAACCGTGACCCTCTGGTTCGACAAGCACGGCAAGGTCGAGACGCGCGGCCTGCCCACCTGCACTCCCGGCAAACTGAAGGCGACGACGACCGCGCAGGCCCGCAAGCTGTGCCCCGGCGCGATCGTCGGCACGGGCTTCGGCAAGGCCGTTGTCATCTTCCCCGAACAGGGACCGATCCCGGCCTCCTCGCCGATCACGCTCTTCAACGCCAAGCCCAAGCACGGCAACCCCGTCCTGCTGGCGCACGCCCACCTGACGGTGCCGGGGCCGACCACCTTCGTCGTCCCGATCGAAATCCAGAAGGTCCACGACGGCCGCTACGGCTTCAAGACCGAAGCGAAAATCCCGAAGATCGCCGGCGGCGCCGGGATCCCGCTCTACGCCCGCATCAGCGTCGGCCGCGAATGGAAGTTCAAGGGCAAGACGCTGAGCTTCGCCAACGCCGGCTGTCCCGACGGCCGCCTCCAGGCCAAAGGCCAGTTCAAGTTCAAAGACGGCACCTTCTTGCAAGGTTCGGTGTTCAAACGGTGCAAGGGGAAATGATTGAGCAGACGATCGCGCAGAATCGCCACTTTGGCCGCCGTCCTGGCGGTCGGCGTCTGCGCGACCGCCTACGCGATCACGGCTGAAATCGGACCGGTCTGGGTCAGCGCCACGGCGACCCTGCAGCCACGAGAGCTGCCGGCCCACGGCAACAGACCGGTCTTTCTCAGCACCGTCACCCGGGTCGGGACCCACGACGGCTCGACGCCGCCGACCCTGCAGACGCTGCTATTCGAGCTCGACAGGAACGGCACGATCGACACCAAGGGCCTGCCGACCTGCACCACCGCGAAGCTGGAAGGGCGCACCCCCGCGCAGGCGCGCCGGCGCTGCGCGGGAGCCCTCGTCGGCACCGGGACCGGCAAGGCGCTGGTGACGATGCCGGGCCGGGCGCCGTTCCGGATCACCACCCCCATCTCCATCTTCAACGGCCCACCCGACCAGGGCCGCCCGACCCTGATCGCCCACGCTTACGAGAAGGTGCCGGCGCCGCAGGCGCTCCTGGTCCCGATCACGATCGAACGGGTTTCCCACGGTCGCTACGGCTTCCGGGCCGAAGTCCAGATCCCGGAGATCGCCGGCGGCTACGGCGCCGCGATCCTCGCCGAAGCGAAGATCGGCGCCATCCGCATGCGTGGCGGCCGCGAAGTCGGCTACATCAGCGCCCACTGCGCCGGCGGCCGGCTCCAGGTCCAGGGCAGCGCTCGGTTCACCGACGGCGACTACTTCCCGGTCACCCTGACCTCGCCATGCCACCTGCCAAGGTAGCCCGGGCGGTCCTGCTGGCGCTGGCGATCGCGGTGCTCGCCGCCAGCTCGGCGGCCGGCGACGGCGCCTTGGTGGAAGTCAACGACGTCGCCCTCCGCGCCGACGGGGGCTTCGAGCCGCAGACTCTGCCCCGACGACACTTCGTTCCGATCGACTTCCAGGGCCACGTCGATATCTCCGGCCGGCACGGAGGCCCGCTGCCGCTGCTGCAGCAGGCGCTGATCGACTTCGACCGCGACGGTCGCCTCAGCGTCGCCGGCCTGCCGACCTGCGCGCCGGAAACGATCGCCGTCGAGGGGACCGCGGAAGCCCGGCGGACCTGCCGCGGCGCGATCGTCGGCCGCGGGCACGTCGGCGCGGCGATCTCCTTCCTCGGCGTCTCTGTGCAGACGCGAGTGCCGCTGACGATCTTCAACGGCCCCCGCCTGGCGACCGGGCCCAGCGTCGTCCTCCACGCCCGCACCCTCGTCCCGACGGTCGAAACCTATGCGATCCTGGTCCCGATCGAACGCATGCGTGGGCCCTTCCGCTACCGCGCCCGGATCGAACTGCCGCCGCTGGCGGGCGGTCTCGGCGCCCTCACCCACATCGATGCCAAGATCGGCCGTCGCTACACCGCTGCCGGACGCTCCCGCAGCTACGTCTCCGCCCGCTGCAGCGACAACGTCCTGCAGACCCACGGGGACTTCACCTTCGCCGACGGCACCGTGATCTCCGGCGCCGTCGAAAAGTACTGCAACGACAAGTAGCGGGAGGCGGCTTGAGTGGGCCGTGAAGGGCTCGAACCTTCGACCTTGAGATTAAGAGTCTCCTGCTCTACCAACTGAGCTAACGGCCCGCGGACGGGCAAGTATAGGAAGCTCGGGCGCTCGGGTGGGGGCAGGCGGCGCTGCGACTATTCGGTCAAGCCGGTGCCGGTGCCGAAGCTGCCGCTCAACGGGTTGGTGGGGCTCTGCAGGCTTTCCGGATTGCCCTTGTTGCTCTTCGCGGCGGCCTTTTCCGCCGCCGCCGCCTGTTTGCGCCCTTGCTGGAATTTTTCCGCGTTTTTCTTCACTTCTTCCAGCTGTTTGTCGAGCTGTTCGCGTTCGAATTTGGCTTGAGTCAATTTGGCGGCTTCGGCCTGAGCATGTTCGGCCGCCTTGTAGTCGCCGGTGAAGTAGGTGTAGAGGGCAAGGGTGCTGAAGGAGTTCAGGGTCGGCCGTTGCTTGGCGACGATCTGCTGGGCTTCGGTCGCCGCTTCGATGTTCCGCTGCGCCTGTTCGTAGGTGCGGGAGCGTTCCGCCAAGGAAAGCAGGGCCGGCGCAAGGAGCTGCGCGGTGCCGGCGCTCGGTTCATCCGTCGCGTCCAGGTATTCCGACCAGGCCGAGCTTGCCAGCTGGTATTGCGTCAGTGCCTTCGCCAGCCCTTCTTCGGTCGGTTCGGCGGTCAGCGTGCTCTTGCCGGCGGTGACCCGGGCTCGGGCCAGGTTCTCGAGCAGCTGCGGATCTTCCGGCTGTTTTTTCAGTTTCACTTCCAGGTGTTCGGCCTGTTCTTCATAGGGCTTGGCGACTTCGCTGGAGCCGCCTCCGCCGCCGTTGAAGAGTTCGCCGATGTTGAACTGGCCGACGACGAGGAAGAGACTGGAGCCCATCAGCACCGCGAGCAGCGCATAGACCACTTTGACGACGTGTTTCCGTCGTCCGCGAACATCGAAGACCATCCTGTGCTCTTTGCCGCCCTGTGCCATGTCTCCCTCGTTACTCCTGCGGTGAGGGCGTCGCCATGCCGCTGCCTTGCGTCGGTCTGCCCAACACCCGTGCAAGGACGATACTCAACTCATACAGAGCAAGTAGCGGGACCATCTCGAGCAGCATCGAAACCGGGTCCACGCCGGGCAGCGCGGCGGCGACGATCGCGATCACCAGATAGGCGTAGCGACGGTTCTTGCTCAGCTGCTCGACGCTGACGATTCCGAGCCGGGTGACCGCGATGATCACCAGCGGCATCTGGAAGACCAGGCCACAGGAGATCTCGGTCATCGAGAAGAAGCTGTAGTAGTCGCGCGCCCGCAGCTGGACGTTGAACTGATCGTCGTTGAAGTTGAGCAGGAAGTGGACCGCGGCCGGCATCACGACGAAGTAGGCGAAGGCGATGCCGGCGAGGAAGAGCACCGGGAAGAGGAGGAGGAGGGGCAGCACCGTCCGCTTCTCGGCGTCGCTGAAAGCCGGCAGGATGTAGGCGTAGAGCTGCCAGAGGACGATCGGCAGCGAGAGCACGATCGCCCCGTAGGCGGAGACGGTGAGGGTGGTCGTGAACGGCTCGGTCACCCCGAAGGTGATCAGGCGGCTGTGGTTGCCCGGCAGCGGCCCCTGGGCGATTTCCAGCAGCAGGTGGTTCTGCCAGAAGCAGAGCGCCAGGGCGACGCCGAGGACACCCACGCAGACGATCAGCCGCGTGCGCAGCTCGTCGAGGTGCTCAACGAGGGTCAGGCGGTCTTCGTGAGAGACCGCCTTTACGCGAGGGGGCATCCTCGCGTCGCCTCAGCTCGACTTGTTGCGGACGACCTCTGCCTCGGCGGGGTCGCCGTGAGCCTTCGCGGGCTCAGAGGGAGCGAGCTCCGGCTTGTCGTCGTCCTCGTCTTGACGGTGCTCGCCGCTGATCGAGCCTTTGAACTCGCGGATGCCGTTGCCAAGGCTGCGCCCCAGCTCCGGTAGGCGTTTGGGCCCGAAGACCAGCAGGGCAATGATGAGGACGATCGCGATCTCTGGAAGTCCGATGTTTCCTGGCATCTCCCCCATGGTAACGGTGCCGCTCCGCCCCCGGATCAGTCTTGACCAGGTTTTAGGAATCGGGTGATCGAGGGAGGCATTCCGGGTATAGCTCCGGCGTGGCGGCAAGAGACCTGAACGGCGCGGTGGCCCTGGTCACCGGTGCCTCGAGCGGAATCGGCGAGGCGACCGCCCAGATGCTGGCTGCCCGCGGTGCCACGGTGGCGATCGCGGCCCGGCGCACCGACCGGCTCGAGGCGCTGGGCGAAGAGATCGCCGAGCAGGGCGGCGCCGCCCTGCCGGTCGAGCTCGACGTCAGCGACCGCGAGGGGGCGGAAGCGGCGGTCGGTCGCGTGGTCGAGGAGCTGGGGCGCCTCGACGTCCTCGTCAACAATGCCGGCGTGATGCTGCTCGGGCCGATGCTGGATGCGCCCGTGGAGGAATGGCAGCAGATGGTCGAGGTCAACCTGCTGGGCCTGATGTACATGACGAAGGCCGCGGTTCCCCATCTGCTGAAAGCCGCCGAGGGAGACCGCGGTGTTGCCGACGTCGTCAACATCTCCTCGGTCGCAGGACGCATCGCCCGGCGCAATAGCGGCGTCTACAACGCGACCAAGTTCGGCGTCGGCGCCTTCAGCGAGTCGCTGCGGCAGGAGGTGACCGGGCGGCACGTGCGGGTTGGCCTCGTCGAGCCAGGAGCGGTCGCGACCGAGCTGACCAGCCACAACCGGCCCGAGGTACGTGAGCAGATCGAAGGCCGGTTCGGCGAGATGAAGCGGCTGGAGTCCGAGGACATCGCCGAGGCGATCGAGTTCGTGGTGACCCGGCCGCCCCACGTGGCCATCAACGAGGTCCTGGTCCGCCCCACCGAGCAAGAGCAGTGATCGGTCAGCTGTAGCGCTGGACGACGCCGTCGGCGACGAGGGAGAGCAGCTGCCGCTGTTCGGGCTCGAAGCCGGTGGCCTCGAGGGCCTGCTTGGCGCCGGCGGCGAGCTGCAGGGCGCGGGCGCGGACCCGCTCCAGAGCGCCGGTCGCCTCGATGCGGTCGCAGAGGGCCTCTGCACCCGCGGCGTCCAGGGCGTGCAGATCGACGTCGCGGACGTCGGCGTCGCTCTTCGCCGCCTCGATCAGCGGCAGGGTGATCGTGCCGTCGAGAAGGTCGGTCCCGCGCGACTTCCCCGTCCGCTCGGGCGGGCCGGCGACGTCGAGGACGTCGTCGAGCAGCTGGAAGGCGAGGCCGATCCCGGCGCCGAAATCGCGCAACTCCTCGTCGTCGCGGCCGAGCAGGCAGGCGCATTCGAAGAGGCGCGCGGTCTTCAGCCGGCAACGCTCGAGGTAGCGCTCTTCGCTGACCTCGAGGTCGAAGGCGTCGCGTCGCTGCGCCAGCTCCCCTCGGGCGAGGGCGACGGAGGCATCGGCGAGGAGCGCGACCGAGCGGGCGTCGCCGGACTCGGACAGCAGGGCGAAGGCCCGTGAGAAGAGCAAGTCGCCGGTAGCGACGGCGCGCTCGCGTCCCGAGGCGGCGGCGACCGTTGGCAGGCCACGGCGCAGCGGAGCGTCGTCGAGGACGTCGTCGTGGACCAGAGTGGCCATGTGGACAAGCTCGATCGCGGCGGCGGCGCGAACCGTCGCCTCCCCGCCCTGCGGTCCGGCGCAGAGGAGGACGAGCATCGGCCGCAGGCGCTTGCCGCCAGCCTCCAGCGTCGCCGCTGCATCCTCACCCAGGGTCTCGCCGTGGCCGTCCACGGCGTCCCGTAACAGCTCCTCCACTTCGCCGAGGCGGGCCGGCAGCCAGCGGCTTGAGGCATCGAGGACGGCCGTGACTGGCGGCGGTACGGAGGAGGGCCGGGTCATCGCGCGGTCCTCGCGCTCACGCCCGAGTGCCGGAGTGGATCGCGATGATCCCCCCGGCAAGCACCGTGTAGCGGATAGCGCTGAAGCCGGCTCCATCCATCTTCTCCGCCAGCCCGCGCGGGCTCGGGAAGCTGCGGACCGACTCGGGCAGGTAGGCGTAGGCCTCCGGGTTGCTGGAGAAGGCCCCGAGCAGCGGCACGATGCGATCGAACCAGAGTGAGAAGAAGACCGAGAGCGGCGGGCGGGTCGGCTGCGTGATCTCGAGGATGACGAGGCGGCCGCCGGGTTTCAGCACCCGCGCCATCTCACTCAGGCCGCGATCGAGGTCGGCGAGGTTGCGGACGCCGAAGCCGACCGTGACGGCGTCGAAGCGCCCGCTGTCGTAGGGCAGCTCGAGCGCGTCGGCCCATTCGAAGCGAACGCCGTCGGCGGCACGCTCGGCCGCCTTCTCCCGCGCCAGATCGAGCATCGGCTCGGAGAAGTCGCAGCCGACCACATGGCCGCCGGGAGTGACGAGGTTCGCCAGCTCCAGGGCGAGGTCGCCGGTGCCGCAGCAGACGTCAAGCGCCGAGTCTCCGGGATGCAAACGAGTCTGCGCCGCGGCCCGCTCGCGCCAGCGGTGGTGCAGGCCGGCCGTCATCAGCGAGTTGAGCGCGTCGTAGCGGCCGGCGACCCGGTCGAACATGCGGTTGACCTGACCGGAGAAGTCCGGCGAGTGGCGATTGTCGTTGATCGTGTCCATGGGATTCGGGGCCCGGCCCCGTCCCGGCCGCCCTAGCTAGTCGAGCGAGGACAGGAAGTCCGCGAGCTGTTCGATCTTCTTCGGCGGCAGTTCGCGGAAGGAGGGCATGATGCCCGGTCCGATTTCAACCGAGCGAATGATCGCAGCCCGCGGGATTCGGGCGCCGATGTGGGTCAGTTCCGGGCCCGGTCCGTTGTTCCCGTTCTCGCCGAGCTTGTGGCAGGCCAGGCAGCCCGATCCGGCCACGACCTCCTTGCCCTTTTCGTATTGGGGCGCGACCTTCATGTCGATCTCGGTCGGCGAGCCGCCGGTGGCGCCGAGGTAGGTGAGGTAGCCCATCGCGATGATCGTCAGGCAGCCGGCGGTGGTGGCGATCGGCCGGCGGTCGGGGCGCCGCTCCGGGCCGCGGTCGTAGAACGGCAGCAGCAGGAGCAGCACCATGCAGATGGTGGGGATGCCGATCGTCGCGATCGGGACCAGCTCCGGCGGCTTGATCACGCGCAGGACCTCGAAGAGGAAGTAGAAGTACCACTCGGGGCGCGGCACGTAGGTGGTGGTGGTCGGGTCGGCCTTCGGCCCCTGCTCGGCACCGAGGATCAGCGACATCGCGATGATCACGGCGACGACGATCAGCGCCATCACCGAGTCCTTCATCACCGCGTAGGGGAAGAACGGCTTCCCCTTCTTCTTCAGAAGCTCGTATTCCTCGAGGTAGGACTGCTTGTCCTGCGGCTTCACGCGGACTCCGCTCCGTTGCCGCCCTCACCGGAGGCGGGGGCGCCGTCGACCCGGTGGCCGTTGACGCGGCCGTTGCCGTTGGTGCCGGCGTCGAGCTGGGCCAGCGGCGAGGCGCCTTTCGGGCGCTCGGCCTTGACCCACGGCGGCGCCGTCGTGCCGAGCTTGACCACCAGGTACATGTGGGCGCCGATCAGGGCGATGATTGCCCCTGGCACCAGCAGCATGTGGATCGCGTAGAAGCGCGAGAGGGTCGTCGCCCCGAACTCAGGACCGGCGCGGAGGAAGTCGCTCAGGTACGGGCCGACCACCGGACCGGTGCCGTTGATGTTGATGCCGACGATCGAGGCCCAGAAGGAGCGCTGGTCGAACGGCAGCAGGTAGCCGGTGAAGGCCATCGTCATCGTCAGGATCAGCAGCACGACGCCGATCACCCAGTTGAGCTCGCGCGGGTACTTGTAGGCGCCGAAGAAGAAGGTCCTCCCCATGTGGAGGAAGATCAGAATCACCATCACGCTCGATCCCCACTTGTGCATGCCGTGCACGAACTGGCCGAGCGGGACGTCGTTGTTGATGTGGGCGATCGAGTGGTAGGCCTGGGTCGCCGAAGGCGTGTAGTACATCGCCAGGAAGACCCCGGTGACCGCCTGGACGACGAAGGCGAAGAGCGTGGCGGAGCCGAGCGTGTAGAACCAGTTGGTCCCCTTCGGCACCTTGCGGTAGAGCATGCCGGTGAGGAAGCCGCTGGCGGCCATCCGCTGGTCGACCCAGCCGAGAGCGTCGATCGGGGCCTCTTTGCCGCGCTCGAGCAGCTTGTCGCCGTGGCTCTGGCGCTCGGGCGCAGCGGTCTTCAGGTCCGAGGGCGCCTGCCCTTTCGGCGTGCCGCCACTGCCCGGTTTGGCGGGTTTGCGCAGCGGCGGCGGGACGACGGCGTCCGGGATCTTGGGTTTCGGAAAGCTCGGCATCAGGGTGCCGGGAAGGTAGAGGGCCGCGGCGGGTAGAGGTATTCCCAGATCCCGCCGGTGAACTCGCCGGGATCGCGGGCGCGGACCGGTTCCAGGTGATTGGTGACGCTGTAGCGCGGGCCGAGCTCGACCTGGCCCTTGGTGACGCGGGTCTGGAAGTGGTCGAGCGGGCGCACCGGCGGGCCGCCGATCCGCTTGCCCTGGAAGTCGTAGACGCCACCGTGGCACGGGCAGATGAAGTTGCCGGCGGCCTCGACGAAGCGGACCGGGCAGCCGAGGTGGGCGCAGCGGTTGGAGACGGCGACGAACTGGCCCGGTTCCTCGCCCAGTTCCTTGGAGCTCCTGCGCACGTAGGCGGTCGTCTTGCCGGCGTCCCCGATCCCCTCGGTTTCGGTGAAGACGACCTGGCGGTAGGTGTCTTCGACGAAATCGGAGACGGGACCGACGGCCTCCCAGCGCTCCTTGCCGCGGTGGAAGATCGGTGCGATCGCGAAGCCGACAGCCGGCAGGATGATCCCCGCGCCAGCCAGTCCGCCAAGCGCCTGCGCACCGACCGTGAAGACACGCCGGCGAGTCATCGACTCGCCCTCGAAATAGCCAGGAGGGTCGGGCTTTGCCCGCTCCTGCATCGGAGGCTCTTCGACCCCGTTTACTTTGTTCGCGTCGTCTGCCACAGGTCCGTTCGCGTAGGGCTTCGAAGTCTATTGATTAGGGGCTGTGATTTGCGTCACACTCCCGCAAACTCTGAGGGCATCTCAGGCGCCGGGGGGCGAGTCTCACCGGTTGCGGCACTTAACGGGCTGTGGAGAAGGCTTCCAACTCATCTCGGATGCTTGCGGGCATCGGAATCGCCGTGATCGCTGCTGTCGCGGTGGGATTGCTCGCCCGGGGTCTGTGCCCGGCTGAACTCCCCGCGAGCCGAAATCCGGACTTCGTCGACAACATCTTCGACAACCGGGGCGTCCTCTGGGGAGCCCGCCTGTTACTGGTGTCCGCCGCAGGCGTTCTCGCTTTCGGCGGCATCTTCATCGTGCTCTCCATAAGCATCCGGATGACGAACGGTGAGTGGCTGCGCCGCGCAGGGCCATTTGAGATTTCGGAGGGGGGCCTGGAAAAGGCAGAGGCCGAGGCGAGGTTCTGGCACCGAACCGCCCTGGCGAGCGAAGAAGAGGGTCTCCGCCTGCAATCCCAACTACGGGAATCCAAAGAATTGATCGCAGAGATCCAAGCTTTCGACTAGAATGGTTTTGTCTACCACAGAAAGGAGGCGCGTAATGCGAGAGGAGCTGAACGAGAGGATCGAGAAGACGCAGGCGAAAAACCGTGCCGCCCTAGAGAGGGCAGATGCCCATTTCCGCGAGTTCCGCCGGCAAGCGGCGATTCATACGGTTAGAACCGAGCGAGTTTTTCGCGAACTTCGCGAAAGTGCCCGCCGCCCGTAGCGCCTTGTTATGGCAGGTGGGCGGCGATCCGTTCCGCGGCTTCGCGCCAGAGGTTCTCGATCGGGGAGGTTTCCCCTTCGGCCTGTAGCCGAGCGCAGTTGCTGATCAGATCGGAGAGGATGGCGACGGCGCGGGTGTCTTCGAGGGTGGCGAGGCGGTCGAGGCCGAGGGCGTAGAGGTAGTCGCCGGCGAGCAGGGCGAGGTCGGAGTCGTGGCCGGCGAGCAGGCGGGGCTGCTCGTAGTGGAGGAGGTAGCCCTCTCGGACCGCCTCGACGACGAGGGCGTATTCGCCGCCGCCCGCGAGCTCACCGAGCTGTGAGGGCTCGGCCGGGTCGATCACGTGGGGGGCGATCGGAGTGTCCTCGCCGCGGAGCTGGTCGGCGAGCGCTTGCAGGGCGTTCACCGCAGCGCCTCGTCGAGGGACTCGGCGGCCGCGTCGAGCGTCTGGTCGATCGTCGCCTCGGCGTGGGCGAGGGAGACGAACCAGGCCTCGAACTGGGCCGGCGGCGGGTAGACGCCGCGCTCGAGCAGGGCGCGACAGAAACGGGCGTGGGCCTCGATGTCGCAGGCGGTTGCGGTGGCGAAATCGACGACCGGGACCTCGCTGAAGAAGAGGGTGACGAGGCCCGGCGCCGCGGCGACCTGCAGCGGCCGCTCGGCGGCGAGCGCCTCGAAGCCCGCGGCGAGGCGGTCGGTCAGCTCCCCGAGGCGGACGTAGGCGGCGTGGTCGAGCTGGTCGAGCGTCGCCAGCCCGGCAGCGACGGCGAGCGGGTTCCCGGAGAGCGTGCCGGCCTGGTAAACGTCGCCGGCCGGGGCGATCCGTTCCATGTGCTCACGCGGTCCGCCGTAGGCCGCCGCCGGCAGGCCGCCGCCGAGCACCTTGCCCATCACCGTCAGGTCCGGTTCGACCCCGAAGAGCTCCTGGGCGCCGCCGCGGGCGACGCGGAAGCCGGTGATCACCTCGTCGAAGGCGAGCAGCGCCCCCGCCTCGCGGGTGGCCTCGCGGAGGAACTCGAGGAAACCGTCGGCGGGCGGGACGACGCCCATGTTGGCGGCGATCGGCTCGGCCAGGAGCGCCGCGACCTGGTGCTCGGCCAGCGCCCGGCTGACCGCCTCGCGGTCGTTCCACGGCACCACCACGGTCGCAGCCGCCTGCGCCGGCAGGACGCCGGGGCTGCCCGGGACGCCGAGCGTCGCCAGCCCCGAGCCGGCGTCGGCGAGGAGGCCGTCGGAGTGGCCGTGGTAGGCGCCGGCGAACTTGACCACGACCTCGCGGCCGGTGATCGCCCGCGCCAGGCGCACCGCGCTCATCGCCGCCTCGGTCCCGGAACTGGTCATCCGGATCATCTCGACCGAGGGCATCCGCGCCGCCACCACCTCGGCGAGCTGGACCTCCCACAGGGTCGCGGCGCCGAAGCTCGTCCCCCGCTTCGCCGCTTCGATCACCGCTGCGACCACCGCAGGCTCGGCGTGGCCGAGGATCATCGGCCCCCAGGAGCCGATCCAGTCGAGGTAGCGGTTGCCCTCGACGTCGTAGAGCCAGCAGCCTTCGGCGCGGTCGATGAAGATCGGGTCGCGGCCGATCTGCCGCATCGCCCGCACGGGCGAGTTGACGCCTCCCGGGAGGACCCGTTGCGCGCGATCAAACAGGTCGCTCATCGGTTGCCTGTTCCTTTTGCTCGCTCAGCAGGCAAAAGGAACAGCCGAAGCTCAGGAATGCTCCGCCTCCCAGCGGGCGTAGTCCTCGGTGAAGTAGTGGAGGCGGATCTTCTTGTACTCGGTCGAGGAGTAGAGGGTGGCGCGGTCGTCCGGCCCCATCCCGCACTCGGCGGCGATCGCGTCGAGGACCGCGTCGCACTCCTCTTTCGAGCGGCCGTGGGCCATCGTGAAGACGCTGTAGGGCCAGTCCTCATAGGTCGGCCGCTGGTAGCAGTGGGAGATGCCGCGGAAGGAGGCCATGCGGCCGCCGACCTCGAGGATCTGGTCCTCGGGCACCTTCCAGACGCCCATCCCGTTGGCCGAGAAGCCGGCGCGGCGGTGGTAGAGGATCGCGGCGACACGGCGGAGGATCTTGCGGTCGACCATCGCGCCCAGGCGGTCGAGCAGCTCCTCGGTCGAGATCCCGAGCTCGGAGGCCGCCGCGTCGTAGGGACGGGCGACCGCCTCCATCGGGCCCTGCAGCGCCTTGATCAGGGCGATGTCGTCCTCGCCGTAGGGCTGCGGTTCCAGCTCGCGCGGGGGCGCCGCTTCGACCGGAGCGGCCAGCGCCTCGGTTCCCTTCTCCATCTCCAGGTTCATGTTGATTTTGAACAGGGTGAGGGTCGGCAGTTCCCGCAGCGACTCCGCCCCCATCTCCTCCATCAGCGCTTCCAGCGTCCCTTTCAGCCCGAGCTCCGAGTCGGGCGGGGTGGCGATCGTGAACCAGAGGTTGAACTCGTGGGTGCGCAGGTAGTTGTGGGAGACGCCGGGATGGGCGTTGACGATCTGCGCCGCCCGCTGCGGGTGCTCGGAGTCGACTTTCGCCGCCACCAGCATCGACTCGTAGCCGAGCGCCCGGGTGTCGAAGATCGGCGTGATCTCGCGGATGATGCGGCCGTCGAGCAGGCGTTGGGTGCGGGCGAGCACGTCGTCCACCTCGAGCTCGGCCTCGGAGGCGACGAGCGCGAACGGCTCGGGGTCGAGCGGGAAGCTCGACTGCAGCAGGTTCATCAGCCGCTTGTCGGTCTCGTCGAGCGGGATCGCGGCGCCGTCCTTGCGGCTCCGCGCCTTCGACTGCGGCACTTTCACCGAAGCCACGGTGCGGCCTCCTTCGCGTAGTAGGTGACGATCGCGTCGGCGCCGGCGCGGCGGATCGAGGTCAGCGCCTCGACCACGGCGGCGCGCTCGTCGATCCAGCCGTTGGCGGCGGCGGCCTTCAGCATCGAGTACTCGCCGGAGACGTGGTAGGCGGCTACCGGGGCGCCGGTCGCGTCTTTGACCCGCCGCACGACGTCCAGATAGGGCAGGGCCGGCTTCACCATCAGCATGTCGGCGCCCTCGTCGAGATCCAGCTCGGCCTCGCGGACCGCTTCGGCCACGTTGGCGGGGTCCATCTGGTAGCCGCGGCGGTCGCCGTGCTGCGGCGTCGACTCGGCGGCGTCCCGGAACGGTCCGTAGAAGGCGGAGGCGTACTTGGCGCTGTAGGCGACGATCGGCACGTCGGGGTGTCCCTCCTCGTCGAGCTGGAAACGGATCGAGCCGATGCGGCCGTCCATCATGTCGCTGGGGGCGACCGCGTCGGCGCCGGCGAGGGCGTGCGAGATCGCAGTTTTCGCCAGCAGCTCGACGGTGACGTCGTTGTCGACCTCGGTGCTGCCGTCGCGGATGACGCCGCAGTGGCCGTGCGAGGTGTACTCGCAGAGGCAGACGTCGGTCATCACGATCAGGTCGGGATGGGCCTCCTTCAGCGCCCGCACCGCCATCTGCACGACGCCCTCGTCGTCGTAGGCGCCGGAGCCGGCGTCGTCCTTGGCGGCGGGAATGCCGAACAGCATCAGCGCGCCGATCCCGGCGGCGGCGATCTCCCCCGCCTCCTCGACCAGGTGCGAGATCGAGAAGCGCTCGATGCCCGGCATCGAGGGGACCTCCTCGCGCACGTCCTCGCCGGCGATCACGAACGCCGGCTGGATCAGGTGGGCGGGCGAGAGCTCGGTCTCTCGGACCAAGCCGCGCAGGGTGTCGGTGCGCCGGAGACGACGAAGGCGCGTTGCGGGGAAGGACATCTCTTTTGAGTCTAGGGAAGGGGCGGGGAGTGCCTCGGCGTGGGCGGAGGCTGGAGCGTCTCCTACCGGACCCGCTCGCTTCTCTCGCTCTAAGTGTCCGTACGGAGACACTCCAGCCTCCTCGATACTTCGGGCAGTAGCTTGTCCGCCGTGGAGGCCACGGGCGTCGTCAAGAGGTTCGGCAGTCGGGAAGCGCTGCGGGGCGTCTCGTTCAAAGCAGCTGCTGGGGATCGAGTGGCTGTGATTGGTCCTAACGGGGCAGGGAAGACGACCTTGCTCTCGATCCTTGCCGGAATCTCCAAGCCGGATGAGGGGGAGGTGAGTTCCTCGAATGGGGAGGTCGGGTGGGTGCCGCAGCAGGCGGCGCTCTACCGGCGGCTGACGGTGGAGGAGAACCTGATGCTGTTCGCGCGGCTGGAGGGCCATGAGGACCCGCGTGCCTCGACCGCGGAGATGCTCGAGCTGACCGGGTTGCAGGAGCGTCGTGAGGAGATCGTGGCGCGGCTGTCCGGCGGCAACCAGCAACGGATCAACATCGCGATCGGGCTGCTCTCGCGACCAGCGGTGCTGCTGCTCGATGAGCCCAGCGTCGGCCTCGACCCGCGCCAGCGCTCGCGCCTCTGGGAGTTCGTCTCCGCCCTCGCCGACCGCGGCACCACCGTCATCTTCTCCACCCACGACATCCAGGAGGCCGAGCGCTACGGCGGCCGGCTGCTGGTCCTCGCCGACGGCGAGGCGCTTTTCGACGGACCGCCCGCGGAGCTGCGCGAGGCGGTGCGCCGCGAGGCCCCCGAGGCTGCCGACCGCGACTTCGAGACCGCCTTCGTCGCCTACCTGCACCATCGGGGGCACTGATGCGCGGCGTCCGCTGGCTGCTGCTGAAGGACCTGCAGATCCTCCGCCGCTCGCCGCTGCAGGCGGCGATATTGGTCGCCTACCCGATCCTGATCGCGGTCCTGGTCGGCTTCGCGATCTCGCGCGGGCCGGAAAAGCCACGGGTCGCCTTCCTCAACGAAGTTCCGGCCGGGACGCGGATCACCGTCGGCGGCGCCCAGCTGCCCTCGGCGAACGTCAAGGGTCGGATCTGCAGCCGGGTCGAATGCGTCTTCGTCGCCGACCGCGCAGAGGCCGAATCCAGGGTGAAGTCGGGCGACGCGCTGGCGGCTCTGATCCTCCCCGCCAACCTCGTCAACAAGATCAACTCGCTCTCGACCCTGACCCCGGGGGTGCCGGAAGTCGAAGTCCTCGTCAACGAGGAAAACGCGGTCAAGGCGGAACTGGTCGACGACCGGATCACCAGCCTGCTGGCCCAGGCGAACCTGGCGGTCGCGCGGCGGATCGGCTCCGAAGGCGGCCGCTACCTGAACCTGATCGTCAACGGCGGTGAGTTCAAGGCGCTCGGCGGCAGCTTCCACATCCTCGGCCTGCGAACCAGCGCGAAAATTCTCGAAGCGGTGACGCCGGCGCTGCCGAAGAGCCTGCAGCCGCCGCTGAAGGAAGTGACCGACTTCGCCGCCCAGGCGCGCGACAACCTCGACGTCGCCAAGCCGCTGATCGCCCGGCTCGCGCAGCCGATCAAGGTCGACAAGGTGGTGGTCGGCGGCGAGAGCCCGCCGCTGGAAATCTTCGCGATCGCCGTCGCCGCGACGCTGACCCTGGCCTTCGTCGTCGTCCTCCTGGTCGCCGGCTCGCTGGCGCTGGAGCGGGAGGAGAACGCCTTCCCGCGGCTGACCCGCGGCCTCGTCTCGACCTTCGGCCTGCTGACCGAGAAGATCCTGCTCGGGGTCGCGGTCGGCCTCGTCGTCACCCTGCTGATGTTGTTCGGGATGCAGTTCTTCGTCTCCCTGGAACTGCACCGCATCGGTCTCTGGCTGGTCGCGATCCTCTTCTCCGGAGCGGCGCTGGGAGCGGCCGGTGCCGCCCTTGGGGCCGCGGCTCGCGAGGTGCGGGCGGTCTCCCTGCTCGCCTTCATGGTCACCCTCCCGGTCGCCTTCCTCTCCCTCGTCCCCTCGGGCGCGGTCAGCCCCACCGTCTTCGACGCGATCCGCTACTTCACCGCTCTCTTCCCGTTCAAGCCGGCCCTGCAGGCGATCACCGCCGCGCTCGACACCGCCGGGCCGGGGATCGGCGGGCCGCTCCTGCACCTGGCGATCCTCTTCGCCGCCTACACCCTCATCGCCCGGCTCGCCCTGCGTCGATTCGCAACGGTTTGATCCCGCCGCGCTCGATGCAGGCGTGGATGAACTCCTCGAGCTCCAGCTCGGGCGCGAGCTGAGCTCGGACCCGCTCGAGCACCGCCGGCTGGTCGAGCTGCGGGAGGGTGCGGCCGCGGGAGGGAATCGCCGCCAGCGCCACGGGCGCGCCGTCGAGCTCGAGGCAGCCGTGCTTGCTGCGGTAGGCCGCGTGTCCCTTGACCTCGACCAGGTCGTAGTTCAGCTCCGTCGCGGTCAGCAGGGCGTGCTGTTCCGCGGTCGGGTGGAGGATGAAGACCGGGGCGACGGTTCCGGGGCTCTCCAGCAGCGTCGCCGGGACGGCGCCGTAAGGAGAGACATGGGCGGAATAGACGACGTCGTAGTCCTCCAGCTCCGAGCGCTCCACCGGCAGCGGTTCGCCCGGCAGCGCCGCCAGCTTCAGGGCCAGCGCCTCGGGCGCGGCGTTAGCTCCGTAGGAGATCAAGGGAGTGCGGCCGCTGCGGTCGAAGTCCTCCGGCAGTTCCTTCGCTCCCCCATCTCGGTAGAGGTAGGAGCGCTCCGGGCTCGCGTAGGGATAGGTCAGCGCTCGCCTCAGGATCGCTTCCCTTTCAGCCGACTCGACCACCCCGTTCAATCTCGCAGATAAGGTCTCGCCGGGATGCGGGTTCTATTTATCGGCGACGTGGTCGGCAGCCCCGGCCGCCAGGGTCTGCGGGAGACGATGCCGCAGCTGCGCGAGCGCTACGCGCCCGACCTGGTGATCGTCAACGGCGAGAACTCAGCCGGCGGGATGGGGATCACCGAGCGGACCGCCAACGACTTCTTCGGCGTCGGCGTCGGCGTCGTCACCACGGGGAACCACGTCTACCGTCACCGCGAGGCCTACGACTTCCTCGACCGCGAGGAGCGGGTGGTGCGGCCGGCCAACTACCCGCAGGGCAACCCGGGTCGCGGCCACACCGTGGTCGAGGTCGAGGGGATGCGCGTGCGGGTCGTCAACCTCAGCGGCGGCGTCGGTCTCCGCGTCGCCCGCTCCCCCTTCGACACCGTCGACTCGATCCTCAGCCACCACGAGCAGGACGCGGTGATCGTCGACTTCCACGCCGAAGTGACGAGCGAGAAGGTGGCGATGGGCTGGCACCTCGACGGCCGTGTCGCCGCCGTCCTCGGCACCCACACCCACGTCCCCACCGCCGACGGCCGCGTCCTGCCCGGCGGCACCGCCTTCATCTCCGACGTCGGCATGACCGGCTCGCGGACCAGCGTCCTCGGGGTAAAGCCCGAGCAGGCGCTGCGCTCGCTGATCACCCAGATGCCGACGCGGTTCGAGACCGCCGAGGAAGACGTCTGGGTGATGGGAGCTCTCGTCGAGGTGAACGATCGGGGCCTGGCCGACTCGTTCGAGCAGGTGATGCTGCCAGCGCGATGAGCAGCAGCGGGAACCACCAGACGATGTAGAGGTAGAACCAGTGGTGCAGGGTGAGTTGGAGCAGGAGCAGAAGGGCGGCTGAGAGCGCGGCGAGCTGGGTCAGCGACTTGCGGCGGGGGATGAACGCGAAGGCGATCGAGGCGATGCCGGTGAGCCCCAGCAGTGCGATGCGAATCGGCTCGAGCGAAGGTGCCTGTCCCCAGATGCTGAATGGCGAGGAGCGTCCTGCCTGGCTCGCGATCGTTCTGTCGTAGAACGTCTTCAGGCCGGGATCGATCGCGGGCCAGATCAACACAGCCACCGTCACGGCGACGAACCCGAGAACGAAGAAGAGCGCCGGGCGCAGCTTCCGCTCATGGGTCAGGTACATCGGGGCGAGGACGGCGGGAGCGAACTTGGCCCAGGTTGCGGCGGCCAACAGCGCTCCACGCGCCAGCGGCTTCGCGGCGAGGTAGAAGGTGGCTAAGAGAAGCGCGGCCACGAGTGAGTCGTTGGAGTTGGACTCGAGGACGTAGGCGGTATACGGGTAGGCGGCCCAGCCGAAGGCGAGGATGGCGGCCAGGCGCTGGCCCTCGGGGCCGGGGCGGATTCGCATCCCGATCAGGAGCAGGAGGACGAAGGCGGCTACGTCGAAGACGACTGAGGCTGCGTGGGCGGCGGGGAGGTCGTCCCAGCTGCCGGAGAAGGGCCAGATCCGCTCGAAGGGGACGTAGGCCAGGTAGTTGACCGGGCCATAGGTGTCCCCCTCGGAGACGTCGGCGGGGAAGTTGTCGTAGATCGGTTCGCCGTGGGCGATCCGATCGGCCCCGACCACCCCCGCGTAGCCGACGTCGACCACGCCGGCGTCGGCGACGTTGAGGCCGACCCGGAAGCCCATCAGGAACAGTGCCGCGACGACCAGCCACATCGTCGGCCAGACCGGCCGCAGACCCTCCCCCCTCCCCCGCAACCCGATCCAGAGGCTGCGGCCGAGGAGGTAGAAGAGCACCGGGTAGACGAGCGGGACCGAGACGCCGATGTCGGCGCGGTTGAAGAAGAAGTGGGAGACGCCGAAGCCGAGCAGGACGAACAGGTCGAGGTTGGCGACCCGCCAGAGTCGCCGCCAGTCGACGAGGCCGAACAGGAAGATCGCGCAGAGCGGCAGGAATACGTAGGGCGCGTTCAGCTTGTGGCCGAAGGCGCCGGAGTAGCCGCGCGCCATCTTCCAGGCGACCTGGTAGCCGGTCCAGGACTCGGTCACTTCGCCGCTGTGCGCGTCGACCAGGACCAGCGCCAGCTCGTCGCCGCCTTCGAAGTAGGCGACCTCCCAATGCCCTTCCTTCAACGCCGCGCTCGGCCCGAGGTTCGGGTGCTTCTGCTTCTCGCCGCGGAGCGTCGGGTCCTGGTTGGCGGCGGCGATCGCTTCGGCGGAGCTGATCTGTTTCGTCGTCGCTTCGCCTGCGTTCGCCCCACTCGCCGTCGAGGGCCCAAGCGTCAGCCCGGCCAGCAGTACGAGGAGGAGGGCCGCCCGCCTCAAGTCGGCGCCGCCACGCCGAAGTGCTCGCGGACGATCGCGGCGACGTCCCGCAACGCCCACTGCTCCCGCTCGCTCCCCGAGTCCGGCCCGCAACCGACGAAGAGCAGCGGCCCGAGCGAGTCGCCGGCGTGCAGCGCCCCGTGGCTGCCGCCCCCTGCATGGGAGACGCCGCCCCAGTCGACCGCCTCGAACCCGGGCGAGAGCGAGACGATGCAGTCGCCGGCGTGCGGTGCCGTCAGCGCCGACCACACCCGCCCCAGCGGGTCCGGGTAGGCCTCGCTGCGCAGCCGCCCGTCCTCGACCGAGGCCTCCAGCGCGCCGAGGTCGCCCTCCACCTCCCAGCTGCCGCCTCGCAGGTCGCCGACCTTGCCGCCCGGTCGGAACCGCAACACGCACTCCCCCCGCTCGACCACCGCCCGCTCGCCGCCGGCAATCGGCATCCCCGGACTCTCGCGCACCAGCGGCGTCCCGTCCGCCTCCTCCAACCGACATACAAGGTCGACGCCCTCGATCACCCCGAGCCGCGCGGCGACCTCCGCCGGGTCCGCCCGCTCCCCCTCCCCCGGCAGCAGGTAGACGTGGGCGGCGCGGCCGGTCGGGCTGACCGCCAGCTGCGAGTGCTCGGGCCGCTCCTCGGAAGGCTGCAGCACCGACCACTCCGCGCTCAGCAGCTCCGCCAGTGGCAGGCCGCGGTGGACGTCGGTCTGCGCGTGGTCGGCGAGCAGGATCACCGCGTGGCCCTCGAGGAACTCGTCGAGCCCACCGGCTTCCCCGGCGTAGGTCGCGAAGGCGGCGTCGGCCTTGGCGATCGACTCGACGCTGGCCTCCGGCCCGTGCTGGTGGGAGTAGTGGTCGTTGTCGGGCAGCGAGAGGAGGATGAAGTCGTAGCGGTCCTCTTTCATCAGCTCGGCTGCGCAGCAGGCGGCGTAGCCGTCGCGGTTACCGGGGATCGAGGTCGCGCGGCAGGGCACCTCGCGGCTGGCGTAGAGGTCCCCGTAGAAGAGGTCGGTCGGGCCCCAGGTGTGGTGGTGGAACTTCAGCTTCGTCGCGTCGATCGCCCGTCGCAACAGGCCGTCGAGGGAGACCTCGTGCCGCTGCCTGCCGCGGTAGATCAGGAACGGCGTGCAGGCGGTGCGATAGCCCGCGTCTTCGAGGCTCTCGAAGACCGTCTCCACCTCCGGGCTGAGGTGGCCGAGGTTCATGTTGTAGACGAGGTCGTAGAGGGCGAGGAAGACGCCGAAGGCGCGCGAGGCCTCCAGCGAGGAGCCGTACTCGACGTAGCGCCGCTCGAGCCGGTGGTACCAGTTCATACCGCTGATCCAGTGCCGGTCGGCGGCGACCCCGGTGACCATCTCGGCGCTGGCGACCGGGGTGACCGAGGGGAAGCTGGAGACGCAGTCGGGGATCAGCACGCCGCGCTCGATCAACGCGCCGAAGGTCGGGGCGCGGCCCTCGGCGACCGCGCGTTCGAGCATGTCGGTGCGCAGCGAGTCGACGTAGGTGAGGACGAGCTTCTTGCCGGCCGCCATGGGTCGAATGATGCCCTCCCGCCGGACGCGGCCGGAGAGCGCGCGGTTATCGGAGGACGCGCAGGCCCGCGTGTTTGCGCTGGGCGCGGCGGTGGCGGGAGATCCCGAGCCAAGCCAGGGCCAGGACGACGGCGATCACTGCGGGTGCCAGCAGCAGCGCGAGCGCAACCACGATTAGCGCCGCCAGGGCAACGATGAATGCAAGCGCACCGCCCCCGCTGCCTTCGCGGCGGCTGGCGCCGTAGACGACGTCGCTGATCACGATGCAGCCGAGTGCGGCGCCGATCGCGGCCACCAGCGCCCCGAGCGCCCCGTCCAGCAGGAAACCGGCGACCAGGCCGATCACAGCAGCGAGGATCGTCATCCGCCCGCGGGCGGAGCCGTGGGTGCCGGCGGTGCCGGCGAGCATCCCGATCGCGATGCCGATGCCGAGGTCGGTGAGGGCGTCCATGCCCCAAACCTAACCAACCGCGACGGGGGCGCGTCGATCCGCCACACTTCCTCGATGGCAGAAGTACCCGAGCCGACCCACCGCAGGCGTTCCCACGCCGGCACCCGCGACCTCGAGCGCTACGCGGGGCTGTTCGCCGAGCGCACGACGGTGATGCGCTCCTCGGCAATGCGCGACCTGATGGCGATCACCGCCCGGCCGGAAGTGATCTCCCTCGCCGGCGGCCTCCCCGACACCTCGACCTTCCCGCCGCAGAGCTTCGCCGCGCAGATGACGCGGATCGCCCAGGAGTCGGCGGCGGAGGCGCTGCAGTACGGGCCGACCGAGGGCTTCGAGGAGACCAAGGACTGCATCCTCGAGGTGATGGGCGCTGAGGGAATGCTCCCCGACCCCGACGACATCATCGTCACCACCGGCGGTCAGCAGGGGATCGACCTCGTCACCAAGACGCTGATCGATCCCGGCGACGTGATCATCTGCGAGGCGCCGACCTATCCGGGTGCGGTGCCGGTCTTCTGCAGCTACCAGGCCGACGTGGTCCAAGTCGAATGCGACGAGGACGGGATGGACATCGACCTGCTCGAGAAGCTGCTCGGCGAGCTGCGCGCCGAAGGGCGCCGGCCGAAGTTCATCTACTCGGTGCCGAGCTTCCAGAACCCGGCCGGGGTGACGATGTCCTTCGCGCGCCGGCAGCGCCTGGTCGACCTGGCGCGAGCCAACGAGATCCTCGTCGTCGAGGACAGCCCCTACGGCCTGCTGCGTTACGAAGGCGAGCCGATGCCGCCGCTCTACCAGCTCGACGGCGGCGATTTCGTCATCTACCTCGGCACCTTCTCGAAGATCCTCTCCCCCGGCATCCGCCTCGGCTGGACTGTGGCGCCGCCACCGGTGCTGGAGAAAATCGTCCTCGGCAAGCAGGCCACCGACCTCTGCACCTCGACCCTGACCCAGTACTTCGTCCGCGAGTACTTCGCCGAACGGCGCTGGCAGCGCTACATCGACGACCTGGTCGAGATCTACCGCGAGCGGCGCGACATCATGCTCGAAGCGCTGCGCAACCACTTCCCCGCCGAGGCGACCTGGACCGAGCCCGAGGGTGGGCTCTTCATCTGGGCGACGCTGCCCGACTACATCGACACCAGCGACCTGCTGGCCAAGGCGCTGCGCGCCGACGTCGCCTTCGTCCCCGGGCAGGCCGCCTATGTCGACGGCCGCGGCCGCCACTCGATGCGGCTCAACTTCTCCGGCGTCACCGCGGACGAAATCCGCGAGGGCGTGCGCCGGATCGGCAAGGTGATCGCCGAGCAGGTCGAGCTCTACGGGACGCTCACCGGCGAACACCGGGCGCCCGAGCCGGCGCAGGAGCCGCAGCCGAACGTGGTCCCGTTCCGCAAGGCGGAGGGAGCGTGAAGGTCGCCGTCCTCAAGGGCGGGCGCTCGCTGGAGCGAGGCGTCTCGCTGCGCTCTGGGGCGCGGGTCGAGGACGCCCTGGAACGGCTCGGACACGAGGTTCTGGCGATCGACGTCGACTCCGACCTGGTCAAGCGCCTGGTCGCCGAGCAACCGGACGTCGCCTTCGTCGCCATGCACGGCGCCGGCGGCGAGGACGGCAGCGTGCAGGAGCTGCTGGAGATCCTCGGCGTGCCCTTCACCGGCCCCAGCGCCGCGGCGTGCGCGCGCTGCATGGATAAGGTCCAGGGCAAGGACGCGATCGACGACGCCGGCCTCCCGACGCCCGACTGGTTCGCCTTCAACCAGACCGCCTTCCGCGAGTTCGGCGCCGCCGACGCGCTCGGGCGGCTGGAGGAGACCCTCGGCTTCCCGCTGGTCGTCAAGCCGAGCCGCGGCGGTTCCTCGCTCGGGGTCAAGTTCGCCCGCTCGCCGGGCGAGATTCCGCAGGCGCTGGTCTCCGCCTTCAGCTACGACGACCGGGTCCTGCTCGAGCGCTTCGTCGACGGCCGTGAGCTCGCGGTCAGCGTGCTCGGCGACAAGCCGCTGCCGGTGGTCGAGGCGATCCTGCTCGAAGGCGACCGCTACGACTTCGAGGCCCGCTACGAGATCGGCCGCACCCGCTTCGTCTGCCCGGCGGAGCTGAGTGCCGAGGAGGAGCGCGCCGTCACCCAAGCCGCCCTCGATACATACCGCGCCCTCGGCTGCTCCGGCTTCGCCCGCGTCGACCTGATCCTCGACGACGAGGGCCCGTGGCTGCTGGAGGCGAACGCGATCCCCGGCCTCACCGACACCAGCCTCCTCCCCCAGGCCGCCGAGGCGGCGGGACTCTCCTTCGAGCAGCTGGTCGAGCGCATCCTCGACCTCGCGCTCAACCCCGCAGCCGCCTAAGAGTCTCCCTGCGCAAAGTCCTCCGGCGTCACTTCGTCGAGGAACTCTTTGAATTTGTCGACGACCTCCTCGGTGTCCTCGACCTCGTGCTCGAACTCGATCGCCGACTCCTCGATCACCTCCTCGGCCGCGAAGATCGGCGCCGCCACGCGCACCGCCAGTGCCAGAGCGTCGGAGGGGCGCGAGTCGATCTCGACTTCGGAGCCGTTGATCGAGACCGTGATCGAGGCGTAGAAGGTGTTGTCGCGCAGTTCGGTCACCGACACCCGCTCGCACTTCGCGTCGAGGTTCTCGAGCACGTCGGAGAGCAGGTCGTGGGTCATCGGCCGCGGCGTCGAGGCGCCCTGCAGCTTCATCAGGATCGCCGCCGCCTCCGGGTGCCCGATCCAGATCGGCAGGAAGCGGTTGCCGTCGACGGTCTTCAGCAGCACGATCGGCTGCTTGCCGACCATGTCGAAAGAGACGCCATAGATCTGCATCTGCTGCAAGAGAAGCTCCCGGGCCTGGTTCGCTTGGCAAGTATAGGTCGAGCTTCTACCCACTCCGAGAGGGCGCCTAATCGAAGCGGAGTCGAGTGGGCGATCCTGGATTCGAACCAGGGACCTCGTCCTTATCAGAGACGCGCTCTAACCAACTGAGCTAATCGCCCGGAGACGGCGATGATAGCGACGACATCTTCTAAGTGTCCGGGCCTCCGTTAGCGGATCCGCTAGACAAATTGCTGCTACATCTCTACATTTCCATTTGCGTAGCAACCACCGCGGACGGAAAGGTACTGGGAGGTGCCTCCTCAAAGGCAAACCAACATCCGCTTGGACGAGCCACTGCTCGAGTGGCTCGAGACCGTGGCGTTTATCCATCAACGCAGTGTCGCGGAGGAGCTTCGAGCGGCAGTCGACCGCTGGGTCGAGGATCACCGCGAGGATCCGCGGGTTCGTGCCGCCAGAGAGCTACGCGATCCGCTCGAGGAGGAGAAACAGGGGGAAGTCCGCTCCCTCGCAGCGAAGCGGGAGCGAGCGAGTGGCAAGGAGGTCTGAACCACCAAGCTTTCCCATGGGATTCGTGATCGCCGCTTTGGCGATAGTGGCGGACGGAGCCGGCTTGGCGTGCCTCTTCCTCGCCAACCTCCCCCTAGTGCTGAAGTTGATTGTCGGCGCTCTCCTGGGCCTCATTCCCCTCCTCGCCGCGTCTTACTACATAGGTAGGAAACGGCAGTGGACAGAGACGCGTAGAGAAGTCCGGGACCTAGAGCGCGAGGTCGGGGAACTCCGACGGGAGCTTCGGCAATTCGTCGGTCCTGCCAGAAGGGCTGCCTAGGCCCGCTTGCGCAGACGGCGGGCGAGCGTGTGGGCATCACGGACGTCGTCGAAATGCAGCTCGGCGACGATCCCCTCCCCTTTCGCCCGCGTCGTTACTTCGTGGCCGATCGCTTCCTCGAGCGCGTCGGCGACGTCGCGCAGGGCGGCGACGGTGTCGGGATCCTGGGCCGCCCGTCGCGGCCTCGCTTTTGGCTGGCCAGCCAGCCGAACCCTCTCCTCCGTTTCGCGGACCGACCAGCCGCCACGGGCGGCATCGCGGGCCAGGCGGCGGCGGACGTCGTTGCCGGGCACGCCCAGCAGGGCCTTGCCGTGACCCTCGCTGAGGTCGCCGCTCTCGAGCAACTCCAGTGCCTCGTCGGGCAGCTCGAGCAAGCGGATCAGGTTGGAGACGGCTGGCCGGCTGCGGCCAACACGTTTCGCCAGCTCTTCTTTGGTCAGCCCCAGCTCCTCGACCAGGGCGGAGCAGGCCTTCGCCTCCTCAACCGGATTGAGGTCCTCGCGCACCATGTTCTCGATCAGCGCCGCCTGCAGCCGCTCGGCCTCGGCCTGGTCTCGCACCACCGCCGGCACCTTGTCGACGCCGGCCTGCTGCGCCGCTCGCCAGCGCCGCTCGCCGGCGACCAGCTCGTAGCTGCCGTCGGGCAGGGGGCGAACCAGCAGCGGCTGGACGACGCCGCTCGCCTCGATCGAGGCCGCCAGGGCCGCCAGGGCCTGCTCGTCGAACTTGGTCCGAGGCTGCGAAGGATTCGGCTTGATCAGCGAGACCGGTAGCTCGCGCAGCTCGCCGGCGTCGGTGGCCTCCGTTTCGGGCAGGATCGCCGCCAGGCCGCGTCCGATCCCGCGGCGCGTGCTAGCCACGGCTTGCGAGCTCCTTCGAAAGAGCCCGGTAGGCGACGGCACCGTGGGACGAAGGCGCGTGCTCGGTCACGGGCAGACCATAGCTCGGCGACTCAGCGACTCGAACGCTGCGGGGGATGACCGTCTCGAAGACCATGCCGTCGAAGTGCTCCCGCAGCTCCGACTCGACGTCCTGGGCGAGCCGGGTGCGCTCGTCGTGCATGGTGATCAGCAAACCCGAAACCTCGAGTTGAGGGTTCAGCTCACGCCTGATCAGGCCCAGCGTCTCGAGGAACTGCACCAAGCCCTCGAGCGCCAGATACTCCGCCTGCACCGGCACGATCACCCGGTCGGCCGCGGTCAGCGCGTTGACGCTCACCGGCCCGAGGGCGGGCGGGCAGTCGAGCAGCGCCACCGCGAAGCGCTCTCGCACCGGCCCCAGGCGCTCCCGTAAGCGCGTCTCGGATCCTTCGATCCGTGGCAGCTCCACCGCGGCGCCGGCGAGGTCGCGGCTGGCGGGGACGAGCCAGAGGTTGTCGGGCCCCGCGGGGCGCGCGGCCTCGGCGACCGAGGTCTCGCCGGTGAGGCAGTCATACGAAGAGGGGTGTAGGTCGCGACCGCCGCCGAGCGCAACGGTGGCGTTGCATTGCGGGTCGAGGTCGACCAGCAGCGTCTGGTGGCCCTCGGCGGCCGCACAGGAGGCGAGGTTGACGGCGGTGGTCGTCTTCCCGACCCCGCCCTTCTGGTTTGCGACGGCGTAAACCTTGCCCACCGGCCCAGCCTAGATGGTGCATTCCCGGCGCGTTTTCAGGCGGTCGGATAGCCTCTCGCCCGTGTCCGAGAGCTTCGACTGGCCCGATGACCCCGCCGAGCGCGCCCAAGAGCTCGTCGAGGGAGTCCTGGACGAGCTCGACCTCGACGGTGAGGTCGTGGTCGACGAGAACGACGACCGAATCCTCCTGACGGTCGAGGGGGAGGACGACTACGGCCTCCTGATCGGCAAACGCGGCCAGACGATCGACGCTCTGCAGCTGCTGTGCTACCAGGCCGCCTTCCGCGGCATGCGCGAGCGCAAGCGGGTGATCGTCGACGCCGCCGGCTACCGCGAGCGTCGGCGGGAGACCCTGGAGGGCCGCGCAGATCGCGCCGCCGAGCAGGCGCTAAGCAACAACAGCGTCATCGAGATGGATCCGATGAGCGCACAGGAACGACGGGTCGTCCACGAACGGCTGAAAGACCGCTCGGGAATCGAGACCTACAGCGAGGGCGACGAGCCGCGCCGCTGTGTGATCGTCGCGCCGCTGCTGCCCGAGTGAGCCGCGAGCCCACGGCAGCGCTGGACGAGGGCGCGCGCCAGCGGCTGCAGATCGTTCTCGACCTGCTCGCAGAGGAGCGGGCTTCGGTCAGCTCGGTGGTCGATGAGCGAGCCTGGCAGGTGCACGTCGTCGACAGCCTGACTGGCCTCGAGGTGCGCGCGCTGCGGGAGGCGGGGAGAATTGCCGACGTCGGCGCCGGGGCGGGCTTCCCGGGATTGGTGTTGGCGGTGGCGCGGCCCGACGCGCAGGTCGACCTGTTGGAGTCGGTAGGCCGCAAGTGCGAGTTCATTCGCGGCGCGGCGCGGGCGGCGGACATCTCCAACGCAGCCGTCCACAACCTGCGCTCCGAGGAGTGGGCGTCAGCGGATGGGCGCGAGGCCTACGACGTGGTTACCGCCCGGGCAGTCGGCCGCCTTTCCACCCTCGCCGAGCTGGCTTCCCCGCTCCTGAAGCCAAATGGCGTCCTCGTCGCCTGGAAGGGGCGGCGCGACCCGGACGAGGAGCGGCAGCTCGACAACGCCGCGGAGGGGCTGGCGATGGAGCCCGAGCAGATCCTCGACGTCGGTAACCGCGCCGGCAGCGAACATCGTCACGTTCACGTGATCCGCAAGACCGGTCCGACCCCGTCGAGCCTGCCACGGCGGCCGGGGATGGCCAAGAAGCGCCCGCGCGGCTGAGGCGCGGCAGTCGGGTCTAGCGGCGCTTCTTCTTTTTTTTCGGCGGCGGCGGCGGCGCTTTGGCCGCTTGAATGGCGGCGGCGCCCTCCGGAGTGGCGAGCACGGGGACCGGCACGACCTTCCGGATCACGTACTGCTGGCCGATCGTCCAGATGTTCGTGGTGATCCAGTAGAGGATCAAGCCGGCCGGAAATTTGATGATGAACGGGACGAAGACCAGCGGCAGGATGAACATCATCGTCCGCTGGCTTTTGTCAGCCGACATCGACATAACCATGCCCGAGATCAGCTGGGTGCCGATATAGAGGATCAGCAGCGCCGCCAATTCGGCGCCGTGGGCCGAGGCGGTGAGGTCTTCGATGAAGAGGAATCCGGCCTTGCTGGCGCATTCGCCGGCCTTGCAACCGATGTCTTCCGGAAGCTCGTGCTTCAGCACGTTGAAGAGGGTGAAGAAGACCGGGAGCTGCGCGACCAGCGGGATGCAAGAGGCAAAGGGGTTGACTTTGTTCTCTTTGTAGATGCGCATCATTTCCTGCTGCATGCGCTGTTTGTCGTTTTTGTACTTCTCCTGCATCGCTTTGATCTGCGGCTGCAGGGCCTGCAGAGCCCGCATCCCTTTTAGCTGTTTGTAGGTGAGCGGGATCAGCACCGCCCTGGTGACGACCGTGAGGGCGATGATCGACATCCCCCAGCTGAGGCCCAGGTTGTCGTGGAAGAACTGCAGGACCGAGTTCGCGAAGTCGATCAGCGGCTGCAGGATGTTGGCGGCGGGGAGGATCACGGGTGGGTGCGGTGGTACTCGGCCGGGTGGACGGGGCCGGTGCGGAGCGTGAATCTATCGGGGATGGGGTCGAAGCCGCCGTGACTGAAGGGGTTGCAGCGGAGAATCCGCCAGCCGGCCAGGAGAAAGCCGCGGGCCACGCCGAACCGTTCGACCGCTTCGACCGCATAGGCCGAGCAGGTCGGCTCGTAGCGACAGCGACGGGGGAAGGCGGGTGAGATCCAGCGCTGATAGGCACGGATCGGGACCAGGAACAGGCGTTTCACGTGGAACGCCTCCCAAGCTGCGACTCGTTCCGTTTCACGTGGAACGCACCTTCGCCAGCGCCTCTTCGAGGTTCTCCTTGACGCCGTTCATCCCGTCCTTCTCGAGCAGGTCGTTGATCTCGGCACGCGCCACGATCACGAAGTCGTGGCGCGGTGGGAGACGGTCGGAAAGTGCCCAGAAAGCCTCGCGCAGGACTCGCTTCACCTTGTTGCGGTCGACGGCGCCGCCGACCTTGCGGCTGACCGAGACGCCAAGGCGGACGTCCTCCCGCTCCTCGTTCTTGCGGGGGAACGTGTAGAGCACGAGGTACCGCGTCGCGTGAGAGGAGCCGTCCCGGTAAACGCGGTCGAACTCGCCGCTGCGCGAGAGGCGTCGTCGTCTCGACGCCATCAGATGCCCAGCCGCGCGAGCGCGTACGGCATCTCAGTCAGGGGGTGAGGCGCTTGCGACCTTTGCGCCGGCGACGCTTGAGGACGGCGCGGCCGCCGCGGGTGCTCATGCGGGCACGGAAGCCATGGGTCTTCGCCCGCTTCCGCTTCTTTGGCTGGTAGGTGCGCTTCATCGCGGCGGAGTATACGGAGGGCGCCGAAAATCTTTTCTGCGGGATTTGCGAGGCGCCCCGGCTGGCCTGCCAGGCACAACGCTATGGTCGCCGCCCGGTGCCCGATGACTCTTCCAGAACCGAACTCGACGCTCTTTGGCAGGCAACTCAGGAGCGCCTCAAGGCGTCGGTCCCGGAGTCGACCTACCGCCTCTGGCTGGAGCCCCTCGAAGCGGCCGGCGTCGACGGCGAAACGCTTTATCTAGCGGGTCCAGAAGGGGTCAGGGCCTGGAGCGAGCGCCGCTACAGCGCCCTGATCGCAGAAGCTCTGGCCGAGCTCGATTCCCCTCTCTGCCGGGTCAGCTTTGCCGCGCCGGCGGTTGGTGGATCGGACCTCGAACCGCACCCCGAGCTGAACCCGAACTACACCTTCGAGCGCTTTGTCATCGGTCCCGGCAATCGCCTCGCCCATGGGGCTGCCCTGGCCGTCGCCGAGGCGCCGTCTGAGGCCTATAACCCGCTTTTCCTGCATGGGCCGCCGGGGCTGGGCAAGACCCACCTCCTCGCGGCGATCGCCAACTACCTGCGCGACAACGCCCCGGCCCTGAGCGTCCGCTACACGACCGCGGAGTCGTTCACCAACGAGTTCGTGGCCGCGCTCAAATCCTCGGGCAGCGAGGGTTTCAAGGTCCGCTACCGCGACATCGACGTCCTCCTCATCGACGACGTCCAGTTCCTCGAGGGCAAGCCGGCCACCGAGGAGGAGTTCTTCCACACCTTCAACGCCCTCTACGAGTCCGGCAGCCAACTCGTCCTCTCCGCCGACCGCATCCCCAGCGAGCTCTCCACCCTCGCCTCGCGCCTGCGCGACCGCTTCGAGTGGGGCCTGACGATCCCCGTCGAGCCACCCAACCACGCCACCCGCCTGACCGTCCTGCGGCGGCTGGTCGAGGAGGCGGGCGTCGAGATCGCCGACGACAGCGCCCTGACTGAGCTCGCCAACCGGATCGACGCCAACGTGCGCCAGCTCCACGGCGCCCTCACCCGGGTTCTCGCCCACGCCTCGCTGATGGCCCGGCCGCTCAGCAAGGAGCTGATCGCGGAAGTGGTCCCGGGGATCCACAAGCAGCAACCGGCTTCGGTCGAGGAGATCCAACAGCGCGTCGCCGAACGCTTCGGCGTCTCGCGCGCCGAGCTCGTCGGCTCCAGCCGCGCTGCCATCCCCTTGCGGGCGCGGCAGGTGGCGATCTACCTCACCCGCGACCTCACCGACCTCTCCCTTCCCCAAATCGGTCGCCTCTACGGTGGGCGCGATCACACCACCGTGCTCAACTCGCTGCGGCGGGTCGAAGCAGGCCTCGACGAGGACTCCGAGCTCGCCGAGAAGGTGCGGGAGTTGCGGGGAGCTATCCACAACCCGGTCGGCGGAGAGCGCTGACAGCCGCTCGCGCTGTAAGAATCCCCAACCCTCCACAGCGCTCTCCACAAGCCGAAATCCGCAGTCCACCGCCAGATCGCCCGCACAACCGACTTTCTCCACAAGCTCTAACTCAACTCAAGAAGGCAAAAGTCAAGAGGCACATCACTTGAAGCTCACCACCAAACGCGAAGACCTTGTCTCGAAGCTCTCGGTTGTTTCCCGAGCCGTTTCCACCCGCGCCGCTACGCAGGCGCTCTCCGGCGTACTTCTCAATGCCGCCGACGGCCGCGTGACCCTGGCCGCTACCGATCTCGACCTCGGACTGGAGACGACGCTCGACGCCGAGATCGAGGATGGCGGGGCCGTTCTTCTCCCCGGCCGTCTCTTCGCCGAGATCGCCCGTTCCCTCTCCGACCAGACGGTGGAGATCGAATCTCGCGAGGCAGAGCGGGACGTCGAGATCCGCAGCGGCGGCTCGAGCTTCCACCTGCGGGTGCTCCCGGTCGAGGACTTCCCGAAACTCCCCCAGCCGCAGGAGGAAGGTGGGCTGAAGATTCCGGCGGCGGCCTTGGAAGAGAGCATCGAGCTCGTCGCCAGGGCGGCTTCCCGCGACGACATGCGCCCGGTTCTGACCGGGGTCTTCGTCACCGCCAGCGGCAAGGAGATGACCATGGTCGCCACCGACTCCTACCGGCTCGCGGTCAAACGGACCGAGCTCGAGTCCGACCTCGGGGGCGAGCTGGAGGCGAACATCCCAGCGCGAGCGCTGCGGGAGCTCGGCCGGATTCTTTCTTCGGAGGGCGCCGGCGAAGCCTCGATCTCACTGCTCCCCAACCAGGCGGTTTTCGTGGCAGGGTCGATCCTCCTCTCGACGAGGCTGATCGACGGGCAGTTCCCCAACTTTCGACAACTCCTCCCGGAGTCCTACGAGCACGACGTGCGCTTGCCGCGCTCGGACTTCCTCGACGTCACCCGCCGAGTCAGCCAGCTGGCCCAGCGCAACGCGCCGCTGCGGCTCTCGTTCGAGTCGGGGGAGCTGACCGTGGCGGCGGAGACGCCCGACGTCGGCGATGCGCGGGAGACGATGCCCGCCGCCTTCGAGGGGGAGGCGCTGGAGATCGGGTTCAACCCCGAGTTCCTGCGTGAAGGGATCGAAAGCGTCCAGGGTGACGAGGTGCTGGTGCGACTGATTTCGCCGCTGCGCCCGGGACTGCTGGAGCCAGTGGAGGGAGACGACTTCCGCTACCTGGTGATGCCGATCCGCCTCAACGTCTGAGCGATGGCCCCGCGCTCGAGCTGAGCGGCCCGTGCTCGTCACCGCGATCGAGGCCAAGCCGCTGCGCAGCCTCGAGCGGGTTCGCGTCGAGCTGGCGCCGGGGATCGTCAGCGTCATCGGCCCCAACGGAGCCGGCAAGACCAACCTCGTCGAGGCCCTTTACTTCGCCCTCACCGGTCGCTCGTTTCGGACCTCGGACCGGCGCGAGCTGATCCCGTTCGGCGGCAGCCTCGCCCGCGCCGAGGCGACGATCCGCAGCGCTGACGACATCGAGCACTCCCTGCTTGCTGCGATCAGCCGGACCGAAGGTCGGCGCCATCTGCTCGACGGCAACCCGGCCGACCCGGCGACGCTGGCGCGCAGCCGGCCGCCGGTGGCGGTGTTCGCCCCCGACCGGCTGACCTTGGTCAAGGGCCCGCCGGCGGAGCGACGGGCCCATCTCGACGGCTTCCTCGCCGCCCGCTGGCCGGCCCGAGGGGAACTGCGCAAGCGCTACGGGCAGGCGGTGGCTCAGCGCAACGCCCTGCTCGCCCGCCTCAGCGCCGGCTACGGATCGCCGGAGGACCTGCGGATCTGGGACGCGGGAATGGCGGAGGCGGCGGCCCTGCTGATCGCCGCGCGAGCCGATGCCGTTGCCGAGCTCGGCGGACCGTTCGCAGCAGCAGCAGCCGAGCTCGGTCTCGAAGAGGCGGCGCTGGAGTACGCACCGCGCGCGGAGGGCTCGGCAGAGGAGCTGAGGGTGGGCCTCGAAGAGCGCCGCGAGCAGGACATCCGCTTGGGCCGCAGCTCCTGGGGTCCGCACCTGGACGAGCTGAAGCTGTCGGCCGGCGGTAAGTCGTTGCGCAAGTACGGGTCCCAGGGACAGCAGCGCACCGCCCTCCTTGCCCTCCTCTTTGCCGAGCGGCAGGCGTTGCTGGAGGCGCGGCAGGTGACGCCGCTGCTGTTGCTCGACGACGTGATGAGCGAGCTCGACCCCGGCCGGCGGGAGCGGTTGGTAGCCCGCCTCGACGACGGCGGCCAGGTACTGATCACGGCGGCTGACGAAGAGTCGGTGCCGCTTGCCGCACGAGAGTCCGTGGTGAGGATGCCCCGTCCGCAGACAGAAAGTGCCCCAGCATGAGCCGCCGCCGGGCGCCGCGACCAGCGGCCAACGCCCTCCAGGCGGCGCTTCAGCGGGCGGCTCCGAAAACGCCGCTTGCGGCAGTCCAGGCGGCCTGGCCGAAAGCGGTCGGCGAGTACCTGGCTGCGGTCGCGGTTCCGGTGTCAGAACGGGATGGGACGGTGATGGTGGAGTGCGCGAATGCGGTCTCCGCGCAAGACCTCGACCTGATGCAGGAGTCGTTTCTGGAGCGCCTGCGCGAAGAGGTTGGCGACCAAGCGCCGCGGGCGCTGCGCTTTCGCATCAACTCCGCGCGTTTTTAGATCCTGTTTTTGCGAGATTTGCAGGGAAGTTTTACTTCGGGGACCGCTTGTCCAGGGCATCGAACTGGTATTCTTATGGCAACTCGCTTTGTGCCCCGATCCGCGTGGAGCAAGCTCCTGGGAGTCGGGGTTTTTCGTGTCAACTGGAAGGGACTCATTGCCTGAGAAAAAAGCCAGCGGCGACTCCTACGGCGCAAAGGACATCACCGTCCTGGAGGGACTGGAAGCGGTCCGCAAACGCCCCGGCATGTACATCGGCTCCACGGGCCCGCGCGGTCTGCACCATCTGGTCTACGAGGTGGTTGACAACTCGGTCGACGAGGCCCTGGCCGGTCACTGCGACAGCGTCCGCGTCGTCCTCCATCCGGACAACAGCTGCACGGTCGAAGACAACGGGCGCGGCATCCCGGTCGAGACGATGGAGAAAGAGGGGCGGCCCGCAGCGGAGGTCGTGCTCACCGTCCTCCATGCCGGCGGCAAGTTCGGGGACGGCGGCGGCTACAAGGTCTCCGGTGGCCTGCACGGCGTCGGCGTCTCGGTCGTCAACGCTCTCTCCGAGCGGCTCCACCTGGAGATCAGCCGCGAGGGCTACGTCTGGTCGCAGGATTACGAGCGCGGTAAGCCGCAGGGCGATCTCACCAAAGGTGAGAAGACCGACCTCCACGGGACCAAGATCACCTTTCTCCCCGACCTCGAGATCTTCGAAGAGATCGGGTTCGACTTCGACGTCCTGGTCGAGCGCCTGCGCGAGACCGCCTTCCTCACCCGCGGCCTGAAGATCGAACTGGTCGACGAGCGCGGCGAGACCCACAGCGTCACCTTCAAGTACGACGGCGGCATCGAGGACTTCGTCCGCCACCTCAACGAGAACAAGGACGCGGTCCACAAAAAAGTCGTCTACTTCGAGGGTGGCAAAGAGGAGGGCCAGGTCGAGATCGCGATGCAGTGGAACAGCTCCTACCAGGAGTCGATCTTCAGCTTCGCCAACAACATCAACACCCACGAGGGCGGCTCGCACCTCTCCGGTTTCCGCGCCGCCTTGACCCGGACGCTCAACGCCTACGCGCGTAACAAAGGTCTCCTGAAAGAGAAAAAAGACGACAACCTCGCCGGCGAGGACGTGCGCGAGGGGCTGACCGCGGTGATCTCGGTCAAGCTCCACGACCCGCAGTTCGAGGGCCAGACCAAGACCAAACTCGGCAACCCGCCGATCAAAGGCCTGGTCGAGGAGACCGTCAACCGCAAGCTGGCCGAGTACCTCGAGGAGAACCCGGCCGACGCCCGTCGCGTGATCATGAAGGCGATCGACGCCGCCCGCGCCCGCTCGGCGGCGCGCAAAGCACGCGATCTCACTCGCAAGTCCGCGCTCGAGAACTCGACTCTGCCCGGCAAGCTCGCCGACTGCTCGGTCAAGGACCCGAGCCTGGCCGAGATCTTCGTGGTCGAGGGCGACTCCGCCGGCGGCTCGGCCAAGCAGGCCCGTGACCGCAACACGCAGGCGGTGCTGCCGCTGCGCGGCAAGATCATCAACGTCGAGAAGAGCCGCATCGACAAGGTGCTCGCCAACAACGAGATCCAGGCGTTGATCACGGCGATCGGCACCGGGGTCCACGACGAGTTCAACATCGAGGAAGCCCGGTACCACAAGATCGTGATGGCGACCGACGCCGACGTCGACGGCGCCCACATCCGCACGCTCGTCCTCACCTTCCTCTACCGGCAGATGCCGGAGTTGATCAGCCAGGGCTACGTCTACATCGCCAAGCCGCCCCTGTACCGCGTCAAACAGGGGAATCAGGAGACCTACCTGGAGCGCGAGTCCGAACTCGAAGAGCTGCTCCTACGCGACAAGCTCGAGCAGTTCGAGCTGACCGACGCGAGCGGTGAGAGCCGCAATCTGACGTCGAGCCGCTGGCAGGCCTACATCCGGCGCTCGAAAGAGTACGAGGGCTGGGGTTCCTCGCTGCAGGCCGACTTCGGCCACGAGGTGGTGCGCTTTCTCGAGGAGTCGAACCTGCTCGACGAGCAGGTGACGAGCGTGGCCGGCGCCCGCGACGTGCTTCGACGCGGCGGCGGCGAGAACGAGCCGTTCGATACCGAGGTCCTCGACGACGGTGAGGACCTCGTCACGGTCAAGGCGATCGAGCGTAAGAGCGGGCTGGCGAGAACCCACCGGCTACCGGCGGCTCTGTTCGCGCATCACGATTACCGCAAGTTCGCCGAGGTCCACGCGGCCTTGCTGAAACAGGTCGGCCGCCCGCCTTTCGAAGTCAAGCGCGGCGAGCGCCGCAGCATCGCGCTCTCGTTCGAGGCGCTGCGCGGGGCGGTGCTCGAGCTGGCTCGCCAGGGCGTCCAGCTGACCAGGTTCAAGGGGTTGGGAGAGATGAACGCGAAGCAGCTGCGCGAGACGACGATGGATCCGGCCTCACGGACGTTGGCTCGGGTCACGCTCGAAGACGCGACCGCCGCCGACACGATCTTCTCGATGTTGATGGGCGACCAGGTCGCACCACGACGGGAGTTCATCGAGGCACACGCGAAAGAGGTGAAGTTCCTTGACGTCTAAGCATTCCTGGAGCCTCGAGAGGGAGATGCGCTGATGGCTCTCGACGCTCTGACGGGCAACATCGAGGATCGCGGGCTCGAGCAGGAGATGCGCTCCTCTTACCTCGATTACGCGATGAGCGTGATCGTCGGCCGGGCGCTCCCGGACGTGCGCGACGGCCTCAAGCCGGTGCACCGCCGGGTGCTCTACGCGATGCACGACATCGGCCTGCAGCCGACCCGGCCCTACCGCAAGTGCGCCTTCATCGTCGGCGAGGTGATGGGCAAGTACCACCCCCACGGCGACTCGGCGATCTACGACACCCTGGTGCGGATGGCGCAGGACTTCTCGCTGCGCTACCTGTTGGTGGACGGGCAGGGCAACTTCGGTTCGATCGACGACGACCCGGCAGCGGCGATGCGGTACACCGAGGCCCGCCTCGGCCGCCTCGCCACCGAGCTGCTGCGGGACATCGACGCCGACACCGTCGACTTCGGCCCCAACTACGACGAATCGACCCAGGAGCCCCAGGTCCTGCCGGCCCGGTTCCCGAACCTCCTGGTCAACGGCACCTCCGGCATCGCGGTGGGGATGGCGACCAACATCCCGCCGCACAACCTGCGCGAGGTCGCCGGCGCCGTCTCCGCCTACATCGACAACCCGGAGATCGACCTTGCCGGGTTGATGGAGTACGTCAAAGGCCCGGACTTCCCCGGCGGCGGGCTGATGAGCCGCGAGGGGATCCGCGACGCCTATGCCTCCGGCCGCGGCAGCATCAAGGTCCGCGCTCGCGCCCACGTCGAGCCGCTGAAGGGGGGCAAGGAGGCGATCATCGTCACCGAGCTCCCGTTCATGGTCAAGAAGGGCGGCGAAGGTGGCCTGATCACCAAGATCGCCGACCTCGCCCGCGACAAGAAACTCGAGGGCATCTCCGACCTCCGCGACGAGAGCGACGAACGCTCCGGGATGCGGCTGGTGATCGAGCTCAAACGCGGCGGCCCGCCGGCCAAGGTGGTCCTCAACAACCTCTACAAAAAAACCTCGATGCAGTCGACCTTCGGCGCCAACATGGTGGCGCTGGTCGACGGCGTGCCGCGGACGCTGAGCCTGCTGGAGCTGATCGAGCACTACGTCGACCACCAGCGCGAGGTCGTCACCCGCCGCACGCAGTTCGAACTGCGCCGGGCCGAGGCCCGCGCCCACATCCTCGAGGGGCTGCTGGTCGCGCTCGACAACCTCGACGCGGTGATCAAACTGATCCGCGGCTCGAGCGATCCCGACGCCGCCCGCGATGGGTTGATCGAGAAATTCGAGCTCTCGCGCGAGCAGGCCCAGGCGATCCTCGACATGCGCCTGCAGCGCCTCACCGCCCTCGAGGCCGACAAAGTCCGTGCCGAGCACGCCGACCTGATGGAGCGGATCGGCGAGCTGCGGGCGATCCTCGGCGACGAAGCCAGGGTGATGGGCTTGGTCAAAGACGAGCTGGCCGAAATCGTCGAGGCCTACGGCGACGAGCGCCGCACCGAGCTCGCCCACTTCGAGGGCGACGTCGGGATCGAGGACATGATCGCCGACCAGCAGATGGTGATCTCGCTGACGGCTTCGGGCTATGTGAAGCGGCTGCCGCTGGCGACCTACCGCCAGCAGCATCGCGGCGGCGTCGGCGTGATGGGGATGAACCTGAAAGAGGACGACTACATCGCCCACCTCCACATCAGCTCGACCCATGACTTCCTGCTCTTCTTCACCAACCGCGGCAAGGTCTACCGGCTCAAGGTCTACGAGCTGCCGGAGGGCCAGCGCAACGCCAAAGGCAGCTCGCTGAACAACCTGCTGCCGCTGCGCGAAGGCGAGCGGGTGATGGCGGTTATCCCGACCCGGGACTTCAAGGAGAACAAGTACCTCGCCTTCGCCACCGCCAACGGCCTGATCAAGAAAACCGAGTTCCTCGCCTACAACACCCCGATCCGCGCCGACGGCATCATCGCGATCAAGATCCGCGACGACGACGAGCTGGTCCAGGTGCGGCTGACCTCGGGCGAAGACGACATCCTCATGGTCTCCCACTCCGGTCACGCCTGCCGCTTCTCCGAGGAGAAAGTGCGGACGATGGGCCGCCCCGCCAGCGGCGTCAAAGGCATGAACGTCGCCGGCAAGGACAACCGGGTGCTGGCGATGGACGTCGCCCGCAACGACACCGAACTCTTCGTCGTCACCGAGAACGGCTACGGCAAGCGCACCCCGGTCTCCGAGTACCCGGTCAAGGGCCGCGGCACGAAAGGCGTCCTCACCGCGAAGCTGACCGAGAAGAAGGGCGGCCTCGCCGGCGCCCTGATCGTCGGCGAACATCAGGAGCTTCTCTTCATCTCCCAGAACGGCATGGTCCAGCGCACCTCGGTCGGCGGCATCTCCCAGATGGGCCGCTCCACCCAAGGCGTCAAGGTGATGAACATCAAGGACGACGACCGCGTCAGCGCCGTCGCCCTGGTGGTGGAGTCGGAGGAATCGGACGGCGGGGCCTCTGCGGAGAACGACAGCCAAGAACCCCTGGCCGAGGTGTCGGCTGACGGCGCCGGCGAGTAGTTTTAAACGCTGACCTCGGGATTGCGGCGGTGGAGAGCGCGCAAGGAAACGGTCTGGTCGACTATCTCTCCAGGAGCTCGGCGCCAGTCCCAGTCCTCATGGCCTAGTAGATCGGCCAACCAGCGGCGGAGGTACTGGGATGGGATATCCGCAACCTTGCGCATAAAGAACCGGCCGTGGATTCCAACCAGGAGGTATCCCGTACCGCTCAAACCGCTAGGGAGTTGTTGACCCTCCGGAAGGGACTCCCAGCAATAGTCGCTATCCGGTTCAGGTAGTGGCCATAGCGGCAGATCCTGCGGAATGGGCAGGATATGGATATGGGCATGGCTGATCCCACAACCTCCCGCACGCCCAGCGTGATCTGGCATCCCATGCTCAAACACCAAAACGTCGACCTCCCCATCCGAGAGAAGGTTGACATGGTCCTTGATGATGGATTCGGCACGAGAGCGATCATCGTGAGACAGCTCGGCGAAGGAGGCAGCATGGCGCTTTGGCACCAGCAGAAGGTGCGGATCAGCGAGCGCGCCAAGTGAAGGAGTCACGAAGAAGCCGACATCCTCCCAGCCAATCCTTGACTGAAGATCGATTGACGATTGGGGGTCCTCAAGGCAAAAGCAGCAATTACCCATCCGTGTTCTCCTGTCGCAGCTCCGCCTCACTCCGTTTCTCCGGTTGCTCCTCGCGGAGCAAATACAGCAAGTTGCGAAGCTGCTCAACTCTTCCTTGGTCTATTGGTCGAGACCATTCCTCTCCCGCAACCTCTTGATAGTTACCCATGTACTTCTTTGCGAGACTCGGCTTAGCCTCGTTGCCTTGTCGAAACCGAGCAAAGAGGCGTTCATATTTTGGGATAGACCGACGAAGCACCACTCCGGGGGCACGAAGGTTCAACTGCCCAGTGAGGTAGTGGGTCACGACCATGTAGTCGTCGGCTAGGCTGAGTCCACAGGTCGGGACAGTGTGATGCTCCCGCATCGAGAAGCGTTCCCGCTTACCGTCGTCAAGCTCCTCTCGGAGGTCCCAGAAAAAGACGATCGATTCGCAAGTATCGCGGCGGAGGCCACGGTTGCCTTCCTCTTTCTCCCGAAGCTTGGCGAGTTCATGATCTGGATTGAGCCAGAGGAACTCAACCTCTGCCTTCTTACCCTCCAGCGCCTTCATTAGAGCCTCCCGCGTTTCCTGTTTTGCCTCGGCGCTATTGAGATAACCGTGGTTAGCCATACCGAGGACGCGGAACTCGCGCTTGGTGCCAGCCAATAGCTCTGGCCATAGCTCATCATCAAGATCCTTTTGCCGGTCATCAAAGATGCGCTGCACACCTAGATCTAAGATCCGCTGAGCAAACTCCTCCCGCTCGACTGCAGTAAAGGCGAGGCCAACGGCCGCAAGAATTGAAGTAGCGATACCCAGGAGGATGACTCCGGGCCTAGTATCGGGGCGCAGGAACCACCCCGCCACCAGGAGACACACAGCGATAAGGGCGGCAAGAAGTAGCGTCCGACGCCTGAGGGCGAACAGACCTGCAGTGAGACTTCCGGGTTGCGACCTCAACTAAGCAGCAATCCGAGCGGGTTGAAGCCAGCCCAGTTCCTCCAGGACATCTCCTACCACCTCGCTGAGGTCTAGGTCGGCTAGATCCTCGCGTGAACAGAAGCGAACGCTTTCAAGGTCGGATGAAGCCGCGAGCCGCCCTCCAACTGCCCGAGCCTCACTAAAGATGATTATCCGATGCTCGTGGGGTGGATTTACGATCTCCTTGACCGTAGTTAGCCCGGTGAGTTGGATCTCAAGACCGGTCTCCTCACGAATCTCTCGGGCAGCTGCATCTTTGATGGTCTCGAAAGCCTCAATCTTGCCACCGGGAAGAACCCATTTTCCGCGGTTCGGTTCCTTTCCGCGCTGACCAAGCAGGACCCGCTGACCCTCTGCAACCAGGACCGCGCTCCCGACTCTAGGGAGGGGCTTATCGCTCATTGTTGACCTCGCTTCTTTCTGTCCATTCAAGATGGGTCAGCGAGTCAAGGCCAGTGGGTGCCCATAAAGCTGCCCATTTCGGCACAATCATGGGCAGAGAATGCCAAGCCATCCGGACAGTATCGGGGCAGTACCAGAGGCAGACATGCTGCGTTTAACGGCTGTCAAGCGATCAACGTGGCAGAACTGGCTCCGCATAGGGCTTCTCACTCGCGCAAGGGCCGGGCTCTATAGAGAGGCCGATGTCGTGGAGGTGGCGGTAGTCGCCTCGGTGGTGCAGGTGCTTGGGCGACTCAAAGATGCACAGACCGCGTGGCTTCCACGAAGAGAATCAGTTTTGGAAGCCTTGCTGGCGACAAGCCCCCCAGGGTCGCAGGTTCTATTAGCAGAGCCTCGACTCTTGCGCCTGGAGCTGCTTTCAGGCAAAAGAGCTGTATCTGAGGCTCTCAGGCCGGGCGAGGCAACCGTCTTGATACCGGTAGGCGATTCAGTCCGGCAGCTGCGTGAGGATTTCTGGCGATTTGCCCGAACCCCATCCCACCTCACGCGCCCGAACCCTCGAAGATCACGACAAGGCAAGCAGGCGTCTGCCTAAAGAACTGCCTGGCCTCTCAATCACTATTGACGGCCCGAGTGGGGCAGGTAAGTCAACGTTGGGGAGGCGTTTGGCCGCCGATTTCAATTGCCTCTTTATTGATTCGGGACAGATTTATCGAGCGGTGGCATACGAGACCAGGGGTTTACGTCGAGCTGCGAGCAGCGCCGCAGTCTGCGATCTGGCGTCATCTCTCAAGCTCACCATTTCGGGAAACGAGCTGTTTCTGCCTACCGTTCCCGCCAATGCTTTGCGCAGCGAGGGGGTTGCAGAAGAAGCGTCGCGCCTAGCAGTCAACCCCTATCTCAGACAGATACTCACCTGCCGCATGCGTAGCCTCGCTCGGGAGGTCCCCAGTGTCATCGCGGGCCGAGATGCGGGAACCAGCATCATGCCTAATGCATTGCTCAAGGTGTTTTTGACGGGAGCCCCGGGGGTCCGAGTGCAAAGACGGGCCGCTTCCCTTGGCCGTCAGCCCTCTGCTGCGATGCAGGCAATGATTGCCACTCGAGACCTAAGAGATGAAATGAGGGCTCGGTCGCCACTGAAGCCCGCAGATGATGCTGTAATGGCCGATACTTCCGCTAAATCGCTAGACGAGATCTTGTTGACAGTGACGGAGTGGGCCGAATCACGCGGTCTGTCGCGTATTAAGCCGCCGCCGGCAGGTACTGCTGCCAGGCCGCCGGGATCTTCGGGCTGGCGACCTGGATGAAGACGGTGGGTGGTGGGGCCTTGGGGGTGGTCGCCGGGTGCATGTGGATCTCGTAGGGGAGGCGGTTGCCCTTGCGACGGTTGCAGGGCGGGCAGGCGGCGACGATGTTCTCCCAGACGGATTTGCCGCCGCGGGAGCGGGGGATGACGTGGTCGACGGTGAGGCCGGCTTTGGTCGATCCGCAGTACTGGCAGGTCCAGGAGTCGCGGGCGAGGACGGCGCGGCGGGTGATCTTGCGGCGGTGCGCCTCGCGGGGGATCCGCACGTAGTTGGTCAGGCGGATCACGTCTGGGCGCTCCATCGTCATGTGCTCGGAGTGCAGCGCGGCGCCGTCGCGGCGCTCCAGCAATTCGGCCTTCTCCTTGAGAAGAAGGACAGCGGCTCGTCTCAACGTGCAGACGTTGATCGGCTCATACGTCGCGTTGAGTACCAGCACCCTGGCCATTGCTGAGACGAAATTGTAGGGCGCTCGGCCCCTGGCGCTGTCAATCCACCGGATACGAGCCGAGGATCCGGGTCGATTCGGCCTTCTTGCGCAGCTCCGAGATCGCCTCGGCGACCGCCGGATCGTCCTCTTTGCCCTCGAGATCGCAGAAGAACATGTAGCGCCCGAGGCCCTGTCGCAGCGGCCGCGACTCGATCCGCGTCAGGTTGATCCCGCGGCTCGAGAACTCGGCCAGGGCGTCAACGAGAGCGCCGGGATGGTCTGCCCCCAGCTCGGAGAAGACCAGCGAGGTCTTCCATATCCCCTCGCCGCCGTGCTCGGTCCCCTGCGGCGCGATCCAGACGAAGCGGGTGACGTTGTCGTCCTGGTCCTCGACTCCCTCCTGCAGCAGCTCACAGCCATATAGCGAAGCCGCCGCCCGCGCCCCCAGCGCCGCCCACGGTCGCGAGGACTCGCTCACCATCCGCACCGCCGCCGCGGTGCTGCTGACGCTGCGGCGTTCGACCTCCGGCAGCTGCTTGCGGAGGAAGCGCGCGCACTGGGCGAGCGGCTGGGGATGGGAGAGCACCGCCTCGATGTCCTCGACCCGCACCCCCTCTCTGGCGATCAGGTGGACCCTGACCCGGTAGTCGTGCTCGCCGGCGATCGTCACACCCTCGACGTCGAAGGCGAGGGTGTCGAGCGTCGGCCGCACCGACCCCTCGATCGAGTTCTCGATCGGCACCAGGGCCCGCTCCGCCTCCCCCCGCTCGACCGCGAGGATCGCGTCGGGGATCGTCGGCGTCCGCAGCGGCTCGAAGCCGCCATCGGGCAGCGCTTCACCCAGAGCATCCTCGGTGAAGGTTCCTGCAGGACCTAGGTACGCGATCCGCATCCGCGGATCAAAGCATCTATTCGACCAGCAGCGTGTAGGTCGCTTCGTTGTTTTCGGTCAGGTGCTCGCCGGGCACCGGTTCGACTTCGACTTCGAGCGTCACTTCGCCGCTCGGCGTCGGCGTCAGCGGGATCGTCGCGGTGCCGGTTTCGCCGACCGGGAGTTCGTCGATTTCGCCGTCGATCGTGTTGCCTTCGACCGTGACCGCGACGGTGACGCCGTTCTCCGTCGATTCGCCCTGGTTGGTGACCTGCACTTCCAGTTCCACGCCTTCTTCGCCGCTGATCGTGGCCGGGGCCCCTTCGGCGAGTTCGGTGCCGTTGACGATCACTCCCGCGAGTTCGGTCCCGTGCACGCCCGACGTCGTCGCGCCGCTGTTGCCGCTGATCGCTCCGAGCGATTCGCTGACCGTGCTCTCTTCGAGCCACTTTTCGTCTGGCAGAACGGTGCTCTTCGGCAGGTCGTCGCCGGAGATCCCGTTATTGGCGAGGACCCCGTCGACTTCCGGGCGCACCACGGTTTCGTAGACGATGTCGCTGGCCTGCAGCTTCTGCATCTGTTTGGCGATCCCCGCCATCGCCTTCTCGGCGCCGGCGTCGCCCAGCGCGGTGCTCATCTTTTCGGCGATCTCGTCCATCGCGTTGGCGCGCAGCTCGTAGACGAGTTCGAGGTTCCCCTGCGCCCGCTTCATGTCCCCGGGCGCCCCCAGGTCTTCGACCCGGGCGCGGTAGCTGTCCATCGCGCTGCGGTCGGCTTCGACTTCGTTGACGAAGTCGGTGACCGAGGCGTTGCCCGGACTTTCGAGCTTGTCGAAGAAGCGTTTGCTGGTCTGTTCGGTCCCCTGGACGATCTCGGTGACCTTGCGCGCGTAGTCGCTGAGTTCCGAATGGGCCCGCGCGTCGAGGCAGCCCTTCACCCCGAGCACGATCAGGATCAGCAGCAGCAGCCCGCCGCCGAGGGCGAGGGCGCGGCGCAGCATGATCTGTTGGCGCTCGGGCCGGCGCTTGGAGCGCTCGCGCCGGGGCGGCCGTCGTGAGGCGAAGTCCTCCACGGGGCCGAGAGTATGAACATCGGAGTGGCCAGCGCGTCAGTTGACCCCGCAAACGGTGGGTTTTTCCCAGTCAGCGCGCAGGAAACCGGGGTGTCGGAGCGAAGTTGATGCCGCGATGGTCGGCTCGCTCGTGCTCAACCGGTTCCTGATCGAGCGCCGCATCGGCAGCGGCGGGTTCGGCGTTGTCTACGAGGCTTGGGATGGCCGGCTCGAGCGCCCGGTGGCGGTGAAGGCGATCGAGCAGCGGGGCGAGGCCGGCCGCCGGGTTCTGCGCGAGGCCCAAGCCGCCGCCCGGCTCAACCACCCCGGCATCGTCACCCTCTACGAGATGGGGGAGGAGGACGGCAACGCGCTGCTGGTTACCGAGCTGGTCGAGGGTTCGACCCTGGCCCGGCTGTCCTACAACGGCGAGCTCTGCGACCGCGAGATCGGCGAGATCGGCGCCGACCTCTGCGAGGCCCTCGACCACGCCCACTCCCGCGGCGTCGTCCACCGCGACATCAAGCCGCAGAACGTGCAGGTGATCGAGGACGCCGAACCGCGGGCCAAGCTGATGGACTTCGGCGTCGCCCAGCTCGCCGGCGACGTGCCCCTGACCGCGGCCGGCGACGTCGTCGGCACCCTCGCCTATATGGCCCCCGAGCAGGCGGAGGGGAAGCCGGCCGGGCCGGAGTGCGACGTCTACTCGCTCGCCCTCACCCTGTACGAGTGCTGGAGCGGCGAGAACCCGCACCGGCGCGCCACTCCCGCCGCCACCGCCCGCGCGATCGGCGCTCGCACCCGCCCGCTCCGCCGTCTTCGCCCCGATCTGCCGCGCGAGCTGACCGACGCGCTCGACGCCTGCCTGGCGCCGCGGCCGAGCCATCGGCCCTCGCTGGAGGAACTCGGGACCGCGATCGAGGACTCGCTCGACCAGCTCGCCGAGCACTCGCGGGAGTCCCGCGGCCACATCGTCAGCCGGGTCGGCGCCCTCGTCGCTGCGGCCACGCTCGGCGGCTTCCTCGCCCTCCATGGAGCGGCGCTCCCATAGAGGAGCCGATCCCTAGGATTTCCCCATCGGCGCGCTGAGTCGTTTGGAGTCGATGTTCGAAGGCCTCGTCGAGGGGGTCTTCAGCCGTGCCTTCAGCTCCGAGGTGCAGCCGGTCGAACTGGCGCGCAAACTGGCGAAGGAAATGGACGCGCACAAGACCGCCTCGGTCCAGCGCGTCTACGTGCCCAACGAGTACACGGTCTTCCTCTCGCGCCAGGACCGCACCAAGCTCGAGGGCTACGAGCGCTCCCTCGAGCAGGAGCTCTCCGGCTACCTGCTCGAGCACGCGCGGCGGCGCGGCTACGACCTCCTGACCCGGCCGCAGGTCGACTTCCAGACCGACGAGCGGCTGCGGCTCGGCGAGTTCGGGATCCAGGCGCGGCTGGTGAAGCCGCCCGCCCACGAGGGCGCTGCCCCCGAACAGGGGGAAGAGGGCCACACGATGGTCTACTCGGCGGTCCGCGAGCGCGACCGCAGCCGGCCGAAACGGCCCGAGCAGGCGGTCGGGGCGCTGGTCTCGACCCGGGCGGTGGTCTCGCTGGCCGACCGCCGCTATGTCCTCGACGGCCCGCTGGCGACGATCGGGCGCTCGAAGTCGGCCGAGTGCGTGCTCTCCGATCCCAACGTCAGCCGCCGCCACGCCGAGCTGCGGCGCGACGAGGCCGGCGACTGGCAGATCGTCGATCTCGGCTCCACCAACGGGGTCAAGGTCAACGGCCGCCGCGTCCCCTCCACCCGGCTCAGCCCCGGCGACCAGGTCACCGTGGGCACCACTACTTTCACCTTTGACATAGAGCAGTAGGCGAAAGGTCGGATGACGAGAACCAGCCGTCGTCAGGCAAGGACGCAGGGATTCCGAATAGCAGCGCTATTCGGAAGACCGAGGACGCCGCATGGCGGCGGCTGGTTCCGTCATTAAGGTCCCTGTCGCGTGAGTTACGACCCCGTATCAGTAGCCCTCAAATTCGGCTTCCTCGCCGTCCTCTACCTCTTCGTGCTGGTGATCGCGCGAAGCGCCCTCAAGGACCTGCGGCGGACGACCGCGCCGGCCCCCGACGCGACCGGGTTCCATGCCGCGCCTGCCTACGCTGCGGCACCGCGGGGGGGCCCCGACGGCTGGCTGATCGTCGAGCGCGGCGGCGGCCTCGATCAGGGGCAGCGCCTCGATCTGATCGGGGGCCTCTCGATCGGGCGCTCGAAGGAGGCCGACGTGCAGATCGACGACCGCTACGCCTCCAGCATCCATGCCCGGGTCTTCTCCCGCGAGGGCAGGTTCTACGTCGAGGACATGAGCTCGACCAACGGGACCCTGCTGAACGGCGCCACCCTGCAGGGGGAGGCGGAGCTGATCGACGGCGACACCGTGCAGATCGGGGACACGGTCTTCCGCCTCGAGGTGGGGTGAGCAGTGGGCCTGCGGATCGCCGAAGAAGCCGTACGCACCGACACCGGGCGGCAGCGCAACGCCAACGAGGACTCGCTCTTCGTCGACGCGCCGCTCTTCGTCGTCGCCGACGGGATGGGCGGCGCCCAGGCCGGCGAGGTCGCCTCCCGCGCCGCCGCCGAGTCCTTCGCCCACGACCTTCCCTCGGCGCCGCCGGAGCGGCTGCTGGAGGAGACGATCGAGGGGGCGAACCGGACGATCCACGAGCTCGCCCGCAAGGACCCGAGCCTGGCCGGGATGGGGACGACGACCACCGCCGCGCTGGTCGACCTCGACGGCGAAGAGGTGGCGATCGGCCACGTCGGCGACAGCCGCGCCTACCGGCTGCGCGGCGGCAAGTTCGAACAGCTGACCCGGGATCACTCGCTGGTCGAGGAGATGCGCCGCAAAGGCCAGCTGACCGACGCCCAGGCCGAGGACCACCCGCAGCGCTCGATCATCACCCGCGCGCTGGGGCCCGAACCGGAGGTCGAAGTCGACCTGCAGACCGTCCCGGCCCTGGCCGGCGACGTCTTCCTGATCTGCTCCGACGGGCTGACGACGATGCTCGACGACGCGAAGATCGCCCAACTCCTCGGCCGCGCGACCTCGCTGCAGAGTGCGGTGCGGGCGCTGGTCGACGAAGCCAACCGAGCCGGCGGCCGCGACAACATCACCGTCGTCCTCTTCCGGCTCGAGGACGCGGCCGGCGCCGACGGAGCGGCGGCCGCGGCCAAGGAAGGCGCGACGCTGATCGGCGGCGACGCCGAGGCCGCCGGCCTCTCCGCGACCGAGGTCCGCAAACGCGCCGCCGCCGACGCCGCGCGCAAGCGCCGCGAGGTGCTCGAGGCCCACCCGCGCAGGGGCCGCCTGCGCACCGCGCTGAAGGTGCTGGTGCCGCTGCTGCTGATCGCGGCGATCGCCTTCGGCGCCTGGTACGGCAACCGCCAGATCTGGTTCCTCGGCACCGACGACGCCGGTCGCGTCGCCCTCTACCGCGGCGCCCCCTACGAACTGCCCTTCGGGATCAGCCTCTATAGCGAGCGTTACTCGAGCCCGATCCAGACCGGATCGTTGCCGGCGCGGCGCCAGGACGCGGTCACCGGACATGACCTGCGCTCGCGCGGGGACGCCGTCTCGCTGCTGGAAGAAATCGAAAACACCGCGGGGCTTCGTTGATGGGATTTCGCCGATGACCGCTAGGAACCGGGAGCTCTTCGCCCTGGTTCCGGTCGCGGTGCTGCTGACCGCCGGGTTCGCCGCGGTCTTCGCCCAGGGGAACGCGGAGCTCGGCAACCTCAGCCTCATCTACGGCGCCTACTTCCTGGCGATCTGCCTGGCGACCCACGTATTCCTGCGGATCCGCCTCCCCAACGCCGACCCGTACCTCTTCCCGCTGATGGCGACGCTGACCGCGTTCGGGCTGGTGATGATCTACCGGATCGACGAAAGCCTGGCCCGCGATCAGGCCAACTGGTTCGTGCTGGGGTTGATCCTCTTCGCGCTGACGATCTACTTCCTGCGCGACTACGAGGTGCTCGAGCGCTACCGCTACACGATCGCGGTGGTCGGGCTGCTGATCCTCTTGGCGCCGCGGCTCCCCGGGATCGGCCAGCAGGTCAACGGCGCCTACCTCGGGGTGAAGATCGGCCCGCTCGCCTTCCAACCGGCCGAGTTCACCAAGATCGCGATCGTCGTCTTCCTCGCCAGCTACCTGCGCGAGCACCGCGAGGTGCTGATCGTCGGCGCCCGGCGGGTGCTGGGGGTGACGCTGCCGCCGCTGAAGCACTTCGGGCCGATGCTGGTGGTCTGGGGGGCGTCGATGTTCATGCTCGTCTTCATCCGCGATCTCGGCAGCTCGCTGATGTTCTTCGCCGCCTTCCTCGCCCTGCTCTACGTGGCGACCGGCCGCTTCTCATTCGTCGTGATCGGGATGGCGATGTTCCTCCTCGGCGCCTGGTTCTTCGCCAGCACCGTCCCTCACGTCCACGACCGGGTCGAGATCTGGCTCCATCCCTACAACGAACCGAGGGGCAACGGCTACCAGATCCTGCAGTCGCTCTTCGCCCAGGCCGACGGCGGCCTCTTCGGCAAAGGCTTCGGGCAGGCGCTTATCAACGTCCCCGGCACCCACCCGCCGGCGCGGTTGCTGCCGGCGGCGGAAACCGACACGATCTACGCCCTGATCGTCAACGAGCTCGGGCTGTTCGGCGCCGTCGGGGTGATCCTCGTCTACCTGACGATCACCGCCCGCGGGTTCAAAATCGCGCTGCTGGCGAACGACGGCTTCTCGAAGCTGCTCGCCACCGGCCTCACCGCGGTCTTCGCGATCCAGGCTTTCGTGATCATCGGCGGCGTCACCCGGGTGATCCCGCTGACCGGTGTGACCTTGCCCTTCGTCAGCTACGGCGGCAGCTCGATCGTCGCCAACTTCGTGCTGCTGGCGCTGCTGCTGCTGGTTTCCGACCGCGCCCGCCGTGAAGCCGCCGAACCGGCCGGCCGGATGGCGGCGATGGGAGCGCCGGCGTGAACCGCCAGATCGTCAAATTGTTCGCCTTCATCGTCGTCCTCTTCGGGATCCTGATCGGCTTCACGTCCTACTGGTCGGTCTTCGACGCCAAGGCGTTGGAAGAAAAGAACGCCAACAAGCGGCCGCTGCTGGAGCAGCAGCAGATCCGCCGCGGCCGCATCCTCGCCGCTGATGGGACCGTGATCGCGAAGTCGGTTGGGAAGGGGAAGGGGACGGAAAGGCGGTATGTCCGCCGTTATCCGGAAGGTTCCCTCTTCGGCCACCCGATCGGGTACAGCTTCGAGCTCCAGGGCGACTCTGAGTTCGAGCGATTCCACAACGAAGAACTGGTCGGCGACGAAGGCGAATTCAGCTCGATCTTCGACGAGCTGACCGGCGCCACCCAGGAAGGCAACGACATCGTCACCAACATCGACACCGAAGCGCAGCGCACCGCCCTCGGCGACCTCGAGGAAGTCGGCTTCGGCGCCGTCGTCGCGATCGTCCCGCAGACCGGCGAAGTGAAGGTGATGGCTTCGAACGCTCCCTACGACCCGAACCGCATCCCCTACGAATCCCACAAGCTGAACACGAACGAAATCGAAACGCCGCTGCTGAACCGTGCGACCCAGGGGCTCTATCCGCCGGGCTCGACCTTCAAGGTCGTGACCGCTGCGGCGGGACTGGAAAGCGGCACGATCACGCCGGAAACGACGATCGACGCGCCCGGCTCGCTGGAAGTCGAAGGGACGCCGCTGCAGAATGACTTCAACGAGGACTTCGGCCCGATCGCCCTCGATACGGCTCTGACCAACTCGGTCAACACCTGGTTCGGCCAGCTTGGCCAGCAGGTCGGGCAGGAGCAGCTGTTCGAGACGATGGAAAAGTTCGGCTTCAACGCGACGCCGGCGATCGACCTGCCCAGCGACGAGGTCTACGACAGCGGTGTCTACGAAGAAGAACACCTTCTGCACCGCAACGACCCCGTCGACCTCGCCCGGCTGGCGATCGGCCAGGAGCGGCTGCTGGCGACGCCGCTGCAGATGACCGAGGTGGCGGCGGCGATCGCCAACAAGGGCAAGCTGATGAAGCCGCAGATCTGGAAGCGGGTGATCGATCCCGACGGCCGCGTCGTCGACACGCTCGATCCCTCCGTCTACAGCGAACCGGTCAGCGGCGAAGTCGCCGAAGAGCTGACGACGGCGATGGAAGGCGTGGTCAGCGAAGGCACCGGCACCAACGCGGCGATCCCCGGCGTCTCGGTCGCCGGCAAGACGGGAACCGCGGAAACGCCCGGCAACAAGGCCTGCGGCGGCGGCGAAAACGAGAACCAGGCCTGGTTCATGGGCTTTGCCCCGGCGGACGAACCGAAGATCGCGATCGTCGCCTCGGTCGAGTGCACCGAACAGTTCGGCAACGACGTCGCGGCGCCGATCTTCCGCGACGTCGCCGAAACGATCCTGAACGGAGAATGAGGAGGAGCGGTGGCTGAAGTTCGCGAGGGCAGCGTCGTCGACAAGCGTTACCGGGTCCTGCGCCGGATCGGCAGCGGCGGCATGGCCGACGTCTGGCTGGCCGAGGATGCGCACCTGCAGCGGCAGGTGGCTCTGAAGGTCCTGCACAGCCGCTACCTCCAGGACCAGGATTTCATCGCCCGTTTCCAGCGCGAGGCCGAGTCGGCCGCTGGCCTGCAGCACCCGAACATCGTCGCCGTCTTCGACCGCGGCCAGGACGACGGCGTCAACTACATCGCGATGCGCTACGTCGAGGGCCCGACGCTGAAAGAGCTGATCGACCGCGGGCTGACCCCGGAGCAGGCGGTGGCGCTGATCCGTCAGGTGCTCGAGGGCGCCCGCTTCGCCCACCGCAACGGGATCGTCCACCGCGATCTGAAGCCGCAGAACGTGATCGTCGACCAGGAGGGCAAAGCGGTCGTCACCGACTTCGGCATCGCCCGCGCCGGCGTCTCCGAGATCACCCAGACCGGCTCGGTGATGGGCACCCCGCAGTACCTCTCGCCCGAGCAGGCGCAGGGGTTCGAGGTGACCGGCGTCTCCGACCTCTACTCGATCGGCGTGATCCTCTACGAGGCGCTGACCGGCCGCGTGCCCTTCGAAGGCGAAAGCGCGGTGGCGGTGGCGATGAAACAGGTCTCCGAGACGCCGCAACGGCCGAGCTCGATCAAACCGCAGGTCTCGCCGGCGCTCGACGCGGTGGTGATGCGGGCGCTGGAAAAGGAGCCGGGCAACCGCTTCCAGAGCGCCGACGCCTTCATCGCCGCGCTCGACCAGGCGATGCGGGAACCGGGGGTGGGGAGGGGCACCGCCGCCTTCGCGGCCGCGCCGCCGGTCGTCGCCGTCCCGGAGGAGGCGCCGCTGGAAGACCGCAAGCGCAACAACTGGCTCTGGGCGCTGCTGATCGCGGCGATCGTGATCGGCCTCCTGGTCGGCCTCCTGGCGACCCGCGAGACGAAGACCGAAGTCCCGAACGTGACCGGCAAGCAGCTCGAATTTGCGATCGCCCAGCTCGAACGCAAGGGCTTCGAGGTCGGCGAAGAAAAGTTCGTCGAACGGCAGTCGCCGAAGAACACCGTGCTCGAGCAGGACCCGCTGCCCGGCTCGGCCGAAGAAAACTGCGCCTTCCTCAGCCTCTTCTGCTCGAAGCCGAAGATCGACCTGACGGTCAGCGCCGGGCCGGGCAGCGGCGAAGTCCCGGGGACGAACGGGCTGACCGCAGCCGCCGCGACCAAGAAGCTCGAAGCGGAAGGCTTCGAAGTGGCGACGCAGCGGGTGAACTCCAGCTCGGTCGAAGAAGGGTTGGTCGTCTTCTCCGAACCGCGCGGCGGCGACAGTGCCACCCATGGCTCCACGGTGACGATCTTCGTCTCCAGCGGGCCGAAGCTGGCGAAGGTCCCGGTGCTGGTCGGCGTCCAGCGTGAAGTCGCGGCGCAGCGGCTGAGTGCCCGCGGGCTCAGCCCGAGCGTCTCCGAAGAAGAAAGCTCCTCGCCGAAGGGCCAGGTGATCCGCCAGTCGCCGAGCGCCGGCACGCAGGTCGAACCGGGCTCGACGGTGGCGCTCGTCGTTTCCAGCGGCGAAGAAGAAGAAAAGGAAGCCAAGGTCCCGAACGTGATCGGCAAGGAACGGCGCGAAGCGGTGGAAGCGATCCGCGCCGCGGGTCTGACCCCCCAGGTCGAAGAAGAAGAAACCGCGGTGCCGAGCAAGGTCGGCCGCGCGATCGACCAGTTCCCGCCGCCGGGCAGCGAACTGGCGCCGAAGTCGACGGTGACGATCACGGTCGGCAAGCAGGCGCCGGAACCGGTCGAAGAAGAAGGGGAAGCGGAACCGTGAGGGTCGCGGTCCTCTCCGGCGGCCGCTCATCCGAGCACGACGTCTCCCTCCGCTCGGGCGCGGCGGTTGCGCGAGGGCTGCGCGAGGCGGGCCACGAGGCGGTCGAGGTGACGATCGGCCGCGACGGGTCTTGGCACACCGCCGGCGCCGCGGTCGAGCTGGTCCCCGGCGGCGGGCTGCTCGGCGCCGAGGCGGTCTTCCCGGCGCTACACGGCGCCTTCGGCGAGGACGGCAGCATCCAGGGCCTGCTCGAGCAGCTCGACGTGCCCTACGTCGGCTCCGACGTCCTTTCCTCGGCGATCTGCATGGACAAGCTGACCCTGAAGCGTCTCTTCGCGTCCCACGGGGTGCCGCAGGTCGAGTTCACCGCGGTCGAGGGCAACGACTGGTGGGGGCGCTGCGAGGCGATGGGGCTGCCGCTCTGGGTCAAGCCCTCGCGGATGGGCTCCAGCGTCGGCATCACCCGCGTCGGCAAGCTCGACGAGCTCGACGCGGCGGTCGAGCGGGCGCTGCGCCACGACCCGCGGGTGATCGTCGAGGCCTCTTCGCCCGGGCGCGAGGTCGAGTGCTCGGTCCTCGGCAACGACGAGCCCGAGGCCTCGCTGCCGGGGGAGATCGTCGCCCACGGCACCTGGTACGACTTCGAGGCCAAGTACACCGAGGGCGGGATGGAGCTCCGCATCCCCGCCCCGATCGGCGACCAGGCCACCGCCAACGTCCGCGAGATGGCCGTCTCGGTCTTCAAGCTGGCCGGCTGCTCCGGCCTCGCCCGCTGCGACTTCTTCGTCGAACCCGACGGCTCCGTCCTCGTCAACGAGATCAACACCATGCCCGGCTTCACCGACACCAGCGTCTACGCCAAACTCTTCGAGGCCACCGGCATCGGTTACCCCCAGCTATGCGACCGCCTGGTGCAACTCGCGGTCGAGCGGCACCAGGCGTCGCGGGCTTACGAGTTCTGAGCGCTAGTCAAGAAAAATAAGCCGGAAGCGTTCCTACTTCATCTCGTTCCAGTGTCAACGACAGATCAACTTTTGTTTCGATAAGACAAAACGTACCGCTTTCCAACTGGAGTAAAGATTCGGAAAACGTCACGATCGCGTCGCTCGGCTCTGTGCTTACGGTGCCGATCATTTCTCCTGCGGCTTTGTATTTGCATTCGCTCGGTCTGTCGAACACCAGCCGGATCGGTTGCCCGGCTTCCGTACATTTGTTTGCCCGGAGCCGGATTTCATCTTCCGCCATCGATTCGGTCGATCTGAGGCACCATGGTAATCCGCCCACGCTCCCGATTGTGACGCGCTCCCAGACACCCGAAACAAAACATTGTTCTTCTGGGCCCGCTCCCGTAAACGAGGCCGTTTCGATGTTCGCTTCTACGGCGGTGCCACTGTTTTTCGTGAGCGCACCTGTCATCGACACGGCGGTACATCCCCCCAATGACACTCCTTTGTTGTTTGTCACCGTGAGGTTGCCGACGTTTACTGCTCTGATGAGGCTGCCGGTTGCCAAGCGCGTGCCTGTCGGATATGTCAATTCCACCGAGTTTCCCAGTGCTGGCTTTGGGAAAACAGCGCAGACGGCCAGACAAGCGATGAGTATCTTCCCTTTCATCCGAGTCTCCTTCGCAGTCGAGTTGCGGGGCGCGACCTATGCCGCCCCTCAGCTTCGGCCGACGGAGGAACTCTTGTCAATAAGGGCTGAGCATTAATACGCCGTGCCGGGTGCCCTGGGTCGCCCGAGTGACTTGTAGCGAGGATCGCGACCGCGGTTCCAGAGGGCGCTGTCGATCTCGGCAGGCATGAGGTGGCTGGCGGCGGCGAGGAGCTCGACGGCTTGGACGGCGCAGGCTCGGAGCTCTACCTCTTCGGGGGAGCCGTGCTCTAGGAGCACTTCGGCTTCGATGCGGGCGGTGAGATCGGGGTCTAGGTGAAGGATGCCGTCCACGCGGAGGACGTGGGGGACGAGGTTGTCGGCGAAGGCGGTGAGGCGGTCGAGGCCGGGGAGGTGGGTTGCGCCGGCGCGGTGGAGGTCGGCGGCCGCCAGCTGGGCTCGCTTGTAGAAGGGGATCTCGCGGCCGTCGTAGCGGGAGACGTCGGCGAAGCAGTCCCAGGTGGCGAGGGTCGCTGCCAGCGATGGGATCGAGTCGGCCGCCTCGGCAGGACCGAGGAAGCGGTCGTCGTGATCTGCCCGGACGTGGCTGCCGACGTCGCGCAGGGCTGCGGCGAACTGCGGCATCAGCGGGTGCGCCGGGTCTTGGCCGACTACGCCGGCGATCATGGTCGCGTCCATGGCCTCCAGTTCATCGGTGGTCCACGGGCCCCGCGCGGCGAAGCGATCGGTGACGCCGGCGGCCATCGTCCCGTAGCCGCTGAGGCCGGGGCGCTTGCGGATCGTCGGCCACCAGCCCGAGCCGAAGTTGATCGCGTTCATGCAGATCGCGAAGGCGGCGGCGGTTTCGGGGTCCTCGGCGAACGGCCCCGGCTCGGCTTCCGCCTCTGGCTCGGGCAATCCGGCTGCGTACTCCTCGATCGCCTTCTCTTCGATTCGAACCGAACGCGCCCGCTCCGCCACCCAGGCGCAGGCGGCACGGACTTCGTCAGGCAGCGAAACTGAGCTCATGACGAAGCCACAGATACAGGTTTGGAGGGGCGGGGTGGAGGACGCCCCCGACATCGCCCGGCTCCTGCGCGACTTCAACCTCGAGTACTCCGAACCGACGCCGGAGGTGGAGGAGCTGACGGAAACCATCGCCCGCCTGCTGGAAGAGGACGAGATCACGGTGTTCCTGGCGGGGGAGGGGCCGGACGGGCTTTCTCTCTTCCGCTTCCGCCCGGGCATCTGGAGCGCGGGTGCCGAAACCTATTTGCAGGAGCTCTACGTGACCCCGAAGCTTCGCCGCCGCGGGATCGGCCGCGCTCTGCTGGCAGCGACCATCATGCTCGCCCGCGAGCATGGCGCCGACGGGATCGACCTCAACACGGGCGAGACCGACACCGCCGCCCGCGCCCTCTACGAGAGCATGGGCTTCACCAACCGCGAAGGCTCGCCGGACGGTCCCTTGATGCTCTTCTACGAGCGCGAGATCTGAGCCGTCAGCTCGGCGAAGCCGATCCCCTCGGGTGCGTCGACCAGCTCGGGGTGGAAGAGGTGGCCGAGCAGCTCGACCCCGTCGACGAGGCGCGGGCCCGGCCGGGAGAAGGTCGAGGCGCCGTCGACCGCGTAGACGCGGGCGCTGCCGAAGGCGCCGAGGCGGTCGCCGTGTCGAAGGGCCTGCGCGCAGGACTCGTCGAGGTACCAGCCGCAGGGCATCGAGACGACCAGCTCCGGGTCAAGACCGTTCAGGTCGTCCCACTCGACTTGGGGCGACTTCTGCCCCGGGTCGCCCGCGACGCTCTCGCCGCCGGCGATCTCGATCATCTCCGGGATCCAGTGGCCGCCGAGAAACGGCGGGTCGAGCCACTCGAGAGCGAGGACGCGGGGCCGGCCCTCGTCCGCCACAGCTGCGCGCACCGACTCGAGTCGCTCCTCGAGCTGGCGACGCACCCCGGCCGCTCGCTCGGCGATCCCGACCGCGTCTCCCAGCCGCGCCACGTCTTCCAGCACCTCGCCCAGCGTGCTCGGATCCTGCTGCAGCACCCGAGGCTTACTCGGCAGTTGCGCCGCAACCGCGACCACGTCGTCATATGAGACGGCGCAGACCTCGCAGACGGCCTGAGTGACGATCAGATCCGGCTCGAGCTCGGCCAGCCGCTCCTCGTCGAGCGTGTAGAGCGCCCGGCCTTCCCCGATCACCTCCTTCACCGCCGCGTCGATCTCGCCGGCCGAGAGCCCAGCCGGCAGGACCGTCGCCGTCAGCTGCGGCAGCTCGCTCGCGGCAGCCGGCCAGTCGCACTCGTGGGTGACGCCGACGACGCTCTCGCCGAGCCCGAGCGCGAAGAGCATCTCGGTCGCTGAGGGGACGAGGCTGGCAATCCTCATCCCCTCAGCATGACGAGTTGGCTGTCTACGCCCCGGCTGCCAGCAGCGCGTTCGCGCCGCCGGCCATCCCGGCCTGGTTGGGATGGATCGGAGCGGCGAGTTCGCCAGGCACCAGCGGTTCGACCCAGCGAGTCGAGCTGCTCTTGCAAGCGTCGTGGCCGATGCTCGCGTTGTACCAGCTGACGAGCGTCGCCCCGGCGGCCGCTGCCTGCGTCGCCAGCATCGAGTTGAGCCGCTGCTCGGTCGAGCGCAGGTAGGGAACGTCCTGGAACCCGATCGGCATCTGCGGCCAGCAGCCGAGCCCGGTCTCGGGGAAGATCGCCGGGTAGTTGACGACGTAGATGTGAGCCGAGGGCGAGCGGGATTTGATCCCCGCCAGGACCGCCGCGACTTTCGGCGCCGTCGCTTCGATCCGCGCTTTCAGCTGGTCGACCCCGCCGGCGTCGTATTTGTCGAGGCAGGGATGGCTGAAGGGGTTGAGCGTGATGCAGTTCTGGGCGACACTGGAGAAGCCGATGTCGTTGCCGCCGATCGTCAGCGAGACGACGGTCGTGTTGGCGTCGATCGAGTTGAGCTGCGGCGGGTTGGGACCGTCCGGTTCGACGTTCTGCGGGTTGGTCATGTCGGCCGTGGTGGCACCGCTGCAGCTGGCGTCGCGCAGCGTGAGGCCGATGCCCGGGGCCGCCAGGTGCGGGTAGTTGTGGTCGGATTTGAGGCAGCCGAGCGGCAGGACCGGGTTCGGGATCAGCGGCCCGGCCGCGTAGGAGTCGCCGAGGGCGACGTAGTTGGCCGCTCGCGCTCCCGCCGCGAGGACGGCTGCGAGCAGCAGCGTCGCCAGCGCCAGCAGCAAAATCGCCGCCGGCCGGCGGATGGGGGTTGCCTGATTCATCTCTTCTCTCCTTGGGATTGGTTGCCCTGCCCGCTCCCCGGCCCTATGCTCAAGATAGTTTGCGGCAACTATTCCCGCAAGCATCTACTAATTTCTCAGTAGCGACAGTCGACAGTCAAGCCAGAGGAGAGCCCATGCGTCGCAGCCTCGTTGTCCTGTTCCTTGCCCTCGGTTCGTTTCTCGCGCTAGCCGCGCCCGCGTCCGCGGACCTGCCGGTCATCTACAGCGGCGCCTATGGCTACGCCCACATCAGCCCGACCGCCAGCCCTCCCGGCGCCAACGACTGGACCTGCAAACCGAGCGCCGCCCATCCGCGCCCGGTCGTGCTCGTCCATGGCACCTTCGCCGACATGTCCGACAGCTGGCAGGCGCTCTCGCCGTTGCTGAAGAACAACGGCTGGTGCGTCTTCGCCCTCAACTACGGCTCCTACGGCGGCAGCGGCGCGATCGGCATCTACGGGACCGGTGAGATCCGCAGCTCGGCCAAAGAACTCTCGGCCTTCGTCGACAAAGTCCTCACCTCGACCGGCGCCAGCAAGGTCGACCTGGTGGGCCACTCGCAGGGCGGGATGATGCCGCGCTACTACCTCAAGTTCCTCGGCGGCGCCGGGAAGGTCCACACCCTTGTCGGCCTCTCACCCTCCAACCACGGCACCACCCTCGACGGGATCGGCTTCCTCGCCCGCTTCTTCCCGGGCGGCGAACAGTTCACCGGGGCGCTCTGCCCGGCCTGCGAGGAGCAGATCGTCGGCTCCTCTTTCCTGGCCGAACTGAATAGCGGCGGCGACACCGAGCCGGGGGTCGAATACACGGTGATCCAGACCCGCTACGACCAGGTCGTGACGCCCTACACGTCAGCCTTCCTCTCCGGCTCGAGCGTCAAAAACGTCACCCTGCAGAACCAGTGCATCCTCGACCTCGGCGACCACCTCTCGATGCCCTACGACCACATCGCCGACGCCGACGTCCTCACCGCACTCGACCCGCTGCACCCGCGCAGCCCATTCTGCACGCCGATCCTGCCGACCGAGGGCGGCTGAGCTCGAAGCCGGGCAGCGGGAGGGCGACCTTCTCCCGCTGCCCGGGCTAAGCGCGTTGTCTAGGAGATGTAGAGGGGCGACGCGGTCGCTTCGTCTCGCTCTAGTGTGAAATTGAAGTCGAGCTTCCAGGTCGCCGAACAGGCGAGCCCGCCGGTCGTCAGGATCCATTCGACTTCGGAGAAGGTCATGACGGCATCTTGAGGGTCTGTCGTGTAAGTGCCCGGCACAGCCGCCGTCCTCTGGTAGACGCATTCGACTGCGTCGATGCCCCCTTCGGGTGTTTCGAATGTTGTGATTTGAACGATCCGGATCGCCCGGGCTTCCCCACTGCAGGAGCCGCCCCTGATCTGAACTTCGTCTTCTTTCATCCCTGAGGTCGAGCGCAGGCACCAGGGGACGCCATTGGCGGCTGGGTTGAAGACCCAGTCGGTCCGCGGCAGGATCGTGCCTGTGCACCGCCCTTCCGAGCCGGTTCCGGAGATGCCGAAGGATTCGATGTCCGCTTCGATTTCCGAGCCTTTGTTCTTTGTCAGAGTTCCTGTCAGTTCGGTTTTGGTGCATTCCCAAAAGCTCATGCCGGAGCTGCTTGTGAACCTGAGGCTGTTGCCTTGGTTTGTGCCTTTGAGATTGCTGCCAACTCCCAGCAAAGTCCCTGTGGGAAATGTGAGATCGGGGGCATTGGCCGCCGCCGCGATCGAGGGTGCGGTTGCGCAGACGGTCAGGGCCAGCAGGGTTACCCGTATGCCGATTAGCTTCGTTCGCATTTGAGCCATTTCCTTTCGTCGCCGTCCGGTTTCCGGACGCTCCTTGAAATGGCTTCTTTATCTCCCGCCGCTTCAGCGGGGTCAAGGCAGGGTTGCGCCGGGTGACACCCGACCCGGCTCTACTCCCCGTGGTAGGGCCCCGGCTTCGGCCGGGGCTTGCCGCCGGGGACGGCGAGGCGGAGGATCGTCCGCTGGACCATCCCCAGCTGCTGCATGAAGGGGCCGCTGTTGTACGGCAGGCCGTAACGCTCGCAGACGTCCTTGACCTGCGGCGCGATCTCGGCGTAGCGGGTGCTCGGCATGTCGGGGAAGAGGTGGTGCTCGACCTGGTAGCTGAGGTTGCCGCTGGCGATGTGGAAGAGGGGGCCGCCGTCGATGTTGGCGGAGCCGGTGAGCTGGCGGATGTACCAGCCGCCGCGGCTCTCGTTCTCGACCTCGCGCTGGGAGAAGGTGTAGGTCTGGTCGGGGAAGTGGCCGCAGAAGATGATCGCGTAGGCCCAGACGTTGCGGACGATGTTGGCGGTGGCGTCGGCCTTGACGGTCTGCCGGAAGGTCTTGGCGCCGCTGCCTAGCGCGGCTTCCACCACCGGCGCCCAGCGGCTCTGGCGCTTGCGCCTCGACACCCGGCCGAGGATCCCGCGCGGCGCCTTGCGCTGGCGCCGCGTCTCCACCACCGCGTCGACGGCGGTCGCGGCGAGGGCGCTGACCAGCGGCCAGGCGATGTAATCCTTGACGACCTGGTCCTTGGCCTTGCCGGCGATCCCCTTCAGCTCCCGCTTCACCTGGTGCATCGGCTTGTGGCCCTTGCGGATCGCCTCGAAGTCGAGGTCGTGCAGCGCCACGCCCCACTCGAACAGCGCCGCCAGGAGCAGGTTGTAGACCGGCTGCGCGAGGTAGACCGGGTTCCACTTCTGCGCCGGGTCGATCCGCATGATCTCGTAGCCGAGGTCCTTATCCTTGCCGCGGATGTTGGTGTAGGTGTGGTGGACGAAGTTGTGGGAGTGCTTCCAGGCCTCGGCGGTCGAGGCGGTGTCCCAGTCCCAGGTCGAGGAGTGGATGCGCGGGTCGTTCATCCAGTCCCACTGGCCGTGCATGACGTTGTGGCCGATCTCCATGTTCTCGAGGATCTTCGCCGCCGACAGGGCCGCGGTCCCGGCCCCCCAGGCGACCCGGTTGCGAGAGGCGAGCAGGAGCACGCGGCTGAGCACGGCGAGGCGGCGCTGCATCTCGATCATGCTCTCGATGTAGCGGCGGTCGCGATCGCCGAGGTCGGCCATCACCCGGTCGCGGATCGCGTCGAACTCGCGCGCCAGCTCCTCCAGTTGCTGCTCGGACAGGTGCGCGAGCGGGCTCTCGCTTTGGGTGTCGACAGGGGCGGCGGTGGGTGCGGTCGTAGTCATCTGGGTTCTCTATCCCCTCATTGTCATAAGGCAATCGCAACGTCGCCTTCAGGCGCGTTGACACAGGTTCGGACCATCTCTCCCTCTTGCCCGTAGACCTCCCCGGTCCGCAGGTCCCTCACTTCGCCGGCGCAGAGCCGGCCGATGCAGGTATGGCAGATCCCCATCCGGCAGCCGAACGGCAGCTCGGCGCCCGCTTCCTCGCCGGCGACGAGGATCGGCGTGCCGCCGTCGCACTCGGCCTCGACGCCGCTGGAGAGGAAGCGGACGGTGCCGCCCTCGCCGGCCACGGCGTCGCCGCCGATCACCGGCTGGAAGCGCTCCATCTCCAGGAGCTCCGGGTCGCCGTCGGTGCGCCAGTGCTGGACCAGGGCGTCGAGCATTTCGCCGGGGCCGGAGACGAAGGCGCGGCGCTCGCGCCAGTCGGGGCAGAGCGCGTCGAGCTCATGGGGGGCGAAGCGGCCCGCTTCGCCGGTGATCCGCAGGTGCGGCTTGTAGCCCTCGCGGCGGGAGTCGAGATCGCGCAGCTGCTCGCCGAAGATCACCCGGTCGGTAGTGCGCGAGGAGTGGATGTGGACGGCGTCGGTGAGCCCGTCGTCGCGGTCGAGGCTGCGCAGCATGCTCATGATCGGAGTGATGCCGCTGCCGGCGCTGATGAAGAGAAGCTTGCGCGGCGGCGGGTCGGGGAGGACGAAGGTGCCTTCGACGCCGCCGAGGCGGACGAGGTCCCCCGGCCGCGCCTGGTGCACCAGGTATGGGGTCACCTTGCCCGCTTCGACCAGCTTCGGCGTGATCCCGATCAGACCCTCAGGGTGGCCCGGGTCGGTGGTCAGCGAGTAGGCGCGCCAGTGGTGGACCCCGTCGACGATGACGCCGATCCGCAGGTACTGGCCGGCCCGGTGCCCCGGCCACTCGTAGCCGGGGCGGATCAGGATCGTCACCGCGTCGGGCGTCTCCGGGACGATCCGCTCGATCCGGCCGCGCAGCTCCTGCGTCGACCACAGCGGGTTGATCAGTTCGATGTAGTCGTCGGGGAGAAGCGGGGTGAAGAGGGAGCGAACGGCGTGAAGCGCCCTTTGGCGGACCTTGGGGACATTGGGCTTAGCGCCTCGCTCTGCCATCGAAGGATGTTACACGGATCGATGTAAAGGTTACGTAAGTAGTTACTCGATCAGCTTCACGTCGCTGATCTCGACTTGGTAGCGGCCTTCCTGATCGCGCGCCGGCGATGCCTTGTTGAACCAGATCAGGAAGTACTTGGCCGGGGAGCCGAGGTGGAGTTCGACTTCTTCGACCCCCTTGGCGTCGGTGACCTCGCCGACCGGTTCGCCCCATTCGGTCACTTCTTCCGGCGGGCCGGACGCGCTGGCGAAGATCTCCGCGTCCCAGCCGGGGGTGGGGGTGCGGACGATCATCGCGGCGGGCGTGACGGGCGAGGTGGCGGTCACGTAGAGCCCGACCCCGGGATCGGTCCCTTCCTTGGTCCCCGCGAAGGTTTCGCTGTCGTAGTGCTCGCTGCTCCAGGCGGTGCCGGTCGGGTTGCCGTCGACGGCGAAGCCGACCGCTCCAGGGTCCTCTTCGCCGTCTCCCTGCGGGTCGTAGTCGGAGGCTTCGGCGATCGCCACCGGCTTGCCCTTGCCCTTCAGCGCTCCTCCGCCCCCGCCGGGCCCGTGCCCGCTGCTGATCAGCAGCACCGCTGCCAGTACCCCGGCGGCGGCGAGCAGGAGCAGCAGCGCGGCGACCCAGGACCGGTGGCCGCCGCTGGAGAGCTTGCGTTCGGTCGGTGGCACCGCTTCCAGCACGCTGGTCGCCTCGCCGGTGGTCGAGCCCGCCCGCGCCGCCTCGACCTCGAGCGCGGTCGAGAGGTCGTCGATCAGCTCGCCGACCGTCTGGTAGCGGTCGGCCGGGTCCTTCGCCGTCGCCCGCTCGACCACCATCGCCGCCGCAGCCGAGAGTTCGGGCCGGTGTTGCTGGACGTCGGGGAGGTCCTCGTTGACGTGTTTCATCGCCACCCCGACCTGGCTGTCGGCGCTGAACGGCACCTGTCCCACCAGCATCTCGTAGAGGACGACGCCGAGCGAGTAGACGTCGGAGCGCTGGTCGACCGGGTGGCCCATAGCCTGCTCGGGGGCGACGTAATCGGTGGTCCCGAGGACGCGGCCGGTCGCGGTCATCCCGTCCTGCTCGAGCTGGCGGGAGATCCCGAAGTCGGTCAGCTTCGCCCGGCCCTCGGCGTCGATGAGGACGTTCTGCGGCTTGATGTCGCGGTGGACCATGTTGCGGGCGTGGGCGACGGTGAGCCCGCGGGCGACCTCGATCGCATAGGCGAGCGCCTCCTGTGGCTCGAGCGCGCCGACCCGGTTGATCCGCTGCTTCAGCGTCTCGCCCTCGACGTACTCGAAGACGATGTAGGGGTGGCCGCCGTCCTCGCCGGCGTCGATCACGGCGACGACGTTGGGGTGCGAGAGCTTGGCCACCGCCCGCGCCTCCTGGCGGAAGCGCTCGAGCTGGTCGGCCTGCTCGGACATCTCCCGGTGCATCACCTTCACGGCCACCTGCCGGTCCAGCGTGGTGTCGCGGGCGAGGTAGACGGTCGACATGCCGCCGCTGCCGAGCTTCGCCTCCAGCTTGTAGCGGCCGGAGAGCACGGTGCCGATCATCTGGGAGCTGGTCGAAGCGGGGTCGGTCACGTTGCGCGGCCAACGTTACGACGCATTGAGGCCGAGCGGTCGGCGCGGCTATCGTCGAGCACGTGTCCGTGCAGGTTCGCTGGTTCACCGACCCCGCCTGCTCCTGGTCGTGGGGAGCCGAACCGCTGCTGCGGCAGCTGCTCTGGGAGTTCGAGGGGGAGCTCGACTTCGTCTGGGCGATGGGCGGGCTGGCCCGCCGCTACGGCAGCTCCTACCGGGACGAGGAGGGCGCGATCGGCACCGGCCCCGACTGCTTCGCGGACCTGATGTCTCACTGGCTCAACGTAGCCGGTCGCACCGGCATGCCCTGCGATCCGCGGCTCTGGACCGCCAACCCGATCGACAGCACTTTCCCCGCCTGCATCGCGGTCGAGGCGGCGAGCGAGCAGGGCTGGGAGGCGGGCTACCGTTACCTGCGCCGGGTCCGGGAAGGGATCTTCTGCGAGCAGCTCCGGCTCGACAATCGCGAGGCGCTGGTGGCGCAGGCTCGGGCGGCGGACTTGGACCAGCCGCGATTCGAAGCGGCGCTCGACTCGCCCGCCGCGACCGCGGCTTTCGAGGCCCACGTGGAGGAGGCCCGCGAGGTGCCGGAGGAGGCGCGGGCGGAAGGGAAGCACAGCCAGACCGAAGGCCGCGAGCGCGTCTCCTTTCCTTCCGCGGTCTTCATCGGGGCCGACGGCGGCCGCCACGGCGTCTGGGGCTGGCAGCCGCTGGAGCGCTACCGCGCGGCGGCGCTCACCGCCGGCGCCAGGCAGGCGAACGCCGGGCCGCTGCCGCCGCTCGCGGCGATCGAGCGCTTCGGACGCATGGCGACCCGCGAGGTCGAAGTCCTCAACCAGGCCCCCGGACCGGCCACCTGCGCCGAGCTCTGGCGCCTCGCCGCCGACGGGCAGCTGCGCCCGGTGCGGGCGCTGACCGGAACGATCTGGGAGGCCGCTTGAGCGTGCCGGTCCTTTCCACCGCATAGCGGAAGAAAGGGCCGGAGCACTTTCAACCAACGATGCGCTTGGGCCCCTCGACGGCGCGGCCGATCCGCTTCGCCTCGGGGTAGTACCCGCGCAGCTGCTCCAGGGCGGCGGCCTCATCGGCCGCCGCGACGACGACGCAGAAACCGCAGCCCATGTTGAAGACCTCGCTCATCTCCGCCTCGGAGACCTCGCCGCGCTCCTGGATCAGCTCGAAGATCGGCAGCACCGGGAGCGGGTCGTCGATCTCATAGCCGACGTCGGCGGCGAGGCGGAGCAGGTTCTTGGTGCCGCCGGAGGTGATATGGGCGAGCCCGCGGACGTCGGCCTCGGAGCGCAGGAGGGCGACGATCGGCTTGACGTAGATCTGGGTCGGCTGCAGCAGCTCCTCGCCGAGCGGGCGACCGAGTCGGCCCTCGGGGTCCTCATCGAGGCCGATCCCGGCCAGGGCCGAGCGGGCCAGCGTGTAGCCGTTGGAGTGGATGCCGGTCGAGGGCAGGCCGATGACGACGTCGCCGGGCTCGACCGCGGAGCCGTCGACGATCGCGTCCAGTCCGACCCGGCCGATGCAGGCGCCGGAGACGTCGACGCCGCGAACCAGCTCGCCGAGCTGGGCGAGCTCGCCGCCGGTGATCTCGATCCCGGCCAGCTCGGCACCGCGCGCCAGGCCGACGCCGATTTCCGCGCAGACCTCCGGGTCGGCCTTGTCGACGGCGATGTAGTCGACCATCGCCAGCGGCTCGGCGCCGACGCAGATCACGTCGTTGACGTTCATCGCCACGCAGTCGATCCCCACCGTGTCGAACCTGCCGAGCTCCTCGGCCACGACCAGCTTCGTCCCGACCCCGTCGGTCGAGAAGGCAATCCCGTTCACGTCGTCGAACTTGACCACGCTGGCGTAGTGCCCCGGCAGCGGCACCTGCGCGGAAGGCCGCTCCAGGTTGATCGCCCCCAGCGCCCGAACCAGCCCGGCCACGGCCGAATCCGCCGCCCCCTGGTCGACCCCGGCCTTCGCGTAGGCGTCGCTTGCGCTCACTTGCCCGATTCTCTCAATCGCTCCGGGGGGCCGCCGAATAGTGGAAATCCAAATTTATTCCAAATAAATCCAAAATTTGGAAATCCGTGCAAATCGAGGGTTTCGGGAGTACATAACGCTCGCAGCCGACCTTTGCCCCACTCTGGTGTGGTCAGATCGGAACGCACCTGCGCCTATCGGGATAGCCGCCTGAGAACAACCGCCGCCAGGCCGATCCGGTAGGCCGCATAGGGCCACAGTGCGCGGTCGCGCTCGACAAGCTGGATCAGCCGCTGGGAGGCGAGGGTGGAGGCGAAGGAGGCGGCGATGCCGATGCCGAGGGAGCGGCGCAGCTCGGGGGTGGTGCCGCGGCGGGCTAGGCGGGTGCCCTTGAGGGCGGTGGCGCCGACGATGATCGGCAGGGCGATCGTGCGCGAGAGCAGGTTGGCCTGGTCGCGGGAGAAGCGGCGCCAGCGGGCTGCCGCCAGGGTGACGCCGTTGCGGGAAACGCCGGGGGCCAACGCCGCCGCCTGGGCGATGCCGAGGGCCAGGCCGTCCGTCGGCGTCGCGTCGCCGCGCCCGCGCCGCTGCGGCCGTCGGTCGGCGGCGAGCATCGCCAGCGCGCCGGCGATCAGACCGTAAGCGGTCGCTCGCGGCCCGCCCAAGTGCCGCTCGATCGGTCGCTCGAGCGTGTAGCCGACCACCGCCGCCGGCAGGAAGGAGAGTCCGAGCAGCAGCGCCCGGCGGCCGTCGAACTGGCGCAGCTCCTCGGCGATCACCCGGCGCTGGCCGATCAGGAGTGCCGCGGCCGCGCCGGTGTGAAGCGCCACCTCCAGGCTCTTACGCAGCTCCGGGTCGACTTCGTCCCAGTCCCATCCCGCCAGCCAGGGCAGGAGGACGATGTGGGCGGAGCTGGAGACCGGCAGCAGCTCCGCCGGGCCCTGGACCAGGCCCAGCGCGATCGCGCGCGGAGCCGGAATCCCGCCGTCGCTCAAGCGCCTCTGGTGCCGGCGGGCTCCGTGTCCGGCCGCGCCGCCGGCTCACCTGCATCGGGATCGCCCCCGCCTCGCCGTCGCTTGACCAGCCAGTAGACGACGCCGGCGACGATCGCCGCCAGGACCACGTAGTCGAGGTAGCCGAGTTTGTGGCGCCAGTCTTCCCAGTTGTCGCCGACCGCTTCGCCGACCAGGGCCAGCATCAGCACCCAGGGGATCGAGCCGAGCAGGGTGTAGGCGCTGAAGCGCCAGAACGGCATCTTCGCCACCCCGGCCGGCAGCGAGATGAAGGTGCGGATGATCGGCAGCATCCGCGAGAAGAAGACGGTGGCGCTGCCATAGCGGGCGAACCAATCGTCGGCCCACTTCAGGTGCTTGGGGCTGATGTGGATCAGCTTGTTTTTTTCCAGCAGGTCGATGCGGCCGTAGTAGCCGACCACGTAGGCGATCCAGGAGCCGACCAGATTGCCGAGCACCCCGGCGGCGACGATCCCGAACAGGGTCAGTTCGCCTTTCGAGGCGCTGAAGCCGGCGAAGAGCATGATCGCCTCGCTCGGGATCGGGATGCAGGCCGACTCGAAGATCATCAGCACGAAAACGGCGAGGTAGCCGGCGCTGCCGATGAATTCGGTCGCGACTTCGATTACGGGTTCGACGATCTTGTCGCTGAGGGTCGCGAGCAGGAGGAGGCCCATGCAGCGCCCATCGTATGGATAAAGCTGAAGCCTCCGTAAACTGAGCGGCCGATGCGCCGGTTGAACCACCCCGTCTACCGCAACCGGGTTCTGCAGGTCGCGGCCGATGCCGTGCTCGTCGCGCTGGCCTATTTCCTCGCTTTCCAGCTGCGCTTCCTCGACCAGCCGCACGGCTGGCCGCACCGCTACGAGGTCCTCTTCGCCCAGTCGGTCGGCTTCGTCGTCGCCGGCAAGCTGATCGTCTTCGCCGGCTTCGGGCTCTACCAGAAGTGGTGGCGCTACGTCAGCGGCCGCGACTTCATGCTGATCCTCCGCGCCGTCGCCGTCGCCAGCGCGATCCTGGTCGTCGTCTTCGCCGTCGCCAAGCCGTTCGCGCACACGCTGCCGCGCTCGGTCGAGGTCACCGACTTCGTCCTCACCCTGATCCTCGTCGCCGGCGCCCGCCTCACCGTGCGGCTGATCGTCGAACGCCCGAGCCGCGGCGCCCGCCTGCCCAAGCACGAGGTGCTGGTGATCGGCGCCGGCTCCGGGGGCCAGATGGTCGTCCGCGAGCTGCAGCTGAACCCGGCCCTCGGCGCCACGGCGATCGGCTTCCTCGACGACGACCCGCGCAAGCGGGGGATGAGGATGCTCGGCCTCAAGGTGCTCGGCTCGACCAAGCAGATCGAGAAGATCCTCGACGAGACCAACCCAGACGAGGTTGTGATCGCGATCCCCTCGGCGCCGGGGACGCTGCGCGCCCGCATCGTCGCCGCCTGCCGCGACCGCGAGATCCCGATCCGCACCCTGCCGACCGTGTTCGAGCTGCTGCGCGGCGGCGTCCAGCTCAACAAGCAGCTGCGCGAGGTCCGGGTCGAGGACGTGCTCGGCCGCGAGCCGATCGTCCGCGAGCTCGATCGCGTCGGCGCCTACCTGGCCGACAAGATCGTCCTCGTGACCGGCGCCGGCGGCTCGATCGGCTCCGAGCTCTGCCGCCAGATCGCCCAGGTGAAGCCGCGGCTGCTGGTGATGCTCGACCACGCCGAGGACAACCTCTTCCAGATCGACCGCGAGATGGTCGAGGAGCGTCACTTCGCCAGCTGCGAGTCGGTACTCGCCGACTGCAAGGAGCCGCACCGGATGCTGGAGGTGATGCAGCGGTTCAAACCGCAGGTCGTCTTCCACGCCGCCGCCTACAAGCACGTGCCGCTGATGGAGGCCAACCCGCTGGAGGCGGTCCGCAACAACGCGATCGCCACCCGGGTCACCGCCGAGACCGCCGCCGCCTCCAAGTGCGAGCGCTTCGTCCTCATCTCCACCGACAAGGCGGTCAACCCGCAGACGGTGATGGGCGCCTCGAAGGCGATGGCCGAGTGGATCGTCCAGGCGGCGGGGGAGAAATACCCGGAGACGCGCTTCGCCTCGGTCCGCTTCGGCAACGTCCTCGCTTCCTCGGGCAGCGTCGTCCCGATCTTCCGCAGCCAGATCGAGCGCGGCGGGCCGGTGACGGTCACCCACCCGGAGATGACCCGCTACTTCATGACGATCCCGGAGGCGGTGCAGCTGGTGATCCGGACCGGCGACATCGGCGCCGGCAAGGGCGAGGTCTTCGTCCTCGACATGGGCGAACCGGTGAAGATCGTCGACCTCGCCCACAACATGATCCGCCTCGCCGGCTACGAGCCGGAGACCGACATCGCGATCGAGTTCACCGGGCCCCGGCCGGGGGAGAAGCTGCACGAGGTCCTCTTCTCCGAGGGCGAGGAGGGGCAGCCGACGGCGGCGCGGCGGATCAACCGGGCGGTGCGGCGCAAGCCGATCGACCAGGAGTGGGTCGAGTCCACCCTGAACTCACTCGAACACCTGGTTCTGGCCGGGGACGAGGCTAATTTGGCGGAGCGCGTCGTGGAGATGATCGCCGCACCGGGCGGCGACGCCGCGACGGTCGTCTCCAACGAATAGCCTCTCGCAGCCACTTTGGTCCATGTGATCGAACAAATCGGCGCCTTCGCCGGGCTGGCCGCGTTTCTCGGGCTTGCCATCCTGGCCCTTCTCTCGTTCACCCACGGGCGGGATATCCGGCGCCTGCGCGAATGGGCGGGGTCCGCCCCCGAGCGCGACGCCGAGCGCAAGGAGCAGACCTCGACGATCGCCGCGCAGCGGGCGGAGGAGCTGCGGGCGCTGCAGGAGGCGCGCACGGCCGAACACCAGGCGCTCTCCAGCCGCGAGGAACGCCGCCGCCGGCGCGAGGAGGGGCAGCCGGGGGGGAGCCGGCGCGAGCGGCTGCGCCAGCGCTTCTCCGGCCTCGGCGAGATGGCTTCGAACCCGTTGGCGCTGGTCGCGCTCTTCCTCGTCATGGTGACGATCGTCGGAGGCGCCGCCTACCTGCTGTTGAGCGGCTCCGACAGCAGCAGCGGCAGCAGCGGCACGAAACAGACGGCGGCGAAGGTCAAGCCGAACGAAATCGAAGTCAGCGTCCTCAACGGGACCGCGGTCCCCGGGCTCGCGGCGACCTTCGGCGACGAGGTCGAAGAAAAGGGGTTCGAACTCGGCGCCGTCACCAACAGCAGCGCCAGCTTCACCGACAGCGTCGTCATGTTCAAGCGCGGCCACAAGACCGAAGCGAGCAAGGTCGCGAAGCAGCTGAAGATCAAGAAGCTGCAGCTGATGAACAGCGAAATCGAATCCGTCTCGGCTGGTTCCCCCGTCGCCGTGATCGTCGGCGAGGACAATGCCGAAGCGGCCGAATGAGGGTGGGCCTGCGGTCTCCCCTCGCGCGGCCGCGGTGGTCTTCGCGCTCCTCGTCCTCGCCACGGTAGCCGCCTTTGCCTACGCCCAGCGGGTCAAGCGCGACCCGCTGGTGCTCGACCGGGTCAGCTTCGTCGGTGCACCGCGGGCAAAGGGGGCAGTGGTCAAGCACGCCTTCACCCCCAACGGCGACTGCCGCCGCGACCTGATGCGGATCCGCTTTCGCACCACGGTCTCCGACCGCGGCACGGTGCAGGTGATCAAGCCCGGGGGACGGGTGATGCTGACGCTCGACCGCGACGCCTTCCTCAAGCGCTACACCTTCCACACCTACTACTGGGACGGGCGCCAGCGCGGCGGCAACACCGCTCCCCCCGGGCGTTACAAGCTGCGGGTCGAGCTGGGCGACCGGGTGCTGGTCCCGCCAGGCGTGATCCGGCTGCACCGATCGCCCAAGCACGCCAAGTCGCATTGCACGACGCGCGCCGAAGCCGGCGGCCTCGGCGCGGGGTCGAAGCCGTGAGCGACGTCCTCGCCGGGGTCGGGCTCGTCGCCGCGGCGGGTGCCAGCGGCGCCGCGATCCTGTTGGCGCCGGGGCGCCTGCGGGCGCTGCTGATGGTCGCGGCAATGGTTCTCTTCCCGGTTCTGATCGCCGGCGATCAGTGGCACGCCGCGCAGATCGTCGACCTCCGCCACGACGAGGCGCGGATCGTCGAGCTGCTGGTCCTCGCCGGCGCCGCGATCGCGGTCCTCACCTATCTCTTCCGCCGCTGGCCGATCCTGCTGCCGCTGACGATCGTCGCCGCGATCCCCTTCCGGGTGCCGCTGCACGCCGGTGGCGACACCGCCAACCTGCTGGTGCCGCTCTACCTGGTGATTGCGGCGGCGGTGGTGGCGACCCTGCTGCGCGACTGGGTCGACCCGCCGACGGTGCACGCGCCGCGGGCGCTTGCCTACGTCCTCGCCGCCGCGGTCGTCCTCTACGCGCTACAGGCGCTTTACTCCGACGACTTCTCCAAGGGTCTGCAGAACGTCTGCTTCTTCTTCGTTCCCTTCACGATCGCCTACCGGCTGCTGCGCGAGGTGGAGTGGGACCGGCAGCTGCTGAAGTGGGTGCTGATCGTGGTCGGGGTCGAGGCGGCGGCGTTCGTTCTGGTCGGCGGCGTCGAGTACGCGACCCGCAGCCTCTTCTGGAACGACCAGATCATTCGCTCGAACGAATTCCACACCTACTTCCGCGTCAACTCGGTGTTCTGGGACCCGAACGTCTACGGCCGCTACCTGGCGCTGGTCACGGTGGTCGCTACCGCGGCGTTGCTCTGGGCCCGCACCCGCAGCGCCTTCTGGTTGCTGAGCGGCCTCATCCTCGTCCTCTGGCTCGGCCTGGTGCCGACCTTCTCGCAGTCGAGCTTCCTCGCCCTCCTCGCCGGACTCGCGGTCCTGGCAGCGATCCGCTGGAGCTGGCGCTGGACCCTGGCGGCGGTCGCGGTTGGCGTGGTCGGAGCCGCGCTGGTCGTGGTGCTGGTCGGCGGTTCGGGAAAGATCACCTCCGACCGCCTCAACGTCGACCTGAGCGGCCGCGGCAGCCTGATCTCCGGCGGCGTAGACCTCTTCGCCGAACGCCCGATCCAGGGCTACGGCTCCGGTTCCTTCCAAGCCGCCTACCGCGACCACCGAGAAAACAAAGACGCCCCAGTAACCGTCTCCCACACCGAGCCGGTGACGGTGGCAGCTGAGCAAGGCCTAATCGGCCTAGCCGTCTACCTCACCCTGATCGCAGTAGCGCTATGGACCCTAGGCCGTGGCCTCTGGGAGACAGGACCCGCTGGCCGAGCGCCCGGTCCCGCCACCCTCGCGGCCCGCGCCGCAGTCCTCGCCGCCTTCGTAGCCCTACTAGTCCACACCCTCTCCTACGCCGGCTTCTTCGAGGACCCCCTCACCTGGGTCCTGCTGGCGATCGGCGCCTCGCTGGCCTGGGCGGAACCCGCGGTCCGCAAGCCTGCGTAGGCTGCCCCCGTGTCGGGATACCTCCGCCGGCTGGCTACGACTGGCGCTGCCTACACGGCCGCGAGCATCGTCTCCAAAGTCATCGCGGTCGCCCTGCTGCCGCTCTACACGCGCTACCTGACGAAGGAAGACTATGGCGCCGCCGAGATCCTCTTCGCCGCTGTGGTCACCGCCAGCATCGTCGTCCGCCTCGGCCTGATCGAGGCGATCCTGCGCTTCTATTACAAGGACGACGAGGACCCGGCCGCGGTCGTCGCCGGCAGCTTCGCCGGCCTCTTCTGGCTCTCGACCCTGGGTGCGCTGATCCTGCTCCCGTTTGCCGGGCCGCTCTCCGAAGCGCTGCTCCCGGAAGCGGAAGCGCTCGGCGCATCCGCCCCCGACTTGGTCCGGATCGCGATCGGCGGACTCTGGGTGCTGACGATGTGGGAGTTCATGCTCACCCTGTACCGGCTCGAAGAGCGGGCGCAGGCTTACTTCCTGACCACGATCCTCAACGTACTCGCCTCGATCGCGTTGACCGTCGTCCTCGTGGTCGGGCTCGAAGAGGGGGCGCGGGGCTTGCTGGTCGGCAGCTACGCCGCCGGCGCCGTCTTCGTCCTCGTTCTGATCGCGCTGCAGTGGCGCCGCCTCTCGCTGCGCTTCGACCGCGGCCTGATGCGCCGCCTCTTCCGCTTCGGGGCGCCGACGATGCCGGCCGAGGCCTCGCTCTACCTGCTCAACTTCGTCGACCGCCTGATCATCGTCCGCTCGCTCGGGCTCGCCGAGGCCGGCCTCTACTCGCTGGCGGTCAAGTTCGCCCAGGCGGTCAACGTCCTCGTCCGCGGCTTCCAGCTCGCCTGGCCGCCGCTCGCCTACTCGATCCGCGACGACGACGAGGCCCGCAATGCCTACGCCGTCATCGTCACCCTCTTCGTCACCGGTTGCGCCTGGGTCGTCGCCGGCATGTGGCTGTTCTCGCGCTGGATCGTCCGCGCCCTGGCGGCGCCGAAGTTCTTCGACTCCTACGAAGCGATCGGCCTGATCTCCACCGCCGTCACCCTCTACGCGCTCTATCTGGTCCTGGTCGTGATCCTCGGCCGCACCGGCCGCACCGAGTTCAACTTCCCGGCGGCGATCGGCGCCCTGGTCGCCAACGTCGCCCTCAACCTGGTCCTGGTCCCGGCGATGGGGATCACCGGCGCCGGCCTCGCCCTCGTCGCCTCCTACCTGGTGGTGCTCGGCCTGATGTACGTCTTCACCCAGCGCCTCTTCCCGGTCCCATACGAGTGGGGGAGGCTGCTCCGCGTCACCCTGACGGTCGCGGTGCTGGTCGGCATCGCCGAACTCCTGGTCCCGACCTCTGGCGCCCTCGGCCTCCTGCTCCGCGTCGTCCTCTTCTGCCTCTATCCGCTGGTTCTCCTCGGCACCGGCTTCTTCACCGCAGGCGAGCGAGTGTGGATCGCCAAACTGCGCCACCCTGGCGCGGTCATCGCCGGCCTCGGATCGCTGCGTGCCCAACCGGCTGCAGTCGAAGGCGACGTATCGGAGATCTACGAGGTGGAGCGGATGGACGAAGACGCCCGGACCTGACGCTCGGCCCGGTCGCGGATCGACTCGCCTCGCGCCGGGAAGAGCGCCTGGCGGGCGTGGGCCCAGTGGACCGCGGCGGGTTGCTTCGGCAGCAGGCTTGCCGCGATCGCTCGCGCGGCGTAGGACCAGGCGGTGAGGACGCGGACCGCCAGCGCCGCGGCGGGGCCGTGGTGCTTTCTCATGTAGAGGTTGCGATTGCGATGGAATTCGACGATGCGGGGGAGGCCCCTGGCGAGGTCGGTCGAGAGCTGGTCGTGGTGGACGGCCTCGGCGGCGGGGTCGTAGAGGGAGTGCCAGCCGGCCTCGCGCAGGCGCTTGGCGAAATCGCACTCGTCGTAGTAGACGAAGAACTCGGGGTCCATGTAGCCGATCGCGGCAGCTGCCTCGCGGCGGACCATCAGCGCGCTCGACTGCGCCCAGTCGACGCTCCGCACCGCGCTGCCCTTGCTCTGCACGGTCAGCCAGCGGTGGAGGAAGAGCGCTCCCGCCAGTGCCGTGCCGACGCTGGGGAAGCGCCAGGCGCAGGGCACCGGATTGCCGTCTGAGTCGAGCAGCTGCGGGGTCGCTGCGGCGGCCCTCGGTTCCCGCTCCATCACCGCCAGCAGCGCCTCAACCGCGCCTGGCCGCAGCTCCGAGTCCTCGTTCAGCATCAGGCAGTACTTCCCTCGGGCTTCGCGCATCAGGGTCGAGTCGTTCTCGGCCTTGCCGGTCCGCCGCTCGAGCGCGATCAGGCGGATCTCGCCGCCTAGCGCCCGCACCGCCTCGGCCGAACCGTCCTCGGAGGCGTTGTCGAGGACGAGGATCTCGCGCTCGACCCCGTCGGGGTGGGCGCGCTCGATCGCCGCCAGGCAGGCGAGCAGATAATCGCGGCCGTTCGTGTTCACAACGCAGTAGGAGAGCAGCGGTGGCAAGGGGGTCACGATAATCCGCCCTTGCACCACGGACCGGAACCGTGGAGTCCTTGAAGATGAAAGTCCAACTCGTCGACCCTTCGGCGTTCACGCCCCCCTACGACCGCGCGCTCGCGGCGGCACTCGCGCGCGGGGGGGCCGAGGTCGAGCTGCTGACCACCCGCTTCCTTTACGGGCCGGTGCCGCCGGCCGATGGCTACCGGGTCGAGGAGCTCTTCTACCGGCGCTCTGCCGCTCGCGGTAATGACGCCCCCGCGCGGCTGCCCTTCAAGGCGGCCGAGCACCTGCCCGCCATGATGCGCTTCCGTCGCGCCGCCGACGCCGACATCCTCCACTACCAGTGGCTGACGGTCCCGCCGCTCGACGTCCGGCTGCTGCCGCCGCTGCGGCCTCGAGTGATGACCGCCCACTACATCCTGCCGCCGCAGCCGAGCCGCCGGCAGGCCCGCTCCGTCCGCCGGGTCTTCGACGCCATGGACGCGGTCGTCGCCCACTCCGAGCACGGCGCCGCCCGGCTGCGCGACGAGGTCGGTCTCGATCCGGCAAAGGTCCGCGTCATCCCCCACGGCGCCTTCGACTACCTGACGAAGCTGCCCGAGGAGAAGCCGCTGCCCGAGGAGTTGCAGGGCGCGGAGGGAGCGGTGATCCTCTCCTTCGGCTTGCTCCGCCCCTACAAGGGAATCGAGAACCTGCTCGAGGCCTACCGGCGCCTGGCGGCCGCCGTCCCGGACCCGCCCGAGCTCTGGATCGTCGGCAACCCGCGGATGGACGTGGAGCCGCTGCTGGAGCTCGCCGAGCAGGTGTCCGGGCGAGTCCGCTTCCTCGCCCGCTTCGTCGACGATGCCGAGATCCCGGCGATCTTCCGCCGCGCCGATCTCCTCGTCCTCCCCTACCTCGACGCCGAGCACTCCGGGGTCCTCTACACCGGCCTTGCCTTCGGCAAGCCGATGGTCTTGAGCTCAGTCGGCGGCTTCCCCGAGGTGGCTGAGACCGGTGCGGCGCGCCTGGTCCCGCCTGGAGACATCTCAGCTCTCGCCGCGGCGCTGGAGGAGCTGATCGGCGACGAGACCGCCCGCCGCGACCTGGCCGCCGCCGCGACCCACGCCGCCGCCGGCCCCTTCTCCTGGGATGAGGCCGCCCGCCGCACGCTCGACCTCTACCGCGAGCTGCTGGAGGCACGCTCGTGACCACCATCGCCGCGATCCTCTTCTGGCTCAGCTCCGGCGCGATCGTCTACACCCACCTCGGCTACCCGCTCTTGCTGGCGGCCCTGACCCGACGTCGTTTCCAGAATCGTGGCCCTTATAGGGGCCAAAAGGGTGGAAACGATGCGGTTGAGGAGCTGCCAACCGTCTCGCTGATCGTTCCTGCCTACGACGAGGAGAAGGTGATCGCCGAGAAAGTCGCGAACGCGCTCGCGCTCGACTATCCGCGCGAGCGCCTGCAGGTGATCGTCGCCTCCGACGGCTCCACTGACGCCACCGCCGAGCGCGCCCGTGCCGCCGGCGCCAGCCTCGTCCTCGAGCTGCCGCCGGGGGGCAAGGTCGCCGCCCTCAACGCCGCCGCCGAGCAGGCGGCCGGCGAGATCCTCGCCTTCTCCGACGCCAACAGCGTCTGGGCCCGGGACGCACTGCGCCGGCTGGTGGTCCCCTTCGCCGACCCCGCCGTCGGCTACGTCTGCGGCCAGGTCCGCTTCCTCGACCCCGAGGGCAACAACCTCGAGGGCGCCTACTGGCGCTACGAGATGGCGGTGCGGGAAGCCGAGTCGGCGCTGGCGGGCGTCACCGCCGGCAACGGCGCGATCTACGCGGTGCGCCGCGACGCCTACATCCCCCTCGCGCCCTCCGGCAGCCACGACCTCAGCTTCCCCTTCCTGCTTGCCAAGCGCCGCCGCCGCTCGGTCTACGCGCCGGCGGCCCGCGCCGAGGAGAAGATGGTGCCGACGATCGAGGGCGAGTTCGCCCGCAAACGGCGGATGATGGTCGGCCTCTGGGACATCGTCCTCGGCGAAGGGATGCTGGCGCCACGCGGCTACCCGTCGCTTTACGCGTTCGAGATCGCCTCCCACCGTCTGCTGCGCTACCTCAGCCCGCTGCTTCACGTCGTCGCCCTCATCGCCAACGCCTTCCTACTCGGCAGTGGCTGGTTCTACGACTTTGCCTTCGTCCTCCAACTCGCCCTCATCGCCGCCGCCGCCCTCGGCCGGGTCGTTCCGATCGCCCCGTTCAGGATCGCCCGCTACTACGCGCTGACCACCGCCTCGATCGCCGCCGGCCTCTGGGACCGCCTCCGCCACGGCGCTGGCGGCCGTTGGGAGAAGGCAGCCGGAACCCGCTGATGCCGCGCGCCCTCGACGTCCTCATTGCCGCGATCGCCCTGGCGATCCTCTCGCCCGTGCTCCTGGTTGCGGCGATTGCGATCAAGCTGACCAGCGCCGGTCCGGTCGTCTACCGCCAGCGTCGCGTCGGCCTCGGCGGTCGCGAGTTCGAGATGTGGAAGCTGCGGACGATGCTCCAGGGCTCCGATCCGGTCGGCGTCGGCAAGGTCGTCTACCGCGACGACCCTCGCGTCACCGCCCCCGGCCGCCTCCTGCGCCGCACCTCCCTCGACGAGATTCCCAACCTCGTCAACGTGCTGCGTGGCGAGATGTCCATCGTCGGCCCTCGCCCGACGATCAAGGCCCAGGTCGACGACTACACCCCGCACCAGAACCGCCGCCACGAGGTCCTGCCGGGGATCACCGGCTGGGCCCAGGTTCAGGGTCGTGCCGGGATCCCATGGGAGGAGCGGATCGAGTTAGACGTCTGGTACGTCGACCACCGCAGCCTCGCCCTCGACCTCCGAATCCTCGCCAAGACGACCTGGCTGGTGCTCACGGGACAGGGCTTGGCCCCGGACTGATTAGGGTTTCCGCGTGGCCACCGATCGCCCCGCCGTCACCCTGCGCCCGTTCGAGCCCGGCGACGCGCCCGCCGTCCACCGCTGGTTCAACAACCCGGCGGCGGTCGCTTCGCTGATGGAGCAGCGGGACGAGTTCACGCTCGAGCAGGCCGAGGCCTGGACCGGGCGGGCGATGGACGACTCGGGCGAGGACCGCAAGTTCGCGATCGTCGTCGAGGGCTACGAGGAGCCGGTCGGGTTTACGGCCCTCTACGGCCTCTTCCGCCAGACCGCCCCCGAGCTCGGCGCCCTGATCGGCGACGACGTCCGCGGCAAGGGCGTCGGCCGCCGTGCCGAGGCGTTGACGATCGCCAAGGCCTTCGACGAGTACGGCGCCCACCGCGTCTACGGCCGCATCCCCGCCCGCAACGAGGTGGCGAAGAAGGCCGTCGCCGGCCTCGGCTGGAAGCATGAGGGGACGATGCGCGCCCACCTCGCCCGCCGCGACGCCCCGCCTGACGACTGCGAGGTCTGGGGCGTGCTCCCCGACGAGTTCCGCGCCGCCGCCGCGGACTTGCTCGAGTGACCGCCAGAGCTGAGCTGATCGAGGACGGCGGCGCGGCCGCGAGCGACGACGAGTTCTTCCGCTCGCGCCCTTTCCTCGAAGCCGAGGGCTCAACCCACACTCTCCTCGTCAAGAGCGACCAAGGAGAGCTGCTCACTCCACTGCTCGTCCGCGAGATCCCCGGCACCGCCGAGCGCGACGCCGTTTCCCCTTACGGATATCCGGGCCTGGTTGTTGGGACCCCCCTCGCCCTCAGTCCCAAAGAGATCGACTTCACCGCGACCGGTCTTGTCAGCGTCTTCATCCGCCACGCCCTCGGCCCGTCACCGCTCACCGGAGCCACCGAGCGCAACGTGGTTCAGATCGCCGATCCGACGCTGCCGCCGAAGAGTCGGCCCAGTGATCGGCGACAGGTCCGTCGCAACCTCGAAGCCGGTTACAAAGTAGAGCTGATCCCCGGCGCCGAAGCCACCTCCGATCAGCGCACCTCCTTCCTCGCCGCCTACGAGCAGACGATGCGGCGTACCGGTGCCGCCGAGCACTACTTCTTCGGGGCCGCCTACTTCGATCGCGCCCTCGAAGCCGACCGCACCTGGCTCGCTCTCGCCACCGCTCCCGATGGCGAAGTAGCCGCCGCCGCAATCGCCGCTGTCAGCGACGGGTACCTCCACTACTACCTCAGCGGCAGCTTGGACTCACACTTGCGCAGCGCGCCGATGAAGAACGTGGTCTCGCTTCTCGTCGAGCACTCACGCGAGCTCGGCCTGCCACTGAACCTCGGCGGCGGCATCTCCCCCGGCGATGCGCTGGAGGAGTTCAAGCGCGGCTTCGCCAACCGGCAGCAGGCGTGGCTGACCTCGGAGCTGATCTGCGACGAGGAGAAATACGCCGAACTCAGCGCTAGCCGGAAGGCCGAGGGGTTCTTCCCCGCCTACCGCGCTTGAGGCTTACCTAGGATCCCGACTTTTCCGGTTCTTCGGGTTCCGACGGGGTCGGGCCGGTGAATTTGAAGGCGAAGACGGGCTCGCCGCCGTACTTGCCCCAGGTTTCCTTGCCAAAGGCGCGGATCGCATCGAGCGTGATCGAGCCTTTGTATTCGGGACAGCCGAGCAGATTGGTCCAAGTGGTCGCTGCCACCTGGTAGGGCATCTTCTTGTTCGGGAACAGCAGCGTGGCCCCGTACATCGTGTCGTAAAGGCCCTTCAGTTCCAGCTGCTCCTTTTCCGGCAAGCTAGGCGCGTATTGGATCTCCATCCGTCCGTGCTCGAGTGAGTGGACGTAGTCGATCGCTTCCGGTTCTCCGGAGTAGGCGCCATCGGCCTGCTGGTAGGGGGGTTCGACGTGGTTTCCAGAGGTCGGAGGGTTGGTCTTGTAGTTCGGTTCGGGGGACTTCGGCGGAATGTGTTCGTGACCCTCGTCTTCGAGATGCAGCTCGAGTTTGCAGCCCGCTTGCTTCGCCGCCTGTTTCAGGTCCGTCACCTTTGGAGCGGGCGGCGGGATGCCTTCGCGTTCGTCGGGCGGAATCCCGTTCGTCGACCCGTAGGCGGCGTTGACGTTGATGTGGGCTTCGCCGTTGCCGCTGCTGCTGTCACTGCCGCCCGTGGCGAGGATGAAGACGAGGATTGCGATCGCCAGAACGACCACCGAGCCGATCGCGTAGGCGAGGATCAGGCGCGAGCCACCGCTGCGCTTGTCGCGCTTTTCGGCTTCGATCCGTTCCTGCCGGAGTTTTTCGCGTTCCCGCTCGCCCTTCCCCATCGCGCGAAGATTATGCTCTTTCGTCGCTCACTGCGCTGAGTCGCTGCCAGCTCCGCGCTGTTCTTCGGGGTTTGCCGGAGTCGGACCTTCCACCGGGAACTTTTCCACCGGTTCACCTCCGTACTTGCCCCAGGTCGCTTTGCCGAAGGCGCGGATCGCGTTCAGGGTTTTCGCGCCTTCGAAACCGGCGCAGAAAAGGCCGTTGCTCCAGGTCGTGGCGGCCACGGCATAGTGCATCTTGCTGTTAGGAAAGAGGAGCGTGCCGCCGTACATCGTGTCGTAGAGCCCCTTCATCTCCAGCTGGAATTTTTCCGGCAGGTCCGGTGCGTACTGGATCGCCATCCTCCCGTGATTGAGGGAAGCGACGGTGGCGGGCTCCTCCGGCAGAACCAGATACGCACCGTCCGCCTGCTGATGAGGCGGGGCGACGTGGGGTCCGCCGATCGGCGGCTCCTTTTCGTATTCCGGAGTCGGTGCGGTCGCCGAGATCACCTTGTCGTCTTCCGCCGGCAGGTTGCGCAGAAGGAAGCAGTTGGCCTCTATGGCCGATTTCATCACGCTGCCGGTCCCCGTGAATTCCTTGACCGGCGGAGGCTTGGTCCCTTCCCGTTCGTCAAGGATGGCTTCGTGGGTCGAGCCCGACTTCAGGTTGACGTGAGCGTTGTCGCCTTCCGGATCGCTGCCGCCGCCGCAACCGGCTAGAAGGACAAGTCCTGCGACCAGCCCTAGAAGAACCCGCTTCATCATCTCCCTCCCACGAGGGGCATTCTAATCAAAGTTTTTCAATCGGGGGTCAACGCGCGCACTCGTTCCCAAGGACGCGACGCCTTCAACGCCCCTAGGACCGCTCGGGTCGCCGGCGCTCGGTTGAGCGCGTAGAAGTGGATCCCCGGGACGCCGGCGATCAGCAGCTCCGCGCACTGCTGGGCGGCGTAGGCGACCCCCAGCTCGAACTCCTGCTGCGGATCTCCCCCGGCAGCCGCGAAGGCGGCCTCGAGTGCGGGCGGAATCGTCGCGTCGCAGAGATCGCAGATGCGCTTCGTCTGCGCGAAGCTGGTGACCGGGATCACCCCGGCCAGGATCGGCACCTCGATCCCCTGCTCCCGCGCCGCGCGGAGGAAGTCGAGGTAGACCTGGTTGTCGAAGAAGAGCTGGGTGATGAGGAAGCGGGCGCCGGCGTCGACCTTCGTCTTCAGATAGCGAAGGTCCGAGTCGAGATCGGCCGCCTCGGGATGCACCTCCGGGAAGCAGGTGCCGCCGATCCCGAAGTCCCAGCCAGCCGAGACGAAGGCGGCCAGCTCGGCGGCGCTGCCGAGGCCGCCCTCCGGCTGGACGAAATCGCCCTGCCCGCGCGGCGGATCGCCGCGCAGCGCGAAGACGTTCTCGATTCCAGCCGCCTCGATCAGGTCAAGCGTCTTCGCCAGGCCGTCGGTCGTCTCGCCGACGCAGCTCAGGTGCGCCATCGTCTCGAAGCCGATCTCGTTCTTCAGCGCCGCGGTGATCTCGACCGTGCCGTCGCGAGTCGAGCCCCCGGCGCCGTAGGTGACGGAGACGAAATCCGGCTCCAAGTCCCGCAGCTCGCGCGCGGTCGCGAACAGCTCTTCGGTCGCCTCCGGCGTCTTCGGCGGGAAGAACTCGATTGAGAAGGTCGGCTTCCGCTCAGCGATGATTTCCTCGATGCGCACCCGCTGAGGGTAGCCGGAGCGGCCTGCGTAGGAATCGAAGCATTGATTGCGGGTTTTGCGGAAACGCCTCTGTCGACCCCCTGGACAAGCCCAGGTGTGGGGCGTAATTTCGCTCTGCGACCGGGAGAGGCCGGTCCCCGCGGAAGCTAAGCGGGGAAGGGTCTCGAAGGTGACGTCACGAGCTTCTGAGCGCGAAGGCTACGCGCAAGGCAGGCACCGAGCGTCATCCTCGGTCGCACTTCTTTTCCGGCGTTGTCCGAGCCGGCCCCTACGGTTGCGCCTGGTCTTGGCAGCCCTGCCCTTCCGAGACCGGCGACCGGGCGCACTTTCGGGAGTCGGGCGTCGTCTGCGAACCCCGGGCACCGCGCGACGACTAGCCCGCCCGCTCCTGCTTCTGACCGGCGAACGAAGCGTCCCGACACTCGCCCGGGGCACCGAGCGCGGAAACGGCGCAAGCACGGATGCCGCGCCACTCGTGGCCGGCCGGGAGCTGGATCGCGAGCGAACCTCGTCGGCCGTCGACCGGAAAGGAGCGGGTGACACCCACCTCGCCATCCGCCCCCACTGGCGCCGCGACGATCCGCGCCGGCTCCTCTTCCGCTCCGTCGGCATCGGCGAAGCCGTAGGCGACCTCCGCCAGGTCATCCTCGCGGCGCACCCGCAGCTCGACGGCTGGAAGACGCTCACCGCTGAGTCCCCCAGCCGTCAGGGTGGGCTCGCCCCAGGGGCGCCCCTCCCGGTGCAAGTCCCCCGGATCCCTCCAGCAGGGATGGTCCTGCGGTCCCCGCGGACTCTCGCCCTCGAAGTACTCGCGGCGTCGGGTCGAGCCCCAGCGCCCCGGCCAGAGCACCCAGCCGGGACCGTCTTCCCCGACCAGCTCGAGTCGCGGTCGCACCAACGGCCCGCGCCCGTCGTTGTGGTCGGGGACGACCGGCGCCGCAAAGCTGCCGGGTCGGGGCAGAGGAGCGTGCGAGCCACGCGCGGGCCTGACCATCGCTACCGGCCCGTCTTCGCTCTCGACTAGCTCAACCTGCTCCCAGGTGAGGGAGTGGGCGTCGGAGTCGCGGGCGAAGGTAGCCCCGTCGGGCTGCCCCTGCTCGTCGATGCGAATTTGGAAGACCTGCCAGTCGCCTTCGTGCTGGTCGAGCCCCAGGAAGCCTCGATCGACGTAGTAGAAGAACGACCAGTACTGCAACCAAAGCCGCCCCTCGCTGTCCCGGCATGCTCGTCCGTAGACGACGTCTCGATCGCTCTGACGCCGGCGCAGCGCCAGCGCATCGGCGGCATGAGAGCCCCCGCAGGCGTCGAGGTAATCGCCGCGCCGGGGCACTTCGCCGTTCGCATAGAGGACACCTCCAAGGAACTCGACGGACAGCTGCGCCTCGCCGCGCCGGGGTTCGACCGAGGCGATCAGGCTGCCGTCCGCGCGGTGGAGGCTGTTGCACCTGCCCGGCGCGGCGAAAGTGCAGATGCTCGAGACTGGGTCGGCACGCAAGCTCTCCAGCGAGTCGTACCGCAGCAGCGGGCGGTGACGTTCCAGCAGCTCGCGCCCGTCGGCGACCTGCTCCCGCTCCCCTCCGCGTCGGTCCGCCCGTGCTCGTCGCGCCTTCAGCCTGCCGACGAGCTTGCGCCGCGAGCTGTCCGAGAGCGCCTGTCGCACCCGCTCCTCGTTCATCCAGCGAGGGTGCGGCGGCTCCGGCGGCAGCCCCTCGATCCCGCCAAGATCGACCAGTCCCTGCGCCCGCAGTGCTGCGTCGGCGAGCAGGTAGCCGTGGTTCTCGAGGACCGCCTGCTCGGCCTCGCCGAAGGCGTCGAGGTCCGTTCGCACCGCTGCGATCTTCTTCTCGACCAGCCTCGGGTGGTAGCCGGGTGGATGGGCCGCCCGGTCGATCTCCCACTCCACGCACTCCTCCCAGCCCGCCGCGAGGCCACCCAGGGTCAAGCCGGAGGCGCCGAAGACGAAGTTCGGCCCCCAGCGGGACTCGCCGCCGAGCTCTTCGACCAGCTCCCGGGCGTAGCTCTCCTCCAGCACCGCCGCCGCCCCGGGGAAAGGCTGGCGCAGGAGCGCCCGCGCTCGGACGTTGCGCCGCGCGATTCCCCGCAGAGGCAGCACCACCTGCTCGCGCCACTCGCGATAGGCGCCGTGCAGCGGCCAGGGCACCCGCGTCGCCAGTAGGGCGGCGAGGATGCTGCCGCCGGAGACGGCGCCGACGGTCCTGACCTGTGCCAACAGGCCGAGCTCGTTCAGCCGGGTCAGCGCCCCGAGGTGGAAAAGGGCCGCGCGGAACCCATGACCCGCGAGCCACAGCGCTCGCTCTCCTCGGTCGGCCTCGGCGGCGCTCAAGCCACCAAGCCGCCCCAACGTGGACAGGCCCGGTGCAGAATCGAGTTGTTCCGATCTAGAACCGATAGATAAAGGCATTTAATCAGTGCCTTTTCGGCTTGATCCCGCCCAAGGACAGCTGTGGGAGGATCCTGCGGATGAGCAGCTCGGAGGTTCATTACGAGCGCCGCGAGGCCGCAGCAGTGCTGACGATCGACCGGCCCGATCGTCGCAACGCGGTTGACGCTGCGACCGCCGCGGGGCTGCAACAGGGCCTCGAGGCGTTCGAGGCGGACGACGGGGCGCGGGTGCTGATTCTCACCGGCAGCGGCGAGGCCTTCTGTGCCGGCGCCGACCTCAAGGCGATCGACCTGAACGTCGACGACCCGGCAGGGCCGCTGGGCTTCACCCGTCTCACCCCGTCCAAGCCGACGATCGCCGCAATCGACGGTTGGTGCTTGGCCGGCGGCCTCGAGCTGGCGCTCTGGTGCGATTTGCGAGTTGCAACTCCACGGTCGGTCTTCGGCTGCTTCGAGCGCCGTTGGGGGGTACCGCTGGTCGACGGCGGCACCCAGCGGCTGCCGCGGGTGGTGGGGATGGGCCGGGCGCTGGAGATGATCCTCACCGGCCGTCCGGTGACGGCAGAGGAGGCGGAGCGGATCGGGCTCGTCAACGAGATAGTCGGATCCGGCGGCCACCTGGACCGGGCCTTGGAGATCGCCGGGCGAATCGCCTCCTTTCCGCAGGAGACGATGCTGAGCGACCGCCGGGCCGCCCTGGAGGGGGCGGGGCTACCCCTCGCCGAGGGGCTGGAGCTGGAGCGCCGAGTTGGCCGGGAGGTCCTCGAGGTGGCGGCCCGGGGCGCCGCGCGCTTCGCCGAAGGCGAGGGCCGCGGCGGCAGCGGGGTCTGAACGCCGCTCGCCTAGCTTCCGCTTGTCCGCATCGCGGCAGTCGCCGCTTCGGTTCCAAAAAACGGAAGCACAGCGAGGTACATCAACTCGGGCAGGAGCCGAATGAAGCCATCCGCCTGGTTCGCGGCGAGGCGGCTGTGGAGGACCGCCAGGATTCCCGCCACCACCGCCTCGGCTGAGATCGCCGGGGCGGCATCGCCACTTTCCTCTCGCGCCAAGTCCATCATCGTCGCCGCCCGGCCCATCGCCTCTGTTCGTTTCGCCACCGCCCCCGGACCAGCAGCGTGCACCTCGACCAGCAAGGCGCGGCCGACCGCCGGTTGCTCGTCGAGAAAGCGAAGCAGACCGGCTAGCGCTCCGTGCAGATTGGCTCGCCAGGAGGTCGCGCCAGCGGCGGCGTCCCGCATCGCCAGCTCCACCCAGGCCGAGCCGGCGTCGAGTGCTTGCAGGTAGCAGTCTTCCTTGCCACTGAAAGAGTCGTAGAACGCCTGGCGGTAGACCCCAGCCTCGGCGATCGCATCCTGCACCGTGGTTCGCTCGTACCCATGGGTGCCAACTGCTTTGAGCATCCCCTGCAGGATGCGTTCACGCTTTCCGGTCAAGGTCCCCGCCCGGTTTAATTTGATTGAGAAAACTGCTTGTCTGACTTTGGTACCTAAACGGTATCCGGTCGCGGAGTTCGGTGAAGCGATGGGCAGACTCAGGTACTCTTTCGTTCGTGGCTTCAAAGTCAACACCGCGTCCACTTCCGGGAAGGCAGCAGCTCTCGCGCGAGTTCATCGCCCGGCACCAACGGGCGCGGATCGTCAACGCGCTTGCCCTCGAGGTCTCGGAGAAGGGCTACCGAGCGGTGACCGTCGCTGACGTCGTCAAGCGCGCTGGAATCGCCCGCAACACGTTCTACGAAAACTTCGGCTCGAAAGAGGACTGCTTCCTTGCAGCCCAGAAATTTGCGATGTCAACTGCCCTCAGCCGGGTTGTAGAGGCCGCCGGCGAGATAGACGACTGGCCTTACCGGGTAGAGGCTGGCCTATCAGCCTTTCTCCGCTACGTCGCCGAAGAGCCCGCACTCGCGCGAACCTGCATGGTCGATGCTCTGGCCGCCGCCCCGACCTCCGTCCGCTACTACGAGGAGTCGCTGCAGGCGTTCGTTTCCCTGTTCCGACTTGGACGCGATGTCTCGCCCCATGGGCGGGAGCTGCCGGAGACACTGGAGGAGGCGCTGATCGGCGGCGTCTTCTGGATTCTCTACCAGCGCATGCTGATCGAGGACCTGGAGGGAATCGGGGCGCTGCTCCCCGAGCTGGTCGAGTTCACCCTGACCCCCTACCTCGGAGCGGAAGCGGCACGCTCGGTTGCCCTGGAGGGAGACGGTGTCACTAACGCTCAAATATCTCGCAGCTAGGAGCATCCATAAAAAAACTGGCCAGTTGGCCAAATTAAGCTGCAATCGTTTGAATCGGTATCGTCGGTTCTCTTGAGCGATCCGGTCAACCCCTCTGTCGACTCGCCGGAGTATCCGCCTGAGCTCGCGCGTCTGCCCCCTGGCCGGCACGGTCTCCCACGCGAGTTCGTCGCCCGCAACCAGCGCGAGCGCCTGATCGCGGGGCTCGCGGAGGCGGTCGCCGAGAACGGCTACGCCGGCACCACGATCGCTCACATCACTCGCCACGCCGCCGTCTCGAGGCGAACCTTTTATGAGCACTTCAGCAGCAAGGACGAGTGCTTCGTCGCCGCCTATGACACGGTGATGGCGGAGCTGCGCGAGCGTGTCGACGAGGCCTTCAACGCGGAGGAGGAGTGGCCGCAGGCGGTCCGAGCCGGGATCGCGGCGATGCTCGAGTTCCTCACTACCGAGCCGCATCTGGCTCGCCTCAGCATGGTCGAGGCGCTGGTCGCCGGGCCGGTCGTGGTCGAGCGCTATGACGCGGCGATCCAGGGCCTGGTGCCCTACTTCGAAGCGGGCCGCAAAGGAAGATCGGCCGAGGTGCTCGCCGGGCTCTCCCCCAGCACGGAGGAGGCTCTGATCGGCGGCATGGTCTCGTTGATTTCGCGCCGGATCTTTGCCGACCGCGTCGAGGAACTGGAGTCTCTGCTCCCGGACCTGGTCGAGTTCGCGTTGACGCCTTACCTCGGTAGCGCCGAGGCGGCCAAGGTCGCCCGCCAGGGCTGACAAGTTTTCAGCCATAGCCCCGACCTTGAGTCCGCCTCTATGGCGTTATCCTCTTTAGGACACGAACATGTGTTCGTATGGAGATCGCCTGCGTCATCGACAAGTGCCTGGCGGATCTCCCGCGCCCGGGTCGCGGCGGGGGGCCCCGGCCCGGGCGCGCTTATATTGCCGATCCGGTCGCGGCGGCGGAGTCGACCGAAGCAATGGTGCGGGCGCTGGAGGAACTCGGCGCCGCGGTCGAGTCTGAGCAGCCTGGCGAGGCCTTCTTCGCAGTCGACGGGTTGCGCGGCCTTTACGGCGGCACCTCGGCTGGGGTCCTCGCCGCGGCGCGGCGGGCGGTGGGGGAGGAGCGGCGGATCGCTACCGGCCGCACGCGGCTTGCCGCCTTCCTGCTCGTCGACGAGTGGCCGCGACCGATCCCCGTCGCGGCGCTGCGGTGGCGGTTGGGCGTCTCCGAACGCGAGGCCGGGGAGTTGATCGATTCGCTCGAGCGGCTGGGGATCGAGACGCTGCCTGCCTTCTCCCAGCTCTCGGTCGATCAGGTCTCCGACCGCTTCGGCCCGCTCGGCCTGCGGGCGCTGCGCCTCTGCCGTGGCGACGAAGAGCCGCTGCGACCGCGGACCCCGCACGAGGAGGTCGCCGAGGAGATCGAGCTCCCGGAAGGGACCGCGGGCCGCCAGCTCGACCGCGCCCTGGAGTTGCTCGTCGACCGGCTGCTGGCGGTGCCGCAGCGAAAGGGTAGGACGTTGCTGGGCTTGCGGCTTGGGGCGCTGCTGGCTGGCGGTGGCAGCTGGAGCGTCGAGCAGGGCCTGGGCCGGCCGAGCGCCTCGCCGCGGGTCCTGCGCAACGTCCTCGCGCCGCGGCTCGAAGAGCTGCCTGGCCCCGCGACGGTGCTGCGCCTGCTGGCGGTCGGGCTGGGGTCGCCGGCGCGCGACCAGCTCGAGCTCGCGGTTGGCGGCGCCGAGCCGCGACGGCGCCGGCTGCGGGCGGCGGTGCGCGAGGTCCGCGCCGCGCAGGGGGCCGAGGCGCTGCTGAAGATCCTGCCCGTCGACGGCGCCTCGCGCGTGCCCGAGCGATGGGCGCTGCTGACTCCCTACCCCGAACTCTGATGCCGGGTCTTCGCCGTCTCTACGCCCCCCGGCGGGTGGCTGTCCGCACCGATCCCCGCGGCGCTCCCATGCTGATCGAGGGAGCGACAGTCGAGGCCGTTCGCGAGGAGTGGCTGGTCGAGGACCGCTGGTGGACGCCGCGGCCGCTGCGTCGCCACTACTTCGAGCTGGCGATGTGCGACGGCCGCGCCCTCACCGTCTTCCGCGCCGCCGCCCAGCGCTGGTACCGGCAGCGGGCCTGAGTCCTAGGGAGTTGGTTATCGATGTACGTCGAGCTGCACGCCCACTCCGCCTTCTCCTTCCTCGACGGCGCCTCGACCCCGCTGGAGCTGGCCGCCGCCGCCGCGTCCCACGGCTATCCCGCCCTCGCCCTCACCGACCACGACGGCGTCTGGGGCTCGATGGAGTTCGCCCACGCCTGCAAGGGCTTTGGCGTCCGCCCGATCACCGGCGCCGAGCTGACGCTCCAAGGCGGTTGCCACATCACCCTGCTGGTCGAAGACGAGGCCGGTTACCGCAACCTCTGCCGCCTGCTCACCGCCGCGCATTCGCACACGCGCGACAACACGCCGCGCAACCAGACCCAACCTTGGGCGACGCTCGAGCAGGTGGAGGACCACGCGGAGGGATTGGTCTGCCTCTCCGGCTGCGCCCACGACGGCGCCGTCGCCGGGGCCTTCGAGCGCGGCGATACCGTGGAGGGGGAGCGGCTGGCCCGGCGACTGCTCGCTGCCTTCGGCCGCGCCCGCTTCCGGATCGAGCTGCAGCGGCCCTACTGGCGCCACGACCGTGCCCGCAATCGCTGGCTGGCATCGCTAGCCGAGCGACTCGACGTTCCCTGCATCGCCACCGGCAACGTCCACTCCCACGACCGCCGCCGGGCGCCGCTGCAAGACGCGCTGGTCGCGATCGGCCTCTGCGAGACGCTGGAGGAGTCCGAGCCGCGCCGCCGCGGCAACTCGACCTCCGCCCTCACCTCGCCGGGCGCGATGGCGGCGCGCTTCGCCGAATACCCCGAGGCGGTTGCCGAGACCGAGCGAGTCGCCGACCGGCTGCGCTTCGATCTCACCGAGCAGCTCGGCTATCGCTACCCCGGCAGCGAGGACCCGGGGGCCGACGCCGAGCTCGCCCGGCTCTGCAACCACCACCTCGGCGAGCGCTACAGCGGCAACGCCCGGCTGCTCGAAGCGCAGTGGCGGCTGGAGGAGGAGCTGGCGATCATCCGCAAGCTTGGCCTCTCCGGCTTCTTCCTCCTCCACCGCGACCTGCTCGAGCTGGCGCGCGAGGTCGCCGTCGAGGTGCGCGGGCCCGATTCCGCGCGGTCGGTCCTGCCGCCGGGGCGGGGGCGCGGCTCCAGCGTCAGCTCGATCGTCTGCTACCTCACCGGTCTCTCCCACGTCGACCCGGTCGAGGCCGACCTCTTCTCCGGCCGCTTCCTCAACGAGGAAACGACCTCGATGCCGGACATCGATCTCGACTTCCCGCGCGATATCCGCGCGGTCCTGATCCCGCGCATCCACGAGCGCTACGGCCATGAGCACTCGGCGCTGGTCGCCGCCTTCCCGACCTACCGGCCGAAGGGCGCGGTTCGCGACCTCGGCAAGGCGCTGGGGCTGCCGGCGGCGGAGATCGACAAGGTGGCGAAGACCGCCGGCTTCCACCAGGGCGCCGAGGAGATCGAGCGCGACCTGGTCGCGGCGCTCGGGCCGCAGCGGGCGGCCGAGCCGCGCTGGCGGGCGCTGCTGCCGCTCGCCGCTGAGATCATGGGCCTGCCGCGCCATTCCTCCCAGCACCCGGGCGGGATGGTGATCTCGACCCGGCCGCTCGTTGACGTCTGCCCGGTCGTGCCGGCGGCGATGACGGGACGGCAGACGGTCCAGTGGGACAAGGACTCCTGCGCCGACGCCGGCTTCCTCAAGATCGACCTGCTCGGGCTGGGGATGCTCTCGGCGGTCGAGCGCTGCGTCGAGGAGATCGGCAGCGCCCGCGGCGAGCGGCTCGACCTCTCGCGGATCCCGCTCGACGACGAGGAGACCTTCGAATCGATCCGCGCCGCCGATACCACCGGCGTCTTCCAGATCGAGAGTCGGGCGCAGATGCAGATGCTGCCGCGGACCCAGCCGCGCGACCTCGACGACGTCATCGTCCAGGTGGCGCTGGTGCGGCCGGGCCCGATCCAGGGCGGCGCCATCCATCCATATATAGAGAGGCGCAAGCTCCGCCGCGAGGACCCGGACTACGAGATCCCCTACCCGCACCCGCTGCTGGAGCCGGTGCTGGAGGAGACGCTGGGGACGATCGTCTTCCAGGAGCAGGTGATCGAGTCGGTGATGGCGCTGGCGGACTTCAGCTCCTCCGAGGCGGAGGGGCTGCGGCGGGCGATGAGCCGCAAGCGCTCCGAGGAGGCGATCCGCGAGCACCACCAGCGCTTCCTCGCCGGCGCCGCCGCCAACGGCGTCGACGAGGAGGTGGCAGAACGGGTCTGGTCGCAGATCCAGGGCTTCTCCGGCTACGGCTTCCCGAAGGCGCACTCGGCCGCCTTCGGCCTGCTCGCCTACCAGTCGGCCTGGCTACGCGTCCACTACGGCCCCGAGTTCCTCTGCTCGCTGCTGAACGAGCAGCCGATGGGCTTCTACCCGCCGGATTCGCTCGTCCACGAGGCCCAGCGCCGAGGCATCCGCGTCGCGGCGGTCGACGCCAACCGCAGCAAGGTCCTCTGCCACGTCGAATCCCCGTCGACAGCTGATGTGCGCGGCGGCCTGCAGGTGCGAATCGGACTGGGCTACGTCAAGGGAGTGAAGAAGGAGGAGATGGAGGCGCTGGTGGCCGAGCGCGAGCGCGGCGGTCCTTATAAGGGGATCGCCGAACTTGCCTCCCGTTCGGGGGTGGGGCTGCCGAGCCTGGAAAAGCTCGCCTGGGCGGGGGCGCTCGACGGCATCCCCGCCGGCTCGGAGGACGATCGCCGCGAGGCCCTCTGGCGCGTCGGCGTCACCGCCGCCGGCCAGACTAGAGGCAGCGGCACCCAGCTGGCGCTGGCGATGGAGCCGCCCGAGCCTCCGGAGCTGGTGCCGCTGGGGGAGTGGGGGAAGCTGATCGCCGACTACCGCTCGACCGGGATGACGGTCGAGAAGCACCCGATGAAGCTCCTGCGCCCCGGCCTCGACCCGAAACTTGCCCGCACCTCGGACCTGGAGCAGATCGACCACGGCTCCACCGTCGAAGTCGCCGGCATGGTCACCGCCCGCCAGCGTCCCGAGACCGCCAACGGCATCACCTTCCTCCTGCTCGAGGACGAGCGCGGCTCGGTCAACCTCGTCGTCCCGCCCCCCGTCTACGACCGCCGCCGCACCCTCGTCCGCAGCGCCCCGCTCCTCCGCGCCCGCGGGCGCCTCGAGCGCCGCGAAGGCACGATCAACGTCGTCGTAGAGGAGCTGGCGCAACTGACTAGAGAGCCGCAGCCGAAACGGCACCTCCCACCGAGTAAGAGCTCCAGCCGTCTTCGCGAGCTAGCCGTCGCCGAACTCCATGCCGTCGCCCCGGTCGGTCACAGCTTTGGCGCAAGCCGACGCTGACTGGTAAAGGCCTTCCAACAACAAATAGACTTCCCGTACCGATGCCCGACCATCCCTTCGAGTTACTCGGCGAGCAACGGTTTCAGCAGTTCTGCCAAGCGTTGATCGCACTCACGTTCCCAGATGTGCAATGCCTGCCGGTCGCTCAACCGGACGGCGGCCGCGATGCCCAGGTACGCCTCGGCTCCAAAGATTCGATCATCTTCCAGGTGAAGTTCGCTCGATCACCTACCACCTTGCAGAATCCGTCTGCATGGATCGAGAGCGTCCTGAAAAAAGAGAAAACAAAGATCGAGAACCTGGTTCAGCGTGGCGCAAGCAAGTACACGCTAATCACCAACTTCTCACCGACCGCCCATCTAGACACGGGATCAATCGATCAAGTGCAGAAGGCAATCGACGAGTTGCCGATTCCAGCGGATTGCTGGTGGCGGGATGACCTCAACCGCCGCCTTGAGGGTGCATTCGATGTGAAGCTTTCCTATCCCGAGCTCTTAACTGGCCCAGATCTCCTACGCATCTTGGCGGCGCACGGCCAGGATAACGATGCGGAACTGCGCCGCCAACGAGCGATCAAGGCCTACCTCGTGGAGCAGTACCTAGGTGACAGAGAGGTCCGGTTCAGGCAGGCGGATCTTGCCAACGAGCTTCTCAAATTCTTCATCGACGTTCCGGCTACGCCGTTGGTGGAGGGAAAGGAAGCACAGCATGTGCGACGGTTCATCAGTGAACTGAACTACAAGGAAGAGACGCCAGTGGAGGTGAGGCAGGAGAGACCAGATCCGCTCACGCACGGGGCGGCTGGCTTGTTGCTGTACGGCGAGTTTCAGAAGTTGGCGCCATACGGGGTCATAGAGGGTGCCCCGGGTCAGGGAAAGTCAACCATGCTGCAGTACATCTGCCAGGTGCACCGCATGCGAATCCTCGAAAAGGAGGAGGCTGCCGAGGTCGATCCTGTCCATCGTGTCAGCCCTCAACGCTTGCCATTCAAAATCGACCTACGTGATTTCGCAGTTTGGCTGAGGCGTCGACACAGAGATATTCAGGCCGAACCTGCTGATGCTCCTCCGGCCGCCCTGGAGGAGTTTCTCGCCGCAGAAGTTGAAAGATCCAGTGGGGGATCAAAGTTCGACGTGGCCGATTTGCAGGCGGTGATAAGCAAAACGAGTGGTCTTCTTGCCTTAGACGGACTCGACGAGGTGGGTGACACCCAGATGCGAGAGGAGGTGGTAGAGGCCATCGACATGGCTGTAGCGCGGCTTGCCGAGCTTTGCCCTTCGTTGCAAGCAATCGTCACCACTCGCCCCGCCTCTTTCGGAGGAAGGCCTGTGTTCTCTAGGGTGAAATTCAAGACCATACGTCTGCGGTCACTTGAAACGCCCCTGATCAAGGACTACGGAAGGAAGTGGGTCGATGCCCGCAGGGTAGGTCATCAAGCGGGGGTGGAGCTGATCGAAACGCTGGAGGAGAAACTGCGGGAGCCGCATATTCGGGACATTGCCCAGAATCCGATGCAGCTAGCAATCCTCCTCGACCTGGTCCATCGCCGCGGTCAGGCGCTCCCGGACCAGCGAACCGCTCTCTACAACAGCTACATGGACCTTTTCCTCGACCGAGAGGCCGAAAAAAGCGAGGTGGTTCTCAAGTACCGACCCCTGCTTCTGTCTCTTCACGGTTATCTCGCGTGGCTGCTTCACTGCCAAGCCGAGAGCCCGGAGGGGGATGGTAGGTTCACCTTCACCGAGGTGGAGGAGAGGGTCGCAAAGTTCCTCGAAGGGCGTGGCTTCCCCGCGGACCTGTTCGGTGACCTTTTCGCTGGCGTCTTCGACCGTGTGGGTGCACTGGTATCTCGATATCAAGGCACGTTCGAATTCGAGGTACAGCCTCTACGCGAGTTCTTTACCGCCCGGTTTCTCTATGAGTCAGCAGCTCATTCGACCCCTGGAGACCGCCGCTCGGGAACCCGGCCCGAACGGTTCGATGCCATTGCCCAACGACCCTATTGGCTTAACGTAACCCGGTTTTATGCCGGCTCCTATAACAGCGGCGAGCTGGCGTCGATCGCGGATCGCTTGGAGGCGCTGGACGAGGACAGGAGTCTGGGGACAACCACCCATCCGCGAGCTGTAGCTACCCGCCTGCTCGCCGATCGGACCTTTCAACAAGACATCCGCATCCAGCGGCGAGTCGTCGAGCTGGTGTGCGAGGACATTCCGGACCGTGGCGGGGCCAGTGAGGCAACCTCTGCCTATGTTCCATCAACGATGCTGTCGCTTCCGGCTGACTGCGGGGGCAAGGAACTTGCAGAGGTCGCATGGGCTTCGCTTTCCCTCGAGGAGCGCATCGATCGTCGGGCGGCGCTGGCCGCCATGATCAGAGCGCAGGTTCCTGCTGCTGCGGGAAGGCGAGAAAGGTTTCGTGCACTGAACGACGAGTTGGACCTCGAAGGGCGTAGGCGGCTCTATCTGAGCATCGGGGATCTGCGGCTCGGCAAGGTTCTGAGCCAGGGGGAGGTCGAGATCGGGCCTGCCTCGGTGGCAACATGCGAAGCCCTGCTCGTGGGCGGTCAGTTCAGCGTGTTCGATACGGAGGAGGGGGCTCAGAGACGAGCCCGTGAACTGGTGTTGAGCAAGCCGGAAATCGTTTCGCCTGAGGCGTTGCCCACGCATCCTCTATCGGCACTTGCATCGGTGCTGATGACCAACCCGCAGCAACCCCTGCTGAGCCGAAGTCGACAAGCGGAGATCAAGAAGGCCTTCGAGACCAACCTGCCGGAATACGAGGCGATTCGAGAGTTCATCGGCGATGTCGACGGCTGGGGATCACCCGATCACCTCAAGCGATTCTCAGACTGGGAGCAGTTCATCGAGCGCGGGAGAAGCGTGCTCGGCGACAGCGCGGGTTTGCATGACCTTGCGCTGTCGGCGACCGGAATTGCAGATCCGGGAGAACGGATCGTCGCGCAAGGAGAACTCTTGGACGATTCCATCGCCCTTAGCCGCCGGTTTCACCAAGCGCGACTGCGCGGCGGCGACCACCGTTGGTGGGCGGAGCAGCTGACTATTGCCGAGTCTGAGGACGAGCGTCTGACCGTGGTGGCGCTTGCTTGGTGTTGGGCGAGCGAAGACACCCTGATGAGGACCTACGAGCAACTTGTGCAGGCGCAGGCGTCACTTTCTTCGAGGTTCCGGGAGCGACTGGTGACAGTGATCGCGCGCTGCCTGCTCGGCAGCCCGCCAGCTCACCGCCGTTCATTCCGTAGGACCCGCTGGCTCGGGAGAGTGGACTCGATGACGTTTGCTTGCGTTCACTCTCGGCTCCCACGGCGGAATGCCCAGTATGTGTACCTACGTAGCCGTCCTTTTGAGGATGAGCAGGCAGGCGCCGTACTCGATCTCCTGGCAGCACAGGAGCTGGAGGCTCTGGCGGATCCTCCTGCCTCCTATAAACCACCTCGAGCAGCGCCGGGGGGAAGCTGGGAGGAAGCAGCAAGTCTGCTGCGCCGCCGGGCTGACGCGGACATCGCCTCCACCTGGCGTCCCCGGCGCGGGCTCGTTTACAGGGATCTGCCGGCGATGCCGGCAGATCTAGCTCTGAAGATCGTGGAAGAGGCGCGGCGCTATCCGCTAGGGGTCGTGGCCTTGGGCGAAGAGCGACGCATGAAAGCTGTCCAGATCGAGCTCGAGGGGGTCGCCAACGTCGCCGCAGAGGGCGACTGGTTCGCGTACGGAAGCTGAAGGCGTCTCGGTGGCCGCGACCGCCGCCAGCTTCGAGCCGTGAGGACGACTATGCTCACTGGGCTGAGCGCGAGGCCGATTCCCGCCCTGCGCCGCCCGTCTTCCGGCGCCTCGACCCGCCGGACCGCCTCACTTGACGGCGACCGATGAGTTTCCCCGAGTCCCGGAGTCTCAACTTGCATGAACACGACTGAGAACGACAGAACCCGCTGGCTCGCCCTCTACGTCCTCTGCGCGGGGATGCTGATGATCGTCCTCGACGCGACGATCGTCAACGTCGCCCTGCCCTCGATCCAGGGCAGCCTCCACTTCTCCCAGAGCAACCTCGCCTGGGTCGTCAACGCCTACATGATCCCCTTCGGCGGCCTGCTTCTCCTGGCCGGTCGGATGGGCGATCTGCTCGGCCAGCGCCGCGTCTTCCTGATCGGCCTGGCGATCTTCACCGTCGCCTCGCTCGTCTGCGCCGCCTCGGTCTCGCAGGAGATGCTGGTCGGCGCCCGCTTCATCCAGGGCATCGGCGGCGCGCTGGCCTCGGCGGTGATCCTGGGGATGATCGTGACGATGTTCCCGGAGCCCGGAGCGCAGGCGAAAGCGATCGGCGTCTACGGCTTCGTCGCCTCCGCCGGCGGCTCGATCGGCCTCCTGCTCGGCGGCGTCCTCACCGACGCGATCAGCTGGCACTGGATCTTCCTGATCAACCTGCCGATCGGGATCGCCACCGCCTACCTGGCGACCCGGCTGGTTGCAAACCCGGACGGGATCGGCCTCAGCGAGGGCGCCGACTTCCCCGGCGCCGCCCTGATCACCTCCTCGCTGATGCTCGGCGTCTTCACGATCCTGCGGATCGAAGCCTGGGGCTGGAACGACACCCGGATCTTCGTTCTCGGCGCGATCTCGCTGGCACTGCTGCTGGCTTTCCTCCACCGGCAGGCGACGATCGCCAACCCGTTGATGCCGTTGCGCCTCTTCCGCAACCGCAACGTCGCCGGCTCCAACGCCCTGCAGGCACTGCTGGTCGCCGGGATGTTCGGGATGTTCTTCCTCGGCGCCCTCTACCTGCAGAAGGTGCTCGGCTACAGCCCGCTCGAGGTTGGCTTCGCCTTCCTGCCGACGACCCTGGTGATGGGGACCCTCTCGCTCGGCTTCTCCGAAAAACTGATCATGCGCTTCGGGCCCCGCAATACCTTGATCCCTGGGGTCTGCATGGTCGTCGTGGCGCTGCTCCTCTTCGCCCGCACCCCGGTCGACGCCAACTACCTGACCGACTTACTGCCGCCGTTCCTGCTGATCGGCGTCGGCGTCGGCACCTCGTTCCCGGCGATCATGACCCTGGCGATGTCGGGCGCCACCCCGGAGGACGCGGGCCTCGCCTCCGGCTTCGTCAACACCAGCATGCAGGTGGGTGGAGCGATCGGGCTGGCGGTCTTGGCCACCCTCTCGGGCGAGCGCACGAAGAACCTGCTCGCCGATGGCGAAAGCGCCGCCCAGGCGCTGACCTCGGGCTACCACGTCGCCTATCTGGTCGGCGCGATCCTGGCGGCGATCGCGGTGGCGATCGCGGTCTTCGTCCTGCGGGCGCCGCGGCCCCAGGAGATGCCGGCGGCGCCTCAGGAGGAGCGGGAGCCCGCCTTCTCAGAGGTCGGTTGAACCGGCTACTCGGCGGTACTTAAAGGTCACCAGCGACCGGCCGATGAGGGAGGTATGGCGCTGCCGCCCACCTCCCTCATCTCGGCCGCGATGCCAGCCTTCGCCGAAGCCCCCGACGAGCGGGCGCGAATGGGGAGGATTTCGGGGGTCCTCTGGATCCTCGCCGCCTTCATAACCGTCGCCAACTGCTACCTCCCCGGCGCCCAGCACGTCGCGATGGGCTGGATCTTTGCCCTCAGCGCCGTGATCTTCCTCTACGGCCTGGCCTCGGCTCTCGGCTGGCTGCGCTGGGACCGCGCCTCGATGAAGGTGCTGGGAATGGGGATGGGGATCACCATCCCCGTGGTCGGGCTCGGCATCTTCCTGACCGGCGGGGCGATGAGCTTCGTGCAGCCGATGCTGGTCTTGACCCTCCTCTACGCGGCTTTCTTCTTCCCCACGCAGTGGGCCTGGCCGCTCTCGATCGAGCTGATCCTCGTCGCCGGCACCCCGCTCCTCTACGACGGCAACGCGATCGAAGAGGCCTTCCTCCCCACCTACATCGGTCTGGTCGCCGGCTTCCTCTCCGCGACCTGGGTTCTTGTCGGTCTGAGGAAGCGGCTGCTTGAGGCGGAGCTGCACCACCGCGACATCGCCCACCGCGACCCGCTCACCGGCGTCGCCAACCGCCGACAGTTCGACGCAGTGCTCCAGCGCGAGATCGCCGCCCGCTCGCACCCCGCAGGTAGGCGCCGCAAGAGCGACGAGAGCCCGCTCGCCCTGTTGATCCTCGACCTCGACGACTTCAAGACGATCAACGACAACCACGGGCACCCCGTCGGCGACGCCATCCTCTGCCAAGCCGCCGAGCGCGCGCAGTCGATGCTGCGCTCCGGCGACACCCTCGCCCGGATCGGCGGCGACGAGTTTGCGATCGTCGCCCCCGGGGTCCAGGGCGACGCCGTCCGCGACCTCGCCGAATCCGTCTGCGGCGCCCTCGACACCCGCTACTCCGACGCCCGCACCCCGTCTCCCACCGCCTCGATCGGCTGGGCCGTGTTCCCCGAGGACGGACGCGACTTCGAGGCACTGATCCGGGCCGCCGACGAGCGGATGCTGAGCCGCAAGCGCCTGCCGCAGTCGGCAGCGGTCTGAGCGCCGGGGCTCCGCGCGATCCCGGGGACTAGGATCGGCAGATGCCGCAGGAGAAGAAGCCCGTCAACTGGCGCGCCTGGCTGGTCGGCATCCTCAGCGCCCTCGTCCTCATCGTCGCCCTGCAGAACTCGCAGGAAGTCAGCTTCGAAGTCCTCTTCGCCAGCTTCAACGCGCCGCTGATCGTGGTGATCCTGCTGGCGGCGGCGATCGGGGTGCTGATCGGATACATCGCCCCGCTGGTCAGACGCCATCGTCGTGAGGAAAAGCACCATACGTCCTGATCTTTTAAGCTTCCCTGTGCAATGGGGGAAGAGCAGCAAGGGAGAGGGAGATGACGGTTCTTCAGGACGAGATTCCGCAGGACTGGTACGAGACGGCGTTCACGGGGATGAGCGCCGAGATGGCCTGGACCGAGCGGACCGAGTCGGAAATCAAGCGGGCGCTGACGATGCTGCGGCCGCAGGGCGGCGAGCGCATCCTCGACCTCGCCTGCGGCACCGGGCGCCATTCGCTGGAGCTGGTGCGCCAGGGCTTCTCCGTCGTCGGCGTCGAGATCGGCGAGGAACTGGTCGAGATCGCCCGCAAGGATGCGGAGGAGCAGGGCCTGGAGGCGGAGTTCGTCCAGGGCGATTTGCGCGAGCTCGACTTCGAGGCTGAGTTCGACGTCGTCCTCAACCTCAACGACGGCGCCGTCGGCTATTTCGAGTCAGACGAGGAGAACCACCGCACCTTCGAGGTGATCTCCCGCGCGCTCAAGCCCGGTGGCCAGAACCTGATCCAGGTCCCCAACGTTCTCTACGCCCGCGCCCACCTGCCCCAGCGCTCCTGGATCCCCAGCTCGACGATGGTCGAACTCGTCGAGCACCGCTGGAACAAGAAGGACAGCTACATGGAAGGGGCGATGATCCCGGTCAAATTCGGCGAGGTTCTCGAGAACCTCGACAAGCGGATCGAATTCCGCCAGCGCCTCTACACGGTCGACGAGCTGCGCGAGCTCTACGACTCGGTCGGGATGGCGCTCGAGCGCGTCTTTCACGGCAATGGCCGCCCCAAGGACCCGACCGACGCGCAGTTCGAGATCTTCGCCGCCGCCCGGAAAGCGCAGCCGGCCAGCTAATACTCGGGTTTTTTTATGGTAATGTCGCGCTTGCTGGGAGATCCAGCCGCGGCATCCGCGGCGCGTTCAGGGGAAAGGGGGTGGTGCCTTGCGAGCTGGGGCGACTGCGTTGTCCTTGCTTTCGGTCCCGCTCAACGTCCACGTCCTCACAGCCCTAAGCGACGAGGAGTTGGCTTTGACGGACCTGAGCCGGGCGGTTGGCCATCCCCCGGCGACCACCATGCGCTCCTACCTCAAGGCCCTAGCCGATCTCGGCGCGGTTGAACGGCGACAGGAGAGCGGCTTTCCCGGCACCGTGACCTACTCGCTCACGCGCCCCGGCGAGCGACTGCTTCTCGCCGCCTCCACGCTTCAGAGCTGGCTGAGCGAGGCGCCTGACGGGCCGATCTCTCTCGGCGACCCGGCCGCGAAAAGCGCGATCAAAGCCTTCGTCGAGGGATGGAACGCGACCATCGTCAGGGTGCTGGCCGCTCGCCCTCTGGCGCTGACCGAGCTGGCGAAACTGATCACCAGCATCAGCTACCCGACCCTCGAGCGTCGGCTGGCGGCGATGCGGCGCAGCGGGCAGCTGCGGGCGCGACGCGACGGCGCGGCCTCCCGCGGCACCCCTTATGAGGCCACGCCCTGGCTCCGGCAAGCAGTGGCCCCGCTGGTGGCCGCCGTGGCATGGGAGCGCGAGTGGGCGGCGGAGCCGACGAAAGCCTTGAGCCGCATCGACGTCGAGGCCCTCTTCCTCCTCGCGATCCCTCTCCTGGATCTGCCGGAGGAGCTCTCGGGCCGCTGCAGGCTGGCGGTCGAGCTGCGATCCGGACCGCAGCCGGAGTACGCGGGAGCCATGGTGACCGTGGAGGCAGGACGGCCCACCTCCTGGGTTGCGCGCCCCGAGGGAGATTCGGATGCGTGGATCGGAGGAACCGCTGGCAGCTGGCTGGGCTGGCTGACCGGCCGGCCTGACCAGTCGCTCGAGCTCGGCGGCGATAGCGCTCTGGCCCGAGCCGTCCTGGAGACCCTGCGCCACACTCTCTGGCCCCCGTCGGCCGTAAAGATGGCTTAGGGCGAAATCGCCCGGGGGCGTGCCCGCGGATCCGCGTACCGCGCGCTTCGGCGCCTTTCAGAAACTCGCTTACGGGCTTTTGCGGGCGATTCACCGGTAGTCGCATGCCGGTACGCAGAGCTTCTTCTTGGGATACGCCAACCTTTCTTGACTAGTACGGCGAAGTTGTTAGGAATGGCGCCGGGAAACAACCCGGCAGACCACTGCCGGATACCAAGGAGAAAGAAATGAAGCTCAGCAAGATCCTCGGGGTCGCCGCCGTCGCGGCAATGGCCCTGATGGCGTTCGCCAGCACCGCCTCGGCCTCGACACTCGAGGTTGGCGGTTCAGCGAAAAACGCCTCGGTCTCGATCGAAGCGACGATCGCCTCGGGCGGTTCCGCGCTTCTGACCGACACATTCGGCGCTACCGCCAATACATGTACCACGTCGACCGTGAGCGGGGAGACTTCAAGCCCCTTCAGCGGCACCACGATCGGCGGTCCGATCACAACATTGGATTTCAGCAACTGCAGCGAAGGAAATCCGACGACCGATCTCCCCGGCACCCTCAGCGTTGAACGGATTGGCACCACCACAAACGGCACAGTCCGTTCGACCGGCGCCAAAGTCACAGTGCCTTCGTTCTTCGGCACCTTGACCTGCACGACCAGCGGCACCGACGTCGGCACCCTGACAGGGGTCGCTTCTGGTTCTGCGAAATTCGACATCAACGCCGTGCTCTCATGCACCGTCATCGGGACCGCCAAATGGAGCGGGACCTACACCCTCACAGGCGCGAACGCCGCGCTTGGCATTGGCGCATAGCCAATCGCTGAAGGTTCAAGGGAAGTAATCGGAGTCGCCCCCGACGTCGGGGGCGACTCCTTCCCTAGCGGTGACACGAGCCGGAGCGCTGCGCGGATCAGAGCGCCGCAAAATGCCGTTCAGCCTGGTTTGCAGGTAGTTCGGCCGCAGTTGGTTCGGCGCCACCGTGCAAATGGTCATTGGTGCTCCAACTTCCTTGACTGTTCTGGGGAAATCGGTAGGAATGGCGGCGGGAAACAACCAGGCAGACCACTGCCGGATACCAAGGAGAAAGAAATGAAGCTCAGCAAGATCCTCGGGGTCGCCGCCGTCGCGGCAATGGCCCTGATGGCGTTCGCCAGCACCGCCTCGGCGACGACACTCGAGGTTGGCGGCGTAGCGAAAAACGCCTCAGTCTCGCTCGAAGCAACGATCGCCTCGGGCGGTTCCGCGCTTCTGACCGACACATTCGGCGCTACCGCCAACACATGCACCACGTCCGTCGTGAAAGGGAGCACCTCTAGCCCCTTCACCGGCACCACCGTCGGCGGTCCGATCAGCACCCTCTCGTTCAGCAACTGCAGCGAAGGCAACCCGACCGTCGACGCTGCGGGCAGCCTCACCGTTGAACGGATTGGCACCACCACAAACGGCACAGTTAAATCAACCGGTGCCAAAGTCACAGTGCCCTCGTTCTTCGGCACCCTGACCTGCACCACCAGCAGCACCGATATCGGCACCCTTACAGGCGTCGCTTCCGGTAGCGCTAAATTCGACATCAACGCTGTCCTCTCATGCACCGTCATCGGGACCGCGAAATGGAGCGGAACCTACACCGTCACAAGTCCGGCGGGCCTCGGCGTCACCGGCTAGTCAAGCGCTGATCTGACCTAGGCATTTAGAGCCGCCCCCAACAGTTGGGGGCGGCTCTTTTTTTGACCTCCGCTTGACAGGAAACCTCAAGATCATTAACTTCAATCGCCAGGGAACCGGTCCAGCCGTTGTCAGGTACGACAATGGCTGGAGATCGCCGGAGCTTCAAAGGCAGGAGGAGAAATAGATGAGCACGTCTCGGAACGGCAGTCGTTTGGTGCCGCAGCTTGGAATGGTCGTGGTGCTTTTGGCGCTCGCCGCCTTCGCGGCTCCGGCTGCCATGGCGGCTGAAGGCGAACGCGTGCTCGACCCGCGCCTGTCTCTGATCGGCGGCTGCAGCGGCGAACCAGAAGAACTCGATCGCGTCGAAGACCCCGGCTGCCCGACCACGCCTCCGGCCGGCGGCCACCCACCCGCCAAGTTCGCGGATCCCCGCGCGGTCACGGCCGATGAGCATGGCGACATCTATGTGAGCGTCAGCGGTAAAAAAGAAGATGGAACCGAAGGAAGAATCGACATCTTCAGCCCCGAGGGCGCCTTTCTCTCGGAGATCCCCAAAGGGGCGATCGTCGCCCCTCAGTCCTTGGCGGTCGACAGCACGGGCATTCTCTATGCCTGGTCCGAAGAAGATGGGGAACTCCTCCGCTTCGAACCGTGCGCTCCCTACAGCCCGGCAGAAGGCAAAATCAATTACTGCGATCCTCCCGCCGCAGTTCCGTTGGTTGGCCCGGGATGCATTGAATTCGATTGCATCAGCGGAAGGAACAGCTTTGGCTTGCGCGGCCTTGCAATCGGTAATGAAGGAAGCGTGCAAGACCACCTCTTCGTTCACCGCAACGGAGAAGTCGTCGAGTACAGCTCCGCCGCGGAAGGCAACGAAGAAGTCAGCGCGACCAAGCTCGGATCCCAGGGAACTGGAACCGGAGTCGGGGTGGCGGTGGACAGCATCCGTCACAGGCTCTACGTCCAAGAAGGGCCTGATTTCGGCAAGACCGTGATCGGCATCTTCGATCTGGAAAGCGTCGTCGGTACCCCACCGAACGACGAATACGAAGAGATCGGCACGATCGAAGCCTCGGCGGTGCCGGAGGGACAGTTCGGCAGCTCGATGTCGATCGCGGTGGACGAAGGCACGCACGACATCTATATCTATGACACCGAAAACTCCCACTTGTGGAAGTTCGACGAAGACGGCAGTTACCTCGCCACCGTCACCTTCCCCTTCCAGGGAAAAGTCGGCATGGAGATCTCCATCGACAACGGTCTCAGCAGTCCCAACGGAAGGCTGAGCGAAGAAGAAGGAAAGGGCCGCTACCTCTACGTCCCCTCCCACCCCAAAGGCACCGGCCACTCCTTTGCCTTTTTCGAATCGACGGCTGCGCCGCCGGAAGTGTTGTCGACCACGGCCGCCAACATCGGCGAAGACGAAGCCGAACTGCAGGCGCGGATCGTCCCCAACAACCTCCCCACCACCTACACCTTCGAATTCAAAGTCGAAGGGGCGGCCGAATGGATCCCAGCCGGCGGAGGCACGCTCGCAGCAGGCAACCTCGCTGCCGACGCTGCGGCGAGGGCGAGCGGCCTCTCACCGGGTACGCACTACCGTTTCCGCGTCCTCGCGACGAACGAAGAAGGCTCCGACGAAGCGGAAGGAAGCTTCGCCACCTATCCGAGCCTGCCGGTCGAAACGAGTTCCTGCGCCAATGCCCTCTTTCGCACTGGCTTGTCAGCGATGCTGCCCGACTGTCGCGCCTATGAGCTGGTGACGCCCGCCGACACCAACGCTCACGCCCCGCTCGGAGCCGAAGGCGAAGGCGGCGGCTCCACCAGTCGCCAGGTCTCCCCGGCGGGGGACAAAGTGCCCTTCCGGGTCAGGGGCGGGGCGCTGCCCGGCCTAGGCGGCGCGGGCGGTTTCAAAGGCGATCCCTATCTCGCCGAACGTACGCCCACGGGGTGGTCGACGTCCTACACCGGCCCCTCCGCCGCGGAAGCGGTCTCTTTGGCCCCCGGGACGACCTCGCCCGACCAGGGCTACTCCTTCTGGCTCGCATCGGCGGAAGGTTCAGCGGTGCTGGGGAAAGTCACCAGTTACGTGCGATACCCCGATGGCCATTCCGAGCTGGTCGGACAGGGCAGCCTCGGCAACGATCCCGAATCCGGCGCGGAGTTTCTCAGCGAAGGAGGGAGCCACATCGTTTTCAACACCGGCGCCTTCGCCTCGACTGATTCCGCGATTCAGCTTGAGCCCGACGCGGCGCCCGACGGAACCGCAGCGGTCTACGACCGCACGCCTGACGGCATCACCCATGTCGTTTCGTTGAAACCGGGCAACGTCCCCTTCGCCGCCGGTGAAGACGCGATTTATGCCGGAGCCTCACCCGATGGCGTGGGCATTGCCTTTAAGGTCAAAAACACCCTCTACCTCCGTTTTGACGACAAAGAAACCTACGAAATCGGCAATGGTGTCGAATACGCAGGCCTCGCCGAAGGGGGCGGCCGCATCTTCTATGTCCAGGAAGGCAACCTCAAGGCTTTCGACGTGGCGACCAACTCCGTGATCGTATTCGCGGATACCGCCGCCGAAGTGATCCCGGCCACGGTCGCGAACGACGGAACCGCCGCCTACTTCGTCTCCAAAACCGCGGTTGCGGGGTCAGGCCCCAACTCCGAGGGCTCCAAACCAAAAGCAGGCGCTCAGAATCTCTATCGCTCGAGGGAAGGTCAGATCGCTTTCGTCGGCACGGTCACCAGCCGTGACGTAGAAGGTGGGGAAAGCGCGCCGGGTAAGCCCGATGACGGCCTCGGCCTCTGGGTGCGCGCGCTCAACGGTCAGATAACCCCGTTCCGAGGCAGCCTCGGCGGAGTTCCGGCCCGCAGTACTCCCGACGGGGGCGTCTTCGTGTTCAAATCGCGAGCTGCCCTCACGGCCTATGACCCTCAGGGTCACGCCGAGATATATCGCTACGAATCGGCGGGGAACAAGCTGCAATGCATCTCCTGCAACCCGACTGGGGAGCCGGCGCAATCGGACGCGAGCCTGCAGTCGAGCAGCCGCGAAGGCTCAGAGCTGTTCTCCTTGCTGGCCTGGCCGGAAAACCTCCGTGCCGACGGCCGTCGCGCTTTCTTCGAGTCAAGCGAACCCCTGGTGGCATCGGATGGCGACGGTTTCCAGGACGTCTACGAGTGGGAGGATCAGGGAGTGGGGAGCTGTACGCAGGCGGGGGGCTGCGTCTACCTGATCTCCTCGCCGCAGAGCCGGCGCAACGAGTACCTGTGGGCGGTGAGCCGCAGTGGCGACGACGTCTTCATCCTCAGCTCCGACCTGCTGGTCGGAAGTGACGTGGACGAAACTCCATCGATATACGACGCCCGGGTCGGCGGCGGCTTTCCCGAAGCGGCGGCGGGCGTCTGCGAAGGGGAAGGCTGCCGTCCGCAGCTAACGCCGGCGCCTTCTTTGCCGAGCGGGGAATCCCCTGTGCGGGGCAGTGGCGAAAACTTCAAAACCCGCAAGTGCGGCAAAGACAAGCGCAAGGTGAAGCGGGCCGGCAAGGTTCGCTGCGTCAAGAAGAAGCATCACGCCAAGCACGCTAAACACCGTCGCCACCGAGCCGGCGCCGAGCAGAAGGGGGCCAGCCGATGAGCGCCATCTTGCCCAGGGTCACCTCTATCGCTGCCGCGGCGCTCGTTCTCCTCGGCATCGCGGCCGCCCCGGCGACGGCCGCTGAAGAATTCGACAAATTCGCGCTCGAATCGGTCTCGGCCAGGCTCACCGCTAATGGTCATCCGGAAAATCAGGCCGGCGCCCACGCCGACATGACGATCGCGATCGCGCTTACCCATAACGGAAACCTGCCTTACGCCAGGGCCCGCGACATCGAAATCGAACTGCCGCCCGGGGTGATCGGGAACCCGCAGGCAATTCCCCGTTGCACCGCGGAACAGCTCGGGAGCGAACCCGAAAACAGCGCCTGTCCGTTCGACTCGCAGGTGGGGACGACCCTGGTGCGGGTGAACCAGCCGGTCGCTGGCACCTTCAAGGAGCCGATCTACAACATGGCGCCGCCTCACGGTACCGATATCGTCGCCCGTCTCGGCTTCATCGCCGTCGGCTGGCCGGCCTTCATCAACATCCGTGTCAACCCTGTCAACTTCGGCCTCATCGCCACCCTCGAAGGGGCGCCGTCGGCGAGCGGCCTCTCCGAAGCGACCTCGACCATCTGGGGGGTGCCATCAGCCTCTGTCCACGACGAAGAACGGATCACCCCTGAAGAGGCGATCAACGGCGAAACCCCCGAAGGCGGCCGCCCGGTGACTCCCGGCGGACCCTTTCTCTCCAACCCCACCGACTGCTCCCTGACGCGTGAAGTACGGGTGGCCGCGCGCAGCTACCAGCTGCCCGACCAGTGGTTGACGATGAGCGCCCCCTTCCCCCAGATCACCGGCTGCGGCAAACTCGACTTTGCCCCGGCCTTCACGACCGTGCCGACCAACCCCGAAGCCGCGGCTCCCACCGGCGTCAATACCGAGCTCCGTGTTCCCCAAAACGAAAGCTCTCAGGGCCTTGCCACCTCGACGCTGAAGAGCGCCCGGGTGACCCTGCCCCAGGGCTTTGCGATCAACTCTGCCGCGGCCGACGGCCTCGAGGCCTGCAGCGCCGACCAGGTCGGTTATGGCAAGAACGTCTCAGCGAACTGTCCGGGTGCGGCCAAGATCGGCTCGATCGAAGCCGAAGTGCCGGCCCTGGAACAGACTCTGCACGGCTCCGTCTACCAGCGCACCCCCGAGCCGGGTCACCTGTTCGGTTTCTGGGTGGTTGCCGACGAACAGGGCGTGCACTTGAAGCTGCCGGCGCGGATCGAGCCGAATCCGCTGACCGGGCAGGTGACCGCGGTCTTCGACGGAATCGAAGCCCTCGGTGGCCTGCCGCAGGTCCCCGTCGCCGGCCTCAAGCTGGACGTCTTCGGCGGCCCCAGGGCGCCGCTCTCGACGCCGGGTGGCTGTGGCACCTATCTGACGGACTTCTCGTTTGCGCCCTGGTCGGGGCGTCCGGCGGCGCAGGGGTCGACGCCGATGCAGATCACGGCCGGCTGCGGTAAGGGCGGCTTCGCCCCCCAGATCCAAGCCGGCAGCCTTTCCCCCGTCGGCGGCCAGTATGCCCCCTTCGCCTTCACCCTCACCCGCCAGGACGGGGAAGCGAATCCGGCGACGATTGCTGTCCACCTCCCCCAGGGGGTGCTGGCGAAACTGGCCGGCGTCCCGCTCTGCTCGGATGCCGCCGCGGCGACCGGCGCCTGTCCAGCCGACTCCCGTCTCGGCAGCCTCACCGCCGCCAGTGGGGTGGGCGGAGCGCCGCTGTGGATTCCCCAGCCGGGGAAGGCGCCGACCGCGGCCTACCTCGCCGGTCCCTACAAAGGCGGCCCCTACTCGATCGTCAGCGTCGTGCCGGCGCAGGCAGGCCCCTTCGACCTCGGCCTGGTCGTCAACCGGGCCGCAATCCGTGTCGATCCCAACACCGCCCAAGCGAGCGTGGTCACCGATCCGCTGCCTCAGTTCCTGGAAGGAGTGCCGGTCTCCTATCGGACGATCCACGTTCTCGTCGACCGTCCGAACTTCACCTTGAACCCCACCAGCTGCCGGCCGAAGCAGACCGTCGCCACGGTCACCGCCGTCGACGGCCAGGTAGCCGAACCCTCCGACGGCTTCCAGGCCACCAGCTGCGCCAAGCTTCCCTATAGCCCGCAGCTGAAGCTCTCGTTCAAGGGAGGAATGAACCGCACTGGCAATCCGGCGGTGCAGGCAACCCTGCGCCAGAAGCCTCACCAGGCCAACAGCGCCGGCGCCACGGTCCTCTTGCCGAAGAGCGAGTTCATCGACAACTCCCACATCAGCAATCCGTGCACCCGGGTCCAGTTCGCTGCCGAAGCCTGCCCGCCGAAATCGATTCTCGGCACGGTCGTGGCCCGCTCTCCCTTGCTCAGCCAGCCGCTGCGCGGCAACGTCTACTTCCGCTCCAACGGCGGCGAACGGGAACTTCCCGACCTCGTAGCCGATCTGCGCGGGCAGTTCCGCATCATCCTGGTCGGCTACATCGACTCCGTCAGGCAGAGGGTTCGCACCCGCTTCCTCGGCATCCCCGACGCCCCCGTCACCAGCTTCACCATGAAGCTCTTCGGCGGCAGCCGCGGGCTGATCGAAAACTCCAGGAACTTGTGCACTGCCAACCCCAGGTTCGAACTGCGTCTCCAGGCTCAGAACGGTCGCTCCCGCCACACCAACCCGCGGATCGGGCTGCCGTGTGGCAAGCAGGCAAAGAAGTAGGGCAATACTCGATACTGCTTGACTAATGGCCCTATAGGCGTTAGTAGCTACTGCGTACTCATTCCCGGCATCTAGCCGGAACCAAAAGGAGAAACGCAGATGAAGCAGACTCAGAGAATCACCATCGCTGTGCTGGCGGCACTGACCCTGACCGCGCTCGGCGGGGTGTCCACCGCCTCGGCGACCACACTGGAGGTCGGAGGCGTGCCAACGAATGCGGAAGTAGCCTTCGAAACAACGATCAAAAGTGGAGGGTCTTTCCTACTGGCTGACACATCCAATATCAGCTTTAACACATGTGTGAGCTCTACGGTTAAAGGCCATACGGAAAGCCCTTTCTCCGGGACCACCGTCGGCGGCCCGGTTACCGCTCTGTCCTACAATAGCTGTAGCGAAGGCAATCCTACGGTCAACGCTGCAGGCCGTCTCACCGTTGAACGAATTGGCACCACCACAAACGGCACAGTGAGGTCCAGCGGCACAAAAATCACAGTGCCCTCACACTTCGGCACCCTCACCTGCACTACCAGCAGCACCGACATCGGGACGCTGACAGGGGTCAAATCCGGAAACGCGACTTTTGATATCAACGCCGTGCTCTCTTGCACCGTCATCGGAACCGTCAGATGGAGCGGGACCTATACCGTGACAAGCCCGACGGAGCTTGGCGTGACCGGCGAACCCGCTCCGGAAACTGCCCTTGAGGTTGAAGGTGTAACGGACAAATCGGAAGTCGCGCTCGAAGCGACGATCGCGTCAGGCGGATCTTTGCTAGTGGGCGACACATTTGGCGCTACCGCCAACACATGCACCGCCTCGACGGTAAAAGGGCACACGGAAAGCCCCTTTACCGGCAGCACCGTCGGGGGGCCTGTCACCAGCCTCTCGTTCAGCTCTTGCACCGAAGGAACCCCTACTGTCGACGGCATGGGCACCCTCAGCATCGAACACATCCTCGGGACCACAAACGGCACAGTGCGCTCTAGCAACGCCAAAGTCACAGTGCCCTCGATCTTCGGCACGCTGACCTGCACGACCAGCAACACCGACATCGGCACCCTTACAGGGGTCAAATCCGGCAGCGCGACTCTTGACATCAACGCTGTGCTCTCATGCACCGTCATCGGAACCGCCAAATGGAGCGGGACCTATACCGTGACAAGCCCGCCCAAGCTTGGCGTGACCGGCGAAACCGCAGGGACCGCTGAAACCGCCCTTGAGGTCGAAGGGGTTGCGAAAAGCTCGGAAGTCGCGCTCGAAGCGACGATCGCGTCAGGCGGATCTTTGCTAGTGGGCGACACATTTGGCGCTACCGCCAACACATGCACCGCCTCGACGGTAAAAGGGCACACGGAAAGCCCCTTTACCGGCAGCACCGTCGGGGGGCCTGTCACCAGCCTCTCGTTCAGCTCTTGCACCGAAGGAACCCCTACCGTCGACGGCATGGGCACCCTCAGCATCGAACACATCCTCGGGACCACAAACGGCACAGTGCGCTCTAGCAAGGCCAAAGTCACAGTGCCCTCGTTCTTCGGCACCATGACCTGTACGACCAGCAACACCGACATCGGGACGTTGACAGGAGTCAAATCCGGCAGCGCGACCCTTGACATCAACGCTGTGCTCTCATGCACCGTAGTCGGAACCGCCAAATGGAGCGGGACCTATACGGTGACAAGCCCGGCTGGGCTTGGCGTGACGATCTAACCACGCACCGAGATGGCCTGGGCCGGGAGCTGCGCCATGTTTAGCGCTCCCGGCCCGTAGCCCTCCTCCTCCCTGGGCGTAGGCCAGACCTATGATCAGGAGGCCTTGACTGGCGAGTGCCTAAGCGGTAGAACTCGACCGGTACCCAAACCCTGGCACGAGCTGGGAGCAGAAGGAGAATGATGAGACAGCCAATGAGAATTGCCGCGACCGTCCTGATGGCGCTGACTACGGCGCTGGTCGGGGCGTCCAGCGCCTCAGCAACCACACTTGAGATCGGAGGCGTGGCGAAAAACGCAGAAGTCGTCCTCGAAACATCAATCGCGCCAGGAGGCTCGTTTCTGGAGACCGACACATTTGGAGCGACCATCAACACATGCACGTCGTCGACCATGAAATGGCATACGTCAAGCCCTTTTACCGTGGCAGACCCCGGGACCATCGGAGGTCCGATCACGTCCCTGTCGTGGAGCAACTGTGCGGAAGGGAATCCCACTGTGGACGCCGCGGGGACTCTCACCATTCAGCATATTGGCAGCACCACAAACGGAACAGTGCGCTGGTCTGGGCTCAAACTCACAACACCGTCACTATTTGGCACCCTGACCTGCACGACCAGCGGTACCGATATAGGCACCCTCACAGGAGTGGCCAAAAGCACGGAACACGCCAAATTCGACTTCAGCGCCGTGATTCCATGCACCGTCATCGGAACGGCGAAATGGAGCGGCACCTACACCGTCACAACCCCGACAGGGCTCAGCGTAACGAGTTGACCAAGCGCCCAGGATGACATTCTGGGCCGGGAGCTACGCCGCTTTCAGCGGCTCCCGGCCCAGGAGTACCCCTCTGGAGGGGATCCCGATAACTTCTCCTTCGTAGCGCTTCTGGGTCCCGTACACGAGCCAGGTCGTGTCGATTTCGCCGATGTCGAGGTCAAGGCGGAGCTCGTCGGCGTGCTCTTCGAAATGCTCCATATGGGTCAGTCCCGAGTCATAGCGGCCGGCCAGGAGCTCCTTGCCGACCACCGGCTTGGAGACGACGTCGATCACCTCGTCCCATTGGGAGAGGTCGACATACCCCTTGGTGGCGGGGACGATTCCGAGCGAGCGCGGTTGCCCCACCTCTCGTCGGCTCAGGACCACGAGATGCTTGGTTGGGAAGATGAAGGTGTCGACGACGAAGACCTCACGCCAGTAGCGCTCGGTGACTTCATGAACCTTGGGGTGGGCGCTGCATTGGATGAGGAAGGCGTCATCTCGGCCCCGGATTCGCTCGAGGCCCTCGAGGAAGTCTCCGATGAACGAGAGGGCGTAGTCGTCCACGCCCTGGAACTCCATGTAGCGCCTGACCGCACGCTCATGGCAGGTTCCCTCAGGGCCCAGGGTCACGAGTTCGATCGCCGCCATTGCAACATCATACGCTGAGCGCTCAGTCGCGCAAGGTCCTATGACCACGCGGGTTCCTTGACATGGTTCGAGAGGTACATTAAGTTTCGCCTTCGGCGCGCCAGGGACGCGTCCGGCTCTGCAAGGGGACCGGAGGGGGGAGATCGAGGATTGAGCCCTAGCCATCGCAGGCATCGCATCGAGCGGGCGCCAGCCATTGATCAATCGAGGTAGGAGGAATAATGTTCTCGCGCATTCACGAGAAGCTCGGAACGGTCGGCTTTGTTCTAGCCGTCGTTGCGCTGATCGCCGCGCTCGCCGGAACGGCCTTCGCCGCCGCCGGCCTTAACGGCAAGCAGAAGAAGGAAGTCAAGTCCATAGCGAAGCAGTTCGCGGGCAAACCCGGAGCCGCTGGCGCGCAGGGGCCAAAGGGCGATACGGGCGCGCAGGGGCCGAAGGGCGATACGGGGGCGAAGGGCGAAACCGGCGCACCGGGGGCGCCTGGGGAACCGGGTGAACCGGGCGAAGAAGGGTCCCCCTGGACCGCTGGAGGCGTTCTTCCCTCGGGCGAGACCGAGACCGGCGTCTGGGCAGCGGGCCCCAAGTCGAAAACGGTGATCGTCCCGCTCTCATTCAACATCCCGCTGGAAGAAGCGCCCGCAAATATTTACTACGTGAATACCGCAGGGGAAGAAATCTTCGGTTTCCACGAATTTCGCCCCGCGGAATTCTGCCTCGGCTCGGCTGAAGAACCGACCGCGCCTTCCGGAGCGGTCTGCGTGTACGCAGCTGCAGAAAATGTTGAAGGCTCCGAAGGATTCCAAGCGCTCAGTGTCCGCAGTTTCGTTACCGGAGCTACCTTCAACTTCGCTATGAGCGAAAACCATGAAGGCGTCGGAACCTGGGCGGTAACCGCCGAATAGGAGTCTGACCCCTACCTCTGCGTAGGCAATGGGGCCCTCCTCTCGTAGAGAGAGGAGGGCCTTTTTCGTGCGTCTTTCTGGCATCCGTTCCCGGTCCGAGGCTCGAGTCGCCGCCGCCGTGCAGACACAGGCCGATTGGTCTAAGCTGCCTTCAGCATTCAGGAGAAATGGAGGGGAAGTCGTGCATAAAGGGATCAGCGCAATCGTCGTCGTCTTGATAGGGCTGCTGGGGATAACCGGGTGCGGAGGCGATTCGTCCCTCAGCAAATCGGAATACGAACAGAAGCTCGAACTCGTTTGCAATACGGGCCTGAAGAAGCGCGAAGAATTCATCGCGGGAGTGACTCAGGAATATCAAAAGAGCGGGAAGAAACCGAATGCGAAAGAACAGGCGGAAAACCTCCGCAACCTGATGGGGGTCTACCAGGAAACCACGGAAGAAATCGCCGACATCGGCCTTCCTGAACCGGGTGACCAGAAGGCGGAAGAACTGGTGAAGGCACGGGAAGACGCCGTTGCGAAGGTCAAAGCGAGTCCGCAGAGTGCCTTGTTCGAATTCCCGAAAATCTTCGGCAAGGCCTATCGTCTCGCTGAAGATTTTGACTCTGCCAGCTGCGCGAGCTAGCGTCCTTCGAACGTCTCTAGGTCGCCTCAGAGCGCGGATGGATGGCGCGTCGCAAAGCTCCGCGCCTCAACCGAAGCGCGGTGCCAGCGGGGTCCGGATACGCCCGGCGGGTCGCTGCGCGTATCGAAGCGCAGGCCGGCGACGACCATGAAGACATGCTGTCGGTTGGCGTAGACGCTGATCCAGCGGCCGGCCCCCGCTTCCCCCCAGAGCGCGAGCTGTCCCGAGACCATCGTCACCCCGAGCAGCCCCCCTCCGTGGAGCGCGTAGCTGACCGCTCCTGAGCAGTCGTAGCCCCGGCTGAGCCAGCTGCGGTGCCCACCGCCCCAGACATAGGGTCGATGGCGGATGTCGTTGGCGGCGCGGATCACCCGCTTCACCGCCGCCGGGGCCCCTGGAGGCGGGATCGCTTCGCCGTCGACCAGGCTCGCGCCGCAGCTGGCGGCCGTTCTCGCTTCGCCGGCTGCGGGCGAGACGCAGCCGGCGCCCCAAGGGACGTCGGCCGCCGCCGACGCGGGTGGCCAGAGTGCCGCCGATGCGACCAGCGTCAGGACAAGAAGAAGGGCGGCCAATTGGCCGCCCTTCTCGAACTTCAGGCGTCTCAAGGAAGGTTCCTCGAGGTGCGCGCCCTTACTTGCCCTTGCAGGTCCGGACGATGCCGGCCGAGGCCTTGGTCCCATCGGCGAAGATGGAGGTGGCGTGGGCCTGGAGCTTGCCGTCCGGGCATTTCGCCAACAGGACGCCCTTCTTGTTGATCGTCAGGTTGAACTTCAACACCGAACCAGCGCCATTGGCGATCTTCGGGATCGTGGCTACGGATTTGAGCCCGTAGCGCCCGTTGTGGACTTTCGAGATCTTCACGGTGGTGACGATCGCCCCGGTCACCGGCGCCGAGAAGTAGGCGTGGATGAAGAGGGTCGTCTTGCCGCCCGAGGTGCCGCCGTTGATGACGAGCAGCTTCGAGTTGACGAGGACCGGCCGCTGTTCGGGGAACTGGACCTCGACGGTGGTCTGGCCGGTGCCGATGATCGATTTGCCGCAGACCTTTTCAGCCGCCTTGGTGTCGCGCGCCTGCAGCTTGCCGGACGTGCAGACCGGGATCCCCTTGGTGTTGATGGTCCCGTTCTTGTCGGTTTCGACGATTGCTTCTTTCAGCGCCGGCGGGTGCGTCCCGTCTTTGGTTTCGATTTTGCCCGACGCGGTGAGAGTGATCGGGGCCAGCTTGTTCTTCGGCAGGGTGGTGGGGCTGAACCCGCCGTTGAAGGTGAAGCGGATGTTCCCTGCTTCGGCCGTGACAGGCGTGTTCGCCGCGGTGGCGACACCCACCAGGCTCACGGCCACCAGGGCCCCGAGGGCCATCGTCAACATCAGATACTTGCGCATATCCCTTGTGTTTCTCCTTTGCGGCCTGCCCGTCCCAGGGCCGATGCCTTCGGAAGCGTGATTGCAAATTCTCTCCAGCGGGTCAAACTACCACCCGGCCATTCTTCGTAAACCCTTCGGTGCACCTAAAGGAGCGGTTGCGATCCTACGAATGCTGCATCGAGAGGCGGGTCCGCTCGCGCTCGGCCCCAGCGCCTTCGGCCCCGAGGAATGGCAGCGTCACCCAGAACATCAGATCCGGAAGCCGGCTTGGCAACCGGGATACGGCGCCATGGAGGATCTCGCTGTAGAGGAGCTCGTTGACCCCCCCGGCGACCGCCGTCGAGGTGATTGCCGGCAGCTCGACCGCGGTCTCCGAGCGCCCCGACTCGAGGAACCCGGTGAACTGCCGCAGGGCGGCGTCGCGGCGAGCTAGCGCCTTCGGGCCCGCGGCGAGCACCTCGACGATCGCGAAGCGTGCCTCGTTGGGATGCTCGGAGAGATGCTCGAGCAGGGCTGCGAGGGCGGCGGCGATGCGCTCGGCCCACGGCGACCCCGGCTTCGACTCGAAAGCGTCGGTGGCCTCCTCGAGCAAGTTGCCCAGCAGCACGTCGTAAGCAGCTAGGAAGCAGTCCTCCTTGCTTTCGAAGAGCTCGTAGAACGTCTTGCGGGAGACGCCGGCGACACCGATCACGTCGACTACCCGCGTCTCCGGATAGCCGCGCTCGGAGACGACCTCGATCATTGCCTGGTGGATGCGGCTGCGCTGGGATTCGGTCACCGTCTCCCTCGGCAAGCCGTGCCTTCCCCGTGGCAGCCGCTCAGCGAACTTGGCAGAGCGTCTACTGGAAGCCACGTCCAGACTGTAGAGCAGCGACAGATTGATGGACTAATTTTGCGTAAACTTGCCTCCATGGGAGGAGTGGTGAGGCTGGGATGGGGAGTGGCGCTGGTCCTCGCGATCGCGCTTGCTTCGGGCTGCGGCAGTGGCGAATCGAGCACCGTTGCGGAACCGGCGGGCAAGCAACGGCTGTACCCGTGGTTGAAGGGCCCCAGCCGGGAGTTCCTCGTCCGCGAAGGTGACAACGCGATCCAGATCTTCGGGCGGGAGGGGTCGAAAGCAGAACGGGAACAGGTCTCAAAGGTCATCCAGGGCTGGCTGAAGGCTCGCGCCGCACAGGACTGGGCCAAGGACTGCAGCTACTTCTCCCGCAAGTACATCCACATGCTGGTGGCGGAAGACGCAGTACATGCGTCGAAGGGGAAAGCGAAGAACTGCCCGCAGGCGTTGGCCTTCTTCGGGCACCTTGCCTCGGGCAGCTACAAGAACACCTTGACCGGCCCCGTCGACAGCCTTCGAGTGGGCGAAGGGCACGCCTACGCGCAGTACCACGGCAACGACGGCCACGACTGGGTGGTTCCGGTCGAAAAGGAAGGCGGGGAGTGGCGAATCACCGTGTCGACTCCGCTCGGCAGGAGCCGCTGAGGCAACTTCGGCTGCTCAGCCGTCGAGCCAGATCACCTGCTCGCGATCCGGCCCCACCCCCACCAACCGCACCGGCACGCCGACGAAGTCGGCGATGAAGCCGAGGTAGTCGCGGGCCTCCTGTGGCAGGTCGGCGGCGTTGCGGCAGGAGGTGAGGTCGAGGTCGAAGCCCGGCAGCTCCTCGTACTCGGCGCTCGCCGAGTGGAGGATCGACTGGTGGTAGGGAAAGGTGTCGAGCTCGGCCCCCTCTTTGGAGCGATAGCGGACCGCCGCCCGCAGCGGGCCGATGCCGCTGAGGACGTCGAGCTTGGTGATCGCCAGGGCATCCATGCTGTTGAGGCGGACGGCGTAGCGGAGCGCCACCAGGTCCATCCAGCCGCAGCGCCGCCGCCGCCCGGTAGTGGTGCCGAACTCGTGGCCGCGCTGCAGCATCTGCTCGCCGACCTCGTCGAAGAGCTCGGTCGGGAAGGGGCCGGCGCCGACGCGGGTGGCGTAGGCCTTGGCGATCCCCCAGACCTCGTCGATGTCCTTCGGGCCGACGCCGGCGCCGACGGTCGCCGCTCCGGCGATTGGGTTCGACGAGGTGACGAACGGATAGGTGCCGTGGTCGAGGTCGAGCAGCGTCGCCTGGGCGCCCTCGAAGATCACCGTCTCGCCGCCGTCCAGTGCCTCCCAGCAGAGCCGCGCCGTGTCGGCGATGTGGGGCTCGAGGCGGTGGCCGTAGTTGACGTGTTCCTCGACCATCGCGTGCAGGTCGAGGCGCGGGTCCGGGTCTTGCGCGCCCGCCGCGCCGGGCTTTCCCTCCTCGCCGGCCTCCTTCAGCCGTTTGCGTCGCTGCACCGAGAGTTCGCGCAGCGCCTGCTGCTTTGGCTCCAGTGCGGCGCGGATCTTGGTCCGCAGGATCTTCTCGTCGAGCAGGTCCTGGACCCGGATCCCCAGCCGCAGCGCCTTGTCGGCATAGCAGGGCCCGATTCCGCGGCGGGTGGTGCCGATCGAGAGCTTCCCCAGCTTCGTCTCGCCGGCCGTGTCGAGCAGCACGTGGTAGGGCATGATCAGGTGCGCGTTGGCGGAGATGCGCAGGTTGGCGACGCTGATCCCCGCGCGTTTGAGGTTGTCGATCTCCCCCAGCAGCACCCGCGGGTCGACGACGACGCCGTTGCCGATCACGCAGGTCTTGTCTTCGTGGAGGATCCCGGAGGGGATCAGGTGGAACTTGAACTCTTCCCCCCCGCGGACGATCGTGTGCCCGGCGTTGTTGCCGCCCTGGAAGCGGACGATCGTCGACGCCCGCTCGGCGAGCAGGTCGACGACCTTGCCCTTGCCCTCGTCGCCCCATTGGGCACCGACTATGACCACGCCTGGCATGCGGCGGGGATTCTGACGCTCTTCAGCCCGCGGCGCGGGCCCGGTACCGGTGGTCGGAGCCGAAGAGCGGCAGCGGGTCGCCGCAGATCTCGATCAAGCGGGAGACGGTGCGCCGGCCGATCTGGTCCTCCAGCTGCTGCTGGCCCTTGTCCACGTCTCCCTGGGCATTGCTCGTGACCAGCATCGGCCGCTGGTTCTCGTAGCGCTCGTTGATCACCGCGTAGAGCTGCTCGACGACCCAATCGGTGTGGCGCTCGGAGCCGAGGTCGTCGATGTAGAGGAGGTCGACCGAGGTGACCCGTTCGAAGAACTGCGCGTAGGCGTTCTCGGTCTCGGCTTCTTGGTAGGTCTGCCGGATCCGGGTCAGCAGCTTCGGCGTGAAGTAGACACCGACCGACTTACCCGCCTTCAGCGCTTCGCTCGCGATCAGCATCCCGAGGGTGGTCTTGCCGGTGCCGGTGTCGCCCATGAACCACATGCCCTGACCCCGCGCGAGGTTCTCGTCGAGGTTCTCGACGTAGTCGCGCGCCGCCGTGACGACGTGCCGCGTGGTCATATCGCGCGCCATGTCGGAGACCGGCGGGCGGTCGAAGGAAACGCCGCGGTAGCGGGCCGGGATTGCCGAGGCGATGCCGCGGCTGCGGCCCTTGCTGAGCCGCTCCGCCCGGCACTGGCAAGGGCGGGCGACGTCCTCGGGGCCGAGGATCCAGCCGGAGCCGTCGCAGACGCCGAGCGGGCAGGCCTGTTCGCGGAAGGGCTCTGAGCGCGCGATCGCCGGCATCAGAAGTCAGGCCCCGCCGCGGCGGCATCGGCGAACGGCGGCTCCTCGCCGGCCGGCTGCTCGATCGGCGCCTCGGTGTGGGCATGATCGGCGAATTTCGGGAAGCGGTCGAGGAAGACCAGCTTCCTGGTCCCGATCGGGCCGTTCCTGTGCTTGGCGATGATCAGGTCGGCGAGACCGTCGGGCTCCTCGTCAGGGTCGCGGTAGTAATCCTCGCGGTAGAGGAAGGCGACGACGTCGGCGTCCTGCTCGATCTGCCCCGACTCGCGCAGGTCGGAGAGCTGCGGCTTCGGCGGCGTCCGTTGCTCGGGCGCGCGCGAGAGCTGGGAGATGGCGACGACCGGCACCTCCAGCTCGCGGGCGAGAATCTTCAGCCCACGGCTGATCTGCCCCACCTGCTCGACCCGGTTGGCGCGGTGGTCGTCGGAGCGCATCAGCTGCATGTAGTCGAGGATGATCAGGCCGAGGCCGCCGCGCTCCTGTTCCTGGGCGTGTAGCCGCCGCGCCTTGGCCCGCAGGTCGAGGATGCCGAGGTCGGAGGAGTCGTCAAACCACAGCGGCGCTTCCTCGAGCTCGTTGCAGGCGCGCACCACCTTCGGCCAGTCGCGCTGGCTCACCTGGCCCTTGCGCAGCTTGTCGCCGGAGATCCGGGCCCGGCAGGCGATGAAGCGCTGGGCGAGCTCGACCTCCGACATCTCGAGCGAGAAGAAGGCGACCGGGAGCTGGCGCTTGACCGCCACGTTTTCGGCGATGTTGGCGACCAGCGCGCTCTTGCCCATCGCCGGGCGGGCGGCGACGATGATCAGGTTGCCGGGCTGGAAGCCGCCGGTGACAGCGTCGATGTCGCGGAAGCCCGAGGGCGTGCCGGTCATCTCGGTCTCGCCGGTCGAGAGCTTCTCCAAGCGGTCGACCTCGTCGTGGAGGATGTCGGAGAGCTTTTTGAAGTCGCTGGCCTGCTCTTTGTGGGCGACTTCGAAGAGCAGTTTCTCGGCCCGCTCGGAGAGTTCGCGCGGCTCGCCGTCGCGCTCGTTGACCCAGCCCTGGATCTCCTGGCCGGCTCCGAGTAGCCGTCGCAGCAGCGAGTTCTGCTGGACGATCTCGGCGTAGTGCTTGGCGTTGGCCGCCGCGGGTACCTTCGCCGCCAGCTCGGAGACGTAGTGCCTGCCGCCCGCGTCCTCGATCTTGTTGTGCTGGGTCAGCGCCTCGCTGACGCTGAGCTCGTCGACCGGCTTCGAGGCCGCGTAGAGGTCGTGGACGGCGGCGAAGATCTCGCGGTGCTTGTCGAGGTAGAAGTCGGCCGCGTTCAGCTTCACCTCGTCGATCACCCGCGTCAGCGTCGGCTCGGCGACGAGCATCGCCCCCAGGACCGATTCCTCGGCCTCGATGTTCTGGGGTGGGACGTGGCTCGTGGGTGGCTGCGGCATGGCTCTTAGTAAAGGCACCCCGGCGGCGGATCAAGGGACGGAACCTGGGCGCCTGGCAAGCAAACCAAAGGCCAGGCACACTGACGCGCGCCTTCCGTGCAAATGCCGTGGAAAGGAGTTGACGCTTCCGCGCGCCTTTGCTCGCTCTATGCGGCAGTTCCGAAGGAGAGCTGGTGGGGGTGAGCCGGGGGGATCACGCCCTCTTGCTCGGCTCGCCGCTCGCCGCGACGAAGCATGCGGAGGGTAAGGATCGCGATGCTGAGGATCGCGGTGGCGCCGAGGCTGAGCTGGACGCTGAGCAGGCCTTCGCGGGTCCAGTAGACGTCGCGCAGGTCGAGCAGCAGCGCCGCCTCGTCGAAGGTGAGGCCGATGCCGGCCCCCATCGGAACCGCCAGCTTCTGCTCGAGCTCGTCGTCGTCGGTCAGGAGAGCGGCGGTGCCGGCGCTGAAGGCGAGCAGGATGCCAGGGACGAAGTGGTGGATGTGGCGGCCGCCGATATGGACGTTGCGGAACGGCCCGTGCCCGTCGCGGATGCCCCAGGTCGAGAGACGAACGAGGGCAAATGAGCCGAGAAAGCCGGCGAGCAAATTGAAGAGCACGGCTTCGCTGCGCGGGGCTTCGGTGTAACCGCGGACGGCGACGCCGACCGTGTCGGCGGCGGCAGCGGGAGCCGATTCCAGCAGCGCTTCCGGATCATGGGCCTCGCTCGCTCGACGGGCGAACATGCGGCTGAACTGACCGGCGACGACGGCTCCGGCGGCACCGAGGGCGACCGCGGCCAAGCCGACCGTCGCTCGCTCGGAGCGAACCCAGCCGGACCTGCGGCGACGGAACGGGACTACTTCTCCTCGCTGATGATCGTCTTGACGGCAGCGTTGGTGCCGTCGGAGAGGTGGATCTCGACCATGAAGGTGCCGAGTTCGCGCAGCGGCTGCTCGAGCTGGACCTGTTTTTTGTCGATCCGCAGGTCGCGCGCCTCGCGCAGGGCGTCGACGATCTCTTTCGGCCCGACCGAGCCGAACAGCTTGCCGTCCTCGCCCGCGCGCTGGTGGATCGTGAGGACCGTTTTCCCGAGCAGGCCGGCGGCTTCGGTTTCGCGTTCGCGGCGCGCTTCGGCGGCGCGCTCGGCCGCCTCCATCCGCCGTTTGGCTTCCTCGAGCGCGCCGGCGGTCGCCGGCTGGGCCAGCTTGCGCGGGACCAGGTAGTTGCGCAGGTAGCCGGGGGCTACGTCGACGACGTGGCCGCGCTCGCCGAGGGACTCGACGTCTGCAAGCAGGATCGCCTGCGCCATCAGCGCTCTCCGACGTAGGGAAGCAGGGCGATTTCGCGCGCCCGCTTCACCGCCACCGAGAGCTGACGCTGGTGGCGGCGGGAAAGTCCGGTGACCCGACGGCCGCGCGTCTTCCCCTTGTCGGAGAGGAAGCGCCGCAGCAGGTTCAGGTCCTTGTAGTCGACGACCTCGGAGTTGACCCGCGTGTATTTGCGAGGCCGCGCACGATCAGCGCCGCGCCTACCGCCGCGTCGCGCGCCGCCCGTACGTGATGAAGACTCAGTCGCCCGTGCCATCGGCGCGAGATGCTACAGGGCGCCGCTCAGCGGCGCCCTGTGAGGTTCGGGGAAGAGAATTACCTAAAAAGGAATATCGTCCTCAGAGCCGCCGCCACCGCCGGCCGGGGCGGTTTCGAAGTCGCCCATGTCGGCGGGGACGTCGCTCTGGGGCGGCGAGAAGCCACCACCACCGGCGTTGCCGTTGCCACCGCCGCCCGAGCCGTCGCGCGAGCCGAGGAACTGGACGGTGTTGGCGATGATCTCGACGCTCTGGCGTTTGTTGCCGCCCTGGTCCTCCCACTCGCGCCAGTCGAGCCGGCCTTCGACCGCCACCGGGCGGCCTTTCGCGAGGTAGGTGGCGCAGTTCTCGCCTTGCGCCCCCCAGACGGTGACGTCGAAGTAGTTGGGCTTGTCGACCCAGTTGTCGCTCTGGTCTTTGCGGCGGCTATTGACCGCGACCCGAAGCTTGCATACGGCGGTTCCACTGCCGAGATGACGCAGCTCCGGATCCCGGGTCAGGTTCCCGGTGATCACCACCACGTTCACGTTCGAAGCTGCCAATTCCCTCACTCCTTGCGAATTCGCTTGTCTGGACTCCAGTCTAAGGAGGTGGGCGGCGCGACTCTCCCCCCTGTGGTAGGGGGTTTCCGCAAACACGGCGGCCCGTGAGGCCGCCTACTCCTCGGAATCGCCGAAGGAGTCGCCGCGATCCTCGCGGGCTCCTTGGGCACTGCGCTCGCGCGGACCCGGCGAAGCCGTGGCGGCGGGCGGGACGATCACCGGTGCGCCGGGATCGACCTTGAAGATGCGGAAGCGAAGAACGCCGTCGGCGATCTTCAGGTTGTGGTCGAGCGCATCGAGCAACTCGCTCGCGGCCTCGAACCGCATCCAGCGGTAGTCGGCCTCGGTGCGGCGGTTGATTTCGTAGGCCATCTTCCGCAGGCCCCAGCTGTTCTCGTGCTTGAGGCTGCCGGAGCCCTCGATCTGGCCACGGGCCTCCTGCGCCAGCGCGTCGCGGGCGGGGGCGTCCAGCTGGGGGTCCAGCATCAGGACGAGCTCATATTCACGGGGAGCTGGCAAAACGGCGAAGGACTATAGCGGCGAGTTGCCGCCGGCGGACGCCCCCTCCGCGCTGCAATCAACTGTCTAGTCTCTGGGACGTGACCTCGTCGCCCCTGATCATCGTCTCCAACCGGGGTCCGCTCCAGTTCGACCGCGACGAGAACGGGGAGCGCACGGTCCGCCGCGGCGGCGGCGGCCTGGTTACGGCCCTCTCGGGGCTGGTCTCCCATCGCGACGCCCTTTGGATCGCCTCGGCGATGACCGACGAGGACGTCGCTGTCTCCGGTGAGGCCGGCGGCCCGATCGAGCAGGAGCTCGACGGCGTCGACTACCGCGTCTGCCTGGTCGGCAGCGACCCGACCGCCTACGACCGCTTCTACAACGTCATCGCCAACCCGATCCTCTGGTTCATCCAGCACTACCTCTGGGACATCTCCAACGCTCCGGACATCCGCCAGCAGGAGCTCGACGCCTGGGACTCCGGCTATCAGGCGGTGAATCAGGACATCGCCGACGCTGTGTTGGCCGAGATCGAGGGGCAGGAGCGGCCGCTGGTGATGCTCCACGACTACCACCTCTACACCGCGCCGGGGATGATTCGCGCCCAACGACCCGACGTCTTCCTCCACCACTTCGTCCACATCCCCTGGTCGCAGCCGGACAGCTGGCGGATCCTGCCGACCCGGATTCGCAACTCGATCTTCGAGGGGATGCTGGCCAACGACATCATCGGCTTTCACACCCACGCTTACTGCATCAACTTCCTTCGCTGCTGCGACGAACTCTTGGAGGACGTCGAGGTCGACTACCAAGCGGCCGAGGTCCGCCACGCCGGCGGCAAGACGCTCGCCCGCGCTTACCCACTCGGGATCGACGCTGAGCGGCTGAAGCGAGCGGCCGACTCTCCGGAGGTGGCCGCAGCCGAGCGCGAGGTGCTCGAGCGCCGCCGCCAGCACCTGATCATCCGCGTTGACCGCGCCGACCTCTCGAAGAACGTGCTGCGCGGCTTCACCGCCTTCGACACCTTCCTCGCCCAGCACCCCGAGTTCCGCGAAAAGGTCACCTTCATCGCTCATCTGCAGCCCTCGCGCCAGGACGTGCCCGAGTACGCCGAGTACCTGGAGCGGATCGAGGCCCTGGTCGCCGTCGTCAACCACCGCCATGGCACCACCGACTGGATGCCGATCGACCTGAAGATCTACGAGAACTTCTACGACGCCGTCGCCCGCTACAAGCACTTCGACCTGCTGATGGTCAACTCGCTCTTCGACGGGATGAACCTGGTCGCGAAGGAGGCGCCCGCCGTCAACACCCGCGACGGGGTCCTGATGCTCTCGGAGAACACCGGCTCCCACCAGGAGCTGATCGACCATGTCCTCACGGTCAATCCCTTCGACATCCAGGAGCAGGCCGACGCGATCTACCGGGCGCTGACGATGGACCCCGAGCAGAAGCGGCGCTGGGCCGAGGGCCTGCGGGAGATCATTTACTCCCGCAATCCGGGCGACTGGGTGGACGATCAGCTGAAGGACATCGAGGCGATGCGGAAGTCGGTCCCCTGAGGGGGGAGAGTTCGCCCGCGCCGATCCCTTAGGGGGTCATGCGCGGGATTCGAATCCGATGGGCGAGTGCGGCGAAAGCGGCGGCGGCTGCCGTCGTCGCCGTGGTCGCCCTGCAAGCGCTCCCGTCCCTCCTCAAGCCCCCATCCCCGCCGCCGCTGGCGCCCGACGTCGGGCTTCCGAAGATCGTGACCACTCCGCCATCACCGCGAGAGGCCGAGCCCGAACTGCATCAACTTTTCCACCCAGTAGATAGAAAAGTTGATGCAGTTCGGAGGAAGGAGCCGAAGCGCCACCGCGGCCATCGCAAGTACCACCGTCGCCGGCCCCTGACTCGGCCCGCGCATGGAGCTTCGTCGCGCGCGCTTGAACCGCCCGCTTACGTTCCGACTCCGGCACCCGAACCCGCGCCGGCGCCTGTTCCGGCCGCCCCCGTCCCTGCCCCGGCGCCCTCGCCCCCAGCGCCCGTCGGCGACGGGTCGGAAGAGTTCGCGCCGCGCTAGCTAGTTGAGGTCGGTGAAGAGCTGGAGCCAGTCGCGCAGCAGCCGCGGGGTGAGGAACTCGCGGCGGGCGTGCTCCTTGCCCTCGCGGCCGAGCTTCTTGCCGAGCTCGGGATCGCGGAGGACCTCCAGGCAGCGCTCGGCGCACTCCTCCGGGGAGTTCACGAGGTAGCCGCTGACCCCGTCCTCGATCTGCAGCGGGATGCCGCCGACGTTCCCGGCCACCGTCGGCCGCCCCTTCCAGAGCGCCTCGGTGACGGTCAGGCCGAAGCCCTCGCGGATCGACTTCTGTAGGCAGATGTCGGACTGCGACTGAAAAGCGTTGACCTCGATCGCGCCGACGTTGTTGAGGTTGCTGAGGATTTTGATGTCCTCGTCGCCGCCGGCGTATTCGAAGGTCTTCTGGAAGTACTCCATCCCCTCGGGATCGTCGGTGGCCATCGAGCCGACCATTGCCAGCTGCGCCTCCGGCACCTGCTCGGTCACCTGGCGGTAGGCGTCGATGACGCCAATTGGGTCCTTCCACGGGTCGAAGCGCGAGACCTGGGTGATCAGCGGCCGGTCGACGTCGATCCCGAACTGGCGGCAGACGAAGGCAGCGTCCTCTGGCGAGAAGGCCATGTTCTTCGGCGAGAGCGGGTCGATCGCCGGCGGGATGATGTTGACCGCCTCGCGGTGGCGGCCCATGTCGTTGGGCACGTACTGGTCCATGTGCCAGACCGAGGCGTCGTACTCTTCGATCATCGGCAGCAGCCGCGCGATCGGCGCCGGGTTCGGCGTCGAGAGGTCGATGTGGCAGCGCCAGATCCACTTTCCGCCCTTCTCCCGGGCGCCGCGGCGCAGGCCGATCGGCTGCGGGTCGTGGACGATGATCACGTCCCATTCGCCCTGCAGGCCCTCGGCGTTGATCGCGTTGATCTCGTCGAAGATCTCCCACTGCTCGTCCGTCAGCGTCTCCTCCGCCCCCTGTAGCGAGTTGTGGAGGAGCTTGGTCGCGTTGAAGAACTCTTCTTTGCCGAAGATCACGTGCCAGTGCGCGTCGAGGCCGACGTCGCGCATCAGCGGCACCATCGTGTAGAGGATCTCCGAGACGCCGCCGCCGAACGCGGTGGCGCTGACGTGCAGGACCCGCTTCCCTTTCAGCGGCTCGGCGAGCTCACGGATCCGCTCCGTCAGGTCTTTGCCGACGATGTGGGTGTAGTCGGTGAGGGTCTTGTGGCCGAGGGCGACTTCCTGAAGCAAGGCCGGAGTTCTACACGGATGAGCGGCGACATGCTGTCCAGCCGCTATGGCTGGCCAGCTAGCCCGAGGAGGGATTGTCCGGTCGCTTGCCGAGCGTCAGCTCGACATGCTCCCGTCGGTTGTCGTGCAGAACCGTCAGCGTCACCATGTCGCCTGGCTTGTGGGCGGAGATGACCCGGGCGAGGTCGTTTTCCTCGACGATGTTCTGTCCATCGACCTGCAGGATCACGTCGCCGCCGGTCCGGTATTCGGCGGCCTGGAAGCGCAGTTTGTCGTTGGCGCCTTCGAGCCCTGCCTCCTCGGCCGGGCCGCCGGAGACGACTTCGGAGATCAGGCCGCCGAAGGTCGTGTCGAGCCCGAGCTTGCGGGCGAGCTGTGGGTAGAGCGCCTGGCTGGACACGCCCATGTAGGCGTATTCGGCGACCCCGTCTTCGCGCAGCTGGGCGACCGAACGCTCGATCGCCGAGACGGGCACGGCGAAGCCGACGCCGTCGTTGGCGCCGGAGTTGGACTCGATCTGCTGGTTGATGCCCATTACCCGGGCGCCGGCGTCGAGCAGGGGGCCGCCCGAGTTGCCGGGGTTGATCGAGGCGTCGGTCTGGATCGCGCCGTAGATTTCGAACTGGGTCAGCGATTTGACCGAGCGGTCGGTGGCGGAGACGACGCCGACCGAGAGCGAGTGCTGCTCGCCGAAGGGGCTGCCGATCGCCGCCACCGGCTGTCCGACGCGCAGTTCGGCATCGTTGCCGAGCTCGAGCGGGTGCAGTGACAGGCCCTTCGGGGCGACCTTCAGCAAGGCGACATCGTTGAAGGGGTCGAAGCCGAGGATCTCGGCGGGGACGACGTTGCGGTCCGGGAACTCGACATAGACGTTGCGGGCCTCCTTGCGCTCGCCGGTCGATTCGTCGGTGACGACGTGGGCATTGGTGACTATTTCGCCCTGTTCGTCGAGGACGAAGCCGGAGCCCTCGGCCGCGCCTTCGTCGAAGACCGAGCGGATCGTGACCACGCCGGGAGCGGCCTGGCGATAGACGCGGGCGGCGTCGAAGCCTGGACTGGAGGTCTCAATCGCCACCTGGGGAGCGGGAGCCGATCCCTGCCCCGCCGTCGCCTTTGCGTTGGCGGAACCGGTCGCGGTTGAGCTGCTTTCGCCGCCGCCCGAGCCACAGCCGGCCAGCAGCGCCAGGCAGAGCAGCAGCGCCCCGAGGGCGCTCAGCCTCCTCACGCCGCAGCCCGGGAGGGGGACCGCGCCGGGCGCGGCGCCGGCGCCGCGGCGGGGCCTGGCGGCAGGTCCAGGGTGAAGGCGGTGTAGCGGCGGCTGGAGCTGATGCTGATCTCACCGTTCATCCGCTGCGCCAGCTCGCTGGCGATCGCCAGACCGAGGCCGGAGCCGCCGGCGGTGTCGGCGGTGTAGAAGCGCTCGAAGATCCGCTTCTGGACGCGCTGGGCGATTCCCGCCCCCTCGTCGGAGACGGTCAGCTCGGCACGGCCGTTGGCGGAGTAGGTGGTCACGGTGACGTCGGTGCCCTCGGGAGTGTGGGTGAGGGCGTTGTCAAGCAGGATACGGATCACTTGCCGCACCCGATCGGGGTCGCCGAGGGCGATCGCCGGCTGCGCCGGCGTGCGCAGCTGCAGCCGCGATCCGCGGCGGTCGGCCCGGGGGCCGAACTCCCGCGTCACCTCCCGCGCCAGGGCGCTGAGGTCGACGGTGCTGGCTCGCATCACGACCGCGCCGGCATCGAGCTGGGAGAGGTCGAGGAGATCGGTGGTGAGCTTGGTCAGGCGCTCGATCTGCTGGCGCATCGTCCGCACGAACTCGGCCCGCTCCTCCGGGCTCGGATCCTCGTCTTCGAGCAGCTCGACGAAGCCGCCAAGGCTGAAGATCGGGGTCCGCAGCTCGTGTGAGGCGTTGGCGATGAACTGCTTGCGGGCGCTGTCGAGCTCGGCGAGGCGCCGCTGCATCTCGTTGAAGGTGCGGGCGAGCTGGCCGAGCTGGCCGACCGAGGCGACGGGGATCGTCGTTTCGAAGTTGCCGTCGGCGACCTTGCGGGCCGCTTCCTGCAGGCGCTCGATGCTGCTCGCCGAGGCGCGCGTGTAATAGAGCCCGACTGCGGTCGCGATCGCCACCGCGATCAGCCCGCCGGTGAGGATCTGCAGCTTCACCGTGTCCTCGCCGCTGGCCGAGCCGCCGACCGCGACCGCGTAGACGTAGACGATCGCCGTGGCGCCGACCGCGATCGCGATCGAGATCAGGGTGATCCGGCTCGCCAGGTCGCTGAGCCGCAGTCGCCGCATCCGCCCTACTCCCGGAAGCGGTAGCCGACCCCGCGCACGGTGAAGAGGTACTCGGGCTCCTTCGGGTCCTGCTCGAGCTTCTCCCGCAGGTGGCGGATGTGGACGTCGACGGTGCGGGGATCGCGGTAGTCGGAGTCGCCCCAGACGTGCTCGAGCAGGATCTCGCGGGTGAGGACGCGGCCGGGCGAGCGGGCGAGGGCGCCGAGGATCTCGAACTCGACGTAGGTGACTTTGACCTCCTCGTCGCCGACCGTGACCATGCGCCGGTCGAAGTCGATCCGCAACTCGCCGCACTCGATCGCCCCCCCGGTCTCCTCGCTGCTCTCGGCGGCCATCCGCGAGCGCCGCAGCGCCGCTTTCACCCGGCTGCGGAACTCGCGCATCGAGAAGGGCTTGGTGATGTAATCGTCGGCGCCGACCTCCAGGCCCGCGACCTTGTCGGTCTCGCTGCCTTTCGCGGTCAGCATGATGATCGGCACCTGGCTGCGCGAGCGCAGCGCCCGACAGACTTCGACGCCGCCCATGCGCGGCAGCATCAGGTCGAGGATCACGAGGTCGAAGCGGCCTTCTTCGAAGCGCCGCAGCGCTTCGGTGCCGTCGAGAGCGGAGGTGACGTGGTAGCCGTCCTTGCGCAGGGGATAGCTCAGCAGGGTCTGAATCGACTGCTCGTTGTCGACGAGAAGGATGCGGGCCGAGCCGTTGGGCATACCCGTAAGGGTAGTTATCGGATCAGTTTGGACGCATGTGCGAGTACTAAGAACTAAGGATGTGGGTGCCGAGGCCGATAATGATCGCGAGAGCAATGCAGCCCCACGAGTTGAAATCCCTGGTCGAGGCCGGCGCCTACAAACCGGACCCCGGCGAGATCGCGATGGCGATGCTGAGCCGCCGCGGCGTCCGCGAGCTGCTCACCGGAATTCACGGCTCGGCTACGCAAAATGGTCATAGCCCCGGGTCGCCAGTAGTCCGCCCCCGGGCAGCCTGAGCTCGACTCCCTCACCGTCTGTGACCTCACCGATCTCGGTCAGGGTGGTTTCCGCCGCTGCGGCCATTCGGCCGGAGGCCGTCGTCAGCCGATCGGGTGGCAAGGCCGCCAGCAGCTCATAGTCCTCACCGCCGGAGACCGCGAGCTGCAGCGGGTCCTGTCCGGCCGCGGCCGCCAGCTCGGCGACGCCGTCTCCCAACGGCAGCGACCCGACCTCGATCCGCAGGCGGACCCCGCTCGCCCGGGCGACGTGCAGGGCGTCGCCGGCCAGGCCATCGCTGAGGTCGATCAGTGCCCGGGCGCTTGCCTCGGCCAGCGCCCGACCCGAGCGCAGGCGGGGGGTCGGGTCGAGCTGGCGGTTACGAAGACGCTCGGCGGCGGCCTCGGTCACCGCAGCCCCGAGCTCTGGCCGGTCGAGCAGCAGCCGCCCGGCGGCGGCCCCGCCCAGCTCGCCGGTGACGACGAGCACGTCGCCGGTCTCGGCGCCGGAGCGCGGGACGAGCTCGTCGGCTCGCGAGGCGTGGCCGACGACGGTTACGGCCAGCGTCAAGGCCGGCGCACGGGTGAGATCGCCGCCGGCGAGGGTGGTGCCGGTCTCGGCGGCGCGGGCGACGAGGCCGTCGAGCAGAGCGTCGAACTCCTCCTCGCCGAGGTCCGGCGGAGCCCCGAGGACGACGTAGGCCTCACCCGCTTCGGCCCCCATCGCGGCGAGGTCGGAAAGCGCCGTGGCGAGCGCCTTGCGGCCGATCAACTGGGGGGGCGCCTCGCTGCGCCGGAAGTGGACGCCGTCGACGATCGCGTCGACCGACGTCGCCGTCGCGCCGCCGGGAATCGAGACCGCGGCGTCGTCGCCGCTGCCGAGCCTGACCCGGCGACCGACCGGGGGAAGTCGCTCGCGGAGCTTCGCCAGCAACTCGAACTCGCCCATCACCCGACTATCCCAAATACTAAGGTGCCTCGGACGTGGAGCGCCGCCAACCATTCCTGCACCGCGTCGGCGAGGTCGGATCTCAGTTCGGGAAAAAGCCCCCGCGCAGCCGCAAGGTCCGGCTCGCCCTGCAGATCGGCCTTGCCGCGCTGATCTTCGGCTTCCTCGTCCTCACCGTCATCGACCAATGGTTGGAGATCAAGAGCGAAGGAGTGCATTTCCACGTCGTCTGGCTGATCCCCGGGATCGTGATCCTGCCGATCTACTTCGCGATCAGCGCCCTCGGGTGGGACCTCACCCTGCGCTATCTCGGCTACCCGCTTGGGTTCGGCCGGGCGCAGGTCGCCTGGGGACAGCCGCTGCTTGCCCGCTACGTGCCGGGCAGCGTCTTGTACGTGCTCGGCCGGGTACTGCTCTCCGAAAAAGCCGGCGTACCGCGCCGGATCACGATCGCCAGCATCGTCTACGAACAGGCGATCTCCGCGACCTCGGCGATCGTCGTCGCTGCCTACTTCATCATCCAGCACCCGGACCTGCAGGGGGATCCGTGGCGCTGGGGCGTGCTCCTGCTGATCGCGCTGGCGATCGTCGTTCTGCACCCGAAGGTCTTCGGACCGCTGTCGAGCAAGGCGCTGCGGGCACTGGGCCGCGAGCCGTTGCCGGAGGTGATCTCGCTGCGCGGCGTGCTCGCGCTGATCCTCTTCTACTGCCTGAACTGGGTGGTGGTCGCGTTCGGCATCTACTGCGTCGCTCGTTCCGTCACCCACATCCCCTTCAGCGACCTCCTGCTGGTCGGCTCGGCGCAGGCGATCGGCTACTTCGCGGCGCTGGTGACGCTCGTCGCCCCGGCGGGGCTCGGGGTCAGGGACGCAGCCTTCGCCTGGGCCGTGAAGGCGGCGCTGCCGAGCAAGAGCTTCGCCCTCGGCTCGCTGATCGCGATCGCCGTGCGCGGCGTGATGACGGTCGGCGAACTCATCTACGTCGGGCTTGTGACGTTGCTCGGGCGGCGGGAGAAGTGGAGCATCCACACGGGCATCCTGCATCCTTCGGCTGAGGAGGAAAAAGCGGTGGAAGGGCTCCCCTTGCTCTCGTCAAAGGGGGATGCGGGCTCCTAGTTGGTAGGCAGTAAGTAGGAGCGTGAGGAGTTGGAGGGTTCGGTCTCTGGAGATGGCAACTAGGGGTAGGGGCCAGAGTAGGTACCAGGGGAGCAGCCAGGAGGTGGCCAGGAGGAGGGCGAAGGCGGTCCAGGCGGAGGCGCGGATCCAGTCGCCGCCGCGCCAGGTCCAGATCAGGAGGTAGATGACGAGGGTGGCGAAGAGGACGGCTGCCGCCAGCCGGGCGCTGCCCGCGCCGAGCTCGGCGATGCGCGCGAAGGTGATCGGGATGCTCAGGTGGCTCGTCCGGCTTTGGTTCTCACCGGCCAGCCCGAAGCCGTGCAGCCAGTCCCAGCCGAAAGCGAGGTAGGCGCCGGTTCCGATCGCCACCGCTGCGCCAAGCGCCCCCGCCAACAGCCTGCCGACGGGACGTGCGGTCCCGACAAGGGCGAAGGGGGCGAGGAAGGCGGCGGAGAGCTTGGTGGCTACGGCGGCTGCGAGGGCTGCGCCGCCCGCTAGCTCGCGGGCGCTGAGGATCGCGGCTACGGCAAGCATCGCGAGCAACATCGTCAGGGCGTCGTTGTGGGCGCCGCCGACTACGTGGACCAGGACCAAGGGGTTGAGGGCGACGAAGGTGGCGGCGCGAAGGGGGTCGATGCCGCGCCAGGCGGCCATCTTCGCGACCAGGGCCGTGATGCCGAGGACAGAGAGCGCCGCGACCGCCTTCAACACCGCCACCGCTACGCCCACCGGCAGCCAGGCGAGCGGGTAGGTGAGGAGGGTGAAAAGGGGCCCGTAGGCGCTGGTCGCTTCGGTCCAGGCGACGTCGGCGTAGACGGGATCGCCGGGTGCTGCCAGCGGCGGGTGGACATAGGGGTTGAGCCCGTGGCGGACGCCGAGCCGGGCGTAGTCGACGTAGCTGTAGACGTCGTGGGAGAGGAGGACGGGCGCGACCGCGAACCCGGCGACGAGAACCAGGATCAGTCCCCAGATGAGCCGCCGTCCCATCCGCGGTGCCTTCCACAGCACCCCGAGGTAGGCGGCGAAGCCGGCCCACATCAGGCCATAGGCGAGCCCCGGATCGATTGCGGCTACCTGCCCGCGGACTTACCGCCTCCGACGCCACTCTGTGGCGGCGGAGGCGGCAGGGGCATCGGTTCCTGGCCTGCCCCAGGCGCGTAGGCGTTGGGGTCGTAGCCGCCGACCGCGCCGGATCCCGGCGGCGGTTCGCTGCTCCCACCCTTGCCGCTGCCGCCCGTCAGGCTCGTGTCGTCGCGCCGGCTCGTGCGGGCGTAGCGGCCGTAGAAGGGAGCCCAGCTGATCTTCTGGCTCGGTTCAGTGAACTCCTCGCACGGGACCCCGGCGCCGCTGTAGAGCGAGTGCCAGATTTCGGCCGGGAAGGTGCCGCCGAAGACGATGATCCCGTGCACGCTCGACATCGAGATTTCGTTCGATTCCGGATAGCCGACCCAGACCACCGTCGAGAGGTTGGGCTGGAAGCCGGCGAACCAGGCGTCGGTGTAGGCGTCGGTGGTCCCGGTCTTCCCGGCCTGGCCCGCGCAGCCGGTATAGGCGGCGGTGCCGGTGCCTTCGACGATGTTGTCGTGCAGGAGCCGCGTCACCTGGTAGGCAACCGGCTTCGAGACCTCCCGCCGCGGGTCCGCTCCTTCTGGGTGGTCGACCTTGCCGCTCGGGAAGACGACCTTGGTGACCGCGACCGGTTCGTGGCGGACGCCGCCGGAGGCGAGGGTCGCGTAGGCGTCGGCCATCTCCAGCGGCGAGACGCCGATCCGCAGGCCGCCGATCCCCTCGGCCGGGATCCCGTCCAAGGGCGAGGTGATCCCCATCGAGTGCGCCGTCGCCGCGACCGCCTTCGGCCCGACGTCGAGGTCGAGCTGGGCGAAGACCGTGTTGTCAGAGGCGACGGTCGCTTCTCTCAGGTTGATGGTCCCCAAATAGCCTTCGTCGGCGGTGTGCACGGTCCAGTGCCCCCACTGCGGCAGGAAGAGGTCGAGGGGTTTCGAGGTGTAGTAAGTCGAGTAGGGGTCGATCCCCTGCTTGATCGCGGTCGTCAGCACGAAGGTCTTGAAGGTCGAGCCCGGCTGCCGGTGCCCCTGGGCGGCGAGGTTGAACTGGCTCTGGTCGTAGTAGGAGCTGTTGACCATCGCCCGGATGTGGCCGTTGCGGGGGTCGATCGAGACCAGCGCCGAGGAGGGGTCGGTCGAGTAGGGCAGGGTCGAGCGCATCGCTTCCAGGCCGACCTGCTGCAGCGCCGGGTCGAGCGTCGTGTGCACCTCGAGGCCGCCGCGCCGCACCGTGTTGAACCCGTACTTCGCGATCAGCTTGTCTTCGACGTAGTCGAAGAAGTAAGGCTCGCGGTGTTCGAAATAGCTGCTGGAAGGGTCAACTCCCAGCCCGCTCGCCATCGCCAGCTTCGCCTGCGCCGCGCCGATGTAGCCGAGCTTGCGCATCTGGCGCAGCACCTCGTCACGCCGTGCTTTCGCCGCGGCGGGGTTGAGGAGCGGGTTGTATTCCGAGGGCGCCTGCGGCAGCCCTGCCAGCAGCGCCGCTTCGGGCAGCCTCAGCTTCCAGACCGGCTTCGAGAAGAAGATCTCGGCGGCGGCGCCGACGCCCACCGCGGTGCTCCCTTCGACCGTCCCGTAGGAGGCGACGTTGAGGTAGGAGCCGAGGATTTCCTTGCGGGTGTGCCGATCGGAGTACTCGACCGCGAGCTTTGCCTCGACGATCTTGCGTTCGAGGTTGCGTTCGGGCTTGCGAATGCAGAGGTTGCGGACCAGCTGTTGGGTGATGGTCGAGCCGCCCTCCACCGGTTCGCCCGCTTCCAGGTCCTTCACCGCTGCCCGCAGGATGCCCTCGTAGTCGACGCCGCCGTGCTGGTAGAAGCGCTGGTCCTCGATCGCCACGGTCGCCAGCTGCAGGCTCTTGGGCACCCGCTTGATCGAGACCAGCTGGCGCGCCACCGGCGAGCGGACCAGGCCCAGCTTGGTCCCGTCAGCGGCGTAGATGACCGAGTTGCCGCCCTTGGCGATCTGTTTGCAGGAGGCGAGGGACGGCGCTTCGGCGGCGACGTCGAGGACCCAGGAGGTGACGGCGATGGCCGCGATCGCGAGCAGTACGAAGACGCCGCCGAAGACGAGTAGGAGTTTGGCGCCGATCCCCCCTCGACGGCGCTGGCGTCGCCGGTTGCGCTGCGTCATCTCCCAGAGGGTACTTCGCCCAACCCTGCGCTCAGGCGGCCTTCTCTTCGATCGTGTCCGCGGTCGAGTGGTTGTGGACCGTGCCTTCGACCAGGAGCTGGTTGGGGATCACGATCGAGCTGCCGTCGCCCGGGTCGAGGTAGGTGTAGGAGAGGGTGATGTCGGTGACCCGGCCATCGCGTTCCTCGAAGGAGATCCGGTCGCCGATCCGGATCGGTTGCGAGACCGCGATCTGGATCCCGGCGATCATGTTGGCGAGGGTGCGCTGGGCGGCGAAGCCGACGACCGCGACGACCAGCGCGGTCGAGGCGAGGACGCCGGCGGCCAGTCGCTTCAACTCGGTGAACTGACTGAGCGCCAGCATCGCTATGACGAGGAGGATGGCGACCAGGGCGAGGCGGCGGAGGATTCGCAGCCGCGTCCGGGTCGTGCGCGAGACCTGTGAGACTGCGGGCGACATGGAGGGCAACTTAACTGCCGATCCCGTCGCCGAGGCGCCCCAACCCAGGTTCCCTTATGCGAACTGGGGGGCGGGGACCGCGCTTCTGGGCGTCGTGCTCGCACTCGGCACCGGGATCGTGCTCGGGGCGCCGGCGGCGATAGCCGGCCACAAGAGCGACGGCGACCTCACCACCCTCGGCAACGTCGGCGTGCAGCTGGCGACTGCGCTCGGCTTCCTGATGGTGCCGATGGCGATCGCCGCCCAGCAGGGGGCGAAGGGGATGGGGGAGATCCTGCGGCGGCTCGGCCTGCGGCCCTTCCGCCCCTCCGCCTTCAAGTGGATGGCGGCGGCGATCGGCGTCTACCTGCTCTTCGCGACCTTCTACTCGCTGCTGATCGTCGAACCGAAGCAGAAGGACATCGCCGAAGGGTTCGGGGCGGTGCCGGTGCAGGTGCTGCTGATCGTGATCGCGGCCCCGATCAGCGAGGAGACCTGCTTCCGCGGCATGCTCTACGGCGGGCTCCGCGAGCGCCTGCCGAAGATTCCGGCGGCGCTGATCGGCGGCCTGATCTTCGGCGGGCTGCACGCCCTCACCGGACTCAGCGCGGTGCCGCCGTTGATCGTCTTCGGCTTCCTCCTCTGCCTCCTCTACGAGAAAACCGGCTCGATCGTGCCGGGGATCCTGCTGCACATGCTGAACAATTCTGTCGCCCTACTGGGCCAGTAAAGTTCCCGCCCCATGAAGCGTCTCTCGTCTCTTCTCGCCGCCTCTGTCGTCCTCGCGCTGCCCGCCGCCGCGGCAGCCGCGCCGAAGCCCCCGCCGAAACCGCTGCCGGTTCCGGATGCGACGGTAAAGGTCGAAGTCGGTCACCTGAGCGGCGGCCGCGCCGACATCTACGACACGGTGCCGGTGCGCGGGACGCTCTCGCCCTACGTGCCCGGCCAGAAGGTCGAAGTCACCTTCTACCTCGACGGCCACCGGCTGGTCAGCCGCCAGGTCGCGGTCAGCAAGGGCAGTGGCGAAACGGGCAGCTTCGAATCGAGCGTGATCGTCAGGGAGGACGGCAAGTACGCGGTCAGCGCCAAGCACAAGGCGAACGCGGCGCTCGGCGGCGACAGCAGCGTCCGCAAGAGCTGGAAGGTCAGCTTCCCCTCTCTGCATCCGGGTGAATGCAGCAAGGTCGTCAAGGGCTTCAAAGAGGCGATGGCGGAGATGGGCTACGTCGCCGGCGGCGGTAAGTGTTTCAACGGCCGCCTCGGCCGCGAGGTGCTCGCCTACCGCAAGGTCAACGACATGAACCGCAGCCAGAAGGCCGGCGCCGGTCTGGTGAAGAAGGTCTTCGGCGGCAAGGGCGGCTACCACCCCAAGTACCCGGACGCGGGCGAACACGCCGAGGTCCCGCTCGGCAAGCAGGTCCTGGTCCTGATCAAGAAGGGCAAGCCGTTCGCGATCTATCCGGTCTCGACCGGCAAGCCTTCGACTCCGACGATCACCGGGCACTACACCTTCTATCGCCAGGAACCCGGCTACAACTCCGAGGGCATGTACTACTCCTTCTATTGGCACAACGGTTACGCCGTCCACGGCTACGCCGAAGTCCCGAACTACGCCGCCAGCCACGGCTGCGTCCGCACCTTCATCGCCGACCAGCCGCGCATCTACGAACAGCTGCACTACGGCGAGTCGATTTTCGTCTTTTAGGCGTGGCTGATCTCGCTGCCGCCAAGGAGACGCTGCTCGCCGAGTTGCGCGAGCACTCGCTGATCATCGGCGAAGTGACGTTGGCCAGTGGGGCGGTGGCGCAGTACTACGTCGATGCGCGGCGGACTTTGATGCGACCCGCTGGATTTCGCGCCGCGGGCGAGTTGATCGTTGACCTGGCGCATGAGGTTGGCGCTGCCGCCGTCGGCGGTCCGGCGACGGCGGCGATCCCGCCGGCTTGCGCGGCGATCGCGGTGCCGGCCGGCCAGGATCTCGTCGCCTTCTTCGTCCGCAGCGCCCGCAAGGAGCACGGGCTGCAGCGTTGGGTCGAGGGGCCGGTCGAGGCGGGGGTGCGCTGCCTCGTCGTCGAGGACACCGTCACCACCGGCGGCTCGACCGCGCAGGCGATCGAGCGGGTGAAGGAAGAGGGCCTCGAGGTTGCCGGCGTCGTCGCGGTGGTCGATCGCCTCGCCGGCGGGGCCGAGCGGATCGAAGCGGCGGCGAGCGCGCCGTACCGGGCACTGCTGACGATCGACGAGATCTACCCGGATCGTCCCGACCGGGGCTGATGGAGCCAGACGCGGTCGAGATCCGGGTCGTCGGTTGCCTGGTCGAGAAGCAGCAGACGACTCCGGACGCCTACCCACTCTCTCTCAACGCGCTGCGGCTGGCCTGCAACCAGTCGACCAACCGCGATCCCGTCGTCTCCTATGACGAGGCGACGGTGGTGGAAGCGCTGCGCCGGCTGGCGCAACGCAGCTGGACCCGTCTCGCCAGCGGCGCCGGCAGCCGCGCCCGCAAGTACCGCCATCTCCTGCCGGAGGCTCTGGGCGTGGACGACGGGGAGCTGGCGCTGCTCGCGGTGCTGATGCTTCGCGGGCCGCAGACGCCGGGTGAGTTGAAGCAGCGCAGCGAGCGCCTGCACCGTTTCGACGGCCTGCCGGCGGTGCAGGAGGCGCTGGAGCGGCTGGTCGAGCGCGAGCTCGTCACCCGTCACCCCCGTCGCCCGGGGCAGAAGGAGGAACGCTACGAGCAGGTGCTCGGGGGCGGGGAAGAGGGCGGCGCGGTTCCGGTGCCGGCCGAGCCAGCGCCGGCCGAGCCAGTGGCGAGCGCCGGAGGGGATACCTCCAGCGATTCTTCGTCGGAAGATCGACTGGATCTGATCGAGCGCGAGCTTCAGTCCCTGCGGCGGGAGCTGGCGAGCCTGCGCGAGGCGCTGGGCGAGGGCGGCTAGCCGCGCAGTTCGACGACGCCGACCCGGCGACCGCCGGGGACGGCGATCAGCACGTGGGTCCTCAGCCGCGCCCGCAGGCGCAGCAGCTTGCGACCGCCGGCGGTGAGCGGGATCCGGTAGGTCTGGGTCAGCCCGCCGCCGATGCGGAAGGCGGTGCGGCCGATCACGCGGCTGACCGCGCGGGTCCGCGGGCCCCGGCCGCGGTGGGGGATCGGGACGCGGAAATGGGCGCGAAGGGCGATCTGCCCAGGGCATTCGGTGCCGGTCGGCCACAGGCAGGTGAGTCGCAGCAGCACCCGGTTGCGCCCGGGCTCCAGGCTCGTGAGCTGGATCGGGACCGGGATCGTCGTCCCTTTGCAGCCGAGCAGGGTGTCTTCGCCGGGTTCGACGTCGAGCGCGTAGACGCAGACCCGCTGGCGCCCGGACTTGACCGTCGGCAGGCTGAGATCGAAGCCGTGGCGCCCGCCGGCTTCCGGGTACTGCAGACGCACGGCGCGGCGCGGCAGGTTGGCGACCGGGCCGAGGTCGTAGGAGGCGACGCCGGGTTCGCCTTCGCGCCCGCCGACGACGAGGCGGATCGCCAGCGGTTCGGTCGGGGCGTTTCCGTCGAGGGCCCAGCCGCGGATCCGCACCTGTCCCGGCCCGGAAGCGGCGGCGATTTCGATGGCGCCTACCGGGTTGTCTTCGGGCGTCGGCGGCAGCGTCGCTTCGCCGACCGTCGCCCCGTCGACCGAGTCGTTGTCGATGTTGATCGCCACTCCCCCGTAGGTCTCGTTATGGCCGCCCTGGTACTGATGGATCCGCTGGTGCGGGGTCCAGGCGGTGGCGGGCACGGCCGAGTCGGAGGTGCTGGTCGAGCCGTTCCAGTTGGCGATCCAGAGGTGGTCCGGAAGTTCGTAGCCGGTGCCGACCTGGTGGCCGAGGTCGGCGATCCCGGAGGAGCTGGAGCTGTAGACGCCGGAGACGTAGCCGAGCGCGTGCAGCTTCTTCGTCCAGGCTTCGAGGAAGGCGAGGGTCGCGGCGGTCGCCGAGGAGGTGCGGCTGTAGGACTCCATGTCGAAGTAGATCGGGCTGCCGGGCCCCATCGCCACTTCGTTCGCCTCTGCGACCGCATCGACCGCGGCGGCGACACCCTGGGCGGTCGCCTGGCTGGCGCTGAGCTTGGCGCAGCTCGAGCAGGCGCTGGTCGGCGCCTGCAGGCCGACGTAGGTCGGGATCAGGTGCCACCCCGCCGCCGTCTGCGCGGCGACCCATTCCGGGGTCAGGTTCGGCTGCGAGCAGGCTCGGTTGGCGCCGCCGATGTAGACGCCGACGGCGCGGTAGGGGGATTCCTTCCAGGCGTTCATCGAGCGTGCGGAGGGAGTGCTGCAGGCGTCGAAGCCGAGGCCGGTGAAGATGGTCCCGGAGCGCGCCCTGGTGGTGCTGATCTGGGCCCGCGGCAGGTGCAGGGGACGGCGCGCGGAGCGAGGCTCGGCGAGGATCGCCCGCCGCCGCCCGATCGCCTCCGCCGGGCAGTCCTGCTGCGCCGAAGGCGTTCCCAGATAGACGGCCCGCCGGTCGAGCCGCACGCACATCCGCGGATGCTGGCTCAGCCGGTAGACCGGCCAGGAGGCGGGCACGGTAAGCGTCCGCCCGTCGAACCGCACGGCCCGCTTTCCGGCGGCCGGCGCCGGAGCGGCCGACAGGCCGAGAAGCCCGATGAGGCCCAGCAGCAGCGGGACTCCCCGGAGCAGAGTCGAACGAAGGGGCCGGTTCACGATCTGCACTCTCGGTACAAGCAACGCAAGAGGTCAAAAGTTGCTCCCGCCTGGGCGCGAGCCTGCAGCTTTTCGCAGTGCCCCGAGCTGGATTCGAACCAGCGGCCTATCCCTTAGGAGGGGATCGCTCTATCCAGCTGAGCTATCGGGGCGGGCGCCGAATTGTCGCTTAGATGAGAAAGGCGTGCGGGAATTGGCTCGAAGTGCGCGCCACTATTGCGTCCTGGCTTGGCAGGATCGCTTGCATGAGAACGCTAGAGGCAGTGGACATGTCCTCCGCACAGTCTAATGTGCTGCACATGTCGAAAATGATTCAGATCAGAAACGTGCCCGACGACTTGCACCGGGAACTGAAGATGCGGGCGGCCGCCGCGGGGATGAGCATGTCCGATTACATCAAGCGGGAGCTCGGCCGCCGGAGCCGGAAGCTGACGATCAAAGAGATTGCCGCGAGGAGCGAGGGGCGCAGGAAGGAATCCACGCTAACCACCAAGGACGTCGTGGACACCATCCGCGAGATGCGCGGCGACTGATGCCGGTCGTCGACGCATCCGTCGTCGTTGAACTGCTCGGTGACGGCGAGCACAAGGAGGAGGTCGAAGAGCGGCTCGACGCAGAGGAATACTCGCTGTGGGCTCCGCATCTGATCGACGCCGAGGTGGGACACGCGCTGCGGCGGTGGGCCCACCAGGGAAAGCTCACCGTAGAGGCCGCGGGAAGAGCTCTCTGGGAAGTCGACGATCTCCTGCTCGAGCGGGTCGAGCACGAACACCTAATTCACGTCGCCTGGGGTCTGCGCGACAACTTCAGCTTCTATGATGGGCTCTACGTCGCACTGGCACTGATGCTCGATGAGCCCCTGCTCACCTTTGACGCTCGCCTGGCGGGCTCGGGCTTTGACCTCCCGATCGAGGTTCTCGGTCAGGCGTAAAGCGTCTCGGAAGCGAGCTCGTCGGCGCGGGGGCTCCAGAGCTTGACCTCCATGAAGATCTCATCGCCGTAGCCCTCGAGGGCGTCGAGGGCGATCAGCGTGAAGCGGTCCTGCGAGACCACTTCCTGATCGACCGTCTCGGTATCCAGCACTGAGGTGGCGGCGACGGCGCCGCGGACGAGGGGTCGTCCCCAGACCAGGGTGACCGCGCCGGCGCGACCGTTCTCGCCGCGCCAGCGACCGATCACGTCGTCGTTGAGGTCGATCCGCCAGTCGGGGTTGTCCTCGGCGAGGATGTCGGTGAAGTCGGCCTTGGCGGCGAAGTCGTGAGGCTCCCCCTCGGGAGGTTGCACGTAGGAGACGTGGCCGAAGAGCTCCAGTCGCCCCTCCTCGCTCTCGGTCAGGGTCGAGCAGGGGACCCAGACCCGGCCGCCCCAGGCGCGCTCGGGGAACCAATCGACCTCGGCCGGTACCTCCGCTCCCGCCGGCAGGTCCTTGATCGCCGCGACGGTTTTCGCGAACTCCTCGCGCAGCCGCTCGGCAAAACGACCGTGCGGGATCCCCTCCTGGGTGGCGTCGGCGATGAACTGCGGGATCGGCCGCGGATTCGGGGGCATCAGAGGCACTCTCTCAGGTCGGACGCCGCCCGCTCCGGCGGGTAGACGTTGATGTCGACGCCGGTGCCGAGCTCGAAGCCGGCCTTGATCGTCAGGCGGGGGGCGATGTCGAGGTGCCAGTGGAACTGCTCGGCCCCGCGTGGGGCGGTGCGGACCCAGAGGTTGAGCTCCGGCGGGCCGTCGAAGAGCTTGGCAAGGGCGCGCATCGCCGTGCGGATCATCGCCGCGCCGCCCTCGTCCTCCTCGAAGCGGGCGGCTTCGCGGCGCGGAACTACTCGTAGCTCGAACGGCGAGCGCGAGGCCCAGGGGCAGATCAGCGCCGCCTCCTCGTCGATCGCGACCAGGCGGTCGCGGCGGCGGATCTCCTCGACGAGGACGTCGCTGAGCAGGCCGCCGCCGGCGGTGCGTTCGCCGTAGGCGCCGACCCGCTCGCGCTCGCGGGCGACGGCGGCGGGAACGAAAGGCAGCGCGTAGAGCTGGGCATGGGTGTGCTCGAGGGAGGCGCCGGCCCCGCCTCCCTCGTTGACGATCAGCTGCAGGTAGGAGGCGTCGGAATGGGCGCGCATCCGCTCGCGCCAGGTGGCGACGGCGGCGGCGAACTCGGCCTCGTCGAGCTCGGCCATCGCGGTCAGGTGCCGGGGCGAGTTGATCAGAACCTCATGCGAGCCCTCGGCCGGCCGCGAGGAGAAGAGGTCGGGTTCGCCGGCGCGTTTGGAGGCAAGAAGCGGATCGCCGCTGCTGGCAAACGATCCCGCTTCTGCGCTTGGTTCTGGTTCGACTGGGGGAGCGTCGCCGCCGAGCGCCGGGTAGAGGTTCGGGACCACACGCGTCTTCCAGCCCGGCGTGTCCGGCTCGCCGTCGGCCCGCAGCGCGTAGAGCTCGGGCGGCGTGCGGTCCTCGCGGCCCTCGCAGAAGGGACAGTTGTCCGGACCCTTCGGCTCGGTCGAGCGCGGCGAGAAGCTGTCGGGACGGGCAGCCCGGCCGGGGGCGAGGATCGTCCTCAGCCCGGTCAGCTGGTCGATGCGTATCTCCGGCGCGCTCAGGAGCGGGAGGGGGGGAGGTCGCCTGCGTCGGGATCGTCGGCTGCCGGTGGCTCGGGTGGCGGCGGGGGCGGTGCCGCCGGTCGGGCCGGCCGCTCGGTGCCGGCGGCGCGCGCCGCCGAGCCTTTGCCGACGAAGGGCTCGAGCACGTCCATCGGCAGCGGGAAGACGACGGTCGTGTTCTGGTTGGAGCCGATTTCCAGCAGCGTCTGCAGGTAGCGCAGCTGCAGCGAGGCGGGGTTGGTGCTGATGATGTCGGCGGCGTCGGTGAGCTTCTGGGCGGCCTGGAACTCGCCCTCGGAGTTGATGATCTTCGCCCGCCGCTCGCGCTCGGCCTCGGCCTGGCGCGCCATCGCCCGCTGCATCTGCTCGGGGATCTCGACGTCCTTGATCTCGACCGCGGTGACCTTGACGCCCCAGGGCTCGGTCGACTCGTCGATGATCTTCTGCAGCTCTTCGTTGAGGCGCTCGCGGTCGGCGAGCAGCTGGTCGAGCTCGGCCTTGCCGAGCACCGAACGCAGCGCCGTCTGCGAGATCTGCGAGGTCGCGATCAGGTAGTTCTCGACCTCGACCACCGCCCGGTTGGAGTCGACGACGCGGAAGTAGGCGACCGCGTTGACGCGGCAGGGGACGTTGTCGCGGGTGATCACCTCCTGCGGCGGGATGTTGAGGGTGATGGTCCGCAGATCGACCTTGACCATCCGGTCGACCAGCGGGATCAGCAGGATCAGCCCCGGTCCCTTCTGGGCGATCAGGCGGCCGAGGCGGAAGATGACGCCGCGCTCGTACTCGCGCAGGATCCGCACCGAGGTACCGAGCGCGATCAGCCCGAAGAACACGAGGACGATGAGGATTCCTGCCACTGCCGCCATCAACGAGCTCCTTCTCTGGACTGGACCGTGGGCTGCGGCTCTGGGCGAACCACCAGGGTCAACCCGTCGACAGCCTCGACCCTGACTCTATCCCCCAACCGGATCGGCTCTGAACCTGCGGCGAGGCGGGCGCTCCAGAGCGTGCCGCCCAGCCAGACCCGTCCCTCGGGGTCGATCGAGCTGCGGGCCTCGGCCGTGGAGCCGATCATCTCCTCGGTGCCGGTGCGGACTCGGGGGTCGCGGTGCGCCGCGAGCACCTTGCGGCTGATGAAGTAGAAGCTGATCGCCGAGATGACGCCGAGCGCGATCAGCGCGCCGCCGATGTAGTCGGCGGCGCTGCTGTCGGAGCCGAGGGCGACGATGCCGGCGCCGGTCAGGCCAGCGACCCCGAGGAAGGCGAGGATGCCGCCGGTCGGCAGCAGCAGCTCGGCGAGGAGAAGCCCCAGGCCGATCAGCGCGATGACGGCGAAGGCTTCCATCGCTGCTCAGGCGCCGCTGCCCGCGTAGCGCCGCACGTCGGCTTCCAGTTCGGAATCGCTGCGGTAGGGACCTTGTTTGAGGTAGAGCAGCTTGCCGGACCTGTCGTAGAAGGCCGTATCGGGGAAGCCGATGGCGCCCAGCGAGCTGAAGATTTCTTTGTGGGGATCGGTGTAGCTGGGGTAGGAGAGCGGCTCCTCGCGCAGGAAGGTCGCGGCGGCGGCGTCGGAGTCTTCGGAGTTGACGCCGAGGAAGGCGACTTTCTTCCCATAGCGCGCGGACAGCTGCTGCAGGACCGGGAACTCCTCCCTGCACGGGCCGCACCAGGAGGCCCAGACGTTGACGACCGCCGGGTAGCCATGCAGCTGCGCAATCCGTCCTTCGAAGGCGTCCTGTCCTCCTGAGAGCAGTTCGTTGGCCTGCTTGTGGATGGCGGCGAGCGGCGGCGGCGAGCCGGCAAGCGCCGTCGTGTAGTTCGGATGGGAGCCGTCGCCGCTGCCGGCGGCGCTTCCGCAACCGCCGGCGGCAAGTGCTGCCAGCAGCACCGCGATCAGCGTCAGAAGGGGTCCGTTTCGCGCAAGCATCCGCTCAGTGGGTACAATACGTACGTTCGGTTCGCGGTTCGCGGACCGCTGGTCCTACGGGGGGACCTCCAGTCAAGCCCCGCAGCCTCGTTCGACTTTCCACGTGTTCCCTGGCCGTATGTGTGCGTTCGGCGGGGACTGAATCCCGGAAGCCTCCATGGCCAACACCAGCGACGTTGCCGCTGACGCGGCAGTTCCTTCAGACGCCGACATCGAGCGCGCGGCGGCATTCGCCCGCGAGCCCTTCCTGCTCGACGGCGAGGGGCCGGAGGCGCTGGCGCCCGGCACCGCGCGGCGGCACGCCCTCGATACGGCACTGAAAGAGCTGGACGAAGGGGCCGAGTACCCCTCGATCCAGTGGCGGCGGGATTTCTCCCTTTTGCTTGGCTTGGAGCGCTTCCTCGCCGAGGAACCACCGAAGCTGCGCGACGGGGCCGAGCTGAACCCGCACCAGGTCGATGCCCTCTCCGGCACCCTGGCCGAGCTGATGGGCCAGCAGCAGGCCGGCAGCGCCGCGGCGGCGGAAAACGGCAACGGCGACTCGAGCAATGGCGGTGGTGCTGCAGCTGCGATCGGCGCCGCTGAGGCTGATGGGGCCGGCGAGCTCGAGGACGACGAGGATGACGAGGTCGCTCCCGACGAGGAGCCGCAGGACTGGGAGGAACAGCCCGCCGACGACGACGAGGAGGTCGTCGAGGAGGCGCCCGAGGATCCCGGCGCCGAGCGCCGCTTCTGGTTCGAGCACGCGACCGGGGCCGGCAAGACGGTCGCCGCGGTCGGCTTCGTCGAGGCGACCCGGACGGGTGGGGTTCTGATCCTCACCCACCGCCGCAACCTCGTCGACCAGTTCATCGGCGAGATCTCCGACCGCGGCTACAAGGAGCGGCTGCGACCGCCGCTGCTCGACGGCCGCGACGACCCCGACGGGCCGGTCACGGTCGAGACCTACCAGTGGTTCGTCCGCAACCACAAGAAGATCTCAGACGCTTATTCGATCGTGATCTGCGACGAGGCCCACACCGCCCTGGGCGAGAAAACCAGCGCCTGCATCCGCGACATGCCGGGCCCGGTGTACATCGGGATGACCGCGACCGGGGCGCTGATCGCCCGCCACGTCGCCGACCTCTTCCCGACCCAGACCTCGCGCTTCGATCTCGCCCAGGCGGCGCGGCGCGGCGTGATCGCGCCGCTGAGGTGCCTGCGGATTCCGCCCGGCCCGGGCGTGCGGACGATCGCCAAAGTGCCGCTGCGAAAAGGCGAGGTCGACCAGGATTTCGATCAGGAGGAGCTCGCGGCGCTGCTCGACCAGGAGCCCTTCAACGTCGCGATCGCCGACCTCTACCGCTCGCGCTTCCGCAAAGTCCCCGGCGTCGTCTACACCGCCGGCGTCCAGCATGCGAAGAACGTCGCCAAAGCCTTCCGCGACGCCGGCATCAATGCCCAGGCGGTCTCGGGAGAGACGCCGAAGCGCGAACTGGCTGAGATCCTCGCCGGCTTCGAGCGCGGCACCGTCGACGTCCTCTGCAACGCGATGCTGCTGGCGGAGGGCTGGAACAGTCCCCGGGCGACGATCTGCATGCACCTGGCGCCGACCGCCTCGAGGCGGATCTACCAGCAGCGGGTCGGCCGCGTGACCCGGCGGGCGCCGGGCAAGGAGGCGGGCCTGGTGCTCGACTTCGTCCATCCGGCGACGACCCACGACGAGACGATCATCACCCTCCACAGCCTGCTCGACCGCGACGTCTACCGCGGCGGCGCGATCGTCGTCGGGCCGGTGCGGCGCGGGCGCGGGCGCAAGGTCCGGGTCGAGCGCCGGATCGTCCCCGTCTCCGACGTCGAGGAGAAGCGGATGGAGGTGCTGGAACGGGAGATCTGGCGGATCGCGGTCGAGAACCTCGACTACCCCGAGCAGCACGCCTGGGCGGCGCTGGCCGGGGCTCGGGTCAACACTCAAGGCTGGCGACGGGCGCGGGCGATGCTGCAGAACGACCGCACCAAAGAACTGCGCCGCCGTTTCCTGCTCACCTGCGTGCAGCGCAACCGCAACGCGCAACTGCGGCTGAAAGCGCTGGGCGAGATCGCCGACCTCGGCGACGCCGACGCCTTCGACGACGCGATCGACATCGTCGGCACCTGGAGCCGCGAGGACAAACGGGCGGGGACGAAGACGCTGCTGCAGGCGCTGATCGACAAGCGGATCGGCCGCCGCGACCAGGCACAGGCCTGGGTCTGGCGCCTCGCTTCCTACACCCGCGAACTGCACGAGGAGTACGCGGTGCAGCGCTGGCCGGAGACCAAGCGCCTGCTGGGGCTGCTGGTCAACTCTTCCGGGCGGGCGCATGGGCGCAATGCGCGCCGGCTCGTCCACGCGGCGCGCAAACAGGACCGCCGCCTCGCGGTGGCGCTGCTGGCGGCCGCGGTCTCGCACACCCCGGAGGGCGAGGAGGTGCTGCGCGGGGCGCGGATGCGGATGGCGCGGAAACCGTCGGCGGTGGCGCGGGAGCTGTTGAAGAACTTCCCGAAAGGCGGCAAGCGGCGGCGCAAGCGCAAACGAAGCGGCGGCGCGTCCCAGGGTGAGAACGGCGGCGGCGAGAACGGCGGCGCGCCCGAGGCTGCGGCCAAGGAGAAACAGAAACGGCAGCGGCGGCGGCGTAAACCGAAAGGCTCAGAAGCGGGTGAGGTGGACCTCGCCGGCGCCAACGGTGATTCGATCGCCGCTGGGGGTGACGACGACGAGGTAGCCCCGGTCGTCGACGCCGTCGGCGACGCCTGAGCCGCCGTCCCACTCGACTTCGCGGCCCAGCAGCGCGTCGCGTTGGCGCCAGGCGGCAAGCACCTCATGCGGTTTTGCTTGGACCCAGTTCTTCAGGTGTTGGCTGAGGACTTCCGTGGCCGCTGAGGGGGCCGGGGGAGGGGGTCCGGCGGACAACAGAGGGGAGGGTCCGGCGGACCCCCTCCCCCGGCCCTTGTGACCGGGGTTGAAAAGCGAGATCGCCGTGGGCTGGAGTTCTGGCGGAAACTCGTCTTGGGCGATGCAGAGGTTCAAGCCGATGCCGATTACTGCCCAGCTGTCCTGGGGGCGGGCCTCGATTAGGACTCCCGCGAGCTTGCGGCGTTCTACGTGGATGTCGTTGGGCCACTTGACCTTGCAGGTCAGCTCGGGATTGAGCTCTTCAGCTGCCTCGCAGACGGCTAGGGGGACAGCTAACGGGAGCATCGTGTGGTGCTCCTCTAGGGGGCGGACGATGGCGGAGTAGAGGAGGGCTTTGTTGGGTGGGGCGGTCCAGGTGCGGCCTTGGCGGCCGCGGCCGGCGGTCTGCTCGGAGGCGGTGACTACGGTGCCGTGGGGGGCGCCGGCGGCGGCTAGCTCGCGGGCGCGGGTGTTGGTCGAATCGGTGCGGGAGAAGTGGTGGTGCGGGTGGCCGAAGCTCATCCGGCGGCGTCGGCGAGGAGGGCGTCTAGGAGGCCGTCGATGTCGTGGCGCTCGGCTTCGACTGCGACCTCTAGGCCGGCGGCGCGCGCGGTCTCGCTGGTGACAGGGCCGATCGAGATGAGGCGGGCGTCTTTCGGGAAGCGGTCACCTAGGGCCTCGAGGAGGTTGGTCACGGTCGAGGATGAGGTGAAGGTGACGTAGTCGGCGCCCTGGGCGCGCTCGATCTCGGCCTCTTCCGGGGTCTCGCGGACGGTCTCGTAGAGGGAGATGACGTCGACTTCGGCGCCGCGCTCGCGCAGGGCGTCGGGGAGGACGTCCCGGGCCTCGGCGGCGCGGGCGACGAGCGCCCGGATGCCGGCCACCTCCTCGTCCTCCAGGGCCTCGATCAGCCCCTCGGCGACGAAGCGTTCCGGGACCACATCGGCGAGCACGCCGCGCTCCGCCAGCGCCCGCGCCGTCCCCGGCCCGATCGCAGCTACGGTGACGCCGGCCAGCGCCCGCGCATCGATGCCGGCGGCTTCCATCGCCTCGAAGAGCAGGCGAACGCCGTTGGGGCTGGTTAGGCAGACGAGGTCATAGGCGCCCACGCCGCCGGCGACACCCTTTACCTCATCGCTGTCGATTCGCGGCTCGATCCGGATCGCCGGCAGCTCGACCACGTCGGCTCCCAGCTCGCGCAGCGTGCGGGCGAGGCCGCTGGCCTGGGCGCGCGCGCGGGTGACGACGACCCGGCGGCCGTGCAGGGGCCGGCGCTCGAGCCAGCCGAGCTGCTCACGCCGGCGCGCCACCTGGCCGACGACGATCAGCGCCGGCGCCTTCACCGCCTCGCGCTCCACCGCCTCGGCGATCGTCGCCAGGGTTGCCTCGACGGTCCGCTGTCCCGGCATCGTCCCGCGTTCGATCGCCGCGGCGGGCTCTTCCGGATCGCGTCCCGCTGCGATCAGCGCTGTCGCGTTCTCGGCGAGCCGTTTCACGCCCATGTAGAAGACGAGCGTGCCGGGGAAGCGCGCCAGCGCCTCCCAGTCGAGGGCGCTCTCGTCCTTCTCCGGGTCCTCGTGGCCGGTGACGAAGGCGACCGCCGAGGCGTCGTCGCGGTGGGTGACGGGGATGCCGGCGTAGGCGGTGGCGGCGACGCCGGCGGTGATGCCGGGGACGACCTCGAACTCGACGCCTGCCTCGCGCAGCGCTTCCCCCTCCTCGCCGCCGCGGCCGAAGACGAAGGGGTCGCCGCCCTTGAGGCGGACGACGCTCTTGCCCTCGTGCGCGGCCGCGATCAGCCGCGCGCCGATCTCCTCCTGCGGCACCGAGGGCACCCCCGGTTGCTTGCCGACGTAGATGACCTCGGCGTCAGCCCGCGCACCGGCGAGCGCGCCGGGCGGGATCAGCCGGTCGTAGAAGATCGCGTCGGCGACCGCGATCAGCTCCAGCGAGCGCACGCTCATCAGTCCGGGGTCCCCAGGACCGGCACCGACCAGGTAGACGCGCCCCACCTGCGAGCTCACATCGCCTCCGCTCGGTCGAGGAGCTCGCGGGCGCCGGCGCTGAGCAGGCGCTGGGTGAGTTCGGCGCCGGCGAGGGAGGGCTCTGCGGCGCTTGCCTCGAGGCGGTCGCGGATCCACTCGCTGCCGTCGGGGAGGCCGACGAAGGTTTCGATTGCCAGGGCCTCGCCCTCGACTTTCGCGTACACGCCCAGGGGGGTGTTGCAGGTCGCCTGCAGCAGCGCCACCACCGTCCGCTCGGCGGTCAGCTCCCGCATCGCCTTCAGGTCGTTGACAGAGGCGGCAGCGTCCCCGGCGTCGCCATCGTCGGAACGAACCTGCAGCGCCAGCGCGCCCTGGCCGGCCGCCGGGCACATCTGCTCGACCGGCAGCGCGAAGCCGATCTCTTCCTCGCGGCCGAGCCGTCGCAGGCCGGCGGCGGCGAGGATGATCCCGTCCAGGTCGCCCTCGGCCAGCTTGCGCAGGCGGGTGTTGACGTTGCCGTGCAGCTCCTCGACTCGCAGGTCCGACCGCGCCGCCAGCAGCTGCGCGCGGCGCCGCAGACTCGCGGTGCCGACCCGCGCCCCCTCCGGCACCTCGTCGAGCGAGCTGCCGACGCCGATCCAGACGTCGACTGGATCCTCGCGCTCGGGGACGCCGGCGATTTCAAGGCCCTCCGGCATCTCGGCGGGCAGGTCCTTGGCCGAGTGGACGCCGACCTCGGCCTCCCCCGCCAGCAGCGCCCGCTCGACCCCGCGGACGAAGCGGGACTTGTCTCCGGGCTCCCCGTCCGAGCCCGCCTCGACCAGCTCCGCGCCGCCAAGCCGATCCGCCACCCAGCGTGCCTGCGTCAACGCCAATGCGCTGCCGCGCGTAGCGATCCGCACTTCAGCCCTTCTGGTCTTTGCGGCGGAGCTCGGTGACGTTCTGGCGCGCCTCGCCCTCGGGCTCGGTCTCGACGTCGAGACCGAAGAGCTCGCGCAAGGCGCTGACGTAGAAGTAAGCGTCGTCGGAGCCGGCGGAGCGGCGGATCCGCAGGGTCGGCTCGTGCAGCAGTCGCGAGGCGATCGCCTTCGCCATCGTCTCCAGCCGCTCGCGGTCGGCCTCGCTGAGGCTCTCCCAACGTCCTTCGTTCTCGGCGAGAACGCGGCGCACGATCTCGTCGCCGCTGCCGCGCAAGGCGCTGATCGTCGGCACCACCTCCAGCGAGGCTAGCCAGCGCTCATAGCGGTCGAGCTCGGCCTCGACGATCCTCTCGGCCCTGGCCGTCTCCGCCTCGCGACCGCCTTGGTTGCGTTCGACGATCTTCTGCACGTCGTCGATGTCGTGGACGCTGACGCCGGCCACCTCGCGGCAGGCGGGCTCGACGTCGCGCGGCACCGCCAGGTCGATCGCCAGCAGCGGCTGCTCCGGTCGCGCCGCCATCACCTGCTCGAGACCTTCGCGCTCGACGATGTGGTGTGGCGAGTTGGTGGCCGAGACGACGATGTCCGCGCTTGTCAGCTGTTCGGGCAGCTCTTCGAAGCGGACCGCGGTGCCGTCGAAGCGCTGGGCGAGGCCGATCGCACGGTCGTAGTGGCGGTTGGCGACGAAGACGGTGGTGACGCCGCGGGCGACCAGCGCCTTGGCGACCAGCTCGGCGGTCTCGCCGGCGCCGACGACGAGGACGCGCTTGTGGGAGAGGTCGCCGAGCGCCCGCCGCGCCAGCTCGACCGCGACGGAGGGGATCGAGACGCCCTTCTGGCTGATTCCGGTCTCCTCGCGGGCGCGGCCGCCGGCCGAGAGGGCGCCGCGGAAGAGGCGATTGAGGATCGGCCCGGTCGCGCCCTCGACCAGGGCCAACTCGTAGGCGCGTTTGACCTGGCCCTGGATCTCGGCCTCGCCGAGGATCATCGAGTCGAGCCCGGCGGTCACCTGCAGCAGGTGGCGGGCGGCCTCGGTCGCGCGCAGCGAGTAGAGGTGGCCGAGCAGCTCGGTCGGCCGGATCTCGGCCTGGCGGGTGAGGACGCCGAGCGCGGTCGACTCGGCCTCGACCGGGTCGGAGACGATCAGGTAGAGCTCCGTCCGGTTACAGGTTGAAATCGCCGCCGCCTCGTGGATGCCCGGCGCCGAAGTCAGCTCGGCCAGCGCGCTCACCGCCCGGCCCTCGGTCAGCGAGAGCCGCTCGCGCAGGTCGAGCGGCGCCGTCTTGTGGGAGACGCCCAGAGCCAACAGCTCGGCCATCAGGCGCGCACCTCCTCCTTCTCCGCCTTGCGCTCCTCGGCAATCGCGGCCACGTCTCTCAGTTCCTTCTCGATCCGCTGCAGTTTCGCCGCCATGATCGCCACATAGACGACCAGCAGGACCATGAAGACGATGTAGGCGCCAGCGACGTACTTGCCGGCCTCGTCGAGCGGCAGCGCTGGGGCCCCGAGCGGCAGCATCAGCTCACCTCCGGGGCGATCCGCGAGGAGCCGCTCGGGGCTGGGGCGTCGAGCGCCCGCCGCAGGCGCTTGACCTGACCGGAGGCGCTCTTCGCGGTCAGCTCGAATTTGACCAGCGTCACCCAGAGCAGGGCGACCGCCGCCAGGCAGCAGAGGAAGGTGAGGAGCATTTCCCCGGGCAGCCCGCCGTTGCTGGTCGCGAAGACGCGCGGGTGGACGAGGCTCTGCGCCATCCGTACCGCCATGAAGTTGAGCGGCACGAAGGCCCCCGCCGTGATCGCGAAGACCGAGGCGTAGCGGGCCTGGCGGTCGCGGTCCTCGATCGCGTAGCGGAAGGGGTAGTAGGTCGCGTACATCAGGAAGACGATCAGAAAGCTGACCAGGGTCGGCTCGTTCCAGACCCACCAGTGCCCCCAGGAGGCCTTCGCCCAGATCGCGCCGGTGATCAGCACGGCGACACCGAAGATCACCGAGATGTGGATCGCGACGTAGGAGTAGGCGTCCCACTTGCGGTTGTTCGTGCGCAGGTGGGCGATCGCGAAGACCCCGCCGACGATGAAGCCGACCAGCGCCGTCATCGCCAGCGGCACGTGGATGTAGAAGATCTTCTGGATGAAGCCCTGGTCTGCGTCCAGTGGCGCGTAGAAGAAGACCAGCGAAAGCGCCACGGCGAGCATCGCCACGGTGGCGATCGAGAGGGGCTTCAGTCCTTTGCCGTACATGCTCAAGAGAAGAGGGGCGACGGGTGGTTCCCGGTCAGTCCTCGAGCAGGAAGTCGAAGACGGCGTATCCGACCAGGCTGAAGATCAAATCGTATAGGCCGAGCACCATCAGCCAGGTTCCGAAGCGGTGGTAGGAGGGGCCGCCCAGGGTGAGAAGCGGCTCGGTGGCGCCGGTGGCGGCGATCATCAGCGGCACCACCAGCGGCAGCAGGACCAGCGGCACCAGCAGGTCGCGGGCGCGCGAGTTGACCGCCATCGAGGAGATCAGGGTGCCGGTGGCGGCGAGGCCGAGGTCGGTAAGCAGGAGGACGACGATCAGCGGGCCGAGGCCGCCGGCGCCATCGAGGAAGAAGACCGCGAAGATCGGCACCGCGACCAGCTCCAGTGCCGCCAGGTAGATCAACAGCGCTACGACCTTGGCGCCGAAGAGGACGCTGCGGTCGATCGGGGCCAGGCGGATCGCGTCGAAGCCGCCCTCCTCGCGCTCGGCGACGAAGAGACGGTTGATCCCGAGGACGGCGGCGAAGAGCAGCGTCGCCCAGAGCACCCCGGCGGCGAGGCTGCCGGAGAGGCTGGTGCGGTCGAGGCCGAAGCGGAAGATGACGAAGGTAGTGACGGAAAAGAGCGCCATCGCCGGCAGCGACTGCAGGGTGCGCAGCTCCGAGCGCAGGTCCTTGGCGAGGATCGCGGCGAAGGCGGTGCGGGAGGGGGTCACGAGACCACCGCCGCCTCGCCGATCCCGAGGCGCAGCACCTGGTCGGCTTCCGGCAGGTGCCGCTCGGGGTCGTGGGTGACGACGACGCGAGTGCCGGAGCCGGGGCCGATCAACTCGCGCGCCAGCTCGCGTCCCTCGACGTCGAGGTTGGAGTCGGGCTCGTCGAGCAGCAGCAGCTCCGGCTCGTGCAGTACGCAGCGGCAGATCGAGAGGCGCTGGCGCATTCCGGCCGAGAGCTCTGCGGCTCGCTGATCGGCGCGCCGATCCATCCCCACTGCGCGAAGCAGCTCCTCGATTCGCGCCTCGGCGGCGGCCCGCTCGATTCCGTGCAGGCGCGCCTGGAAGCGCAGGTTCTCGCGCCCGGAGAGATCGCGGTAGAGCAGCGGCTCGTGGCCGAGGTAACCGATCCGTCCGCGCAGCTTCCAGGCCTCGTCGGGGAGCGAGCACCCGAGCACCCGCACCTCGCCGCCGCTCGGCCGCAGCAGCGTCGCCAAGACCCGCAGCAGCGTCGTCTTGCCGGCGCCGTTGGGACCGAGCACGACCAGCGACTCGCCCGCGGCCAGCTCGAAGCCGACGCCGTCGAGCGCCGGCCGGTCGCCGTAGTCGCGCCGCAGCCCCGCGACGGCGATCGCGGGCGCGGCCTTCTCCTGGGAGGGCGGCATCGATGGTGATTCTGAAGCGTTCGCCTTCAACCGCGGGTCCATCGCGTAGGCTGCCGCGGCAATTTCGCCGGGGCGCCGTGCGCCCCCGACAAGGAGAATCGATGAAAAGAACCAGTCACCTCGCCCTCTTCGCGGCGTTCGCTGCCCTACTCGCCTTGACGGCGTCAACCGTCTCCGCCGACGTTCCGGGGCAGACTGTGAAGATCAAGTCGACGATCACGATCGGCGCCACCGGCTACCAGGGCAAGGTCAAAGCCGCCAACCCGAACTGCGTCGAGGAGCGGATCGTGGTCCTCAAGCAGAAGGGCAACGGCGTCCTCAGCCGGGTCGAAACGAAGCCCAACGGCAACTGGAAGGCCGATCTCGAAGAGCTGAACGAAAACCTCGAGATCCCAGCCAAGGTCTTTGCCGAAGTGAAGCCCGAGACGCAGGGAACCGCAGGGACGATCTACAAGTGCCTCGGCGCCGTCTCGAAGACGGTCGAAATCGCCGGCGGCTGAAACCGCGAGCGCAGAAGCGGCGCCCTCAGCGCCGCTTCTGCATCGTCCGCCGCCCGATCTTCAGCAGCGGGCCCGCGCCCTCGCGCAGCGCTTTGGCGCGGACCTCGCCCTTGCCGTAGAGGATCCGGGCCGAGGCGCGGACGGCGTCGCCGAGGGTCCGGTCGTACGGGTGCCACCAGAAGTCGCGGGTGAGCCCCGGCTCCCAGGCGTTCATCTTGATGTTGACGCACTCGTAGAAGCCGAATTTGGAGTGCGAGCGGCCGAGGCCGGAGTCCTTGACCCCGCCCCAGGCGCACTGGCAGGCGCCGTGGCTGAAGGAGTGGTCGTTGACCCAGACCATCCCCGACTCGATCCGGCGGGCGATGCGGGCGCCGCGCTGGCGGTCCTTGGTCCAGACCGAGGCGCCGAGGCCGAACTCGGAGTCGTTGGCGAGGTCGATCGCCTCCTGCTCGGACGCGACGACGACGATCGGTAGCACCGGGCCGAAGATCTCCTCGCGCATGATCCGCATCTCGTGGGTGACGCCGGTGAGGACGGTGGGGGCGATGTAGCGACCGGCGGCGAGGCCGGGCGGGTCGACCGGGCCGCCGCAGCGCTTGGTCGCGCCGGCTGCGACAGCGTCCTCGATCAGGTCGACGACGATCCCGTACTGGTCCTCTGAGGTCATCGGGCCGATCTCGGTGTCCCACTCGAGTGGGTTGCCGAGGGAGAGCTTCTCCGCCTCGCGGACGACGCCCTCGGTGAAGCGGTCGGCGACGTCGCGCATCACATAGACGCGCTCGATCCCCGAGCAGGTCTGGCCGGCATTGGCGAAGCCGCCCCAGACCGCGCCGGAGATCGCGTTGTCGAGGTCGGCGTCCGAGCAGACGATCATCGGGTCCTTGCCGCCGAGCTCGAGCACCGAGCCCTTGAGCTCGCCAGCACAGACCTCGCCGACCTTGCGGCCGACGTCAACCGAGCCCGTGAAGAAGACCTTGCCGACGGAGGAGCGGCTGAGCGCGTCGCCGATCCGGCCGCCGCCGTGGACGACCCGGACCAGGCCCTCGGGCAGCCCGCCCTTCTCGAAGACGCGGGCGATCCGCTCGCCCAACAGCGGGGTGAGGCTGGCCGGCTTGAGGACGACTCCGTTGCCCGCCATCAGCGCGATCGCGACCTCGCCGAAGGGGATTGACCAAGGGTAGTTCCAGGGCGCGATCACCCCGACGACGCCGATCGGCTCGTAGCTGAAGCGGCCTTTCTTGGAGAGCGTGAAGGCCTGGGTCATCGGCACCTTCTCGTCAGCGAGGATCTTCGGCCCCTGCTTCGCGCACCAGTGCAGCGCGTCGACGGTGGGCAGCAGCTCCATCGTGTAGCTCTCGGCCCGCGGCTTGCCCTGCTCCTTGGTCAGCAGCTCGGCGATCTCGTCGATGTCGTCGAGCAGCGCGTCGGCGGCACGGCGCATGTACCCGGCCCGCGTCTTCGCCGGCAGCTCCGCCCAGGCCGGCTGGACCCGCGCGACTTCGTCGACGATCCCCTGCACTTCCTCGGGCACGATCGTCGGTACCGAGCCGACGAGGTCGCCGGTGGCGGGGTTGAACGACTCGAGGGTCGAGGTGGACAGGGCTGCTGGTTTCTGCTCGGTGGTCGCCATTTGCCGATTGTACGGCGGTTGGAGGGAGTCAGGGGAGGGTCTCCCAGACAAAAGCGGGGAGTGTCTGGGAGACCCTCCCCTGACTCCCTCATACTCCGTCGGAGTGGTCGATCAGCTGTTCGATACGGGTGACGGCGGGGGTTCGGAGCCGCAAAGGCCGGCTTGGGGGATTGCAGCTGACGCACCTTTGGCCGTCCGGATGCGGCCGCGCTCGCTTGACGAGGTGATCGGGCAGGAGCATGTGCTGGGGCCGGGGTCGGCGTTGCGGACGGCGATCGAGAGTGGGAGGCCTCACAGCGCGATCCTCTATGGGCCGCCGGGGGCGGGGAAGACGACGCTGGCGCGGATCGCGGCTTCGGGGGCTCAGGGGGCGTTCGAGGAGGAGTCGGCTGTGAATGCCGGCAAAGCCGAGATCCGGGGGGTGATCGAGCGGGCGCGGGAGCGGCGGCGGGCGAACGGGCGGCCGACGATCCTCTTCCTCGACGAGATCCATCGCTTCAACAAGGCCCAACAGGACGCGCTGCTGCCGGCGGTCGAGGACGGGACGCTGACTTTGATCGGGGCGACCACCGAGAACCCCTACTTCGAGGTCAACTCGGCGTTGCTCTCGCGGGCGCAGGTCTACGAGCTGCGACCGCTGGAGCCGGTGCAGGTGGAAGAGCTGCTGCGGCGGGCGCTGGCCGATCCCGAGCGGGGGATCGCCGCCCCGCCGGAGGTGACGCCTGAGGCGCTGGAAATGTTGGCCCAGCGCAGCGGCGGCGACGCGCGTGTTGCGCTCGGTGCGCTGGAGCGAGCCGCCGAGCGCGTAGCCGATCTTGACCACAGCGGGGTGGGGCCAAAATCGGCTGCCGTCGATGTCGCCGCAGTCGAAGACGCGCTGCAGCGCAAGGCGATCGACTACGACCGGGCGGGCGACCGCCACTACGACTTCATCTCCGCCTGGATCAAGGCGACCCGCGGCTCCGACGTCGACGCCTCCCTCTACTACTTGGCGGTGATGCTGGAGGGCGGGGAGGACCCGCGCTTCATCGCCCGCCGGATGGTCATCTTCGCCTCCGAGGACATCGGCAACGCCGATCCGCAGGCGCTGCTCGTCGCCGACGCGGCGGCGCGTGCGGTCGACCGGGTGGGCCTGCCGGAGTGCGCGCTCAACCTCGCCCAGGCCACCGTCTACCTGGCGCTGGCTCCGAAGTCCAATGCCTCCCACAAGGGTCTTGCCGCCGCCCGCGCCGAGGTGCGCGCCCACGGCGCCAAGACCCCTCCCGACCACCTGCGCGACGCCCACTATCCGGGTGCCGCCACGCTCGGTCGCGGCGAGGGTTACCGCTACCCGCACGATGAGCCGGGGGGCGTGAGTGACCAGCCGCTGCTGCCCGACGAGCTGCGCGGTCGCCGCTTCTACGAGCCGACCGACCGCGGCCTCGAGGCAGAGCTCGGCAGGCGGCTGTCAGAACTTAGGCAGAAATTAGACACGCCGTAAAACGACGGCGCAACTTCCAGTACGGGTGTGGTGTTTATAGGTCGGCATCCCAAGCTAAAGCCAGGGAGAGCCGACACCCGGACCGGAGGCCAGGACTGGGGGCCTCCGGCCCGGTCTGTTGCACAACAGGGGGGAGCGAGGGCGTCGAGTTGACTGGGCTCGACGCCCTCTCGTTTTGCCAGCGCGACCGATCGCCTATCTTGGACCGGTGCCTGAGAACCAATCTGAGCGGCTCCGCCTCGGCGGCATGGCCCTTCGCAACGGGCTGCTGATTCACGGACCGACCCACTGGGCGGCGGCGGTTCGCAAGCGCGACGGCAGCATCGAAGTCGCCTCCGAGCGCAAGCCGGAGCTGGCCCCGGCGCTGGTCGCGAAGCTACCCGGCCTGCGCGGCCCGGTGAAACTGGCGGAGGCTCTGATGGTGCTGCCGCTGGCGCGCCGGCGCCTGCCCTCGGCGCGGATGCCGTTCGAGGATCGCCGCGTGCTCGCCGCGGCCACGGCGACGATCCTCGCCACCTCGCTGTTGCGCAAACGGGCGCCGGCGACGGCGGTCCGCGAGGGGATCGTGCAGGCGATCGGGGCGGTGCCGGCGCTGGTAGCGCTGGCCGATCGCGATCTCGCCGCCTACCACGGCGCCGAGCACAAGACGATCGCCGCCTACGAGCGCGGCAAGGTCGAGGACGTTGCCTCGGTGCCGAAAGAGCACGACCGTTGTGGCTCCAACCTGATCGTCCCGATGATGCTGCTCTCGGCCGGCGGCACGGTGCTGCTTGAGCGACTGGTCGAGAAACCGAGCCCCGCCGTTCGCGCCGGCGTCGCCCTCGGCGGCGCCTCGATCGCGGTCGAGGCTTTCGCCTGGAGCGACCGCCATCACGGCGACCCGCTGGCCGAGGCCTTCCACACTCCCGGCCGCGAGATCCAGCGCCACTGGGCGACGAAGGAGCCGACGCCCGAGCAGCTCGACGTCGCGGTCGCGGCCTTGGAGGAGATCCTCCGGGCCGAGGCCGCATAGACTCCGCCCCCGTGTTCGGCCGCATCGACCACATCGGAGTCGCCGTCGAGGACATCGACGCCGCGATCGCCCTCTACCAGGACAGCTTCGAGATGGAGCTCGCCCACCGCGAGACGGTGGAGGAGCAGGGGGTCGAGGCAGTTCTGCTGGATGTCGGCGAGGGCCACGTCGAGCTGCTGGCGCCGCTCGGCCCCGACACGCCCGTCGGCAAATACCTGGCCAAGAACGGCGCCGGCCTGCACCACGTCGCCTACGCGGTCGACGACATCGACGCGACCCTGGAGAGCATCGCCGCCGCCGGGCTGGCGCTGATCGACTCCGAGCCGCGGGTCGGCATCCGCGACAGCCGCGTCGCTTTCCTCCACCCCCGCTCGACCGGCGGGGTCCTGACCGAGATCGTCGAACCCGCGGGGGGTCACTGATGGTAGATGCGCAGCGAGTCGAGATCGGCTTCGAGGGCGGGCAGGTGATCTCCCTCCGTCTCGCCGAGGGGGATGTGCAGGATCTGCGGGCGCAGCTCGACCAGGGCGGCTGGTACGACCTGCCGACCGAAGACGGGACGATCGCCCTGTATCTGGGCAAGGTCCAGTTCCTTCGAGTCGATTCGGGCGAGCACCGGGTCGGCTTCGGCCTCGGCGCCTAGGCGGACGATGCGATCGCGACACCTGCTCGGCGCGGCCACCGCTGTGACCCTGGCCGCTGCCCTCTGGTGGCGCAAGAACCCTTCGGCCTGCCCCTACGGCCAGCGCTTCTGGGTAGAAGCTCCGCACCCCTTCATCACCCGCGATCGCCTGCGGGAAGTCCTGCGCCCCCAACCCGGCGAGCGCCTCCTGGAGCTGGGCGTAGGCACCGGCTACTACAGCTGCGAGCTGGCCGAATGGGTCGCGCCCGATGGCACCCTGGAGCTCTTCGACCTGCAACAGAAGTTCCTCGACCACACGATGCGAGCCGCAAGCGAGCGCGCCCTCACCAACCTCATCCCGACCCAGGGCGACGCGACTCGGCTGCCTTATGAGGACGCCTCGATCGATGGGGTCATCCTCACCGCTGTTCTTGGCGAGATCCCAGATCGAGCAGCTGCCCTCCAGGAGATCCATCGCGTCCTCAGGCCAACCGGTCGCCTCGTGGTAGGCGAGCTATTCGGCGACCCCCACTTCACGAGCCGCAGCAGCCTCAAGCACCTCGGAGCCGAGGCCGGCCTCGAGCTAACCGAGTCGTCCGGCCCCGCCTTCGGTTTCTTCGCCCGCCTGAGCCCAAGCTGACCCAATCGCAGCCACTACGCACGGTGGCGTACTCCCAAGTTCGGGACAAATTCCAGCGGTTGAGAGCACTAGTTCGGTGTAGGTTCGTTTAATCAACACTCCGGAAGAGCATCGTCGCGGGAACGACGACGGCTGGGAGTGGGGTGAGGCGCACAGGGTCTGTCTTCGGTTGGCCTATCGCTATGCGAGCAATCCGAGCGAAGCTGAAGACATAGCTCAGGATGCCTTGCTCCGCGCCTGGCGTCGGCGCTCGACTTTGCGCGATGCCGATCGCCGCAACCAGTGGCTGGCGGCGATCGTCCGCAACGAGGCGTTTCGCCAGCACGCACGGGTGCGGCCGGACCCGACATCGACGCTCGAGTTCAGCGAGGGAGAGGAAGACGCGAGGGTGCTGGCGGCGGTCGAGCTGGCCGATCTCCACGCGGCGATGGAGGCCTTGAGCGAGCGCGACCGCCGGCTGCTGGAGATGCGCTACGAGGAGGACCTGACTCAGGCCGCGATCGCTCTCCGGCTTGGGGTTCCCGAGGGCACGGTCAAGGTGCGCCTGCACCGAGCGCGCGCGAAGCTGCGCCTGCTGTACGCCGGGGCGAGCGTCGCGACCTGAAGTTCGGACCGCTGTACAAGGACGGCGGCGGCCGTCGCGACGAACATTTCGTCATGGAGACGACCCCTCGGCAGATCGTCGCCTTCGGCGGTGGCGGCTTCTCAATGGAATCGGGCAACCCCTTGCTCGACGACTACGTGCTCGGCCTGACCATGGCGGAGCGGCCGCGGGTCTGCTTCCTGCCCTCGGCCAGCGGCGATGCCGACCACTACATCGTCCGCTTCTACCGTGCCTTCTCCGCCCACCGCTGCGAACCGAGCCACATCTCGCTTTTCCGTCGCGAGCAGGGGCCTGCCGACCTGCGCCGGCATCTCCTCTCCCAGGATTTGATTTACGTCGGCGGCGGCAGCGTCGTCAGCCTGCTCGGGGTCTGGCGCGCCCACGGGATCGACTCGATCCTGCGCGAGGCGTGGGAATCCGGGGTGATCCTCTGCGGTCTCTCCGCCGGCTCGCTCTGCTGGTTCGCCGAGGCGATCAGCAACTTCCACGGCGAGGCGAAACGCGTGCGTGGGTTGGGCCTGTTGCCGTTCAGCAATTGCGTCCACTACGAGCGGGGCGGCAGGCGGCAAGACGCCTACATTCGCTTTCTGCGGGAAGGAATGGGCGGCGGCTACGCGGCCGAGGACGGAGCAGCGCTCCATTTCGTCGGCGAGGAGCTGAGCCGCGTTGTCGCCTCGCGGCCCGAGGCGCGGGGCTACCGGCTCGACATGGCGGAGCGCCGGGTGGTCGAGATGCAGATCGCGACCACCTACCTTGGCGAGGCGGGAGCGTTCCCCACCGGCCCCGTGCCGGAGGCGCTCTCGACCTCCCCCGCTGCCTCCGCCGCCGGATGAGCGGCAACGGCCGCTTGCCTGCCGCGGCGACGCCGGTGCGGCGCATCCTCACCCTCGGCGGCCACGAGTTCAGCGCCCGCCCTCCAGACCGCGCGGTCTGCGAGCTGCTGCTGCGGCTGGCCAGCGAGCGCGGCGGCGAGCGGCCGCGGATCTGCATCCTGCCGACCGCCAGCGGCGACACCTCCGAGCAGATCGCCAGCTTCTATTCGGCCTTCGGCGAGCGCTCCTGCGAGCCCTCCGACGTCTCCCTCTTCCGGCTCGGGCGGCGGCCGATGGCGTTGCGCGACCACCTCCTCTCCCAAGACCTGATTTACGTCGGCGGCGGCAGCCTGGTCAACCTGCTGGCGGTCTGGGAGGCCCACGACATCGCCTCGATCCTTAGCCTCGCCTGGCGCCAGGGGATCGTCCTCGCCGGCCAGAGCGCCGGCGCGATGTGCTGGTTCGAGGCCGGGATCACCAAGTCCTCGGGCAAGCCCCGGGCCGCGGCGGGGCTGGCCATGCTCTCCGGCAGCCTCTGCGTCCACTACAACAACGAACCCGAGCGCCGCGCCGCCTACCTGGAGGCCGTCGCCGGCGGGATGCCGAGCGGCTACGGCCTCGACGACTACGCCGGCCTGCTCTGGGAGGGAGAGGGGACCCCATCCGCCCTCACCGCCCGCCGCGGCGCCCGCGCCTACCGCGTCAGCTCCCGCGAAGGCGAGGTGACCGAGTCCCCGCTCCCCGCCCGCTTCCTTCCCGCCCCCGCTCCGGCCGCCCTGCGCGAGGACATCGCCGAGTTTCGCCGCATCAGAACGATGCGCAAACGCGCCGGCTGGCTCGGCTAGTCACACATCCACATCAGTGTTGGCGCTGAAGATTTACTTTTTGCGCGCATCACGTCGCAACTTTTTGTCTATGGTTCTGTCATCATGGAGGCACTGGAGATGGAGAGGCCGATGACCGAATGGAATGACGACAGGCTCGACGAACTGAACGGGCGGATGAAAGAGGGCTTCGCCGAGGTCGACAAGCGCTTCGCCGACGTGGACAAGCGCTTCGAACAGGTCGACAAACGCTTCGACAAGGTCGACGAGCGCTTCGAGCGGGTTGCCACCAAGGAGAGCGTTGCCGAAGTCAACGAGCGGCTGAACCGATTGGATGTCCGGATGGATCGCCTCTACTGGGCGTTGATCGTCCTGGTGGTGATGCTCGCCGGGAATGTCATCGCCCACAGCACCTGAGGGTCCGCCCTCAGGTGCTGTGGAGCGCCTACTCCCCGGCTGCCGGTGGCGCGGTCGGGTCGCCGCTCTCTTCGCCGAGTTTCTCGCGGGCGATGTAGTCCTCGGCGAGGAGGAGGTTGTCGCGGGAGCGCTCGACGACGTTGAGGAGATCGCCCATCAGCGAGACCTCCTCCACCTGCTCCTTGACGAACCACTGCAGGAACTGCTCGGCCCGATAGTCCTTGAGCTCGCGGGCAAGCTCGAAGAGGCCGAAGATCTCATCGCTGACCCGCTGCTCCTGCTGCAAGGCCATCCGTACCGGAGCGCTCCCGTCGGCGAAGGTCGTCTGCTGCGACTTGACATCTGGGATGTGGATCGGCTCGCCCACGTCGAGCAGGTACCGGATCATCATCATCGCGTGCTCGCGCTCCTCCAGCGCCTGGCGGTAAAAGAAGGCGGCAAGGCGGGGCAGGGTTTCGGCGTCGTAGTAGACGGCAGCGGCTACGTACTGCTGGGAGGCGGCGAACTCATTCGAGATCTGCTCGTTGAGCGCGTCGGCGAAAGACTTGTCGGGCATCTCTGCTCCTTGTCGCGGAGGGGCGGGCGCGCTCCAACGTAACTGAAAGTCCGAATTCGGCTGGCCGAAGTGAGCTTTCGGTCGCCCTAAAGCTTCCAGCGGAAGCCGGTCTCCGCGATCGCCGGCTCCAGGGGGCTCGTCGGCAGGCCCGGCTTCGTCGCCTGCTCGGGGTCGTTGTAGCCGCCGGGGGCGACGTCGTTGGGCGTGTCGGGGTGGAAGATCGAGGCGAGGTACTGGATCTGCCCGCGGCCCTGGCCGAGCTCGGTCTGGCCGCCGCCGTAGGCGCCGATCCCGCGCTCCTCGCAGTAGTCGTAGGCGGCGAAGAGGTTGCGGATCGGGCCGAAGCGCGAGGGCTTGACGTTGACCGTCCTCGGCGGCGACCACGGCATCGCCTCGATGTCGGCAATCGAGTGGATCGGCGCGTCCCAGGTGACCCGCTCGGCGACCGGCTCCAGCACCGGCCGCGTCTCGTCAGTCACGTCCGGGTCCTCGAGCCAGGCGTCCGGGAAGGCTTCGATCAGCCTCCGGTAAAGCTCTGGGTCGGTCTCGACGTCGACCGGCGTCCCTTTGTAGAAGCCCTTGAGGTCGATCGAGTCGACGGCGCCGGTCTCGACCAGCGCCGCGATCAGCTCGTCGTCCCAGTCGTTGGTCGCGTCGAGCTTGAAACGCAGCATCGGATAGGCGGCAAGCCGCGCCCGCAGGGGCTCGATCGAGGAGCGAGCCCCCTCTTCCCAGCCAGCCAGCCGCATCGAGTTGACGAAATTCACCGGCCGCGGCTTCCGCCCCAACACCGCGGCGAGATTGGTGCCTGCCTGCCGCAGCGCCAAGTCCAACGCCGCCGACTCAAATGCCCAACGCCGGTAGTCGCGAGAGACCTCTTCCCGCTCCGGCTCCCCCGCCGGGAAAAGGTCGACCCCATCCAGCCGCTCGGAGAACTCGGCAAAAGTGAACTTCCCGCTCAGCCCCTCCGGTGGCCCGTGGCTCTGCTGCCCGATGTGATCGACCGCGTCATAGACAACGTCCTCACCGATCCCATCCTCACCACCACCGCGCAGCTTGACGATCGTCGTCAGGCGTTCGAAAGACCCCATCGTGATTTCGAGCCCCTCGAACTCGCAACTCTCGATCTCAAGCGGCAGGTCCGCGATAGCGTCGAAGCTGGCCACCGCGACAACCTAGTGGATCGCCTACGGCGGCCAGCTGACCAGCGAACTCAGAGACAGGGAGAACTCAGTTCCTGGTTGGGACGGACATCGGTGAAGATGCGGCCGTAGTGCCCCCGCCAGGCGACGACTTCGCCATAACAGGCTTGCCCCGGTTCATATTCGAACTGGTAGGAGAGCGCCCAGCGGGTTCGACTGATGCGGCTGCCGTACCCGACTTCTTTGTGCGTTCCATAACGCCAGGTGTCGCCGTAGTACCGCTGCAGCGCACCGGTTGAAGCTGCCTTCGCTTCTGCCTTCGAGAGTCCGGCGGTTGCACTGGCTCCGGCGGGGAACAGGGCAACGAGGGCGGCGGTCATACCAACTGCAAGTATTCGTTTCATGGTTAAAAAACGTTATCTAAATAAAAGAACCTAAGTGTTCATTTGGCGACGCGCAGGGTCTTCAACCCGCGGTCCGAGCCGCCGCGGACATAGCCCCCGTGCGCCACGCTTTCGCGAATGAAGTCGAGCGTCTCGGCGGTGAGCCGCTCGCCCGGAAGAACGTTCGGGATCCCAGGCGGATAGGCAGCCAGACCCTCGGCCGCGATGCGCCCGGCGGCGGCATCGAAGGGGACCACTTCCTGTGGCCCAAGAAACGCTTCGCGCGGCGTCAGTACCAGCTCGCCCCAGGGCGGGGCCGGCGCCAGCTTCTCGTCCGGCTCCCCCGGCGTCTCCTCCAGCTCGTTGACTGCCGTCCGCAACCCCGCGACCAACCGCTCGCCAGCCGCCTCCGGATCCTCGCCGACCCCGAAGATCGCGACCACGACGTTGCCCGAGTAGAGCTCGAGGTCGAGGTTGGCGGTGTGAAAGGCGGCTTTCCAGAGGCGCTGGGCGCTCGAGCCGGTCTCGCGCACGTCGATCCCCAGCCGCAGCGGGTCCCAGCCGGCGACGCCGGGGTGGCCGACCAGGCGCTCGTCGAGGACGTCGAGGCCGGGGATCTCGCGGATCCGCTCGCGCGTCTTCGCGATCGCCGCCAGCGCCTTGTCGAGCAGCTCCTCGCCGTGGACGTACATCTGCCGCCGCTGCGCGTCGAGCGAGCCGGAGAGGAGGCCGCTGGGGCTGGTCGTCTCGACCAGGCTGACGCAGCGGTCGACGATCGCGGCGTCGATGCGGCCGCCGCGGCCGAGATGGAGCATCGCCGCCTGGGTCAGGGCGCCGACGATCTTGTGGGTCGAGGAGGTGACGAGGTCGGCGCCCGAAGAGAGGGCGTCGGCCGGCAGCTCGGGGCTGAAGTGGAGGTGAGCGCCCCAGGCCTCGTCGGCCACCAGCGGCACCCCGCGCGAGTGCGCCACTTCGGCGAGCGCGCCGACGTCGGCGCAGGCGCCGAAGTAGGTGGGGCTGACCACCATCGCCGCGACTGCGCCGGGGGTCTCGTCCAGCGCCGCCGCCAGCGAGTCGGGCGTCAGCCCGTGGGCGATTCCCAGCTCGGGGTCGAGCTCGGGTGCGACGAAAGTCGGGCGCATGCCGCTCAGGACCATCCCGTCGATCACCGAGGAGTGGACGTTGCGCTGGATCACCACCCGACTGCCGAGGTGGGCGAGCGCCATGCAGGCGGCGTGGTTCCCTTGCGAAGCGCCGTTGGTGAGAAACCAGGAGAGAGCCGCCCCCCAGGCCTCGGCGGCGAGGTCTTGCGCCTGCTGGAAAGGGGTCGGTTCGGGGCCGATGTCGACGCCTTCGGTGACCGAGGGCACGTCGTTACGCAGTCCCACCTTGCCGACCAGCTCGGTCATCGCCGGGTCGGCACCGAGGCCGCCCTTATGGCCGGGGACCTGGAAGCGCCCCGTCTCGAGCTCGGAATAGGCGAGCAGGGCATCGACGTAGGGAGTCGAGTCCTGACCGGGATCGGACATCGAGCCGAGTCTACGGGTCGGCTGGTTCGGCCTTATTACGGAGCCTTGGACAAACTCGCTGCCGATCTTTATCCGGTCCCGAAGGTGCCCGTCCTGGAGAATCGATGGATGCGCCACACCCGCCTTGGCTATTGGATCGAGGAGGCCGGCACCGTTGTCCCCCGGGCCGCGCTCGCCGGCGACCGCGAGGCCGATGTCCTCGTCGTCGGCGGCGGCTACACCGGCATGTGGACCGCCTGGTACGCGAAAGCGCTCGAGCCGGACGCGCGGATCGTCCTGCTCGAGGCCGAGGAGGTCTGCGGGCGCGGGCCCAGCGGCCGCAACGGCGGCTTCTGCAACGCGATGTGGTTCTCCCTCGCCTCGATGCGCGCCCGCTGGGGGGCGGAGGCCGCGCTAGCGACGGCGCACGCGGCCCAGGCGGCGGTCGACAGAATCGGCAGCTTCTGCAGGGAGCAGGGAGTCGATGCCTGGCTCCGCCCCGCCGGCTACGTGCAGGTTTCGACCGCGCCCGCCCACGACTGCGGCTGGCTCGACGCCGTCGAGGCCTGCCGGGAGTTCGGTGTGCCGGAGATGCTGCGACCGCTGAGCCGGGGCGAGGTCGCCGAACGCTGCAACTCCCCGGCCTTCCGTGCCGGTGCCGAGTCGGCGACTTCGGCGACGGTGCAACCGGCGCGGCTGGCGATCGGCCTGCGCGAGCAGCTGCTGGCCGCGGGGGTGGAGATCTTCGAGCGATCGCCGGTGCGCTCGTTCCGTGAGGCAGGCGACGCCGTCGGAGCCCGCACCGACGGCGGCTCGGTCCGCGCCGCCCGCGGCGTTCTGGCGATCGGCAGCGCCGCCAAGGGCCGCCACGGCCCGCTGCGCGGTCGGCTCACCGTCGCTTCCTCCCACATCGTCCTCACCGAGCCGGTGCCCGACGTGCTCGATGAGCTGGGCTGGACCGGCGGTGAGTGCATCACCGACTCACGCGCGCTCCTCCACTACTTCCGCACCACCAAGGACGGCCGCATCGCCTTCGGCTGGGGCGGCGGCCGGATCGCGATGGGCGCGAGGACGCACGGCCGCGCCGAGCTAGACGCCGCCGTCATCGCCGCCGCCGCCGACCATCTCCACGACTATTTCCCCCAGCTGCGCGGCCGCCGCATCACCCACGCCTGGGGCGGCCCGATCGACGCCTCCCCGACCCACCTCCCCGCCGTCAGCACCCTCGGCCAAGGCAACGCGTTCGTAGCCGCCGGCTATACCGGCAACGGCGTCGGCCCGAGCAACATGGTCGGCCGCACCCTCGCCTCCCTAGCCCTCAACCAAGAAGACGCCCACACCCAACTGGCATTCGTAGACGCCAAGACCCCCCGCGTTCCCCCCGAGCCCTTCCACTGGCTAGGCGGCGAATCGATCCGCTACGCGATCGAGAAAAAAGAGGAAGCAGAGATGGAAGGCCACCACCCCGGCCAGGTCGCCTCAGCCGTGGCGAAAGTCCCCGAGTTGATCGGCTTCCACATCGGGCGTTGATAGGTCAGCATGTTGGTAAGAAGAACTGGTGTGTTCGACAAATCCTTCACTTTTAAGTATTGCGTTGCGGCCATTCTCCACTTAGCTTGTCCGCCCTCGCGACGCCGCTACTGGTTCTTAAGAACAAATGCCTTCCGAACAACTCCCAGATCTTCAGGACGAGTGCTTCTTTATTGCCCCCATCGGACCTGAGGGCAGCGAGGTCCGCGAACGTTCCGACGGAATCTTGGAGTACATCGTCAGCCCTGCGGCGGAGGCTGTTGAGCTGACCACGATCCGGGCTGACAAAATTGCAAAACCGGGTCAAATAACCCGCCAGGTGATCGAACATGTGGTGGGTGCACGAGCGGCTGTGGTGGATCTCACCGACGCGAATCCCAACGTCTACTATGAGATGGCCATTCGCCACACGGCTCAATCACCCACTGTGCTGATTGCACAAGAGGGGGAGAAGCTTCCCTTTGACATTGCTCAGATGCGTACCATCTTCTTTGATCCAACCAGTTTGAAAAGTGCCGCGGCGTGCCAAGAGCAAATTACTCAGCACCTGAAAGAGGCATTGGACGGCGAGGTGGATTCACCTATTGCTGCTTCGATGTCAGTCCAGAAATTAGGACAGGGGAATGAGCAAGAGCGGGTGCTAGCCCAGATCGTCGATGGTATGGACGACCTACGCCGGCAGATCCGTTTCCTGCACCATCAGGAAGACCATCTACCTGCAGGGTTCATCCGGGACCTCGATCTTGCTCTGCACGAGCTTATGATCTACCAAGATCGGGCTGGAGGGGATCCGGCGGTGGAGGAGATTATTCGTCATCTTCGGCGACCAGTGAGTTGGGCAACCCACGGTCGTTACAAGGCGGATAGACCTCGTGTGCGGCGTGAGATCGAGCAAGCACATGCCAATGAGACCTCGGATACAGACGATCCGGAGGTCAGTAAAAAAGAGAACCGCGGACCCGAACCAGCTGTGGCTGGCGACACTACGGATATGGAAGCTCTTTCAAACGACGAAGAAGAAACGTAGAAGCCGAGTTGCTTCGCTGCCCGGTGTAGTTTCGTTAGGTGAATCTAACTAAGTCGCCGCCGTAGCACCAGCAGGGACCCCGATCGCCGTCTCCTGTTCAGGTCTAACCGAAGTCATCTTTTCCGCCCGCCGCTGCTGCCAGGTGGCGAAGCCCATGGTGGCGCAGGTGAAGAAGAAGAGGATCATCGCGATCACGTTGACCTCTACGGGGATGCCTCGTTGGGCGGCGCCGAAGATGTAGAGGGGGAAGGTGACGGTGGTGCCGGAGTTGAAGTTGGAGATGACGAAGTCGTCTATGGAGAGGGCGAAGGCGAGCATGGCGGCGCCGAAGATGCCGGGCATGATCAGGGGGAGGGTGACCAGGCGGAAGGTGGTGAGGGGGCTCGCTCCCAGATCCTTCGCCGCCTCCTCGAGGTTGCGGTCGAATCCGATCAGGCGCGAGCGAACGACGACGACTACGAAGCTGATGCAGAACATGACGTGGGCGATCAGCAGCGTTTCGAAGCCGAGGGAGAAGGTGCCGATGAGGAGGAAGAAGGAGAGCAGGGCCGAGCCCATCACCACCTCGGGCGTCGCCATCGGGATCACGATCAGGAAGTTGGCGGCGCGGCGGCCGAAGAACTCGTAGCGGACCAGCGCCAGCGCCATCAGGGTCCCGATCACGGTCGAGATCAGCGTCGCCAGGAACGCAAGTTTCAGGCTCGTCAGCAGCGCTTCGTTCAGCTCCGGGATCCCGAAGGCGTTGGTCCAGTGGTCGAGGGTGAAGCCGACCCAGGTGAAGTTGTAGCGGCCGGCCGGATCGTTGAACGAGAAGGCGAAGATGACGACGATCGGGATCAGCATGTAGAGGACGACCAGGACCCCGACGATCGCGACCGCGTGCTCGCGCAGCCAGCGCCAGGCGCCCCCGCCGCGGCCGCTCATCAGACCGCCTCCTCACCCATCAGCGCCTCCGAGCCGGCGAAGCGGATGTAGATCAGGACGAGGACCAGGATCGCCGCCATCAGCACGAAGGAGAGCGCCGCCGCCGCCGGGTAATCGGACTGTTTGAGGTAGAGCGACTGGATCACGTTGCCGATCATCTGGTTGCTGGCGCTGCCGAGGAACTGGGCGTTGACGTAGTCGCCGGAAGCGGGAATGAAGGTGAGCAGCGTCCCCGCCACGACCCCCGGCGCCGAGAGCGGCAGGGTCACCCGGAAGAAGGTCTGCGAGGCGGAGGCGTAGAGGTCCTTGCCGGCCTCGATCAGCCGCTTGTCGATCCGCTCGAGGCTGGCATAGATCGGCAGCACCATGAAGGGGAGGAAGTTGTAGGTGAGGCCGGCGATCACGGCGCCGCCGGTCGCCAGCACGTGCCCTTCCGGCGCCAGGCCGAGGAAGTCGAGCACCTTCACCACCGGGCTCTGGTCGGAGAGGATCGTCTCCCAGGCCAGAGTCCGGATCAGGTAGGTGGTGAAGAACGGGGCGACCACCGCGAACAGCATCACGTTGCGCCAGCGCCCCGCCTTGAAGGCGATCGTGTAGGCCAGCGGATAGGCGAGCAGCAGCGCGAACAGCGTCGCCAGCCCCGCGTAGATGAACGAGCGCACGAACTGGGTGTCGTAGAGCGACAGCGCTTCGTCGTAGTTGGCCCAGTGCCAGTCGAAGTGGTAGGAGCCGAAGACGCCGGCGTTGAGCGAAAGTTCGGCCAGGTAGTAGAGGGGAACTACGAAGAACAGAAGCAGCCAGGCCGCTCCCGGCCCGAGCAAGAGGTAGGGAGCGACCCGGCGTCTCATCGCCTCAGCCGTTGAGCACCGCGTTGAAGGCGCGGTTGAGGTTCTGTTCTTCTTCGCCGCTTGGCGACGGTTGGATGGTGCAGTTCTTCGTGAACGACTTGCTCGGGAAGATCAGCTGGTTCTTGGCGATTTCAGGTTCTTCCTTGAGCAGGATTTCTTTGACGTGTTCGACCGGGCTGACGTAGTTCACGTAGGCCTCGATCTGCGCCTCGTTTTTAGGTTCGTAGACGTAGTTGATCCATTCCTCGGCCGCGGTCGGGTTCGGCGCGCCGATCGGGATCACCATGTTGTCCGACCAGAGGATGCAGCCCTCGGTCGGCATCCGCCATTCGATGTTCGGGTTATCGGCCTGCAGCTGGACCGCGTCGCCCGACCAGCCGATCACCGCGACCGCGTTGCCGCTGGTCAGGTCGGCGCCGTAGTCGTTGCCGGTAAAGCGGCGGATCTGCCCGGATTCGGTGGCGCCCTTGATTTTTTCGATCGCCTTCATCCAGTCGGCTTCGCTGGCTTTGCTCGGATCGATGCCGAGGCACTTCATCACCAGCGGCACCGTGTCGCGGAGTTCGTTCAGCATCTCGACCTTGCCCTTGTATTTCGGGTCGAAGAGGTCGCAGATCGACCTCACGTCAGGAGCCAGGTCTTTGCGGACGATGATTCCGGTCATCCCGCTCTGCCACGGAGCGCTGAATTCGCGCTTCGGGTCGTACGACGGTTCTTTCAGGTTCGAGACGAGGTTCTTTTCGAAGTTCGGCAGCGCCGACTTGTCGAAGTTCTGCAGGTAGCCGAGTTCGTGCATTTTGTTCGCCATCCAGTCGGTGACGACGAAGAGGCTGCGGCCACCCGATTCGCCCTGTTTGAGGAGCGGGTCCATCTTCGCGAAGAACTCTTCGTTGGCGTTGACGTCTTCGATGTACTTGACCGAGAGGCCGGTTTCCTTTTGGAAGTCGGGGACGGTCTGCTTGTCGATGTAGAGCGGCCAGTTGGAGATCGTCATGTCCCCCGAGGCCTTCTTTTCGAGCTTGACTTCTTCGGATTCGGTGTCGTTGCCGTTGATTCCCCCGCTGCTGCCGCCACCGCAGGCAGCGAGCCCGAGGGCCAGCACCCCCGCCGCGACCAGGACCGCAAGCAGGGCGGTGATCCTTCGTGGGTCCTTACCTCTGCTGACCATCTGCCATCAACCTCCGTGGGTGGTTTCCAGTTGTGACTGGTCGGCGGCGCCGGCGCCGCCGATGGTGCGGGTCGCCTTCCCTCCATCGGGCGACTCGCGGACAAGGTGCATGTGCTCGGGCTCCCAGCTGAGCGCGACCCGGGCGCCGCCGCCGGGCAGGCGCTGCCGGTCGGCCTCGTCGGCGTTGGGGACGAGAACAGTCATCCGCGTGTCCTTGCCGAGATCGACTGCGATCTGGGTTGCGGTGCCGAGGTAGAGCGAGCTGGCGACGACCCCCTCGACCCGCGTCTGGCCGGAGCCGTCGTTGCTGTTTTCGCCGAGCTCGACCCGCAGCTTCTCCGGCCGCACGACAGCGTGGCAGCGGTCGCCGGGCGCAAAGCCGTCGGTCGGCGTGGAAATCGTCTGCCCCTGGTCGAGCTTCACCTCGTGGCTGCCGGTGACCGTGGCCGGCATCAGGTTGGAGACGCCGATGAAGCCGGCGACGAAGGTGGTGGCGGGGCGGTCGTAGACCTCCTCGGGCACCGCAACCTGCTCGACCCGGCCGCGGTTCATCACCGCGATCCGGTCGCTCATCGTCAGCGCCTCCTCCTGGTCGTGGGTGACGTAGACGAAGGTGATGCCGACGTCGCGTTGGATCCGCTTCAGCTCCACCTGCAGTTCCTTGCGCAGCTTCAGGTCGAGCGCCCCGAGCGGCTCGTCGAGGAGGAGGACCTTCGGCAGGTTGACCAGCGCCCGCGCCAGGGCGACGCGCTGCTGCATCCCGCCGGAGAGCTGCGACGGGCGCCGGTTGCCCTCGGCGGCGAGGCCGACGCGCTCGAGCTCGGCCTCGACCCGCTGCCTGCACTCGTCCTTGGAGACCTTCTTGCGCTTCAGCCCGAAGGCGACGTTGTCCTTGACGCTGAGGTGGGGGAAGAGCGCGTAGCTCTGGAAGACGGTGTTGGTCGGTCGCTTGTGCGGCGGCAGCTGCGCCACGTCCTCGCCCTCGATCCGGACTTCGCCGCTGGTCGGCCGCTCGAAGCCGGCGATCATCCGCAACGTCGTCGTCTTGCCGCAGCCGCTCGGGCCGAGCAGGGTGAAGAACTCGCCCCGTGCCAGCTCCAGGCTGAGGTTGTCGACCGCGGTCAGGCTCTCGAATCGCTTGGTCACTCCGCGGAGATCGACGCTCGCGACCCCTTGCTGTTCAGTCCCGTTTTCCGTAAGTCCCCTTTCGTCGCCGACCACTACCCGTTCCCCCCTATCCCTGCACCGGCACCACCAGGACCGGTCGATCCGCCAAATGCAGGAGCTTGTTCGGCGTCGAGCCGAGGATCACGCCTTTCAGCGGCGCCTCCCCGAAGCTGCCGACGACGATCATTCGCGCCTCGCGCTCGTCGGCGGTCTCGATCAGCGCCTCGGCGGCCCTTTTCGGAACCAGCGCCACCTCCACCTCCACCCCGCGCGCGGCCGCCTGGGCCTTCGCCTTCGCGGTCACTTTTTCGCCGAACTCCTCGATCGCCTCCTCGTGTTCGGCGATCTCGCCGCCCCAGATTCCCGGCGGCGCGTAGCCGAAGACGACGACCACCTTGTCGCCGAGCTTCCCGGCCAATTCGAGTGCCGCCACCAGCGCCGCTTCGCCGCAGGCCGAGCCGTCGTATCCGACCACGATCTGACTCATACGTCTGCCTCCCCGGTCGGGCCGGGTGCCGGCGCTTCGCCCTCGAGGAAGCCGGCGGGCACCACCTCGGCCCGCCGTTGGAAGAAGTCCGGGACCTTTTTCCACTGGACCCCCATCAGGACGATCCCGAGCAGGGCGAAGAAGACGGCGATTACCAGCGGTGGGCCGATCCCCGCCCATGAGTTTCCGGATTCGGAGTTCGCCGGGTCGGCGAGTTCGATCCCGTTCTTGACCAGCAGGTAGAAAAGAATCACGCCCCCGAGCACTGGGCCGACCCCGACGAAGAAGAAGTTCTTGACGCTGCGCAGCAGCTCGTGCCGGTAGTAGATCGCGCAGGCGAAGCCGCTGATGCCGATGTAGAAGGAGATCATCAGCCCCAGCGCGGCGAGCGAGTCGAAGAGGATGTCTTCGCTGACGATCGTCAGGCCGACGTACCAGAGGATCGAGAGCCCGCCCATCCACAGGGTCGAGATCGCCGGCGTCAGGTAGCGCGGGTGGACCTTGCCGAGGCTGCCCGGCATCGCTTTCGCCCGCGCCATCGAGAGCGACGTTCTCGCTGCGGGCAGGATCGTCGTTTGCGTCGAGGCCGCGGCCGAGGTCAGCACGGCGATGATCAGCAGCTTGTCCAGCGGTGAGCCGAAGACCTCCTTTCCGAGTTCGCTGAGTACGTCTTCCTGGTGTTCGATCAGGCCGTCGACACCCGCGTAGGCCTGCGCCGCATAGGCGACGACGACGTAGATCCCGAGCAGGATCAGAGTGCTGATCACGGTCGCCTTGCCCGGCGCCTCGGTCGGGTCTTCGGTCTCCTCGTTGACCGTCGCGGTCGTGTCCCAACCCCAATAGATGAACACCGCCAGCAACATCCCGGCGGTCAGCTCGCTCGGGCTCAGCGCGAAGGGGTTGATCCAGGAGAGGCTGGGGTGGACCGAGCCGCTCGGCGCGGAGCCGGCGTAGACCTTGACCAGGGCGACGATTGCGAACAGCCCCAGGGTGAAGATCTCGGCCGCCAGCAACCCGACCTGGGTGCGGGCGGAGAGCTCGATCCCGATCACCACGATCGCGGTCATGATCACGATCCAGACGACGCCGACGATCGTCACCGCCGCGGTCGAAGCCGTGATCCCGAAGAGGAGGAAGGTGTAGAGGCCCGCGATCTGGGCCAGGTTCGCCATCACGACGATGTCGGTGATGATGATGATCCAGCCGACGAACCAGCCGAGGTGGGGACCCATCCCCTTGGTCACCCAGGAGAAGCTGGTGCCGCAGTCCGGGTCGGCTTTGTTCATGTAGTAGTAGGAGCCGGCGACCAGGAACATCGGGACGAAGCTGACCAGCAGAACCGCCGGCGAGCCGAAGCCGACCGCGGCGGCGACGAAGCCGAGCGTCGCGGCGAGGCTGTAGCCCGGCGCGGTCGAGGCGACGCCGATGACGACGCTGGAGACGAATCCGATCGCGTTCTTCTTCAGACCCTTGTCGCCGGCTGCCGAGCCCATGCCGGGGGCCGCGGCGGCATCCGATGCAGCCGAACCAGGTGGGGGAACAGCCGTGCTCTCCATCTCTAGGTCCGGCTCCTCTCTCGTCGGTGCAGTCCCTTGCTCCACCAGCGACGGTAAGCCCCGGTGGAGGGCGGCGCAAGGGGCGAATGTCCTAAAAGCACAGGAGCTGCTTGTACTCTGTGTACAAGTCGATCGCCTGGCCTTGACCCAAAGACCACTTGCGATTGTTGGATATGGGCTCTAGCTTTGTCCATAACGTCGTAATCGAGGAGGAGGGCTAAATGGCCACCGCGTCGCAGGCGCCAGCAGGAACCGATCTTCAGCAGCTGGCCCGTCAGCACCTCTGGATGCACTTCTCGCGGATGGGCGCCTACGGGCCCGACCACGAGATCCCGATCATCACCAGGGCCGAGGGCTGCTACGTCTACGACGAGCACGGCAACCGCTACCTCGACGGCCTCTCCGGCCTCTTCTGCTGCAACGCCGGCCACGGCCGCACCGAGTACGGCGAGGCGGCGGCGCGCCAAATCGAAGAGCTCGACTTCTACACCCTTTGGAGCTACGCCCACCCGAAGGCGATCGAACTGGCGGCGCGGATCGCCTCGTTGACCCCGGGCGACCTCAACCGCGTCTTCTTCACCTCCGGCGGCTCGGAGGCGGTCGAGTCGGCGCTGAAGCTGGCCCGTAACTACCACCGCGTCCACGGCAAAGGCCAGAAGCACAAGGTGATCGCCCGCGAGGTCGCCTACCACGGCACCTCGCTGGGGGCCCTGTCGGCCACCGGCATCACCGAGCTGCGCAGCCAGTTCGAGCCCCTGACCCCGGGCGGCTGCCACGTCCCGAACACCAACATCTACCGCTGGCCGGAGGAGCGCGACCCGCTCTGGGCGGCTGACGCGATCGAGGAGCGGATCGTCTTCGAGGGGCCCGAGACCGTCGCCGCGGTGATCCTCGAGCCGGTCCAGAACGCCGGCGGCTGCTTCGTCCCGCCCGACGGCTACTTCCAGCGGGTGCGGGAGATCTGCGACACCTACGACGTCCTGATGATCTCCGACGAGGTGATCTGCGCCTGGGGCCGCCTCGGCCACTACTTCGGCTGCGAGCGCTTCGGCTACGTGCCGGACATGATCACCGTCGCCAAGGCGCTGACCTCGGCCTACGCGCCGATGGGCGGCCTGATCGCCTCCGACAAGGTTGCCGAGCCGTTCATGGAGGGCAACGCCTCCTTCGCCCACGGCTTCACCTTCGCCGGCCACCCGATCGCCGCCGCGATCGCGATGGCCAACCTCGACGTCTTCGAGCAGGAGGACCTCTGCGGCCACGTGCTGCGCAAGGAGGGCGAGTTCCGCCAGATGCTCGAGTCCCTGCACGAGCTGCCGATCGTCGGCGACGTGCGCGGCGCCGGCTATTTCCACGCGGTCGAGCTGGTCAAAGACAAGGAGACGAAAGAGAGCTTCAACGACGAGGAGTCCGAGAAGCTGCTGCGCGGCTTCCTTTCCGCCGAGCTCTACAAGCGCGGGCTGATCTGCCGCGCCGACGATCGCGGCGACCCGGTCGTGCAGCTCTCGCCGCCGCTGATCGCCGACACCGAGCAGTTCGAAGAGATCCACGAGGTCCTGCACGCGGTCCTCTCCGAGGCCTGGGATCAGGTGGTCGGGGGGTCGCACTCCACGGCGCCCGTGCCCGGCCGGAGAACGTCGCTCTAGGAGCCGACGGTGCTCACCGTCCAGAGCCTGCTCGACGAGCTGGACCTCGAGCTGGCGACCGGCTCCGACGCCGCCGCGGCGCCGGTGCGCTGGGTCCACATCTCCGAGCTGCAGGACCCGACGCCGTGGCTCTCCGGCGGCGAGCTGATGCTGACTACCGGGATCCCGCTCGACACCGCCGCCAAGCAGCGCGCCTTCGTCGGCATCCTTGCCGACCGCAACCTCGCCGGGCTCGGGTTCGGCACCGGCTTCACACACAAATCGCTGCCGAAGGCGCTGGTCGACGAGGCCGAGAAGCGCGGCTTCCCGCTCTTCGAGGTGCCCTACTCGGTCCCGTTCATCGCGATCACCGAGAAGGCCTTCGCCAAACTCGTCAACGAGCAGTACGAGGTGCTGCAGCGCGGGGTGGCGGTGCAGCGGCGGCTCGAGCGCCTGGTCCTGGAGGAGCGGGGGCTGGAGGAAATCGCCGCGACGGTCGCCTCCGCGGTCGGCGGCACCGTGGCGATCCTCGACGGCCGCGGCGAGCGCCTCGCCGGCCGCGGCTTCCGCCGCCAGCTCTCCGCCGACGCGGTGGCGGCGATCCGCAAGGAAGCGCTCGGCCACGCCGGCGACGGCCACCCCTTCATCCCCTCGCACCCGACGGTGGCGGGACGGGCGCTGGCGCACCCGGTGATCTCACCCGGCGGCGGCCCGCCGCAGGCCTGGGTGGTGATCGTCCGCGACTCCGGCGGGCTCGGCGACTTCGAGCGGCTGATCCTGCAGCAGGCGGTGGCGGTGGTTGCGCTGGAGCTGATGCGCCGCCGCGTCGCCCAGGAGACCGAGCGACGGCTGGCCGGCGACGTGCTCGCGGCGGCGCTCGGCGGCCGCATGGACCCGACCGAGCTGCGGCGCCGGCTCGAGCCCTTCGGGATCGGCGAGGCCGCGGCGGTCCTCGTCTTCTCGCTCGGCGACCCCGGCGAGGCAGCGGCGACGTTGGAAGCGGCGCTTGCCGCGGATGGCTGCGCCTCCGTCGTCGCCCCCCACTCCATCAACGGCCGCGAGCTGCTCTGCGCGGTGATCGACTGCGCCGACCGCGATCCGGTCGAGGTGGCCGGCGAGGCGCGGCAGGCGCTCGCCCGCGAGCGTGAAGCGGTGCGGGCCGCCGCCAGCCGCCCGGCGGCGCCGGAGCGCCTGCGCCACTCCTTTCACGAGGCGCGCTGCGCCTTGGAGGCAACCGCCTTCGACAACGGCTCCGCCCCCGACGTCGCCTCCTGGCGCGACCTCGGCGCCTTCACCCTGCTGCTCTCGATCCAAGACGACGACGCGCTCGACCTCTACTGCGACAGCGTCCTCGGCCCGATCGAGCGCGGCGACGAGGAGTACGGCGGCGAGCTGCTGCGCTCGCTGGAGGCGTTCATCGAGCAGAACGGCCAATGGGAGCGGGCGGCGCGCCAGGTCTACTGCCACCGCCACACGCTGCGGTACCGGATGCGCAAGGTGGAAGAGCTGACGGGCCGCGACCTTTCGCGGGCCCACGACCGCATCGAGTTCTGGTTGGCCCTGCGAGCGAGGGAGCTTGTCGCATGAAGATTGGAGTCCCCACCGAGATCAAGTCCGACGAGTACCGCGTCGCGGTCACCCCGGCCGGGGTGCGCGAACTCAGCGAGCACGACCACGAGGTGCTGATCCAGGCCGGCGCCGGCGAGGGTAGCGCGATCAGCGACGAGGACTACCGGGCGCAGGGGGCGACGATCGTTCCCGACGCGGCGGCGGTGTTCGAGGCGGCGGAGATGGTCCTCCACGTCAAGGAGCTGCAGCCGGAGGAGATCGAGATGCTGCGGCCCGGGCAGCTGCTCTTCACCTACCTGCATCTGGCGCCCGACCCCGAGCAGACCCGCGGGCTCTGCGACTCCGGCGTCACCGCGATCGCCTACGAGACCGTCGAGGACTCCCACGGGCGGCTGCCGCTGCTGGCGCCGATGAGCGAGGTGGCGGGGAAGATCGCCACCCAGGCGGGGGCCTTCATGTTGGAGAAGCCGCTGGGTGGCAGGGGGATTCTGCTGGGAGGAGTGCCGGGAGTCGCCGCCGCCAATGTGATGGTGATTGGCGGCGGCGTGGTCGGGATGAACGCCGCCTTCATCGCGATCGGGATGGAAGCCGATGTCTTCGTCTTCGATCGCTCGATCGACCGCCTGCGCGAGCTCGAAGTGATCTTCGGCGGCCGCTGCTCGACCGTTTACTCGACTCGGCTGGCGGTCGAAGAGATGCTGCCGAATGCCGACCTGGTAATTGGCGCCGTGTTGGTCCATGGAGCCCGCGCGCCGTACGTGATCCGCCGCGAGCAGCTGGCGCTGATGAAGCCGGGTGCGGTGCTGGTCGACGTCGCGATCGACCAGGGCGGCTGCTTTGAGACCTCGCGTCCGACCACCCATCGCGACCCCACCTTCGAGGTCGACGGGATCACCCACTACTGCGTCGCCAACATGCCCGGCGCGGTCCCGATCACCTCCACCTACGCGCTCACCAACGCGACCCTGCCCTACGCGATAGCGCTGGCCGATCTCGGGGTAGACGAGGCGATAAGGCGCGACCCTGGCCTGCGGCCCGGCGTTAACGTCGCCGGCGGCAAGGTCACGCATCCGGCCGTTGCCGAGGGAGTGGGTATGGATTACGTACCGGTCGAGGAGGCTCTCGATCTTGAACGATCTTTGCAATAGCCAGAGAGGGAGGACTGAGATAGATGAGCACCTACGCGGTTGTCAACCCCGCCACCGGCGAGACGGTCAAGGAGTACGAGGAGATCAGCGACGACGCGCTGCGAGGAGCGATCGACCGCTGCGATCAGGCCTCCAAGACCTGGCCCGGCTCGACCTCCGTTGCCGACCGCGCCGCCCTGGTGCGCAAGGTCGCCGAGCTGCACTCCGAGCGTCGCGAGCAGTTGGCTGAGATCATCGTCCGCGAGATGGGCAAGCCGATCGAGCAGGCGCTGATGGAGGTCGACTTCGCGGCGATGATCTACGAGTTCTACGCCGACAACGCCGAGAGCCTGATGGCCGACGAGCCGATCGAGCTGATGGGCGGGGAGGGCACGGCGATCATCCGCCGCAGCCCCTTCGGCGTCCTGCTCGGGATCATGCCCTGGAACTTCCCCTACTACCAGGTGTCCCGCTTTGCCGGCCCGAACCTGGTGATCGGCAACACGATCCTGCTCAAGCACGCGCCGCAGTGCCCGGAATCGGCCGAGGCGATGCAGAAGATCTTCGATGACGCCGGGGCTCCGGAGGGCGTCTACGAGAATGTCTACGCGACCAACGAGCAGATCGAGTGGGTGCTCGCCGACCCGCGCGTGCACGGGGTGTCGGTGACCGGTTCCGAGCGCGCCGGCGCCGCGGTCGCCGAGATCGCCGGGCGCAACCTGAAGAAGGTCGTGCTCGAGCTTGGGGGCTCCGACCCCTTCATCCTGCTCGGCACCGACGACCTCGACGAAGCGGTGACGGCGGCGGCCGAAGCGCGGCTCGACAACACCGGCCAGTCCTGCAACGCGGCCAAGCGCTTCATCGTCGTCGACGAGCTCTACGACGATTTCCTCGAGAAGTTCCGCGAGAAGCTGGAGGCGGCGAAGCCGGGCGACCCGACTTCCGAGGACACCGAAGTCGGTCCGCTCTCATCGCAGACTGCCGCCGACCGGCTCGAGGAGCAGGTCGCGAAGGCGGTCGCGAACGGGGCCGAGGTGCTCGTCGGCGGCAAGCGCGACGGCAACTACTTCGAACCGACGATCCTCACCGGGATCAAGCCGGGCGACGAGGCCTCCCAGGAAGAGTTCTTCGGCCCGGTGGCGCAGGTCTACAAGGTCGGCTCCGAGGAGGAGGCGGTTGCGCTCGCCAACCAGACCCCGTTCGGGCTCGGCTCCTACGTGATGAGCACCGACAAGGAGCAGGCCGAGCGGGTCGCCGATCGGATCGAAGCCGGGATGGTCTACGTCAACCTGGTCGGCGCCGACAGCCCGGAGTTGCCGTTCGGCGGCTTCAAGCGCTCGGGGTTCGGGCGCGAGCTTGGCCGCTACGGCGCCGACGAGTTCGTCAACAAGAAGCTGATCCGCAGCGCCTGAGGTCTTGAGGGATAGACGAGGCTCCTCCGGGGCGACGAATAGGCTCCCGCCGTCGTGAGTCGCTCTCGGGGGGTCATCGTCGTCCTTTGCCTGCTGGCATTCGCCGCGTTTGCGGTCAGCGCTGTCGCGGCGACGCGGGCGCAGGAAGAAAAGGAACCGCCGCGATGTCACGGGCGCCTGGCGAAGATCGTCGGCACCGAAGGCGACGACGCACTGCAGGGGACTCCCGGCCGCGACGTGATCTGGGGCGGCGGGGGCGACGACGTCATCTACGGCAGCCTCGGCAACGACCTGATCTGCGGCGGCCCCGGCGACGACCAGATCCACGGCGGCCGCGGCAACGACGTGGTCGATGGCGGGGCCGGAAGCGACCAGGTCAACGGCGACCTCGGCGACGACAAGATCCTCGGCGGGCCGGGCAATAACGACGAGGTCGCCGGCGATCTCGGGATTGACCAGGTCAATGGCGGCCCGGGCAACGACGACCTCGTGCACGGGGACTACGGCTACGACCGCATGTCCGGCGGCGCCGGCAAGGGCGACATCGCCTCCTTCGCGACCGCGCGCGCCGGCGGCAAGGGCAGCGGCGTCTGGGCGTCGTTGCGGGCGCACAAAGCATTCGGCGACGGCCACGACAACCTCTTCGGCTTCGAGAGCCTCGAAGGCTCGGCCTTCCGCGACACGCTGATCGGCACGCCGCAGGGGAACGTGATCGACGGCGGGCCCGGCGACGATCACCTTGTCGGCGGCGGTGGTCCGGACACGCTCGACGGCGGGCAGGGGAGCGACGGCTGTCTGGGCGCCAAAGGCCACACCGTCTCCTGCGGCAAGGAAGCGCCCCCGAAAGGAAGCGCCTACGTCCAGCTCGACCCGACCCCCGGGGGCGGGGCCGGGCTACAGGTGATCGGCGGTGGCGGCCGCGACCAGTTCTTCGTCGCCTACGACGAAGCGAGCGAGACCTTCAGCGTCACCGCGAAAGCCGCGCTGGCGATCAGCGAAGGCTGCTCGTACGCGCCGCACACGCTGACCACGGTCTCCTGTCCCGCCAACGGCCCGGCGCGCTGGCTGCTGGCCGACCTCGGGCCGGGCAGCGACAGCCTGCGGGTGATCGGCTCTCTGCTGGCGGTCGGCAGCGTTCGCTTCGCCGGCGGTCTCGGCAACGACACGATCCACGCCGGCCCCGAGGACGACCTGGTCGAGTCCGGTCCCGGGTCCGACCACATCTATGGCGGCGACGGGGCTGACGGGCTCGTCGGCGGCCTGCCCGGCCCGACCTTCCTCTACGGCGAAGGCAACGGTGACCTCCTCGCGGCCGGCGGCGGCTGCGCCGGTGGCGCGCTGGTCGGCGGCCCCGGCCGCGACGACGCCTCCTTCGCCGAGACCCAGGCGCATCCCGGCCTGCTGATCATCTCCTTCCCCCAGCACAAAGCCTGGGTCACGACCGTGAAGAACTGCCACCCGGTCCACCTCTCGCCGACCGACGAGGACATGGAGGGCTCGTTCGACAACGACGTCCTGATCGGCGACGCCGGCCCCAACGCGTTGCTCGGCCAGCCTGGCGAAGACGAGTTTTTCGGCAACGGCGGCGAAGACATCATCGACGCCCGCGACGGCGTCCGCGACTCCTCGATCCAGTGCGGCCGCGGCACCCCGCCGAAGACGATCAAGGTCAAAGGCAAAGGCGGCAAAACCGAAGTTCGCGAAATCGAAGGCACCGGCGAACCCGCCGGCCGCGCCCTAACCGACCAGTTCGACCCCGAACCCTTCAACTGCGCCACCGTCAAGTACGGCCACCCCGTCCCAGGCCTAAACGGCTAACGGACGTTCTCTAGCGCCCCGGCACACAAAGCGCTCCGAATTTCCGGACGTTTGCGCATCTCCAAGGGGGAGAACCACCCCGGCGTTCGTCCTTATCGGGGCATATGCCCGGAAAAGGACGAACGCCAGCTTCGTTTCGGCCCCTGCAGGACCTCGCGACCCACCAGCACGGCGTTGTGTCGATGGGACAGCTGCTCGAGCTTGGGCATTCCGTTGATGCAGTTTTGGAGTGGGTGGTAGCTGGGCGCCTGCAGCGCCTGCACCGCGGGGTGTATGCCGTGGGACATCGAAAGCTGACTTGGTATTCGCGGTGTTGGGCGGCTGTACTTGCGGCGGAACCTGACGAGCTTGCTCCTTGGCGGGCTGTGGCAAGTCATCACTCCGCTGCTTATCTCTGGGGACTGCTGCGGTTTACGCCCGATGTGATGCATGTGACGGCGCCTACTCGGCGGCGGGCTAAGCGGCCTTTCGTCGTTCACTTCTCTTCGATCCTGTCTGAGAAGGACCGTGCCATCCGTGACGGGATCCCGGTAACCGCGGTCCCGCGGACGCTGCTCGACCTTGCGATCCGGGCGCGGCCGGAGCAGCTGGAGGGATACCTCGAGCGTGCTGAAGATCGGGAGCTGCTCGATGTGCGCACGGTCGAGGACGTGCTCGCCCGCGCCGGCGGGCACCGCGGACGGGGGCGGCTCGCCCGCGCGCTTGCCCTCTACAGCCCGGATCCCAGCTTTACCCGCTCGAAATTCGAGTGGCGTTTTCGTCGCGCGGTCGAAGCCGCCGGTCTCCCCGCTCCGTCGATGAACTTCAACGTCGCCGGTTTCGAGCTCGACGCTTACTGGCCGGATCTCCGCTTCGCGGTCGAACTCGACCTCTTCTAGACCCACGGCAGCCGCGCCGCCTTCGAGCGCGACCGGCGCCGCCAGGAGGAGTTGAAGCTGCTCGGGATCGAGATGATTCGGATCACGGCGCCGCGCCTGAAGCGGGAACCGCAAGCCGTCCTGCGCAACCTCGCCACTCTGCTCGAGCGCCGCCGCACCGAGCTGGCCGGCTCGGCCGCACCGCCGCGGTTGCCTTGAACTAGGCTTCGTCTTGTGGCACGGAAGACCGCCCAAGGGGACGAGGCCGCGGCCGTCGCGGCCGCAATCGCCCAGTTCGAGGCCGAGTTCGCGGGCGCGCAGGCGCAGGAGGCACCGGCAACGCCCGCCTGGCAGCGGGCGGCCTACCTGGAGGGGATCGGCGCCAAGGAGACCATCGAGAACCTACGAGGAGGATCCGCATGGCTGTCGTGAAAATCATCGAGCTCGTCGGTAGCTCCAAGACGTCTACCGACGACGCCGCCAAACAGGCGCTGCAGCAGGCGCAAGGGTCGCTGCGCAACATCCGCGCGGTCGACATCGTCTCGACCGGCATCCGCGGCGAGAACCTGGACGAGTATCGCGCCCACGTCCGCGTCGCATTCTTGATCGAGGGAACGGAGATCGACTGATGGCAGACGAGCAGGGGACCGAGGCCCGCGAGGTCTCACGGGAGGAAGCCCGCAAGCTGATCGACGAAGGCGCGCAGCTGGTTGACGTCCGCGCCGACCACGAGTGGGAGGCGGGCCGGATCGCCGGCGCCAAGCACATGCCGCTGGCGGAGCTGCCGCAGCGCACCGGCGAGATCGACAAAGACCGGCCGGTGGTCGTCTACTGCCGCGGCGGCAACCGCTCCTCGATGGCCACCGCCGCGCTCGGCGAAGCCGGCTTCGACGCCGTCAAGCTCAGCGAGGGGATCGTCGGCTGGAGCGAGGAGGAGCTACCGCTGGAGCCGGAGGGTGGCTACGTCGCCGAGTCCGGCGAGGCCGCCGCGATCCTGCAGGCGCAGAAAAAACCATCCCACAGCTGACGGAGCGGGGATTCGCGCAAGGGCCGATTTGCAGGCCCTTTAGAGCCCTCTGCAACCGGTCAAGAATTTAAATACCTGAATCCCGGTCAGCTTTGCTACCTTTCGATCCATGGAGGTAGCCGTCGCAGAGAACAAGGAGCAGCGGGGCAAGGGCCGGGTCGGGACCCTCGAGAACCCCGAGAACTACGAGAACGTCCCCGGCCACGTCATCCCGATCATCGAGCGCGAGTTCGACGACTTCGACAACGAAGCCGAGCAGTTCCTCTCCGGCGAGCTGGAGGAGAACCAGTTCATCGGCTTCCGCCTCAAACAGGGCGTCTACGGCCAGCGCCAAGCCGACGTCCAGATGATCCGGATCAAGCTTCCGTTCGGCGGGGTCACCCCCGAGCAGATGGACTCCTTCGCCAGCGTCGTCGAGAAGTACGCGCCCCTCAACAAAGGGCACATCACGACGCGGCAGAACATCCAGATCCACCACGTGCCGCTGCGCGACACCGAGCTGTTGCTGCGGGAGATCGCCGAAGCCGGTCTTTCCTCCCGCGAGGGCTGCGGCAACACGGTTCGCAACGTCACCGGCGACCCCTGGGCCGGCGTCGCCGCCGATGAGATCTTCGACCCGACCGCCTACGGCACCGCCTACGTCCGCTACTTCGTCCGCCACCCGACGACGCAGCTGATGCCGCGCAAGATCAAGACCTCGTTCACCGGCTCCGCCGAGGATCGGGCGATCAGCGGCATCCACGACATCGCCTTCCTCTCCGTCGAAAAGGACGGGGTCAAGGGCTTCGAGGTCCGGGTTGGCGGCGGCACCTCGATCATGGCCCGCGTAGCCCCGACGCTCTACGAGTTCGTCGAGGCCGACAACGGCGACTACCTCAAGGTCGCCGAGGCCGTCTTCCGCATCTTCGACCGCCAGGACTGGCTGCGCGTCAACCGCGCCCGTGCCCGGATCAAGGTCCTCGTCGACAAGATCGGCATGGACGCCTTCCGCGAGCTCGTTGACGAGGAGCTGCAGGGCGACTGGGTGGCCGAGCGCGAATTCGGCCCCGAGCTGGTCGAGCGTCTCAGCTACGCCCCCGACGAGGAGGACAACGCCCCCGAGCAGCCGCTCGCCCCGTCCTCACCGAACGGCGATCGCACCGAGTTCGAGCGCTTCCTCCAGGGCAACGTGCAGGCCCAGCGCCAGGAGGGCTTCTCCAGCGTCGAGGTCAAGGTCACCCGCGGCGACCTCACCCCGGAGCAGTTCCGCGGCCTCGCGGAGATCATGCGCGAGTACACCGGTGGCGCCGCCCGCAGCACGGTGCAGCAGAACTTCGTCCTGCGCTGGGTCCGCGACGAGGCCCTCTACGACGTCTGGGAGCGGCTCGACGCGCTCGGCCTCGGCGAGGCCGGCGCCCGCGAGATCACCGACGTCGTCAGCTGCCCCGGCACCGACAGCTGCAAACTCGGGATCACCTCCTCGATGGGCCTCAACCGGGCGATCAAGGAGCGGGTCACCTCGATGCAGATCACGGATGAGCTGACCAAGCGCATCCACATCAAAATGAGCGGCTGCCCGAACGGCTGCAGCCAGCACCACATCGCCAACATCGGCTTCTACGGCGCCTCGCTGAAGGTCGGCGGCCGCCAGATGCCGGCGTACATCCCGCACATCGGCGGCAACTTCGAGGGCGGCGAGGTCATCTTCGGCAAGCGGCTGAAAGCACGGCTCCCCGCCAAACGGGTGCCGGAGGCGGTCGAGCGCTGGGTCAAGCTGTACGAGGCCGAGCGCAACGAGGGCGAGGAGTTCAACGCCTTCGTCGAGCGGGTGGGTGCCGAGCCGTTTGAAGCAGCGGTCAAGGAGTTGACCCTGCCGGCCGAGTTCAGCCTGGAGACGATGCAGCAGTTCATCGACTGGAACCGATCGAGCCCGTACGAGGTTGTGCGCGGCGAGGGAGAGTGCGCGATCTAGCTCGCGCACAAGCGCAGCGATGAAACCACCTCCCGTCACCCTGTCAGGCACTGTCCCCACACCTGCGGACCTCGACCACGAGGCGATCGCCGCCGAGCTCGAGCAGAGCAGCGCGCAGGAGGCGATGGAGTGGATGTTCGAGAACTTCGGCGAGCGGCACTACATCGCCTGCTCGTTCCAGAAAACGAGCTCGGTGACCGCGCACATGGCGAGTCAAGTCAACCCCGAGGCGCGCTTCTTCTACCTCGACACCGACGTCCTCTTCGAGGAGAGCTACGAGACCCGCGACCGCCTCGCCGAGGCGCTGGGGGTCGAGTTCGACCGTTTCCACAATCTGACGCTGGCCGAGCAGGAGGCCGAGCACGGTCCCGAGCTCTGGAATCGCGACCCCGACGCCTGCTGCGGAATCCGCAAGGTCGAGCCGATGCGCCGGGCCCTGTCTTCCGTAGACTGCTGGGTCGCCGGTGTCCGCCGGGCAGACTCCAGCAGCCGTTCCAAGACGCCGAAGTTCGGCTGGGACAAGCGCTTCAACCTCTGGAAGCTGAACCCGCTCGCAGATTGGACCGAGCGCGACGTTTGGAACTACATCCGTGAGCACCACCTCCCGTACAACCCGCTTCACGATCACGGCTTTCCGTCGATCGGCTGCACCCACTGCACCAAGCCGGTGGGGCCGGGCGGCGATCTTCGCGAGGGCCGCTGGAGCGGCCTCGCCAAGACCGAGTGCGGGATCAACTAGCGCCCGACTGCAAAAAAGCGGCGCGATTTCCCGTTAATTCCGGAATACCCCTAACCTCCCCCGATTGTGAAACGAGCAGATGAGCGAGACCATGGCTGAGTTGTCCCTGACCCTTTCCGAGCGCCACACCGCGGACTTCGAGATGATCGGCAACGGCGGCTTCGCGCCGCTGACCGGCTTCCAGGGCTCCGCCGACTGGGAGCGCGTCTGCAGCGAGATGCGGACCGCCGACGGCGAGTACTGGCCGATCCCGATCACCCTGGCATCCGACCTCGAGTGCGAGGTCGGCGACGTCATCGAGCTGTCTTCCGACGAAGGCAAGAAGCTCGGTCGCCTCACCGTCGAGGAGATCTGGGAGCGCGACGTCAAACGCGAGGCCGAGCAGGTTTACGGCACCGCCGACGAGGCCCACCCGGGCGTCGCGGCGATCTACGAGGAGGGCAACCGGATGCTCGCCGGCCCGATCGAGGTCGACGCCCTGCCCGACCACGACGAGGCCTTCATGCGTCGCTACAAGACGCCGGCCGAGCACAAAGCCGACTTCGAGGCCCGTGGCTGGAAGAAGATCGTCGCCTTCCAGACCCGCAACCCGATCCACCGCGCCCACGAGTACCTGACCAAGGCCGCGCTGGAGACCTGCGACGGCCTCTTCATCCACCCGCTGATCGGCAAGACCAAGGCCGGCGACATCCCCGCGGAGGTGCGGATGCGCTGCTACGAGGTGCTGATGGAGAACTACTACCCGTCCGACCGCGTCGTCCTCGGCGTCAAGCCGGCCAAGATGCACTACGCCGGCCCGCGCGAGGCCGTCCTGCACGCGATCGTCCGCCGCAACTACGGGGCCACGCACTTCATCGTCGGCCGCGATCACGCCGGTGCCGGCGACTACTACGGCACCTACGACGCGCAGAAGATCTTCGACACGATCGACATCGAGGAGCTCGGGATCGAGCCGCTGATGTTCGAGCACACCTTCTGGTGCAACGAGTGCGAGGGACTGGCCTCGAACAAGACCTGCCCTCATGAGGCGGACGCACGCCTGTTCCTTTCCGGCACCAAGGTGCGCGAAATGCTCGGCAACGGCGAAAGGCCGCCGCACGAGTTCTCGCGTGACGAGGTCGCCGACATCCTGATCGACGCTTACAAGGAGGACTGACAAAGCATGGCTGGCGAGAAGGGTTTCACCCTCTGGTTCACCGGGCTCTCCGGGTCCGGCAAGACGACCATTTCCAGGCTGCTCGAGGGGCACCTGCGCGAGCGCGGCTCGAAGCTGGAGATCCTCGACGGCGACATCGTCCGCGAAAACCTCTCCAAGGGCCTCGGCTTCTCGAAGGAGGACCGCGACACGAACATCCGTCGCATCGCCTTCGTCGCCGACCTGCTCAGCCGCAACGGCGTGCCGGTGATCACCGCGGCGATCTCCCCTTACAAGGAGATCCGCGACGAGGCCCGCGAGCTGATGGGCGACCGCTTCGTCGAGGTCTTCGTCAAGGCTTCGGTCGACACCTGCGCCGAGCGTGACGTCAAGGGTCTCTACGCCAAAGCTTTCTCCGGTGAGATCAAAGAATTCACCGGCGTCTCCGATCCCTACGAGGAGCCGGAGCGGCCCGAGGTCGTCTGCGACACCGAAGCTGAAACCGCCGAGGAGTCGGCGGAGAAGCTGATCGCCTACCTCGAGCAGCGGGAGCTGATCCCGGCCAAGGAGGCCGCGGCGGCCTAGCCGCCAGCTACAAGCGCTTGGATGAGAGGGGCCTCCGGGCCCCTCTTCTCATTCCGCGAGGCGTTTGAGGACCTCTCGGTCTTCCTCCAGAAGCTGCTTGACCCGCTTCTGAAAATCCTTGTCGGTGCGACGTTCGGTGATGTGCCTTTCGATCGCTTCCCGCACCACCTCTGACATCGGCATATCGTCGGCCCGCGCGACAGCGGCAAGTTCCGCCGCCATCTCCTCGGGAAGCCGCAGGCTGGTTGCTTTGGTCGCCATCGTCGGCGGGATATTAACGCATATCTGCCTCAAACTTGAAGACTATAGCACCGATATTCGAGAATTTTCAAAGATGTGTCTCTTACATCACGAAGCGTGCTGTTACGTCACAATGCCATGTCAATTGGGACGAAGAGTCATGAGATTGTTGAGGTAGATATCCTCTAACATCTTCGCATGATGCAACCGAAGGTGGACCTAGCGGGAGACCTGATCGCGATTGCCGAGGACGAGCTCGGCACTCCGGGAGTGCAGTTGCTCGAGAAGATCCGGTTGGAGGAGATCGAGGAAAGCCTTGAACTTGGTCCGGTCGAAGCGCCCGCGATGATTGCCGCCTGGATCATCCGCCGCAAGCCTTTTGCAGCCCGCAACGTCGAGATCGGTTACCGGTTCATGCGCCTGATGTTGAAAGAAGCGAGCCTTCCTTGGCCGCGGCCTGAAGAGGACGCCGATCGGATCAGTGGAATGCTCAAGGCACTGGCCGCTGGCTCTATCAGTGAGGCGAGATTCGCCGAATGGGTCTGCCTGCGGGTAGCTACGGCTTAGGCGGCACCTGGGGCTCGCCCAGGCCGAAGGTGTCGTAGGCACCGAACTTGGCGAAGGTCTTGTGGGTGGGGCCGTGGTAGTCGGAGCTGGCGGTGGGGACCAGGTCGAGCTCGTCGCAGAGCTGGAGCAGGTGCTCGGTCTGCTCCTTCGTGTGGCTGGGGTAGTAGACCTCGATGCCATCGGGCTTCAGGGAGCGGATCAGGTCCTCTACCTGGGCGGGGTCTTTGACGTCCCAGTAGGGGTGGGCGACGACAGCGACGCCGCCGGCCTCACGGATCGTCTCCACGGCCTCCTCGGCGGTCGGCCAGCGGCGAGGGACGAAAGCCCTGGCCCCGGGGACCAGGTACTCCTCGAAGAAGGGACCGAGGTCGCCGGTGGCGCCAGCGGCCCTGGCGATGTGCGGCCGCCCGATCGAGTCGGCGGCGCCCGCCTCCCGAATCGCATCCTCGAGCGTCAGGTCAAAGCCCTCGCGCCGCAGGTTCTGAACGATCTCCCCGGCCCGAGCCCGCCGCTCCTGCTGAGCCCGGTCGCAAGCCGGCCCGATCTTCTCCAGATCGATCCAGTATCCGCACACATGCAGGTCTTCGGCATACCGATGCACGCAAGACATCTCGATAGCCGGCACCAGCTCAACTCCAAGCTGCTCAGCAGCCTCAGCAGCCTCAGCCACCCCAGCAACCGCATCGTGGTCCGTCAGCGCCAGCGTCGTAACGCCCGCCTTCGCAGCTTCGGCAACGACCTCGGATGGCTCCAGCTGCCCATCCGAGACCGTGGAATGACTCTGTAGCTCGATCAGCACGCCGCGCACCCTAACTATGGACCGGATAGGGGGTCGTGTGCCCCTCCCCGGACACCACTCGCCAATGGCTCGTGGTTGAGTGTCCTGGGAGGGGCACACGACCCCCTTCCGCGCCCCGAATAAATAGACTGCGCCGCCGTGTTCCAGAAGGTCCTCATAGCCAACCGCGGCGAGATCGCGATCCGCGTTGCGCGCACGCTGAAGGAGATGGGCATCACCTCGGTCGCCGTCTATTCGGAGATCGATCGCGATGCCCCCCACGTGCGGGCGGCTGACGAGGCCTTCTTGATCGGCCCTGCGGTCCCGGCCGAGAGCTACCTGAACATCCCGAAGATCATCGAGACCGCCAAGGAGGCCGGCGCCGAAGGGATCCACCCCGGCTACGGCTTCCTCGCCGAGAACGCCGAGATGGCGCGGGCGTGCGCGGAGGCCGGGATTACCTGGATCGGCCCGCCGCCAGAGGCGATCGAAGCGATGGGCTCGAAGACCCGGGCGCGCGAGATCATGGAGCAGGCGGGGGTGCCGATCGTCCCCGGCTCGACCGAGGTCGCCGAGGATCTCGAGGCTGCCCGCAAGCAGGCCGAGGAAGCCGGCTACCCGGTCGCCTGCAAGGCGGCGGGCGGCGGCGGCGGCAAGGGCTTCCGCGTCGCGATGACGCCCGACGATCTGCAGGAGGCCTTTGAGGGCTCCGCCCGCGAAGGCGAGAAGTTCTTTTCCGACTCGCGCGTCTACATCGAGCGCTACCTCGAGGATCCGCGCCACGTCGAGGTCCAGGTGCTCGCCGATGGGCACGGCAACGTGATCCACCTCGGCGAGCGCGACTGCTCGATCCAGCGCCGCCACCAGAAGGTGATCGAGGAGGCCCCGGGGCCGCACGTCGACGAGGAGATGCGGGCGCGGATCGGCAAGATCGCCACCGACGCGGCCGCCGCTGTCGGTTACCGCGGCGCCGGCACGATCGAGGGCATGCAGGTCGGCGACGAGTACTTCTTCCTCGAGATGAACACCCGGGTCCAGGTCGAGCACTGCGTGACCGAGATGGTCACCGGCATCGACATCGTCCGCGAGCAGATTCTGGTCGCCGCCGGCGAGTCGCTCTCGATCGCCCAGGAGGACGTCGCGCTGAACGGGTGGTCGATCGAGTGCCGGATCAATGCCGAGGCGGCGCACAAGAAGTTCGCCCCCGCCCCCGGTCCGATCGACAGCTCCTACCGCGAGCCTTCCGGCCCCGGCGTCCGCGTCGACTCCGGCGTCGAGGGCGGCTCCGAGGTGACGCCGATGTACGACCCGATGGTGGCCAAGCTGATCGTCTGGGACGTCGACCGCGAGAAGGCGACCCGGCGGATGCTGCGGGCGCTCGGCGAATACGACTCCGGCGGCCTCACCACCCTGATCCCCTTCCACGAAGCGATCCTCGCCACCGAGCAGTGGGCGAAGGGGGAGACCTGCCGCGACCTGATGGAGGACACCGACTGGCTGAAGTCGACGGCGCCGGCTGACGCGAAGCCGCCCGAGCCCTCCGAGGACGGCGGCGAGGTCGTCACCCGCGACTACAAGGTCGAGGTCTCCGGCAAGCTCTTCGACGTCAAGGTGATCGGCGAGGCCCCAGCGGGCGGGGTCGCCGCCCCGGCGGCTGGCGGTAAGAAACCGCCGAAGCGCGAGCGCAAAGGCGGCAGCGGCCCCAGCGCCTCCAGCGAGGCGCTCCCCTCGCCCCTCCAGGGCACGATCCTCAAAGTCGCCGTAGAGCAGGGCGCCGAGGTATCCGAGGGCGACCTGATCTGCGTGATCGAGGCGATGAAGATGGAGAACGAGATCACCGCCCACCGCAGCGGCAAAGTAGAAGACCTCCCCATCTCCGAGGGCGCCGCAGTAGGCAGCGGCGACACCCTAGCCGTAATCAAGTAGTTCCCAGCTGCATCCCCAAGTCAGCTAACCACGCTTCACCTGGTGGGCCGGGAGGGGGTCCCCCAGACACTCAACCACGAGCCATAGCGAGTGGTGTCTGGGGGACCCCCTCCCGGCCCAGCCCAAACCTAAGCGTGCCGTTTGTGATGCCGCTTTTCTTCGCGTTCCTTTTCTTTCCGCCGTTCTTCTTCGCGCCGTTCCTTGCTGACCTTCTGCTGCTCCTTGCGGGTCAGCGGGAAGGGTGGGGCCGGTTCGCGGCAGGTGTGGCCGACGCAGGCCTCGAGGCGGATCAGCTGCGCGTGGAGGAAGGCGCGGATCGGGAAGTAGTTGGGGACGCGGACGATGTTGTTGAGCTCGTTCGGATCTTTGGTGATGTCGTAGAGCTCTTTCTCACCATCGGGCCACTCGATGTACTTGTAGGGGCCCAGGCGGATTCCCTCGTAGTCTTTCGGCGGCGCCACGATCGAGGCCTTGGCGGTCCCGCTCTTGCGCCGCGGCTGCACCTCGGTGACCGCCCGCTGTGCGGTCGGTTCGCCGTTGGCTTCGACGTCGTCGGTCTGGACGAAGGACTCGAAGAGGATGCCGCGCCGGGTCCGCAGGCTGGGGTCCCGCAGGAACGGCACCAGCGAGGTGCCGTCGACGCTTTTGTCCGGGGTGACGCCGGCCAGTTCGAGGATCGTCGGGGCGATGTCGGTGTTGGCCGCCAGCTCGCCGGTCGACGTCCCGGCTTTGATCCCGGGGCCGCGGATCAGGAACGGCAGGTGCGTCGAAGGCTCGTAGGCGAGGAACTTGCCGCCGGTGAGCCGGTGCTCGCCGTAGAAGAAGCCGTTGTCGGAGGTGAAGATGACGTAGGTGTTGCGCAGCCGGTGCTGGCTGCCGAGCGTGTCGAGTACCGTTTTCACCCCGTCGTCGATCGCCCGCAGCGAGGCCAGCGCCTTGTCGTAGTAGACGCGATAGGTGTGGATTTCTTCCGGCGAGAGGTATGGCGCTTCGCGGATGAAGCGGGGCTTGTCGTTGACGTTGCCCTCGTTGAACCCTTCTTCGCGGCTGTGCGGGTAGGGGGCGCCGTCGAAGAGGGTGTAGTGCCGGGGCGCCGGCTCCGGCCCGGCCGGCCGCCGGAAGTCGCCGTGCGGCGCGGTGTAGTCCAGTTGCAGGTAGAAAGGCTGTTCCGCCGGGGTCCCGATCAGCTCTTCGGCGGCGATGCGGCTGAAGACGTCGGTCTCGTAGAGGCAGGGTTTACCTTCGATCGAAGTCGTGGGGCAGCCGAAGTAGTCGCGTTCACCGTATTCGCGCGTGTCCCAGCTGCCGGAGTCGCCGAAGGGGCCGTCGATCGTGCCGTTGTCGTTGAGCGAGTAGCCGTAGTAGTAGTGGTGGGTGTCGGCGTTCTCGACCGTGTGCCAGGCGGTCCAACCGGGCGGCACTTCGGTCCCGTTGTCGTACGGTTCGTCGCCGTAGCCGTTCAAGAACTTGCCGATGTGGATCGTCCGGTAGCCGGCACCCTGCAGCCAGGTGGCGAGGTTGTGGGTGAAGGCGCCGCGGGCGCGGAAGCCGCTGTAGCCGCCGTTGGGCTGGACGTTGCCGCGAACGTTGCTGTTGTGCGCGTAGCGTCCGGTCAGCAACGTCACCCGCGAGGGGCAGCAAAGGGGGTAGGAGACGTAGTAGCGGTTGAAGGTCATCCCTCGACCGCCGATCAGCGAAAGCGTGTTCGGCATTGCTGGGACTTCGACCCCGCCGGCGTTGAAGACCGTGTAGAGCTGGTCGAGCGTCTCGTCGTCGGTCTGGACCACGACGAAGCTCGGCCGTTCGCTGATCAGCTTCGAAGAGCGTTCTTCCAGCGCTTCTTCGGAGATCGGCGAGGAGGAGGCGGTGGCGCCGCCGGCCCGTGCCGTCCCCACGAGGACCAGGCAGGTCAGCAGGGCAAGGAAGCCGCCGGCGATCGCGAGCCGCGCGCGGGGATGACTGGGGTGTCGAAGGAGCATCTGAAGCATCTGCATCGTTGAGTCCGGGGAGGTGGCTATTCCCCCGAAACCGGCGCCTCACGCCTGAGTTGCGGCGCGAACGCTAGAAGACGCTCAGGACGCGCCGAGCTTTTTAACGGCTTCGCGGAAGTTTTTTACCGTGGCGCTGGGGGCTTTGCGGCCTTCCAGTTTCTCGCCTTGGCGGTTGACCCAGATCACTGGCACGTTCATTTTCAGCACCGGCGCGATGTCGGTCGTGTAGTCGCAGCCGATGTGCAGCCAGCCTTTCTTGCCGCCGATCCGCCGCGCGGTCTCTTTGAAGTGGACCGGATCCGGCTTGTAGCTGCGCACCTGCTGGGCGGTGACGACGAGGTCGAGTTCGGTCCGCAGATGGCGGCGCGAGATTCCCAGCAGTTTGTCGTCGATGTTGGAGACGATCCCGATCTCGTACTTCTTGCCGAGCCGGTCCATCGCCGCGTTGGACTCGCGGAACGGCAGCCAGTAGGCGACGCTGTTGGGCAGGAACTGGGCCCGCGAGGGCTCCACTTCCCAGCCGATCTCACCGGCGACTTTGACGATCGTCCGGCGCAGCACCTCGGCGTAGAGCTCGTAGGAGCCGGCCATGATTTCGGCCTGAACTTCCATGAAACGCTCGAGAAACGGGCCCTCCTCGAAGCTGAAACCGTCTTTGGTCGCCTCTTTCTTACAGGCCTCGACGATGCCTTTCTCCCAGTCGATGAGGGTGCCGTAGCAGTCGGTGGTCACCCATTTGATGTTTTTGAGACTAGGAAGGGGCATTTCGAGCGCGGCATTATGTCACTGGCTCGCCGGCCAGGCGGTCACGGTGTCACGGGGCGCGTGACAGCCGATCTCGGATAGGGTTCCGCGCCGCGCTCCGGCGCCCCTTTTATGGACCTCCTCGAGTACCAGGGCAAGCAGCTGTTCGCCAAGCACGGCATCCCCGTGCCCAGCGGCGAGGTCGCCGCCACGGTCGACGAGGCCGCTGCGGCGGCGGAGCGGATCGGCTACCCGTGTGCGATCAAGGCGCAGGTCCTGATCGGCGGCCGCGGCAAGGCTGGCGGGATCAAGATCGCCCAGAATGCCGAGGAGGCCCGCGAGCACGCCGACGCGATCCTCGACATGGACATTGTCGGCCCCCACGGGGAGGGACCTTTCCGCGTCGACCAGGTCTGGATCGAGGGCGGCTCGGACATCGCCGAGGAGTACTACGCCTCGGTCATCCTCGACCGCGGCGAGAAGAAGCTGCTGGCGATGGTCTCGGCCAAGGGCGGGATGGACATCGAGGCGGTCGCCGGCGAGGACCCCGACGCCCTCGTCAAACGCCACGTCGACCCGACCCGCGAGTTCGATGCCGCCGCGGCGCGCGCGATCGTCGCCGACGCCGGCCTCGCCGAGGACGCGCTCGACCAGGCGGCCGAGGCGCTGGTGAAGCTGGCCGAGGTGGCCCGCGAGGAGGACGCGACCCTGATCGAGGTCAACCCGCTGATCGTCACCGCCGGCCGCGACGTCGTCGCCCTCGATTCGAAGGTGACGATCGACGGCAACTCCCTTTACCGCCACCAGGATCTGGCCGAGATCGCCGACACCGTCGACGACCCGCAGGAGCAGATGGCGAAGGAAAAGGGCCTTACCTACGTCAAACTCGACGGCAACGTCGGCATCCTCGCCAACGGCGCCGGACTCTGCATGTCGACGCTCGACGTCGTCGCCCAGGCAGGCGGTGCGCCCGCCAACTTCCTCGACGCCGGCGGCGGCTCCAAAGCCGAGGCGATCGTCAACGCGCTGGAAGTGATCAAGAGCGACGCCAAGGTGACGGCGATCCTCTTCAACATCTTCGGCGGCATCACCCGCTGCGACGAGATCGCCAACGGCATCGTCACCGCCTCGCAAGAGATCGACCTCGGGATGCCGCTGGTCGTCCGCCTCGACGGCACCAACTCCGAGGAGGGGCTGAAGATCCTCGCCGAAGCCGACCTGCCCAACCTGTACCAGGAGAAGACGATGCTCGACGCGGCGCGCCGCGTCGTAGAGCTCGCGGGAGGTGCCTCGTGAGCATCATCGTCGACGAGCGGACGAAGCTCGCCGTCTCCGGCCTGACCGGCCGCGAGGGCTCCTTCCACGGCCTGCGCAACAAGGCTTATGGGACCGACCTCGTCGCCGGTGTCACGCCCGGCAAGGGCGGCCAGGACGTCGAGGGCGTGCCCGTCTTCGACACGATCTCCGAGGCCGTCAGCGAGGCTGGCGCCAACACCTCGATGATCTTCGTCCCGGCGCGCTTCGCCGCTGCGGCGATCGACGAGGCGATCGACTCCGGCGTCGAGACGGTGATCGCGATCACCGAGGGGATCCCCGTCCTCGACATGCTGAACACCTACTGGAAGGCGAAGGAGGCGGGGGTGCGGCTGATCGGCCCCAACTGCCCCGGCGTCCTCTCGCCCGGCAAGGCCAACGTCGGGATCATTCCCGCGCAGTTCTTCGACCCGGGCCCGATCGGCGTCGTCTCCAAGAGCGGCACCCTGACCTACCAGATCGGCAACGAGCTGAAGCAGGCCGGGACGGGCAACTCCTCGATCGTCGGCATCGGCGGCGACCCGATCGTCGGCTCCGACTTCATCGACATCCTCACCATGTACGAGGCCGACCCCGATACCGAGCTGATCGTGATGGTCGGCGAGATCGGCGGCGACGCCGAGGAGCGGGCGGCCGAGTTCATCGCCTCCGAGGTCTCCAAGCCCGTAGTCGCCTACATCGCCGGCTTCACCGCGCCTCCCGGCAAGCAGATGGGCCACGCAGGCGCGATCATCTCCGGCTCCTCGGGCACCGCCCAGGCGAAGAAAGACGCGCTCGAAGCAAAGGGCGTGCGGGTCGGCGAAAGCCCGACCGAGACGGCGCAGATCGCCGCCGAGATGCTGCGCTCGCTCTAGGCGCTCAGGCAGGGGGTCAAGATTGCGCCAAGAGCGCCCGTAGCTCTGCGGCGAGCTGCCCCGGTTCGTCGTCGAGGCGGCGGTGGGTGACGCGGATCGTCCGGTAGCCGGCGAGCAGCAGCTTCGGGTCCCGCGCCCGGTCGCGCTCGAAGGCGGCGCGGTGGCCGTAGTGTTCCCAGCTGTCGAGCTCGACTACGAGCTTTGCTGCGGGCCAGAGCGCGTCGACCTCATGACCGAGGACGTCGACGTTCTGGACGGGGGCGGGAATCGCCTGGTCACGGAGGAATTCTGCGAAGCGGATCTCCAGCGGCGAGCGTCCTTCGGCAGGCGCGCCAAGCTCGGCCAGCAGCCGGCGCACGGGCCGCAGCGCCCGGCGGCCGCGGCCGCGCTCGCAGATCGACTCGAGCTCTCGCAGGCGCAGCAGGTTGCGCCGATCCGCAGCTTCCGCCGCCTTCTTCACCTCCTCGTATGGAGCCACTTCGGCGAGGTCGAAGAGCGTGCGCGCGACGGTCGTCACCGGCACCCCCTCGTGCCTCGTCGTTTCCTCCGGCCGTAGCTTGCAGCGATGGAGCCAGATCCCCGAGCGGCGGTAGGTCCCCTGCCACCCGAGGAAGGCGTTGACATGAACGGGTTCGCGTCGAGAGCGCCTGAGCTCCCAGAGTGTGGCGGCGGACTGGTGGCTCAGTACCGCGCCGGGGCCGTAAGCAAGGACCGCAGCCCACCAGTACCCCTTCCGGGGCACCCGTGAGTGGCCGACGGAGTAGACGTCTCGATGTATCCCCTCGAACCGCCCCTCCTCCAGCCGCCTCTCAATCCATCGGACCCCAAAGCCCAGCGCGAGCAGCTGTCGATGCGAGACGACCCCGTGCTGTTTGCTCGCAAGCGCCCGCAAAGCCCGCTCCCGCTCGGCGTGTCTGAGCTTTCCCGACATATACGTGGGTCAAGCTCAGACACGTCCGTTGTTCTCCCCCCGGGCGGCTCAGGTGGCCTTGGCGTGGGGCCTACGATCACGCTCGTTGGGGGGAATCGTTGGGGCGGCGGCGTTGCTAGTGTCGGCGGTCGATGGCAGGCGAGACGATTTCATTCGCGCGCGGAGCTCCTAGCGCCGACATCCTTCCCCACGAGCAGGTGCGGGAAGCGGCGCAGCGGGCGCTTGCTTCCGACTGGGAGGCGGCGCTGTCCTACGGTGTCGGGATCGGCCATCCCGGGCTCTGCAAGTGGGTTGCGGAGCGGCATGGGAATCTCGATCCGGCGCAGGTGATGATCACCAACGGCTCGCTCGAGGCGGGGGCGATGCTGTTTCAGCATCTGCTCGGTCCTGGCGACCGGGTCGCCGTCGAGCAGCCGAGCTACGACCGCACGTTGCTGTTGCTGCAGCAGCTCGGCGTCGAGATGGTGCCGATCTCGCTGGAGGCCGACGGGCTCAACGTCGGCGAGCTGGAGGCCGCGCTCGCCCAGGGGCCGCTGAAGTTCGCCCACGTCATCCCCAACGCCCACAACCCGGCTGGCTGCACGCTCTCACTTGAGAAGCGGCGGCGACTGGTCGAGCTCGCCGCCGAGCACGACTTCTGGATCTTCGAGGACGACCCCTACCGCGAGCTGCCCTTCGAGGGCGAGCCGCTGGAGACGATGCTCTCCATGGACCAGGCGGGCAAGGTCATCCACGCCTCCTCCTTCTCGAAGACGGTCAGTCCTGGCGTCCGCGTCGGCTACCTGGCAGGGCCCGAGGGTGAGATCAAGAAGCTCGCCAAAAAAGCCAACGAGACCTACATCTCGCCGAACATGCTGGCCGAGTCGATCGTGCTCGAGCTCTGCCGCAGCGGCGAGCTCGACCGCAACATCGCGTTCGTCAAGGGCGAGCTGAAGGCGCGCTGCGACGCGCTGGTCTCGGCGCTCGAAGAGCAAATCCCGGAGGCGGAGTTCGTCGTCCCCGACGGTGGCTATTTCCTCTGGCTCGACCTTGCCGAGGGCACCGACAGCGCCGCCCTTCTCGCCGAGGCGAAGGGCCACGGCGTCACCTTCGTCGCCGGCCCCGACTTCATGCTCGACGGCGGCGAGCGCAGCCTCCGCCTCTCCTTCGCTCCGGTCCCGGCCGACAAGGCCGCCGAGGGTGTGAAGCGGATCGGTGCGGCTCTAGAGCAGCTCCGATCCGGCTCTCCCGCCTAGTCGTGCGGTGCCGGCGATGCTGCCGAGCGCAGCGCGCCTGCTGACGCGATCACGACAAGACCAATCGCGACTATTTCCAGCGCCTCCAAGTCCTGCGACAGAGCGAGGAAGCCGATCGCGGCGGCGACTGCCGGCTCCAGGCTCATGAGGACGCCGAAGACGGCTTGGGGCAGGCGACGTAGGGCCTCCATCTCGGCTGCGTAGGGGATCGCGGTGCTTAAGACGCCGACGGCGGCGCCGGTGGCGAGGGTGGAGACGGTCAGCAGGTCGGTGCCGCCCTGGGCGATTCCGAGCGGGGCCACGATTGCCGCTGAGATCACCGCCGCCATCGTCGCCCCGCCTGGGCCGGGGGCGAGGGCGCCGACCCGGGCGCTGAGGAGGATGTAGGCGCCCCAGAAGAAGCCGGCGGTCAAGGCCAGCGCCACCCCAAGCCCATCGACGCCGCCGCCGGTGCCGTCGGAGAGCAAGACGATCCCCGCCGCCGCCAGCGCCACCCAGAGGACGTCGCGCGGCTGCCGTGAGCCGAGGACCGCCACCCCGAGCGGGCCGACGAACTCGAGCGTGACCGTGATCCCCAGCGGCAGCCGGTCGAGGGCGGCGTAGAAGAAGAGGTTGACGGCGGCGACCGAGACGCTGAGCAGCCATACATCCCGGTGCGGCCATTCGCGTACCCGCAGCGGCGCGCCGCGCGTGAAGAGAAGCAGCGCGATCGCCCCGAATCCGGCGCGCAGGAACACCGCCCCCATTGGCCCGACCGAGTCAAACAGCCCGGTCGCCAGCGCCGCGCCGCTCTGCACCGAGACGATCGAGAACAGCGTCAGCAGCGCCGCGCCGCGCGTGCCCCCATCAGCCCTCCCATCGAACTGCATCAACTTTTCCACCTGGCAGATAGAAAAGTTGATGCAGTTCGAAACATCCGGGGATTCTGATCCACGCGGGACGCCTCCCCCGTAGGGCAAGGCAGGTAAACAACCAGGAGGCGACTTCGCGATGGCAGACATTAAGCAGCTGGCAGGCCCCCAATCGAGGCGCAAGTTCCTCGCTGTCGGCGGCGGTTCCACCGCGCTCGCGGCTTTCCTCGCCGCCTGCGGCAGCGACAGCAGCAGCACGACGACCACCGGCACGACCTCGATGGGCGGCGGTAAGAGCGAAACGGCCGAATTCGGCAAGGGCGACGTCGGCATCCTCAACTACGCGCTTACGCTCGAGTACCTGGAGACCGCCTTCTACGCCGAAGTCGTGAAGAGCGGCCTCTTCAAGGGCGCCGATCTGGCGACGATCCGCAAGTTCGGCCAGGAGGAGGCCGAACACGTGCAGGCTCTGACCCAAGCGGTGAAGAGCCTCGGCGGCAAGCCGGCGCCGGAACCGAAAGCCGAATTCCCCCTCAAGGACGCCAAGTCGGTGCTGGAACTGGCGGGGACGGTGGAGAACCTCGGCGCCGCCGCCTACCTCGGCCAGGCCGCGAACATCGAAAGCCCGGAAGTTCTCGCTTCCGCGCTGGCGATCCACAGCGTCGAGGGTCGCCACGCGGCGGCGCTGAACACGCTGCTGGGCGAATCGATCACGCCCGACGGCGCCTTCGCGGTGCCCGCCGACGTGCCGACCGTCCTCAAGTCCGTCGAACCGTTCATCGTCGGCTGAGGCCGTCGCGAGAGAAGGAGCAGTCGTGAGCAACAAAACCATGACCAACGAGCAACTCACCAATCCGGAGCTCGCCGCCGTCCGCATCGACGACGACAGCGGGGACCTATCCCGCAGCGAGGTGCTGCTGAAAGGCGCGCTGGCGGCGGGTGCCGTCTACGGCGCCCTCGCGGTCGGTCCCTTCGTCCGCAAGGCGCTGGCGATGACCGGCGGCAGCGACGTCGACATCCTCAACTTCGCCCTCACCCTCGAGTACCTGGAGTCGACCTTCTACGAAGAAGCGAAGAGCCGGGCGAAGCCGAGCGGGGAACTGAAGAGCCTCGTCAACCTGCTGGCGAAGGACGAGCAGCAGCACGTCGAAGCGCTGGAAGGGACGATCAAGAAGCTCGGCGGCAAGCCGGTGGCGAAGCCGAAATTCGACTTCCCCTACAGCGGCACCGCGGGCTTCCTGAAGCTGGCGCAGACCTTCGAGGACACCGGCGTCAGCGCCTACAACGGCGCCGCGCCGATGATCAAGTCCAAAGAAGTGCTGACGGCGGCGGGCAGCATCGTCCAGGTCGAGGCGCGCCACGCGGCGGCGATCCGGCTGCAGAACAAAGAAGAACCGGCGCCCGCAGCTTTCGACGCGCCGCTGGACGAAAAGCAAGTGCTGAAGGCGGTCGAACCGTTCCTCGCCTAGGAAACGGGTAGTCGAGTGGCGAAGAGCTGAGGATGGCGGTCAGGCGAGAGAAGGCGGAGCGACTAGCCGACGAGGAGCTGATGCCCCTCGTCGGCCGCAAGGACCCGGAGGCGTTCGAGGTTCTGTACGACCGCCACGGCGGCGCCGCCTTCTCGCTCGCCTACCGGATCGTCGGCGACCGGACCGCGGCTGAGGAAGTGACCCAGGAGGCCTTCATCTCGGTCTGGCGCAGCGGCGCCCGTTTCGACGCCACCCGCGGCAGCGTCCGCTCCTGGCTGCTCAGCGTCGTCCGCAACCGGGCGATCGACTTCCTCCGCAGCAAGGCGGGCAAGGCGCCGAAGCTCGACTTCGATGACGAGACCGTGCTGGAGCAGCGGCCGGCGGCGGAGCGGACCGAGGAGGAGGCGCTGCGGCGCGAGACCGCGGTCGAGGTGCGGGGGGCGATCGGCAACCTCCCCGGCGAGCAGGCGAAGGTGATTCAGCTCGCCTACTTCGGCGGCTTCAGCCACTCGGAGATTGCTCAGATCCTCAGCTTGCCGATGGGGACCGTGAAGGGAAGGATGCGGCTGGGGTTGGAGAAGATCAGGGGAGAGCTAGCGGAGGGCCTGGTATGAGCGGCAACGATCACACGCGGTGGAGCGAGGACCTGGCGGCCTACATGCTGGGCGCGCTGGAGCCGGGCGAGGCGGCCGGGTTCGAGCAGCATTTGGCGGGGTGCGAGAGCTGCCAGAACGACTTGCGCTGGTTCGAGCCGGCGGTGCGCTCGCTGCCGGAGTCGGTCGAGCGGCAAGAGCCGCCGCCGCGGCTGCGCGAGACGCTGATGGCGGAGGTGCGCGCCGATGCGCAGCCGCAGCCCCGGCCCGCGAAGCGGCGGACCTGGAGCTGGTTCTCGAGACCGGCGATGGCCTTCGCGGTCCTCATCCTCGCGGTCGCCGTCGTCGGCGGCTACGAGATCGGCAAGGGGGGTCCAGGCGGCAACGGCGGTGCCAGCACGCTGGTCTCACACCAGAACGGCATCGACGTGAAGATGGTCCGCAATGGCGACGAGGGCACGCTCCACCTCGCCAGCCTCCACCAGCTGCCGCCGCACAAAGTCCTCGAGGCGTGGGTGCGCCGGGAAGGCACGATCGAACCTGTGCCGGCGCTCCTGGTCCCCGATCGCAAGGGCCAAGCAGAGACGACGATCGCCAGCATGAAGGGCGTAGACACGGTGATGGTCACCGAAGAGCCACAGGGCGGTAGCGAAACGCCGACCGGCGAACCGGTCGTGTCGATGAGCGTGCCGCAGTAGTTACCGGCCGTAGCGATCGGAGCTGAGCACGAGCTGCTCGGGGATCGCCGCGCGCGGCGGCGGTGCCGGGTCGGCTCGGACCGAGACGGTCTCGGCGACGCTGCGGCTGACCTCGTGGCTGTCGTCGGCGGAGGCGATGACGACGCGCTCGTCGTCTGAGGTCTCGACCTTGCCCTTCAGACCGGGGTTCAGGCCGGCGTCCTTGAGGTAGTGCAGCAGCTCCTCGGCCTCGTTCTCGAAGCGCAGGACGACCACGTCGGCGCCGACCTCGACGTCGGCGAGCAGCGAGCCCTGCTCGCGAACGCCCTCGACGATCGGGTGGCCGTGCGGGCAGGTCGTCGCGTCGCCGATCGCCGCCCGCATCCGCTCCTCCAGCACCGGGCTCATCGCGTGCTCGATCCGCTCGGCCTCCTCGTGCACCTCGTCCCAGGGGATCCCGAGGACGTCGGTGAGGAAGCGCTCGATCATCCGGTGGCGGCGGACGATGTAGCTGGCGTGCTCGCGGCCGGACTCGGTGAAGGTGAGCGATTTGTCCGGGTTGCGTTCGACGTAGCCGTCCTCGACGAGGCGGCCGATCATCTCGTGGACGGTCGGGGGGGAGAGCTGCATCGCGCGGGCGATGTTGGCCCCGGTCATCGGCAGCCCGGCCTCCTCCAGCCAGAACATGATCTCCAGGTACTCCTGCTCGGCGACGGTCGCGTGGGCGTCCATGCAATCGATACTAGTGAAGCTTCAGCGACGCTCCATCAGGCTGGAGACGACGGCCTCGTAGAAGCCCTCGCCCATCGGGCTCTCGGTGACGGTGACGTTGTCCCAGCTCGGGAGAGCGGCGCGCAGGCCCGCGTCGTTCTGCGGGCCGTTGGCGACGACGAAGAAGCGGCCGACCGCCGCGGCGACCTCGAGGTCCTCGACCGAGTCGCCGACGGCGATGCAGTCGGCGGGGTCGTAGCCGCGGCCGCGGGCGTGGCCGGCGACCGCCGCCGCCTTGCTGACCTGCTTCGGGACCAGGTGGTAGGCGTGGGTGCGGCCCTCGACGGTCGGCATCGGCCGGCCGATGGCGCCGTTGTCGAGCAGGCGCAGGTCGTCGCTGCCGTGCTCGTGCAGGAGCGCGTTTGCCTCCTCGACCTCGACCTTGCCGCGGAAGAGGTGGGAGAGGACGCGGCCGTGGTGCCAGGGCGAGTGGTACTCGAGCCGCCCCTCGAAGTGCTCGAAGAGCAGCTTCGGGATCCCGCGCTCCTCGATCTGCTCGTAGATCGTCCCCTCCTCGCTCGGCGCCATCGCCCCGGTCATCAGCGTCGTCTCGCCGTCGATCGCAAACGCGCAGCCGGCCTCGTAGATGTAGGAGGTCTGCCCCATCAGCCGCGCCGCCTCGTGCACCTGCGGCTCGCGCCGGCCGGACATGATCACGACCTCGGCCCCGACCCGGTGGCAGGCCTCCAGTGCCCGCGCCTGCGCCAGGCTGAAGCCGCCCTCGGCGTCGCGAAAGAGCGAGCTGCCCTGCCCGAGCAGGGTTCCGTCGAGGTCGGTGTAGACGCAACTCAGCGGCACGAGGGCTGTTAACCGTAATGATCGTGAAGCGGATGGGGAGAATCTGCGGTGGGCTCGGCGTCGCAGCGGCGTTGGTGATGCTGGTCCTGCTCTCCCTCGCTTCGCCGGCGGCGGCCGACTCGATGGTGGTCCAACCCGACGGCAAGATCCTGCTGATCGGCGACGTCTGGCCGCAGGCCGCGGCCATGGCGCGGCTCGACCCCGACGGGGCGGTCGACCCGAGCTTCGGCCAGCAGGGGTTCGTGATCGATCACCGGCTGCCGCCGTTTCAGGCGCTTGCGCTGGCCAAAGACGGGCGCATCGTCGGCGCCGCCTTCGGCGGCGTTCAGCTCGCCCGCTACCTTCCCGACGGCGCGCCCGATCCGGCCTTCGGCGACGGCGGGGTCGGCGGGACCGTGGAGCCGGACCAACCGCCCTTCGGCCTCTTTGCGGACGGGCCGGCCGCGATCGTGCCGCGACCCGACGGGTCGATCGTCGTCGCGGAGAACTTCTTGCTGGGGGGCGGGGACGTGGAAGCCTGGATCAAGCGCTACGACTCGAATGGCGCCTTCGTCGAAACGGTCGGTCACGTAGGCCAGTTCGGGCCGGCGTCGTCCTCCCATGTCATGGACCTGCTCGAAGAGCCCGACGGCTCTCTGGTCGGAGCCGGATCGGTCTACGAACCCGGGTCGCCCCAGAGCGGGGTCCTCGCGCGGTTCCTGCCCGGATCGGGCATCGCGTACGACCCCGATTTCGGTGGCGGCGCGGGGCTCGTGCGCCTGGACCTGCCGCCGAAGCGGTGGATGGGGACGTCGTTCAGCGCGCTGACCCGGGACGGCGGCAAGATCGTCGCCGGCGGGGACGCGGAAGGGAGCTTCCTCCTGGCGCGCTTCACGGAAGGCGGCGCCCTCGACCAGAGCTTCGGGAACGGGGGATACGTGGTCCCCCCGATAGCGGGGCCGAGCGCCGACGCCGAAACCGCCAACAGCGAAGCGCAGGACGTCGCCGCCCTCGGCGACGGGCGCCTCCTGATCGCCGGCGGGACCTCGGAGTGGGGGAATTCTTCAACACCAAATACGGGCTTGGGTGCCACGGGTGCCCGCAGCCGTTGCTGGTCATGGTCGACGCGAGCGGAGGCCTCGACCAGGGCTTTGGCAGCGGCGGGGTCCTGCGGCTGCTGAAGCCCGACGGGAGCATCCTTTTGGGCAAAGCCGAACAGGTGTCCCTGCTCGACGACGGCAAGATCCTGGTCAAGGGGGCGATCCCGCTCCCCGAATCGCCGGGGTTCGAAGCGCCCTTCCTCGCCAGGCTGAACCCGGACGGGAGCTATGACCCGAGCTTCGGCGAAGGCGGGTTGACCGTGGTTCGGCTCCTCTGCACGGATCAGTCGCGAGCGGAGCGCAGGCGCGCCGGCTGCGTCGCCTCGCTGCGCGCGAAGGTCGGGCTGGGAGGGGTGCGGCAGGGGCGCCCGGTCCTCTCGGTGCGGGCAAGGCCGAGCCTCGAATGGGCGGTGGTCGGCGACCTGACGCTGACCCTGCCCAAGTACCTGCGCCTCACCCGCGGCTTTCGCTCGAAGCTGAGCGTGCGCGGGGCGGGCGATGAGGCCAAGCTCCACGTCCTCCCCCCACACGACCAGAAGCCCTACACGAGCCTGGTCTTCAGCAAGCTGGACTCGACCCGGCAGCTGAGGCTCCGGTTCGAGCCGGGCTCGTTGCACCTCAGCGGCCGCACTCCCCGCAGGGGCCTGACGTTCAAGCTGCGCGTCCACTTCAGCGACGCCCGCTGGGGCACCTTGGCCGGCCACGACGAGGTCACGCGGCGGGCGGGTTGACGACGGCGGGCGCGTAAGCTCGCTGCGATGAGACGCTGGAGCCTCGCCCGCGGCGATCTGGACCTCTCGCGGCCGCTCGGCGCCGGGATCGTCAACGTCACCGTCGACTCGATGTTCGAGGGCGCGCGCAGCGGCACCCCTGAGCAGGCGGTGCGCGACGGGCTGGCGCTGGCGGAGGCCGGCTTCGAGATGCTCGACGTCGGTGCGGTGGCGGCGAAAGCCGGCCCGCCGGTGCCGCCCGGGGACGAGGCGGGGGCGCTGGTCCCGGCGGTGGAGGGGCTGGTTGCTGAGGCACCGGTCTCCAAAACCGGCGATTCGATTCCGATCTCTGCCGACACCTTCTCTCCCGAGGTGGCGCGGCGGGCGCTGGACGCGGGAGCGGTCGTCGTCAATGACATCTCGGGCGGCTCGGAGGAGATGTTCGAGCTGGTCGCCGAGACGGGCTGCGGCTACGTCCTCATGCACATCGAGGGCCCGCCGCGGGTCGACCGGCCCTGGCGCGATTACGACGACGTCGTCGACCACCTGCGTGCTTGGTTCGAGGGGAGAATCGAGCTGGCCCGGGAGCTTGGAGTGGCGGAGGAGCAGATCGCCATCGATCCCGGACTCGACTTCGACCTCAGTCCCGCGCAGGACCTGGAGATCCTGCGGCGCCTCGGCGAGCTGCGCGCGCTCGGGCTGCCGCTCTACGTCTCGCTCTCGCGCAAGGACTTCATCGGCGCCGCGCTCGCGGGCTCGTGGGAGCAGCGCCTGCCGGCGAGCGAGCGCGAGTGGGGGACGGTCGCCGCGGTGACCCTCGCAGTGCGGGAGGGCGCCGATGTCCTCCGCATCCACGACCGCAGCTCCCTGCAGGCGATGCACGTCGCGGCCGAGATCGCGAGCCCGGCCTGATGGCGCGCGGCGGCTCCCTGCTCGCGTCTGACTGGGCGATTGCGATCGACCCCGCTCGCCGCGACGGGCGGATCGTCGCCGAGTCGGCCGAAGAGGAGCGGCCCTCTTGCCCGGCGCCGCTGCCGATGGAGCTGGACCCGGGGCTGCGGGAGGCGCTCGGTCGGGTCGGCATCGACTCCCTCTACTCCCACCAACTGCGTGCCTTCGAGCTCGCCGAGGACTCGGACCTCGTGATCACCAGCGGCACCGCCTCGGGCAAGAGCCTCGCCTTCAACCTGCCGGTGCTGAACTCGATCGCCTCCCGCCCCAAAGACCGGGCGCTCTACCTCTACCCGACCAAGGCGCTGGCCCAGGACCAGGCGCGCAAGCTCGCCCAGCTGCGCCCGCCCAACCTGCGCGAGGCGATCTACGACGGCGACACCCCGCGCGAAGAGCGCCCGGAGATCCGCCGCAAAAGCAACCTCGTCCTCACCAACCCCGACATGCTCCACGTCGCCTTGCTGCCCAACCACGCCCGCTGGGGCAACTTCCTCGCCAACCTCGAGTGGGTCGTCGTCGACGAGGCCCACACCTACCGCGGCGTCTTCGGCTCCCACGTCGCCAACGTGCTGCGCCGACTGCGCCGGCTCGCCCGCCACTATGGACGCGAGCCGCGCTTCCTGCTCGCCTCGGCGACGATCGCCAACCCGGTCGAGCTGGCCGAAGAGCTGGTCGGGACCGAGTTCGAGCTGGTCGACGACGACGGGGCGCCGCGCGCCGGCCGCGAGATCGCGATGTGGAACCCGCCGCTGATCGACGAGGGCAGCGGCACGCGGCGGTCGGCCCTCTCCGAGGCGGCCGACCTGCTCGCCGAGCTCGTCTCCCAGAACGTGCGGACGATCTGCTTCCTCAAAAGCCGCCGCGGGATCGAGCTGATCCAGCGCTTCGCCCGCGAAAACCTCGAGCGTCGCGGCAAGCCGGAGCTGGCGAAGCGGATCGCGCCCTACCGCGGCGGCTATACCCCGCAGCAGCGGCGCGAGATCGAGTCCCGGCTCGCCGCCGGCGAGCTGCTGGCGGTCGTCGCCACCGACGCGCTCGAGCTGGGGATCGACGTCGGCGAGCTCGACGCGGCGATCTGCACCACCTTCCCCGGCACCGTCGCCAGCCTGCGGCAGATGTGGGGGCGGGCGGGGCGCCGACGGCGCGGCCTCGCGGTATACGTCGCCGGCCAGGATGCGCTCGACCAGTTCTTCTGCCGCCACCCGGAGGAGTTCCTCGGGCGGCCGGTCGAGGCGGCGATCCTCGACCACGGCAACGACCAGATCGCCTCCCGACACCTGATCGCCGCCGCCTACGAGCTCCCGCTTACGAGCAGCGACGACGAGGTCTTCGGCGAGGGCTGGCGGGAGCGGGCCGAACGGCTCGTCGCCGCCGGCGAGCTGCGCGCCGCCGGCGGCAAGCTGCTGCCGCGGCGCAGCGAGTTCGTCGCCAACCGGATCGCGCTGCGCTCGGCCTCGGCCGACTCGGTCGCGGTAATCGAGCGCGACGCGGGGGAGATGCTGGGCCTGGTCGAGGCCGAGCGCGCCTTCACGACGATCCACCCCGGCGCCGTCTACCTCCACCTCGGCCGCTCCTACGAGGTTGACCGGCTCGACATCGAGGAGCGGCGGGCGCTCGTCTCCGCCTTCGACGGCGACTGGTACACGCGGCCGAAAAAGGAGACCGAGATCTACATCGAGCGCGTCCACGAGCAGCGCGAGGTCGCCGGCGTGCAGCTCAACTTCGGCGAGGTCTCGGTGACCGAGCAGGTGATCGCCTTCCAGCGGGTCTCGGCCACCGACCAGGAACCGATCGACATCGTCGCCCTCGAATTGCCCGAGCAGAACTTCATCACCCAGGCGCTCTGGTACGTGCTGCCGGACAAGCTCAGCGGCAAGCTGCCGACCGAGGCGCTGCTCGGCTCCCTGCACGCAACCGAGCACAGTCAGATCGCCGTCCTGCCGCTGATTGCCATGTGCGACCGCTGGGACATCGGCGGCCTTTCGACCAATGTCCACTTCCAGACCGGCCGCTCGACGATCTTCATCTACGACGGCCACCCCGGCGGGGTCGGGATCACCCGCCGCGGCTACGAGGAGTTCGAGCGCCTGCTCGGCGACGCCGAGCGCCTGATCGCCGAGTGCCCGTGCGAGTCCGGCTGCCCCTCCTGCGTCCAGAGCCCGAAGTGCGGCAACCTCAACGAACCGCTGCACAAGGCTGGGGCGCTGGAGCTGATGAGCTTGATGGGAAGGGAGATCTAGCTCGGCCAGAGCTGCTGCAGAGCCAGGATCGTGAAGGCGTGCGCCCAGGCGAGCGGGGAGGTCGAGGTGGGGATGCCGGTGCGGAAGTCGACCCGCTCGGGCAGCGTTCCCGCCGGCGTGGCGGCACGGCGCAGGTCGGCGAGGAGGCGCAGGGCGAGGCGGCGATCCTCTGCGGCTTCAGGCGAGCCGCTGTCTTCGCGGCCGAGCGCCGCCAGCGACCAGGCGGTCCAGGCGGTGGGGCCCGACCAAGGATCGCGACCGGGCCAGTCTTCGCCGGGGGTAAGCCCGTAGGCGGTGCCCTGCGAGACGAGCCGGTGCAGCGTGGCGCGCACCGAGGGATAAAGATCGGGCTGGAAGAAGGGACGGACCGCCCAGGCCGCCGTCGAGTCGAGTCCCGAATCCGGATCGCCCGCCACCCGCTCCAAGCCTCCTGCCAAGGGGGTGTCTGAGCTTTCCCCCCTTATATGGCGGGTGAACTCAGACACGTCCGCGCGTGAGGCAAGGGCATTGCCGAGGTAGTCGCCTGGTTCTCCCTCCTGGTAGTCGGGAAGGTTGCGCCAGGGCAGTCGGGGCGGTGGGGGGAGTCCTGCCGCGCCCGCCGCTGCCGTGACCCATCCCGCGGCGTCTCCCTGGGGCCCGCGGCCCGGAACCGGATCGCCGTCGCCGTCGAAGCGGGCGGCTGATCGCAGGTCGAGGCCGAGCAGGAAGCTCGCGCTCCGCCGCGCCTGCCGGGGGTAGCCAGCCGCCGCGAAGGCGAGCGTCGCCGCCGCTGCGTCGCGCGGCCAGACATACGCCCAACCGTCGCGCGCGCCAGCAATGACGGCACCAGTACGGCGGTTGGTCAGCGCGTGCAGGACCAGCAGCGACCGGCTGTACATAGCCTCCGCCCACGGGGGGGCACCAGGGCCGAGCGGCCGCGCCCGTCGCAACCAGCGCCGGTCACCTCGCATGGCAGCCAGAATTGCCCGCAGCGCAGGGCCGGGGTGGCAAAGCAGCCGCCGGGAGGCGGCCGGGTCGCGGGATCGAAATTCGAGCCGCGCCGGCCCGCGAGTCTTGGCGAGGCAGGCAAGGCCGCGGTCGCGGGCGGCATAGGCGATGCGAACCCGCGTACCGCCGAAGCGCGCTTCGGTGACGAGAACGTTCGTATCCGGCCAGTAGCGTTGCCGGACCCGGTTAGCTCGCCAAAGAGGCCGCGCCGGTGCGCCTCCGATCCGCACCCACGGCACGAGCCCGGTGTCTGCGGCCACCGTCCCGGCGGTCTGTCGCGCAGCGGGGTTGTCGATCAGCGGCCGGCCCGCCGGCCCCGGCACCCGTATGTCGACGACGTCCCCGTAAGCGTCAATCGCCGCCGTCAGCCCACCGCTCCCGACGACCGCCGTCCCCAGGAACGGCGGCGGCTCCCCCGGCAGCGCCGGCGGCGTCCGCGGATCGGCCCCCGAGCCGCCGGAGACCAGCAGCGCCCCCGCCACCACCACGGCGCCAAGCACCAGCACGATCCGAGCCCAGCCCATCGCCCTATCCAATCAGCCCGCCCGCCCCGCTCCCGGTACCCTTCGACCCCGCGCTGCACGCGCCCGGGCGAGGTAGCTCAGTTGGTAGAGCACACGACTGAAAATCGTGGTGTCGCGGGTTCGAATCCCGCCCTCGCCACTCTCCGCGCGTGCTTCGATCACCAGCTTGGGAAGTCCGTTGCAACGGCGCCCATCCGTCCGAAGTGGTCGGCACCATCGAGGCATGTTCCAAGTTCTGGTTGCGTGCTCTAGCTGCCCGGAGGAGACCGAGGTGGTCGTCGAGGAGCTCGACGACGTCGACCGCGAGGTATGCCCTTGTGGCTACAGCTACGTCGTCCTCGCCGTCAGCGAGTTCGAGCCGGTCTACGCCGAGCGGGGTCAGGTCATCGAGCTGCCGCGGCGGCGGAAGCTCTCGCGCGCGGCCTAGCACCTTGAAGCCATACTGGTGGGATGGAGGCTGAGACCCTCTACGCCGACTCCGACGGGGTCAGCATCGCCTACCAGGTCCATGGCGAGGGGCCGATTGACCTGGTCTTCGTCCCCGGTTTCGTCTCCCAGGTCGAGTTGCTCTGGGAGGAGCCGGAGGTCGCCCGCTTCCTGCGCCGGCTCACCTCCTTCGCCCGCCTGCTGATCTTCGACAACCGCGGGCAGGGGCTGTCCGACCGGCCCGGCAGGCCGCCGACGCTGGAGGAGTCGATGGACGATCTCGGCGCGGTCATCGAGGCCGCCGACTTCGAGCGCCCCGCCCTCTTCGGCATCTCCGAGGGCGGCCCGATGTCGACCCTCTACGCGGCGACCTACCCCGGCAGGGTCTCCGGGCTAATCCTCTTCGGGACCTTCGCGCGGATGGTCGAGACCGAGGGCTTTCCTCACGGGATCAGCGACGTAGCGCTCGACAAGTGGGGATCGGTGGTGCGCCGCGACTGGGGAAAGCCGGTGGCCCTCGAGATCTGGGCGCCGAGCCGGATCGGCGACCTCGAGTTCGAACGCTGGTGGGCGCGACTGCTGCGCCAGGGGACGAGTCCCGCCGGGGCGATCGCCCTGATGGACCTCTACCGGGAGATGGACGTGAGGGCGATCCTGCCGGCTATCGACGTCCCGACCCTCGTCCTGCACCGGGGGCGCGACCGGATGATCGCCGCCGCGCAGGGCCGCTACCTGGCCGGTGAGATCCCCGGCGCCCGCTACGTCGAGCTGCCGGGCGAGGACCACCTGCCGTTCATCGGCGACATCGACGCGATGCTCGACGAGGTCGAGGAGTTCCTCGTCGGCAGCCGCCGGGCGACCGAAAACGAGCGGTCGCTGGCGACGATCCTCTTCACCGACATCGTCGCCTCGACCGAGAAGGCGGCCGAGCTCGGCGACCGCACCTGGCGGCAGCTGCTCGAGCGCCATGACGCCGCGGTCCGGCGCCAGCTCTCGCTCCACCGCGGCCGTGAGGTGAAGACGATGGGGGACGGGTTCCTCGCCACCTTCGACGGTCCCGCCCGCGCGATCCGCTGCGCCCGCGCCCTCCAGGAGGAGGTGGCGCGGCTCGGCCTCGCGGTCCGCGCCGGCATCCACACCGGCGAGGTCGAGCTGATCGGCGACGACGTCGGCGGCATGGCGGTCAACATCGGCGCCCTCGCCGGCCCGGACGAAGTCCTCGTCTCCAGCACCGTGCGCGAGCTGGTCGTCGGCTCCGGCCTCGAGTTCGCCGATCGCGGCGTCCAGACGCTCAAGGGTGCCCCCGGCGAATGGAGGCTCTTCGCGGTCGGTACGCCCCTTTAGCTCGGCGTAAAGAAGTTGTGACAGCGTGGCGCCGGTGGACTGGTCCGTTCTGCACGCCCTCAACAACTTCATGTACCAGCACGACGGGGTGGAGGATCCCCTCCTCTTCTATGTCAACGCTTCCGAGGCCCTATTCATCGCGACGCTGGCGATCGTCTTTCTCGCCGCCCGCGGCGCTAGCCATGCCGCCTGGCGCCGTGCGTCGGTGGCCGCGGTGCTCAGCGCCGGGCTCGGCCTCGCCGTTGGCAAGGTGATCTCCGAACTCGTCGACCGTGCCCGGCCTTTCGTCGCCGACCCCCACGGCGTCCATCTCTTTTCGAGCCATGCCGCCGACCCGGGCTTCCCCAGCGACCACGCCACCGCCGCCTTCGCGATCGCCGTGGCGATCCTCCTGCGGAAGCGCGGCTGGGGGATCGCCGCTCTTGTTTTCGCCACCGTGCTCTCGGTCGGCCGCGTCGCGCTCGGCGTCCACTATCCGAGCGATGTCCTCGCCGGCGCTGCCCTCGGCTCCGCTGCCGCCCTCGCCCTCTGGGCGCCGCCGCCGCGCAGCCGGGTCGACTGGCTCGCCGATGCTGTCGGTGCCAAGTGGGACCGTCTAGTGGAACGAGGCGCAACGAGCCTCGCGGGCCTCCGCAGTTGACAGTTTCGGGACGAAGTCGCTCCTGAAATTTTCCAGTAGCGCCTTGTTTTGTTACAGACGAAACATTACGCTAGACTTATGGCAGTCATGGAGAGAGAAGCCTGGACCGACCAGCGCCTCGACGACCTCAACAAGCGGGTCGACGAGGGATTCAACCGCCTCGACGGAGACATCCGCGAACTCCGCGGCGAGGTGCGCGGCCTGCGCAGCGAAATGAACACTCGCTTCGATGCGATGCACCAGTCAATGAACACTCGCTTCGATGCGATGCAGCAGTCAATGGACACCCGCTTCGAAGCGATGCAGCAGGCGACGAACGATCGCTTCGACACCGTCAACGCCCGTTTCGACGCTATGCACCGAACGATGATGCGCGGCTTCTTCGCCATGGGCGGGATCACGGTGACCTGCTTCGTCGGCCTCGCTGGGATGCAGGCCTTCTAGCCGACCGCGACCTCGTAGGCCTCGTCGGCCTCGAGGAAGGGGGCCAGGGTGACGTAAACGAGCGTCGGCACCAGGTCCGGCAGCGTCTCCGGTCCTTTCTGGTTGACGTGGTCGTAGAGGAGGGAGTAGAGGGCGCCGCCGATGGCCTCGGAGGCGATCGGCGGGGTGTCGGGTTTGAGCTCGTAGCCGGGGACGAGCAGACCCTCCATCCCTTCGGTCACGACCTCGCGCTGGTCGAGGGCGCGCGTGCCCGCCGCGTACATCTCTTTGCCGCCCATCCGCGCGTACTCGGGCTCTTCGGCGCCCCAGCGGAACATCGCTTCCTGGGTGTCGTGGACGGCGTGAGGCCAGTCGGGGGCGCGGCGGAAGGCGGGCAGGGCAGCGGCCAGCATGTGGGACGAGCCGCTGTCGAGAGCGGCGACGATCGCGTCCTCCTTGTTCTTGAAGTGTTCGTAGAAGGTCCGCTGCGAGGTCTGGGCGCGTTCGACCACCTCGGCGACGGTGGTGTCGGGGTAGCCCTTCTCGGCGACCACCGCGGCCAGCGCCCGCAACAGCCGCTCCGGCGGGGTCGCCAGCTTCTGGCGCTCCTCGAACGGCACCGCCTTCACCGTCCGCCGCCGCGTCGCCTTCAGCGGCCCCGGCGGCACCGGGTAGCAGAAGAGCCACTCCCATAGCTGCGGCGCCAGCGCCGGCAGCTCCTCCTCCTGGCCGCGGTAGAGGCGCTTGTGGATCACCTTCTGGATGCCGCCGACGATCGCCCGCACCAGCTCCCGCGGCATCCCCTCGCGCCCCGGCACCTGGGCCAGCATCCGCACCGCCAGGTCGGTCGCCTGGTCCATCGAGCGGTCGATCAGCGCCGCCCCCCGCGGCCCCGCCGCGTAGACCTCGACGATGCACATCTTCGCCGCCGCCGGCTGCTCGGCGATCAGCGCGAACAGGCCCTCGAACGCCCGTCGCGCCCGCTCGACCCCGGCTGGCGCGCTCTCGTCGCCGGCGAGTTTCTCCAGCGTCGGCCCGACCAGCTCCGCGACCGCCGCCAGGAAGCAGGCCTCCTTGTCGTCGAAGTGCTTGTAGAAGGCGCTGCGTGAGACCCCGGAAAGGTCGACGAGGTCGGCGACCGTCGTCGCCTCGTAGCCCTTTTCGGCCACGGTCGCCACCATCGCCGCAAACAGTCGCTCGCGCTGGTTGCGCTGAGCCTCCGCCCGCGGAGTGCCCCTGCCCGGCCGCAGCTTCCGCTCCCGCAGCGAAGCCGCATCCCCCCACGGAGTCCTGGTCATCGTGGGAGCAAGATATCCGCGCATACGAACAGGGCCCAGCTTAACCATCAAAGAAAGTTCAAGTGGTACGAAGATAACTGGACAACGTGTAGAGCTTTGATCTCACCGCTTACGCCCAGGCCGCTCTAACAAGCCATTTTTTCGTGTCATATGGAGACAAGGCGAGCGCTTCTGTTCGCAGTTGCTTGACAAGCTGGTCCGCATATGTTCTTATTTGCGGCGTCAACGGGGCGGGGCACCTCAGGGAGAGGAAGCCGCACCGCAGGCGGAGAGAGACAAGCCGGCCGACGCCTCGGCCAGGGAACCCGAAGGGGTTTGGGTGAGGCGGGAGCCCCGGGACAAGGAGAGCTATACGTGAGACGCCGCGGGAAAGCCATAGTCGCCGTGACGGCATCGCTTCTGACCGTCGCCCTCGGCGCATCGTCCGCTTCGGCGGCCTGCCCGAACGAAGCCCTTCGAACGGGGCCGAGCGCGAACCTGCCGGATTGCCGCGCCTACGAGCTGGTGACGCCGCGCGAGACGAACGGTCAGCCCCCTAACTTTGTCGGGACCGGCCTCGTGACCCGCAGCGGGGACCATATTCCTTCACCCCCGGCGACGGCGGACGGCACGAGCTTCCTCTTCGCCATCAAAGGAGCCGGCCTGCCTGGGAGCGGGAGCAACGGCTACGCCAATACGTTTCGGGCGCAGCGTGGTCCGGACGGGTGGTCGAACACGCGTGTCGGCCCGAGTGGGCAAGAGGCAAAAGTACCCAGCCCGGGGGGCTTCAGTGCCAACCATGAGTACACGACCTTCCGTGTCGAATCCTTCCCTGAATTCGGTGAAGGATTCGGCGGTAGCCTGGCGCTCCCACACCCCGAAGGGAGCGCGGCCGGCTACATCCGCTATCCAAACGGCACGATTCACTTGGTGGGGGAAGGAACCATCCCCTCCAGCCCGGATATCGACGGATGGCCCAATGGATTCGCCGACGATATTCAGGCCGAAGCGGTGTGGATAACGAGCAGCGGCGATCACATCATCCTCCAGAATGACACTCAGTCGCATTCGAAAATTCGGTTGACGCCCGACGCACCCCCAGACGGGGTGGGCGCTGTCTACGATCGAACGTCCTCCGGCTTGCAGTTGGCCTCGCTCTTACCGGGCGATGTGACCCCGGGGAGCGACAGTACTTTTCAGGGTGCTTCCAAAGACGGGTCCACCGTACTGTTTCAAAACGAATCTAACTTGTACGCCCGAATCAACGATTCGAAAACCGAGCTTGTTACCACGGGACCATTCGAATCCGGAGGTTCCTCAGCCGACGGACGTAAGGTTTTCTACCTCAAGGAAGGAAACCTTTATTCCTTCGACACCGAATCTCAGATAGCCACGCAGATTACCGCAAGCAATGATGCCGAATTTGTCAACATTTCGTCTGATGGCTCACATGTGTACTTTGACTCCCCTTCACAACTCGACGGCACGAAAGGCGCCCTGGGCGACCCAAACCTCTATGTCTGGAATGGCAGCGGCACGACGTTCATTGCAACCGTTGCGACCTTTGACCTTGCACACCAATTAAGCAGCAGTTCTGGTGACTTCGGGCTCACTCAGTGGTCCAAACATGTGGGTGGCGCTTTCTTCCTAGCCGACACGTCGCGTACGTCGCAGACTGGCGAGATCTTTGCCTTTGAGTCCGTAGCGCAACTTACTTCCTATGACAACGAAGGTCACCGCGAGATCTACCGGTACAGTGCCAATGACGATACCCTGACCTGCGTCTCATGCAATCCAGCCGGCATGCCCGCCTCCGGAGACGCGGGGTTCACGAATTACCTCGCTCAACTGAGAACCGGCCTCGGCGGGTTCAATATGGATCTCGTCAACCTCAGCAGCGATGGTGAAACCATGTTTTTCGTCTCTGACGAAGGCCTTGTCCCTGCCGACAGCAACGGGGTGCTCGACGTTTACGAGTGGAGGGCCGGAAACCTTTCGTTGATCTCAACCGGCACGGATTCGGCGCCAACCGACCTGATGGGCGCGACGCCGGATGGTCATGACGTCTTCATCAGGACCGGGGATCAACTTGTGGTGGCGAGCCAGGAAGCCGGAGTGCCAGCTGTTTACGACGCCCGTGTCGATGGCGGGTTTCCGTCACCGATAACCGGCCCTAAGCCCTGCATCGATGGCGCGTGCCAAGGCGAACCCGGGCTGGCGCCCGCTCGTCACCGGCGCCTACCTCCGTATTTGTCGGATCGGGAAATCAGCACGCCAAGCACCCTCGCCATCGCAAAAAAGAGAAATGTAGAAAGCATCAGAAGAAATGCAAGAAGAACCGGCACGCCAACCGCACCTCCGGAGGTTCCAAGTGATCAACCTGCGCAATCATTCCGAGGTTCAAATCCGCGCAGCGGCGATTGCATGCCTGTCCTTACTCCTCGTGGCTCTGGTCGGCTCCGGATACGCGCGGGCGGCTGTATCCGACTACGGAATCGAATCGGTCAGCTCATCGGTGTCAACTCCGCAGGCTGGGGCGCATCCTGACTTCAGCACTAATTTCACGCTGAAGACCGACCCCAGCACCGGAGCTTCGTTTGCCGGCACTGAAGACGTGAGCGTATCCATTCCTCCGGGGCTGGTCGGTAACGCTACGAAGTTCCCGACCTGCCCGGTCTCGCAGTTCGTCCGAAGTGGCATCGAAGACACCGAGCACCCTTGCCCGTTTGACACCCAGATCGGCATCGCCAATCTCGGCTTGAATTTTGGTTTTCCCGAAGCGAACGGAGTTCTCCCCCAGCCAATCTATAATCTTCCCGGAACCCCGAAATCTCCGGCGAGGCTTGGATTCATCGCGGCATTCTTCCCCGTCATCATTGAATTCTCCCTCCGGTCAGACGGCGATTACGGCTTGACCGCGTCCAGCCGCGCGGCAACCGACTTCCTCGATGTGAACAGTGTAGAAGTAATCACCTGGGGAGTGCCGTCGGATCCGAGTCATGACGGGGTCCGGATGACTCCGTCAGAAGCAAACAACTGCGAATTTGCCTGTGGCGCACCCAACGGATTCTCGCGCCCAAGCAGCCTGGGTCCGGTTCCGTTTATGACCAACCCGACGAGTTGTGGTCCCAAACATGTCGACTTTGCGGTGACGAGCTATTTGGTACCTGGCAAAGTCTTCACGGATAGCGCGCCTATGGGGGAAATTACCGGTTGTGACAAGCTGCCGTTCGAGCCCACGATCGCGTTGAAGCCGACCACGAAGGCCGCCGAGTCGCCGAGTGGCATCGACGTTGATCTGCAGATTCCGCAGGACGGCTTGGAACATGCGAATACCCTCGGTTCGGCCCACCTCAAAAAGGCCGTGGTAACCCTGCCGAAGGGACTCTCTCTGAACTCCTCGGCAGCTAACGGGTTGGCCGGCTGCTCGGAGCCGCAGATCGGCCTGTTCTCCGAGGACCCAGTCCATTTCGACACTAAACCGGCGAATTGTCCGGATTCCTCGAAGATCGGCACGGCGAAGATCACGACTCCGTTGCTGCCTAATCCCCTCGAAGGATCGTTGTTCCTCGCCAAGCAAGGCGAAAACCCCTTCTACTCCCTGGTCTCCGGCTATCTCGTCGCCGAAGGACAGGGGCTGACGATCAAGCTCGCCGGGCGCTTCGACCTGGATCCGCAGACCGGGCAGGTGACGGCGATCTTCGACAACAACCCGCAGCAGCCCTTCAGCGACCTCCAGCTGCACTTTGAGTCGGGCCCGAGAGCCCCCCTCACCACGCCGACCGCCTGTGGCACGTACACGTCGCAGGCCGAATTCGTCTCTTGGGGCGGACAGGTCAAAAACAGGACCAGCTCGTTCGAAATCACCTCGGGCCCCGACGGCGGCCCATGCCCGAACGGGGCGTTCGACCCGAAGCTGAATGCCGGTACTGGGAATCCCGTGGCCGGCAAGAGCTCTCCGTTCGTCCTGCGACTGACGCGTGAAGACGGGGAAGAAAACGTCTCCGATATCCGAGCGAAACTTCCCGAAGGGTTGCTGGCGAAACTGGCAGGCGTCCCGATCTGCGGGGATACGCAAGCCGCCTCCGGCGACTGCCCGGCCTCCAGCCAGGTCGGCACCGTGAGCGTCGGCGCCGGCTCCGGGAACACGCCGGTGTTCGTGCCGCAGGCCGGTGGCTCCCCTACCGCGGTCTACCTCGGCGGGCCGTACAAAGGAGGGCCGTACTCCCTGGTCGTCAAGGTCCCCGCTCAGGCCGGTCCCTTCGATCTGGGCACCGTCACGGTCCGGAACGCCTTGTATGTCGATCCCGTGACGACTCAGGTGACGACCAAGTCCGATCCCCTTCCGCAGATCCTCCAGGGGGTGCCGATCTCCTACCGTGATATCCGAATCGACGTCGATCGCCCCGATTTCACGATCAATCCCACCTCTTGTGAAAAGACCGCGGTACGAGCTGAGATCGCCTCCTCGGGCGGAAAGGTGGCGACTCCGTCATCGCCCTTCCAGGTCGGTGACTGCGGGGCGCTCAGCTTCAAGCCGAAGCTGGCGATCCAGTTCTCCGGCGCCCCCACCCACCGCGGCGGGCATCCGGCCCTGAAGGCGGTGTTGACGATGCCCAAGGGCAACGCCAACATCGGTCGGGCCCAGGTGACGCTGCCGAGGACGGAGTTCCTCGAGAATGCCCACATCCGCACCATCTGCACGCGGGTGCAATACGCTGCGGACAACTGCCCGAAGGCGTCGGTTTACGGTTTCGCCAAAGCGTGGAGCCCGCTGCTCGACGCCCCGCTGGAAGGGCCGGTCTACCTGCGCAGCTCCAACCACACCCTGCCCGACCTCGTGGCCTCGCTCGACGGGCCGATCCACGTCGACCTGGCCGGCCGGATCAGTTCAGCGAATCGAAGGATTCGCAACACCTTCGACTTCGTCCCCGACGCGCCGGTGAGCAAATTCGTGCTCCAGATGCAGGGCGGGGCGAAGGGCCTGCTGGTTAATAACACCGAGCTCTGCCGCGCGAAGCCAGGGGCGATGGCCGACTTCACCGGCCAGAACGGCATGCGCTCGGCGTCCAATCCGCGGGTGAAGGTCGGTTGTGGTCCCAAATAGCGACGCTACCCACTTCACCGGCCCGAGCGGCAAGGAGCGATATTTCCAGCCGGTGCTGCAGGCTGACTGCGGGAAGAAGGGGACGCGCCGATAGAGGAGACGGGGGTCCGCATTGCGCATCGAGGAGCTTCGTATAGATCTGGCGGCGCGCATGCGGGCCCGTCAAGGTGAGATCGAGCAGATTGTCCTGACCCGGGCCTATTCGGTCGCCGATCTGCCGCCGGATTCGGACTATGCCGGCGGGCTCCAGGAGGCCATTTCGGCGGCAATTGCGTACGGGCTCCTTGCCTTGGAAAGAAGCGAGGACCATGCCCCGCCCATACCAACCGTGCTCCTTGCACAGGCACGACTGGCGGCCAGGAACGGGGTCAAGCTGGATACCGTCCTGCGACGCTACCTCGCTGGCTACAACCTGCTCGTCGACGTCCTGATCGACGAGTCTGCCGCAGGTCAACCGGTGCAGAGCTCATCCCTGCAGCGGTTGCTGAGGTCGGAGGCGGCCATCTTCGACCGCTTGATCACGGCCGTCAGCGAAGAACACGCTCGTGAGACCGAGGGGCGTTTTCGCTCTGCCCAGCACCGCCAGGGCGAGAGGGTGAGGATGCTCCTCGACGGCGAGCTGTTCGACGCTCCTGACCTCCCCTACGAAATCAAGGCACACCACATCGGAGTGGTTGGGACCGGCGATCGAATCGTCGAGGCGATCCGCAGAGCCGCGATCGAGCTCGATCGCCGATTGCTCCTCGTGTCCCGGGAAGACGGCACGACTTGGGCTTGGCTGGGAACGCGCCATCAGCCGGCCGAACCTGAAGTGAAGGCTTTGAGCCGGAGGGAATGGCCCAGCGGGACTCAGGTAGCCATCGGAGAGCCCAATGAGGGCTTGGGGGGCTGGCGACTGACCCACCGTCAAGCCAAGGCGGCCCTGCGCATCGCCCAGCGGACTCGGCAAGATCTCGTCCGCTACCGAGACGCCGCTTTGCTCGCGGCAATCCTCAGCGATGACCTACTGCCCAGTTCGCTGCAGACCCTTTATCTCGAGCCGCTCGAGCACGAGCGCGATGGTGGGGCGGCACTGCGAGAAACCTTGCGTGCCTATCTGGGATCCGGCCAGAACCTTTCTTCAGCGGCGGCGGCATTGGGAATCAGCCGACATACCGTCAGAAGTCGATTGCAGGTCGCCGAGACACGCTACGGGCAGTCTCTCGAGGAGTGCGCTGCAGAGGTCGACGCCGCTCTGAAGCTACAGCAGCTCGACGCAGAGCCCGCCGCATCGTCAGGCTGACTTTGCAGAAGAGATTTCCACCAACACACCGGGAGATTTACACCCGCAACCTGACCAAAGTGCTGCGGTAAAAGGCCTCCTATTGAGAAAGCATCCGATTCCCTGATGTGTTCCGGTTACCACCGGATGATAAAGGAGATATTAGATGACGTGGATAAAAAAAGCGCTGCTGCTGAGTGCGGTAGCTGCTGCCCTGGCAGTGACGGTCGGAGCCAGTTCGGCCTCTGCAACGGTTCTTTGCAAATCGAGCCCTGTGGGAAATGTCTGCCCGGTTGGACAGAAGTATGGAGTCGGCGAAGAAATCAAGTCGCGGGGCACTTCCTTCAAATTCAAGGCTGGTTTCCAGGTAATTGAATGCCATCAATTCGCCCTTGACAGCGTCATCACCAAAGCGGGCGGTGAAAATGCGCAGACCGAACTCCATGTGACCAATTTCGCACCGACCTCCTGTAACAATGGTCAGACGTTCACGCTCAACGAAAAAGGAAATCTGAGGATTGGTTGGGTGTCGGGTTCTGCCAACGGGAACCTGGAACTAGTGGGCGGGTCATTTACCGTGAGGGTTGGGAGTACTGAATGCACCTATGGTGGAACCACCGGCATTGAAGGAAGCAGCATGTCGGTTATCGGTGGCTATCCGGGTAAGTACAGCGCGGCTGAAACCCGGATTGAAAAGATCGGCGGCGGCGTTTTGTGCGCGAACCCGGCGAAGTTGACCCTCGAAACCGAAACTGTGAACTCGGCGCTGGTTGCCGTGCCGCTCTATGTCGCTAAATCCTAGTCGTAGTCGCCGGTTTAACGGCAAAGCACGTTGAAGAACCAGGGGCCGCTCCGGCGGCCCCTCTTCATTGGTCATGGTAGGGGGCAGCCGCAGGGGGCCGCGCTGAGGACATAGACGTACCGCCCTGACACTGAGTCTGCCTTAGACTCGGCGTCCAATGGGGGAAGGGAACCCGCAGTGAAGCGCCGCGGTGCTCTGATCGGGTTCGTGGCTGTCTTGACGTCCTGCTTGGCGCTGGGAGTCATCGGGCTGGGCGTGGAGGGCGATCTCTCGCCGCTCTCGCTCGACGTGCCGGGGACCTCTGCATCGAATGGTGAAACCCTGGCGGAAAGCCATTTCGGGGCCTCTTCGCCATTTATCGTCCTGCTGCGGGGACCGGCGGCGGCCGTCGATCGGCAGGGGCCGCGGCTGGTCGCGGCGCTGCGGAGGGAGCCCGCCGCGACGGTGATCTCTCCTTGGGATCGTGGCTCCCTCGCGGCCCTCCATCCCGGCCGCAAAAAAGCGCTCGTTTTAGTCGACTTCCACGTACCGTTAGGGCAGGCGATGCGGGACGTCGTCCCTCGTCTCGAACGCACCGTCGCGGCGCAGGTGCGGCAGCCCGTCGTCGCCACCCAGTCCGGATTCGCCTCCGTCTCCCGCGCCCTGCAGGAGGAATCGCTGGGCTCGACCGAGCGGGCCGAGCTGCTGGCGGCTCCGCTCCTCGTGCTGGTCCTGCTGCTCGTCTTCCGCTCCTTGGTCGCCGCGGCGATCCCGCTCGCCTTCGGTGCGCTCACGGTCTTTGCCGGGCGCGGCGTCCTCTCCCTGCTCTCGGGGGCGATGACGATCGACGCCCTCGCCCTCGTCGTCTGCACGATGATGGGCCTCGCCCTCGGGGTCGATTACTCGCTGCTGATCGTCTCCCGCTTCCGCGAGGAGCTTGAGAACGACCCCGACCCCTGGCGCGCCGCGGCGGCGACGCGCGCCAGCGCCGGGCGCACCACCCTCTTCGCCGGCCTCACCCTGATCGTCGCCCTCGTCTTCTCCGCCTTCCTGCAGCCCGGCTCGCTGCTGCTCTCGCTGGCGACCGCGACTGCGGTGGTGACTGCGATCAGCGTCGTCATCTCGACCCTGGCGGTGCCGCCGCTGCTGGGGTTGCTCGGGCCGCGGATCAACGCCGGCCGGATCCGGCCGGCTCCACGGGCGGGGCGGCGCTCGACGGTCGCCGCCGCCGCGGGGGCGGCGCTGCGCAAGCCGGCCCGCGCCGCCTGCCTGGTCGCCGTCCCCCTCGTCCTCCTCACTCTGCCGGTCCTCGCTTTCACCACCGGGGCGCCGGGGATCGACGAGCTGCCGACCTCGAACCAGGCGCGCCAGAACGCGGAGACGATCGACCGGGCGGTCGGGCCCGGCTGGGAGGCCCCCTTCGTCCTCCTCGCCGCCACCGACCGCGGCCCGATCACTGACAAGGCAGATCTTGCACAGCTCGCCCGCTGGCAGCGGCGGATCGCCGGCCAGCCGGGGGTGCGGACCGTGATCGGTCCTGGGCCGATCGCCCGCCGCACCGGGCCGCTGCGCTCGCTCGGCGCCAAGCTGACCGCCGACGGCGCCGAAGGGCCGGCGCAGATCGAGAAGCTCGGGCCAGGCCTGCGCCGCGCCGCCGGCGCGGTGTCCGAGCTGCGCGCCGGGATCGCCGAAGGGGCGGAAGGCAGCGGACTCCTCGCCGAGGGCTCCGAACGCGCCGCCGCCGGGGCGGGCCTGATCGCCTCCGAGCTGAAGCGCGCCGCCGGCAAGGGCGAAGAAGCGACCGGGGCGATCGCCCGCCTCCAGGACGGCAGCAAGCGCCTCGCCAAGGGCCAGCGCGACGTTTCGGTCGGCACCCTTGGCCTCGCCCTCGGCCTGCGCTCGCTGGTGCCGCGGCTGCGCGGCGGCGAGCAGGCCCGCTCGCGCAAGCTCGCCCGCCAGCTCGAACACGTCGCCGCGACGGTCCCCTCGCTGCGGCCGCTTGCCAACCAGGCGCGGGTCCTCGCCCGCACCGTCGCCGCCAACCGCCGCGAAGTGCGGCGCCTGCGCGATCTCTCCCAGCAGGTCAACAGCGGCATGAACCGGCTCGTCCCCGGCGGCAGGCGGCTCGAAGCAGGGGTCGGCAAGCTGGCCGATGCGACCGGTGGGCTCAGCGGCGGCCTTGAACGCCTCGGCGATGGCGCCGAACGGCTGGCCGGCGGCCTGGTCGAACTGCAGGGCGGGGCGGGGGCGCTGCAGAGCGGCCTCTCCGAAGGCTCCCAGCGTGCCTACCCGCTGCAGGCGAAGCTGGCGAGCGCCGGCCGGCGGGTGAGCGCGGTCGCGACGCCGCTTGCCCTCGGCACCGAAGAACTGCGCCGGCAGTCGCCGGGTCTCTTCGACTCCGGCTACTTCGTCCTCTCAGCGCTTGACGGCGCCCCCGCCCGGCGCCGCGCCGAAGCGGGCGAGGCGATCAGCGTCGACGGCGGCGGCCAGGCGGCGCGGATGCTCGTCGTCTCCGACTTCCCCTTCAACAGCGACGGCTCGCGCCGGGTCGGCGAGCGGCTCGACGAAGACGCGCGCCGGCTGGCGGCGGCCAGCGGCCTGCGGACCGGCGTCACCGGCGGCGCCGCCACCCTCAACACCTACGGCGAAGCGACCGAAGCACGGCTGCCGCTGGTGATCGGCGCCTTCGTCCTCTGCACCCTGCTGGCCCTGATCGTCGTCCTGCGGGCGCCGCTGCTGGCGCTGCTGACCGTCTGCCTCAACCTCGCCTCGGTCGCGGCGGCGATCGGGGTGATGGCGCTGGTCTGCCAGATCCCCGCCGGCTATCCGCTCGGCGGCCACCCCTACATCGACACGGTCGGCGCCGGGGCGATCTTCGGCGTCACCTTCGGGCTCTCGATCGACTACGCGGTCTTTCTCTTGGCGCGGATGCGCGAGCGCTACGACGTCGACGGCGACAACCGCGCCGCGATCGCCTTCGGGCTCGAGAAGACGGCGGGGGTGATCACCGGCGCCGCCGCGATCATGGCCGCCGTCTTCGTCTCCTTCGCCGCCGCCCCGATCGCGACCGTGAGCCAGATGGGGGTGGGGCTGACGGTGGCGATCCTGCTCGACGCGACCGTGGTCCGGATCGTGCTGCTGCCGGCGCTGATGCTGCTGCTCGGCGACCGGGTCTGGCACGTGCCGCCGGTGCTCGACCGAATCCTTCCCCGCCGCAACGTGCTGATGCCAGAGACGAGGACAACCAGTGCATAAGACGATCGGAATCATGTTGCTGCTGGCGGCGACCCTGTTTGCCGCCGCGACCGCCCCGGCGGCGGAAGCGCCGACCCGCGACGAATACGTCGAACGGCTCGAGCAGATCTGCCGGCCCGACGCCGAAGCGACCCAGCGGGCGATGAAGGGCGCGCGTGGCGACATCCGCGCCGAACGTCTCGCCGTCGCAGCGAAGAAGTTCGCCAAGGCGACCGCGATCTTCGGCGGCGACCTGAGACACATTTCCACCGTTCCCCGCCCCGCGGCCGACAACGCCAAGCTGCGCAAGTGGTTCACCTACCTGAACGGGCAGGAGGACTATCTGGTCCAGATCACCGCACAGTTGCGCCAGAACCACCCGACCAAGGCGCTGCGGTTGATCCAGCGCTTCATCCACACCGGCAACCTCGCCAACAACGTCGTCCTCGCCTTCGGCTTCAACTGGTGCAGCTTCGAATTCTCCAGGTACGGATGAAGCGGCTGCTCCTCGCTCTGGTGGTTCTGGTCGCCCTGACGGCGGCGACGGCCAGCGGCGAGCGAGCGCAGCGCGGCAACCTGATTGTCACCCTCGACGGCGGGTTCGCGCCGCGGGCGCTGCCGCGGGACCGGCCGGCGCCGGTCTCGGTGCAGCTGAAGGCCGGTCTGCAGACCACCGATGCGAGCACCCTGCCGCGGGTGACGCGGGTCGAACTGGGGATCCCCGGGCAGGGACTGATCAGTAGCCGGGGGTTGCCGACCTGCACGGCCCGGAGGCTCCGCAACACCACCACCGCCAAAGCGCTGGAAGCCTGCCGGTCGGCGCTGATCGGTACCGGGCGGATGGTGGCCCAGGTGAAGATTCCCTCTCAGCCCGCCTTTACGGTCCACGCCCGCCTGCTCGCCTTCAACGGCAAGGTCCACGGCCAGCGGGCGGTGATCGTTCACGGCCTTGCCGTCCGGCCGCCCACCGTCGTCGTCCTGCCGTTCCTGATCCACCTTCGTCCCGGCAAGTTCGGCACGGTCCTGATCGCTCATCTGCCGGCCAACCTGGGACCGTGGCCCCGCTTCGCACGCTTCGAAATGGACTTCCACCGCCGCTATATGTACCGCGGCCGCGCGCGCAGCTACATCAGTGCTTCCTGCCCGCTCGGGAAGCGGATTCCCTTCGGCTTCTTCTCCTTCGCGAAAGCCACCTTCACCTTTGCCGACGGCCGCCGCATCAGCAAGGGGATCGCCCGCAGCTGCCGTGCCCGCTGAGCCGTCTTACGACCATACGGTCTGTTAGTGTTCCAATTCGTGGCGTACCCGCTCGCCCTTGCGAACCTCGAAGCGGCGATGCTCGACGCCTGCGCCGCCGAGGAGGAGTGGCCGGCACAGATAACCGCCGGGATAAACGCCGGGATCGACTACGCGATCGCCCATCCGGACGTGGTCGAGACGCTCGCCGCCGATGCCCCTGCGGGGGCCGACATACTCAGCCGCTACGAAACGGTTGTTGGCCGTCTAGCGGGCTTCCTGCGCGTAAAAGCGCCGGCCGACCGGCGGCTCCCCGGCTCCACCGACGAGGCCCTGGTCGCGGGGGTGGTGGGGTTGGTCGGCGACCACCTCAGGATCGGGCGCCTCGACCGTCTTCAGGAGCTTCGACCGGAGTTGGTGCTTCTGACCCTGCTGCCGTATCTCGGCTTCGCCGAAGCCCGGGAATGGGCGAACAAAAGCGTTTAGTCGATCAATCTAGCTTGACACTGTGGTCCGTCTCTGTTCTTATTGTCTGCGTCACCGGCTCCCCGCCGGAGACGTATCTGGCGCCAGCTAAGGATCCCCCGCCACACCCTGGGCGGTCGGATCCTGCGCAAGTCTGCGGTCCGGGTGAGCTCCCCGCTTGCCCGGGCCGTCTGCGTGGGTTAACGATCCCTATAGAAAGATCCAACACAGAATCGCGGCGGCTCTGCTTGGGTTTGAGTTAGAGATCCGATTCACGACAGGGAGGAACGAAATGAGAAGGCCCAGGACGATCACGGCGGTAGGTGCGCTCGGCGCCCTGCTCCTGTTGCTGGTGTCCTCGATGGCGCTCGCCGCCGATCTTGAAGAAGAACGGCAGGCCTACAAGGTGCAGGTGGAACCGATCTGCAAGCAGAACCGCGAAGCCAACGAACGGGTCTTGAAGGGCGTGAAAAACAACATCAAGGCCGGGAAGCTGAAGTTGGCCGCCACCCAGTTCGCGAAGGGAGCCGCTGCCCTCAAGAAGGCTCGGACCCAGCTGGCCGCCGTCCCCAAACCGGCCGCCGACAACGCTCGCTTGACGAAATGGCTCGGCTACGTCAAGACCGAGGTCGAACTCTTCGAACGCGTCTCGAAGAAGCTGAAGGCCGGCGACCAGCACGGAGCGCAGCGGATGGCCCTGCAGCTGACCAGCACCGTCAACCGCGCCAACAACACCGTTCTGCCCTACGAATTCAGGTACTGCCGGGTGCAGACCTCGCAATTCCTCTAGCGAAAGCGGCGAGCACTTTCGTCCCCGGCCCCAGGGCGGCGAGTAAACGGCTCCGGATCGGCTCGGCGTAGCCGGTCCGGGCGCCGTCGGCGCCGAGGTAGAAGGCGCCGACCCCGGCGAGGATCGCCCGGTGGCGGCGGGCGCGGGGGAGCGGCTCGATCCGGGCGGCCGCCTCGCCCGCGATCCAGGCGAGTCGCTCGGCGGCCTCCTCCGAGCGCCCGTAGTAGCCGAGGTAGTTGTGCTCGCCGGCCTCGCGGTCGGCCTCGCGGTCGACCAGATCGTCGAGGAAGACGGTGAGGGCGCCGACCGGCGGGTTGTAGGCGGCGTCGATCGCGACGGCGTCCGCGGCCGTGGCGTCTGGGTCGGCGGCAGCGGCGATCAGCGCGTGCGCCGCGACCGATGAGCCGGCGCCGGCGGCGAGCTCCCACCAGCGGTGGTCGCCGGTCCCCTCCAGACCTTCCGCCCATCGCTGCAGCTCGGTGCTGTCGCCCGCGGCGGCGGCATGCGTCTGGCGTTGGCCTTCGGCACAACGGTCGACCGCTGCGCGTAGGAGGTGGGCGACGGCGTTGTAGCCGGGCAGGGTTTTGGCTTCTCGCACCCAGTCCGCCTCGAGGGCGCCGAGGTAGCTGTCGTCGTCGGCGTCTCCGGCCTCGCCCGCCTCTTCGAGCGTGTCGCGGTAGTCGATCGCCAGCTGCAGCGGCACGATCGCCCGCAGCGCGGCGCGGCGCTGCCGCAACGGCGCGAGCGTCGCAAAAACCGCGACCGCCTCGACGTTGCTCTGCTTCTCCTCCAGCGCGGCAACGGCCCGACGGCGACGGTCCGGATCGGGGGTAGCCGCGGCCTGCTCTCGCCACCGCCCCAGCTCCCTGTGGACCCCCGGCAGCACGGTGATCACATAGGCACCGAGGGCTCCCAGCGCCGCCGCCGTTTCCTTTGCCGCGACCCGCACGTCGGGAGCGTAGACGCAGCGGCAAACGCCTTACGTCTGCCGCAGACGATAAGTTTCGCTATGCTTCATGCTGACGATGGAAGAGAACGCGGCACACGAGAGGACTGACGATCTCAGGGAGCGGATGGAGGAACGCTTCGATTTCGTCGATGCCCGCTTTGACCTGATCGACAAGCGCTTCGATGCCGTATCGGAGGAATTCCGGCGAATCGATTCCCGCTTCCAGAACGTCGAAGCGGACATTCGAGAGATTCGGGGAGATCTCAAATCCAGCACCAAGGAACTCCGAGGCGAGATTCAATCCAGCACCATGGAACTCCGCGGGGAGATTCAATCCGGCGCCAAGGAACTCCGCGGGGAGATTCAATCCGGCGCCAAGGAACTCCGCGGGGAGATTCAATCCAGCGCCAAGGAGCTCCGCAGCGAGATGAATGACCTTCGCGGCGACATCAAGTCGATGCAAAAGCTGATGCTCTACGGCTTCTTCACCCTCGGCGGAATCCTCCTCACCTACGCGGGATTTCAGATCGCGTAAAGGATTCGCTCGGCGGCTCACAGCGGCGTCCGCATCGCTGTCTACCTTGAGGAAACGATGAGCGAGCAGACGCAGATCGATGCGTTCGCCCAGGTTGAGGCCGTCCCCACCGAGACCGCTCTGCGTGTCCCCCTCGGCGAGCTCGAGGACGGCCAGCGGGTCAGCGGCGTCTACGCCGTGCGCGAGCGCGAGCTGCGCCGCAAGCGCAACGGCGAGCCCTGGCTGCGGCTCTCGGTCGGCGACGCGACCGGCACCGCCGAGGCGGTCTGCTGGGAGGAGGCCGAGGCCCACTACGCCCTCTGCTGCACCGGCTCGCCGATCTTCGTCAGCGGCGTCTTCGAGATCAGCGAGCGCTGGGGGGCGAAGATCAAGCTCAGCTCCGTGCGCGAGGCCGAGCCGCACGAGTACACGGTCGAGGATCTGGCGGCCGAGTCGGAGGCGTCGCCGGAGCTGCTGGAGAGCGACCTGCGCGAGCTGCTGGCGACGGTGCAGAATCCGCATCTGCGCCAGCTGCTCGGGGTGTTCTTCGGGGAGGAGTCGGAGACCTGGAGGCGGTTCCGCGACGCGCCGGCGGCGAAGACCTACCACCAGGCCTACCGCCACGGCCTGCTCGAGCACACGCTCTCGGTCGCCCAGGCGGTCTCCGCCGCGGCCAATTTCTTCCCCGGCATCGATCGCGACGTCGCCGTCACCGGCGCCCTCCTGCACGACATCGGCAAGTGCGTCGCCTACAACGACGACCCGCTGGCGATCGACCTCACCGACGCCGGCCGCCTCCAAGGGGAGATCCCGCTCGGCTACTACACCGTGCGCCGGGCGATCGAGGAGCTGCCCGGCTTCGATCCCGGTCTCGCCCAGTGCGTCCTCCACATCATCCTCAGCCACCACGGCCAGCTCGAGCACGGCTCGCCGGTCGTCCCCGCCACCCGGGAGGCCGTCCTCGTCCACATGATCGACAACCTCGGCGGCCGCCTCGGCAGCTTCGACCGCATCGAGCGCCAGCTCCCCGCCGGCGAGTCCTGGTCGGGCTTCGACCGGGCGCTGTCAGGCAGCGCCTTCTTCGCCCAGCGCGCCGCCTGACAAAACATTTCCGAAGACAAAGAGTTACGCTATGATCATGGCGGTCATGGTGAGAGAGACTTGGACGGACGAGCGGCTCGACGACCTCAACCAGCGCTTCGACGGGATGCAGCACACGCTGTTCGCCGGGGCGGTTGCGGTCTGCGTGGCCCTGATCGGCAGCACCGCGACGTTGGCCGGGATCGCCCTTCTATAGCCGCCGCTAGTACCTCTCGTTGCAGCGTTCGATTTTGTGCACGTCCTGGTGGGCGCGCTGGACGCAGCGGACCAGCTTCTTGGCGGCGCTGTGATTCGGTGACTGACGGAGCGCCCGCTTTACTTCCCGCTGAACCTCGCGGTTGACTTCGTCGATCGACTTGCTGATGTCGCCGAAATGGGCTTCGTGGATCGACTTTTGGATGTTGCCGTTGACTTCGTGGCTGATCGTCTTGGTCGTGTCCAGGGTCGGCTTGACGACGAAGAAATAGACCGCTGCGAGGATTCCGACGGTCACCAAAAGCCGGATAATGCCCGCGGTTAGGTTGCCGAAGAGGTTTCGGAGGACTTCCATGAGCCGCTCGGAGACTATCCTGCCGACCAGTGGCGAAGGACACCGAGAAGCTGATCCGCCAGCTCTCTCTCATCTCGTTCCTGATGGCTCAGGGGAGGCCGGTCTCGGCCCTCGAGATCAAGCGCGAGGTGGAGGGCTACAGCGACATGAACGACGACGCTTTCGCGCGTCGTTTTTACGCCGATCGCGCGGAGCTGGAGAGCCTTGGCATCCAGCTCGGGGTCGAGAAGCCGGGCGAGGGCTTCTTCGAGGCCGAGCTCTATTCGCTGCCGCCGGAGAACTTCTACCTCGACCCGATCTCCTTCTCCGACGAGGAGCTGGCGGCGCTCTCGACGGCGCTGATGCTGCTCACCGACGGCGGCTTCGCCTACGCCGAGCCGCTGCGGCTGGCGCTGCAGCAGGTCGCCTGGGGCCACCCGAACCCCCTCCAGGAGGGCGAGCGCGCTCCGGTCGAGATGGCGATGACCGCTTCCGCCGGCGGCCGCGACCTCTCCCAGCGTCTCTCCAAGATCGAGACCGCGATCAGCCGCCGCAAGACGATCGAGTTCACCTACTACACGATGGAGCGGGGCGAGACCGAAAAGCGCAAGGTCGACCCCTACCACCTGGTCTTCCGCGGCGGCCAGTTCTACTTGATCGGCCACGCGCACGAGCGCGACGCCGTCCGGGTCTTCCGCCTCTCCCGGATCCAGGGCAAGGTCGGCTACGCCTCCAAGGCCGAGCACGACTTCTCACCGCCGGAGGACTTCGACCGCCGCGACTACGGCAGCCGCGCCGACTGGCAGCTGGGGGAGACGAAAGGCACCGCGAAGGTCTTCATCCGCGAGCGGATCGCCTGGCTGATCGAACGCGACTACGGCACCTACGGAGAGCTGCGCAATACGAAGAAGGCCGACGGCGCCCCCGGCAAGGGTCGCGTCTTCGAGACCAGCTACGCCTCCGAGCGCGAGCTGATCGCCTGGGTCCTGCGCTGGCGGGCTAACGCCGAGGTGCTCGGCCCCGACGACCTCCGCGAGGAGACCGAGAAGCGGCGCGAGCTGCTGAAGGCGCGCCACGAGAACGGCTTCAAGCCAGCCAAGATCATCGACCGGCCCCTGGACGAGCAGCCCAAGCGCAGCCGCTCCAACGGCCGCGGCGAGGCGGCGATCCGGCCCGAGCGCTTCGCCCGCCTCGTCACCCTCGCCGGGATGCTGATCGAAGCGGCGAAAAAGGGCGAGCGGCTGCAGACCGCAGAACTGCGCGACCGCTTGGAGCTGACCGCCGAGGAGCTGCGCGAGGACATCGACCTGCTGAACGTCGTCAACTTCGGCGGCGGCACCTACGTCCTCTACGCGGAAATCATCGGCGACGAGATCGAGGTCGACTCGCAGCCCTACGGGGACAACTTCGCCCGTCCGGCCCGCCTCCTGCCGCTGGAGGCGAAGGCGCTGGTGGCGGCGATCGACCTCTTCGGCGACCACCTGCCGCAGTCCGATTTGCAGACCGCCCGGGCGAAAATCGTCAAAGCGCTGGGGCACGATCCCTCCGAGGAGGGGCTGGAGATCGCCTCGGCCGGCGGCGGCGACGCCGAGGTCGCGCGCCTCGTCAACCAGGCGATCGCCGAGAGCCGCGTGCTCGAACTCTCCTATTACAAGGAGAACGAGGACCAGTTCACCGAGCGCCGGGTCGAGCCCTACCGACTCGAGAACGGCAAAGAGGGCTGGTACGTCGAGTGCTACGACTTGACCAAAGAGGGCGTCCGCCACTTCAAGCTCGACCGGGTCAAGGAGGCGCACCTCTCCGAGGAGACCTTCGAGCCGCGGCCCGAAGTCGAGGAGTTCGCCGGAGTCGAGGGCTGGATGACCCACGGCGAGGTGCCGACCGCCGAGGTGGCGCGGGTCTGGGTCTCGCCCGAGCGGGCGCGCTGGCTGCGCGAGGAGCGGACGGTGGTCGAGGAGCTCGCCGACGGCGCCGTCGTCGTCGAGCTGCCCTACGCCGGTAAGCCCTGGCTGGTGCGGGAGATCCTCCGCGGCGCCGGCGACCTGGTCGTGCTCGAGCCCAAGGACGCCCGCGAGGCGATCGCCAAAGAAGCCGAGGCCGCCTGAACCAGGCGCCCGGGCATCCGGAGGTCCTGAAGATCGTCGCCCCGAACCCGGGGCCGATGACGCTGGAAGGGACCAACACCTACGTCTTCGGCTCCGATCCCTGCGTCGTCATCGACCCCGGCTCGGAAGACCCGAGCCATCTCGACGCAATTCGCGCCACCGCCGCCGAGCGCGGTGGGATCGGCCTTGTTCTTCTCACCCACTCCCACGGCGACCACATCGAGGGCGCCGATCAGCTGGAGGCGGAGGTGGTCCTGCCGAACGGCGGCGAGGAGCACTTCGGCCTCCGCGCCCTCGCCACCCCCGGCCACGCCGAGGACCACGTCTGCTTCCTCACCGAAACCGGCGTCTGCTTCAGCGGCGACCTCGTCCTCGGCCTCGGCTCGACGATCGTCCCGCCCGGCGGCAACTCCCTCGCCGCCTTCATGGACTCCCTGGCGCTTCTGCAGGAGCAGGGGATCGAGCTGATCGCCCCCGGCCACGGCCCCTGGATCACCGACCCAGCCGCCAAGCTGGCCGAATACGTCGGGCACCGCCAGATGCGCGAGCGCCGCCTGCTCGAAACGCTCGAAGCCGGCGAGCGCTCCCGCGCCAGCCTCCTCGCCACCGTCTGGGACGACATCCCGATCGAGCTGCTGCCGATGGCTGCAATGGCAATGGAGGCCCACCTCGAAAAGCTCGAGGCCGAGGGCCGGCTGCCGGACGATCTGACCGAGTAACGCAGCGCCTAGCCGGAGATCACACTTCCGCCCTACAGACGCGCCTGAAAAAGCACAATCCGCGCACCACCCGTGCGCATTTCCCCGCCACGATCGGAGGGTGCGCACCGAGTCCGCGAAACCCGGCGCTATACGTCAGCTTTCGCGGACTCGCGAGATCGAGCGAGCGGTTGGCGAGCTGGCTGATCGCCAACACGGGGTGGTGGGGCGGTCCCAGTTGCAGGAGCTGGGCATGGGCGAGGCCGCGATCCGGCACCGGCGCCGTCTCGGGCGATTGCGGCATCTCCATCCAGGGGCATTCGCAGTTGGACATCGAGCGATCTCTCGCCAGGGGCGCTGGATGGCCGCTGTCCTTGCTTCGGCTCCCGACGCTCATTTGAGCCATTGGTCGGCAGCGGCGCTGTGGAAGATCCGGCCGAACTCACGGGGCCGGATAGACGTGACGTTGGCACATCGAAGCCGATCTTCTCGCTCGATTCAAAGGCACATCTCCGACGTCCCTTCCGACGAGCGGACCGTGGAGGAGGGCATCCCGGTCACCTCGGTGCACCGGACGATCTTCGACCTGGCAGCGAGCGCCTCGGTCGATGAGGTGGTCGCGATGATCAAGGAGGCGGAATACCGCAACCGCTGGGACAGACTCTCGCTTCCAGACCTGCTGGGGCGCTACCCCGGCAAACGAGGGTCGCGGAAGCTCCGCCTCGCCCTGCACCGCATCACGGAAGAGCCGCCGGGACGTAAGCGCTCGAAGCTCGAGGAACGATTCGCGCCCTTCCTCCGTCGGCATCACCTACCCCTACCCCGCTTCAACGACTGGATCCTCCTGGGCGCCAAGCGCTACCAAGTCGACTGCCACTGGCCGGGTATCGGTCGGATAGTCGAGCTCGATGGCTGGGAGGGCCACCGCACCCGTTCGGCCTTCCGTGATGACCGCGCTCGCGACCGAGCCCTGACCGCCGCCGGCTACTCGGTCACGCGCCTCACGTGGAACCAGCTCGACGACGAACCCGAGGCAGTTGCCTCCGACCTCCGAGTCCTGCTGAAAAACAACTGACCGCATCCTGGCCAGCTGGCCAGGCGTGATACACAATGCTCCATGGGCGGGCGCCGGGAGATGCGGAGGATCGAGAAGGCGGGGCTGCTGGGCAGCGCTGTCTCGGCGGGTCTGCTCGCCTCTGGTGCGGCGGTGCTCTGGCACCGGCTGATGCGGCGGCCGCTGCCGCAGGTGAAGGGGACGATCGAGATCGCGGCGCTGCACGGGCCGGTGCGGGTCCGTCGCGATCGCTGGGGAGTGCCGCACATCGAGGCCGACGTGAAGGAGGACCTGTATTTCGCTCAGGGTTACTGCCACGGGCAGGAACGGCTCTGGCAGATGGACTTCTACCGTCGCGTGGTCGAGGGCCGGGTGGCCGAGATGGCCGGGGAGGAGGGTCTCGCGGTCGACAAGTTGATGCGGACCTTTGGGATCCGGCGGATCGCTCGCCGTGAGGAGACCGAACTCGACCCGGCGCTGCGCGCCCAGCTCGAGCGCTTCTGCGCCGGCGTCAACCAGGCCGCCGCCGACGCCCGCGCTTTGCCGTTCGAGCTGCAGGTGCTGCGCCAAAGCTTCGAGCCGTGGACGCCGGTCGACATCCTCAGCCTCGGCAAGCTGCTCGCCTTCGGCCTCTCGACCAACTGGGAGCGGGAGCTGCTGCGCTCGGACATGGTGCGCGAGCTCGGTCCCGAGCTGGCGGCCCGGCTCGACCCGGTCTACCCGGCCGACAATCCGGTCGTCGACCAGACGGCGTTCAGCGGCGAAGGGCTGCCGATGGTCGAGCAGATCGACGCGGTGCGCCGCTCGATCGGGCTAGCCGCCGAGGCCTCCGGCTCCAACAACTGGGCCGTCAGCGGCGCCCGCTCGGCTACCGGCTCGCCGCTGATCGCCGGTGACCCTCACCTGCCGCCGAGCATGCCGGGCATCTGGTTCGAGAACGAGCTGCGCCACGGTGACCGCTTTGTCCGCGGCGCCTCGATGCCAGGTATGCCCGGCATCTACATGGGTCAGAACAACGACGTCTGCTGGACCTTCACCAACGTCATGGCCGACGTCCAGGACCTCTTCGTCGAGCGGATCGAGGGCGACGACTACCTCTTCGAAGACGAGTGGCGGCCGCTGCAGGTGGAGCGCGAGGAGATCGTCGTCAAAGGCCGCCCGCCGGTCGAGCTGGAGGTACGCAGCACCCACCACGGTCCGATCGTCAACGAGGCGCTCGGCGCCGACGAGGGCGAGCCGCTGGCGCTGGCCTGGCAGTCGCTGTCCGAACCGACCGCCTTCGCCGGCATGTTCGAGATGCTCGAGCTCGAATCCGGCCCCGAGCTGGTCGCGAAGCTCGAGGGGCACACCTCGCCCGCCTCGAACCTGATCTGGGCCGACCGCCAGGGCTCGATCGGCTACAAGCTGATCGGCCGCCTGCCGATGCGCCGCGGTGGCTGCCCCGACCTGCCGAAGCCGGGGTGGACCGGCGAGTTCGAGTGGGAGGGGACGGTGCCCTACGACGAGCTGCCGGAGGTCGTCGACCCGGAGAGCGGCTACCTCGTCACCGCCAACAACCGCATCGTCGGCGACGAGTACCCGCACCACATCACCAGCGAATGGCTTGACGGCTTCCGCGCCAAGCGGATCGAAGAGCTGATCCACGAGACCGAGAAGCACGACCTCGAGAGCTTCGAGTCGATCCAGTCCGACAATCTCTCGCTGCCAGGGCTGGAGGCGGCGCGGCGGCTCTGCCGCCTGCATCCGCGCGGCCAACGCGAGCGCAGCGCGATCGAGCGGCTGCGCAGCTGGGACGGCCGGCTCGACCGCGAGACGATCGCCGGCACGATCTACCAAGCCTTCCTGCTGCGGCTGGCGCGCGAGGTCGTCCGCTGCGCGATCGGCGACCGCGACCTCTGCGAGCGCTACCTCGACCGCAACGACAACGGCTTCACCGCCCACAGCACCTCGCCCTGGCGCTGGCACTCGCACCTGATGGCGCTCTGGGAGGAAGAAGACCCGCGCCTGATCGGCCGCCCCTGGGAAGACCTCGTCCTCGAGGCGCTGGCCGGCGCCCTCGACGACCTCTCAGACCGCTTCGGCCCCGACCCCGAGGGCTGGCGCTGGGGCCGCGTCCACGAGATGAAGTTCCCGCACCCGCTCGGCGACGCCAACCCGCTCTTCGACCGCCTGCTCAACCGCCGCCTCCGCGCCGGCGGCGCCCAGGAGACGGTCAGCCAGATCGCCTATGACCCCAACGACCCCTACAACGCCGTCTGGGCGCCGAGCTGGCGGATGATCGCCGACCCGGCCGACCCCGACCGCTCGCGCTGGCAGATGTTCACCGGCCAGTCCGGCCACCCCGCCAGCCCCCACTACGACGACCTCCAGCCCGACTGGCTGGAGGGCCGTACCCAGCCGATGCGCGGCGAAGGGCCCTGGTCAGATCTGGAGCTGATTCCAGCCGGTTGATCTTGCGGTGTTGCACGGTGCTACACTTGGCGCGTGCCGACGACTAGACCACGCCACATGATCACCGAAACCGAGCCGGTCAAGGCCGTTCTTGACGAGCTGCGCAACCTGCAGGGGGGAGAGAAGGTCGAGCTCACGGACTTAGTGATCCGTGGAGCGGAAGACAAGGTCAGAGAGCTCAGGGCTCAGAGCGAGCCAGCGCGTCAAGCACGTGCAGACATCGCCGAGTGGATTCGGGGCGGCAATGGACCGGAGGTCGACCTCGCGGCGGCGGAAGAGGTCAAGCATTTGGGCCTGGTCGCAAACTACGACGAGTAGGTTGCTGCTCCTGGACAACTCCGCTTGGTCGCGCCTGCTGGTCGGCGGCATCCCCTCCGATCGGCAGGAGGCTGTTCTGCAGTGGGTCGAGGAGGGGCGGCTTGCCGTCTGCCTTCCCTTCCTGCTCGAGGCCGGCTACTCGGCTCGCACGGCACCCGATCACGGACAGCTGATGCGTCGTCTCGAGCATCTGCCGCGTCTTCCTATCGACGACGCGGTCGAGCGAGTCGCCCTGGACGCGCAGCGAGAGCTGGCGGCTGTCGGCCACCATCGCCTCGCGCCATCAGATCTGGTGATCGCCGCCTGCGCCCACCTGACCGGCGGCGGCGTCCTGCACTACGACCGCGACTACGACCTGATCATCGAGCACACCCGTCTCAGCTTTGAAAGCGTCTGGGTGGCCGATGCCGGGAGCCTCCCCTGAGCCGGCCGCGACTCCCAGTCGGGCGCCGGGTTGTGACGAGGATGAGGCTGCTCAAGGCACTTGCGGTGCTCCTTCTGGTCGCCGCCGTCGTGACCGTCCTGCTGCTCAATGCACCCTCGGGAGCGCAGGCGCTGCCGCCCGGCTTCTTCGGGATCGTGCCGCAGACCGCGATCGGCAAACGGGACATGGCGCGGATGAGCGCCGGCGGGGTCGAGACGCTGAGGATGCCGGTCTCCTGGGGCGCTACGCAGCCGGCGCCGAACGGCGAATACGACTGGAGCGGCTTCGACAAGACGGTGGCGCTGGCCGCCGAAAACCAGCTCGAAGTCCTGCCGATTCTCTTCTCCACCCCTGCCTGGCTCGCCCACGACGAACGGGTGCTGCCGGTTGCCAACGCGCGCCAGCGCCGGGGCTGGGGCGAATTCGTCGGCGCCGCGGTGGAACGCTACGGTCGCCACGGCAAATTCTGGCTCGAACACGCGCCCGGCAGCAAGCAGCCGCTGCCGAAGCTGCCGATCAGGGCCTGGCAGATCTGGAACGAGGAGAACTTCTACTACTTCGCCAAGCCCGTCTCGCCGGGCCAGTACGCGCGCCTGCTGGCGATCAGCAAGCGGGCGATGCGCCGGGCCGACCCGCGCGCCGAACTGGTGCTGGGCGGCCTCTTCGGCGATCCGCCCCAGGGCCCGCCGCTGGCGATGAACGCGGTCGACTTCCTCGATCGCCTCTATGAAGTGCCGGGGGCGAAGGCGAACTTCGATGCCGTGGCGCTGCACCCCTATGCCGCCGACATCGCGACCCTGCGCTCCCTGGTCGAGGAAATGCGCCGCACCGAGGTCCGCCACCGCGACGCCCACGCCGGCCTCTACCTGACCGAGCTGGGGTGGGGGTCGCAGAACGACCCGAACGTCGTCGCCTTCGAGGTCGGCCTGCACGGGCAGGCCCGGGAACTTCGCAGCGCCTACAGCTATTTGATCGACAACCACCGCCGGCTCGGCATCCGCCAGGTCGACTGGTTCACCTGGAAGGACGTCGGCGGCGCCTGCACTTTCTGCGACTCCTCCGGCCTCTTCCGCCGCGGCTCGGGGTTCCGGCCGAAGCCGGCCTGGCACGCCTTCGTCAGCTTCGCGCGCAGAAATTAAACAGGCGTAGCGACCCGCCGCACCAGCTCGACGATCTCGGCCGGTGCCTTCTCCGGCGAGCCGGAGTCGAACGGCGGATCGGGGTCGTACTCGATCCCGAGCTGGACCGCCTGCGCGACCTCCGGGCCGACCTCGCGCGCCACCAGGTGCAGCGCCATGTCGATGCCTGCGGTGACGCCCGCCGCGGTCAGCACCTTGCCGTCCTCGACGAAGCGGCCGCCGACCGGCTCGGCGCCGTACTCGCGCAGGGCGTCGAGCACGATCCAGTTCGTGGTCGCCCGCTTCCCCTGCAGCAGCCCCGCGGCGCCGAGCAGGAGCGAACCGGTGCAGACCGAGGTCGTCCATTTGGTGGCGGCGTCGACCGTGCGCAGCCACTCGAGCAGCTCCTCGTCCTCCAGGAGAGGACGGTTGCCCGCCCCGCCAGGGACCAGCACCAGATCGGGAGCGGTCACCTCTCCTAGCGCGTAGTCGGCGACAAGGCCGAGCGTACCGCGCTCGTCGCGCACCTCTCCCTTCTCCTTGGCAACCGTGCGAACGGTCCAGCCGGGGACGTTGCGCATGACTTCGTAGGGGCCGATCGCGTCGAGAGGGGCAAGACCGTCATAAATGAGCAGAGCGATTTCCATCCTGCGATCTTGGCGCGTCGCAGCGCTGGGCGCGAGAGGCAGGAAAGACAATGTTCGATAGATTTCTGCCATGCCCCATCGAGTTGTCGTACTCTGCTTCGACGGCCTCGTCGCCTTCGATTTGACCGCGCCCGTCCAGGCCTTTCAGCTGGCGGCAAAGCCCTCGGGCCAGCCGCTCTACGAGCTCTTCACCTGCTCTCCCGGCGGCGACCCGGTGAAAACGACGAGCGGATTCTCGATCGCGCCGGACGGGGACCTGGGAAAGCTGCGGCGAGCGGACACCGTCGTCGTGCCGGGGTACGCGGCCATCTTCGACCCACCCCCGGCGGAGGCGCTCGATGCTCTCCGCGCGGCCGCGCGGAGAGGGGCGCGGTTGCTTTCGGTCTGCACCGGTGCGTTCGGGCTGGCCCACACGGGGGTGCTCGACGGGCGCCGCGCGACCACCCACTGGGCCTGGGCGGCGGAGCTGGCGCGTCGCTTCCCGGCGGTGGAGGTCGACCCCGACGCCCTCTTCGTCGACGAAGGGGAGGTCCTGACCTCGGCCGGGCTGAGCGCCGGGATCGACCTCAGCCTGCACGTGATCCGGCGCGACTTCGGGGCCGAGGTCGGCGAGCGGGTCGCCCGGCACATGGTCGCCGCGCCCCACCGCGAAGGCGGCCAGGCGCAGTTCTTCAAGCCGGAGCTGCCGGCTTCCTCAGGCTCGCTGGAGGGGACCCGCGGCTGGGCTTTGGAGCGCCTGTCGGAGCCTCTCGACGTGGCGGCGATGTCGCGGCACGCCGGCGTCAGCCCGCGCACCTTCGCCCGCCGCTTCCGCGCCGAAACCGGAACGACGCCGCTGCAGTGGCTGCTCGCCCAGCGAGTGCTCGAGGCGCGGCGTCTGCTGGAGGCGACGGACCTGCCGATCGACGACGTTGCCTGGCGGGTCGGCTTCGGCACCGCCGCCTCGCTCCGCGATCACTTCCGGCGCGCCACCGCGACCACGCCGACCGCCTACCGTCGCTCGTTCCAGCCCGCTTCGGCTTAGAGTCCTCCGCGTGAGCCGGCGAGACCAGATCAAGCTCGACGATGCGGAGCTGCGGGAGCTGCTGGAGGAGGAGCGGATCGCGGTCGTCTCCAGCATCGGCTCGCGCGGGTGGCCGCACTCGATGCCGCTCTGGTTCGTGCCGCGGGACGGGACGATCTGGATCTGGACCTACGCGAAGTCGCAGAAGGTGCGCAACCTCGAACGCGACCCGCGGGCGACGGTTCTGGTCGAGGCCGGCCGTTCCTACGAGGAGCTGCGGGGGGCGATGTTCGAATCCGAGGCGGTGATCCACCGTGACTTCGAGACCGTGCTCGGCTTCGCCGAGGAGCTGACGGTCCGCTACGCCGAGGGCATCTCGGCGGTCGAGGGTGACGCCAAGGCGGCGCTGGAAGCGCAGGCCCCGAAACGGGTGGCGATCAGCTTCCCGGCGCTCCGCACTGCGACCTGGGACCACCGCAAGCTCGGCGGCACCTACTAGCGCCGCAGGGCCCGGCTAGCGGTGGCGGTGGCGGCGGACCGGCTTGATCGTCAGCTTGCGCGAGATCGCCGGCAGGTAGCTGCTGTTTTCTCTCACCGTCGCCCGGAAGCTGGAGCGGCGGTCGATGCGGGGGCGGAAGCGGGCCGAGCAGGCGCGGTCGAGATAGCGGGTGCCCATGTTCCGGCGCCCCCGCCAGAGCGTGACCGCGTCGCCGCGGTGGCCGTCGCAGGGGGCGACCCAGACGGCGATCAAGCCACGGCGGTGGCGTCTGACCTTGCGGCTGACCGCGCGGATGCCGATTGACGAGGGCGCGAGCGTCTTCTGGGCGGGGTTGTAGTTCGGGGCTGGGGTCGGACAGGAAGAGCTTTCCGGCCCGACCAGCCGATACACGGGCCCGTCGCCGGAGACGGCGTAGAGGCGGCCACACGAGTCTTGGCCAAAGGAGTGGAGGTCTTCGACGTGCACGTTCTCGGAGCGATCGGTGAGGGCGGGCGCGAGCGGGGAGAACGAGCGGATGTCGCCCTGGCAGAGGTCGGCGTAGACGTAGCGGCCGTACAGGCTGCCGAGGCCGGGGCCGCGGGCAACGTAGCCGCCGATGATCGCGCAGCCGAAGGCCTTGCCGCCGCCGGGGTCTTCGTGCGGGTACTGGAAGACCGGCGGGACGTAGCCGCCGAGGGGCGGCGTCGAGCACTGGGGGTCGGTCGCCGGGCCCGCTTCGTTCCCCTCCATGCAGTTCCAGCCGTAGTTGGCTCCCTGCCCCAAGGCCGGTGCCGCGGCGAAGTCGACCTCCTCCCGTTTGCCCTGGCCGACGTCGCCGATCCAGAGGTCGCCGGTCGCGTGGTCGAAGGAGAAGCGGAAGGGGTTGCGCAGGCCCGAGCTCCAGATTTCCGGATTCTTCAACGGTCCCGGCGAGGGCAGTCGCAGCAGCTTCCCGAGCTCGCTGTTCGGGTTCTGGGCGTTGTGTTCCTGATCGTTTTCGCCGCCACCGTCACCGGTGCCGAAGAAGAGCGCGCCTTCGGGCCCGAACTGCAGCTGCCCGCCGTCGTGGTTGCTCTGGTTCGGGTGGAGGATCGGGGGGATCACGTCGCGCAGGGTCGCGCTAGCGGCACTGTTGCCGACGGCGACCATTTCGGCGACGTGGATCTCGCCGGGCTCTTCTTTGCCCGTGTAGTAGAGGAAGAAGCGGCCGCTGCTGTCGAAGTCGGGGGCGAGAGCGATCGAGAGCAGGCCCCGCTCGCCTTCGCAGCAGGAGACCACCGAGCGGATGTCCGCGAACGGCTTGACTTCGCCGTTCTGGACGCGCTCGACCGTCCCTTCCCGCTCGACGACGAAGAGCCGGTCCGGGTTGCCGGGGTCCGAGGTCACGTAGATCGGCTGTTCGAAGCCGCCGCCGATTTGCTGCAGCGTCAGCGCCTGCGCAGCGCCAGCCGTCATCGCCAAGCTGAGGATGGCCCCCGCCAGCAGCTTCAAGAGCATGCGAACCACGATCCTCAAGTTAGCTGATTGCCCAGCACTATTGAGTAGGGTGCAGCCGGATGGACCCCCTGGAACAGCACCTTGCCCGCCAGGCGGAACGCTCCCAGGACTTCTTCTGGAACCGGTTGCGCTGGGGTCTCGTAGACGAGAATCTCGGCTCCTGCAGGCGTGTGGTCGACGTCGGCGCCGGGCCAGGGTTCCTCGGCGAGTTCCTCGGTCAGCGGCGACCGAGTGTCGAATACTGGTTCGTGGAGCCGATCGAAGGGCTGGAGCAGCGTCTCGTCGCCGGCTTCGGGACCGAGGCCAACCGGCGCGAGCGCGATTTCGCCGGCGCCTCGCACGTGACGCTGATGGACGTGCTCGAGCACCAGGAAGACGATCGCGCCTTCCTGACCGACCTGGCGGCGCGGATGGACCCCGGGGCGGTCCTGCTCCTGACGGTTCCGGCGATGCCGTGGTTGTGGTCGGCGTGGGACACGATGCTCGGCCACTACCGCCGGTACACGAAGGCGGCCCTGCGCGAAGCGGTCGGCCCGTTGCCGCTGCAGATCGAAGAGGAGAGCTACATCTTCCCCGAGCTGATCCCGATGGGGCTGGTCCGGCGGATGCGCCTCAGGGACGCGGACCTCGATCCCGAGGCCGCCGAGTTCCCCCAGCTCCCGAGGCTGCTGAACGAGAGCCTCTATCGGCTCGGAAAGGGGTCGCTGGGGCTGCGGCGCCTCTGGCCCGCCGGGACCTCCCTCTTCGTCCGCATGCGGCATACGGGCTGAGCGGTTGAACTTGCCGCTTGCAGCGGACCAGCTCCGGCGCCTGCGCAAACTAGGGCTGATCCTCGGGATCCTCTGCTTCGCGGCGGTGACGGTCGTGACCGTCCTGATCGGGCACCCCCGCATGTTCAGCGGCTTCGCGAGTTACGACGACGAGGGCTACATGCTGACCGCCCTCGGGTCGTTTCTCCGCCACGGCCATCTCTACAACGACGTCTTCAGCCAGTACGGCCCCTTCTACTACGAGTTCTGGGGCGGCTTCTTCGAACTTTTCGGCCTCCCCGTCACCCACGACGGCGGCCGCACCGCGACCCTCGTCGCCTGGGTCCTCTCGGCTCTGCTCTTCGGCCTGGCGCTCTGGAGGATGACCGGCAGCCTGCTGCTCGGCCTCGCCACCCAGATCATCGTCTTCGGCGCGATCAGCACCGTCACCAACGAGCCGATGCACCCGGGCGGCCTCATCTGCCTGCTGCTGGGGACGCTGATCGCGCTCTCCTGCTTCGTGCGAGCGCGGTCCTCGCCGCTGGCGATGGCTTTCGTCGGCGGCGCGACGATGGCGCTGATCCTGGTGAAGATCAACGTCGGCATCTTCGCCTTGCTGGCCGTCGCCCTGGCCTGCGCCGTCTCCTACTCCTTCTTCGAGCGCCGGCGCTGGCTGCGGCTCGCGGTCGAGGTCGCCTTCGTCGCGATCCCGCTGCCGGTGATGGCCTCGCGGTTGGACGAAGCCTGGGTGCGCCACTACGCCGTGCACGTCGCCGTCGCCGCGCTGGCGGTGGTCGTGGTTCTGCGGGCGCGGAGATCCACGCGGCGCCCGGGGGAGGAGCTGCGATGGCTTCTGGGCGGGTTGCTGGTGTTCGGCGCGGTCGCCTGTCTCACGCTGATCGCCGCGGGGACGACGCCAGGTGGACTGATCGAAGGCGTGATTCGTCAGCCGCTGCGGCAGTCCGATGCCTTCGCGCTCGGCCTCGGGCTCGGCAACGCCAGCTACCTCTTCGACCTCTTCGGGCTGCTCGGCGCCTTCGCCTTCTGGTACTTCGCGCGGGGACACGGCCGCCCGGCCGCACCTTGGCTCGTCGCGCTGGCCGCTGCCCTGACCGTCGTGATCGGGGTGGAAATGGCGCTGACGCCGATCGCCAGGACGGTCTTCTTCGACTCGGTCGTCTTTCCGGGCTTCGGCTTCGCCTTCCTCCCCTTCGCCTGGGTGGCGCTGATTCCATTTGGGCCCGCAGACGAGGACACGGGGTTCGCCCGGCTGCTGCTGCCGCCGCTTGCTGTCCTGCAGGCGCTCCACGCGTTCCCGGTCGCCGGCAGTCAGACGCAGTGGTCGGTGTTCCTGCTGGTCCCGACCGGAGCTCTCTGTGTGGCGGCCGGCGTTCGCGCGATGGTCGGGCTGCTGAACGACGAGCGCAGGCGCCAGGTGGCGGTCGCGGCCATCGCGGTCGCGGCCGTTGCCTTCTTCGCGATGATCGTCAACACGCAGCTGCGCCAGCCGCTGAAGGCGGCGGAAGCGGGATACGACGCCGGTATCCCACTCGACCTCCCCGGTGCCGAAGACGTGCGCCTCGAAAACCGCGAAGAGGTCTCCAGATACCGGCGGATCACCGCGGCGATCGACAAGAATTGCGGGCCGATGCTGATGCTGCCCGGGATGGACAGCTTCTACCTCTGGTCGCAGCGGGAACCGCCGACCGGGTACAACGCGACCGCATGGACGACGCTCTTCGACGACGCCCACCAGGAGCGGGTGATCCGCGAAACGCGGTCGATCGAAGGTCTCTGCCTGCTGGAAAACGAAGGCCAGGCGCTGGGCTGGACCCTCGGCCGGCCCGTTGAAGGGCCGCTCGTGAGCTACCTGCACCAGGGGTTCCGGCCGCTGTTCGAACTCGACGGCTACCGGCTGCTCAGGCGGGAAGGGACGGGGACGTCCTGAAGACCTGGATCGTCATCCCCGTCTACCGGGACGTCGGCTCGTTCGAGGTCCTGCGCGCGAACCTGCTCGAGGTGCTGGCGGCCGAAGACGTCGAGCCCACCTTCGTCGTCATCGACGACACCGCGGGGCAGGACCCGGAGATCGAGCGCCTGCGCCGCTACGACGACGTCACCGTTCTCTGTCCCCCGTTCAACCTCGGCCACCAACGGGCGATCGTCTACGCGCTGCGGAAGACCCTGCCGCGGGTAGGCGACGACGACGCGATCGTCACCCTCGATGCCGACGGCGAGGACCAACCGGCCGACCTGCCGCGGCTGCTGGCGTCGCTGCGTGGCCAAGAGGGGGATCCGCGCCTGCAGCAGCAGGTCGTCCTGGCGCTGCGGACCAAACGCCGCGAGTCGATCGGCTTCAAGATCTTCTACCGCCTCTTCCGCCTCCTGTTCAGGTCGCTCACCGGGGCAACCGTACGGTCCGGGAACTTCGCCGCGATGCCGGGCTCGCTGGCCCGGCGCGTGCTCGTCCACCCGAGCTTCGACCTCTCGTACTCCTCGGCGATCCTCGCCCTCGACGTGCCCGTCGCCTACGTCCCCTGCGAGCGCGGCGAACGCTACGAGGGCCGCTCGAAAATGACCTACGGGCGGTTGGCGATGCACGGCCTGCGGATGCTGATGCCGTTCACCGACCGGATCGCGATCCGCGCCCTCGCCGCCTTCGTCTTCTTCGGCATCGTCGGCGCCTTCCTCGCCTTCGTCGTCGTCTGCCTGAAGATCTTCACCTCCTCCTCGATCCCCGGCTGGACCAGCTACATCGCCCTCGGCTCGCTGATCGTCTCGCTGGTGGCGCTGGGGAACTTCGTCAGCCTCTTCGTCCTCTTCTCGCAGACGCGCGCCGTCTCGCTCGCCAACATCGAGGAACTGACCGCGGAGGATCAGTAGCCGGGCTCGAGGCTGCGGCAGCGCGGAGTGAAGGTCTCGCTGCCGGCAGCGGCCACCGCGGCGGCGTATCCCGGCCCGCAGTCCACCGGCACCACCGTCACCGGTGCCGCCGCGGGGGAGGAGCCCAGGCCGGTGCCGAGGCACTTGAGGCGGGCCTCGTGGCGGGCCCAGGCGGCATGGAAGACGGCGTCGCGCTCCGGCGCGGCGGCGGCGCGGACGGCCTCGGCCTCCGCTGCCGGGAGGACGCGCTCCGCCAGCGCCAGGGTGTCCCGCCCTGGCCGGATCGCCTCGACGTCGACCCCGACCGGCCGCTCGGCGACGGCGACGAGGGCCAGGCCCGCGCTGTGGCTCAGGTTGAACTCCAGCCCGCCGCCGTCCCGCAGCCGCGGCTTGCCGTGCTCGCCCAGATCGAGCCCGATTTCGGCCGCCGGTACGTCCAGATAGCGGCAGAGCACGCGGCGCAGCGCCCAGCGTGAGGCGGTCCAGCGACGGGCGACGTCGTGGTCCAGAAACCCGCTCGCCCTCGCGCGCTCCGGCGCCGGCAGCTCGTCTGCCGGCGGCCAGCCGGGGCCGTCGAGCGCAGCTCGCCAGATGTGGACGCCGTCGATCATTCGGGCGGTCCCGATTGTCCCGATTCCAGGTGATAGCGTCGCGCCCCTTGACTCGCCTCCTGATCACCGGCGGCGCGGGGTTTGTCGGTTCCAACCTCGCCGTTTCGCTCGCCTCCAGGCATCCCGAGTGGGAGGTCCTGGTGCTGGACAACCTCTACCGGCGCGGCTCGGAACTGAACCTGCCGCGGCTGGAGGAGGCGGGGGTGCGGTTCGTCAAAGGCGACGTGCGCGAGCCCGAGGACCTGGGGGCGCTGCCGGAGCTGAGCGCGCTGATCGAGTGCTCGGCCGAGCCTTCGGTGATGAGCGGGATCGACGGGGACACCGGCTACCTCGTCCACACCAACCTCACCGGCGCTTACAACTGCCTCGAGCTGGGGCGGCGCGACGGCGCTTTCATGGTCTTCCTCTCGACCAGCCGCGTTTACCCGGTCGCGCCGCAGGTGGAGCTGAACCTGGAGGAGACCGAGACCCGCTTCGAGATCGCCGCCGAGCAGGCGGTCCGGGGGGTGGGGCCGGAGGGGATCTCCGAGGAGTTCCCGCTGGAGGGCGCCCGCACCCTCTACGGCGCCACCAAGCTCGCCGCCGAGCTGCTGATCGAGGAGTACCGCGAGAGCCTCGGCGTCCCCGCGGTGATCGACCGCTGCGGCGTCATCGCCGGCCCCTGGCAGATGGGCAAGGTCGACCAGGGGGTTTTCACCCACTGGATGCTCGCCCACCGCTTCGGCAACCCGCTCAGCTACATCGGCTTCGGGGGGCACGGCAAGCAGGTGCGCGATCTCCTCCACGTCGAGGACCTGGTCGATCTGGTCGAGCGCCAGCTGCTCGACTCCGGCTCCTGGGACGGGCGCACCGTGAACGTCGGCGGCGGTCGCGAGTGCAGCCTCTCGTTGCGCGAGACGACGGAGATCTGCCAACGGCTGACCGGCAACGAGGTGCCGATCGCGCCCGTTGAGGAGACGCGCCAGGGGGACGTCCCGATATACCTCTCCGACTGCACGAAGATCTTCGGCCTGGACGAGTGGCGGCCGCAGCGCAGCGCCGAGCAGGTGCTGAGCGACATCCACGATTGGATCGCCGCCGACGAGGAGCGCATCGCCCAGGCGCTTGAAATCGACACCCGAACTGGAAGGAGCAACTGAACGCATGCCGGTCGCGATCATCACTGGTGCCGGGGGCCTGATCGGCTCCGAGGCGGTAGACCACTTCATCGGCGAGGGCTTCGACGTGGTCGGGATCGAGAACGACATGCGGGCCCGCTTCTTCGGCCCCGAGTCCTCGACCTCTCACGTCACCCAGCGCCTGGTCGAGGCCTACCCCTCCGCTTTCCGCTGGGAGAACGCCGACATCCGCGACGCCGGCGAGATCGATCGCATCTTCGCCGAGCACGCCGGCAAGATCGAGCTGGTCGTCCACACCGCCGCCCAGCCCTCGCACGACTGGGCCGCGAGCGAGCCGCAGACCGACTTCGGCGTCAACGCCAACGGCACCCTCAACCTGCTCGAGGCCGCGCGCGCCCACTGCCCCGATGCGCCCTTCGTCTTCTGCTCGACCAACAAGGTGTACGGCGACACTCCCAACAGGTTGCCGCTGGGGAGTCTGGAGAAGCGGCTCGAGCTGCCCGAGGACCACCCCTACTACAAGGGCATCGACACGAGCATGTCGATCGATTCCTCGACCCACTCGCTGTTCGGCGTCTCCAAGGCGGCCGCCGACCTGTTGGTGCAGGAGTACGGCCGCTACTTCGACATGCCTACCGTGGCCTTCCGCGGCGGCTGCCTGACCGGGCCGCAGCACGCCGGCGCCAAGCTGCACGGCTTCCTCGCCTACCTGATGAAGTGCACGGTCACCGGCACGCCCTACACCGTCTTCGGCTACGAGGGCAAGCAGGTCCGCGACAACATCCACAGCGCGGATCTCATTGCCGCCTTCGACGCCTACCGCAAAGCCCCGCGTCCCGCCGCCGTCTACAACATCGGCGGCGGCCGTTTCTCCAACTGTTCGATGCTGGAGGCGATCGACGCCTGCGAGCGGATCGCCGGCCGCGAGCTGCAATGGGAGATGGGCGAGGAGCCGCGGATCGGCGATCACCGCTGGTGGATCTCCGACCTCGCGCCCTTCCAGGCCGACTACCCGGACTTCGAGCTGCGCTATGGCATCGACGAGATCCTGCAGGAGATGTACGAGCAGAACCTCGAGCGCTGGACCGCCGCCCCGGCTTGAGAGCTCTCAGGCCAAAAGGCTGTAAAAGGCCGCGTTGCTGCCGATGATGGCCGCGACGAGCACGAAGAGGCCGGCGATCAGGTTTCGGTTCAAAGCATCGAAACGGCCGTTCATCTCGCTCCGAAGCGAACGAAATTCAGCTCTGACTTCTGCGAATCCGTCGTCGACCTTTTTATTGAGGTCGTCGAGCCGCTCGTCGGTCCACTTCTCTCTCGGCGTCATAACCACCATGAAGCTTAGCGTAACTCTTTAGCTGCAACAGAAAACGCGCAGAAACTAAAAGTTGCTGCACGACTCCGTAGAGATTCTGTGACTTTCGATAGCGTCGCCGCCTCATGGCAGAGGGACTGAAGCTCTCGGTGGTGATGCCCGCCCAGAACGAGGAGGGGTCTGTCGGCCGGACGGTCGAAGGGGTCGCCGCCGTGCTCGAGCGCGAGGGGCTCGATTACGAGATCGTCGTCGTCAACGACGACTCCGAAGACTCGACCGAAGCGGTCGTCGCCGCGCTGGGGGAGCGCAACCCGCGCATCCGCGTCCACCGCTCCCACAACGAGCGCGGCTTCGGCAACGCGATCCGCGCCGGCCTCGACGTCTTCACCGGCGACGCGGTGGCGATCGTGATGGCCGACGCTTCCGACAACCCCGAGGACCTCGTCCGCTACCACCAGCTGCTGGAAGAGGGCTACGACTGCGCCTTCGGCTCGCGCTTCGTCGCCGGCGCCAAGGTCTACGACTACCCGCGACTCAAGTACATCGTCAACCGCCTCGCCAACCAGTTCATCCGCGTCCTCTTCCGCCATCGCTACAACGACACCACCAATGCCTTCAAGGCCTATCGGCGCGACGTCATCGAGACGATCCAGCCGCTGCTCTCCAAGCACTTCAACCTCACCGTCGAGATGCCGCTGAAGGCGATCGTCCGTGGGCACACCTATGCGGTGATCCCGACCAACTGGACCAACCGCACCAGCGGCGTCGCCAAGCTGGCGATGAAAGAGATGGGCAGCCGCTACCTCTTCATCGTCCTCTACGTCTGGCTGGAGATGACCCTCAGCCGCGGCGACTACCGGATCGGCTCCAGCCGCAAGCGCTAGAAGACGTTGCTGCCGATGATGGCGGCAATCATCACGGAGAGGCCGCCGTACAGGATTCGGTGCAGCTCACGAATGTCGGCATGCATGCGAGCGAAGCCTTCCCGCATCTCGGCTCTGACATCTTCGAAGCCCTTGTCGACCTTCTTGTTGAGGTCGTCGAGCCGCTCGCCGGTCCACTTCTCTCTGGGCACCATTACCGTCATGAGCATAGCGTAACTCTTTGGCTGCAACAAAAGGCGCGCAGAAACAAAAATATGCTGCGCGGCTTTGCAAAATTTCTGAAACTCGAGCCGACTACCGGATCGGCTCGAGCCGCAAGCGCTGACGGCGCCAGGTCGGCGCCGGGCGGCGCCTGGTCCAGGAGAAGTAAGCGGGGATGCGCGGCAGGCCGTAGCGGAGATTGGGGTTGCCATAGGGGTCGACCGCGGCGGCGGCTTCCCAGCGATCCCGCAGCTGGTCGATCTCCCAGGCCCGGACCTCGGGGTCGCGGCTGGAGGACTCGAAGTGGTACATGACGAGGTCGGGGTCGTAGACGATCCGCTCACCCCGGACGTGGACCTTGAGGCAGAAGTCGACGTCGTTGAAGTTGACCGGCAGCGTCGTCGTCATCCCGCCCACCTCCTCGAAGGTCTGCTTCGGAGTCATCAGGCAGGCCGCGGTGACTCCGAGGCAGTTGCGGGCGATCACGACCGCGTTGGCATAGCCGCGATAGTCGCCGTGAAAGCCGCGGTAATAGTGGCCCGGCAGGCCGCCGTCGAAGCCGATGCCGACGTGCTGCAGGCGGCCGTCGCTCCAGATCAGCCGCCCGCCGACGACGCCGACGCCGTCGAGGCCGGCGTACATCACCATCCGCTCGATCCAGTCGTCGGTCCGGACCTCGATGTCGTCGTTCAGCAACAGCAGCTGCTCGCCGGCGCTGTGGAGGGCGCCGAGGTTGATCTTCTTCGAGAAGTTGAACTCGCCCTCGTAGGGGACCAGCCGCAGGCGCTCGCCGCCGATCTCCCCCAGCCGCTCCAGCACCTCGGGCGGGGTCGCTTCGCCGTAGACACAGACGATCTCGTAGTTCTCGTAGCTGGAGCGCTCGACGATGCTGCGGACGCAGTTCTCAACCAGGACCGTGTCCTCGAAGCGGACGTCGCGGTTCTGGCTGGCGGTGGGGATGACGATGCTGACCAGCGGCTGATGCCGAAGCCGCGGCTGCAGGTGCAGGACGCCCGGGTCCTCGGGGTCGCGCTCGACCTCCGCCGGCAGGCCGATGCGGTCGCAGTGGGCCTGCACGGCTCGCTTGCCGGCTTCGAACGCGTAGGGCTTGGCCGCCTCGCCGCCGCCCGCGGCCGAGGTCTCGAGCATCCGCCAGTGGTAGAGGATCCGCGGCACGTGGACGACCTGCCGCGCCCGCTCGGTCACCTTCAGGACCAGGTCCCAGTCCTGCGAGCCCTCGAACTCGGGGTCGAAGCCGCCGACCTCCTCGACCAGCGAGCGACGGAAGACGCTGAAGTGGCAGGTGTACATCTGCGTCCGCATCCGCTCCGGCGACCAGTCGGGCTTGAAGAAGACGCCGGAGTGCCAGCCGCGGCGGTCGATCTTGTCCTCGTCGGTGTAGACGTAGTCGGCCTCCGGATTGGCGTCGATCGCCTCGGCGACGTGGGCGAGCGCGTCGGGGTGGAGGGTGTCGTCGTGGTCGAGCAGGGCGACGAACTCGCCCCGGGCCATCACCAGGGCGCGGTTAGAGGCGCCGACGATCCCTTCGTTGCGCTCGCCGTGCTCGACCCGGATCCGCGGATCGCGAGCGACGGCGGCAGTGAGGATCTCCCGCACGTGCGGCTGCTGGGAGGCGTCGTCGGCGAGGCAGAGCTCCCAGTCGCCGTAGCTCTGCCCGAGGACCGAGAGCAGCATCTTGCGCAGCACGTCGGGCGGCGTCTCGTAGACCGGCGTGATGATCGAGAAGCGCGGCACGGCGGCGATGGTCAAACCCGGCCGCGGAGCAGGCGCAGGAGCAGCCCGAAGAGGAAGCCGGCGCCGGGGACCTTCGCCGAGAGCTGGGCCTGGGCGCTGGCGATCCGGCTTTTGCTGTCCTCGTGCATCGCGAGGCGGCCGCGGGCGGCGCCGAGTTCGCTCTCCATCCCGATCAGCAGGTCGCGGAGGCGGAGGATCTCCTCCTGGCGGCGCTCCAGCTCGCCCTCGCCCTCGGCGCTCGCCTGTGGCTGCTCCCCGACCTGTTGCTCCAGCTCGGCCAGCCGGTTGTGCGCGCTCAGCAGGGAGTCGCGCAGCTGCTCGGTCTCGCGGTGCTGCCGCCACCAGGCGCGGTCGTAACGCCGCACCATCTCCGGCAGCGGCTCTTGAGTGCGGGTGTAGAGCGCCGCCCAGGGGGTGACGTAGGAGACGTCGTGTTCGGTGTCGCGCAGGAGGTCGTTCTGAGCCAGCATCGCCGACCAGGCCTCCGGCGCCTGCACGTTGAGGTGGGTGGGCTCGCCGTAGTCGTCTGGCGTGGTCGAGAGCAGCAGGCGGTCGGTGGCGGCGCAGAGGTTGGCGACCGCCGCGTTGGACTCAGCCGGCGGAATGTGCTCGAGCACCTCGACCGAGACGATCAGGTCGTAGCGGCGGGGGAGAGGCTCGGTGAGGGTGCCGACCTCGCAGTACTCAGCGACCGACTCGTGCACCTCGGAGATCGCGTGCTCGGAGACGTCGATCCCCCAGGCCTCGACCCCGCGCTCGCGCAGCGCCTCGACCAGGAAGCCCATTGCGCAGCCGGCGTCGAGGACCGTGGTCGGTCGCAGATCGCGGACGATTGCGTCGGCCATCGCCCCGAAGAAGCCGAGCCAGTGCTCGTTTCGCTCGTACGGGACTCCGCAGTCATGGCGGAAGTAGTACCGCCCGTAATCGACTTTACGGGGCTCCTGCCGAAGGGGAGTGGGTGCGCTCGATTGCTCAGACACTCAGGCGCAGTGTATCCCTAGCGTCGTTGGCTTGATACCCGACTTTCTCGGACTGCCTTCGATCCCAGCCAACACAGCGGCGGCTGGAGCCCCGGGGACTCCCCCGGAGCTCCAGCATTTCGTTCAGGAATCAGCCCCCATTGACGTTGATGGCCATCCCTTGAATGTTCTGGGGATCGCTAATGGCCGGATAGGCCGTTGCGCTTATCGATTGGAGCGTGGTGTAACAGGGCGCACCCGCATAGGTCACCAGCTGGGTATTCCCTGGTGAGTTGTAGCGGAGGAAGCCAAGCTCATCGATCCCGTCGCCATTCGTGTCCACAGCGATGGTTTCGAGGTTTTGGGGATCCGAAACAGCGGGGTAGCCGGTGGTGCAGTTGCTGTAGGTAGTGGTGTAGGCAGGTGAGCCGTGGTAGGTCACCGCTTGCACGTTGCCCGATGAGTAATTGTACCGGACGAACATAAGCTCATCATGGCGATCGCCATTTACATCGATTGCCAGCGCATGCACATTTTGCGGATCCGACACGGACGGATAGGTGAGATTATTGCTTGAGTAAAGCGTCTGATAGCACGGTGCGCCTTTATAAACATCTATATGGGCGTTACCAAACGGGTTATTTAAGCGAACGAAGGCTAACTCACTAACCCCGTCCCCATTCGTATCAATGGCCATTGCCTGGACATTCTGCGGGTCCGTTATCGCGGGATAGGCGGTATCGCAATCGGCGAGAAGCGTTTTGTATCCCGGTGCGTTCGTGTAGATGCTGATATGAGCGTTTCCTGACGCCTGGTTAAAGCGGATGAACCCGAGCTCTTTTATGCCATCTCCGTTGACATCTAGGGGAAGAGCCTGAACGTTCGCAGGGTCGGATATCGCGGGATAGCCGGTATCGCTTGAGGAAGTGAGGGTCGTGTAGCCAGGGGCCCCGCTGTAGAGATCCAAATGCGAGTTTCCCGAAGCCTGGTTGAATCGAGCAAATCCAAGCTCATCAACCTTATTCGACGGTGGAGGCGGTGGAGGTGGAGGCGGTACGCTTGCAAAGTGCGTGTACACGCCGTAAACGGTGCTAGGGCTGGCTGCGTTGTTACTCACCGCTAGGATATTGAGACATTCCGCACAGGGGTACTGATTTTTGATAATGACATGAGCTTCAGGTCCCGATGAGCACCGCCGTTCGTGTGGTGCCGCGGCAAATTCGAGACAGATGGAATGTTGTGGGCTCCAAGCTTCGGCTTCTACCACTTCGAACGTGTACGCAGTGCAAGTGTCATTCGTTGAATGAGTGTCGGCGGCTGCGAGGGTTGCACCCCAGCAGAAATGATCTTTTACTAATTCAGCATTGGCCTTCTGAGTGAAGCCTCCCCACAAGCCCGCAAGTAGTATTAGGGCACCTAAAGCGATGAAGCGTTGACGTACTGCGATCAAGGTATCTCCCTTTCTCGATGTAGTTGATGCATCGGTGCCTGCTCGCCTAGAGTCGTTGTCCAACTGCAAAGCGAACGAGACAACTGTATGCATGGGTTATCGCACAGTACCGGAAAAAAACCTGCGGGACGAGAAAATCTTACTAGTCCGCTCCGGCCGACTGAACCGGTCTAAGCGATTAGTGTGGGTAGGTGCCTCAAGTTGGGGCTCGTCTCCAAGGGCGCCCACTGTTGATCGTGGCCCCTTAGCGGTTCCGGTCGAGCAACAGGGCGTCGCTCGCCAGGTCGGGATTGGCGCCGGATGACGGCGAACCTCTCGGAAGGAGGAGATCATCGCCCCATGCGATCCGTGGCGCGCAAGAGGTCGGCTCAGCGCGGCGGAGCTGAGAGTCGGTTGAAAGGAGGCTGGCATGTTGCCGACTCGGCTGGAGCGCGGCCACGGCAGGGCACGGTGATGCGGATCGCCGACGCGCTTGGGTCCGCTAGAGGAGTTGCTGCGCGAAGCGGGACGGGTCGAACGCGGCACATAGATCGGGGCGCCGCTGGAGGCGACTAGGCACCCCCAGCGGGCCCTCTACAGGGCTCAGCCCTGCTTGGTCACAGACACAGCCGGAACGGCCATGCCGATTCGATGGATCGTCATTGGCTTGCACCCCCTTCCCTTCAACTCGCTGGCAGGGAGTTGAAGAGTCACCCACTTAAGGGGCTTAAAGCAGTTCAAGTATCTATTTCGTATGCCCCTGAGTGCGCGCTAATACTTCCTCTACTAATCGGCCAGTGGACAAACAAACGAGGAGCTCAACGGTGCCCCCCAGCAAAAAAAAGAGCAAAAAGAGGCCGCGCCCAAAGACTGGCCATGTCCCGAGACTCGACAAACGGATCGCGAAGGCGCTCAGCCACCCGCTGCGAACCGAGATCATCGCCATCCTGAGCGACACCTGTGCCAGCCCGAGCGAGATGGCCGACATGCTCGGCGAGGAACTCTCCAACGTCAGCTACCACACGAAAGTCCTGTGGGAACTGGACTGCGTGGAGATCGTCGAGCAGGAGCATGTACGCGGATCCGTGCGAACTCGCTACCGGGCGACGTTGAAGATGCTGCTGACGAGCGAGTACTGGGACCGGCTCTCCCTTCCGATCAGGACCGGCATCAGCGCAAATGCCCTGAACGAACTCGGGCGCCGAGCGCAGGACTCTGTCGAGGCGGGCGTCTTCGATCGGCGCAAGGACCGGTCGATCCTGACCGTGAAAATGGACGTGGACGAGCAAGGCTGGAAAGACGCGAACGCGGCTGCATGGGAAGGCTACGAGCGCATGGAGAAGATTCAGGAAGAAGTCGCCAACCGGGCGACTGAAGGCGCCAAGACGTTCCGCATGACCGCTTCTCTTCTGGTTTTCGAGTCCCCGATGCAAGACAAAAGAGAGGAGCCGGCGTGACCAAGTCAGCGGGTAGGTTGCGCGTGCCGCTTGACCCTCGTTAGCCACCCATCTGCGAAGGATGGGGGGCGGAGGTCGAGCGATGCAAATCGAGTTGGGGAAGCGCCCGGCGCTTAGGACTGCTTCCGACCGCTCTCATGCAGATATGGGGGACTGATACGGACCCGTGTCCTCGCCAATACACTCCCCCGCCGCATGAAGAGAAGCGAACGAGAAATAGTCGTCCCGCTGCTGATCGCCGTGCTGGCGGCGGGTGCGGCAATGACTCTCCTGCTGACCTGGAAGCTGACTTTCTGGCAGGACACCTTCGACTTCCTGATCCTGCGGCGAGACATCACCTGGGACACGGTCTTCACCCCCCACAACGAGCACATCATCGTCTTCCCGGCGCTGATCGAGATGGCGATCATGCGGGTCTTCGGTCTCGGCAACGCCCACCCGGAATACATCCTGTTGACGGCCTTCCTGATCGCCGCCGTCTCGCTCGTCTTCGTCTACGTGCGCCGGCGCCTCGGCTACTGGCCGGCGCTCTTCGCGGCGATCCTGCTCCTTTGTCTGGGGCCGGCGTGGGAGGTGCTGCTGTGGCCCTTCGAGATCGGCTTCATCGGCTCGGTCGTCTTCGGGCTGGCGGTGTTCCTCGCCCTGGAACGGAATACGCGTGGCTGGGACCTCGCCGCCTGCGCCTTCCTGATCCTCTCGATGGGCTTCTCCAGCCTCGGCATCCCCTTCGCCGTCGGCGCCGCCGTCGACGTGTTCCAGAAGCGGCGGAGCAGGGGCTGGAGCCGTGCCTACCTGGTGGTGGTGCCGGTCGTCCTCTTCGGGCTCTGGTACCTGGGCTGGGGGCACGACGCCGAAAGCCACATGTCGCTCCGCAACGTCTTCGCCTCGCCGCGGTTCGTGATCGAGTCGATTGCGGTCGCCACCGGCTCCCTCTTCGGCCTCGGGACCAACCCGATCGACGGCGAAAGCAATCCGCTCTGGGGCGCCATCATCCTGGTCGGCGTCGTGGTCGGGGTCGTATACGCGCAGCGGCGCCGCCCGGGCTTTTCACCGACGCTGTGGCCGGTTGCCGCCGCCGCCCTCGCGAACTGGTTCCTCACCGCCTTCAACCAGGCGCCGGGGCGCGCTCCTTACTCCAGCCGGTACCAGTACGCGGGCGCGATCTTCATCGTCCTCGTACTCGCGAACCTGCTGCCGAAGGTGAACTGGACGCGCCGCCGCCTGATCTTCGCCGCCGCGGTGGTGCTGCTTGCCGTCGGCCCGAACCTGATCGTGCTCAAGCAGGGCAAGGATAACCTCGCGGTGCAGACCATCCTCACCAAGGCCGACCTGGAGGCGATCCAGATCGCGCGGCCGACCGTCGACCCCGACTTCCAGCTCAGCCCGGAAGTGGCTGGCACCCCCTCGCTCGTCAACGTCTACGCAAGCTCATGGCTCGAAGCGGACGACGAATACGGCTCCCCTGCCTACTCCGAAGACGAACTGGCGGCGGCGCCCGCGCCGGGGCCGAGTCAGGCGGACATCGTTCTCTCGCAGGCGCTGCCGTTGAAAAACGTGATCACGGTCGGTGGTTATGACGCGCGTGGCGGCTCCGAAAACTGCGTCACGGTCAAGGCCGGCGCTCCGGCTCTCAGCGAGGTCCCGGTCCACTCCGGGCAGACTCGGATCGAAGTCCCGCCCGGTCCCGAAGCGCAGCTCAGCATGCGCCGTTTCGCCGTCGAAGAGTTCCCCGTCACCCTCACCGCCGCCCCGGGCGGCTCGGTGGCCGTCCTTCATGTGCCCCGCGACGAATCGCCGCGCCCGTGGTACCTGCACGTCGCGGCCGAGCAGCCGGTCCGCGTCTGCCGCTGAGCTAGAGCTCCTCGGCGACCCGTGGGGCTTCGCGCTTGAAGATCCAGACGCCGTAGGCGCAGACCGCGAGGAAGATCGCCAGGGCAGGGAGGAGGTGGAGCCAGCCGCCGGCGGCTTCGACCGCCGTGGGCGCAAATTCGCGCGGTTCGTGCAGGACCCAGACCCGGATCTGCTCGAAGATCACGCCGAGCGGATTGATCATCAGCAGTTCTTCGAGTCCAGGATTATTTTCTGCGATTCCCCCTTTGCCAAGGGGATAGAGAATCGGCGTTCCGTAGAAGAGGATCTGGGCGCCGACCACCCAGATGATCGCGACATCGCGGAAGCGCACGAAGAGGACCGAGAAGGCCATGCTGATCACCGTGGTGAGCACGAATAGCGCCGCTAGCGCCGCCGGGTAGAGCAGCCAGGTCCAGGCCGGGGCGACGCCCCAGGCGAGGATGAAGGCGAAGACGACGATCAGGTTGAGGCAGAAGTTGAAGAAGGCGGTGAGCACCGTCGAGAGCGGGATCACCAGGCGCGGGAACTGCGTCTTGCGGACGATCCCCTCCTGCGCGACGACCGAGGTGATCGCGTTGGAGGTCGCTTCCTGGAAGAAGGTGAACTGGACGATCCCGAGCAGCAGCATCACCGGGTAGTTGGGAAGTTCGCTACCGACTTTGAAGATCTGGGTGAAGACGAAGAGCAGGACGCCGAAGAACGCCAGCGGCCGGATCAGCGACCAGAGGTAGCCGAGGACGGTGCCGAAGTAGACGCGCTTGAACTCGGTGACCGCCATCAGCCAGAGCAGGTCGAAGAAGCGCCGGACGCCGCCGCCGAGGGCGGAGGGGCCGCGGACCTCGCGCAGGGGCTGCGGTTGCGCGCTCACCGCTCCTCCGTCCTGTCGACGCCGGCCTCGACCTCGGCGGGGAGGGCGACGATCCCGTTCGGGGTGTCGACCCCGGCGTAAACGACGAAGTCGAGCGCGTTGTGGACGTAAAGGGCGACGCCGCTGTTCTCGGTCCGGTTGACGCCGCAGTGGACGAAGTAGCGCCCCTGCGTGAGCAGGTTTTCGACCTCGGCCCGGACGGTGATCCGGGTACCGGCCCGGAGCGGGGCGAAGGTGCCGTCCTCGGCGATCGGGCCGCCGAACTCGCAGACGTTGACCCCGTCGGCGTTGGCGATGATGAAGCCCATCCCGGCGCCGGCGACGTCCTCTGTCGCTTCCAGCTCCACCCGCAGCCGGATCTTCTCGCCGCCTTCGACGTTGGCGACGCGTTCGCCCTTCTGGTCCTCGACCCAGGCGTCGAGCAATCGCACCTGGTCGGCCGGTCCGGAGGTCGGAGCGGGGCCGGCCTCGCTCGCCTCTTCGAAGTTCAGCTGCAGGTAGTGGCGGCCGACGTCGCCGGGGTCGCCGATGTGGCGGATGTGGCCGTCGTCGATCAGCATCGCCCGGTGGCAGTAGCGCTCGACGGTGGTCATCTCGTGGGTGACGAGGATGATCGTCTTGCCCGCGGCTTTCATGTCGCGGAAGGCGTCGGCGCACTTCTGCTGGAAGGCGGCGTCGCCCACCGCCAGCACCTCGTCGATCAGGAGGATGTCGGCGTCGGCCTCCAACATCACCGAGAAGGCGAGCCGGACCAGCATTCCCGACGAGTAGTTCTTCAGCTTCAGGTTGGCGAACTCCTCCAGTTCGGCGAACTCGAGGACGGAGTCGATCCGCGCCCGCGTTTCGTCGGGCGTCAGCCCGACCATCACCCCGTTGAGGACGATGTTTTCGCGCGCCGTCAGATCGGGGTTGAAGCCGACGCCAAGCTCGATGAACGGCGCCAGCCGTCCCGCCATCCGGATGACACCTGAGTCGGCGCGGTAGATGCTGGCGAGCAGTTTCAGCAGCGTGCTCTTGCCGGAGCCGTTGCGGCCGACGATCCCGAAGAACTCCCCCTGGTGGATCTCGAACGAGACCCCGTCGAGCGCCCGCAGCTCCCGGTACTCGCGCTGGGCGAGGGGGTGCACCACCCGCTCTTTCAGCGAGTCGACTCGCTGTTTGGGGATGTGGAAGGACTTGTGCAGGTCCTCCACCTGGATTACGGGCGGCGTGGTCTCGGCCATGTCAGGTTCGCTCGGCTACCCCGCGGGCGCCGCTTCGTATTCGGACTCTAAGCGCTCGCAGCCGATCGTCATCGACCACCCTTCGGGAGAGATGAACAGCCTCCCTTCGGAAGCGCCGTCGCGTCGGCACCGTTCCGCCGCGCTCCGTAGGCTCTTTCCCCACGGCGGCATGTCCCGGTTGGCGTCGCCGCCGAAGGAGGTGACGATAGCGACCAGCAGGACCACAGCGACGGCGACCGCCGGCAGGACGCCGCGCTTGGACCGCAGGCCCGAGTCGACCAGAACCAGGGCGGCGCTGGCGAGGAGCAACGCCGGGATCATCGCGTAGCGGCCGCCGACGTTGCTGAAGAACCCGACGGGCCAGACCATCACGTCGCCCAGTCCCCGCGCGTAGCCGGAGACGAGGAACATCACGACCGCGGTGGCAACGGCGAGCAGGGCAAAGAGCCGACCGGAGCTGGCCCGCAGCGCCAGCGCCACCAGCGTCACGGCGACTCCGGCGCACACCGCGATCAAGAACGGCCACCCCCAGGCGACCCACGCTTCGCCGCCGAGTTCCAACCCGAGCGCCGAGCCCTCCACCACCCGCTGCAGGAAGGTGGTGAGAACGTTCGTCGTCCAGATCGACTGGGAGACGTGTTCGTCGCTCAGCACCGTGACGGGGAGCTGGACGGCGAGCGCCAGGGCGAAGGAGCCGACGAGAATCGCGTCGCGCCGGTCGCGGACCGAGATCCCCCGCAGGACGGCGAGCGGAGCGAAGAAGAAGATCGTCGGGCTGCTGAGGCCGGTGAGCAGCACCATCAGCGCCCCCAGGAGCGCCCCCCGGGTGGTCCGCGGGCGCCAGAGCAGGAGCCAGAAGACGGCAAAGGCCCCGTTCCAGGCGACGTTGGTCGCCGAGACGACGGTCTCCAGCCCGCCGGCCGGCGGCAGCAGCGCCAGCGCCACCAGCAGGGCGCGAACGTAGTTGTTGCGGATCAGGCCGCCGCTGCCGACCCAGACCGCGAGGCCGCAGCAGGCGGAGAAGAGCGCGGCGCAGATGCTCATGACCTCCGGGGCGTAGCGGAGGGGCAGGACCGTTGCCAGCTCGGCGATCAGGCGGGGGAGGACGACGAGGTATTCGGCGTAGGGCGAGGTGAGCGAGTCGAAGAAGCCGTGCGTGACCGCTTCCCCCAGATAGACCGGTCCGTCCTCGGCAAATAGATCGTGGATCGATTCAGGGCCGGCACGGAGGAACTGCAGGACGGCGGCGAGTATCAAGAACGAGACCGCGACGAGGACGCCTTCCCAGCCGCGGAACCGGAGCGCGTCCGCCGGCGCCGGCGGGAACAGCGAACGGTTCAGCTTCTCGCGTAGCCGCCCGATGGCGGTGGCTGCCCGGCTGCGCATCGCGGGCCAATCTAATGTTCGGGGTGTGAACTGGGAGTGCAGCCTCCTCGGTGGCCGATGAATATCTGCATCGTCTCCGCCGAGCACTCGTCTTATGGCGGGATCGGGAACGCGCTGCGCCGGCAGGTCGAGCTGCTCGCCGCTCACCACGAGGTGACCCTGATCGAGCGGCCGGAGCCGAGCGCGGTTCTGGCCAAGATGTCGTTTGCCGGCGAGGACCACCTGCGCTCGGCGGCGACGCTGGAGGCGATCGAAGCGGCCTACCCGGGCGGCGAGGGACCCGACGTCGTCGAGGTCTGCGACTATCGCGCCCTCGGGCTGGTTCCCCTACAGGCGCGGGCTGCCGGGCACCCGCTGCTGCAGAAGACGGCCTTCGCGGTGCGGACCTCCTCCACGGCCGAGCTGCTGGCGCTCCACGATTCGCGCTCGATGCTCCCGGGCGAAGGGCGGGTCGCCGAGCTGGAGCGAGAGCAGTTCCGCCTCGCCGACCGGCTCTTCTGGCCTGGCGGCGACCTCCTCGACCTCTACCGCCGCTACTACGGCGACGAGCTGCTGCCGCTGCCGGTCAAGGTCGGGCGGCCTTTCCCGGCGCCGGCGGACGCGCCGCGGGTGGAGGCTCGCGGCGGCGACGGGCCGCTGCGGCTCCTCTATGCCGGCAGGCTGCAGCGGCTGAAGGGCGTGCTCGACCTCGTCGAAGCTTGCCTCGGCTTATCCGAGGACGACTGGGAGCTAACCCTGATCGGGGCCGATACCCAGACCGCGGCGATGGGTCAATCGGTGCGGCTGACGATCGAAGCGATGTGCGAAGGCGACCCGCGGGTGCGGCTCGAGGACGTCATCCCGTCCGAGGAGCTGCAGCGGCGCTTCGCCGATTACGACCTCCTGGTCTCGGCCTCCAACTACGAGGTCGGTGCCAACGTCGTCCTCGAGGCGATGCAAGCGGGGCTGCCGGTGCTGGCGACCCCGGTTGGGGCGCAGACCGAGATGATCGAGCACGGCGTCAGCGGCTGGCTCGCCGAGGACGTCGGCGTCGTCGCCCTGCGCTCCGCCCTCGCCCGCCTGCTCGCCGACCGCGGCGAGGTCGAGCGGGTGCGGGTCTCGGGCGAGGTCTTCGCCGCCTTCGCCCGCTTCACCGACATCGCGCCCCTGCTCGCGGCCTACGAGGAGCTCGGCAAGATCGCTCGCACGCAGAGCCCACCGGTCGCCGTCGCAGCCGAGGAACCGTCGGTCACCGCCGTCCTTCCTTACTACCGAGCCCACCACTACATCGAGGAGACGGTCGCCTCGATCCTGGCCCAGACCTACCGCAACCTCGACCTCGTGCTCGTCAACGACGGCTCCTTCGAGCCGGAGGACGCCGTCCTCGATCGCCTCGCGGCGGACCCGCGGGTGCGGGTCGTGAACCAGCTAAATCGCGGCGACCTCGCGGCCCGCAACCTTGGCCTTCGCCTCGCCCGCGGCGAGTACGTTTTGCTGTTCGACGCCGACAACGTGCTCGAGCCGGAGTTCGTCGCCCGTGCGCTGGCGATGTTCCGCGAGCGGCCCGAGCTCGCCTATGTCACCTGCTGGCTGCGCTTCGTCGATCCCGACGGCGTGGAGTTGGGTGGCGGCGGCTACGCCCCGCTGGGGAATCGCGTGGTCGCCGGCGAGGAGGAGAACTGGGACGGCGACACCAGCGCCCTGATCTCGCGGCGGGTTCTGGACCTGCTGCAGCCGCCGTTTGCCGAGTACGGGCCGATGCAGGGGGACTGGCTCCTCTACCGGCGCCTGCGCGCCCTGGGCGAGTACGGTGCGGTGATTCCCGAGCGGCTGGTCAGATACCGGGTCCGCCCGCAGTCGCTGCTGCGGGAGCACGACGAGCAGCTGCACCAGCGCACCTGGGCCGAAGGGAAAGACTGGAGAGGGCTGGCGGCGGTGCGATGGACGGGGCAGACGTGACGGCCGAGCGCGGCGAGGAGAACCCGCTGGTGGAGGACCTGCTGCGGGCCAACGCCGAGCTGGCAGCCGAGCTGCGCAGCCTTTCGACCGGCCGGGCGCCGGCGCCGCGGCAGGGACGGGTGCCCGCCGCGCGCGGCATCGCCCACCTGTGGGGCGAGCGCGACGCCCTCGCGGCCCGGTTGGAGGAGGCGCAGGCGGCACTGGAGGCGTCCCAGGGCGCGCTGGAGGACGTGCAGGCCCACCGTGAGGGTCTCGAACGCCAGAACCAGGAGATGGCGGCCGAGATCGTCCGCCTCCGGACCGGGCCACGCGGGGCGATGCGCAGATTGCGCAGCCGTTTGCTCGAACGCACCGGTCTCTTTCCCTCTCGGTAGGGTTGCAGCCTCGCATGGAGCCCTTGAAGGGACTGATCCTCTCCGGCGGCGCCGGCACGCGCCTGCGCCCCATCACCCACACCTCGGCAAAGCAACTGGTTCCGGTTGCCAACAAGCCCGTGCTCTTCTACGGGATCGAGGCGCTGGTCGACGCCGGGGTGAAGGAGATCGGGATCATCATCGCCCCCGAGACCGGCGAGGAGATCCGCGAGGCCGCCGGCGACGGCTCCCAGTTCGGCGCCGAGATCACCTACATCGTCCAGGACGAGCCCGCCGGTCTCGCCCACGCCGTCCTCACCGCCGAGGATTTCATCGGCGGCTCGCCCTTCGTCATGTACCTCGGCGACAACCTCCTGCGCGACGGCCTGCGCGGCCTCGTCTCCGCCTTCACCGAGCACGCGCCCGACGCGCTGATCCTGCTCACCCCGGTCGACGACCCGCAGTCCTACGGGGTTGCCGAGCTCGACGGGGAAAAAATCGTACGCCTGATCGAGAAGCCGAAAGACCCGCCTTCGAACCTGGCGCTGGTCGGCGTCTACCTCTTCAGCCAGCTGATCTTCGAGGCCGCCCGTTCGCTCGAGCCGTCCTGGCGCGGCGAGCTCGAGATCACCGAGGCGATCGACAAGCTGATCGACGACGGCCGCACCGTCCGCTCCGAGGTCGTGCGCGGCTGGTGGAAGGACACCGGCCAGCTCGCCGACATGCTCGAGGCCAACCGCCTGGTGCTGGAGGAGCTGCAGACCTCGATCGAGGGCGAGGTCGACGACGCCTCCAAGGTCGAGGGTCGCGTCGTGCTCGGTCCCGGCGCAAAGCTCGAGCGCTCTGTCGTCCGCGGTCCCGCCGTCATCGGCGCCGGCGCCCACGTCGAGGACGCCTACATCGGCCCCTACACCTCGATCGGCGATGGCGTCCACATCCGCCGCTCCGAAGTCGAGAACTCGATCGTCCTCTCCGGCTCGGTCGTCGAGGACCTCGGCACGCGGATGGAGGCGAGCCTGCTCGGCAAGGAAGTGAAGCTGACCCGCAGCGAAGGCATGCCGAAGACCCTCCGACTTCTGGTCGGCGACAAATCCGAGATCAAACTCGTCTAGTGGGAGCGGCGCGGTGAAGCTGCTCGTGACGGGAGCGGCCGGGATGCTCGGGCGCGACGTGCTGCTTGCTGCCGGCAACGCCGGCCACGACGTGGTCGGATACGGCCGGGCCGAGCTCGACGTCACCAACGCCGAGACCGTCGGCCGCCGGCTCGAGCTCGAGCGGCCCGACGTCGTCATCAACTGCGCTGCCTGGACCGACGTCGACGGGGCCGAGGAGGCCGAGGAGGCGGCTTTCGCGATCAACGGCAAAGGCGCCGGCAACGTCGCCGCCGCCGCCGAGGAGATCGAAGCGCGGATCCTCCACGTCTCCACCGACTACGTCTTCGACGGCAGCAAAGGCGCGCCTTACGTGGAGAGCGATCAGCCGGCGCCGCTCTCGGCCTACGCCCGCACCAAGCTCGCCGGCGAGGAGGCGGTGGCCGCTGCCAACAAGCGCCACTTCATCGTCCGCTCGGCCGGCCTCTACGGCCTCGGCGGCCGCAACTTCGTCGACACGATGCTGCGCCTGGCCGAGCGCCAGAACGAGGTCACGGTCGTCCGCGACCAGATCGGCTCGCCGACCTACACCTGGCACCTCGCCTACGGCATCGTCCGCCTGATCGAGGGGATCGAGTACGGCATCCACCACATGGCGGCGGCGGGCCAGTGCTCGTGGTACGAGTTCGCCCGCGAAATCTTCGAGCAGGCCAAGATCGAGTGCAAAGTCCTCTCGATCACCAGCGATGAATTCGGCGCCGCGGCGCCGCGGCCGGCCTTCTCGGCGCTGGTCTCCCAGCGCGAGCACGCGATCCGGCTCCCGAGCTGGCAGGACGGACTGGCCGGCTATCTCGCCCAACGACATGCGGAGGCAACCGAATGAGACTTCTGGTCACCGGAGCGGCAGGCTTCATCGGCTCCACCTACGTGCGGCTGGTCGGCGACGAGCACGAGGTCGTCGTTCTCGACAAGCTCACCTACGCCGGCCGGCGCGAGAACCTGCCCGAGGGGACGAAGCTGATCGAGGGGGCGATCGAGGACCCGGCCGTCGTGCGCGAAGCGATGCAGGGCGTCGACGCCGTCGTCAATTTCGCCGCCGAGTCCCACGTCGACCGCTCGATCGACGACCAGGAAGCCTTCGCCCGCACCCACGTCGTCGGCACCGGCACCCTGCTCGACGCCGCCCGCGAGCTCGGGGTCGAGCGCTACCTGCAGGTCTCGACCGACGAGGTCTACGGCTCGATCGATTCCGGTTCCTTCACCGAGACCTCGCCGCTCGATCCCTCCTCGCCCTACTCGGCGACGAAGGCGGCCGGCGACCTGCTCGTCTCCGCCCACTGGCACACCTACGGGATCGACGCCTCGATCGTCCGCGGCTCCAACAACTACGGCCCGCGCCAGTACCCGGAGAAGCTGATCCCGCTGATCGTCCTCAACGCGGTCCACGGCGATTCGCTGCCGGTCTACGGCGACGGCAAGCAGGTTCGCAACTGGCTCTACGTCGAGGACTTCTGCCGCGGCATCCACACCGTGCTGACCAAGGGGAAGGCGGGGGAGGCCTACAACGTCGGCGGCCCCGACGAGTGCGAGAACATCGAGGTCGTCAAGCGGGCGATCGAGCTGGTCGGCGCCGACGAGTCGTTGATCGAGTACGTCAAAGACCGCCCCGGCCACGACCGCCGCTACTCGCTCTCCTCCGAGAAGCTGAAGCGCGATCTCGGCTGGGAGGCGCAGGTCCATTTCGCCGAGGGCCTGAAGCGGACCGTCGAGTGGTACCGCGACAACGAGGACTGGTGGGGTCCGATCCGCTCCGGCGAGTACCGCGAGTACTACGAAAAGCAGTACGGGAAGGCGCTCGGCTAGTGGCGGAGAGGCTGGAGACGAAGCTCGACGGCGTCGTCCTGATCGAGCCGGTCGTCCACGGCGACGAGCGCGGCTTCATGCTCGAGTCCTACAGCCGCGACGCCTGGCACGGGCTCGGGGTCGGGGTCGAGTTCGTCCAGCACAACCACTCGCGCTCCTCGCAGGGGACGTTGCGCGGGATCCACTTCCAGACCGCGCCGGGGCAGGCGAAGCTGGTCCGCTGCCCGCGCGGGGAGATCCTCGACGTCGCCGTCGACCTGCGCCGCGGCTCGCCCACCTACGGCCAGTGGGAGGCGCACGTGCTCGACGACGTCAAGCACCGCCAGCTCTTCGTCCCGGTCGGCTTCGGCCACGGCTTCGCCGTCCTCAGCGAGGTTGCCGACGTCGCCTACCAGGTCTCCAGCTACTACGACCCGGCCACCGAGGCCGGGATCGCCTGGGACGACCCCGACGTCGCCGTCGACTGGCAAGTCGCCGAGCCCCTGCTCTCCGAGCGCGACAAGAAGGCCCCAAAGCTGGCCGACGTCGCCGACGAGCTGCCCTTCTAGCCGTAGAAGGTCTGCATCCCGTCCTCGACTTCGCCCTCGATGTAGTCGAGCCAGGGCGGGCGGGCGCCGGTCTTGCGCGCCAGCACGATCGTCGTGTGGCCGGCGCTGGGCCAGAGTCGCGAGAACGGGCGGCTCCAGCGGGCGGGCAGGGGATAGAAGCCGGCGCTGAGCCGCTGCTCGACCTCGTAGGCGCCGCCGCGACCGACGAACTCGGAGAACTCGCCGAACGCGTAGCCGCGGACGTGGGGGCCGAAGACGCGGATCGAGGTCGGCTGCCGGCCCAGCGCCAGCAGGATGCGGTTGTGGAGGCTCGCCAGGTTCGGCACCGAGAGGACCGCATGGCCCCCCGGTCGCAGCACCCGGTACATCTCGGTCATCGGCAGCCAGACGTTCTTCAGGTGCTCGAGGACTTGGTTGCAGACGACGACGTCGACGCTCCCGTCCTCCCAGGGCAGCCGGCCGGTTTCGAGGTCGACTCGCGCCACCTCCAGGCCCTTCGCTTCGGCTTCGGCGGCCGGGCCCTCGTAGACCTCGACCCCGAGCATCCGCCCGGCGCCGAGCGCCGCACCGCAGCGCTGGCTGAGTTCGCCGTCCCAGCAGCCGACGTCGAGCAGCGTCGGGTTCGTTCGCTCCCCGGCCACCCGCCGCAGCTGGCGTTCGATCTCCTCGCCGACCCCGACCAGGACCTGGCTGCAGAGGTCGCTCATTTCATCGTCTCCGTTAGCAGCTCGCGCATTCTCTCGGTGAAGTCGGCGCGCGAGAAACTAGCGGCCCGCTCGGCCAGGGCGGTTCGATCCCACTCCTTCGCGTCGACCTGCTCGACCGCCGCCCGCAGGGCATCGACCGTGGGCTCGCTGACGAGGAAGCCGTCGACACCGTCGCGGACGATGTCGCGGGCGCCGCCGGCGTTCAGGGCGATCACCGGCGCCCCGGCGGCGAGCGCCTCGACCATCGTGATCCCGAAGTCCTCCTCGCCGACGTGGAGGAAGCCGGCGGCCTCCTGGTAGAGGCGCAGCAGCTCCTCGCGGGAGATCCAGCCGCGCAGCTCGACGTTCGGCGGCAGGCGATCGCGCAGCTCCTCTTCCTGGGGGCCGATCCCGACCATCGTCAGCCGCTGGGGCAGGCCGCGGAACGCCTCGGCGACCTCCAGGGGCCGCTTGTAGGGGACGAGGCGGCCGACCCAGAGGAAGCTGTCTCGCGGCCCCTCGTTCCCCGATCGCAGCTCGTCGACCTCGACCGGGGGATGGACGACCGCTGCGTCCCGGTCGTAGAAGCGGCGGATGCGATCGCTCACCGCGGTCGAGTTGGCGACCAGCAGGTCGGGGCGCTGCGCGGCGGCACGATCCTGCTTGCGCAGCCAGCCCGAGAGCGCGCGCAGCCCGACGCCGCGGGCGCCGCTCAGCCGGCCGCGCTCGGTGTCGGCGAGCCAGGCGTAGCGCATCGGCGTGTGGCAGTAACAGACACAGGGGGTGCCCGGCGGCGGGTCGGCGTTGATCGCGCAGGCGTGGGAGGAGACGACGACAAGGTCGTAATCGCTGAAGTCGAGCGAGCGGAAGTAGTGCGGCATGTAGGGAAGGAGGTAGCGCCAGCGCCCGGGGTCGTGCCCGACCTGGCGCAGGCCGGGCAGCTGCGACGGTTTCGACTCGCGGACGATCCGCGCCGCCAACCGCGGCGGCAGCAGCTCCCGCGCGGCGTGGAAGGTGAAGACGTCGACCCGGCTCGCCTCGCCGAGGACGTCGTCCGCCAGAGCCTCGACCACCCGCTCGGACCCGTGGTACCCCTGGAACCAGTCGTGCACGATCGCGACCGGCCGACCGGCCCACGGAGCGGGGTCGCTGCTCATGCGCGGCAGCTTAGGTGTTCACCTCCCGCGGCCGCGACCGCCGGTACGATCGATGACTGAACCAGTTCCAAGGCGGAGGGCAGCCCAATCAGCAAGTCGGCCAAAAAAACGCGAATCAAAGGCGATGACCCTCGGGTCACGCGTGCCCTTTTCACTCTGCGTGAGACCGCGACCTTTCTCGACGTCCCCAAGTCGACCGTCCACTGGTGGGCTCGTTCGCAAGACGTAAAGCATCCACTGATCACCTGTTTCCCTTCACGCGGGCGGCAGGCAACCGTTCCGTTCATCGGCTTTGCAGAGGCTTTCGTCCTCTCGAGCTTCCGACGAGCTGGGGTGCCCCTCCAGCGAATCCGTCCCGCCGTCGAGGTCTTGGAAAGGGAAATTGGCGTCGAGCATGCCCTGGCGTCGAAGCAGCTCTACACCGACGGCGCCGAGGTTCTCTTCGATTACGCGAACAAGAGTGGAGAGCGCAAAGTCATGGACCTGACCGTTGTGCGAACGCAGCAGCGGCAGTTCACTGACGTCGTCAAGGGCTACCTGAGGCGCATCCAATATGGACGGGACGGCTGGGCTGACTCCGTTCGGCTGCCGACTTACGAACACGCCGAAGTGATCGTGGACCCGCGCGTTGCGTTCGGTCTACCGCTTGTCGTGCATGGGGGCGCGCGCGTCGAGGATCTAGTCGATCGGTTTCGAGCGGGGGATTCCGTCAGCGACATAGCGACCGATTTCAGCGTTCCTCCCGAAGAGGTTGAGGACGTGATCCGAGTCGCAACCCGTGTGGCCGCTTGAGTAGGACTCATAGGAGCGCCGCGTCCGATAGTCGCCGGCGATGGCACGACGAGCCGAAAACCCACTGGAGTTCTTCGTCGATCGAAGCCTCGGTAAGAGCATCGTCGAGGCGCTTCGCGCAGAAGGATTGACCGTCTACTCGATGGCCGAGGTGTATGGCGAGGAAGAGGCTCAGCGCCTCGCCGACGAGGTTTGGCTACGGGACGCAGGCGAAAACGATTGGGTCGTTCTAACGAAGGACGACGCAATCCGCCGCAGGCCAGCTGAGCGCGACGCTTTGATGGAGGCAGCGGTTAGGGCTTTCTGTCTCACCACTGCCGGTCTGCGGGGATCGGAGCAAGTCGAACGATTCGTTCTGAACCGACATCGAATCCTGCAACAAGCTCGCAAGCCCGGCCCTTACATCTACGGCGTTTACGAAAGCGGGTTGAAGCGCCTTTGGCCATGAGCCCCGCGACAGGCCCAAACTTGCCCGCCGTCACGGTGCTCATCGGCGCCTATGAAAACGAGCGCACCGTCGCCCGGGCGGTTGCATCGATCCTCGCGCAGACCGAGCGGGACCTGGAGCTGATCGTGATCGACGACGGGTCTCGCGACGGCTCCTCCGGGGCGGCACGGGAGGCGATCGGCTCCGACCCGCGGGGACGGGTGATGCGGCTGGAGTGCAACCTCGGCATCGCCCGCTCGCTCAACGCTGGCCTGGAGGCCGCCGCCGCGCCGTTCGTCGCGATCCAGGATGCCGACGACTATTCGGTGCCGGACCGTTTGGAGCGGCAGCTCGCAGTGCTCGTTTCCGACCCCGACGTCGCGGTCGTGGGAGCGCGGATGCGCGAGGTCGACGAGGCCGGTCGGACGCTGCGGCCGCGCACCAGCTTCGCCGCCGGCGACATCGACCCGGTTCTCCTGCGCTTCAACCCGATCCCGAACGGCTCGGCTCTGCTCCGCCGCGACGCGACGCGGGCCGCGGGCGGTTATGACCCTCGTTACCGCTACGCCGCCGAGTACGACCTCTGGCTGCGGCTGGCCGAGCGGCACCGGCTCCTCGCCCTCGACGAGGAGCTCTGCACCCGCGTGATGGGGGGCGGCAACGTCGCCGCCCGCGCCGAGCGGGCGCAGCTTGCGGAGGGGCTCTCGATCCGCCTCAGCGCCCTGCGTCGCCGGCGGACCCTGCGCGGCGCCCCCGGCCTGTTGCGGCCCGCGTTCTCCTACGCGCTGCCGTCGCGCCTCAAGCGAACGCTGCGCGAACGCCGCGGCCAGGCGCCCTGAGCCATCTCGGCCGACCCTCGCCGAGGCGATTGCGCGCAGGCGTAGACTCTCGATCGAGATGGCTCAAAGCCCCTTGAATCATCCCTGTCCTCAGCCTGGCGATTTCGATGCCGAGCTCGACCGGGTCGAGGCCGGCGAGATCGAAACGCACGAGGGCCGCCCCGTCCCGAAGCCGTCGGTCCTCGTGAGCCTCGAGGGCGATGACGCGAAGCGCTTGCAGCGAATTGCCAGCAAGCGCGGTCAGGAGCCCGGCGAGGTCGTCTCCGAGCTCCTTCGCAGCGCTTCCTGAGCTGCGGTCGCCGCCTCGTATTGCTCCCTGGTTCCAGTGAGGAAGCGCTCGAGGCTCAGTTCCGCACGCACTCTCTCTCTCGCCGCCGCCCCGATCCGGTTGCGAGCGTCCGCATCGGCGGCCAGGTCGGCGAGACGTCCCGACATCGCCTCGAGGTCGCCTGCCGGAAAGACGACGCCGGCCTCGCCGACGGTCTCGGCGTTGCCGGTCCCGTCGGCTACGACCGGCGCCAGGCCGTGCGCCATCGCCTCGAGCAGCGCGAACGACATTCCCTCGCGGTGGGAGGGGAGGAGGAAGAGGTCGGCGGCGGCGTAGAGATCCTCCAGGTCGTCTCGATGTCCCAGCGGCCGTACTGCCGGCCCCGCCTCGGCGGCGACCTGCTGCTCGAGCGGGCCGCCGCCGGCGATCAGCAGTACCAGCTCGGCGCCGTCGCGTCGGGCGGCTTCGACGGCGCGGATCGCCCCGAGCGGGTCCTTGCGCTGCTCGAGCTGGCCGACGAAGAGGGCCCCGACCTCGTCCTTGCCGAGGCCCAGGGCGCTGCGCGCCCGCGCCCGCTGCTCCGGGGCGGCGGGCGCGGCGACCGGGACGCCGTTTGCCACTACGACCAGACGCTGGTGAAGGGACGGGGGCAGCGCCGCGGCGAGGTCGCTGCGCTCGTCGCGGGCGATGCAGATGGTCCGCGACGACGCCGCCACCGCCGCGCGCAGGCGCCGCCGCACGATCCAGCCGACCAGCCCGGTCGAGCGCCGCAGCCGGTGCAGGCCATGCGTGGTGAAGATCAACGGCCGGTCGCTCAGGCCCGGCGCCGCGATCATCGCCGCCATGTCGCCGTGGACGTGCACCAGGTCGGCCCCGCGGGCGAGCCGGCGGATCTCGCGACGGCGCCTTAGCGTCGAAGGGACTCCCTGGGCCCGCGAGCGGGTGACGCTGAGCGGGACGCGCCGGTGTCGGTATCCCTCCATGCCTTCGAGCAGGTCGATGTAGGTCTCCGCCCCGCCGCCGGGGTGGGGGAGGACGTGCAGCACCGTGGGCATCGGGGCGAGGCTAGTCGCTGCTAGCGACGGTGCAGGAGGATCGCGGCCAGCAGCGAGAGCTCGATCCCCATCGTCTCGTTGTGGCCGGCGAGCCGCCGCAGCGAGCGCAGCGCCAGCCAGGGGGCTGCCGCGGGCGAGCGGTCGAGGCGCGCCAGCCGCCGCACCGCGCGCGCCTTGCCAGGCTCGATCCTGCCCCCGGTCCTCGCTTCGACCTCCCGCGCGGTGAGGGCGATGCGGCGCACGTTCGTCTCGTAGGAGCGATCGGCGTGGGCGCGAATCTGGCTCAGGCTCCCCTTCGGGTCGCGCCGGTCGAGCAGGCGCCCGGCGTCCCACGACTGCATCGCCGCCTCGTGGCCACGGGCGGCCGCACCGTGCTGCACGTAGTCGTAGAGCGGCCGGTCGACGTAGGCAATCTCGCCGACCGCCAGCGCGACCGCGGCGATCCACTGGTCGTGGAAGGGGTCGCCGACCGGCTCCGGGAATGGCAGCACCAGGTCGAGCAGCTCGCGGTGGAACAGCGAGGCGGCGCCGGTCACCGTGTTGGCCAGCAGCAGCGAGGCAAGGTCCGTGTAGTTGTTGCGCCGGCCGCGCCAGAAGGTCTCCGAGACGACCGAGCCCGCCTCGTCGACGATCCGCATGTCGCTGTAGACGAGCTGGGCCTCGCCGCGGCCGGCGAGCAGGGCCTCGAGCTTCTCGGGATACCAGTGGTCGTCCTGGTCGGCCAGGGCGACGAACTTCGCCGCCATCGGCACCATTCCCAGCGCCCGCTCGAAGTTGGCGTAGAAGCCGAGCCGCCGCTCGCCGACCGAGATCGTGAACCGTTCGTCGCCGGCGATCAACTCCCGCAGGTGCCCGAGGCGCTCCGCCGAGGAGCCGTCGTCGCTGACCAGGCAGATCCAGCTCGCGTGGGTCTGCTCGCGGATCGAGCCGATCTGGCGCTCGAGCAACTGCGGGTCGGGTTCGAAGGTGGCCATGCAGATCGCCACCAGGGGAGCCTCGGCGGGCATCGGCTCAGTAGGCGCCGTCGCCCCGGATGATCGCCCGCGGGGTCCGCATCAGGATCGCCAGGTCGGTCAGCAGCGAGAGGTTGTCGAGGTAGTCGCGCTCCATCGCCAGGCGCTCCTCGAAGGTGAGGTCGCTGCGACCGTAGACCTGCATCGGCCCCGTCACCCCCGGCTTCACCGCCAGGCGGCTGCGTTGGCGCTCGTTGTAGAGGGCAACGATCGCCTCCTCCTCGGGCCGCGGCCCGACCAGCGACATGTCCCCCCGCAGGACGTTGATCAGCTGCGGCAGCTCGTCGAGGCTGGTGCGGCGGAGGAAGCGGCCGACGCGGGTGACGCGGGGGTCGTCGCGGATCTTGAAGGCGGGTTGGTCGAGGCTGGCGAGGTCGATCAGCTCCGGCAGCTGCTGCTCGGCGTCGACCACCATCGTCCGGAACTTCATCATCGTGAAGGGGCGCCCTTCCTGTCCCACCCGGCGCTGGCGGAAGAGGACCGGGCGGCCGGAGTCGAGCAGGATCGCCAGCGCGATCAGCACCAGCGCGGGGGAGAGCAGGAGGAGGACGAAGGCGGAGACGAGCAGGTCCACCGCCCGCTTCATCGCCATCGTCGAGCGCGGCGGGTCGCTGAAGCGGAAGTCGAGCACCGGCAGCTCGGCGAGGCGGTTGAGCTCGATGCCCGGCCCCAGCAGCCCGTAGTGCTGGGGCAGGAAGGTCAGCGCCAGGCCCTCCGCCTTGCACTCTCCGATCAGCTGCTCGGCGTCGAGCTCGCTCATCTCCTGTTCGGTCACGACCACGCGCTCGATTCCCAGCTCGCGGGCGACCCGGGAGATGTCCGAGAGCGCGCCGAGGCGGGGCAGCTCGGTCGCGGTCGCCTCCGCCTTCGAGGAGAGGTAGCCGACCAACTCGAGCCGCGTCTCGGGGTGGGTCGAGACCCGGCGGGCGACCATGTCGACCGTGCGGCCGGGGCCGATCACCAGGCCGGCCGCCTGCCCGGTCAGGTGGTGCCAGCCGAAGCGCAGGACTCCGCGCAGGACGAAGCTGGCGGCAAAGGCGCCGACGCCGACACCGATCGCGCTCGCCGGAGAGAGCGGGCCGGCGGGGCTGAGCGCCAGCAGCCCGTCGAGGACGAGGATGCCGACGACGGTGGCGGTGATCAGCGAGGGCAGCTCGTCGAGGGTGCTGTGGCGGATCCGCCGGTGGTCGTTGTCGTAGAGACCCTGGAGCTTGATCACCAGCACCCACGCCGGGCTGAACAGCATCGCCCAGAAGAGCGTCCCGACTTCGGTGCTGCTGCTGAGCGCGGTGACGACAAAGAGGGTGCCGATCAGGGCGATCCAGTCGGCGAAGGCGAGCAGGCGCCGCAGCACTGCGCCGCGGCGCCGCAGCAGCTCCGCCGCTGGGCCGCGAGTCGGCTCCTCGTCGTCGACCCTCGGCCTGGGTGCCCCCTGATCGGGAGCGGTCGCGCTCTCCGAGCGCCGACGTTTGGTGTGAGGGGCCCAGTTCATCCGCAACCCTTGAAACCGCCTTCGAGGCACTTTTCTTCGGGGTTGAGCCGACGCGCTTCGCCGAGGTCCTTCCGCGCCGCCGCTTCATCGCCGGCCTCGTGCCCGACCCGCGCCCGCAGGTAGTAGAGGAGCCAATTGTCCTTTTCGCGTTCGATCGCCTGGTCGAGCCAATCGATCGCGGCCTGGTAGTTGCCCTGTCGCTCGGCCAGGAGGCCGAGCTGTTTGAGCGGCGTGGTCGCCCAGGGCTCGACCTTGCGTGCCGTTTCGGCATGGCTGACGGCGTTCGCGAGGTTGCCGTCGACGACGGCCGCGTTGCTGGCGTCGATCTCGCGGTCGACCAGCAGCGGCCCCACCAGTGCCACCATGCTGATCCAGGCGACCGCCAGGCCGGCGACGGCGAAGCCGAACCCCCGCGGCGCCTCGTGGCCGTTGCCGGTAGCGCGCTGGCGCGCGAGCTGGGCGCAGCGGCCGGCGACCAGCACTCCCGCGGCGAGGAAGAAGATCGCCCCGATCATCGCGATCTGCCAGAACCAGTCGATCGCCGAGCAGACCGCGAAGGCGAGGCAGCTGCCGAGCAGGGCCGCGAAGAGGTCTCGTTGGGCCCCCTCCGCCGCGCGCCAGGCGGCGATCCCCGCCCACAGCAGCGCTCCCACCATCGCCAACACGAGCAAGCCTCCGACCAGCCCGAGCTCGGCGAAGGCCTGCAGGTAGAGCGAGTGGGCGTCGAGGTTGGCGACCGAGTCCTGCCGCAGCAGATGCCAGGAGAAGCGGTAGGTGCCGGCGCCGTGACCGAGCACGGGCTTTTCTTCGAAGGCGTCGATCGCGACGTTCCAGAATTCGCTGCGGCCGCTGCCGGAGAGCTGGGTGAAGTGTTCCCCGGAGCTGCTGGGTGGCTGCAGGTCGGGGCTGTTGAACTGGTGCCAGGCGCGGCCCCCGACCGCCAGTGCGGCCGCGAGCGCGAGCACCGCGAAGCCGAGGGCGACCCCCTTCAGGACCCGCGGGTTGCGGGAGACGGCGATCGCCCGGTCGGTGAGGCGGCCCTGGCGGCGCTCCAGTCGTTTCAGCCCGGCGACGAGTATCAGCGCCAGCAGCGAGCCGGCCGCAAGGATCACCAGCACCAGCAGCCCCTCTCTCGCGACGTTGGAGTCGTGGAGGTTCTCGGCGAGGCTGTTGTGGGCCTGCGCCGCGAGGACCGCGGGAAGGGCGCCGAGGGCGCCGATCGCGAGGGTCGCCAGCAGCCAGAGCCGGTCATGGGAGAGGACGATCAGACAGCCGCAGGCGATCGCGGTCGCCAAGAGGCCGCCCCGGGAGTAGGTGAAGTAGAGCGCCAGCAGGACCGCCGGCAACAACCCCACCGCGGCCCAGCGGACGACCCCGTTGACCGCCCGCCTGCTCAGCCACAGCGCCAGACCGGCGGCGATGCCGAAGACGACCGCGTCGCCGTTCCAGTAGCCGAGCGGATAGCTGAGGCGGGCGCCTGCTTCCGGATCTTCGTTTACGGACAGGAGATCGGGTAATAGACGAGCGGCAAGGGCGATCAGCGCGACCGCGATCAGTGCAAACGCAATCCCTTCACCGAAACGTTGGCGGCTCTGCTCGGTTTGGGCCAAGAGGAGCGCCAGCACGAAGAAGCCGAGGTAGACGACGACGCGGTCGGCCTCGATGACGCTCAGCTCAATCGACCCGGACCAAAACGACGACAGAGCGGAGAACAGCGCAAGTGCAGCGATCAAGCCAGTCGCCCAATAGAACGTCCGTCCAAGCGCGAGGCGCCCGGCGCCGCCGAGGACCAGCAGCGCGACTACAAGCAGCCAGGTGGCCAATCCCGCCACATGGCGGTCGCTCAATTCGAAGCCGCCGCCGGCCAGAGCAAGGCCAAGTAGCAAGAGCAGCGGAACTATCAGCGCCGATGATTCCTCTAACCTTGCGCGCCATGAATCGGACCCGCCACCCCCACGTCCGGAGCCTTGGCCTACCCGCTGTTGCGCTCGTTTCAGTGCTTGCTCTGCTGGCATTTACGTGCTTTCCGGTGCTTGCTCAGGCTGAAACCGTCTATGAAACCGAACAGACCAACCTTCCGGGAAGTGGCGGTGAAAAGACGCCGCCCCACCACAAGAACCCCGGTAGCTCGGAAAGTTCCCCGCACGCTGACCAGTCTGGCGTTCCCGGCGGAGGCGGCGGCGAAAGCGGGGGCGGCGGCGGCCATCCCCAGCCTGAATCTTCGAAGTCGCAGAATGGACCATCGCAGGAAAGCAATCCAAGCACCCCCGCCGGAGGCGGCGAAGCCAAGAGTAAGGCAGGCAATGGCGCCACCAAGGGCCAAAAGTCGCCCAAGCCGGTCCAGCTCGGCGAACCGAAGTCCTCGACCAGCGATTCCGGCGGGTCCTCGCCGCTGGTGCCGATCCTGATCGCGGTAGCCGTGCTGGCGGCGATTTCGATCGGCGCCGTCCTAGTTCGCCAGCGCCGCGGCTCTGCCGGCGGATTCTCGCTCAAGAGGGGCTAACCCGATGCTGAGAGCGACGGTTGATCCGATCAGGAAGACTGCTGCGCTGGCATTCGCGCTGGCGCTCTTGGCGACGCTCGCGTTCGCCGCCCAGGCCCAGGCGCTGCCGGCCAAGTTCTGGGGCGTGGTGCCGCAGACGGCCGCCTCGAACGAACACTTCGAACGCCTCGCGAAAGGCGGCGTGGAAAGCGTCCGCGTCTCCCTCGGCTGGGCCGATCTGCAACCGCAGAAAGGCGCAGCGATCCAGTGGGGCGGCGTCGACAACCTGGTGGAAAAAGCCGCCCTGGCCGGCCTCGACCTGCTGCCGACGATCAGCGGGGCGCCGAGCTGGGCGGTCCCGATCGCCAACGTCCAGGGGGACCGAAACGCCAAAGCGCCCGCTCACCTGCCGGTCAGCGGCGCCGCGGCCGGCGGCTGGCGCAGCCTGCTGATCCAGGCGGTCGAACGCTACGGGCCCGGCGGCCAGTTCTGGCTCACCCATCCCAACGTGCCGGTGAGGCCGATCCGTTCCTGGCAGATCTGGAACGAGCCGAACTTCAAGTACTTCGTCGCCAAGCCCAACCCGACCGAATACGGGAAGCTCGTCAAGCTCTCCTACTCGGCCCTCAAAGCAGCCGACCCGGGGGCGCAGGTGGTGCTGGCCGGGCTGTTCTCGGAGCCGTTGGGCGCGCGCTACGTCCGGATCGTCAAAGGCAAGCCGAAGCTCCAGCACGCGGGCAGCATCAACTACTTCGCCAGCTACTTCCTGGAACAGATGTACAAGACGAATCCCGGGATCAAGTCGAGGTTCTCGGCGGTTGCGCTGCATCCGTACACCGAAACCTGGCGCTACCTGACGCCCGAGATCGAAGAAGTGCGCGATGTGCTGACGGCGAGCCACGACCCGGCCAAGGCCCTCTGGATCACCGAGCTCGGCTGGAGCTCGGGACCGAAGCGGTCCAACGACGCCTTCGCCAAGGGCCCGAGCGGGCAGGTCGCAGAACTCCGCGGCGCCTTCAAGCTGCTGACGGCGAACGCGGTGAAATGGCGGATCAAGCGCCTCTACTGGTTCTCGGTCGAGGACGCCAAGGGCTACTGCAACTTCTGCGACGGCACCGGCCTCTTCACCGAAGCCTTCACGCCGAAGCGGTCCTGGAACGAATACGCCAAGTTCGCCGGCGGCATCCCTTAAGAGGGATTGGCGCCAGCACCGGGACGACCCACCGACCTGCGTAAGATCGGTGGGTTGGCTGCTAAGGCAAAAGCGACTACGAAGTCCGACCCGTTGGCGCCGTTCTCGGCGGCGACGCGGCGCTGGTTCGAGGCCTCGTTCGAGGGACCGACGCCGGCTCAGGCCGGTGGCTGGGAGGCGATCTCCAGCGGCGCCCACACGCTGATCTGCGCTCCCACCGGCTCGGGGAAGACGCTGGCCAGCTTCCTCTGGGAGATCGACAAGCTGGCGCGCTCGAAAGAGCTGGGGACGGGAGTCAAGCTGGTCTACGTCTCGCCGCTGAAAGCTCTCTCCTACGACATCGAGCGCAACCTGCGGGCGCCGCTGCGGGGGATCGGCGCCGAGATCGGGGTGGGGCTGCGGACCGGCGACACGTCGCAGAAAGAACGGCGGGCGATGGCCAAAGAACCGCCCGACATCCTCATCACCACGCCGGAGTCGCTGTATCTGATGCTGAGTTCCAGCGTGCGGGAGATCCTCACCGGGGTCGAAGCGGTGATCGTCGACGAGATTCATGCGGTGGCTCCAACGAAGCGGGGGAGCCACCTTGCTCTGACCCTTGAGCGGCTTGATCATCTCGTGGAGTTTGGGGTGGGGTCGGGGGAGGGGTCGGCGGGCAAACAGCGGGGAGGGCCCGGCGACCCCTCCCCCGACCCCCCAGCCGAGCCGGATAAGCCGGGGATTCAGCGGATCGGGTTGTCCGCTACCCAGAGGCCGTTGGAGCGGATCGGGCAGTTTCTGGTTGGTCCAAAGCGGGAGTGCACGATCGTTGATGCGGGGCAGAAGAAGGCTTTGGATCTGGAGATCGTGGTTCCGGTTGAGGACATGGCTGATCCGGGGGCGCCGGCTTATCCGAGTGAGGACGGACCGCCGCCAACGGAAATCGAGCCCTCGGCTCACGTGCGCTCGATCTGGCCCGCCATCTACCCGAAGCTGCTGGAGCTGGTGCAGGAACACACCAGCACGATGATCTTCGTCAACAACCGCCGAGCCGCCGAGCGTCTAGCAAAGCGCCTCAACGAGCTGGCAAACGGCGAAGGCGAACAAGAGCTCCCAGCCACCGAGCACGCGGGCCATCCTGCAGCTGCGGATGGAGGGTCGGGGGAGGGGTCCCCAGACCCTCCCCCAGACCCCTACGTAGAGATCGCCCGCGCCCACCACGGCTCGCTCTCCCACGAGGAGCGCACCGTTGTCGAGGAGATGCTGAAGTCGGGACAGTTGCCCTGCCTCGTCGCCACCTCCTCGCTGGAGCTGGGAATCGACATGGGAGCGGTCGACCTGGTGATCCAGGTCGAGTCGCCGAAGTCGGTGACCCGCGGTTTGCAGCGGATCGGCCGTGCCGGGCACCGCATGGGCGAAGTCTCCAAAGGCCGGATCTTCCCGAAATATCGCGGCGACCTGCTCGAGTGCGCGGTCGTCGCCAGCCGCATGCGCGAGGCCGAGATCGAGGAGACGACGATCCCGCAGAACCCGCTCGACGTGCTCGCCCAGCACCTGGTCTCGATCGCCGCCCTGGACGAGTGGGAGGTCGACGAGGTCGAGCGCCTGGTGACGTCCACCCAGCCCTTCCATGACCTCTCGCGCGAACAGCTCGAGAACGTGCTCGACATGCTCGACGGCCGCTATCCCTCCGACCGCTTCGCCGAGCTGCGGCCGCGGATCGTCTGGGACCGGACCGAAGGGACGATCCACGGGCGCAAAGGCTCCCGCCAGCTGGTCGTCACCAACGCCGGCACGATCCCCGACCGCGGCCTCTACGGCGTCCACCTCCCCGACGGCCGCCGCGTCGGCGAGCTCGACGAGGAGATGGTCTACGAGGCCCGCCCCGGCCAGACCTTCCTGCTCGGCTCCAGCACCTGGCGGATCGAGGAAATCACCCGCGACCGGGTGATCGTCACCCCCGCCCCCGGCGCCCCCGGCGCCGTCCCCTTCTGGAAGGGCGACGGGATCGGCCGTCCCGCCGAGCTCGGCCGGGCGATCGGCGCCTTCGCCCGCGAGGCGGTCAACCGCGACCCGGCCGAGCTGGCGAAGGAGTACGACCTCGACGAGCGCGCCGCCAACAACCTCGTCTCCTACCTGCGCGAGCAGCAGCAGGCGACCCGCGTCGTCCCCTCCGACGAGACGATCGTGGTCGAGCGCTTCCGCGACGAGATCGGCGACTGGCGCCTCTGCATCCTCTCGCCCTACGGCGGCCGCGTCCACGCCGCCTGGGGCCTCGCCCTCGCGGCGAAGATCCGCGACGAACGCGACCTCGAGGCCGACGCGATCTGGTCCGACGACGGAATCGTCATCCACCTCCCCGACGCCGACGAGCCGCCGCCCGCCGACCTCGTCCTGATCGACCCCGACCAGATCGAAGACCTCGTCGTCGGCGAGCTCTCCGGCTCGGCCCTGTTCGGCGCCCGCTTCCGCGAGAACGCCTCGCGCTCGCTGCTGATCCCGCGTGCCTACCCCGGCAAGCGCACGCCGCTCTGGCAGCAGCGGCTGAAGTCGCAGAGCCTGCTCGAGGTGGCGCGGGACTTCCCCCGCTTCCCGGTCGTGCTCGAGACCTATCGCGAGTGCCTGCGCGATGTCCTCGACCTTCCCGCCCTCGCCGAGCTGCTGGAAAGGCTGCACTCGCGGGCGCTCAGCCTGGTCGAGGTGGAGACGCCGACCGCCTCGCCCTTCGCCTCCTCGCTGCTCTTCGACTACGTCGCCACCTACATGTACGAGGGCGACACGCCGAACGCCGAGCGACGGGCGGCGGCGCTGGCCCTCGACCGCGACCTCCTGCGCGAGCTGCTGGGCCAGGAGGAGCTGCGCGAACTGATCGACCCCGAGGCGCTGGAAGAAGTCGAGGCGCAGCTGCAGCACCGCACCGAGGCCGGCCGTGCCGGCGACCGCGACGCCCTCCAGCAGCTGCTGCGCAACCTCGGCGACCTGACCCTGGAGGAGTGCGAGGAGCGGGTCGCCGAGGGCTACTCGGCGAAATCGATGCTGGAGAAACTGGTCGCCGAGCGGCGCGTGGCCAAGGTCCGGGTCGCCGGGGGAGAGCGCTATATCGCCGCCGAGGACGCCGGCCTCTACCGCGACGCCCTCGGCGTGCCGGAGCCGCCGGGGCTGCCGGAGACCTTCCTCGAGGAGCACCCCGACGCGATGCGGGCGCTGGTCCGTCGCTACGCCCGCACCCACGGCCCCTTCCCGACTCATCAGCTCGCCGAGCGCTACGGCGTCGACCCCTCGCCGGCGCTGCGCGAGCTCGAGTCCGAAGGCGCCCTGGTCCGCGGCGAGCTGGCCCCGGGCGGGACCGAGCGCGAGTGGTGTGATTCCGAAGTCCTGCGCCGGGTCCGCCGCGCCAGCCTCGCCCGCCTGCGCAAGGAGGTCGAGGCGGCCGACACCCGCGAGCTGGCCCGCTTCCTGCCGAGCTGGCAAAACGTCGACGCTTTCCGCCGCACCGGCGCCGGGCTCGATCGCCTGCGCGAGGCGCTGGTGCCGCTGCAGGGCGTGGCGCTGACCCCCAAAACCTGGGAGGGGGACGTGCTCCCGCGCCGCCTCGGCGCCTACTCCCAGAACTGGCTGGACGAGCTCTGCACCAGCGGCGAGCTGGTCTGGATCGGCGCCGGCGCCCTTGGCCGCAATGACGGCCGCGTCGCCCTCTACTTCCGCGAGGACGTTCGCCTCGCCGGTCCGCCGCCCGCCAACGCGAAGCTGGAGTTGCCCCAGGGCGACGTCCACGAGGCGATCCGCGAGCGACTTGCCGGTGGCCCGTCCTTCTGGCTCGACCTCGTCGTCGAGCTCGATCACCCGGCCGAGGACATTCACAACGCCCTCTGGGACCTGGTCTGGAGCGGCCAGGCGACCAACGACGCCTTCGCGCCGCTGCGGGCGCCGCGGCTGCGGGCGGTGCCACCCTCCGAACGCCCCGGTCGTCGCTTCGCCCGCCGGCGCAGCACCACCGGCGCCGCCGTCCAGGGTCGCTGGTCCTTGACGGAGCCGCTGTTCGCCGACGCTCCCGGCCCCGGCGCCAAGCTCCGCGCCACGGCCGAGCTGATGCTCGAGCGCTACGGCATCGTCACCCGCGAGACCGTCCTCGCCGAGGGCATCCCCGGCGGCTTCTCCACCCTCTACGGCGAGCTCGGCAACCTCGAGCTGCTCGGCACCGCCCGCCGCGGCTACTTCGTCGAGGGCCTCGGCGGCGCCCAGTTCGCCCTCCCCGGCGCCGTCGAGCGCCTGCGCTCGCTGCCCGAAGCCGACGGCTCCTACCTCGTCCTCGCCGCCACCGACCCCGCCAACCCCTATGGCGCTTCGCTGCCCTGGCCGAAGCTGGAGGGCGGCCGCCGCCCTGGCCGCACCCCCGGCGCCCACCTGCTCCTCCGCGACGGCGAGCCGGTCGTCTTCGTCGAGCGCGGCGGCCGCGGCCTCCTCCGCCTGCAGCAGATCCAGGGCGAGGAGCTGGAGGCGGCGATGCGCGCCCTCGCCGATGCCGTCAGCGTCGGCCACCTGCCGAAACTGGCGGTCGAGAAGCTCGACGGCGAGGCGATCATCGGCTCCGGCCACGAGGAGTCCCTAGTCGGCGCCGGCTTCAGCCGCGGCCCCCGCAAACTCACCGCCACCGGATAGTTCTCAGATGGCGGAAAACACACGTCTCCCTCGTCCTCGCTCACCGCGGTGGGCAAGCACCTTGAGCGGGAGCAAGATTTGCAGCGAGGTTGCGAGGCAACGGAGTCCCGGAAGGTCTCGTACCGAAAGCCGCCGGAGCATCGCACTCATGATGGACACGGGTCTCGGAGTGACCTGACATCGGTAAGTACGGACGCAGACAAAGCCACATCCCAACACACTCGACCGGCGGTGCATTTCTCACTCTCTGGACCCGCTGCTTTCGATCCCCGGCTTCTCGCAGGCGCGCGCGGCCCTTGCTTCCCTTTGGGGCAACCAACTTCCATTCTCGGGAGTATTCCTCTGGCGTCCGATCCTCGTCGATCGCCCAGTCCACGCTGAGGGCCTAACTCGCTGTCACTGAGTGCCAACCACTTCCAAGCGACCTTTGGCACGCGCAACCTCGACCGCTAAGGAATGGTTTGCAGGGGAAAGGTAGGAGCCGAGCCGTGGACGTTCGACCACCTAAAGCCGCTTCCGGCCGAAGTACGGCTCACTCGACCTTGACCGATCCCAGAGCCCTGATAAAGCTTTGCTCGAAAGCTTCCACCTAATCAGATGGAACAGAGTGAATACCCCCGAGGCGCGCGTCTTGTAGGCAAGCGCCCCGAGGGTCGATCAACGCCCGGCGCAGCCGGGCATCAAGGAAAGGATCTATCCCATGAGCAAGAAGCTCATCACTACCTGTCTGGCCCTGTTCGCCCTGGCAGCCTTTGTCCTGCCGGCGGTCGCCTCGGCATCTCCCGTGGTCACACACCCGACAGGGACGAAACTGGTCCCGGGCGCGAACGGCGTGAAAATTAAAGCAACAAACATCGGCAACACCCTCCTGACAAGTACAAGCGGCACCACCTTGGTGGAATGCTCGACGGCGTCGATGACAGGAACGTTGACGGTGAACAGCGGCACCTCGATCGAAGGGAACATTGAATCAACCAGCTTCTCGGGCACCGAAGCTGGAGGAAAATGCACAGGCCTCGGCGGGATCATCGTCACAACCAACGTCGGCAACGGCGTCCCGTGGTGCCTGCACAGCACCGGGGGAGATGAATTCCAGGTCAGGGGCGGCAAATGCAGCGAAGTCCCGCGGAGCATCACATTTGCGATGGACTCAGGCCTCGGCGTCACCTGCCACTACGAACGCGCCAACTCGATCAAAGGCACATTCACAACACACTCGACCGGCGATGCGATCCTGACCGTAACCGGAGCCGGCGAAACAGGGGTAACCGACACCCTGTTCACCAAGGAGGCCGGTGACAGCGTCCTCTGCCCGGCGGACGGCACGCTGGACATGGCGTTCACACTCGAGACAGATACCGCAACTGCGGAACCGCTCTACATTTCGTAGCGATCCGCTTCTAAGCACTGCTTTGCTCGCCAGGGCCGCCTCGGGGCGGCCCTGGCTCGTTTCAAGATCAAGACCCTGATACCGGGTGACATCCGTCACCCTGAGACTCGTGGGTTCCTTGACAGCTCCGCGAACGGCCTCCTACCTTCAGCGCCCGGGGCTTCCCCATTCGCGGAAGACGATCGGGAAAGGGGATGGGAATGGGTGCACGGATGCGTATCACGCTGGGGGTTGTTCTGATCGGAGTGGCCGGTGTCTGTTTGGTGCCCGCAGTGGGGCAGGCGGCCACCTGCCCCAATGAAGCCGCCCGCACCGGAGCCTCGGCGTCGTTGCCCGACTGCCGCGCCTACGAGCTGGTCACCCCCCCGGATACCAATGGCCGGCTGCTGAGCACGCTCTCCGCCTTCACCTACAGCCGCACCGGCGACTTCTTCCCCGCCGAACTCGGATCGCCTGTCAGAGACAGCTTCATCTACATGACCCACGCCGGCGCCCTGGCGAGCCCGCCCGGGGGAGGCGGGGTCTTCGACGCCTACTTGGCAGAACGCGGGGCTGGCGGCTGGGTGACGACCCGGAGCTTGAGCATCTCCCGCACGACGCTCGGCTGGCCGATCCCGGGCGGCTTTTCGGCCGATCAGACTTACTCCTTTCAGAACGTCGGTACGACCGACGGCGGCGTCGACTACGTACGAGGACCTGACGGCTCCCTCACGCCGACCGGCGAAGGCTCCTTGGGCACCGAACCGCAAGTTCAAGGCCGCTACATCAGCGAAGGTGGCGGGCACATCATCTTCACCACCGGCACGAGCACCGAGCTGCAGAATTACTGGTGCGCGGGCTGCGCAGCCCGCAAGCTCGAGCCTCTGGCGGCACCCACCGGCACCGGCGCTATCTACGATCGGACCATCGGCGGCCCCACCCACGCGGTTTCGGTCCTGCCGGGAGAGCAAGCGCCTACGGCGGGCGAAGATGCCTTCTACAAGGGTGTCTCGAAGTCCGGCGACGAGGTCGCCTTCACGATCGGCGGCGTCCTCTACGTGCGGGTCGACAACCAAGAAACGCTTGAAGTAGCGACCGGCGACCCCGCCTTTGGCGGCCTCTCGACCGACGGGCGGTATCTCTTCTACGTCGTCGGTGGCGACATTCATCGCTTCGACGTCGAAACCGAAGCCGACGTCGAAGTCGCCACGAGCGGGGACGCAAAATTCGTCAACGTCTCCGCCGACGGCTCCCGCGTCTACTTCATCTCCGAACAGCAGCTCGACGGAGGCAAAGGGACGGCAGGGCAGCCGAACATGTATCTGTGGCAGGGCGGCGCGCCGCAATATGTCGCGACGGTTCTCCCTAGCGACCTGGAAAAGACCTCGGGGTTGGCCGGCACCATCCCGGCTCTGACGAGATGGACCCAGATCTTCGAACACCCCGACGGCGCGGAACCCGGGCCGGGCGCCGACTCCTCTCGCAGCACCCCCGACGGGTCGGTCCTCGCCTTCGAGTCCCGCGCCCAGCTCACCCCGTACGACAACGACGGCCACACGGAGATCTACCGCTACGACGACAGCGACCAGAGCCTCCTCTGCTTGTCCTGTAACCCGAACGCCGCTTCCGCTACCGAAGATGCCCGGTTCCAGGAAGTTCTTAGGGTAGGCACGCCGACGATCATCAATAATCTGACGCAGGACGGCAACCACGTCTTCTTCGAAACCCCCGAAGCCCTCGTCGAAGGAGACACGAACGCCGGCAACGATATCTACGAGTGGGAGGAAGAAGCAGGAATTCAATCGCCGCACCTGATCTCCTCCGGGAAAACCCCTGAAGCGCCGCTTCCCGAAGGTTTTCCGGCCACTGAAAAGATCCCCCCCCGGCCGAACCTCTTGCTCGGGATTACCCCCGATGGCTCCGACGTGTACTTCACGGCCCAGGAGGCCTCGGCTCTGGTCCCTGGTGCCGGCGAAAATGGCACCCAGGCGATCTACGACGCCCGTGTGGACGGAGGCTTTCCGCAGGCCGCTGAACCGATCGTCTGTCTCGAAGAAGGATGCCGGTCGACGACCGGAGGCGAAGTGCCTTCGTTCCTCGAACCGCAGTCGTCTTTCATAACCGGCAGCCGCAACGTCAAGCCCCCCAAGCAGCACTGCCGCCGCGGCAACAAGAAGGGAAAGAAGCACAGGGGCTGCCATCGGCGCCAAATCAAGAGAGCTGCTGCGCGCAGCAGCTCTGCGGCATCTGGTTCGATCGGGAAGCCGCAGAAGCCTTCCGCGGCCGAGCCTTCGCCTGGGCCCCTCACCGCAACGAGCGGCCCGGGGCCCGCACAGACGACGGCCACCGACGTCGTCACCTCTGCCGGCGGCGAACCGGAAGGCGGGATCGAACGAGTCGAAGCCTCCCGAACGACTTCGGCAGCGTCGATGCACCCCGATTTCACCACCTTCTTCGAAGTCAACCACTTCGAATCCGGCGGGCACGAGGATGCCAGTGCATCCCCGGACAACATCACCTTCACCTTGCCGCCTGGAATGATCGGATACCCGTCGGCCTTACCTTCCTGCAGCATGGGGGAACTCTCCGCCTATGGCAACTGCCCGACCGGCTCGCAGGTGGGCATCACCAGAATCAGGACGGGAGACCCGCTCTTCGAACCGGCGGTCGAGCCCGTCTACAACATCGCCCCACCGCACCCCGACCAGGAAGTAGCGCGGTTCGGCTTCATCGCCTTGCGCTACCCGGTGTTCATAGACGTGCATGTCCGCACCGCGAGTGACTACGGGGTCACGGCAACCGTTCACGACTCGCCGGGGCTGGGCACGCTGATCCGAGCCAAAACCGTGCTCTGGGGCGACCCGGCGGGGAAAGAGCACGACAAAGAACGGATCACGCCTTACGAAGTGCTCACCTGCCCGCTGGGGGTTTCATGCCACGCACCCGGAGGCAAAAACGAACGACCGAGCGGGATCGAAAACCCGCCGGCCTTCATGACGAACCCCTCGTCCTGCCAGGAAGACGAAGTCGGCGTCCAGGCCAGCTTCTACCAGCTCCCCGGCCAGCTCTTCACCGCCACTGCCCCGATCGAACCTCCCATCACCGACTGCACCGGCCTCCCCTTCGCCCCCACCTTCAGCGCCGACCCCACCAGCCACGTCGCCGGCGCCCCCACCGGCCTGAAGACGGTCCTCAAGGTCCCCCAGCACCTGATGGCAGACGAACGCTCCACCGCGACCATGCGCGAAGCCCGGGTCACCCTCCCCGCCGGCATGCAGGTAGCCGCCGGGGCAGCCAACTGGATCGGCGTCTGCACCGAAGAACAGGTCGGCTACCACGAAGAAGTCGACACCAACTGCCCCGACAACTCCAAGCTCGGCACCGCGAAGATCATCTCCCCGGCGATCTCGACCCCGATCGAAGGCACGATCTACCAGCGCGCCCCGAGACCAGGCCACCAGCTCGGCCTCTGGCTCACCGCAGACGCCTTGGGCCTCCACGTCAAGCTCCCCGGCGAACTCGAGCCCGACCCCGCCACCGGCCGCCTCACCGCGGTCTTCGCCGACCTCCCCCAGGTTCCCGTCGAAGAGATCGACCTGGACGTCTGGGGCGGCCCCAGGGCCCCGCTGCAAAACCCCGACCACTGCGGCACCTTCACCACCGACTTCACCTTTGCCCCCCACTCAAACGACCCCGCCGCCACCGGCCAGAGCACCATGGCGATCACCGAAGGCTGCAACCAGGGCTTCGCCCCCACCCTCAAGGCGGGGGTCACCGAACCGACCGCCGGCAAATACAGCCCCTTCGTCTTCGACCTCACCCGCCCCGACGGCAACCAGGCCCTGCGCGGCTTCTCACTCCACCTCCCAGACGGCGAGCTGGCGAAGGTCAAGGGCGTCCCGCTCTGCCCCGACGCAGCGGCAGCCTCCGCCTCCTGCCCACCGGGCTCGAGGATCGGCAGCCTCCAGGCCACCACCGGCCCGGGCCCCGACCCCTTCACGCTCCCCGAGCCCGGCAAGGCCCAGCCCCAGATCTACCTAGGCGGCCCCTACCAAGGCTCGCCCTTCTCGATCGTCAGCGAGGTCCCCGCCCAAGCCGGGCCCTTCGACCTGGGGACCCTCGCGGTCAGAAGCGCCCTTGAAATCGAACCGGAAACCGGCCGTGGGGTCGCCAAGGCCGAACCGCTGCCCCAGTTCTTCGAAGGCGTCGGGATCGCCTACCGAAACCTCCACGCGGTGATCGATCGCCCCGAGTTCATGCTGAACCCGACCGACTGCTCTGAAATGGCGGTCACCGCCGACGCCGCCTCCACCCAGGGCACCGTCGCCCACCCCTCCGCTCGCTTCCAGGTCGACGGCTGCAAAGCCTTGAAGTTCGCGCCCAAGCTCTCCCTGAAGCTGAAGGGAGGAACCAAACGCGCCGCCTACCCGGCCCTGACCGCAGTCTTGAAGGCAAGAAAGGGCGATGCCAACATCGCCTTCACCTCGGTCGCCCTGCCCCACTCGGAGTTCCTCGCCCAAGAACACATCGGCACGATCTGCACCCGGGTGCAGTTCGCCGCCGACAAATGCCCCAAGCGCTCGGTCTACGGCAAGGCCAAGGCGATCACGCCCTTGCTCGACAAACCGCTCTCCGGACCGGTCTACCTAAGGAGCTCCAACCACCCGCTGCCAGACCTGGTGGCCAAACTCGGCGGCCAGCTCGAGATCGACCTGGTCGGCCGCATCGACTCGATCCACGGCGGCATCCGCACCACCTTCGAATCGGTCCCCGACGCCCCGGTCACCAAGTTCGTCCTGCAGATGAAAGGCGGCAAGAAAAGCCTGCTCACCAACTCCACTGACATCTGTCGCGGCAGCCATAGGGCCACGGTGCGGATGCGAGCCCAAAACGGGCGGGTGGCTGATCTGCGGCCCAAGCTCATGAGTGCAGGCTGCGGCAAGAAAAAGCTCGGCAAACACAAGAAACACTGACATCCCACAGGGAGGGAACACCTAGATGCTGAACCGACTCCACAACAAGCTCGGCAGCGCCGGCTTGGTGGTCGCGGTCGTGGCGCTGATCGCCGCGGTCGCGGGCACCGCCTTTGCCGCCGGCGGGCTGACCAAGGGCCAGGAAAAGCAGGTCGTCAAGATCGCGAAGAGGTATGCGGGGAAGCCCGGCGCTCAGGGGCCGAAGGGAGACGCCGGTGCCGCTGGGCCGCAAGGGCCCAAGGGCGACCCGGGGCCGAAGGGCGACACTGGGAATCCGGGCGCACCGGGGGAAGAAGGGCCTCCAGGGCCGACGGAAACCGAACTGCCGCCGGGGAAGACGATGGCCGGACTCTGGTCGTACAGAGGTGAAGGTAGCGAAAATTACTATGTGACCATCTCATATCCGCTCCGGGCACCTGCAGGAACCGAACTCGGTGAAGGACCGATTCATTGCCCGGGAAGTGCATCGAAACCCGAAGCCGCTCGGGGATTCTTCTGTTTATATGAATCGTTCAGTGAAAACAGCCTCCGGACTGGGGAAGAAAAACAGCCAAGCAACATCCTCGGATGGGTGGGTGGGTTCAAAGCATTGGAACCGGGAAAAGATTCGCGGGCTGTGGGTAGCTGGGCCGCTACTGCACGCTGTCCGATCAACCCGGAAACCGAAGAAGAAGAAGATTGCTGAAACCCGCCTAGGATGAGTAATTCCTCTCAGTGCATCTGACTCAAACGCCCGGGGTGGACACGCCTCGGGCGGAACCTCCTGTTCGATTTGCCAGGTCCGTCAGCGCTGCGATGATCTCGTCCCGGTCTGTCTTCAGACCCGGTGCAGGGAGCGCTCGGGGAGGATCGCTCCGCGCCAGCGGAAGTCCACCGACCCGTAGGACCGCTCGATTCGATGACCGACCGCAAGGTGCAGGCGAGAGTGCGAGATTCGTGTCCCAGCGGTGATTTCGGTAGCGGAAATGGATCGTGGAAACTCACGCACCGCGCATGGTCAGCGACTCGCCATGGAGCGCCAAAAGTACGGCCGTGGGCCGTGGGGGACCACCCGTCGCGACGATGAGTTTGGCCGCCCGGCCAAACCATTGCCATAATCGGTGTAGTGCCTGAGGCAGATCAGAGTGCGGTCGAGCTGCTGAAGAGCGTGACGCTCTTCGCCGACCTGGAGGAGGGGGAGCTGGAGCGCTTCTCGCACGTCGCCGTGCCGCGGAGCTTCCCGGCCGGCACCCGCGTCTTCCACGAGGGCGACGACTCCGACGCCTGTTACATCGTCAAGGAGGGCAGCTTCCGGGTCACCCGCGAACACTCCGACGGCCGCGCGATCACCCTCGCCACCCTCGGCCCCGGTGAGATCTTCGGCGAGCTGGCGATGCTCGACGGCGACCAGCGCTCGGCCAGCGCCGAGGCCCTGAGCGAAGGCGAGCTGCTGGCGCTGCCGGCCAACGACGTGCGCTCTCTGCTCGCCCGCCACCCCGAGATCTCGCTGAAGCTCGTGGCCGGCTTGGTCCGCCGCCTCCGTGCCGCCAACGTCCGCCTCTCCCGCCAGTCCTTCCAGACCGTCCCCAGCCGCGTCGCCGGCATCCTCGCCCAGCTCAGCCGCGAGGGTCAGGACGGGGATGACAACCCCGGGGAAGAAGTGACGATCCAGATGAACCAGACCGACCTCGCTCAGCTCGCCGGCACCTCCCGCGAGTCGGTCAGCCGCTTCCTCGCCGAGCTCGAGCGCGCCGGCGTCGTTCGCTCCGGCCGCGGCCGGGTGACCGTCCTCGAGCCCGAGAAGCTGCGCAACTACATCTACTGAGGGTCCGCGTGAGTGGCACAGCGCAGCCTCCTTTGACCCTGGCCCTGCCGTTCCGCTGGGCCGGGCGGGAGGGCGAGGTCCGGGTCGAGGTCCGCGAAAACGACGACCCCGCCGCCCTCGGCTGCGAGGAGTTCGCCCGCGGCTTCCCGGTCTGCCGGGCGACGATCGCGCCCCCAGCCCAGGGGTACGCGGACATGCTCGGCTGGGTCCAGATGGTCGACGACAGCTGGCACGACGACGGCTTTCATGCAGACGACTTCGAACCGCTGGCTCCCTTGCCGCACCCGTTCGGCTTCTACGGCGTCTCCCCGACCCTGTTCGACGCTCCCCACTACGACGGCGAGAACTTCGACTTCCTCGCCCATACCTTCCTCTGCGGTCTAGGGGGGGAGCTGCTCGAGTTCCGCCACGAAGTCCGCGCCGTCCTCGGCTTCAGCTGGGGCTGCAGAAAACGGGGACCGCGAATCGATTTCCTCGACCTCGTCGCCCTCGCACCGGACAGCTGGGACGGTCACCGCGACTATCTGGCGCGAAGGTACCCCGAATGGTCCTTCGCGCCAGGGTTTCTTCAGGAACCGTTGTAGGTCACGAGAGGTACAGCGGTTCCGCGACTGATTTATCTGTCTCGAGTGTGTAGACGACGTCCCATTTGTATTCGCTGAAACAGAGCAGGCTGCTGCCTGATTTCCTGGTGAACGACTGCTCGGACAAGGTCAGGGTTGCGTCTGTGATGCCTGCTTTGTCTGTTGCGAAGGTGCCTTTGAGAGGAGTCGCTCGCCCGTAGGTGCATTCGGGACCGTCGAGGGTGTAGGTCAGTTCTTTTGCAGCTTCGGAGCATTTGCCGCCTCTGATCTGGAATTCGTCTGCGGCCATCGCCGGGGTCATGCGGAGGCACCAGGGAACCGAGGTTGTGGTCTTGATCGCGACGCCGATCGTGGTTGTGCACGCTTCTTTGAAGGCAGTCCCCGGGAAGCCAGCTTTGGTGATGGTCGCTTCGATTTCGCTGCCGTTGTTCTTCGTCAGTTCCCCTGTCAATTCCGAACCGGTGCATTCGTAGATGGTCGCCCCGCTGCTTTCTGTTGTCCTAATCAGGCCCACGTTTGTAGCTTTCAGCAGCGTCCCGACCGAAAGCCGAGTGGCTGTCGGATGTGTGAGTTCGGGGGAGGCCGAGGCGGTCGCAGACAGCAGGCTGAGACCGATGAGGGTGAAGACAGCGGTCGCCCCGATGGTTTTGGCGGTCGTGTTCATGGACAGTCCTTTCGTGTAATGAACAGAAAAGTCTGTTCAAACTCTCCCAACCCTCCAAAGCCACATGTCGAATGGGCAACTGGAGCAGCGTCCTACGCTGTGCCCGATGGCACCCGCCTCCTCAGCCGCCAAGTTCGAGTCTCAGCGCAAGCGGATGGTCGAGCGCCAGCTGCGGAAACGGGGGATCGAGGACGAACGGGTGCTGGCGGCGATGGATGGCGTGCCGCGGGAGGCGTTCGTGCCGGCGGCGCTACGGGATCGGGCCTACGAGGACTCGGCGCTGCCGATCGGGGAGGAGCAGACGATCTCGCAGCCCTGGATCGTCGCCTCGATCTGCCAGGCGCTCGAGCTGGAGGGATCGGAGCTGGTCCTCGAGGTCGGCACTGGCTCGGGCTATTCGGCCGCGGTTCTCGCGCGGCTCGCGGCGCACGTCGTCAGCATCGAGCGCCGCGGGTCGCTGGCGCGCAAGGCAGCGGAGGCGCTCGAGTCGTCGGGGGTGAGGAACGTCGAGCTGGTCGTCGGCGACGGCAGCCTCGGGGTGGCGGAGCGGGCGCCGTTCGATGCGATCGCCGTCCACGCCGCCGCCCCGGCCGCGCCGCCGGCGCTGATCGATCAGCTGGCCGACGGCGGCCGGCTGGTGGTCCCGGTCTCAGGCGAGGACGCGGACGTGCTCACGGTTCTGCGCCGCCGGGGCGATCGGATCGAGACCCGCGAGCTCGGACCCTGCCGCTTCGTGCCGCTGATCGGCGAGGAGGGATTCGGCGGCTAGTTCGCCGCCGGCCTCAGCAGCTGATGCCCTGCGGGTCTTTCGGGTCGCGGGCGGCTTCGTCGTTGCCGGCGCCGCAGTCGATCTGTTTGTCGTGCTGGCCGTCGATGGCTTCGATGAAGTCGTCGCCGCCTTTGCCGATGAAGGTGTCGGCGCCGAGGTGGCCCATCAGGCTGTTGTCGCCGTTGTCGCCGATCAGGACGTCGGGCCCGTCGGATCCCTCGAGGCTCTCGTTGTCGCTCAGCACCTGGTCGGGGTTGCCGCAGCCTGGAGGGCCGCCGGTGCCGCCGATTTCCACCCGCAGGTTGTCTTTCGAGCGGGCGTAGGAGACCGTGTCCTCGCCGGGGCCGCCGTCGAAGCTGTGGCCCTGGCAGGTGGGGACCGAGTTGACCAGCAGGTCGTTGCCCGGTCCGCCGAAGAGCTTGTCGCCGCCCGGATCCGCGTAGAGGACGTCGCTGCCGCCGTTGCCGATCAGCGTGTCGTTGCCGTGGTCGGGCCCGTTGTAGTTCTCGCCCGCTTCGAGGACGTCGTCGCCTTCGCCGCCGATTAGTTCGTCGTTGCCGGCGTTGCCGTTGATCCGCACGTGGGCGTTGGCGGGGACGCTTGGATCGACGACGATCTTGTCGTTGCCGTTGCCGCCGGTGACGACGATCAGCGGCGGCGCGCCCGAGTCGGGGCAGGTGGTCGCGCTCGGGTTGGAGGACTGGGGTTGGCAGCCGTCGCCGGGGAAGATCGGCTGCGACGAGGAGATCACCCAGGCGTCGGGGGAGCGGGAGATGCGGATTTCGTCGTCCTGGGGGCTGCCCTGGATGATCAAGCTGGCGCCGTCGAGGCCCTGGTTCAGGGTCCCGTAGGCAAAGTTCGGGGGTGGTGACGGTTCCGGGCCGCAGGAGCTTTCGCTCGCGAAGCCTTCGCACGTGTCGGTTCCCGGCCCGCCAAATGCTTGGCCATCGCCGCCGCCGCTCTGGAGGGTGTCGTCGCCGACGCCGCCGTCGATCCGGTTTTCCTGCCCGTCGCCGACGATCGTGTCGCCCTGCGGAGAGCCGACCACGTCCTCGAAGCCGTTGAGGGAGTCGTGGCCGTCGCCTTTGGCGGTGCCGGCGGCGAGGTTGACCTGGATGCCGCCGCGGGTGGAGCTGGCGTAGGAGACGATGTCGTTGTTGCCTTCGCCCCCGGAGAGGCTGTCGGTGCCGGCGTCGCCGCGGACGATGTCGCCGTCTCCCGGACCGCCGTCCGCATTGTCGGTGCCGGCGCCGCCGAAGACTTCGTCGGCTCCGGGCCCGCCTTCGAGGTCGTTGTCGTCGCCGGGCCCGCCTTCGATCAGGTCGTCGCCTTCGCCGCCTTCGACCTGGTCGTTGCCCTTGTCGCCCAGCAACCTGTCGTCGCCGCCGTCGCCCTCGATCTTGTCGCTGCCCTGCTGACCGTCGATGAAGTCGTTGCCGGCGCCGCCGTCGATCTTGTCGGGGCCCTTGTAGCCGGTGACGAAGTCATCGCCACCACCACCGTGGAGGCCGTCGGCGCCCTTTTCGCCGGAGAGTTTGTCGTCGCCTTCCCCGCCGTCGAGTTGGTCGGACCCGGTGCCTCCCTCGAGGTGGTCGTTGCCACCTTCCCCCTGGAGGTCGTCGTAACCGCGGCCGCCGATGATCGTGTCGTTGCCGGGGCCGCCGCAGATCGTGTCGTTGCCGTTGGGGCCGCCGGTGATGACGTCGTTGCCGCCGCCGCCATAGATGACGTCGCTGGCCTTTTTGCCGACGATGTGGTCATTGCCGGGCGTGCCCATGATCGTCACCTTCTTGCCGTCGCACTTTTTCGCCAGCGCCTGGCCGGCGAAGGGGAGCAGCAGGAAGAGCCCGGTCGCGAAGATCAGCGCCGGGAGGAGCAGGCGGGAGGAACTGCGTGCTTGGACCACGACCCATTGATCGGAAGCCCGGCGAAAAACCTCGACCTAAACCAGAGATTCGTCCAAAGGGCTAAAGGAATCGGATCCGCTGCCTAGTGCCCCGGTCGCCGCTTCTCTCCTATACGCTCGCAGCCTCATGCGGGGCGGCATCTACGTCTTGAACTTCTATTCCGCGGTCTTCATCGACCAGCTCAAGCGCGGTCGCAAGACCGCGACGATTCGCCTCGGCGACAAGAGCAACAAGTACGAGCGCGGCCAGGTCGTCTGGGTAACGGTCGGCTTCCGCCACAGCCAGCGGGAGAAGATCTTCACCGCGGTGATCGACGACGTCGAGGTCAAGCGCGCGGGCGACCTCAGCCGCCGCGACATCGAGCACGACAACCCGGAGTTCCGCCGCCTCGAGGAGGAGCTTCGCTTTCTCGAGCAGATCTACAGCCGGCCGGTCTCCGAGGACGATCAGGTGACGGTGATCCGCTTCTCGCAGATCGTCGAGCCGCCGCACACCCATCTCGGCAATGGCGAGACCCCCCACCACAACTGACCTGGGGGCGCCCGGCGCGGCGCATATCTGCGTCCTCGGTCGCTCGCGTGCGGAGCACGCCACGCTCCCTGCGTCCTTGATCTGCTTGGCCGGGCGCCCCCAGGCATAGATTTAGGCGCGATGGCGGAATACGCGTTCCTCACCACCTGGCTGCTGGAGTCGCCGCGGGAGCCGGTCTGGGAGGCGATTCACGACCAGGGTGCCTGGCCGCGCTGGTGGCGCGGGGTGGAGGAGGCGACCGAGCTGCGCCCTGGCGACGGAGGCGACGGGCTCGGCAGCGTCTCGCAGATGGTCTGGAAGAGCCTGCTGCCCTACCGGGTGTCCTTCGAGGTGACGACGACCCGGATCGAGCACCCGACCCTGATGGAGGGGCGGGCGGTCGGCGAGCTGGAAGGGATCGGGCGCTGGCGGCTCTACGAGCAGGACGGGGTGACCGCCGTCCTCTATGAGTGGAACGTGCGCACCACCAAGCCCTGGATGAACCTGCTGGCGCCGCTCCTGCGTCCCGCTTTCGAGTGGAATCACGACTGGGTGATGCAGCGCGGCGGCGAGGGGATCGCGCAGTTGCTCGGCTGCCGTCTCTTGGCGAGCGACTGAACCTTCGCTATCCTCCTCTCTTGGCACTCCGACCCTGAGAGTGCCAAACGCCGCTATCGCAGGAACTTGGCTCTGCAAGCAGCATTCTCGACTTTCCCACCCAATCACTGACCTATAACGGAGGTTCACGGATGAAGCTGAAGCCCCTCGGGGACCGGCTGATCGTCAAGCCGGTAGAGGAGGAGGAGACGACCGCAAGCGGGATCGTCCTCCCCGACACCGCCAAAGAGAAGCCGCAGAAGGGCAAGGTGCTCGCCGTCGGCGACGGCGCCGTCGCCGACGACGGCAGCCGCCGCCCGCTCGACGTCGCGGAGGGGGACGAAGTCCTCTACTCCAAATACGGCGGCACCGAGGTGACCGTCGAGGGCGACGACCTGCTGGTGCTGCGCGAGTCGGACGTCCTGGCCAAGGTCGCCTAGCTCTCCACCCGGACTTACGTAACCAAGGAGGACCGAAAGAAATGGCTCACAAGGAGCTGAAGTACGCAGAGGAGGCCAGAGGGGCCCTGCAGGCCGGCGTCGATTCCGTCGCCAACGCCGTCAAGGTGACCCTCGGCCCCAAAGGTCGCTACGTCGTGCTCGACAAAAAGTTCGGCGCGCCGACGATCACCAACGACGGCGTCACCATCGCCCGCGAGGTCGAGGTCGAGGACGTCTTCGAGAACCAGGGCGCCCAGCTCGTCCGCGAGGTCGCCACGGCGACCAACGACGTCGCCGGTGACGGCACCACCACCGCCACCCTGCTCGCCCAGACGATCGTCCGCCAGGGCCTGAAGAACGTGGCCGCCGGCGCCAACCCGCTGGCCCTGCGCCGCGGCATCGAGAAGGCGGTCGAGGACGTCGTCGACAACCTCCGCAACAAGCAGTCGAAGGAGGTCTCGGGCAAAGATCAGATCGCCCGCGTCGCCGCCATCTCCGCCGGTGACGACGACATCGGCAACGTGATCGCCGACGCGATCGAGAAAGTCGGCAAAGACGGCGTGGTGAACGTCGAGGAGGGCCAGACCTTCGGGATGGAGCTCGAGTTCACCGAGGGGATGCAGTTCGACAAGGGCTACATCTCGCCGTACATGGTCACCGACCAGGACCGCATGGAGGCGGTGCTGGACGACCCCTACATCCTCATCGCCAACCAGAAAATCGGCTCCGTGCGGGACATCCTGCCGGTGCTCGAGCAGGTGATGCAGGGAGGGAAACCGCTGCTGATCGTGGCCGAGGACGTCGAGGGCGAGTGCCTCGCGACCCTGGTCGTGAACAAGCTCCGGGGCACCTTCACCGGCGTCGCCGTCAAAGCCCCCGGCTTCGGCGACCGCCGCAAGCGGATGCTCGAGGACATCGCGATCCTCACCGGCGGCGAGGTGATCACCGAGGAGATGGGCCTGAAACTGGAGAACACCCAGCTCGCCCAGCTCGGCAAGGCCCGCCGCATCGTCGTCGCCAAAGACAACACCACGATCATCGACGGTGCCGGTGAGGGCGAGGACATCAAAGGCCGGATCAACCAGATCAAAACGGAGGTCGAAAACACCGACTCCGACTTCGATCGGGAGAAGCTCCAGGAGCGTCTGGCCAAGCTCGCCGGAGGCGTCGCCGTGGTCAAGGTCGGCGCCGCCACCGAGACCGAGATGAAGGAGAAAAAGCACCGCGTCGAGGACGCGCTGCAGGCGACCCGCGCCGCGCTCGAGGAGGGCGTCGTGCCGGGTGGTGGCGTGGCCCTGCTGAACGCGCAGGACGGCCTCGACCCGGAGAAGCTGGACGACCCGGACGAGAAGACCGGCGCCCGGATCATCCACCGCTCGCTCGAGGAGCCGGTACGGCAGATCGCCGAGAACTCGGGCCTCGAGGGCTCGGTCGTCGTCAACAAGGTCCGCGAGCTGAAGGCCGGCGAAGGCCTGAACGCGGCAAGCGGCGAGTACGGCGACCTGATCAAGGCCGGCGTCATCGACCCGACCAAGGTCACCCGCTCCGCCCTGGAGAACGCCGCCTCGATCGCGAAGAACATTCTCGTGACCGAGGCGATCATCGCCGAACCGCCGGAGGAGAACGGCGGCGGCGGAATGCCGGGCGGCATGCCCGACATGGGCGGCATGATGTAGCCACTCCGCAACCGCGGAAGCAGTTTCGAGAGGCCCGGAGCAATCCGGGCCTCTCTTTTTGGATCAGAACTTCATTGTCGCTTTTGTGGCCTATAGGGAGATAAAAGCGACAATGGTTTCTCTGTCTATTTTTTCCGCGGCTTCGGGGGTAGCGGCGGGAGGAAGCCGGCGTTGGTTTCGGCGGTTTCGAGGAAGTTTTCGCGGCGGATCTTCTTGCGCAGGGTGTTGGTGGTGCGGGGGTAGAGGCGGAGGTCATACTGATTGCCGGCGCCGAAGCCCTGGTAGTAGACGAGCATCCGCACGCGGGGGTGGCGGACGGTCCAGGTGACGACCTGCTTGACGAAGCGGGGTTCGTCCTCGCCGGAGACCGCCCACTCGGTCATCGCCACCGCCATCCCCTTCCACTGCTTGCCGGCGTAGAAGTGGTTGAGGTCTTCCCAGACGGGATATTCGGAATAGAAGTCGGTGCCGACCCAGTCGATCCAGCGGCGCCCCGGCCAGTAGTTGCCGGGAAAGTTGCCTTTCACCCGCGGGGAGCCGCCCGGCAGCGGGCTCCAGACGATGCTGACCGGCGCCGCGGGCAGTTCGGTCGGGGGCGGTCCTTTGGTCCGTTGCACCGGCGGCAGGCCGATTTCCGCCAGCGTCGCGTTGATCGCTTCCAGGCTCTGGCCGCCGCGGACGAGCAGGGAGATGCGCCGGAAGGCCTGCTTGTACCAGCCGGTCGTGTGTTCGCCGCCTTTCTGGCGGCCGTCGCATTCGACCGCCGACCAGGCGTTGAGGCAGCGGTTGGGCTCGCCCAGCGGCCGGACGTAGGCCGGCAGCCCGTGGGTGGCGAAGAAGTTATTCACCTGCAGCAGGTATTCGTCGCCGGCGCCGAGCGCGATCTGCTCCGGCGTGATCAGCTCGCCCAGCGTCTGATCGTCCTGGGTCGAGATCGCGAGGATCGGCCGGGTTGCGGTTTCCCGCCAGCGTTCGTAGGCCTCGTTGAGGCTGTTGCCCCAGGGATGGAAGGTCTCCATCAGCGCCGGGTGCTTCCCCGTCAGTTCGGCAAATTCGTTGAATTCGGCGGTCGTCCCCCGGTCGCTGACCCCGAGGAAGACATCCGGCTTCGGCGGCACCAACGAGAGCGCGAGGGCGGACGCCGGAATCACAAGCGCCCACAGCACCACCGCGCCCGCGAGAGCTCGCCTAAGCGTCCTGAAGGACATCTCCCATTCTTCGCGGTTCCACCCCAAGTGCCTGCGCATCGCCGGTCCCCAGTTCGCTGATCATCGAGACCTCCATCAACTCGGCCTCCTCCCAGGTAGCGAACACGGCCTCACCGGCGATGGAGCGGAGGGCGATCAAGCTGGCGCGCACCAGCGGTAGCGGCAGGTGGACGAGCGCCCGCGGCCGCCCGGCGATCCTGCTGACCAGGTCGGCCATCTGATCGTAGGTAAGCGTCTCCGGCCCGGCCAGCTCGTAGCGGCTCGTCGTCCCATTGCCGCCGCGCTCCCGGTCGAGCGCCCCGACCACGCAGCGAGCCACGTCCGCCGACCAGATCGGCTGGAACCGCGCCTGGCCCTCGCCCGAGACCGGCAGCACCGGCAGGAAGGAGAAGCGCCGCAGCAGCGTGATCCAGGGGTCGCGGCGGTCGTAGACGATCGAGGGGGCGAAGACGGTCGCCCGCAGCGGCGAGGAGAGGACCGCCTGCTCGGCCAGCCACTTGGCGCGGAAGAAGCGCGTCCGCTGCGCCGCCTGCGCGTCCAGCGCGCTGAAGAAGTGGAAGCTCCGCACGCCGCTGCGCTCGGCCGCCCGCAGCAGCCGCACCGTCGCCAGCCCGTTCAGCTCCTCGATCCGCTTCGGCGGCTGGTCGCGGATCGAGGCCGCCAGGTGGATCACCGTGTCGACGCCGCGCAGCGCCTGTCGCACCAGGTAGGGATCCGACATCTCGCCCAGGTCGCCGAGCGCGATCTGCACGTCGACCCGCCGCGCCCCAAGCCGCCGCGGCTCCCGCACCAGGCACCGCACCTCCTCGCCGCGCTCCAGGAGCAGCGGCAGCAGACGCGATCCGACGCTTCCCGTTGCCCCCGTCAGCAGCAGCATCGCCGCATCATCCCTAAAATGACCGCTCGCGCTTGGCCGGGGCACCCGGCGGGCACCCGGAAAACGAGCTTTTAGGAGACCTTCGAAATGACCTACGTCATCGCCGAGCCGTGCATTGGCCAGAAGGACAACTCGTGCGTCGAGGTTTGTCCCGTCGATTGCATCCACCCGACTCCTGACGAGGCCGATTACGACAACGTCGAGCAGCTCTACATCGATCCGGACGAGTGCATCGACTGCGACGCTTGCGTCGAGGCTTGTCCGGTGGACGCTTGCTTTGCCGAGGATCAGCTTCCGGCGGAGTGGGCCAAATACGCTGAGATCAACGCGAACTACTTTAAGAATCAGGCGGCTTAGTTATTAAGGGGGCGGGGAGTCCCTCTCCAGGCACCACTCGCCAATGGCTCGTGGTTGAGTGTCTGGAGAGGGGCTCCCCGCCCCCTCGTTACAGCTTCGGTTAGCTCAGTAGCCGGCGGGGTGGCGGGCTATGAAGATCCCACTCGCTTGCGCGCTTAGAGATTTGTGCCATCTCGGGCCGTTCCGTTGGTCACGCCTGCCGTGTCCCAGCGGAGGCCGGCTATTACGGCGTAGGCGTGGCCGGCGTTGGCGTAGACGGTGATCCAGCGGCCTTTGCCGGCGCTGCCCCAGGTCTCCATCGGGCCGGAGGGGAGGGGGCTGGTGAGGAAGCCGCCGCCGTGGAGGGCGAAGCTGACCGAGCCCGAGCAGTCGTAGCCGGCGTCCCAGAAGCGGGCATGGCCGCCGCCGTAGACGTAGGGCTTGGTGCGGATCTTGTTGGCGGCGGCGATTACCTGCTTGACCGCCGGGGGCGCGTTCACCGGCGGGATTGCCCGGCCGTTGACCAGCGTCGCTTTGCCGGGAGGGCCGGTTTCGCTTGCTGCTTCGGTTTCCGGGGCAGTCGAGGTGACGCCGCCGGGAGGGGTCGCTTGGGCGGGTCCGGCCACGGCGAGCGAAGTCGTCACCAGGGCCAGTACCGCGAGGAAAACTCGAAGGGCGGGCGTTTTTCGGGCCGCCCCAAGGGCCGTCTGCATCTAGTCACTCCTCCTTCGTCGGCCTACGGGGTTAGCTGTCGGGCTGGCGCTGAAGGAGCCTGCGCCCCCACCGGTAGGTGGGCTCGCCCCAGGAACTTGGTTCCCCCGCTCCCCGGTATGTCTTAGCCAGGGATTAGGCGTTTGTGTGCAAACCTTAACCCAGCATTGGGCGAAAGGTTGCCCTTTGCTCTGTGACCTTCGTCACCGAGCTACTGGACGACAGGCAGCGGGATGCCGCTGACCGGCGGTGCTTCGGCGGCGGCCGGAGTCGCCTGCAGCACCGGCAGCTCCTGCGGGGTCGCGGCGATGATGCCGCGTGCCGCCTGGCGGATCGCCTGCGAGGCGGGGGCGTCAGGCTCGTCGATCGCCAGCGGCGAGCCGCCGTCGGCGTGCTCGCGCAGCGGCTCCGACAGCGGCACCTTGCCGAGGAGAGGCACGTCGAGTTCGTCGGCCAGCAGCTGACCGCCCCCCTCGCCGAAGATCGTGAAGCGCTCACCGGTGGGCGTCGTGAAGCCGGACATGTTCTCGATCACACCGAGGATCTCGAGGTCGAATTTCCGCGCCATCTCGGCGCCGCGCCGCGCCACCGACTGCGCCGCCGGCTGCGGCGTGGTGACAACGACGAACTTCGCCTGCGGCAGCAGCTGGGCCAGGGTCATCGAGACGTCGCCGGTCCCCGGCGGCAGATCCAGGAGCAGGTACTCGAGCTCGTCCCAGGCGACGTCCTCGAGGAACTGCTGGATCGCCTTGTGCAGCATCGGGCCGCGCCAGACGACCGCCGAATTGTCCTCGACGAAGAAGCCGATCGACATCACCTTGACGCCGCTCGGAGAGTCCAGCGGCAGGATTTTCCGCTCGCCGTTGACTTCCGGTTTGTGGTTGACCCCGAGCATGCGCGGGATCGAGTAGCCGTAGACGTCGCAGTCGAGCGCTCCGGCCGAGTGGCCTTCGGCGTTCAGCGCCGCGGCCAGGTTGGCGGTCATCGTCGACTTGCCGACCCCGCCCTTGCCGGAGGAGACGCAGATCACGTTCTTCACCTTCGCCAGCGCCCCCTGCGGCAGCTTGCCGCGGCCGAGCGTCTGTTGCAGGTGGCCTTTCTCCTCGTCGGAGAGGACGTCGAAACCGACCGCGACCGCGGTCACGCCTTCCAGCTGGGAGACCTGGGCGGCGACGGCCTGTTCGAAGTGCGAGCGGATCGGGCAGCCGGCCGTGGTCAGCGAGACCACGACCTCGACCCGGCCGTCGTCTTTGACGTCGATCGAGCGGACCATGCCCAGCTCGACGATCGAGCGCCGCAGCTCGGGGTCGATGACGGCGCGCAGCTTCTCGGTGATCTGATCTTCAGTGGGGAGTGGCATCGCTTCGATTCTCGCAAAGGAGCCGGTTCGGCCGTCTTTCGCGGCCGCAGGGGGGAGAGTTTCCGCCGCCCGCGCCCTTAGGTCCCCGAACGCAGTCGAGCGAAGGAGGATCAATGTCTGGGACCAGAATCGTCGTCGGGAGGATCGTCGCCCTGGGGTTGCTGCTGGCGATGAGCATGCTGCTGCTGGTGGCGGCGAAGGCGAGCGCCGGGAAGTACCAGGTGGCCCAGTGCGGCTGGTCCGTCGGCGCCGACGCCGGCTGGGCCGACACCACCGGCGGCGCCAAGTTCCGCCCCGATGCCTACTGCGTAACGCCCGCGGGCTCCGATCCGTTCGAAGGCGTCCACATGAAGAGCCTCACCCGTGACGGCCAGACCTCCGTCTCCGGCACCCGCTTCGCCCGCTGGCGCTGGGAAGCTCCCCCGGGGACGCAGGGGCTCACCGCCGTCCGCGGGACCTGGTGGCACGCCCTCCACGACGGGATCGAGCAGCGGATGGGCGCGGTCAACTGGCAGGGGACCTTCGTCCCGTCGCTCACCGCAGGCACCACCGACACCGCGCTGCGGGACTTCAGCATGGGCTTCAACTCACCGGTTCCGGCCTTCGAGGACCGGCTCCTCTGCGCCCGTGGCGAGGACAAGTGGTGCTCGTTGGACCAGGGATCCTGGTCGGGGCTGCGCGCGGTGACGCTGACCGTCGAGGACGACGGCGCGCCCGTCTCGCAGATGACCGGCGGGCCGCTGCTGGCCGGTGGCTGGCGCCGCGGCTACCAGTGGGTCGTGGTCGGCGATGCCGACGGGGGAGCCGGCGTCCGCTACAGCGAAACCTACGTCGACGACGCCCGCGTCGGCCTCACCGAGTACGAATGCAACAAGGTGCAGGTGGGCGGTGAGTGGCGGGCGACGACGATGCGCCCATGCCGTACCGCCGTCGCGAATACCCATTTCGTTGAAACCGCGGCTCTCGGCGACGGTCCCCACAACGTCATCCACTGCACGGTCGACTTCGCCGGCAACAACGCCTGCACCGGCGCCGTGCAGTTCCAGGTCGACAACAACCCGCCGGCGCACCCGAGGGCGCTGACGCTCGCCGGCGGCGAAGGCTGGCGGCGGACCGATGACTTCGACCTCGGCTGGGAAAACCCCGACCAGGGTCGCGGCAGCCCGATCGGCGCCGCCCTCTGGCGGATCACCGGCTCCAACGGCTACGACACCGGGGTCCGGCTCGCCGCCGGCCACGACCGCCGCTCCCTCGCCGACCTCTCGGTGCCGGGGGCGGGGACTTTCTCCCTGCAGCTGTGGCTGCGCGACGAAGCCGGCAACGACGCGGCTGCCTCGGCGGTGACGGTGCCGCTGCGTTTCGACGACGTCAAGCCAGAGGTTGCCTTCTCGACCGAGGAGTCGGGAAGTCAGGTGATGGCGGACATCGCCGACGAACACTCCGGCCCCGCCTCCGGGCAGCTCCTCTACCGACGCGTCGACGCTGCCGAGTGGACCGAGCTGCCGACCAAGCTCGTGCCGGCCGATGCGCCGGGGAAGGCCCACCTCGTCGCGCCGATGCCAGAGCTCGGCTACGGCACCTACGTATTCCGGGCCGACGCCGTCGACGCCGCCGGCAACAGCGCCTCGACCAGCCTGCGAGCCGACGGCACCCAGATGGCGATCCGCAGGGAGCCGCCGCCTCCGCTGGCGAAGGCGGTGGCGTTGACCAAAGCGAAGCCGCAGCCGCGGGGGAAGGCGAGACTGTTCGCCCGGCTGCGCGGCGGCCATGGTCACGGCGATTCGCTCACCGTCCCGTTCGGGGCACCCGCTCTGCTGAGCGGACGGCTCACCCTCGCCGACGGTGCCGCGCTGGCGAATCGCGAGCTGCGCGTCGTCTCCCATCCGTCCCACGGGGCGCTGGCGCCGATCGCCGTGCAGACGGTGAGGACGGCCGAGCAGGGGGGCTTCGAAACCCGGCTGCCGGCGGGACCGTCGCGCCGGGTCACCGTGATCTTCAGCGGCGACGACGCGCTGGAGCCGGCGCGGCGCCCGGCGCTGGAGCTGCGGGTTCGCTCCGGCCTCTCCCTGCGAGCCGTGCCGACCCTCCTGCGCACCGGGCAGGCGGTCCGCCTCAGCGGCAAGGTCAAGAGCGCTGGAGCACCGATCCCGCGCCGCGGCAAGCTGGTCGCGATCCAGTACCTGGAGCAGGCGACCCACAGGTGGCGCCCGGTCCTCGTCACTCGCACCGATCATCACGGCCGCTACCGCGCCCACTATCGCTTCCGCTACGTCAGCGGCAGTGCCGCGATCCGGCTGCGAGCGACGGCGCTGGCGGAGGAGCACTGGCCCTACGCCCCCGGCTTCTCGCCTCCGGTCACCGTCAAGGTGCGGGGGTGAGGGGCCGTGGAGATCGCCCGCGGCGAGACGCTAGGCTGCGCGCCATGTCGCAAGCGACCCTTCACACCAGCGCCGGGGCGATCGTGCTCGAGCTACACGACGAGGACGCGCCGAAAACCGTCGAGAACTTCCGCAAGCTTTCCGCGGAGGGCTTCTACGACCAGCTCGTCTTCCATCGGGTGATCCCGGATTTCATGATCCAGGGCGGCTGTCCGGAGGGGACCGGGCGCGGCGGCCCGGGGTACGAATTCGAGGACGAGATCAACGACCACAAGATCGTCCGCGGCGCCCTGGCGATGGCCAACGCGGGGCCGAACACCAACGGCTCGCAGTTCTTCATCGTCACCACCGGCGCGGCGCCCTGGCTGGACGGCAAGCACACGGTCTTCGGCGAGGTGATCGACGGGATGGACGTGGTCGACTCGATCGAGTCGGTCCCGACCGACGCCGGTGACAAGCCTGTCGATCCGCAGACGATCGAACGGGTCGAGCTCGACGAGGGCTAGGCGGCCGGAGGTTCGCCGGCGGCGCGCTGTTCGCGGCGTGCCTCCTGGCGCCGTTTGAACCCCTCGCCTGGTCGCCAGAGGCTGACCAGCCCGGCGACCAGGGTGACGAGGAAGATCTGGCCGATCATCATCTCGAGGCCGGCGATCATCCGGCCCGGCTGACCGCCGGGCACGAGGTTGCCGTAGCCGGTCGTGGTCAGGGTCGTGTAGCTGAAGAAGAGGAAGTCGCCGCCGGCCGGGTGCGGATGACCTTCGAAGAAGGCCCCGCCCTGCACCCGCTCGACGAAGCCGTAGACGAAGGTGAAGAGGATGCCGAGGACGGCGTAGACGCTGAGCGCGCCGAGGATCGTCCGCGAGCCGACCCGGTCGGCCATCACCACCCGCTGCAGGACGGCGCCCGTCGCCACCGTCAGCAGGAAGACCTGGACCACGGTGGCGACGTTGAGCCAGAGCTTGTCGCCGCTGGCCGCGCCGATCGCCGTCAGCAGGATCGTCGCCCCCGCCAGATAGAGAGCCGACCGGAACAGCCGTGGCCGCGCGTGGGCGCTGGTCAGCGCGATCAAGGAGGTGGCGCTGGTCGCGACGCAGAGGACCACCGCCCCCCAGCCCTTGTTCGCGAGCAGCGAAGCGAGCACGTAGGTGAGGAGGACCGAGGCCAGCACGAGCCCGAAGGCGTCGCGCACGCGTTCGGCGCGCTCGACCCAAGACTCGCGGCGGCGCTCGCGCCTGGCGGGATCCATCCCGGTTTCGTTCGGCCGCGACCTACGTATTCCTGCCGCAATGCGCCGCCCTGACCACGGCACGGAGGGGGTGGGATTCGAACCCACGAGACGCCTTTCGACGCCCAACGGTTTTCAAGACCGCCGCATTCAACCGCTCTGCCACCCCTCCCAGAGCGCCAGAACTACGCGCACTGATTGTATGCAGGGGTGCGCCGTCTGCTGATTCTGGCGTCGGCGATGATCTTCATCGACGTCGCTTTCTTCGCCGCGATTGCTCCGCTGTTGCCGGAGTACGTCGACCATTTCGGCCTCACCAAGGCGGAAGCAGGGATCCTCTCCGCCGCCTACGCGGCAGGGACCCTGCTGGGATCGCTGCCCGCGGGCTTCGTCGCCAGCCGGATGGGCCCGCGAAAGACCGTGATCCACGGCTTGGTCCTGCTGGGGATGGCGAGCCTTGTCTTCGGCTTCGGCCAACAGATCCTCCTGCTCGACGCCGCCCGGTTCATCCAGGGGATCGCCGGCGCCCTGATCTGGTCGGGCGCGCTCACCTGGCTGATCACCACCGCGCCGGAGGAGAAACGCGGCTCGGTCATCGGCACCGCGCTCGGGACGGCCGTCGCCGGGGCGCTGCTGGGGCCGGCCCTCGGCGCTGTCGCCGGTTCGATCGGCACCGAGCCGGTGTTCAGCTCGGTCCTGGTGATCACGATCCTGCTCGCGTTCGCCGCCTCGAGGCTGCCGGAGACGCGGGCGCCGGAGCAGCAGACGCTCCACGAGGTCCTGGAAACGCTGGTCAGCCGACCGGTCCTGGAGGCGGCCGCCTTCGTCGCCGTGCCGTCGGTGATGTTCGGCGCGATCGAGGTGCTGGTGCCGTTGCGGATCGACTCTCTCGGCGGCAGCCACGGCGTGATCGCCGCCGGGTTCATCGCCGGGGCGGCGCTGGAGGCGGTCCTGGCCCCCCTCGCGGGGCGGATCTCCGACCGGGTCGGGCGGCGGCTGCCCTACGTCTCCGGGTTGGCGATCTGCGCCGTGGCGATGATCGCGATCGCGACGGTGACGACGCTCGCCGGCGTCATCGGCGGCCTCATCTTCACCTCGCTCGGCGCGGGCCTCTGCTTCGCCCCGGCGCTGACGCTGATCTCCGACACCGCGGAGGAGAGCAGCCTCCACCAGGGCTTTGCCGCGGGGCTCTCGAACATGGCCTGGGCATCCGGGCAGGTGATCGGCGGCATCGGCGGCGGCGTCGTCGCCAGCCTCACCGGCAACGCCGAGCCGAGCATCGCGATTGCCCTGTTGCTTGCGCTTACCGTCGTCTACGCGTTCCGCGCGATGGAGCCGGCTGCAGAGCCGCGTCCGATCTCGGGCTAGGCTCGGGCTATGTCACCGAGGACGCAGGCGCCAGCCGGGGGGTGGGCCAACTGGGCCGGCGACCAGACCTGCCGGCCGGCGCGGATCCTCCGCCCGGGCAGCCGGGACGAGCTAGCTGAGGCCATCGCCACCGCCGCAGCTGCGGGCGAAAAGGTGCGGGTGGCGGCCTCCGGCCACTCCTTCACCGAGGCGGCGCTGACCGAGGGGACGATGATCCGGCTCGAGTCGCTGAGAGGCGTCTTGGACGCCGATCGCGAGTCGGGCCTGGTGCGGGTCGGCGGCGGCACCGTCCTCGCCGATCTCAACGAGCAGCTCGCCGGGCTCGGGCTGGCGATGGAGAACCTCGGCGACATCGACCGCCAGACGCTGGCCGGCGCGATCTCGACGGGCACCCACGGCACCGGCGCCCGGCTGCGGAACATCTCGGCGCAGGTAGAGGGGGTGGAGCTGGTCCTCGGCGACGGCAGCGTCCGCCACCTGGGCGCCACGACCGATCCCGAGCTGCTGCGGGCGGCGCGGGTCGGGGTCGGGGCGCTGGGCGCGATCTCGGCGGTGACGCTGCGCTGCGTCCCGGCCTTCACCCTGCTGCGGGTCGACGCACCGGCCCCGCGCGAAGAGGTGCTCGATTCCTTCGACGAGCGGGCCGAAGCGCACGAGCACTTCGAGCTCTTCAGCTTCCCCTACTCGGACCTGGCGCTGGTGCTGGAGCGCAACCGGACCGAGGAGCGGCCACGGCCACGCGGGCGCGCCGCCGCCTACCTCAACGACGTCATTCTGGAGAACTGGGCGCTGGAGGCGCTGTCGGCGACCGGGAAGGCGATCCCGCGCCTGATCCCGTCGCTCTCGCGGCTTGCCGGCCGGCTCGCCTCGGGCGGTTGGACCAGCGACCGCAGCGACCGGGTCTTCGCCAACGATCGGCGGGTGCGCTTCACCGAGATGGAGTACGCGCTGCCGCGCGAGCACGGCCCGGAGGCGGCACGGCGGGTGGTCGAGTGGGTGCGCGCGAATCGCTACCCGGTCTTCTTCCCGATCGAGATGCGCGTCTCCGCCGGCGACGACGCCTGCCTCAGCCCTGCCCACGAGCGCGAGACCGCCTACATCGCCGTCCACCAGTACCGCGGGATGGAGTGGCGCCCCTACTTCGAGGCGGTCGAGGCGATCATGGACGACTACGGCGGCCGCCCCCACTGGGGCAAGCGCCACTTCCAGACCGCCACGACCCTCGCCGAGCGCTACCCCGCCTGGGAAGAGTTCCAGCGCGCCCGCGACACCCTCGACCCCGGCCGCACCTTCACCAACGAGTACACGCACCGCGTCCTAGGCCCCTAACGCGAACTGCATCAACTTTTCCACCTGCTGGATAGAAAAGTTGATGCAGTTCGGCGGCTAGAGGAACGCTTTGCCGTCGCCGCGGTAGGTGGGGACTTCGTCGACGATCGCGTCGCCTTCGACCAGGTAGAGGGTGTCGAAGCGCTCGCAGAGCTCGCCGGCTTTGGCGTGGCGCAGGTAGACACGGTCGCCGACGCCGAGGGAGCCGGCCGGCTCGCCGAGCAGCGGCGTCTGCACCTCGCCGGCGCCCTCCTCGTCGTCGAAGCGCAACCCCTCCGGCAGCCAGGGCGCGGGCAAACGGCCCTGGTTGCCGGGACCCGAGGCGAGGTAGCCGCCGCCGAGCGCCGTCGCCACCCACTCGGAGGGCTTGCGCGTGACCGGCAGCGCGAAGGCGGCGGCCGGGGTGAGGCTGAAGCGGCTGTAGTGGTCGAAGAGGACCGGGGCATAGAAGCCGGAGCCGGCGGTCACCTCGGTCACCGCCTCCTCGGCTGCGGTCGTTTCGAGGCTGCCGGTGCCGCCGCCGTTGACGATCTCCAGCTCGACGAACTCGCTCAGCGCGGCGACGATCGCCCCCCGCCGCTCGGCGATTTCCGAGGCCGAGCGCTTCTGCATGAAGCGGATCGCGGCGCCGCGCAGCCGCTGGCCCGGGGGCAGGTCGCCGACCCCGGAGATCTGCCCCTCGTAGGCCATCAGCGCGTCGAGTTCGATCTGCGGCCGCTTCTCGATCTCCCGGGCCAGGGCCACCGCCTGCTCGATCGAGTGGATCGGCGAGCGCTTCGGCCCGATCTTCACCCGGCCGCCGAGCCACCACCAGCTCGCATCGACGTCGATGCAAACCCGGATCGGCGGCGCTCCCTTCCCCAGCACCGACTCGATCATCTCCAGGTGCTCGACACAGTCGACCATCACGATCGGCGCCCCATCCGAGTTCGCCGCCGAGCGCAGGGCCAGTTCCTCCAGGGCCCCGACGTCGGCGGTCGGATAGGCGAGCAGCAGGTCCTCGAACCCCTGCTCGGCAAGCCAGAGCGTCTCCGGCAGCGTGTAGGTCATCAGCCCCCGGAACCTCTCGTCCCGCCCGAGGATCGCCCCCAGCAGCGCCCGGCAGCGGACCGACTTCGACGCCACCCGCACCGCCTTCCCCGCCGACCGATCCAGCATCGCCTCCGCATTCGCCCACATCGCCTCGAGATCGACGAACGCAAACGGCGCCTCCACGTCGGCGAAGACCCGCTCATAGCGCTCGTGCGACTGGGGAGGGACGGGCACGTCGCCAGCCTATCCCCGCCATCTCCGGTTAGTTCCTACAATCGAGTCGAAGCGCAAGGAGAGGTGGCCGAGTGGCTGAAGGCACTCGCCTGCTAAGCGAGTAGGGGGCGCAAGCTCTCTCGAGGGTTCGAATCCCTCCCTCTCCGTTTCCGAGGCAATCTCACGTTTTGGCTCTGAGGCCCGTTTCTATATCCATGGAACGCGAAGAGGTCCGGTTCGAGTCGCGTGGGGACCGTTGCGCGGCTTGGCTCTATCCCGGCGGGTCTGGGACGCCCTCGCCGGCGATCGTCATGGCACATGGCCTGTCCGGCACCCGACGTGACCGCCTGGGGCCGTTTGCCGAGCGCTTCGCAGAAGCGGGGATCACCGCTTTCGTGTTGGACCACCGGGGGTTCGGCGACAGCGGGGGAGAGCCCGACCTGTTCGAGCCCCGGCGCCAGCTCCAGGACTGGGTCGCGGCAATCGATCATGTCCGCGGCCTCGACGGCGTCGACCCGACCCGGATCGCGACGTTCGGTTCCTCGATGGGCGGTGGCAACGCCCTTGCCGCGGCGGCCGCCGATCCGCGGGTGGCGGCGGCGGTGAGTCAGGTGCCGTTCCTGACGATGGCGCAGGCGCATCGGTCGCCGCTCCGCGTCCAGGCGAGGATGCTCGCCGCCGCGATCCGCGGCCGGCATCTGCCGGCCGTCGGCCAGCCAGGCGCCGCCGCCTTCATCAACGCTCCGGGCAGCGAGGCCGGCTGGCGGCGCGTCGTCGCCGGCGGCGAGGAATCCCGCTGGCGTGACCGTGCCTCCTCGCGCTGGCTTCTCGCCGCGCCGTTCACCTTCCACCACGTTCGCCATGCGCGCCGCCTGCACTGCCCGTGGCTGGTTTGCGTCGGCGAGGCCGATCGGGTGGCGTCGCCCGGGATCGCGATTCGGGCAGCCCGCCGGGCGCCATTGGGGGAGCTGCGGACCTATCCGGGCCTCGACCACTTCGACGTCTACGACGGTCCCGGCCATGAGGCCGTCGTCGCCGACCAGATCGAGTTTCTACGCCGGCACCTCGGATAGCCCCTCGGCAGGCCCCGGTCGATCGGGTCGCTTTCGAGGAGGGAGCAACTCTCTCTGAGTAAGGTCCGGAGGGATGGATGCGAAACCCGAAAGCCTCACCGGCGGCCACCTCGCGCGGCGGACCAAGATCATCGCCACGGTCGGGCCGGCTAGCTGGGAGCCGCAGGTGCTCGAGCAGCTGATCGCCGCCGGGGCCGACGTGTTCCGCCTCAACTTCTCGCACGCGGGGCGGGAGCGGCAGGCGGAGACGATCGCGGCGATCCGCGCGGCCAGCGAGCGGGTCGGGCGCGAGGTGGCGATCCTCGGCGACCTGCCGGGGCCGAAGCTGCGGATCGGCTCGCTGCGCGACGACGTCGCCGAGCTCGAGACCGGGATGCACGTGACGCTGACGCCGGAGCAGGTCGAGGGCGACAGCGACACGATTCCGATCCCGGCCCCGGCGGCGCGCGGTCTACATCAGGACCAGGTCGTCTACCTGGCCGACGGTGCGATCCGGCTGCGGGTCAACGACCCCGGGGCCGACGGCTTCGACGCCGAGATCGAGGTCGGCGGCACCCTCTCCTCGCACAAGGGGCTCAACATCCCCGGCGGGGCGGCGCTGCCGGCGACGGGCGCGACCGACCTCGACTGGGTCGACTTCGCCGTCGAGCAGGGGATCGACATCCTCGCGGTCTCCTTCGTCTCCACCCCCGAAGACCTGACGCCGGTGCGCGAGCGCCTGGACGCGCTCAAGTGCGATATCCCCCTGGTCGCCAAGATCGAGCGCCAGCAGGCGGCCGAAAACATCGACGCGATCGTCGCCGAGGCGACCGGCGGGATCATGGTCGCCCGCGGCGATCTCGGGATCGAACTGCCGCTCTCGCAGGTGCCGATCATCCAGAAGCGGCTGATCCGCGCCGCCGGCCGCCGCTCGAAGCCGGCGATCACCGCGACCCAGATGCTGGCCTCGATGGTCAACGCGCGGCGGCCGACCCGGGCCGAGGTGACCGACGTCGCCAACGCGATCTACGACGGCACCGACGCGATCATGCTCTCCGAGGAGACCGCGGTCGGGCAGCACCCGGTCGAGGCGGTGCGGGTGATGGACCAGATCGCGCGGGCGACCGAGCCCGACCTCCCCTACGGCGAGTGGCTGTTCCGCCGCACCGACCAGGCGACCCAGGACGTCGCCGACTCGGTCGCCCAGAGCGCCGTCGGCGCGGTCTACCGGCTCGGCCTGAAAGCGCTGGTGGTGCCGACGTCGAGCGGGCGGACGGCGCGGCTCGTCTCCGCCCACCGGCCCGACGTGCCGGTGCTGGCGATCTCGCCGCGCATCGAAACGGTGCGGCGGCTTAACCTGCTGTTCGGAGTGACCGCCGCCCGCTGCGACTACGAGTCCGACGTCCACAGCCTGATCGGCACCTGCGCCGAGATGGCTGGGCGCTGCGGCGTCGCCCGCTCCGGCGACCTGATCGCGATCACCGCCGGCCTCGCCGACCAGGAACTCGGCACCAACCTCTTCGAGGTGCACCGTGTCCCCTGAGGGTGCGGCCGGTCCGGCGGCGCGGCTCGAGCGCACCGACAGTGGCCTCGCTGTCATCACCCTCGACAGCCCGCCGCTCAACCTCTTCGACCAGCGGATGATCGACGACCTGCGCGCGGCGATCGACGCCGTCGCCGCCGAGCCGCCGCGGGCGCTGCTGATCCGGGCCGAGGGCCGCGCCGTCTCCGGCGGCGTCGACGTCCACGTCTTCGCCGGGTTGACGCCGGAGCAGGGGCAGCTGCTCTGGGACGAGCTGCTGCGGATGATCGAACAGGTCGAAGAGCTGCCGGCGCCGGTCGTCTTCGCCGCCCACGCGCTGACCCTGACCGCGGCCTTCGAGCTTTCGCTCGCCTGCGACCTGATCGTCGCCTCGCCGAAGGCGAAGTTCGGCCTGGTCGAGAAAGTGGTCGGGCTGACGCCGTCGATGGGCGGGACCCAGCGCCTGGCCGAGCGCGCCGGCAGCGGCCGCGCGCGGCACTTCGTGATGTCGGGCGGGATCTTCGAGGCCGAGGAGATGGAGCGGTGGGGCGTCGTCAACCTGATCTTCGAGGACCACGACTTCGACGCCGCCGCGCGCAAGCTCGCCGAGGAGCTGGCCGCCGGGCCGACCAAGGCGCACGCGATGACCAAGTACATCCTCCGCCGCTTCCGCGAAGGCGGGATGCCGGCCGCTGACGAGGCGGTGCGGACCGACGCGGCCGAGCTGTTCGCGACCGAGGACCTGCAGAACGCCGTCCGCACCTTCCTCGAGCAGGGTGGCCCCGGCCACGCCGAGTTCCACGGCCGCTAGGAGCGAGTCCGTGAAAGCTGACGTCATGCGTCAGGTCTCACGACTCGGTGAAGATAGGCTGCGCCGATGACCGACTTCGACCTCATCGCGAAAGGCATGAGCCAGGCGGTGCCCTTCGTCGGCTACCTCGGCGTGGAAGTGACCAGCATCGGCGAGGGCGAGGCGACGGCGATCCTCCCCGAGCGCTCCGAGCTGCTCAACCACGTCGGCTCCCAGCACGCCGGCGCTCTCTTCACCGTCGCCGAGACCGCCTCGGGCGCGGCCTTCGTCGGCGCCTTCCTCGAGCGGATGGCCGACGTGACGCCGCTTGCCCGCAGCGCCGAGATCTCCTACGACAAGATCGCCAACGGCACGATCACCGCGACGGCCCGTCTCGGCGTCCCCGCCGAGCAGGCGCTCGCGACCCTCGACGCCGACGGCAAGGTCGAGTTCCCCTGCGAGGTCGAGCTGACCGACGCCGACGGCGCCGTTGTCGCAGTCGCCAGCGTGCGCTGGCACGTGCGGCTCAAACGGTAAGGCGCTCGGCCGGCAGCCGCCGGGTCGACCAGAAGGACGCCAGCACCAGCAGGGCGGCGACGAGGAAGGCGAGCTTCAGCGCCTTCAGCTGCGCGTCTTCGTAGTGGGAGACGAGCGCGTCGGTCGTCCGCGGGGCGAGGCGCTCGGACTCGGCGGCCGCCCGCACTTCGTCGGAAGCGACGAAGCTGCCGCCGGCGCTGAGCTGCACTTCGACCTGCTGTTGGACGCGGTCGGAGACCTGCGGGTCGTCGGCGATGTTGCCGGTGAAGGCGGTGATCAGACCGGTGATCACGATCGCCCCGAGGAAGGCGGTGCCGAGCGAGGAGCCGAGCTGCTGGGCGGTGTACTGCAGGCCGCCGGCTTCGCTGCGCTGCTCGTCGCCGATCGCCGACTGGACGACGTTGCCGAGCTGGGAGACGACCAGGCCCATGCCGACCCCGAGGACACCCATCGCGAAGAGGAAGGAGGGATTGTCGAGTTCGGGCTCGATCGTCCCCAGCAGCAGCAGGGTCGAGACGAAGACGAGGGCGAGGCCGGTGCGGACCAGCGGCCGCGGCGCGAAGCGGGTCGCCAGGCTCGAGCCGACGATCGCACTGAGGAAGAGGCCGACCGAGGTGGGCAGCATCCGCACTCCGGTTTCCAGCGCGTCGAGGCCCTGGACGATCTGCAGGAAGAGCGGGATCGTGAAGAAGATCCCCATCAGGACGAGGTTCTGGGCGAGGAACATCGAGACCCCGCCGCGCAGCGCCGGGACTTTCAGCAGGTCGAGGTGCAGCAGCGGTTCCTCGCCGCGGCGCTCGCGCCGGCGCTCCCAGCCGACGAAGCCGGCGAGCAGGGCGCCGCCGGCGGCGAGCACGAACGGCGTCAGCGAGAAGCCGAACGGGGTGATCGGCGAGCTGCGCGGCGCCAGCCAGCCCCAGTTGCTCGCCTGTAGGACGGCGAAGACCACGACGGCGAGCCCGGCGGCGGAGAGGACGCCGCCGACCCAGTCGAGGACGGGTCGCTCCCCCTCGCTCTCCGGTTCGGCCATCAGTTTGGTGCCGAGCAGGATCCCGATCGCGACGACGACCTCGCCGGCGAAGACGAGGCGCCAGGTGAAGTCGGTGGTGACCCAGCCGCCGAGGATCGGCCCGACCGCGATCCCGGCACCGGCGACGCCGCCGAGCACCCCGTAGGCGACGGCGCGGTCCTTGTCGCGGTAGGTGCCGGCGACCAGGGCGACCATGGCGGGCAGGACGAGGGCGGCGCCGATCCCCTCGAGGATCGACCAGCCGAACATCAGCGAGGGAACGCTCCAGGAGGCGGCGGTAAGCCCCGACCCGATCCCGTAGATGACCAGCCCGATCGCGAAGACGCGGCGGCGGCCGAAGATGTCGCCGAGCTTGCCGCCGGTCAGCATCAGCCCGGCCATGACCAGCGCGTAGAGGGCGATCACGGCCTGGATAGTCGTCACCGTGGTGTCGAAGTCTTCGACCAGCTGGCTGATCGCGACGTTCATCACCGCCTGGTCGAGGACCATCAGGAACTGCGCCGCCCCGAGCACCACGAGTACCGCCCACTTGGTCATCGCGCCACCCTATGTGGTGGCGGGGGCGAATAAGGTTGGATCGATGTCCTCGACCGTTACGCCCGCGCCGAGCTCCTCCTCGGCCCCGCCGAACGCGAAGCTGGTGCTGACGGCGCTGATCGCCGTCGCCGCGGTCGCCAACCTCAACCTCGCGGTCGCGAACGTCGCCCTGCCGGACATCGGCAAGGCCTTCGACGCCAGCCAGACCGGTCTCGACCTCGTTGCCGTCGGCTACTCGCTCGGGCTCGCCGCCTCGGTCCTCTACCTCGGCGCGCTCGGCGACACGCACGGGCGCAAGGAGATGCTGCTGGCCGGTACGGCCCTGGCGATCCCGGCCTCGCTGCTCGCCGGCTTCGCGCCGTCGGTCGGCGTCCTCTTCGGTGCCCGCCTGCTCGGCGGCCTCGCCGCCGGGATGGCCTTCCCGACCACGCTGGCGCTGATCACCGCGCTCTGGAGCGGGCCGGACCGGACCCGGGCGATCGCCCTCTGGTCGGCCCTGGGGGGAGGGATCTCGGCGCTCGGCCCGCTTGTCTCCGGCGCCCTGCTGACCCAGTTCGACTGGGAGTCGGTCTTCTTCGTCACCCTGCCGCTGGCGCTCCTCGCCTTCTACCTCGCCTGGCGCTTCGTCCCCGCCCACGTCAACGAGACCTCCGACCGGGTCGACAACCTCGGCGGCATCCTCTCGGTGGTGATGGTCGCCGCCCTGGTCCTGGGGATCAACTTCGCCCCGGTGCCGGGAGCGGGTGCAGCTGCCGCCGGCCTCGGGGTCGTCGCCGTCGCCGCGATCGTCGCCTTCGTCCTGCGCCAGCGCCGGGCGCCCTCGCCGCTGTACGACTTCGAGGTTGCCGGGCGGCGGATCTTCTGGGTCGCCGCCTGCGCCGGGATCATCGTCTTCGGCTCGCTGATGGCGGCGATGTTCATCGGCCAGCAGTACCTGCAGAACGTGCTCGAGTACTCGACCCTCGACGCCGGCCTGGCGATCCTGCCGGGGGCGATCGGCATGGTCATCGTCGCGCCGCGCTCGGCGCACCTGGTCGAGACCCGCGGCGCCCGCTTCACGCTCCTGGTCGGCTACGCCTTCTGCCTGGCCGGCTTCCTGGTGATGCTGCTGCTCTGGGACGAGAATGCCCACTACTGGCACGTCGGCCTCGGCTACCTGCTGGTCGGGATCGGGGTCGGCTTCGCCGGCACCCCCGCCTCGCGCTCGCTGACCGCCTCGGTCCCGGTGCACCGGGCGGGGATGGCCTCGGCGACGGCGGACCTGCAGCGCGACCTGGGCGGGGCGATCATGCAGTCGATCCTCGGCGCTCTGCTGACCGCGGGCTACGCGGCCGCGGCGACCGCAGCCGTCGCCTCGGCCCCGCACGACGTCTCCACCAGCGTCGAAAACGAGCTCACCAAATCCTTCTCCAGCGCCGCCTCCGTCGCCGAACAGCACCCCCGTTACGCCGAATCGATCGTCGAAGGAGCCCGCGGCGCCTTTCTCCACGGCGACACCTGGGCCTACGTAGCGGGCATCGTCGCCATCCTCCTCGGCGCCCTCCTGGTTGCGACCCGCTTCCCGAACAAAGACGACGAGCGCAAGCTCCTGGCCTCCTACGCCGAGGAAGATTCGACGGCCCAAACCGGGTAGGTGGACCTCGTAAACCCGAACGAAGGGACGAGGAAATGGCGACGAGGAACGGCAGCGCGGAGTGGAAGGGCGACCTCAAAGGAGGCAGCGGCACGGTCAAGGTGGGCGATGGGGTCTTCGAAGGCAACTACTCCTTCAGCTCGAGGTTCGAGGAGGGCGAGGGGACCAATCCCGAGGAGCTGATCGCCGCCGCGCACGCGGGCTGCTTCGCGATGGCACTGAGCCTCGTCCTCACCGAAGCCGACCACCCGCCCGACTCGATCGAGGCCGAGGCCCGCGTCCACCTCCGTCTGGTCGAGGGCCTCCCGACCATCGCCAAGATCGATCTCGACGTCGCGGGCTCCGTCCCCGGCCTCGACGAGGACGCCTTCGGCTCCTACGCCGAGAAAGCCAAGGACGGCTGCGTCGTCTCCCGAGCCCTGGCCGGCGTGCCCGAGATCACCCTCAACGCCCGACTCGCCTAAAACCCAGCCCCATCCTTTAATCTCGACCCTCGCCGGCACCACCCGGCCGCTCGCGCCCGTAGCTCAGCTGGATAGAGCGTCGGTCTACGAAACCGAAGGTCACAGGTTCAAATCCTGTCGGGCGCGTTCCGTTGTGCTCCGGGGCTGATGTCCTCGCTACGGACCCAGCACAAACTTCGCTCGCTCGACCTTCAGCATTTCGTAGGGGCTCATGCATTTGATCCCGAGTTGAATACAGGCGTTCGGATCTTGATCTTCTTTGGCGAGTTGGCCGGGATCTCATGGGTTACTACCGTGAATTTGTGGGCGTGGGCTTGGGCTACGAGGTAGTAGTCACCGATCTGGAGGAACGTGGTCACGGCTGCAGGGTCATAGCCAGCTCCCGCTGCCCAGTTGCTAACCGTCTGAAGGCTCGGGATGACCGCTTCATCGGGTTTGACAAAGAAGTCTGGGCGAGCTTCTGCCCATTCGGAGAGAGGATCAGCGCCTGCCTTCAGCTCATCGAGAACTTTCTCGACGCTGAAGACCGTTTCGGCTTCATGCTGTTTGACGAGCCAATCCCAGAAAGCGGGACAGAAGTCGAACCCGTAGTGAAGGTTCTTAGCCTGGATGAAGACGTTAGCGTCGAGGAGGTACATCAAGTGACCCCTAGACGATCACCTAGCTCGGCAAACGTCTCATGCTTTCGGATTCCCAAGAGCTGGAACGCGTCTCGATGGAGAGTCCTGCCTTCTAGCGTGTCAGCAACGATCGCGCGAGCGAAACGCTTGCTTGCTCGTATCGGCTGCGTCTTATAGAAGTCGCCTCCGGCCGAGCGTTTTTTCTCGCTAATCCGAGATAGCTCCTCTGTAAATGCCCTTCGATACTTCTCCCAGCTGAGATAGCCAGCGTCAAAGATTCGTCGCAGCGCGACAAGGGTGCTGACGCGATACAGGCGGGCAAGGCGGGAGACCTCGTCACTAAGCGGAGCGTCATCGGAGTACTGCGTTCGTAGGGCATCCATCGGTACAAGCAGCTCGGCCGCAACTGCGTTGCACCAGCGCTCGACCTCTTGATCGGGTTTGATGTCCAAGCGAAGATTGGAAAGCGCCGGTGCGCCGAGCCATACATGGGCAAGCTCATGTGCCAGCGTGAAGATCTGAGCAGCCTTGCTATCTGCTCCGTTGATGAACACAACCGGTGCCAAGCTGTCAACGAGGGCGAATCCTCGGAACTCTTCAGGGTCCAGCTTTCGATGGGTATTGCTCCCAACAACGCCATTGATCATCACTAGAACGCCTGCATCCTCAGCACGTTCTGCAAACTCCCGAAGCGCCTCCGACCAGCTCGACATTTCACGGCGGGAGTCGAGGTCAAAGCTCAACTGCTGTCGCATTTTCTTGGCAGCTTTAGCTATGTCCATTCGGCGGTTGAACGAACCAACGAAGGGGAGGGGCTCTCCTCCAATGGACTGCATGTAGCCGCGATACCACTCCTGGCGTTGCTCGCAGAGAAAGATCGTGTCCAACAGATTCGGGCTTGGGCGCGACGACCCGCCCCTTGGAATCGTGCGAAAGTCGGGGACTGGTAAGCGCTCGTCCGGGGGCTCTCTGAGCAGCAGGAATCCAAAGGGCGTATGGGTGGCCCGCGCAAATTTCTCTAACTGCTTGAGGGTCGGCCTGATCTCTCCGCTGGCCCAGGCCTCTAGCTTCGGAAACTTCTCCCCAAGATCCTGCGGATCGACACCGGAGCGTTCAGAGGCCCAGGTCAGCAGGCGAGGCGAGACCTCGACTCGGGTCGCCATGATCGCCGGGATTATGCCGACCCCGAGGGTCGGTCTCCTTGAATGCTGAATTGCCTTGGCGCCATCATCTGAGACTAGATGCCATTGAAGGTCCGGTCTTCGCCTGTTCGCCGGAAGATGCGGATGGCCTTTGCGGATTTGGCCGGAGGCCTAATGAGATTCCCGTGATCGACGAACCGTTGCAGCGACATCGGGCATGGGATCGCTCGATGCCATTTCTCCCCATCCTTGGGGGAGAGGGACCGTCTCAGACCTACTGCCCTCGTTGATCGCGCGGGTCTCAGAATGGCGCGCCTCTTGAAGCGCCGCAACCCAGTTGGGGGTCGGAGTTCCGCCCGGCAAGGTCTTCCAATTCTCCGGTAGCTCTGCCATCTCGGGCTCTGCGCTCTTCCTAATTGGTTCCACGCCCGGTTAAGCTAGCATCGATGTGGGATGTTTTGTCTGAGGGCGCGCTTAGGGCCACGAAACAGCTAGCGGCCGTGCATGGAGGCCAGAACGTACGCGTCTTGTCCGCTGGCGCCCGCCCCTGTTCATCGTGGATATGGATGAAGGTCGCAGCCTCTTCGATCTCATTAGGCTCTCGCAGCAGCTATGCGAAGCACTCGGCGTTGAGGTCGATGTCTTAACCGAGGGAAGCCTCTCGCCCTACCTGCGGGACGCCGTGCTGGCCGAGGCTGTGCCGCTTTAGGTCACATCCCGGCCGCATCAGCATCGCGAACACCTCGCCAGCCCCACACTCTCCCGCGTCCTACGAACCGAAGGTCACAGGTTCAAATCCCGTCGGGCGCGTTTCCGCTGGGCTCGCCATTCCCGCGACAGCGCCTAAAGCCGCAGGGCGATCATCGCCACCGCCAGCAGCGGCACTGCGATCGACAGGCCGCGCAGGGCGCCGTCGAGGGGGCGGGCTAGGTCGTCGCGGTGGAGGTGTTGGACGGTGCCGTCGGTTAGGTGCTGCTCGCCGCTGACTGCCACGGTGCGGCGGCGGAGTTGGCGGACCGGGGTCGAGAGGCGGCGTTGGACGGTGGTGAGGGTGAAGCAGGCGAGCACCGCGGCGGTGGCTGCGATTGCTTCGCGGGGGGAGTGGAGACCGAGGGCGTTCACGTACCAGCCGGTGAAGGCGGAGAATCCGCCCCAGGAGGCCGCCAGCCAGAAGTCGGTGTGGAAGCGGCCGTTTAACCACTCGAGGTTGTAGGCGGGGGCGATGAAGCCGCCGGCCAGGACCAGCGGCACGAGGGTGGGGGAGACGACGATCGTGCCGGCGACGCCGATCGCCAGTGCGCCGCCGAGGCCGCCGACGGACAAGGCGATGAGCGTGCGCTGGGAGAGCTGGGTGCCCAGGGGGCGCCCTTGCAGCTCGTCGAGGGCGTGGGCCCCGACTCCGACGGCGAGGAAGAAGGCCGCCATCGTCGCCGCCAGACGGCCGACGTATACGTGCGCCGCCACCGCCGCCCCGATCGCCACATTGCTGACGTGCCAGAGCGTGTAGGGCGGGTGCATCACCGTGACCAGGTCGCGCCAGCCGCCTGGGCGCAGGGCGTAGAAAGCGGGACGCGGGCCGGGCTCAGCCGCCAACGGTGCCCCAGATGACGACGCCGCCGCCGAGGCTCATCCGCCGCACCTCTATCTGCTCGATGCCCGCCGCCTGCCAGAGCTCGACCTGCCGGCGCAGGGGGCAGTCGCTGTAGAAGCCTTCGATGCTGGGACCGAGGAAGCGGCCGGCCTCGAACCAGCTCCGCGAGGCGATCCGCCCGAGGACCGGCAGCCCGACCCGGGTGTAGAGGCGCCACGCCCAGAGCCAGATCCCGCGCGGGACGCAGAACTCGAGGCTCGACACCCGCCCACCTGGTTTGACCACCCGCGCCAGCTCCCGCAGGGTCGCTGCCGGGTCGTCCACGTAACGCAGCAGGTAGGTGAAGGTGAGCTGGTCGAACTCGCCGTCGGCGAAGGGGAGGTGCTCGGCTTCGCCCTCGACGTAATCGATCCTCGCCGCCAGCCGCGGGGCTTCGGCCAGCTTCGCCCGCGCCCGTCCCAGCATCGCGGCGCTCTGATCCAGCCCCACCACCCGGCAGCCCCAGCGCTCGACCAGCGCCTCGCTGACCAGCCCCGTCCCGCAGGCGATGTCCAGAACGCGATCGTCAGGCCCGGCCTGGACCGCCTCCACCGCCGCCCGCCGCCAGCGCGGATCCTGAAAGAAGCTCAGGACCGCCGCGACCTCGTCGTAGCGAGCCGGCAGCTCCCCGAACATCTCGAGCGCATGCTGCTTGCGCTGAGAGCTGGACGGCATGCCGCAGATGATCCCAGGTCGTCCGAGGCTGCCCGCCAAGGAGCAGCGCCCGCTGCTAAGTGGCCGCGGCCAGCCAGGCGCGCGGCCAGCTGGCGGTACTCGCGGGAGACCTGGCTGGTGCGGAAGACGGTGGCGACCTGGGTGAGGAGGTCGGCGGGCTTGGCGACGGTGGTTCAGGCGATCTCCTCGCCCTCGACCCTGATCACCAACTCGGCCGGGTAAGTGCGCGTCGGTGGTGGCCGCAGGGGGCCGGCAATCGCGTCCGCGATCGCCTCGCGCAGCTCGGCGTGGGCCGCGGCCGGGCTGACCGAGGTGGCGCGACCGCGCCGCTGGCCCTCCTTGGTGACCACCGTGCGGGCGCTGCCCAACTCGCCCTCGTCGGTCTCCTCGAGCACCCAGCGGTCGCCGCTCGCGACCAGGATCGGGATCTCCTCCGCCGCCAGCGCCTGGGCGTAAGTCTGGACCTCGCTCAGCTGCTCGCCGCCGAGCGGCTCGGGGTGCGGGCGTGTGGCCGATCATCACCACCGCATCGAGCGGGCGGGCCGCCGTGCGCCTTACTTATCGAGCGCTCGGCCTCGGTCAGGGCCAGATCGGCGATCGGCCGCACCTCGAGCCCCCGCCGGCATCCGCTCGCGCCTGGGCCCAGAGCGCCGAACCGGGTCGGTGCTGTCGGCGTCATGCCGGCTGAATCGACCTTTGAAGTTTGCTTGACTAATCCTGTATATTTCTATTTGTCTAGAGCATATTGGACGTCAGTCATTTTCGGTAGGGGGCGCAGTCTCATTAGGCACATCGCATCTAACAATCAGGCATCTATGGCGGGGTTTTTGCTCTATCACTGCGATGCCCGAGACCTACGCAGGCCCGGCGTTGTCCCCGAACCTGTGTCAGATGAAGAGGGCGTTCGATGCCCGGGGTGAACTAGTGGCTAGCCCGACTGTACTTAGCAGCGAAATCGCCCTCGAAGACATCCTTAGCGTCGACCTCGAGGATCTGTGCAAGATCCCACTGAAGCTGAATGAGTGTTATCAGAGGCGCCCAGCGACGATGCAGGACCTGTTCGACGAGGTGGTGGAATCCTTGGGCGATTCACTGTCGGAACGCAGTGACGAAGCATTTCCTCACTTAGTTTGCATCTCGGGCAACTGCCGGACGGGTTCCACCGCTCTTACCAACCTCTTCGGTGTAGCCGGCTGGCCCGCGTACTACCAGCCGCTGAAGACTCATTTGCGGCAGCGTCTTTACGGGGAAACCGGTGATGTATGGCAACCGCCGATAGCTGCGGAACACCCATTCGTCGCGATCAAGGAGATGATCGGTCCCTACACGCTCGCAGACTGTCTATTCGACCCCCTCAAAATTCTGACCGAAGCGGGCTACCCGCGTGACCGGATCCACGTCGTATTACTGGATCGCGACCCGTACGAATGCCTCGGATCATGGAAGGAGAAGTGGGCAGGTCGGTTGACGCCGGCGGAATTGCACCGGAACTTCGCGTTCGCGGCTGTCAACAGCCAGCGTCTTCGCGACTCGGCTCTGGCACAGCAGATCGACGCGCTGTCCTATGTTTACGCGTTGACCCGCTGGCCTGACGAGGCGGTAACCGCGCTCTTCCAACGGCTCGGCAGCGCTGCGCCGTCGGGTGTCACCGACTGGGGCGATAACGGCGACCTCGAATCCGACCAGTCCCGTGTCAGGTACCCGAATGAGCCGCCGGCGTACCGGTTCGTCGGTCTGCACAGCTCACGAGATAGCTATGCATTCACCGGCCGAGGGGCCGATGGCCTCACGAAAGGGGACCGGCTGATGATCGAGCAGATCGGGCTGGTCGAGGCTTATGCGGGCTCGGTCGGAAACTCCTGCCAAGACCTTCCGATTTCTGCCAGCGTTGCCGATGGCCTGCAGGAGGTTCCGCTGGTAGGGGGCGGTAAGTGATGTCGGCTCCCGGCACCGATACCCGACCCCCTGCATCGGACTACCTCTCGCGCGCCGGGGAGAGGTATTTTCTTTCTCCGGTCTGCCTCGTCCCAAACGGGCGCAGTCACCTCGGCCATATCTCTGGGCCGCTGCTGCGAACGGACGTTGTCCGTCGACACCTATTGCGTGCAGGGGCCGAGGCGATCGCGATCGGCGTGAGCGATTGCCACGAGTCGCACGTGCTGGTGCAGGCGTTCCGTGAGGGTAGGTCGCCGGAAGTGGTGGCGAGGGATTACCACAGCCAGATCCACAACGACCTCCTGGCGCTGGAGATCGAATGGGACGACTTCCTAGACCCCCTCGACCCGTCCTGGAACACCAGGTACCGGGACGTCGTCTCGGACTTTACGAAGCGGATCATTGATGCCAGCGGTGCCCGAGCTGCCGTCCGCCGGGTCCCCGTCCTTGTCGCGGAGGAGGTACGGGAACAGCACCTCAGACCACAGCTTGGAGATCCGGTTCTTAGTGGGTGGCTGCGCAGCCGTTGCCCTGGATGCGGCGAACAGCTCGTGGGCTTCTTCTGCGAGCAATGTGGTGGGTCCTATGAGCCGGATGAAGTCCTGAACGCAGCTTGCGCGCATTTTGCAGGCAGCCTGGACATGGAGGAGCATGGCTCGATCTTTCTCACCCTTGGGATGAGGCCCGACAAGTTCGCGGACGAACTGTCGAATACCGGGGTGACGCCAGAGTTCCGGCAGATCGTCGAACGGCACCTTGAGCGCGCTGGACCAGAAGTGCGATTGACGATCCCAAGTCCGTGGGGGATTCCCTTCGCCCAGTCGAACACCGGTGACGGGGAGGTCATCTGGTCCTACTCGGCTCTTCTTATGGGCTGTCATCTCGTCGCCGGGGAGCGATGCGCGGAGATGACCGGGTACCAGAATCCCTTCTCGCGCGACTCCAACGTTAGGTGCGTCATCTCCTTCGGGATCGACAACACGATTCCCTATCTCCTAAATGCGCAGGCCTGCCTGATGGCTCAGGATCTATACAAGCCTGTCGACTTCTTTCTGACGAACCACTTCGCTCTATTGGACGGCGCCAAGTTCTCGACTAGTAGACGTCACGTCATATGGGCCGGGGATCTCGTTGGAAAAGGGCACGCCCACCCGGACCTGACCAGACTTCTCCTCTGCCTGAAGAATCCGCAGTTCGCGCGCGTCGATTTCAACACCGAGAAGTTTGCGGCGGATCATGCGAGCCTCGGGCGACGCCTCCAAAATTACATCTCCCGGTCGCACGCAATCTCCGCCGGAGATAGGGCGGAACTTCGCGTCGAGCGGACTGTCCAACAGCGCTTTATTGCCGAGCTCACCTGCCAAGATCGGTACCTCAGCTTCGAGTCGTTCGACTTGAGGAGCGCTGCGAGGACGATCATCGACTGGCTCGACGCCGCTGAGGTCATCCAGCGTGACAGCGAGAGTTCCCTCACCTGGCTATTGGGGTTGGCGATGCTCGCCGCTCCCTTCATGCCTACCCTTTCGCAGAAGATCTGGGCTGACCTGGGGCGCTCGGGCTCGCCCATGCTTGCCGGCTTGGCCGACGAAGAGCTGCGGTTGACCTCTGATGCCGCCCTACGCGAGGCCGCGAGCATCGAGTCGACGCAATTGGACGGTTACGCCACCTGGGTAGAGGAATCGCAGTCGGCGATAAAGGAGCCGTTGAATGCAGGCTGAGGATGGACCAAAGACCACCTGTGACGTTGCCGCACGGGCAGAGGGTTTGGAGTTCGGAATGATGACCGTGACGGTTCCACCCGGCCGCAGTACGGAGGAGCACGAACATCGCAGTCAAGAGCTCTGGGTTGTCCACGAGGGGCATGGTCATGTGACAATGCCGGGAGTCGCGCTGCCGCTGCGGCCGGGTCCGGCTACCTCGATCCCGGCCGACACCCCGCATTCCGTCCACTCCGACGGCGATGTGCCCCTGGTATTGCTGGCATTTTGGTGGAAGTCGGTATGAGGGACGTGGTGATAGTCGGCGCGGGGGTTATCGGGGCGACGGTCGCCACGGAGCTCACTAGCCGTTGTCCGGGTCTCACGCTCGAGATTGTCGACAAGGACGCCCGTTGCGAAGGGGCGTCGCGATATGCCGGTGCGATTGACGGGCCCTACTCGTGGACGCCGCTCCATACCCAGTTGCAACGGGCGAGCTGGAGATGGCACCAGCGGGTGGAGCCGACGACGGCGGCACACTTTCGGCGGCCGCTGACGTTACGGTGGCTGGGGAGGTCTGGGGATCGAGAGCAACTCGCCGATGTCGTGCGCGCGCCTGCCCGTGCGGCGAAGCTGCCAGTTGGCTACGAAGCGGGGGCGTGCCTCTCCACCCCCGCTTATGTCATCGACCCCCCGCGGATGATCGGCGCCTTCCTCCAGGAGGCCAGAGCAAAGGGGCTGATCGAGACTCGCGGCAACCGCGTGCGGCGGCTGGAGCCCGTCAGTGGGCGAGTCAGATGCCACCTCGACAACGGAGAGACTCGATTGGCACGGCATGTTGTTCTCGCAGTCGGACCGTGGTTTGGAAACCTCGCCGCTGGCCCCTTCCGCCTGTTGAGCGATCGAAGTTTGAGAGTGAAGCGAGTCCACGGCTTGCGAATCGCGGTGAGAGGCGGGGCGCCGCGGCGGACCGGGTGGGCCGACCCAGACCGCGGCTTATTCCTTTTTCCACGGTTTGTCGACAGCGACTGGGCCATGTCGATTAATCATGCGATATGGGGGGTCGACCCCGATCAGCGTCAACCCCCTGACGAAAACTTGATCGAGCGAGCGAAGCCGCTGCTCGATTCGGTCCTCGGGCCTTCGGGGTGGACCGCCCGGACGTGGCCGACCTTCGCAGATACCTATACCGGTGACCGCAGGCCTCTGGTCACGCAGCTCCGCGGGGGGACCGCGACCCTCGTCTCGGGAACGCACGGAAGCGGAGTTCGGTTGGCCCCTGCTCTTGCCCAACGGGCGGCTGACTTGGTGATCGGCTCGCTGGCTGAAGGCCGCAGATTGGCGACTTCCCATGCCCTATAGGTCGGATCTTGTCGTCATTGGAGCTGGGCCCAAAGCAGCGGCACTGGCAGCCAAGACGCACGTGCTCAACAACCTCGGTTTCGGCCCGATCAGTTTGACGATCGTAGAGGCCCACGAGCCGGCGGCATCGTGGCTTGGTGGCAAGGGATTCACGTCGGGCTGGGAGCCGCTCTCCACCAGTCCGGTTAAGGACATTGGCTTTCCATATAAGAGCTGGCGCTCCTTCGGTTCGGTCGGCCGCTCGATTGACGAACACCTCTTGCAGTTCTCCTGGACTCAATTTCTGATTAGCGAAGGGCTGTACCAGACCTGGGTGGACGCCGGGATGCCGATGGTTACGCACAAGGAATATGGCGAATATGTGAAATGGGTCCTTGCCGCCTCTCAGCATGGGGTCTTTCGGGTCGAGGGCAGGGTGTCGTCCGTATCGCTGCACGACGCCGGGAGTCACTGGCTGATCGATGTTGTGTTGCTAAATGAAACGCTTCAGTATTGCTCTGAGGCCTTGGTTGTGACGGGCCCGGGGAAGCTAAGGTCGCTGCCGCACGACGCTGCTGCTGCGAGCAGACTCCTGCACTGCGACGGCCGCCGGAGTGAGCTGGAAAAGTTACCAAGGCATTCTGGCTGTGACATTGCGATAGTTGGTGGAGGAGAGAGCGCCCTCGCCAGCACCCTCTTCATACGGTCGACGAGACCAACGGCGACCGTGACCGTCTATGCGCCCAGTCTGCCCATGAGTCGCACCGAGAGCTTTCTGGAGAACAGGGTCTACTCGGACCCCGACGGACATAGCTGGAGCACCATCGATGTGGATAGCCGCCGGGACTTCATCATGCGCAGCGACCGCGGGGTGTTCAGCGCTGACCTCTTGTCCAGCCTCGGATTTGACCGACAGTGCAGCTTCGTCATCGGGCGGGTTCTGTACGTTGGCGATGGCTCGGAGGGAAGCACCGTTTGTCTTGAAGTTCAGACTCCGACAGGAGTGGTGAACCGGTCGCACGAATATGTGATCAACTGCACCGGGTTCGACGTCGCCTCCCAGCTGCGGGGCCTCCTGACCGCGGCTGACCAAGAGAAGATCGCGCGCCAGGCCGGCGCATTATGGAGCATGAGCCCGGAGCGGGAAGTCGCAATAGGTCGCCACCTCGAGATCGAGGGGCTTGTCCCGTTGCTGCACGTTCCGGCCCTTGCCGGATTGAGCCAAGGACCTGGCTTCGCCAATCTCAGTTGCCTTGGTCTGTTTGCTGACCGTGTGCTCGAGCGCCACTGCGCGAAGCAATCGGTTAACGGCGCCATCACGGATTTAGTCGCCAGATGCTAGTGACGATGCTGAAGTCGAAGGTGCACCGGGCCCGGGTTACGGAGGCGAACCTGCATTATGTAGGCAGTCTGACCGTCGATCCAATTCTGATTGAAGCCGCGGGGATGTATGTGAACGAGAAGGTCACCGTGGTCGACATCAACAACGGTGCGCGTCTCGACACCTACGTGATTGAGGGCGAGCGCGGGAGTGGCATGATTGGTGTGAACGGGGCCGCCGCTCGCCTGATTCACATAGATGACCTGGTCATTATTATTGCCTACGCGCTGATCGACGAGAGTGAACTTGATTGCTTCGTTCCCAGCGTGGTGCATGTTGACAGTGCCAACCGAATAGTTGGCATCGGTACGAATCCTGCTGAGACCGGCGGCCTTCCGGGGCTAGGGCGGGCATGAAGCAGGTTCCGCACCAAGCCAGTGTCGAGCCGGTGGTTACGGTGTTCGTGGGTCATGTGCGCCAGCACCCAGAGCGACTGGCACTAGCGTTCGGCGGGACAAAGCTCTCCTACCGCGAGGTCGATGCGCGCTCACGTGCCATCGCCGCGGCTCTACTGGCAGACCACGTGGCGCCGGGCTCGAGGCTCGGACTTTGCGGAGGGGCATCGGCCGATCTCTACTTGGCGATGCTGGGGGTGCTGCGGGCAGGCTGCTCTTACGTACCCTTGGACATTTCCTATCCGCTGGAGCGACTGCGGTTTCTTTCGAACGATGCGCGCCTCGATGCAGTGCTGGCCAGCGACAGCGATGGCTGCCAGGTGGCTAAAGAGCTCCCGGCCCCCAGCATCTACATCGGAGCGGAGTTCCAAACGGACAAGCGAGTCGAGCTGCCGGCGATCGCGCTTGGAGATGAGGCGTACGTCATTTACACCTCAGGGTCGACGGGGAACCCGAAAGGTGTCAGCGTGACTCACGGCAACGTCGCCTCGCTCGTCCAGAGCATTGGTGAGGCGCATCGGTTCGACGAGAACGATGTATGGACCGTGGCGCATTCGCATGCCTTCGATTGGTCGGTCCTCGAGCTCTGGGGGGCCTGGACCTATGGCGGCTGCGCGGTGGTAGTTCCCCTTGAAATCCTGGCGCAAGCTGAGGCGTTCGGTGGACTGCTGCAGGATCACAAAGTGACGGTGGTAAACCTGAGTCCCTCTGCATTCCGCGCAGCCTTCACCCTGGGATCGATGAAGTCGGGATGCCTGGAGCCGCTGCGGTATCTGATCTTCAGCTCTGAACGGCTCAATCTGCCGATGCTGAAGCCATACTTCCCACTGCTGGCAGCACATGAGGTCGAGGTGCTGAACCTATACGGCATAACCGAGACCACCGTAGCGTCCACCACCCACGTCATCACCGCTGACGAACTCGAGGATGGGAGCCTCAGTCCAATCGGAAGGGCGCTGCCAGGTTTGGAGATCACTATCCGGGATTCTGGCAGCGAGGTCGAGCCAGAGACTCGAGGTGAGATCGTTATCGGCGGGTGGGGTGTTTCCTCTGGGTACATCGGCCACGCAGAATCGAAGGACGGCCGCTTTGTTATCGAGAAGGAGAACGGCGACAAGGCGCCGTCGGTTGTGTATTACACCGGCGATCTCGGGAGGGTCCGGCGCGACGGCGTGATCTTCTACGAGGGTCGAGCGGACCGGCAGATAAAGGTTCGCGGCTATCGCATCGAGCCAGCGGAGATAGAGCGCGTGCTCGAAGCCCATGCGGGCATCGACAGCGCGATCGTCTGTGCCGAGCAGCTCGGAGGCAACAAGAGCTTGCTTGCGTACTTTACCCGGGCGGAAGGTCAGGAGCGACCTTCTGCCGGGTTGCTTCGAGCCCATCTAAAGCAGAGCCTGCCTCCGCATGAGATCCCCGCCGCGGTGATCGAGATCCCCGAGGTGCCGCTCACCATCAACGGCAAGATCGACTATCGCGCGCTTGCCAGTAACACGCGCACCCGAGGTGACATTGGGATCCCTTATCGGCCTGCCGGCAACCGCACAGAGGCCGCCTGCGTCACGATCCTGGAGGAATGCCTCGGTTTTGCGCCGATTGGGGTCGATGACTCGATGGATGCGCTCGGCCTTGATTCCCTCACTGCGACTGAAGCCGCCGTTCACTGCCAGGATGCCGGGCTGGTGCTCAGTTGGGCGGATTTCAAACCGACGGCGACTGTATGCGAGCTAGCACGGCTCGGGAGGGAGCGGAAGGCGGCTGCCCCTGCTCGGACTCCGGTCCCGGCACTTGAGGGCCCGTTAGCGATGACCCCGGCCCAACGCCGGATGCTGGATGTGGGGAGAAGCAGCTCAAGCGAGCCGGGGATGACCGCTCAGCTCAACGCCAGCATGATGTTCACCGTTTCAGCTCAGGTCAGCGACCCGTTACTGGGTGCGGCGGTGCGTGATGTGATGGCCCGATACGACGCACTGCGCCTCGCCGTCCACGATTCTGTCGCGGGCACCTTCCGAATCCGCGACCCCCAGGACAACGAGCTTGAGGAGGTATCCACTGCCTGTGCAGCCGAGCTGCCGGCGACCGTCGCCTCGCTTCAGGAGAGCGTCGAGATGAGAGACGAGCGCCTTTTTCGCCCGATTCTGATCCATCTTGAGGATGATGGTTCCCGCCGCCTGCTGATGATCGGGCATCGGATAGCGGTCGACGGCTATTCGATCGCGACGGTTGGGCGCGGGATCGCTCAACGCGTGAGCGGCAGCCAGATCGACGAGGACTGTCCCCCCTACTCAGAGTGGGCGAGCAGGCTTCCGGGATGGAGGACCGACCAGCTGGATGCCTCCGCGCGGTACTGGCAAGCGCAGGACTGGGAGGCTGCGGGGGGCGAGACTACGCGCGCCGACGAGATCATCCACGGCCATACCCAGGTGATGGAGATCACGGTGCCGCCGGGCGTCCTTGCGGGAATGCGCGAGCGTGGTCGCTCCGCTGGGTGGCGATCAGATGAGGTAATAACGTGGTGCGCTGCTTCGGCGCTGAGTGGATTGCTCGGCACCAACACGGCGTTGCTTGCAATCCAGCGGCACGGTCGGGCCAGCCTGGATGACCTCGACGTGCAACGCACGCCCGGATGTTTCACGATTGATTGCCCTCTTCTCCTAACCATTCCCGGCTCTCGGGCGGACGGCTCGCTGCCCCCCGAGGTGCTGATGCAGATGCGCGAGGCGGCTCGGCACGCCTTCGGGTACTGGTGGCTTCGCTATTACTCTCCCGACGAGGAGCTTCGCAGATCTCTCGCCAGCATCCCAACTGCGACGGTGATGGTGAACTACCGAGGCCGGATGCTAACCCATACCTCAAGCGCGGGTGAGCCTGTCCTCCATGGATTGCCCGAAACTGGTGTTGCCGAGAAGGGGTTGGGGACGGCGGAGATATTCCGGTTGAAGCTCCACATTAACGATGACAAGCCCAGCTTCGTTCTCGGGCTCAGGTTTAGCCGGCGATACGTCGAGCCAGCGCTGGCTGAGGCGTTTCTGCAGGAAACGGCAAATGAAATTGAGCGGATCTCAAGAGGATAAAGTGATTACGGGCGAAGTGAGGGACAGCGGCTGGGGAAATCAGCTGCACGCTCTACCTGCTGCGGCGCTGGCGGCCCGTTCGAAGCGATCGGCATCGAAAGCAGTGTTGTAGCCGATGGCGGACAGCGATCAGAGAAAACCCTCGAGCGGAGGCTTTGATCGTGCTAAGCCAGATGGTGGTGCCCTGGTTCCCTTTCGGATTGTCTATACGCCACCGAGCAAGGAGAGAGCTCAGAAAATTTTACCGATCGCGCAGGCTACAGGCAGTGACCTTCTGATCGATGCAGAAGGAAGCCCTGTGTGGCCGATCGCCAGCTCGGAGGAGATGAAGATGATCTCGACCACCGCTCGAGCGTTCGGTGGTAACACTGCAGAGGTAGTCGCATTGCCATCGGTTGAAACGGCGCATTCCCTCGAGACGGTTGTGGGAATCGGCGATTTATCCGAAGAGGTGTCTCTGTATTCGCACTTGACCGGTCGCTCGCCGTCTCTCGCTTCGGATGTGAACAGCCTCCAGGATCCTCTACCCTCCGTCATCCTCGTCGAAGGCCCATACCTTGATCGCCCCCTCATTCAGAGGCTATTGTTCTCCAAAAATAGAGGACAGGCCACCGGCATCATCTGGGGCAGAACCCGCCAGGAGCTTCGTAAGCAGATCTTAGTGTCATCATCTGCGGCCACGCTTTCTGCTAGTCCGGCATTTCCGATGCTAAACATAGTAGGTCCCGGGATTCCGTTAACTCCTGAAGCATTGAGCATGGAGGAAACATACGATCGATTCTCTAAAGGTGTTGGCATCCTCTGTCTAAATGCACATGGAGATGGAGTGGCGCAAGGTCTGGAAAAAGGCATGGCACTCTGCATACAAGGAAACCCCGTAAGGGGTGAGGCAGACCCCACTAGGGCTCCGGAGTGTGTCTACACTGGATTCTGTCACCGGGCACGCCTTGAGGTAGATGTCGCCCGCCAAAGCGGCAAACTGGTCCCACCAGAGGCATTGGCAGCTCGCGTAGTGGTCAATGTCGGTTGCCATAGCGCATTCGTGGGGACCCCGCAGATCGGTTCAGAGTGGTCCGCATTTCCGCGGACGGTAGTCAATCCCCGCATCGGCGCAGTGCTCGCTGTTGCTGAGCTGTCCTATCTGGCCATCGAGCCAGTGCAAAGAGAGCTAATAGGAGCACTAACAGATGGAATTTCTGTTGGCCAAGCGATCAGTCGTCTTGAGGAAGATCCTCAGATTTCAGAAGCTGGCTTCCGAATGATCCTGTTTGGTGACCCACGTGTTCGAGCGCTCCCCTCCGACCGGCCGAGCGCGATTCGAAGGCGAGTGACGTTGCCTTGGAAACGGACTAGCACTAAGCCTCCGTCCCCCGTTGTCACGCCCTTTATGGCTGAGCTAGAGATGATGCGCCTTATCGCGGGTGTGACCAATGAGGAAACGAGAGAGCAAGGCTTAGTAACGTCGAAGCGACTGCTTGAGAAGCTGCTTCTCTTAGAAGAAGCTGGAGTAGACGCGCGATCGATCGAAGGTCGGCCAGGACAGGAGGCGCGAGCCGCCCTTCTTGAGCACCTTGCAACGACAAAGGTCCATCTTTTGAATGCCTGGATGCCTACTGGGCACGTGGTTCAAGCCGATGAGGCCATCGATTGCCCGAATTGTGGCTGGCCAGCTCGTAACCAGCGCGTTCGTCTACCCTCGGGTCTACTTCGCAGCTTTGTGAACTGTTGTTCCTGCAGCGATGTGACAGACTTTCAGCTTCCATCTGCCCTTAGTGTGACGTTTGAGTTGCCCATGTGTCGAATTCGTGGGCTCGAGACACCCCGGGCTTGTTCCGCAGGACTCTTCATCGTTCGGGCCAAAGCGAGCGCCACGTATCTGCTTCACTGGCCCTCTAAACATGGACAGCTCGAACCATCATTTGCCCTTGACACCCATAGATTGCCTATGGGGCCAGCGCGCTTATACGCAGTCGTGGTGGATGGCTTATCGGTCCACTCTGCAAAAGTCAATGTACGAAGGCCAGAAAACATATAAGGGAAGTGTCCTTGTTCTGGCGTCAACTCCTGCGGTCGCTGTAATTTGTAATGTGGAAGCTTCAAGCTAAGCAGGATCTCCGGCTGGGTCGTAAGTATTGGGAGGAGAAGGCGGGGTAGTACGCCGGGCGTGATTTATCTCGCGAGGCTGCTAGAGAATGCCGCGCCGCCAGCCACGCGAGTGATTTTGCCCTGACGGGTGGTTACGGCCGGAGCCGGACCGGCAGCGTTTTCAGCTGGTTGAGGAAGCCGGACTCGACGAAGACCGGGGACCCCGCCATCTCCATCTTCGGGTAGCGGGCGAGGGTCTCCTCGAGCAGGATCTTCAGCTCGAGGCGGGCCAGCGCGGTGCCGAGGCAGAAGTGGCGGCCGCCGGCGCCGAAGGCCTGGTGGTCGGGATTGCGGAGGACGTCGAAGCGGTCGGGGTCCTCGAAGCGGCTCTCGTCGCGGTTGGAGGAGGCGTACCACATGACGACCTTGTCGCCCTCTTTGATCTCCTGGCCGCCGAGCTCGGTGTCCTTGGTCGCAGTGCGGCGGAAGTGGGCGAAGGCGGGGAACATCCGCAGCGCCTCCTCGACCGCCCCGGGGATCAGCGCGGGATCGTCGATAAGGAGCTGAAGCTGGTCGGGGTTCTCCATCAGCGCCCGCATCGCGCTGCTGTAGGTCGCCTTGGTGCTGTCGTTGCCGGCCGCGACGAGGAGGAAGAAGCCCATCACGATCTCGTGCTCCTCCAGCCGCTGCCCTTCGACCTCGGCGTGGACGAGGACGCTGGTGAGGTCGTCGGTCGGGTTCTCGCGGCGCTCGGCGATCATCGAGCTGCAGCGGGCGAAGACCTGCTGGATCGCCTCCTGGATCGTCGCTTCGACCTCGTCGACGGAGGGGCTGTAGTCGGGGTCGTTGGCGGCCAGCGCCATGTTCATCAGCTCGGCCCAGGCGGCGTCGTCCTCCTCGGGGATGCCCATGAAGCTGCCGATCACCCGCGAGACGGCGGGCTGCGCCACCTCGGTGACGAGGTCGCAGCTGTCGCGCCCCTCGAGGCGGTCGAGCACCTGGACGACGATCTTGCGGATCTCCTCCTCGTGATCGGCGATCCGTTTCGGCGTGAAGCCGGCCTGGAAGAGCGCCTTGATCCGGTCGTGCTTGGGCGGGTCCATGCCGATGAACATCGCCCGCGCCAGGTCGAGCGGGAAGACCTCGTCGATCACGACGACCCCACCGAGTTCGGAGGAGTAGGTCTGCCAGTCGCGGCTGACCGTGTGGACGTCGTCGGCCGTGGTCACCGACCAGAAGCCCTTGGCCTGCGGCAGCTCGGTTACCTGCGAGGTCCAGTGGACCGGGCACTCCGACCGCATCCGCTTGAACAGCTCCAGCGGCGGGCCTTCTTCCCAGTGCTCGCGGTCGAGGACGAGAGCGTCCTCGACGTCCCCCTTTCCGGCGGCGATCTCAGTCTGGTCGGGCACGCGTCGCGATCATACTGGCTGACTGGCCAGTTTTGTCAAACCCGCCCCCGCGGAAGCACCTGGGCGATGGCGGTCGGGAGGATTCCGCCTGCTGTCCTTGAAAGGGGCTCGGTCAGCCGGCGACTGCTGCCGGCTTCCTCCATGAAAGGACTTTGATGAACCGAGCTTCTTCTCTCCGCCCTCGGCGGGTCGCGGCCCTGCTTGCCGCTGCGATCGTCGGGGTGCTCGCCTTCTCGGGCGTGGCTTCGGCGGCTACGTACACCGTGAACACGACTGCCGACCAGCCGCCTTCGCCCACGGCCTGCAACGGTGCCGCCGGCGACTGCTCGCTGCGGCAGGCGATCGTCAAGGCGGACTTCAACGCGGAGGAATCCGACACGATCGTCGTGCCGGCGGGCCATTACGGGCTGACGATCGAACCGGGCGGCGAAGACACCGAAACCGGCGACCTCGACGTCACCGAAGGCGAAGTGGCGATTCAGGGGGCAGGCGCGCGGAAAACCGTCATCGACGCGAGCGCGATCGAAGACCGGGTCTTCGAGGTCTACGCCGACGCTTCTCTGGCCCTCTCCGGAGCCACCGTGACGGGCGGGCAGACCGAAGACAACGGCGGCGGCATCCTGGTCGAAGAAGGCGGCCTCAGCCTCAACGGGGTTGCAGTGGTCGACAACGAAGCCTTCAACTCCGGCTACGGCGGCGGCATCTACTCCGAAGAAGCTGAACTGGACATCGTCGCTTCGACCATCGCCAACAACCGCAACAGCGGCGACGGTGGCGGGATCTGCGCCTACGACAGCCACATCACGATCGAAAACTCGACGATCGCCAATAACACCACCGACACCAGCCTTTATCCGGCAAGCCCCGGCTGGGGCGCCTACGGCGGCGCGATGGAAATCTATTCCGGGCCGCTTCTGAAGATGGTCAACGTGACGATCTCCGGCAACAAGGTGATCGACGGCAACGGCGGCGAAGAAGGCAACGGCGCCGCGATCTCCGGCGGCGAATTCGATGCCTACGAAATCGTCAACACCATCGTGTACGGCAACAGCGCCGAAAAAGTCGAAGAGTTCGGCCAGTGCACCGAAACGCTGGGCTCTCTAGGTCACAACCTCGAACAGGCGGAGCCCGAAGGCGAACCGCGCTGCTTCGAAGAGGCGAGCGACCTGATCACCGATCCGAAGCTCGGCCTCTTGGCCAACAACGGCGGCGAAACCGACACGATGTCCATACCGAGCACGAGCCCGGCGATCCACGCCGGCGACGCGGCTAAGTGCCCGGCAACCGACCAGCGCGGCGTCTCGCGCGCGGGCGGCTGCGACATCGGCGCCTTCCAGTATGCGCCGCCGGCTCCTCCCCCTCCCGCCCCGGTGGCAGCGGCGAAAGGCTCGAAGTTCGGGATCAAGAAGATCCTCCACCTCCGCTCGAAGGGCATCGCGAAGCTGAAGATCGCCTGCAACGGCGGCGGCGAGATCAAACTCTCCGGCAAGCAGCTGAAGAGCGTCGACCGCCGGGTGGCTGCCGGGGTCGTCTACATACCCGTCACTCCCACCGGCAGCCTCGAGAAGAAGCTGATGGAAAGCGGAAAAGTCCACGTGACCGCGCGCGTCTGGTGGACGCCTGACAGCGGGCTCCAGCGGATCAAAGACAAGAAGGTCGGCCTCTGGCTGATTGCCAGTTGACGCAGGGGCGGGGCGGGCCTGACGCCCGCCCCGCCCCGCTCACTCGGAGTGCTGAGCCTCCGATTTCCACTGCTTTCTGAGCTTGCGGGGGGTTCGGGCCTTTCCGCGCTGCCAGGAGGGCGGATCGCCCGCGGCCCAGTAACGCATGTTGCGCGGCTGGGCGGGATCGACGTACCAGCCCGGCGGCCTGTCCTCGTCGCTGTAGTGGCGCGGGTCGAGACTGTGGTCGCTTGGGTCTTCGACAGCCTTCACCTGGGTCGCCCTCCGATCCCGTGCGGTCGCATCGTCCCTTCGGCGGGCGCGAAGATCGAAGTAGAGAAGGGCGGTCGCCAAAGCGGTGAAGGACATCACCAGCACCTGGACCGCCAGCCCGGCCAGGAACGAGCCGACGGTGGTTTCGTCGGGCAGGGCGTGGCCGATCGCCAGGCCGGGCAGGAACCCGATCGCGAAGACGCAGATGACGAAAAGAAGGACGTGGAGAAGGCTGCCCTCGGTCAGTCCCCAGCTGCGCCGCAGGGCGGGCATCCAACCCTGACGCTCGATTGCCGCGGTCTGCGCCGTCACCGTCAGCCGGATCCAGATGTAGGCACCAGGAAGAACGAAGAGGAGCAGGCCGCCGAAGAATGCGAGCCCAGACATGATCGCGGCTGAGGCGACCAGGGGCAGGACCAACAGGCCACGGCGCGCAACCGGCCCCAGCCGCGGGGTCCGGCCCTCCTCCACCTCCGCCACCGCGTGGACGTGGAGGGCCGAGACGAGTGGGTTGACCACAACCCAGTCAGTCAGGGACAGCAGCATCGAGATGCCGAACGACAGGCCCCCTTCGGTGAACGGGCCGGTCCCGACCGCCGCCAGCACGATCAGCCGGTAGGGGACGATGACCCCCGCCGCCAAGATCAGGAACAGCAGCGGGTAGCGCCCGTAGAGCTGGAAGGTCTCGCCGATCAGCCGCGGCGCCGAACGGGGGGCTCTCGCTGGTGCGTCCACCATCGCGAGCGGCAGTATCCCGGTACGAGCGGAGTGCGGGTCAGGACGTCTGGGGTTCGGCGACGACCTGCTCGATCAGGTCGGCCGCCACCTCGGTGCCGCGCGCCCGCTGCAGTCGCTCTGAGGTCCGGGCCAGTCGCTCCCCCAGCGCCTCGTCCGCCGGCAGCCGCTCGATCGCGGCGATCAGTTCCTCACCGCTGTGACAGTAGGTGTCGAGCCGCACGCCGAAGCCTGTCTCCTCGATCCGCTGGGCGTTGTCGTGCTGGTCCCAGAAGATCGGCAGCACGACCATCGGCTTGCCGAAGTAGAGGGACTCGGTGACGGTGTTGTTGCCGCCGTGGGTGATCACGAGATCGACCTTGGGGAGGATTTCGGTCTGGGGGAGGAACTCCTCGCCGGCCATGTTGGCGGCAAGCTCGAACTCGGTGTGCTGCGGGCCCTTGGAGACGACGAAGCGGTAGGGAGCGTCGGCGAGCTCGGCGACCAGCTTCTCCATCAGCTCGACGTCGGCCGAGCCGAGCGAGCCGAGGCTGAGGTAGACGAGGGGACCCTCGCCCTCGCGCAGCTTCTCCGGCAGCTCCCAGGCCGGATCGGTTGCGCGGACGCTCGCCTGCAGGTTGTGCCAGGTCGGCCCGAGCGGCCGGGCGCGCCGGTAGTCGACCTCATCGGGATACAGGTACATGTTCAGCCACGGGCTCTCGTGGATGAAGTCGTCGGCCGGGAGCGGCGGCGCCCCGCGTTCATGGCAGAACTCGCTGAACCCGGCGTGCATCTCCCGATGGGCCTCGCGATAGGCGCGCCAGTACTCGTTCCAGCCGCCGGTGTCGTCGCTCGGCAGGCCCGAGAACGGCGGCGGCACCTCCGGGTCCTTCATCTCGGTCGGGTTGCAGGACGTGATCCGCGCCCACGGCCGCCCGCATGCCGGCAGCGCCGGAAAGGCGACGACGTTGTCCTCGACGATCAGGTCGGGCTGCAGCTCGTCGATTATCTCCCGCAGCCGCTCGTCGACGTACTTCGCGCCGTCGACCAGCGCTTGGAAGGTGGGGGCGATGAAGTCCGCCAGCTGCTGCTGGGTCGAGGTGCGGAAGACCGGAGCGGTGTCGCGGATGAAGTCCTTCCAGAACTGGCCCGGCGCTTCCTCGGTCTGCGGCGGCGGCGTCAGCCGCATCAGCCGCTCCTCGAAGCCCTGGGCCTCCAGCGTCCCCGCGAAGGACTCCTCGACGATGAAGACGACGCGGTGGCCGCGCCGACGCAGGACGTCGCCGATGCCGACGCAGTTGTTGGTCGGCCCGAACGCCCCCTCGGGGAAGAAGACGATCGTCTTTCCCTCGTCGCTCATCAGCGGATCATCGAGGAGGCCGGCCGCCAAGGCAAGGGGCCGTTCGGTCGACCGCGAGCCTCCCGGTGGCGCCCCAGCGCGCCTCCGGGAGGCCTGCGTTCAGTGGGTCAGGTCCCCGGCGTCGGATTGCTCGCCGGGTCGTACTCGCAAAGCACGTCGCTCTGGACGTTGTTGGTCAGCGGCGTCGCGACGATCACGCTCACCGTGCCGTTGGCGTCCGTCTCCACCGACCAGGCGCCGGACGGGTTCGGGCCGCTGCCCGCCAGGTCGGAGGTGAAGGCGAGCACTTCCTTCCACGGCACCCCGCCGAGCCGGGCGTAGGCCTCGACTTCGGCGACGCTCGGCAGCGTTGCTCCGGGCACCCCGACCTGACAGGCCTGGATCGCTTCGGTCCAGGTGCCGCCGCCGGCAATCGTCGTCTTGTAGACGCAGGGACCCCCGAGCAGGAGAACAGCGTTGGCCGGGTTGTTGCAGGTGAAGTGCAGCGAGCCCTCGTTGACCTTGGCGCCGGTGACGGAGTCGTTGGCGAGCTTGCCGGTGGTGACGGCTTCGTTCGCGAGCTTGCCGGTGCCGACCGAGTTGTCAGCGAGCTTGCTGCTGTTGACGGCCCCGTTGGCGATCTTGCCGCTCGTCACGGAGTTGTCAGCGAGCTTGCCCGTGGAGACCGCGCCGTTGCCGAGCTTGCCGGTGCCGACCGCGCCGTTGGCGAGCGCGCCGGTGGTGACAGCTTCGCTCGCGAGCTTCGCCGCGATGACCGAATTGTCAGCGAGCTTGCTGGATTTGACGGCACCGTTCTTGATTTTGGCGCCGCCGACGGCATTCTTCTTCAGCTGCTTGGGGCCGACGCTGTTCTTTGGCAGGTGCGCCGCGGCGAAGGCGGCGCCACCACCCAGCACCAGGAACAGGCAGAGGGTCGAGACCACATTGGCATAGGTAAGACGGCCCCGCAGATTTTTCAGCATTTGGTCCTCCTGGACGATTTGGGATCGAGGACGAGACCTGTGGACCCTCGCAGGTGTGGGCGCATCGAGGGGTGCGAAAGGCCTTTTGGTTGATGCGCGCCCCGGCCAGCGATACTGCTCGTACGAACGTCGGCTAACAGCGCGCTGCATTCCAGCCGCGGCTAACGTCGCTTCGTGATCGCCGCCGCCGATCTGTTCGCCAAGCTAAGTCGCGTCGACCACGACGCGGTCACCACGATGGCCGCGGTCCTCGTCGCCGTAGTCCTGATGGCCTACTGGATTCTCAAGACCTGAGGCGTCGGCTAGAGCGGCATCTTCTCGCGGGCGCTCTTGCCCGCGGAGTGGCTCTTGTCGGCGGCACGCTGGGATTTGCCGAACGTTTTGCTCAGCAGGCGGCCGACCGGGCCCGGAGCCTTGCTGCCGGCGCGCTGGCCCATCGAGAAGCCCTTGTCGCTGCCGCGGCGGGCGTGGTTGGAGAGGCTGGGGACGAGGAATCCCAGGATCGCCAGCAGGATGCAGATTCCGATTACGACTCCGATCAGCATTGGGTGCCCCTCCCTCGCGCGCTCGGCGCCTAGAGCTTGCGCTCGATGTTTTCGGCTTTGTCGCCGTGGTGTTCGGCGAGCTCGCGCTCGCGCTCGGCGCGCTCCGCTGCTTCGCGGGCCGTCTCCTCGTGCTCCTGGGCCTTCGAGGCGTGGACCTCGGCCTCGTTGCGGTGGCCGCCGGCCTGTTCGCTCAGCCGCATGCGCTCGAGTTCGCGGCGCTTCTTGGCTTTCTGGGCCGACACCGCGAAGAGCGCGAGGACGGCGATTGCGATGACGACGATGACGATGATCAGTCCGATTGACATGGCCTTTCAATACCCGTCAGGCGATTGGTAAACCAAGCCGATCCGGAGGCGGGAGCGCGGGGCTAGCGCTTGCGCGCCCGCCAGGCCTCCTCAAGGGGCCAGCGCCGCGACCACTCCAGGTCCGAACCCGGGAAGCGGGTGGTCGAGCCCTCGGGCGGCTGGATCTCGATCAGCTCCTCGATCTCGAAACCGCTCTCGCGCAGCAGCGCGATCAGCTTTCCGTGGGGGAGGTGGAATTCTACCGACTCGTCCTGCGGCCATTCGAAGCGGTGCATCCCGAAGTAGGGCCGCAGCAGCTTTTCCCCGGGCGGCTCGTTCTCGTCGTCTGGATAACAGAGCATCGCGAAGACGGAGTTGACGAGGAAGACGAGCTCGCCGCCGGGACGAAGCAGCCGGCTCGCCTCCGGAATCCAGAGGTATGGATCGGCCCAGATGCTCGCCCCGTACTCGGAGATCGCCACGTCGAAGCTGGCATCGGGGAGGGGCACCTCCTCGGCGTTGCCGTGTAGCAGCGGGAACTCGATCCCGAACTCTTGTTGGAAGCGGCGTGCCGTCTCCAGTTGCGCTTCGCTGTTGTCGATCCCGACCGGCCTGGCGCCGCGGCGGGCGAGCCAGGCGGAGACGTAGCCGGTGCCGCAGCCGAGCTCGATCGTGTCTTTGCCCTCCAGTTCGGCCGGGAGCAGGCCGACTTCGGACTCCGGCACCCGCCAGTTGCCCCAGCTCGGTTCGGCGGCTTCCCAGTCTTCGCGTCCGGGCTTGACCCACTGCTCGGCGTAGCCGTTCCAGAAAGAGCGGTTGCGGGCGACGTGCTCGGGCAGCTCGCTCATCGGGCCAGCCTACGAGAAGAGGCACTTGGGCTCGACCTCCGGATTTGCTTCAATCCTTTGACCAGAGAAAGGAGGTGGTCCTAACTTGAATCACATGCTTGATGGGACTCTGGAGGTGCAGGGCCGCTAGGCGCCGCACTGGTTCGGGCGCCCGGCGGAATCCACCCCGGGCACCGGCGATTCGCAGGGAGCCGGGTCTTGTCCCGCCCGGTCGCAGTTCCCGCGTTCGTTTCCATGCACCAGGCCGGGGCCGCCTCAAGGCGGCCCCGGTGCTTTTGCCTTTGTCGCCTTCGGGCGGTCCCCGCTTCTCAAGGAGCGTTTGCGTTGAGGCCGTCGTCGGCTTCGGAGAGGAAGTGGGAGGCGATCCGCCAACGCCGCTGCAGGACCGGTTCGACCGTTTCCGAGCTGCAGCCGGCTTCCGAGACGCATCCGCCCCAGTTGTTGGCCGCCTGGATGTAGCGGTTGAAGGCCTGCTCGGCCGGGGTGCCGACGGCGGACAGGCAATCGATCTCGACCCGTTCGATCGGGATCTTCTTGTAAGTGGAGCGGATGCCGCGCACCTCGGCCACGTATTGGTCGTAGGTGACGCCGACGGCGAGGCGGCGTCGCAGCGAGTCCATCGAGGAGACGAAGCTGCCGAGCTGGATCTGACAGGGCCCGGCGGCGGGCTTCTCATGCTTCGGGATCGGCTGCTCCGGCGTCGTGGTCACGGCGTCGCTGGTGACAGTGGCGGCGGTCTTTTCGGTGCCGTCCGATCCGCCTCCGCCGCAGCCCGAGAGCAACAGGGCGACGAGCGCGACGCAGCCGGCTGTCTGGAAGCGGGCGGCGACGGGCACGGCGGCAGTCTACGTCGTGTAGAAACAGCTTCCGTGTGGCTGATCGGCAGCTATGGGAGGGGGGCACCGGCGCTGCTGTTCGCGCTCCTCGCGCTGGCGATCCCGACGGCGCCGGCCGCGGCGGCCCCGCATGTGCTGGTGGTCGGCGACAGTCTCGAGGAGCTCACCTCCCCGCACCTCGGTCGCTACCTGCCAGGCGTCGAACTCACCGTCAACGCGGTCGGCGGCTACAACAGCTTCCAGATCTTCGACCTCTTCCAGGAAAGCTACGAACCGTCAGACGACGTGATCGTCTTCGATGCGGGCACCAATGACAACCCGGAATATCCGGAGATCCTCGCCGGCAACCTGGCCAAGGTCGCGGGGACCGTCGGTGACCGCTGCCTGGTCGTGCCGACGATCCACGGCTTCACCGTCAACGGTGTCGACAACACCGGCAAGAACCGGGTCGTCGCCGAATTCGCCGCCTCGCGGCCGGGCACGCAGGTGCCTGACTGGGCGGCGATCGCCGTCGGCCATCCCGAGCTGATGCAGTCCGACGGCCTGCACCCGACCGAAGAAGGCGCCGACTACCGGGCGCAGCTGATCGCGCAGGGGGTCGAGGGCTGCCTCGCCTACGACCAGGCGCGGGCGAGCGCACCGGCGGAACCGGCGGCGGGGGAACCGCGGCCCGAAGTCGAGCCGATCGCGACCGTCGGCCGGCTGCAGGCCCGCCAGACCGAAGTGATGAGCGCGCTCCGCGCCGACGTGCTGCGGGTGGCGGCGGTCTCGCTGTTGCGCGGCGCCTTCCTGACCCAGCGCTGAGGGACGGCGGGGCGAAGTGGCAACCTGTAGGCATGGAGCTGCCCGGTGAGTGAGGTGGTGATGCCCCGCCTCTCCGACTCGATGGAGGAGGGGACGATCTTGACCTGGCTGAAGCAGGTCGGCGACGAGGTCGCGGTCGGCGACGAGTTGGTCGAAATCGAGACCGACAAGGCGAACATGGCTTACGAAGCAGACGTGGCGGGGACGCTCCAGGAGATCTTGGCTCAGGAGGGGGAGACGCTTCCTATCGGGACCCCGATTGCGCGGATTGGGGAGAACGGGGCTGGTGGTACCTCGGCTCGGGACGAGGGCGCTCGGCCCGCGGGTCCTGTCTCCGATCCCGGGCTCTCCCTATCGGGAGAGTCCTCGGCATCGTCGCCACCCGCGGGAGAGTCGGAGGAGGCTGACGGCGGGAGGGTCAAAGCGTCGCCGCTGGCACGGCGGTTGGCCCGGGAGAAGGGACTTGAGCTGGCTGCTCTCCATGGGTCGGGGCCTGGCGGGCGGATCGTGAAGTCGGACGTGGAAGGAGTGGCAGCTTCAACGGGAGGCGCCCCCTCTACCCAGCCTGAGGGGGCGACTCCCGTTGCCTCCGCGGCCGGTCCCTCGGTCGAGACCGCCAAGGGTGAAACGCGAGTTCGGGAGCTGAACAAGCTTCAACAGACCATTGCCCGGCGGATGGCGGAGAGCAAGGCGACTGCGCCGCACTTCTATTTGACGATCGAGATCGATATGGGGAAGGCGGTCGAGGCCCGGGCGGCGTTGAAAGGCGCGGCGAAAGAGGGGGAGGTCGTTCCTTCTTTCAACGACATGGTGGTGAAGGCGTGCGCTATTGCCCTGCGCGAGTTCCCGAAAGCCAACGGCGCCTACCGCGACGGGCGCTTCGAGATGTACTCGCGGATCAACGTCGGGGTGGCGGTGGCGGCGGAGGAGGCGCTGGTGGTGCCGACGATCTTCGATGCCGACAGGAAGGGCCTGCGGCAGATCGCGGAGGACGCCCGCACCGTCGCCGCCAAAGTCCGCGACGGCTCGGTCATCCCGCCGGAGCTCTCGGGCGGCACCTTCACCGTCTCCAACCTCGGCATGTACGGGATCGAGGTCTTCGACGCGGTGATCAACATGGGCCAGGCGGCGATCGTCTCGATCGGGGCGATCCGCGAAGCCCCGGCCGTCCGCAATGGCCAGGTCGTCCCCGCCCAGCTGATGAAGGCGACGATCGCCTGCGACCACCGCATCCTCTACGGCGCCGAGGGCGCCGAGTTCCTCGCGCGGGTCAAAGCCCTGCTCGAAGAGCCGATCTCGCTGGCGCTCTAGTCGGCCGAGCCGCCGCTTAGCTCCGGCGGCAGGGCTTTCGGCCCTTCCGGGTACATATGCCTCAGCTGCTCCTCGGTCATCTCCAGCGTGCTGGTGATCTCTTCCCGCGGAGCGCCGACCACGAGCCAGAGCTGATCGGCACCGGTGTCGTTGAAGAGCTGCCGCGAAGTGTCCGCCTCGACCAGCAGCGTGTCGAGCGGCTGCAGCGTCAGCACCTCCCCGTCGACCCGCACCCGCCCCTCGCCCTCCAGCAGCACGTAGAGCTCCTCCTGCGTGAAGTGCCGGTGGTAGGTCGAAGCTTTCCCCGGCTCCACCCGCCACATTCGCGCCCCCAGCGCCGAAGCCTCCAACTGTCCCCCGAGGTCGGTGTTCGGCGTCTGCATCTGGTTCGACCGCCGCCAGAAGGCGTCAGCGGCTTTGAGGACGCGGTATGACACAACCGCAAGTATGCCGCGACGGAATTGGCACGATGTGCGCGCCATACGCGCGTCCTGGCTCCGTACGTTCGGGGGGTGCCGCGAATCAGCAGCTTCTACGGGATCACGATCGCCATGTACTTCCGAGAGCACGGCGTGCCGCACTTTCATGCGCGGCATGGAGAGCACGAAGCTTCGATCGCTATTCCTTCCCTAGAAGTACTCGGCGGGCACCTGCCCGTGAGAGCGATGCGGCTAGTGATCGGGTGGGCAATGCTGCACCGAGCGGAGTTGCAGGAGAACTGGGATCGGGCGATGCGCGAGGAGGCGCTGGAAGACATTGAGCCTCTCCCCTAGCATCGACTCCATGGAGCTTGTCCATGTGACGGACCTGCAGCAGCTCGGGGCCTACCGTTTGCGCCTTCATTTCGACGATGGTGCGATTGGAGAGCTGGATTTCTCCACCGAAGAGTGGAGGGGGGTCTTCGCGCCGTTGAATGACCCGGCTTACTTCAGCAAGGTCAAGCTCGACGAGCAACTGGGGACGATTGTCTGGCCGAACGGTGCCGACTTCGCTCCGGAGACGCTCCACCGGATGGTGGTGGAGCAGCACGGCTCGACCGCGGCTGACTCCTAAGACCTAGATCTCGAGCCAGGTGCCTTTGGGGCCGAGGTTGCGGAGGGGGGTGGGGCCGATCTGGCTCTCGCAGCCCCAGGACTCGTGGATGTGTCCGCAGACCGCGAGGCGGGGGCGCTTGTCTTCGATCGCGCGGAGGAGGGCGGGGCTGCCGAAGTTGCCGCCACCGCCGGCGCTGTCGCAGTGGTCCTTCGGTGGCGAGTGGAGGACGAGGACCGCTTCCTCGGGGCAGGAAGCGAGCATCTGCGTCGCCGCTTCGTCGTCGAGGTCGAAGCTCCAGTCCCAGGGCGTCACCGGGATGCCGGCGCCGAGGCCGAAGAACTCGGTGCCTGCGATCGTCGTCCCCTCGCCGTGGAGGACGGTGGCGGCGCTCCAGCCGGCGGCGGCCTCGCGCAGGGCATCGACGGTCTCGTTGTTGCCGGGGACCAGCACGGTCGGGGTCTCGATTCCCGACAGCGCGCCGATCGTCTCCTCCAGCCCTTCGTGCACCGAGGCGAAATCGCCGGCGCCAATAACGACGTCGGCCTCGGCCGACATCTCGACCAGCCGCGAGCCCTGCTCGAGGTCGCGGTGGAGGTCGCTGAAGGCGAGGATACGCACGCGCCAAAACCTATCCGCTTGATCGCGCGAGGTTCTACGGACCGGTTTCTCATCTTCGGTTTAGTGGCGGGATGCACGCTTCCGGTGTGGACGAGCGCAGCCCTCGTCGCGAAGTCCCGGCGCTTCCGTGGTGGCGGAGAATCCGTCGAGTGATCCTGATTGCGGCGTTCATCTGCCTGATCCCCGTCGCCGTCTCTTGGGCGAGGATGCTGACCCAACCCCGCAACGTCAGCTGGAGCATCGCCACGGTCGAGTGGGTGCGCGCGCACGGCGGCAACCCGCTCGTCTCCCAGGTCGAGAATTGGTACTACGAACTGAACGCGCCCTCGAAGGGCGGGCCGCCCTTGAAGTCGCTGCCGCAGGTCGGCGTCACTGCCTTGGCGCGGCCCCCCGAACCCCGCGCTCACGTCTACCGGCCGCCTCGGGTCGAACCGCTGATCCACCCGGCGCTGCCCGGCGAGGGGGCGTGGAAGCCGGCCTCCGCGGTTGCCGGGCGCCGCCCGCCGGTCCTCCTGACCACCTTCCGCAGCGACCCCGAATACCCCCAGTTCATCGCCGGCGTCGCCTGGATCGACACCGGCCGAACCCACCTCGCCTACGTGCCGGGGCTGGCCGAGCCGCCGGAAATCGAAAACCGCGGCCCGGCGGAGGTGCCGCCGTCCAAGCGCGAGCGCCTCGCCGCCACCTTCAACGGCGGTTTCCCGCTGGAAACCTCGAACGCCGGCCTGATCTACCGGGGCAAGGTGATCGCGCCGATGGTGAACGGGATCGCGACCCTGATCGAGTACCGCGACGGCCGGGTCGACGTTCGCCCCTGGGAGAACGGGGAACGCGTCAACCCGAAGGTCGTGTTCGCGAAGCAGAACCTGCCGCCGATCATCGAAGAAGGCAAGCTCAACCCGAACCTCAGCGACGGGCCCGAATGGGGCGCCACCGTCAACAACGCGATCCGGGTCTGGCGCTCGGGCCTCGGGATCGACAAGCGCGGCAACCTGATCTACGCCGCTGCCAACTACCAGACGGTCGAATCGCTGGCGAAGGTGCTGCAGCGGGCCGGGGCGGTGCGGGCACTGGAGCTCGACATCAACGAAGACTGGACCAGCTTCATCAGCTACCGCTTTCCCGGCGCCAAGGACCCCTCGAACCTGTTGCCGGAAATGTTCCGGCCCGACACCCGCTACCTCGAACCCGACGAACGCGACTTCTTCGCCGTGTACGTGAAATGAGCGCGAGGCGAAACACCCCCGGCGCCCGTGCCCGCCGCGCCCTCCTCGTCGACACGGCTCTGGCGGCGGCCCTAGCCGCCCTCGCCCTCAGCTTTGCGGCAGGGGTTGGTGTCGTCGCCTTCTTCGCGCTGCCAGTGCTGCTCGCAGGCCTGCTCTGGATCGGGGTCGAACGTCTTCTGCGCGGACTTGCAGGTCGAAGTAGAGGAGCGTCCGCCCGACCGTGACGAAGGGAATGAAGAGGGCGAAGACGAGCGAGCCGAGGAGGTTGATCCAGATCAGGTCGAGGCCGGTGAAGATCAGGGAGAAGCCGAGGATCGGGCCGGCGGCGACGCTGAGCAGCCAGAGCGGCGCGGCGACCCGGACGGTGTGCCACCAGCGGCCGCGGACCAGCTCGGAGCTGCCGCGGAAGGCCTCGCGGATCGACTTGTCGGTGAAGAGGACTTCCTGCTGGACGAAGAGCCAGGAGACGTATTTCCAGACCGCGAAGGGGAAGCCGACGACGGTGATCGCCAGCAGGAACAACCCCAGCAGCGCCAGCAGCTGCGCGGCGACCACACGCCCGAAGCGCGCCGCCATGCCGCGGACCGAGCCGAGGAAGCCGGTGCGGCGCCCCCGCGCCAGCTCCCGCACGAAGACGATCACGACCGCGGCGACCAGCGCTTCGGCGATCGGCCGACCCACGCTTTCCGCTACGTCGGCGAAGGCGAGATGGACCCCGGCGCGCCCGGCGGCGCTGTCGACTCCGCGCCCGTTCGCCAGCGCTTCGGCGAGGAAGTTGACCCCGCCGACGATCGGGAAGGCGATCAGCCCGATCGGCACCAGCGTCGCCCAGTAGCGCCCGTAGAGCCGCCGCGTCGTCCGCAGCAGCTGGCCGAAGGCGCGGCGCGCCCGCAGCTGCTCGAGGTCGACCGGCCCCCAGCGGGTGAGGCCGAAGAAGGCGAGCAGCGCGAGGAGGATCGCGGCGACGATCCCGAAGGCAGCCGGCTTGGACTTGGTGGCGATGTGGGTGAGGTCGGTGACGGCGCTGACCGCGCCGCAGAAGGCGCTGGTCACGGTGGGACCGACGACCGAGCCGCCGGGCAGCCGCGGGCTGGTCGAGCGCTGCTTGGCCATCCAGGCGAACGGTTCGCGCCAGACCGTCTTCGTCACCGGTCCGGTCGGGCCGTTGTTGTAGCTCTTTTCCCGTTCGCCCCAGCGGCCGCGGTAGCTGAGCCACTGGAAGGCGCCGTGTTCGGGCGCCGTTTCCGGCAGCAGCACCGGCGCCAGCCGCAGTTCCCGCAGCGGTTCGGAGGTGTTGTCGCAGCCGACCCCGGAGCCGTTCTGGCCGTTGCCGAGGTAGACGGCGGAGTCGTAGAAGGTCGCGTGCGAGCCGGCGGCGGGATAGACGACCGGGTGCGTCCCTTCCTTCTGGACCTTGCCGTCTCCCCAGCTCGCCCGCTCGCCGCCCGCGTGCTGGAAGACGATCACTTCCGACGGTTCTTCGCCCAGCGCCCCGGCCGTCGTGTTCGAGTCGAAGCTGAGCTGCATCCCCTCCCAGTCGCCCTCGTGGAGGTCGTTGAACTGGTTGAAGTACCAGAAGAACCAGTACTGCAGGGCGAAGCCGTCGTGGTTGGGTTCGCGGGCGACGTGGGCGTAGGCGACCGCCGGCGCCTTGCCTTCGCGCACCAGCCTGCGGAACGCACGCGAATACACGCAGGTGTCGCCGAGCACCTCGCCTTCGAGGTCCAGGTAGTAGCCGTCGCGCAGGCCGGCTATGTCGGCCGCAGTCGGTGCCTTTTTCAGGTCCTCGAGCTTGCCGTCTGGCAGTTCCTGCTCGAGGGTGACGGTCGGGTTGCCAAGGACCGTCCCGACGCTGGTCGGCTGGTACTGCTCCTCGGAGGTGTTGCAGGGCGGGTCGGTCTGTTCCCGCAGCATCGCGATCGGCGCATAGCGCGCGGCCAGCTTCTCCGCGGCGGCTTCGCTGGAGTTCGCGGCGCGGGCGGGCGACGCGGCGATCGCCAGGGCGGCGATACCCAGCAGGACGAGGCACCGGCCTCTCACGCGGCTGAACGTATCAACGTCGGGCGAGGCTGCCGCGATCCCGATTCAGATCTGCTTGGCCAAGTCCATCGCCGCGAAGGCCTCGTCCTCACCGAAGTAGCTCTGGACGATCAGGTAGGTGAGGTCGCCGAGAAGCTCGGGAGCCTGCGCGGCTTCGCCGCTCACGAGCAAGCCGCGTACGAGGTTTTCGACAGCGCCTATCATCATTGTCGCCGTCGACGGAGGAGCGGAATGTCGCGATCCTGGCAGGCGGCGCGCCCCATCGAGGGCGTGGGTGAGGCGCTCGAAAAGCTGTTGCTGCACCGCCGCCATGCCGCCCCCGGCGACTTGGCCCATGACCAGCAGGCCGCGTGCCCTTGCCGGATGCTCGGCGGCGAAGTCGAGGGCGGTGCGCAGCGCGTCGATCAGGCCCCTGGGCCAGTCCGCTCCGGATTCGCAGGGAGTGAGCATCGCGACGACGACCCGTTCGGCTTCGTCGCGATAGGCGACCTCGCAGCACTCCTCCTTCCCCTCGAAATGGCGGTAGAAGCCGGTCCTGCTGCAGGCGCCGCGCGCGATCACGTCATCGACGGTTGCCCGCAGGTAGCCGAGATCGCCGACCACCTCGAGCATCGTCTCGCAGATCCTCCGCTTCATCCCCGATTCCGGGTTCGACTTGCGAACCCAACCCCCGTCTTCCCCGCTCATGCGCGTCGGTACCCTACCCCATCTTTGGGAACGCATTTCTTCCAACCTGTGCTTTTCAAATCTCCAGCAATCGAAGAGGTCGCAAGCGGCGCGCTATCCTGCCCCTATGCGAGCCCTCCCTGGAAAGGCCTCGAGGGTGCCTCCGGGACCCCAGCCCGTGAGCCGGGAGGCGAGCGTCGAGGACCAGCGCCGTCGCATCCTCTGCGCCACTGCCGAGTTGATGGCGAAGCGCGGCTATCAGGAAACCACCACGGAGCTGATCGTCCGCCGCGCCAAGGTTGGCTACGCGACCTTCTACAAGCAGTTCGGCGACAAAGAGGGCGCTCTTACGGCCCTCTTCGACCTCGCCGCCGAGCGGGGGAGAGCCGGAGTCCGCGATGCCTTCCGCGGCAGCGAGGGGCCCTGGACCGAGCGGGCGGCGCAGGGAATTCGAGTGCTCTTCGAGCAGATTGCCGCGCACCCGACCGTTGCCCGCGTCTGTCTCGTCGAGGCCCTCACCGCCGGGCCGGTGCTCGTTGCCCGCTACGAGGAGGTGCTGGTCAGCTTCGAGCCGATGTTGCGGCCCGGGCGGGAGTTGAACCCGCGGGGCGAGCAGCTTCCCCAGAGCCTCGAGAAGACGCTAGCGGGCGGGATCCTCTGGCTCGCCTACCAGCGCCTCATCCTCGGCGAAGCCGAGAAGCTGCTGGAGCTGTTGCCCGAGGCGGTCGAGTTCGTCCTCAGCCCGTACGTGGGCGAGGACGAGGCGGTGCGCACCGCCGATGAGCTCTTCCCCGACGCGGCCGGCGCCGCCGCCTGACCAAGAGCGCCGCCAGATCCTCGACGCCCTGGTCGAGGTCTGTGCAAGGGACGGATACCGGAAGGCCTCCGTCGAGTTGGTAGTCGAGGAGGCGGGAACCACCCGGGCGGCCTTCGATCGCCACTTCACCGACCTCGAAGACTGCTTTACCACCTACACCCTCGAGACCCGGGAAGCATTCCTCGTCAAGGTCGGCGGCGTGGTGCTCCAGCACTCCGGCTGGCGCGAGCAGATGCGAGCCGCGGCCTACGCGATCGTGCGCTTCTGGCAGGAAGACGAGCGGAGGGCGCGGATGATCTTGATCGAGGTCCATTCGGCGGGTCCCCGCGCGCAGCTCGTCCGCGACGAGGGCATGCAGATGATGGTCAGCCTGATCGACCAGGGGCGGAGCGTCATGCCCGACCCCGATCTGCTCACCCGCGCCACCGCCGAGGCGGTCGCCGGCGCGATCACCAACCAGATGCGGCTGATCCTCGAACGGGGCGAAGCCGACCGCGCCCTGGAGCACGTGCCCGGCCTGATGTACAGCGTGGTCCTGCCCTACGTCGGCTCCGAGGCCGCCCTTGAGGAGCTCGAGATCCTGCCCCCCGGGGAGGGATAGATATCCTGGCCGACGTGCCAAGCGAGGAGGAGCTGGGGCCCCTTCCCTCGGGTCGCCACGGATTTACCCGGGAGCAGGTCGCGGCGCACCAGCGGGAGCGGATCGTCGCCGGTCTGGCCGAGGCGGTCGCCGAGCGCGGCTACAACGCGGTCACGATCACCCAGATCGCCAAGTCCGCCCGGGTCTCCAAGCGCGCCTTCTACGAGCAGTTCGAGAGCAAGGAGGAGTGCTTCCTCGCCGCCTTCGAGATCGTCGTCTTCCACCTCCGCGAGCTGATCGAAGACGAGATCGAGCCGATCCCGGACTGGCCGCACCGGGTCGTGGCCGGCCTGCGGGCGCTGCTCGATTTCCTCGCCGCCGACCCCGCCCTGGCCCGACTCTGCCTGGTCGACTCGATTACCGCCGGGCCGGCGGTCGCCGAGCGCTTCCGCGAGCAGATCGACGTCTTCGTCCCCCTGCTGCAGCCGGGACGGGCCGAGCGCGACAACCCGCGGCCGCTACCGGACTCGACCGAGGAAACGCTGATCGGCGCCCTGATCTCGATGCTGAGCCGCTCCCTCGCCTTCGGCAACCCTGCCTCGGCGTCGGAGCTTCTCCCCGACTTCGTCGAGTTCGTGCTGATGCCGTACCTGGGGCCGACCGAGGCCCACCGGCTTGCCGAAGAGTCTTCTGAGCACTCCTAAGAGTCTCTAGGTACCAGCACCACCTATCGGGAACGCCTGCTTGACAGGTGCCTTCGAGTTGTGCTTAGCTCTCCTTGTTGGTACAGCCAACAATCTTTGGGAACTGAGACCACCCAACTCACTCGCAACTGGGTCAGGGACAAACAGGGACTCGCAGGGGCCGCCGGATCTGGCGAGCAGCGGGACTCGCAGCACAAGGAGAGGCAGTTGAACGCACAGATTTCGGCATCCGAGTTCGCCACTTGGCGTCCGTGTTCCAGCGGCGCATACTGCGTCCGCCTGCTTTCCCCGGCAGACGGCGCAACCGGAACCGTCCCCCTATCGGTTCCCTCGAGCGGAGCGGGAGGCTCCGGCATCACCCCGGTTTCGATCGGGGTGGACGCGCACCGGCACCGCTCGATCCCCCTCAGCCCGCCGCCTGGTGGTTTCCCACCTTCCCGGGCGGTGGGCCCGAGGGGTGGCTCCATCCGCGGCGGTGGCAAGTGAACCCGCGCCACCGACTCGATCTGAAAGCCACCACCGTGAACAAGGAGATGCCTGAGACGATGATCGCACCGACCGCTTTTGCCGATCGCCGAGGTCAGGCCCGCCGCTTCGGCTTCATCGCCCTGCTCGCCGCCGCCCTTTCCCTACTTGTCGCGGCCTCCCCGGCGCTTGCCGCTCGCGGCTTCGAATCTCAGATAACCGAAGCGAACGGATCTGCGTTCACCAACCCGTGGGGGCTTGCCGTCGATGGCGCCAACAACCTCTGGGTTTCTGACATAGGGCCGGGCCTGATCGACAAGTTCTCCCCGGCAGGGTCCTTCCTCGGCCAGGGTACGGGCGAAGGTCACTGGAGCGGCAACTACACCCGCTCGATCGCCATCAGCAATGCCTCGGGTCACGCCTACATCGCGGACTCGAACCAGGACGACCTCTGGGTCCTGAACTCCGACACCTCGTTCAACTCGGACATCAAAGGACCCTGGGGCACGGGCTGCTGCTTCGTCTATGCCGCGGCTGACAACTCCGGAGGGGTCGGCGACGGTGACGTATACGTCTCCTCCAGCGGCGGGACGGTGACCAGGATCGACGGATCCGGCAACGCCGCGGACTTCTCCGGGTCGGCCTCCTACATCAGCGGCAACCAGATCACCGGCACGCCGGGTGGGCCCTTCGGCAAGCCGGTGGGCGTGGCCGTGGGGCCGGACGGAAGCCTCTACGTCGTCGACCAAGGGCATGAGGCGGTGTACGAGTTCGCCCCGAGCGGCGCCTTCGTCCGTGCGATCGAAGAAACGACCGCGGGGGAAGGCTTCGGCGAAGTCGTCGCAGCAGCAGTCGATCCGACCAACGAACACCTCCTTGTCGCTGACGCTGGGAAGCAGACGATCGAGGAATTCGACTCCTCTGGGAGCTTTCTGGAACCGGCGGTCGATCCGACCGAAACCCCGGCCGGCGAACTCGGAAGCCTGCAGGCGCTGGCTGTCAATGCTTCGGGGGAACTCTTCGTCTCCGACGGTTCGAACGCGGTCGTGGACGTCTTCGGGCCGGCGCTGGTCCTCCCGAAGCTCTCGTACAAACCGGTGACCGGGCTCGCTCAAACCACCGCCACCTTGGCCGCGGAAGTCGACCCCAACGGCGGCGGTGCAATCGAATCTTGCGAATTCGAATACGGGCACACCACTGCCTACGGAGAAGGCGCGGCGTGTTCTCCCGTCGCCCCTTATGCCAGCCCGACCGAAGTCGAAGCGGAACTATCCGGTCTCGGGCCGGGTTCGACCTACCACTACCGCCTGCTGCTGACGAACGTCAACGGGACGAAGAGGGGCGCAGATCGGACCTTCCATACCACCGGTCCGCCAAGTCTCGGCAGCTCGTCGGTGAGCGGAATCAGCGGTGTCAGCGCCACGGTCGAATCTGAAATCAACCCGTCAGGTTTCGACACTACCTACAAGATCGAATATGGGCCCACCGAAAGCTATGGGTTCGAAACGGCTGAAACCGACATCGGCTCCGCTAACGAAGGACAGCCTGTGTTGAATGAACTGACCGGGCTCTCGGCGGCGACGACTTATCACTATCGCTTTGTCGCCACCAACTCGCAGGGCGTAGTGGAAGGGACCGATCAGACCTTTGAAACGGAGCCGGCGGCACAGATCGTCGAACAGTCGGTAAGCGCCATCTCCGGTGTCTGCGCCACGCTGGAAGCTCGAGTCAATCCCGACGGCTCCGCTACCTCGGTCCTGTTCGAATACGGAACGACCGGAGGCTACGGCGCCGAAACCACCGCGGTCGACATCGGCTCCGAAAACCAGCCCCAGCCCCTCAGCACCGAAGTCTGCGGCCTCTCGGCGCAGACCGAATACCACTTTCGAGCTGTAGCGAGCAACGGCCAGGGCACGGTCGAGGGCTCCGATCAGAGCTTCGAAACCGAGCCGCCCGCTCAAATCTTCGAACAAACCGTCAGCGACATCACTCGCAACTGCGCCACCCTCGAAGCACAGGTCGATCCGGACGGCTCCGAAACGGCGGTCTCCTTCGAATACGGCACCACCGAAAGCTACGGTTCGGAAACCGCCGCTGTCGGTGTGGGCGCCGGGACCGAACCTCAGCTGGCCGAAGCTGAAGTCTGCGGGCTTACGGTGGGAACCACCTACCACTTCCGCGCTGTCGCCTCCAACGCGCAGGGGACTGTTCAGGGGCCCGGGAGCGCCTTCACGACCGTTGGAGTCCTGGCGATCGACTCGACCTACTCGACCGCCGTGACCTCGACCTCGGCCGACCTACGCGCCCAGATCAATCCGCTCGGCGAAGCCACCGGGTATCACTTCGAATACGGCACCGATACGAGCTACGGCACCAGTATCCCGATCCCCGATGGGGACCTTGGTGCCAGCGTTCAGGACGTGCTGGCCTCCCAGCACTTGCAGGGACTCCTTCCCAACACCACGTATCACTTCCGGGTCGTGGCCGAGAACGCCTCCGGCACCGTGGAAGGTCCCGACCGCACCTTCACGACCCAAGGCCTGGCCGGTCCGTTCTCGCTTCCCGACGGTCGCGCGTACGAGCAGGTCTCGCCCGTCCCCAAGGGCGGCCGCGAGGCAGTCGTGCCGGGTGCGTCCGACGGTCGCAGCGCAGTCTCCGGCGAAGCGGTGGTCTACAGCTCGCAGGAACCCATCGCCGGCCCCGTCGGTGCCCCGTTCTTCAGCCAATCCATCTCTCGCCGTACTTCCGCGGGATGGGTCACCACCTCGATCAACGCTCCGCAGCCACCGATCACCGCTTTCGCGGGTCTCCAGAACTCGCCCTACCCCGATCTCGCCTTCACCCCTGAACTCACCGCTGGCATCCTCTACGGCGGACCGGGGCTCGCTCCCGGCGGGGCGGCGAATGCCCTCAATCTCTACCGCTCCGACCTCTCCGATCCGGCGAACCCGACCTATCAGACGATCGGGCTCGGCCCTCGGCCCCATCATCCGCGCGGGCTCCTGGACACGAATGACTCCGGTATCGGCGAGCCCTCCTTCGACGGTGCCAGCGCCGACCTAAACCGGATCGTCTTCACGATGAACGAGGCCCTCACGCCCGGTGCGCCCTACTCGCCTGGTGTGAACGGCCTGGGAAACGATCAGATCTACCTCTGGAGCGGCGGCCAGCTCAGCCTCGTTAGCGTCGATCCGGCCGGCAATCCCATCGACCCCGGGACTGCCGGGCAGGGCGCTGAGGTGGGGGCTCATGAATCCGGTTCGACCACCGGTCGTGGCACTGAGATGCACGCCGTCTCCTCTGACGCTTCCCGCGTCCTCTTCACCGCTGACGGCCCTCCCACGGGTTACGCCTGCTCCAGCGGGGCACCCGATTGTTCAGGAACTCTCTACCTCCGTCAGGGCCTCGACAGTCCCTCGCCTTCTACCCTCGAAGTCTCGGCCTCCGAGGCCACTACCCCCGACCCCAACGGCCCCCTGCCCGCCGAGTTCCGCGGCGCCTCTGCCGATACCAAGTACATCTTCTTCACTAGCTGCGAGCGCCTCACCGACGATTCCACCGCGACCACCGACGTCCCGGGCGATTGCAAGCCCAACGACTCCCTTGGCATCGGCGACGACCTCTACCGCTACGACCTCGAAGCCCCCGCTGGCCACCACCTCACCGACCTAACCGTCGATCCGACGGACCCCTCCGGAGCCCAGGTCCAAGGGGTGGTCGGCGTCTCCGACGATGGCTCCTACGTCTACTTCGTCGCCAACGGCGTCCTCGACGCCGGTGCCCAGCTCAACCAGCCGAACCTTTACCTCACTCACGACGGTCAGACGACCTTCATCGCCACCCTCTCGCCTCAGGACGAAGCCCGGGTCTGGTCAAACCGCTACCAGAGTTCTTTGGGAATTGCCGGCAAAACTGCGTATCTCACCCCCGACGGCACGCACCTTGCCTTCACCTCCGTCGAGCCGATCACCGGCTACGAGAATCTCGACGCGGAAGATGGCGGTCGTGACTCGGAGGTCTTCCTCTATGACGCCACCTCCGCCGCCGGTTCGCTGAGCTGTGCCTCATGCAACCCCACCGGCGTTCGTCCCTCTGGACGTTCGGAACTCCCGAGCTCCGGATTTGGCGGCGATGCCTACCACGCTCGCGTGCTCTCCGATGACGGCTCGCGATTGTTCTTCACCACCCCCGATGCTCTCGTCCCGCAGGACATCAACAATGCCACCGACGTCTACGAGTACGCCGCCGGCCGGGCCAGCCTGATCTCTTCCGGCGCGGGTGATGCCGGCTTTGTCGACGCTTCCCCAAACGGCAACGATGTCTTCTTCTACACCCGTGCCAGGCTCGTCGCCCAGGACACCGACGACAACCTCGACGTCTACGACGCTCGGGTCGGCGGCGGTATTCCCTCCCAGAACGAAGCGCCCGCGCCGCTGTGCTCGGGCGATGCCTGCCGCCCACCGGCCTCCGGTTCCCCTGCCGAGCAAACCCCCGGTTCCGGCTCCTTCTCCGGTCCCGGAAACCAGGGTCGCCCGCACCGGCATCACAAGAAGAAGCGCTGCAAGAAGCATGCAAAGCACTGCCATAAGCCTCGACGAGTCAACGCCAACCACGGAGGTGCAAAGTGACCTTCCTCAGTCGTCTCACCTCCCCAAGGACCGGTTCGCTTGCCGTCGGGCCCGTCCGGGGCCTCGTCCTCGGCCTTGTGTTCTTGACGGCGCTGGCTCTCGCTGCGCCCCGTGGCTCGTCCGCCGCTCCGATCCCCGCTCCCGCGTGGCACCTCTATTCGACGGCCTTGCCAACCATCTTCAAGCCCGGCAGCGTCCCGACCGTCCCTGATGACGGCAACCCCGGCTTTCCGGCCTTTCAGGTCGAAGTCACCAACATCGGCGCGCTCCCAACCGACGGCTCCCAGTTCACCTTGGTCGACCATCTCCCCGACGGCACCCTCGCGGACTGGCGGCCGGGACAGGCGCTGGAGTATTTTGGCCGCGTCAAATGCACCGGGAATCACACCCAGACCGTCACCTGCGTGGGCCACGGCTCCCAGTTCAACGAATACATCACCGCCGGCGAAACCTTGCAAATGCGCATCCCGGTCGACGTTGCCTCCGACGCCGGTCCGATGCTGACCAACACGGTGACGATCTCCGGCGGGGGCGCTGCCAGCGCCCATACCAGCGAGACGGTGCCGGTGGCCAACAGCGATGCCCCATTCGGCATCGAGCACTTCAACGCCTTTGCTACCAACGCCGATGGCTCCCCGGCGACCCAGGCGGGTTCCCACCCGTATGAGTTCACGACCGAGATCGCGTTCACCAGCCGCATCGATGAGGGAGGCAACCTCGTCGTCTCTGGCAGCCCCCGCCAAATCCTCGCTGATCTCCCGGCGGGTTTCGTCGGCAATCCCACCTCGGCGACCCGCTGCAGCCAGGCCGATTTCACCAATACCGGGAGATGCCCGAACTCGAGCATCGTCGGTGTCGCAGAGGACACCACTCAGACCGCCAACGTGGTCAAGGACTTCTCGCCGATCTTCAACCTTGATCCGCCGCCCGGGGCCCCGGCGCAGTTCGGCATCGTCGTCGGAGGCGGGCTGCCGATCGCCAAGCTCACCGCCGGCGTGCGCACTGGCGGTGGTTACGGATTGCACGTCGATGCGATCAACGTCACCCAGGCGCTCAACGTCCTCGGGACCACGCTGACCTTCTGGGGCACGCCCTTCGATCCCAGGCACGATCCGCTCCGCGGCTTCGATCCGGTCACCCAACGGACCTGTCTCGAATCCAAAGGCCAGTCGCAGGGTTCGTGCTCGGTCGCTGTCCTCGGCCAGGTCAACCCGCTCCTGAGCCTCCCGACCTCCTGCAGCGGACCGCTGACGACCGCCATTCAGGCCGACTCCTATCAGGAACCAGGGAACTTCGACTCCGCCAGCTCTGTTTCCCGCGACATCACCGGCAACCCGATCGGCCTCGACGGCTGCAACCAGCTCGACTTCGCGCCTACGCTCACCACCGATCTGGATACCGCGGCCGGGGATTCCCCCGCCGGGCTCCACGTCGGTCTCCACATCCCCCAGAGCTCGAATCCGAACAGCCTCGCCGAGGCGCACCTTAAGAAAGCCGAAGTGTCCCTGCCGAGCGGCATCGCCATCAACCCATCCTCCGCCGACGGATTGGCGGCGTGCGGCGCTGCTGAAATCGAACTATCCGGCCCGAATCCGGCCGCCTGTCCGCCGAACTCGAAGATCGGATCGGTCGAGGTCGATACGCCCTTGGTCGACCACCCGCTGCCTGGCGCCGTCTACCTGGCGAGGCAGGCCGAAAACCCGTTCAACTCGCTCTTCGCCATCTACATCGCAGTCGACGATCCGCAGACCGGCGTCGTGGTCAAGCTGCCGGGCAAGGTCGAGGCCGATTCTCAGACCGGGCAGCTCAAGGCCACCTTCGATGACAATCCGCAGCTGCCGTTCGAAGACTTCAAGCTCGACTTCTTCGGCGGCCCGCGGGCGACCTTGACGACGCCGGCGAGCTGTGGCTCATACTCGACGGCCTCGCACCTCGAACCATGGTCAGCGCCTGAAGCTGCCGTCGACACCAGTGCGTCGTTCAAGATCACCAGCGGACCCGGCGGCAAGCCCTGCGCATCCCCTGCCAACAGCCCCCACTTCGAAGCCGGCACGATCTCGAACCAGGCCGGGGCCTACTCGCCGTTCGTTCTCAGGCTCAGCCGCGAAGACGGGACCCAACGCCTCAGCGGCCTGGACGTAACCCTGCCGAAGGGCCTGACCGGCAAGCTCGCCGGGGTCCAGGAGTGCTCGGATGCGGCGATCGCGACGGCCGAAGGCAAGGGCGGGGCCGCTGAGAAGGCCAGTCCTTCCTGTCCACTGGCCTCCGAACTCGGAACCGTCAACGTCGGGGCCGGCTCGGGTCCCAGCCCCTTCTACGTCCAGGGCCACGCCTATCTCGCCGGCCCCTACAAGGGCGCTCCGTTTTCGATGGCGATCGTCACGCCGGCGGTCGCCGGTCCCTTCGACCTCGGCACCGTGGTGGTCAGAGCGGCGCTCTTCGTCAATCCCTACTCGGCTCAGATCACGGTCAAATCCGACCCCTTCCCTCAGATCCTCTCGGGGGTGCCGCTCGATCTCCGCTCGGTCGCGGTCAACATCAGCCGCAATCAGTTCACCCTCAACCCGACCAGCTGCGACCCGACGGCGGTCGCCGCCGCGGTCCTCGCCGGTGAATCGGTCGCAAACCTCGCCAGCCCCTTCCAGGTCGCCGGCTGCTCCTCGCTCAAGTTCAAGCCGAAGCTTCAGCTGAGCCTGACGGGCGCGACTCGCCGCAGAGGCCACCCGGCGCTGAAGGCCGTCGTCACCTACCCGAAAGGATCGGGCTACGCCAACATCGCCCGCGCGCAGGTCGGCCTCCCGCATTCGGAGTTCCTCGACCAGGGCAACCTCGACAAGGTCTGCACCCAGCCCGAGCTCAACTCCCAAACCTGCCCGAAGAAGTCGATCTACGGTCACGTCAAGGCTTGGACCCCCTTGCTCGACGAGCCGCTGGAAGGCCCGGTCTATCTCGGCGTTGGCTTCGGCTACCAGCTACCGGCTCTCGTCGCCGACCTGAACGGCCAGATCCGGATCCTGCTCAAGGGCAAGGTCGACACCGACGGGAAAGGGGGAATCCGCAACACCTTCGAAACCGTCCCCGACGCTCCGGTCAGCCGCTTCGTCCTCGAAATGAAAGGCGGCGGAAAATACGGGCTCCTTGAAAACTCCGAAGACATCTGCCGCAAGCCTCAACGAGCAGGCGCCCGTTTCCTCGCCGCCAATGGCATGGCGCTGACCCTGCATCCGCTGATCGGAAATGACTGCGGGAGCAAGGGCAGGAAGAAAAGCGGCAAGGGTCACAAAAGGTAATCGGCAGCGGGTGGGATCACCCGTCTAACTGGTCGAGCTCCTCGCCTGCACCTTTTCTTCGATGAATGCCATTGCGGCCTTTGGGCCAAGGAAGGGAGCGATGATCGTGTAGGTGAAATAGGGGAGCGCTGCGAGCAGCCGGTCGGCGCGTCGCGTTGCGCAGAGGTCTCGGTATGCCGCCTCGAACATCGCCGACATCAGTGCTTCCGGGACCACACCGGGTAGGTTCCCATTGTAGGTATCCATCCGGTATCCGTCCTCGAGGAACAGGGTGAAGGCGCGTAGCCGATCGTAGGTAATACCCCGGGTTGCGCGCCCCATAGCCGGTGCTTCCACGAAAGCCAAATATGCGCTTTCGGGGTTAGCTTGGAGAAACCTGAGGAGAGCGGCTCCTCCGTCCCAGGCTCGCTCCGGCCAACTAGAAGTCCCGAAAAACCCTGCAGCGCAATGAACCATGCCGGCTTGAAACACCCGCTCGGCAGCAGCGGTGCCGATTGCTTCCTTATCGCGAAAGTGCCGGTAGACGGTCTTTCGCGATATTCCGGCCTTGCTGGTGACGTCACTTATGCTGATTGCGGAGTAGGAACGACGATAGACACAGTGGGTAAGCGCATCGAGGATCTGCGAGCGCTGATCCGATGTCGTTGTCCGAAGAAGTTGCACCTCGTCCCTGCGCTGAGACCCAGGTTCGCTTGGGTCTTCTCGGTAGGAAGGGAATGCCGGGGGATGCGAAGCGGCTGGACCAAGCCGATCCTCTGGTGGTGGAAGGTAGGCGCGGCACCAAGTAGACAGTTCCCGAGCGAGCGAAGACGTGACCGATTCTGCACGGGATAGCCGAATTGCGAACAGGCGGAAGACTGTCTCGGCGATTACCTGGCTTGACATCCCTAAGGCCAGCGCCTCCTCTGCCTGAGTCGAAAGCGATCGCGTTAGCGCCCGCTCGAAGGCGGTCACGGCTTCGGCACGAATGGCGCGAGCCCTCGGTCCTGCCGCAAGGCTCTCAGAGAAAAGTCCTGCCGCTGCATCTGGCTCGTCCACCACAAATTTCGCAAGGCAGTTGACGATCGCATGGACATCCTGGGCTGGACCTTTTGACCCTTCTTCGAGCAGCTCCGCCAGGTGTCTCTGAATGACCCGTAGGGCATCGAGGAAGGCCTCTTCTCGACTGGGGAAGTGCGCGTAGAAGGTCGACCTCGCAACTCCAGACCCCTTCGCTACGTGATCAACGGTTAAGCCACCATAACCGTATGCCCGCACTACTCTGAGTACCTCGATTTGCAGCTCGGCTCTCGTGCGTGGCTTCGACTGATTGTGGTCGTAGAGGTAGAAGCGAGCGATAAGCGGACGCGATACCTCCATACAGCCAACATATCGAACTACTGGTAGTTCTAAACGAAAGTCGCAGTGATTTGTCACTCTGCCATTGTCAACCGCAGGGGAATTGTTCCTGCAGGAGACTCGGTGTCTACCGATTCTGTTTCACGAGGGCCGATCGGAGGCTGAGTTGCGGGTTGCGGATTGGTTGGCAGGCGGAACTTGAGCGCCAGTCGGGGTCATGGTGTAGGGCAAACCGACTTGACTTGAGGGTCCTCACCACTGTGTGATTCATCGAGTCCGCGAAATGGTGCGGGCCGGTGGGGTGAGTTGGGAGAAAGTCAACCTGATTGACGACACCGCGATCAAAAGCGAGAGGAGCAAAAGTGAAATCACGAGTATCTGTACTGGTAATTGCGGTTGCAGCGGCAGTCTTTGCCTTTGCCGCCATGGCAAGTGCGGCCTTGGCTAGCGAAGGGCCGTTTTACAAAATCAGTGGCGCGAGGTTAGGATCGGGCTCGGCCCACGCGTTTTCCCTATCGGGGAGTGGATTCGTCTATTTCGGAGTGTCGACGCTTGCCCCGGAAATCGAATGCGGAGGATTTTCGGCTGCGACCGGGGCGGAACTGTTCGGCTCCAACGGAGCAAACGCAAGCTCGGGAGCGGCGACGCTGAGTTTCGTCAAATGCAGAGAACTCACTGGCGCAAATAAAGAATGTCCGATCGAAAAAGGAACGATCACGACCAACCCTCTGACGATCACCACGGCCTACGCGACGAGCAGCAGAACCGGCAAGATCTATCTCTTGTTCAAGCCGGCAAAAGGGCAGCCGTTTGCGGTCATTCACAACACGGGCCCAGGGTGCGAAGGCATCAAAACCACCTTGGAAGGTGCGGTGGCAATGGAAGCGACCGTGGCCGGTAGTGCGATCGAAGTCGGCAAAGAACCGGCCGAAGCGACCAGCATTCAGCTGAGCCTTCCTGGCAAAGCCGGTCGCACGGTCTGGACCGAAAGCTCCGGGACGCTTCAGCAGCAGACGGCGACGCTCGGGGCCTTTGGGAACAAATACGGAACCCTCGCGGGTACCGCGACGGCCAGCCTTTCCGGCCTGCCTTCGTGGGGCCTCTACACGCACTGAGATCCAGTTCGGTGATTGCGCAGCCGGCCCGGAGCCTTGCTCACGGGCCGGCTGCGTTTGCTGAACAGCCGAGCGGCGAGCAGCCGCAGGAAAGGGCTGGCGGCGCTCCAACTTCGAAGGGGCCTGCGAGTAGAGGTCGAAGTCGAACACCTCGAGGTTGCCCTCGCGAAATCGGAAGCGCGATCGATCGGTCTCGCCACCCGGGGAGCTCCGGCAGGAAGTCTAGCGGCGAGGCGAACTCCACGTTAACCGCCAACCCGCTCCGCGTCAGCCGGTTCGCGCATGCCCCGCAGCCCGGGCGAACCTCGCGACTCGAGCGAGGATCGCGTTGTAGCGGGAGTGAGCCGCGTCGCCCAGTTCGCTGTTGAGGCGCAGGTAGGGGGTGCGCAGCAGGTTCCTGTGAGCCGACGTCAGCGACGAGGTGGCGCACTCCGAGTTTTCTTGCCGGAGCGCTTACGGCGAGGGCGTTGATCGTCTCCCGGCCGGCCTTCAGGTCCTCGATACCAGGGAGGACGATCTCTGCTCAGGGAGCTTCGCCAGCGCTTGCCGTGGCATGAGCTCAAGGTTAGGTGGGTCCCTACGGCTGCGCGCTTTCTTCCACCTTGCCGGCTGGCATCCCGACCAGCGAGACGACGAAGGCGACGACCATCGCTGCCGCCATCCCGTAGAAGACCGTGCGCGAGGCGAGGGCGAAGTCGTGGGGGATGTTTTCGGCGACCTTGGCGATCGGGCCGTGGAGGTGGGCGGGGAGATTGCTGCCGTTGCCGCTGCCCTGGCTGATCGCGTCGGCAATGCCGTCGGCGGCCTGCTTCGGCACGCCGTTTTCGGCCGCGGTGGCCTCCAGGTTCGAGCGGTTCTCGCTGATCAGGACCGTGCCGAGGACCGCGAGGCCGAGGCTGGAACCGAAGTTGCGGACCGTCTGGGTGATCCCGGTCGCCTCGCCGTAGCGGTCTTTCGAGACTCGGTTGAGCGCGTCGGTGTTGGCGGGGCTGAGGACGAGGCCGACCCCGGCCCCGGCGATGACGATGTAGTACCACTGGTCGGAGACCGAGAGTTCGGTCATCGAGTGCCCCCAGAGGTAGAAGCCGACCGCGGCGACGGCGCAGCCGACCACGACCGCGGGCCGCGCCCCGACCCGGTCGAGGATTTTGCCGCCCCACTGCGAGGCGGTGGCGAAGCCGGCGAAGAAGATCAGCAGGTAGAGCCCGGTTTCCTTGGCGCTTTCGCCGAGCGAGATCTGCGCGTACATGCTGGCGAAGAAGAAGAGCGGGACGAAGGCGATCATCAGGAAGAAGAGGACGACGTTGTCGATCGCGAAGGCGCGGTCGCGGAAGACCGAGAGCCGCAGCAGCGGGTTCTCGACCCGCAGCTCGTAGCGGACGAAGGCGGCGAGGATCGCGATCCCGGCGACGATCGTGCCCCAGGTCGCCGGGCTGTCCCAGTGCCAGACGCTCGACTGCTGCAGACCGAGGACGGCGAGCGCCATCCCGGCGGTGATCAGCAGCGCGCCGCGGTAGTCGAGCGGCGCCGGGTGCTTTTCGTCAGCGGGCTTCGATTTCGCGATCAGGATCAGGGCGATGATCGCGACCGGGATATTGACCCAGAAGATCGCCCGCCAGGTCCATTCGACGAGGTAACCGCCGGCCAGCGGGCCGACCGAGGTAAGGCCGCCGGCGATCGCGAAGAAGATCGCCATCGCGCGGCCGCGCTCGCGCACCGGGAAGGCGTTCAAGACGATCGCCAGCGCCGCCGGGAACATGATCGCCGCGCCGGCGCCCTGGATCACCCGGAAGGTGATCAGCCAAGGCTCGTCGAGGGCGCCGGTAGGGGTGGCGCCGCAGAGGGCGGAGGCGACGGCGAAGACGATGACGCCGAGCGTGACCATGCGCCGGTGGCCGGCGATGTCGGCGAGCCGGCCGCCGAAGGCGAACAGCGCCGAGAGCGAGAGCAGGTAGCCGTTGACGATCCACTGCACGCCGGTTGCCGAGAGCGAGAGGTCGTCCTGGATCGTCGGGATCGCGATCGCGACGATCGTCTGGTCGATGAAGGTCATCGAGACGGCGAAGATCATCGCCGCGAGGATCAATTTGCTGTTCTTGCTGGACGAGTCGTTCATGCGACGCGTTTTGCCACGCGGCCGGCGATTCCTCCCCGAGGTCCGGTAAAGTCGCCGCCGCAATGCCTCCTGTCTTCTGGCTTGGATTCGGAATCGCCGCCGCCTTCTTCCTCGTCGGCTGCATCTCCGGCGCCCGCTCGCGCACGGCGTCCCTGCGCACCGGCGCCGCGATCGGTGCCTACCTGGGCGTCATGGCCGCGTTTCCCCTTCTGGCTATCGGCCTCGCGACGAGCTAACCGCTTAAACGCTCGGCGCCAGGGGTAGGCACGTCGCATGACCAATGCGACCGAGGTTCCCGTTCTGACCCTCCACGACGGCGTCGAGATGCCCCAGCTGGGCTTCGGCGTCTTCCAGATCCCGCCCGAGGAGACGCAGGAGCGGGTCGAGGAAGCGCTGGCGGCCGGCTATCGCCACGTCGACACCGCCGCCGCCTACCGCAACGAGGCAGGAGTGGGGGCGGCAATCGCCGCCGGCGGGGTGCGGCGCGAGGACGTCTTCGTCACCACCAAGCTCTGGAACTCCGAGCAGGGCTACGACTCGACCCTGCGCGCCTTCGAGAAGAGCATCGAGCGCCTCGGCACCGGCCACGTCGATCTCTACCTGATCCACTGGCCGTTGCCGAGCCGCGACCTCTTCCTCGACACCTGGCGTGCCTTCGAACGGATCAAGGAGGAAGGCGGCGCTCGCTCGATCGGCGTCTCCAACTTCCGCGTCGAGGACCTCGAGCGGCTCGAGGCGGAGGCCGAGCAGCGGCCGACCGTGAACCAGATCGAGCTGCACCCGCGGCTGCAGCAGGCCGAGCTGCGCGCCTGGCACGCCGACCACGACGTCGCCACCGAGGCCTGGAGCCCGCTCGCCCAGGGCGACCTGCTCGAAGACGGGACGGTCGAAACGATCGCCGCCCACCACGACGCCACGCCCGCCCAGGTGATCCTCCGCTGGCACCTGCAGACCGGCAACGTCGTGATTCCCAAATCGGTGACCCCGGAGCGGATTCGCGAGAACTTCGACCTTTTCGACTTCGCGCTGAGCGAGGACGACATGGCCGCGATCGAGCGGCTGGATGCCGGCGAGCGGGTCGGGCCGGATCCGGGTTCGTTCGACGTGGCGTAGCGGCCGGCGGGTCCTGTCTCCGATCGGGGGCTCTCCCTACCGGGAGAGTCCTCCCGATCGTCGCCACCCGCCGGAGGTACGTAGTTGGCAGACGTCCATAGGCTGGGCGCGTGAGCGCTCGGGTCAACACGGTGGCTGCGACGGCCTTTGTGATTGGAGGGTCGCTGTTCTGTGCCGGCGCTCTGCTGGCTCAGGCTGACGTCGGCGGGCCGCGGTTGGCCGGGGCCGTGTTCATGGCCGGCGGCGTTTTCTTCACCACCGGGGGCTACAGCTCGGTGCTGCTGGTCGTGAACGCGCGTGGAGAGAAGTGGCGCTGGTGGGCGACGGAACCGGGGCGGCTCGAATGGGGGAGTGCGGTCGCGCTGTTCGTCGGCACGCTCTACTTCGGCGCCAGCCTGCTGGTGGCGCTGCTCGGCGATCTCACCACTGCCCAGGAGCACCGCCTGGTCTGGTCGCCGGAAGTGGTCGGCTGCGTGCTCTTCCTCCTCTCCGGTCACCTTGCCCTGCTGCAGCTTCGCCGCGAACGCCGGCGCGGCCGAGGCAGGGACCTCAGCTGGTGGATCGCGATCGTCAATCAGGCCGGCTCGGTGCTCTTCATGGTCGCGGCGATCGCCGCCTTCGTCCGGCCCACGAGCGGCGACGAGCTGGCGGTCGGGATCGCCAACTGGTCGACCTTCGCCGGCGCCGCCTGCTTCGCCGTGGCCGGCGTCATGCAGGAGTTCGATCGCGCCTGAAAGGATTGGCTGCGTGGCCAGTGGAAAGGCGGAGGCGCCGCGGACTGAGAAGGAGCTGCCGGGCGTCTGGCGGCTGCGACTTCCGCTTCCCTGGCCCGGCGTCCCGCACGGGAACGCCTGGGCGGTGGAGCACGACGGCGGGGTCGTCATGTTCGACACCGGGATCGGCGGCAAAGGGAAGCTGCGGCAGCTCGACCTGGCGCTGGCGCAGGCCGGCTTCGGGGTCGACGACGTCCGACTCGTCGTCTGCACCCACTCGCACACCGACCACTACGGCCTCGCCGGCGCGATCTGCGAGCGGGCCGGCTGCGAGCTCTGGATGCACCCGAACTGGGAGCACGTGCGCCTGCTCGCCGACGACCCCGAGGCGGCGCTGGAGGCGCGGATCGAGGTGGCGCGGCAGAGCGGCGTCTCGCCGGCGGCGCTGGCGCGCTACCGCGAGGCGCGCGGTGACACCGAGACCGGGATCGACATCCTCAAGGAACCCGACCGCGAGCTCGTGCCGGGGGTGGAGGTCGAGACCGACCTCGGCACCTGGCAGGTGGTCGAGACCCCCGGCCACGCGCCGTCCCACGTCGTCCTCCACCAGCCCGAGCGGCGCCTGCTGATTTCCGGCGACCACCTGCTCGGTCGTACGGTCCTCTTCTTCGACTACGGCCACAGCCCCGACCCGGTCGGTGAATTTTGCGGCAGCCTCGGCCGGGTCGAGCCGCTCGAGGTCGACCTCGTCCTGCCCGGGCACGGCCGCACCTTCCGCGACCCCGAGGCGAAGATCGCCGAGTCCCGCCGCCAGGTCAACGAGCTGCTGGGGAAGGTGCGAGAGGCGCTGGGGAAAGGCGAGCGGACCGCCTTCGAAATCGTCGAAGACATCGTCGGCCCGGAGATGGTCAGGACCCCCGCCAGCGCCTGGGTCCTGCAGATCGTCCTCTCCTGCCTCGACCACCTCGTGATCGCCGGCGAGGTGGAGGGGGTGGAGGGCACGGACCCGCAGCGCTGGGCGCTCACGTAGCCTGTCCGGCAATGGCGAGCTTCACTTACGTGCGCCAGGTGGCTGCCCCGCCCGAGATCGTCTTCGACGTCCTCACCGACCACCGGCGCTATACCGAGATCACGCCCCTGCGCCGCGCCGAGCTCGAGCGCGAGGGGGAGCCGGAGCCGAACGGGCTCGGGGCGATCCGCGTCCTCGCCGCTCTGCCCGGCCCGCCGATGCGCGAGGAAGTCATCGCCTACGAGCGCCCGCGCCGCTTCTCCTACACGGTCCTCTCCGGCCTCCCGTTCCGCGACCACATCGGCACCGTCGAACTCAGCCCCAGCGACGGCGGCACCGAGGCCGTCTACGCGATCCACACCACGCCGACCCTGCCGGTCGGCGGTTTCCTCGCCATCGTGGTCCTCAAGCAGGCGATCAAATCGCTGCTCGGCGGCGTCGCGAAAGAGTCCGAGCGCCGCGCCGCGGATGCGCGGTAGCCGCTTCCTCGACAACCACCTCTGGCACCGCTCCAACCGGTGGCTTGCCTGCGTCCTGCTCGGGCTGGCGATCCTCGTCAGCGGCGCGATCGTCGGCTATGAGCTGCTGAAGCGCCCGGCCGACGTCCACAACGCGGAAGCGATCCGCCACTTCAAGCCGCAGAAACCGCCGCCGCCGAAGGAACCGAAGACGGTCAACTGGCCCTTCTTCGGCCTCAACCCCGCCCGCACCAAGTACCTGCCGGTGAAAGGGATCAAGCCGCCCTTCGACAAACTCTGGCGCTTCACCGAGAAGCCGCTGCAGGAGTTCCCGCCGATCTACGTCGGCGGCAAGCTCTACTTCGTCAACAACAACGGCTACGCCTACGCGCTCGACGCCGACACCGGCAAAGTCCTCTGGGAACGCCGGATCGGCCGCTTGAACGCCTCCTCGCCGGCCTACTACCGCCACCGTCTCTACATCGTCAACCTCGAGCCGGGGCACCTGGTCAAGCTCGACGCGAAAACCGGCAAGACGATCTGGAAACGGAAGCTGCCGGGCCGGGCCGAGTCCTCGCCCGTGGTGATCGACCGCACCGTCTACTTCGGCTGCGAAAACGGCGAACTGTTCGCGGTCAGCACGGTCAGCGGCGACGTCCGCTGGTCGACCCCGCTCAGCGGCGCGATCAAGGCCGCCCCCGCCTACTACGGCGGCCGTCTCTATGTCGGCGACTACGGCGGCCACATGAACGCGGTCGACGCCAAGACCGGCAAGCTGGTCTGGCAGAGCGGCTCGCTCGGCCCCGGCTTCGGCGGCTCCGGCGAGTTCTACTCGACCCCCGCGGTCGCCTACGGCCGCGTCTACGCCGGCAACAACGACGGCCGCGTCTATAGCTACGACGCCGGCGACGGCACCCTCGCCTGGTCCTACTCGACCGGCGGTTACGCCTACTCCGGCCCCACCGTTGCCAACACCCGGCACAGCCCGCCGACGGTCTTCATCGGCTCCTTCGACGGCAACGTCTACGCGCTCAACGCCAGGGACGGCAGCCTGCGCTGGAGCCGCTCGGCCGGCGGCCAGGTGGTCGGCGCGCTCTCAGCCGTCGGCGACATCGTCTATGTCTCCGAGTTCACCAACAAAACGACGAGCGGCTTCATGATGAGGAGCGGCAAGCGGGTCTTCCGCTACCCGAAGGGGACCTACACGCCGGTGATCTCCGACGGTCGCCGGATCTACCTGACCGGGTACTCGAGCATCACGGCGCTCCAACCCCACCGGGCGGTGGTGGCGGCAGCCGCGGCGCACCGCGCGCGTAAGCCGGGAAAAGCCCGGAGTGGAGGCGGGAGCGCAAGACGCTGAGGCTGGAGCCGTAGTTCTGGATCCGGTAACTGTTGCTGGCGCCGAAGTCCTGGTAGTAGACGAGCATCCGGCAGCGACGGTGGCTGTCGGCCCAGGCGAAGAGCTTGCGGACGAAGCTCGGGTCCTCGCCTTCGACCGCCCACTCGGCGATTGCGAACGGCTTGCCGGAGAAGCGGCGGTAGAGCCCGGTCAGCGCGTCCCATTCCGGATAGCCGGAGTAGAAGTCGGTCCCGACCCAGTCGACCCAACGCGAACCGGGGTAGAAGTGTTTCGGCCGGTTCTGGGGGATGGTGGGGGAGCCGGCCGGCAGCGGGCTCCAGACGATCGCCACCGGCGCCACCGGCAGGGCGCGGACGTCGACGGTCAGCGGTGGCAGCCCGGCGGCGGCGAGGCGGTGGTCGATAACGCGCTGCGTGCCGCCGCCGTGGAGGATCACGTAGATGCGGCGGAAGGCCCGTTTGTAGGCGTTCGGGCTGTGTTCGGGCCCGCGCGAGGCGCCCGAGCAGTCGTAGGCGGCGTAGACGTTGAGGCAGCGGTTCGGCTCGCCCAGCGGCCGCACGTAGGCGCGCATTTCCTTTTCGAAGAAGAGCTTGTTGAGGCGGACGAGGTAGCGGTCGCCGCGACCGGCGGCGATCTGCGGCAGCGAGATGATCTCGTGGCCGTCGTTGTTGTCGGCGGTACTGATGTGGATCATCGGCCGCGCCCGCGCGGTCTGCCAGCGTCGGATCGAGTCGGGGAAGTCACTGCCCCAGGTCCGGAACGACTCGATCACCGCCGGGTGCTTGTGCACCGCGTCGGAGAAGTGCCCGAAGTCGGCCATGTCGCCGGTGTCGGAGACGCCGAAGTAGACCTTCTCACCGGGAGGCTTGAGGAGCGGCCAGGCGGAGGCGGAGGCAGCGGTCGCGAGGGCGACCAGCAGCAGGCAGGCGAGGACGGCCCCCGGGAGTTTTGCTTTCGGCAACACGGCGGGAGCGTCCATGCTTGCAGCCACCGCGCCGATGCCTCCACCGCCACCCTGCGCCCGCAACCCCCGTTGCGTTGTTCCTTTCGCCTGTTATGCGCTCAAAAGGAACAACTGAATCAGGCGGCGAGCGGCGCGGTGTGCTCGGCGACTAGAGCCAAAACCTCCGGCGCGTACTTCTCGATGAAGGCCGGGCCGACGCCGCTGATCGCCAGCAGGGCGTCCTCGTCCCGCGGGCGGGCGGCCGCGATCGCGGTGAGGGTCTTGTTGGCGGCAACGGTGTAGGCGGGCTTGCCGGCAGCTGCCGTGAGGCGCCAGGTTTTCAGCGCCTCGAAGAGCGGGGCGTCGGCGGGGGAGAGCTCGGCGGCCGGTGCTGCTGCCTTGGTGGTGCTGGACTTCGAGCGGGAGATGGCGATCGTGTCCGGGTCCGGCAGCCAGTCGAGCAGGTCGCAGACGTCGCAGCAGCGCTCCAGCGGCGCCCCGGCGGTGCGGTCGGAGAAGTGGTCGAGCAGGGCGCGGCGGCGGCACTCGGTGCCGTAGATGAAGGCTTTGATCACGTGATAGGCGCGCCAGCCGCGCTCGCGCGCAATCGCCAGCTCGGGGTCGTTGGCGCGCTGTTCGTTGAAACGGACGAGGCGGCCGAGGTCGGATTTCAGCGCCAGCATCGTCGCCCGCGAGGGCAGGCCGTCGCGACCGGCGCGGCCGGCCTCCTGGTAGTAGGCCTCGACGCTGGTTGGGATCGTCATGTGCCAGACCGAGCGCACGTCGGGCTTGTCGACGCCCATCCCGAAGGCGTTGGTGGCGCAGATCACGCCGCTGTCGGTCGCCATGAAGCGCTCCTGGATCGCCGTCCGGTGCGCCGGTTCGAGGCCGGCGTGGTAGGCGACCGCGGCGATCTCGGCATCCCGCAGCTCCGCCGCCACTTCTTCGGTCTGCTTGCGGGTGCCGCAGTAGACGATCGCGGGCCGGTTGGCGGGGTCGGCCAGCCCCGCCTCGAGCAACGCCTGCCGCCGCGCCGTCGAGCCCTTGCCCTCGAGCGCGACGACGTCGAAGGAGAGGTTCGGCCGGTCGAAGCCGGAGCGCACCTGCAGCGGGTCCTTCATCGCAAAGCGCGAGGCGATCTCCCGCGCGACCGGGACCGTCGCCGTCGCCGTGCAGGCCATCACCGTCGGCCGCCCCAGCCGCTCCACCACGTCGGGCAGTCGCAGGTAATCGGGCCGGAAGTCGTGCCCCCACTCCGAGACGCAGTGCGCCTCGTCGACCGCGACCAGGTTGACGGTGCGGTGCGAGAGCGCTTCGAGGAAGACGTTGGAGGCGAAGCGCTCCGGCGCGCAGTAGACGATCCGTGCCCCGCTCCGCACCGCGTCGAGCGCATCCCAAGTCGCTTCGTCCGACATCCCCGAAGTGATCATCGCCACCGGCTGCCCCAGCCGCCGCAGCTTCTCCCACTGATCCCGCATCAAGGCGATCAAAGGACTGACCACGATCGTCAGATCCTCGGTAGCCAGCCCAGGCAGCTGGTAGCAGAGGCTCTTCCCACCCCCGGTAGGCATCACGATCAAGGAATCCCGCCCCTCCAGGGCAGCAACCACAGCCTCCCGCTGGCCATCTCTCCATTGGCGATAGCCCAGCTCACCCAGGAGCTGATCCGCTTTTTCACCGGTGCTCGTCATCGGACCGGCCACCATAGGCGCATCTCCGGCGGGTGGCGACGATATTGAGGACTCTCCCGGTAGGGAGAGCCCAATATCGGAGACAGGACCCGCCGGCCGAGCGCCTGGTCCCTAACCGTGTTCCGCCGAAGCAATAGCCGCCGGCACCTGACTCAACTTCTCCGCCAGGGTGTCGATAGACCGCGCCAGCTTGCGCGTGTCCGCCTGCGTCAGCTCGGTGTAGGAGACGAACCCGTTGCCCCGCCGGTAGGGCTGCAGTTCGGCGAAGACCATCTTGAAGTCGGCTTCCAGTTCGCCGGAGAGCTCCGGGTCGGTTTCGTCGAGCAGCGGCTTCACCGCTTCGAAGGCGGCCTCGGCCCCTTCGACGTTGGCCTCGAAATCGACCAGGTCGGTGTGCGAGTAGCGCTCCTCCTCGCCGGTGATCTTCGAGGCCGAGACCTCGCCGAGCAGCTCGTTGGCGCCGTTGGCGATCTGCACTGCCTGCAGGTCGACCGTCTCGACTTTCTCGGCCAGCTCTTCGACGTCGGCCTGCAACTGTTTGGCGACTGGGGCCATGCCCTTCGCCGTGCCTTCTTCCCAGAGCGCTTTCTCGATCCGGTGAAAGCCGCCGAATTCGGCGGCCGGCACGTCGTTTTCACGAGCGTCGATCTCCGGGTCGAGGTCGCCAAAGGACTCGGCGACCGGCTCGATCCGCTCATAGGGGATGCGGGCGGGCGCATAGAGAGCCTTGGCCTTGGCGACGTCGCCCGCCACGACCGCGGCAACGAACGGCTTCGTCTTCGCCACCAGTTCGTCGGCGTTTTCCTCGAGGTACTCGCGGTAGTCGGCGACCGCCTTGTCGGCCTCGGCGCTCCCCTTCGCCTTCAGCTTGCCGCTCACCGTCAGGGCGCCCTTCTCGACATCCCCGCCCGGGCAGTAGACCGTGTACTTGCCGGCGTCGAGGGTCAGCGAGAAGCTGCCGCTCAAGCCGTCGGCGAGGTTCTCCTTCTCGCCGAGAATCGTGTCGCCTTCCATCACCTCGATCTCGGTGACCTTGGTGGTGCCGGTGTTTTCGGCTTCGAAGGTGATCGGGCCGGCCGGGGCGGAGACCGAGTGGGGGAGACAGCCTTCGTCGGTCAGTTCGAAGCTGAGCTTCTTGGCTCCGGCTGGAGCGTCTTCGCTCGATCCGCAGGCGGTGGCGACCAGGGCAAGTAGGAGCGCTGCTCCAGCGCAAAGCGTCTTTAGATTCATAGTTAGGTGACCCTAACAAAAACCGACTGATCCGGTCGGAATGCCTAGATAAAGCCTTCGCCGACGTAGCCGCCCGGCTTGGCGCCGGGTGGGACCGCGAAGAGGGCGCTGCCCACGTGCTTGATGTACTCGTTCAGCGCGTCAAGTTGACCGAGCCGCTGCTGGATCGGGATGAACTGCTTGGCCGGGTCACGCTGGAAGCAGATGAAGAAGAGGCCGGCTTCGAGCTCGCCTAGGCTCTCGTCGACGCCGTCGGTGAACGAGTAACCGCGGCGAAGGATCCGGGCAGTGTCGTTTTCCCTCGCCGAGGCCAGGCGGACGTGCGAGTCGACCGGGATCACCGGGTGCCCGCCCCGCTGCGCGTCGAGTGGGAGCGGCTCGAACTCGTCGTTGCCGCCGAGCGGGGCGCCGCTGTACTTGTGGCGGCCGATCGTCCGCTCCTGGTCTTGAAGCGAGGCCCGGTCCCAGACCTCGAGCAGCATCCGGATCCGGCGCGTGACCATGTAGCTGCCGCCGCGCATCCAGGCCGGGCCCTCGCCGCCGACCCAGACGAAGCGCTCCATCGCCTCGGCGTCCTCGGCCTTGATGTTGGCGGTGCCGTCCTTCATCCCCATCAGGTTGCGCGGCGTGTCCTGGCTGCGGCTGGTGGTCGCGGTGCGGCCGAAGCCGAGCTGCGACCAGCGCATCGCCACCGTGCCGCGGCCGATCCGGGCCAGGTTGCGGATCGCGTGGAAGGCGACCTGGGGATCGTCGGAGCAAGCCTGGACGCAGATGTCGCCGCCGCTTTCGGCCGGGTCCAGCTCGTCGCCGGGAAGCGGCGGCAGCGGCTGCAGCGCCGCCGGCCGCTTGCCGGCCAGTCCCAGGCCCGGCTTCTCGAACAGGTTCGGGCCGAAGCCGAAGGTGACGGTGAGGCTGGAGGGGAGGAGGCCGACGGTCTCGCCGGTGTCGTCGGGCGGCGCCAGCGGCACGTCGTTGACGTCGCCGACCATCTCGCCCGCGGTCATTTCGGCAGCGGCGAGCGTCCACTCGCGCAGCAGCTCGCGCAGCTCGCCCGGGTCCTCGCTCAGCAGGTCGAAGGCGGCGAAGTGAAGACGATCCTGCGCGGGGGTGTCGATCCCCGCCTGATGCTCGCCGTGGAAAGGGACGCTGCCGCTGCCCTCGGCGCCGGCTTTGGCGTTCTCCTGGCCGAGCAGGTAGCCGCCTGCTCCGCCCAGCCCGAGCCCGGCGGCGCCCGCCCCAGCGGAAGCCAGCAGGCGGCGACGGGTTATCGGGCTCATGACGAGAGCGAACGTAGAAGCAGCCGGAGGGCCTAAGCGGCGGGCTCGGCCGCGCCGATGCGGCTGCCGGCGCGGACGCGGTCGCGGCGCGGGCGCACGCGCATCCCTTGCGGCCAGAGCACGTAGGCGGCAACCGGGATCGCGTAGGCGAGGTAGAGAATTGCTTCGATCACCGTCGGCATCGGTTGCAGGCCGAGCATCCCGGTCAGCAGCGAGCCGGAGACGGTGCCCGGCTGGACCAGCCAACTGAGGTCGATCGCTTGGCCCTGCAGGCCGTTGATCCAGCCCGCCTCGTGAGCGGTGTGGGCGGCGGAAGCGAGCAGGCCGGCGGCGACGAAGACGAGGACGAGGCCGGTGATGCGGAAGAAGCGGGTGAGGTTGATCCGCACGCCGCCGCGGTAGAGGCCGAGTCCGATCGCGATCGCAGCGACCAGCCCGAGGATCGCGCCGGCGCCGGCGGCGGTGGTGTCGGTGGAGTCCTGGAAGGCGGCAAGGAGGAAGACCGAGGTCTCGAAGCCCTCGCGCAGGACCGCGAGGAAGGCCATCCCGACCAGCGCCAGGGTCGAGCCGGTCGCCAGCGCCGAGGCGGCCTCGCCTTCGAGCTGGGCTTTGATCCCGCGGGCATGGCGCCGCATCCAGACGATCATGTAGGTGACGGCGCTGACCGCGATCAGCCCGACCACCGTCTCTAGGCCCTCCTGCTGCTTCTGCGGCAGCTGCTGGCCGACGACTTCGAGCAGGACGGCGACGCCGATGCAGAGTGCGAGCGCGATCCCGATCCCGATCCACATCTGCCGCATCGCGTCGCGGCGGCCCTCCTTAACCAGGAAGGCGGCGATGATGCCGATGATCAGCGAGGCCTCTACGCCCTCTCGCAGGGTGATGACGAAAGTCGGGATCATTCGGGTTGGTTCTCCTCGTGGAACTCGTGAGCAATTAGGTTGCCCTAATTAGGAGCCCCGAAAACCTAGCACGCCACTAGGGAATCAGTCGGACGGAAGCCACGGTTGTGACCATTGTCCGGTGCCGCGGAGGAGTTCGGCGGCCTGCTTCGGCCCCCAGGTTCCCTGCTCGTAGGGGTGGACCGGCCCCGGCTCGTCGAGCAGCGGCTGGACCACCCGCCAGGTCTCTTCGATCGAGCTCTGGCGGGTGAAGAGCTGGTGCTGGCCGGCGATCGCGTCGCCGAGCAGGCGCTCGTAGGGCTCGGGGTCTTCGCCGGGCGCTCGCTCGAACAGGACCTCGAGGTCAGCCGGCTGGAAGGCATCTTCGGCGGCTTTCTTCGCGTAGAGGCGGATGCGGGCGCCGGCCTTCGGCTCGATCCGGATCGTCAGCTGGTTCGGTTCCGGCGTCTTGCCGTGACCGATCCCCAGCCGCGGCGGTCGCTTGAAGAAGACCGAGACTTCGCTCACCTTCTCCGGCAGGTACTTGCCGGCGCGGACGAAGAAGGGGACGCCGGCCCAACGCCAGTTGTCAACCTCGAGCTGGATCGCGGCGAAGGTCTCCGTCTTCGACTTCGCCTTCACCCCCTCGACGTCGAGGTAGCCCTCGTACTGGCCGCGCACGTAGCGATTCGGGTCCGCCGCGCACATCGCCTTGAAGAACTCGAGCTTCTTGTCGCGGACGCTGTCGGGGTGGTTGCCGGTCGGCGGCTCCATGCCGATGACGCCGAGCACCTGCAGGGCGTGGTTCTGGATCACGTCGCGCATCGCCCCGACCGCGTCGTAGAAGCGGCCGCGGTCCTCGACTCCGAAGTCCTCGGCGATCGTCATCTGCACGTGGCTGACGTGCTCGCGGTTCCAGACCGGCTCCAGCAGCGTGTTGGCGAAGCGCAGGTAGGTGATGTCCATCACCGGCTCCTTGCCGAGGTAATGGTCGATGCGGAGGATCTGCTCCTCGCGCAGCACCTCGGCCAGTTCGGCGTTCAGTTCGCGGGCCGATTCGAGGTCGTGCCCGAACGGCTTCTCGATCACGACGTGGGCGTTCTCGATCAGGCCGGCCTTGCCGAGGCCTTGGACGACGGTGGCGAAGAGCGACGGCGGGATCTCCAGGTAGAAGACCGGCCGCTTCGCCTTGCCGAGCGCCTTGCCGACGCGCTCGAAGGTCGCCGCCTCGCCGTAATCGCCCTGGATATAGGAGAGGCGCTTGGCAAGGCGGTCGAAGACGTCCTCGTCGGGGCTGCCGACGGTGTTGCCGACCGATTCGTGGGCGTGCTGGCGCAGCTTCTCGTCGTCCCAGTCGTCGATCGCGACGCCGACGATCGGGACGTCGAGCTTGCCCGCCGCCTCCAGCCGGTAGAGCGCCCGGAAGGTCATTTTCTTCGCCAGGTCGCCGCTGATCCCGAAGATCACGAGGACGTCGGCGGCCTGGTCGGAGCGCTTGGCGGTGTTGCCCATCGGCAGCAGGCTACCCGCTGAAAGTACGATGGCTCCGCAGCGTCGCTCCACCACCCCAACCGCGGAGGACTCATGGAACTTGGAATCGTCGGCCTCGGCCGAATGGGAGCCAACATGGCGCGGCGCCTGATGCGCGACGGCCACAAGATCGTCGCCTACGACGTCAACCCCGATGCGGTCTCGCAGTTGGCGGGGGAGGGCGCCGAGGGTGCCTCCTCGCTGGAGGAGATGGCCTCGAAGCTGAGCGGGCCGCGCTCGGTCTGGGTCATGGTTCCGGCGGGAGAGATCACCGAGCAGACCGTCGACGCGGTCGCCGCGGTGCTGGAGTCCGGCGACGCGATCGTCGACGGCGGCAACTCCTACTACCGCGACGACATCCGCCGGGCCGAAAAGGTCGGTGAGCAGGGGATCGACTACGTCGACTGCGGCACCAGCGGCGGCGTCTTCGGCCTCGAGCGCGGCTACTGCCTGATGATCGGCGGCCCCGACCGGGCGGTCGAGCGGCTCGACCCGATTTTCGCCAGCCTGGCGCCGGGGGTCGAGTCGGCCGAGCGGACGCCGGGGCGCGACGGCAAACCTTCGCCCTCGGAGAACGGCTACCTCCACTGCGGCCCCAACGGCGCCGGCCACTTCGTGAAGATGGTCCACAACGGGATCGAGTACGGCGTCATGGCCGCCTACGCCGAGGGTCTCAACATCCTCAAGAACGCCAACGCCGGCAAGGTCAAGCGCGAGGCCGACGCCGAGACGGCGCCGCTCGACCACCCCGAGTACTACCAGTACGACCTCGACCTGCCCGAGGTCGCGGAGGTCTGGCGGCGCGGCAGCGTGATCGGCTCCTGGCTGCTCGACCTGACCGCGGCGGCGCTGCAGGAATCGGGCGACCTGGAGGAGTTCACCGGCCGCGTCTCCGACTCCGGCGAGGGTCGCTGGACGGCGATCGCGGCGATCGACGAGGGCGTGCCGACGCCGGTCCTCACCACCGCCCTGCACGAGCGGTTCTACTCGCGCGGCCTCGGCGACTTCGGCGACAAAGTGCTCTCGGCGATGCGCAAGCAGTTCGGCGGTCACGACGAGAAGAAGGACTGACCCGTGCCGATCGAGCTGGAGGTGGCCGGTGACGAAAAGGCCGCCTCGCGGCGGGCGGCGGAGCTGATCGCCGCCGCCGGGGCGGAGGCCGCGGCCGAGCGCGACCACTTCGCCTTTGCGATGAGCGGCGGCCGCTCGCCCTGGGCGATGCTGGCGATCCTCGGCGAACTCGACGAGATGCCCTGGGACCGCACCGAGCTCTTCCAGGTCGACGAGCGCGTCGCCGCGCCCGGCGACGAGGCCCGCAACCTCACCCACATGGTCCTCGGCCTCTCGATGGACCACCAAGCGGCGCTGCGGCCGATGCCGGTCACCCAGCGCGATCTCGAGGCCGCCGCCCACGACTACGAAGCCCAGCTCCCCGACCCCTTCGACCTCGTCCACCTCGGCCTCGGCCCCGACGGCCACACCGCCTCCCTGGTCCCCGGCGACCCGGTCCTCGAGGTCAGCGACCGCCGCGTCGCGATGACCGAGACCTCCTACCAGGACCACCGCCGCATGACCCTCACCTATCCAACCCTCGACGCCGCCCGCCGCATCGTCTGGCTGGTCACCGGCCCCGACAAGGTCGAGGCGCTGCAGAAGCTCCTGGCCGGCGACGAATCCATACCCGCCGGCCGGGTGCGCAACGATCAGATGGTTGTGATTGCAGACGAAGCAGCCGCCGGCTAATCCAGTGAAAGGCCGGCCTTTACCTCGGCCAGCTTCCTGATCCGAGGGTTATTGCGACCCACCATCCGCTCCAACCAGTCTTCGATTTCCCCCACGTCGAGCGGGTCGGTGGCGACGAGGATCTGCTCGATGTCGAGCCAGTCCTTAGGGCGGTCGAACATTGCCTTGCAGATTGCGAGGTGCTCGGGCGAGAGGATCGGAATCGTCTCGTCGTTGAATGGAACCTTCCGCGCGTTGTTTCGCATCGCGTCGTGAAAAGGGTCGTAGGAAAAGAAGAGGTCAACCGGGTTGCGGTCCCACCAGAGGCGGACCTGCCCGTCCCGGTTCAGATTCTCGACGTCCACTTCGACGTCGATGCCGAGCGGGGCGAGTGCTTCGCAAATATCGGGCCACCGATCCGTCGGCACGAAGACGTTGATGTCGACATCGATCGTCGCCCGGGGCTCCGCGTAATAGGCGAGGGCGAGGGCGCCACCGATCGCATGGGGGATCCGGGTCTTGTCCAGGGCGTGGTGAATCGCCGTCACCTTGTTTGGGAGCGAAGGGGATTTCTCAGGACGACTAGGAGAGTCGGTCTGAGCCGAGCCCATTCGCTACACCGACCGGAGGTGGGGGAAGCCGATCTCCTGTGAGCGAAGTCTGATCGGCAAGGCATCAGCCAGTTCGAGGAGTTCGCGCAGGGCGTTGGCGCGAGCCTCTGCGCCGACGCCGATCCACTGGCTCGCTGCTCGAGCGGCGTCAGAGACGAAACTCCTCGCCTCGGACGATTGCGCGCCCGGATAGCTGGAGAGAGCATCCATCAGGAGGCGTCTCAGCTTCGGGTCTGGCTGCTCACCACTCGCGATCCGGCGCAGGGTTTCGGCGGCTGCGGCGTCCAACTCCGAACCACGAATCGGGGCGCCCGCGCGCAGCGCCAAGTGGGTCAGTTCGGTGGCCGTCAGCGGTTTCTCTGCCTTCGCCTGGACCTTCTCCACGGTCTCCGCAGTCATCTCGCGAAAGCTCGCAAGCGTTCGACTACGTGGACCGTCGGGGGTGCTGATCGACTCTCGCACCTCGAACCGACCCGGCTTGGTCGCGACGACGTAAGCCATAGTGGGTAAAAGATACCACTATCCCTCAAATCACCTGCATATCTGGCTCATGCAGCCGGATCGAGCGAGACCGCGTGGTTGCCGAGGATGCGTCCGTCGGGGTCCCAGTGGCGCTTCACCTCGGCGAGGCGTGAGCAGACCTCGGGGGGGAGGATTTCGTCGGAGTCGCAGGGGCGCTCGGCGAAGTTGAAGTAGCCGCCGTCGCCCGCCCAGGGCTCCATCGCATCGTCGAAGCGGTCCAGTTGGCCCTCGATGGCTGCGCCTAGCTCGGGGGTCATCGGCATGCCGATGCCGAACATCACCCAGTTGACGTCGAGGTGGGAGAGGGCGCCGCCGTCGGGGTCGCGCCGGCCCAGCGCTCCGCCCATGTGGCGGATCTCGGTCAGCAGCAGGGGCGAGTTCGAACCAGGGCCGGCGAGGCCGGCGAAGGCGTCGATCGCCTCGTCGGGCAGCTCGCGCAGGACGCGGTGATGGCCGAGGCCGGGCACCGGGGTCTCCGGGTCCATGTGGATCCGGCAGAGGGCGGCGGCGGGAATCTGGTCGAAGGTGTCCATGATCGGCTCGCCGATCTCCCGCAGCGGTGCGATCGTCGCTTCGCCCGCCTCCTTGTCGCCGATGCAGGCGGCGTCGATCGTCAGCAGCGGCGTACCCCGCAGCGGCTCGGGGACGTCGGGAATGGGGGGCGGGGTGATGAACCGAACCACGGAGGTGACGTCGTCGGAGACGCCTTCCGCCCAGTCGCGGTAGCGGCGAACGGCCTCGGCGCCGACCTCGGCCGGGAAGATCAGGACGCCGGCGTAGGCGGTCTCGACCGCAACCAGGTTGAGGTGCAGCGCGGTGACGACCGCGTAATCCCCGCCGCCACCCCGCAGCGCCCAGAACAGGTCGGGGTCGTTCTCGGCGTCGATCGTCCGCTGCTCGCCGTCGGCGGTGACCAGCTCGATCGCCCGCACGCGGTTGCAGGCGAAGCCGTAGCGGCGGCCGAGCCAGCTGAGCCCGCCGCCGAGGTGGTAGCCGACGACGCCGACGTCGGGGGAAGAGCCGGGTAGGCCGCTGAGCCCGTGGGCACCGGCGGCTTCGCTCAGCTCGAGCACCAGGGTCCCCGCTTCGACCCGTGCGGTCTGGGCCTCGGCATCGATCTCGATGCCGCGCATCCGCTCGGTCTTGATCAGGATCGCATCCTCGAGCGAGCGCAGGGCCACGGCGCCGTGGCCGGTGCCCTGTCCCGCCACCCGCAGGCCGTTCTCGGCGGCGAAGCGAACCGTGGCCGCAACGTCATCGGCGCTCTCGACGAAGGCGACCGCCTCCGGGCGCAGGTCGGCGGCGAGGTTCCAGGCTTGGCGCGCCTGGTCCCAGTCCGCGTCATCCGGGGTGGCGACTCGGCCGGCGATCGCCAATCCGCTGAAGTCGGTCATGCAGAGGTCTCCTTTTGGGTCAGCTGAAACTGGTGCGGTCCACGACTTCTCCCTTTGCCACGAAAACCTCGCTCACCATAGCCGGGGGAAAGAGGCCATGTGCGGCGACGCCGGGATCGGACTCCAGCCGCGCCGCCAGCGCCCCTGGGTCGTCCAGTCCGGGGCCGCGGTAGTCGGCGATCAGGCCGCCGTCGGGGGAGGGGGGAACGTCGCGGAGTTCGACGTCGCCGCCGAGTCGCTCCAGGGTCGAGGCGGCGCCGAAGCCGAACAGCTCCAGCGGCACCGGGCCGCGCAGCGAGGCGACCGGCTTGCTCGAGTCGCAGATGACGACGAAGCGCGTGGCCGCCGCGGCGACGATCTTCTCGCGCAGGTGGGCGCCGCCGCCGCCCTTGATCAGCCAGCCGTCGGGCGTCACCTCGTCGGTGCCGTCGATCGCGATGTCGAGCCGCTGCAGGCGGTCGAACTCCTCGACCGGAACCCCCAGCTCGCGCGCCTGTTCTTCGGTCGCGACCGAGGTGGCGACGCAGCGAATGTCGGCGAGGCCGCGGCGGGCGAGCGCCGGCAGCAGGTGGGCAACGGTGGAACCGGTTCCCAATCCGACCGTCATCCCGCTCCCGACCAGCTCGGCTGCGGCCTCGGCGGCGAGGCGCTTCTCGTCGTCAGGCGTGTTCACGAGCGGCACGCTACATTGCTCCGATGACTTCTACCGCCTCCGTTTCCGCAACTCAGGACTACAAAGTGGCCGACCTCGGCCTCGCCGATTTCGGCCGCAAGGAGATCTCCCTCGCCGAGGTTGAGATGCCCGGCCTGATGCAGACGCGCGAGGAGTACGGGGCGGCGCAGCCCCTCAAGGGCGCGCGGATCACCGGCTCGCTCCATATGACGATCCAGACCGCGGTTCTGATCGAGACCCTGGTCGCCCTCGGCGCCGAGGTCCGCTGGGCCAGCTGCAACATCTTCAGCACCCAGGACCACGCCGCCGCCGCGATCGCCGCCGCCGGCGTCCCCGTCTACGCCTGGAAAGGCGAGACCCTGGAGGAGTACTGGTGGTGCACCGAGCAGGCGCTGAACTGGCCCGACGGCGAGGGTCCGAACATGATCCTCGACGACGGCGGCGACGCGACGCTGCTCGTCCACAAGGGGGTCGAGTTCGAGAAGGCCGGCTCCGTGCCGGACCCCGATTCGGCTGAATCGGAGGAGTTCAAGATCGTCCTGCAGACGTTGCAGCGCTCGCTCGCCGAGGACTCGCAGCGCTGGACCAAGATCGCCGCCAACATCAAGGGCGTCACCGAGGAGACGACGACCGGCGTCCATCGGCTCTACCAGCTGGCCGAGACCGGCGACCTCCTCTTCCCGGCGATCAACGTCAACGACTCGGTCACCAAGTCGAAGTTCGACAACCTCTACGGCTGCCGTCACTCGCTGGTCGACGGGATCAACCGCGGCACCGACGTGATGATCGGCGGCAAGGTCGCGGTCATCTGCGGCTACGGCGACGTCGGCAAGGGCTGCGCGGACTCGCTGCGCGGCCAGGGCGCCCGGGTGATCGTCACCGAGATCGACCCGATCTGCGCGCTGCAGGCGGCGATGGAGGGCTACGAGGTGCGCAAGCTCGACGAAGTCGTCGAGAGCGCCGACATCTTCGTCACCGCCACCGGCAACAAGGACATCATCACCCTCGAGCACATGAAGCGGATGAAGCACAACGCGATCGTCGGCAACATCGGCCACTTCGACAACGAGATCGAAATGGCCTCGCTGGAAGAGTCCGACGCCGAGCGGATCAACATCAAGCCGCAGGTCGACGAGTGGAAGTTCCCCGGCGGCAACGCGATCATCGTCCTCTCCGAAGGACGGCTGCTGAACCTCGGCAACGCGACCGGCCACCCGAGCTTCGTGATGTCGAACTCCTTCACCAACCAGGTGATCGCCCAGATCGAGCTCTTCGGCAAACGCGAGGACAAATACGCCGGTGAGCCGGCCGTCTACGTCCTGCCCAAGCACCTGGACGAGAAGGTCGCCCGCCTGCACCTGGCGGCGCTGGGCGTCGAGCTGACCGAGCTCACCCCCGAGCAGTCCTCGTACCTGGGCGTCCCGGTCGAGGGCCCCTTCAAGCCGGACCACTACAGGTACTAGCCGCCCGGCCCGCGGGTCCTGTCTCCGATACCGGGCTCTCCCTATCGGGAGAGTCCTCGGCATCGTCGCCACCCGCGGGAGGGGCCGGTCCGTTCCTCGTTTTAAGCTCGCACGCGATGGATCCCAGGCTTTGGATTTCGGCGAGTGGCAAAGCACCGCACTCGGTTGCGCTGAGTGGGGAGCGGACCGTGGTTGGGCGTTCGCCTGAGGCCGACGTTGTGCTCGAGGACGAGGCGGTCTCCTGGAACCACCTGGAGATCGAACGGAAGGGCGAGGTGCTGATGGCGACCGACCTCGACAGCCGCAACGGCACGGCGCTGAACGGCGAGCCGCTGGACCGGCCGCGGCGCCTGCGCGACGGCGACACGCTGATCGTCGGCGGCCATCGCCTGGAAGTGAAGACCGGCGACATCACCCCGGTCGGCGCGACCGTCGCCGCCTCCGAGCCCGCGGTGGCGCTGAACGAGGAGGAGCGGGCGACCGCCGCCGCCCTCGTCGCTCCCTACCGCACCGAGGGCGCCTTCGCCGGCCGTCCCGCCACCCGCGCCGAGATCGCCACCGAGCTCCACGTCAGCGAGCGCACCGCCCAACGCCGCCTCGACGCCCTCGCAACCAAACTCGACGTCCCCGGCGACAGCGGCCGCGACCGCCCCCGCCAAATCGCCGCCCGCGTAATCGAACTAGGCCTCGACCGCCCCCGCTGAGGGATCTCTTCATCGAGTCTGTGAAAACCGGCGTACAGCAACGGTTTTCACAGACTCGCGGCTGACTCGGACCGGGCCAAACGTGGCCCGGTGGGTGGCGCGACTGTCATTGGGCGGCACGCCTCCGACCCCGAGCATCGGTGTACGCAAACACTGATCGCTCGGAAAGGAGCATCCGATGTTCAAAAGAAGCCTCATCACCGTCTTCGTCGCCCTCCTCGCACTGGCCATTCCTGCGAGTGCCTCTGCCGCCGGCGGGGCGATCGTCTTCTCGAAGGTCACCGAAGACCACCGCATCTACAAAGAAGGCGAAAAAGTCCTGCCGCCCAAAGCGCCGGAAGGCGGGCTGTTCGCGGTCAAAGACCGGCATCTCAACCAGCTGACCGAAAACCCTGCCGATACGGAACCGTCATTCTCGGCCGACGGGCACACGATCGCCTTCGTCCGCGAAGGGGACGTCTTCGCGATCCGGGCCGACGGCTCCGGGGAGAAACGGTTGACCAGCGGCGCCGAGCTGGACTCGCGGCCCCTGATCTCGCCGAACGCCCGCTTCGTCGTCTTCCAGCGGCAGACCGCCGCCGACGCCCCCAACGACCTCTTCACGGTCAGCGTCAGCGGCGGCACCCCGCACGCGATCGCCGCTTCCGAAGGTGACGAGCACGAAGCCTCGTTCTCGCCCGACGGCCGCACGATCGCCTTCGTCCGCACCTCGGCGGCGGGCGGCGGCTCCAACGACGACATCTACACCGTCCGCCCCAGCGGCGCGAAGATGCGGCGCCTGACCAAGACCGCCGGCATCGACGAGTACGCCCCCAACGTGCTCAACACGACCATCGTCTACAGCCGCGGCGAGAACGGCGAAGGCCCGAGCGCCTACGCCGACGTCTACAAGATGGGCATCGACGGCAAACACGCCAAAAAGGTGATCGCCGGTGCAGGCTCGGCCTACGTCGAGGACGTGACCGGCAACGGCCGCACGATCCTCTTCCGCCGCGACCAGGGCCTCTGGGTCAAGCAGCTCGGCGGCAAGGGCCGCAAGCTCTCCGACCTGCCGGACAACGCCCACGTCAACAGCGTCTTCTCCTCCGACGGCAAGCAGGTCGCGACCTTCACCGAAACCCCCGAGGGGGAACAGTCGCTCTCGGTGATCGACGTCAGCACCGGTCGTCGCAGCTACGCCGAAGTAGTCGGCTACTCGAGCGGCGAAGTGACCACCGCGATCGGCCCGATCGTCGCCTGGCAGCCGGTCCCCCACCGGTAGGACCACCAGCTCAAACGAGGAGGGTCCTGCTCGGAGAGGTCCCGCCGGCAGCACGGCAACGGCCCGGTTCGAGAGGCGCTTCCCACGGTTCGCGTGGGGAGCGCCTCTCGCCAGCGCCTTGTCCAGCGATATAACCGCGGGGTGGGGGACTTCTCAATCGGAACCGAGGTCGCCGGCTACCGCATCGAGGGGCTGATCGCGCGCGGCGGCATGGGCGTCGTCTACCGCGCCACCCACCTGGGCCTCGAACGGCCCGTTGCCCTGAAGGTGATCGCCCGCGAGCTTGCCGACCGCGACGGCTTCCGCGAGCGCTTCCTCCGCGAGTCCCGCCTCGCCGCCCGGCTCGACCACCCCGCAGTCGTCCCGATCTACGACTCGCGCGAGGTAAACGGCGAGTTGATCGTGGCGATGCGTCTGATCAAAGGCGGCGACCTGAAGGGGCTGATCGACCGCGAGGGGCAGCTGCCGCCCGCCCGCGCACTCGACCTCCTCGGCCAGGTCGCCGACGCCCTCGACGCCGCCCACGCCGCCGGGATCGTCCACCGCGACGTCAAGCCCCACAACATCCTCGTCGAAGGCGACCACGCCTACCTCTCGGACTTCGGCCTCGCCAAGGTCTTCGACGACAGCGAATCCGGCAGCGCCTCGGTCGTCGGCACCGCTCACTACATGTCGCCGGAGCAGTGGCGCGGCGACTCGATCGGCCCCGCCGCCGACGTCTACTCGCTCGGCTGCGTCCTCTACGAGGCGCTGACCGGCGTCGCTCCTTTCGTGCGGGCCGAAGCCGACACCGAGCCGGAGCTGCCGCAGGGGGTGGAGGAGGCGATCCGCCGAGCAACCGCCAAAGACCCGCTCGACCGCTACCGCAGCGCCGACGAGCTGATCGCCGCCGCCCGCGCCGGCGTGGGCTCCGAGTTGCGGCCAACCGCCGTCCTCTCCCACGACCGCAGCGAGCGGACCACCGTGCCCAACGCCTCCCAAGGTTGGTTTGGCCTGAGGGGGAGACGGGCGGCGCTCTGGATCTGCAGCGGCTTCGGGGTGATCGCGATTGCGATCGCCGCGGCCGTCCTCTTCCTCCTGCTCGGCAGCGACGGCCCGAGCGTCTCGGCGCCGATCGCGGTCGGCACCCCGCCGCTGCGGATCACCGCCGACGGTCAGGGCGCCTGGGTGACGAGCGAGCGGGACGGCACCGTGACCCGGCTCGACCCCGCGAGCGGGGATCAGCTCCGGCAGGTCACCCTCCGCCGTGGCATCTCCGGCGTCGCGATCGGCAGCAAGTGGCTCTGGGTGACCGACCCGCGCCGACACGAGCTCTTGCGCCTCGACTCGAAGACCCTGCGGCAGAGGCAGGCGATCCCGATCCCCGGCGCTCCCGGGCCGATCGCCCTCAGCGCCGATCCGCGGCGCGTCTGGGTCGCCGACGAAGACGGCAGCGGCATCGCCGTTGTCAACGCGGAAAGCGGCCGCCGCATCCGCACCCGGCTGCCCCCGGCGGCGGCGCCGCTGCGGCTGGCGGTGGGCGCGGGCGGCCTCTGGGCTTCGAGCTCCTCGACCGCGAGCGTGCGCCGGATCGACCTCGGCACGCTCGAACCGGGAGATCCGATCCTGGCAGGCCCCCGCCCCGCCGGCATCACCATCGCCCAGGGCGCCGTCTGGGTCACCAATCCTCCCGGGGGCACGGTGACGGAGATCGACCCCTCGCTGCGCGAAGTGCGGGCTCAGGTCACGGTGGGCAGCAAGCCGGGCGGAATCGACGCCGGGACCAGCGCCATCTGGGTCGCCAACGCCGCCGACGACACCGTCACCAAGATCGACCTCGACTCGGGCGAAGTCGAAGGCGACCCGATCCAGGTCGGCCCCGAACCAGGCGCCGTCGCCGTGGGCGGCGACGCGGTTTGGGTCGCAAATAACGGAGACGGCACCGTCACCCGGATCGAGCCCTGACAGCGGCGCTGAGGGCGGCGGCGCCAAACATCTAGGATCGGGCCTCATGACTCAGGACATCGATCAGCTCGCAATCAACACCATCCGCACCCTCTCGATGGACGCCGTCCAGAAGGCGAACTCAGGCCACCCGGGGACGCCGATGTCGATGGCTCCCGTCGCCTACGAGCTCTGGCAGAACCACCTGCGCTACGACCCGGCGAACCCGATCTGGCCGAACCGCGATCGCTTCGTGCTCTCGGCCGGCCACGCCTCGATGCTCCTGTACTCGATGCTCTTCCTCACCGGCGTCCGCAAGGTCGACGAGGACTACAACGTCACCGATGAACCCGCCTGCGGCCTCGAGGAGATCGAAAACTTCCGCCAGCTGCACTCGCGCACGCCCGGCCACCCCGAGTACCGCTGGACCACCGGCGTCGAGACCACGACCGGGCCGCTCGGCCAGGGCGTCGGCACCTCGGTCGGGATGGCGATGGCCTCGAAATGGCTCGGGGCGCGGTACGGCACCGAGATCTTCGACTTCGACACCTACGCGATCGCCGGCGACGGCTGCCTGCAGGAGGGCATCTCCCACGAAGCCGCCTCTCTCGCCGGGCACCTCAAACTCGACAACCTCTGCTGGCTCTTCGACAACAACCACATCTCGATCGACGGCGACACGGCGCTGGCCTTCAGCGACGACGTCCTCAGCCGCTTCGAGGGCTACGGCTGGAACGTGCTGCGGGTCGGCGACGCCAACGACGCCCAACTTCTCGGGCGAGCCTTCGAGGAGTTCAAGGCCGAGACCGGTCGCCCGACCTTGATCGTCGTCGACAGCCACATCGGCTGGGGCTCGCCGAACAAGCAGGACACCGAGTCCGCCCACGGCGAACCGCTCGGCGAAGAGGAGATCGAACTGACCAAGGAGGCCTACGGCTGGCCGAAGGACGCCAAGTTCCTCGTCCCCGACGGCGTCCGCGAGCGCTTCGACGAGGTGATCGGCAAGCGTGGCGCCGAGCTGCACAACGCCTGGGTCGAGACCTTCGAGAGCTACAAGCAGGACAAGCCCGAGCTGGCGGGCGAGCTGGAGCTGATGCAGCACCGCGGCCTGCCCGACGGCTGGGACGCTGACTTGCCGACCTTCGAGGCCGACGAAGAGAAGGGGCTCGCGACCCGCAAGGCTTCGAACAAGGTCCAGAACGCGATCGCCGAGCGGGTGCCGTGGCTGATCGCCGGCTCCTGCGACCTCACCGACTCGACCTCGGTCCGGCTCAGCGACTCCGACCAGTACGAGCCGGGCAGCTACGACGGCCGCCAGGTCCACTTCGGGATCCGCGAACACGGCGCCGCCGCGGCCTGCAACGGGATGTCGACGGCGAAGCTGCGGCCGCTCTGGTCGACCTACCTCACCTTCTCCGATTACGGCAAGGCCGGGATCCGCCTCTCGGCGCTGATGGAGCTGCCGGTCGTCCACCTCTTCACCCACGACTCGATCGGCCTTGGCGAGGACGGCCCAACCCATCAGCCGATCGAGCAGCTCGCCGGTCTGCGGGCGATGCCCCACCTCGACGTGATCCGCCCCGCCGACGCCAACGAGGTGACCGAGGCCTGGAAGATCGCCCTCAACCGCACCCACTGCCCGGTCGCGATGGTGATGACCCGCCAGACGGTGCCGGTCTTCGACCGCTCTAAGTACGCCTCGGCGGCGGGCGCCCAGCGCGGCGGCTACGTCCTCGCCGACCCCGAGGACGGCGAGCCGGAGCTGATCCTGATCGCCACCGGCAGCGAGGTTCAGCTCGCGCTCGGCGCCCACGAGCAGCTGAAGGACGAGATCCGCAGCCGCGTCGTCAGCCTTCCCTGCTGGGAGATCTTCGAGAAGCAGGACCAGTCCTACCGCGACGAGGTGCTGCCGCCGGAGATCGCCGCCCGGGTCTCGATCGAGGAGGGTTCGACCCTCGGTTGGGAGCGCTACGTCGGTAGGGAGGGCGCGATCATGGGTATGAGTACCTTTGGACAGTCGGCGCCGTTTGCGGACGTCGAGGCCGAGTTCGGCTTCACCGTCGACAACGTCGTCACGGTGGCTCGCGAAGTCGCCGAGCGCACCGCCGCGAACCCAACCATCTGAGGAGGGTCCTCCGCATGAAACCCACCGAGCGTCTGCACGAACTGGGCCAGAGCCTCTGGCTCGACAACATCACCCGCCCGATGCTCCGCGACGGGGTCCTCGAGGGCTACATCCGCGACCTCTCGGTCACCGGTCTGACCTCGAACCCGTCGATCTTCGACAAGGCGATCGGCGCCGGCGACGCCTACGACGAGCAGATCGCCGAGGAGGCGCCGAAGGCCGCCGCCGGCGAGGGCGTCGGCGCTACCGAGACCGAGAAGATCTTCTTCGAGCTGGCCCTGGCCGACCTGCGCGACGCCTGCGACCTCTTCGCCGACGTCCACCGCCGCACGTCCCGAGTCGATGGTTATTGCTCGCTCGAGGTCTCGCCGCTGATCGCCGACGACTCGGCGGCGACGATCGAGGAGGCAAAGGCGCTCCACGCCAAGGGCGAGCGCGAGAACCTCTACATCAAGATCCCCGGCACGCAGGCGGGACGCGAGGCGATCGAGGAGTCGATCTTCGCCGGCATCCCGATCAACGTCACCCTGCTCTTCGACGACAAGCAGTACCTCGGTGCCGCCGACGCCTACATGCGCGGGATCGAGCGACGGATCGAGGCGGGGCTCGACCCGAACGTCGCCTCCGTCGCCTCGATCTTCATGAGCCGCTGGGACGTCGCCGTCGCCAAGGACGTCCCCGGGCAGCTCGTCAACCGGCTCGGGATCGCGATCGGCGGCCGCGCCTACCGCGCCTACAACCAGCTGCTGGAGTCCGACCGGATGCGCCGCCTGATGAACGAGGGCGCGCGGCCGCAGCGGCTGCTCTGGGCGAGCACCGGGACCAAGGACCCCGACGCCTCCGACACCCTCTACATCGAGGCCTTCGCCTCCCCGTTCACGGTCAACACGATGCCCGAGCCGACGCTGAAGGCCTTCGCCGACCACGGCCAGGTGACCGACCTTCTCCCCAGCGACGGCGGCAACGCCGAGCAGGTGCTGGCCGAGTTCGACGACGCCGGCATCGACGTCGCCGCTCTGGCGACCCGCCTCCAGGAGGAGGGCAAAGAGAGCTTCAACAAGTCATGGAACGAGATGCTGGAGACGATCGAGTCGAAGAGCGGGGTCAAGGCCGGGTGAGCGCCGCCGACGGCGACGTTAGCTGTTCCTTTTGCCTGCATAGCACGCATAAGG